>NZ_LNUA01000079.1 GCF_009764355.1 Companilactobacillus bobalius | reverse complement strand
ATTCAGCAGATACTAGACAGGTTCTTAGACGTACTTGGGGCCATCATTGGGATTTGTATTTTAACGTGGGTTCAAATTCCTAACAATGAAAAAATTGATCAGCCAATGCATGTGCTCCACAACACCCGCTTGGGGATCAAACAACTTACGAACAACAAGGGCTTGTGGTACATTACGTTGATCGGCGCCGTCTTCACACTAACCTACATGCCTGCTGCCAGCATGTATCCACTCATGACCATGAAATACTTTCAGGGAACCGTTAGTCAGGCTGGCTTAATTGAAGCCATTTATTCAACTGGCATGCTAATCGGCGGCACTATCATTGGCCTCTTTGGTAAGTGGCAGGACCGGATGAAGCCCGTAATCATCGCGTTTTTCCTGGTTGGCATTCCAACCGGTATTAGCGGCATTTTGCCAAGTAACCAAACCGGATTTTTATGGTTCGCAGCTTTAAACATCATTGAAGGAATTGCGACCCCATTTTTTACAACGCTTTTAATGGCAATGATTCAACAAAGTTATCCAGCAGAAGAGTTAGGGCGGATTCTAGGCGTTTTGAATTCTTTGTTGAATCTAGGTGAACCAATTGGCTTAATTTTTGCCGGTCCCCTAGCTGATGTGATTGGCATTGAACGCCTATTTGTGATTGCAGGAATCGGTGCTGCCATTTGCGGGGTGGTCGCGGTGTTAATGCCAATTACCAGGCAATATGACATTAGGCTGCATCAAAAATTGGCGAAATTAACTGAGCAACCAGATAAGTAATTAACATGATGATCAAAAAGAGGAGAAAGACCAGACTACCAGCTGATCTTTCTCCTCTTTTTGTCATCACTTAATTACACGTTTTTAATCTTTTCACCAGTCAATCCCATCGCATTAATTGCCACGATAATTGTCGACATCGCCATGACCACAGCACCAACGGCTGGGTCTAGAATGATTCCAATAAATGACAACACACCGGCAGCGAGTGGAATTGCGACAATATTGTAGCCTGCTCCCCACCAGAGATTTTGAACCATTTTCCGATTTGTGATTTTAGCCAAATCAAGAAAATGTAAAATATCGCTGGGTTCTGATTTAACCAACACAACATCAGCGGAATCAATGGCAACATCGGTTCCGGCACCAATTGCAATTCCAATATCGGCCGCGGCAAGACTTGGTGCGTCATTTACGCCGTCACCAACCATGATGACGTGATTGCCCTTTGCTTGATAATCAGCAATAATCTTTTGCTTATCATCTGGTAATAGGCCTGCATGGAATTCAGTCAATCCTAGTAAGTTAGCAACGTGTTCCGCGGCTTTTGGATTATCGCCAGTGAGCATTACGGGGGTAATTCCTCGCCTCTGAAGACCACTAATTAATTCCTTAGCACCCGCTTTGATGGTGTCGCCTTCAGCAACCATTCCTTGAACTTGGGTGCCCTGCAATAGGAAGCTGACGGAATTACCCTTAGCAGCCCATTTATCAGCAGCGGCCTCGTCAAACCTGATCCCTTGCTTCGTTAAATAGTTACCATTAACAATCGTATAGTCAGTGCCATCAACATTACCGGAAATACCAACGCCCGGAATATTTTGAGACTTTTCAGCCGCAACGACTTCAATGTCCTTCGCTTGGGCTTCAGTAATGATTGCTTGGGCCAGCGGATGAGTCGAATTATTTTCAAGGGCGGCCAGTCGGCTTAATAACGTTGTTTCGTCAATCCCATCATTTGGAATCAATGCATTCACCGTAAATTTACCTTCTGTTAACGTGCCAGTTTTATCCAAGAGAACGTGGCTAACATGTTGACTTGCTTCAATGGCTTGGCGATTTCGAACTAATAGCCCATTTTGAGCGCCAATCGTAGTAGAACGAGAAACCACTAATGGAATCGCTAATCCTAATGCATGCGGGCAAGCAATCACGAAGACGGTCACCATGATCGTCATTGCAGTCGCCAATCCCTGGGGTAACCAGGCAAAGAAAGCAATAATCCCAACACCAAATGCCGCGTAAAATAGATACTTGGCAACTAAATCAGCTTTATCTTCTGCTTTAGATTTAGTTTGCTGGGCATTTTGAACCATTTTCATTACTTGAGAAAGATAGCCGGAGTCACCAGTACCACTAATTTTAACCGTTAGCGTCCCGTTATTGTTGGTTGCACCACCAATGACCTTATCGCCAACGTTCTTGGTAACGGCAGCAGATTCACCGGTTACCAGTGCTTCATTCACGGTCGACTCCCCAGCCGTAATAACACCATCGGCTGGAATACTCTCACCTGAACGCACTTGGAAAGCTTGACCAACTTTTAAATCAGATACTGGCACTTCTTTTGTTTCACCATTATCTGTAACTAGATGGGCCGTCTTAGGCAACAGGGCCGCCATCTTTTGTAAGGCATCCCCAGCCCCCATCAATGCATTCATTTCAATCCAGTGTCCTAGAAGCATAATTAAAATCAGGGTTGCAAGTTCGAACGAAAAATCCATTACATGATTTGCCGGGTTCAAGAAGTTGTTGGCAATAAATGCGTACAAACTGTAGAAATACGAAACGGAAATTCCAAGGGTTACTAGCGTCATCATTTCAGGAGATTTATCCTGAATTTCCGCTTTAGCCCCCTTTAAAAATGGCATTCCGCCATAAAAGTAAAGTGCTGTATCAAACAAAACGATGATAATGCCAACAATTAGCGGTGAACTGAAACTAAGGATGGAAACGTTTAAACCCATGATTGGTGCTAACAGTAAAACTGGAATCGCTAAGACAACGGAGACCCAAAATTTAACTTTCAAATTCCCCATATGCATCATTGAGCCACCGTGCATCATCATGTCGGTCCCAGCCATATCCATATCACCGTGATTCATCCCACTCATATTCATAGTTTCGTGATTCATATTCATTTGGCTGTGATCCATGTTCATTTGATTATGATCCGTTTCGGTCATATCGTGATCCATTTTCATGTCATCATGATCCATATGACTCATATTTGATTCATTATTTTCCATATTCTTAGCACTCATGTTTTTCATGTTCATCTGGTCCTCTTTATTTGCCATGATTATCGACCCCCCCTAAAAATAAGTGTGCGTAGCAAAGCGGTTAGAAGCCGGAATATAAGTTCCTTGTATGGAAATCCCCGGGCTCGGGATTTTTCCACCAGGTTCTTATATTTAGGCTTCTGCTTTGCGGAGCACCATGCCACTATATGAATGAGAATTACGACAAAAATTCATAAGTTTCCGCCATCAGAAATCCCAGATTCTGGATTTTTGTGCAGCAATCCTAAAAGTAAACAGAACACCACAGTCTTAACACGTTTGATCACCTGGCAAGCAGTTACACTGAACTTCCTCGGGCGCTGTTTTGGCCTTTTCAGCTAGAATCGCCTGTAAGTTCGCAATATCCGCCCGTGAGAGTTCCCTTGACTGAATAACGCCGGCAATTGTTGAACCAGCCCGCATCGCACACATATGGTCAAACAAATCATCTGCCGCTGCCGCCATTGATTCCTTCTCGCCAACAACCGGCTTATACGTGAATGGTCGACTGCCGCCATGCTGCGCAACCGCCTGTTTTTGAATCAACCTGTGAAGTAGCGTTTTGGTTGTTGAAGCTGACCAGCCTTCTAATTCGTTCATAGCATCGATTAGTTCACGACTAGTCGCATGTCCCATTGTCCAAATTGCTCTCATAACCATCCATTCAGAATCGGTGATGGTTACATTCTTTGCATCCTTCAATTGGCTTCCTCCATTAATTGAATTCTAAGTTTACGTTTGCAGCCTCTTAACACTTATTAGTTTACAACTGTAGTCACAATAATGCAACCTTTCTGCCAGAAAATACCATGACATTAAAAAAACGCCTAGATAATATTCCAGGCGTGGTTTGATACGATATGTTAAATTAATGATCTGGGAATTTTTGGTTTTCTTGTTAGTATGGTGAAATGCCTCTTAGAACCTGTCTAGTATCTGCTGAATC
>NZ_LNUA01000078.1 GCF_009764355.1 Companilactobacillus bobalius | reverse complement strand
AGAACCTGTCTAGTATCTGCTGAATCTGGTAGAATTGTGGAAAACCGACTGAGGAGTTTGTCATGCCAGATTATCCAAGCAATATTTCTCGAGCGCAATTTGCGTTAATACAACCTGATTTAGAAAACTTCCGCAAGCATACAAGACCGCGTCGTTATGATCTTTATGACGTATTCAATGCCATCCTTTACTCGCTTACTACAGGGTGTCAATGGCGTGAATTACCGCACGATTTCCCGGAATGGCACACTGTCTACCACTATTACGATATGTGGCGAGATAAACCAGACCCGACAGCCGATTCACTATTAGAAAGTCTTTTAAAAAAACTGTTGCTTACTATCGCTTTGCACAGGGCCGATCGGCCCGAACGTCGTTTGTGATTGTTGATGCTCAAAGTGTTAAAACCACTGATTTAACGAAAAATAGTGGCTACGATGGCGGCAAAAAGATTTCAGGGATTAAGCGTCATATGGCGGTTGATATTAATGGTTTACCACAAGCCGTTCTCGTGACACGAGCTAATGTATCAGATCGTTCAGGTGCATTGGCTATGTTTATTAGTTTGGCTAGCCAAAATTTATAGCTGGTTCAGCATGTCATGGTTGATGGTGGCTACACTGGCAATGACTTTGCGGATCAGGTGAAGCTCATTTTGAATGCTAAGACGACGGTAGTTAAACGCAACGAGTTGCATATGTTCACGGTGTTACCGCAACGATGGATCGTTGAACGTTCATGGAGTTGGCTAGACAAATGTCGGCGACTTTGGAAAAACTGTGAACGTGCCCTTAACAGCAGTATTTTGCATGGCAACATATGCAACCGCTTCGGCTTGGGTTTCCTGATAAGCTCGTGGCCGATCTTTAAAGGCTGATTTTAATGCGTGTAGCTGGCTATGCGCATATTCGTGATATAACGTCTTTAGTTTCAAAGCATTGTCGGGCTCACCGCTAGCTTGTGACACGTCAAAGACGGGTAGATAACGGTATCCGACAATGGCGCGTTCATCGGTGGTATCAAGACGCTTTTGCTCGGCTGGTGTTAACTTCTTAATAATCGGGGCCGCAATCCGAATCGCTTTTGCGCCTCGTTTGACGGTGCGGTTAAGAGCCGTCTGCCATTGCTTAAAGCCCGCGACTTGAGTGGCTTGCGGATTTTGCACATAAATCAAATCAATGTTTCTGGCGCTATAATGATGAAATTTAGCCAGGGTATTAAGATACTGTTTAAATCGGTCACTATCGGTTAATTTTAGGATTTGTTGTTCGGCTTGGGCGACTAATTGTGCTTTCCAGGCTTTAACGTCTGCTTTACTCGGCATTGTCTACCCCTCCTCATTTTCAAAAATATCATTCAATATAGGGGCTACGTTGATTTGAATCGGGGTCGTGCCATAAAGGGCGATGTAGCCATCAGCTAATTTTTGCCAAGCCACTTGATAATAGGCTCCGTTACCAGTGATTTCTTTTAAATACTTGTAGGTTCCTTTTGGTGTGATTTTTTTATTTTGCACCCGACTTGAACTAGCATCACTAATATCATAAGCTTAAATTAGGAAATTATACGGATTCAACGATGATTGGGGGCGTTTTATGAAATTCTTTACGGCACACACCACTACCGCAAGTAAAATCGTGACGCTGATTTATATATTTTATCGGTTAATTGTCATTTTTATGTTAGGCAATAGCATTTATATGCAAGAATGGTCACACGTCGCTTTGTTAGTGCTGACATTAATTTTGTTTATGCTACCATATTTAATTGAAACTTATCTGCATATTAATATACCTAGTTTGCTAGAATTGATCGTAATCAGTTTTATTTTTAGCTCAACAGTGTTAGGTGAACTAAATGACTTTTATAGTCATATTCCAGTCTGGGACACAGCGTTACACGCACTAAATGGGTTTTTGGCTGCTGGAGTCGGTTTTTCGCTGATTTATTTGTTGAATGAAAATATAACGATTCTGAAATTAACACCGCTATTTATTGCGGTGACCACGTTTTGTTTTTCAATGACGGTCGGGGTTGCTTGGGAATTTGTCGAATTTTCAGCGGATCGTTGGTTGAATATGGATATGCAAAAGGATCGCATTGTGCGCCAAATCAATAGCGTGGATCTAGGCCAACGTAACAATAAAGTGGTCCAGCTGAAAGATATTCAACGAACGACGATTGAAAGTGAAACCGCTGATGGCAAAAAAGTGACTACTGTGATCCATAACGGCTATCTCGATGTTGGCGTGATCGATACTATGAAAGATCTATTCGTTAATTTTATTGGTGCGTTATTTTTCAGTATTTTTGGCTATTTATATATCGATCATGAACATAAACGATTTCAGTTTATTCGTAATTTTATTCCGACCAAACGGAAATGAATTTTCCAGTAAATAATAAGATAGAGGGTACGCGTGCAGACGCCCACTTTGTATATGGTTTATCAAAGGGACCAGGCAATCAAAAACTTTAAGCCAGAACCTTATTTTGAACTAAATGCGGAAATTTTAGCTAATCAGCAAAAATTCTTCGCAAAATTAGACCCCTATCAGCGATTTAAAGACGAAACAGGGCTAATGACATTCATGCAGGCTAAACACGTTCAGAAAGGCTCACAGGGCGGTTTAATCAAGGACGTCCAAAAGCAAGGCAAAAAACGAGCTAGTCCCCAACTATTCTCGCTATCTAGTCTCCAAAGTGCCATGAATAAACGTTATCACGCCAGCGCCAGCCAAACCTTAGCGGCTATTCAAAGCTTATACGAAGACAAACTGCTCAGTTATCCCCGCACCGATTGTGATTATATCACTGATGAAGAATTTGATTATTTAGTGGCTAATCTGACGAAGTATCTGGGCTTGGTCTCTAAGCCGGTCGCTTTAACCAATACCACTCCGAACAAACGCTATGTTGATGGGAAAAAAGTTGAAGAACACTATGCCATTATTATGACTAAAGTCGTGCCAACGAAAGAGAAGCTAGCCAGCTTGCCTAAATTACAGCAACAAGTCTATGACCTGGTTTTAAGGACGACGTTAGCGATGTTTGCTGATCCGTACGAGTACGAAGAAACCACCATTATTACCCAAGTTGGTGACGCCAATTTTAAAGCAACCGGTAAGGTCCCAACTAAGCAAGGTTGGCAAGCTTTATTTGATGATCACAAAGCTGACCAGCAAGAGGCAGCCACCCTACCGATTGTTCACCAAGGCGACCAAGTTCAAGCGAATCTGCAAACGCCGAAAAAAGAAACGACACCTCCGGTACCCTTTACCGAAGGGACATTAATTACGGCCATGAAGACCGCTGGCAAAACGCTTGATGATGAAGAAGCCCAGGCGATTCTCAAAGATGTGCAAGGCATTGGGACAAGTGCGACCCGGGCCAATGTGCTGGAAGTGTTAAAGAAACGCGGCTACTTAGTTACTGAAAAGAATAAGTTGCACGTCAGTGAAGCCGGAATCACTTTATGTAAAGCAGTCGAACTCGAACCCTTGCTAACTAGTCCAGAAATGACAGCTAAATGGGAGCAAGCGTTACAGCAAATCAGTACCGAAGAACGCACTCAGGATAATTTTTTGAGCCAAATCAAAAAGTTCGTGGCAAAGTTAATCGCTGATGTTCCCACGCAATTAACTGGCAGTGCAGCCATTAAACAACAAATTGATCATCAACAGCAAGCACAAAAGTCCGCCGAGGTGTTTTTAGAAACACCACAAGCAACTGTCATAAACAAACAAAAATTTTACATTGTGAAGCCTAAGCAAGGCGAGGACTTTACCCTACCCAAGAAATGGAGTAGCAAGACACTTGGTAAGACCGCGATTAAAGCGCTGGTCACCAAAGGGGAAACCAGCAAATTAAAGGGTTTCAAGAGCAAAAAGGGAAAGTCGTTTAACGCCAAGTTAAAGCTTGACGGCCATAAATTAAGTTTTGATTTTGATTAGAACCTGCCTACCGCCCTGCACTACGTTCCGGTTGGTGAACCCGTCATTTAGGTTCACTTTTACAACCCTAAAAGTAAACCTAAACAACGGGTGAGATTAGCAAAGCAAAGGAGATCATAAAATGGATAATAAATTAGCAGTTATTGGGAGTGAATTACCAGTTTTACAGGCTAAAGTAAATAGTGTGCCCAGAAAATCTTTTTCTATGAAATAACTTAGTCTGAATCGTCGTCACTACGACGTAATCATAATTCGACCGAGCTACCTTTTCACTGACAAGCTTATCAAACTACACTTTTGACTGAGCCATTGGAATTCAACAATTAGCGCAGCAACAATTCGGTGCCCTAAATATAGTTTTCTGAATGTTTTAACCATCAAAACTCATGTAGGCATTATTATCACACCTGATAATCCGCATCTAGGTTGCGTACTTTTAATGGCAAATATAGCACCCATTGAACACATATGTGTACATTTATCTTTACATTTTGATTACAAGTGCATGCCCCCATCTTCATGTCGGTTTCGAGTTTGGTGTTGCCGTTGCTTTTTCGTCATTGCCCACTCGGTCTCTTTTAAGCCACGTAGTTGCTGCTTTCTTAGATAGTCCGTGTTCTTCGCATATAAAATGGTTATTAAAGCTTCGTCCAAAATATTAGTCAGGTAGTTTTTCGGGCTAGTTGGGTAATAATTAATGGCCTGATAGTCCTTAATTTGGTCTTGCTTATATTGATCAAAGCGCATTGTCTGTTGTTTCAAACGGGTTTGCACCATTTCAATTTGTTGGTGATCCAACTTAGGATCTTGG
Source organism: Companilactobacillus bobalius (assembly GCF_009764355.1). The sequence continues at coordinate 1,855 of NZ_LNUA01000078.1, read as the reverse complement.
CCACATTCGCCAATAAACAGTTGCCGGGTGCCATCATGTTTTAAGACCCGTTGCAGTCGATGATCCTGAATATCTTTTAATTCCATTTTACCTAACAGGTAATTTAAACCGGCTTGGTGTTGCTGACTAGTAAAGACTACCGGTGGCTGCTGTTGCAATTGACTAAGATCATTGGCGCTTAACGGCTTTAATTCTGGGTCATAGTAAACCACAGCGGTATAGATTTGCTCCTTGTCAATCGTCTCTAGCTTATCGAGGTCACTGTCCGGAAAAGCAGTCGTTAGAATGCTGTTGTATTGAGTTTGCACTACGGCTTTAACTTCCCGCATGACCCGTAAATTTTTCACCGCTTTAGAAATGAATTCGAGTTCGTTAGGTTGATAAGCGGCTAGCATGCCCCGATCAGTAGGCTTCAAATCGTCTAACTGGTGACCATGTTTGGCTAGCACCGTGGTTAATTGCTTCTCAATTGTTTGGGCCTGCTGATTAACTAACTGCCAGCTGGTATATGGCCGCTTGGTAAACGTCAATAATTGCTGGGTTAATAAGTCACTTCGAATATCCGCTAACCGTTCTGCCAATTCGCTACCCTTAAAAATCGTTTGTTCACTATTAGTTTCTTTAATCAGTTCCCGTCGTTCAGCTGCGGTTGTCTGTTCAAAATTAAGTTCCGGATAAAGCTTTTTCGTTGCTCGTTCCACCACTTTATTTAACAACTGGTTAGCTTGTGCTAGTGATGTCGTTTGCTGGTCAATAGTCAGCAGTTGTTTGGTTACATCTTCACCAATGGCATGTTTGATTAATAAGCTGTTTTTCCAATTAAACAGCATGCGCTGTTTATCATCTAAATGTTCTAAATCGACATAGGTTTTCAATTGCTGACTTAGATGACTAATTGTGTGTTTTTCAGAGAACGATAGCTCGTCAGTTAACGCGTCAAAATGTTCATGATTTCTTATCTTTTCGTCAAGATTATGATATTTAGCTTGGGCGCTTCTTTGTGCGCTAACTTGTTGATTAAATGCTTTTCGATTTTTTCTTTGGCTGTTAATGCCTTCGTGTTGGGTAGGTGTCTCTTGAATCCCTTGATCGACAAACGATTTTTCACTAATCCGATCCGGAATATTTTTTTGTGCTAAAGACTGATTAACACTTGTTGCCCAATTATGCCGCCACTCATTAATTTTTTCCTTTTTATCCCAATCAACCAACCAAATTTTTCTTTGTTTTGGAAACCCGCTTTTGGTTAAAAGTTGCTTGCCATTTTCATCTTTAATGTACTGCGTCTTTGCTTTTAATCCCCAACTACCATCGGGGTTAAATGGGCGATTGGTTAACATCACATGTGCATGCGGATTGTCTGGGTGATCGCGATGAATTGCTACGTCAGCTACCATACCTTGATCGACAAAATTTTCTTGCACATATTTTGTCAGTAATTCTTTCTGTTCGGATTCACTTAATTCTACCGGTAAAGCCACGTTAAATTCTTTTGCATACCGTGAGTTTGATTTACGATCGTTCTTTTCAACTTCATTCCATAATTGTTCTCGATTACTGGCCCATTCTGGTGCATTTTCGGGAGTTAAAATAAAGCTTTCTGGCATAACCGATCGGGCATAAAAATAGTGGCGGCCTTCTTGATTATCAAATAATTTTTCACCACTTCTATAAGCGGCACTGGCAATAGCACTGCGTCCTTTACCAGCACTAATATTACTAAAACTCATATGAAATATTGCCATGTTAGTCACCTCTTTACTTTGATTCTATGGGCTTGACTTTGTTGTCGCCATTGGCGACTTCTAATACAGTATTTTGGGGTTAGTACAACATAGAATTCATTCTATGTGTA
>NZ_LNUA01000077.1 GCF_009764355.1 Companilactobacillus bobalius | reverse complement strand
ATAATTTTTCTAACTAATTATCAACGAATTGATAACCAGTTAGGAGTCATCCAACAGACAACTTAATTATCATATCGAAGTAACAAGAACATGTCAAGCACTTCTTTAAAATAATTTGGAATCAACGGAGAAGCAATAAAGCTTCAAAGCGTTGATGCCATTGCTCTGTCGCAACAACAAGATATATATTACCAATCGAATAAGAGAGTTGCAACCCTTTTTTACAAAAAAGTTGATTTTTTTCGCTTTTTTTCTGAAATTAGCGCCATTGCGCTGTTTACCCAGTCGTTTTTCTCCTTAGCAATGGTCTTATAACCGATTTTATCACGGTAATCTGTCCAGAAATGTTTATGTAAAATGGGACGTCCTACCTTTTCAGGATTCAAAGCTCTTGTAGATAAACTGATCTTTTGATTATATTCGTCAATACCCATTACTACTACCTGAACTTCATCACCTACTTTGTATCTTTCTTCTATATTAGAAACAAATCCATGTTTTAACTCCGAAATATGAATTAATCCTTGATGAGTGCTATCTAGTTTAACGAATACACCATAAGATTGAATTCCCGAAATGGTTCCGGTAAGTTTATCTCCTATTCTCATTATTTTTCCACCTTTTTAGATTCTAAATATGTAACAATGTATCTATAGATTATATAACAGAAAATGGTGACTAAGATTATGAATGATAAAATTTATGACATTTCAATCATAGGTGGTGGCCCCGCAGGTATGTTTGCTGCCTACTTTGCACGATTACGCAGTTTGAATGTAGCTCTAATTGAAAGCTTACCTAAACTAGGTGGTCAACCTGAAACATTGTATGCACAAAAACATATTTACGATATAGCAGCTTTACCTAAGATATCAGGCACTGAACTCAGTAAGCAATTAACTACTCAATTAAATACTCTAGACTGTGATAAGTATCTAAGTACTTCTGTTTCTTCTATAGATAGAAACGAGGATGATACTTGGACCATTAAAACTACTAATGGTGAAATTACTTCAAAAGCAATTATCATTGCTATCGGTAATGGTGCCTTCGAACCACGCAAACTAACATTTGAATACGACCAATCACTTGAGGATAACAATTTAAGTTACTTTGTTAATGACATTGAGGACTATATAGGAAAAGATGTTTTAGTAGCTGGTGGTGGTGACTCTGCTGTTGATTGGGCTATTGATCTCAGTAAAATTGCAAAGCATACATCCCTTATACATAGAAGAAACAAGTATCGTGCTATGGAATCAAGTGTTGAAAAGTTAAATGCTTCTTCTGTTGAACAGCTTAATCCTTTTATTATTAAAGATGTTAACTACAATTCTGATGACCAAAAGAAAATCGATGTGACTCTTAAAATGGTTAAATCAGATGAGATTAAAACTGTTACTGCCGATAAACTTCTTGTTAACTATGGCTTCGTCTCTGATTCACGAGTACTACGCAGTTGGAATATCGACTTACAAGGACCCTTTATCAAGGTCTCACAAGAAATGGAAACTAATCTACCTAATGTCTTTGCAATTGGTGATATTGTGACTTATCCTGGTAAATTACAATTAATTACAACGGCCTTTGCCGAAGGCCCTATTGCAGTGACTAAGGCTCTACGTAATCTCTATCCTGACAAGAACTACTTCGAGCACAGTACTTCTATTTTCGAAAAATAACTTTAAATTTAGAAAATATTAAAGCTAATTTTAAGTTATGCTAGTATAATGTAAACTAATTTGAATTCTGGAGTTGATTGATTGAGTTACGTAATGAGTCTGGTCGATTTCATTTTGCATATTGATAGTCATATGGTCAATATTGTAAATAATTTCGGTCTTTGGACATATTTAATCATGTTCCTTATCATTTTCATCGAAACCGGTGTGGTTATTTTACCTTTCCTTCCTGGTGATTCCTTGATTTTCGCAGCAATGGCTTTAGCAGCTAATCCAAAATACGGATTATCAACTTGGCTGTTATTCATCATTTTCTTAGCTGCCGCGGTCTTAGGAGATTCGATGAATTATGAAATCGGGGAACATTTTGGACAGTTTGCAACGGAAAATAAATACCTCAGTAAGCTGATCAATAAAGAGCATCTACATGATGCACATATTTTCTTCCAAAAGCATGGTGGTAAAACTATTGCTATCGGAAGATTTATTCCACTGATTAGAACTTTCGTTCCATTCGTGGCTGGTAGTGGAACCATGCACTATCGAACTTTCCTGAAGTTTAATTTCATTGGTGCCTTCTTGTGGGTCTTAATTTGTTCTATTGCCGGACACTTATTCGGTAACATCCCCGCAGTTCAAGAACACTTCTCAATGATTATCCTTGGCATCATCTTGGTATCACTGATTCCTGTTTTGATTACCGCACTTAAAAATCGCAACAAAAAAAGAGCTTAAGACATTTGTCTTAGGCTCTTTTTCTTGCTTCCCAAAAATTAAGTCCTTCAAAAAGGATAAAGAATAGTACAAAACATTGCGTAAAGAATTCTTCCGGTAGGATATTGATGACAGGATCACGTCCCGAATCAAATAACCAGTCACTATTACGAAACAAGACTTCATGAAAAATCACAAAGAATCCATCAAAATCAATCAACATTAATAAGGCTAGTACGATTCCTAGAATACCAATCCAGAGAAAAACCTTATTAAAATGAGCTCGCACTTTACCAAACTTAGCCACCAGTAATCCTGAAACAATCCAGACACCAAAGTTCAGCAGAAAGAGTTTCTTACAATCTTCAAAATGCAATCTACCCGCTGGTGAAGAAATAAAATTGCTCAAATGAAAATGCCAATTAAATGGATTAATCAAATAATCCATCATCTGAGCATAATTTTTATAAACTGTCCCATAGTCCAGGTTCACCAAAGAATCCAGATTGTAGAATCTAATATTGATAGCAAACAAAAAATAGCTAGCAAAAATGGTTACCGTAATTGCCGTTGTCAAAATGAATAATGCTAAAACGGCTGTGTAAAAGCCATCCTTTTGTGTATTAGACATCCCACTTGTCCAAACTTTCTACTTCATGAGTAGGTTTGATCTCCTGTTTAGCAATATCTTCATGTGTACTTACACCTGTGTAGACTAACAATGTATCAACATTGGCGTTGATTCCACATTTGATATCAGTATTATAGTTGTCTCCCACCATTAAAGCCGTCTTAGGATCAAAATTCTTAGCCTTAGCAGCAAAGTCCATAATGTCTCGTTCTGGCTTACCAATATACTTAGCCTTTTGTTGAGTAGACGTTTCGACTAATGAAATTACCGAACCAGCACCAGGAACTAATCCACGTTCATTGGGTAAATTAGTATCCGCATTGGTACCAATAAAGAATGCCCCACGTTTGATAGCTAAGGTAGCTAATTCGAATTTATGATATGTAACATCATAATCTAATCCCACAATAACTACATCTGGATTAGTTTCGTTCAATTTAATACCAGTACCAAAAACAGCACTCTTTAAACCATATTCTCCAACAACATAAGCTGAATGGTTCTCTACATCATCATCAAACATATTCTTAACATAAGCTGCCGTAGCAAGCGATGGTGTTACCACTTGATCTGCTTTTGCAGAAATTTGATGGTTATTAGTTAAATTATCTGCCACTTGTTGTGGTGTCTTAGTTGTATTATTCGTTAGAAAATAATAATCAATTCCTTTGGCATTCAAATTATCGATAAATACCTTTGCTTCAGGAATCTTATCTTTTCCACGGTACATTGTTCCATCTAAATCAATTAAATATGTTTGATACTTCATTTATTCGTTTCACCTATTTTTCTAATTTTAAAAGTCTTCTTAGCCGTAGTTTTCTTTACACGACGTTTAGCGACTTTATTCTTTTTCTTCTGACTATTAACTTTATTCTTCGTGTTATTATTCGTATTACTAGAATGTTTAGTTCTATTATTACGAGTATGAAATTTATGATTAGATTTATTATTACGACGTCCATTTTTCAATGGTGCCTTTTTGATCTTCTCTAAGACAAAATAAGCACAACCAAAATTACAGTATTCTATCAAGTAATCCTCCAAATAGGAGATTCTGGTATCTAGAGTACTTTCTTTTCTCTCATCTTCATAAAAACCCTTAAATCTTAATTGATCATAACCCCAGTCTCCGACAATATAATCGTATTTATCTAAAACATTATTATATCGTTCTTCAATACGTTCTTTACTAAATCCATCGTCGTGATTTTCAACGATTCTGTACTGGGTCTTATTAATCGTAATTAGGTTATCAGCCAGAACAATAACATCAGCTAATTTGGTTGTGGTATTATTCTCAACTTCCTGCAAACAATCACCTCAAATCGGATATTTCTTTCCTAAATATTCACCAAAAACATTTCTTAAGAACTTAGGATACATAATTTTGTTCTTACCCGCTATCTCTATAGAAGGAAAATACGGAACAAATAAGTAATGATCCAATAAAGCTAAAGTATACTCTTGATTTCTATTTAATTCTTGACCATTTATATATACATTACGTTTATCATCAACTGTAATTCCTCTATAAATGAGTTCGCCAAATATCTTACCACGAAATCCCATCCCTTTTTGTTGATGTGTTCGCAAATACAAACGGTTCTTTTCCATTTCCATAACTAAGCGCCAAACATTATCGCCCGTCATAGTTGTTTTCATTACATGGATTGCATGTGGCAAAATATCATGTAAGTTTTTCTCAGTAATTACGCCCTTAGGTAAATCCTTCAAAAATAGACCTGAACTTAATATGGCTACTTCCGTATCAGCATATTCTTGTACTGCCGTTAAAGCTTCTTGAATAATTGAATGATCTGCTTGGTAGTCACTGCTCAAAGTAACTGGCAAATTGGCAACTTGTCTTTGATTCAACAATTCCTCACCTTTATCATGTTGTGCTTCAATCCAGGCAGCATCAGTATCCAATACTTTCATAGATGAAGTTGGTGTGGTAAAGGCATTCTTCTTAATCACTTGCTTATCCTGATTCAACTCTAAATTAATAGTCCCTACATTTTGACCATATTTACCAGCCGCTGCCAGTAAAACTCCATTATCCATTTCCCCTTTAGGAAAGAGATGATGAGTATGTGATCCGATAATAACATCAATTTCTGGATGCTTACTGGCAATTAATCGATCCATGGAAACGCCCAAATGTGATAAGAGAACAATCACATCGCAGTCTTTCACATCTTGTAAAACTTTAGGCAACATATCCTGTATTAAACGAATGTCCCAGTTCAATAATGGATAAGTCAAAATAAATGGTGCCGTCAAACCAATCACACCAATTTTAGTCTGAGCTTTAGTAGTAAAAATCTTCGATTGCACAGCAAAATCGGCCAGTTTATTGTTCTTTTCTTCATATAAGTTACCCAGAATAACAGGAAAATTAGCATGATCGTACAAATGTTCCAATTCTTCATGACTGTTACCCAAACCCTCATTATTGCCAATTGTGGCGGCATCATAATGAAGTGGATTCATCCAAGCAATATTAGCTTGACCATTAGTTGCCTCGCTTAAAGGTTGAGCTCGATCCATTGCATCCCCGATATCGAATAAATAAAAATCATCAGCAGTACTATTTTGACGAGTCTGCTCAATAAAACGAGTTATCCGAGGAAAGTTTTCAAAATGAGAATGTAGATCGTTAGTATGAACTATTTGAATTTTTTCCATAGTAGCCTACTTTCTTTGCATCTTTGCTAACTCTTTTTTCTTCTTATCATACATTTCTAGGATCTCTTCCCCGCGTAATGGTGAGCCCCAAGGTAAATCCTCGGACAATAAATCACGTTCAGGAGCATCAACTCCAACATTGATATTTTCTGGAATTGGTACAGAATAATGATGAATGTGTCCATGTAAATTAATTATTTTATCAACTTTTCCCAATAACATTGGATAATGCGTACAATAAAATTGATGGTGATCAAACTTCAATAATGAGCCGACATCTTCAAACTCATATTTAGGCTTGCCATCGGCCATTGTCACATTATGTTTATCAATAAATTTGAAAAGTGCATGATAATCGTGGTTTCCTTTAATCAGAGTTATATGACCGTTCAATTGACGTAACATATCATAAGTCTCTTGATTGGTTGGATAATCCTGTGGACGCATGGAAATATCGCCCAGATGATAAACACGGTCGTTATCATCGACACGTGCATTCCAAGCATCAATCATTGCTTGATTCATCTCGTCAACATTACCGAAATGTCTTGGTGCAAAGTTATTTGGTTCTAATAATTGATAATGATAAAAGTGTGTATCTGCTATAAAGTAATTCATTATTCAGCGTTATCATCCTTTGAAATTATTTTATTTGCTTTAAGGATTTCATTGAAGGCATCTTGAATCTTGCCTTCTGGTTTCTTGTATTCAACCCATTCTGTCAAATCCATCGGTGGAACTGTATAATTTTCGTTAACATAGTCTTCATAGACTTGTACGGCTGATGAGTGTGGGATATTAAGTTTTAAGATTCTAACTTCTTTGATCATTCCTAATTCAGCGGCTTTTTCAGCACGACCATTCATGACGATATTAGCGAGCTCATAATACTTGGTCCCATCATTACGAGTTATTTGTTCAATAATATCGAGTGTTTGCTTTTCATTATCCATTTGTTACTACCTCACATTTCACTACTTATTTTAGTATATAATATCTAAAAAGTTAGGGAGTTAATTATGATTTCAAAAAGTCTCAATCTTTTCAAAATATCATTGGCACTACTGCTTTTCTTCTTTGCCAGTGGATTTACTGTTATCGGTCACCGTGGTGATCCAATCAACGCCCCCGAAGAAACTTTTGAAAGTTTTGATAAAGCTTTTGCGGAAGGCGCCGATTACGTTGAGTTAGACATTCATGTTTCTAAAGACAATGTCCTAGTCGTTTCGCATGATCGTGACCTAGAACGTGTTACTGGAACTTCTGCTATTGTATCGCAACACAATTTTTCAGATCTGGCTTCACTAAAACAAAAAAACGGCGAATCAATTCATAGTTTGAACCAAGTCTTCGAACACTACAAGAATAACCCTAAGGCCAAATTTCTGATTGAAACAAAAAAGACTAAAAAAGGTAATCCACAAAATATGGAAGCCTTGCTCAAACAGGTTATCGATCAATATGGTATGCAAAATCGCGTTATGTTCCATTCCTTCTCTACCAAGAGTTTGGAAAACGAAGCTCAATTAATGCCGAACATCCCTCGTATCTTTATTGCCGGAACAATCAAACGTGTCAACTTTGATATTTTACAGTATGTCACCGGTGTTAATCTATCTTCTACTATCGTTACACCTGAAATAATCAACACTATGCACTACATGGGCAAAAGTGTTTACGTTTGGGATGAAATGAACGAGAGTCCTAAAAAATGGAATACTCTGATCAATATGCCTATTGACGGTGTCGTTACTAATTATCCTGCTACTGGTAACGAATATCGGGAATTAAAAGATAAGTCTAAGAGTCAGGTTATCAATCAAAACGTTTACTACATGAGCTCCAAGGAAGAACCTGTTTACGAAAATCCTTATCGTTTGATCAAAACTAAGAAAGTGGTTGAGCCATTAGGTGGTTATCACATTACTAATATCATTAAGTCTAATGGTCAAAAATACGTCCAAATAGGTGAAAATGAATTTGCTAATGCCACTGGCTTTAACTCTGAATATGTTTTAAAAGATTTACGTCAATATTTCGGTGCCAAAGTCATTTATCGTCATCAACAACCCAATAACTTTCTTTACAGCGAACCAGACGATCAGAGTCCTGTTGCTAATCGTATCGAAGCCAACAAACCTGAAAAGATCATCACTATTCAACGTATTGGCTCACAAACTTGGTTAAAATTGAAAAATGGTTGGATTAATGCTAAAAATGTTTTAATTCAATTGAATCCTGACAATTACTTAGGTAACGATAGTGAACAAAGCTACTATGACTTACCTCAAGGACAAAGGTTGAAAAATATCGACTTGCTAGAAAATATTTCTCTGGTTAAACCATCAACCGATCAAACAGTTAAGAATGCTGATTTACTAACTGATTTCAATAATTTATTTATTGATTTCTCGTTAAATAATGACAACGATTCCATAAAGAAAATTTAGGTAAATTAGCCATTAATCCAAACCTTTGGTAAAATATATAAAACTTCATGTGGAGGTCAAAGATACATGTCTATAGATTGGGAAAAAGAAGTTTCACATCGTTCAGATGAATTAATCAACGATCTTTCTGAATTAGTAAGTATTGACAGTTCAAGAGATATCGAACATAAAACTAGTGATTTTCCATTAGGACCTGGACCAGCCAAAGCCCTTCAAACATTTTTACATTTTGCAGACCGTGATGGTTTCGAAACTAAAAACGTTGATAACTTAGCTGGAAGAATTGAATTTGGTGATGGTGAGGAAGCTATTGCTATTTTGGGACACGTCGACGTTGTTCCTGAGGGACCAGGTTGGAACACAGATCCATTTGATCCAGTTATTAAAGACGGAAACTTTTACGCTCGTGGTGCTAGTGACGATAAAGGACCTAGTTTGGCTTCCTACTATGCTATGAAGATCATTAAAGAATTGAAGCTACCAACTTCTAAGAAAGCTCAATTAATTTTAGGTACCGATGAAGAGAGTGAATGGGTTGGTATCAACCATTATATGGAAAAAGAAACTCTTCCTGAAACAGGCTTTTCTCCTGATGCTGAATTCCCAGCTATCAATGGTGAAAAAGGTATTGTCTCATTTAGAGTTAACTTCCCTACTCCAGAAATTGGTTTAGTTAAGAGCTTCAATGCTGGTATTAGACCTAATATGGTCCCACAAAATGCTGAAGCTGAATTAGATTTGAATTCTATCAAGGCTGAAGAGCTAAAAGATAGTTTAAATAATTTCTTAGCTGAAAATAGTGAAGTCAAAGGTAATACAACTACTGAAAACGATACTATCAAAGTACAAATTATCGGTAAGGGTGCACATGCCATGGAACCATTCAATGGTATTAATGCTGCCACTTACTTAGCTAAATTCTTAACTACTTTGAATTTAAATGATAGTGAAAAAGTATACTTCTCATTCATTGCTAATGATTTACATCTCGACTTTGCAGGCGAACATTTGGGAATTGCTAACAAAGATGACGTTATGGGTGAATTAACACTCTCACCTAACATCTATGAATACGATCAAGACCAAGCTAACATTTTATTGAACATTCGTTATCCAAAGGGTGACAACGGTGATACATTAACTGAAAAGATCAATCAACACTTACCAGAAAATGTTACAGCCGTAATTGAAGGACACAACCAATTGCCTCACTTTATTGACGCAGATGATCCTTTAGTTCAAGATTTAGTTGGTGCTTATCGTGATCATACTGATGACCAAACTGAACCATTCACTGTTGGTGGTGGTACTTATGGTCGAATTCTGAAACATGGAATTGCCTTTGGTGCAATGTTCCCTGGTGACGAAAACGTTATGCATCAACCTAATGAATATATTAATATTGATAAATTATTAAAGGCAACTGCAATCTATGCAGACGCTATCTACCGCTTGATTAAGTAACTTAATAAAAGTTCCGTAGAAATTCTTTTCTATGGAACTTTTTTTGTTTTTACACTTCTAAATCAATTTTATTATATAATTACGGTATGTAACTTTTTAAGGGAGCTTATTTAAAAGTGAAAAATTTATGGAATAGCATTGTCAATTGGTTCAAAAGTATTAAGAGCTGGTCCGATTTTGCTAACAAAGCTAATCTTACAATAGAGATCATTAGAAGAATTGTTCTCTACTCTATCGCTGGTCTATTTATTATTTTAAGTTTAGCTGTAGGTCTCGGAATGGGATATGTTTCAGCATTAACGAATCAAGTTAGTGTTCCTACCAAAACCGAGATGAGAACCGAACTTCAAGATGTAAACAATTCAGCCACTCTATACTTTGCCGATGGTCAAAAAATTGAGAGTCTTCAAAAGGACCTTGAGGGTACTAAGATTTCAATCAATGAAATGTCACCTTATTTGAAGAAAGCTATCGTCTCAACTGAAGATAGTGACTTCTATCGTCATAAGGGTGTCGTTCCTAAGTCTATCTTTAGAGCTATTATTTCTGATATTACTGGTATCGGTGCACAAACTGGTGGATCTACTTTGACCCAACAAACAGTTAAAATGCAAATGTTATCATCGGAAACAACTTGGAAGCGTAAAGCCGTTGAAATTTTCTTGGCCATGCGTGTCGACAAGTATTTCTCTAAGGATGAAATCCTAGCAGATTACTTAAACGCCGCTACTTTTGGTCGTAATAATAAGGGACAAAACATTCAAGGTGTGCAAGCTGCCGCTCAGGGTCTCTTTGGCAAGGATGCTAAAGATTTGAATCTAGCAGAATCAGCTTTCATCGCCGGATTGCCTCAAAGTCCTTCTATCTATACGCCATATGACGAGCGTGGAAGAATCAAAGATAATATAAGTCTTGGTTTAAAACGTAAAAACATCGTTTTATATCGTATGTATCGTGATAATCAAATTTCTGAATCTCAATACAATCAAGCTAAGAAATTTGATTTGAAGAATGATTTCCAAGAGCCAGAAAAAGCTGACAGTCAAAGTATCAAGTATGGTTACTTGTACAATACCCTAACTTCTCAAGCCAGAACGATTTTAATTAAACGTCTAGCCAAGAATGATGGTATTAAGTACAAAGACTTGATCAAAGACAAGAATCTTTATGAAAGATATTGGACTCAAGCAGATACAGAATTACATAACAAGAATTACAAGATTCACAGTACAATCAATAAGAGTTTATACGTTGCTTTAAACAAGCAAGCTCAAGAATATAAAGATAACTTGGGAACAACTCATACTGACAACGCAACTGATCCTAATACTGGTAAGAGTATTAAAGTTTCCGAACCAGTTCAAAATGGTTCCGTCTTATTAGATAACAAGACTGGTCAAGTTTTAGCCTTCGTTGGTGGTGTTAACTTCAAGAAATCACAAAATAACCATGCCTTCGATACTAAACGATCACCTGGTTCATCTATTAAACCGTTGATTACTTTTGCTCCAGCGATCGAAAATGGATTAATTGGTTCACAATCAATGTTGGCCGACTTCAAGACTAGCTTCAAGAAGTACTCACCAACTGATTACGGTGAAACAATTCAAAATCGTTTCATCTCTGCTCGTGAAACTTTGGAAGAATCATACAATATTCCTTCAGTTAACCTCTATAACTACATCAGACAACACGGCGTTGATTCTGAAAAGTATATGTCTAAGATGGGAATTCATCTTTCTGATAAAGAATATCAACAATTAGGTATTACCTTAGGTGGTACTGCATCTGGTGTGACTGTACTTCAACAAGCCAGTGCTTTCTCTACTTTTGCTAATAAGGGTGTCCACGTTGATCCTTATGTTGTCTCTGAAGTTACTGACCCATCTGGTACCGATATTTATAAACATAAAGATTCTCGTACTCGTGTCTTCAGTAAACAAACTTCATACATCATCAAGAACATGCTTCACGGTGTTGTAACTAAAGGTACTGCTTCTGCTCTTTCATATGAAGCTAACTTCAGTACCAAGAATCTCTTTGGTAAAACTGGTACATCAAATGACTATCGTGACAACTGGTTCATTGGTAGTACCGATGGTATGACTTTAGCTTCTTGGATTGGTTACGATAATTTCTACGGTAACAATTACAATCTATCAAGTAATTCGACTGACCTTAACCAAGAACTCTGGGCGAAGATGGCAAATGCCGTTTACAAACAGGATCAAAGTGTTCTTAACGTTCATACCGCCTTTACTAGACCAAGTGGTGTTCAATCTTACAAGGTCGACAAAGAAACAGGTACTAACGTTGGTACAATTGGTTACAATGGTGTCACTTCTAAGGTTGATCAACATACAACTACCTCGCTTTATTACAAAGGTAGTCCTCGTGATATGTCTTACAATAACTTTGCTATTGGTGGTAAGGCTAAGAATTACAAACTATTCTGGGATAACTACTTCGGACGTAGCAACAGTTACGGTACTGTAAAACGTCTTGGTGACGATAGTAAGTCTGCCAATGAATTAGCTCAAGAAAACGGAAGCGGTCGTACTTCTGGTTTCAGTAATAGTTCAAACAGTAGTGATTCATCACAAGTAATTACTAACAATAATTCTTCATCCAATTCAGCAACAACAGAATCAACCGCTAGATCAAACATATCTAACAGTAATTCCGACACTGGTACTGGCTCAGGAACAGGTTCAGGCTCTGGTTCTGGATCCGGCTCTGGTAGCTCAAGTGAAGAAAAAGAATCTTCAAATAGTACTAGTTCAAGTTCTAATGAACAATCAAGTACTGAAACTACTGGTAACTCTTCATCAGCCAGTACTGACACAGGTTCAACAACTCCACCAGCAGGTGAATAATTAAAAAGCAGACATCTTCGGATGCCTGCTTTTTTTATGCAATTGAAAAACTATGATAGAATAAGTTTCGTTACTTTAGATCTAAGGAGAATAGTATGTACTTTAGTCCTGAATTCTTGCAAAACACTTTATATATAGTTGCTGCCATTTTAATTTTGTTTATCCTAATCGTGATTGGTTACAAAATTAAACACAACATCAAAATATGGGATAAATCTTTTACTTTAGCATTGATCGTACTAGCTAACACCCTTTATTCCATCCTATCTGGATTCTTCGATATGCCTTACGAATTAAGTTCAATTATTACCGGTGGACTTTCATTAGTTGCTTTCGGATATATCGTTGTTATTATTTGGGAATTACATAAACAAAGAAAATCAATCAAGAGCAAGTAAAAAAGCCCTGAGAATGAAAATAACTTCACTCTCAAGGCTTTTTATTTATGATCTTACTATTTTGTTGAACCACGTTTTACAATGCTGTATGGTAATTTAACTGTGTTTTCATCAATTTGTTCTTGATTCATCATCTTAGTTAACAAACGCATAGCAACCGCACCAATATCATACAATGGTTCCTCGATAGAACTCATCTTTGGACGTGTTACTTCACAAAGCACCGTATCGTTACTTGTAACAAGTTCGAAGTCGTCTGGAACCTTAACGCCAGCCTTAACAGCTGAATTAAGAATACCAGCTGCCAACAAGTCATCTGTAACATAAGCAGCTGTAGCACCGCTACTGTGAATAGCATCCCAAATTGCTTCTCCAGCACGAACTGAATATTCAGCTTCAAATACTAAGTTAGATGAGAAGTTAAGATGTGCCTTTTTCAAAGCTTTTTTGTAACCATCTAATCTGTATTTTCCATCAATAGGATTTTCAAGGCTACCACCCACGAAGGCAACCTTCTTGTGACCATTTTGTGTTAATTGACTTACAACACTAGCAACAGCATCTGTAAAATCAATATTTACACTGGCACTTTCATTATTCTTATCAACTGAACCAGCCAAAACGATTGGTGTCTTTGAGTTTGCAAGAATACGCTTCAATTTCTTTGATAATTGCTTACCCATGTAAATAAGTCCATCAACTTGTTTAGAAAGCAAGTTATTCAAAATTTGTTCTTCATCACCAACAGATTCTTGTAAACTTGTCAAAATGATATTGTACTTGTACATTGAAGCAACATCATCAATACCTTTAGCCAATGAAGCAAAGTATAAATTAGTGATATCTGGTAAAATAACACCAATAGTTGTACTCTTCTTACTTGCCAAACCACGAGCAACCGCATTAGGACGATAGTTCAAACGATCGATTACTTCCAAAACACGTTTTCTTGTTTCTTCTTTTACATTAGCGTTCCCATTAACTACACGTGAAATTGTAGCCATTGAAACATTAGCAGCTTCAGCTACATCATAAATTGTTACTACTTTTTTGTCCATCAATATTCACTCTCTCAAACAATATTTTCATTAATTAACTTTAATTTATCAGAAATTTTCACTAATTGCAAGCGGTTTCTACATTATTGGCATATGTTTTCATATTTTTTCAAAAAGAAAATGATTTTCAGTGATATACTACTATTAAATCTGAACGTAAAGGAGTATTTTCATGAAGAAACAATTATTAGATCTACAAGAATATTTAGCACAAAACAACTTAGATATTGCTTATATCTCTAACCCTAGCGATATCAACTACTTCACTGGTTTCTACAGTGATCCTGTAGAAAGAATTCTCGCACTTTTAGTTTTCCCTGACAAGGACCCATTCCTATTTGCCCCTCAACTAGAAGTTGAAGCAGCTAAAGATGCTGGCTGGGATAAAGATGTCTTCGGTTACTTAGATCATGAGAAACCATTTGAATTAATGGCTGGTCATATCAAGGACGTGGCCGGAACTCCTGCTAAATGGGGTATTGAAAAAGATGACTTACCTGTTCAAAAACTAGAAGCCATTAAGAGTCAATTTCCTGATGCTCAATTCCCTACTAACCTTTCACGTTACATGGAAAATGCTAAATTAATCAAAACAGCCGCTGAGATCAATGAATTAAAAGCTGCTGGTGCTGAAGCTGACTATGCTTTTGAAGTTGGTTTCAATGCTATCAAAGAAGGTCGTACTGAACAAGAAGTTGTTGCTGAGATCGAATATGCAATGATGAGAAAAGGTGTCATGCATATGAGTTTTGACACTATCGTTCAAGCTGGTGCCAACGCTGCTAATCCACATGGTGGTCCTGAAAAGAATCCTATTGAAAAAGACGAACTAGTTCTCTTTGATTTAGGTACAGTTCACAACGGTTATATCAGTGATTCTTCACGTACTGTTGCCTTCGGTAAACCAGACGCTAAGTCACTTGATATCTATAAAGTTGACCTTGAAGCTCAATACGCTGCTATGGATGCTGCTAAACCTGGTATTACTGCTGCCGAACTTGATAAAGTTGCTCGTGATATCATCACTAAAGCCGGTTATGGTGAATACTTCATTCATCGTCTAGGACATGGTATGGGTACTTCAGAACATGAATTCCCATCAATCATGGAAGGCAATGACATGGTTCTAAAACCAGGCATGTGCTTCTCAATCGAACCCGGAATTTACATTCCAAATGTTGCCGGTGTTAGAATTGAAGACTGTGTTTATATTACTGAAGATGGTTGCGAACCATTCACACATACAAGTAAAGAATTGAAATATATCGACTAATATAAAGTAAAAAGGATTTGATAAAACCACTAATTGGTTTATCAAATCCTTTTTGTTTGCAATCGTTATAACGGATGTAAGGTTCAACTGTCTTTTAACATAAGTATTTTTAAATTATAATTATTTATACAAAATCATTTATAGGAGGACTTTATGAGCTTAGGTACTACCATTCATGAAAATAGAGAAAAACACCATTTGTCCCAAATTCAACTCACCAATCAACTTCACGTAAGTCGACAAGCAATTTCCAATTGGGAAACCGATCGATTCTTTCCATCCATGGACAATCTTCTTGAATTAAGTACCATATTTGATATTTCTATAGATGATTTACTAAAAGAAGACCCTACTTTAAAAAATGAGTTTGAAAAACAACAAGTGATTAAAGATGCTAACTTTTTTAAATCATTTAATAAAAAAGAAGAGATTTTGTTCTCCATAATTTTAATATTAATTGGTATTAAATTGGCCCCTCTAGGATTAGTTATCCCTATCATCCATTGGCTAGTTAGATTAAGAGCGATTAAGAGGGCAAAACAATATGAAAAAGAATAAAGATACCATATTTTATATTATTATCAGTTTAGTTCTATTAACACTCTACTATTTGATTAACAAAAACGGTCAAACTATTTATCTCTTGCTCTTCATTACCATTTGGTTAGGATTTACTATTTATGGTTTTTATATTATCATCAAAGCATTTTTGAAGAACAAATAACGATTCAAAAAGAGGACTCAAACCTAAATGGTCTGAATCCTCTTTTTTATGTTTAATTTAATTTTTAAAATATATATTAATCTTCGTCGTTAAGATCATCTTCATTAAAAACGATGTCTGATGTATCTTCATCATCTTTAATCTTATCAACAGTTGAAGCCATATGATCTTTTAAGGCATCTGTCTTATCATTGAAAGCATTAACTAAATCACTATTAGTATTTAGACCAACGCCACCGTTGTTAAAATCACCACGGATAGTTTTAATGTTTTCAATCAACTTTTGTCCTGATTCACTAGTTAAATACTTAGAAGCTAAATAGCCTGATGCGCAGCCTAAAACTAGGCCAACAATAAAATGATTATTTTTCATAACTAATTATTCTTCTTTCTTGGCCATACTTTGGTGGCTGTCTTAAGAACTGTAGCCACATTGCCTAATGTTAATAAGTTTTGAAGACTGAATCCTGAATTATGATGTTCTGAAGTTGCAGCAGCACTCTTCTTACCTAAGTTCTCCACTGTATCAAAAAGTGGATTTAACTTACTAGACTTACTGTTAACGTCATCCATCAAAGTATTTGTCTTATCGACAAGCTTTGTACTTTGATCCATGATTTCATCTGTATTCTTAGATAAAATCTCCACCATCTTAGTAGTTTCCTTCATTGTTTCTTGTAACTCTTGAAGCAATTTAGCAGTTTGTACTAGTGTTCTGGCTAAATATACAACCAACACTACAAATGCGACCGCAGCAATCAATCCTGCAATTTGTCCACCAGTCATAATATTACCCTCCTGTATTTTAATAGCACTTTCATACTAGCATTATAACAATTTTAGGGCAATTAATTACCAAATAATCCAATCTTGCCACTGTTTTTCTAACTTTTTAATAGCTTGTCCACGGTGACTGATTTGATTCTTTTCATCGACAGTAATTTGAGCCATTGTCTTACCTAATTCCGGTACATAGAACAGCGGATCATATCCAAAACCATCGTCACCTTCGGGAAAAGCTCCAATGATTCCATCGACTTTTCCTTCGACAACTAAATCTTTATCGTTCTTAGGATTAGCAAAAACTAGGGTTGAAACGAAATGAGCTGTACGTTTTTCTTTAGGGACTCCACCTAATTCACTCAACAATTTAGCATTATTAGCGGCATCATTGTGATCACCAGCATAACGAGCTGAATAGATGCCAGGACGACCATATAAAGCATCCACTTGTAAACCGGAGTCGTCAGCAATCGTAGGTAGATTGAAACGTTCCATGACGGCATGAGCTTTTAAAGTGGCATTCTCTTCAAAAGTTTTACCAGTTTCTCTAATTTCGGGAAAATCTGGAAAATCTAATAAAGTCTTGATTTCAAAATGTTCATCATCAAAAACACGTTTGAATTCACGTGCTTTACCAGGATTCTTAGTTGCTATTATTATTTCTTTCATCGTTTCCTCCGATATTTACTAAGCTGATTTCATCAATATCCGTCTTCAACCAACGTTTTGCCAATCTCGAGAATTCGTCAATATCGCTAGTTGCATGTAATTTCAATGTACGTTTCTTATCGTCAGCTAACAAATTATTTTCAGTTAGATATTTAGTTGCTACTTTAACAGTACTTACAGCTGGATCGACCAACTTAGTACCTGGCAAATAATCATTGATTTGTTTCTTTAACATTGGGAAATGAGTGCATCCCAAAATTAAAGTATCATAATCATTATCCTTAAAAGGTTTTAATGTTGTTTCAATATTATCCTTGGCCTCTTTGGTATCAGCCTGATCGTTTTCAACAAAAGAAACAAACTTTTGTGCTGCTACACCTAAAGAAGTAAGTTTAGGATCAATTTCTTGAATAGTTTTATTATAGCTCTTTGAATTAATGGTTGATTTAGTTCCAATAATTCCGATATGGTCAGTCTTAGTTACTTTAGAAGCTTCTTCAGAACCTGGCTTGATCACACCAATCATAGGAATGGTAAATTCTTGACGCAAAGTTTGCAATGCGTTGGCAGTTGCTGTGTTGCAACCGTAAATTATTAATTTTACATTTTGACTAATTAAATACTGTACCATTTCACGAGTATAGGATATGATTTGGTCATGTGTTTTTACTCCGTAAGGCATTCTGGCCTCATCGCCGATAAATACAACGTCTTCATTAGGCAATTGTCGGATGACTTCCTTCACTACTGTCAATCCACCTAATCCGGAATCTAACACTCCAATTGGTCTATTATCACTCATATGTTACCCCTGCCTTCATTTAAGCGAATTATTCGTATTTTATGAAAATAATTATGTGCTATCTTTTACATTGACTTAAAAAGCAATTATTCTAATGATATAATGAATTGTCTGAAAAAAGGAGTTAAAGCAATGGCCGCAAAATCAAATGATCTCAACAAACCAAAGTTAACAGATACCCAAGATGATAAAAGTGAAAATACGTTAACTGAAAATTACTTTGCAGTTTCGGTACTCCGTGATTTTATCCTTCCTGATCTACTCGATAAAGATACCGTCGAACTACTGTATTGGGCAGGTAAAAATCTTAGCCGTCAATTGATTCTTGACATGCAAAGCCTACCTGAACTATTTCAAAAAGCTGGCTTTGGTAAACTTGAAATTACCAAGCAAACTAAACATAGTTACATTTATACGTTAACCGGTCCCGAAGTTGTTCAACGTTTTGATACTAATAATGATGATCCAGAGTTTTCATTAGAGACTGGAATAATTGCTGAAACTGTCGAAAAAACTATTGCAGCATATTGCTTAGGCACATATACCGTCGACAGCAAAGCCAAAAGCGTTTCAATTAAAATACAAATTGATCGAAACTAAAGTATACACCAAAAACGCCCTAATTCGCAGATGAATTAGGGCATTTTTTATTTGCTATTTATTTTGGATTAATCAGAATAGCCATCAAGAATCTTAGCTAGTTGAGCCTTATTATGGAATCCAGTTATCTTATCAACTACTTCGCCATCTTTTTTGACAAGCAATGTAGGGATAGCCATAATTCCAAATGATTTAGGTGTATCTGGATTGGCATCTACATCCATCTTCAAAAACTTAACTGAATCATCTTCTTCAGACAATTGTTCGATAACTGGTGATTGCATACGACATGGACCACACCATGTTGCCCAAAAATCAACTAAGACAACGCCATCTTTTGTTTCTTCTTCAAAATCTTTGTCTGTTACTTCATCAACCATTATAATCACTCCTTAACTGGTTAAATATTATCATTAATAACCTGATTTTAAAAAACATTTTGCTTATATTACAAATCAACAATTGTTGCACCGGAACCACCAGAACTAGCTGGAGCATAGCCAAATGACTTAACTCGCGGATTGCGTTGCAAATAATTTGTAACACCTTTTCTGATAACACCAGTACCAAATCCATGCACGATTGTTACTTGATTATAACCAGCCAACAAAGCGGCATCAATATATTGATCTAGATCTGACATGGCTTCTTCATAACGTTCACCACGTAGATCTAACTTACTAGATAAGCCTGTACTTCTTGTCCTTCTGACCATAGTTGGTTTCTTCTCTGGTTCAGGTTCAGTTGATTGAACTTTTTCAAGATCTTCAGCACCAAACTTCATCTTCAAGATACCTAATTGAACTTCAAATTCGTTGTCATTATTCTTACGAACAATCGTTCCAATTTGATCATATGGCAAAGCCTTAACATCATCGCCGACCTTCAAAACTTGTTTACGTTTGTTACGACGCAATACTTTATTCTTCTTGATCGTCTCATCTTGATGCAAGTTCTTCAATCCAGTCTTAGCCGAAATAATCTGATCTTCTTTAACCATTGATCCTTTACGTTCCATTTCGTGAAGGTGATCAATAATCTTATCGGACTCTTTCTTAGCTTTAGCGACAATTTGATTAGCACGAACCTTGGCAGCTTGAATCTCAGAAGCCTTAGATTTATCTAAAGCGTCACTCTTTTGTTCATAATCCTTTTGAACATCTTTGTTCTTAGACAATTGAACTTGGAGTTGCGCATTCTTCTGTTCAAATTCTTTACGACGATTCTCCAGGTCAGCAATCATATTGTTCAAATCTTGGCTCTCACCACTCATTAGTGACTGACCACGATCAACAACACTACGATCCATACCTAGTCTAGCCGCAATGTTGAAAGCATTACTTGCTCCCGGAATACCAATTAATAACCTGTAAGTAGGTTTCAACGATTCATCGTCAAATTCCATACTGGCATTGATTGTTTCAGGAGTATTGTAAGCAAAGACTTTCAACTCTGGATAGTGAGTTGTTGCCATGATAAAGCAATGTGACTGGGCCAATTTTTCTAGGATAGCAATCGCAATCGCAGCTCCCTCTTGGGGATCAGTTCCGGCACCAAGTTCATCGATCAGAACTAAACTGTGTCCTGATACTTTATGGATGATATTAATAATATTATCCATATGAGATGAGAAAGTACTCAAATTCTGTTCAATTGATTGTTCATCACCAATATCAACAAAAACCTCATCGAAGACAGCAATTTCACTCTCTTCACGAGCTGGAATAAACAAACCGGCTTGAGCCATTAATTGAATCAGACCCAAAGTTTTCATAGTAATAGTTTTACCACCAGTATTAGGACCAGTGATAAGCATTGTTTTATATCCATCACCCATTTTAATATCATTAGCTACAACCTTATCAGGGTCGATTAGCGGGTGTTTTGCATTGTAAAGATCAACTACATGGTCTTTGGAAATTAAAGGTTCTGTCGCCTTGATTTCACGTGCATACTTAGCTTTGGCATTGATTAAATCAAATTGAGCTAGTACTTCGTTATTTTTGACAATTTCATCAATTTCCGGACGAACTAAATCTGACAAGTCATTTAAAATACGGACTTCTTCCATCTTTTCGGAAACTTGAGATTCATGTAATTGATTATTTAAACCAACAACAGCTTGAGGTTCAATATAAAGTGTTTGACCACTGGCACTTTGGTCATGGACCACTCCACCGAACTTAGCTTTATATTCCGTTTTAACTGGAATTACAAAACGATCATCACGTAATGTCACGATTGCTTCGGTTAAGTACTTAGTATTTTTACCACGAGTATATTGCTCCATTGATTGTCTGATTTGGTCATTCAAACGTGAAATACGTCCACGAATATACTTCAAATCATCAGAAGCTGTATCCAAAACTCGACCAGTATCATCTAATGAACGAGAAATTCTCTTTGTTAAACCAGGATTATCGATCAACTTATCATTCAATTCATACAATTGACGTAAATCAATTCTGTCATCCTTTAGACCTGCAAAGAACTCTTTTAATTCAGTTGTATTCTGAAGTACTTGTCCTATTTGAGCCAATTCAGTTCCATTTAAATTACCGTCTTTTTTCAAACGGTTGGCTTGATCATGCAGATCAGCCAATTTTCTAACAGGGATTTCCCCCTTAATACGAAGAATGTCAGCACCATCTTTAGTTTGATCGATCAATCTTTGAACAATTGATTCGACTGACATCGGCATTAACTTTTTTAAGAGAGTATTCCCACGCGTTGTGATTAGGTATTTGGCAATTTCAGCTTTGATTTTGTCAAATTCTAATACTTTCAAAGCCTTATTATTCATACTCTTCTCCTGTTATAAAATAAGACTGAAACAAAAGTCTCAGTCTTAAAGTTTTACATAGCTCCTATCCACAGATTACTTAGTGTTGCCGTTAATCCCGGCGTACTTTTAATCATTGTCGAAGCTACAAATGAATGTTGCAAAGCATGTTGAATTCCAGATACTGGAATCATTGCCAAGATTAGTAAGACCATGAAGATCGTTACATATGTGACAACAAAACCAATAATTCCACCACTTAATATATTGACGTCATTATACATTGGAAAATAAGTTAGACGTTTGAAGTAAAGTCCTGCAAAGCGAATAATTACCCAACCAATGAAACAAACAAATATAAAAGCAAAGGCACGGTAAAATGCATCATCTAATTTCATACCAACTTTTGTCGTGAAAAAGGCAAACTCACTGCCCAAACTAGCTGAAGGGTACGGTACGATCATTTCAAATTTAGGACCAAGGGCCTTATATGTCACCCATGCTAAACAAAAGAACAGTCCATATCCAACTGCATAAAATGCCTCCATGGCAAGACCACGGCGAGCACCAATATAAAAACCATAAATCAAAAGTAAAATAAGTAAAAGACTAAGCATTATTTCCCCTTACATCAATCATGCTAAAAAGCGAATTTGTGAATCATATTTTAAGATAAAAACATCAAACGATTGGCTCGCGCCAATCGTTATTTTTATCTTATTCTTCGTCACTTGTGAAGGTATTTAATACCTCTTGAACCATATCCCATTCTTCAGGATCTTCAATCGGATTTAACTCTCCTGCATCCACATCACCATTTTGATCTGGTGTGAAAGAGAAGGCTTGAATCTCAATTTCATCTGAATCTTCTGAAGCCTTAGGGTATAGAAAGACATATGATTTACCATAATCATCTGAATCAAAAGTAAAGAGAATCTTGTAAACTTCTTTATTACCCTGTTCATCACTTAAAATAACTTCATCTAAATCTTTTGGTGGTTGTTTTTCACTCATATTTATCACCTAATTCCGTGTTAGTTTACCTTTGGCATCAAGGTAATTTTGTAAAATCATTTCGGCAGCAATCTTATCAACTACCTTCTTACGTTTTCGACGTGAAACATTTGCTTCATCAATCAGCATTCTTTCAGCTTGCACAGTTGTCAAACGTTCATCAATAAAATCGATTGGTAAATTAAAACGTTCTTCAATCATCTTACCGTATTCACGAGATTTTTCCGCTCTGGGTCCTTCTGTATTATTCATATTCTTAGGCAAACCGAGAACAATCCCCGTAGCTTGCTTTTCTTTGATGATTTCGCCTAAACGATCTAAGCCAAAATCTTCTTTCTTTTCATTCATATGAATAGTTTCCACACCCTGTGCTGTCCAGCCTAATAAATCACTTGCCGAGACACCAACAGTTCTTGCACCAACGTCTAAACCTAATAATCGCATTTACTTACCTTGATTGAGATAACTCTTAACTAATTCTTCAATTATCTCGTCTCTTTCATGTTTCAAAATCAAATTACGGGCATCATTATGTCTTGGAATATATGCTGGATCACCAGAAAGAAGATATCCAACGATTTGATTAATTGGATTATATCCCTTTTCTTCTAGTGATTGATAAACACTTTCAAGTGTCTCTTTGACATCTTTGCCTTTGTTTTCATTAAAGTCAAAACTCATTGTTTTATCAAGTGAACTCATGGCAAACCTCCATATAACAAATATTTAAGTGACTAGAATGCTTAGTTCAATTATAGCCCACTTTAATAAGATTTAATAATATCTTTAGCTAATTGTAACGCATTTGTTAAACCAGCTGGATTTTTACCACCGGCTTGTGCCATATCTGGACGACCACCGCCGCCACCTTGAATCTCCTTAGAGATCTTCTTAATGATATCGCCAGCCTTAACGCCTTTAGCTTGAGAATCTTTATTTACGGCTACAACTAGACTAGCCTTATCGTCACCACTAGCACCTAAAACAAGGATGTCTGACTTTTCATCATTTTTCCATTTATCAGCTAGTTGTCTCAATGTAGCCATATCAGTTGGAATAATGTTAGAAATAACTTTATAACCGTTAATTTCTTCAACACTGTCAAAGACTTCAGCGGACTTTTGACTTGTTAATTGAGTCTTCAAGTTTTGATTGTCACGCTTTAACTCTTTGATTTCATCAACTAATTGACTAGCACGAGCTGGAACATCTTTTAATTGATTTACTTTCATATTCTTAGCTGTTTCTTGCAAAGCTTGCAATTGATCATTTAAGTATTCAAAAGCTTCTTCGCCAGTTACAGCTTCAATTCTTCTTGTACCTGAACCAATAGCTGATTCAGAAGTAATCTTGAAGAGACCTAGTTCTGAAGTATTACGGGCATGTGTACCACCACAGAATTCAGTTGAGTAGTCATCAATTTCAACAACACGCACAGTATCACCGTACTTTTCACTGAATAAAGCAATTGCGCCCTTCTTCTTCTTGGCTTCTTCAATAGGCAATACTTCTGTCTTAACAGGAATAGCTGCCCAGATCTTTTCGTTAACAATTTTTTCAAGTTGACTGATTTGTTCAGCTGTCAAAGCTGAGTTGCTATTGAAGTCAAAACGTAGATAATCAGGTTCAACTAAAGATCCAGCTTGGTGTGTTCTTGCACTAACAACATCACGTAAAGCTTGATCCAACAAATGAGTAGCAGTGTGATTGTGACGAACTTTTTCACGGAAGTCACCATCAATTTCCAATTTGTATTCTGTATCAGCATCAATTTCTGACATTACATTTACTAAATGAATATTTTGTCCATTTGGTGCATGTTGAACGTCAACAACTTCAGCAACTTGGTTACCCTTCAAGTCATAAATATTACCAACATCAGCAACTTGTCCACCCATTTCGGCATAGAAAGGAGTTGTGTCAAAGACCAATTGTGCTTGACCTTCTGTAACATTCTTAACTTCTTTATCATCAACAATAATGTTCTTCAAAGTACTTTGTGTTTCATTGTGATCATAACCAACGAATTCACTAGGTGTCTTGATTTCCATCAAAGTTTCATCTTGCATACCCATAGATTGTAAATTACCACGGGCATCACGGGCACGTTGTTTTTGTTCTTCCATGTTTTGCTTGAAACCATCTTCGTCAACAGTTAGTCCTTCATCACTAGCATATTCACGAGTCAATTCCATAGGAAAACCGTAAGTATCATAAAGTTTGAAAGCAGAAGCACCATCAATAACTGTTTGATTCTTCTTCTTCAAGTCAGCAATTTCACCATTCAATAGAGCTAGACCAGCATCCAAAGTTTCTGAGAAACGTTTCTCTTCTTGTTGGATAGTCTTAGCAATAAAGTCTTGTTGTTGGCTAACTTCTGGATAATAACTTTCCATGATCTTACCAACGATTGGAACCAATCTGTAAAGAAATGGTCCATTAACACCTAACTTCTTACCATTCAAAACAGCACGTCTGATAAGTCTTCTGATAACATAGCCACGACCTTCGTTTGAAGGAAGAGCACCATCACCAACAGCAAATGAAACAGTTCTAGCATGGTCAGCAATGATCTTGAATGAAATATCATCTTCATCATTTACGCCATACTTCTTGCCACTTAATTCACCAACATCTTCGATCAATGGCATGAACAAGTCTGTTTCAAAGTTAGTCTTTGTTCCTTGAATAATAGATACAAGACGTTCTAGTCCCATACCCGTATCAATATTTTTATGTGGTTGTTCTACATATTGACCATTTGGTAAATGATTCAATTCTGAGAAAACAATGTTCCATACTTCTAGGTAACGTTCGTTTTCGCCACCAGGATAGTTCTCAGGGTCATCTTCTGAAAGGTTATTGAACTCTTGACCACGGTCGTAGAAAATCTCTGAGTCAGGACCACAAGGACCTTCACCGATATCCCAGAAGTTATCTTCATTCTTAAGAATATGATCTTGAGCAACTCCTGCTTCAGCCCAAAGTTTTTGTGTTTCAGTATCCTTAGGATAAGTTGTGATATAAAGATTATCTTTATCCATACCGATCCAATCAGGACTTGTTAAAAATTCAAAGGCCCAAGGAATAACTTCTTTCTTGAAGTAATCACCAACTGAAAAGTTACCAAGCATTTCAAAGAAAGTTTGGTGACGAGCTGTACGTCCAACATTTTCAATATCATTAGTTCTGATACATTTTTGAGCATTAGTGATACGAGGATTTTGTGGGACAACAGTTCCATCAAAATACTTTTTCAAAGTAGCAACACCAGAGTTGATCCATAACAATGTTGGATCATCATGTGGAATCAATGATGCACTAGGTTCAATCATGTGACCTTTTGTTTGGAAAAAGTCTAAAAACATCTTTCTTATTTCAGCACTTGATAAGTTTTTCATTTTATCTCCCCAAAAAACGAAAAATCGTTGCAAGTCCAAGGACGCCCATGCGCGGTACCACCTTGTTTGCAACGATTTCGTTAGCCTCTCAATATTTTATATACAATTTAAATTGGCAGCATCTTTACATTGAATACTTAGGCTTTCGCACCAATCGGCCTTCTCTGAAAGTATTTAATACAAGATATATCCAAAGAAAATATTAACCACCAACTGAAAAATTGTCAATATTAAAACTAACTATTATTTTTACGTCTTACGTCTCTTTGCTTACGTCTTTCTTGTCTAATCTCAATTTTACGTTGTTGACGACGTTCATCTGAGATAGCTTGCTTGATCTTTTTCTTGTAACCTGGCTTCTTCTTAGTCTTTTGTTTCTTAACAAAACCGACTAACTTAGTATCAAGTTTTTCTTGAGTTGCTTTACGGCTTTGACGACGATCACGTTCTTTAACATCAACGATTTCGCCATTCTTAATGTCTTTAGGCTCAAATTTGATACCCATGTGCTCAATTTCATCAACTTTGTGATCTTCACCTGGTTCATACAAAGTGATAGCAGTACCAGACATTCCATTACGACCAGTTCTACCAACACGATGAATAAAGAAGTCTAGATCATCAGGAATTTCAGCATTGATAACATGAGATACACCACTAATATCAATACCACGTGCAGCCAAATCAGTAGCTACGACGAATTGATATTCCATGTTTTCAATCTGTTTCATCGTTCGCTTACGTTCTCTAGGTGTTAAACCACCATGAATACGAGCAGTCTTCAAGCCCTTATTACGTAAGTAATGATAAATTTCATCTACAGTCTTCTTAGTATTAGCGAATACCAAGACCATATACGGTTCACCGATTGTCATAAGTCGATAAATGATTTCTTTCTTATCACGACCATGAGTGAACATTAGCCAGTTATCAACGTTCTTAGGAATAATACTACTATTCTTAATTTCAACTCGCTTAGGACCATGCATGTATTTATCCAAGAATGGTTCCAATTTTTGTGGAATTGTAGCTGAGAAGACCATCATTTCACGATCTTCTGGCAATTTATTAGTAATTTGATCAACATCATTTAAGAAGCCCATATCCAAAGTCATATCGGCTTCATCGACAACGTATCTTTGAACGTTATCGACATGTAAATCGTTCTCACGAATTAAATCCCAAAGTCTTCCGGGAGTACCGATAGCAATTTGTGGTTGATGTGCTTCTAGTTTTCTCTTTTGACGATCACGGTCAGCTCCACCAACAAAGATGAAGGCATTATATTCTTCAGGATAATTCTTCAAAATATTTTGTGTATCTTCATAGATTTGATAAGCTAACTCTCTACTTGGAGTAGCAATCAACAATTGAACCTCTTGATCCTTTGTTAAAGCATTCATCGATGGCAACAAGAAAGCATGTGTTTTACCTGAACCTGTTTCAGATTGAACAATAATATCTTTTTTCTTATTGACCAATGAGATTACAGCCTCTTGAACCTTTGTTGGTTCATCGAAATGTATTTCTTTTAATGATTTATTGATAGCATCATTAAAGTTGTATTGTGAAAATTTAGTCATCTATTCACCCTTCTGATTAAAATCAGTCACTATTTTTATTAGTTCCTTAAACATTTGTTTAACTTCATCAAGATCCTTAGCTGTAGCACCACTAGCCAATGGATGTCCACCACCATCATGTCTCTTAGCTAATTTATTGATAACTGGTCCCTGAGAACGCAAATGTACTCTGAAAGTACCATCATCTTTTTGAACAGCTTCCATCCATGAACAAACTTCTTTAAGTCGACCTGGTGTAGAAACTACTGAATTAGCTTCCTCTTGATTAAGATTTAACTTCTTCATTAAATCATCATCAATAATAGCTAGAGCAGCTCCTGAATCATCAATCTGTAAGATATCATAAATGAATCCTTGCAACTTAGCCTGTTTCAAACTAACTTCATTCATCTTGTTGTTAATACCGGCAGTATCAACACCTAGTGCAATAAACTTACCAGCAACTTGCATTGTATGTTCAGTTGTTGATGGATAAAGGAATCTCCCTGTATCGCCAACGATACCAGCGTACAAATAATAAGCGACTTCCTCTGTCAATTGTAGTTCATCACTGCTATCAATCAAATCAGCTATGATTTCTGAACATGAACTAGCATCGGTATTGACGAATAATTGGTCACCATATGGTTCATCGTTGGGATGATGATCGATTTTTACTAAGAATGCTCCATCATTGTAACGTTGATCGTCAATACGAGGTTCGTTAGCAGTATCAACAGCAATTACTAAGGCACCTTGATAATCTTCATCGGATACTTCTTGAGCAGTTGATAACCACTTCAAACCTTCAGTATCATTTCCACCAATTAAAACTTTTTTGTCAGGATAAGCCTGACGAATGGCAGTTGCTAAGCCAGCTTGGGATCCCAATGCATCAGGATCTGGATTTTGATGACGTAGAATGATAATTCTATCATATTTTTTTATTGTTGCAATTATTTCAGCAAAGCTATTCATTATAATTGTCCTCCTTATAAGACAAATTCAAAGAAACTTCTTCATATGACAACGGATCTAAATTAGTGACCGTGATCCCTAATAGTCGAATCTTTTGGTCTGTTACCTTTAATTTATCATAAATATCCTTGGCAACACGATAAATTTCGGCTTTTGTTTGAACATAGTCTTGAAAACTCATCCGTTTAGTAATTGTTTCAAAGTCCGAATTACGTAATTTAAGAACGACAGTCTTACCATGTTGGCGTTGCTTTTTTAAATCCTTACTAACTAAATCAGCCACAAAATCTAATTCCTGAAGTATTTGTTCATCTGTAACTAAATTACGATTATAAGTTCTTTCACGACCAATTGATTTCCGAGTTCGATGTCCATTCACTAATGAGTCATCGATTCCGTGAACTCGTTTATATATGATATAACCCATTTTACCAAAATTCTTCAAGAAGATGTCTTGATCTAACTTTTGCAGATCTCCACCTGTATAAATATCCATCTCGTGCATCTTCTGTTGCATAGCTTTACCAATGCCGTTAAATTTTTCAATTGGAATTGGTCTCAGGAAATCTTGGGCGTATTTGCCAAGAATAATCGTTCTACCAAACGGTTTTCGATAATCTGATGCCATCTTAGCCAAAAACTTATTGTAAGAAATTCCTACTGAACAAGTCAGCCTAGTTTCTTTAACGATTCTTTGCTGAATATAATTAGCAATTTTTATTGTATTCGTCTCATGTAATTTATTATGTGTGACATCAAGATAGGCTTCATCCAAAGCTACTGTCTGATAATTATCAGTTACCTCATGAAAAATATCATGAATCTGATCTGAAACCTGACGATATAATTCAAAATGTGGTGGTGTGATAACTAACTTAGCTCGAGGAATCAAGTCAACTGCCTCTTGAGCCGGCATAGCTGAATGAGCCCCATATTTTCGGGCATTATAGTTTGCCGTAGTTACGACTCCATGATGGTTATGTTTTCGCGGATCTTGAGCCACAATCAGACATTTTTTCTTATATTCGGGATGTTCTCTTTCTTCCACAGAAGCGAAAAAAGCATCCATGTCGACATGGATGACTTTTCGATTTTCTTCAATTTTAATTGGTATTTTTAAAAAGATGGCTTAACACTCCTCTAGTCATCCCAAACCCATGAGTTGCCATTACGTTCCAATAATATTTCAGCTGCATCGGGACCCATTGAACCACTCAAGTAATTTGGAAAATCAGGTGTCTGTTCATCCCAACGATTTCTGATCGTATCAATGTACTTCCAAGTACTTCTCAATTCATCCCAAAGAGTGAAATGAACACGATTACCAGAAAGAATATCAATAATCAAACTCTCATAAGCCTCACGAGCTTTGTCGAATTCAGCTTCTTCTGGGAAGGAAATGAAGTCTTGACCTGACTCTTTATAATTAATTCCATTGATTAAAATACTATTACCATTAACTCTTTCAATCAATAAAGTAATGACAGTATTAGGTTTAATACCCACTTCATCAACTTTATCATTGAAAACAATATCGATTCTTGATGACTTTTCAGGCATACGCTTACCAGAACGAACATAGAATGGCACACCACTCCAACGTTCTGTATCGAATTGGATATTACCGGCAACAAAAGTTTCAATATTAGAATCCTCAGCTACGTTATCCTCTTGACGATAAGCCTTTTCCTCGCCTAATTGATCAGTATCATATTGGCCACGTACAAAGTCATCATCAACTCCTTCTGGAGTCAATTCTTTAAGACTGCTAAAGAGATCAGTCTTATTCTTGTGAATAATTTTAGCATCTGTAGCTTCAGGATCATCACTGGCAATAGCACCAATAATTTGCATAATATGGTTTTGCACCATATCACGTAGTACACCGGCTGTTTCGTAGTAACCACCACGATCTTCAACACCAAGGGATTCAGCAAGCGTGATTTGAATATTTGAAACATACTTATTATTCATTGCTGCTTCAAGCTTAGGGTTGTTAGCACGAATGTGAGGGATATCTTGAATCATTTCCTTACCTAAGTAATGATCGATACGATAAATATCATCTTCTGGAAAGGCTTTAGAAATATTACCATTTAATTCACAGGCAGAATCTAGATCACGACCAAATGGTTTCTCAATTACCAAACGGTTATAACCGTCCTCAGTCTTCAAGCCTTCTGAATTAATGTGTTCAGCAACTGTACCAAAGAATCTAGGAGCAATCGCCATGTAGTAAACACGATTATGACCAGCTTCAAATTGATCATCTAATTTAGCAGCCAAATTCTTCAAAGCAATATAATGCTCTGAATCATTAACATCATGTGATTGATAGAAGAAGTGTTTAGCAAACCCCTTCATGATATCCTCACTATCATCAAAGTAATCTTTCAAAGAGGTGATAACAGTTTCACGGAAATAATCATCACTCCATGGACGACGAGCAGTACCAATGACGGCAAAATGATCTTTTAAAATCCCCGATTTATAAAGACGGAACAAAGATGGATATAGTTTCCGATGTGCTAAATCACCAGAACCCCCA
Source organism: Companilactobacillus bobalius (assembly GCF_009764355.1). The sequence goes on along the minus strand of NZ_LNUA01000077.1, from coordinate 395,187 downwards.
AAAATAATAAAAATTGCTGATTTTTCTGTAACCATTTTTAAACTCCTTTGAATGCATCATGTAGTTATATTTTACAACATGAATTATTAAACATCTTGATTTATGACTTATTATTTTTTAAATAATTTACTAGCTATGCCTTATCTAACAGCATTATTTATTTCACACTTTAAATAATAACCCCTAGAGTGTACTTTAACGCAAGCCATATGCTGTCCTATACGGAAAAATCCATTAATTCAAAATTAGAATTAATGGATTTCAACAATCTAACTATAGATTATGTTTTAAATCATTTAATAAATCAATATGTGTGGGACGCCAATCTAATTCTGATTGCGTCAATGTGCTTGAGGCAGGAATATCTAAACCAAACAAATTATTAACATCAAAGGCCTCTTCATTGGTTAAATTTGAAAAATTCAAAGCTGTCTTCGATTGCAATGGCAAATTCAACTTATCGGCAATTACTTCAGCAATCTTGATTGTTTTTATTTGTCCTTCCGCAACGGCATTGAAAACATGTAATGGATGATCATCTTTCAGCGTATAATCTAAAGCTTTAACAAACAGATTACTGGCATCTTCACGATGAATCGCATTCCAACGATTCTGACCATCACCAAAATAAGTCACTGATTCATTTTTTTGAGATTGCATAATCACTAACGAAATAATTCCATAACCACCATTACCGTGTACCGATGGGGCTAGTCGTACTACATTTGCATTGACACCCTCGTCTACTAATTGTCGTACTAGAAATTCAGAGCGACGAGGCATAACTTTTTCAACACCTTCAAAACCTTTATCATTTTCTGTCAAAATATGGTTAGGATCAAGTCCAGCAGTACCAGCAGTAACAATCAATGGTTTGTCAGTGCCTTTTAATACTTCTCCCATAGCCGTGATTGCTTCGGCGTCTATTCGACTGGCTTCATCAAAATGGGCAAAGTCATTAACGAATCCCAAATGCAAAATTGCATCAACTTTTTTAGCCATTTCTTTAAGAACTGATAAATTCTCCAAGGTACCCATAACTGGTATACCACCCATTTGTTTCAATTTGTCAGCACTACGTTGAGAACGAGTTAATCCCCAAACCTCAATCCCCTTAGTTACTAATTCCTGAATTACTAGTGAACCAATATTACCTGTTGCTCCTGTCATAAATACTTTCATTTATATGCTTCCTTTTAATTGTCTTTATTATTCTTGAGAACATGTTTATAATAACACCGTATAATAAATATATAATGTTCAATATATAGATATAGTCTTTATAATAGACAATGTAGAAAAATTGTCGAAAGGAGCGACATTTTGGCTAGTTTGCAGAATGAACGTACTAAAAAACTAATTTTTATGGGTTTTAAGGAATTGTTGAATAACAAGGCCTTTAGCAAAATTACTATTAATGAAATTGCCGAAGAAGCAATGATCCATCGTTCTACTTTTTATACTCATTTTGATGATAAATATGACTTATTGCGTCAATACTTAATCAGTCAACGAATCGATTCTAATTTTGATAATAATGAATTCTTCCGGCATCCGTTTACTACAATTGCCACCATCAACAAGCAAAATCTCTTACCAATTTTCAAATCTCAAAATAAAGATTCTGAATTTAGAACTGGTTTCTTCCAATTTGTCATGGACACAGTCATGTCAATCAATTCAGACAAAAGTGAACTAGATAAGTTCTTCTTTATCGGTCGAATCAAAGCCATCAATCTTTGGATTGACGAAACTCATCAACCATACAATCCATTTGAGGATTTTGAATACCTCGATAAGATATTCCAAACTGGCAAAGAATAGCAAAAAAAATAATCCACCGTTTAACGGTTTGGATTATTTTTTTAGTTAATTAAAGAATTATTTTGTTTCTTCTTTAGAATCAGCATCAGTATCAGCAGGTTTTGTATCTTCTACCTTTTCTGTTGCTTCTTTTGTTTCTGTTTCGACTGACTTAGTGTCATCTGAAACTTCTGCCTTAGTATCTTCTTTAGCAGCATCGTTCTTGTTTTCATTGTTGTCTTCTGCAGCCTTATCAGCAGCTGGCTTTGTAGCACCAGCAGCGACTGGAGTTGTACGACGAATGAAATTCAAATCAAATGTTAGATAAATTCCATCACAGTCAACAACGACTTCTTTGTTATCACGATCGATTGATGCAACAACACCCTTAATACCACCAAGTGTGACAACCTTGTCACCTTTTGACATTTCTTTAAGCATTTCTTGACGCTTTTGTTGTTGTTTCTTTTGTGGACGAATGGAGATAAAGTACATACCAACAAACATAATAACAACAAAGATCAAAAGACCCATTGAGCCACCAGCACCAGCGCCGGCACCTAACGTAAGCATATTCAAATTTTCCACCTCTTAATAATTTACATACTTATAGGTTACCAAAAATATAACCTTGTTTCCAGACTAGAAGACTTTTCTTATCAAAATCTTCTAAAATTTCTTAGCATCTTTTTTGTTAAAACCATATTCTTCAAAAACATGTTCTCTAAATTCAAGTAAATTATCATCCCTGATAGCTTGACGAACACCCTTCATCAAATTCAACAAGAAGTATAGATTATGGTAACTAGTCAAATGTGTACCGAATAATTCATTGGCATTGATCAAATGACGGATATAAGCACGTGTATAGTTACGACATACGTAACAATCACAGTTATCATCCAATGGTGTAAAGTCATGAGCATACTTAGAATTTTTAACAACTAAACGACCGTGACTAGTCATACATGTACCATTACGAGCAATTCTAGTTGGTAGAACACAGTCAAACATATCAATTCCACGGATAACACCGTCAATCAAGGAATCAGCTGTACCAACTCCCATTAGATATCTAGGTTTATTTTCAGGCAACATTGGTGTTGTAAAATCTAACACTCGATTCATTTCACCTTTTGATTCACCAACGGATAAACCACCAATTGAGTAACCTGGAAAATCCATGCTGACAAGATCACGAGCACTTTGTTTACGAAGATCTTCAAAGCCACCACCTTGAACAATCCCAAATAGAGCTTGCCAATCAGGATTACGGTGAGCTTGTAAACCACGTTCAGCCCAACGACTTGTTCTGGCAACTGACTTCTTAATATAATCGTAGCTTTCAAAGAATGGAGGACATTCATCCAAACTCATCATGATATCAGGACCTAAATAGTTCTCGATCTTGATAGCTTTTTCTGGTGAAAGGAATTCTTGACGTCCATTCAAATGATTTCTAAAGTGAACCCCTGCTTCAGTGATATCACGCATATTAGCTAGTGAGAAAACTTGGAAACCACCTGAATCAGTCAAAATACCCTTGTCCCAATTCATGAATTTGTGTAAGCCGCCAGCTTCTTGAACAATATCTTCTCCAGGACGTAACCATAAGTGATAAGTATTTGCCAAGATAATTGAAGCACCGATTTTTTCCAAATCCTCAGGTGCCATATTTTTAACAGAAGCTTCTGTTCCAACAGGCATAAACATTGGTGTTTCAAATGTTCCATGGGGTGTCTCTAACAATCCCAAACGAGCGCCAGTATGCTTTTCCTTCTTAATTAATGTGTACTTAATAGCCGATTCCATAACTTCCCTCTACTTAATGAACATTGCATCCCCAAAACTAAAGAAGCGATATTTCTCTTCTACAGCGTGTTGGTATGCGTTCAAAATATTTTCTCTTCCGGTAAATGCTGCAACTAACATAACTAAAGTTGATTTTGGCAAATGAAAGTTAGTGATAAATTCGTCAACAACTTTCCATTCGTAACCTGGTTTAATAAAAATATCAGTCCAGCCACTGTCAGCTTTGATTTCACCATTAAACTTAGTTCCAATTGTTTCCAAAGTTCTGATTGAAGTTGTTCCAGTTGCAACAATCTTGCCACCATTCTTCTTCACTTCATTCAATGTCTTAGCTGAATCTTCATCCAAACGATAGAACTCAGAATGCATTACATGCTTACTGATATCTGATTCAGTCACTGGTCTGAAAGTTCCTAAACCAACGTGCAAAGTGATATAAACCAGTTTAACACCTTTATCCTCAACCTTTTTCAACAAATCTTTTGTCCAGTGAAGTCCAGCTGTTGGAGCGGCAGCTGAACCATTTTCTTTGGCATAAACAGTTTGATAACGATCAGGATCGTCTAATTTTTCCTTGATATATGGAGGTAAAGGCATTTCACCTAATTGTTCTAGGATCTCCATAAAGATACCTTGATAGTGGAATTCAATGATCTTGCCACCATGTTCAAGGTCCTCAAGCACTTCTGCCTCAAGTTGTCCGTCACCGAATTCAACTTTTGTTCCTACTTTGGCACGTCGAGCAGGTTTCATTAAGACTTCCCACTTATCGCCTTCAATATTATTTAAAAGCAATACTTCTTCATGTCCATCAGTATCTTCTTTAGTACCATACAAACGTGCTGGTAAAACACGAGAATTGTTCATTACCAAAGCATCGCCAGGATTTAAATAATCAAGAATATCATAAAAATGCTTGTCTTGATATTCTCCCGTTTCATGATCCAAGACTAATAATCTTGACTGATCACGATTTTTAATTGGTGTTTGCGCAATAAGTTCTTCTGGCAAATCATAATCAAAATCTTCTGTTGTTAGTGTCATTGTAAAATCTCCTTTTAATCGTGGAATAATGTTTTTCTTGAGATACACCAAAACGAGTAAATCACTTTACTCGTTTTGTTCGGGATAAGGTAATCCCATGTGTTCATAACCTTTTCTCGTGACAACACGACCTTTAGCTGTACGCTTCAAGAATCCCATTTGCATTAGATATGGTTCATAAACTTCTTCAATTGTTTCTTGTTCTTCACCAATATTAGCGGCGATAACTTTCAAACCGACTGGACCACCATTGTAAAGTTCAATTATCATTGACAAAATTCGACGGTCAAGATGATCAAGTCCGGCATCATCAACTTGTAATTGGTTCAACGCTGATTCAGCCATATCGTAGTCAATCGTATCTTTATTGGCAACTTGAGCAAAATCACGTACTCGCTTCAACAAACGGTTGGCAATTCTAGGTGTCCCTCGAGATCGACGAGCAATTTCATGTGCTCCTTCTTCATCAACGTTAATGTTCAAAACACTAGCTGAACGAAAAACAATCTTGGACAATTCATCTATGGTATAGTACTCCATTCTTTCGACAATTCCAAACCGATCTCGCAAAGGAGCTGAAAGTTTTCCGGCAGCAGTCGTCGCACCAATTAATGTATAAGGAACTAATTGATGGTGTAGTGATCGTGATTCACTACCTTGACCAACGATAATATCAATGTAGAAATCTTCCATGGCCGAATAAAGCACTTCTTCAATAGCACGTGGCATACGATGAATTTCATCAATAAATAAGACATCGCCTGGTTCCAGTTCATCCAAAACAGCCACCAAATCACCAGATTTTTCAATCGAAGGACCTGTAGTTGTATGAATATTGACACCCATTTCATTAGCGATGATCATGGCCAATGTTGTTTTACCTAGCCCAGGAGGACCATATAGCAAAACATGATCTAGTGTCTGTTGACGTTGCTTAGCCGCCTTGATGTAGATATCTAATTCTTTCTTAGCTTTCTCTTGACCTAAGTATTGATCAAAAGTTTGCGGACGGAGTGTTTGTTCAATAACATCTTCATTGTTATCAAGTGAATCCGCATCTGTTAAACGTTCACTCTCATCATTCTCGTTATTTGTGATTTTTAACACTCCCTTCATTTCTAAAATTTATTTATTTGCTTAATAATTTAAGACCAGCACGCAAGTATTCGTCAGCACTCTTCAAGTGTTCTTTTTCAAGCGTTGATTTAACTTTACTAATTTCTTTAGGTGAATAGCCAAGTGATTCTAAAGCTGCCAAACCATCTTCCAATTCTTGGCTCAAACCACTACTGAATTCAACTGGAGCTTCACCAAGTGTCATCTGACCTTCAGCCGTGAATTTACCTGATAGATCCAAAATAATTTGTTGAGCAGTCTTTTTACCAATTTTAGGAAATTTGGTTAAGAATTTAACATCATCATTTTCAATCGCATGAATCAAACCTTGTAAGTCCTGTCCAGCCAAAATAGCTAGAGCACTCTTGGGTCCAATTCCAGAAACACTAATTAAATGTAGAAAAATATTCTTCTCGTTCAAATCATAAAATCCATATAATGACTGTTCATTGTCACGAACAATCTGTTCGACATAAACTCTAGCCTCTTGATTTTCTTCATAACGATAAGGATTTGCCACTTGGACTTTATATCCTACACCCTTAACATCCACAACAATATACGAAGGGGTAATTGCCGTAATTAAACCATTTAAATATTCAAACATAATTTATTCACTCTCTCTAGTATCATGTGGATCTTGAATTCTCTTGAACATTTTTTCCAAATCTTTATTACTGAATTCAACCAAAACTGGACGTCCATGGGGACAGTTATAAGGATTTTCGGCCTTAGTCAAATTGTGGAGCAATTGTACTGCCTCACGATCATCGATATGATGATTAGCTTTAATCGCACGTTTACAACTCATCATGATGGCATTCTTTTCACGGAAACTGGCAACACTGATTTTAGAATCATTTAACACATAGTCAACCATTTCTTTAATAGTTGATTCCTCTTGTCCAGGAACAAACCAGGTGGGATGGGTATTGACGACAAAACTATTTTGTCCAAAATCATCCAAATAAAGACCAATACTTTCCAAAACTGGTTTCTTCTCTCGAATCAAAATACTTTCTGAATTTGGATAATCCAAAACGATTGGAACCAACAATTTCTGTTGATCATTGGAGACTTTCCCAATTTCTTTACGATAGTATTCGTAGTTAACACGTTCTTGCGCCGCATGTTGATCTATCAAGTAAAAGCCATCTTCACTCTCAGCAACCAAATAAGTTCCATGAATTTGACCAATGTAACGTAAATCAGGAAAACCACTTTTTTCTTCCTGATTGATGGGTTCAGAATCTTTTGTATCAGCAGCTTGTGGCTCACTGTTTAAAACTTTTACCTTAGACTCAGTTTCTTTTTGTAAACGTTGATCCCATAACTTCAAATGATCAGGATCTTTAAAAATCGGCATCCCTGTCATTGGTGTTTCAAAGGTTTCACTTGTTTCCATTGGTTGAGGTTGCTCATTTGGCATTGGATTTTCTGGTTCAATAGTCTTCGTGGGTGTACTCAAAGGTTCACTGATCTTAGCGATTGTGGCAATATCACTGAAACTGATCTGTTCCGGCTTATAAGTATCAACCGTTTTAACCGGTTCTTTTCTGCCTAAATTTTTAACCGCATCAGGAATCAAATTCTGATCTGACAAACGTCGTTTAATTCCATCACTGATTAAATCACCAATATGACCTTCATTTGAAAGTCTAACTTCTTGTTTTGTCGGATGAACATTAATATCAACTAAACTTGGATCCATTTTGATATCAATCACCGCGACTGGAAATCTGGCTACCATCAATTTAGATCCATAGCCACGGATCACCGCATTAGTTAATTGGAAATTGCGAATATAACGTCCATTTAAAATTAGTGAAATGTACGAACGGTTAGATCGTGTCGTATCCGGTTTAGAAAAGAAGCCATGTATTTCATAATCTGGATCAGAATTTTCAAACTCCAACATATGACTGGCAATTGTCCGACCATAAATACCGGCTATTGTCTGTTGAAGATTATCATTGCCTGATGTCCAAACTAAATCTTTTCCTTCGTTAATTAATCTAAAGGAAATATCAGGATGTCCCATTGCTAAACGGTCAACAATATCGACAATTTTGTTCAACTCTGTATGCAGCGACTTCACATATTTCAAACGAGCCGGCGTATTGAAGAACATATCTTCAACTGTAATAGTTGTTCCCTTAGAACGGGCAAAAGTTTCCTTCTTAACCAATTCATTACCTGAATATTTAGCCCGAACAGCTGACTTGCCATCCATACTTGTTAAAACTGTTAATTTAGAAATAGAAGCAATACTAGCTAAAGCCTCACCACGAAATCCTAACGTCCTGATATTAAACAAATCACGATCATTAGAAATTTTACTAGTGGTATGAGGTAGAAAAGCTACTTCAACATCATCCGAAGAAATCCCTTTTCCATTGTCATTAACTTCTATTAATTTCAATCCAGCTTGCTGAATCGTAATCAGCACTTGAGTTGCTTGTGCATCGATGGAATTTTCCACCAGCTCTTTCACGACTGATGCGGGGCGTTCAATAACTTCCCCAGCCGCAATCTGGTTACTTAATTCAACTGGTAGTTCATGAATTATACCCACGTTTTCCACCTTCTTTTATTTAAGTTTCTTCTGCCATTTGTAGAGTAAATTGATAGCATCGATTGGTGTGACACTCATTAAATCTTGATTGTTCAGTTCCTTGAGAACTTGATTTTCTTTAGATGAAAACTTCTTAGTTGGTTTAGAAGTTTCTGGGAATAGCGACATTTGTGTGTCTTCTTCCACTTCTGGTTCAGATTTTGGTTCTGGTTTTGTTTCAGGGACAACCTCTGGTTCCGGTTGAACTTTTACAACTGGCTGAACATCTTCGTGAATACTATCGGATGTCGTTGTATGAACTGAAGTTTCTTCCAAACTACTCAAAATCTTATCAGCTCGAACCAATACATCGTCTGGTAATCCGGCTAATTTAGCAACGTGGATACCATATGACTTGTCGGCTGGACCAGGCAATACCTTATGAAGAAAGACTAAATCACCGTTTTCTTCTGAAGCATCAACGTGCACATTCTTTAAACCAGGCAACTGACTTTCTAGTTCAGTCAATTCATGATAGTGAGTTGAGAACAAAGTCATCGCTTTAACATGCTTATCGATGTACTCAATGATTGCTTGAGCTAAAGCCATTCCGTCATAAGTAGCCGTACCACGACCGATTTCATCAAAGATAATCAAACTATTCGGTGTAGCGTTTTTCAAAGCATCGTTAGCTTCACGCATTTCGACCATGAAGGTTGAATCACCAGAAATAAGATCATCGGCAGCACCAATTCTAGTAAAGATATGGTCAAAGATCGGCATCTGGGCAGAATCAGCCGGTACAAAACAGCCAATTTGAGCCATGATAACTGTTAAAGCCATCTGACGCATATAAGTACTTTTACCAGACATGTTAGGACCAGTAATCAAAAGTATATCCGTTTGGTCATCAAAGTTAACATTATTAGGAATGTAGCTATTGTTACTTAAAACTTTTTCCACAACCGGATGACGACCATTAGTAATATTCAATTCATGTTCACTAATAAATTCCGGTGCCACATAATGGTACTCTTCACTGACAACGGCAAAACTTTGCAAAACATCCAAACGTGACAAAATATTAGCTAGTGATTGAATTCGTCTGATCTGATCTTTAATCTTCTTTCTGATTTGATCAAATAAGTGATATTCCAAACTCTTAGATTTCTCTTCGGCTTCAAGAATAAGACTCTCTTTATCCTTTAGTTCAGGCGTAATATATCTTTCAGCGTTAACTAGAGTTTGTTTTCTTTGATAGCGGTCTTCAGGAATTTTGTCGATATTAGCACGACTGACTTCAATGTAATAACCGAAAACCTTGTTATAACCGATTTTTAGATTATTGATACCAGTTAATTCTTGTTCCTTAGCCTTCAAAGTAGCTAACCACTGCTTACCATTTTTCGAGGCATCTAGATACTTATCGAGTTGGTCATTGTAACCTTCTTTAATCAAGCCACCGCCAGTAATGGATATCGGAGCTTCCTCCACAATAGCTTTGTCGATCAGTTCACGAATATCAGCCACTTCATCAATTTTTTCCACATAGGTTGTCAATTCATCATCGCCAATGTCCAAAAGAATCGATTTTATCTCGGGGACTTGTTCAAGCGAAGTTTTCAATTGAATCAAATCACGACCATTAACGGTTCCATAAGCTACTCGACCGGCTAGTCGTTCCAAATCATAAACTTTTGTCAAATAGTCTTGGAAGGATGATCTTTGAAAATAATTATCCATGAAGACTTGAACGAAGTGCTGACGTTCTTTCAACTTCTCAACACTGATCAAAGGACGAGCTAACCATTGTTTTAACAAACGACTACCCATAGCGGTTTTAGTTTCATCCAACAACCATAAAAGTGTTCCGGATTTCTTATTAGTCCGGATATTTTTGAACAACTCTAGGTTACTTTGAGCTGAATGATCCATTAATAAATATGAAGAAGTTTCATATGATTGAGCAGCCTTCAAATGATCCAGTGAACGCATCTGTGTCTTGATCAGATAACTTATCAACAGCTTAACGGTGGATACTTCTAAATCTGAACTGATTTGTGAGAAATCAAAACTGTAATTATCATCCAGTTCATCCAATTTAGAAATCAAAATGCCGTATTTACGTAATTGATCGAGATATTTTTGTGGGAAACTGCCGGAAACAACGGTTTCTTTAGTATCCAAATTTTGCAATTCATTTGTTAAATCTAATTGGCTAGTAACCGATGTAACTTTTACTTCACCGGTGGATAAGTCCGCATAAGCTAAACCAAAAACATCTTTATTAGCTGTAATGGCTGTGATGTAATTGTTCTCTTTCGCTTGGTCTGATTTATCCATGATAGTACCGGGTGTAACTACTCGTGTAACACCACGTTTGACCATCTTACCTTGTGCGTCAGCGGGATTTTCCAGTTGATCACAGACAGCAACTTTGTAACCTTTATCCACAAGTGTATCGATGTAGCCTTCAATTGCATGATGAGGAACTCCACACATTGGGATACCTTCATCAGCTTTTTTATTACGGGATGTCAAAGTTAATTCTAGAATCTGCGAACCTTTAACGGCATCGTCGTAGAACATTTCATAAAAATCACCAACACGATATAACAAAAAAGCATCTGGATATTGTTTCTTATACTCCAGATATTGCTCCATCATTGGTGTTTCTTTAGTTTTTTGAGGCATGAATTCCCCTCCATTAATTCAAGAAAGATTGATTATTTGGTGTAATGACATAGTTCTTGATACTACGTGCATTATTTGTTTGATCATTAATTTCAATAACTGCGAAGCCAATTTGCATGCGACCATCTTCATCGACATCAAATTTGTTAGGTCTTTGCGTTAGGAAACGATTGATGATTGGTTCCTTTTTGTCACCAAGAATACCATCATATGAACCGGTCATCCCGACATCAGTTAAGTAAGCTGTTTGCTTGTTGATAACCTGTGCATCGTTTGTTTGAACGTGAGTGTGTGTACCACAGACAGCTGAGACACGACCAGTCACGTAATTACCAAAGGCAATTTTTTCACTAGTTGTTTCAGCGTGGAAGTCGACAAACTTAACTGCATCTTTATCTAAAGTCTTGAGCAACTTATCAGCTTCAAGGAATGGATTATCGATTGGTTGCATCAAAGCAGTTCCCATCATATTGATAACATAGACCTTTTTAGTATTTACATTAATTTCTAGATAACCACGTCCAGGAACATGATCACCAGGAAAGTTATATGGACGGAGAATATTTTTCTTCGGATCATCGATGAAGTCAAGGATCTCACGCTTATCCCAAGTATGATTTCCCCCCGTTACGACATCAGCACCGGCACGAGTGATTTTTTGATAATCAGGCTCTTTAGTACCCTTGCCACCAGCAGCATTCTCACCATTAACGATTGTTAATTGTGGTTTAACCTTCTTCTTGATCTCAGGTAGATATGTTTCTATAGCTTTAATGCCGACAGAACCTACGACATCGCCAACGAAAAGTATTTTCATTATATTTTTATCCCCAATCTTTACCTATGATATTGTATCAATTTTAGAGGAATTTAAAAAGACCAGACGAACGTCTGGTCGTATATTTTAACACTTAAGAACTTCCTTTTAAATCAAATCGTATTTCCTGCTATATTGTCAGGTTGGACCAGTCCTATTCTATTTTGGAACTCTTCTTTCCCCAATATTCTAAATTATTAAGTAAATCTGATATACACCGCTAAAAAAGATTTAAGATCATTACTATCTTGTCCGATTTACTTCCCAACTACTAATTATTTGAAATAAATTTCATTGTTTTAAATATAATGATCTTCATTATTAGCGGGGGGGTTCTTTCATAAAAAAACAATCAATTTTATAAATTTCTATATTTTTTTATAGGCTGAAACTTGGGAACTTCGTAAGTTGTCGGATCTGGCGAATATGAATGCCAGAATCGGTTGGCAAAATCTTAGAACATCAGAATTTCTCGATAACGGCAACTATATGTTAATAACGGGAACAGACTTTAAAGATGGTGAAATTGACTATTCAAATATTCATTATGTGAAAAAAAATCGCTTTGACCAAGATAAAAAAATTCAGATTTCAAATGGCAGTATTTTGATTACAAAAGATGGGACACTTGGTAAAGTTGCTTACGTTGCAGAGTTACCAATGCCTGCCACGCTAAATGCTGGTGTTTTCAATGTAAGAATTAAAAATGAAAATGAAGTTGATGACAAATATCTTTTTCATTATTTAAAAGCACCTTTCTTATTAAAATTTTCAAGTGGACAATCAACCGGAGGAACAATTAAACATTTAAATCAAAATGTTTTGGTTAAATTTCCAGTACCATTACCCGCTCTAGCGGAACAAAATAAGATTGCAAAGTTTTTGACTAATTTTGATAAGCTCATAACTCTACAACAACGTCAGTTAGACCTATATAAGAAACTCGAGAAGGGATTATTGCAGAAACTATTCCCTAAAGAAGGGGAAAAGGTACCTGAAGTGAGATTTGCTGAATTTCATGACGATTGGGAACGGTATAAGCTGGGAGATTTCGGAAATGTGTCTATGAACAAAAGGATTTTTAAAGATCAAACTTTGGATAAAGGAATTCCCTTTTATAAAATTGGTACTTTTGGTAGTAAACCTGATTCATATATTTCTCCAAAATTATTTGCAGAATATAAAAAAAGATATCCATATCCCCAGAAGGGTGATATTTTGATTTCAGCATCAGGTAGTATTGGAAGAGCCATTGAATATACTGGCAAAGATGAATATTTTCAAGATAGCAATATAGTTTGGTTAAATCATTCCGCAAATTTAGAAAATCTTTTCTTAAAGCAATTCTATAAAATCGTAAATTGGAATGGGGTTGAAGGTAGCACAATAAAGCGATTATATAATAAAACAATATTAAATACAGAGATTATTTTACCGACTACTAAGGAACAACTAAAAGTAGGAAATTTCTTTGATAAATTAGATAAAAATGTTGTCTTACGACAGAATAAAATCAAGAATTTAGAGATATTAAAAAAATATCTACTACAAAAATTATTTATTTAACAAAATTGAATGCTAGAAATTTAAACTTCTGGATAATAAATACTGGTATCTAAATTTTATATCATATAAATTATTCGGAGGTTTTTTCTATGCCCAGAACTAAATCATCACAATTATTTTATAAGTATTATGAAGAATGGATTGAGCTGTACAAAGTTAACGCCATTAGATCAGTAACTTTAGATAAATACTATATGTGTTTAAGGTGGATTACTAAATTGGCTCCAGAATTAAAATTAAGTGATTTGAATCGCCGAACTTATCAGAAATTAATCAATGATTACGCCTTGGAACATGAGAAACAAACAACTCAGGATTTCCACCATCAAGTAAAAAGTGCAATTATAGATGCCTTAGATGAAGGATTGATCAAACAAAATCCTACTCGGAAAATTGTTATTAAGGGTAAAAAGCCAGGTAATAAAAAACCGAAATTTTTAAATCAATATGAGTTACAACAACTAATTAGACAACTTGATTTAGGAACGGAATTGAATTGGGATTGGTATATTTTACTAGTGGCTAAAACTGGATTGAGATTTGCGGAAGCTTTGGCGATTATTCCGAATGATTTTGACTTTACCAAGCAATTATTAAGTGTCAGCAAAACTTGGAATTATCGGGCAACAAAAGGTGGATTTCAACCAACAAAAAATTTTTCATCAATTAGAAAGGTTCAACTTGATTGGCAAATTGCTATGCAATTCTCACAACTGGTGAAAAATTTACCCGAAGATGAACCAATCTTTGTTAAACGCCGTGTTTTTAATTCGACCGTAAACAATCGTCTGGCTGTTCTATGTAAACACGCCCAAGTCCCTGTCATAACTGTTCATGGACTCAGACATACTCACGCTTCAATTCTCTTATTTGCAAGTGTTTCAATTGCTAGTGTTGCGAGAAGACTTGGACACTCTAATATGACCACCACACAGGATACTTATCTTCATATTATTCAGGAATTAGAAACACAAGATGGCGAAAAAATAATGCGGCAAATGACTCAATTAATGCAGTAATGAGATTGAATATCAGAAAGTTTGTATCAATGTCTTTTTATTCTTCTTTTTTGTGGACAAAAATTTATGGGCAAAAAAAGACTTCAGTGAATTTTTTTAAGTCCACATCGAAGCTTTTTTAGTTATTTTAGTTATTAGTTAAAGGGCTGTTGTGTCACAGTCCTTTTTTTGTTAGATAAATATATTTTGTAGAAGATATTTTTTTAAAAGTTTTAGTTCTTCTAATTTATCTTGTTGTAGTGTTATAAAATGATCAAGATTTTGCAATAAAGTACCAATCTCCTTTTGCTCTTCTTTAGCTGGCATCATAATTTTTATTTTCATCATGCTGTCAGCATTAAGTTTTGCACGCCCTCCGCCAACTATAAATGGTTCAATATTTATGCATTTTAATACATTCATTAAAAACTTGTTATCTGATATTTTGCTTTTAGATTGTAAAACATGTACATGATTATTAATCCACGCCTTCCCATTAAGATATTGTATGGGATAATTTTTTAAATCGTTGGCACCATCTTCAGCAACTAAAATAAATTCTCCATCATGTGTATATCCTTTAACGTGGTCCTGAATCCCGTTAGCTCCATAATAAGGAGTATCTCCTCGGATACGATCAGATGCCGTAATAGGTATTCTTAAATTATCATAACGGTTAGATACTTCTTTCAACTTATGCTGTTCCCAATCGTCATGAAATTCAGCAAATCTCACTTCAGGTACCTTTTCCCCTTCTTTAGGGAATAGTTTCTGCAATAATCCCTTCTTGAGTTTCTTATATAGGTCTAACTGCCGTTGTTGTAGAGTAAAAGCAATATCAATTGAATTAAGTATATTTTTTATTAACAACTGTTCATTACTATTCTTAGAATACTTTATACTTATATTTTTAATATCTCCTAAATATATTCCCGGTTGGGCGGATACGACTTGATTTATTTTTAATTTTTTTTGGAAATGTGGTGCCATAATTAAAAATCTTAAAAATTCGGAATCTATATCTTTTGTTCTAAGGTATGCAACACTTCTTTGAAAGGTTATATGTGTATCTCCATTATATATAGCGGTTTGACCAATCGATCCAACAATTGTTAATAGTATATCTCCCTTTTTTAATCTAAATGATTTATGAATGGATTCAAAATCAGAAATCGATATATGCCTCTCATTATTACTAATGTTAATTTTTCCATTTTTTATATTTTTTGCACTTAATAAAAGTGGACCATCTACAAAGTCTTTATGTGTACCATGAGTACCATCCTTTAACAAAATAAGATGGGACCCAATGTTATCCTGTTCCCAATCGTCAGTAAACCCTTTAAATCGAACCTCAGGCACCATTTTCTTATCCATGATTATTCACCTCGTCACTCAACATAGTGATAAAATCATCAAGATCATTCTGAGTCTTTTCATCAGAAGAAGTGAGTTCTTTCATCATTGAAAGCAACTCATTTTTATTTTCCATAATTTTTTTGTTATTTTCTCGAATTTCTTTAGTAACTTCACCCAAGTCAATTTCCGGTTCAGGCTCAAAAGTATCAACATAACGTGGAATGTTTAAATTGAACTCATTTTCTTCAATCTCACTCATTGGAGCAATATGAGCATATTTATCAACATCTTTACGTTCTTTGTATGTGTTAATAATTTTGTTAATATCATCATCACGAAGAATATTTTGATTTTTACCCTTTTCAAAATTATTACTTGCATCAATAAACATTACATCTTTATTAGTCTTATTCTTTTTCAAGACCATCACTAATGTTGGAATCCCAGTTGAATAGAACAATCCGGCTGGCAATCCAATCACAGCATCAATTTGGTTCTTGTTTAGCAATGCCTTACGAATTTTTTCTTCTTTAGCCCCACGGAACAAAACACCATGTGGCAAAACTATTGCCATAGTACCTTCATTACTTAAATGATATAACCCATGAAGCAAGAAGGCATAATCCGCTTTAGTCTTTGGTGCTAAACCGCCATATTCTTTAAAACGTGGATCTTTCATTTTATTATCTTCATTATTCCAATGAGCTGAATATGGAGGATTTGCTACAACCATATCGAAACTACGAGGATGATCAATGCCACTAGAATCAACGCCATCAGGCCAATCGCTCTCCAAAGTATCGGCATTACGTAAATCCATATTCATATATGAAACATCATGCATCATCAAATTCATACGAGCCAGGTTATAGGTAGTTGTATTCAATTCTTGCCCGTAATAGAACAAACTGCGATTTTTAATCTGTTCTTGAACAGTTAGTAGCAACGAACCAGAACCACAAGCAAAATCATAAACACTTGGTTTATCTTCTTTTGGATTTAGGTCGATAGTCACTAACTTAGCTAGAATTTCTGAAACTTGATGAGGTGTGTAGAATTCTCCAGCTTTTTTACCAGAATTACCAGCAAATTGGGCAATTAAATATTCATAAATGTCACCTAGAATATCATGTCCATCATCATCTTTGTATTGGACTTCATCAACCAGATTAACGATTTCAACTAAAGCTTTTGCTCTGGCTGCAGTCGTTTGTCCTAATCGTGAATTACCCAAATTCATATCCGCAAATACGCCATGAAAATCTTGTTTAGCATTTTTATTCAAATCAACATTGTGATTAAAGCTATCCAACATATCTTGAAAATCAGATGGTGCAATTGAATTATCATTTACCTTATCTACAATCGTTTGCCATGTATATTGAGGAGCAATGGCGTAACCTAATGAATCAGCCAGTTCTTCTAGATAGTCATTTAAATCATCACCACTAGCTTGCTCAATATAAGCATCATTAACACTTTGTCCTTCTTCAACATCAATTAAATCATTTTGTACCATTCGTTGTTCTTGATGTTCTGACAAATAACGATAAAACATAAATCCTAAAATATAATTACGATATTCACTGGCATCCATATTACTTCGCAAGCGGTTTGCCATTTCCCAAATTTGACCAGTTATTTCTTGTGCTTTACTCATAATTTCTCCTAATATTTATCAACCATTTGATCTGCAAACTTCTTAAAACTTCTTCTCAAATGAGTACGGTATTTAATTTTTGATAATTTCTTAACTTCTTCAGATTCAGCATCCATTCGATAAACAACACAGGCTTCCTTAACTATTTCGTCTAAAGCTCCATCAATATTTAAATCATCAGCATCTTTTACATGATCTGATACTAACTTATTAATATCTTGAGATGCTTCAATGTCAGTTAATCCCCAATTTTTTTTATAATCGAAAATATCATTCCGCAAACGCATGTCATTATGGCCTGAAACTAAATTTTTAACTTCATTCTGTTTTACAGGGTATGTGTCAGAATACTTAACTTTGCCATTCAAAATATCATCAGTAAATTGATTAATCTGTTCAGCATACTTACGATTATCAACTTTATCGGAAATTGATTTAATTTCTTTAGCTGTTTTATTAGCATTTTCTAAATCATCATCATGATACTGATTCATCAAGTTAGCAATTAACTCCTCCAAGTAATCATAATTTACCCGAATGGCTTTAACATGTTCCATTTGGAGATCAATTTGTGACACATCAACGTGATGAATCCTAGCAACTTCTTTTTTCAGCTTATTGCTTAAAGTTGTCGTTAATACCTCTTCAGTGTCTACATCCATTCCTAATTCATGCAAAAGTGTATCAGGATTTTTGTCATCATATTTATCGTCTTGTTTAGCCATAGCCATCAAATGATTATATTTACGTAGGGCCGAATACATCTCTTCAATATGGTTGTCATCTTGAGGAATTCCTGTAAAACCATCAGAAAAATTATTCAATTGTTTAGTAACTTTTTTTAATTCTGATTTAACTTTTTCATAAGGTTTGGCAATCACACCTATCTCACCTGGAAATTCCAATTGAATATTGGCCGAATCTCGATTTGCATATATTGCTAGAGCTTCTTTCATTAACTTCTCGGTTTGATGTGGCCAACGATAATTAACGATTCGACCAAATGGCTTTGTCTGCATATCATAAACACGATTAGTTCTTGAGTAAGCTTGAATCAATGCAGAACCATGCAAAGTACGGTCAACATACAACGTATTCATTTGTGGAGCATTGAAACCAGTTAGTAATTGATCAACAACGATTACAATATCAAAATACTTACCGTCATCAATTGTTCGATTTAGTCTAGAAACCACTTGAGCGGTGTAATCTTTAACATCTTGATCTCCAAAACTTGTACCGAATTCTTTGTTGTAATCAGTCATTGCCTCTCGCAAATCTTTATTATTATCTAATTGATTGTCACTATTTGATGTAGTTTGGCTGAAAGTAATTCCTACTTTCAAACCAGAATCACGTTTTTTAAATTCGCGATAATACATCATTGCCATAGGTGTTGAAGCCTTACCACCGCCAACATGGGTTGTTAATATAGCATTATACTTACCTTGTCTTGATCGTTTACTCCAATTCTTGATAATGTCATCAACAACTAACTTAATATGTTTAGGATTATTATCATAAACCGATGGCTCAACAGTATCATCCATATCTGCATCAGTCATATTGTCGATACGCATTTCAATATCTTCATCTGAAATTCCCGGATAACGTCCCTTAAAATATTCAGGCAAATACTGGTCACGCAAAACTGAATCCGACAGAGTTGTTTCAAAATCAACTTTAAACCCTAAAACATTTCCATCGGCAATAGCATCCCTAATTGTATAAGCATGAATTAAATCACCAAAAACCTCTTGAGTTGTTGGATGTTCATCAAAAACTGGTGTCCCTGTATAACCAACCCAAGCCGATCTTGGGAATCCATCTTTAATCCGTTTCAGCATATCTCCTGAAGTTGAACGATGAGCCTCATCAACGATGAAAACAATATTTTTATCAATAGGTTTGAAGTTGCTACTTTGAACCATCGAATCCATTTTTTGAGTAGAAGTAACGATGATTCCGTTACCCTTTTTGGATAGTTTCTTAGATAAAATCCAACGATTAGCTGTATCAGTTACAACTCCTCCGTTACTTTCATCAGTATTTTCTGGATCATAAGCTTTATATTCATCAACAGTTTGATTAGTTAAGGCAATCCTATCAACTAAGAAAACGACCTTATCAACATTTGGTAAACGTGAGGCTAACCAAGCAGCTTTGAACGAACTAATTGTTTTACCCGAACCAGTCGTATGCCAAACATAACCTATTCCTTGTTTACCAATACTGAAATCATGTTCACGTATTTTTCTAATAACCCGTTGTGTAGCATAAACTTGATATGGTCTCATGGCCTTAATCATTTGATGTTTTGGTGTTCCATCCAAAATCATATAGTTAGTAGCCATTTGGTGTGCCATTGGAATTGACAACATATAATTGGAAAATTCTTTCCAATCAAAGACCGGCTTATTATCATCAGCTTTTTGCCAGCGAAAAGCAAAATCAGTATTAAATTTGTCTGTAGTAGTATTTGCCATATATCTACTATCATGCGGTGTAATGGCAACCAATATTTGTAAAGTTGAAAAGATATCTGTATATTGACGTTCATCAATATATTGATGCATCTGATTTAAGGCCTCTTTAGCATCGTGTCCATCGGCCTTTTCTTCAATCTGCAAAATTGGCAGCCCATTGATTAACAGAGTTGTATCAAAACGTCGATTTTTTCGACCAGGAATAACTGCTGGTCGTTCAATTTGATTAACTATCTGATAAATCGTATCCCCAGCACCAATATTATCTTGATCAAATATTCTAAGATATACGTGTTTACCATTGTCCAAATCCACTTCAACTTGAGAGATTCCATTCATACCATACAAAAATTGTCCGGCTTGATATGGAGTTTCTAATTGACCAATAATGACTTTTATTTGTTGAAATTCTGACCTAGTCAATGGCGCATCCAAACGATCCTGATTATGTTGTTCAACGATCCTTTTGAAATTAGCCCACAAATCGTCAGTTGTTTTAATATTAGGAAGATAACTCCATTGCTTTGTTCCACCCAAATCAACCAAATGGTTGATTAACTCATCTTCAAAATCTAACTCATTAGTTTTTATCACAATTTGTTTCCCCCTAAACAAATGTAAAGATTTAGTTGCGATTGTAAATTTTTTACATATTTGACTTTATCTTATCAAAAATAAACCCCTAAATTACGAAATAACTAATTAAAATTTAATTCATTTTTGAGATTTTTAAAATAATAGCGTATTCAAAAAAGCCAGACATCTTGCCTGACTTTTTCCATATTGGTTAATATTCAAATAAACATTCGAAAAGAAAAATTTATCATGAGCATTCTTTATTCTAAAACAACTGCATAACAGCTATCACAATAATAGGCACCAACAAAGAAGGTAAAAGATTCAAAACTTTAATCTTCTTAATATTCAACAATCCCAATCCGGAAGCCAAAATCAAAATACCACCCACAATTGTTAATTCCGTAATCATGTTGTTATTGATCGAATTTTGTAACAACATGGCTATCAAATAAATACTTCCTTGCCAACACAGAACGGCCACGGCTGCTAAAGCCATCCCTATTCCAAAGGTTGACGCTAACACAATTGAAGTTATTCCATCTAACATTCCGTTTGTAAACAAGAACGTATAATCCTTATTCAAAGCTGCCTGAATTGGTCCCAAAATTGATAATGATCCAATGCAGTACAACAGGATACCAGTGGCTAATCCTTCGGCCAAATTACTGTCACCATTGGGATTAGGTTTGGAAAATTTATCCACAAGATGATTAAAATGTCCCTCTAAATCTAACCATTCTCCCAATAATCCTCCGACAGCTAAACTAACAATGAACAAAACTGGATAATGGCTTTTGGGCATATGTTGTATCACAGCATTGATACCAACCATCATTGCCACTAATCCTAGTGCTTGCGTAAGGATCTCATTATATTCTGGCTTGATTCCCTTCTTAAAATAACTACCGACAAAACTCCCTATCAAAATCATGCCGACATTAAAAATTGTTCCAATCATAAGATCCCCCCTAGTTAAGATATTAATTTCAAATTATAAACTCTCTAGTCGCTGGAGGGTCAACTCATTTTAAATTTCTTTAACAGGAATTCTAATTTCTGTAACGTACTTAGACAGATCATTAGTTATTCCATAATCAATCAAGGCTGTTTCTACAGCATCCCCTACAATTTTATAACGGTGCTTCTGGCAGTAATCTAGCAACTTTTGATACTGAGCAGCAGACGTTTCGTGCGTACCGTTAAACCTTAAGCGTAAGTACTGCCCTGACATTAATTCACCAGTTGCCGCCTTATCGTCCCCCGGTTCAAGTATCAACAATAAACCACCATAATTTTCAAAACGATTCTGTTCTAATTCTGACTTTGATAACATTAGAGCAATCTTACCTAAGAAGATACTTTTATCAACACCAAATTTTTGTCTCAAAGTAGTGATTGGCAACTCAATATCCTCTTTGGCATGATAATTTTCACTTAAAAAAATGACCGGAATTGATGGTAAATTGACTAGCTCAACCACATTTAAATTACTTTGAATTGCATCATTTACTTGAAGAATTCGATCATCAATTCGCTGTTCTATACTTTGTAAAGCAGTTATTTGTTGATGTACTTGTGACTTTTGTTCTCGTAGCATTTTCTCCAACAATGAGGTATCACGGGCTTCAAAAAAATTTCTAATCGACTCAATCGACAATCCCAACGCACGCAAATAAGTAATCACGTTCAATCTTTCAAACTGTTCTGTCGAGTAATAACGATAATGCGTTTTCCGATTTATCCTGGCTGGCTTCAATAACCCCACTTCATCGTAATACCGAAGTGTGGTTATTTTTATTCTAAATATCTTTGATAATTGCCCAATAGTAAATAAAGGATTCAATTTTATACCCCGTTTAATAATTTGTGAAGTTTAATTCAATCTCGAACAAAATAATAATTAATAATTGAATCAGATTGTTTTTTATTAAATCATATAATGATAATGATAGAAAATACAATCACTTATTATTGTATCTTTAGGGGAGGATATGAATGAGTAAGGAATATAGATATATTCGTAGAATCATAGGCATATTTTTCATTGCCTTATTTTGTTTTATTGCCTTTAATAATAGCACTACTTTAAATGTTAAAGCTTTTTCTGAAAGTGATGTAATTACTAATACCAATAAAATTGATGATGGTATTAGTACGTGGCATCAGATAACAGGAACTAATCCTAGTAACAGCGGCTACGTTGGTTCTATTCAGATTAGTAACGGTGTTTATTTGAAATATACTTTTGGATCGGCTCGTGATAAATATGGTAATGTGACAACCGGCGGTGATAATACTGTAGCCACTGATGTTACCAAACTGAATAGTGGTATTTACGGTGCGGGATATAATTACTATTCTAAAATCAACGTCTTTATTGATAATCATGGTAAATACAATAGTATTGTTCATCAGGGACAGGATTCTTACATCGGCGGTAGCCCTCAGAAAACTTCTGATTCATCGTTCGATTATGCTCTTGTTTCTGGTTCATCAGGTAAATATTATGCTGATCAATCAGTAATGGGAAAAATGAGTCCAAAAGTTTTTATGTATGGTCGCGACAGTAACAATCGTCTAGTCTTAAAAATTGCTGGATATCTAGCCAGTGGACCTGGTGCCCGTGCTTACGCTGAAGTAGTTTTACGTCCCTCATCAACTGGAGCTCCCATTGTTCAACGTGAACTCTACGTCTACACTCCTTCTGGACAAGTACAATTCCAACCATATTTTGGTGAAGATACTGCGATGAATGACGACAGTACTATATATGATGCTACTACTGATACTAGTGTTGATGCCATTGGTGATGATGTTCCACTTTATGCTATCGGTGGCGGTCAAGGTCTTTATATTAATAGTGCTAAGAATACTAGTAACAGTAAATCTAAATTATTTGTCACAAATAATGTCCCCGGTGGATTCAAGAATTACATGGGTATCGCTTTTTCCAGCCAATACTCACAAGATATTAAAGGTAAACCTGTCAGCAGTAATGCTGGTAACGTATTAACACCTAACCTTAAACCTGGTGGCAGTGATCCTGGTGATACCAACAAAGCTGCCGGAGAACCACTTCTATTTGCCAATACACAAAATGGTGGTTTGCAGGCTATTGTTGATGCCAATGGTCGTCAAAATTCGGCATACGTATTGAGATGGGATAGTGTCACATTACCTGCTGGTAGTACAGGTCACTACGCTTCAACAATAGGTGCAACCGTATCCCCTTACGCTGTACCTATCGTAACTAAGACTTATACAAATAGTAATCAGAATTCTGATGGAACAAATAATGTTGGCGATACACTTCATTTCAAATTAAAAGTTGTTAATAACGGTTTGAATTCCCACTGGAATTACAGCAAATTAGTTGATATTTTGCCTAAGGGATTGCAACTAGATCAAGACTCTGTTAAATATACTTCTACCAGATCAGTTTCGTACGGTTCTGGTTCTGATCAATATGATAAAGATGTTGATGATGGAGATGGTAGTGTTCCTGCCTCTTCAACAACAAATAATACAATCAATTTTACGCCCAATAAGATTCTAGAAGATAAGGCTACTTACACTGTTACTTTTGATGCTACAGTTACATTTGCTGCTGGGGAAAGTTCTAGTTTGACTAACTCAGCCTCTTTCTATGGTAATAATCAAAATGCCAGCGGAGTCGCACTCGATTCCACTGCTACTTATAATGACAGCGTAAAAATACCTATAGCAAGTCCTCATCTTGACATCTCATTCGACAAGACATTACGTAATGACACTACTAATTCAACTGGTAGTTTTTCAGATTCAGTTGATGGTAAAAAAGGTGACACTATCGAATATAAAGCTACGATCAAACCTACCGGAACTGATACCGTAAAGAGTGCCATCTTCAACGATAAACTCCCCGCAGGACTAGAATTGAAGTCAGGAAGTGTCACAGTAAATGGTGTTGCCCAAAGTGGTGATATTGATGGTATCAATCTAGACTCCATTGCGAATAACGGTACAGTAACCATTGGCTTTAAAGCTACAGTTACGGCTGTTACTAAACAAACCGCGACTAATATTGCTGTTTTGAACAGTATTAAAACAGCTAATGGTAAAACATATAATAATTTTCAATCTACCAGTGCTGTCCTAAATATTGCTGAAACAGCACCGACAATGAGCTTCGAACAAGTTCCAACTTCTATTGATTTCGGCGTCATCAATAGCTCTGGTTCTGAAAGAATATTACCTAACGTCAAAACTGATGGTCATTTGGTAGTTGATCATACTAGTGATACACCCTTCCAAATCACTGTAGGTTATGATAATAATGGTGATACCCCTATTAAAAATACTAGTGATAATTCAAAATTAATCCAAAATAACGACAATGCTATTTACTTTAACCAAAATAATGATTCTAATAAGGAAAATTGGTTGCCTCTTTCTGCCAGTGGTATTCCCATCAAGGATGAAGGTTTTTCTGGATCACACACAAATTATGATTTAACTAATTACATTGGTTTGAATCAATGGCGTTTACGTGTTCCAGGTACAGCTACATCTGGTCAATATTCAGGTAAAATAACTTGGTCAATGCAAGATACCTTACAATAGAGTCGCAATTATTACATTTACAAAAATATCCAGCAACTTATCAAAAAAAGTTGCTGGATATTTATTTTTCATAAAAGATTACCAGGATACTACGCACTTTTGAGTACTCCGTCTATTATGAGACAAAAATCTTAATTGTTCTATTATAAATTTATTATTACTTATGTATAATATTTATGTATCAAAAATTAAGAAATATATTTCAATTTTATTATGTAAGGTCATCTATGCATATTTCATAAGGGGGTTAATAAAAATTGTTAACAAAGTATGTTTTACAAGAGATGCCTTTACTCACTAGTCTCTTCTTTATCTTTGGCGTTTTTATTATTTACGAAATATTATTTGATGGCGTCAAATCCGTCTTGTCTTTGAAAGAAATCAATATTGAATCAGGTATCCTCAAAGCTCAATTAGGAATCATGTATTTATTCATCCTTCTATTCGGGTTACAAGCTCTTGTTGTCAATCACCAAGCTACTTGGATCTTCATTAATTTTCAAATTGTTGCTTTGATTTTCTGTGCTGTCTTTCTGGATGCACCAGTTAATTATCCTATTTTTATTCCGATTGTCTTAGCATTCATGATCTTCAATTCAGCAATCTTCTATTGGGAGTCATGGTGCTTTGCCTTAACGTTATTCCTTTTTTATTATTCCCTGAAATACATCAAGAAAAAACGAACTAATCCTTTCCCATTCATCTACTATATGCTGGACGGATTGTTCTTCGGTACTATTCTTTGGAGTCTGGCTAGAATCAAATTTTCACTTAACGGCACTACTATTTTTCAACAAGTGTCTTACCTAATCGTTTTTGAAATCTTTGTCTATAGCTATATCGGGTTCTTCATTCGTGATGTTCGTGTTAAACATACACTTTATGAGTTTGCTCACTTAGATGCTCTGACTCACGTAAAAAACTTTGCTGCCTTCGACAACGATATCCATGCCCTCTTCAATCAACATCAGAGTAACGATATTAATGTTGCAATGATTATGTTCGATATTGACCATTTCAAAAGTATCAATGACCACTACGGACATTTAGTTGGTGATAAAGTTTTGCAGCAAGTTGCTGA
The DNA here is from genome assembly GCF_009764355.1 of Companilactobacillus bobalius. Next base: position 369,016 of record NZ_LNUA01000077.1, on the reverse strand, counting down.
CATCACACAAACAGTTATCAATGCCAACGATGGAAATATCAGATTTTATCGTACTGGTGGTGAGGAATTTAATGTTATCTTACCTAATTATAAATTATCGGAAATAGATTCCATTACTCAAGAAATCTTCACCGCCATCAACAATTCTCAATTCAAATTTAACAACCAAAATGTTGACGTTTCAGTCTCCGTAGGTAGTTCTGAAATAAGGGAAAATGATCTCAACTCAGACGAATTTTATAGCCGAGTCGACGATGCACTTTATCAATCAAAAAGAAACGGGCGCATGCGAATTACCAAGAGTTAAACAATCTATTTTTGTATTATTATCAAGCATAAAAAGAGGTGTTCATATTAACCGATTAATTCTGGTTAATATGAACACCTCTTTTATTTCAAAATTAAACCCCTAGATAGTTAAAACACTATTTAGTCTGGAGTAAGACGGAATTTCAATCACACTTATACTAACTATGATTGCTTAACCATTTCAGCGCCAATGCCAGCTTTATCACAAATAATGGCAATGACATACTCGATTGTTTCTGTATCATCCCAATCGGCTGATAAATCCAAATTAACTTCTCGACCATCTTTTAACTTTATTTCCAAATAATATGGTGTTGGCAAATTAAACATAATCTTCTTAGGTGCATAAAATGATCCACCTAAAATATTGGCAGGTGCATTCATTTCACGACCCACAACTACTCTTAAAGATTTAACATTATCAAATTTAAAACTCATCTTATCTTCACTAAAGGGCATCAATACTGATTGAAATTTAACACCAAAATTTTGATAATCGTAACATCTAATACCATCGTCGGTAACTTCCCAATAGCCATAAAAATCTGATAAAGTTTTGGCAAAAATAAGCGCAGTTATAACAAGAAAAGTTACTCCTAAAATTACCGCCAATAATATTTGATGCGTAAATACTGTTATCACTAAACCAACCAATATACCAACTACCCAACTCACGGTCATTGGCACGTAGTTAATCTTGCGACCAAATTCAATACTATCCATTCTAATTCTCTCTTCTTCTATATACTCTAATAAACAATTCTATACTTTTAACATTCACAAAGACAATAAAAAATAAGACCACACATTATATGCAGTCTTATCAATAAAACTTAATTAACTATTTCCAATCATAGTCTGTTGGATCATTTAGTCCCCTCCCAGTGGCTTTATCCAACATAATTCTTTGTTCAAAGCGGGCTACATTACGTTTCGTTTCTTTAACCATATCTGGGTTAACTGAAACATAATCAATACCGCACTTAATCAAGAAGTTAGTGAAGTCAGGATACTCTGATGGTGCTTGACCACAAATACCAACAGTCTTGCCATCTTTATGTGCTACTTTAATCAAATGGTTGATAGCACGTTTAACAGCTAAATTACGTTCATCGAACAAACTAGCAACTGTATCATTATTACGATCACAGCCAAGAATCAACATTGCCAAATCATTTGATCCAATTGAGTAACCATCAACATACTTGTTAAATTGATCAGCCAAAATAATATTTGTTGGAATTTCAGCCATCATGTATACGTGGAAGTCGACACTACGTACAAGTCCTTCGCCACGCATAATATCAGTAACTTTTTGAGCTTCTTCAACAGTTCTGACAAATGGAATCATAACGTTCAAGTTCTTCAAACCAAATTCATTACGTACTTTCTTAACGGCAGCTAATTCAAGTTTGAAGGCTTCAATATATTTAGGATCGTAGTAACGAGAAGCACCACGCCAACCTAACAAATCAGCTGGTTCATGCGGTTCATACTTGTCGCCACCCTTTAAGTTACGATACTCGCTGGACTTGAAGTCTGAGAAGCGTAATACCATTGGACGAGGAGCCATGGCACGAGCAACTTTGGCAATTCCGTCAGCCAACATATCAACAACTTTTTCTGGATGTCCTTGTTCAATCAAATAGAGTGGATGTTCATGGATAAAGGTTGTCCACAAGAATTCTTCACGCATCAATCCAATTCCGTCAGCTGGTAATGTTGAATATTTATCAGCTAAATCAGGATCACCAAGGTTCATCATTACGCCAGTTGCCGTAGGTGCAAATGTTTCAGCTGCAACTACTTGACCTCCAGCTTGGGCTGGTTCTGGTTTCTTAAGCAAACTTTCAACTTTACCCATGTAAACAATACCGTTTGTGGCATCAACTGTAACAACATCGCCTGTCTTCAAAGCATCAGTTGCGGCAACATTCATGCTCTTAGTACCAACGATACATGGAATTTGCATTTCACGAGAAACGATAGCAGCGTGACAAGTCATCCCACCATTATTAGTTACAATAGCAGCGGCCTTCTTCATAGCAGGAACCCAATCAGGTGATGTCATCAAAGTAACAAGGATTTCGCCCTCTTTGAATTGATCAATATCCTTTGGATCATCAATAACATGTACAACACCACTAGCTAAACCTGGACTGGCTGGTAATCCACGAACTGCAACCTTAGCATCTGCTTCTGCAACCACGTTATCATCTCCACCGTTAGCCTTATTCTTCTTACGTTGTGACCAGACAGTCTCTGGACGAGCTTGAACGATCCACAATCTATTAGTATTGCTATCAAGAGCATATTCCATATCCATATAACAGCCATAGTGACGCTCAATCTCTTTAGCATATCCAGCTAATTCAATAACTTGGCTATCAGTTAATGCTTGTTCATTTCGTAATTCTTCTGGAACTGGTTCTTCCTTAGTTCCTCCGTCAGGAAGTCTAACCAATTGAATTGATTTCTTAATAATATTCTTTTCAACAATCTTCATTGATTGCTTATCTACAACAAAGTGATCAGGCGTTACTTTTCCTAAAACAATATATTCACCTAAACCATAGATAGCATCAATCACAATCTTAGACTCATCACCATTAGCAACGTTAACTGAGAACATGATTCCTGATGCTTTAGAGAAGACCATCATCTGAATAGCAGCTGACAAAGCAACTTTTTCATGTGGAAAATGTTGTTTGTGTCTGTAGTACGTTGCACGATCAGTAAAGAGTGATGAATAACATTGTTGTACACGGTTAACAACATCATCGGCTCCTCTAATGTTTAGATAAGACTCCTGTTGGCCAGCAAATGAAGCATTAGGCAAATCTTCGGCTGTAGCAGACGATCTAATAGCTACGAATGGATCAGTCTGTCCCATCTTCTCAGAAAGATCAGCATATGCCTTCTTAATATCATCAGCCAAATCAATTGGCATCGTTGCTCCAACGATCAAACTCCGAATCTCTTCACATGTCTTATGAAGCTCATCAGAATTCTCGTAGTCACTTATGCTTTCCAACAATGCATTAACCTTATCGTTCAATCCAGTTTGGTGCATGAAGTATTGATATGCGCGTGCGGTCGTTGCAAAACCATATGGTACCGGTACATCCATTGAGGAAGTCATTTCTCCCAAAGAAGAAGACTTTCCACCAACTAAATTAACATCCTTACGATGCAATTCATCAAACCATAAAACATTCGCAGTATCTCGACTACTCATGATAATATTGCCTCCTTATATTTCCGATTTGAATCTATTCTATGCATAATTGAAATTACTTTTTATAAGTAATTTCATTACGACCACATTATAGTTCATTAGCTCACAAATAGTAAACCTGTTTAAACTATTTTTGGCTTAAAATATTAACTTAGTTCTATTGACTTTTTAAGCTTCTAATCGTCATATTCATTGATATATACGGATTGTATAGTAAAATTAGCCAATTTTTATTAATCAAAATAATCATATTTTATATAGCATTCACAAAGTTCAGTATATCACAATATTGCTATTGTGAGCATAAAAAAAGAAGCATATCAATTAAGATATACTTCTTAAATAATCTTCTTTATGAATCAAAAGATTACATCATGCCGCCCATTCCACCGGCTGCAGGATTTGCTGCAGGTGCAACATTGTTATCTTTTGGTTCTGGCTTGTCAGCAACAACAGCTTCTGTTGTTAACAATAGAGATGCAACACTGGCTGCATTTTGTAATGCTGAGCGTGTTACCTTAGTTGGGTCGATGATTCCGGCGTCAACCATGTTTTCCCACTTGTTAGTTGCAGCATTGAAACCAACTTCATTTTCTTGGTTCTTGATGTGTTCAACGATAACTGAACCTTCGAAACCAGCATTTTCAGCGATTTGACGTAGTGGTTCTTCAAGAGCACGTGCAACGATATTAATACCTGTTTGTACGTCTCCTTCTTCTTTAAGAGCAGTAACTTTACCAAGTACATTCATCAAAGCTGTACCACCACCAGCAACGTAGCCTTCTTCAACAGCGGCACGTGTGGCATTTAGAGCATCTTCAATTCTGTACTTACGTTCTTTCAATTCTGTTTCAGTAGCAGCACCAACTTTAACAACAGCAACACCACCAGCTAATTTAGCTAGACGTTCTTGTAGTTTTTCCTTGTCAAAGTCAGATGTTGATTCATTGATTTGTTTCTTGATTGTTTCAACACGTTCGTTGATAGCATCCTTGTTGCCAGCACCTTCAACAATTGTTGTGTTGTCCTTTGTAATAGTAACTTTACCAGCTTGACCTAATTGATCCATAGTTGTGTCTTTTAGTTCAAGACCAAGGTCAGAAGTAATAACTGTACCACCAGTTAATGTAGCAATATCTTCTAGTTGTGCCTTACGACGGTCACCAAAGCCAGGAGCCTTAACAGCAACAACGTTGAATGTACCACGAATCTTGTTCAATACAAGTGTTGGTAGAGCTTCACCATCAATATCATCAGCGATGATCAATAATGCCTTACCTTGTTGAACAATCTTTTGTAGTAATGGCAAGATATCTTGGATGTTTGAAATCTTCTTGTCAGTGATCAAGATATATGGATTGTCGAGGTCAGCTTCCATCTTGTCGTTATCTGTAACCATGTATTGTGAAATGTATCCACGATCAAATTGCATACCCTCAACAACATCAAGTGTTGTATCAATACCCTTTGATTCTTCAATTGTGATAACACCATCGTTACCAACTTTTTCCATGGCATCAGCAATTAATTTACCAGTTTCTTCACTAGCTGATGAAACTGAAGCTACTTGAGCAATATCATTCTTGCCTGAAACCTTATGTGAAATCTTGTGAAGTTCATCAACGGCAGCGTTTGTAGCCTTTTCGATACCAGTTCTGATACCAACAGGGTTAGCACCGGCTGTAACGTTCTTCATACCTTCTTTAACAATTGCTTGTGTCAAAACAGTAGCTGTAGTAGTACCATCACCAGCAATGTCATTTGTCTTTGAAGCAACTTCGGAAACAAGCTTTGCACCCATGTTTTCAAAGTGGTCTTCTAATTCAATACTCTTAGCAATAGTAACACCATCATTTGTAATCTCAGGTGAACCATAACTCTTTTCAAGAACAACGTTTCTACCCTTAGGTCCGATAGTTGTCTTAACTGTATCAGCAAGTTTATTAACACCGTCCATCATCTTTGAACGTGCATCTTCTGAAAATTTAATTTCTTTTGCCATTAATTTTCACACTCCATAATTAAATTCTTTTAGTTAAATTTTTTAAGTTTAAAATTAATCAATAACTGCCATGATATCTTTTTCATGAAGGATTAAATATTCATTGTCTTCATACTTAACTGTTGAGCCTGAGTATTTATCAAAAAGAACTTTATCACCTTTTTTAACGTTCATAGGTAATTTCTTTCCATCTTCAGTAACTAAGCCTTCACCAACGGCAACGACATCGGCTGTTTGTGGCTTCTCCTTAGCGTTGTTTGCTAAAACAATGCCACCAACTGTCTTTTCTTCTTCTTTATCGACTGTTACAATGACTCTATCTCCAAGTGGTTTTAACAATTTAAATCCCTCCGATTATTATTTTTCTTAATGTTTGTTTTTATATCTTTAGCACTCGAACATCTCTTGTGCTAATCACAAGTTTTATATTAACATTTTATTGAAAACATGCAAGTATTTACCTTTAAAAATGTAAGGAGTAATCATGAATTTTCCCAAAAATCAATTCTTCACCCTATTAACATATATCCTTTTGTTATTACTGGGTAGCGTTCTAAATATGTTGTCGGTCACCGGCTCAATCTATTTCATCATTCTCACTTTAGGAGCCCTAGTTGCTACCGGTCTTATGATGTATTTAGTAAAACTAAATGGCCCAAATGATTTCGAAGAGAAAACCGATTTAAATCATAATTTACAATGGATCATTTTAGGAACTATCGGTGCAATTGCTCTTCAATATGGAGTTGGCTTCATCGATCAACTAATTTTCCATACTAGTACTCATTCAGAAAACACCATGCAGCTACTATTGATGGTCAAACCTTATCCATACTATTTCTTATACGTATTGATCTGCGCACCTATCATGGAAGAAATCGTCTTTAGACGTATCTTTTTTGCCAATATGATCAAACCGACTAACATCTACATTGCTGCTATCATTTCAGCATTACTATTTGCCTTCATGCATCAAGATACCAGATTCATCGTTTATGTAGCAATGGGTCTTTGGTTCTCATTTATTTACTACAAATCAAAAAATATCTATGCCAGTGCTGGCAGTCACATTCTGATGAATGCAATTGTTTTAATTTTAGGAACAATATAAAAAGAAGCCAAGTCTTTTAGGATTTGGCTTCTTTTTGCTTCAATTTTTATAATGTATAAAATCTTCTAATGATCAGGTACCTTTAATGGAATCTTTTCGCCTTTGAAAATCTTCTTAGCAGTTATATCTTGTTCAGCTTCCATATCAATATACCTATTATATCTGGCCAAAATAGCATTTATAGATGCTATTGAAAGCTTTTTATAATATTCATAATCATCAACATATCCTGAATCATTATTTTCCATATTCCTTATTAACACCCTATGGGAATCCGATGCCTCTTTTAATTCTTTAGAACTTTTTCCATACTTTTGAACAGTTTCATATAATGCATCACAACTTTTTATACCCTTATCCCTTACTTCACGATCATCCATAGAATCTAAACCGATGGCTAGATTATCCCTATCTTTCTCATTTTGCTTAAGTTGCCGCTGCTGTATCAAATTAATTGCAAACTGCTCGTATTCATAACTTGGCGATTTTGGTCCAACAGTTGCCTCAAAAAGAACAGCTATAGCAAAGCCTATTATTACTGAAGTAAAAACTCTTAGTGGTCGTTTCAATTTCTTAAAGAATAAAGATATGAACAACCATACTAGAAGAATCATTGCTAAAAGTATATATATAAGAAATACTGCCAGAAAAAGCATATACATCATATGATTTGTTTGAAACGGCATTATTATGAATAACAAGCATGGAATTATAACTATGAGTGTACTCATCCAATTCTTGATCATCCACTTACCTAATGTAGTTATTTTTGATTTCATATAGATCCCCCAAATAATTCATATTTTTTGAGTATATTACAGCTTTTCAGTTGGAACAAATACATTAATATCACAAAGAAAATACACTAATATAATAAAAGACATATTAAAAACAGCTCACCGAATAATCGATGAGCTGTTTCTTTGTGTTTAAATCGTTTTTTACTACGCGGATTATTATTCCCCACGCTTGTAGGATGCAACGTACTTTTCCCGTTTATCCTCATCAAATTCCTTTTCACTCTTAGCGATAATAATTGTTGCTAGAGAGTTACCGACGACGTTAACGGCGGTACGTCCCATATCTACGAGACGGTCGATACCGGCAATGAAGGTCAAACCTTGCATTGGCACACCGATAGTTGATACCGTGGCTAAGAGTACGACAAACGATGCTCCAGGTACTCCGGCCATCCCCTTAGATGTTAACATCAATACGACCACAAGGGTAATTTGTTGTCCTAGACTTAAATGAATATTATAAGCCTGAGCCAAAAATAGTGCGGCCAATGATTGATAGATAGCTGATCCATCCAGATTAAAAGTATATCCAGTTGGAATAACGAAACTGACGATACCTTTTGAGGCACCATATTTTTGCATCTTTTCCATCATTTTAGGAAGAGCTGCTTCTGAACTAGCAGTTGTAAAAGCTAAAGTTACTTCGTTTTCAATAATTCTAAACAATTCATAGAAACGAACATGAAACATATGTCCAACCCCAGCCATAATGACAAAGACGAAAAACGCCATTGTTGCATAAGCAATCAGAATGAACAATGCCAATGGTTTCAAAGAGTTAAAGCCCATTTCACCAACGGTAACACCAATCAAGGCACAGACACCAATAGGTGCTAAGCGCATAACCCAATTAGTAACTTTGAACATAACATTGGCTACAGCATTTAAAGTATCAGTGATAATCTGACCTTGTTTGCCAATAGAAGCTGTTCCTAAACCAAATAGAACTGAGAAGAAGATAATTGGTAACATATCACCCTTACCCAAGGATTCGAAAATGTTAGTTGGGATAATACTCATCAAGATTGACCAAATACCCGAATGTTTGGCGGTTTTGGCGGTAGCCGTATATTGACTAATATCCGAACCTTTTAGACTATGTACATCAATAAAGGTACCAGGATGTGTAACATTAGCGACAATAATACCAACAATGATCGCTAATGTTGTCATTATTTCAAAATAAATTAAAGTCTTTAATCCTATTCGACCTAACTTTTTAATATCACCCATATTGGCGATACCAACTGTTAAACAAGAGATAACGATTGGTAACACGATCATCTGAATCATTGAGATAAACATTGTACCAATGTTCTGCATTACCTGAATGGCAGCCTTATTTTGATAAAAGACTTGACCAAGGATAATACCTAAAATCAAACCAATAATAATTTGCCAGCCTAAACTGACTCGAAAAAATCGTCGTTTTTGCACTTTTAAGTCCCCTTTGAAATCAACATAGTCTTAATTATAGAAGACTTTTTGTAAAAAATGAAATTGATAACGGTTTCAAATTAAAATATTTTTCATTCAGTTCATTTTTACGAACATTATTTAGCCCCACGCATAAAATGGTTCTACTTTTGCTTGATTTAGCCAATAAAAAAAACAGAACATCCGGTTTTTTCAAATCGACATTCTGCACTTTTTTACATTATTTTAATATTTATCTAATCTTCGCCTGATTCTGAAGCAATAATATCCAAATCACCAGAAAGCGTCCATGAAGCAACAGTTGCTGGAACGATTAAATGAATACCCTTGCTCAAATCATAGTCTTTTCCATCAACGGTAATCTTACCTTGACCATTAATTATAGAAATCAAAGTATACTTACCAATTTGGTGATGTAATTCGACTGGTTCCTTAATTTCCCAGTGATAAACTGAGAAGAATGGTGATACGGGTGGTTGAACGAATGTTGTAAACTTGTTCTTGCCCTCTTCTTTTGATTCAATATTTAATTGTGGATCTTTATGAGGAACTGTAATTGTATCCTCTGATTGTTTGATGTGAAGGTCACGTTTCTTACCAGTAGACTTTTCAACACGGTCATAGTCATACAAACGATATGTTGTATCACTGCTTTGTTGTGTCTCTAGAGCCATAATACCCTTGTTCAAAGCGTGAACAGTCCCACTTGGTACATAATAGAAGTCACCAGTCTTAACTGGAACTTTTCTTAGTAGATGATCCCAGTCACCTGACTCAATCATCTTATCAAGTTCTGCTTTGTTCTTAGCATTGTGACCATAAATCAAGTATGAACCTGGTTCAGCATCAATGATGTACCAGCATTCTGTCTTACCTAATTCATGTTCATGTTCTGCTGCATATTCATTGTCAGGATGAACTTGAACAGATAGACTTGCTTCAGCATCCAAAATCTTTGTTAGAAGTGGGAATACTTTTCCCTTAGGATTGCCGAATAACTCACCATGATTTTTCCAAAGATCATCGACATATTGACCAGCAAATTCACCATTTTCAACTTGTGATCTACCATGTGGATGACCTGAAATAGCCCAGCATTCACCAATAGCGCCATCTGGAATATTGTAACCAAACTTAGTTTCTAGCTTTCTTCCACCCCAAATTTTTTCGTGGAATACAGGCTTTAAGAACAATGGTTCACTCATAATACTTTCCCCCAAAAAATTATTCTTGCTCTTCTTTCATTGACTTATCACGATCTAAGAAGAAAATCAGAGTCTGCAATTCATTAGCCAAATCAACATAATGAACACGGATACTGCTTGGAACATTGATAATTACTGGTGTAAAGTTCAGGATACCTCTAACTCCAGCATCAGCCAATAAGTCAGCAGTTGTTTGAGCTGCATTCGAAGAAACAGTCAAGATACAGACATCGATTTGTTGCAAATGAAGTTGTTCCTTTAGTTCAGATATATCATAAACGGGAACACCACTCTTAACTGTGCCAACAATTTCCTTATTAATATCAAAAGCTGCTGCAATTCGAACATTATTAGTCCGAGAAAAGTTATAATTTAGTAAGGCGTTACCTAAATTACCTACACCAACTAGGGCTACGTTAGTACGCTTATCTTGATTCAAGAGCTTTTTAAAGAAAGCCACTAAATCGTTTACATCGTAGCCATAACCACGTTTTCCAAGTGCTCCTAGATATGAGAAGTCACGTCTTATTGTAGCACTATCTATCTTGACCCCTTCTGATAATTCTCCAGAAGAGATCTTTTTTGTACCTTCATCTTTTAAAAATTGAAAATACCGATAATAAATTGGTAAACGCTTTATTGTTGCGTTTGGAACAGTTGTTTTTGTCATAATTTACCACCATATGTGTGTCATTTCACTAACATTTATAGTAAATAAAAATCGACAAAAACGCAATACGTTAAACCTATAAAGACATAATTTATTGAATAATGATAAAATTGTGAATATATAAAGGAGTTTGAAATTGATTTTATTACAAGCACAGAACATTACAAAGAATTTTGGTACTAAAAGGCTATTCTCTAACGTTAGCTTTGAAGTACAGGATAATAGTAGAATTGGTCTAGTCGGCCGAAACGGTGTCGGCAAATCAACTATGCTCAAAATTATTTCTGATCAAGAAAGTTATAATAGTGGAAATATTGCTCTGAAAAAGGATACAAATATCGGTTACCTTGCTCAGGACTCCGGTTTGAATAGTGAAAATAAAATTTTTGACGAGATGGAACACGTTTTTGATTATCTAAAGGAACAAGAAAAAAAGATGCACACTTTAGAAGAAAAAATTGCTGACCCCAATGTTCAAGATTACGACAACATTTTGAAGCAATATGATCAATTGCAAAATACCTTCCGTCAAGAAAATGGTTACGGCTATCAATCAGAGATTCGCAGTGTCCTCAAGGGATTCGGATTCGATGAGGATGTTTGGCAAGCACAAATATCAACCCTTTCTGGTGGTGAACGTTCACGCTTGGCTATGGCTAAAATGCTCTTGGAACATCACGATATTTTACTTTTGGATGAGCCCACAAATCATTTGGACATCAATACAGTTGAATGGCTTGAAGGTTATCTCAAAAATTACCGTGGCGCACTAGTCATCATTTCCCATGACCAATACTTTTTGGACAAAGTCGTTACTGAAATTGTTGAGATCAATCATCACTCATCAACTCATTATTCTGGTAATTACTCTTTCTATTTACAAGAAAAGAAAAAAAATCAAGAAGTAGCCTGGAAACATTATGAAGAGCAACAGGCTGAAATTAAGAAGACTGAAGAGTATATCCAAAAGAATATTGTCCGTGCTTCCACTACCAAGATGGCTCAAAGTCGTCGTAAGAAGTTGGAACATATGGATGTCTTGGATCGTCCTGACAGTGATCAAGGCTCAGTTCATTTTAAATTTCAAATTGATAAGGAAAGTGGCAATGACGTATTACTCGTCAAAGATGCCGCTATCGGTTATGAAGACCAAATTATGTCCGAACCTATCAATTTAGATGTCAAAAAGGGTGAACGTGTTGGTATTATCGGACCAAACGGTATCGGTAAATCAACTTTTCTTAAATCTATCTTGGGACAAATCCCAATGATCAAGGGAACATCTCAGTTTGGTGCCAATGTTCAAGTTGGTTACTACGATCAGAATTTGAAAAATCTTGATCCAAAAAAAGATGTTCTTCATGAAATTTGGGATATCTATCCTCGTTTAGATGAACAAGTAATTCGTAATATGTTGGGAGCTTTCCTTTTCAGTGGTGACGACGTACTCAAACCTGTTGCTGGATTATCTGGTGGTGAAAAGGCTCGTTTAACTTTGACAAAATTAGCTATGGAACACGATAACTTCTTAATCATGGATGAACCTACTAACCACTTGGATATTGACAGTAAGGAAGTTCTTGAAGATGCCTTGAAGAATTTCGAAGGAACTGTCCTCTTCGTTTCCCATGACCGTTACCTATTGAATACTCTAGCTGATCGTATCGTTGACATTGGCGAACATGGTAGCAAGATCTATCTTGGTGATTACGATTATTACTTGGAGAAAACGACTGATCATTCAACTGAAGAAGCACAAACAACTTCTAATGTCAGCGAAAAGAAAGTTCAGTATCAACAATCTAAGGAACAACAAAAACAAGAACGTAAATTACGTCGTCAAGTTGAAGACTTAGAGAAACAAATTGCTGAACTAGAAGACAAAAATACTGCTATTCAAAAAGAAATGACTAAAGATGAGAATCTAACTTCTTATAGCAAGTTGGCCGATCTTCAAAAAGAACTTGATGAAAACAAACAGCAACAAGATAAAGTTGAAGAAGAATGGACCGAAAAATCTATTGAACTAGAAGATTTTTCTGATTAGAAAATAATTTGATTTAGTAAAGAAAAACGGCCTCTATTAAGAAATTCAAGTAAGGAAAGATATATCTTGAATACTTAATAAGACTGTTTTTTTGTTGCTCAGCTTCTCCAAATTTGATAACTTAATTTATAAAGAATATTTCCAAGGGAGCATAACCATAAAACAAGAAAATTTCTTAATCAGATTCTTTAAGGGAGTCATCATCGCTTTAGGTTTCATCTTACCAGGAGTTTCCGGTGGTGTTTTAGCCGCCATCATGGGTATCTATGAACGAATGTTAAGTTTTATGGCCCACGTACGTCAAAACTTCAAACGTGACTTTCTCTATTTCTTACCTATCGGAATTGGTGGCATTGTTGGAATAGGCATTTTATCCAAACCTCTTGACTATCTTTTGCAAAACTATCAAGTAATCGTCCTCTGGGGTTTTGCTGGAACAATCATTGGAACTTTACCAACCCTATTCAAGGAATCGACATCCCAAATACCACGAAATAAATATGACATTACTTGGTTCTTAGCCAGCTTTGTCGGCGGAGGAATTTTTCTCTTCTTCATGAGTGAAATTTTCGGCACCATCCCAGCTAACTTCTTTGGATTCGTTATTGCGGGTATCCTAATTGCTTTGGGTGTCTTAGTACCTGGATTAAGCCCTTCAAATCTACTGATAATTTTGGGACTATATACACCAATGTTAAAAGGTTTTAAAACCTTTGACCCCTTAGTCTTCATCCCTATTGCAATTGGTGGTGTGATTTCATTATTGACCTTCTCCAAAGCTATGGAAAAATTAATTCAACAGCATCATTCAAAGGTTTATCATTTCATCTTAGGCATCGTCTTGGCTAGTACTGTTTTAATCCTGATTCCTAATCCATATACAAATGACGGAATTTCTTACGTTGGAACAACTGGCCTTGATATTGCTCTAAGTCTAGTTTTCTTCATTATTGGTTGCTTATTAGCACTCTGGATGAGTAATTTAGAAGATCGTTACAAGTAAAATTACAAAAAAATACTGCCAATAGATTTTTAAATCTATCGACAGTATTTTTTTATAGTGTTTCACTCAACGTCCATTTAATTTCGCCTGTATAATCGCCTGCAAGGTTAGGAAAGCCATTCTTCAGTAGAATACCGTCATCCTCACTCCAAGTGTCTGTAACGTCCGTATTTTGGATTTCACCGCTATTAATAGTATCTTGTTGAGCAATTAATGTATTATCACTCAAAGGTTGGGCATTTGAATTTTTATCGATAAAGTATAGTGGTTCAAAATAACTATTATCCTTTTCACTAAACAAACCAGTTGACTGGGCCGACAATTTCCATTTATATCCGGTACTGTTAACATTGATATCCCAATTACCGGAACGTTTGACATACTCACCGATTTTAGAACCAGCATTGATTGTTTGGAAACGATAATTGTTGACCGCTAACTGTAAATTCTTTTCTGATTTGATTTTAACCTGATATTCCAAAGTATTGGAAATACGATCTTTGGAGTCTGATAGTTTCAACTTGAATGTATAAGTCTTACCAGCTTCCAGACCGTTCAAGGTATAAGGAACGTCATATGTTCCCGTTTTTGCACCTTTATCAACCTCAATATCACCTTTTTGTACCCCAGGGAGTTTATTACCATCTTGATCGTAAACTTCCAAATTGCTCAATAATTCCTCACCATCAAAGGTTGAACCCTTCAGATAAGAAATATTACCTTGAAAATGAGCTTCATCGCCTAACTCTAATTCTTGTGACAGGGAATTAGTATTTTCAATATGTAAAATTTCATTATCGACAACGAAGTCAGGACTCATCGTATCACCTGTATAACTATCAGCTTGATAACTAGTGTTAATTCCTGACACGTTTGTTGTTATTGGAGTAGAACTTTCCGGACCTTTAACGATTCCATAAACCTCAATATTAGAATTATCTCCAATCGCATTCATCGATGGAATCTTTACGTCAAAACCTTTTACAGTTTTATAACTTGGTGGATCACTCTCATACTTGCCTGGGATTGTTATTGTGACATCTTTTAAATCGGATTTATTGATTTCTTGTGTTTTAGTAGTTCCATCTTCATCTTGATAAGTCATCTTACCAATGACACCATTCTCGTCACCATTGTACTCAACATACTCTGGTAATCCAACTGTAGCTGTAATTTCACCAGAATCGGAAATACCACCACTGTAAGACAATTTTTGTTCCAATTTAATTTCATCACCATCACTAGTATGCAATTCTTTAGTACTACCTAAAGTCTTACTACTATTCTTTGTAATATCAGTAATCTGTGAAGTCCCCTTCATATCAACAATTGAAGGCATTTTTTCAATAACCATATCTAAGTCAGCAATCGATGACTTTGGAGAACCTGTTGAGGCAGTGAATCCCCAGCGAACCTTCTTGTCGTCATTAGTTCCTACCAGCTTAGAAATATCGATACTAAAAGTTTTACTATCCTGTGAAGTCTGCATCTTATCCGTACCATCAGGGAACTTATCATTAATTAAATACGATAGTCGAGCTGTAGTCCCTGTTGTTGGTGGTGTATAAGTGATTTTAAGATGACGCCAACCATTACGTGGATCTTGCGTTTCTGAGTTAGCAACCTCAAGACCATCGTAACCAGTGAAGTAAGAGTTATTTTGAACTGGACCACGATGCGTCAAATTGTAAAAGTAATTATTTGTAAAAATACCATAGCTATTTTCCATATAAGTAGCGGTATCCCCCGGATAATTCCAAGCAATATGTTTTTCTCTCAATTGGTTCATAACAATATTACCGGCATTGGACATTGAAAAACCATCAAAATCCAAGTAATCATTGACTGAATTAAAAGTGGATCCAGCAGTATTATTTAAATAACGGTCAAATTCAATAGCTACACTCTTTTGAATGCCATCGGAAGCACCAGAAAGTTTTGTTGTGGTAGTTTTGTTGTCTGGAGTTCCACCACCCCAAACCCCCAAAGTCTCACCAGCAGTGGGGGCACCATTGCTACGAGAAATAGCTTGATCACCTAAATCATCATTTTGAAGTACAAAAGCAAATCCATCATAACCATCAATTTTACTTCCTCCATAAAACCAAACTGAAATTTCTTGTGACTTACTCAAATCAAAATAATTATAAGTTTTATTACCGTTACTATCTTTGACGGTTCCCCAAAAAGAACCAATCTGTTGCTTCTGCGTACTTGATCCATCCAACAATTGAATGATATCAGTCGAATCATTATTAGAATCACCCGCACGAATTATCTTATTAGAACTTTTAAAAGCTGTAGTATTGTTTGTTTTCGTATTCGTATAGTATTCTGGAGCCGTAATAAAATCATTCAGCTTCATACCTTTAGGCGCATGCTCATATACACTAGTCCTATCTGGAACTGAATAAGCCTGAACCGTAGTAGTTTTAAGCAATTGAATGAACGGCAAAAGAAATATAATCAAATAAAGAAATCTTATACGTTTCTTCATAAGACCAACCTCCTTGTCAAACATTAATATTTTATCTATGTAAAAATATTATATAATATAGCATTATTTTATATATATCATTTTCAACTAATTTTATTATCAAATATTAATTTTTATCAATAAATATAGCATTCTTGATTAGGGCAAAAAAAATAAGTTATCAATTTAATTAACTTTGAATTGATAACTTATTTTTATCTTTGTAAATATTTATTTTTTATCTTATAAGAGGTTTCGTCGATGGCTTTAATCGCATCTGAATATTTACTCTCAAATGCCAAAGTTGTTTTAAGACTACTGTTTTTGAAGCCCAATAATTTTTGATAATGTAATACTTCTTTTTGAGTAAACTCAGTTCCCGACATCAATCCCAAGATAGGAAATTCCTGTGTCTCTTGAGCTACAAAGTGCATGATATTGCAAAAATCAATTTCATCATTCATCGAACTATTTACGGCATATTGATTCAAAGATCTGTCTTTAATTTGAAAATCATTGACATGTTCCATGCCGCTTTGCCAAGCCAGATTCCAAATTTTATTTTTAAGATCATATTTAACTTGATACCAAGATTCATCTTCCATTGTGGCAAACACATCATGATCTGATTCAAAGACTAATACCAAGTAGTTGTAAATCTTGAAATCTGAAGAAACAGATAAGTTGGTGAATGGAATAAATAAATGGTCGATGTCGATTCCTGCATCAAGCATCTTCAATCTCTCAATAATATGCATTTTTAAATCAGTTGAAGTTTCATTTTCAGCCGGATCAAATTCAAAACTAGGAATTTCAAAAGTGCCATTGTTAGTGGCTTTCGTATAAATCCCATCAGTACTCTTATCATACTTTAGCAGCACATATGAAATAACCGTTCTATTTTCCATCAATTACACCTCTCATCTTTTTTACCACAATTTTCTAGATTTATTAATCCCTTTTTACAAATAATTAGTATTATTTGCAATTTGTATATAAAAATACCTCTATAGTCAATGTTCAACTTAGAGGTATCCATTTATTCCATATCAAAATCTAAGCTAGGATCAGCATTCAAATCTAATTCAGCAAAATCACCTTTATCATATTGAATCTGAGCCATTGCACCGATCATAGCGGCATTGTCACCACAAAGTCTTAATGGTGGGAAAACTAATTCCATATCCATATGACGTTTTTCGATTTCTTCAGCCAAACGTTTACGTAAGCCTTGATTAGCGGAGACACCTCCACCGACAATCAATTGCTTAACTGGATGTTGTTTCAAAGCTCTAAATATCTTATTGCTCAAAATATCCAGGACGGCACCTTGGAAGCTGGCAGCCAAATCATCTTTATTCAACTGTTCATGAACTTGATCAGCGTGATGAACACGATTGATGAAGGCACTCTTCAATCCACTGAAACTGAAGTCCAAGTTATCTTCTTGTACCATTGCTCTTGGAAAATTGAAAGTATCCTTACCTTTAGCAGCCATCTGATCAACTTTTTTACCAGCTGGATAATTAATTCCTAAGATACGGCCGATTTTATCATAAGCTTCACCAACAGCATCATCCCTAGTATCACCAAGGGTGTGGAAAACTCCAGGAGCTGTGACTAAAACAATCTCCGTATGTCCACCAGAAACTAACAAGGACATGAATGGATATTGTAGGTCAGTCACGAAATTAGCTGAATAAATGTGTCCAGCTAAATGGTTAACTTTGATCAAAGGTAGATTGTGTGCAAATGCTACTGTTTTAGCAGCCATGATTCCAATCAACAATGAACCGACTAAGCCAGGACCATAAGTTACGGCTACAGCATCGAGATCACTATAACCAACTTTTGCCTCGTCCAAAGCCATATTGATACAACGAGTTACTTCTTCAACGTGATGACGGCTAGCAACTTCTGGTACTACTCCACCAAAACGTTGATGACTCTTTATTTGTGTTGCAATAATATTTGATAAGATTTCTTTACCATTTTTAATAATAGCGACTGAAGTTTCATCACAACTACTTTCAAATGACATTATTAACGTATCTTTTTCCACAATGTTCTCCCCTACAAATCAACCATCATTTCTAAAGCATCGTGATGATTTCTAAAATAATACTTTTTGTGCACCGTTTTTACCTTAAAGCCAAAAGCTTCATATAAGGCAATTGCAGCATCATTAGTTACATCAACCTCTAATGACATTTTTTCGAATTCACGTTTGCGACAATATGCAAAAGCCTGATTCAATAATAAATGTCCAATACCTAAATTCTGATAATCACTGTTAACCGCCAAATTAGTGATATGTGATTCTGTCCTATCACTCAGTGAAATACCGATAAAAGCTACGACACCAGTCTCATTAACCAATGACAAATAGAGCGCATTCTTATTACCAATTTCCATTTCAACGATATCAATTGGCCATGGTACCGGAATTGGATAAATTGTTTCTTGAATTCGCATATATTCAATCGAATCATCTGGAATAGCCTTTCTTAAGGTAAATTCCTGTCCATCGATCGTAACTAATTGTTTTTCAAAATCAAATTTTTCCTTCTTATTATTAGATAAGATATTTTTAAACTTCTTCAACATAGGAAACATTTTTGTCTTCCTTATTACCTTTAGCGTACCAATCATGTTCCGCCTGAGTTAAACGCAAGTATGTCGGGATAAAATTATCAATATCCTTAACAGCTCTAGTTGTCTCTGCAATTTTAGCCAACTTGCCAGCATCTGGCAATGAATCTTCACTCATAACTATTGTTGCTTCAGGAAATTGTTTTTGAATTAATTCTTGTAATCTAGGCGTAGCGTTAATGAACTCCAATTCATTAGGCTCATATTGTTTTAATGTTTCAAATAGATTGGCCATTGAAGTGTGATGATCCGCAACAACAGTTAATAATCTGCCATCACGATTTGTTACATAAACACCAGCAAAAGCATTATCATTTCTGGCATCCATTAAAGGAACCAAGAGATGTTTTTTGTCACCATTTGCAGCTAAGAGTTTCAAACTAGAAACTCCTACTAATTTTTTATTTAAAGTATCAGCTAAAGTTTTAGCTACTGTCACAGCAATTCTTACACCTGTGTAGGAACCTGGACCTTTGGCAACAGCAATCAAGTCGATATCAGCCATTGTAAGCCCTGCTTCTTGCAACCCATTTTGAATATCAGGTAGTAAGGAAACACTGTGCGTTTTCTTCTCAGTTGACTCTATGTGTGCTAAAACTTTGCCATCCACAACTACTGCAACGGATAACGGTTTATTTGATGTATCAAATGCTAATATTTTCATTACGTTTATCCCTCATTCTTAATAGAATTATTTTAACACATAATTTTAAACAAAAAAAAATCGACCTATCGGTCGATTCTATTAAATTTCGAATTATCTATCCATCTCAATACGATGAAAAGAAGACCAGTTTGATAAACCAAACTAAATGCCTCTTTCGCAATCCTTGGTACTAACAACGTCAGATAAGGTACATTGGTCATCATGTGAATCCACAAAGTATTAAGTCCAGTATTAACAATTACCGTAATCAATAAGACCGTGATAAATGTTCTTAAAACTGTAACCTTGTGATTGTGTAACATGTAACCATAAATCACTCCAGATACTAAAGCAGTTAAAGTGAAACCTAAGAAGAAACTGCCTCCCGTTGCCATAATCGTATGACTGATAATATCTGCTAAAACATTAGCAATTCCAGCCTTTACGGGACCAAAGTAATATCCCAACAATCCAACAGCAATGAAGCTAAACCCTACCTGCATCATGTTGCTACCAATCGACAACTTTGACAATACCATTTGCAATGCTATTAACAAAGCCATCCACGTAATTCCTTGAACACTAACGACTTTCGTTCTACTGTTCATAATCGACATCTCCCAACGGAGCTGCCACAGAATATAAAAGAGACATATATAAAGTGGCGAATGCGGAAACAAGATCGCGAGAAAATCTCTTCGTCCGATGTTCACATTCCGTTCCATCGGCACTTAACGCCTTGAATCCTACCCCAAATATTTTTGAATACTTAAATATGGTAGCACAATAAAATAACTATACAAGTAATTGGTTTTTGGATAAGGTTTTGCTAAGGATGTCGCCCTCCGCAACAAGCACTATTGCTCTGGAACACGGAACTATATAATAAAAATCATTTTCTCGTCAATATTAAAATCCGCAAAATAAAAAATCAGAACACTATCTAATCCGGAGCAAGAATTGGGAATGCGTTCAGCTATGAAATTATTGTTATCGGCTTTGCCGATTACAATAAGGCCGACTTCGGAGATCCATTATTTTGCACGAAGTGTAAAATGATTAGCTCCGAATCGCGCCCATAGCGTTCCAATGCATTCCCAATCCTTGTGGAGGATGGCATCAAATGCTAACTAAACTAAAGAACCACTATCCCTATTTATCTTCCCATCCTAATTGAGCAATAACATTCAAAGTATCACCATTCTTTATCCAATGAGTTGATGTGTGGTTTTCTGAATCTACTTTAGCGAATGACAATGGTTCGCTTTCCAAATTAAGTTCTTTTTCATACTTAATGTCCATACTCTTCAAATGATGACTGGCAATATAATCTGTATCTAATGTATCTACCATCCAATCAAAATAGTAAGAGTTATTAACATGTTTATTAACATCGATATTATAGTAACCAATATGTTGTGGTTGTTTGAAATCATAATCTTCTGGCACACGTAAACGAGCAAATCTCTGAATTCGATTAACTTCTTCAGCACCAAATTTATTTTCCAAACGATCTGCAGCACTAACAATCTTACGCTCTTTAATGTCGATCAAAACAAAAGCACTTTGGGCTTTAACCATGACATTGCCGTCCATATCTTCAATCCAGAAATCACGATAGAAAAAGTACTTATTGTAGCTTGTTGCTTGTGTAGTAACTTTTAATTTCTGGCCTAAACGTGGCATCTGATTGATATCCATATGATATTGAACAACTACCCATCCTAAGCCATTGTTCATAACCATCTCTGTACTATCAGCATCAGCTTGGTGTAATTGTTTTTCGGAAGTTAGTAACATAATGTCGATCAAAGCTGATAAACGAATATCACCTGTAAAATTGGCAAAATAATATGGTACTTCTACTTCCATTGAATATGTTTCTCTATCTGTCACTATTCTTCTTCTCCAATTCCATGATAAAGGTTATACACAGTTTGTTTCTTCAAACCGTTGTCGGCGGCTACTTCTTTGATAGCCTTATTAGGTTTCTTACCATGGTCAATCAAGTTATCCACCGCTGCTACTAAGTCAGCATCTGAACTAACTTCTGTCTGATCAGCTGGTTTTCCTGCAATTATTAAGACATACTCACCTTTAGGATCGTTTTCTTCATAATATTGAGCCACATCTTGTAAACTACCACGCAAAAAAGCTTCATGTATTTTAGTTAATTCACGGGCCAAAGTTATCCGGCGCTCTGGACCAAATTTAGCAATCAAATCTTGGATTGTCTTCTTTACTCGATATGGTGACTCATAAACAATCGTTGTTTCACTACGATTAGCTAAATCTACTAAAGCTTCAGTTCTTTCTCTTCCTTTACGAGGCAAAAAGCCAAAGAAATAAAATGGCTGTGGTTCTATACCAGAAGCTATTAGCGCCGTTATTGAAGCTGTCGCACCTGGTAGTGGGACTACCGGAATTTCTTCCTTAATGGCAGCTTTAACTAGTTCCTTGCCCGGATCACTGATTGATGGAGCTCCAGCATCACTAACTTGAGCAATTTTGAGACCAGAATTCATTTTTTCAATTAATTCAGGAATTCTTTGAGCAGTATTATGCTCATGAAAACTTATTAATTCTGTCGGTATTTCAAAATGATTTAATAAATTTTTAGTATTACGCGTATCCTCAGCTGCTACTAAATCTGCTTCCTTTAAAGTGTTAACAGCTCGAAAAGTCATGTCTTCTAAATTACCAATGGGCGTTGGCACTAAAAAAAGGCAGCCCTTCGAATTATCAACAAAACTCCTTTGTTCCTTCATTCAAATAGCTCCCCTTACTTAAATCTTTTTAACTTTTTTATTCTTTTTCCAGTTAGTTCCGTACAAAACATTCATGCAGAAAAGACATTCCTCGTCATTATCGCGGTGTGAACCGTAATATTGTTGGCAAACATGGAATCCTTTGCGATATAGCTTTTCCAAATTCAATCGCGAACCAGATAACGTGTTACCATTAAAATCCTTTTCCTCGTAGCCAACCTTTTCTAAATGTTTGCGAAGATTTTGGTTTTCCAACTTAATCTCTTCGTTTTTTTCCAAAGTATCGGATAGTTCCTCTTTTAGCAAAGAAACCTTTTTACTTATATCATTTAGTTGATTTGTGATTGTTTCAAATTCATCATATAAATCTTTCTCTGCCATGATTTCACCTACTAATCCACAAATTTTAATGACAAATCTTCTAAAATTGCTTGAAACGATACATTACTTTTCCACATCTGTTCGGCTGTGAATAAGTCATCAGACATCTTTACAATTTTTTTGATCCCTTTATTTGAGAGTAAATCTTGCGTCGTTAATGTTGATTTTTCTAAATTGTACCTAATTGATAATATATCACTAAACATTTGATTCAACATGTCGAAAACCAAATGTTGCTGATTTTTATTCTCTACTAAAGGCATGATATCAGTCTGAATGTCGATAAAACTATTTATTTTTTGTTTATTGATTTCTTTTAACCAATTCGTAATTGCGGTTAATAACGATTGGTACTTATCAGCTGTAATACTTTCCAAATATTTAATATCGGTGACTTTCAAGGCATTTTCAGCTTGTTCTTTTTTGAATCCTTCGTTGATTAAACTTTCGATTTCTTCTTCATTACTCTTATTCGACAAATGAAAAATCTGTACACGTGATTGAATCGTTGGTAAAAGTTGTTTTGCAGAATCAGCCAATAAAATAATCATCAGATTACCTTCTGGTTCTTCAATTGTTTTTAACAAGTTATTACTAGCTGCGTTCGTCATCTTCTCAGCTTCATCGATAATCAAGATTCGTCTTTTTCCTTGTGTCGCCGTCATATTAGCTTCTTTTTTAAAGAATTTAATATCATCGACACCAATACTCTGCTTCTCAGTTTCCACTTCCAAAACATCGGGGTTATCCCCAAGGGCAATTGTACGACATTTTTGACAAGTCTGATCAGGGGCGCCATCTTGAAGATTCTCACAGAATTGACTCTGGGCTAACCAAATAGCCATCTGCTGTCTAACTTTGGAAGAAGCACTATCGATTAAATACGCATGTGACAACATATTAGAAGAAATAATTTTTTGAAATTCTTGAACAACTTTAGGCTGCTCAGTTTGTAAACTCTCCATTTTTAGAATCTCACAAATTTATCAACTGGCAAAATGAAGCAAGTAGCACCGCCAACTTGTACTTCAATAGGCTCGGACAAACTCGAAGCTGCTTCTGGCATTAAAAATGTTGGTGTAACGTATTGAGAACGTGTGTGACAATTCTTCTTGATAATTGCTAAGACATCATCAACCTTCTCTTCTTCAACACCAATAATAAAGGTACAATTACCAGCTTTCAAGAAACCACCAGTAGATGGTAATTGGGTAGCTCTAAAGCCGCCCTTAACAAGCTTTTCTTGTAGTTGTTGACTATCTTTGTCTTGAATGATGGCTAAAATTAATTTCATTGTTATTCTCCTTTAGTAAAAATATTAGGAAATCTTTGCACAATAATTTCAACAGCATCCTGAACCACTTTATCAGGTGCTTGGGCTGCATCAACAGTCTTGATACGTTCAGTATTATCTTTGACAATCTCTTTGTAAGAATCATAGACACGCTCGTGGAAACTCATAGCAGCCTTCTCCAAACGATCCATTTGTCCGGCATGATCTTTCTTGATTCGAGCTAATCCTACATCGGGAGTCACGTCAAAGTAAATTGTTAAATCTGGTAAGTGCCCTTCAATCGCAAAATTGTTAATATCAGCGACTTCTTTAGTACCGATTTGACGGCCTCCGCCTTGATAAGCAATTGAACTGTCAACAAATCTATCACTCAACATAATTTTACCCTCAGATAAGGTTGGTAAAATTACATCGATTAAATGTTGACGTCTAGCTGCTGCATATAATAGTGCTTCTGTTCTGGCATCCATCTCTTCATCATGAATATCCAAAATGATTTTTCTGATTTTTTCAGAAATTTGACTACCACCGGGTTCCCTAGATAAGACAATCTCCTTATCGGTTTTGGCCTGCAATAGTGGCATAATTTTTTTCAGAGCTGTCGTCTTACCAGCCCCATCTGGTCCTTCAAACGAAATAAATATTCCTGACATATAATCTCTCCTAGATGATTACTACTATTTTACTTGAAATTGGAAATAAATGAAACTTCCTAAGATATTATTCTAAGAGATTAAGTATGACGTCCTCCACAACAAGCTCGATTGGTCTGGACCGAATCCTATTCTATTTAATCATCTGTTTTTCTAATATTTAAAGTAAAAAAATAACAGTATCTATTCAGAAACTCCATACGTATATTTTATACGCACTAACGGAATTCTAAATAAATACTGTTTTTTATTTTAAGTTAACTAAAACACTATCTAGTCTGGAGGAAAAATTGGAAATACCTTCAGCCATGAGATCATTGTTAATGGCTTTGCCATTTACAATGAGGCCGATCTTGGAGATCCATTATTTTACACAAAGTGTAAAATAATTAGCTTCAAGTCGCGCCCATGGCGTTCCAAGGTATTCCCAATTTTTATGGAAGACGGAAATTAAGCACAATCCGCCTTAACTAATTACCAGTGTTTTTCAGCACGACTAGGTTGCTTCAAAAATGTATCCTCGTCTCCGAAAATAATATTTGTTGTAGCCTTAGCTTTAGCTTTTCTTCTTCTTGCTTCTAGATACAAGAATTGATACTTCAACTGATCAAGTTTTAACCTGATTCTTGTCGTATCATCGATATCAACCGAATTGTTCATCATTCTTTGTGTATTACCAATTCTTTGTTGAATCTGATGAATATTATCTAAGAGGCGATCATCTTCCATTTTCTGGACAGATATTTTTTTTCTACCAAACATGTTAAATCTCCCTGCGACCTAGAACCGCACTCTTCAAAGTCATTTCATCCGCGTATTCAATATCAGATCCAACAGCTAATCCATGTGCTAATCTAGTTACTTTTATTCCTGCTGGCTTAACTAATTTGGCTAAATATTGAGCAGTTGCTTCTCCTTCTGGCGTCGCATTAGTTGCAATAATTAATTCTTTAACATTCTGATTAGTCTTTAAGCGATTCAGCAACAACTTAATATTCAAATCTTCTGGGCCAACTCCATCGACTGGCGATAAGACCCCTCCTAGAACGTGATACAAGCCATTATAACCATTCATATCATCCAAAGACATAATATCTTTAGCTTGTTCAACGACTAAAATAACTGACTGATCACGACTCTTATCACTACATATATTACAAATATCCTCAGTAGTAATATTTCCACAAATTTTACAACTCTTCAAATCTGTCTTTGCGGAAATTAAATTATCAGCAAACTCTTGCACTTGGTCTTTGTCCATTCCAAGTGTAAAGAATGCCATTCTGGTTGCAGTTTTGCGACCAATTCCTGGTAACATCATATAACTATCAATTAATTTTGATATTGGTTCTGGATATTTCATTACATCAACCCGTTTGTGTATTTACCTAATTTAGCTTCTTTATCATTATCAACGGCTTCGAAGGCATTATTCAAAGCATCGATCAACATATCTTGCAAAGTGTCTGGATCATCTGGATCAATGATCTTTTCACTGATTGTCATATCAGCAATCTTCTTATCACCAGTTACTTTAACTGTGACAAAATCATCAACTGACTTACCTGTATATTCTGTTTTGTTAAGTTCTTCAGTTGTTGCTTGAACTTCTTTTTGCATCTTTTGGGCTTGGCGCATAATGTTGGCCATGTTGCCACCCATTCCACCCATATTTGGCATACCTTTACTCATAAATAATTCCTCCTAGTCATTTTTTATATCAACTATATCGTCACCAAATAATTTTACAGCTTCATCAACGGTGGGATCAGTTTTCTTTTTTGGTTCTTGCTTTGATTCTACATTGCCTTGATTGTTTAAATCAATATTATTATTAATATATTCTTTGCGAATCTTTGGCCAATCAGCTTTAGGAACTAAAACAATTTGAGAATCCTTCTTCATCAAACGACTAACATTGTTTTCTAATTCCTTTAAAAACTCTGAATCATCTTGAGCCTGTTCAAACCACATCTCATAATCAAAAGCTACTACAACACCTTCTGACGATGCAGCCACAGGTTCTGCGACTTTCATCATAGCACGTTGAGTTATGGAAAGCATACTCATTAGGTCAGGCCAAATTTCTTTAGCAGCCATTAGATCTTTTTTAGTTGCACTACCCAAAACTTTATAGATAGCTGTCTTGTTCAAACGAGCATTCGTATTAGCCCGACGACGAGTTTTCTTAGGTTCTGCTTTCTTGACCACAGTCCCTGTCGAAAGGTCTTTTACTTCATTTTGTAAATGTGAAACTTCATCTCTCAACTTATCTAATTCAGCACTGCCAACCTGATTATCATTAGTCTCACTGGTTGCTGCCGGCGCTGCACTCTGTTGAGCAATTTTTGGTTCACTGATTTTAACGGTCAAAATTTCCATATAAATATCAGTTTGATTCGAGTTTTTCAAATTCTTTTGCGTTGCACTGACTTGATCAACAATATAAAACAGACGTGAATTATCAAATTTATCTGAGATAGCCAATAATTCATCGGTCATTACTGACTTATCCATCTTACTAGACAAATCCGAATCAGAATTATACAAAATAAGATTTCGACAAACGCGAATAATCATTTCTGTAAAACGTAACGCTGAACGTCCACTAGCTAAAATCTGATACAAATTAGTTAAAGCTTCGGCTGGATTATTTTCAGCGATAGCTGTCATATAGGAAACAATCTGTTCATTACTCAAAGCACCCGTTACTTCTTGGGCGTTCTTCAAGGTTAATTCATCATCACCATATGACAAAGCCTGATCCAAAATACTCAAAGCATCACGCATTCCACCTTCAGCGGAAGCAGCGATAATGTTCAAAGCTTCTTCATCATATTTGATATTCTTATCATTTAAAATAAATTCCATTCGTTTCAAAATATCCTGACGTGAAATACGACGGAAATTGAAACTCTGTGTTCTAGAAATAATTGTTGCAGGAATCTTTTGTGGTTCAGTTGTAGCCAAAATGAACATGACATTAGCCGGTGGTTCTTCCAAAGTCTTCAATAAAGCATTGAAGGCACCTTGTGAAAGCATATGAACTTCATCGATAATGTAAACTTTAAACTTGGCTTCGGTTGGTGCGTATTTTACTTTGTCTCTAATATCACGGATCTCTTCAACACCATTGTTTGAAGCCGCATCAATTTCAATTACATCATTCAAACGGTTTTCATTTGCAGCTTTGCAAATTTCACATTCATTGCACGGTTCGCCATCATGTGGATTAAGGCAATTCACCGCTTTGGCTAAAATTTTGGCACAAGATGTTTTACCAGTACCACGTGGACCACTGAACAAATAAGCATGACTAGTCATCTGACTAGCAACCGCATTGCGCAGTGTCTGAGTAATAACATCTTGGCCGATTACATCAGAAAAAGTTTGGGGACGCCAAACTCGATAAAGTGCTTGATATGCCATTTTAACTCCTTTAAAAATCTAATATGTAAATTTTACCACAAGATTTTTGACAAATACTGCTTGGAAAAAAATTACATCATATTTCAAAATAGCCACAAAAAAACTCCTAACCAAATTGGTTAGGAGGCTTATATGCATAACAAAAGGCACATGACACACCCTGCTTAGTGCTGCTTCCTTCCGGATCTGACACAGTTCACAAGAGCATCATTGCCCTAAGGCCTTGCGGCAATAACTATCATACTATAAATAATAGTTTTTTTCTACTTTTTGCGGCGAATTTCTCTAAAGAAATTTCTTAAAAGATCCCCAGCTTCTTGTTCCTTAATACCACTGAGAACCTCTGGTTGATGATTATATCTAGTCTCCGCCAGTAAATTATTAATTGAACCAACTGATCCAGCCTTGGGATCACTAGCACCAAAAATAACCTCTTCAATACGGCTATTAATAATAGCACCGGCACACATTGGACATGGTTCCAAAGTCACAAATAAACTCGTGTGCTCCAAACGCCAACTACCTACTTTTGCACAGGCCGCTTCAATCGCAATAATCTCCGCGTGTTTAATAGCATTTTGAGTTTCCTCACGTTCATTTGAGCCTACTGAAATCACTTCACCAGTTTGATTATCAACGATAATACAACCAATCGGAACTTCTTTACGTTCACCGGCTTTTTTAGCTTCATCTAAAGCTAGATCCATGTAATTATTTATTTTTTCTTCTGAAAATATCATATTAATTGAGTAATTGAGTTACTTTCTTTTCCAAATATTCTGGAATTGCTGGTGATTTCAACTTTAACTGATCTCTTTGTTTTTGAATTGAGTCCAAAATTTCAACTAATTCTCTAACTTGACTATCAGATAAAGTCCCAACAAATTCCAGTAGTTTTTCGTTGCCATGTAGATATTTATCAACCAAGGACTCTAATTTCTTACGGTCTTGTTTGACAGCCTTATCTTTCATAAAATGATTCAATTTACGTACTGCAAAAAATGATCCCGCTGAAACGGCGGATAATATCGTCAAAATAATTAATTTCTTCTTCATATGTAAACGCCTCCAACACAAAATATACCATATTGAGCAAAAATTTAAATCAATTTACTTTTTAAAATATAATAACCTTTATCTCGAACAACAATTTCGACATTGCCAAAAGTCTTCTCCATCAACTTCTTAGCTGATGGTGCACCTTGCTTCTTTTGTAAAACGATCCAAAGCTCGCCACTATTTAACAAGTAGTTCTTAGACTCCTCCAAAATTGCGGTAACAACATTCTTACCCGCACGGACTGGTGGATTGGAAACAATCAACGCATATTTTTTATCGACATCTTTATAAACATCTGACTCAAAAATGTCCACGTTTTCGATACTATTGTTAGCGGCATTTTGTTTAGCTAGGTCTAAAGCTCTAAGATTGACGTCAACCATTGTAACTTGACGGGATTTTTGTTCTTTAGCCAGAGCTAAGCCAATAGGTCCATATCCACAACCAACATCCAAAATATTACCTTCAGGAATATTTTGAAAATCAATTGCTTCAATTAAAACTCTTGAACCATAATCAATCGTTTGACGTGAAAAAACTCCACTATCAGAAATAAATTTAAGATTATGGTTTCTAAGCGTAAAATCGAATTTCTTTAATTCGTGTTCTAGATCCGGTGTATTATCAAAATACTGATTAGCCATAATTTTCCCCTTTCTCTATTTGAGGGTAAAAAAAAATCCTCTTACGAGGATTAATTTTATCATTAAAGTGAATTACTTCAATGTAACTGTTGCACCAACAGCTTCTAGCTTTGTCTTCATTTCGTCAGCGTCAGCCTTAGCAACGCCTTCCTTGATAACCTTAGGAGCACCATCAACAAGGTCCTTTGAGTCCTTCAAGCCAAGTCCTGTGATACCACGAACTTCCTTGATAACCTTAACCTTTTCTTGACCTGCTTCTGTAAGTTCAACGTCGAATGAGTCCTTTTCTGCAGCAGCGTCGCCACCAGCAGCACCGGCAGCAGCAACTGGAGCAGCAGCCTTAACATCGAATTCTTCTTCGATAGCCTTAACAAGGTCGTTTAGTTCTAGAATTGAAGCTTCTTTTAAATCATCGATAATCTTTTGTGTATCTAAAGCCATTATTGTATCCTCCAAATATTATGAGTTTTTTTAGTTAATTATGCTTCTTGTCCAGCGTCTTCTTTATCTGCAACGGCCTTAACAACCATAGCAAAGTCACGAACAGGAGCTTGTAATACAGATACCAACATAGATAGCATGCCATCTCTGTCTGGTAATGTTGCAAGTTCTTGAATTTGGTCAAGAGTTGCGGCTTTACCTTCGATGATTCCACCCTTAATTTCAACGGCGTCAACATCTTTAGCAAATTTAGCAGCGATCTTAGCAGGTCCAACAGGATCTTCTTCAGAGTAAGCAATAGCTGTAGGTCCAACGAAGAACTTCTCTAGACCTTCAACACCAGCTTTTTCAGCTGCACGTCTCAAGATTGTATTCTTAACAACTTGCATAGTAGCATTTTGTTCACGTAATTCGGCACGCATTTCTGTTACTTGTTCAACAGTTAGACCTAAGTAGTCAACAACGATGACTGACTTTGCGCCTGTAAGTTGCTTAGCAATTTCATCAACTTGTGCTTGTTTTTGTGCTAATACTTCTTGCTTCATTATTACGTTTCACCTCCACAATTTTTTAGTTAATATCTACAAATTTCGGCTTAAAAAATAAAATCTCTGTGCCCAAGGGACACAGAGATTAAGTGAAATAATCTTCTGGCCTCGGCAGGATATTAAGACTTTCATCACCTGAGTCTTCGGTAGAAATCAACTATACTAATCTATCATTATTTTGGTTATTAGTCAACATTAAGCGTTAATTTTTAGACCAGGTCCAAATGTAGATGTCAAGTTAACACTTGTTACATAATTACCTTTAAGTGATGCAGGACGAGCTTTAACGATTGCACCATAAAATGCATCGAAGTTAGCTGCAATCTTGTCTGTATCAAATGAAAGCTTACCGATTGGTGCATGGATAAGACCATTTGAATCAACACGGTATGTAACTTGTCCGGCTTTAATATCATTAACAGCCTTTGTAACATCCATTGTAACTGTACCTGTCTTAGGGTTTGGCATCAAACCTTTAGGTCCAAGAACACGACCTAAACGACCAACTTTAGCCATCATAGGTGGTGTAGCAACGGCAACATCAAAGTCTAACCAGCCGTCTTGGATCTTTTCAACAAGGTCATCTGAACCAACAACATCAGCACCGGCTGCTTCAGCATCCTTTGCTTGTTGGCCTTCAGCGAAAACGATAACCTTTTGTGTCTTACCAGTACCATTAGGTAGTACTAGAGCGCCACGAATTTGTTGATCAGCTTGCTTAGGATCTACATCCAAATTAATTGCAACTTCAACAGTTGCGTCAAATTTAGCGTAGTTAACCTTCTTAAGTAAGTCAACAGCTTCTGTAGCAGAGTATTTCTTGTCTTTATCGACTTGTTTCATTGCTTCTAAATATTTTTTTCCATGCTTAGCCATGCTAAGTTCCTCCTTGCTTTGTGGTCTTTCGGAGAATCAAATTTTCTCCTCCCACTTGTTAAGAATGCTTTCACATCCCTGTAAACTGCTTAAATCTAGTCTTTTACTTTACTTCAAAGCCCATACTTCTTGCAGTACCAGCAACCATACGCATTGCAGATTCAACACTAGCAGCGTTTAGGTCTTTCATCTTGGTTTCAGCAATTTCGCGAACTTGGTCTTCAGTAACTGTGGCAACCTTATTTGTGTTAGGTTCGCCAGAGCCCTTTTCAACGCCAGCAGCTTTCTTCAATAGAACTGCAGCTGGTGGTGTCTTAGTAACGAAATCGAATGAACGGTCTTCATATACTGAGATAACAACAGGGATAATCATACCCTTTTGATCTTGTGTACGTGCATTGAAGTCCTTTGTAAAGGCAACAATGTTAATACCAGCTTGTCCTAAAGCAGGACCAACTGGAGGAGCTGGAGTAGCCTGTCCAGCAGGGATTTGTAATTTTACTACGTTAGCAACTTTTTTAGCCACGGTGCATACCTCCTTGTTCCGTGATGTGGTCATGATGAGAATCTAAATTTTCTCTCCCACATGTATGTGTCAAAAACATACCGTTTTATAGTAGCACGGTCTACTCGTCTTATCAATAACTATTTTTGTTTTTCAACTGATGTGAAGTCAACTTCTGCTGATGTCATACGACCGAACATATCAACGTCAACCTTAAGTTTTCTGTGTTCATCATCAATTTCAGTGATCTTACCTGTTGTGTCTGAGAAGGCACCATCAGTGATTTTAACTGTTTCACCAACTTCAAAGTCAGATGGTTGGTTTTGTGCGCTCATACCAAATTGACTTAGAATGTTATCAATTTCTTCAGGTAATAATGGTGCAGGTTTACTACCAGAACCGTGACTGCCGACAAATCCGGTAACACCCGGTGTATTACGAACGATGAACCATGATTCATCAGACATAACCATTTCTACTAAAACGTAGCCAGGGAAAGTTTTTTCCATTTCTTTCTTTTCTTTACCGTTTTTCATTTTTGTTTCTTCTTCTTCAGGAACAACTGCACGGAAAATATAATCTTCCATACCCATTGATTGGGCACGTGATTCTAGATTTTCCTTAACTTTATTTTCATATCCTGAATAGGTATGTAGAACATACCATTGTTTTTCGCCAGCTTCAGCCATAATTTCCTCCAAAATTCAAAATAAAAAAACTCCGAACCAAGTCGAAGTTTTTTCCGTTAATTCCATAATAGCAAATTTTTTGCGTACTTACAATCTATTTACCCATTACGAAATGTTGCAATAATGTAATTAGACCCCAATCAACTAATGCAAAGAAGATTGCATACATCAATGAAGTACCAATAACAGTCCATGTATCACGTCTATTTTCTTTGAATGTAGGCCAAACAACTAATTTCATTTCATCTTTGACGCTACCAAAAAATTTAAATAGTTTCATGTAATCCTCCAGAGTTATCTTGTTTCTTTATGTAGTGTATGTTTACCACAGTGCTTACAGAACTTTTTAACTTCTAGACGTTCTGTTCTATTTGGGTTCTCAGTAATTGTATAGTTACGTGAGCCACAAACAGTACAAGCAAGGGCGACTTTTCTTAATCCCATGTTTATCTCCAAAACTAATTTGTTTTAATCTTATTAATTGTAAACTCTGGAAGTTGTTTTGTCCATTGCAATCTCACATGACTATAGTTTCTGATTACGCTTTATCTTCTTTTTACAACGGTTAGCCGCCTGTATTATTTGTTTCATATTGCAGCGAGCTTCGATACAAGCATCGTGCATTGACACTTTTCCCAGCAAGAATTGAAAAGCCACTAACTCTATACGACTCATTTTAGTCATGATCTTTTCTAATTGATTAGATATATCGACACTATCACTGTCTTCAGCGACTTTATCATCAAATTTACCTTTACCAAGCAATTTGTCATATGATTCCGTTCCTTGATTAGCCTTACGTTTAATGGCATTTTCACGCCTAATTATATCTATTATATGATTTTGAAATTTTAATTTAAAAAAACTGCCGAATTTGGAGCCACTGTTGCCATCGAATAATTTACAAGTTTGATAACAGACTAAAAAGGCCTCTTGATACCAATCATTACGATCATAGCCATCAATAAAATATTTAATATACATATTATCAATCATTGGCCGATATCTTCTGACCAACCTATCTAGTGCTGCTGAGTCATCCTTTTCTTTAATCAATTCAATCCATTGGTTTTCTTGTTCGACTTTCATTTTACTTTTTACGAATAATAATTTTGTAATTTAAAAATACCATCCACCATAAGTAAATTTAAGCGAACACTTGTTTACAACAATTTAAATGTATTTACAAATAATAATCTTATAAATTCATTCAAATTTTCTAATACAAAAAAAATTCTAAGTAAGATTTATCCTACTTAGAATTTTTTAATTAAACATTACGTGAGGCAAAAGCTTGATACAACAGAATACCTGTTGCAACAGAAGCGTTCAAACTTTGCACATGTCCGACCATCGGAATATTCAAAGTTTGATCAGCTTGTTTCAATACTAGTGGTGAAATACCCTTACCTTCGTTACCGATAATTAGAGCAACTGCTCCCTTGGCATTCCAGTTACGATAGTTGTCACCTTCCATAGCTGTTCCAAAGACCCAAACGTTACGTTTCTTTAAATCTTTGATGGTATTAACTAAATTAGTTACACGAACAACTGGTACGTGTTCAATGGCACCTGTTGATGTTTTAGCAACGGTTGAAGTTAATCCTGTTGAACGATGCTTGGGAACAATAATTCCGTCTACACCTACGGCATCGGCTGTACGCATGATTGAACCTAAGTTATGAGGATCTTCAATTTTATCCAAAATCAAAATGAATGGATCAGTACCTTTCTTTTCAGCACTCTTGAAGATATCTTCCATTTCAGCGTATTGATAAGGAGCAACGTAAGCGGCCATTCCTTGATGGTTACCACCGTTACTAATATCATCTATCTTATTCTTAGGTACTTCTTGAACGATTAAACGATCACGTTTAGCTAACTTGATAGCTTCAGCGATATGTTCACTAGAAAGTCCCTTTTGAACTAAAACTTTGTTAACACGTTGATCGGCTGTGGCGGACTTCAATAATTCAATTACTGAATGTACACCATAAACTAATTCGTTTTCTTCTAAATTGTTACTACTGTTACTACGTTTATTCGAATTTTCTGTCATCTGCTTCACCCACTTCTACTTCATTTATGCACCATTGTGCCAATTCTACAACCCGGTCTTTGTTGCCGGTAATATCTAAATAACCAAAAAGTGCTTCAAAACCTGTAGACATATGATAAGTGACGACACTTGTATTCTTAGCTTTAGTATATTTTTTAGCATTACGTCCGTTCTTATAAATTCTGATTTCTTCATCAGAAAGAATTCCCTTATCCATCATCAAAGTAATCAATGATGCTTGGGCCTTCGCGGAAACGTAGTGTTTGGCTTGTTTTTGTAATTCATTAACCTTGGTAATATTTTTACTTAAGAGATGTTCACGAATAAAGACTTCGTAGACGGCATCTCCTAAATATGCCAAAGTTACTCCGTTAAATTGTTTAACATCAGTCATTAATATGCCACCGTGTTCCTTGTGGTGTATCTTCGAGGATTACACCCATTTCTTTTAATTGATCACGTAATTTATCACTTGTTGCAAAATCTTTATCTGCACGAGCTTGGTCACGTTGATCGACCATTTCTTGAATTTCTTTAGAAAGATCTTTTTGTTCATCCAATTTAATTCCTAAGATACTTGTCAATTCAGTCAAAGTCTTAAGAATCAATTCGACACTAGTCTTCGCTACTTTATCTTGAGCAGAATAGTTATTAGCTAAACTAACCAAATTAAAGATTTCTGTCAAACCATTTTGTACGTTGAAGTCATCGTTCATCGCTGCTTTAAAATCAGCCACAATTTGTTCAACTTGTGCTTGAATATTATCATTTTCGTCAATAGCACCATCAAGTCGGAACTTCAAATTGTTATAAGCTGTCTTGATTTTCTCAAGATTATCAGCAGCCTTTTGTAAGTTCTTTTCTGAGTACTCAAGTGGACGACGGTAATGTGTTGATGACAAGAAGAAACGCAATACTTGTGGATTAGTCTTCTGGACAAGATCATGCACTGTCACAAAGTTACCGAGTGACTTACTCATCTTCTCGTTATTCTCAACTGTGACAAAACCGTTATGCATCCAATAGTTAACAAATTTTTGACCAGTCTTAGCCTCACTTTGGGCAATCTCATTTTCATGATGGGGGAATTCCAAATCTTGACCACCACCATGAATATCAAAAGTATCGCCTAAGTACTTAGTTGACATAACTGAACATTCAATATGCCAACCAGGACGGCCTTCACCCCAAGGAGAGTCCCATTTGATCTCGTTTGGCTTAGCTTTCTTCCACAAAACAAAATCAATTGGATCTTGTTTCTTGTCGAATTCAGTTTCACCAATATGTTCACTAGCACCTTCAACTAGTTGGTCGATATTTTGATCGGACAACTCACCATAGTGTTTGAACTTTCTAGCACGATAGAAAACATCCCCATCAGATTCATAGGCATAACCCTTGTCGATTAAAGCTTTGACAAAATCAATAATCTCTTGAATATTATCTGTGGCTCTTGGATTGATAGTGGCTTTTTGAACATTAATAGCCGCAATATCCTCATAGAAAGCCTTGATAAAACGGTCCGCTACTTCAGGTACGGTGATACCTTCACGATTGGCCTCTTTGATCATCTTATCGTCGACATCTGTAAAATTAGAAACAAATTTTACTTTGTAACCTAAAAATTCCAAATAACGACGAACTGTATCAAAAGCTACGATTGAGCGAGCATTTCCAATGTGGATATAGTTATACACCGTTGGTCCACAGACATACATTTTTACTTCATTAGGTGTTAATGGTTTAAATTCTTCTTTTTGGCGTGTTAATGTGTTGAATATTTTTAACATAATCTTCACCTATATAAAAAAGGGGTTGAGGCAAAACTAAGTTTTCCTTCAACCTCTTTTTGTTTTATTTATTTTGTATCTTAAAACCTTTGCCTATTTCATTTCAGCCAATGTCTTATCGATATTTGCTAAGGCTTGTTTCTTACCAAACAATTCGATTGTTTCAGCAATTGCTGGACCATGCATTGTTCTTGTAGTTGCAATTCTTGCTGGCATGTATAGCTTTCTACCTTTAACACCAGTATCAGCTTTAACTGATTGAATAGCAGCCATAATTTGAGCAGCTGTGAAACGAGGTAATTTTTCTAACTTACCTTTCAAATCTTCAATAGCTGTCTTTGCATCGTCATCTTCTAGTTCTTTTTGTTCATCATCTGTTAGATGTTCTGGTTGACTGAAGAAGACATCTGCCAAGTCAATGATTTGTTGTGTATAACTCATTTGTGGCATGTATAGTTCTGTTAAATGTCTTACCCATTGAATTTCATCTGTAGTTGGATCTTCTGAAACTCGTTTGGCTTCAACCAAGTTAGCTAGTACTAAGTCAGTGATTTCACTAACATCAGCGTGCTTAACGTATTGGTTGTTGACCCATTCTAGTTTCTTTTGATCAAACTTAGCTGGTGATTTGCTTAGACGATGTTCATCAAAGATCTTGATAAATTGTTTACGTGTAAATAATTCATCTTCACCAACTGGTGACCAACCTAATAGAGCAATAAAGTTAAACATAGCTTCTGGTAAGTAACCTAATTCACGATATTGTTCGATGAATTGGAGAATTGATTCATCACGTTTACTTAATTTCTTACCAGTTTCAGTATTAATGATCAATGTCATATGGCCAAACTTAGGTGCTTCCCAGCCTAATGCTTCATAAATCATCAATTGTTTTGGTGTATTGGCAACATGGTCATCACCACGAAGAACATGACTGATTTCCATCAAATGGTCATCAATAACAACGGCAAAGTTGTATGTAGGCATACCATCACGTTTTTGGATAACCCAATCGCCACCGATAGTATCTGAACCGATTGAAACTTTACCCTTTACGATATCGTCCCATTCGTAGTTCTTACCAACTGGTACGTGGAAACGAACAACTGGTTGTAAACCAGCATCTTCAGCTTCTTTGATCTTGGCTGCCTTTTCTTCTTCAGACATACCTTCGAATTCGTATTCGTAATGAGGCATTTGACCATGAGCTTCTTGGTCTTCACGCATCTTTGTTAGTTGTTCTTCAGTCAGATATGATTTGTAAGCCAAGCCTTTTTCTAGCAATTCATCAATATATTTTTGATAAATTTCTTTTCTTTCTGATTGACGATAAGGACCATAGTCTCCACCAACATCTGGACCTTCATCCCAATCAACGCCAAGCCATTTAAGGTTTTCTAGTTGACTCTTTGTACCACCTTTAACGTTACGTTTTGTATCTGTATCCTCGATACGAATTACAAAAGTACCTTTGTGACTACGTGCGAATAGGTAGTTAAAGATAGCTGTTCTAGCGTTCCCAATATGTAAGTGACCTGTTGGACTTGGTGCATATCTTACACGAATTTTATTATCTGACTTTTTTGCCATTTCCTTGTTCTCCCCTTTTACTTCTTGAGTTATTTCTATTTGAATTCTTATTACCATTATTATTGCGGTTATTACGTTTGTTACCACCGTTGTTATTATGGTTATTGGAATTCTCTTTAGAATCGCTCTTTTCTTGGATACCATGCATTGAATGCTTAGGTTTTGCAAATATCATCTTACCAGCGTCAGTTTGCAATGCACTAGTTACAACGACTTCAACATCTTTGCCAATGAAGTATTTACCTTCTTCAACAACGACCATTGTACCGTCTTCTAGGTATGCGACACCTTGCTCTCTTTCAGTACCCTCTTTTATAACTTTAACAGTCATCGTTTCTCCTGGCAAAACCATAGGTTTCAAAACTTTGGCTAATTCGTTAATGTTAAGTACTTGAACATTCTGAAATTCACTTACCTTACTTAAATTATAATCATTTGTGATGACAGCACCACCGATTTCTTTAGCTAATTTAAGTAATTTCATATCCACTTCTGGAATATTATCATAATCGCGTGTTGTAGTTGTGTAGTTGATACCTTTATCCATTTTCATTTCATTTAAAATATCAAGTCCACGACGACCACGTTCACGTTTTTGATTATCACTAGAATCTGAGATCAATTGCAACTCATGTACAACGAAATCAGGAATCATCAACTTACCTTCCAAAAAACCAGTGTGTGCTAATTGATGAATTCGTCCATCAATAACAACGGATGTATCTAGAATTTTATATGGATAGTAATCTTTTTTAACTGAACGACGTGTAACTTCACCTTCTGAGGCTAATGTTTCACTCTTTTCAGCTGCCGCCGGTGCAACTTTAGTATTACGTTTTGTGATTGAGAAATTGCTCCAATCATTTCGACGACTTGTTCCCATTCTGAAACCGATCCAACCAAAGACGATCATTAAGATGACGGGAATAACATTTGAAAACATGTTACTCATCATATAGAAAGGTATGGAAATGATATTGGCTAATACTAAACCACCAATTAAGAATCCAGCACCATAAATAATCCACCCTGGTGAACGAGAATTCAAATACTTCTCAATTCTTTGATTTAATTCCAAAATTGGTTTAACAAACAAGAATGACAAGAAATAAAATACAATACATCCAATAAGTCCATCAAAATAACCGTTATTAACAAAAGCAATTCCTGCTAAACCTGAAATTTCCCATAAACTTGGTAAAACGGTAATTCCGACGGCGATACCAAGTAATGCAAAAATTATATTTACTACGATCTTTCGCATATATGCCTCCTATTTAAAATATTTTGTTCATCGCATCAGTTACGGTACTGACACCAACAATTTGAATCTTATTATCTTTAGACCAATCTCCCATATTATTCTTGGGAATAAAAATACGCTTGAAACCTAATTTTTCTGCTTCATTTACTCGTTGATCAATTCGATTAACACGACGAATTTCACCGGTCAATCCAACTTCACCTACAAAACAATCAGTTCCTGGGATACCCATATTTTTATAACTGGAGGCAATTGACATTGCTAAAGCAAGATCAATTGCTGGTTCATCTAATTTAACGCCACCAGTTGATTTCAAATAAGCATCCTGATTTTGGAGCATCAAATTACCACGTTTTTCTAGAACGGCCATAATCACTGACACCCGGTTATGATCCAATCCCGTGGCGGTTCTTTTGGCATTACCAAAAATTGTAGGAGTGATCAAAGATTGGATTTCAACCAAAATTGGTCGAGTTCCTTCCATTGAAACTACTACCGCTGAACCATTGGCATCCGCTAAACGTTCCTCTAAGAAAATTTCTGATGGATTAGATACTTCCACCAGACCCTTAGTCCGCATTTCAAAAATACCAATTTCATTCGTTGAACCAAAACGGTTCTTAACAGAACGTAAGATTCGATAACTATGGTGTGTGTCCCCTTCAAAGTATAGAACAGTATCCACCATGTGTTCCAATATTTTTGGACCAGCGATGGCGCCACCTTTAGTTACATGTCCAACGACGAAAACAGTAATGTTGTCCTGCTTAGCAATATTCATCAATTCAGCTGTAACTTCTCTGATTTGAGAAATACTTCCCACGGCAGAAGTAATTTCTGGTTCATCCATTGTTTGCACAGAATCAATGATTAAGTAATCCGGATGCATTTCGTTGATTGTTTGACGGATATAACTCATATCTGTCTGAGGGTACAGATAGAGGTCTTTACCCGAAATACCCAAACGATCAGCTCGCATCTTGATCTGTGAAGCACTCTCTTCACCAGAAACATATAATACTTTACCACCAGTATTCGCTAGTTGTCCTGAAACCTGTGTTAACAAAGTTGACTTACCAATACCTGGATCTCCACCAATTAAAATCAAAGAACCGGGAACGATACCGCCCCCGAGAACTCGATTCAATTCAGATAGATTCGTCTTAACACGAGGTTCCTTTTCAAAGGAAACATTATCGATACTAACTGGTTTAGACTCTAAGTCACTAACTCGACGGCTAGGAGTTGCTTTAGCTTTGACGGATTCAGGATGATCTACTTCCTCAACCATCTGATTCCAAACGCCACAGTTAGGACAACGTCCTAAATATCTAGGTGAGACGTAGCCACAATTTTGACATACGAATTTTGTTTTAGCTTTTGCCAATAAAATAGTTCCTTTCTTATTATATTCCTGAAGAACCAAATCCTCCATTGCGTTTCTTCAATCCGCCTTCATCTTCATCAGTTGTTAAATAATTGATGAAAATACCTTGGGCTAAGCGTTCGCCCTTTTTAACTTTGTAGTCAATAGGAAAAAAGTTGATCAATTGAACAAATAATTCTCCCTCATTGCTTTCATTATTGTAATAATCAGCATCTATTACACCAATACCATTAGGAATGGCTAAGCCACGTTTTAATGGATTACTGGAACGGTTGGCTAGGATCAATACTTCATCTTCTTGCATATAAGCCTTAACCCCAGTTGGTACTAGTACTGGTTTAATTGATTTTTGAACTTCAGCTAATTTGTCATTATCCATTTTACCTTTATTTAAAATGAACTTTAAAACATTAAAGAAACCAAATTTCCAAATTGAAGGAACCACAAAGTCTTCAGCACTTTCAATGTCATAACCGGCAGCATTTTTAGTTTGACGAACTGGTAAATTAATTCCCTTACCTTCGTATTTTTTCACAATCTCGAATCCACGTTTTTTAGTCAAATTGAAAACTCCTTAAGCATTAGATAACTAAAATAATAGCATTTTAGCCCATATAAAACTATTGATTACACTGACTTTCTTCTTATAATAGAGTAATATTAAAATAAATAATTCAGCAGGAGGTAATTTTATGGAATTAAATCATGAGGATGGACGTTTTTATCTTGAAGACAATGGTAAAACAATTGGTGAATTAACTTATTCCAAGGTTGAAGACAATGTTATTTCACTTGATTACACTTACGTTGACGAGGCTTATCGTGGTCAAGGACTAGCTGGTAGACTCTTCAATGCAGTCGTCGACTTTTCCGACCTTAAGGGATTAAAGATTGTTCCCGTTTGTGAATACGCTAAAGCCGCTTTTGAAAACAGACCAGAAATCAGATTTTTATTAACTGAGAATTACCAAAAGCTCTTAAAGGGGGAAAAATAGTGAATCAAGACGAATTAAAGAAAGCAGTCGGTGTTAAATCTGTCGATTACTTCAAAAGTGATATGGTAGTCGGACTTGGTACTGGCTCAACCGTTTATTATATGATCGAAGAACTTGGACGTAGATACCAAGCTGGTGAGATTAAGAATATCGTTGCTGTAACTACTTCTTCACGTTCTGAAAAACAAGCTAAAGAATTAGGCATCCCAACTAAAGACTTAAACGAAGTTGACCATATCGACCTTACTATCGACGGTGCTGACCAAATTGATAAAAATGGTCAAGGTATCAAAGGTGGCGGTGGTGCTCACTTGCTTGAAAAAATGGTCGCTACAAACTCCACTCGTAATATTTGGATTGTTGACCAATCAAAGATGGCTGACACATTAGGCAGTTTCCCATTACCTACTGAAGTAATTCCATTTGGTTGTGAGAAGACCTTTACTGATCTTGAAAAAGAAGGATTGAATCCTCAATTCCGTCTCAATGAAGATGGTAGTCGTTTCCTTACACACAACAAGAATTACATCATTGATCTAAAAATTGGTGAAATCAAACACCCACATTTGTTGGCAGATTGGTTAGATCACCAAGTTGGAATAGTTGCACACGGACTATTTCTTGATATAGTTAATACTATTATCGTCGGTTATGAGGATGGACCTAAAGTAATCGACAATATCAGATAAAAAAAGGAGAATTTTTGTATGACAAAAGAAATCACATCATCAGACTTAGATAAATTTCAAACTGCATTTGACAATACACCAGGTTCTTCAGCTATCAAAAACGCTGTTGCTAATAACGGTTTATTCAAATCAAGTGAAACTATTGCTTCTAAAGTAGCAATGGACCCTACTTTCTCAGTTGAATTGGATACAGGTTCAGTTGCTGATCAAAAGCAATCAGGACTTTGCTGGGTATTTGCCGCATTGAACACAATGAGACATCCACTTCAAAGCAACTTTAAGATCAAGGGCTTCGAATTATCACAAGGATACATGCTTTTCTGGGATAAACTCGAAAAATCAAATTACTTCTTTGAAAATGTTATTAACACTGCTGCCCTTCCAACCGGTGACCGTAAAGTTGACTTCCTTATGACAACACCTCAACAAGATGGTGGTCAATGGGACATGGTTATGGCTCTTGTTCAAAAATATGGTGTCGTTCCAAAGAGTGTTATGCCAGATACATTCAGTCGTACAAACTCCTCTGAATTAAACAACGTTCTCAATAAAAAATTACGTAAAGATGCTATCATCCTTCGTGACTTTGTTAATAGCAACAAGTCTGAAGAAGATATCGAACGTAAGAAGAATGAATTACTAAGTGAAATTTACAAGCTTCTAGTTTACACAGTTGGCGTTCCACCTACTAAGTTTGACTGGGCTTACCGTGATGACGATAAGAATTACCATAAAGAAACTGGTATCACACCTCAAGAATTCTTCAAGAAGTACGTTGGCTGGGATTTAGATAGTTATATCTCAACTATCAACGCACCAACAGCTGACAAACCTTACAACCACGTTTACACAGTTGAAATGTTAGGTAACGTCGTTGGCGGTCGTCAAGTTCGTCACTTAAACCTTGAAATCAATGACTTCAAGAAATTAGCTGTTAAACAATTACAATCTGGTGAATCAGTTTGGTTCGGTAGTGATGTTGGTCAAAGTTCTGATCGTAAGATTGGTATCATGGATACAAACATCTACGACCTTGAAGGCCTACTAAACACTGACCTTAAGATGACTAAGGCAGAACGTCTTGATTACATCGAAAGTATGATGACACATGCCATGGTACTTACAGGTGTTGATTTGGATGAAAATGGTAACCCACTTAAGTGGAAAGTTGAAAACTCATGGGGTGAAAAAGTTGGTAACAAAGGATACTTTGTTATGAGCGACTCATGGTTCGATGAATATGTTTACCAATTAGTTATCAACAAGAAATTCTTGAGCGATGACCTTAAGAATACCTTTGAAACAGAATCAAAAGAACCTAAAGTTCTTGCTCCTTGGGATCCAATGGGTGCTTTAGCTTAATTACGATTCTTATTTAAAATTTGAATTCAAAAGAACGATCTCCATTAAGTATTCAAGATATATCCTTTACTTGAATCTTTTAATAGAGGTCGTTTTTATTTTACAAAATTACGTATTAAACATACTTGCCTCAAAAAAAATAATTGAAATATTATTTAGTCTGGAGTAAGAATTGAAAATGTGTTCAGCTATGACGTTATTGTTAGCAGCCTTGCCGCTTACAATAAGGCTGATCTTGGGGATTCATAATTTTGCCGAAGGTGAAATTGTTAGCTTCAAGTCATGCCCATAGCGTTTCAACACCTTTCCAATTCTTGCGGAGGACGGCTTCCAATCAAGCTTAAAAATTGCCTGTCTTGACACGTCTATGCTATTGAATTATTCGTAACTTTAATATAGAGTGCTCTATAATGAAATTAATATTTGTGAAGGGGTGTCAGTATGAAAAATAATCAATTTGCGATTCGTCCAACTCAGTTTGGCGACCAAATTACAGAACTAAAAGAAATTGGTTTTTTAGATAAAGATAATAGTAGCGAAAATGATCCTATCAAATTATGGAAGAGTTTCTTAAGTAAGGCTTTTATTGAGGCTAAAACTTCTTCTAATTTTGAAGAGAAATTGCGTACTTATATGGCAACTCCAGATCAAAATTTAAGTGAATATCTTGACTCTTCAATTAATGTTTCCGTACAAACATTTTATAATGTTGCGCTACAGTTATTGAAATTTAACCCAGATGTTGATTTTTCATTTGAAGATCCACTAAAAGCAATGGAAAAAATTCAATTGCCAATTGCCGACCATCGAAAAAATAATTTTTCCGCTGAAGAATTAAAATCGGCCTGGTATTGGCTTTTAGTTACTCATAATAAAGACGGTCAAACTTATCTCGATTCATTGGCTGTTAAGGGATATTTCACTCCATTTTACGGTAAAGTGTCTAAACCTATGCTCTTCAACGGTA
Source organism: Companilactobacillus bobalius (assembly GCF_009764355.1). The sequence goes on along the minus strand of NZ_LNUA01000077.1, from coordinate 324,030 downwards.
AAACATTACCCGTCTTTGATCCACATAAGTTAATTCGTGAAGTCGTCTATGTTGAATCACCTCAAGACAGTGATCATGACGGCAAACGTGATCTATTGAAGGCTGAAATTTTACGCCCCTACGAAACTGAAAATGGTCTCAAGGTACCAGTTCTCTACACCGCTAGTCCTTACAACCAAGGTACTAACGATGAGACTGGTGAAAAATTAACTCATAATGTAAATGTTCCTTTAAAACATAAGACTCCAAATGACTTAAGTTATGAAGATATCGAATATCACCAACCATCTGATTCCTTACCTTTAGCTCGTAATATTAATGGTGAAACAAAGAAAGCTGAAGAAACCTTCTCTAGAGAGAGTTCTTACACACTAAATGATTACTTCTTAGCTCGTGGTTTTGCTGTTATTTATATGGCCGGTATTGGTACAAAGGACTCTGACGGATTAAGAACTACTGGTGATCCTGAGGAAACTATTTCCACTATTTCCATTATCAAATGGCTCACTGGTGAATTACCTGCCTTCACTAATAGAACCGATAATATTGAAATAAAAGCTTGGTGGTCAAATAAAAAGGTTGCCATGACCGGACGTTCTTACTTGGGAACTTTAGCCACTGCTGCCGCCACTACTGGTGTTAAAGGCTTGAAGACTGTTATCAGTGAAGCTGCTATTTCAAACTGGTATGACTACTACCGTGATGGTGGCTTAGTTATTGCACCCAGTGGCTTCCCTGGTGAAGATGCCGATGTCTTAGCTGAAGAGACTTTTAGTCGTCGTTTACAACCTGGTGATTTTAATGAAATCAAAGGCAAATGGAATCAAAAGATTGAAGAGATTCAAAAAGGCGAAGATCGTGACACTGGCGACTATAATACCTTCTGGGATGCTAGAAACTATCATAAGAACTTCAAGAATATTACTGCTGATGTCTTCATGGTTCACGGATTGAATGACTGGAACGTTAAGCCACGTAATGTCGAAAGATTGTGGAACGGCATTAAACATAACGGCGTTACGCAAAAGATTATTCTTCATCAAGGGCAACATATCTACATCAATGCTTTCCGTTCTATTGATTACAGTGACATTATCAACTTATGGCTGACACATGAACTTTTAGGTGTCGATAATCAGGCCAAAGAAATCATCCCCGATGTCATTGTTCAAGATAATGTTGAGCCAGAAACTTGGACCGCTCATTCTGACTGGGCAAATCCTGATGATAAAGAAATTAAATATAATTTATCAAGTGATAAATTAGTAACTAGCAACTCTAATTCTGATTTCAAAACATTCATTGATCAATTACCTGAAAAAGATTTCAAATCTTACCGCGATGACAACGTTACATGGGAACAAGATCTCATTCACGGTGACAGTAAATTAGCTGAAAACCAATTGACATTCAAAACAACTCCATTAACAAAGGAAATATTACTAGATGGGAAGATTAATGTTGATTTGAAAGTCGCCTCAAGTGAAAATCTTGGAATGCTAAGTTTCCAAATAGTTGATTATGGTAAGACTAAACGTTTCAACGTCTCACCCACTCTTCTATCTAAAAATAGTTTGGCTGGAACTTATGATTGGCGTGAAGATGATTTGCGTGAATTTACTTTGGGCAAAGAAACTTCGGCTAAGATGATTACAAAGGGTCACATTAATCTACAAAATCGTGAAAATAACTATAAAGTTGATGAATTAAAGCCTAATATCTTCTACAATATAAGCGTTGAACTACAACCAACTTTCTACAAACTGCAAGCCGGCCATCAACTAGGTTTAATCATTTACGCTACTGACTTTGGAATGACGGTTCGTGGGAATCAAAATATTAAATATACGGTTCAATTAGACCAATCTTCATTATCTGTTCCATTACATGAGGATTAATAAGAAGTGTTAGTTTATTTGACTATATGGGGAATATAACTAGACCAAAATAAGTAGTTTCATACCCTAATACTTAATGTTACAATTGCCGTTGAACTGTTTATTTTTGGAGATTATTTATATGGAAAAGACACAACTGAATTCATTGAAAAATAACCCCCATTCAAAGATGAGCATTGCTGGATTCCTAATTGCTTTAGGAATCGTTTATGGGGATATCGGTACTTCTCCCCTATATGTTATGCACTCTTTAATGGTTGGGAATGGTGGACTTGCAAAAATGTCCACCAATTTTATCTTAGGAAGTGTTTCCTTAATTTTTTGGACACTAACTTTGGTAACAACAATTAAATATGTTTTGATTGCTTTACGTGCAGATAATAACGGTGAAGGTGGTATTTTTGCCCTTTATACGTTAGTTAGAAAACGTGCTAAGTGGTTGATCATTCCAGCTATGATTGGTGGGGCAACCTTCTTAGCTGATGGTATGATGACACCAGCTGTTACTGTTACGGCTGCCATTGAAGGTCTTAAAGGTATTAAGATCAACAATGCCGTGCTAATCAGTACACAAAACCAAGTAATTATCGTTACACTGATTATTTTATCGACCCTCTTTTTCATTCAGAGATTCGGTACTCAAATGATTGGTCGGGCTTTTGGTCCGATAATGCTGGTTTGGTTCTCATTTTTAGGTTTGGTCGGAATACTTAATATTTCTTCTGATTGGACTATTATCAGAGCTTTGAATCCTTACTATGCTATTGAATTATTACGGAGTCCTGTTAATATCCGTGGTATTTTCATTTTAGGTAGTATCTTCTTAGCTACAACTGGTGCTGAAGCGCTATATTCAGATATGGGACATGTTGGTCGCCCTAACATCTATACAAGTTGGCCTTTTGTTAAAGTTTGCTTATTACTAAGCTATTTAGGTCAAGCCGCTTGGATCATCAGTGTCAGAGATAATCATACTTTGCAACAAATGGGTTCAGCTATGAATCCGTTCTATCAATCTATCCCAGCTGATTTCAGACTCTTCGGAATTTTCTTATCAGCTATGGCCGCTATCATTGCTTCCCAAGCTTTGATTTCCGGTTCATATACTCTAGTTTCTGAAGCTACTAAGTTAAGAATGTTCCCAAGATTGAAGACTTACTACCCAACCAATTTCAAAGGACAGTTATATATTCCAACTGTTAACTCAATTATTTGGGTCGTTTGTTTGTTCATTGTCTTCTATTTCAAAACTTCAGAAAACATGTCTAACGCCTATGGTCTAGAAATTACGATCACTATGTTAATGACAACTATCTTGCTACATCAATGGCTCTTGATGAAACGAGTTAACAGGTTATTCACAACTGTTATCATCAGTTTCTTCTTCGTTATTGAAAGTATCTTCTTTGTAACAAACAGTAGTAAGTTCATTCATGGTGCCTATATCACAATGTTCATTGCTGCTTTATTGATTGCTGTTATGTTCATTTGGAGATATGGTGAACGTCTCAAGGATGACAACACATATCGTAGTCATTTTGCTTCTCTATTAGCTTTTAAACATCAATTAAATGATTTAAGAAAAGATCCAAGTTATCCACTTTACACAACTAACTTAGTTTATTTAACTAAAGTCCACGATGGATATCGTATTAAAAAGAACATTCTCTACTCAATTCTCGACAAACGTCCTAAACGTGCTCAAGTTTACTGGTTCGTTACTGTTAACGTTACCGATGAGCCTTACACCGCTGCATATAGTGTTGAGACCTTTGATACTGATTACATGATTAGTGTTCAATTGTATCTTGGATTTAGAGTTGATCAAAAGGTTAATGTTTATCTCCGTCAAGTCGTCAATGATATGATGTCAAATGGCGAGATTAAAGCTCAACCACAGAAATATACAACCATTCCTGATCGTGATGTTGGTGACTTCTCATTTGTTATCATCAAAGAGGTTCTATCACCAGATACTAAGATCAGCAATGTTAAAAAGAGTATCATTCACTTACGTTTACTCTTACAAAAATTTATTTCCCCAGCCAATTGGTTCGGTCTTTCATACAGTGATGTTATTGAAGAACGTGTTCCTTTGGTACTTGGAAAAGTTTCACTCAATCGTCTACGTCTAGTCAGAAAAGATCGTTCAGCCTTGAAAGATATCAAGATTGATGAAGAAATTGACGACGATGATGATGATGAATAATTCAATCAATTAAAAATCGTTATGGGATTCCTATTTAGAATCCTGTAACGATTTTTTGTATCCATAAAAAAGAAGGTTGTCTGAAATCAGACAACCTTCCTAGGGTAAATCATTTAACTAGCCTACCGGACTATACCTCGACGAAGATATAAATGTTCTTCTATATCTTTTTTATACCTACATTATAAGCTGCCTAAGGCAAACTACAATTGTAAAGTCTCATTTATACATCTCGTCCAAATCGGCTCTTATCAGTCCCTTTTACTAGAAAATCTCTTTATAATCTCAGGTAATCAAGAATTAAAGAATAACTTCTAAAGAGAATACTCTGATTCTTGTTAAAATAACTAATTAAAAAATAACTAGCAAAGAGATGATCATTATGTTTACATATATTCAAATCATCGACAAAGATGCACATAATTTCATGGGCTACGTCGATTACGAATTCAAGAATAATGTAATTTCAATGACCTTAGTTAGAGGAATGAGAAAACTTCATCGTATCAACATTCCATTATCGGATATCACTGACATTATGGTTGAAGAATTCTATGGTACTAGTCGTATTAGTTTTATCTACAACACTCAAAAATATATCTTTCTAAACTCCGGATACGGTGAAAATGAATACCTAATTAAACACTTAACTAAAGCCGTTAAAGCCTAATACTAAATAAAAATCACTAGAATAATCTAGTGATTTTTTTGCTCTCTCATATAAGTAAATTTAAAGCCATCTAAGTTCCTTTTCTTCTACCAATGGTAGTTTGTAGGAAGTTTATTAATTATTTCTCTAAAAAGCTCTCAATTCCATATGCAACACCATCATCATCATTACTTTTAGTCGTATACTTACCATATTGTTGAATCTCCAAAGGAGCATTAGCCATAACAATTGGTGTACCAACATTTGTTAGCATTGGCAAGTCGTTATGACCATCACCAAAGGCTGCCATTTCTTCTTTAGACAGTTTTTCTAAATCTTGAATATATTTTATTCCTTTTGATTTCTGAGCCAAATTACTAGTTATCTCTAAATAATTATCACCAGAGCGTTTAATGCTAACGTCAGCAACATTAAGATTCAAGAGTGTTTGATTTAATTGTTCCATTAAATTCAGATCAAAAGTTATCATCATAATTTTATATAACTTAGTATCTAACAAATCGTCAAAATCAATCAATGTAGTTTTCTGCCCCGTCAACTTGGATTCATAATTAATACCTTCATCGATTTTTTCAACATACCAATCATTTAATCCATAACAACTACAACTGACATTAGGAAATTCTGTTTGAATTACTTTCATTAATTTCCAGAAACTAATCATATTTAGAGGTTTATCATCTAAAATTTTGAAACCAGTAGCTGTTTTCTTATAAATCAATCCACCATTAAATCCAATCTGAGGATCAGTTAAATCCAATTTATCAATAGCATTGGCCATTTCCATCGGTGCCCGTGCTGAAACTAGAGTGAACGGAATCCCACTATTCTTTATTGCTGAGACATTTACATCACTAACGTTGCCTTCACTATTTAACAAGGTTCCATCCATGTCTGAAAAAATATGTTTGATCATTTTGCTCCTCCTTATAATCCCATTTTAATGTAAAAAAAAACAATCTCTAAGGATTGTTTGTAGTTTATGCAAATGATGTTGCGACACTTCCGATAACGATCAATACAATACCTAGAACCGTGAATTTCATTTCATGGCTACTTTTATGTTCGTGTAGAATAAAGATTCCACCAAAGGTACCAATTACAACGTTCAATTGTGTCCAAATGAAGGCTGAAGTATTACCGTTTGCCTTAGCTGAGAAAATATAAGCAAAGGCGGCGATTCCCCAAGCAATTCCAGCAAAGATGTTTAAATAGTGTTCTTTTTGTTTAAAGGCTTTAACATCTGTAAATAGTGCATAGATGATTGCTCCAACTAAAATTCCTAGCATTTCTGGTAAGAAAATAGCTGTACCACTTTGGTTTTTAACAATTGGCATATTAGGGAATGAAGAATAGATCCAAAAACCTACTGTCGTACATAATAGGAAAATAGCATCCTTTAATTCCATTTTGTTTCCTTCAGAACTATCAGTTACTGAAGTTAATAAGGCACCCACAACTACGATCAATAAAGCAATGATTCCAATTATCTTAGCCTGTGCCCCAGCCCAGTCACCAAAAATCAACATTCCAATAATAGAATTACCTACTAATTGAAATACAGTCGATAGTGGAACTGTACCTGAAACTCCAATACGTTTGAATGAAATGAATTGTCCTATCTGTCCAATAGTCCATAGAGCACCACAGAGAACTGAGAACCAAAAAGCGGTTGTATTAACAGTTGGCTGTGTTATTAAGTAAGCGACAAACCCGACGATTGTCGCACCAGCACCAATTCCAAACATTTGGTTAGCAGGAGAACCACCAATTTTACCGGTGATGATTGGCATGAAACCCCAACCTAACGCTGGTATTAGCGCAATTAAAATATTCATAAAAATTCCCTCTAATTCGCAAAATATTAGTAATAATCTTTTTTTAAAGTGATAATTTTTTTGTATATAAGGAACAATCTTGGTTTCTAATGATACATAAAATAAAACTTGCTTCGAACATTACTACTTTTTCATCTAATTTGTCCACTTGGCATAAAACCAAGTAAATATCTAGACCATTTAAATAGTGTACCTCATAATGAAAAAAAAGAAAGCATTTTCTTAAAAAAATTTTTGGTCCCACTCGTACCAATATTTGCTACATTTATCACATACCATGGCAACACTTTATGGCAACAAAAAAGACCAGTTTTCAGTTAACTAGTCTTTTATTTGCTCTGACGATTTGAGTTTAAAATATTTAATTTTTTATCAAATTCATAAATCAAAGGCGTTCCATTAGCGACTTCAACACCATCGATATCTTGGTCACTAATGGCTTCAATATATTTGATCAAAGCTCGAATAGTACTTCCATGAGCCACAATCAGTTGATCTTTACCATCTAATAACCTAGGAGCAACTTGATCAACATAATATGGAACAATTCTTTGATAAGCATCATAGAGACTTTCTGCTAAAGGCATAATTCGAGCATCATAATACTTATATGGACCCACATTAGGATCTGCATGATCAAGCTTAGGTGGAACAGCATAAAAACTTCTTCTCCACAGATGAACTTGCTCAACACCAAATTCTCTTCTTGTGGCATCTTTATTTTGACCTCGTAAAGCTCCGTAATGACGTTCATTCAAGCGCCAACTTTTTGTAATCGGCACATAATTAAGATTTAAATCATCCTGAATAATATATGCAGTAAGGATTGCCCGTTTCAAAACTGAAGTATGAACATGTTCAAATTCAAAGCCTTGTAGCTTTTTAGCAGCCACATGTGCTTGAACGACCCCTTCTTGAGTCAAGCCCACATTATTCCAACCAGTATATTGATTTAATGCGTTCGCTGTACTTTCGCCGTGTCTTACCATAACAAGTTTTACCATATTATGACATTCCAACTTTCATTTATAGAATTACCTTTTAATCTTAGCACAAATCGCTGTTCTTATTAATCTATCAACGAATTATCTATCCCTCGATTACATTCGGCTTGCAATGTAACATGCGTAATATTGAACTGTTCCTGCAACATTTTATCTACTACATCGTAAAGCTTATCCAAGTCCTTCATATTGCAGTTTTTCTCAACGTTAATATGAGCATCCAACATGATATGATTCTCATCAATCATCCACAAATGGACATGATGAACCTTAACAATTTCAGGAATAGTCAGAATTGCCTGCTGAACTGCATCCAGATCAATTTTGGGACTGGCCTCCATAAGAATATTGACAGTCTCCGAAACGACGCTGTAAGCCTCTTTCAAAAGCCAAATGGCAATAACTATTGTTATAACTGGATCCACCCAATTCCAATTGAAAAGAATAACGAAAATAGATGCAACAAAAACACCTACTGACGAAAGTGTATCTGACAACATATGTAAGAACGTTGCCTTAATATTTAAATTATGCTTAGAGCCAGAAAATAAGACCAGCATTGAAACAAAATTAGCCAATAGCCCGATTATTGAAACAATCATCATCAATTGACCATTGATCTCTTCAGGCCGTGACAATCGTTTGAATGATTCAAAGACCATCATAACGGTGATAACGACTAAAATAATTGAATTAACGAATGCTGCTAAAATCTCAGCTCGTTTATATCCGAAAGTTTTCTGGACATCATTTTTCTTGCGTCCGATAACATTGGCAACAAAGGATATAATAATGGACAAAGAGTCTTCTAAGTTATGAAACGCATCCGAAATAAGTCCTAAACTACCTGAAAAAATTCCACCAATAAATTCTGTGATCGTAATTATGACATTTAGTGCGGTGACATAAAAGAAACGTCTACCTGTTATTTTTCCATGATCCATAACGTTGCCTCCCGCCCTTATCATACCAATGTTTTCTTAAAATATAAAAAATAGTGCCATATACAAAACGAAGCCAACTCTAATTCAGAATTGGCTTCGTTCATTATTATCTTAAATATCCTTTACTTAGCTGTTAACTTAGCAACAACTTTAATGGGATGAGCGACATCGATAATATCAGAGAATCTATTTGTAATATAATCTCTCATACCGTCACGAGCTTCTTTCTTAGAAACATTGTGACAAACGCGCTTCTTTGCAACTTCTTGGCCCTCTTTGCTCAAGAAATTACAAGTTACTTCATAATCGCCATGATTTCTAAATAGCATCATCATTGCGACCCCCTTCTATAAAAATTAACATCTCATTAACATCGACCAGATATTTATACCACTTTTCAATAGTCGGTTCAACACTTTAATTTAAAATTACTTTTTAAAAAAAGTAATAGCATTTTTTAGTAAATTAATTCATAGTAAACAATTATGATATTATGGTCATAACTAGTAATTATCTATTCATCGGTCAGGGAGATATATCATGAACAGGCGCAATAATAACTCAAATAAAAATATGACACGTGAATCATTCCGGCGCAAACGTACGCCCATTTACAAAAGAAAGCCCTTTATCATTTTCTTAATTTTAATTATCATTTTAATAATTGGTCTACTTATTTTTTGGAAATCCAGTTCTTCAAAAGACAACACTCATACGACTCAGCCTTCTCATAAAATAGAAAAGGTTAAGCCTAAAAAAGAAACCAAGAAAAAGCCAACTAAGAAAAAGAGTATTAAAAAAGCTAAAAAACAAAAAAGTGCAGATGAAATTACCGCAAAACAACAAGAAAATGACAATAAGCAAAACAATGATCAACAAAAAAAGACGACTAATCAAATAAAGAATGCTGGAACTTATACTGATTTAACTTACGATACAGATTGGTATACCTTCAAGATTTCAAACGATGTTAAATTGATCAAAGACAGTAATGGTGACGCGGCTTTATTGGTTAAATACAACTACACGAATAAAACTCAGAATAATGAAATTCCACAGAGAGTTCAAAATACCGCTATTATGTTGAAACAAAATAATCAACAATTATCAGCCACCGCTGCTAAAGGTGAATACGCTACTATCGTCAACTCCAGTAACAACGGTTTGGTTCAACCTAACAAGAGTTTTGATGGTGCCCTTCTGGTAAAAGTAAAGGATACTGACTCAGAAGTCACAATGTACTTCAAGAATATTCAAACTAATGATTGGTTAGATACGACTCAACCACTAAAACTGAAATAACTTCAAAGTTTTAAAAAAAGGTATCTATTTAGACATCCGCAATGCTTGCTGATTCTAAATAGGTACCTTTTTAAATTTCTGAATTATTGGAAATAAGTATGACTTAGACTGTCTCTCTTTCTAACTTAAAATCCTTTAATTGAGCATATGCTATGAACAAGGTAATCAAAAATAGAACGCCAATTACATATAATGAAGACATTGAGAACTGCATTTTAGCTGCTTCTGCCATTAATTTATTGGAGAACATTGGGAACATATCGCGTAAGGCGTGTAAAAGAATGACTATTGAAAGATTTTTGGTCTTAACGTAGATTGTACCGAACAATAATCCAATCGCCGCAGCAAAGATCACTTGTCCTGAAACATATCCAATTGGCATCGATTTTAAGTTCATCGTATGAATCAAGCCAAACATAATACTGGATCCTAAAACTGCTCCTAAAACGTTATTATTGAATAATTTTAAAAACAAACTTACTAGAAGTCCTCTAAAAATATATTCCTCTGCTAATCCTACTAAAAGACACAATACAATGATTCTCAATTTAACCGCTAAATCACTAGCTGTCAGCGTTGCTGAATCTAAGACTGCAATCAGAATTATTGCAGGCATCGCGGTATATAACTGTGCCGACCAATTTTTAGAGTTGAACCAATTTATTTTTTGCTGAAAAAAGAACTTATTCAATAAGAAAGCTATGACAAATACTAAGAAATCACTTAACATCTGCCAATAACTGCTGACTGCATGTTTCCTAATGAAAAAGGCCAAAATGAACATGACTGCCGGAAAAATTAGGCTGGCAATGATAATCTTTGCAAGATTACTTTTTATAAATTTCATGAGTTCTCCTTAAAAGTTATTATATTTTAATTATATAGAAAAAGTTCTTGACATGAAACGCGTTCGATAAACTATTATTTAAGCGTTGAGATACGAATTACACAAAACTTCTTTTTTGTTAAAAGCTCACCCTTCACGTATTTCACAACAAGCCAAGATATTTATTTGTTAAAAAAACTCATCCGTCAGCGGGATGAGTTTTTTAGTATTGCTAATATTTGATTAATTTTTTTATCGGAAACGGCTTCCCCCTTGTAGTTCCAAGAAAGATTTAAGGTCACTTGACCTTGCCTAGTTTCAACGATTAACAGATGCTCCGGACGATTGATGGGACGGTTTAAAGTGCCTCCAGCAATGTTATGACTATTCATTAAATTTACACCATCAATAATTGAAAAAGCCTGAATCTCTGATAGTGGTATAAATTTATCTTGTTGCAAAAATGGTAAGTAAATTAGTTTTACCTTTTTATTCCAAGTTCCATCATCAATATAATATATTCCTTTGGCAGTGATTTTCCAGCCACCATAGAAGTGTTTCAGCGACCATGGGTAAATCAACATGCTATCGATTAAAAATGCTACTGTGCCGCATAAAATCGACATCAACGGCTCATTGGGGAAGATTGAAATAATCACCACCCCCACTGCTACACCAAGAAATATACTGCCTAACAGTGGTTTAAAACTGATTTTTCTAGCGAATCTCAATTCGTTTTCCATATCAATCACCTTGACTGTTTATGACTACACTAAAGATAGAACTAATTGCTTAAATAATCCAAAAATAAGTTTCAAAAATGGACACTTTGTAACTTCTGGCACAAAAAAATAGTTTGATCAAATTGACCAAACTATCGTTTCTACTTTTTGGGATTTCGTTTAAAGGCTCTGCGAACAACCTGGAAGAAAGTTAAGGACTTTACAATATCCTCAGGTTTAACATAAACTCTAATTGCTCGTAAAACTCTCTTAGGATCTTTTGAAGAAAAAGTAAACATACCGTTCTTTTTTGTTTGAATGGCATAACGTGGAATCCACTTGCCACCAAACATCACTGAGACAACGACCTGTTTAACTTCTGTCCATGGGATCTGAATATAGTTTGAAACATCACGGTCATCGTAAAATTCAAATCCTTTATCCCCAATCATGATTTTCCCATAATCAGTCAACCCTAAATGAGAAGTTCCTTGAATAACCAAATCCGACTTTGTATTTAATGATTGAACCATCTGACCGCTCCTTTGTTTTGTTAAAAATATTATACGGCGGAACTTATTTATTATCAAAAGTACAATAACTTTTGTTCTAATGAAAATGAGACATCAACTCAAAAACGAATTGATGTCTCATTTTTAATTAGTAAAACTTTTTGAAAGTCTCAAATTATTACATAACATGTAGAACGTGTAGAAGAACACCTACAACGAACAAGCCAAGAATAATAACGATTGGAGATACTTTCTTCTTTAGTAACCACATGCAGAACAATGTTAGAAGCAAAGCAGCTAAACCAGGGATCAATTGATCCAAGTTATCTTGCAATGTTGTTACTTTATGAGCAGTCAATGATAGACCATCTTTTTGTTGAATCAATGCTTGTTTGATACCTTGTGCACCTGATGGAATCTTTGACCAGTCAATGTATGCACCCTTAGCCAACTTAACAGTTGAAACTGTTGGTGTGAACTTAACAACAACCCAACGGTTGATCAATGAACCTAAGATAAACATACCTAGAATTGAAGCACCTTTAGTAATGTCTTGTAGGACACCACCGGAAACGTCATCTGTAATCTTAGAACCAGCTTTGTAACCAAGCTCTTGTGTGTACCACATGAAGGCCATACGAATAGCATTCCATGCAACGAAGTAAATGATTGGTCCAAGAATATTACCAGTCATAGCCAATGAAGCAGCTAAAGCACCAATAATAGGTTTAACAGTGAACCAGAACACAGGATCACCAATACCAGCCAAAGGACCCATCATACCAACTTTAACACCTTGGATTGTAACATCATCGATAGCGGCACCGTTTGCACGTTCCTCTTCCAATGCCATTGTTACACCAAGAATAGGTGATGAAAGGTATGGATGACAATTAAAGAATTCCATGTGACGCTTCAAAGCAGCAGCACGATCTTCTTTTGTCTTATATAATTTTTTCAAAACTGGAATTAGTGAATAAGTCCAGCCACCGTTTTGCATACGTTCGTAGTTCCATGAACCTTGAAGGAACGTTGAGCGCCACCAAACGGAGATTCTATCTTTTTTAGAAATTTTAACTTGATCTGCCATTTTTATGTGTTCTCCCCTCTTAATAGTTATCTATTATGTCGCCGACTGGATCACCGGTGTTAGAGTTACCTCCACCACCATTTGAACCGCCATTGCCACCTGATTTAGATAATTTCAAGTAGATGAGCGCCATAGAAATACCGATAGTACCAAGACCAATAAGTGTTAGATCTGTAACTGTTGCAAGTACGAAACCAATAGCAAAGAATGGCCATACTTCACGACTAGCCATCATATTGATAACCATTGCGTAACCAACAGCAACAACCATACCACCACCGATTGACAAACCATCTGTCAACCAAGTAGGCATAGCATCTAGTAATGATCTAACAGGACCAGCACCGATTGCAAGAATCAATGCGGCAGGAATAGCGATACGTAAACCTTGCATACAAATAGCAACATATTGCCAGAAATCAATTTTAGCAAAACTACCTTCTTCAGCAGCCTTATCCATAATATGAACAATACCAGTTGCCAATGTACGACATAGAATTGTTAGAAGTAGTCCGGCAACAGCCAAAGGAACAGCAATAGCGATAGCTGAACCAACACCCTTTTGTCCTTTACCACCAAGAACAAGAATAATAGCTGAAGCGACAGATGCCAAAGCGGCATCAGGTGCTACGGCAGCACCGATATTAGCCCAACCTAAGGCGATCATTTGTAGTGATCCACCAAGGATAAGACAAGGTAACAATTGACCTGTAACTAAGCCGATTAAAGTACATGCGATAACTGGTTGGTGAAAATGGAATTCATCCAAAATACCTTCCATACCAGCTAGGAATGATACCAAAACGACAAGAATAATCTGAATAGCATTTAATTGCATGATTATTAATCCTCCGTTTTATTTCTTATATAAAAGTTAAATCCCTATTTGTTTTTATCCAATTCTGCTTGGGCTTTCTTCATAATATTATCAAGATTGTCCTCAGAATCTGTTGGAACCTTACGAACATCAAATTTGATGCCTTGTGATTCCATCTTCTTAAATGTATCAATATCGTTTTGATCAAATGCCAAAACTTTATTAGGTTGAACTTTACCAACTGAGTGAGCCATTGAACCAACATTGATAGTCTTCAATGGAACTCCACCCTCGATAGCTTTTTCAACATCTTGTGGTGTTTCGAACAATAGTAATGCACGTTCGCCACCGAAATGTTTGTCATCCTTAGCAATCTTGATCATTTGATTGATTGGGATAACGTGAGCATGAACACCAACTGGTGCAGCTTGCATAATCAATTGTTTACGCAAGTCATCCTTAGCAACGTTATCTGAAACAACGATAATACGTGTTGGTGAAACTGATTTTGACCATGCAGTAGCAACTTGACCATGCAATAGACGTGAATCAATACGTGCCAAAACATATTCCAATGAACCAGCCTTACCACCTGAAACAGTTTGTTTAGGAGCAGCTTTAGGAGCAGCATCCTTAGGTTGTAGTGATTCTGGACGAACCTTTACACCATCTTTTGCTGTTTCAATAATATGAGCGGCAATTTCATGTGCAGAGTTCATTGACATACGTGAAGCGTAGGCTTCAATCAACATAGGTAAGTTAAGACCAGCAACAATAGCCCACTTATCCTTATGTGCCTCGAACAAACCATTTACTTGGTTGAATGGTGTTCCACCCCAAAGGTCAACAAGGAACAAAACTTGTTCTTGGTCTTCCAATTTGGAAACAGCATCTTCCAATTTTGCCTTAAGGTCATCAGGCCCCATGCTTGGTTGCAATGTAACGGATTGAACATCTTTTTGTTCACCGAAAATCATTGAACCAGACATCTTAATGCCGTCGGCAAAGTCACCATGGCTTGCAATAATAATTCCAACCATGTTTCTTCCTCCTTATGTTTTATATAATTAAAACGCTTACTTCGACCACCCATTATGGTCGCCTAAAAAAATAGAATAATATCCTAATAAACCGTTTTAATCTAGCTCACCCTTCATGTGAACCCTTACATAATATCATTTTTTCAGAAAAAAAAACAGTACTTTTAAAAAAAAGTCTAGACCACAATCAAATTAAACTATCTTTGTGATTTTTACGAATTTCTTTGTGTCCATTTGGCATATTAATTGGAACCGTTTTGACAATGTTTTTAATTTTTTGTTCTTCATTAAATGATTTTATTTCTGTTATTTTTGTCCATTTTTATGGTTGTTTGTGATATTTGAAAGCAGTCTACTATTTTCACTAGTTTTCAATTATGTCTTTCCTAAAGCCCTAAACAGTGGTAATTGTCCAATTTATTCCTATATAAATATATCTTTATCACGAGTTTTTTCACTTGTTACTTTTGTGTGACACATCGTAGTATTACTTTTTCTTGAAATCAATCCCTGTAATTTCTTAAATGAAACGAATTGGATTTACTGTAAATGGTCTGTACCAATGGTAGCGCATTAATTTTTTTTAAATATAGAAAAAAGCCTTTTTTAGAATTAAACAAAAGTACTAAAAAAGGCTGATTTTTTTAAAATAATATGATAATTTACTCATTTGAGGCTTCTTTTTGATTATAAAGGTCTCCCCAATTTGCCATAGCTTCAATAACTGGCTCTAAAGTTTTACCAAACTCCGTTAATTGATAATCTGTCTTCAACGGGGTCAATTGATAAACAGTTTTCTTAATTATTCCATCTTGTTCTAATTCATTTAACTGTAAGGCAAGCATTCTCCTAGAACAATCCACTAATTCACGCTGTAACTCTCCAAAATGGCAGATCTCATTTTGAAATAGATGGTAGATGATAACACTTTTCCACTTGCCAGATATTATTTGTAAGGTACTTTCTACCGGACAACCTGAATTACAATCATAAATATGTCTTTGCATATCTTCACTCCCAATCAATCCACATATAAATTACCTTTTTTTAAAACTTGAAGCAACAACTTATGACTAGTAACAAAAATTTCACGATTGTTAACATTCCTCACATGATTAATACTAAGAGCATCGAGGAGGATATATTATGAAAGCTATCGGATTTACAGAACATCTACCTATTCAAGATAAAAACAGTTTAATCGAATTTTCACAGCCCATGCCTGAGGTAAAAGAACATGATCTATTGGTAAAAATATCTGCGACATCAGTTAATCCCGTTGATGTTGGTGTCAGAAAAAGCGGTTATCAAAATTTAGCTAATCCCAAAGTAATTGGATGGGACGCCGTTGGAGTAGTCGTTGATACCGGAAAAGAAGTTACGCTTTTCCATAATGGTGAAAAAGTATTTTATGCGGGTTCCTTTATTAGACCTGGCAGCAATAGTGAATATCAATTAGTTGATGAAAGAATCGTTGGTCATGCTCCAAAAACTCTATCAGATGCTGAAATTGCTGCTATGCCATTAACTTCATTAACCGCATGGGAGGCTCTTTTTGAACAATTAGAAATTTCTCCATATAATAAGGAAAAAAATCATCAAAATACGATCCTAATCATTAATGGTGCTGGCGGTGTAGGTTCAATTGCTACTCAATTGGCTCACTGGGTTGGATTAAAGACAATTGCTACCGCATCTCGTGCTGAAACCATTTCTTGGGTACGACAAAATAATGCCGATTTTACCGTTAATCACCGTAAGAACTTGGTTGATGAGGTCCATAAATTAGGTTTCAAATACGTTGATTACATTCTAGAGTTAAACGATCTTGATGGACATTGGGATGAAATGGCCCAACTCATTAAGCCAAGTGGTCGAATAACTTCAATTACTGAAAACCATCGTCCAATAGATATCAAAAAATTAACCAAAAAACGAGCAACATTTTCTTGGGAATGGATGTATTCCAAATCTTTTTATCAAACACCTGATATGATTACACAACACAAGATTCTTGAGAATATTTCTCAGCTACTTGATAACAAAACTATTCACAGCACCCTGACCAAAACTTTATCCCCTATCAACGTAGATAACTTGAAGAAAGCCCATCAATTAGTAGAGACAAATCATATGATTGGGAAAGTTGTTATCAGCAATCAAAAATAACACCTATTTTTATTAAAACGTTTACCGTAATTATTTGTAGATTTTTTCACAACTATTCAAGTATAATGATAGTTACAGAAATCACAAAGGAGTAAACACGATGAAAATTATTATCGCAGGTGCGGGTGCCATGGGTAGTCGCTTTGGAATTATGCTTCATAGAGGTGGCAACGATGTCACTTTAGTTGATGGCTGGCCAGCTCACGTTGATGCCATCCGTCAAAACGGTTTAAAGGCTAACTTTAATGGTGAGGATATCACTGAACATATCCCTGTAATGCTTCCATCTGAGGTCAAAGGTGACACAAAGGCTGACTTAATTATTTTATTCACCAAATCAATGCAATTGGCTAAAATGTTGCAAGATGTCAAACCACTTATTGCCGAGAATACAAAAATTCTATGCCTCTTAAATGGTATTGGGCATGAAGATACCATCGAAAAATATATCCCAATGGAAAATATTTTTATCGGTAATACAATGTGGACTGCCGGTCTAGTTGGACCTGGTGAAGTTAAATTATTCGGTAATGGTTCTGTTGAATTGCAAAATCTTGGTCAGAATCAAGAAGATGCGGCTAAGAATTTAGCTAAAGTTCTTTCCGAATCCGGTTTAAACGCTAAGTATTCAGATAATATCCACTATTCTATTTATCGTAAAGCTTGTGTTAATGGAACTATGAACTGCCTTTGTTCAATCCTTGATGTCAATATGGCTGAATTCGGTGCTACTAAACCAGCTCATGATATTGTCGTAACAGTTGTAAATGAATTTGCGGCCGTAGCCAAACATGAAGGTGTTGACTTGGATATTGATGAAGTCGTTGCCCATGTTGAATCTTGCTTCGATCCTGAAACAATCGGTAAACATTATCCATCTATGTATCAAGATTTGATCAAGAATAATCGTTTAACAGAGATCGACTACATTAACGGTGCCGTTTCTCGTAAAGGTAAAAAATATCAAATCCCTACTCCATATTGTGATTTATTGACACAACTAATTCACTGCAAAGAAGATATTCTTGGCGCTAAATAGTCAAATCACAGGAGGATTATTATGAAACAAAAACTAACAGCCAAAATTTTTCTAAATAAAGTATTATCAGGAACCGCAACCGGTATTATCATCGGATTGATTCCCAATGCCGTTTTAGCTGCTATCTTAAAACTGTTCGGTAACAATCCTTTTGCACTTGCTATTGGTCAAATGGCAATTATTTTCCAACTTGCAACACCACTACTAATCGGAGCCCTAATTGCACTTCAATTTGAACTCAAGCCAATGCCTATGATGGTCGTTGGTGGAGCTGCTTTCGTCGGTTCCGGTGTTATTAAATTCAATGCCAAAGCTCAGGCTTACATCGGAGCTGGTACTGGTGATATTATCAACACCATGTTAACAGCCGCGATTGCTGTCGGATTAATTTTACTGATAGGTGAAAAATTCGGTTCAGTTGCAATCGTCTTAACCCCAATTGTCGTCGGTGTTGGCGCTGGCTTAATTGGTTTTTATCTCTATCCATATGTCACTGACATTACTAAGGCAATTGGTGATGGAATCAACTCATTCACTAATTTGCAACCAATTATTATGTGTATCCTAATTAGTTGCGCCTTTGCTACCATCATTATTTCACCAATTTCCACTGTTGCTATCGGTATGGCGATTCAACTAAATGGTATATCTGCCGGTGCTGCCGCTATGGGAGTTGCAGCTACTACCATTGTTCTGGTCGTTAATTCTTGGAAGATCAACAAACCTGGTGTAACAATTGCGATTGCCCTAGGAGCTATGAAAATGATGATGCCAAATCTATTTAGAAAGCCTATCATTCTTATTCCTTGCTTGATAACTGCTGCCATATCCGCGATTCCTGTAGCATTATTCTCCATTTCAGGAACACCCGCTTCAGCCGGATTCGGTTTAGTTGGACTAGTTGGTCCACTAGCATCAATGGAAGCAGGATTAAATATCGCCCTATTACTGATTAGCTGGTTAGTAATTCCAATAATCGTATCATTAGCCTTACAGTTTATTTTAGAAAAAGTCCTTCATTTATATGATCGAAAAGACGTTTTCGAATTCTTAGGTTAAAAAAATAGAGCCCACACATTTGTGTGAGCTCTATTTTTTTATTTAGTTGTTACTTTAACAACTTCATTATCTAACTTAACTTCTTGATTCAAAACATCATACTTCATGTAGGCAACACTTGGCATATTAGTGATAATCACCATCATGTCCGTCTTCTTACCAGCATCTGTAATTTGTTTAAGGTCAACTTGAGCAAGTTGATCTCCATGTTTAATTTTTTGACCATCAGAAACTTTAATTTCAAATGGTTCACCTTTTAATTGAACAGTATCGATTCCCATATGGACTAATACTTCTAGTCCATTATCAGTCTTAATACCTAAAGCATGTTTTGTTGGGAAAATAGTAGTAATTGTACCATCCACTGGAGCAACAATCTTTCCATCAGTTGGAACAACTGCATAACCGTCACCTAACATCTTTTGTGCAAAGGTTGGATCAGAAACTTTTTCAATATCTTCCAATTCACCGTTAGCAACACTATAGAAGACATCCGTTTCACCAGATTTAACATCACTTGCTGGTTCTGATTTAGATTCTGATTCTTTTTCAGTAGCTGCTGGAGCGGATACAGCAACATTGTTGTCATATAATTTCTTCAAAGCATCGGCAACAAATTGTACTTCTGTACCGACAACAATTTGAATATTAGTCTTATCCAAAACATTGATTCCTGAAACATTTGCACTCATAATCTGTGACTTATTAGCTTTTCCAGTATCTTCCAATTGAAGACGTAAACGTGTTGTACAATTATCGATCACTTTAATATTATCGTGACCACCGATACCAGCGTAAATCTTTTTAGCGGCAATCATATACTTATCATCGTCATCAGATGTGGCAACAGCAGCACTTTGATCACTAGCACTATCGACATTAATCGGTTCACGACCCGGCGTCATCAAGTTAAACTTCTTGATAGCAAAATCAAATACGAAGTAATAAATGAACGCCATCACAATACCTTGAACTAAAAGCATATATGGCTTGTTAGCGATTGGCATGTGGAAACTTAAAATATAATCAACTAATCCGGCACTGAAAGTGAATCCAGCTGTCCAATGCATCAATGCGGCAAAGAACATTGATAGACCTGTCAAAACAGCATGGATAACATATAGTGGCCAAGCAACAAACATAAATGAGAATTCCAATGGTTCAGTAACACCTGTAAAGAATGAAGCAAACGCACCAGCCATCATTAGACCAGCGGTAGCTTTCTTACGTTCTGGTAAGGCATTTTTATAAATTGCTAAAGCACCTGCTGGAAGTCCAAACATCATAACAGGGAAATAACCTGCTAGATACATTCCGGTAATACCCTTTGTACCCTTGTTGGCCCAGAAATTACCGATATCATTAATACCAGCAATATTAAATTCGAACACTTGATTTAAAGCTTGGTGCAATCCGGTTGGGATCAATAAACGGTTGAAGAAACCGAATAATCCGGCACCAACAGCTCCTAATCCAACAAAGAATTTACCAAAATTAATCAAAGCATCGTATAGAAATGGCCAAACGAATAATAGAACAACTGAAATCAATAACATTACTAAAGTAGATAGAATTGGTACTAATCTCTTACCACTAAAGAATGATAGAGCCATTGGTAACTTCGTCTCGTGGAAACGATCAAACAAAGCTGCGGCAATTAAACCAGCTACAATACCAATGAAGACATTTCCGGTAATCGCATTGAAAGCTGGATTAACATCCTTAACATTAATTCCCTTTAATAGAGCAACATTTTTAGGTGAAAGTACATAAACTGGCACAATATAAGCAACTACCCCAGCCATGGCTGAAGCACCATCTTTGACCTTAGACATCCCGATCGATAGTCCAACGGCAAACAATAATGCCAATTGACTTAAGATAGCTGTACCACCAATTTGTAGAAATTGAGATAGACCCCAATTTTGTGGCAACCAATGACCAATACCTTCTAGTAAGGCTGCAGCTGGTAAAACAGCCACTGGCAATTGAAGGGATCGACCCATTCGTTGAAGATAGGTTTTCATTTTCCTATTTTCCTCCTTATAAACACAAAACATTTTTAACAAAGCTAATAATACTGGTATACATCCAATACTGCAAGGACTTTATACCTAAATATTAAATTGTAAGCTAATTAAACGTTTACATAAAAACAATGGACTAGACATTTCCTGTATTGGTATACTCCATATTATTTATTATTAAAATAATTTAATCGTTTCTCTAATATTGACATGACATATGAGACCTGATATCTTTAGATTACGATATTTGAAGGAGTGAACTTTAACTGAAGACGAATCTTATATATTTCTTGCATCGAATTAGGAGCTGAGTTTTGGCACATTACTTACTAAGCAATGCGCTTTTTTTGACCCCAAATTTAATACTCGAGGAGATGTAAATTGAAACCTAAACCTTATCAAATAGGCTTTGAAAAACTCAAAGAAACATATAACACAAATGAATTTAAACAAGGACTGACTGCCTCAGAAGCTAAAAAACGTTTGGCAGAAAATGGTCCTAACAAACTAGAATCACATCGAACACCTAAATGGAAAATGTTCCTACGCCAATTTAACAATATGGTTATCTATGTTTTGATTGCTTCGGTAATCATTACTTTATTGATGGGACATTACTCCGACTCAATCATCATCGGATTGGTAGTTGTTATCAATGCCATTATTGGTTACTACCAAGAGGTTAATGCTTCCGATGCTCTAGAAAAAATCAAACAGATGCTCTCAATTGAAGCCACTGTTTACCGTGACGGACAAAGAAAAGACATTCCCGCTGAAGATTTAGTCGTTGGTGATACAGTTTTCTTAGAAGCTGGTGATAATGTACCGGCTGACCTTAGAATTATTGATTCTGATAACCTAAGGATTCAGGAATCCGCTTTAACCGGAGAATCCAATTCCGTTGCTAAAACCGCTGAAGCTTTAATGGATGAAAACATTCCTTTGGCCGAACAAACTAATATGGCTTTCGCCTCAACTGCTGTAACTAATGGTAGTGGTAGCGGCCTAGTTGTCGGAACTGCTTCTGATACTGAAATTGGTAAAATTTCTCAAGAAGTTAGCGCCGTTAAGCAAAGAAAGACACCATTAATGCAAATTATTGATGGTTTAGGAACAAAAGTTTCTTATGCTATCGTGGCTGCTTCAGCTCTAATTTTTATCATTGGTTTAATTTTCGATACCTACGCCCTACCAGTTCTAGCTTTAGCCGTTGTAGCTATGATGGTTGGTGCTATTCCTGAAGGTATGCCCGCTACTACTTCAGTTATCTTGGCCAAAGGTGTTAGTGATATGGCTAAGAAACAAAATACCATCGTTAAAACTTTACCAGCAGTCGAAACGCTTGGTTCAGTTGACGTTGTAGCAACTGATAAAACTGGTACTTTGACCAAGAATGAAAT
The DNA here is from genome assembly GCF_009764355.1 of Companilactobacillus bobalius. Next base: position 301,464 of record NZ_LNUA01000077.1, on the reverse strand, counting down.
GACCGTAACTGATATTTTAATTGATGATCAAGAACTAACTGTTAGTGGAACCGGTTATGAACCTACTGGTGAAATTTCAGATCAAGGTAAACCAGTTGCAATGACACCTAAATTAAAATTACTTTTACAAGCCGGATACTATGCTAACGATACTGACTTGTTACACGAGAATGGTCAGTGGCACATTAATGGAGAACCAACTGATGGAGCTTTCTTGACGCTCTACCATAAAGTATTTGCTTACAATCAACCTCAAGAATTTGAAGAAATCGATATTTTACCGTTTGATTCAGATTATCGTTACATCGGTAAATTAGTTAAGAACAAACAAAATGAGCGTATCCTCTTCGTTAAAGGTGCCCCAGATAAAATTTTGGCTATGGCTAAAAAGCAAGATACCAACTTTGACTATGATGGTTGGGTAGACAAAGTTGAACGTTTCTCTAAAGAAGGTAAGCGTGTTATCGCCGTCGGTTACGAAAAAGAACCTGACACTACAAATGAGATCACCCATAAGATGATTGTCGATGGTCTTAACTTCTTAGGTTTAGTCGCCATCATCGACCCTCCACGTGAAGAAGTGATTGAATCATTGAAAGTCATGCGTAGCGCTGGTGTTGAAGTTAAAATGATTACTGGTGACAACGCAATTACTGCTAAATCCATTGGTCAAAGTTTAGGATTAGCTGATGAGATTCATGCTATTACTGGTACTCAATGGGATGCTTTATCAGACGAGGAAAAGATTACCGCTGCTGATGAAAACCAAGTTTTTGCCAGAACGACTCCTAGTAACAAACTAGAAATTATCGAAGCATTGCAAAAAAACAACAAAGTTACTGCCATGACTGGTGACGGTGTTAATGATGCTCCAGCCTTAAAGAGAGCCGATATCGGTGTTGCCATGGGTATTAAAGGAACCGACGTTGCCAAAGATTCTGCCGATATGATTTTGACTGACGACAATTTTGCTACTATGTCATCAGCCATCAAAGAAGGTCGTCGAATCTTTGATAACATTAAAAAGAGTATTCTCTACCTATTACCTATCTCCTTCTCCGAAGGTTTAATCGTTGCCTATGCCATCCTGACAAAACAAGAAATTCCACTTCAACCGACACAATTACTATGGATCAACATGGTTTCTGCCATCACGATTCAATTTGCCTTAATCTTTGAACCAGCTGAAGAAGGAATTATGAATCGGAAACCACGAAAAACTGGTAGTAAATTAATGAGTCGTCATGATGTTTTCCAGATGACTTACGTTGCTATTCTTATTGCGGCTGTCAGTTTGATTATAGATATTTACCTTAACAATAAAGGCGTGGGAGAAGTGATATCCAGTACGACTATGGTTAACACTTTGATTATCGGTAAGATTTTCTACCTATTCAATATTCGTACACCTAAATTGGCTTTATCAAAAGAACTCTTCTCTAACTCAAAAGTCTTCGTCTTCGTTGGCTTGATGCTCTTGCTACAACTATTTTTAACTTATACACCGTTCATGCAAGAAATATTCTCAACTGGACCTATCACCTCCCTTGAATGGGGATTGGCAGTCGCCGCTGGAGCCATCGTTCTAGTGGTTACTGAAATCGACAAAATGATTAGAATCAAACTTCAAAAATAATAAAAAAGATCAATACATACGTAGAAATTACGTTATATTGATCTTTTTTTATTTCTCTGAAACTAGTGGATATTGATTATCCAATACGTAACCAAAGCCACGCACTGTTTTAATGCAGTCCTTGGTTTCAGATTTTTCTGCTAATTTATCTCTTAAGTGACTGATATGAATGTCAACTGTTCGACTAGAGCCGGCAGAATCATATCCCCAAACTCCCTCTAACAATTGATCCCGACTTAAAACTTTTCCACGGTGCTGAACTAAGTACCAAAATAAACTGAATTCTTTCGGTGTCAGGCCAATATCATAGCCACGATGTGTAACTCGATAGTGCTTGAAATCAATTACTATATCGTTATACTTGACCGTTTCAGTTCGATATTCCTGTTTCTTACTTTTCTTTAAATCATTAGTGATAGAAAAACGATCATAAACCCAAAATAATTGCTTTACCTTGGCTACCAATTCAGGATATTCAAACGGTCTTGTAATAAAACTATCTATATTAATATTGTAAAAGAGTGACCGTCTCTTCTTATCTTTGGCAGGTGCTAAAACTATAATTGGCCCTGAAATCTTGCTGCGTAATGATTTTAGTATCTTTAACGATTGACTCATGCTGGTGATTGATGAATCCCAAAGTAAACCAGCAACATCTTCATTTTCAACTAACTTTTCAACTTCATTTGGATCGGTTACATTCCTGATAAACCATCCCTGATTATTAAAATAACCATTAATCTCGATAAAAAGTGATAGCTTATTACTCAACAATACTAGCGGTTGCATCCTATCTCTACTTCCTTCCGGTCATTTAATATTGCAAGGGCTGAAACTTTACAATATTAAAAAGTTTAGAAAAGGTAAATTTTCTTAACAAAACTAACAACAGCCACTTAACATTTTGATTATAACAATGGAAATTAGGTAGGTCATTTACAAAGACCAATTCATCCATTGTATTTGAATATATACATTTACAATTATTGTTATATTAAGTGAAACCCCTGAATCCCTTGCAAAAGATAGTCTACTGGCTAAATGTATATTTTTTTAACAACTTTACACAAACTTTACATTAAATAAACAATATATATACACAGCCGCCTTATATTTATATTGTTCGATAAAGAAATTTACCAATACGACTTTGAATAGGGGTTTTAAGAATGAAAAAGAAAACTATCATTTCATTAGTATTAGGAGTTGCAGCTTTGATGCTAATCCTAACAGGCTGTGGAAATAGTAGCAGCAAGGATTCCTCAGCTGCATCTAAAGGCAACAGCAGCAATGAGACTTCAGGTAAGGTTACTGCTGTTGGTTCAACTGCTCTACAACCACTTGTTGAAAAAGCAGCAACAAACTTCCAAAAGAAGAATAGTAAGATCAACATTACTGTTCAAGGTGGAGGTTCTGGTACTGGATTAAGCCAAGTCCAAGATAAATCAGTAGAAATTGGTAACTCTGATATCTTTGCTGAAGAAAAACAAGGTATTGATTCTAAGAAACTCACTGATCATAAAGTTGCCGTTGTAGGTATGGCTCCAGTTGTTAACAAAGATGCTAACGTTAAGAACCTTACAATGGATCAAGTTAAGAAAATCTTTACTGGTAAGATCACTAACTGGAAAGAAGTTGGTGGTAAAGACGAAAAAATCACCGTTGTCAACCGTGCTAAAGGTAGTGGTACTCGTGCAACATTCGAAGCAGCTGTATTAAAAGGTACTGAAGCTGTTAAATCTCAAGAACAAGACTCAAATGGTACTGTTCAAAAGATTGTTGAAAGTACACCAGGTGCTGTAAGTTACCTAGCATTCTCATACATCAATGATAAGATCCAAGCTGTTTCAATCGACAATGTTAAACCAACAGATGCTAACGTTGAAACAAACAAATGGAAGATCTGGTCATATGAACACATGTATACAAACGGAGCTGCTAAAGGTGCCGTTGCTAAATTCCTAAACTACATGAATTCAGATGACGTTCAAAAATCATTAGTTAAAGATATGGGATATATCAGTATTCATAACATGAAAGTTCAAAAAGATTCAAAAGGAACAGTTAGTTCTAAATAAATAATCAGAGGGACTTCAACCTTGTAAATCTTGGTCGGGGTTCTTTTTGTATATACAGGAGTGATTCCCTTATGGATAAAATTCAAAAGAAACTACAAACGAAATCCAAAGCCACCTTTCAAGACTACTTTGGCAAGGGAATTTGTTATCTATGCATTGGTTTAATTATTTTACTAGTTACATGTATCCTCTACTTCATTGCTTCTAAGGGTTTGGCCACTTTTACTAAGGATAAAGTTAATGTTTTTGACTTCTTGACAAAGACTAATTGGAATCCTGGTGCCTTAGATAGCAAAGGACGACCTGACATCGGTGCTTTGCCAATGATCGTTACCTCATTTAGTGTGACACTTTTGGCCGCCTTAATTGCTACTCCTTTTGCCATTGGCGTAGCAATCTTTATGTCAGAATTTTCAAGTAAAAACGGTAGTAAAATCTTACAACCTGTCATCGAATTACTAGTCGGTATTCCTTCAGTTGTTTATGGATTTATCGGTCTATCTGTCATCGTTCCCTTTATTAGAGGAATCTTTGGTGGAACTGGATTCGGTATTCTCTCAGGTACATTAGTTTTATTCGTAATGATTCTACCAACTATTATTTCCTTATCTGTAGATAGTCTCAAATCAGTTCCCATGTACTATCGTCAAGCCTCTTTAGCCTTAGGGGCAACTAGATGGCAGACTATTTACAAAGTGGTTTTACGTGCTGCTATTCCAGGATTATTGACAGCCATTATCTTCGGTATGGCTCGTGCCTTTGGTGAAGCCTTAGCCGTTCAAATGGTTATTGGTAATGCGGCCTTAATGCCTAAGAACCTAATTTCACCAGCTTCCACCTTAACAAGTAAGTTGACCACCGATATTGGTAATACTGTTATGGGAACTCTTCCTAATAATGCATTGTGGTCGTTAGCTTTGATTCTTCTATTGATGTCGTTGATTCTTAATTTGATTGTTAAATTCATTGGAAAGAGAGGTCGTTTCTAAATGAATGCTAAAAAAGTCGACCGTATCGCTAGTTTTATTATCTACACCATCGTTGTTGCTGTGGTTTTACTATTGATTGCTATTTTAGGATATATTCTTTTCAATGGAGTTCCTGACATTTCTTGGCATTTCTTAACTTCAGCTGCCCAATCTTTTAGTGCTGGTGGTGGTATTCGCGATCAGTTATTCAATTCACTCTATCTACTAGTATTAACAATTATTGTTTCTTTACCAATTGGTTTAGGTGCCGGCATTTACTTGTCCGAATATGCTGCTGACAATTGGTTCACTGATTTAATCAGAACCAGTGTTGAAGTCTTAAGTTCATTACCATCAGTTGTTGTTGGTTTGTTTGGATACTTGCTATTTGTTATCAAATTGAAACTTGGATTCTCCATCTTGTCTGGTGCAATTGCTCTAACCTTCTTCAATCTTCCTCTGTTAACTAGAAATATTGAAGAATCACTACGTAGTGTTCCCAATTTACAAAGAGAAGCAGGTATGTCATTAGGTTTGTCTAATTGGAAAACTACAACCAAAATTATTTTACCCGCCGCATTACCAGGAATTCTGACGGGTTTAATCTTGAGCGCTGGTAGAATTTTCGGTGAAGCCGCTGCTTTAATTTATACAGCTGGTCAAAGTGCTCCAACTGTTGATTACAGCAATTGGAATATCTTCTCCGCCAATAGTTTCTTGAATCCAATGCGTCCCGCCGAAACTTTAGCTGTCCATATTTGGAAAGTTAACACTGAAAGTGTCACACCGGATGCAAACTTAATTTCCAGTGCTTCATCTGCCGTACTTATCATCGTTATTCTTCTTTTTAACCTAGGGGCTCGTTTCTTGGGTAATAAACTATACAAAAAAATTACTGCCACGAAATGAGGTACCAAAAATGAATGAATATAATTTGAATGAATCTTATATAACAGATATTAAGGAAAAATTGGCTCTATCCACACAAGATGTCCAAGTCTATTATGGTAAGAACCAAGCAATCTTTGATGCAAATTTAAATTTTCCCAGATATAAAATCACTGCTTTGATTGGAGCCTCTGGTTCAGGTAAGTCAACTTTTCTACGTTGTTTGAATCGAATGAACGATAAAGTTGCTACAGTCGATGGCGAAATTTCTTATCGTGGAGTTAACATCAACTCACCAGCAACTAATGTTTACGAAGTACGTAAACACATTGGTATGGTTTTTCAGAGACCCAATCCTTTTGCTAAATCGATTCGTGAAAACATCACTTTTGCCTTGAAGAATGCTGGAATAAAGAAAAAAAGTGAACTGGAAGAACGTCTGGAACAAAGTTTAAAAGGGGCGGCGCTTTGGGATGAAGTCAAAGATGACCTTGATAAAAGTGCCCTCGCCCTTTCAGGTGGTCAACAACAACGTCTTTGCATTGCCAGATCAATTGCTATGCACCCTGACATCTTACTTTTAGATGAACCAGCTAGTGCCCTAGATCCTATTTCAACTTCTAAAATTGAAGAAACTTTAAAAAATTTAAGTAAAGATTATTCTATTATTATCGTTACTCATAACCTTCAACAAGCTTCACGTATTAGTGACTACACAGCTTTTTTACATTTAGGTCATGTGATTGAATACAACTCAACCGTTAATATTTTTACCAATCCTAAAATGCAAGCAACTGAAGATTATGTTTCTGGTAATTTTGGATAAAAAAAAACGATCATTTAATGGTCGTTTTTTTATTTCTTCAAAATTAATCGATATTTCTCAGCTTGCTCAGTCTTTTTAATAACATATTGCGTAGAAATCAAATGTTGTAAATCTTCACGTTCTTTCTTATCCTGACTCATGAACATGCGATGTATCTTATGATTAAATCCCGTAACTAAGGCCATCCAACCATTAGTTGCTGCTATTGACCAATCGGAACCACTTCCAAATACCTGTGCCTGATGTACTTGATCACAGAATTCAAAAGCTAATCCTGTAACTTCAAATCCATCTTCTTTAGATTGAACTAATTTTTTTAAATCCCCTAAATTATCAACTGACATACGATTTCCTCATTTTTATAAAAATAAAAAGACGAGATAATTTTTTATCCCGTCTTTTATTTTACTTGTTTATCAAATAATTATATAGACCGTACATCGTAGAATCTTTCAATGATAATTCTTGATTATCTTCAGTCACACGGACAATTTTGACGTAATCTTCAAAATCAGGTACTTCCAATTGTTGAATGGCTACAAACTGATCGCCATTTTTATATTCTTTTGTTTTTTCTATACCACCGTCTAAATAAGTTATCTTTAACATTAATCATTGTCTCCTTGGGCTCTTAGAATTTCTCCGAGTGAAGGTTGTTCTTTAACATCAATATGATACTTCTTCGCATAAGCATCAACTGCATCTTGACCATACAACTTAGGATCCAAAGGCATAAAGGCCGTTGCCACTGGGTCATCTTGTTTGATTACTGCATTAACGACGATTGGTTTCTTGTTTCCAGAAGCTTGTAGTTCTTTGATCTTATCGAATGTTTCATTAACATCTTTAATTGATTTAACGGTAAAACCGATGCCACCAAGTCCTTCGGCTACTTTAGCCCAGTCAGCACCTGTCAAATCAACTCCATATAAGTGTTGTTTTGATGCAACTTGTTCATAGTAGATAAAACCTAATCTTTCATTTGAAAGAATAACATTAACAACTGGTAATCCATATCTAGCTTCAGTAATCAAATCAGGTGCTACCATTGAAAATCCACCATCACCTGATAGAGTCCAAGCTTGTCCTTCAGGAACACTCAAGGCACCAGCTAATCCAGCTGGTAGTCCAAAGCCCATTGTTGCAAATAAACCTGACAAGGCAAAACGTTGGTTGTGATTCATTGGCAATCCACGGACACCAAATTCGGTTACATTACCAGTATCAACACCATAAGTATCATTAGGACCGGCCATTTCGGCAATTTTACTTGTAACTGTTTCAGGATTCAATCCATCACTATCATCCTTGGCGAGCTTGTCTAACCACTTGTCCCAGTTAGCTTTATTTTCTTGATTAGCTTTCAACCAAACACCAGCTGGCAAAGTTTCTTTGGTATCGATCAAAGCTTGCAAATAACTCTTCGCATCAGCTATAACTGCATAATCAACATCAACTGTTTTACCAATATCGTAGGGGTTATTATTAACATCGATAATCTTGACATTTTCTGGCCAGAATCTAGCAAATGGGAATTCTGAGCCAATAAACAAAATCAAATCAGTATGTTGTAAAGCTTCAAACCCTGACTTGCTTCCTAATCTACCAAAAGTTCCGATAAAGTTAGGATGATCGGTACTGATAACACCAGATGCTGGAACTGTATTCATGACTGGAATATTGAATTGTTCAGAGAACTTAGTCAAAACGTCTCTTGCTCCTAGCAAACCACGTCCAGCATAAACTAATGGATGCTTGGCCTCTTTCAACATTTTCAAAGTATTTTGAACATCTTCTGGGTTGATCGTTTGAGAATAAGTATTCTTTACAATCTTTGGTGTCTTGGCAGGTGTGTAATCAATCTCTTTAGTTGTTAAATCTTCTGGCAAGATAACAACTGCCACACCGTTTTGACGATATGCTTCACGAATAGCCTGGTTAATTACATAAGGAATTTGTTCTGCCGTTGTGACGGTACGGTTATAAACTGCAACATCACTAAACATTGGTCCTTCATCCATTTCTTGGAAGTAATTAGTATTCATATTTTCCTGTGGTACTTGACCTACTAAAGCCAAAACAGGAACGTGATCCATCTTAGCATCATACAATCCATTGAATAGATGTGTAGCACCAGGACCAGCAGAACCAAAAGCAACACCAATCTTACCCGTAAATTTAGCATCAGCTGAGGCAGCAATTGCTCCCACCTCTTCATGACGTACTTGAATATACTTAACTTTATCTTTTTCTAAATAAAGACCCTCAACGGTATGATTGATTGAACCACCAGGTACACCATAAATGTGGTCAACACCCCAATCCTCAAGAACTTTTACTAAAGCTTGTCCAGCTATCATTTTTGTCATATTAACACTTTCCTTTCGAAAACCTCAATTAACATTTATGCATAACTATATAAGTTGCCTGCAATCGTTATCATCGAATACTTTAGTAAAAAAATCAAATAATTAATCTCGATATATTTTCAATTCGTATACAAAACTTCAACCAACAAAAAAAGCAAGGCAAGCGCCCTGCTTTGTAATTTCATTAATTGCTGAAAAACTGTGATATAACTAGGAAAACTATTCCACCAACAATTACCCCAATACCGATAATGAGATAATTCCACAATCCTAATACCCCTAAAAGAATTAGGATAATCCCAATTATTGGATGATGTAACAATGCAATTCCTGTCTTGATAAATAACCAAATAATTACAAGAATTGCTACCCCAATAGCAATTAATATCGGTGCCGAGCTACTAGTTGTGCTGGCTGCCATTAATGTGAGCATTTTAAGCCTCCTTTTGTAGATTAGATTATATCATTAATGACTTTAGCTAGTATATTATTTTGTGTAATTAAATATCTTTTAAAAAAATATGTAATTTACTGTAAATCTCATGAAAATAATATTACAATCAAAGCTTAAAGCAATTACGGATGTGTACATTTATCTTTTTGATCCAAAGGAGTTTTATTTTGATATTTAAACCAAATAATCACAGAAAGTGGCTTTCCTTAATCTATGTAGTTATCTTCTTTTTACTAGAGATTATGATTGTTAGCAATAATTCTTTCATTTTAGGGTTTGACCACTCTATTCAAAATATTTTAGGAAGCATGGTATCACCTACTAACACTAAATTATTTTCTACAATTACATTTTTAGGCAGCCCTATAATGGATGTTATTTATCTATTATTAATCATGTTTATTCTCTTCAAAAGAGGTAAAAAAGATTCTAGTTTATGGATTGGTTTCATTCTAATTAGTGGAAATGTTATTGCCTTTCTTGTAAAGATGACCGTCAGACGTCAACGACCACTAGGAAAAATCATTCCCGCCTCAGGGTATAGTTTCCCCAGTGGACATGTCTTTGGAACTACTCTAGTTATTCTGGCATTAATTTTTCTAGTTTTACCAACTATAAAAAAAGTATCTACTAGAAAAACTATTACAGGATTATTAATAATCTGGCTCATCATCGTTGCCATTTCAAGAGTATACCTCAGGGGACATTTTCCCAGTGACGTTATCGGAAGTGCCTTGCTTGCTGGTACTTGGTGGGAGTGTTGCGAATTATTATACTTAAGATACTACGATTCAATCGCTCATCTAATTGATCATAAAGACTAAAAAATACTCAATCGACTGTTAGGGTCGATTGAGTATTTTTTTATCTATTAACGATTTCCTTTACAGCTGACAATAGTTTTGTAATGTCCTCATCGTAAACTTCTCCAATATTACCAATTCTAAACGTTGGTACTTGAGAAATTTTTCCAGGATAAATAACAAAGCCATCTTCTTTTAATTCTTGATAAAACTCATGAAAATCAAAATCATCACTTGGATAAATAAATGACGTAATAATTGGTGACTGGAATTCTTCATCAATTAAAACTTTAAAACCAAGTTCTTCCATACCAGAAGCCAGATGCTTTTGATTATTTACATAACGTTGATGGCGGGCTATTACTCCACCCTCTTCATTTAGTTCTTTTAGAGCTTCTGCAAAAGCATGAACAACGTGAGTTGGTGAAGTAAATCTCCACTTACCATTATTACGTTCCATTTCAGCATATTGACCATATAGATCAAGCGACAATGTTCTGGCAATTCCCTTGGCGGCTTCTAAAGTGCTTCTTCTAGCAATAACAAATGAAAATCCAGGTACACCTTGAATACACTTGTTAGAACTACTAATCAAGAAATCAATTTTATTAGCTTTCACATCGATTGGAACTCCACCAAAACTACTCATTGCATCAACAATTGTAATTATTCCACGATCACTGACCTTAGAAATAATTTCTTCAATTGGATTTAGAATTCCTGTTGTTGTTTCACAATGAATCATTGCAAAGTGAGTTACATCTGGATTCTCATCCAAAACCTTCATAACTTGTTCTAGAGTAATAGGTTTTCTCTCGTCAACAACCAAATCAACATGCTTGATTCCATAAACATCAGCCATTTCACTGATACGTTTACCATAAGCACCGTTGATAGCGATTAGTAATTTATCATTGTCAGAAATAATCGAACTAATTACTGATTCAACTCCATAAGTTCCACTACCTTGAATCGGTACGGCTGAATATTCTTCTTCACTAACTTGTGCTACTTCTAGTAGCGAATGGCGAAATGATTGTGTAATCTTTTTATAATCGTCATCCCAAGTACAGTAATCAAAATCCATTGCACCTTTTACTTTTTCACTAGTGGTTAATGGTCCGGGTGTTAGAAGCAAATATTTTTTTACCATTTTTTATCCATCGATTCATTTAAATATTCAATAATTTGAACCAAGTCATAAATACTATCAATTATAAAATCAGCATTAACAGATTCAAATTTACGTTTTACTTCATTACGTTTAGCAATTTGTTGCTCGTTATCCAATTCATCAAATTCAACCTGTGATAATCCCATTAAACTACTGCCTTCGACTATCCCAACTGTTTTGACACCAGCATTACGACCTTCTTCAATATCTACTAAAGTATCCCCTACTTTAATTACCTTTTTGGAATTATCAATATTGAATTTTCTCATAATCAATTGGATCATTGCCGGAGAAGGACGTCCTTGATTATTGACATCCTCTGACGTCACAACCAAATCAGGAGTATAGCCATATTCTGCAGCTTTGTATTCAACAATTTTCATCATTTCCGCAGTATAACCAGTAGTAGTTGCAACTTTAATGCCGTAATCCTTCAAATAATTGAAGGTCTTTAATACACCTGATTTCAATTCTGTATATTCTTTTAAATAATGAATCAATGATTGTTGAAAACCGGCATAAATTTTTTTACGGTCATCATTGTTGGGTAATGCTGAATATTTCTCTTGCCACTGCTGCTTAACATCATCGAGCTCAAGAATCTTGCCAATGTGGTCCCACTTAGCCATTCCCATATCTCGACGAATTTCTTCATCACTTAATTCTATTCCGGCATCCTTAAATGCCTTTTTGAATGCGATGACTGGTGCTAAACTCCCATAATCAACGGTTGTTCCCGCCCAGTCGAAAATAACTGCTTCAATCATAAAAATTCTCTCCCTAACTTAACGATCTAAATAGAAATGTCTTATTTTGACCGCAATAAACTCAAGCAAAAATGTTACTAAAATAATTAAGTAAACGATAAATCCTACTTCATGAAAATCAAAACTCATACCACTAGCAACAAACAATTGATATCCAATTCCTCCGGCACCAGCGGCAGCACCAACGGCAATTGCATTAGCAAAGTTAATTTCTAAACGAATAAACGTCCATGAAACGAACGAGGCCATGATGGTTGGCCAAATAGCTTGAAATACAATTACCCAAAATTTACTTCCTGTAACTTCCAGTGATTCGATAGTAGATTTATCAATTCCTTCAATACTTTCTGAATAAGCTTTAGTTAAGTAAGCCACACTGTGGAAGCTTAATCCTAATATAGCCGCAGTTGATCCTAATCCACACACAATGGAAAAGATCAAAGCCCAGATAATTGTTGGAATAGCTCTTACAACAGCCATGATGACTCTAATAATTGTTCCTAGATAAACATTAGTTAGATTTTTAGAAGCTAAGACGGCAAAGAAAAAACCGAATACAGCTCCAATAATGGTTGTCATAATTGAAATGAGTAAACTCATTCCTAAGCCTTGTAATAATTCTCCTAATCCATCACTACCAGTATTAGGTTGTAAAAACATTTGGTGGAGTGTTGATGTTAATTCCTTAACTGCCGCATTTAACTGCACATTAGCAGTATCCAAATGTGTCAGTGTAAAACCTGTGATCAATAATAATGAGACGAATACTAACAAAATCATTACTCGGGACAAACTGGTCTCATGTAGTTTAATGTTGGGTGAACTTGGTAACTGAGGTTTTTTAATAAACCTATCTTCGCTATCTATCATAAGATCACCTTTCTAATTTGATTTGAAATTAATTCCAATCCAATTACCACAATAATAATGGACAAGACAGTCATTCCAGCAGCATCAAATCTAAAGCTCTTGTAATATAAATCGAAAATAAATCCAATCCCTGTACCTGTCAAAATTCCAACTAACGTAGCATCACGAACATTATTTTCTATCATATAAAGAATCCAACTTAGAACACTTGGCAAAATCTGTGGCAAAACCGCTTGAAAAATAACTTGAAAGTAACTTGCTCCAGTAGCTTTCAAAGCTAGCATTGTCTCACTTGCCTCATCTTCAATAATCTCCATAAAAGCACGGATTAAAAATCCAATGGACATTAACAGCAAAGCTAAGAATCCAGTAAAATCACTTTGTTTAAATGAAAATAGTAAAATCATTGACCATGCAACTAATGGAATATTTCTAAAAAAAGAAGCTATTCCACGCACAATCAATTGAACAAAGCCATTTATACCAGTGACTTTAGAACCAATTAGAGCTACAAAGATGGATATAATAGCAGCCACTACTGTTGAAGAAATGGCCAACAACACCGTTTGCATCAATTTTTGCCAAATCTTAGGTAGATACTCTACTGACTTAGCTGTAGGCTGGAAGTTTACACCTAACCACCCAAAGGCTCTGGGAACTGCCACTAGTACGCTTAAATTATCAAAGTTTAGAATCCAACTACCTAATATATAGGTACCGCCAATAATTGCGATTATCGCGGTTTGATACCAACCTTTGCGTGTTAAATATTTTGCAGAAGATTGCATTATTCAAGCTCCTTTGTAATGTCTTGATCATAGAGCGTCCTCAAAATATCTTCTGATAACAAATCAGCGGCCTCGTCAAAGACTAATTGTCCTTTACGAATACCAATAATTTGGTCAGCATATTTTTTTGCCATATTTATTTGATGTAAATTGGCAACACAAATCAAATTGTATTCTTCAGTTAAATCTTTAAGTAATTGCATTACCGTTTGCGCAGATGCTGGATCAAGCGAGGCAATCGGTTCATCACACAAGATAACCTTAGGGTGTTGAATCAAAGAACGAGCAATTCCAACTCGTTGTTTTTGACCACCACTCAACTCAGAACATCTTTGTAATGCAAAATCTTCCAAACCAACTTTCTTTAATAAAGACATAGCCTCTTCTTTTTCGGCTTGAGTATAACGACCGAAAACACCAGCCAAAGTTGATTTATAGCCTAAACGACCATGTAAAACATTTTCAATAACGGTCAATCGTTCAACCAAATTGTAATTTTGAAAAACCATTCCAATCTGACGACGATATTTTCTTAATTGAGCTTTATTAGCTGAGCGAATATCACTACCATCAAGAAGAATCTCTCCATTGTCATCTTTGATCAATTGATTCAAACTTCTCAAAATTGTAGTTTTACCTGCACCAGATGGTCCAATAATAGCTACAAATGTCCCTGGTTTAACACTGAAAGATATGTTTGTTAGAGCTGGATGATCTTTTTGGTAACTTTTGTCTAAATTCTTAACTTCTAACATAGGCCGCCTCTTTATTTACCAACTAGTTCATGAGTAGGTTTGTACCATTCGTCATCAACTTTTAGAAGAACAGTTTTGTCTGTTTTCTTTTGCCATAGAGTTGGTGTTTTACCTTTTCCGTCAGAGAATAGGTCTTTATTATTTGTAATATCTTTTGATGTAAAGTGTTTTTCAATTGCATCCATATCATCTTTACTTAGAGCCTTTGAGTTTACAACAAAAGGTCCATTTTGAACTGGCAATACTGAAAGGTTAACTAATTCCTTACCCTTGAATTCTGCAAATGGTGCATCAGCATCACTTCTAACAGTGAATGTTGAACCAACTTTGTCATAACTACCTGATGTAACTTTCAAGAATGGTGTAAGATCTCCATCATCAAATGCAGCAACGTCAGCGTCACCTTTTAGCAAGTTAATAGCTGAACCTGGGTGAGTACTACCGTAAAGAACTTTATCAAAGAACTTGCCACCTTCTGATAATTGATCCTTATTCTTTAATTTAAAGTGCTTTTGAATTTCATCTGTTGGTACGGCAAAACCTGAAGTTGAACTTGTTGAAACAAATGATGCTTTCTTACCTTTAATGTTATCAATGCTGTACTTGCCGTCTTTCTTGTATTGGTCTGCTTTATCTTTTTGAACCATCAAATATGAACGGTAACTGGCACCCTTTGTTGTACCATCAGGACCTGATTGTAGAAGCAATGGAACAACTTTTTCATTCTTGGCATGTGCTTGGATATAACCATCGGCACCCATGAATGCTAGTTGAGCTTTACCTGAAGCAATGGCTTCAATGGCAATATTGTAATCTGTAGTCGTTTGAATATTGATTTTCTTACCAGTTGCTTTATGTAATTCTTCCTTCAATGCCTTTCTTGAAGCACTGAAGTTTTTGGCTGATTCGTTTGGATAGAAAACCATTGTGATTTCCTTACTACTGTTGCTACCAGCCTTTGGTGAAGCTGAACTCTTTGAAGAACAACCAGCTAAAACACCGGTTAATAATAAAAATACCCCTAGAAAAGCGGTTAATAATCGCCCTTTTTTCATAACTAACTCCCAACTTTCTATTTCATTTTGTCGAACAGTCTTAGATTAACAAAGCTATGTAAATTAACGATTAACTTTCTGTAAAATATATTTTTATAAGCTTTACATATTTTAAACAATTTATATACAAATGAAGAACTTCCGCCATTAGCAAGTCAGCGCTATAATGGATTTGAAAAATGGGAGGTAATTTTATGGCAACAAATATTCCTTATATTGAATTAGCAAACGGTGTTACAATTCCTCAAGTCGGTCTAGGTGTTTTCCAAATGAACGACGATGAAGTCCTTAATAGCGTTAAATGGGCTATTGAAAATGGCTACAGACACATTGATACCGCAAGTTTCTATGACAACGAAGAAGCAGTCGGCAAAGCAATTAAAGCAACCGGAATTGATCGTAAATATCTTTTTGTAACTACTAAGGTTTGGAACGATGTTCGTGGATACGATGAAACTATCGCACAATTCAATAAATCTTTGAAAAAATTAGATATGGATTACCTAGATTTATACTTAATTCACTGGCCAGCACCTGGTTTTGAAGAAAACTGGCGTGCCATGGAAGATCTATACAAGCAAGGTAAAATTAAAGCTATCGGTGTTTCCAATTTTAAGGCACATCACATTGAAGAATTGATGAAAACAGCCACGATTGCTCCAATGGTTGACCAAATTGAAACTCATCCTTATTTCCAAGAAAATGATCTTCACGAATACTTAAAGAAACATCACATTGCCCATGAATCATGGAGTCCACTTGGCGGTGGTGTCAACAAGGTTATCGACGATCCAGTTATTAAACAAATTGCCGAAAATCATCAAAAGTCACCAGCACAAGTAGTCTTACGTTGGCACATTCAACGTGGTGAAATTATCATCCCTAAATCAACTCACGAGAATCGTATTAAGGAAAACATCCAGTTATTCGACTATCATTTCAATTTAAGTCCTGAAGAAATGAAACAGATTGCTCAATTGGATAGTGACAAGCGTGTTGGAGCTGATCCCGACGATACTGAATTCCTAAAAGAATCAACAACTTACACAACTCAAAATCACTAATATGCAAAAAAAGACCATCCTTTCGGATGATCTTTTTTTCTTAACGAACTGTTTCAATCCAACGTTTCATCAAATAAATATTAATAACACTAAAGAGTGCTATCCAAATGCAAGCAATACCTGAACCAATCCACAGAGTTGAGTTCAACTGTCTAACGGTATCAATTTGGAAACCATTTTGATAAAAGGCTGTGAAAATATTAATCATAATATAATTAAAGGCCCATAACGATAAGCCAATAACAACTAAATAAACTAAGAACAAAACAAATTTTTGTCGACCAAATGGTAAAAAACCACTGACCAAATTAACAATAAAATGAATCAAAGTAATACCAGACCAAACCACGATAGTGGCTAAAGCCATAAATAGTAAAAGTTGAATTGCCGACATAATATCTTGAGAACTAATATTGCCATTTAACTGCTTATATTTAGAGTATTTAATTATTATAGCGATTAAATCTACTAAACCATTTATAACAGTTTCCACAATCCATAGATAAACCATTGCCAAAAATGTCGTTAAGATATTGCTTAAATATAATTTAGTATCAGAAATAGGAATCAAACGATAATTACTACTTGTCAGGACACGTTCATTAACACGTGCCAACATGACAACACTAACAAAATTAACGATCATTATGCTTGAAACAAATAGTACTGGAATAAATTCAAAACTACTATATCCCATTTTAAAAAGATTGATGAAAAAAATAACTACAATAGCTATTGCGTCAATTACTAAAATCCAATTCATCAATTTGAATTTATTCCACATTAGGTTTTTACTTACTCCAAAAAAATCACTCATCGGGCTAATCCCCCTTCATAAACCTTTTCGTAATATTCTTCGATTCCTAAATGATATTTCATTTGAATATTTTCTACAGAATCGACTTCGTAAACTGTCTGATCCTTGATGATCACAATATCATCCAACAAACTAGCGATTTCGGTCACATAGTGGTCGCTGATAATAATTGTTGAATCTTCAGTCTTCCAACGAATAATACTACTGATGATTTTCTTACGTGACATACTATCGATACCATTTAAGGGCTCATCCAAAAGATATAATTTAACTTCTCTCGATAAGGCCAAAGCTATTACTAATTTTCCACGGGTACCTGTTGATAATGATGCTAAACGCTTAGTTCCATCTAAATTCAAATATTCAGAGATTTCTTTATATTTTTCATCAGAAAAGTCATTATAAGCATTACGATAGAATCTAACGATATCATCAATCCTTGAACTTTTGGCAAAGCCGTCTAAATAATCACTCAAACTAACTTGAGATTTAATTTTAGATTTCTGTGTCATACCATTAACGGTAATATTCTTTTCACTACTAGCATTAACCCCCGCAATCAAACGCATCAAAGTGGTTTTACCAGATCCATTCTCACCTAACAACCCAATAATTTTTCCACTATCTAAGCTCAAATTAATATGATTTAAAATTGTCTTACTATTTTTTCGATAACTAAGATTATCAATTTCCAGAATTTTACTCATGGTCATCATCCCTCTGTTTAACATAGTTGATAAAACTATCAATTATTTCGTCATTACTCATTTTTAAAGCGTGTAATTTATCATATGTTTCATCTAATGTACTCTTCACAATACGATCCCTCAATTCCCCAATAATTGTCTCGTCGCTCGTTATGAAATTACCTTTACCACGTTGGGCCGCAATAATATGCTCTTCGGTCATTTCCTTTAAAGCTTTTTGAACGGTATTAGAGTTAGCCGTAAATTGAACTGCTAACTGGCGTACCGACGGCAATTGCGAACCCGGTTCATATTCATGTGCAATAATCTTATGATATAAAATTTCCTTGATCTGCAAATATATCGGAATGTTATCAATATATTCCATTACTTTTCCTCCGTACTGTCCTACTACACTAATACAGTACATCCTAAATAAATAAAAATCAACCATTTTATTTATTTGTATAAAAAAATAGGTATCAGTCGCAAATGACTGATACCCACAATTAATCTTGAGCCAATGATTTTTTTAAAGTTTGTTTTAATAATAATGGTGAAATCAAAGTTACTAAAATAATAACCAAGATAATGGCTGAATAATCAGTATTATTCAATAGACCGGCTTGGTGACCAATTTGTGCGGTAATTAAACCCATCTCACCACGAGCTATCATACCTGTTCCAATAACTGAACTACTTAAATTATCAAAGCCACTAAGTTTAGCACCTAACCCACAACCAATCCACTTAGTTAAAGCAGCTAAAATAACTAATACGATGACCAAAATCAAATTTCTCAAAAAATGATTTAAAGTCATATTTAACCCAACACTTACAAAGAAAACAGGTATAAATATTGAATTTCCTAAGGGCTCAACATGATCGGCCAGAACACTCTTATATGGCGTATTAGCCACGGCGATTCCGGCAAAGAAAGCACCAATAGCACCACTCAAACCAACTATATTAGCTAGCCAAGCCATACTCAAACAAATAATCATCGACATGATTGTAACGCTTGATGGCACAATTAGACGTTCACCTAAATGCATCAAATATGGTGCAATCCATTTTACCAGTAAAAAGGTTCCACAGAAAAAGGCCAACTGTTCCAAAAGAATAATCAAAATTCCCGGCTGATGTCCACCAGCGTGAATTCCTTGACTAGCCAACAAACTGATCATCAATGATAATAATAAAACACCGATAATATCATCCGCTACCGCAGCACCTAAAATAGTAGCCCCTTCACGAGTCGACAAAGCTTTATACTGCTTCAGTACTGCCACTGAAATAGAAACAGAAGTAGCCGAAAAGACAACCCCGATGAATAAAGCTTCTAAGAAAGTAAAGCCAAATAAATAAGTTACTCCACCCATAACTAGAACTGGCAAAATAACTCCAGAAATAGCTACGATAACAGCTGGACGTAAGTATTTTCGCAATAGTTTCAAATCACTTTCTAGTCCACCTAAAAACATCAGAATAACAACTCCGATGTCAGAAAAAGCACTAACTAATCCATCCAGTTTGATCCAGTCAAGTATTGCTGGTCCTAATACGATTCCCACCAGTAATTCACCAATAACGGCAGGTATACCAATACGATTGGCAAAATGGCCGGCTATTGTAGTTGTAATTAGAATTAGACATAACGGCCCTATAAAATTCATTTAATCCCCCATTTGTTAAATATTAAAAATAATTTTATTAAATTTGTTAACATCCATTCTACTACATCACCAAATCAAAAAAAATGTAACAAAAAATGTTTACTTAGATTTTGATTCTTCCTGAAATTAGATGAAAGCATATTTAACACATATTATTTCATCCTTAAACAGGAAAAGTGCACACATATTAACCGATATACTCTATACGGCTGATATGTGTGCACTTCTTTAGTTAAAAAAGTTATGACTATTCTCTATTTCAAATATTTAAAAACTTGTTGTCCTGCTTGACGTCCAAAGATTACAGTCTCTGCAATGGAATTGCCACCAATTCGGTTATTTCCATGTAATCCACCGACTACTTCTCCTGCTGCAAACAATCCCTTGATAACATGATTATCAGTATTCAAAACTTGGGTATTGTGATTAATCGCTACACCACCCATTGTGTAATGAACGGCAGGTGCAATATGGATTGCAAAGAATGGTCCTTGAGAAATGGTTCTTTCCATTCCTGTACTACGATTGAATTCACTATCTTTATTAGCTTCAACGGCTTTATTCCATTTTTCTACTGTTGCTTGCAAATTCTCCGGATTTAAATTCGTCTTCTCTGCCAATTCAGTTAAATCTTTTCCACTTTCTACTAAGCCGACATGATCATAAAACTCAATGGCTTTAACTCGTTGGCGAATGCTTGTATCCAAGATCAAATAGGCTCCAGTTCCACCTAAATCATCAATTGCTTGGGTAACATTCTTACGTGTATCCAATTCGTTAACAAAACGTTGTCCTTGATTGTTAACCAAAATTGCTCCCTCACCACGGACAGCTTCACCGATTAAAAAGGCATGTGGTGTATCTTGTTGAACCGTTGGATGTACTTGAACTTGGTCCATATCAACCAATTTTGCTCCAACATTTTGAGCCAATTTGATTCCGTCACCAGTAGCACCAGGTTGATTAGTTGTCTTTAAACTAGTCAAATCTTTACGATACTTAGCTAAAAGATCCTTTCCCGCGCCGAATCCACCAGTAGCTAAAACAACAGCTTTTGCATGAATTTCAACTTCTTGATTTGCCAATGCTTTCACACCAACAATCTGATCATCTTTCATCAGTAGTTGATCAACTTTAATATTATCGAACAAAGGAATTTGATATTTATCCACTAACTTCAACAATTCTGTTACTAAGTAACCACCAATTGGTGCCAATGAACTAGGACGGTGTGTACGCATCGTTTTCATTCCACCAGTAATTGTTAAATCATCCAGTTCAATTCCGTGCTGTGCCAACCAATCAATCGCTAGAGCCCCATGCTCAGTGAAAAATTTTAACAGTTCAGGATTATTTTGTTTTCCTCCACCGACAAAAGTTTCATCGTAGAAATCTTGAAAACTATCCACAATTTTATGATTCAACTGGACAAATGTTTCAGCGGCATTCATCCCTGAAGAAGCACGAGTCGTGTTACCACCAAGCTTATCCATCTTTTCTAAGATAACCGGAGAAAGTCCCAATTCATAAGCTTGGATAGCACTTGTCAGACCAGCACCACCAGAGCCAATAATTATTACATCATAATTGTCCTTTAATTGGTCGATTTTAGTAGGTGTAAAAATAAATTTTTCTGCCATGTTATTTCTCCTCAACGTTAGTCATATCAATCGGTACAACCCATTTATCAAATTGTTCTTCTGTTACTAGGCCTGATTTAATAGCAGCTTCTTTCAAAGTTGTACCATCAGCCTGAGCTTTTTGAGCAATTTCTGCACTTTGATGATAACCAATATGTGGAGATAAAGCTGTAACTGTCATGAGTGAGCGATCAACCAATTCAGTCATACGTTCTTTATTAATAGTCAAACCAGCAACCATTTTATCGGCAAAACCATACATTGTTCCTGTCAGCAATTCAGCGGACTCTAAGAAGGTACTGATCAAAACTGGCTTGTAGACATTCATTTCAAAGTTACCTTGACTAGATGCCATTGTGACAACAACATCATTTCCCATCACACGCACAGCAGCCATAGTGATTGCTTCAGCTTGAGTAGGATTAACTTTTCCCGGCATAATTGATGATCCTGGCTCATTGGCAGGAATATTCAACTCACCATAACCAGATCTAGGGCCACTTGCTAAAAAGCGAACATCATTGGCTATCTTCATTAAGTCACTAGCTAAAGTCTTGATAGCACCATGCACAACATTCAAACCAGAATGTGCAGCTAAACCATAGAATTTATTAGTATCAGCTGTAAATGGATGATCATAAACTTGGCCCATCTGTTCAGCAATTTTATCAGCGAATCCTGGAGCAGCATTTAATCCCGTTCCAACGGCAGTCCCCCCCATTGCTAACTCGCTAAGTGTTTGATTGAGATTCTTCAAGTATGAGAGGTCATGTTCTAACATGCTGACCCAACCACTAACTTCCTGTCCAAAAGTTAACGGAGTAGCATCTTGTAAATGTGTACGACCAATCTTAACTACTTTCCAATACTTTTCTTGTTTCTGTTTTAATTCATCAATTAAATGTTGTGTTGATTCTTCTAGTTTATCCACAGCCAAAGCCGCTGTGATGTTCATTGCAGTAGGAAAAATATCATTGGAGCTTTGACCGTGATTGACATCATCATTTGGTAAAATTTCTAATTTATCATCAATCTTTTGAGCAACATGTGAAACTACTTCATTCACATTCATATTAGTTTGTGTACCAGAACCTGTTTGGTATACCACCAAGGGAAAATCCTTTTGCAGTTCTTCATCCCTTAAACTCAATAATTGATCGATACTCTTTACAATCAAATCAGCTTTTTCTGAACTGATTGCATGAGCTTCATTATTGGCAATTGCGGCAGCTTTCTTAATCTGTAAGAGAGCCTTAATGATTTCTAAAGGCATCTTTGCACCTGTGGAAAAGTTATTACGACTACGCTCTGTTTGTGGTCCCCAGAGAGCCTCTTGAGGTATCTTTACTGCACCCAAAGTGTCTTCTTCAATTCTATAGTCTGCCATCAAATTCCTCCAAATAATTTAATACACCAATTATAACGAAGTTGCCTTTAGATAAAAATAAATCCGATTAGAAAATAACTTGAAAAATCAAAACAGCGACTGTTCAGGATGTTTATCCTAAATAGTCGCTGCTTATTTTTATCTCTTCTTACTATCCTTAATCGCACGCAAAGCACGTTTACGTGTCTTGATGTTAGGACTCTTCAATTGTCTGTATGCTGTGGCAGTTTTTACTTGTTCCATAATTTCTCCTTACCAGCTAGCTTTTTGAACACCAGGGATTTTACCCTCATGTGCTAACTTACGAAAGTTTAAACGTGACATACCAAACTTACGCATGTATGCATGTGGACGTCCGTCTAATGAATCACGATTCTTAATTCTAACAGGACTTGAATCTCTAGGTAACTTAGATAAAGCTATGTAATTACCTTGAGCTTTTAATTGCTTGCGGATCTCAGCGTATCTTGCCACCAATTCTGCTTGTCTCTTATTCTTTTCAATCTTTGATTTTTTAGCCATTATTTTACCTCTTTAAAAATTTCTCTTTGTTTTGATTTTGGTGAATATTTTCTTAGTTCTAAACGTTCTGGGTTATTTTGTTTATTCTTGCTTGTTAGATAGAGTCGTTCGTTAGTCCTACTACACTCCAATATAATATTCTGGCGCATATTTCCCTCACATATATAAATGATAATTTTTACTGTTTGTATTCTAGAGATTTTAATTATTAAAGTCAACTATTTTGTTTCAACATAATTTTTAGAAATAAATCGTTGACATTAATTTGGTACCGAACTATAATTCATTCTCGTAATAAAGTTCGGTACCGAATTAATTTTAAAAATGAAATGAGGAATACAAAATATGAGTAAACTTACAGATGATTTAATGAAACAATTACGTTTTATCGGTGAAGCAGGCAACTACTTCATGGGGCAAAAGAAACAAAAACTAACTGGTCAACAACGCGTCTTAGCCGTTTTGAAATTAGAAGATGGTTTGACCCAAAACTATTTAGCCAATGTCCTAGACCTTAGACCTAGTTCTCTAGCTGAATTGATGAAGAAAATGGAAACTAAAGGTCTCATCAAGCGTCAAGAAGATCCTGAGGATAAACGTAGCAAACATGTCTATCTAACTGATGAGGGACGTCAAAAAGCTGAAGAAAATGCATCTTTAAAAAACGAAAGCTATAGTGAAACTTTCTTAGCCGGTCTAACTGATGACGAAAAACAACAATTTAGTATCTACCTTCAAAAAATTTCTGATGGTTGGGACGATGATTTCAAAAAGAACTCCGAAAAATTCGTTGATCCAACTGATCGCTTCAAGGCTATGTTAAACATGCGTGATCAAATGATGGAAATGCATCAAAACATGGATCCTGAAGAACTTGATCGTATGCGTGATGAGATGAGAAAAGATATGCGTAACATGCCATTCGACAGACGCTGGATGCCTGGATTCGACCCTAGACATGACCAACGTGATCATGATAACCACGGTCATAGACCAGATTTTCATAATAACTTCTGGCGTGGAAATGAATTTTAATTTAGTGAGGATATAAAAATGCGTAATGGAACAATGATGAGACGTGATCTACCTAAAAGAACTGGCACCTTCAAGTTCAAAGACTTTCTACAGCTGATCAACAGCGTCAATCCGAAAAAAGCTCTTTTCCTATTAGGAATGCTTTTAAGTTTAGTTACCAGTGGTGCCAGTTTGATAGTCCCTCAGTTAACAAAAAATTTAGTTGATACCAGTGGCCTATCAAAAATAGACAGTAAAATGTTAGTCGTTTTAATCCTAGCCTTCGTAATCCAATTAGGCTTTGGAACAATCGGTGGCTACATTTTAAGATACGTTGGTGAAAGTTCGGTTAAAACTCTACGTGAGAAACTCTGGGCTCACCTGTTAAAACTACCAGTTGATTATTTTGATGATCATAAATCAGGTGAAAGCAGTTCTCGCCTGGTTAACGATACTAGTGTTATCAAAGATTTAATTACCGCTCAATTCCCTAATTTCATAACCGGAGCAATTCAATTAGTTGGTTCAATGGTCATCCTCTTCTTTATGGATTGGAAAATGGCTTCTCTAATGTTTGGTGTTGTTCCAATTATTGTTCTAATCCTGCTCCCTATTGGAAAGATAATGTCTCGTTTAGGCCGTAAACTTCAAGCCGCAACAGCTGATTTCAATGCCGATGCCAGTGAAAAGCTTTCTGAAGTCCGTTTGATCAAGTCAAGTAATGGTGAAACATTTGAAAAAGTGACCGGCGGAACTTTGATTGACCGTATCTTCAAAGTTGGTATCAAGGATGCTAAAGTTGAGGCTGTCTTGCAGCCAATCATGACAACTGTTATGTTAGGAATCTTCGTCGGTATCCTTGGTTATGGTGCTGTCAGAATTCAACAAGGAACTCTAACAAGTGGTTCACTAGTTGCTTTCCTACTATATTTATTCAATATCATTACTCCCGTAGCTAGTTTTGCTACCTTCTTCTCTCAAGTTCAAAAAGCTATGGGTTCAACTGAAAGAATTCAGGAAATCCTAAGTACTGAACCTGAGACGACTACCGGTCAAGATATCGATGTTGAAGGAAAAACAATTACAGCTGATCACTTGAATTTCAGTTATGACAAAGATCATCCCATTTTGCATGACGTTTCATTCGAGGCAAAACCTAATACGGTTATAGCTTTTGCTGGACCTTCTGGTGGTGGTAAATCAACTATCTTTGCCCTACTAGAAAGATTCTACCAGCCTGATTCTGGTACGATCAGAGTAGATCAACAGACAATCAACGATATCAGTTTAGCTAATTGGCGTTCCCAAATTGGTTATGTATCTCAAGATAGTGCTGTTTTTGCCGGTAGTATTCGTGATAACCTTCAATATGGATTAGACCGTCAATTGACTGACAAGGAACTTTGGCATGGACTGCAATTAGCTTATGCTGACGAGTTCGTAAAGAATTTTCCAGAACAATTAGAAACTCAAATTGGTGAACGTGGTGTCAAACTATCCGGTGGTCAAAAACAACGTATCGCCATCGCCAGAGCCTTCCTACGTGATCCCAAGATTCTAATGCTAGATGAAGCTACTGCCAGTCTGGATTCAGAATCTGAAGAAAAAGTTCAACGTGCCTTAGATCAATTAATGATTGGCCGTACTACTCTAGTAATAGCACATCGACTTTCAACAATCGTTGATGCAGATCAAATTTACTTTATCGAAAAAGGTACTGTAACTGGTCATGGTAATCACCAAGAATTAATGAAAGATCATAAACTCTACGCTCAATATGTTAATGAACAAATGGTTAACTAAAAAACGACCCCTCGGGTCGTTTTTTTATAAGAATGGATACCATCCTGCTAAAGCAAATCCTAAAAGGGCCACCACAATACAGAAAACTAACACTGCCCAAATCAATGGACGATTTAAACTCTTTTGAGCTTTTCTGGCAAAAGCTATTTCTACTAAAGCGATAAAAATCAAAGCTACAATGATTTTAACAATCAGCAGAGTTGGTTCTACTGACCAAGCTCTAATTGCTAACTTTATTCCCGTTGCGATGATAACCAAATAACCAACTCTTGTAATCATTTCATAAACTTTAGTGTGTGTATTAGTGAATAAAGCCAATAGGATCATAACCGCCATAACGATCCATGTTATTAAATGAGTCCATAACCAAATCATATTCTCTCCTCCTAATGACTTCCATCATAGCATTAAGTTTAGAAAATGGTTGGAACTAACCCACCATCAACACGCAATGCTTCTCCTGAAAATGATGAAGCATCTGGACTAGCAACAAATGCTGCAAAACGACCAATTTCTTCCGGTCTAATCAAGCGTTGAATTTGTGAGCGAGAACGATGATTCTTCATGAAATCTTTCTCCCACTTGTCTTTAGGCAAATCGCTGTCCTTATACATTTCATCCAACATCTTCTGAACCCCTTCAGTCAGAGTTGAACCAGGCATAATTGTATTTACCGTTACATGCGTATCAACTGTCAACATTGACAAGCTCTTTGCCAAAGACAGATTCATCGACTTAGTCATACTGTATTGAGGCATTTCACCTGATGGCATAACCGCTTCTTCACTAGCAATGAAGATAATTCTGCCAAAATCTTGTTCCAACATTTTAGGCAAATAGAATTTAGCTAAGGCATTTCCAGCTAAAACATTTACTCTATAAAACTTTTCCCAAGTAGCATCGTCAATATCAAAGTAATCCATTGGTTGAAAGATTCCCATATTATTGACCAAAATATCAACCATAGGTATTTCTTGAAATAGTTTCTCACGATCAGACTCATTAGCTAAATCTGCCGCTATTCCTTGTGGTTCTGTTTTAGGAAAATTACTCTTAACTTCCGCTACAACCTTATCAACTTCAGGCTGTTTTCTACCATTGATGATGACATTAGTCCCCTCTTTAGCCATTTCCATGGCAATTGCTTTACCGATTCCTTTAGTAGAGCCAGTAATCAAGGCTTTTTTATTTGTTAAATGAAGATCCATAATGTTCCTCCGTTAAATTCGTTTAATTTGTATTATTAATATAGAATGAAATGTCCCTTTTGCCTAGTACGCACTTTAATGTCTGATAGGTACTTTTTAGTGCCTGATTCAAAAAAAATAAGCCTTTAAGGCCTAATTAGGATTCTAATTTAAGTTTGAGCGTAATCGAATACCAACTAATATATGCCCATTCACACTCTACCTAGTTTTCTTCCAAAATACTCTTTGCTATTTTTTCAGTTCGATCATCGAAAGCTACCAAAAAAGCTTCCGTGTCGACTTGAGATTCCTGAATTGTTTTGATAGCGATCCAAATTGCTTCATATAAAGGATAGCCATAAACACCCGTACTCAAAAATGGAACGGCAATTGTCCACAAATTAAGTTTCTGAGTCAATAACATCACTGACTTATAAGCACTGGTTAATAGGGCCTCTTCGCCTGAATGCCCATTAACGTATCTAGGACCGACTGCATGAATAACATAATCAGCATTTAGATTGTAGGCTTTCGTATAAACAGCCGTTCCTGTAGGCGTACCTTTAAAAGCCAACATATCTTTTTTCAAATTGGATCCTGCTTTAGCATTTAATGCACCATCAACTCCACCACCGGGAATCAAGGCACTATTAGCCGCATTGACTATGCCGCCAACACGAAATGGTAAATTAGCTATATCTGCTTTGATAACTGTAACCTTAGACAATTTTCACTACTCCTTTAATGCATATTTTTTAACCGCATAGGAGACTCCATTCTCATTATTACTTTTAGTTACGACATTAGCATGAGCTTTGACAGCGACAGGAGCATTTTCCATTGCTACTCCAACTTTGGCTAAATCAAGCATCGGAATATCGTTGAAGTTATCGCCTAAAGTCATGGTATTATCCAAAGTTATTTGATAATAATTAGTTAACTCGCGGAGAGCCCTTTCTTTAGATACGTTACTGTCAGTTATCTCTAAATAATTATCCTTTGATAGATAAAATGAACTATTGGGAAACCCATTATCACGAAGATAATTCATTACTCGGTCTATCTCCTGTGGATCACTGATCAAAAGTAATTTGTGAATTGGAATCTTACGTTTTGCTACCAACTGATCTAGATTATCTACAATTGGCGTTACATTTGTAATATCTGACTCAATTTTAACCCATTTATCAAATTTTTCCACATACCAATCCGACCCTGAATACAAATTGATAGAAACTTTAGGAAATTTCTCATGTAAAATTTGAAACATTCCTTCAACTTCATCGATATTTAGGCCATGACTCAAAATTGTTGAATAATTATCGGCTTGCAAATCTTTTACAACTAAAGCGCCGTTGTAACAGGCAATTGGATTATCCAAAACTTGTAATTCTTCAGCTATAGGGGTCATTCCTCTAGGAGAACGAGCTGAGGCCAAAACAAATTTAATATTCTTTTGATTTAATTTAGCTATTGTCATCTTCAAATCGCCATCCACAATATTTTCGTCATTCAAAATTGTTCCATCAATGTCACTCAAAATTAGTTTTATATCAGTCATTTCTACACCTCAGTATTTTACATTAATTGTTGAAATAATTTGTTTAGCCGGCTTTTTATCAGTAATTAAATAATCAAAATCAGCTAAGGTTCCAATTGAATAGGTCGCTGATTTTTGAAATTTAGTGCTTTCAGCTAAAATAATCTTTTGTTTAGCATGACTTAATAGTAATCTCTTTACTTGAGCATCCTCCTGATTTTCGAAACTAACTTGACCATCTTTTAATCCAGCTGCTCCAATAAAAGCGACATCGAAGCTAATATTTTTTAAAATCATGGCCTCATCAAGTGAATAGAAAAAACGATTTTTGGGGAAGAACTTGCCACCTAAAGTATGTAAATCAACTTTCTCATTCGTACTCAACATAATAGAATTATCCAATGAATGCGTATAAATTGTCATTGCCACATCGGTCATTTGTGCCAGTTGCAAAACAACAGTCGACACGTCGAAAAAATCTGTTTGGTTAGATTTAATAAATGTTCTAGCCAAACCGGCAATATGTTTCTTCGACTCAGTAAATTCTTTAATACGATCATTAAAAGAAAAAGCTTCTTTTTCCGACTCCAAACGCATAATTCCACCATGAACCCGTTTTACTTTGCCTTCATCGGCCAATTTTGTAAAATCACGTCTCACGGTATCTCTAGAGACCTTGAAACGCTCAATCATCATTTCTGTAGTTAAAATTTCTTGATGGTTCAATAAATCTAACATGGCATCTGTTCTCTGTGCTTGATACATCAGCGCTACCTCCTAAAAAGAGTATAACATTTTATAAGTGCTTTTAAGCTTTTTTAAGCATAAATAAGTCATTAATTCATTTATACTTATTAGTACTTTATTTTTAAAACAAATTTATAGCTATGATAAAATTAATCTGATTGTATGGGAATATATATCATTCATAAATCTAAGAGAGGTGATTTTATGAATAGCTTGACTCCGTACGTCAACGTTTTGCAAAAGATTTCAGTTTACTGGGGATTAGCTACTTTAATTATGTTAGGAATCTTTTTACTCCTTTGGTTAAGAGAACCACGACGCTTGATCAACGGAATTACTTTTTCTATCTTTTTCTTTAGCTTCTTAGCCGAATTGGCAGTTTTAATATTCAGTACTGGTAATTTACCATTCGTTGTCGTTATGGGAACGCTCTTCTTACTTATTATCGGTGTAATTTTTGTAACAATGATTTCGATGTGGCTTCTACTATTATGGAATGCTTTTATCGTTTGGAAACGTGAAAGTCATACATTATCCAATATGTTGACTTTGTTGCTAGGAGTTTTTCTAGTTGTACTCTGGTTTGCCAATGCTTTCTTATCGGCCCACGCTAAGTTCTTACCTGACTGGTTAAATATTTTAATTTCAGGCTTACCAGTTGTTGGTGCCTACTTGATCTTGTGTTCATACAATTTCTTGGTCAACGTTTTGCTCTATCAATTCTTCCCTAAACGATATAAAGCTAATTATCTAATTGTTTTGGGGGCTGGATTAATCAATGGTGATACTGTTTCTCGCTTACTCGGTAACCGAATCGATGCCGCCATCAAATTTGCTAATAAACAGATCAAAAAAGGTCGACCAACGCCAAAGATTGTTTTCTCTGGTGGGCAAGGTAACGATGAGAAACTATCCGAGGCCCAGGCAATGGCTAATTACGCTATTGAACACGGCTGGGATAAAGATCAAATCATTTTAGAAGATCAATCGAAGAATACCTTGCAGAATATGCAATTTTCGAAAAAAATCATTCAAGATGATTACGGCAGTAGCAATGCATATATCAAATTTTTCAGTAATAATTATCACATTTTTAGAGCCGGCCTCTACGCAAGAATGGCTGGTCTAGCTGCTAATGGTGTTGGTGCTCCAACAAGATTTTATTTTCTACCCAACGCCTTGATTCGCGAATTTGTTGCTATTCTAATCATGAACAAGAAGCGTCATATTATTATGATTTCCATTATTGGATTCTTCGTTCTATTATCAATGCTAGTAACGCTTTACGTCGATTTCAAAACTAGATAGAAAAAAGGTGTTCATATTCTCCTGCAAAATTGCAGTTGAGTATGAACACCTTTTTATTATTGATCACTTTTTAGTGTAAATATTCAGATTTCGATTAAGATAATCTTCAATCCAATCGTGACGTTTCTTTTCTCTCTCAGCCACAACGTCAATAACTGTTTTTATAGTGGCCTCTTTTACATCATTCTGTGCCATAATAAATTCTCTCTTTTTGTTTTTATTTTAACAATTATATTTTTAAAATAAAAATTTATATACACGTGTAATACACAACGTCTATTACAATAGTCGTCCCATCACGATAGCTGTATATCCAGGTTCCTCAGCTTCATTGCCAGTCTTAAAGAAACCGTTCTTTTCCCAGAAATGTTCACTCTGCTTATTACCTTTAGCGTAAGCTAATTCGATCTGTTTAAAGCCTGATTTCTTTAAAGCTGACATAATATCACTAAAGATCTCTGTTCCAATGCCCTTACCTTGATATTGACTATCAACCATAAACAAGCCTACCCATGCCGTTATTTCATCTGGATAC
Source organism: Companilactobacillus bobalius (assembly GCF_009764355.1). The sequence goes on along the minus strand of NZ_LNUA01000077.1, from coordinate 270,107 downwards.
TTTGTAATCAAATCTAGCATAGCAATCAATTTGTCGCCATCAAAGAATCCAATATAATATTTATCATCCCTCGTTTTATGTGGTGGTACGACAGTCATATCGTGACGAATAACTGGACGTGTAATCACAGGTGGACAATATTTATAAAATATAGGATTGCTTAAACTTAATTTGAGAATCTCCTCAGTGTCACTAGTCACTAACCGTCTAACTTTATATTTACTAGAAAGATCCGCTAAATCCATAATTCTTCCTCCACTTAAATCTTTCGAATCAAATAATCCCATAATTTTTGATTATTTCCATTCTCTATTACGTAATTTAATACATCTTGTTTCTGCCAAATCGGCTTCAAAACTTCTTCATCTAACTTTTCCATTATATCAATCATATTTATAGATTCGGACCTTTTGATCTCAAGCAGTAACTTTGCATCCCGTTGTTTTCGAAGTGCTTCCCCCTGTGGATAACCGGTATTCATTGGACCATCAAATAGCTTTGCCAGTGTATAACTCAGATTCAGCTCTCCAGCCCAGCCAAAATTCAATCCTAACGGCAAAGAGGCACAATTGCCATAGTTTATTCGTCCAAACAAATAAGCGTCGCTAGGAGTCGGTAAATAGCCGCTGATGACGTTTGGCATCGTATTGCACGCTATATTCATTCCATTTCCGGAACTACAACCAGTTATTACAAAATCAATCGCACCGGAATTAATTAACAGTCCCACCAATAACGCTACCTGAACATAGGATAAAGTTTCCTCTTGTGGATAAACTCCAAAATTAATTACTTCATCAGTTTTTTCCACAGCTGATCTAGTTGCATCGTACAAAAGCTGATTACGTTTAATTTGACTACTGGCCTGAATCACCGCTACTTTCATACTATTATCTCATCCCTATCAATGAACCTTTTTGATCATAAATAATTTAGCTTGTTGATAATTATAATATTGTTTTGAAAAAGCCAACAACTCGCCATTGGCTAAATACGATTCATCTTGAATCAACAAACTCGGCGAACCCGCTGACATCTCCATGAAATCACTAGCTTCTTCTGGTAAAGGCTCACTCATAATAGTCTGATCAATAAAGCCAATTTGAGTCTTACGACTTTGTTCAAAATACTTAAACAGTGATCCGTACAAAGCTTCTTCTGGAATACTATCAATCACTGACTGCAAATAATAAGACTGTTCCATCAAATAGGGCTTATCATCCAACAAACGAAAGCGACGAACTTCGATCAATTTATCATCATTCTGGAAGTGATGTGTCTTTGGCAAAAAGAGTGCTTCTGATACGGGAATAATTTTTTCACTTGCAGTCTTAGTTGTCAATTTACGACCAATTCGTTCCATCTCGGCCGACAATCCACCTTCATGCTCTAGAGCCACTGAATCCACGGTTTGCTGGTGACGAACAAAAGTCCCTACTCCATGAACTTGATAAGTATAACCCATGACACTCAACTGTTTTAAAGCTTGACGCAAAGTATAACGGGTTACTTCATAGCGTGACATCAAATTAGGTTCTGCTGGCAGTTTCAAATCTTGATCAACTAACTCACCAGATTGTATTTCAGTAATAATCTTTTTAACTAAAATGCTTGTATCCATTTTTTTCGGCATTTCTAAAATTTCCTCCAAAACAAAAACGCATCCCATTATCAAGCGTTAGGAATACGTTTTCTAATCATTTATTATCATACCTCATTACGAAAGGTCTGTACCATTTGTTTCAATTACTTTATGGAACCATTCAAAAGAATCCTTCTTAGAACGATCCAAAGTTCCTTCGCCGGCATCATTCTTATCTACATAGATCATACCGTAACGTTTATCCATTTGACCAGTTCCGGCCGAAACTAAATCAATAAAGCCCCATGGAGTATAACCCATTAAATCAACACCATCGACATCAACTGCCAAACGCATTTGTTCAATATGCTTTCTCAAATAATCGATACGGTAATCATCATGAATCTTACCATCCTCAGTCACTTTATCAAAAGCTCCTAGTCCATTTTCTACAATAAACAATGGTAAATCATAACGGTCACTGAACCAATTCAAGGCATATCTCAAACCAACTGGATCAATTTCCCAACCCCAATCAGAGCGTACTAAGGCAGGATTTTTAACTTCATGATTCTTTGTTGGTGTCATGTAATCATCAGGTTCATTCTTATCAGCTTTAATAACATGAGAAGCGTAATATGAAAAGCCAATATAGTCAACAACGCCTGCCCTGATAACATCTAAATCAGCCAAGGTAATATCCAAATTGAAATCTTTACGTTCAAAGTAACGTTTCAACCAATTAGGATACTTACCTTTACATTGAACATCAGCAAACCAATAGTTAGCTTCCATCGCACGTTGAGCTTTCAAAACATCCTTAGGATCTGGTGAAGCTGGATAAGTTGGTCCCATAGCCAACATACAACCAATTTCAAAATTAGGATTAATTTCATGTCCAATTTGTACAGCCATAGCACTAGCAACTGATTCATAGTGTCCAGCTTGGTACATAACTTTTTCAGCATCTTCGCCTGGTTTTACTAGAATACCTGAATTAGTGAACAAGCCCCATTCATTTAAACCAGTTTGGTTGTTGATTTCATTGAAAGTCATCCAATATTTAACTTTATCTTTATAACGTTTGAAGACCACTTCAGCAAATTTTACAAAGAAATCAATCATCTTACGACTACGCCAACCACCATATTCTTTAACTAAGTGATAAGGCATTTCAAAATGAGACAAAGTAATTACTGGTTCAATATTATATTTAAGCAATTCATCAAAAAGATCATCATAGAACTTCAATCCTGCTTCATTAGGTTCGTCTTCATCGCCATTAGGAAAAATTCTTGTCCAAGCGATACTAGTTCTGAAGCACTTTAAACCTAATTCGGAGAATAACTTAACATCCTCTTTATAGTGACCATAAAAATCAATTGCTTCATGATTAGGATAATTTTTACCGGGAATAATTCCATCAGTAATTTCACGAGCCGTCTCGTTGTCACCAGCTGTCATCACATCAGCAATACTGACACCTTTATTGCCGGCATCCCAGCCACCTTCTAATTGATGAGCAGCCACAGCACCGCCCCACAAAAATCCTTTTGGAAATCCAGTCATAAATGTATCCTCCTACGTTTTAAGTTTTCCACTCATTCGAACGAGTTAATAATATCAAAGAAGTTGATTTTTGTAAACGTTTTCAGATATTTAAATGTAAATAAATTTTCTACAACAAAAAACATCCCTCGAAATGAGAGATGTTTTTGATCCAAAACTGGAAATATAAATATTAACGTTTTGAGAATTGTGAAGCTTTACGAGCTTTCTTAAGACCTGGTTTCTTACGTTCCTTCATACGAGGGTCACGTGTTAAGAAGCCGGCTGACTTAAGTGTAGGTCTAAAATCAGGATCTACGTCAAGTAAGGCTCTAGCAATACCATGTCTAATTGCTCCAGCTTGTCCTGAGAAGCCTCCACCGTTAACGTTAGCAATAACGTCATAGCTTTCTGCTGTTTCAGTTACATCTAGAGGTTGTTTCATATCAGCAATCAAATTGTCAAAAGGAATGTAATCTTTGACATCACGTTTGTTGATAGTAATCTTTCCGTTTCCAGGAACTAAGCGTACACGAGCAACTGAATCCTTGCGACGACCTGTTCCGGCGTATGATACTTGTGCCAAATTCTTTTCCTCCTTAAATTAGTTTGTTGATATCCAATTTTTCTGGATTTTGTGCTTGGTGGTTGTGTTCTGAACCTGCATAAACATGCAATTTCTTGATTTCTAGACGACCAAGAGTGTTCTTAGGTAGCATACCACGAACAGAATCTTCAATGAATCTGTCTGGCTTTTCAGCTTGTTTTTGACCAGCACTAATGCTCTTCAACCCACCTGGGTGATCTGAATGAGAATAGTAAATCTTATTCTTTGCTTTTCTACCTGTTAATCTAACTTTATCTGCATTGATGACAATAACATTATCACCTGTATCAACGTTAGGTGTGTAAGTAGGTTTGTTTTTACCTCTAAGAATAGAAGCAACAACAGATGAAAGTCTACCTAAGACAACATCTTCACCGTCAATTACATACCATTTACGTTCAACTTCACTTGCTTTTGCTAATGGTGTTGTACGCACTTTAAATTCCTCCAGTTTCTACGTCTGTTTGACAACTCAATAAGTTTCCGGGGCTTATCGTGGGGCAAACAATACCAGCTACAATGATACTTTGATTCTCACATTAAGTCAATATTTATCCACAGATTTTTTAATAAAAAACCTCTTTCAAATATAGACCACTAGCTTGTGCTGTCCCTCTAGCTTCCTGGCGATCCTTTACTTCATATAAACGTAAAAAGTCATGAACATCTCTGCGACCGTTACCGATTTCCAACAGAGTTGCCACAAGAATTCTAACCATATTATATAAGAAACCATTACCTGTAAACTCAAAAACTAATTCATTGTTCTCTTTATTATACTCAACTGTAGCTGAATAGATAGTTCTAACTTTATTTTCAATCACGCCACCAGCAGCTGCAAAGCTAGTAAAATCGTGTTCTCCAATTAAATCTTTGATTGCAATTTTTATTTTATCCACATCCAAAGGATAAGGATAGTGCCCTGTATAAAAACGCTTGAATGGATCGGTATAATGCCCTAGATCTACACGATACATATAGGTTTTCTTTTTAACATTAAATCGGGCATGAAAATTTTCATCGACAATCTCTGATTTTTTGACCAATACATCCAAAGGCATCAACGTATTAATAGCACGCATCATACTGTCAGCTGGGATAAATCTTGGATAATCAAAATGTACTACCTGTGCCAAAGCATGAACTCCAGCATCAGTTCTACCTGAAGCGAAGACCTTGATCTCTTCTCCATTAGCAATTCTCGAAATAGCTTTTTCAAGTACACCTTCAACCGTTCTTAATTGCTTTTGTTTTTGAAAGCCATGAAACTTAGTTCCATCATAAGCGATGGTTAATTTGTATCTTATTGTCATAAATTAATAACTCCGAATAAATAATAATATGATGGTTACAGCCAACATAACCAAAACCGTGATATTATCACGCTTACTCCATTTTAATACACGATACTTACTGCGGCCTTCACCGTCTTTGTAACCACGTGATTCCATAGCAATTGCTAAATCATAAGCAATTGAAAAACTGCTGACAAAGAGCGGAATCAGTATTGGTACAAATGATTTGATCCGTTTAATCAAACCACCCTCACCAAAATCTACTCCACGAGCTCTCTGTGCGTCCATGATCTTGGTCGTTTCATCAACCAACAATGGCACGAATCTTAAGGCAATCGACAACATTAAAGCTACTTGAGTAACTGGAAAGTTCACTTTCTTTAATGGTTTCAAAATGCTCTCGATTGAATCGGAAATTTCGATTGGTGTCGTTGTTAAGGTCAATAGTGTTGAGATAAAAATGATCAACACGAATCTTACAAAGATATAACTAGCAATAACCATACCCTCTTTGGATAAGGTCAAAAAGCCCCAGTGCCAAATTGGATGGGAACTAGGCGTAAAGAACAATTGCAGTAAAACTGTGAATAAAATCAGCCAAAATATCGGCCGCAATCCCTTTATAAAGAAGCCAAAATTAATTTTAGATAAATAGACAGCAAATAAAACAAACGCCATGAGAAATACATATGATGCCACATTATTGGCTAAAAAGACAATGCCAACAAAATAGAATGTTAATAAAAATTTACCACGCGGATCTAACTGATAAATCAATGAATCCCCGGGTAAATATCGTCCCATAATTAATTTATTCATCTAATCACCATTTACCTGTTGTTTTATTTCTGCACTCAATTCATCAATTGTAATAGGTAATTTATTAAATTGGAAATATTTTTGCGCCAATGATTGTGCAAACTGGGCACTCTGAGGCAAAGTTAATAAATCATTCTTCAATAAATCTTGATTGTTGAAGACGTCGCTTGGCAATCCACTAGCTACTAATTTTCCTTGACTCATAACAGCCATTTCATCTGCATAATTAGCTACATCATCCATATTATGCGTGATCAAAATGATTGTTCTACCTTTTGACTGTAAATTTTTAAACAGATCCATAATCTCATGGCGACCAACTGGATCTAAACCTGCTGTTGGTTCATCTAAAATAATAGTTTCAGGATTACTAGCTAGGACACCGGCAATAGCCACACGACGCATTTGTCCACCGGATAAGTCAAATGGTGATTTCTGTAAATAATCTTTACTTAAACCAACTAATTCGATCATTTCATGAGCTGCATCTTTAGCATCAGATTCACTGAAGCCAAAATTCATTGGTCCAAACATGATATCTTTTTCCACAGTCTCTTCAAATAACTGACTCTCCGGAAATTGAAAAACCATGCCAACCTTTTTACGCAATGGTTTAAGGTTTTTATTATTAGTTTCAGATGTAATAACACGATCACCAACAGTTAGTTTTCCTGAAGTAGGTTTCAAAAGCGCGTTAATATGACGTACTAGAGTAGATTTACCACTACCAGTTTGACCAACAATAGCGGTAAATTTTTTATCATCTATTTTCAAAGAAACATCGTCTAAACCAAGATTTGCCATGGGACTATTAGCATCATAAGAATGTGTTACATGTTCGAACGTAATTTCCATAATTGCTTCATTAGCTCCTCTTCATTTAGATAACCCTCAGGCAATTCTAATGAATCCCTTAGTGTTGATATCAATTCATCAGAAAATGGTTCCTCAAGGCCAAATTTGCTTAAATTAGTTCCTATATTATAAATGTTCTTAGGTATATCGTCTCGTACAATCTGTCCATCACTCAAGACAACGATTCTCTGTGATAATTCTGTCTCCGATATATCATGTGTAATTGAAATGATTGTTAGATCCTGTTGCTGACGTAAATTTTGAATTAAATTCAAAACCGTTCTACGTCCTTCGGGGTCCAACATACTAGTAGATTCATCCATAATAATAATTCGAGGTTTAGTAGCTAAGACACCAGCAATAGCCACTCGTTGCTTCTGTCCACCAGAAAGTGTCTGTGGATCACGTTTTTTAAAATCATGCATACCAACTAATTCTAAAGCATGATCTACTTCTTTGACCATTTGCTCTCTTGGCATACCTTGATTCTCCAAACCAAAAGCAACATCATCTTCAACCGTTGCTCCAACAAATTGATGATCTGGATTTTGAAAGACGATTCCAATCTTAGTTCTAACTTCCCAAATATTATTCTCATTAATTTCTTGTCCGTCAATTTCGATTGTACCAGAGTCGGCATCAATTAAACCATCGATCAGTTTAGTCAATGTTGACTTACCACTACCGTTTTTACCAACGATTGATAACCACTCGTTTTTATAGATATCCACAGTTAAATTATTAATTGCAGGTTTCTTAGAATCGGGATAAGTATAATTTAAGTTTTTAATTGAAATGATTTTTTCCAAAGTTATCTCCTTGAACCGTATTACATATATAATAACTAACTTCAATAATCAAGAAAACAAAAAAGGGCAAAAAAAAATCATTCGACAAGTTAGTGTCCCCGATTAAAGGGATCTCAGAGATAGACTTGGTTGCTAACAACCATCATCTTAACACTCACTAGCTTATCAGAATGACTGATTTTTTAATGATTAATAAACAATTATTATTAAACTAATTCAATAATAACCATTGGAGCTGCGTCTCCACGACGTGGAGTTGTCTTCAAAATACGTGTGTATCCACCATTACGTTCTTTGTAACGAGGTGCAATATCACTGAATAATTTTTGAAGAGCTGATTGAACAACAACTGCATCATCTTCTTCTGAAATGTTAGCAACTTCGTTTCTAACATAAGCAGCAGCTTGACGACGAGCATGTAAATCGCCGCGTTTACCTAAGGTTATCATTTTTTCTGTTGTACGACTGATTTCTTTAGCGCGAGTTTCAGTTGTAACAATATGTTCATTAATGATTAAATCAGTAGTTAAATCGCGTAACATTGCTTTTCTTTGAGAACTGTTACGTCCTAATTTACGGTAGCCCATGTCTATACCTCCTGTTTGAATTTGATATGATTAGTCTTCTTGCTTTAATGATAATCCAAGATCAGCAAGCTTTTCTTTAACCTCAACAAGTGATTTACGTCCAAGATTACGGACACGCATCATATCTGCTTCGGATTTTTCAGTAAGCTCTTGCACAGTATTAATACCGGCACGCTTCAAACAATTATATGAACGAACTGACAAGTCAAGTTCTTCAATAGTCATTTCAAGTTTCTTCTCTTTTTGAGTTTCCTCTTTTTCGATCATCATGTCAGCACTCTTAGCTTCTTCAGTAAGATTTACAAAACTTGTTAAATGTTCTGTAAGAATCTTAGCTGACAAACTAATAGCTTCGCGTGGTCCAATTGAACCATTTGTCCAGATATCGATTGTTAATTTGTCGAAGTCGTTTCTCTTACCCACACGAGTGTTTTCAACTTGATAGTTGACTTTTTCTACGGGTGTAAAAATTGAGTCAACTGGAAGAACACCGATAGGTGTTTCGTCCGTCTTATTTTGTTCTGCAGGAGTATATCCACGACCATTAATAACTGTCATTTGCATGTGGAAGTGTCCACCCTCAGCAACAGTACAAATAAATTGTTCTGGATCGAGGATTTCCAAGTCATCATCAGCCTTGATATCATTTGCTGTAACAGTAGCTGGACCAACAACGTCGATTTCAGCCTTTAAACTGTCATCAGCATATGACTTAAGCTTTAATTTCTTCACGTTTAACACAATTTGTGTAACGTCTTCAATTACGCCATCAACAGCTGAAAATTCATGCAAAACACCATCTATTTGAATATCAGACACCGCTGTACCAGGTAATGATGCTAATAAAACTCTACGTAATGAATTACCTAAAGTTGTACCATAACCTCTTTCAAGCGGTTCGATAATATATTTGCCATAGTCTTTACTTTCTTCAACAGAAGTAATGGTTGGCTTTTCAAATTCGATCATTCGGTTAGTTCCCCTTTCAAAACGAAATGTGTGTAGCTTAGTTCATATGGGTATACAACCATTCTATACACGACGACGCTTTGGAGGACGAGAACCATTGTGAGGAACTGGTGTAACATCACGAATAGCAGTAATTTCCAAACCAGTAGCTTGTAATGAACGGATTGCAGCTTCACGACCAGAGCCTGGACCCTTAACAGCTACTTCAACTGTTTTCATACCATGTTCCATTGATTCCTTAGCAGCAGCCTCACCAGCCATTTGTGCAGCAAATGGTGTTGATTTACGACTACCTTTGAATCCTAATGCACCAGCTGATGACCATGAAACGGCATTACCGTTAACATCAGTGATCATAACTAGTGTATTGTTGAATGTGGAGTGGATATGTGCAACACCAGATTCAATATGCTTCTTAGTACGGCGCTTACGACCTTTAGTTTGTGCCATGATTAACCTCCTATCTTTATCTTATTACTTCTTCTTACCTGCAATGGCAGTCTTCTTGCCCTTACGAGTTCTTGCATTGTTCTTTGTGTTTTGACCACGAACTGGCAAACCACGACGATGTCTCATGCCACGGTATGAACCAATTTCTTGTAGTCTCTTGATGTTCATACTTACTTCACGACGTAAGTCACCTTCGACACGAATCTTGTCAACTTCTGCACGAATTTTTTCTTCTTGATCAGGAGTTAAGTCTCTTGTACGAATATCCTCTGATACGCCAGCATCTTTCAATACTTTTTGAGCTGTTGTTTCGCCAACACCAAAAATGTATGTTAGAGCAATAACGATTCTCTTATCACGAGGTAAATCTACACCTGCTATACGAGCCATTAATCAATACACCTCCTATTAAATATTATCCTTGTCTTTGTTTGTGCTTTGGATCTGCAGAGCAAATAACCATGACGCGACCGCGTCTCTTAATTACCTTACAGTGTTCGCACATAGGTTTAACGGATGGTCTTACTTTCATGTTGTGGAACCTCCATTCCATTAAAAAACTTATTATCTATATCTATATGTAATTCTTCCCTTGGTTAAATCATAAGGGGATAATTCCACGGTAACCTTGTCACCGGGTAAAATTCTGATATAGTGCATACGGATTTTACCTGACACATGAGCTAAAATTGTAGCTCCGTTTTCAAGCTTTACCTTAAACATTGCATTAGGCAATGTTTCTGAAATTGTACCTTCTACTTCAATGACATCTTCTTTTGCCAAAGATATTAACCTCCATCGGGATGAAATTATTCTGCATATACTGGCGAATTATACAATAATTTTCCGTACATGTAAACATTCAAAGCAAAAAGTTTTACAAACTTTGTAAAACTTTCTTTACTTCGTTATAAACTTCATCTATTTCTTGTTCACCATTGATCTTATGTAACAAGTTCAACTTGTCATAAAAATCAATTAATGGTGTATTCATTTCAATATTAACTTTCAATCTATTCTTTACAGTTTCTGGTTTATCGTCCTCACGTTGATAGAAGTCATGGCCGCCACAGACGTCACATGTTCCTTCAACCTTTGTAGGATTGTAAATTTTATGATAAGTTGCTCCACAATTAGAACAAATATATCTTCCGGATAAGCGATCAACTAATGTTTCAGGCTTAACATCAATATAGATGACAGCATCTATTGGTTTGTTTACATTCTTTGCAATTGTCTGTAAAGCGTTAGCCTGTTCAAGAGTTCTCGGAAATCCATCTAACATATATCCGTCTTTTTGAACATCATCTTCAGATAAACGTTCTTGAACGATACCTTCGGTAACATCATCTGGAACAAGTTCACCTTTATCGATGAACCCTTTAGCTTTTAGACCAATTTCTGTCTTATTGGCCATAGCTGCTCTAAACATGTCACCAGTTGAAATATGAACAACTTTAAAATCTTCAACAATCTTTTCAGCTTGAGTACCTTTACCAGCACCAGGTAATCCCATCAATACAATATTCATTGTCTGTAACATCTCCAATTATCTAATAAATCCAACGTATTCACGTTTCATCAAAAGACCACGTAATTGACGATCCATTTCCAAAGCAACACCAACGATAATCAATAAACTTGTACCACCTAATCCGATGGATTGAGGTAAATTGAATAAGTTAGCGGCTAGCAATGGAAGTAATGAAACCAAACCTAGGAACATAGCTCCGACGGTTGATAATTTCATTAATACACCTGACATGAACTTGATTGTTTCATTACCAGGCCAAATACCAGGGATATAAGCCCCTTGTTTTTGTAGGTTTTCTGCAAGCTTTTCAGGATTTACTTGAACAAATGCATAGAAGAATGTAAACAATACAATCAACAATGTATAGAGAAGAGAACCTGTTGTAGTCTGCATACTGAATATTTCTGTTAATACTTGATACCATTGATCTCCACTATGACTTTGGAACGCCATCAAAATTGTTTGAGGCGTAACAATGAATGAACTAGCGAAGATAACAGGAATAACACCAGCAACGTTAACCTTCAATGGTAGGAAACTTTCGCTACCACTACCAGCAGCACGTCTTGTATATTGAATAGGAATTCTTCTACTTGCTTGTTGAACATATGTAACAAATTGCACAACAATCAAGATGATGATCACAAGACCAACGAGGAATGCAATATTCTTTGCAAGATCTGCTGAACTGGAATTAGTAATATAATCACGATAAATTTCTTTAATTCCACTAGGGAATCTAGCAATAATACCAGCGAAGATAATTACTGAAACTCCATTACCTAGACCTTTATCAGTGATTTGCTCACCGATCCATGTAAGAAGCATCGTACCACCAGTTAAGATGATACCAATTGTAACGAAAGCTCTTATATTAGGAGATTTAACTAATCCTAAACCACTTAAAGTGTTAAAACCGGCTGTTATACCGATTGACTGAACAAAACCTAAAACAATCGTCAAATATCTCGTTACTTGATTTAACTTTCTACGGCCAACTTCACCTTGTTTACTCCACTCAACAAATTTAGGAACAATGTCCATTTGTAAAAGTTGAACAACAATTTGAGCCGTAATGAATGGTGAAACACCCATCGAGAAAATAGAGTAGTTTGAAAGACCACCACCGGTTACAGTATCCAATAGGGGAACTAACCCTGTAGAACCGACTTTATCCATTGCGGCGGCATTAACACCGGGCACTGTAATTTGTGATCCCAAACGATATATAACAAGTAACATCAAGGTAAATAGGATCTTTTTACGTATCTCCTTTACCTTTAGAGCATCTCTGATAGTTCCAAGCATTAGATCACCTCTACAGTGCCACCAGCGGCTTCGATTGCTTTAGTAGCTGCGGCAGAAGCCTTAGCAACTTTAACAGTTAACTTAGCGCTAACCTCACCGTTAGCAAGCAACTTAACACCATTAAATTCTTTTTTAACGATTCCGGCTGCCTTCAATGTTTCAACATTTACTTCAGCACCATCGTTAAACTTACTTAGATCACTTAGGTTAACAATAGCATATTCTTTACGGTTGATGTTATTGAAACCACGTTTTGGCATACGACGGAATAAAGGCATTTGTCCACCTTCAAAACCGATACGTGTCTTACCACCTGATCTAGCCAATTGACCTTTTTGACCACGACCAGCAGTTTTACCTGTACCACTTGAAGTACCACGACCTAGACGCTTTCTAGCATGTCTTGAGCCTGCACTTGGCTTAAGTTCGTTTAGTTCCATTATTGCACCTCCTAATCTTTGAATATTTTATTAATCTTTAACTTCTTCAACGCTAACTAAATGAGCGATTTTTAATACAGCACCACGAATAGCAGGATCATCCGGCTTAACAACAGAACTTGAAACTCTTGCGAGTCCTAGTTCCTTAACAATCTTACGTTGAGCAGGAAGGCGGTGAGCTGCACTTCTAATTAGAGTAATTTTAAGTTTAGCCATTATTACGCACCTTTCTTCTAGTTAAGCAATTCTTGGGCTGAGATGCCGCGCATGTCAGCAACGCTTTCAGCAGTTTTAAGTTGTTTTAATCCTTCGATTGTTGCACGAATTACGTTAATTGGTGTATTTCTACCAAGTGATTTACTTGTAACATCACCAACACCGGCTAATTCGATAACGGCACGAACAGCACCACCAGCAGCAATACCTGAACCTTCTTCAGCAGGCTTCAACATGATCTTACCAGCACCGAAAGTACCGATTACTTCATGAGGAATTGTTGAACCAACCATAGGAACGTTGATAAGGTTCTTTTTAGCATCTTCAACAGCTTTACGAATAGCTTCTGGAACTTCTTGAGCTTTACCAGTACCGAAACCTACGTGACCATTTTTGTCACCAACGATTACGATAGCAGCGAAACGTAGACGGCGTCCACCTTTAACAACCTTAGTAACACGGTTGATTGAGACAACGCGATCTTCTAATTCTAATTGAGATGGATCGATATATGTCATAAATTTGGTTTCCTCCTTCTAGAATTTTAGTCCATTTTCACGAGCTGCTTCAGCAAGACTTTGAACACGTCCGTGATATAAGTAACCACCACGATCAAAGATTACGTTGCTAATTTTAGCTTCTTGAGCTCTTTGTGCTACTAAAGCACCAACAGCTTCAGCTTGTTCAACTTTTGAACCGTCTTTAATGTCTTTATCAAGAGTTGAGGCACTTGCTAGCGTTACACCCTTTACGTCATCAATAATTTGAGCGTAAATGTTTTTATTCGAACGGAATACGTTTAAGCGTGGGCGCTCAGCAGTACCAGAGATTTTTGCACGGATACGTTTTTGACGCTTTTGACGTGCTTTGTTTTTGTCTGGTTTTGTAATCACAATTTTCACCTCATAGATTTATTTACTATTTACCAGTTTTACCTTCTTTACGACGTACATATTCGCCAACATAACGAATACCTTTACCTTTATAAGGTTCTGGAGAACGTACATCGCGGATTTCAGCAGCAAATTGACCAACCTTTTGCTTTGAAATACCTAAAACGTTGATTTCTGTGTTAGAAGGTGATTCCAACTTGATACCTTTTGGTGCATCCATAACAACTGGATGTGAATATCCAACTGTAAGTGTTAGTGTGTCACCTTTAACTTGTGCACGGTAACCAACACCTCTTAGTTCAAGTTTCTTTTCATAGCCTTCTGTAACACCAATAATCATGTTGTTAAGGTTTGAACGCATTGTTCCATGAAGAGCTTTGTCATTTTCGCTTTCACGTGTGAACTTAGCTTCGTTACCTTCAATAGTCAACTTGATTTTTGAATTGAATGCTCTTGTTAATTCACCCTTAGGGCCTTTAACTGTGATGTTTTCATCTTTTTGAGTAACTGTTACTCCTGCGGGAATTTCAATTACTTTATAACCGATACGACTCAAATTAGTGCACCTCCTTACTTTTTAAGATTATTACCAGATATAAGCGATTACTTCTCCACCCACGTGTTGTGCGCGAGCTTCTTTGTCAGTAATAACACCTTTTGAAGTTGAAAGAATAGCGATACCTAGACCGTTAAGAACCTTAGGTACGTTATCTGAATCAACATAACTACGTAGACCTGGTCTTGAAATACGTTTCAAGCCTGAAATTACGCGTTGTTGATCTTTACCATACTTTAAGAAAATACGAAGTACATTTTGCTTGTTGTCTTCAACAACTTCGTAATCCTTGATAAATCCTTCTTTTTTAAGAATCTCTGTCATGCTCTTCTTGATGTTTGAAGCAGGAATTTCTAGAGATTCATGTTTAACCATATTAGCGTTACGAATACGTGTTAGGTAATCCGCAATAGGATCTGTCATGACCATTTAATTTACCTCCTTTATTAATTAAAATCTTACCAGCTAGCTTTTTTCATACCAGGGATTTGACCTTCATGAGCCAATTGACGAAGGCAAAGTCGGCAAAGCTTGAACTTACGATATACAGAATGTGGACGACCACAGCGTTCGCAACGTGTATAAGCTTGAGAAGAGAACTTTGCGGGTCTATGATTACGTACGATTTGAGATTTCTTAGCCAATGAATTTACCTCCTAAATTATTTTGTGAATGGCATACCGATTTGTGTTAATAGTTCACGTGATTCTTCATCAGTATTTGCTGTTGTAACAATAACGATGTCCAATCCACGAATTTTATTAACCTTATCGTAGTCAATTTCTGGGAAAACCAATTGTTCTTTAATACCTAGTGTGTAATTACCACGACCATCAAATGAACGAGTACTTACACCACGGAAATCACGAACACGTGGCAAAGCAATGTTGATTAGTTTGTCAAGGAAGTCATACATACGGTCACCACGAAGTGTAACCTTAGCACCGATTGACATACCTTCACGAAGTCTGAAACCAGCGATTGATTTCTTAGCCTTTGTGATTAATGGCTTTTGACCAGCAATTAGGCCAAGTTCTTCAACGGCTTCGTCTAGGTTCTTTGAGTTAGCAATAGCATCACCAACACCCATGTTTAGAACGATCTTGTCTAATTTTGGTGCTTCCATGATTGATGAGTAGTTGAACTTCTTCATCATTGATGGTGTGATGTCATTAACATACTTTTCTTTTAAAGCGTTAACCATTTAGTTTTCTCCTTTCTTATTTATCTTCTTTATCAGTTGTTTTACTTACAACTTTAACGTTAGTTGCGCTAATAGGTCTTTCAACGTCAACAATTCCACCTTGGGGTTGAGCGTTGCTTGGCTTAGAGTGTTTCTTGACAACGTTAACGCCTTCGATGATTACTTTGTTAGCAGAAGGGATAGCCTTTTTAACTACACCTGTCTTGCCTTTAGCATCACCAGCAATAACTTTGACATTGTCTCCAGTTTTTACAAACACTATTCAGCACCTCCTGAATTTAATTGTTCTTTTTATAGCACTTCTGGTGCTAGAGATACGATCTTCATAAAATCGTTATCACGTAGTTCACGAGCAACGGGTCCGAAGATACGTGTTCCTCTAGGTGTTTTATCAGCATTAATAATAACTGCGGCATTTTCATCAAATCTGATGTAAGAACCATCTGTACGGTGAGCACCTGATACAGTTCTTACGATAACAGCTTTAACAACGTCACCCTTTTTAACAACGCCACCTGGTGTTGCTTGTTTGACAGTAGCAACAATAATATCACCAATATTAGCTGTCTTACGGTTTGAACCACCAAGAACTTTAATAGTTAGAATTTCACGGGCTCCAGAATTATCTGCAACTTTTAAACGACTCTCTTGTTGAATCACGTTTTGGCCCTCCTCTCATCAGTTATGGTCTAGATTTTGACTGCTTTTTCGACGATTTCTAATAAACGGAAGCGCTTTGTCTTTGACAAAGGTCGAGTTTCCATGATACGTACAATATCGTTAACTTTAGCTTCGTTGTTATCGTCTTGAACGTAATATTTCTTAGAATATCTAACACGCTTGCCGTAGACAGGGTGTGTTTTGTAAGTTTCAACAACAACAACGATTGTCTTATCCATTTTATCTGAAACGACGCGTCCTTGATATACTTTACGATGGTTACGAGTTTGTGTTTCGCTCAACTTGATATCCCCTTCCTGTTTATTATTTTTCGTTATTCTTTTGATTTTGAGCTGTTCTTAATCTTGCGATGTTCTTTCTTACGGCCTTAAGACGGGCTGTGTTTTCCAATTGACCAGTAGCTTGTTGGAAACGCAAGTTGAATAGTTCTTCTTTGTATTCTTTAACTTTATCTTGTAATTGAGCAGCAGTAAGCTCTTTGATTTCACTAGCCTTCATCAGCGCCACCTACTTCCTCACGTTTTACAAACTTAGTTCTAACGGGTAGTTTGTTTGATGCAAGTCTAAGAGCTTCACGAGCAACTTCTTCAGATACTCCACCGATTTCGAAGAGAACCTTTTCACGTTTAACTGGAGCTACCCAACCTGCAGGTGCACCTTTACCAGAACCCATACGAACTCCGACACCTTTAGCTGTGTATGATTTGTGAGGGAAGATTTTAATCCAAACCTTACCACCACGCTTCATGTAACGAGTCATAGCAACACGAGCTGCTTCGATCTGTCTATTAGTGATCCAGCTTGATTGTAATGCTTTCAAACCATATTCACCAAATGTAACTTCTTTACCACCTTTAGCTTCTCCGCGCATCTTTCCACGGAATTCACGACGGTGTTTTACACGTTTTGGTACTAGCATAGATTATTCTCCTTTCCCTTCAGTTTTTTGATCATTATGTTGTGGCTTAGCTGGAAGAATTTCACCACGATAAATCCAAGTTTTAACACCTAAATTACCATAAGTTGTCTTAGCTTCAACCCAAGCATAATCGATATCAGCACGCAATGTGTGCAAAGGAACAGTTCCTTCTGTATGCCATTCACGACGAGCCATATCGGCACCGTTTAAACGACCAGAAATTTGTACCTTGATACCTTTAGCACCGGCACGTCTTGAACGTTGAACTGCTTGACGTTGTGCACGTCTGAAAGCAATACGAGCTTCAAGTTGACGAGCGATACTTTCACCAACAAGTTTTGCATCCAAATCAGGTTTCTTGATTTCGATGATGTTGATGTGAATGTTTCTCTTAGTTAAATTATTTAGTTCATTACGTAATTTTTCAACTTCAGAACCACCCTTACCGATAACCATACCAGGTTTAGCGGTATGAATTGAAACTGTAACGTTCTTTGCAGTACGTTCGATTTCGATTCTTGAAACGGAAGCATTTGAAAGTTTGTCTTCAATATACTTACGAATTCTAAGGTCTTCATGTAAAAATGTTGAAAAGTCTTTATTGTTTGCATACCATTTGGCATCCCAGTCACGGATAACACCGACACGGAATCCGACTGGATTAATCTTTTGACCCACTCAAGTTACCTCCAATACTATTCTTTTTCACTTACTACAACTGTAATGTGACTTGTTCTCTTGTTAATTGGTGATGCTGAACCTTTAGCTCTAGGACGGAAACGTTTTAGAGTTGGTCCTTCGTCAACGAAAGCTTCACTGACGAATAGGTTTTGTGCATCTAAATCAAAGTTATGTTCTGCGTTTGCAATTGCTGACTTAAGAGCTTTAGCAATAATTGGAGAGCCTGCTCTTGGTGTGAATTGCAAAATTGCAAGTGCCTCAGCAGCATTTTTGCCTCTGATTAGATCAATAACAAGGCGAGCCTTACGAGGTGCAATACGCACGTTAGTAACTCTAGCTGTTGCAGATGTAATTTCTTGTTCTGCCATCATTTAAGTCTCCCTTCTTATTTCTTAGCTGGTGCTGTCTTTTTGTCATCAGTACCATGACCATGGAAAGTACGTGTAGGTACGAATTCGCCTAACTTATGTCCAACCATATCTTCTTGAATATAAACTGGAACATGCTTACGTCCATCATGAACTGCGATTGTGTATCCTACGAAACTAGGAAAAATTGTTGAACGTCTTGACCATGTCTTGATAACTGACTTCTTGTCAGAATCTGCTTGTGCATCGATCTTCTTTAGAAGGTGTGCATCAGCGAATGGTCCTTTTTTTAAACTACGACTCATCTTATGTCCTCCTTATATTATTCTAATGAATAGTTTACTTACCTTTTCTATGACGAATGATAAGTCTTTCAGATTTGGCATGTGATGAACGAGTCTTCTTACCCAAGGTCTTCTTACCCCATGGTGACATTGGTGATGGATGACCGATAGGAGCTTTACCTTCACCACCACCATGTGGGTGATCGTTAGGGTTCATAACTGAACCACGAACTGTAGGTCTCATACCTAACCAGCGCTTACGTCCAGCTTTACCAATCTTAATAAGTTCATGTTGTTCATTACCAATTGAACCAACAGTAGCACGGCAAGTTGAAAGAATCATACGAACTTCACCAGAAGGTAAACGTAATAGTGAATATTTACCATCTCTACCTAATAATTGAACTGAAGTACCAGCAGAACGGCCTAGTTGACCACCCTTACCAGGCTTTAATTCAACGTTGTGAATAACTGTACCAACAGGAATATCTGCAAGTGCAAGTGCATTACCTGGTTTGATATCAGCATCTTTACCAGATTCAACAATTTGCCCTACTTCAAGGCCCTTAGGAGCTAAAATATATGACTTAACACCATCTGAATAGTGAATTAGTGCAATATTAGCTGTACGATTTGGATCGTATTCAATAGATTTAACTGTAGCTTTAACACCGTCTTTGATACGTTTGAAATCAATAACACGGTATTTTTGTTTGTGTCCACCACCACGGTGACGAACTGTAATATGACCGTATGAGTTACGACCAGCAGTATGGCTTTGTGATTCTAGAAGTGTCTTTTCAGGAGTAGTTTTAGTAATCTCAGAAAAGTCAGAACCTGTCATATTACGACGACCGTTTGTGGTTGGTTTATACTTGATAATCGCCATTATTTGACCTCCTTATTTATTTCTCGTCTTCAAAAATCTTAATTTCATCAGAATCAGCAGTAAGTGTAACAATTGCCTTACGACGTTTGTTAGTAAAACCAACATAACGACCTTGGCGCTTCTTCTTACCAGAAACATTCATGATGTTTACTTGTTTAACCTTTACACCGAAAATTTCTTCAACGGCTTGTCTAACAAGAACCTTGTTAGCATCCAAAGCAACTTCGAAAGTATATTTCTTGTCGCTCATTGCATCCATTGAGCTTTCAGTGATAATAGGGCGAATAATTACGTCTCTTGCGCTCATTATCCAAGCACCTCCTCAATTTTAGAAAGTGCTGCTTGTGTAACAACTAACTTATTAGCGTTAATAACGTCAAGAACGTTAACACCTTCTGGTGCAACAACTTTAACTTTATCAATGTTTCTAGCTGATAAAGCAACGTTGTCGTTACCATCTTCAACAACTACAAGAGCTTTATTGTCAGCACCTACTTTGTTTAGTAATTGTGCGAAAGCTTTTGTACTTGGTTTGTCGTATGAAATTGAGTCAATAACGATTAGGTTACTGTCAGCAGCCTTTTGTGAAAGAACAGACTTCAATGCCAAACGGCTAACCTTCTTAGGAAGGTGATATGCATAAGATCTTGGTGTTGGGCCGAATACGACACCACCACCTACCCATTGAGGTGATCTAATTGAACCTTGACGAGCACGTCCAGTACCTTTTTGACGCCATGGTTTTCTACCACCACCACGAACCTCAGAACGGTTCTTAACATCATGAGTACCTTGTCTCATTGATGCACGTTGCATGATAACTGCATCTGTAACGACGTTGTTGTTTGGTTCAACACCAAAAACTTCATCCTTTACATCAACACTACCGTTTTCAGCACCGTTATCTTTGTAAGCTGTGATTTTTGTCATAACTCATTTTCCTCCTTCCTATTTTTGATTAGCTTTAACAGCTGTTTGGATTTTAACTAATGACTTGTTTGCACCGGGTACATTACCCTTGATCATAATTGCATTATGTTCAGTATCAACTTTGACGATTTCTAGGTTTTGTGTAGTAACACGGTTGTTACCCATACGTCCTGGAAGCATCTTACCCTTGAATACACGGTTAATGATAGCACCCATTGAACCAGGAATACGGTGATATCTAGAACCGTGAGTTTCAGGTCCTCTAGCTTGACCGAATCTCTTGATATTACCTTGCATTCCATGTCCCTTTGTTGTTCCTGTAACGTCGACAACATCACCAGAATTAAATGCTTCTACTGTAACTTCTGCACCTAATTCGTAGTCTCCCATTTCAACATCGCGGAATTCGCGAATGTAACGTTTAGGAGTTGTATTTGCCTTTTCTGCATGACCCTTGGCAGGTTTGTTTGATAATACTTCACGCATATCTCCCAAGCCTAGTTGAACGGCCTCATAACCATCATTTTCAACTGTTTTAAGTTGCATAACAACGTTAGGTGTTGCTTCAACAACTGTAACGGGAACTAATTCACCGTTGTCAGTAAAAATTTGAGTCATTCCGACTTTTTTACCAAGAATTCCTTTTCTGGCCATGTTTGCACCTCCAATAATTTATTTTTAATAATTATAATTTGATTTCAATGTCAACACCAGATGGTAGATCCAACTTCATAAGTGAATCAACCGTCTTCTTTGTTGGGTTAACAACGTCGATAAGTCTTTTATGTGTACGCATTTCGAATTGCTCTCTAGAATCCTTATGCTTATGTGGTGAAGCTAACACTGTATATAGTGAACGCTCTGTTGGCAAAGGAATTGGTCCTGAAATTGTTGCACCAGTTCTTTTTGCAGTTTCCACAATCTTGTCAGCTGATTGATCTAGAATACGATGTTCGTAAGCCTTTAAGCGAATGCGAATTTTTTGACTTGCCATGGGGTTACCTCCTTTTTGTCTCTTTCAAGATGACCGGCTCCGTGAAAATATCCGCCAGCCCTGCCGTGGCAAAGCGGCCGGGTGTGTCGCAACCTCTCACTTCTAAACCGTCGATATTATTTATAATATCTATTTAAGTACATACTTCTCCGCGAAATAAGCACTCTTATAATACTACACGATGAACTCCACATTTTCAAGTTAAATCAAGGATTTTTTCAAATTAAAGTAGCTTTCTAAAAAAGTCAATTTAATCTATACTCTAATAAAAGTGGAGGTGTATATTGGACGATTACGAATTTAGATATAATAACAGGTTTCAACAAAATAATAAAGACAAACTTTATCTATATTTATTCCGTGGTCAGGTTATTCTGAATACGATTATCATATTCACCTACAGTGCCTTGACTCAGAATCTTTATCTATTCATTCCGATTTTTTTAAATCTTTTAGCGTTAAAGGTTAAATTGCTCCCGACTAATTTTTCAGAACGATTTAATTTTGTCTTTCAGCTCTTTTTTCAAGCATTCATAATTGCAGAATCATACTTCTACTTAATAAGTTTCAGTACTCGCTATTATGATTGGAACTTACCTAGCTCGATTGGTTTATTGCTGGTTTCCATACTGGCAATGTACATTCCTTATACGGTTATTTTCTTCACTCCATTTAGGAACAAGATATTACAGTTATTACTAGCGACTTTTGCTTTCGCTGTAATTGCCATGGGAACTGTTAGCATTGTCACTTATGGAACTATTCTTGGTTTCAATCCTTTTATTAGTATCGTAACTGACTCCAGATTTCTTGGAACACTTGTTTTTCTAATAATGGTTTTGATAATGATGCGGAAGTGGGGTTATTCTTACCCCCACATGCGATTAGACCGTCGTACCAATTGGAAAGTGTTAATCTTTCTACTATTATTATGTGTCTGGTTTACGATGTGGAATGCATTTGGTGGTGGTAAAAGTTTGGTCAGTTCACTTTATACGTTTAACTTCAAAGGTGCTAATTTTAACATCCGTTATCTTTTAAGTGGATTAGAGGCAGGAATTGCTGAAGAGCTTTTATTCCGTTACGTTTTTCTAAGCGTACTATTGGCTGCTTTTAAAAATTTCCGTTTTAAAATATTTTATGCAGCTATCCTAAGCAGTCTATGTTTTGGGATCATTCATTTAAGTAATGTCTCTGCTGGTCAAAGTTTAGCCAATACGATTGATCAAGTCATCTTTGCCTCTGGTATGGGATTACTAATGTGTGGTATTTACCTATACACTAACCTCTTCTATCTTCCGGTTATCTTTCATACATTATTAGACACTCTTGCTTTTACTACATCAGGTGAAATGATGTCTGGTAAAGTTACTAGCGTTGATGCTCTATTCACTATTGTAGAAACAATTATTTTTGCATTCATCGCCGTAAGTTTACTAATTTCAGTTTATCGTCGAGATCGAACTCAAAGTTTCAGATTTTAATTAATGCACAAAAAAAAGCACAATAACAAATGTTATTGTGCTTTTTAGTTTTATTCACTAATTATTAGTCAGCGTCAGGGTTTCCGCCATTCTTCTTGATAATATCAGCTTGAATAGACTTAGGAACCTTTTCGTAGTGATCCATTGTCATTGTAAATGTACCACGACCTTGTGTTGCTGAACGAAGTGTTGTAGCGTAACCAAACATTTCTGCAAGTGGAACAAAGGCATTGATAAGTTGTGCATTACCACGTGCTTCCATTCCTTCAACACGTCCACGACGAGCAGTAACTTGTCCCATAACATCACCTAAGTATGATTCTGGTGTAACAATTTCAACCTTCATAATAGGTTCAAGAATTACGGCACCAGCAGTCTTAGATGCGTTACGTAGAGACATTGAAGCGGCAATCTTGAAGGCAGCTTCAGATGAATCGACTTCGTGGTATGAACCATCATACAACTTAGCCTTAACATCGATCAATGGATAACCGGCAAGAACACCGTTTTCCATAGCTTCTTTCAATCCTTGTTCTACTGAAGGGATGTATTCACGAGGAACAACACCACCGACGATAGCATCTTCGAATTCGAAGCCTTTACCTTCTTCATTAGGTGTGAATTCAACCCAAACATCACCATATTGACCTTTACCACCAGATTGACGAACGAACTTACCTTGAGCACTTGTTTGTTGTGTAAATGTTTCACGGTAAGCAACTTGAGGTTCACCAACCTTACATGCAACGTTAAATTCACGTTTCATACGGTCAACCATGATATCCAAGTGCAATTCACCCATTCCGGCGATAAGAGTTTCACCAGTTTCAGGATTTGTTTCAGCTTGGAATGTAGGATCTTCTTCAGATAGTTTTTGGATGGCAATATCCATCTTATCTCTATCTTCCTTTGAGTTAGGTTCGATAGAAACTTGGATAACTGGATCTGGAATATCCAATGATTCAAGAATCAATGGATCTGAAGGATCAGTTAGAGAATCACCAGTTGTAGTATTCTTCAAACCGATAACAGCAGCGATATCACCTGAGAATACTTCTGGGATTTCCTTACGGTGGTTAGAATGCATTTGTAGCAAACGACCAACACGTTCACGTTTGTCTTTTGTTGAGTTCAAGACATAAGAACCAGATTCTAGAGAACCTCTGTATACACGAATGTATGTCAAACGACCAACGAATGGGTCAGTAGCGATCTTAAATGCTAAACCAGCAAATGGCTTGCTGTCATCAGCCATAAGTTCAACTTCTGAATCATCCTTAGGATTTGTAGCCTTGTAAGGACGTACATCAAGTGGTGATGGTAGATAGTCAACAACGGCATCCATCAACATTTGAACACCCTTATTCTTGAAGGCAGAACCTGCAAGAACTGGGAAGTACTTCAAGTTGATTGTTGCTTTACGGATAGCTGAGCGAAGTTCATCATTACTGATTTCTTCACCTTCAAGATACTTCTCCATGATGTCATCATCAACATCAGCAACTGATTCAACTAATTCAGCACGTCTCTTTTCAGCTTCAGCACGATATTCTTCAGGAACATCAACTGTATCCCATTTTGTACCTAATTCATCTTCGTCATAAAGGTCGGCTTTCATTTCGATCAAGTCGATAACACCTTCGAATTTGTCTTCGGCACCAATAGGCATTTGAATAGCATGTGCGTTAGCATCTAGTCTTTCATGCAATGTTTCTACAGAGTAATCAAAGTTAGCACCGATTTTATCCATCTTGTTAACAAAGACGATTCTTGGAACACCGTATGTTGAGGCTTGACGCCAAACATTTTCTGTTTGTGGTTCAACACCTGATTGAGCATCAAGAACTGTAATAGCACCATCTAGAACACGGAGTGAACGTTCAACTTCGATTGTGAAGTCAACGTGTCCTGGAGTATCAATAATATTGATACGGTTGTTCTTCCATTCAGCAGTTGTAGCAGCTGATGTGATAGTAATACCACGTTCTTGTTCTTGAGCCATCCAGTCCATTTGTGAAGCACCATCATGTGTTTCACCAATTTTATGGATCTTACCAGTATAGTACAAGATACGTTCAGTAGTTGTAGTTTTACCGGCATCGATGTGGGCCATGATACCAATGTTACGGGTATCTTCTAGTGGAAATTCACGTTTATTAGCCATGAATAATTGTTTCTCCTCTCAAATTAACTAGTTTATGTAACTAGATCCTACCAGCGATAGTGAGCGAATGCACGGTTAGCATCGGCCATCTTATGTGTATCTTCACGTTTCTTAACAGCTGCACCAGTATTGTTTGCTGCATCCATAATTTCATTAGCTAGACGTTCGTCCATTGTGTGTTCACCACGTAGACGTGCATAGCTTGTGATCCAACGAAGTCCAAGAGTTGTACGACGATCTGGACGAACTTCGATAGGAATTTGATAGTTAGAACCACCGATACGGCGAGCCTTAACTTCAAGTACAGGCATAACATTGTTCATTGCTTCTTCAAACACGTCCAATGGTTCGTTACCTGTCTTATCCTTAATAATATCGAATGCACGATATAAAATTGTTGAAGCAGTACCTCTTTTACCATCATACATCAAGTGGTTAATCAAACGAGTTACTAGCTTTGAGTTGTACATTGGATCTGGCAAAACATCACGTTTTGGAGCTCTACCTTTACGCATAAAAAATTCCTCCGTTATTACATTATTTCATTAAGAATGATTATTTATTGTTATTTCTTAGGCTTCTTAGCACCATATTTTGAACGACTTTGCATACGTCCATCAACACCGGCTGTATCTAAGGCACCACGAACAACGTGATAACGAACACCAGGTAGATCCTTTACACGTCCACCACGGACAAGGACAACACTATGCTCTTGTAGGTTGTGGCCAATACCAGGGATATATGCTGTTACTTCAATAAGGTTTGATAATCTAACACGGGCATACTTACGTAAAGCTGAGTTAGGTTTCTTAGGTGTCATTGTTCCGACACGAGTTGCAACACCACGTTTTTGTGGGGCTGGGTTCTTTGTAGCAACTTTCTTCATACTATTGTAGCCAAAGTTCAATGCAGGAGCATCTGATTTAGATACTGTTGACTTACGGCCTTTGCGAACTAATTGATTAATTGTAGGCATTCAAAGTTCCTCCTAAAAATTTAAGTACACACATCCAGGTGGTTCATAATTTTGTAAAATAATAAACCACGTTAGTGGCGTACGTTATGAGCTTATATTTAAATAAACAAACTATTATTGCTGCCAATAAAAGCACGTCTATTAGAATACCATCTATAAAAAGCCATGTCAACGTAATCCCGCAAAAGTTATCCACAATTTTCCCGTAATTTAAAACGAGGTGATTAAAAATGGAACTTTTTTTACAAGTAACTGTCTTTATTCTAGGAGCTTGCATTATCTCCTTTCTAAAAGTAATCGCACAAGATTATCCAAATATCAGCTGCACCAGACGTTCAAGATGTGATTACTGTCACAGAATTCTACAGTGGTATGAAATCATCCCTATAGCGGGTTATTTCATAGTTCATGGTAAATGCTCTAACTGTAAAAATCAAATTGATTTATTTAACCCACTCCAAGAATTCATTGGAGGTATCTTTCTTCTATTAACAGTACAATTTGGCACACTAAATTATCTACCATTATTTTTAATGCTAATTATTCTAAGCTTTAGTGATGCCTTTTATGGCTACATCTACCCCATCTTCTACTTACTGGCTTTGCCAACAGTTATTTGGCACTTTTCCACAATCCATCTTCTAACGGCGGTTATTATCTACCTATCCTTACTACTTTTAAACAATCATTCTTTGATTGGTTTAGGCGATATTGAAATTCTGGCATTATTGGCGCTTATCTTTGATCTAAGTGATGTGCTGAGAATAACTATACTTGCCTGCCTATTATGTATTATTCAATTTCTTTTCAATAAAAAAAGATCATATAGATTTATCCCCTATCTCACTGTTTCAACAGGCATATTCTATCTGATCTTTGTAATTAGAACTTAGGCA
The DNA here is from genome assembly GCF_009764355.1 of Companilactobacillus bobalius. The sequence continues at coordinate 243,166 of NZ_LNUA01000077.1, read as the reverse complement.
AAATTTCTTGGAGCTTCATCCAGTTCACACATAATTCCCACCATTTAGCATCATAAACATTGTAGTCTCCACCATCTGGATGTTTTGTCACATATGTTGAAAGTGATAATCCGTGACCACCTGAACCAAAAAGATGCATTTCATAAGGAATTTCTAGAAGATCCATTTTTTGTGCATAAATAATTGAATTCATAACTGGGACTGTATCATCAGTCACCGTTTGCCAAATGAATGTTGGTTTACCATGCTTAGTTAGATGTTCTTGTGCTTGCCAGTAATAGATATCCGGACTAATCTTCATTGACCATTCTTCATCTTTAGGCCAACCAAGTGTCATATCAATAACTGAATATCCTAATATATTAGCAGATGGTTCTACTTCTAAATCATCTGTAAAAATCTTCTTACGTTCATCCGGATTTAACATAATTGAATTAAAGCTAGCTACTACATGTCCACCAGCGGAAAAGCCAACTAATACAACTTTGTTCAAATCAATATGATGACTCTCACTTTGTGTCTTCAACCAGTTTAATGTTGTTGCCATCTCTTGCAAGGCCAAAGGATAAACAGCTTTGCCATCCTCAATCAATTGATAATGTAAAACTAAAGCGTGCATTCCCGCTGCATTGAATTTCATGGCAATTGGTTGTGCTTCGCGGTCCGACTGAAATTTAAATGCACCACCTGGACAAATAATCGCCAATGGTTGATCAACCGGTTCATCAAAATCGGAAATGGGGTCCAACCAATAGGTATCTAAAGTAAACTTGCTATCTTCATAAGATAATTCTTGTTTTTGCAAAATACATACCCTCCCAAATTTTCTATCAATAACATCATTATACAAAAAAAGACGACCTCATCGGCCGTCTTTTTCATTTATTACTATTTTTCTGATTTAGCTGCATCTTCAGCTTTCATTTGAGCTTCGATGTCAGAAATTGTGTAGGCACCATTCAAAGAGTTATCTGCCATAGGGCCAGTCTTCTTTGGTTCCATATGGTTGTACTTAGCCATACCAGTACCGGCAGGAATAAGTTTACCAATAATAACATTTTCCTTAAGTCCAAGAAGTGGATCATTCTTACCACGAATTGAAGCATCAGTAAGAACTCTTGTTGTTTCCTGGAAGGAAGCGGCTGACAAGAAACTGTTTGTTTCAAGAGAAGCCTTAGTAATACCAAGAAGTACTGGACGTCCAGTAGCAGGAATACCACCATTGAACAATGTTTCACGGTTATGGTCAGTAAATTGTGAAATATCCATCAATTGACCAGGCAATACATCTGTATCACCAGGATCAAGAATACGGATCTTTCTAAGCATTTGTCTAACCATAACCTCAAAGTGCTTATCAGAGATATCAACACCCTGCATACGGTAAACCTTTTGAACTTCAGCAAGCAAGTAGTTTTCTGTATGTAGAACGTTTGTAACTTTGATCAATTCCTTAGGATCAATTGAACCTTGTGTTAACTTACCACCACGTTTAACGTGATCACCTTCGGCAACCGCAACACTTGATGTATAAGGAACACTATATGTTCTAGTATCAATATCACCTTGAACAGTAATTTCCTTGGTGTGTTCTGCTGGATTTTCATCGATGGCTGTAATTGTACCATCAACCTCTGAAATAACGGCAAGACCTTTAGGATTTCTAGCTTCAACAATTTCTTGAACACGAGGAAGTCCTTGAGTAATATCGTCACCACCAGCAACACCACCGGTATGGAAGTTACGCATAGTTAATTGTGTACCTGGTTCACCGATTGATTGAGCAGCAACAGTACCAACTGCTTCACCAATTTCAACTTCTTCACCAGTAGCAAGGTTACGACCGTAACATTTCTTACATACACCATGCTTTGTATCACATGTGAATGCTGAACGAATTGTAACGTGTGTAACACCAGCATCAACGACCTTTTGAGCCATTGTTTCATCCATCATGACACCACGAGGTACGATAACTTCGCCTGTCTTAGGATCTTTAACTGTCTTTTGTGTATAACGACCAACAAGTCTGTCATACAATGGTTCGATCATATCTGTACCTTCCATGATTGAACTTACAACAAGTCCACGGTCAGTACCACAATCTTCTTCACGAACAATAACATCTTGAGCAACATCAACTAAACGACGTGTTAAGTAACCTGAGTTAGCAGTCTTCAAGGCTGTATCAGTCATACCTTTACGAGCACCGTGGGTTGACATGAACATTTCCATGACAGATAGTCCTTCACGGAAGTTAGAAATAACAGGGATTTCCATCATACCACCATTAGGAGCAGCCATAAGTCCACGCATACCAGCTAGTTGTGTAAAGTTTGAGATGTTACCACGAGCACCGGAATCAGACATCATTGAGATAGGGTTTGTAGGATCAAATGAATCGATCAACAATTGTTGAATTTCATCCTTTGTATCGTTCCAAACACTAATAACACGATCATGTCGTTCGTTGTCAGTGATAAGACCACGACGGAATTGCTTAGAGATTGAAGCAACTTGTTTGTGAGCCTTTTCAACAATTTCAGGTTTTTGAGTTAAGTTAGGAACATCTGTAACACCAACTGTTAAACCAGATAGTGTACAAATTGTGTAACCTAATTCTTTCATATCATCAAGAAGTGATGATGTTCTTTGAACACGATATACTTTAAAGATTTGGGCAATGATATCTGATAGATAACCACTCTTAAGTGGATCTACTAGATCCATTTCATCAAGACGTTGATGAATATCTTCACCTTTACCTAGGAAGTATTTGTCAGGAACACCATTCTTTAAATTGTCATCAGTTGGTTCATTCAAGTATGGGAAATCTTCTGGAAGAATTTCGTTAAAGATTACTTTACCAACACTAGTAATCATAACTTTATCTCTTTGATCATCCTTGAATGGCTTATTAGGCATTGAATCAACAGCAATACCAATTCTTGTATGGTAATGAACATCACCATTTAGCAAAGCTGTTTGAACTTCGTTGGAATCTTTGAAGATCTTACCTTCACCAGTCATATGTCTTGTTTCAATTGTTAGATAGTAGTTACCTAAAACAACATCCTGTGAAGGTGTAACGATAGGTTTACCATCTTTAGGAGCAAGGATATGGTGAGCAGCAAGCATTAACATACGTGCTTCAGCTTGAGCTTCATCTGATAGTGGCACATGGATAGCCATCTGATCACCATCAAAATCGGCATTGTAAGCTTCACAAGCAAGTGGATGCAAACGAATTGACTTACCATCAACCAATACAGGTTCAAAGGCTTGAATACCTAGTCTATGAAGCGTAGGAGCACGGTTAAGTAATACTGGACGTTCTTTGATAACGTCTTCTAGTACATCCCAAATGTCATCATCTTGGCGATCAATCTTTCTTCTAGCATTCTTGACGTTAGAAGCAATTTCACGCTTAACAAGTTCATGCATAACGAATGGTTTGAACAATTCCAAAGCCATTTCACGAGGCAATCCACATTGATAGAACTTCAATGTAGGTCCAACATCGATAACTGAACGTCCTGAGTAATCAACACGTTTACCAAGTAAGTTTTGACGGAAACGTCCTTGCTTACCTTTAAGCATATGTGATAGTGACTTCAATGGACGGTTACCAGGTCCTGTAACAGGACGGCCACGACGACCATTATCGATCAAGGCATCAACAGCTTCTTGCAACATACGTTTTTCGTTTTGAACAATGATGTTAGGAGCATGTAGATCTAACAATCTCTTCAAACGGTTGTTACGGTTAATAACACGACGATACAAATCGTTCAAGTCAGAAGTAGCAAAACGGCCACCTTCTAGTTGAACCATAGGACGAAGATCAGGTGGAATAACAGGAATTGCTTCCATTACCATCCATTCAGGTTTATTACCTGATTTTTGGAAGGCACTTAAAATATCCAAACGTCTGATAGCACGTGTACGTTTTTGACCTTGAGCGGACTTCAATGTTTCACGTAACTCTTTAACTTCAGAATCCATATCAACTTGTCTTAGAAGATCACGAATACCTTCGGCACCCATTTCAGCGACGAATTTGTTACCAAATTCTTCACGCTTCTTACGATATTCTGTTTCAGTCAATAATTGTTTCTTTTCTAGATCTGTTTCACCAGGATCAATAACTACATATGATGCAAAGTAGATTACTTCTTCCAAGTTTCTTGGACTCATGTCCAATACGAGTCCCATACGTGATGGGATTCCCTTAAAGTACCAAATATGTGATACAGGAGCTGCTAGTTCAATATGAGCCATACGTTCACGACGAACTTTTGAACGAGTAACTTCAACACCACAGCGGTCACAAACAATACCCTTATAACGGATACGTTTGTACTTACCACAGGCACATTCCCAGTCTTTAGTTGGTCCAAAGATTCTTTCATCGAATAGACCATCTTTTTCTGGTTTTAAAGTACGGTAGTTAATAGTTTCTGGTTTCTTAACTTCTCCATAAGACCAACTACGAATCTTATCAGGAGATGCTAAACCAATTTGCATACTATCGAATTTATTAACGTCTATCAAAAGGTAACCTCCCTACAGTTTTAACTAGTTTTCTGACTTTGTACTAGTTTCAGTTGAATCCTTTGATGCTTCAAGCTTTTTAGCTTCTTCTTCAGCACGTTTTTGTTCTTGTTGTTTAGCGAATTTAGATAAGGCATCGACACTAACTGTATCTTCGTCATCATCCATATCTCTAAGTTCAATTTCCTTCTTATGTGCATCTAGAACTTTCATGTCCAATCCAAGAGCTTGTAGTTCTTTGACAAGAACACGGAATGATTCAGGAACACCAGGTTTAGGAATACTTTCACCCTTAACGATAGCTTCATAAGTCTTTACACGACCAACAATATCATCTGACTTGTATGTCAAGATTTCTTGAAGTGTATATGCGGCACCGTAAGCTTCAAGGGCCCAAACTTCCATTTCACCAAATCTCTGACCACCAAATTGTGCTTTACCACCAAGTGGTTGTTGAGTAACTAGTGAGTATGGTCCGATTGAACGAGCATGAAGTTTATCATCAACCATGTGAGCTAGTTTCAAGTAGTACATGACACCAACTGATACACGGTTCTTGAATGGTTCACCAGTGCGTCCATCATAAAGAATTGACTTACCATCTGTATCCATATCAGCTTCTTTAACAATGTCCCAAAGTTCATCATTACTTACACCATCGAAAACAGGTGTTGAAACGTGGATACCAAGTTTTCTAGCAGCCATACCTAAATGAAGATCAAGAACTTGTCCGATATTCATACGTGATGGAACACCCATTGGGTTCAATAGGATATCTACTGGAGTACCATCTGGCATGTAAGGCATATCTTCTTCTGGTACAACGATTGAAACAGTACCCTTGTTACCATGACGACCAGACATCTTATCACCAACTTGAATCTTACGCTTTTGAGCAATGTAAACACGAACTAACATGTTAACACCAGGATCAAGTTCGTCTCCGGCTTCACGAGTGAAGACCTTAACATCTTGGATAATTCCGCCACCACCATGTGGTACACGAAGTGAAGTATCACGAACTTCACGAGCTTTTTCACCAAAGATAGCATGTAACAATCTCTCTTCAGCTGATAGTTCTGTAACACCCTTAGGTGTAACTTTACCAACTAAGATATCACCATCACGAACTTCAGCACCAACACGGATAATACCGAATTCATCAAGATCCTTAAGTGAATCTTCACCAACGTTAGGAATTTCACGTGTGATTTCTTCAGGTCCAAGCTTTGTATCACGTGCTTCTGATTCATACTCTTCAATATGAATTGAAGTATATGCATCTTCACGTACTAGTTTTTCTGAAAGTACGATAGCATCTTCGTAGTTATACATATTCCATGTCATAAAGGCAATAAGTGGGTTTTGACCAAGGGCTAACTCACCATTTTCCATAGCAGGACCATCGGCAATGATATCACCCTTCTTGATCTTTTCATCCTTGTGGACAATAGGTCTTTGGTTGTAACTCTTACCATTATTTGAACGACGGAATTTAGTTACCTTATAAGTATCTGTTGTGCCGTCTTCGTCACGTTTGATAGTAACTTTCTTAGCATCAACATATTCAACAACACCATCATGATCGGCTAATAGAGCAGCACCAGAATCATGAGCAGCGATATATTCCATACCAGTACCAACAAGTGGTGCATGTGGATTGATCAAAGGAACAGCTTGACGTTGCATATTAGCACCCATCAAGGCACGGTTCGAATCATCATTTTCCAAGAAAGGAATACATGCAGTAGCTACAGAAACTACTTGCTTAGGAGAAACGTCCATGTAATCGACTTTTTCTGGAGTAGTTTCAATGTTGTCATCTTTGTGACGAGCCAAGATTGTGTTGTCTGTAAATGAACCATCATCTTCCAATGGTGTATTAGCTTGAGCAACAACATAGTTATCTTCTTCGTCAGCAGTTAAGTAATCGATCTTATCAGTTACTTTGTGAGTATCCCATGAAACACGACGATATGGTGTTTCGATGAAACCATATTTATTAATAATAGCGTATGAAGCCAAGTTATTAATAAGTCCGATATTAGGACCTTCTGGTGTTTCAATAGGACACATACGACCATAGTGAGTATAGTGAACATCACGAACTTCATATCCGGCACGATCACGAGTCAAACCACCAGGTCCAAGAGCTGATAGACGACGCTTATGTTCTAGTTCTCCAAGTGGATTAGTTTGATCCATGAATTGTGACAATTGTGATGAACCAAAGAATTCCTTAATTGAAGCAACAACTGGTCTGATATTAATCAATTGTTGAGGTGTTACAGTAGCTGAATCTTGAATTGACATTCTTTCACGTACAACACGTTCCATACGTGATAGACCAATACGGAATTGGTTTTGTAGCAATTCACCAACTGAACGAATACGACGGTTACCCAAGTGATCAATATCATCTGTTGTACCGATGTTTTCCTTCAAGTTTAAGAAGTAGTTAATACCGGCTAAAATATCGGCTGGTGTAATTGTACGGTTTTCTTCTGGAATATGACCGTTACCAATAATATTAACAACTTTTTCATTGTCAGCTTCTGAATAAACTTTGATGATTTGAACAGTAATTGGGTCTGTTAGAACACCTTCATCAGAAGGAGTCAATGTAACTGTCTTGAAATCATCTCTTTCAAGATATGGACTCAATTTGTTCATAGCATCGCGGTCAATTAGAGTATCCTTAGCTAAAACAACTTCACCTGTATCAGGGTCAGCTAATGTTTCAGCCAAAGTCTTGTTCAAAAGTCTTGTCTTAAGGTTTAACTTCTTATTGATCTTGTAACGACCAACAGGAGCTAAGTCATAACGACGTGGATCAAAGAATCTAGCATATAGCAATGAACGAGAACTATCTGCAGTCTTTGGTTCACCAGGACGGAGTCTTTCATAGATATCCTTCAAGGCTTCTTCAACACGCGAATCATTTGTATCTTTATGAACATCTTTTTCAAGTGTTAGGTTTAAAGTATCGTTTTCACCAAAAATATCAAGAACTTCTGAATCACTACCAAAGCCAAGAGCTCTAACTAATTCAGAAATAGGTAATTTTCTAGTTCTATCGATTCTTACATAGCCAAGACCTTTGGCATCTGTTTCAAATTCCAACCATGCACCACGGTTAGGAATAACAGTTGTACCATAGTTCTCACGACCATTTTTATCTGTGTCTTGATTGTAGTAAATACCAGGTGAACGTACTAATTGAGAAACAATAACACGTTCAGCACCGTTGATGATGAAAGTTCCTTCATCAGTCATGATAGGGAAATCACCAAAGAAAACATCTTGTGTCTTGATTTCACCAGTTTCATGATTAGTCAATTTCAATGTTACATGTAATGGTGCTGAGAAGTTAGCGTCATGTGCTCTAGCTTCTTCAACAGTATATTTTGGTTCTAGTAACTTGTAACCGACGTATTCCAAAGAAAGGTTTCCAGCAAAATCATCAATTGGCATAATATCGTCAAACATATCTTTTAGTCCTTCGTCTAAGAACCATTTATAAGAGTTTGTTTGGATGTCAATCAAATTTGGCAGTGGAAGTACTTCCTTGATCTTTGCATAACTACGACGAACACGGTGTGCACCATAATTAACGTTATGATAAGTCAAATTTTTCACCTCAACATATATTTTGTTCAAATCCAGACCTCAAATATTACAATTTGATTACAAATTACCTGTAAACGGTTTTAAAACCTGTTTTAAGGCAAAAAAAAACCAAAAATAGAAACGAAAATCTATTTTTGTGTTTTTTATTTAGCATAACCACGGACAATAGATCGCGGTCTGCAATTTGAACTATGAATCCCAAAAGAAATAATACACTTAAGCACTCTTCTTGTCAATAGTCAAGTCTATTATTTTTGATTAGATACTGCTTCTTTACTATTAGGACTGTCAACTGTAACAGTTAACTTCCCTTTCTTAGAGCCAACCTTAATTGAATCACCGGCTTTAACGTTCCCCATAAGTAATTGTTCACTGACTGGATCTTCAATTTCTCTTTGGATGGTTCTTCTCATTGGACGAGCACCATATTCAGGATTATAGCCATCTTTTACCAAATCACTATAAGCTGTTGGCGTGATAACTAACTTAATTTCTCTTTCAGCAAGACGTTTTCTCAAGTTATTGCTCATAATCTTAGCAATATCCTTAAGTTGTTCTTTATCTAGAGCCTTAAAGATGATTGTTTCATCAATACGGTTCAAAAATTCAGGACGGAAGAAGCGTTTCAATTCTGTATTGATACGTTCCTGCATTTCCTTAAAGTCATCGTGAACATCTTTAGCACCAAAACCAACTGATTTGTCATCTTCTAGCGATCTAGCACCAAGGTTAGAAGTCATGATAATAATAGTGTTTCGGAAATCAACTTTACGACCTTTAGCATCCGTTAAGATACCATCGTCAAGAACTTGCAATAGAATATTGAAAACATCTGGATGGGCCTTTTCAACTTCATCAAGTAGAACAACTGAGTAAGGTTCATTTCTAACCTTCTCTGTCAATTGACCACCGTCATCAAAGCCAACATATCCAGGAGCTGAACCAATCAGCTTAGAAGTACTGTATTGTTCCATGTATTCTGACATATCAACACGAATCAGATTGTCTTCAGAACCAAACATTACTTCAGCAATTGATTTAGCTAATTCAGTCTTACCAACACCAGTAGGTCCTAAGAACATAAATGAACCGATTGGACGATTAGGATCTTTCATTCCACTTCTAGCACGACGAATTGCTCGTGAAACGGCATTAATAGCATTATCCTGACCAATAACACGTTTATGAAGTTCTTTTTCAAGGTTAAGTAACTTCTCACTCTCTTTACGAGTGATTTGCTTAACTGGAACCCCAGTCCATTCGGCAATAATCTCTGCAATATCATCTGCTGTTACAACAGGCTTCTTTTGTGTTGATTTCTTGTCGTTTAACTTAGCAATTTCAGCTTGAACAGTTTGTTCTTGTTCACGAATCTTAGCGGCTTTTTCAAAGTCTTGATCCAAAATTGCGTTATTCTTGTCATCCATCAATTTCAAAGCTTGATTAGATAATTCTTCAAGTTTGTTATTCTTAGATACATTGTGGATTCTAACCTTAGCCGAAGCTTCATCCATTAAGTCAATAGCCTTATCTGGTAAGAAACGATTGGTTAAGTAACGTGTAGAAAGACGAACTGCTGCTTCAACAGCTTCATCAGAAATTGTCAAGCCATGATGCTGTTCATATCTTGGACGAAGTCCTGTCAAAATCTTAACAGAATCTTCCGCACTAGGCTCTTCAACGTAGACTTTAGCAAAACGACGCTCTAAAGCTGTATCCTTTTCAATGTACTTTTGATACTCATTAGATGTTGTTGCACCGATCAATTGCAACTCACCACGAGCTAAGGCAGGTTTTAAAATATTAGATGCGTCAATTGCACCTTCAGCACCACCAGCACCAATCAACGTATGTAATTCATCAATAAAGAGAATAACGTGCTTGTCTTCGTAAATTTCTTTAATAATTTTCTTTAAACGATCTTCAAACTCACCACGATATTTAGTACCGGCTACTAATGATCCCATATCTAACATCATGATACGTTTGTTTTGCATATCTAATGGAACTTCTTTTTTAATGATAGCAATAGCTAATCCCTCAGCAATTGCTGTCTTACCAACACCAGGTTCACCGACTAGAACAGGATTATTCTTTGTACGACGGCTCAAGATCTGGATAGTTCGATCAACTTCTTTTTTACGACCAATAACAGGATCGATTTGATTATCACGAGCTAGTTTAGTCAAATCACGAGCTAGAGAATCCAATGTTGGAGTTCCACCTTGTGATTGTTGATTCTTTTGTTTATTTAAGTTAGAAGCAAAGCCACGACGCGCAGCCTTGTTTGACATACCCATTTTACTTAATAGTAAAGATTTAGTCTTAGATAGGCTCAATCCTAAATTAACCAAAATACGGTTAGCCAAATTATCAGCATCATCAAGAATTGCTAATAAAATATGTTCTGTACCAATACGGTTAGCCTTATATAGGTTAGAATCTTCTTCCGCATTGCTCAAAATCATTTGTCCCTTAGGGGAATATGGTAAATAAATTCCTTTAGCGGTATTAGATGAGACATCCCCATAACCTGTCAGATGTTCAATCTCCTCTTCAACATCTCGATCACTTACAGCTAGATCTCTCAAAGTAATACCGGCAATACCATCATTTTCCATTACTAACCCAAGTAGAATATGTTCTGTACCAACGGCATTATGATGAAATGTATTGGCTTGTTCTTGAGCTAAAACTAGTGCATTCTTGGCGCTTTCGGTAAATACTTTGTCCATTAATGTTACCTCTACTTTTTAAGTGTCTGTTTAGAAAGTATAATTATGTTTCAAAAAAAAGCAATTATTTCATCTTGCAAAATATAAAAAAGTTAATAATTCTTCAGATTTTGCCTCCAATAGAATCCTAACACATTCACGAGATTTATAATTGATTCCTGACTTCAAAAAAATCTTTAGAGAACGAAAAAAGGTAATCAATTCATTTTCAGAATTAATTACCCTTTTAAACTTATCATGGAATCGGGAAAACAAGATTCGAACTTGCGGCCTTCACGCCCCGAACGTGACGCTCTACCAAGCTGAGCTATTTCCCGAAACCTCTCTAAGCGGAAGACGGGATTCGAACCCGCGACCCCCACCATGGCAAGGTGATGTTCTACCACTGAACTACTTCCGCATTATGACTATGCCGACTAGAGGATTCGAACCTCCGACCCCCTGTTTACAAGACAGATGCTCTGCCAACTGAGCTAAGTCGGCATTATGCCAAACGACATCTAACATAATACACAATAATTAATCCTTTTGCAAGACCAATTATCAATACGGGTGAAAGGACTTGAACCTTCATGTCCACTGGACACTAGAACCTAAATCTAGCGCGTCTGCCAATTCCGCCACACCCGCAAAAAACTAAATGATTTCCACTAAGCATTTTGCTTAATGGAGGATACAGGGTTCGAACCTGTGACCTCCTGCTTGTAAGGCAGATGCTCTCCCAGCTGAGCTAATCCTCCATAGTGTTCCTTGCTTGAAACAACTATATTATTATACCTATTGACCACAAAAATTGTCAACGAAAATTTTAAAAAAAATCCGATATAAAATTCTTACGAATTTATATCGGATTTTCTCGATTTTGGGGTTATAGCATTTTCTAGAAATTATTTAATATCGTTAGCACTGAGCCATTCATTTGTAGCAACACGATACATTGTTTGACCATCGATTGTGGCTGATTGGTCAGTTAACCAAGCTGTGTTATTACCTAAGACACGGTTAGTAATAAGTTTACCTTTTCCAGTGTATAGGTGCGCTTGTTTATTAGTAGTAATAGTTTGTTTAAGGGGATTAACTTCCAAACCATTATCTAACTTAACCCATTCGTTTGTAGCAACGCGTAAATAATTAACACCATCAAGTGACATTAATTTGTCAGCACGCCATAATGAATTACCGCCAAGAACACGATTAGTTAATTTACTTCCATTACCATCAAATAGAGTTACAGGATTATTTGGTAAGACATAGAAAGTTGTGACATGATCAGAAACTGACTTGTTTGGTGTTGTTTCTGTATTTGTATTGGTATCTGGTTTGGTAGAGTTATTATTGCTACTATTGTTGGTATTAGTATTTGTATTTGAAAGTGGCTCATTAGTATTCTTTACAGAATCAGGACCATTAAAACTACTTAATCCAACTGAAGCTATCAACTTAGTATTAGACTTTACCTTATTACCATTTTTATCAGTTACTTCGGCTGATACTAGTTTTGTAGCATCTTCGTTATACTTAACAGTTATAAATTCATTTCTGAATCTAAAGGTAACTGATCCACCTTTTAAGGCAGGAACACCAAATTGAGCTGTTGTTTCACTAAGGGTAATATCATTAGTATATTTATCAACGACAGATTTGGCTTCATCGCTTAAAGTATGTAGCGTCTTGGCATCGACATTTTCAGCAGAAACCTTATTTTGAATGGTTGTTAATTCTTGTTTATAACTATTATTAAGTTTAGCTAATTCATCTTTTTTATCAGAGCTTGTGTAGACAGTAGAAAGATATAAATCTTCATCAATATCTTTTTTCAAACTAGCTGGAGTAATAGTATCAACTACAGTTAAATTATTATTTTTATCTACATCACCGCTGAAAGTAACCTTTCCATCATTACTTACTGATACTTTTACCTCAGCCGAAATTCCTTTAGGTTGACTAACTGGAGCATAACCATTAGGCAACTCAACATAATTAGTTTGAGTCTCTCCAGCATACACAACAACTGATTTGGCTGGAATCACAACCTTTTCTTTTGTACCACTGACAATAGCATTAGTAGGCAATTCTACTGTATAGGCAATGTTATCATTATTTACTATTGAACTAGCAAGGTCATCATAAATGGCTTGTCTATCTTGATCATTTTTTGCGGTGGCTGCTTTCTTCGTATACTCTTCTTTTGCATTCTTAAGAGTAGTAATTTGTTCGGCTTTATAATTGCCGGATGAAATCATATCATCAATAGAAGCAATCTCTTGATTCAATTCTTTTTGAATATCACTTTCAACAGAAGTTTCGATTTGTTCTCCTTTATCCTCTGTCGTTCCCTCACTTTTGGCTGGAGTACCCACTTGTGTTCCTTCGTCGCTATTATCTTCAGCGTGTGCTGTCACTTGTGTTGTAGCAGCCCCGAGAGTCAATGCGGCTAAGCCCAAAACAATTGGTCCATAATACTTTTTCATATTTAAATCCCCTTATCAAATTATTTTAAATACAAATTTATCTTAGCGAACGCTAACGACAATAAATGTCGTTTACGTACTAAGTGGGAATTTTTTAAAAAAAGTCTTAAACTAAGATAACTTTATAGATCATCGTCGTCATCATTGTATAAACAATAAGTATCATAAAGTGTCTTTTTAATATCATCAGCGATAGCTTGGGGTTTCACAACGCGCAATATCGTAGTCTCACCCAGTAACCATAATTTAACTCCATCTGAATAATTAACTTCAATCTCAATTAAATTAACTGAAAAAGGAAATCTATTAGGTTTATCAAGTCGTTTAATTACGCGACAATTTGGAAATTTATCCTTGATATAACCAATATATCCGTAATATTCAAAATAAATATGTGTTCTCTTCCCCATGTATCCGTAAAGATTATGTTCAGCCTCTTTCCCATGATCCAATCGCTCACGATGTTCAATATTTAACCTTACTCTAATCGGTTCTATTTTATCCATCCAGTCAATTCTATAGGTCACATATTGATGCGTCTGCTTTTCCATTCCAGTCAAGAAGAAGTAGTAATTATCAAAGAAAGTGTGCACAGGTAAGATTTCAAACTTTTTAGTTTCAGCTTTTTCCAATCGTTCATGGTCAGTGTATTCAAATTCAATTTTCTCGCGATTAAAAATATATTGTTCCAATTCCCACAACTTTTTCTGTCGATCACTTTTATCATCAATATAGATATCAGACAGTAACTCACTAGTAACCGATGCCTTAACAAGTTTACGATTTTCAATTCCAGACATATTGACCATTTTATCAATCAAATGAGATAGTTCCCTTTTATTCAATGATCGACTAGAAACTAATATCTTAATAAGTAACAGAATCTCGTCTTCTTTTAAAAACAAATTCTGACTGACGGTATGATAACGTCCATCTTTTTTAAAATTGAAATAGTTGCTTAAAGAAATATTCTGATCAAAAGCCGATTCAATTTTTTCAATCGAACGTTGGACATTGCGAATGTTAGTATCCAATCTTTCTGCAATCTCGCGATTCAACATTGGCCTATTTTCCAAAAGTAAAAAGAATATCTCTAGTGTTAAATTCATATTCGATCCCCTCAAAACATATTTCTTAGCTATATTCTATACATCAAAGACGTCAAAATATGTCGTTTTCCTATAAACAATAATATCAACAAAAAAATACCAGTGCAGCAGCCTCTCTTTGAGATTGTTACACTGGTATTTTTATTAAGTAGATATTCATAAATAGATAACCATTGTTCTATATTGAATAGTGGAAACGAGTTACGCAGACCAGATTCCTGTGCTTTGCCTGACTTCACGAACCGTCTGCTACGCAGCCAATTCGCAAATTCCTGCAAATGCTCAGAATCTAAACGGATCTGCTTCACTCTCTATTGAAACGAGCTATGCAGGCCAATTTCTTCCGGTTTGCTACAGTACTGAAATTGCGCGCAAGGTACGCGTGCGATTCCAGTACTTAGGCAAATCCTCGGAAATTCCCAGGCCTGCTTCACTCTCTATTCTTCGCTATTGTCTTCGGGTCTCATTGTTGGGAACAAGATAACATCACGAATTGATGGTGCATCTGTTAGCAACATTACTAGTCTATCAATACCAATTCCTAGTCCACCTGTTGGTGGCATACCATATTCCATAGCTTCAACGAAGTCGTTATCAATATGTTCGGCTTCATCATTACCTTTTTCACGTTCGGCAGCTTGTGCTTCAAAACGTTCTTTTTGATCAATAGGATCATTTAGTTCAGTAAAGGCATTACCGAATTCATGGCCTAAAATGTAAACTTCGAAACGATCTGTGAAGTTAGGGTTTTCTTTGCTCTTCTTAGCAAGTGGTGAAACTTCCAAAGGATATTCGTAAACGAATGTAGGTTCCTTTAGAGTGTCTTCAACGAATTCTTCAAAGAATTCAGCAATGATATGACCAACGCCCCAGAAGTCTTCGTACTTAACACCCTTTTCATCGGCTAATTTACGAGCTTGTTCAAGATCCATATCTTGGCTGAAATCAATTCCTGTTTGTTCTTTGATTGCATCAACCATCTTGATACGTTTGAACGGCTTGCTCAAATCAATTTCTTCACCTTGATAAGTAACTTGTTGTGTACCATTGGCTTTTTGAGCAGCATGTCTGAAGAGTCCTTCGACTTCTTTCATAACATCTGTCATATCCCAATATGCAGCATATGTCTCTAGTGAAGTATATTCAGGGTTGTGTTGTGTATCCAAACCTTCGTTACGGAAAGCACGTCCAATTTCATAAACTCGTTCGAAGCCACCAACGATTAATCTCTTAAGTGGTAGTTCAAGAGCAATACGGAGATACATTTGCATATCCAAAGCATTGTGATGTGTGATGAATGGTCTAGCACTAGCACCACCAGCTTGTGTATTTAGGACAGGAGTTTCAACTGACATGAAGCCTTCACCATCTAAGTATTCACGAACAGCTGAAATAATCTTAGTACGTTTCTTGAAACGTTCAAAACTATCTTGGTTAGCAATTAGATCCAAATATCTTTGACGATAAATTTGTTCAACGTTTGTTAAACCATGGAATTTATCAGGTAATGGACGCAATGACTTAGATAGCATTGTTATATGAGTGGCTTTAACAGTTAATTCACCCATGTCTGTCTTCATGATTTCACCATGGATACCTAAATGGTCACCAATATCGGCACGTTTGAAGATATGATAGTTCTCTTCACCAACAACATCTTTACGAACATAAATTTGAATTCTGCCACTTCTATCACGGATATCAGCAAAACCAACTTTACCTTTACCACGTTTTGACATCATACGACCGGCAATAACAACTGGTAAGTCTTGTTCTTCAAGAACTTCCTTATCTTCATCACCGTACTTGTCATGAATTTCTTGAGCCAATGCAGTTCTTTCAAATCTTGAACCGAATGGATCAACACCTTCATCATAAAGTTCTTGTAGTTTTTCACGTCTGACCCTTAGTTGGTCATTCATGACTCTAGTCTTTTTTATTTCTTCTTTCGTTGGTTGCTTTTTCTTATTCTCGTTACTCAAAATTTTTCCCCCTGTCTACGAAATTCTTGAAGATCTCGCTTCTCTCTTCTCGTAACTTTCAACAAATTGATCTAATGTATCGAACACTTCCTGCATGGAATCTTCTTCCACTACTTTAGCACGTGTTCTTACTGCATGGGGAATCCCCCTTAGATAATATGCTGCCTGTTGACGAAATTCTGGAACACCAACATGCTCACCTTTTAAGTCTACCAGACGTTGGAGTTGAAGTTTAGCTATATTAATTTTTTCTGGAACGCTTGGTTCTGGTAATAATTCTCCAGTTTCTAAATAATGGTTCATCGCATTCAATCTCCATAGATTACCAAGTACGGCTCGACCTACCATGGCAGCATCTGCACCCACGTCTTCGATCATTGTCTTAGCATCTTGAGGAGTTTTAATATCACCATTACCCATAAACGGAATGGAAACACTTTGTGCTACTTCATGTAAGATATCCCAATTGGCATGTCCCATGTACATCTGGGCTTTCGTGCGACCATGCATAGCAATTGCGGAAGCTCCGCCTTCTTGTGCTGCTAGAGCATTCTCAACTGCCAAAATATGATCGTCATCCCAACCAGTTCTCATCTTCACTGTTAGAGGCTTGCTGATAGCTGAACTAACAGCCTTCACCGCTTCATATAGATGATCTGGATCTCTCAACCAACAAGAACCTGCACCAGTCTTGGTAACCTTCTTAACTGGGCATCCCATGTTGATATCGATAATGTCAGCACTAGTATTATCATCAACAAATTTAGCTGCTTGAACTAATGACTCAACACTGCCACCGAAAATCTGAATACTGACTGGATGTTCTTTAGGATCAACAAACATCATACCCAGTGTCTTTTCATTTCGATATTTAATACCTTGATCACTGATCATTTCGCAAACAGTTAAGCCAGCTCCAAACTCTCTTGCCGTAACCCGAAAAGCTGAATTGGTTATTCCAGCCATTGGAGCAACCACAATTTGATTAGGAATCGTTACATTGCCTATTTTCCATTCCATACTTTTTACCTCAAATTATTAACTACAACTTGCAATAATAACAAATTTTCTATTCATATGGCAAACATGATTAATCTTTAGTTGCAATAATTTCCTTTAATTCAGCTTCACTAAATTGATATTTATTACCACAGAACTTGCAGACTGCCTCAGCACCATGATCTTCATCAATCATAGCTTGTAGATTGGCAGTAGATAAAGTAGCTAGTGATTTAGAGAAACGTTCTTTAGAACAATCACATTGGAATTGAACTGGCATTTCATCCAAGACTTTCATCTCAACGCCATTCATAATCTTATCCAAGATTTCATTATTACTTAAGCCTTCGTTGAGTAAGGTTGATAGATTAGGGACAATCTTCAAATTAGCTTCAATTTTAGAAATATCTTTGTCGGTAGCTCCCGGCAAAGTTTGGACTAAGAATCCACCTGCAGCACCAACTTTTTCATTGGGCTCTACAAACACTGAAACACCTATAGCTGAAGGAATTTGTTCTGATTTGGCCATATAATAGGCAAAATCCATTCCGATTTCACCAGAAACTAATGGAACTTCACCAGTAAATGGTTTCTTCATATGCAAATCCTTAGTAATACTTAAAGTTCCTTTATTACCAACAGCAGCTTGAACATCAATATGACCATCTTCACGAGCCTTTAGACTCACATGTGGATTAGTAATGTAACCTTTAGTATTTCCTTTAGCATCAGCATCAACCACGATAGCGCCAACTGGGCCACCACCTTGAATTCTAGTTGTTAAAACTTCATCCTCTTTAAGAGTCGAAGTAGCAACTAGGATAGAACCAATCATCGTTCTACCTAATGCGGCACTGGAATTTCTCCAAGTGTCATGTCTCTTTTGTGCCTCTTGAATAGTTTGGGTAGCATTAACAACATAAACCCTAAACTTTCCGTCTTTAGAAACTGATTTAGTTAAAGTATCAGTCATAGTTTCCTCCGTTCAAAAAAGCGACTCATACGAGTCGCTCTTTTTTATTGATTATCATTATTGTTATTATCTTTGTCACTATTGTCAGTAGTATCTGTTGAATCTTTATCGGACTTATTCTCAGTAGATGATGGTGTAGTTTCATTAGAACTATTTGTGTCATCTGACTTAGTTTCGTCTTTTTCTGAAGGATAAACAGTTTCATCAATATTCTCATCTGACTTAGCTGTTTCATCTTTTGTTGAACCCTCAGTCTTTTGCTTTTCAGCATCCTTAGCTTCAACAGCCTTCTTTGATTCTTCAAAAGTAGCAGCACTTTCACTTGGGAATTCTTGGTTAGCATCATTAGCTGGCATCTTACCTGTATTATACAAACTCAAGATTTCCTTTTCATCAAGTGTTTCATACTTCAATAGAGCTTCGGCAATAATCTTATGTTGTTCACGATGTGTTTCAAGAATTTCTCTAGCACGTTCGTGATCTTCATCAATAATACGTTTAACTTCTTGATCAATTGCTTTAGCAGTATCTTCTGAGTAAGAAGGTAATTGACGATAATTACCACCACTAAATGGTTGACCATTCTTTTCAAGTTGAACAGTACCTAAACGATCTGTCATACCATATTCAGTAACCATTGTACGAGCAATTTGTGTTGCTTGTTCAAAGTCATTTGAAGCACCTGATGAAGGTTGGCCGACGATAATTTCTTCGGCAGTACGTCCACCAAGTAAACCAGTAATTTGTTCGTTTAGTTCCTTCTTAGTTGCAAGGTTTTGATCATCCTTAGGTAACATGATAGCGTAACCGCCGGCACGTCCACGAGGAACGATAGTAACCTTTCTAACAACACGAGAGTCACTCAAAACCAAACCAATCAAAGCATGTCCTGCTTCATGGTAGGCAACTGTGTGACGTTCTTGTTCAGGAACAACATGATTTCTCTTAGCTGGGCCGGCAATAACACGATCTTCAGCTTCATCAAGATCACTTGGATCAATCTTTTGCTTACCACGACGAGCAGCAACTAAGGCGGCTTCGTTAAGTAAGTTTTCTAGATCAGCACCAGCAAACCCTGGTGTTTGTTGTGCAATAGCTTTCAAATCAACATCATCTGTAAATGGTTTATTTCTAGCATGAACTTTAAGAATGGCTTCACGACCCTTAACATCAGGACGACCAACCAAAATCTTACGGTCAAAACGACCAGGACGTAACAACGCTGGATCAAGGACATCAGAACGGTTAGTAGCAGCCATAACGATAACACCTTCATTACCAGTAAATCCATCCATCTCAATCAACAATTGGTTAAGTGTTTGTTCACGTTCGTCGTTACCGCCACCGGTACCTGAACCACGTTGACGACCAACGGCATCAATTTCATCGATAAAGATAATTGATGGGGCATCTTTTTTAGCATTCTCGAACAAGTCACGAACACGTGAGGCACCGACACCAACGAACATTTCAACGAAATCTGAACCAGAAATTGAATAGAAAGGAACTTTAGCTTCACCAGCAACAGCCTTAGCTAGTAAAGTTTTACCAGTCCCGGGAGGACCCTCTAACAAGACACCCGCCGGTATTCTGGCACCCAAGGAAACAAACTTCCTTGGATCTTTTAAGAATTCAACAACTTCAACAAGTTCTTGTTTTTCTTCTTCAGCACCAGCAACGTCAGAGAATCTAACTTTATTTTTCTTAGGATCCTCTGGTTTGACCTTAGATTTACCAAAGTTCATGACACGGTTTGCGCCACCACCTTGGCCTCCACGGCCCATCATTGCAAAGATTACAAAGAAGAATAATGCAAATGGAACAACGACCGTCAATATCAAGGAAATCCATTGACCGGATTGTGACTTAGGAGCAGCAGTAGTCTTAACTCCCTTTGCCATAGCGGCGTTATTGATTCTCTTTAACGTATCATTGTTAGGCAAAACAGTCGAACTAAATGAAGTTACCTCACTAGAACCGCTAGATTGGGCACGGCTAAATAATGACACGGAACGTGTTGTATTAGCTTTTTGAGCTTTCTTGTATTCACCAGTTACTTGATAAGCTCCCCCAATAGGCTCTAGTTTGAAACTCTTCACTTTGCCTTGCTTCAATTGTGTAATGAATTGGTCTTGGCTTAGTGTTTTAGATTGATCTGAGGATTGACCACCAGCAAACCAACTTGCTGCCAGAACCAAAACAACAAAGAGCAAGATGTAAAACAGGCTATTATTAATTAACCTATTTCGATTATTTTTCATACATTTCCTCCTAAATTACTTAGACGTTACATATTGTAACATTGGTGAACAGTAACACAATAATAATTGTAACTCTATCTTAATTATTTTGTACTATATACCTCTGGTTTTAATACACCAACATAAGGTAAATTACGATAATGCTCATCATAATCCATTCCATAACCAACTACAAATTCATCAGGAATCTCCACTCCGATGTAATCAACCTTGACATGCTTAATTCTACGAGCTGGCTTATCCAAGAATGAAACCAATTTAATTGATTTAGCATGACGCGATTCAAATAGTTCTACCAAACGATCTAATGTATATCCAGTATCGATAATATCCTCAACAATTACTACATCACGATCACGTACTGATGTATCCAAATCTTTAATAATACGAACATCCCCGGTTGTAACGGTATTTTCCCCACCATAACTAGAAACATCCATAAAATCATATTCCATTTTGAAATCTAAACTCTTCACGAGATCCATCATGAACATAGCGGCTCCACGTAAAATACAAACGAACAAAGGATTCTTGCCTTTATATTCTTCCGTTAACTGTTTACCCAAACGTTGAATAGTTTCATTAATCTCCTCTTCAGAGACTAATACCTCTTTAATATCTGAATTCATGCTTTTACCTCAATCAAGTTTTATTTTGTAATGCTTACTGCCTTTTTTTAAATAATCACTCATATTATAAATTTTTTCAACCCATACTATCTGATTATCAAATAATAAAATTAAATAATTATCACGTTGATATTCAGGTATCTTTTCATTTATAAATCGCTTACTCAATTTTTGATGTTGACCATTCGACAAGAGTAACTTATCACCACTTCTACGAGTTCGTAAGGTTATTTTATGAGGAACATTTTCCACAGTCAACGTGAAATTCTTTTCATCTTCTAAAAGACTAAATTTCCTGTGATTAATTATTTGAGTTTGACCTATTTCAACGGTGGCAACTTGCAAATTCTGATCTTGTACTCGTTGAATCAAAAATTGATCATAGCTTTTAATGAATTGCCATGAATCCGCTAAATCAATTGAGGCATTAGCATGACCACTTGCGATAATTTCAATGATCTGTTCAATTTGACGATTGCTGATCGAAATACCCAAATTACTCTTAGTGAAAAAACTACCCCAGAAAAGTGTCTGTTGTTCTGAATTTAAAGTTTTAACTGGTTCTATCAATCCCGTTATCTTCTCAGGTGTCTTCACTAATTTCATTGAATCCTCAATTCGTGAGAATTCCTTTTGAGCCAAATCGAGTAACGCCATAATTTGTTGTTCAAAGAAATTAAAATGTGTCAGTAGTTGACCATTCTCTTTTTGTAATTCTGGAAAAATATTATTACGCAAGCGATTGCGCATAGTTATATTATCAAAATTAGTTTTATCCTGAACATGATGAATATCATGGATATCCGCAAAAACTGTGATATCCGATTTAGCAAATTTCAACAATGGACGTACGATTTGACCACTTGCGAATGGACGTTGTTCTTTCAAACTAACCACTTCGTAGGCATTGCCTGAACGAACCAGCTTCATCAAAATATTTTCAGCCAAGTCGTTAGCATGATGTGCCGTCAGTAATGTATCAAAATTATTATCCTGCATAATTTTTTTGAAAAAATCATATCTGAATGATCGAGCAGCTGCTTCCATTCCAATATCATCTTGCGGTTTATTCAACCATTTAGTCGTAAAAAATTGATAACCATTAGCCACACAGAAATTCTGAACAAATTCAACTTCTTTAGCACTTTCTGGACGTAAATCATGATCAACATTAACCACACCGAAAGATTCTTTAGGGAGAATTTCACCAACCACATTTAATAGGACCATCGAATCGACGCCGCCGGAAACGGCTACTAGAACTTTTTTAGAATGATACTTTTTCAAAACACTTTTAACAGTATTTATGATTCTATTATCTAACTCCATTACTCCTCCAAACACTTGAAACTAAAAAGGTTGAGACATTGTCTCAACCTTAAATTTTATTAACTGCGACGACCGCCACGGCCACCACGTTTTCCTTCTGTGTTCTTCTTAATAGTACTTAAACGCTCTTCACTTTCTTTCATAAAGCCTGACATCATATCATCAAAACTCTCAGGTTTATGTGGACGTGATTTATGTTCATTACGTTCATGAGAATGATGTGCATGATACTTTGGCTTAGGCTTATCAGAAGCCTGTTTGATTGAAAGTGCAATCTTATGATCTCTTTCATTAAGAACTAAAACCTTTACGGTATCACCGACACTCAAAACATCGTGAATATCTTTAACGTAACCATCAGCAACTTCACTGATATGTACCATTCCGCTTTGTCCTTCTCCAAGGTCAACGAACGCCCCAAAGTTTGTAATTCCAGTAACTTTACCTTCTGTTTTAGCTCCTACTTCGACTGTCATCTAATTAAAAATAATTCCTTTCCCTATTTTTGAATCGTAGTGGTCTTGACGTCACTAGGCAAATTATATATTTGTTCACCCGGTTTACTATACATATATTTTTCCCGAATATATTTTTCTAAATAATTCGTATCATGAAGTTGTGCAACTTCGAGTTTCAAATCGCTTTGAACAGCTTTTTGCTTACTTAACTTTGTCTTACTAACTTCAATCTGTCCCATTGTATTGGCATATGTTCGATGTGCATTAAAAATCTGAACACCAAATACAACCAGAATAATTGCAAAAACAATACCGATCACTGCCATACGCCGACGATGTACCTTTTTGGCATAATTATGAGGGCCTGGTTTTGGAGGCATTTGCGATTGTTTAGGTTTCAATACAGAAACATTGGAATTTAATTTATGTACTTCCATACCACTACTCCCCTAGAAATGATTACCTTGAGTATAACAAGTTTAAGCAATTATTTGAACAATAAAATTGCCAATTTTAATCTAATTCTAATTATTTACTAAATCTCTTCATACATATCTTCTGATTCATTCTTCTTGGTAGTTTCCTTAATATTAAGGACCTTTACCTTCATTGTTTTCTCACCAAAATGTAATTCAATCACATCACCGATAGACACGTCACTAGACGATTTGGCTACACGACCATTGATACTGGCACGACCATTATCGGTAAACTCTTTAGCCACCGTTCTTCTTTTGATAATTCTGGTAACTTTTAAATATTTGTCTAATCTCATTTTTTATCCTCTATCTTCATAAATCTCGTAATATATTTTCCCATGGGTAATATTTCCCATTCTTCTTTAGTCAATATATGCCAGCGTTTAGTTAATTTTAAATACACTAAAGCACCAATTGGTATCGTTATAACATTCAACAGAATACTCTTTGATCTAGTCATAACAAAACCTGATGACAAAATAATGACTGCTAGTTTAACAACGATTGCCATCACTAAACCAGCTTTAATTAATGCTTTGATAAAACCTTTATCCAATGATAAGAAGCTTCGATTGAAACCATATATAGTCATGATTCCAAATAAAATTACGCATTCACTGAGCACAGTTGCCAAAGCAGCCCCAGCAATTCCAAATTTTGGCACTAAAATAACATTTAAAGCAATCTTAGCTATCAAAGACATCCCAAACAGTATCAATTTGTGCAAGTTCTTTTCATCATCACCACTTGTTACCGCAATTAATAAATTAATGAAGGAAACAATAATAATTGAAAACATGTAAATACTCAAGGTTCTTGAACCATTAGTATTAGTGAACAGCATTGTGTTGATCTGTGGCATCAAAGCAATCAAACCCGCTGTTTCGGCACCTGACAACCACAAACAGACTCGCACCATTTTAGAAATAGTTCTCTTATTCTGTTCTAAACGATTACTTTCCTTCAATTGCGGCATTATCGTTGAAACGAATGAAAGTGAAATCACAATACCCAATTGCAACAAAGGTTGCCCTCGATCAAAAACACCCTTTTGAATCTCGGCTTGATCTAAAGAAATCCCTGAATGCATTAATAATCGAATCATTGAGAAAGAATCGATGAATTGATAAAAAATAGTTATTCCCGTAAATACAACGATCAAAACAATTTCCAGAGCTAATCCATGCTCCAATTTAATTGTGCCATCATCTCGATCAGCTGCTAGAAAACTATTCTTGTTTCTCACAAAGGTAATTATCAAAAGGCCAACTGCCAATAATCCACCAATAAAAGCACCGGCATTAGCCAATGTTCCCATATGGTAAACATCAATTACTCCGTGACCAAATAACAAGGCGCTACCAATAATAATCACAATTCTCAAAAACTGTTCTGAAACTTGTGAAATAGCACTAGGTGTCATCAATAAATCACTTTGAAAGTACCCTCTCAAACTGGCTTCAAAGGGTATCAATAGGAATGTTAAAGAAACTGCTCGAACTTCTAAATAAAGTCTCGGATCACCCATTAAAATAGCTAAGTATCTTGAAGACATCCACAGCAAAATTGTAACCACGCAACTAGCAATCATTAAGAGAATAAAAGTTCTCTTTAATAAATTATTTTTGGCGGCATTATTTTTTTGCTGTGCAAAAGCCTTCGATAGCACGACTGGTAAGCCTGACAAAGCTAGTACAGAGAATATTCCATAAATTGGATAAACCTGTTGGTAGATGAAGTATCCCCGATCATCTACGATGTTTTGCAGTGGAATTCGATAAATTGCACTCAAGAGTTCTGAGAACAGTGAAGCAATCGTCAAAACCCAAGTCCCCCTAATCGCCCTTGACACTTCTTTTTGCATATTAGTTTTTTATTTTTTCTTTCTTCAAATTATCAAAGTCATCGGCCATTTTTTCTGCGAATACCTTCAATTGATCGAACCATTCATCTTTTTTGACACTAGCTGAATCTAAAGTAATCGTGAATCCGCCATTCTTATTATTTACCTTAGCCTTCATAGTTGTGTTAGCTAGGAACTTGAAGACTAAATCTCCTGTTAAATAATCACCAGCTTTAGGTGAAAATTTAATTGTGATCTTCTTATCTCGCATAACTACGCTATTAACCAAGGACTCATCAAACGAGTTCTTTAACAAACTGACGTCTAACAAATTAGCAACTTCCTGTGGGTAATCGCCAAAACGATCCAACAGTTCTGATTTAACTTCTTGGTAATTCTCCAAGGAATCAATTTGACGAATCCGCTTGTAAAGCTCAACCTTTTGACGTTGATCACTAATATAATCCTCTGGCAGATATGCCTCTAAAGCTAAATTAATTTCTGAATTAGTCTTCTCAGCTTTAGTGTGACCACGTTTTTTAGCAACTGCATCATTTAACATTTGCGTATATAAGTCAAAACCAACTGAATCAATGAAACCGTGTTGTTGTTTACCCAAAAGGTTACCGGCTCCACGAATCGACAAGTCACGCATCGCAATCTTGAAACCAGAACCTAACTCAGTAAAGTTCTTAATAGCTTCCAAACGTTGTTCACCAACTTCGGTCAAAACTTTATTAGGGCGATACATCAAGTAGGCGTAGGCCACTCGATTTGATCTACCAACACGACCACGGATTTGATAAAGTTGTGATAACCCATAACGATCAGCATTCTCTACCACTAAAGTATTGGTATTGGGCATATCAACACCTGTTTCAATAATTGTCGTCGTAACTAGCACATCATAATCACCGGCCAAATAATCGGAAATGACACCTTCCATTTGAGTCTCATTCATTCGCCCATGAGCTGTTGCAATTCGGGCATCTGGTACTAAGGACTGCAATTGATCCGCTACTTGATCCATATCTTCCACTCGATTGTGCAAGTAAAAGACTTGACCACCACGAGCCATTTCTCGTTTAATTGCACCAGCAATCACCTGATAATTCTGTTCCATAACATAAGTCTGAACCGGGTAACGGTTGCTAGGAGCTGTTTCAATCAAAGAAAGATCACGAACACCTAACATCGACATGTTCAGTGTTCTTGGAATTGGTGTTGCTGTCAAAGTTAAAACATCAACGTTGCTCTTTAACTGCTTAATCTTTTCCTTGTGCTTAACGCCAAAACGCTGTTCCTCATCAATTATCAACAATCCGATATCGTGGAATTTAACATCCTTCGAAAGTAAACGATGTGTTCCCACAACAATATCAACCGAACCGTCTTCTAATTTCTCAATAATCTCTTTACTCTGTTTACGAGTTTGGAAACGTGATAACATCCCAATTTCTACTGGGAAACCATCGAAACGTTCTTTCATAGTTTCATAATGTTGTTGAGCTAGCAATGTCGTCGGTACTAAAAAGACTACTTGCTTACCTGCTTCAACGGCTTTAAAGGCTGCTCTTAATGCCACTTCGGTTTTACCGAATCCAACATCACCAACTAAAAGTCGATCCATCGGATGTGGTTTTTCCATATCACGCTTAATTTCGTCGACAGATCTCAATTGATCAGGTGTTTCCGGATATGGGAAGGCATTGTCAAAATCATTTTGCATCGAATCATCTTTAGGAAATGCAAAGCCCTTCTCAGCTTCACGCTTGGCGTAGAGATCAATCAAATCATCAGCAATATCTTCAATATTGGATTGAACTCGACGTTTAGTCTTTTGCCACTCATTACCACCTAGTTTGTTAATCTTAGGCGATTTACCTTCAGCTGAAACGTATTTCTGAACCATATCCAATTGGGTAACCGGAATAAACAAACGACCATCATCACGATACTCAATCGTAATGTAATCTTGATGTTTACCATCGACTTCCATTGTTTGCATACCGATAAACTTACCAATACCATGATTGACATGAACAACATAATCGCCTGGCTTTAGTTCGTTATAACTCTTTAATCTTTCAGCATTAGCCAAAGTTTGATGACGTCGTTTCTTCGGTTGCTTGTTGAAAAGTTCTTTTTCAGTAATAACGGCTAATTTTTGTTCGGGCATTTCAAAACCAGAACTCAATGTAGCATTCATAATTTGTGTCTGATCTTCAATAACTTTATCAGCAGTCGTCAACGTTGCCTTAATTCCAAAGTCAATCAAGGTATTATTGATTGCTGCAATTCGTTTTTCATTGCTAATAGTTAACAGAACAGTATATTTTTGCTTTTGCCAACGTTCAACTTCCGACTTTAACAACGGCATCTGACTGAAGAATTGTTGCATTGTTCGAACAGGCACATTTTGCAATTGATTCAAACGAATATGGCCCATTCCTTGTTGGAAGGCTGATAAATAAATTTGAGCCAACTTATTATCCTTGATCAAATCAGCAAAGCTCTGACGAATCTTCTGTTCTGGCAAAGCTTTACCAAATTCCAATTGACTAGCCAACCAAGACTGATTTTCAGCTTGACTATCATTTGATTGTTCAATTAAACGATTATATTCATTAAAGATGATGACATCATCAGAATCTAAATAATCTAATAAACTCTTTGGTTGCTCAAAAAGGTAATCAGCTATGCGACCAATATTTTCTGGACGAATCCCTTCTGATAATTCTTCAATTGTTTGACCAAAGTTTGTCCGCAAGTTTTCCTTTATATCTTTATCATCAGATGATTTCAATTGACGGTCGTAGCTCTTCTGTAACTTAGCTAAACCTGTTTCAACTTGTTCATCGGTAACAATTCGATCTTGCGCTGGCAAAATTTGAATTTCTTTTAACTCTTCAATACTTCTTTGTGTTTCAGTATCGAAGTACTTAATTTTTTCAACTTGATTTCCGAAGAAATCGATTCGTACTGGGTTATCAACATTCAGTGGATAAATATCGACAATATCACCACGAATGGCAAAATCACCTGGTTTGGCAACTAACTTATCTTTTACATATCCCATCTGAACAAATTGTTGATTCAAATCTTCTAGATCGTATTCTTCATTTACTTCAATTTTTAATTGGGCAGACTTAAAGAGCTCTTTTGCTGACAATTCATACTCTAATCCGGCAATTGAAGTTACAACTATGCCAGGTTTATCGTCCGCCAAAAAGCTTAAGGTATCTAATCGTTGACTCAGTTCATCTGGTGAACTGGTTGCTATTTCGGTTGAAATTGATTCTTCAACGGGAAAAATATGAACAGCTTCACTGTTCAATAAATTTAAGTCGTCATATAGCTTATTTGCATGAAAATTAGTGTTCTCAACAATCAAAATCTTCTTATTTAATTGTCTTAAAGTATCCAATGCAAAAAGGGAAATTGTTGATCCCGTCAAACCTGTTAATAAATTCTTTGTTTCAGGCTTAACTTGACTAATAAATTCCCCTAAGTCCAACTTATTTGTAATGAAATTTATTAAATTCAATTTTTGCCCCCTTTTAATCTTCTAATTATATTTATTCATTAATTGATCAATGCTACTACCGGCAACCCAATCTTTAACCATATCAACTGCCTGATCGATACCTGATAAAGCTACTGGTTCTTGATCTTTACTGAATGGTGTCAACACCCAATTGACTACTGTTTGACGATCAGGATGTTGTATACCAATCTTAATTCGTTTGAAATCTTTAGTACCCACAGCAGAGATTATACTCTTAATACCATTGTGACCACCAGCAGAACCCTTTGTCCGTAATCTGACTTTTCCGATAGGCATATCTAAGTCATCTTGAATTACCATCATTTCCTCAGGTTTAATCTGATAATATCCCATTAAAAAGTTAACAGCGCGACCAGATTCATTCATAAATGTGAGCGGTTTAACTAGAAAAACCGTTTCTCCATCGACTTTGAATTTGCAGTATTCAGCCTCAAAATCCTTTTTCATTTGTGTTTGACCATATTCATCCATCAATCTATCGATGGTCATAAAGCCCATATTATGCTTTGTACGATCGTATTTCTTTCCTGGATTTCCTAAGCCAACAATTAGTTTCATATTTAATATACCTCATTTCGAACTTACATTATATCATGTCAAAAATACTATTTTTTCACTTTTTTCACAATCAGCTTGTTTATTTACCTTAATTATTTGTATAATGGGTCAGGAACATATTATTTTCGAAGGGATGATATTTTATAATGACAACTCCAACAAACGAAAAGAACCACCAAAAAGTACTTCTAGTTGGTGACGGTGCTGTAGGTTCAACATTCGCCTATGCTATGACACTTCAAGGTATTGCTCAAGAACTAGTTATCTGTGATATCGCTAAAGACAAGATTAAGGGTGACGCAATGGACCTTGCTGATGCAATTCCATTCTCATTCCCAAAGAATATTCACGCTGGTGAATATTCAGATGCTAAGGATGCTGATATCGTTGTTATCACAGCCGGCGCTCCACAAAAACCAGGTGAAACAAGACTTGACCTTGTTAACAAGAACTTGAACATCTTGAAGACAATCGTTGATCCTATCGTTGAATCAGGATTCAATGGTATCTTCGTAGTTGCTGCTAACCCAGTTGATATCTTGACATACGCTACTTGGAAACTTTCAGGCTTCCCTAAGGAACGTGTAATTGGTTCAGGTACATCACTTGATACTGCTAGATTACAAAAATTCGTTGGTGAAGAATTAGATCTTGACCCTCGTTCAGTTCATGGTTACATCATGGGTGAACACGGTGATTCAGAATTCGCTGCATGGTCACATCTAACAATCGGTGGCGTTACAATGGCCGAATGGATGGAAAGCCACCCAGAAATTACTAAAGACACACTTGACAAGATCTACAAGAAGACTGTTAACGCAGCTTACGACATTATCAATACTAAGGGTGCTACATTCTACGGTATCGGTACTGCTCTTGCAAGAATCTGCAAGGCTTTGCTAAGCGACGAAAACACTGTTCTTCCATTATCAAACATGATGAGTGGTCAATATGGCGTTTCAGACATCTATATCGGTTCACCTGCTATTGTTAACCGTAAGGGTCTAAAACAAATTATCGAAGTTCCATTGAATGATGAAGAATCAGCACAAATGAAGAAATCAGCTAAGGAACTTGAAAAGATCCTTAAAGATGGCTTCGAAGCTACAGGTATCAAGGGTCGTCAATAATCCTTAATGCATGTATAAAAAAGACTGAAACAAATGAAAATTTGTTTCAGCTTTTTTTTTATTCTGAATTACTGTATTATTAATTCAATTATAGATAGATTGGATGTGAATATATATGTTAGTTAAGTCACTTGTACTAAAAAAGGACAAGCTTACGACAGT
This sequence comes from Companilactobacillus bobalius, assembly GCF_009764355.1. Next base: position 212,296 of record NZ_LNUA01000077.1, on the reverse strand, counting down.
TAAAGAAACTGTCACACTAGAGGAAGCATTAAAAGTCCTAGAAGACTCAGGTTTTCGTTGTGTGCCAATTTTGGATGAAAGTGGACAAATATTTAGGGGTAACATTTACAAGATGCACATCTACCGTCACAAATCACGTGGCGGCGATATGAGCTTACCTGTAACTACACTTATGAAGAATGCTACTAAAACAATCAGCGTAGACTCACCTTTCTTCAAAGTATTCTTTAATATTAAGGATTTGCCTTACATTGCTGTTCTAGATGAAAATAATTTATTTTATGGAATCTTAACTCATGCAAGACTTCTCAGCATGTTATCAGATGCTTGGAACCTCGATATTAGTAGTTACGTTTTGACTGTTAGTTCTTCCGGCGACCGTGGCGACCTAGAAAAGATGTCAAAAATCTTTGCTAAATACGTTTCTGTAGCTGCTTGTATGACTTTGGATGCCAAATCAAACGAAGTTGTACGAAGAACTCTATTTACTTTACCATCAGGTACTGACATCGATACTTTAAAGGAAATTATCAAACGTCTTGAAAAGAAGAGTTTCGTAGTTTCAGAAATCGATGATTTGAAATCTGGTAAAATTCTAGATAAGAATACACTATAGTCCTTATCTAAAAAATATTTCTAAAACAAAACCTTTTCTAAAAACAAAACCTAAAAATCCGTTCTAGTTGAACTACGTCAACTTGAGCGGATTTTTTATAGTCTTTTGATTTTAAACGCTGGTTCAACACGATAGCGATTCAATTCTTCATCAACAGGGTGACTTTTGAAATACTGTAATTGATATTCCTCCATCAAGTCTCGTTGAAACCTGTCAACATAAGGTTTGTTACGATCAACAAGAATTTGATACCTCTTATACTCACCATTTTGCATGAATTTATACCATTCTTCATTAATCACGGTTGACACTTCTTTCCCTTTTTCTAAAATCTCAACCAGAGAATACTACTATTTTCATTTATGTAACAATTATTTGCGTTTAATTTTTATGGAATCCCATTAATCCTTTAACCTTTTCAACATTGTTTGCGTTGGTTAATCTCTCTAATAACCAAAAAGCCACATCTAAAGCCGTTGCAGGTGAAGATGAAGTCACAATATTATTATCCACAACTAATGGTTGGTCACGTACTACTGAAACTCCCATTTGAGCTAATTGATCTTGACGAGGATTTTCAGGATAAGAATAGGTTGTTGCTTTTCTGCCCTTCAAAATGCCACTATTACCGAGTGCCAAGGCCGCAACACAAATTGAAGCAATTGGTTTATTCTGAGAATCGAACTCACGAATCACATCACCAAACTCTGTACTGAAAGCATCTTGATAGAAACCTGCCTCCTCAAATCCTCCTGGTATAGCTAAAGCATCGTAATCCGCTAAATTGATTTCTGACAATTGACAATCAGGTATATTGGAGTATCCCCATGTACACTTCAATTGTGGATGCATCCCCACAGATACTAGTTCAGTCGTCTTATCACCTTCAAATAAGTTCCAACCTAATACATCGGTAAAGACACTGGCCTCATAAGATTCGAATCCGTCTGCTAGTAACAATAATGTTTTTGTGATGATGATTTCCCCCTCGTTATTTAATATTAAAGAATAAAGCACTAACAAAAAAATTCAAGTAGAAATTGTATTCTACTTGAATTTTTATTATTTTAATATTTATAAACTCGAGGTAATCTTTCACTCAAGCAGCAAAGAATTTCATAACTGATTGTTCCAGCATACTTTGATGCATCCGTTGCTGTAATCTCTTCATTGCCATCTTTACCAATCAAAGTAACCTTTGTACCAACTGGTAATTCCTTAGGCAAGCGAACCATGAACTGATCCATGCAAACACGACCAACACTCTGACAACGTTCTCCGTTGATCAAAACATCGCAGCCCTGCATTCTTCTCAACCAACCATCTGCATAGCCGATAGGAATTGTCCCGATCCACTCGTCTTCTTTACTAGTGTATGTAGCTCCATACCCAACGCTCTGTCCAGCTTTGATCTTTTTAACAAATGTGAGTTCTGAATACAAACTTAAGGCAGGTTCTAGTTCATATGGTAATTTCGTAATATCAGTTCCTGATGGATTCAAGCCATACAAGGCCAAACCATATCTCACCATATTGACAGCCAAATCTTTGTGCCACAAAGCTGTAGCGGAATTAGCACAATGAACATAAGTGAATTTAGTTGGTAAATCACTAGACATTTCTTTGAAATTCTTAACCTGTTTTTCAAAATAACTTTCATCAGGACTATCAGCAGTTGCAAAGTGTGTAAATAATCCTTCTGGGATAAATGCTTCTTTGTGCTCATTTAAATAGTTACATGCTTCAATCAAACTATCCTTATCTTGGAAACCAATTCGACCCATACCACTATCGACAGCAATATGAACTTTCAAATTAGTAACTCTTAATTCCACAGCTACCTTCAGCCAATCTAAACTACCGACTGTTAACGAAATATCGGCACGTGCGGCCACTTTAGCATATTCTACGGGAACTATACCCAAAACTAAAATAGGTGCTGTAACGCCACTATTTCGAATCTCTAGACCTTCATCTAATGAAGCCACACAAAGTCCAGATGCTCCAAATTCAATTTCAGACTGAGCGACTTTAACTAAACCATGACCGTAAGCGTTAGCTTTTACAACAGCAAAAACCTTTGTTCCTTCAGGAACAGCCTCTAGTTCATTTTGTAAATTTCTCTTTAACTTTGATAAGTCTACTTCAACATAGGCTGGACGATGAATTGATGGTAACATTTTACTTCTCCTCCTCTAGAATAACCTCAGTTATTACTAGTTCATCTGTATCTGATATTGATACATGAATATTACCTTTGAAAATTTCAGTTTTAATATAAGGTTGACCTGATTCATGATTCAAAACGCTCAAATCATGAAATCCTATTCCGCGAAGGCCAGTACCCATAGCTTTCGTAAAGGCTTCTTTTACAGAAAACCTTCCTGTTAAGTATGTCATCTTAGCCTTCTCAGTATTTAGGTTATTAAAGACTTCAACCTCATCTTCATTCAAAATTTTCTCTAAAAATCGAGGGTGACGACCATAAATCTTTCGTACACGGTCAATTTCTGCAATATCTATACCTAATCCTTTGATCATATTTTTTCTCGCAATCCATTTTTTTAATTAATAAATTGAAAAGTTTTCAATTGAAGTAAAGCATAGTTTTCAATTTTTTGCAGTTTCAATCAGCAATTAAATTAAAATTTGTTTGATTTAAGCTTAAATCATAGCATTTTTAGGCAACTTTTCAAGTTTATCGAGTTTCAACCATCTCGGCAGGTCTATTTTACTGTAAAAAAAAAGCCAAAGTAAAATAATTTACCCTGACCTCATTATTATAATTATATTTTCAATAATTATAATTCATATTCATTGATTATAGATTTGTTCTGATTTTGAATGACTTTTTGCTACGACCATTACGTTTGTTGTCATGTTCGCGGCGCTTGCCACCCTTGTCATCATGATGTCCATCACGACGATCACTATTACGACGTCTGCCATTACCACTGCCACCACGGTGATCTCCACCACCACGATGTCCGTTGAACTTACCACGACGACCGTGACCTGAGCGACTGTGACTTACCTTACGTGAAGGAAGTGGTCTTTCAGGAGCAATCTTAACAGGAACACTTTCAGCATCCTTGATTGATTCGCTTAAGAAAATACGAGCGATATCTTCGGCAGAATAATCTGCTAACAATTCTTGAACAGCTGAATCGAAACGATCCAAGTGTTTGTCATGTTCCAAAGTATCTTTAATATCTTGCTTAACTGATTCCAATTGTCCTTTAAGAACTTCTTTATCAGTAGGTTGAGCAAGTGGTTCCATACGCTTCTTAGTTAAGTTTTCAATTGTACGTAGGTAGCCCATTTCATTTGGTGTAACGAATGTTACAGAAACACCAGAATGTCCGGCACGACCTGTACGGCCAATACGGTGAACATAACTATCAGGATCTTGAGGAATATCATAGTTATAAACATGTGATACACCTGAAATATCCAATCCACGAGCAGCAACATCAGTTGCAACTAGGAAGTCCAACTTACCAGCTTTAAACTTACGTAAAACGCTAGTTCTCTTATCTTGTGACAAGTCACCATGAATACCTTCAGCATTGTAACCACGAGCTTGTAAGCCACGTGTAAGTTCATCAACACGACGCTTTGTACGACCAAAAATCAAAGCTAATTCTGGTGCTTGAACATCGAATAAACGAGTCATCAAATCAAATTTTTCAAATTCTTTGGCTTTAACAAAGTATTGATCAATCTTATCAGCAGTCAATTCTTTTGACTTGATCTTAACGATTTGAGGTTCTGTCATAAACTTATCAGCAATTTTCATGATAGGTTTTGGCATTGTAGCTGAGAATAACAATGTTTGATGTTTGTTTGGAACGTTTGAAAGGATACTTTCAATATCTTCAACGAATCCCATATCTAACATTTCATCAGCTTCATCAAGAACAACGGTATTAACGTTGCCAAGTTTCAAGGTATGACGGTTGATGTGGTCAAGCATTCTTCCGGGAGTACCAACCACGATCTGAGGGTGATTCTTCAAGGCACGGATCTGTCTTCTAATATCTGATCCACCATAAACACTTTGAACCTTAACCTTCTTGTCACTACCTAAGCGGTAAAGTTCTTCTTGTGTTTGAATAGCTAATTCTCTAGTTGGAGAGATAATCAATGCTTGAATGTTACTTGATTGAGTATCAACGGCATTTAAAATTGGTAAACCAAAGGCTGCCGTCTTTCCTGTACCAGTTTGAGCTTGGCCAATTACGTCGGCCCCACTCATAACTAGTGGAATAGTTTGAGCTTGGATGGGTGTTGTTTCTTCGAAACCGGCTTCATTAATAGCGCTCAGTAATCTGGGATCTAAATCTAATTCTTTAAATTTCACAAATGTCCTCCATTTTTTAAAACACGATAAAATAACAATCTATCTACTTTACCATGTTTTATAAACAATCACAATTGACAAGACTAAATTAGTTCATGTAAAACGTTTTCTAAATGAATTCCATGGCTACCCTTTAATAAAATCGTGTCATTGGGCTGTAATTCTTCTTTTAATTTTGTAGTTAATTCTTCTAACTGACTCTTTTCAAACCAGAAAAGATCGTTTGTATCATATTTAGCACTAAGTTTGTTGCGTAAATACTTCATATAATCGCCAACAAGATAAACTTTGGCAAAATCTTCTTTGTTAATATGACTTGCTAAAGACTCGTGAAGTGTTTCCGATGCTTGACCTAACTCTAGCATATCGCCTAAGACAATCAATTTACGACCTGTAGTCTTAATATCTTTCAAACTGTTAAGTACTTCGATGGCTGCAGTTGGATTAGAGTTATAAACATCACTCAAAATATCAGCGCCATTTTCAGCTTTCATCCATTCAGTACGGTTGGCTGTTACAAATAAATCCTTCAATGCTTGTTGCATAGCTTCTGGTTTAATATGGGACATTTTACCTACTAGCATTGCGGCTAAAGCATTATTGACATTGTACTCACCCATCATTGGTATTTCAAAATCTATTTCAGGCCACAAGTTAGTCTTAAAACTAGTTGTTGTTTTACCAGGATTAATTTCTGTCGCATACAAATCATTACTGTCATGATTACCAAAAGTTGCTTGTCTTTGACTTACCTTTTCAGCGCGCTCTAATAGCAGTGGTTCGTCCCCGTTATAAACGAAGGTTCCATCTTCATTAAGGTGATCGACGATTTCCATTTTTGCATCAGCAATTTTATCTCTAGTGCCAAAAAATTCAATGTGCGCTTCACCAATCATTGTAATAACGGAAATATCAGGGTTAGCAATATCGCTCAAATGGTCGATTTGACCAGGACGATCCATTCCCATTTCGACAACTAAAACTTCAGTATTAGTTGGCATATTCAAAATTGTGTATGGCACACCAATTTCATTATTGAAGTTTTGTGGAGTTTTAGCAACATTATTGCTTGTGCTTAAAATCTTAGCAATCATATCTTTAGTCGTTGTCTTACCGTTACTACCAGTCACAGCAACAACTTTAGGATTGACTTTCTTCAAATAATATTTAGCTAAATTCTCAAAAGCTTCTGAAACATTTTTTACAACAACGTAAGGTACTTCGTCGTTAGGAATTTCGTGATCACTTTGCCAAATAGTAGCACTGATGCCATTCTTAATTGCACTATTAATAAACTCATGTCCATCACGTTCCCCCTGCAATGGAAAAAACAAATCACCAGTTTTAGCTTTACGACTGTCAAAACAAACCCCTGTTATTTCAACGTCTTCAACGTTGTCACTTTCAATTTTTAATGCAGAGTAAACTTCCCTTAACTTCATCTTCATAGAAAAACTTCCTTAATTTGAAAAAATAATTTTATAATAAGATATAAACAAAAAAAGAGTATACTAAGATACTTAGAAAGGATTTGATGTATATGACATCTAGTACAAGTGATACTCCTGAACCGAATAATTATTGGAAAAAGAATCTAATAGTTTTATGGTTTAGTACTTTTGTATCAGGTATTGGCTTTAGTATGATTACACCTTTTATGCCATTATACATTAACCAGTTAGGTAATTTCACAAAAAGTCAACTTGTGATCTGGAATGGTATTGCCTTTTCATCGACCTTTTTAGTCATGGCAATTATTTCTCCTATTTGGGGTAAGATTGCTGACCGTCGTGGTCGAAAATTAATGCTAATTCGAGCTTCACTTGGCATGGCGATTGTTATTTTCCTACAGGCCTTCGTAACTGCACCCTGGCAATTAGTTGTTCTAAGACTCCTTCAAGGTGTCTTTTCTGGATTCGTTAGCAATTCCAACACATTAATTGCTTCAACAGCTCCTAGATCTGAAAGTGGAAAAGCCTTGGGTACTTTAAATACCGGTGTTATCTCCGGTACTTTATTAGGGCCACTGGTCGGCGGTGTAATTGCACAATATTTTGGTTATCGAATTCCCTTTATGATAACCGGTTCTCTACTTTTCATTGCTTTCATCTTGGTTACTATCTTCATCAAAGAAGATTTCAAACCTATTCCCAAAGGTGAAGAGGAATCAACGAAGGAAATTTTCCACAAGTTGAAAAATCCTAATCTCATTTTGGCAATGTTTGTCACAACCATGATTATTCAGACCTCTAACAACTCAATTAACCCGATCATTAGTTTGTACGTTAAACAATTAATGCACAATTCTAGTCAGGTCACGTTGGTAGCTGGAGTCGTTGCGGCGATGCCAGGTATTGCTAATATTATTGCTGCGCCTAGATTTGGTGCTCTAGGTGACAAAATTGGGACGGGGAAAATTTTAGTTGGTGGATTAATTTTTGCCATCTTAGTTTACATTCCACAAGCCTTTGTCACTAACGTTTGGCAGTTGGCTGCTTTGAGATTCTTAGTTGGTGTTTCCGATGCCTGCTTAGTTCCTCAGGTTCAGACAATTCTGGCCAAATATACTGATCCAAAGTACACTGGTAGAATCTTCGGATATAATCAGTCATTCCAATCAGTTGGTAATGTCTGTGGACCACTCTTAGGTTCTTATATCACCAGTGCCTTAAGTTATTCTGCTGTCTTTATCAGTACTAGCGGTTTAGCCTTAATCAACTTCATTTGGGTTTATACACACTTGAAATCAAAGAAAAGCAAAGTCAAAATATAAAGCTTTGCAAAAAAAATAAGCCATCCATTCGGATGACTTTTTTTACTTGTTTGACAAGCCATATTTCTTGTTGAAACGGTCGATACGTCCATCTGCTTGAGCAAACTTTTGTTTACCAGTGTAGAAAGGATGTGAATCTGATGAGATTTCAACACGAATTAATGGATATTCGTTACCTTCGAAATCAGTTGTTTCTTTTGATTCAACAGTTGAACCAGCTAAGAACTTCTTACCTGTTGATGAATCCATAAATACAACTTGATGGTAATCTGGGTGAATTCCTTGTTTCATTCTATGTCGCTCCTTTGCCATAAATCTTTTACAGAAATATAGATTAAATTACTAACAGTGTCTAATAATATCATGAGTTACACAATTATTCAATACCATTCTAATAATGTAAGTAAACCTTGGCACTAGAAACCGCATCAATTAGATCTTGATCGTGATCGATTAACAACATCGTTGGATGTTGTTTTTTTATTGCTTCAATAATTTGTTGACGAGTAATCACATCCAAGTAATTCAAAGGCTCGTCCCAGAAATAAAGATTAGCCTCTTCTGACAAACTAACTGCCAATGCGACTTTTCGACGTTGTCCCTGACTCATTTGTTCAATCGGTTGTTCAAAGAGATAGCGTTCAAAGCCTAACTTACGTAAATTGGAAAAAATTAATTCAGGCTCGATTTGTTTTTGTTCCGCCAATTGTCTGATAGTACCTTGCAATTCATTGTCTTGACGCAGATAAGAAATTTTTAACCTTTTAGCCAATTGGATATCTCCACTCTGTTCAAAAAAATGAGACAATCCTAAAATACTTTTGACGATTGAACTTTTTCCAATTCCATTGGGTCCCATTAGTGAAATAACTTGATTCACTTCTATTTTAAAATCAACTTTAGGAATCATTATTTTATCCCTTTTCAAGGATAAATCAACTACCCGTAGAGGGACCTTAGGATACTTTAATTCTTGATAATTAAATTTTAATGGATCTTCAATTTCAATATTCTTCAATAAAGACTGCTTCTCACTTACCGATTTATCAATTCGTTTCAGAACGTGTTGGGCCTTCTTCATCATCTTTCTAGCAGTACTATCAGGATTAACTTCCGATTCCAATGCCCAATTTTTTCGTTCATTAGCCGTGACTTTTAAACGATTAATATCTTTTTGCAACTGTCTCTTTTGAGATAATTCTCGTTCATCCTGATAATTCTTTTGCTGTTGCCAAGTATCAAAATTTCCCTTATAAACCGAAATTTCGTTTCGATCAATTGATATTACGTGATTAATCACTGGATTTAAAAAACTTTTATCATGACTTATAACTATAAATCCCTTTTTACCTTTTAAGTAATTAGCTACTGTTTTTCGACCTTCAATATCTAAATGATTCGTCGGTTCATCAAGCAATTGAAAACCTGATTCATCGAGAAATAGAATAGCCAACAACACTTTAGTTTGTTCACCAGGACTTAAATTAGAAAATTTTCGTTGCAAAACATCCGCATCAACTTGCAACTTTTCTAATTCAATTTCAATTTTCCAAAGATCGTAATCTTCTAAATGTGCTAAATTCTTAACTACTTCAACGGTTGGCACATTTTTATCAACAACCGTCTGTGGATAATAATAAAAGTTCAGATTAGAAATTATTTCCCCTGAAAAATTTAATTGTCCCATTATCATCTTTAATAATGTTGTCTTACCACGGCCATTACGTCCTATCAGTCCCAATTTCCAGGACTCGTCTATTTTCAAATTGATTTTGCTGAAAAGATCTGTTGCCATTTGATCATATCTAAAACTAGCATCTTTTATTTGTATTGTTCCCATAAGAAAAATACCTCCGATGTAGTCAAAGGATTACTTGGACTACATAAATTTATATGATGAATTAAAAAATTTTTTTCTCAACTTTAAAACTCCCTTTCGTTCCCACATGATTATTTATGTAGTTCAATTCTTTTACTAGAAACTGAATCAATTAGGTCCTGATCATGATCGATTAACAACATCGTTGGGTGTTGTTTTTTTATTGCCTCGATAATTTGTTGACGAGTAATTACATCTAAATAATTCAAGGGCTCGTCCCAGAAATAGAGATTGGCCTCTTCTGACAAACTAACTGCTAGTGCGACTTTTCTACGTTGTCCCTGACTCATTTGTTCAATCGGTTGTTCAAAGAGAGCGCGCTCAAATCCTAACTTACGTAAATTAGAAAAAATCAATTCTGGTTCAATTTGTTTTTGTTCCGCCAATTGTCTGATAGTACCTTGCAATTCATTGTCTTGACGCAGATACGAAATTTTTAAATTATTTGAAACATGAATTCGCCCAGTTTGTTCAAAAGGCTGTGATAAACCTAGAATTTGTTTAAAGATAGTTGTTTTGCCAATTCCATTAGGTCCAATTAAGGACACCACTTGATCTCGTTTCACTTTAAAATCAACTGTTGGCGTCACAATATTTTTATGTTGTAATGTTAAATTTTCTACCTGTACGAATACGTCAGGATGCGATAATTTTTCGTAATTTAGTTCGATAGGGGCTTCTATCTCGATATTTTTCAACAAAGTCTTCTTCTCATCGATAGCCGAGTTGACCCGATGTTCAGCTGTTTTAGCTTTTTTCATCATCTTGGCAGCCTTAGTACCAATGAATCCCTTATCCAAATGCACTTTTTCAGTGTAATGCTTTCTGTTCTTATGCGATTCAGTTTGTCTGGACCAATTCTCACGTTTAACCGCTGTTTCATGAAGTCGATTAATATCTTTCTTCAACTGCTCCTTTTCGGCTAACTCTGACTGATCTTGACGTTCTTTTTGTTCTTGCCAAGTATCGAAATTTCCTTTGTACACCACCACATCACTACGATCAATCGAAATGACATGATCAATTACTGGATTTAAGAAGCTCTTATCATGACTAATCACAATAAAGCCCTTCTTACTCTTAAGATAATCTGAAACAATCTTTCTACCCTCAATGTCTAGATGATTGGTTGGCTCATCAATTAATTGGAATCCCGATTCATCAATAAACAAGATTGCCAATAATACTTTAGTCCGTTCACCTGGACTCAAGGTTGAAAATTCTTGTTGCAAAACATCCGCATCAACTTGCAACTTTTCTAATTCAATTTCAATTTTCCAAAGATCGTAATCTTCTAAATGCGCTAAATTCTTAACTACTTCAACGGTTGGCACGTCTTTATCAACAACCGTCTGTGGATAATAATAAAAATTTAAATTGGAAACGATTTGTCCTTGATACTGTAACTGTCCTAACAACATCTTCATCAAAGTCGTTTTTCCACGACCATTACGGCCGATTAAACCTAGCTTCCAACTCTCATCAATCTTTAAATTTAAAGCACTGAATAAGTTATCCACCATTTGATCATATTTAAAACTGACATTTTCTATTTGAATTGTTCCCATAAAACAACACCCCACTTAAGGTGCGGGTCAGATCGACTTGGTTTGTTCATTTTTTTCGACAAAAAAAGAGAACGCTAAACAGCGTTCCCTAATTTACTTTTGGGAAGCACTGTTGAGAATTTAAGCCGAGCCAAACTACACACCATATATTTCTATACTTGTATAATTTTGAACTCTAGCTTATTTTCTCAACGGCGCACTTCCTCTCTTGTATTAAACTATCACTTAATTTACCAATTTAAATCTTTAAAGTCAAGACTAAACTAAATCATCTTCACCAATCAGCTTAACATCGGCATTTAAACAATGTAATTTCCAAACAACTTGATCATAACCACGTAGAATATTTTCAGCATGATCAATCACTGTTTGACCATCGGCCAATAAACCAGCAATCATCAAGCAAGCACCAGCTCTAATTTCATCAGCACTAACATTAGCGCCCTTCAATTGAGCCCCACCGTGAACAAAAATCAAATCATTTTCACTTGTGATATTGGCACCCATCTTAGTCAATTGAGAAATATGTTTTACTCGTTTGGGATAGATGGTGTCAACAATCATTGCTTCACCACTAGCTTTCATCAGTAATGGTGTAATTGGTTGTTGCAAATCTGTGGCAAAGCCAGGATATGGCATTGTCTTGATGTTAACAGCCTTTAGATTGGGAGATGGTTTCACGTAAATACTATCTTCACCAACTTCAAGGTTCACACCCATTTCATCTAATTTAGCTAAAAAGGCATCCAAATGTTCACTGATGATATTCTTTACCAAAATATCGCCACCATTTGCTGCAGCTAAACTAAGATAAGTCCCTGCTTCAATACGATCTGGAATAATAGTATGAGCATTATTCGAACGTAATGTATCGACACCTTCAATACGAATTGTTTCGGTACCTACGCCACGAATAGTTGCTCCCATATTGTTCAAGAACGTTGCTAGATCAATGATCTCGGGTTCCTTAGCAGCATTTTCAATTATAGTTGTTCCTTTAGCTTTAACAGCAGCAAGAATCACATTAATTGTTGCACCAACTGAAACCATATCTAAAAAGATCTTTGCTCCTTTAAGACCTTCTTCAGGAGCTGTAATAATGATTTGCCCGTGTCTGTTCTCAACGTGTGCACCTAGTGCTTCAAATCCTTTAATATGTTGATCAATTGGACGTGGTCCAATATCATCCCCACCTGGGAAACCAACAACAGCCTTACCAAAACGGCCTAGCATTGCTCCCATAAAGTAATATGAAGCTCGCAAACTACTAACTTTTCCACTAGGCAATTCAGCAAATTGGATATTAGTTGGATCAATTTTTAATACATCATTATTCATTTCAGAAGTAACGTTCATATCTTTTAAAATTGAACGCAAGTTTTTTACATCTCTAATTTGTGGTACTGAATCTAACACTACAGGTGTATTAGACAAAATAGCAGCTGGAATCAAGGCTACAGTACTATTCTTAGCCCCGCCAATTGTTACTTCACCTGATAATTTCTTTCCACCGTTGATTACAAGTTTTTGCATAAGCTTTTTCCTAACTATATTTGACTACTTCAAGAGAAGACTACATGTTGTCTTCTTCAAGGCCTGAAGCTGCACCGATAAAGCCTTTGAATAGGCCTTCTGGCTTAGTAGGTCTTGACAAGAATTCTGGATGGTATTGAGCAGCAATGAAGAACTTGTTTTCAGGAATTTCGATAACTTCAACCAAGTGGTTGTCTGGTGAAACACCTGAGAATACTAGTCCAAGATCTTCAAATTGTTTACGATATTCATTGTTAAATTCATATCTGTGACGATGTCTTTCTTGGATAACTGATTGATTATCATAGGCAGCAGCTGTCTTTGAACCTGGTTTTAACTTACATGGGTAAGCACCTAAACGTAATGTACCACCACGGTCTTCAACATCTTTCTTGTCTGCCATGATATCGATGATCTTGTGTGCTGCATCTGGATCAACTTCACCAGTTGTAGCATCCTTGATACCAGCAACATCTCTAGCAAATTCAATACTTGCCATTTGCATACCTAAACATAGTCCAAGATATGGCACATCATTTTCACGAGCATACTTAATAGCAGCAATCATACCTTCAAGGCCACGACTACCAAAACCACCTGGTACTAGAATACCATCAGAATCTTTAAGATAATCGGCTACATTGTCATCATTGATAAGGTCAGCTGAAATCTTTTCGATCTCTATCTCTGTATTATAAACATATCCAGCAGAACGAAGTGCTTCAGTAACAGAAATGTAAGCATCTTGTAATTTTGTATATTTACCAACTAGAGTGATCTTTGTCTTATGCTTCAAGTTGTTAACACGGTCAACCAATTTATGCCAGTCTGTCATGTCAGCTGGTTTTGTATCTAAGTGCAAGTAACGACATACAATGTCATCAAAGTTTTGAGCTTGTAAGTTCAATGGAACATCGTACAATGACTTAGCATCACGTGATTCGATAACGGCTTCAGAATCAACATCACAGAATGATGCAATCTTGTCTTTCATGCTTTGTGGCATTGGAAGTTCAGTTCTAACAACCAAGATATTAGGTTGAATACCGATACCACGTAATTCTTTAACACTGTGTTGTGTTGGCTTTGTCTTCATTTCGCCAGCTGCCTTCAAGTAAGGTACTAGTGATGTATGAATATAAACAACATTCTCTGAGCCAACTTCGGCCTTCATTTGACGCAATGCTTCTAGGTATGGTTGTGATTCAATATCACCAACAGTACCACCAACTTCAGTAATAATAACGTCTGAATCTGTTGTAGTTGCAGCACGCATAATTTTTTGTTTGATCATATCTGTAATATGTGGAATAACTTGAACAGTTGCACCGTTATAATCACCACGACGTTCGCGACGAATAACTTCTGAATAGATCTTACCTGTAGTAACGTTTGAATACTTGTTCAAATCGTTATCGATAAATCTCTCATAATGTCCAAGATCAAGGTCAGTTTCTGTACCATCGTTTGTAACAAAAACTTCACCGTGTTGATATGGGCTCATTGTTCCTGGGTCCACATTAATGTATGGATCAAATTTTTGCATTGTTACCTTAAGTCCGCGATTTTTTAGCAATCTACCAAGGGATGCGGCAACGATTCCCTTACCTAATGATGAAACGACTCCACCTGTAATAAAAATGTATTTAGTCATAACTTCCTCCACATATTAATTCTAGGGATTTCTTAACTCACAAAAATAAAAAAGTTCCCCATTCAGCATGAACAGGGAACTTAAAGTTGTCTATCTAATAGAGCCCGAACTATATAATACCGTGATATGTTCGAGTCGTCAAACTTTTAATTCAAAAAGTTCAACTTAATTTTCGTCATCATCGTCGTCGTCGTCATCGTCATCATCATCTTCGTCGTTAAGATCGATGTCTTCATCGTCATCATCGTCCGCGTCAAATTCAGATAATTGACCTTCGATACCGTCGTCTAATCCTTCATCATGGGGATCATCGTCGTCATCATCAACTGATGTTAAATCTGAGTTAGTAAATTTAGATAAGTCAGGGCCATTATCTGAACCATCGCTATCGTCATCATCGTCCATCTCATTAACATCCAAATCACTGTCATCGTCATAGTCGACAACATCATCATCTTCATCATCGTCACTCAAGAAGGCATTAACCTTTTGAGCAGCTTTATGAGCATTTTCTGTACCATTATCCTCAGGATGATTTACTTCTTCATCAACTGAATCATATGGATACCACTTACGTAAGCCCCATACATTCTCACCCAATGAAAGAAAACTACCATCATTATTTAAATCTGTGTAAAATTGTGGAAGTGATCTCTTGATGTCCTCATCCGACTTGCCTAAGTAGTCTTGTATTTCATTAACGATATCAGAAAAGTTCATGACTTTCTTGTTATTCTCGTTAAGAATCTCGTATGCAACCTCAATCAATGAGAGTTCGTCTTTATTTTGATCCTTGAATTTATCAAACTTCAAACGTGTACACGTCCTTTCGCAGCGTCTTACTTATAATCATATCTACCTATACGCCAAAAATCAATCTAAACTTATAATTACCTATTACATTATTGTCGTAAATCAAATCATAATCAATGTTTATTTTTCCTGAAAGTGGTTTACTTACGATTTCGACTTTTGAGTCTTTGGTAAATGTATCTAGTGGTAGAACACCATATTCTGTTTCCAATTGTCCATTATTATGCTTCTGATGTGTAAAATATAAAAGTGAAGACAAATTAGTCGATTTGGCAACACGTTTGATATGAATTTCACCGTCACCGCCAACTTTTACTAAGATGGATGCATTCGCACCATTTTCTAGACTTTCATTGAACCTTAGATAAATTGATTTACCCATTTGAGTGAACTTACCTGGTTCAGCAATCTTCGTTTTCGTTAAATTGCCTGACTGTAAAGTCTCAATACTCAAATTCACATTTACATCAATACTATTATTTTCCAATCCTTACCGCCTCTACATGATAAAATTATATTAATTAATTAAAAGAAGTGATTAAGTGAACAATACTATTATATTATACGACCAAAAAATAAGCTCTAGCAAAGATCTGCTTGTTCCTTTTTCAGATACTGGGGCTATTTTAAAATTTGTTTCCGAAAACAATCAACCCGTAATTCATTTTTGGGTTACGCCACCAACAGTTATTTTAGGTATGCAAGACAAACGTCTCAATAACTTGTCAGCCGGTCTTGAAATGTTATCAGAAAAAGAATATCTTTTCTACCTTCGTAATTCCGGTGGATTAGGTGTCGTCACCGATGCTGGCATTCTTAACTTCTCTATCTTCTTGCCAGACAAGGATAATCTATTGATTGATGATGCTTATGAAAAAATGTTCACTGTCCTCAAAGAAAGTTTTTCTTCCAAAATAAAAACTGGCGAGATCAGTGCCTCTTATTGTCCAGGAACATACGACCTCAGCATTGATCAAAAAAAATTTGCTGGTATCTCTCAACGAAGAGCCGGAAATGCTGTTGCTATTATGGCCTATATTAGCGTCAACGGGCAACAAAAAAATCGCAGTCAATTGATGAAAGATTTTTATGAAATTAGTAATTATCCTCTAAAAAATGGTTATCCGCAAATAGATATTCATTCGATGGAAAACCTTGATACTTTGTTGGGATACGATCTCTCAATTGAACAAGCCAAGCAAAAGATTTTAGCTACCATAGCTAAAATATATACTATTAGTAAAGAGGAATTCTTCATTATTCAGAATTCTCTACCATATCAGAAAGCCTACAATGCAACTTTAAAAGATTTAATCAAACGTAATCAACAAATACTGGGGGAAAAATAATGTCATACCATATCGAAATGTTACCACGTGAAAAAGTTTTCCGCGATCCAATTCACAATTATATTCACGTACAACACAAAGTAATTTTAGATCTAATCAATACTAAGGAATTTCAAAGACTTCGTCGAGTTAAACAACTTGGTACAGCCTCATTCACTTTCCACGGTGCAGAACATTCTCGTTTTGGCCACTGTATCGGTGTTTATGAAATAACCCGTCAAATCTGCGATAATTTTCAAAGAAATTATTCCACCAAAACTCCTGGAGATGGACTCTGGGATGACAACGAGCGAATCGTTGCTCTATGTGCTGCCCTTTTGCATGATGTTGGACACGGACCATATTCACACACCTTTGAACACATCTTCAATACCGATCATGAAATGTGGACTAGAAAGATCATCACGTCACCAGAAACTGAGATTAATCAGGTTTTAAAACAAGTTTCTGATGATTTTCCTGAAAAAGTCGCTAGTGTAATTTCTCATACTTATCCTAATCCTCAAGTTGTTCAAATGATTTCTAGTCAGATTGACGCTGACCGTATGGATTACCTACTTCGTGACGCCTATTTCACAGGTACTAAATATGGGATGTTCGATTTAACTAGAATCTTGCGAGTTATGCGTCCTTATAAAGATGGAATCGCCTTTGATTACGATGGGATGCATGCTGTTGAAGATTATGTTTTGAGCCGTTTTCAAATGTATCAACAAGTTTATTTCCACCCCGTTTCTCGTGGTATGGAAGTAGTTTTAACTAAACTGCTACAAAGAGCTAAAGATTTATACGAACATAACCACATGAATGGTTTTGAAATGCCTAGTCTCCTGATTCCTTTCTTTGAAAACAAAGTTAATATTGATGACTATTTACTTTTAGACGATGGCATTCTCAATACCTACTTTACTCTTTGGCAAAGTTATCCTGACGAAATTCTCAAAGATTTGTCTTACCGCTTCCTTGCACGTAAACCATTTAAATCAGCCAAGTACGATAAAAAGACTAAACACTTATTGCCAGAAATTGCTGATATCGTTGAAAGTGTCGGTTTCCAAAAAAAGTACTACACCGATACTAACACTAGTTACGATTTACCTTATGATGTTTACAACCCTAATTCCAACAAGAGTCGAACTCAGATTGAGATCATGCAAAATGATGGTTCACTAATTGAACTATCCACTATCAGTCGTTTAGTTAAAGCTTTGACCGGTAAAATTTCTGGAGATGAACGTTTCTACTTCCCTAAATCAATGTTGATGGAACATTCCGATGATATCTTCAGTAACGAATATGATGAATTTCAAAAGCATATTTACAACGATACGATTATTTAACTCATAGCGCTTTCATATTTTTGAAATTTTAATTAAAATAAATGTATTAAATCTCTATTTCACTCGTGCAATTCTTATTCAGTGAGATTATGATTATTTTGAATTCAATAATCAGCATCTATCGATTGGAGGACAACATGAAAGAATTTTCAAATAATACAAGAACCAAGAATCTACAAGATATGCAAGCTAATGAACTAGACCTACTTGTTATTGGTGGTGGTATCACTGGTAGCGGTATTGCTTTGGACGCTCAAAGCCGGCATATTCAAACCGGTTTAGTTGAAATGCGTGACTTTGCTTCCGGAACTTCAAGCCGTTCCACCAAATTAGTTCACGGTGGTTTAAGATATTTGAAACAAGCAGCTATCAAAGAGGTTCACGAAGTCGGCAGTGAACGTGCTATTGTTTATAACAATGCTCCTCAAATCACTACCCCATTGAAAATGATGTTGCCTTTCTACGATGGTGGAACTTTTGGTCCATTCACGACCGCTATCGGTTTAGATGTTTACGATCGATTGGCCGAAGTAAAATATTCTGAACGTAAATATATGTTGAAACCACGTGACACCATGGAACGTGAACCATATTTGAAATCAGAGAATCTCAAGGGTGCTGGTGTTTATGTTGAGTACCGAACTGATGATGCACGTCTAACTTTGGAAGTTTTAAAAAAGGCCAATGACCTAGGTGCTAAAATTGCTAACTACGTTAAAGTTACCGGCCTGCTTTACAATGACGACAAACGTGTTTGCGGTGTGACCTATGAAGATCAAATCAATGGTGAAATTGGTGAGATTCATGCTAAAAAAGTTGTTAATGCTTGTGGTCCTTGGGTTGATGAGATTAGACAAATGGACGATTCTAACAAAGGAAAACATCTCCATTTAACTAAGGGAGTTCACTTAGTTATTGATCACAACAAATTTCCAATTTCTAATTCAATCTATTTTGACACTCCATTCCATGACAATCGTATGATGTTCGCCATTCCTCGTGAGGGTAAAACTTATATTGGAACAACCGATACCACTTGGACTGAAGATCCTAAAGAACCAAATATCACAGCCACCGATGTAACTTACATTTTGGCCGCCGCTAATCAAATGTTCGACCTACCTCAATACCTAACACCAGATGACATCGAAAGTGGTTGGTCCGGTGTCAGACCATTAATTCAAGAAGAAGGCAAATCCCCTTCCGAAATATCACGTAAAGATGAAATTTTCCAATCTGACAGTGATTTATTATCAATTGCCGGTGGTAAATTGACTGGTTATCGTAAAATGGCTGAAAAAATCGTTGATCGAGTAGCTCAACAACTATCAGTCGAAACTAATTACGATTTTCAACCAGCACAAACCAAGAACCTAACACTTGGTGGAGGCGATGTTGGTGGTGAAGAACACTGGATGGACTTTTTCGATAAAGCTGTTCATGAAGGCATCACTAACTACAATCTAACACGAGATGAAGCTGAAAAGTTGGTTCAACGTTATGGTTCCAATGTCGATGCTATTTATCAATTGTTACCAGAAACCAAAACAAAAGCTCGCCTACCTAGAATTGATTGGGCAATGTTAAATTATGGTTTAGAACACGAAATGGTAGAACACCCCATCGATTACCTATTGCGTAGAAGTAGCCAAATGCTTTTTGATATAAAACATATGCGTTCTATCAAGACACCAGTCATCGAATGCATGGCTAAATATTACGATTGGGACGATAATACCAAACAAGCAATGACTGATGAAGTTGATACCAAGTTGGCCTTAACCGATTTAAGGGATATTAAGAAAAAGTATGCACAGTATATTAACAAATAAACTGAGTTATTCTTATTATGGTTAGCGTAGGATTCCGTCTTCCACAAAAATTAAAAATACTGGAACCAACAGAGTTCCCACTACCAATCGGATAATATCTTTTATTGCTTATCCAAATAATTCGAAAATTTAAAGCAGTATCCATTTAGAAACGTAACTACATACGTCTATTCTAAGTGGATACTGTTATTTTTATTTTAAAAATTTAGAAAAGAAATAATAAATAGAATTGCTCACTAGTCCGGAACAAAAGTTGAAAATGCGGTCAGCTGTGAAATCATTGTTAGTGGTTTTGCCACTTACAATGAGGCTGATCTTGAAGCTAATTATTTTACATAAAGTGTAAAATAATTAGCTTCAAGTCATGCCCACAGCGTTCCACCAGCATTTTCAACTTTTGTGGAGGGCGGCATATTTCCCCAGTAAAATAATAATCTCAATTAAAATTTCACTAAATATTTATGTCACCTCTTTTATTTTTTCAAAAATATAGTAGAGTGAGTCTTGTACTTTGAAAAAGGTAAAATCAATGAAGGAGATTTGGCGAAAATGTTTAAGGAATTCCAAGAGTTTATTTCCCGTGGTAGTGTTGTTGACTTGGCCGTCGGTGTTATCGTTGGTGCTGCTTTCAACAGTTTGGTATCAGCGCTAACTACCTACATTTTAAATCCGCTAATCGGTCTCATTATTGGGCAAATTGATTTATCAGATATGAAGTTCCAAGTTTTAGGTGCAAATTTCCTAATCGGTGACTTCATCAATGCTGTAATCAATTTCTTAATCATTATGTTCGTTGTTTTCATAATTGTTAAAATGATGAATAGAATGCGTCGTGACGGTTCACGTAGTAAGTTTGATAAAAATGGTGATGAAATCCCTGATCCACAAACTGAATACTTGCAACAAATTCGTGACCTATTGAGATATCAACAAAGAAATAACAACAATAACAATCGATACTAAAAAATAATCCGTACTAACTGCATTGGGACTATCCCTACAACAGTTAATACGGATTTTTTGTTTCAAAATTTTAATGTAGTGGTGTAACAACTTTCAAATCTAGAGCTTGTAAGAATCCACTTGGCCCATCAACTACCATTGGAATTACGTTGACACTTGGTGCTGCACTGGTTACATAGCTTTCATCTAGTGGCATCATTCCGTTGATACTGATATCCAATGATTTTGGCATACCTTCAATATGAATTTCGTTATCAATAGCAGGTGTTTTAACAATGTCATCACAAATTTTGTGTACATAAATCAAACTGACTTTAGCTTCACCATTGACCATGCCGCTCATTGTAAATTTGTGTCCATAAATGGTACCCTTCTTAACCGTTCCAAAAGTTGGATGCAAATCTTGTGGAGCTGTGTACCACTCATGATCAACTTTTACATCGTCAAACTTAATTCCTAGACGCTCACCCATTTCATAAACTCCTGAGATGTAGTATGAAGCAATTCCTAGTTTGAGTTTATCTTGTGGGAATTTGTCTGGATCCATGCCATAACCAAAGACTTTGACCCAACTTGAATAGTTGTGCTGATCATCTTCACCTGATTGAACAGTTATTTTATCAACATGTCCCATTAAGCCTGCCAAAACTGTTGGAATGTATGATGCATAGGCGCCTGGTAATAATCCAGTTGGCAAATACGAAACGCCATTTTCTTTAGCAGTATCATTGATCATCTTGTACAAATCTGGTGTTGTTACTTGTGAATAATAGATTGGTAACGTCGTAACAACATTCTTTTTAGATTTCAATACTCGACAAATATCGAGTGCACTAGGAGTAAAACCACCTTTTTCATCACGAACTAACGGTGTATAATCCAAAACTACATCTGCATCTAATTTCAATGCATCTTCAATATTATCAGTTACAGTAACACCTGTTTTAGGGAAATTAAATATTTCACCTGAATCACGGCCAATTTTCTTAGGGTCAACATCAACGGCAGCAACTAATTTTAATGATTGTTTTTCTTGAATCATTCTGATGGCTGCTCTGCCAACATTTCCAAGGCCCCAAACGATAACTTTATATTGTTTCATCCTATCACCTCAAAAGGTTTCAATGACCTTTTTCTATTGCTCATATTATCACGTGATTAACAGAGTTAATAATAATAACCCACGAAAAAAAGAGCCACTTTCTAAGAAGTGACTCTTTTTTATTTGAAGCCTATTTTTTATTCTTGAAACGCGTGTTGAACAATGGACTGACAGGTTCATTTTCATGGACACGTTGGATTGCTTCACCGATAAGTGGTCCAACTGAAACTTGAACCATCTTGTCGATAATTTTTTCTTTAGGAAGATTGATTGAGTCTGTAACAACTAAAGTCTTAATTGGTGATGCTTCAATTCTTTCGATAGCTGGGCCTGAAAGGATTGGATGTGTACAACATGCGTAAACTTCAGTAGCACCGGCATCAATAAGTGCTTGAGATGCTAGAGAAATTGTACCAGCAGTATCGATCATATCATCAATAATGATGGCACGTTTGCCTTTAACATTACCAATAATATTCATAACTTCGGCAACATTAGCACGAGGTCTACGTTTATCGATAATAGCAATTGGTGTCTTCAAGAATTCAGCTAGCTTTCTGGCACGAGTTACACCACCATGATCAGGTGAAACAACAACAGCGCCTTCTTCTAGATGGTTTGTTAGGAAGTAATCAGCTAACAATGGAGCACCCATCAAATGGTCAACTGGAATATCGAAGAAACCTTGGATTTGTGCAGCATGAAGGTCAAGTGCAAGTACACGATCTACACCAGCACGTTCCAACATATTAGCAACTAATTTAGCAGTAATAGGTTCACGTGAACGTGACTTACGATCTTGTCTAGCATAACCATAATAAGGAATTACAACATTGATAACACTAGCTGAAGCACGTCTTAAAGCATCAACCATGATCAATAATTCCATCAAATTATCGTTAACTGGTGCTGAAGTTGATTGAATCAAGAAGACTTCTGATCCACGAATACTTTCTTCAATATTAATTTGGATTTCACCATCACTGAAACGTGTAACTGATGACTTTCCAAGTGGTACTCCTACAACCTTAGCAATTTTTTCTGCTAAAGGTTTATTAGAGTTCAATGCAAAAATCTTCATTGGTTGTTCATTATTTTGACATGACATTAATTTATTCACCCTTATTTCCAATCTTCACTTTTTGATAGTGGTAATCTTTCCCAGAAATCTTCTTTATTAGTTTGTCTTTCACGTGCAATAGCCATTGCATGTTTAGGAATGTCGTTAGTAATTGTTGAACCAGCAGCAATAAATGAATGATCAGCCATTTCTACTGGGGCAATAATATTTGAATTGCTACCAATAAATGAATGGTCACCAATATTACTGTGCCACTTTTTAACACCATCATAGTTAACAAAGACTACTCCACAGCCAACATTGATATCAGTTCCAAGAGTTGCATCACCGACATAAGTCAAATGACCAACCTTAGTTCTGTCACCAATTTTAGCATTTTTAACTTCACAGAAATTACCAATATGGACATCACGGCCAATTTCAGCCTTTGGTCTTAGATGTGAGTTAGGTCCAACATTGCTACCCTTATGCATAATGGCACTTTCGATTGTTGAACTAATAACTTCAACATTATCTTGAATCTCAGAATCAGAAATTCTTGAACCAGAACCAATAACACATTCAGAGCCAATAGTTGTTTTACCAAAGATTTTTACGTTTGGTTCGATAACTGTATCGTTACCAATTTCAACATCAATGTCGATATATGTATTATCAGGATCAACGATTGTAACGCCATCGCGCATATGTGCTTCGTTGATTCTTCTTTGCATAATCTTTTCAGCTTGTGACAAAGCAACACGATCATTAACACCTAATGATTCGCTCAAGTCAGCCATTTCAAAAGCTGAAACTTTCTTGCCTTGTTCCTTAAGCAATGAAATTACGTCAGGTAAATAATATTCGCCTTGAGCATTGTCATTATTAACTTTATGCAAGTTTTCAAACAACAATTTATTGTCAAAGCACAATACACCAGTATTAATTTCTTGTATTTCTTGTTCACTTCTTGAAGCATCTTTTTGTTCAACTATTTTTTCAACGTTGCCACCATTATCACGGACAATACGACCGTAACCAAATGGATTATCAGCGTGCGCTGTCAAAATTGTAACGGCTGCTTCTTCTTTTTCATGATAATCTAATAGTTTTTCAAAGGTATCAGCAGTGAATAATGGTGTATCACCATTAACAATAAGCGTTATACCTTCTTTATTGCCTAGATCCTTTTCAGCTTGCATTACAGCATTTGCTGTTCCCAATTGTTCCTCTTGCAAAGCATAATTAGTTCTATCACCAAGTAGATCTCTAACTTTATCAGAACCATTTCCAATAACAGTGTCGATCAAGTCAGGTTTAATCTTTTCAACTTGTGTTAAAACATGATCAACCATCGCTCTACCAGCAACAGGATGCAATACTTTGTATAGTCTCGACTTCATTCTTGTACCTTTACCGGCAGCAAGAATTATTACATAACGATTCGACATCAGAAACTCCCTTCAGTCATTCAAATATCCTTATATATAATAGCATTATTATATATAACTGCTCAATCAAGAATTTATTCAAAATAACTGAAATCGGTATTTGCTAAATAATTTCCCGGTTCCACATTCAAAACTCGATTCTTGGTATCAATTTTTGTTACTTTGAAAATTGACGTTACGTCAGAATCACCAAATTGACTATTGATATTGATGTTTTCAGCAAAGACTGTTGCACCAACAAAAATAGCATTGAATTCAGAGATCAAACTACGCAAACCATTAATGGTTCCGCCGCCTTTCATAAAGTCATCAACAACTAGTACACGAGATCCTTCTTCCAAACTACGTTTGGACAATTCCATCTTTTCAACACGATCAGATGAACCTGATGCATAGTTGACACTAATAGTTGATCCTTCTGTGATCTTTGAATCACGACGAACAATCACAAATGGAATATTCAAGAAATTAGCCACACTTTGAGCAATTGGTATACCCTTAGTAGCTACCGTCATAACGACATCAATTGAGCTTTGTGAATATTGAGTAGCAATCATACGACCAACATTTCTCAATAATTCAGGATCAGCCAATAAATCAGTCAAATATAAATACCCACCGGGTAAAATACGGTTGGGTTCAACTAACTTTTTAGATGTTTCCTCAACAAATTCAGTTGCTTCTTTCTTAGAAATTCCGGGTGTAAAAATCACACCACCACCAGCACCAGGCAATGTTTCCAGAACACCGATCCCTCTGATCATAAATGTTCTTCTCAAAATACCCAAATCCTCAGATATTGACGACTTAGCTGATTCATAACGATCGGCAAAAAACGCTAGTGAAATCAGCGTATGTGGTCGTTCAAGTAAATAGCGAGTCATATCAATTAAACGTTCGCTTCTTCGTGTTTTCATCTTTTTTTCTCCTAAAACGTATCTCACTACAAGATTATAAAGCAAAACAATGAACAATTCATGTTTTTTTGAATGTAACCAGTATCATTTTACAAACTTTATAATTTTTTGTATAAAGTTTGAAACACTGTGGACAATTAGAAAACAAAAAAATAGGTCACAATAATCAAATTGATTATCACGACCTGTTATTTTATTGCTTGGAAATTAAACTCACTGTTCAACTATTCCAACTAACGAATTCTTATTATTCAGCCTCTGCCTCAGTGTCTGAGTCAGAATCAGTTTCAGCTACTTCTTCTTCATTGTCAAAATGAATATCGATTGATTTTGTTAATAGATCTGCATAACTGTATGAAACTCTTTCAAAAGAATTTTCATTTTGGTCCAAATCTACAACAAAAACTGAATGGAATGTTTCTGATAAAGTTCCGCGACGACGGATTACTTTCTTACGACCTGCTTGTGCGACAATAGTCAAATTCTCACCTAAGTGTGAATCTAAACGACTCTTGATTGTCTTCAATGATGTTGGCATTATAATAATCACTCCTTAGGAGTGAAATTTTACCACGTTTTACTAATTTTTTCAAGAAAAACTTTCACTTGGCATAAAATTATTTCTATGGTGCCGTCTTCCATAACAGATTTTCTATTCTATTTATCATGTCATTCTCTAAATGTTTGAAACAAAAATAGCAGTTCCACTCAGAGACGTTCATAAACTTTTTCTCCAAATGAATACTGCTTATTTTTATCTTTAAATTTAAAATGAGTGAAACACTTGCTAGTCTGGAACAAAAGTTGAAAATGCGGTCAGCTGTGAAATCATTGTTAGTGGCTCCGCCACTTACAATGAGGCCGGACTTGAAGCTAATTATTTTGCACGAAGTGTGAAATAATTAGCTTCAAGCCGCGCCCACAGCGTTCCAACAGCATTTTCAACTTTTGTGTAAGACGGAAGTTATACTCTATTTCGCAAACTCTATTGCCATTTGCTTGAATTGTTCGATTGAAACTTCTTCAGCACGAGCATTCTCACCAATATTGTATTTTTCAAAGACTGCTTTGATTTTTGCTCTATTTTCGTCAGTTCTTCCTTGCCAGTTCAACATATTGTTCATCAAACTCTTACGTTTGTGGGCAAAAGCAGAACGAACTACCTTGTTGAAGAACACTGGATCACTGATATCTACTTTTTCCTTTGGCAAACGATTCAAAACCGCAACGGCTGAATCGACCTTTGGACGTGGGATGAAAGAATTACGACCGACAATACGATCAATCTTTGCATCCATTTGTGTTTGCACTGCAATAGTTAAAGAACCATACTCACGATGCCCCGGATTGGCTGTGATTCTTTCGGCTACTTCTTTTTGCATCATCAAAACAAGTGACTGGAATGGATAATCACTATTGATCAAATTCAACATGATTGGTGTAGTGATGTAATAAGGTAAATTAGCTACAACCTTGATTGTTTTACCAACCAAATCATGTTCCTTGACGAACTCATCTAAATCAACTTTCAAAATATCTTGATTAATAACTTCGATATTGTCGTAATACTGCAACGTATCAGCTAATACGGGTATCAAGTTATCATCAATTTCAAAAGCATAAACCTTTTCAGCAACTTGCGCTAGTTTTTCAGTTAAAGCACCGATACCAGGCCCAATTTCGATAGCAATTTCATCTGACTTCAAACCACTAGCATCCACAATTCCGTCTAGAACTTTTTCATTCGTTAAAAAATTTTGCCCCAAACTTTTTTTGGCACGTAATTTATATTTACGCATTATGTCATTAGTACGAATAGGGTCAGCGATACTTAATCTATTTTGTGTCATGAGTACTTCCTTTATCAAATTTTTCAACTACGGCGACTAAATCTTGTGGTGCAATTTGGAACATGTTCAGACGATTCAAAAATTGTTTGGCATTAGTGTAACCTATCTTCAATTCTGACCCAACAAATTCTCGGCGCAAATGCGAATCACTTTTACCGACTAGACCAAGATCTACCATGTCATCATGGTCATAATCTTTAAAATCATTATCAGTTCTAGTATAAACGGCTGCTAAAGCTGTCTTGATATCGGCATCATTGGCGTGTTCGATTCCTAA
This sequence comes from Companilactobacillus bobalius, assembly GCF_009764355.1. The sequence continues at coordinate 184,956 of NZ_LNUA01000077.1, read as the reverse complement.
GCTACCATCACTCTTTTTGGGAACGGCTTGGGCTCTCGGTAAAAAAGCCTGTTTAGCATCGGGAACAGCTTTTTGAATAATAGTTCGGAGACGATTCCCATTAAAATCGGGATCGGTGAAGACAATTACACCACGTTTTTCTTGAGCAATCTTGATACGTTCAATTGTCTCTTGGTTAAGTGCTGATCCTGTGGTCTCGATTGTATCGACATCACCAAAACAATCTTTTAACCGATTGGTATCAGACTTACCTTCTACTACTATAATTTCTTTTATTTTTTTCATGTTTATAAATTATACACTTTATGAGCATTTTTGAAGGTATGTTCAGCAACTTCAGCAGGTGAAATATCTTTATACTTAGCAATTGCATCAACCACATATCTTGTATATGCCGGTTGATTAGAATGACCACGATATGGTTCAGGGGTTAGATATGGTGCATCAGTTTCTACTAGCAAACGATCTAGCGGCGTATTCTTAGCTGACTCGTGAACCTCGGGTGCATTTTTAAATGAAACTACTCCACTATAAGAAATCCACAATCCAAGGTCTAAGAAGCGATTGAGCCACTTAACATCCCCATTAAAACTATGCATGATAATACCCGATTTAGACATATCATGATTCTTAAGAATTTCATACATATCATCAAAAGCATCACGACAGTGAATTGACACTGGCATGTTGTACTGCTTAGCCACATCCAATTGTTGAATCAAAACTTTTTGTTGAATCTTAGGATCAGGATCTTCTTCCCAATGATAATCCAAGCCAATTTCACCAATTCCTACAACTTCAGGCAATTTGATCTGGTTGACCAATTGCTCTTCATTGTACTCTTTAGCAAATTCAGGATGCCAACCAATTACAGCATGCAATGGTTGATAGTTTTGTGCTAAACGAATGGCTTCAATATTGAATTCTTCATTAGAACCAATAATAGCCATCTCAACAACATCTAATTCCTTAGCATTATCAATGAATTGTTGGGTCTTGCCAGCAAAAGCTTCATCATTTAAATGTGTATGTGTATCAAAGATTTTCATTAGCCTAAAATAGCTCCATTTTTATGTGAATTATCCACGATAGCAAGTTTTACTTCGTCACCTTTTTCAGTTGACAATAACATTCCGTTACTCCATTCGCCAACCATTCTACGAGGCTTCAAATTGACAACTGCTAGGACTTTCTTACCAATCAATTCTTTGTAGTTAGGATAGAATTTGTGCATTCCTGAAAGAATTTGACGATCAACACCTGAACCGTCATCCAATTTGAATTGAAGTAATTTGCTTGAGTTTTCAACTGGTTTAACATCAAGAATTTCAGTTACAACCATCTTAACTTTTTCAAAGTCATCGAATTCAATTTCCTTAGGATAACCGTCATCAGAAGCTTCTTGGGCTTTAGCCTTAGCTTGGGCAGACTTACTTAACTTACCAGCACCATGCTTAGCTTGTTCCTCGGCCATCTTACCCTTGATATAATTAACTTCTTCTTCAGCATCCAAACGTGGGAAGATTGGTTCTGGTTTAGCAGTAACAGTCTTACCTACCACTGTGTCACCAAAATCAAGTGACTTGTCACTACTATAATCAAGACCCAATTGAGAGAACATCTTAACTGGAGCCTGTGTCATAACAGGACTGATGAGTAAAGCAATCAAACGTAATGATTCAGCCAAGTGACCTAAGACAGCTTGTAGTTCAGCCTTCTTACTGTCATCTTTAGCAAGAACCCATGGTTGCGTCTCATCAATATACTTATTAGCACGACTGATGAATGACCAAACGCTAGCTAATGCATCAGGGAATTCAAATTTATCCATATGTTCTCTGTAAGCTGCCAAAGTGTCGGCATATGATTTTTCAAGATCTTTATCGAGGTCTGTCACAGCAGTAACTGAAACAACTTGACCATCGTCATACTTATTGATCATTGAAACAGTTCTGTTCAACAAGTTTCCTAAATCATTAGCTAAATCGTAGTTAATCTTGTCGATATAATCTTCAGGAGTAAAGGTACCATCACTACCAAATGGCATTGCACGCATCAAGTAGTAACGAAGTGAATCTAGTCCATATCTAGAAACTAACATTTCTGGATAAACAACGTTTCCTTTAGATTTAGACATTTTACCGTCTCTCATCAACAACCAACCGTGACCAAAGACTTGTTTAGGCAATTCAACACCTAAAGCCATCAAAATAATTGGCCAATAAATAGTATGGAAACGAACAATTTCCTTACCAACAAATTGAACATTAGCTGGCCAGTATTTCTTGAAAAGCGAATCGTCGTCGCTTTCGTAGCCAAGAGCTGTAATATAGTTCAAAAGTGCATCGATCCAAACATAAACAACGTGTTCTGGATTACTTGGAACTTTAACACCCCAGTTGAAAGTTGTTCTAGAAATAGCTAAGTCTTCTAGACCTGGTTTGATAAAGTTATTGATCATTTCATTCTTACGAATTTCTGGTTCGATGAAGGTTGGGTTGTCTTTGTAATATTGCAATAGACGATCAGCATATTTGCTCATCTTGAAGAAATAACATGGTTCTTTAACAAGTTGAACTTCATGACCTGAAGGAGCTTTACCACCGATGACCTTACCATTTTCATCATGATAAACTTCAGCCATTTGTGATTCAGTAAAGTATTCCTCATCATCAACTGAATACCAACCTGAGTATTCGCCTAAATAAATATCCCCTTGTTTAATTAGACGTTCAATAATTTTTTGAACAGCTTTAACGTGATAATCATCTGTTGTACGGATGAACTTGTCATTAGAGATATCGAGCTTCTTCCAAAGCTCCTTGATTCCTTTAGCCATCATATCAACATATTCTTGTGGTTCCATATGTTTTTCTTCGGCTTTTTGTTCAATTTTGAGACCATGTTCGTCAGTTCCTGTTAGGAAGAAAACGTCATAGCCTTCATTACGCTTGTAACGAGCCAAGGTGTCCGCTGCAATCGTTGTATATGAGTTCCCAATTGTTAATTTTCCTGATGGATAATAAATGGGTGTTGTAATGTAAAAAGTTTTTCTTTCTTCAGTCAATATATTAACCTCCACCGCTTTCAAATTGATATTAAGTATAGCATTCTTTTATATTTGTGAAAAAACGTTCGTTGCATCGTCATCGATAGCTAAAATCGACGAATCTATGTTTAAATCTTCTTTATTAATAACTACTAATTTGGCTTGTGGAGTGCTGTATTCTAGTAATCCTGCGAAAGGATATACTTTAAAACTAGTTCCTACTACCACTAACAAATCAGCTCTTTGAACTGCTAAAGCAGCATTTTGAAAGTTCTTTGAGTTAATATTTTCTCCGTATAGGACAGTTGTCCCTGGACGAATAATACCATTATCTTCGTGATGTCGATAATCCTTCAAATAATCCTTGTAATCAAACTCTTTGCCACATGTTAAGCAATGAATATTATCATACAAATTACCGTGAAACTCTACCACGTTTTTGGCTCCTGCTTTTGTGTGCAGTTTATCGACATTTTGGGTTACTATGGCACCTTTTTGATTACTGATCTGGGCCATTTTCTTATGAATGATATTGGGTTGTGCATCAGGAAAGTACATATTATGAACTACGAAATCATGGAAAACATCGGGATGTTCAACTAAATTGTCGTGACTCAACATATATTCTGGAGGAAAGTTATAATTCTTCCGCTTATACAATCCATTCTTAGAACGATAATCGGGAATCCCCGATGGCACAGAGACGCCTGCACCAGTTAGAAAAGTCACAAAATTAGCTTTGTCTAGTAATTCTTTAAACTCTTCAATTTTATCTTGCACACAAATCCCCTCTTATCTTGTTAAGTATTTAACTTCTTCCTTTTCAAATACATCGATAATTTTGTATTGATAAAAGGCCTTGTAAAATTCCGGTGTTACTTTACCAGGATCAATATCTAGAGTTGTAACACTTTGACCATCATTGATACCTAAAAGTACGAAGGCATCTTTTCCAGTCGCACGATTCTTAAATGAGGAATGCTTTACTTGATAAACTTGATTCAATGACAATCTCAATTGACGCTCTGATAACACTGGCGTTATATTCAAGAATTCATGATAACCAAGACCCTCATAGCCATTGGACAAAATAATTTCATTATATGTATCCAAGGCATTGACCAAAGCACGCCTGAAATGGAATGCATCTGACAAATCATTAGCTTCCGCAATCTTAACTAGCTTTTCAGCATACTTGTATGATGTTGGAAATTCATCTTTCCACTTATCATCTTGAGCATGTTCACTGAAGATCATTCCATCAAACATAATCAAAGTACGGTAGAAGCGCATGTTAGCTAAATCTAAAGAAACCTTAGGATTTAGGGCCACTTCAATTCCCTTGAGAAATGCATCTTTGACTTCAGCTGTATAAGTTCCATCAGCCTTTTGAGATTTCAAAACTGAGATATGCTCCAAAGTTTCGAAAATCGAATTAGCGATTGCCAAAATACGACCATCATAATCTGGCTTACCAGATGTTACAGCACAAGAGATACTTGGCTCATCAGATAATTCCAAAGCAATATGATAAAGTTCATGTGCTAGAACAAACTCACTGTATTTTTCATTAGTGATGATAACTTTTACAATATCACCTTTGATCTCATGACTAGCTTGATCTAATGTCAAAAATTCTTGTTCTGAATAGTCTGAGTATATCTCGACTTTTTTATTATATTCTTGCTCAATTTTTTGAACCTGCTCTACAATATTAGTAGATAGGTCGTTGTTATCTATTTGTTTCATTACTACACCTCATTTTAAAGGAGATTTTTTTATGGATGTTAATGTATCTTTACCGAATAACCTTTTGCCCGATAAATATGGCAAGCATGCTGCTCCTGAGGATATAAAAAATGGGAAACCTCTTATTAGTTTCCCAATTCAATTATCCAATCTACCGGCAGATACAAAAACTATTGCTTTGACTTTTACTGATCCTGATTCAATTCCCGTTTGTGGATTTGAATGGATTCACTGGACCATGGCAAATATTCCTAGTTCTCAACTAGAAATACCTGAAAACTTCAGTCGACTTGCTCAAAGTCCAATTGTTCAAGGAAAGAACAGCACAGCTAGTCCATTAACTGATGGCCCCAAAGATTTGGCCACTGGTTACAATGGACCATATCCACCAGATCAAACCCATGATTATATTCTCAAGGTGTTTGCTCTAGATGATAACCTTAACTTGGAAAATGGTTTTTGGATGAACGAATTATTGCACAAAATGGATGGACATATTCTTGACCAAACTCAAATAACCATCCCTAGTCGTGCATAATTGTTTATTCTTTTAAATGCATCTTGTGGAAATAATTAAAGACATAACCTTCTCTAACTCCGAAATTCGAAAAACGAATTTCTGTAGAGGGGGTCTTTTTTATTATCTCGGAGATTATCAATATTCCACCTAAAATGACTTCATATCTACCATCACTCAACTCTTTGATCTGACTGCGTTCTTCCATCGAAGCATGAATCAGTTGGTTAAATAGTTCATCAATTTGGTCAACGGTAATCACTGAATTGTGGAGTGTCTTTTTTCTCTTATTTTCACGATTCAAAATGCTAGTTACGGCTCTTAAAGTACCGCCTAAACCAACGAAGGTAGCTTTCGCATTCATCCATGTAAGTCGGTCTAAACGTTCACTAATATCTTTTCTTGCCGCTCTTAGTTGTTCACTTTTTATTGGATCACTTGCTAAATACAAATCCGAAATTGAAATAGCACCAATTGGAATACTGAGACCGTGTTTTAAGCGTCCTTTTTTTGCCAAACTGATTTCACTGCTACCACCACCAACGTCAACAATCAACGCATCCTTGATCCGCATTGTGCTACGTACGGCCACATAATCATAATAAGCTTCTTCTTGCTCATTGATGATTTCTAGTTGCAGACCAGTTTCTTTAAGTACGGCAAAAATCAATTGTTCTTGATTCTTAGCCATTCTGACTGCTGCAGTGGCAATTAAACTAGTTCGATCTACGTGATACCTTTCAATTCGAGTTTGAAATTTCTTTAGAACATCAATGGTCTCTTCTATTTGATCATTGGTTAAAAGACGGCTCTGAGCAATTGATTTGCCTAATCGAACCGGCTCGCGCCAACGATCCAAAGTTTTAAAGCGATTCTTTTTTGAAGATCGATACACTGATGTCCTAATGGAGTTAGATCCAATTTCAATAACTGCTAACTTCAAATTTACATCACATCCCATTGTATCAATTATATAAAAAAATAGGCCTATATAGTAGACCTATTTTTCACAAAGTTAAGAAATTAGTTCATTCTTTAACTGTTTTCTTTCATTAAAGAATTGGCGATAACCTAAATAACAAGAAATAATTGAACCGATACTAGTTGATGCTAGCAGCATAAAAGTAACCATGATCTGATATTTAATTGCCTTAACTGGATCAACACCGGCAAAAATCAATCCTGACATCATTCCCGGCAAACTAACCAAACCAAGGGTCTTAATCGAATCGATTGTGGGTTGCATACCACTCTTGATGCTATCTCGTAAAATATCGAGTGAAGCTAGTTTAATATCAGCACCTAAGGCTAATTTCTCCAGAATTTGTTGGTGACGGTCGGAAAAAGTCTGCTTCATATTGCGATAACAAAGTCCAATAGCGACCATAATATTGCTGGCAATCATTCCGGTAACAGGGACGATCTGTTCGGGTACAAATTTAATAGAACCAGTAAAAACTAGTGTTCCTAAAGTAATTGTCGTACCCACAAAGATAGCCAACAATGATGATTGAAAGACCTTAGGAATACCGTTTCCACGTTTACCTGCATTATAAGAGGCATTGATGACAATAATAATGAAGCAAGCCAAGGTTAACCAAATATCGTCGGCTTTAATAACGAATTTCAGCACATATCCGACAATCGACAATTGAATGATTGCTCGAATAACACCAATAATAATATCTTTATCAATATGTAACTTTTCAATGTAGCCAATTACTAATGCTACAATTACTAACACGAATCCCAACATTAAAGTTGAATTGGAAACTGTTAAATTAGACATTGTCCACTACCTCCCCATTTTTGATGGTAATTTTATCATGAGAGGCTTCAATTTCTGACTCATCATGCGTCACACGCAAAATCGTTAACCCTCGTTGATTAAATTCCGCCAACATCGAATGCACGATATTTTTGTTTTCCACATCCAAACCGGCAGTGACTTCATCAGTTATTAACACTTCCGGTGGAAAAATCAGATTACGTAAAAGAGCAATTCGTTGCTTTTCGCCCCCAGAAACATCGTTGACACTCTTATCAAGGTAACTTTCATCCAGATTGACCATCTTCAAATACTGTTTAACCTTGGATTCATCGAATTCTTCATTACGAACTTCAAAAGGAAAAGTTAAATTGTCACGCACGGTTTTGCCAAATAAAGTTGGTTGTTGAAAAGCATAAGAAACTCTTTGACGGTATTTTGTCGGTTCATAAGAATCAATTGCTTTACCTTCAAATAAAACTTTTCCCGATGTTTGACTGATCATCGAAGCTAGAATCCGCATGAAGGTACTCTTTCCACTTCCTGAAGGCCCCACTACTGTGATGTATTTACCTTTTTCAATTTTTACACTGATATGTTTCAAAATCTCTTTATTTCCAACTTGATAAGACAAGTCTTGAACATCAAAAATATTTTCCACAATCATCTCACCTCTCCCACTAATTTTACTGATAATTATCAACATGTTAATCTACAATACATAATAATCGGCTTATAAATAAAATCATAGATAAATACAAAATCTCGACCAATTAACCGTCAATTGATCGAGATTCTTTTTATTTAGGAAATTGAACATATTCTATCCCAGTTGATAAATTCGAATTCTATTATATCGAATTTGTTTTTGATTAAGCAAATACACGTTTGACACCGGCGATGTTCCCGCGTCCTGAATAGATTGAGTGTACTTGCACGGCGTATGGCCATGATTCAATCATCGTATCACGATTTAATAAAATTCCTACGTGCCAAATCAGGCCAGTCGATGGATCAGTATAGAAAATCAAATCGCCTCTTTGACGGTTATTGAAATTGATCCGTGGCATACGATCATCACTCCAAAGCATGCGACTATTCCACTCATTACCCACTTGAGCGTGTTGAATAGCCGAAACTGGAGCCGGATTGATACCTGAAGCATATAAAGCCTGCGTTACCAGTCCTGAACAATCAACTCCATACTGAGGTGAACTAGCAGCACCGGAGATCCAAGTTTGACCTAAGTACTTGTATGCCTGATTGATCATTGCTTCGATATGGTCTGACCTTGTACTTATCTGGTTAGTTTCCAGTGGTGCTACGTAAGAGTCGATATCATACCAAGAAGACTCTGAGAAGCCCATATTTTCCCATGTAGCTAAGTTTACTATTCCTGTTGCAGGTAATCCTCTGCGAGCTTGGAAGCTTCTAACACTGGCCGCAACCGAACCATCATAGATAGTATGAGCATTGGAATAGCCAAAGTATCTTCTTACTAAATAAACTTTGACACCTTCAACGCCGTTATAAAGATCGTATCCAACATTACCCACAGGTTTAATTTGAGTATTTTGAATCTGAAGCCAACCACTAGGATTTTGATAACCAACCGCCGTGGTTGCATCGTTACTATTGATCCAAATATTATTACCGATTCGATAATAAGTCAGTCCATCACTCTTATCGACACGATCATATTTCCAAAGCGAATTAGCTGAAAAATTCTTCTGACCATTCCGATAAAAACCATTGTCATCATGAGAAAAACTGACACCACCCCAGCCATTGATAACTATCGTTCCAGATTCTGCATGACCGTAACTGATAGTTACATCATTGGCTTCCAAATATTCATCCGTCGCCACACGATAGTAAGTCTGACCTTGATATGTCATTTTTTGATCAGTTACCCAGGCTGTATTAGCTCCTAATTTTCGATTCTGAATTAGTTCCCCGTTTTCTGTGTATAACTTTGTTATAGATTTTGTACTGACGATTGCTTGGGAATCAATTTTGGAAGTATTGGTCGAATCAGCTTTTACACTTTGGGGAGACATCATTAATAAAGCTAAACCACAAACAAAAGCAATTTTGAATTTTTTACTCATTTGTCTGTACCTCTTCCTTAAAAATAACGAGATTTATTAATTTATAACCTTATAATTTTTTCGTAATAAATTTAACATCATATTTAATATTACTTAAATATTTAGGCGTCATTTTGATAGACGTTTTGTCTCCGTGATGTTGTTCTACTGCTGCTGTTGCTGGGATAGGTGTTCTACTGCCGTCTTCCACAAAAATTGGGAATGCCTTGGAACGCCATGGGCACGATTTGAAACTAATAATCTTACACTTTGTGTAAGATTATGGATTTCCAAAGTCGGCCTCATTGTAAGTGGCATAGCCACTTACAATGATCTCATGGCTGAAGGTATTCCCAATTTTTGTTCCAGACTGAAGAGTATTTCAATTTTTTATCTGAGAAATATGATTTGGTTTGTTTCCTTTCAATTTATATGATTTTTTCTATATCGATATTTCCAAATTGAAGTTAATTTTATTACATGCACTTCAACTTGGATTGTTCCTCTATACTCTTTCCATTAACATCTCTATCATTTCTGAATTGCAAAAAAAGCAACGCCATTTCATTCTCAATTGTAATTAGTTTTCCACTTTATCTACACAAGATATGTACATTCACTCCAAACAGGACCGTTCACTAGTCTGGAGTAAAAGTTGAAAATGCGGTCAGCTGTGAAATCATTGTTAGCGGCTTTGCCGGTTACAATGAGGCCGGACTTGGAGATCCATTATTTTGCACGGAGTGTGAAATAATTAGCTTCAAGCCGTGCCCACAGCGTTCCACCAGCATTTTCAATTTTTACGGAAGACGGCACTTTACACCAACAAAAAAATAGCACCTACCGGAAACTACCCAATAGATGCCATTTATTTTGTCCCACAAAGGAACTTTATTTTTGATTCTTAATTTCTTGAATTAACTTAGCTTGTGCTTCGGCTTTAAATTCTTTTTGAGCTTGTTGAATAACTTTCTTTTGTTCGGCTGATGTCATAGTTGGATTTGCTTGCATTGCTTTGGCTACTGCTGCCTTCACGTAAGTTTGTCCTTCTTGTTTCATTTGAGCTTTGAAAGTTTTACTCTTCATTTTCTTTTGTAGTTGACTAGCTTGTGTTGTTGTCAAAACTAACCAATCATTACCGACTTTAAAGGTATTTGTTTGTTTAACAAATTCTTTGTTGTTATCGGAAATTCCAAAGAGGAATGAATAGAAACCGTTCTTGTACTCCCAACGTGTTGTTTTCTTTGTTAATGTAGCGGCTGAATAATTTCCAGTCTTTACTACGTTCTTAACATTTACATCAACTTTAGTTGTTTGTGGTTTCTTAGCTTTAGCAGTTTCAGGCGTGCGATAAACATAAACACTCTCTTTACCACTTGTACCCAACTTTTTCTCTAAAAGTAAGTTAGATCCCTTTTGAACGGATTGAATCTGATAAGTCTTTTCATTGGTTACTTTTTCCATTCCAAAATGACCATATTCATTTGAAATCAAGAGTACCAAACTTATGATGAATAAAGCGATAAATGTGAATGATAGTCCATATCCCACTTTTTTATTCTTTAAAAAGACAGCGAAGAAATATGCTAATCCTGCACAGATTAAAATTGTAATTAAAATCATTATTCTTCACCTGCCAATTCTGTTTTCCTCAATTGATCAGTATCGATTGTCTTTGATTTAGCACTGCCCTTAACCATAAATGTGATCAAGAATCCAATCAAACAAAAGACAATAGCAACGGCAAAGGCTGCGTGATATCCGCTCAATGTAGCATTGAAGAATTTATCTTTATATTCCAATGGTGATGCCTTAAGAATGGCATGTCCTGGTTTTAAGTTGTTTGTAACGTTAGTCAAGACACTGACCAAGATAGCTGTACCCATAGAACTGAAAACTTGTCTAACAGTATTATTAACGGCTGTACCATGACTCATCAAGTTGAATGGCAATGCATTCATACCATCAGTTGTAACGGGCATCAAGACCATTGAAATACCAAACATACGAATCATGTATAGCACCACGATATCTAAAACAGGTGTGCTCTTTGTTAAGAACAAGAATGGAATTGTACCGGCTGTTAATAAGAACATACCCATACGTGCCAAATCTTTTGGTCCATATTTATCAAAAGCGTTACCAGTAATTGGACTCATAACACCAATCATCAAGGCACCTGGTAACAAAGTTAATCCAGAATGGAAAGCTGACATGCCTTTAACGATTTGTAAGTACAATGGAAGCACCATTTCAACTCCGACCATGGCCATATTTGTAACTGATGACAAAGCGGCCGCAATCGCAAACTTCTTTTCTGTGAAAACACGTAATTCCAAGAATGGTGTATCCATATGTAATTGGCGATAACCAAATAATAGAATGAAAATAATACCAACAACGATTGAGCCAATAACCTTCATTGAACCCCAACCATCATCACCAACAGATGAGAAACCATAAAGAATGGCACCAAATCCAAGTGTTGATTCGATTAGTGAAAGTACATCTAATTTAGTACGACGTGTTTTGATAACAGGACGCATGAAAAAGAATGCCAAAATCAAAACGATGATGACAATAGGAATAATCATTCCGAAAAGTTGTCTCCATGAAGAGTTATCAATAATGAAACCTGAAAGTGTAGGTCCAATAGCTGGAGCAAGTCCAATAACTAAACCACCTAGACCCATGGCAGCACCACGTTGATTAGCTGGGAAAATTGATAACATAACCACTTGCATAAGTGGCATTGTAATACCAACACCGACAGCTTGAATCAAACGTCCGGCTAAAATAGTTCCGAAGTTTGGTGCTGTAAAACACATAATTGTACCGACTAAGAAAGTCGACATTGCAATAATATATAAAATCTTTGTACTAAAATTGTTACTTAACCAAGCAGTAACAGGAATCATAATTCCGTTAACCATCAAAAATCCAGTTGTTAACCATTGAACGTCGGAAGTAGTAACACTAAATTCCTTCATCAAGGTTGGAAAGGCGGTGGTTAAAATTGTACCGTTTAAAACAGTACAGAATGTACCAACAAGAAGCACTAAAACCAAAAGATTACGGTTAAAGGGTTTCCCGTGTGCATCCACAATTGCTTTATCATTATTCGCCATAATAACAAAATTCCTCTTCTCTATAATTATTTAGAAGGTATTTCGATGTCATCAAGGTTCTTGTAAACCTTCATCAAAATACTCTCTAATTCTGTTTGTTCCTCAGAAGTTATGCCTTTAAAGATTGCATCATTACTCTCACTGAAAGCCTTGCGCACTTCACCATAAAGCTCTGAACCTGCTTCAGTAATGCTAACAATCTTCTTACGACGATTATTAGGATCAGCATGCCGGGATACAAATCCGCGATCCTCAAGTTTTTTTAACGAACGGGCAATACTGGCACCATCAAACAATGTGATCTCACCAATTTTATCCTGACTACATTCACGTCTTTTATAGACAATAGCTAGTAAAATACTTTCAAAAGCATTTAAATCTTCTTTTTTCAAATAGCTAGCCGCGATTCGCTTCCTGATCATGGTGTATTTCATCACGAAACCAATCAAATTATAGTCATCCATAAATCTACCTCATTTTCTTCAAAAAAAACTTTAATTTTTTTAGAACAAAAAATATGCTACACCCGACTCTTGATAAAATCAAGAGTTAAGCATAGCATTTTTCTGTAAAAGTGTTTTTATTTTCAGAAACTAGTCGAAATAATTAACACCAATAGCTTTTCTTACTTCTGTTAAAGTTTGGTTAGCAACGATGTTAGCATTGTCGCTACCCTTTTTAAGAATATCGTAAACACCAGGAATATCCTTTTCGTATTCGGCACGGCGATTGCGGATTGGTTCTAGAATTTCTTGTAGGACATCATTCAAATAACGTTTTACTTTAACGTCACCTAAACCACCAGCCTGATATTGTGCCTTTAATTCAGCAATTTTTTCTGTATCTGTTCCGAAAGCATCTAAGTATGTAAAGACAGTGTTACCTTCAATTTTACCTGGGTCTTCAACATGAATGTGATCTGGATCAGTATACATAGACATAACTTTCTTAGTCACAACATCAGCAGGATCTGATAAGTAGATACAATTACCTAATGATTTACTCATCTTGGCGTTACCATCAATACCAGGTAATCTACCTTGGCCCTTAGGTGGGAAGACTCCTTGAGGCTCAACCAATGTGTCAACATTATAAGTGTTATTGAAGGTACGAACTATTTCACGAGCTTGTTCCATCATTGGTTCTTGATCATCACCAACAGGAACTGTGTCAGCTTTGAAAGCTGTAATATCAGCTGTTTGACTAACTGGATATGTTAAGAATCCAGCAGGAATACTTTGTCCAAAACTCTTTTGTTGAATTTCTGATTTAACAGTAGGATTTCTTTCCAAACGAGAAACAGAAACAAGATCAAGATAGTACATTGTCAATTCATTTAAAGCAGGAATTTGTGATTGTACTAAAATGTTAGTTTTGCTAGGATCAATTCCTACAGAAAGATAATCAAGGGCAACTTGAATTAAACTATTACGAACTTTTTCTGGATTTCTAGCATTGTCAGTGAAGGCTTGCATATCAGCAATCATGACAAACATTTTGTACTTGCCCTCGTTTTGAAGTTTCACACGATTCTTCAATGAACCTAAATAATGTCCAATGTGCAACTTACCTGTGGGACGATCCCCTGTCAAAATAGTATTTGTTTTCATATTTTTCCTCCTGGATTCATTAATGCAAAAACATTTTTGAGGTGGTATAATGGCTCTCCATAAAAAAAGCGTCCTATTATATTAATAATAGGACGCTTAAACGTGGTGCCACCTGTTTTGTAGAGTATACTCTACCACTCAAAGTTATAAGGTAACTAGCCATACCCATTTCCCAAAACAAGGTTGATAACTTTTTCAGCCATGAAGTTATTCTCTAAAAGCAACTACTTGAATTAGTACTCAAAAATGCTTATGCTTTAATGTACTCTAATTGCTATTAGCATAATTAAAAAATGACAAATTGTCAACGAGGGGTATTTTAATGACGATTAATCAATCTAAAGAATCAGAACAAAAGCGTGTCGACCAAGTCGCTGGAAAAATTGAACGACAGATTGAACGTGTTGATGCCAGTATTGCACAGGCACACAAGGAAACTAGCCGTATCGAACGTAATTACGGTGAAAATACCAAAGTTAATACCACTGAAGTCGATGACCAAATGGAAACTAACGCTTCCGTTCAACAACAGAAACAATTGGTTGCTTTGGCCGTTGAAAATGAAAATATTTTAAATGCTAATCGTCTCAAACTAGAAAATCTCCAAGGTTCTCCTTACTTTGGGCGAATTGATATTGTCGAAGATGGTGAAGAAGATACGCTTTACATAGGTACTTCTACACTTCAAGATGATGATGGCGAATTTCTAATTTACGATTGGCGAGCTCCCATTTCTGGTATCTACTATAACGGTACTTTAGGAAACGTTACGTATCCCACTCCCAACGGTACTGCTGAAGTCGAATTGAAAAAGAAACGTCAATTCCAGATTGTTCATAACAAAATTCGGAATATGTTTGATACCAATGAAACTGTTGGCGATGAAATTCTTCAATCAGTTTTAAGTGAATATAGCGATGAATATCTAAAAAGTATTGTCGCAACCATCCAACATGAACAAAACATCATTATTCGTGATACTCGCTCTGATGTCCTTCTAGTTCAAGGTGTAGCCGGTTCAGGTAAGACTTCAGCTATCTTACAACGTGTCGCTTACCTGCTTTATCATAGCCGCACAACGATGAATGCTGACAACATTGTTCTCTTCTCCCCTAATAAATTATTCAGTAATTATATTTCTGAAGTTCTTCCTAGTTTGGGTGAACGAAATATGCGACAGGTCACTCTCAACGAATTCATTTCGCTCCGTCTAACGGGTGTTCAAGTAGAAACACTCTTTGACCGTTACGAAAAAGATGAACGCAATCTGCCAGAAACAACTATTAAGATGCGTTTATACAAAGAAAGTGGCGATTTTCTAGAACATTTGGAACAATTGGAAAATGATCATCGTGAACACACACCATATTTCGAAGACATTATTTTTGAAGGTAAGCCATTCTTTACCGGTGATGAAATTGCTGAAATTTATCAAAGCACTAATCCGGCCTACCACATCCCTGACCGTTTTCTGAAAACTAAAAATGCTTTGATCAAACGTCTACAAGGAAGAATTCATAAAGACCGCAATGAAGATTGGGTTCAAGCTGAAATTGACAACTTGTCTGATGAAGATTTCCAACAAATCATTACAGACCACAATATTGAGGAATCAGCCAACCAACGAGAAATTATTGCCGAGGAATTCTTGCGTGAACGTTACGCTCCAATTTACAACGCTCTACTTAATAACTATTTCTTCAACCCTTACAAGGAATATCTTTACTTACTTAACAAGATGCAACAAAATTTAGTTTCTGACAGTATTTGGCAAACTATGATCGAATCAATTGATGATCAAATCGAGGCTCATAAATTAAATCTTAGTGATTCAGTTGCCATTCTTTATTTAAAAGATTTCGTTACCGATGGTGGTATTAACCATGCCATTCAACACATCTTTATTGATGAAGTTCAAGATTACACGATGGCACAGTTAAAATACATTTCTCATGCTTTCCCTAACGCTAAGATGACCTTGTTAGGCGACCGTTCACAAGATGTTTTGACTAGTTCCTATCGTAAAAATGATTTAGTCACTGAAGTTAATGAATTGTTCAAAAAGAAGCGTATTACTACAATCACTTTGAACCAGAGTTATCGTTCAACTGCTGAAATAACCAACTTTGCCAAAAAATTATTACCAAACGGCGATGAAGTTAAAGCCTTTTCTCGTCAAGGTGAAGATCCTGTTATCAAGATTTTCAAAGATGGTGACTACTATCAAGGTTTGAAAGAAACAGCTAAAGAACTGAACAAGAAGTATGATACAGTTGCAATTCTAGCTCGTAATCAGGCTCAAGCTGAACAGATTTACACCCACTTCAGCGATGAATCTATCGTTACATTAGTTGATGCTGACTTCCGTTCCATTCCTAAGGGGATTCTAATTTTACCAATCTATTTGGCTAAAGGATTGGAATTCGATGCTGTTATTGGTCATGATGTTTCAGCTAAAAACTATCCTGATCTTCGTAGTACTGATGTTTTGTACACAATTTGTACTCGAGCAATGCATAGTTTGACTTTGTGCGTTGACGGTGAATTGTCACCCTTGCTTCAAAAGGAACCTCAAAAATTAATTTCTGAAAACTAATCTTAAGTAATATAAAAAGTCGACCTTGGTTTGGTCGACTTTTTTGATGTTCTTTTTTTGGATAACCAATGTGCTTGGCAATATAGTGGAAACGAGTTACGTAGGCCAGATTCCTGTGCTTTGCCTGACTTCACAAACTGTCTGCTACGCAGCCAATTCGCAAAGTCCTGCAAATGCTCAGAATCTAAACAAGCCTACTGCACTCTCTATCAAAACGAGCTACGCAGGGGCAACCTCCTGTGGTTTGCTACAGAACTGAAATCATCCGCAAATTCAGCGGCTAATTCCAGTTCTTAGGCAAATCCTCAGAGGCTGACCGCCCCTGCTTCGCTCTCTCTATATAATTACAGTCCCTACTGCAGCACTGACCATGGCTACGAATATCGCCATTTTTTCATCTTTGGTATACAAATATGTTAATGCGTAACACCAACCTAGAGCCATCATCATTAAGAATTGTAAGATTGACCCTGGTAAACTTATAACTCCAGCTATAATTCCACTAAAAATAATTCCCATTACGGCGCTGTATGCTGAACTTTCTCTAAAGAAATAATTGAAGAAAAAGCCAGTTTGCACCAACTGCTGCTGAATCGCAACTACAAAGACGTTTGCAATCATATTAAACACAAATACTTTTTGATCGGAGCTAGCTATATCATCGTTTTGGAAGCTTGGCAGTTTCCCAGTTACTTGTAAATAACTAACCATGATTCTTAACAAGCAAACCATTACAATCATCAAACTAACTAAACCGATGTTAGAAACTAGTGAATAGGCAAAGCCCTCCGCTGTATCTGAAAATGATTTTTCTTCACGGACATATTTTCTAATCATTAAAAACAAGGTAAATAGTCCAATTAGGAAAAATATAACGGTAATCGGTATATTCAATCCCTTTTGGGTGGCAGCCGCGTTTTTAAACATCAGTGTAACAATAGAAAATACTATCCAAATTATATATCTGACAAAATCTGTACTTGGGGATTCTCCTACGCGCATAATAAATTCTTCCAATCAATAATTTTACTTTGCCATTATATCATACGCTAATACTTCATTTTAGAGGCGTTTTACATTATTATGGAGAGAGCTACTTAGGGGAGAATCTGCTCATGGATAAAAAACAACGGATTTTTTATTTAGATTTTATTCGTGTCATCGCTATTCTTTTAGTTATATTCATACACGTATCAACGATTGACACCACTAAACATATTGGAACTACCGACTGGCAAATCATAAAAATGCTTAACTATTTTGCCCACATCAGCGTTCCTATTTTTTTTATGATTTCTGGTACTTTAATTCTCAATAGTCCAAAAACTTTGTCTTTAAAGTACACTTGGCAAAAAAGAATTCCTCGAATCGTCATCCCTTTTGTTATCTGGTCGATAATCTTACCAACTGTTATCAGTTTGACGTCTAATTTATTATCAACTAATGATGTTTGGGGACGATTGAAATTCATTCTCAACAAACCCACCATACCGGTTTTTTGGTTTATGTATCCTTTAATCGGCGTCTATATTTTGTCTCCGATCATTAAAACTTTCGTTGATAACGCTAGTCTTAAAATGTTATTTTACGTCACTAGTGTTTGGTTAGTTACCTGTTCATTATTACCATCAGTTAACGTTATGATGGGAAAAGATATGAAACATGTTTTCCAATTATCACCAGTTTCAAACTTTTTATTAATTGGCGGTTTTACTGGTTATTTCATTCTAGGATATTTATTGAGTCAAATGGATTTCAGAAATATCAGTAGTTTTGCTTTGTTAACTCTATTTATTGGAATTGGTACTTTCGGGAACTTCTTTTCCGAATCAGTTCCTAAAACCTTTGACACGAACAATAGTTACTATGTGACTTCTCTTTTCATTCCTATTATGTCGATTGCAGCTTTCATTTTGCTGCAGAAATGGGGGAACAGTATACGTTCTCGAGGAGTGATTAATTTCTTTGAAAGTTTAGCACCATTAGTTTTCGGAATTTATTTATTACATTATTTAGTCATATTTTTCATTGAACCTTGGTTTTTCAAAAATACCAATCTACGTGGTATCCCCGCAACTTTTCTACGTTATATTGTTGTGGTTTTTATTACTATAGTGATTATTCGAGTAGTCAGTTTCATTCCTGGCATTAATTACTTACTCACCGGCCATACGAGGTCAAAAAAATAGGCGATTTCCAATTGGAATCGTCTATTTTTGTACACTAGTTTTTCTTAGTTTTTGTCGTCTTTAATAAAAAACCAAAAATAATTAAGAAAACTCCTGCAATAGTTGCAAAGATGCTTGAAGCTTCACCAGTCTGTGGCAATGTTCCAGCTTCGTCAGATGTACCAGTAGCTGGTGTTTCTGAATCACCTTTGTTACCAGAAGTATTTGGCAATAAGCCCTCTTCAGCATTGTTTTCAGATTGACTACCTTCAGAACCACCATTGATTAGATTTTGGTTGCCATCTTCACCAGTTGTTGTTTCCTCAGAATCAGAATCTTCTTCCTCTTCTTTGTCAGTACCTGGAGTTACGCCATTATCTTCTTCACCAGGTTTTTCTTCGTCAGGTGTTCCACCGTTTTCATCAGTACCTGTGGTGTCATCTTCGTCTTCATTATTATTGTTATTTTCTTCAGGATTTTCAGGATCTGTAGAATTGTCGCCGTCGTTATCGTCGCCATCTTCATTTCCGTTGTTATCCTCATTATTGTTCTCGTCAGGATTCTCGGGGTCTGTGGTATCACCACCATTATCCTCGTTGTTATTTTCATCAGGTTCCTCGACTAGATTACCATCTTCATCGATATCCATTTCTTCTTCGTCAGGTTCTTCAATATTAGAACCATCATTCTCATCTGGCTTTTCTTCATCGGGTTCTTCTACTTCATTAGGGAACCAATCTACTTCACCAGGAATAACAACTGGTTTTTCAAACTCAGTTTCAATATCTGAGTTGTCCTGTAGATCCCATCTATGAGTTTCACCACCGGCAACATTAACCTTATCAGCAACTATATTTCCATCTAAGTTTTGATGAATATTTATAGTAGCGTCAGGTGCTAAGATACTACCTTGGAATGGACGATTAATTTCAATATCACCCGCATATTGATTGTCTTCTGCACTGCTATCATAGAAGTTCCATAATAAGTGATTATCGTCAAAGAATTCTGTTTCCTGATTTGGACGTTCAACATTGTTACTGCCGTCACCATGGTTATAAACCAATTTAATTTGTGAATTAACATTAAGTGGATTTACACCTTTTCCATCAACATTGATAATAACGGTTGTTCCACCCTTATCAGAAGACAATCCCGCAATAATTAAAGGAGTATCCATATCCAATACATCTGAATCAAGATCAATCACAATTTGATTATTGGTAGGTTCATAGTTTTCCAAATTGATAACACGCTGATTACGATCTGGAAAATCACTATTCTTTATACTTACAGTAGTATGACTGTTAGCTAAATCAGAAGAAGCTTGTTCTAGCTCTTCAAAGTATTCCTTGAAATCAATATACTTATTTGTACCCTTATCTTGGTAGATTTCATCGTTATCTAGATGATCAATCTTTGTTCCATTAACTGACGGATTACTACCATTCTCACCTAGCTTAATATCATTATCGGCACCAAAGATAACCTTATTCGATCTACTATCAGTTTTATTAACAAACGAACTATTTGCTAAATTATGAACATTCTCAACATATGAAATATCCTTATCCACTAATTTATCTTCAGTAACATTAGTACCAAAGTTAACATTGCCATATAGATTTCCAACAGCAACATTACCGTTAGTATGCACATTTAAGGTTGCTTCATTAGCAAAAATATGGAATTTAGATGCATATCCTAGTTTATTGTTAGCAACATCTGGAAAATCGTCAGAAATATGTCCACCATTTTGAACGGCTGCATTTTCAGATTGTGTGACTACACCACTAGTAGAACTTTGAGTAGCAACTGGAGCCTGAGCTGTAGCTGAGCTTTGAGCAGATGCAGTTTGTGTTGAATTTGTTGAATCTGCTGTTTTTGTAGTATCTTGCACTGTACTTTGTGTAACTGCTCCCTTAGCAGTTTGTGCATTATTACCACTAGTCTGGTTTTGATCAGCCTGATTACCAGTACTTTGGGCTGTAGCAGTTGTGCTATCTGAAGTGTCATCAGCACTTACAGTTGTAGCACTCATCCCTGTTAGCACTACCGCACTTATAGCAACGCACGACAAAGCCCATTTTTTCCCTTTTCTCATTAACATAATCAACTAAATCTCCCTCATTGAATTTAGAATAACCATTATTATCTAATAAAACTGGTAATAATTATATTTATATCGATTATTACGCTACTATTTTTTATTGTCAAATAGCGATTTATTTAATGAGAATTAATCATTTCTTCAGTCTTATAGTTTCGATTATCGCGATTCCCAAAGCCATGATAGAGATTATCCCTAATCCCGTAAATCCAATCTTAGAATACAGAATTGCTCCAATTAATGAACCTAAGGTTAGTCCCAAGTATAGAAATGAGCTATTAAAGGACATCACCGTCGAACGTTTATCTGGAACAACTCCCACAATGTAAGTTGTTAAGGCAGTTACACCCAATCCTTGAACCAAGGCCAATAATATAAGAAAAATTATTATTCCCCATAACTGATTTTGCCAAATCACCAATCCTAAAATGAAAATCATTGATAAGAAACCATTGATGATGACATCTTTCATCGCTCCTAATTTTGATAGCAAATGACCGCCGCAAAAACTGGCAATGAAATTACTTAATCCATAGACGATAAAGATATTGCCCGTTTGAGCTGTATTGAAATGAAAGTTCTGATTCAAAAAGGTACCTAAGAAGGTATAAATCAAATAAAAACCAAACATCCAAACCAAATTGATCGACAGAGATAATAAAGCTCTCCTTGATTTGACCAACGTTTGGAAACTAGCTAAGTATTTCAGTTTACCCTGATTTCCTTTTAGACTGGGAACGACTAATAACAGTACTCCGAAGGCCATCAATGTTAGTATTATCGAACCCCAAAAGGCCATATGCCAATTGGACAACTGCGATAATAATGTACCTAAAGGTACACCGATAGCAATCGACAACGATAATGCTGACATTGTAATTCCCATTACGATATTCAACTTTTTCCCTGTAAAGTAACTACCAACAGTTGCCCAGACATTAGGCATTGTCACTGCTGCACCAATACCGGCTACAGCTCTACCAAAATAAAAGATTCCGATATTAGTAGCTTGTGCACAGATAAAACTACCTATTAAAAAAATCAATAATCCAGTTATTAAAAGTTTACGTTTATTAAACTTGTCTCCTAAAGGTCCGAAAAACGGACTACCCACGGCATAACACAAAGCGTAAATAGTGACTGCCAATGCTGCCTGCGAAGTTGTTACTGCGTAATCTTTTTCAATAGCTGGCAGCAATGGTGAGATTATGAATGAATCGGCTCCAATAACGAAAACGACTAAGAATAAACCGATGACCAACAAAATATCTTTAGATTTATAAGTATCATTTTGTTTCATAATCAATACTTCTTTCTAAATTTTATAAAAATTATTCTTAAGCATCTGCAATATAAATCCATAAATAAAAAAGTACAATATGGGAATTTAATGATACTGAGTATCAAAAATTTCCCGTATTGCACTTTCAAAATATTAGGTTCTCAACTGTTCTGATGATACAATTCAGCTGAATTTAATTACTGGAGGTCGATTATGGTTGCTGCTGATATGAGTACTAGACATGGTGAACGTTGCCCTTTGGACAGTACTCTCAAGATTCTTGATGGCAAATGGAAGTCCATTATTCTTTGTCGATTAATGCAACAAAAAGAGATGCGTTACAGCGAAATTCTTCAAACCTTGTCTGGGTGTACAAGACGTATGCTCTCCTTACAATTGTCCC
Source organism: Companilactobacillus bobalius (assembly GCF_009764355.1). Next base: position 162,486 of record NZ_LNUA01000077.1, on the reverse strand, counting down.
AACTTGAAGCTGACCACATTATAAAAAAAGAGATCGACACGTCGTTTGTCCCCACTAAAACCAGTTATCACTTAACTGAGCTGGGACAATCACTTGTGCCGATCATTAAAGAAATGGACATCTGGGGTCAAATGTACCTAGATACCCTGTATAAAAATAAAGAATAACTAAATTAATTTTTTGATGTCACGATTCAAAATCATTAATTGTGAACCACAGAAAATTAAAACCAAGCCGGTTAATAAAATATCGATTCCACTCAAAACAATCAGAACCGTATTCCACATATCTCTCATCATATTCAAGGAAAAATAAAGATAGACGATAATAATTGGAATAATAATAACGAGATAGATAACCGTATAAACGTAACTCTTGTTGAAAATTAGATTCAAATCTAAATTGAATTTTTGCGTCTTCATATCCATCACATGAAAATGACGATCAATTAAATAAATTAGTCCTAAAGGATAGAAACCTAGAAACAAAGTGTACAAAAGTTGCATGCATATTCTCCAATGTATTTGATAGCTTAACATTATCGACTTCAAGTAAATGGCGCAAGCAATTCTAGCAATACTTTTATTTAGTTAGATTATTTATGAATATACTTATTGTCTAGCTTGAGTTCCTAATGCAAAAACAGCTACACAACCGAATCCAGTGTGACTAGAAATCGTCATTCCGATTGGATTAATTTGAATATCAGCTTTAGGAACTTTATTAATAATATGTCGTTTTACTGTTTCGGCAGCTTCCCAGTCACCACTAGTTGTGATGATAATTGGTTGATCAGGATCACTTTGAATCGCTGTTACTATCTTCTCTGCCAAAGTTAACAGTGATTTTTTTCGTGTTCTAATTTTTGAAACAAAACGTAATTTTCCTGCAGGATCAACATCTAACAATGGCTTTACTTTAAGTAGTGTTCCCAAAGTAGCTGAAGCGCGAGAGATACGTCCACCATGATAAAGATAAGTTAGATTATCAACCGTGAACCACTGTTGCAAGCGTAACTTGTTTTGATCAAACCAAGCAACTAAATCATCTAAACTAGCTCCGCTTTTTTGTAATCTGATTGCTTCTAAAACCAAGCGTCCCTCACCACCACTGGCGGCCAGCGTATCCACAATACGAATATTAGCATCAGGGAAGTCTTCTAATAGGATTTCTCTAGCCTGGTTAGCACTGGACATTGAACCACTTAAACCACCAGAAAAGCCTACATAAACAATTGCCATTCCTTGCTCTACATATTTCTTGAAGAACTCCAAGTATTCCCCAACATTAACCTGCGTCGTTGATGGCAAAACTCCCGCCTTGATTTGTTCATAAAACTTGTCTAATGGATAACTCTTACCGAAGTCATTGATAAGTTCTTTTCCATCGATTTCTGTATGAAAGTAAATTGCCTTAACATTATTTTCTTCCAAAAACTTTGCTGGCAAATCACATTCTGAGTCAGTTAAAATTTGATACATTTTATGTCCCCCTATAAAGGTTCCTCTAAATTCATTCCATAATAATACCATTTATCAAAATAATATACATTGCTTCTATACTTCTATCTGAATTCATAATAACAGTAAAAACAAATTAAAAATGTCATTTTGAAATTCTTTTTCCCACCACGACTATTTGTGATGGCAGCAAAGCTTGGGCAAACAAAAAATACCTAAACGCTGTCATACCAGCACTTAGATATTTTCAAATTTCAAGCCGTCTATCGGATTTGAACCGACGACCCCCACCTTACCATGGTGATGCTCTACCTATCTGAGCTAAGACGGCAATACATCTTCTACATTTTATCAAATTTATATCATGTAGAAAATGCTTTTAATTAAAATGCTTCAATAATTTCAGCGATACCTGTGGCAAAAAAGAAGAATGCCAACATGAAGACGATGAATCCGCCTGCTAGTACTGGGTTAAATAATAGGATGATCGCAAACAATAGATTCAAGCAAGCCAAAATCACGATGAAGATGTAGTACTTTTTGCCGAAGAAATGATAGAAACGAGATGTCAATATTTGTAAAACGGCATCTAGTAAGAACCAAATAGCGAACATGTAAACAATTGCTACAACTCCAACTTGCACGTGGGCAACAAAAATAATACCGATAATAATATCAACAACTGCTCCAAAAATGGTCCATCCGCTTCTGACACCTAAGAATTTAGTCATTTGAGAACCGAACCATAATTGATAAACTCCTCGTAAAATTGCGAAGAATCCAAATAATACGGCAATAGTCGACAAACTTCTTAATGGATACCATGTTACTAAATATCCGGCGTACAACGAAATTAAACCAATAATAAAACCAAACCAATCAAAACGTTTCTTTGGTTGACTCATATTTGTACCTCCCTTCCAAATACCAACAATTATTTTAACATTAAGAGTTATCAAAGTTGAGTGATATGCGCTATAATAGAATGGCTAATAAAATTTTTAGGCTAAACGAAAGGTTGAAAAATTGTCACCTAACAAAGAAAACTATTTAAAAACTATCTATGAACTAAACTATGATTTCACGAAAATCACTAATAAGCGTATTTCTGAAATCATGAATGTTTCCGCTCCATCTGTTACAGAAATGTTGAATGCTCTATCAGGCGAAGGCTACTTAACTCATTCACCTTACAATAAGATTGTACTTACTCCTAAGGGGAATAAAGTTTCTGAAAAACTAGTTAAGACTCATCGTCTTTGGGAAGTATTTTTGAACAAATGCTTGAAATACCCTGTTGATAACGTTCACCATAACGCTGATGCTTTGGAACATTCTTCAGATGACGATTTAATCGAACACTTGAATGACTTCTTGGGTCATCCTCAACGTTGTCCACATGGTGGGATTATTCCTGGTAATGGTCAAGGTGAAACAGATGCCGATGACAAATTGTTGAGCATGATTCCAGATAATACTAAAGTTCAAATTGTCAGAGTTTCTGATAATTACGACTTCTTACAATACTTCGGTAGCTTGAATCTCGAAATTGATGATACAATTACCGTTCTTAAACATGAAAAATTTGATAATTCCCTTGTTGTTGAAAAAGATGACGGATCAAAATTGACTATCGGTGCTAAAGCCATTGATTACATTTTCGTGGAATTACGTTAATAATTTCGTATAAAAAAGGACGAGAAAACCAAATTTGGCTTCTCGTCCTTTTTGCGTTGAATCTTTAATTATCCTTTTGCCTGATTTTGTTCATCACGTTCAAGCTCAATCAATTCACTCAAGTCATGACACTTTTTCAGAGCTTGACGATACTGTTCATGAATATCAGGATCTACTCGTCTTCCATCACCAGAAGGTACCATATGAATATCTTCAGTTTTAGCTTCAACAGATGTCTTAAAATACCACATCTTATAATGAAGAAAATCTAATTGATCCTGGAGGGTTTGAATCTGTTCTTCTACTGTCGTCGCTTCTTTCTCCAATAACTCATAACGATCCATCAACGTAACGTCACCCTGCATACATAAATCAATGAAGTGATGTATTTCAGTAATCGTCATTCCACATTTTTTCATGCATTCAATCACTTGCAAAAAGTTCAGATCATTATCCTTAAAACTTCTTCTACCTGCACTATCACGATCAACAAATGGTAATAGTCCCTTACGATCATAAAAACGTAAAGTTGAAGCTGGCAAATTCATTTCTTCCGCCACGTCTCCAATTGAATATCTCACTTTCAATTCCCCCTTGACTTGAACCATAGTTTAACTAGTAGTATAGCAGATGAGAATATGAATTTAACCATTACTGAAAGGAACTTAAAAAATGGAGAAAACAGAAATGCAAAAGTTATTAGACGGCGAATGGTATCGCCTTACTGATCCCGAAATTGCTGGTCGAAAAACAAGTTCGGCAGCTTTGTGCCAAGAATTTAACGCCATCCCCGAAAACGAACCAGAAAAACAAACTGCTAAAGCTCGTGAAATCTTTGGTTCTGCAGGTAAAAATTTAACAGTACATAGTCGTCTAACGGTTGATTATGGTAAAAATATTCACGTTGGTGACAACTTCTTATCTAACTATAATTTAACCATCTTAGACATTGCACCAGTCAACATGGGAGATAACGTCTGGATTGGTCCTGATACTGACATCTATACTGTCAATCATCCTTTAACTGCAAAGGGACGCCAACAAAGATTAGGAATCGGTAAAACTGTCAATATCGGTAACGATGTTTGGATTGGCGGACATTGTACAATCTGTCCCGGAGTTACAATTGGCAATGGCGTAGTAGTCGCCGCAGGAGCAGTCGTTACAAAAGATATTCCTGATAACGTATTGGTCGGTGGTCTTCCAGCCAAAGTAATCAAAAAAATTGAGCAGTAAAAAAGAGAATCGGATAACCGATTCTCTCTTTTTTCTACTATTTTTGTGTTTGTTGATTATTTTCAACGATTTTCTTATAGAAGACAGCCATAACTAATTGTTCGTATGGTTGTAACCAAACAGATAATAATTCATGTGTCATCGCATTAAGAATTTCCCAGAAGAAAAATTCAAAAATGATTGAAAAGTAAGTCCACTTATAACCACGCATCACGATAGTACTACGACTAAAACTCGAAAATGCCATGCGTAACGACCATTTTCCTTGGTCAGCTTGATCATCTTTGAAAACCAAGAATGACTGAGAAAAGATCACCAAGAACCAAATTCCGGGAAGTACATAAAGCATGAAGCCAGCTTCCAAAAATAGTCCTAATAACGCCGTTATGAAAAGTAGTGGAAAGAAATATCTACCACTAAATGCTTGTAAACTATCCTTAATAGCATTGATTTGATAATCAGGGTTTCTCAACTTATCAATCAAAGCATATGAAACACCGGCACAAACCATCATAAAGAAGAAAAAGAAAGCATATACTGCAACATTACTTTGTGGTGTTAAATTCAACATATATTGTGATGCTGAACCTGGATCATTTGCCATACTCATTGAAATCTCTGACAGACGACGGCTAGCCTGTTCTGGATCAGCTAAATTAACATTTATATTAGCCATCCAAGTTGTATAAATTTTCATTCCAAAATACACTGCTAGAAATCTCAACAGAATCGGAACGATATTAAGTGCAACATTCCCCTTAATATCCTTTCTAAAAGCACGATGTGCTTCACGTCTGACCTCAAAAGCAGATATTCGATTGTAATTAGCGTTATTCATTAAAATCCCTCACATTAGATAACGCCATTATAACAAAGATGGATTAACTAGACTAATTTACTTTATCGTGATTGGCGCCTTGGTAGTCTTGACCATTAATAAATTATTGGCATCAACCTTGTTCTGATAGGTGTTGCCATATTTTTTATCGAAGTATCGAACATAACCATGCTCACTCGTTAGATTCATTCCCTCAACACTAATTCCTGAACCAACGAAGTGACCGGCACCAAACATTCTAAAATCATTATGGTTCATCAAAGTTGTTTTAGAAATAGAAATTTTACTGTGGTTATTCAAAGACTTCAACGTATCCAAATTAGATTGTTTGATACTCATTTTAGACTCATCCAAATTAAAACTAGATTTTAAAATAGTTGAACCAGTAACCATAATTTCTGAATATGCACTAGCAACTAAATTAGCATTAGAAATTTTACTATTCTTCATTGTTAATTTGGCATCATACAAATTCATCTTCTCAATATTATTGATTGTAGCATCATTCATGTAAACATTAGAATCATAATCTAAGTCTTTAGCTGACTTGATAAAATTATCTATCGTTACATCATTTATTTTAATATTTCCTTCAGCAAGACGGACATTTACGTTGTCCAATGACTTATTCATAGGAATAGTTATCGTTACATTATTGTCATCCAGCAAATCAACACCGACATGATTCTTTCTATCCTGGCCCGTAACCGTTAAAGTATTATTTTTAATCTTGTAACTAGGCTCTGAGCCCTTTTCACCATCGATACGAATCTTATAACGGTCACCTAAACGGAAAGTGACATTAGTATTTTTACCTTCTACATAAACGTTTTTAAAATTATCTAGAGGGTAAGTTTCATCAATTTTTTGAACAACTTTAAATCCGTGATTCCAGACAACTGTTTTGTTTCCACCCATAATAAAACCGCCGAGTAATAATAAACCACCAACTATTAATAAATAAAACCCCGTCACAAAATACTTACGCATTTTCTTTTTCCCCCTTCATTGGAGTCTTTCTACCGTGAAGTAACTTCTTACCCAACCAACGGAAGAAAATGACAACTACACTAAAGAACCACTTCAACAAAGCAATCGTAATAGGAATCAAGAAGAAATCGATTCCTAAAACTGCTAGTCCCCCACCAATGTAGAAAATGGCTGTGGGAAATGACTGAAAAATAACCGATAGACCAATAAAAATTGCTCCAATACCACTAACTACTGAAACAGCGACCATAAACAAGAATATCAAAACAAACAATATCGCTAATCCAATTATCAAAGCCAGCATTAATATCACTACGAACGCAATTGGCAAAGCAATTGGTGATGCCATCAATGCTAACAAAACTAAACCAATCATCGTTAAATTCTTTTTAAAACGATCATTATTTGAAATATGTCCATTATCAATATTTTGATAATTCTGTTCTGACATTTTAATTGAGTAGTCCGCTAAAACCTTACGAGCCAAATTTTTAGGCGTTCCCAATTCATTAATAATTGCATCAGATGTACTCAATTTAGCATCAATTATATATTCTCGATAAAATTCAATCACATCTTGTTGTTCAGTCTCACTTAATTGATGCAGATATATTTTAAACTCATCAATATAAGAATCCATTGCTCTATTATTCATTATTCCCCTCCAAGATAGTATCAGTTGCCGTTTTTAATTCCTGCCAATTATTTCTGATTCTATCCAGTTGATCTCTACCTAAATCAGTAATTTTATAATAACGACGATTCCTACCTTCATAAGCCTCGTCATAAGTACTCAGCCAACCTTCTTTTTTTAACCGACGCAAAATCGGATACATGGTTGATTCAGAAATAGGAAATACCGTTTGGACTTTCCTAGTAATCGCGTACCCATAATAATCTTCACTTGTAAGCAGAGCTAAAACAGAACCCTCAAGTATCTCAGTTGAAACTTGAATTGCCATATTATCTCCTCATTTCTATCATACTATATGCCGTATAATATCGTTCAATCAATAATATTATTATAAAAAATAGTATAAGTCAATTTACCCCTTCATTTTGGATGATATAACATGCCGTCTTCCACAGAAAATTTTATTCTTTATTCCAATTAGTTTAGAAATCAGAAAGAATATCTATTAAGAATTCAATCAATCCATAGGAAATAAATTTGAATTTTTTCGAATAGATACTGTTATTTTTACTTTAAACATTTAGTAGACTGAATTGAAATAGAAACTCCAACTAATCCAGAACAACAATTAGGAATGCATTCAACCATGATATTATTGTTAATGGCTTTGCCATTTACAATAAGGCCGATCTTGGAGATCCATAATTTTGTCTACGGACAAAATTATTAGCTTCAAGTCGTGCCCATGGTGTTCCAATGCATTCCCAATTGTTGTGGAGGATGGCATATTTAACTTAAAAAACTTGACAATCTTTTTTCTACGTCGTACGATTATTGCAACATTTTAAAACAAATCTAAAAACGACGACAGAAGAGTAACTGAGCTAATTAGTCCAGAGAGTTAACATTGGTGCGAAGTTAACCTAATCCTCAGTGAAACACATCTGTAAGTTGAATGACTGAAACAAGTAAGTCATTTCGGTAGCACCGTTACAGCTGAAGTTATTGTAACTTCATGAGTCTAATATCGTGAGATATTAGAAATCAGAGGTGGTACCGCGAATATTCGCCCTCTTGGTCCTTTTGGATCAAGAGGTTTTTTTATTTGGGATAACCCTTATTTAGTGACAATAACTTCTTGAGGTTAATATCGTGAGGTATTAACAAATTAAGGTGGAACCACGTTAAAAACGTCCTTTAGCAAATTTGCTGAAGGACGTTTTTTTATGTCTTTAGTTAAAGGGGAAAAAGATTATGATGAATTATATTTTTGAAATTTTACCATCGCTTTTGAGCGGTACAGCCATGACTTTAAAAGTTTTCTTTTGGACATTGATTTGTTCACTACCACTAGGAGTTTTAGTTTCTCTGGGTCGTAGTTCAAAATTCAAACCACTAAGTTGGTTAGTTTCCTTCTACATCTGGGTTATGCGTGGAACACCTTTGCTACTACAACTAATTTTTGTTTTCTATGGCTTGCCTAATATGCCATTTGCTCATATCGTTTTTGAAAGATATGATGCCGCACTGTTTGCCTTCATTCTCAATTACACAGCTTATTTTGCTGAAATTTTCCGTGGTGGTTTCAGTACTGTCAGCAAAGGTCAGTTTGAAGGTGCTAAAGTTTTAGGCCTCAATTATTGGCAAACATTGAGAAAAATTATTATCCCACAAGTAGTTAAAATTGTACTGCCATCAATTGGTAACGAGGTTATCAATTTAGTTAAGGATTCATCCTTAGTTTACGTCATCGGTTTAGGCGATCTACTTCGTGCCGGAAACATTGCTAGTTCAAGAGACGTAACACTTCTACCATTAGTCTTGGTTGGTATCATTTACTTACTATTGACCTTGATCTGCACTTGGTTGTTAAAAGTTTTAGAAAAACATTTCAGTTATTACCGTTAGGAGAAAAATTATGTTGAAGTTAGAAAATATTACTAAAAGTTTTGATGGTAAAACCATCTTAGATAATTTAAACCTTGAAGTTAAAGACAACTCAATTCTCAGCATCGTTGGTCCTAGTGGTGCCGGTAAAACAACTCTTTTACGTTGTATTGCTGGTTTGGAAAAAGTTGATTCTGGAACTTTCATGCTCAATGACAAACCATTTGATCCTTTCGATGAATCAGTTAAAGAACGAGTTATTGGTGTCGTTTTCCAAGACTTCAATCTTTTCCCTCACTTATCAGTTATGGAAAACATATCTCTAGCACCTAAATTAGTTTTGAAACAAGATAAAACAATGGTGCAAAAGAATGTGGATAAGCTTTTGGAACAATTAGGTCTTACTTCTTTGAAGAATCAATATCCTTTTGAATTATCAGGTGGTCAAAAACAACGTGTTGCTATTGCTAGAGCTTTGGCAATGCAACCACAAATCCTTTGTTACGACGAACCAACTTCAGCACTTGATCCTAGTTTACGTGATACTGTAGCCCAAGTTATTTTGGATCTGAAAAAGACTGGCATCACACAAATCGTCATCACCCATGATCCCGATTTTGCCAAAAAGATTGCTGATCAATTACTAGAAGTTAAACCAATCAATGATTAATCTCTGGGGGAATAAAATATGAAGAAAAAATTATTAATATTCATGGCATTATTCTTACTTGCCTTGGGATTAAGTGGTTGTAGCGATAATCAAAAATCTGTTGCCCAAGAAGCCAACACTACCGATACTTGGAATCACATCAAAAAACGTGGCCGTGTCATCATTGGTTTAGACGATACTTTTGTTCCTATGGGATTCCGTGAGAAAAATGGAAAATTAGTTGGGTATGATATTGATTTAGCCAAAGCTGTTTTCAAGCAATATGGCATCAAAGCCGATTTTCAACCCATCGACTGGAATATGAAAGAAACGGAACTTCGTAATCAGACTATCGATTTAATTTGGAATGGTTACACCATCACTCCTGCCAGAAAGAAACAATTAGCTTTTTCACGTCCATACATGGCTAATCAACAAGTTCTAGTTACAAAAACTAATGAGAACATCACTTCATTTAAAGATATGCAAAATAAAATTCTAGGTGTTCAAACCAGCTCTTCTGGTGCCAGTCTTTTGGATGAGCATCCCACTAAGTTAAAAAATTATATCAAGCACAAGAATCCCGTCCTTTACGATTCCTTTAACAATGCTCTAATGGATCTGGACGACAAACGAATTCAAGGATTACTGATCGATAGTGTTTATGCCGGTTATTACATCAGTAAGGAAAAAGATCCTGCATCTTATCGAGTAACTCGTGGCGGATTTACCGGTGAAGATTTTGCTGTTGGTATGCGTAAAGGCGATAAAACTCTCAAACGTAAAATCGATAACGGCTTACAACATCTTGCTAATACTGGTGAACTTCAAAAGATAAATAAAAAATGGTTTGGTAATTCTGATAATTCTTTAATCCAACCCGAAAAATAAAAAGCTGATCAATTAATTTTGACCAGCTTTTTTCATATTTAATTAACTGTATTTCGACTCTTACCGCCTTCAATAATTTTCTTAGCATCATCTAAAGCAATTTCCATACTATTGCGAATTGCCAATTTAGTGAAGAATGCAATATGTGGTGTAACCAGAACATTAGGCATCGCATTCAAAACCTGATAATCCTCAGGTAACTCTTTAGGTTGTTTATTCATTCCGAAAAAGTCAATTTCATCTGCCAATGTATCTAATCCCGCCGCTCCAATTTCGTGATTCTGTAACGCATCAATCAAAGCTTTTGTATCGACCAATTCACCTCGAGCAACATTTATTAAAATTGCATTTGATTTCATCTTTTTAAATTCTTTTGCACCAATCATATTCCTTGTACTTGGGAAAAGTGGTGTGTGTAATGAGATAATATCGGATTGACTCAAAACAGTATCCAAGTCTGTATACGTTACATAAGGCTCTAACGATGCATCATAAGCTAAATCATAAGCCAAAACCTTAGCACCTAGGGCACTATAAATTTGAGCCGTTGCACCACCAATATGTCCTACACCAACTAAACCAATAGTACAGTTAAAAATTTCAGTGCTAATAGTAGATTCATCCCAAGTAAAATCTCCCTGAGACATACGATCTTGATAAACACCAATCTTTCTAAGCAAATACATAGCCTGAGTCACACCCATTTCAGCAATAGCTCTTGGAGAATAGGCAGCAACATTAGTAAGTGTGATTCCATGACGACGTGCAGCATCTAAATCTTGATTATCGACACCAACTTGGCGAATAGCTAGTTGCTTAATCCCAAATTTTTCGAATTCAGCATATACCGACTCATCAACCGGAGTGATTCCTTCTGAAGAAACACCATCGTATCCTTCTGCCAAATGTGCATTTTTACTACTTAATTCAGCTTCAATCATTTTCACTTCAACATTGTTCTTCTTAGCCCAATTAAGAACATAAGGTTCTTCCAACTTAGAAACTGCGTAACAAAATATTTTCATAATGCATATCCTCCTGATTATTTACTCAAATCTACTTTCCAATCATTCTCGTCATATAGCTTAGGAATCTTTTTAAAGATTAGATAAACCACTATTGAATACAAAATAGGTAATACAAAATAAATGAGTGCAAGTAATAAAATATTCAATCCGACTGAACCATGCATATAAGTAAATGAATTGATTGGTCCTACAGGTTGACCAAATCCTGCATAGGCTGAACCATTTTTTACTTGAATAAATGAATCTGTAAATCCAACTAAAGCCCCTACTACAGCAATCGGCAACAACATACGAGGATGTTTAACAAAGTTAGCAAGCATCATTTTTACCGATCCCCAGAACATTGCGAACGAAACACCTTTTCCATTTACTTTGTAAGTGGCAACTGCAACCATCATGAAACAAGCAGTAGCTCCGACTGAGGCCGCACCACCTGCAATGCCACTAATGCCAATTGCATATGCTAATCCAACTGTTGAAAGTGGAGTTGCGATAATCACGGCAAAAGACATAGCAATTAAGGTACATAATAATACCGGTTGTAGATCCGTGAAGGAGTTCAAAATATTTCCGACAGTCATGGAAATCATATGTACATAAGTGTAAGACCACATACCGAAGGCCCCAACTACTGATGCACATAAAATTGGTTCCCAAATAATCGAGAAACTTCCTACGTAATTTCTAACTAGGAAGATTAAAACAATAGCAATAGCGATAACTAAAATTGTATTAATTAAATCTCCCATTCCCACAAGTGTCCAAGTACCCTTTGAATAAACAGCAGCTCCACTTCCGGCAAAAGCTGCTAAAGCTACACTAGCTTTTTCAATCATCGTAAAGCCAAATTGATTTGCGGCTAAAATAGCTGCAGCAACGGGAACAATATAAGTCCCCATATTGGTCGTATTATAAACAGTCATCCAAAAATCACTGTGTTGAGCTAATCCTGTAATAAATGGTGCAATGATAGCTCCTGGTGTCACGGCAACAACAATTGCCATCGCAACTCCAGAAAGCAATTTGTTCCAAAAATCCCCTATGGTATATTGCCTTAACTCATTCATATATATCACTCCTAAAGAGATGAATTTGAAAATGGAACGATGTTCCATTTAATAAAAATCATTGTATTCCTTTGTGAATATTTTTTCAATAGGTTGTAAAAAATATAAAAAAAATCTCATAATGAATTAAAATAATTCACTACGAGATATACATTTCTACTATTTATAATGTGTTGTTAATTGATTCACCAAATTCAATAATACTTTGCTTAATATTATCCCAACCACGAACTTTTAAACGTGACGTTGGACCAGATACACTAGCGGCAGCAATTATTTTTCCCGATTCAATAATTGGAACTGCAATACAAGTCAAGCCATATTCATATTCTTCATTATCATATGAAACTTTACCTTTTCTAACTACATCCAATTCTTGCTTTAACTTCTCTGGCGTATCCAAAGTATTAATCGTTCGACGTTTTAAATCTGTTTTATTTAAATAATGTTCAAGCTCTGCTTCTGAAAATTGACTCAAAAATATTTTGCCCATGCTACTGCAATAAAGAGGTGCGACGGGGAAAAGATTAACTTGTAAATTAAAGTGATCTCCCTCTTCTGAATCCAGGTACACCACTTGATTATCATAAAGTATACCTATATTAATATTCTCATGATTCTCTTCAACATATTTCTTCATATATGGTTTAGCAACTTGTACTAAGCTATTCTGACGTGATGCACTCTTCGAGTATTCAAATATTTTCGGACCAATTTTATACTGTTGAATTGAATTCACATCAACAATACCAAGATGTTCCAACGTCGTTAATAGACGAAAAACAGTTGTCTTAGGTAATTGAGTCGCTCTAGTCAGTTCACTAACCCCCTGTGGAGATTCAGAAGCATTGATTGCATCCAAAATCTTAAAAACATGAACTACCGTTTTATTCAAATTCATTTCTTCTGCCATTTGATCACCTCTTCTATCTTAATGGAACAACCACATTGTAAAATTTTACCACCAGCACAAACATTTGTAGAGGTGCAATGTAAGCGTATTAGAGATTATTTTTCACAAATGGATCAATAATACTATCCAATAGTTTCTTATTCTGTAATTGTGCCACCCATTCAGGATTAACAGTTTCTGTTTGATATGCACAGCTGGCTAATGTCCCGGTGATGCTAGCAATTGTATCTGTATCTTCACCTAAATTAACCGCCAATAAAATTGCTTCATCAATCGATTTAGAATTCAATACGCACCAAACACAAGCCAGTAATGTATCAACGTCATAACCAGTTGATTTGATATTTTTCCTATCGGTATCTTTAAACCCAAGTGCAAAAATATCCTTATAATAGACAAATTCTGCCCATTCATCTGGTTCATTTTGAAGTGCCGTTTTTAATTGTTGAGGCAAATCGGTTAAAATATCAGTTAAATTCCTACCATTCAATAATTCATGTAAAATTTCTAAATAGATATAACTTCCCATAATGGCTCGCGCATGACGATGTGTTAGACTGGTATAATTCTTAGTCAACTTCAATCTCTTAGCCAAATCAGGTTCCGTTTTTAAATGAATTGCTAGAGGTGCCAATCTCATCAAAGCACCATTGCCATTCGCATATTCACTAAGGTCGCCGCACTCCAAAGCTGGATAATGATTGATTGACCAGTTACGCACAGCTTTTGCACAGGTACCGCCAATCCCAAAAGCAATTCCTTTAGGCGTGTATTCGTTATGAAACATATAATTCTCAAATTTTTGCATTAACTCTTCATAATCACTTTTTTCGGTTAGATTCTCAATCAAAGGTAAAGTAAAAGAGGTATCATCTGACCAACTACCAGCATCTTGCTCCCAAGTTCCACCGGAAATCATTGAATCAACATAATAAGTATCACGTTTCTTGAATTCCACAGGGACACCCAGAGCATCACCCACAATCCCTGAATATAAAATATTCTTTATTAGACTAGCTTCCATAATTACATCTCCGATCAAAAAAACTGGGACCGAAATGAATTCAGTCTCAGTTATCATTTATATTTTAGAGTATCCTATCCCATCTATAGCACGTATAATCCTAAAAGATCAATAAAATAAACGTCAGAAAAATGCCAAATACTGCTAGCATGCTAACCTTCTTCTTATCGTCATGAATTTTTCGCAATCCATTTTTATCCATAAGCATCATTCCTCCGTGCCATCTTCGTTATATCATCTAATCTCCACCATGAAAAGGCTTTTTTGAAAAATTAATAATTAATATTTCCTCGTTTTTTAATTAAACTACATTTTAACCGCAAAAATATTTAATCTCAATATTATTTTTCACTTATTAAGCAAATATTTAAGTATAATTAATATATAAACACAAAGGAGCTACTGACTTAACCATGAATAAGAAGAATCGAGTATATTTGGCTGGACCTTTCTTTAGTGAGAATCAAATAAAACGTTTAGATGAGGTTCAAAAATTATTAGAGGCCAACCCTACAATTGGCGATGTATTCAGACCCGGGGATGACGAATACACAGCGGCTGAATTTGGATCATTTGAATGGCAAACTGCTGTTTACAAGCATGATATCAACAACATCAATAATTCTGATGTTGTTGTCGCAATGTTAGACTATAAGATAGAAGAAAACGAATTAGAACCAGATTCTGGTACAATGTGGGAATGCGGTTATGCAGTAGCTAATAACGTTCCTGTTATCGGAGTTAGAAATATTAAAGACGAACCTCTTAACCTAATGCTTGCCGGCAGTTTGACAGCTTTCTTCAACGGAGCTGACAATATCAAAGAAATTAAGAATTATGACTTTAATAAATTAATGACAAGATATGAAAATGTAAAGGTACTTTAGGAGGGCAACATGTCACAAGTAACAAAAAGAACAGAGAAATCAATTATCACAGCAATGGTTTCACTGCTTCAAAAGAAACCATTTGAAAAAATCACTGTTGGCGATATCTGTGATGAGGCTTTGATCAACCACAGTACTTTTTACCGTTACTTCAACGACAAATACTCCCTTTTGCATGCTGTTTTTTCATATTTATTAGATGATTTATTAAACAACACTTCCAATGCTAAGACTATCGTTTATCAGATAGCTGATTTTATGGAAAAAAATAGCAAATTCATGCATCATATTTCTCCGCAATATCAGACTAAAGCTAACCTTTATCCTGAATTTAGAAGTAT
This sequence comes from Companilactobacillus bobalius, assembly GCF_009764355.1. The sequence goes on along the minus strand of NZ_LNUA01000077.1, from coordinate 146,964 downwards.
TTTACGTGACATTGTTAAAAATAAAAGTAAAGATCCCGGTAGTCAAAACGATCCTTTAATCAAGATGATTACTGAATCCGATACACCAGAGTTGATGATCAGTTTCATCGTCGGTGGACTGATTGGTTTGGTTGAATATCTAGAAGATAATGACTTCAATGTTTCATACGATAAGTTTATTGAATTCACTGAAGGATTCTTCACCAAATGGTCAAAATAGTAAAGAAAAAAGCCGGAAACTTAAGTAGCATCTATTTAGAACACACATCTCACATAAGATCTAATTATGTGTCTGTATTTCTAAATGGATGTTTTTCTTTATTCCTAAATAACAAGAAAATTGGCACAATTCTTTTTCTGTTCTAAAATAGTAATATTGTGTTCATCTTTGAGGGGGAATTTCAAATGCAAACTACCAAATCCAAAAAATATTTTCTATTAAGTATGATGTTGATTGCTGCTAATCTGCGTTTGCCAATTATGATCATCCCTCCACTGATTAAAACAATTGAAGGTCAATTAGGATTGCCCAAGTCTACAGCTGGTTTGATTACTTCAATTCCATTGATTACCTTTGCTTTACTCTCTCCTATTATTGTCAAAGTTGCTAAAAAATTGGGAAATGAGCTAACAATCTTTGTCTTCTTCCTACTATTAATAATTGGAAGTTATTTACGAATCATTCCTACAATTGCAGCATTGATGTTTGGTACTTTTTTAGTTGGTATCGGTATTGATAGTGGAAATGTCCTTGTACCAGCTATTATCAAGGATCATATGCCTAATGAAATTCCTTTAGGCACTAGTTTGTACACTCTTTCAATGCTATTGATTGGTGCCATTGGGACGGCTTTGTCAGGAATTCTAATCACTAAAACAAGTCTTCAAATGACTCTAGCCATACTTTCAATTATGGGTATTATCGCAACTATTTTTTGGTTACCTAATCTCAAAAGCAATCAAAAAGATAGCACCCAACAAACACAATCTAAGGTTTATCGAAGTGTTTGGAATCAATCCTTAGGTTGGTTAATTACCGCTTTCTTCGGACTACAATCAATTGTTTATTACTCTTTCATCACTTGGTTGCCTTCAATCCTCGAAAGTAATGGTATTGCTAGTATCACTGCCAGTAATTTACTTACCTTATTACAACTGAGCGGTTTACCTTGTTCATTCATCGTTCCCTTCCTTTCAGTTAGAAAAGGTGGATTGAAAAAGCTTTTAGTAATGTTATTCATTGGTTATGCGATTGCTCCACTAGGATACTTGATTTCTACTAGTAGCCTAGTCTTCCTAACTATTGTGACCGTGGTAACTGGTTTTGGATCAGGTTTGGCTTTTAACATGGCTGTGGTCTTCTTTACTGAAAAAACTACCAATCCAATTCAGACCGCCGAAGTATCCGGCATGGCTCAATCAGCAGGTTACTTGTTAGCTGCCATTGGTCCAACACTTTTTGGTTTTCTACAAAGCAGCACTCAATCATGGAACTTAATTATTATTATTTTAATCTTATTATCAATTTTACTAACACTATCAGGAATTTTTATTGCGCATCATAAACCTATTAAAGAATGAGGATTTTAAAAATGAAATATATCTTTTTCGATTTTGACGGTACAATCGCCGATACTAAAGTTGGAACTATTAAAGCACTTCAATACATGTCCCAAAAGTTGAATATCACTGACTTGGGAGCTGACACTTATCAAAAATTTATTGGTCCTGCTATTACTGAAAGTTTTGGCAAATACTATCCTGATCTTCCTAAAGAACGTTATTCTGAAGCCATTGCTGCCTACGACGAATATTACAAAAACGACGGTCTTTATCAATTGACTCTTTATCCACAAATCGAAGATGTCTTATCAGCCTTGAAAGATGATGGTTATCAACTCTATATCTCATCCGCCAAAACTGAATCACTTATTAAGAAATTAATTACTTACCTCAAACTGGATCAATATTTTACTGGACTTTACGGTGCTTCAGAAGATGAAGTTACACGCTCAAGTAAAGCTGATATTCTTAAATATGCACTTGAAAATGCCAAAGCTACGGCCGACGAATCTGTTATTATCGGTGATCGTTCAACCGATATTCAAGGTGGCATTGCCAACCATGTCCACACTTTAGGTATCACCTATGGATTCGGAGATTACGCTGAATTGCGTGATGCAGGCGCCGAATCAATCTTAGAAGATCCAACTGAGGTACCTTCTGAAATTCGAGCAATGTAGCTGTAAAACTTTTTTTTAAAAAATCGAGCTTTTCCCTTGATATGAAACGGGTTCGATAAAGTAACATAATAATTGTAAAGAGAGTAAGACATGTCGAAGCTCCTTCGTTAAATAATGACAGAGGAGATACAATATTATGCTATTCAAAATTTTTAGAAAAAACCATACTACTGCTAACGTCGAACTAAAGGACAACAATCAATTGAGTGCTTTGAAACTAGCTGCTGAAAAGACTGCGGATGAATTCGGTTTGGATGCTCAAACTGTGCAAAGTAGTTTATTTGCTAGTGCCGCCCAGGAACCAACTATTCTAAATGACTGTGTCGTTTATATGTTTGTAACTAGTGACAAGAAGCACAAGGCACATTCAATGACTTTAACTTTCAAAAATCCTATTGTTTGGGGTAATGATAGAATTCCTGTTGACTACATGATCGTTGGTGTATTGCCTGACGGTGCTGGTCAAGAGGACGCCGATCAGCTAAGAGAACATATTACTGATAAAGTTAATGAGAATGCTGATAAATTGGATGATATTAGATTCAACGATTCTGAACTAAATAAATTAAATCAATCATTTACAGAATAGATGAAGTCGACCAATGGCCGGCTTTTTTGCTGCAAAAATAAATACTTTGAAACTTTTCTATAGTCAGATTGAGGATTTTGCTTAATAATAGTAGACAGTAAGTCCATATTGAGGGGGACAGCTATGAAACTCTATCATAAGGTGATTCTTATTACCCTAGGTATTTTGGGGATAATTATTTTTTCTACTATGATTTGGTACCAATATAGCGATATTATTCAGAACTTCTTTAGCTATACTTTCGATCGTGAAAATTTAATTGATCTTTTAAGACATCAAGGTCGACATAATGCCATTTTGTTTATCGCCGTAATCGCTATTGGTTCAGCCATCCCTGGAGTTCCTATTGCTGCGGTCGCAATTCTTTCCGGCGTGTGCTTTGGTCGTTGGCTTGGTTTCGGGGTTAACGTAATTGGTGCCGTCATTGGAAACATGCTAGCGATAAACATTCTAGGTGCCTTTCCTCACAAAGTCCGTCCAAGTCGTTTTAGACCATTAGCCGATAAACTCAAGAATATGCATCATCCCAGATTAGGGTTAAGTATCGGTTACGCTGTACCAATGTTGCCAACCCTACTAGTCAACTACGCTGCAATTGAAATGAAGTTGTCTTGGCGTAATAAACTTATTTGTATATTCTTAGGTTCTTTACCAGTATCATTTTTATATGCCTTTGGTGGTGATGAATTGATTTTTGGTAATATCAAAGTTACTATAGTAGCCATTTTATTAGTCATTTTGATGTTTGCTTTGTATGACTTCATTCGTCGCGATCAAAGAATCAAACAAAATATTTAAGTAAATAAAAAGCCGACCAAATGGTCGACTTTTTATTTACTTAAGTTTTGCTTCCATTACCTTTGAACCATTTTTTAAGTCAGCATTATTTTCCACTGACAGACTACTACTATCAATCTTGTCCGCAGTATTAGTTATGATGGTTAAAATAATGGTATCCTTTTTGGCAAGTCTCACTTGCTCTAAATCCATCTTAGCAATTGGCGTCTGAACTTTAACTTTATCTCCTTCTTCAACTAAGATTTCAAAAGGTTTTCCCGCAAGTTCAACTGTATCTAGTCCCATATGGACCATAACTTCTAGACCGTTCGAGGTTTTTAATCCTAAAGCATGTTTAGTTTTAAAAACTGAAGTAATGATTCCTTCCACTGGAGAATAAATATTTCCTTGGGCCGGTACAACTCCGAAACCATCTCCCATTAACTTCTGCGCAAATACTGGATCATTAACATTTTCTAAAGTCTTTAATTTACCATTTACTGGAGCATATATTGTTTCAGTAATCTTTTTCTTTCCTAATCCGAATAATCCCATTTAATTTACCTCTATTCATCGGTTCCTAAAATACCGTTAATTTCTTGACTGTATAAATCAGCTTTTCCGCCATAGACGGCTTGTAAACCTCCACTAACATCTAATACAGCTGTAGCTCCTAAATCTTTTAATACTTTTTTATCAACCTTTGTATTATCTGCAACAGCAATACGTAATCTTGTAGCACAAGCTTCAACACTTTGAATATTTTCTACTCCGCCTAGTGCTCCAATAATCTGTTGTGATTGATCATGCAAGCTAGAATTTTTATCAACTGATGAGTCATTTGCTGAAGATGTAGTATCATCATCTTCTTCCATACCTGGAATTGCTACATGGAATTTTGTAATACAGAATCTAAATACTACGTAATAGATAACAGCCCAAATCAATCCAAACCAAAGTACAGTAGGCCAGTTTGTTTTATCTTTACCTTGTAAAACACCAAACAATAAATAATCAATCAGTCCACCTGAGAAAGAGTTACCAATTCTAATATTAAGAATATCTGCAAAATAGAATGATAAACCATCAAGAAAAGCATGAATCACATAGAGCCATGGAGCAACAAATAAGAAAGTATATTCAAGTGGTTCAGTGATACCTGTTAGAAATGATGTCAATCCACCACTTAGGTAAAGTCCACCATCCTTTTTTCTATTTTTCTTTGGTAAACAATGATACATAGCCAGAGCTGCAGCTGGTAGACCAAACATCATCGTAGCAAATCGACCGGCAAAAAAACGTGTTCCATATGTAAATAATCCGACGTGATTAGCATCAGCTAATTGTGCAAAGAAAATATTTTGAGCACCGACCACTGTATGTCCAGCAACCGTTGCAGTACCACCAAGTGATGTATACCAGAATAATGGATAAATTGTATGATGCAAGCCAACAGCACCTAACAATCGCAATAGGAAACCATAGAAGAAGGTACCGATACTACCCATTTTGGCAATATCATGACCTATTATTACTAGCCATCCCTGAATTGGTGGCCAAATCATAAAGAATAATGCTCCAATAAAAATTGCTGTAAAAGAAGTAATAATAGGAATAAATCTCGAACCACCGAAAAAGCCTAAAAATTGTGGCAATTCTATTTTACGATATCGATTATGAAGGTATGCAACCATACCACCAATTACAATTGAACCAACTACACCAGTATCAATTGTCGTTCCTTTTGGAGAAAACATTTGAATAAAACCTGCTATGGTGGCTGTATAAACTAAGAAGGAAACACCAGCGGCCAAACCAGCAGTCCCTTTATCACCATTCGCCAGTCCCACCGCAATACCAATAGCAAATATTAATGCAATATTATTAAAAACGGCACTACCCGCAAAATTCATAATTTTCAAAATTGTTTGTAACCAAGGCATTGACAAAAACGGATATGCTTTAACGGCAGCATCATTAGTCAATGCACCACCTAAACCTAGCAAGAGACCAGCTGCCGGTAAAATAGCTATCGGTAGCATGAAAGCTCTTCCTAACTGTGAGAATTTTTTAAACATTTTTATTTACCCCTTATTTTTAATTAAGTGCTGTAATAAATCTTTGAGCAATTTCCATTGGTCTTGTAATTGCCCCACCAACTACAATTCCTGTTGCCCCCATGTCTTGTATTTTTCTAGCTTGTTCTGGAGTATGAATCTTACCTTCGGCTATCACAGGCATCTTGGCATCAACATATGCTTTTATTAGATCTATATCAGGACCATCTTTCTTTTCACTTTCTTCTGTATAACCACTTAATGTTGTCCCCACAAAATCAACTCCGGCTTTATATGCATTCTTACCTTCTTCAAAAGTTGAAGTATCGGCCATTAATAATTGTTCTGGATATTTTTCCTTAATTTCTTTGATAAATTCATCAACAGTTTTACCATCATGTCGCTTGCGTAAAGTGCAATCCAAAGCAATTACCGCTACTCCTGTTTCATGTAACTCATCAATTTCTTTCATAGTAGCTGTGATAAATGGTTTCTCGGGCAGGTAATCTTTTTTTATGATTCCTATAATCGGCAAGTCAACCGCTTCTTGAATCTCTTTAATATCACGAACCGAGTTTGCTCTAATACCGACGGCTCCCGCACGTTTAGCTGCAATTGCCATTAAGGGCATGACCCCACCATTTTTCGTATAAAGTGGTTCTCCGGGAAGTGCTTGACAGGAAACAATCAAGCCACCTTTAATCTGTTTTATAAAATCTTCTTTTTTCATTCTTCATTTTCCCTCCAAAATTAATCAGTTTGGATTATATTCTCCAGAAAGAAATATAAAACATTATTCACACTTTGTAAACCCTTTCTTTTTTAAGATTCTAAATAATCCTCAGAAAATGTATAATTATCAAGAGAAATACAATTGGAGAATTTTCAAAATGAATATTGATAATTTAATTAAAGACAAATACGAAACACTAACTAAATCAGAAAAGAAAATCGCCCAATATATTATGAATAACAAGAAATCTATTATTTATGGGACAATGGAAACAATTAAAAAAAACGTATCTGTGGGAGATGCCACAATAGTACGTTTTTCAAGAAAACTAGGTTTCTCCGGTTTTAACGATTTAAAGATTGATTTGGCTAAAACTGAATTGGAAGAAAATAATATTGATTCCAGTCATGATTATTACGACGACATAGCTGACCGTTTAATTTCAACAATCAAGGATACCGCATCCCTTATAAATCCCAGTGATTTAAACAAAGCAATACAGCTAATTACAAATTGCCACAAACTTTATATTTTTGGAGTTGGACATAGTGGTGAAATTGGAAAAGATTTTTCAAAGATGTTGTTAAGAATTGGATTAATTGTTCAGTCCGAAACAGATCCACACTTTCAATCACAAATGGCCGCTATGATGACGAATAACGATCTTGTTATTGGCATATCCTTATCCGGAGAAACTAAAGATACTTATGATTCACTCCAAATGGCTAAAAAAAGTGGTGCAAACATCATTTCTATTACTAACAACAACCTTTCTTCTATTGCACAAATCAGCGATATAACGCTACGTACTTCAATTGAAGAATTCCTCAATGGTGGCTCCTTAGCCGGTCAACTATCACAATTATATGTTTGTGAAGTTTTAATCCGTGGCTACGAAAGACAAAATGGAGTAGATGCCGTTTCCCTCCGTGAAAAAGCATTACGTTCAATTATGGATAAAAGATTAAATAACTAAAAAAGCCGACCAAATGGTCGACTTTTTATTTATTAACATCAAAAACATATCCCTGTGGATAGAATTCCAAACGATAAGCTCGATAAACATAAGCTTTTGAAGAAGCATTCTTAACTGTCACATTGAACACCTGATTACCACTTGAATCAACTTCAATTACATTACTTTCGGCACCATTATTTTTATAGCCAAAATCGATTAACGTATTTTCATTACTCTCACGTTCAGCGTAACCAATAATATTTGTAAAATTAGTTTTTCCCAGTGATTTTCCATATGCCCAGGTTTGATCTATTGTCATCTTCTTAGTATCAATGTGATATTGAACTGCCTGTGAATACTTACCGGACGTTTTCTTATTACCGCTAGTAACATCAACATTATTGTCATAAAGTAAAATATTCTCACCATTCTTATCTTTACTCAATTGATAAAGTCCATGTTGCCCACCAGTTATTGTTGTACCCTTAGTTGGCGTTAATAATTTACTGCGATACTTCTTAGGCCAGCTCTTCTTTGATTTTCCACTGTAAATCCAAATTATCTTATCAGTCTTATAATCCAGTTTCATAATCATATCCTGATTACGTCCCGAAATCATAATCGTATTATCTGACTTATCATAATCAACGGCATTTTGATGGAACCAATCGATTTTTCCATCTGATCCGGCTTTATAATTCTTGTACATTGAACTAGGTAAAATCTTCTTCAAATCTATCACTTTAACTATTTTCCCAGTTTTATGTGAAATTTGAACCATCACATCTTCTTTATACTTAGAACCGTCATTTACGGTCGCTAAAATATCTTTATTAGGTAACTCCAAAAGATCATGATGGATTACTGTTGTTTCGTCTTTAGCATTGCCACTGTCATTGGATTTGACCTTATTATTAAAACTATATTCACGGTAAACTCGGCCCAAAGCATCTGTCTCAATCAAGTCATTATAGACTGTTGAATCGACATTCTTCTTAGTTAAAATCAAAAAGTGCCCATCATCAGTTTGTTCAATTGTATGTTGTGAGTAATTAGTTGAATACCATCTAACTTCTCCATCTGCATCAATGGCGAATGGTTCTTTAGTTGTACGATTCATCAAAGTCAATTTATTGTCGCCAATATCCATTTTTGATTTATTATTTTTAGAAACTACAATCTTGGCATTCTTAATATACTTGGGTAATTCTTCAGTCTGTAAATGTAAAACCTTCTGTTCCGTACTGCCATCTTTATAAGTTATAGTTATTGTCACAGTATTATTATAATCAGCATATAAACCAGCTATCGGAACCTGATGAGTCTTTTGATAGCCTTTCACTTGGTTAGTAATACTTGTTTTATCAGTCTTTCCTGAAACGGTATAACTTATTTTGGCTGCTTTGTCAGTTTTGAAAATAACCAAAGCAGTCAACGGCGAATCCTTATAAGGGTTCACTTTCACATATGGATCACTCAACGTATACGATTTATTTTTAGTTGCGCTCTGATATTCCTTAGTTAATTTCTTCTGAGCATCCTCTCTCGTTGAAATCAGCTTAGAACCAATATTCTTTTTAATCTGTGCAGTCGATAAAACTTCTGAATCTTTAGAACTACTGGAACATCCCACTAATACTAGTAACATCAGTGGAATCAATCCTAATAAAAATAATTTCTTTCTCCTCATTTATAACTCCTCAAAAAAAAATCAATTTTCTCAACCTTTTTAGCGTATTAAAAAAATGTTGACATTCCGTCAACATTTTTTGAAGATTTTGTGAAAGCCTTATGACAGAACTTGCCAATGAGGATACTCGGTATCTTTAGTTTCAAATCTTTCTGTCAAAAGATACTCCTTTGCTTTAAGAACTAGAGGAGAACTATTACTAATACTCAATTTAGACAACGGTATCCAGACAGCACCCAATGAGTCTTGACCAATAAATTGCGTAACTGTAGCTTTTACTTCACCTTGATATTCTTCAATTAAATTAAAAACACAAATATGTTCATTCCACGTATATTTTTGATACTTCCAAGGAAATCTGAAACTAACTGTACCCAATTGATGTGAGTCTGTAACTCTTAATCCAGTTTCTTCAGCAATTTCTCTAATAGCGGTATTTTCTAAGGGTTCACCCTCATCCATACTTCCACCCGGCAGATCATAGCGATTAATATATGGACCACCATTTTTTTTAATCACCAACAATTTCTCTGATTCGTGGATAATCCCGTATGATCCGAATGCAAAATGAAAAGTTTTACTGCTCATTTGCCCAAACCTCCCCTATCATTGAATAGAAAGTATTATTATAATAGTCATAATAATATTAAATTAATTAAAATCTTATTCAAGGGGTAGATATTATGGCAGATATTTCATCAGACGACTATTTCAAAATTGTAAAAAAAGTATGGGCAGGCGGAAAATTCAAGGACATGGGTGTTACAACTGGTAAGAAGTACATTCAAATGTACAATGAATTCATGCAAAATGTCGGTAACGGTCAAACAACTGAAATTGAAGAAAAATTCCATCCCGATGACTGTGAACTAATCGCTTCTACAAATGTTGACGAAGGACAAATGGTTATCATGTGTTCACAAGAAAAAAATGGTAAAACTTATCTAGAAACATTTTCAGCCATCACCGATGTTGATTTTTCAAATATGACACCCGTTGAAAGTGATTTTTATCGTGAAATGATCCGTGCAGATACAGAAGGACGTATTAAAGAGATTTAGAGAATAAAACACACTATTTAATCCAGTAACAATGAAAAAAATAAGTTACTGGATATTTTTGTTTAAAGTAGTGGACTTTGTCCACTACTATGCTATACTATTCTCAATCCAAATCAGGAGGTTCCTTCACTTGTTAGATCAAAATGAGATCACATCAATCCGTAGTTTCAACCGTAACTACACTAAATTACTGGGTATTCTTAATAAAAAGGTTTTAGATACGCCCCTTAGTTGGACTGAAGGTCGTACCATTCTAGAGATCTATTTCAATCAAGACAAAACTCCAATTGAAGTTGCCAATCACTTGAATCTTGATAAAAGCTACACTAGCCGTATTCTTAAACGTTTTGAAAAAAACGAATTACTCTATAAATCACCTTCATCTACCGATCTTCGTTCCAAAAAGATTCATTTAACCACTAAAGGAACAAAACTCGCCCAACAATTAGATGAACGTTCGGATCAACAAATAAAAGATTTATTAATCAATTTATCCCCTCAACAGCAACAAGAATTCTATGAAGCTGTCAAAACAATAGACAAATTACTATTCAATAGAAAGTAGGCCTTTTCAATGTGGTATTCTAAAAGTTTTTCAGAATTGAGCACCAATGAACTTTTTGAAATTTTATATTTACGTACAAGAGTTTTCGTAGTTGATCAAAAGAGAGTTTATCAAGAAGTCGACGAACATGATCCCGAATCCATTCACGTATTTGATTTAGAAGATGGTCAAATTGTAGCTTATGCTAGAGTCTTTAATCAGAATGGAAAAGTTACTTTCGGCCGAGTCCTCACTAATCCAGACTATCGTGGTCAAGGATTGGGAAATGAACTGATGCAACATGTTTTTACTACAATTCAAAAGGACTTTCCAAAAAAAGAAGTCGAAATTGAAGCTCAAGTCCAAGTAGAAAAATTCTACCAAAAATTTCATTTCCAAACGCAAGGTGCACCTTTTTTGTTCAACCATACACCTCATTTAAAAATGACCCATGAAATAATTGATTAAAAAAATTCACTCATCAATTTGAGTGAATTTTTTTTCGTTTAAACGTTTATTAATGAGACAGCTTTTTTCCATCCCTGAACTTTTTCATTGCATTCATTGACCGCCATTTTTGGTTCAAAACAACGATACTCAATAGCCTCCTGTAAAACATTTTCATCATAAAGATCCAATTGTAGGCCCGCTAAGAAGACTGCCCCTAAAACACTTAACTCTTCTACATTAGGAATCTTTAATACCGACTGTAACAGGTCACATTGAAATTGCATCAAATAATTATTAGAGGTGGCTCCACCATCGACTTTCAAAATATTGATTTGACCACCAGTATCTTTTTTCATTAATTGCAAAATATCATTAATTTGATAAGCAATGCTTTCCAACCCTGCTTTAACAACTTCATTCTTACGTGTCTTACGAGTCATACCAACAATGGTTCCTGTAGCATCATCATTCCAGTAAGGTGCACCTAATCCAGTAAATGCTGGTACCAAATAAGTCTTGTCACTCTTATTAGCATGGTAGGCCATCTCTTCAGTTTCAGCACTATGCTCAATCAACCCTAAATCATCCTTCAGCCATTTGATAACTGCTCCAGAATAGTTAACATTTCCTTCCAACACATAATTCGATTGACCATTGATTTTCCAAGCAACAGATGTGATCAAGCCGTTTGACGACATAACTGGTTTAGAACCAATATTCATCATAATTGACGAACCCGTTCCGTATGTGGATTTAACATCTCCGAATTTAGTGCATCTTTGACCAAACAAAGCCGCTTGGGAATCACCTAATACTCCATAAATTGGGATTTGATGATTCAAGATTCCTTCAAAATCGGTCATTCCAAATTTATCATTTGAATCAACAATTTTGGCTAAATATGATCTCTTTAAATCAAAAATTCTTAATAGATCATCATCCCAATCACCACTCTTTAAATTCATAAGTTGTGTTCTGGAGGCATTAGAAGGTTCAGTCTTAAAACTTTGGCCCCTAGTTAATTGATAAATTAACCAACTATCAACCGTTCCCAGACACAAGTCACCCTTTTGAGCAGCTTCTTGAACTTCTGGAATATTCTCCAGTAGCCAAGTAAATTTAGATGCCGTGAAATATGGTGATAAAGGCATACCTGTCTTTTGATAAATAGATTGTCCGACACCAGTTTTTTCAATTCTTTCACAGACATCTTTAGCACGTGAACATTGCCAAACAACTGATTCTGATAGAGGCTTTCGCGTAGATTTTGACCACGCTGTAGCCGTTTCTCTTTGATTTGTGATTCCCAAACCGACAATCTTTGCTGAATCAACTTGAGGATCATCCAAAATTTTTCTTACTAAAAATAAAATATTTTGATAAATCTCACGTAAATCGTGGCTGACCCAACCTTGTTTATTAATAATCTGGCGATGATTTCGTGTTACTTTTCTTAAAATCTGACCATCTTTATCGACCAAAACCACTTTGGTACCTTGCGTGCTCTGATCAATTCCCAACAAATATTTCATAATAATTTCTCCTCAAATTAAGAAATTGATTTTTCAACATTTTGGGCAATTCCGGCACCATCCAGACCATAGTAACCAAAGACTTCATCTTGAGTACCAGCAATTGCAGGTGCATCTGGGAATCCTAAAATATGAAGTTTAGCACTGCCTGATGTAGCAACTACTTCAGCCACTGCTGAACCAATACCGTTGTAAATACTGTGTTCTTCGATTGTATAAATATCGGAGAACTCATTACTGATCTTACTTAATAGTTCTGTATCTAATGGTTTCAAGCTGACTAAATCAATGACTGTAGCTTTAATACCTTCTTTTTCAAGTAAATCAGCGGCCTTCAAAGCTTCAGGAACTGTTTCTCCCATAGCTACTAAAGCAACATCCTTACCATTTCTCAAAACGTTTGCTTTACCTGGCTTTACAAAGGCTTCTTCAGGATTACTGTAACAATTGCTCAAAGCCTTCTTACCAATTCTGATATAAGCAGGTTTATCTGATTTAACTAAATACTTAAACAAACCAATTGTTTGATATTGATCACAAGGCATATAAACTTCCAAATTTGGAATAGCTCTTGTGATTGCCAAATCTTGCAAAGAATGGTGAGTGCTTCCCAAGACACTATAAGAATTACCACCACTGATACCTAGCAATTTAACATTAGTATTAGAGTAGGAAACATCCACTTTGACTTGTTCGATACTTCTCATTGTTAAAAAGGCGGCTGGTGATACTGCAAATGGACGCTTACCACTGTGAGCTAATCCAGCACTAATTGTGACAAGATCTTGTTCAGCAATACCAACTTCTACAATTTGTTTAGGTAATTCTTTTGCAAAAGGAACTAAAGAACCTGAACCTCTAGAATCGCTGGTTAGAACAACAATATCAGAATCATTCTTTCCGGCGTCTACTAATTGTTCACAAATTACTTCTCCAACTTTACGAGCTTTTTCTTCTGACATTATTTTCTTTCCTCCAATTCCTTATCAAATACATCTAAGGCTTCTTTATATTGTTCTTCAGTTGGTACTTTATGATGCCATTCTGCCTTGTTCTCAGCAAATGAAACGCCACAGCCTTTAACCGTGTCAGCCAAAATCAAAGTAGGTTTATTTTGAACTGATTTCATGTCAAAAGCATCAACTAATTGAGACATATCATTACCATCAATTTCAATAACGTTCCAACCAAAAGCTTCATATTTGGCTTTCAAAGGTTCGCTGTTCATAACATCTTTTGTCTTACCAGTAATCTGAAGGCCATTATGATCAATGATAGCTGTTAAATTATCAAGCTTGAAATTTCCGGCTGCCATTGCTGCTTCCCAAACGGAACCTTCTGCTTGTTCACCATCTCCCATTAAAACGTAGGTATGATAATCTTTATCATCCATCTTGGCTGCTTTAGCAATTCCGACACTTAAGGCTAAGCCATGTCCAAGTGAACCAGTATTCATTTCAATTCCCTTAATGTGATTATTAGGGTGACCAATATATGGTGATTTAAATTGTGAATATGTTAGAAGATCATCTTTAGGAAAATATCCACGATCAGCTAAGACATTCAAAAGAATTTCTACCGCATGACCTTTCGATTGAACGTAACGATCACGATTCTCACTCTTAAATGTTTCTGGAGTTTGATTTAGTACCTTATAGTAGAGGGCAACTAAAATATCAGTACATGAAAGATCTGAACCGGTATGTCCAGTCTTGGCACGATAAATCATTTCCCATGTTGCTTTTCTCATTTCAATAGCCTTTTTCTCTAATTGTTCAACATCCATAGTAATTTCTCCTTACAATCAATTTCAGCAACCGCTTTCAAAATTTATACTAAACTGTTTACCTAAATTTTTCAATAGTTTAGTTAGAATAAATCACAATCAAGCAACAACTATTTTTATTTTATATAGTCAATAGTGCTGTTACATCAACAATAAGCAGTAACAAGCACATTTATGTTTAGTGATTAGTTTTAATAAACTATTGAATATTAGTTAAATCAGTTTTATAGTTTAGTCATGGAAACGCTTTCTAAATAATTATTTTATTAAACTAAGGGAGTAATTAATTTATGAGTGTAGATAAAATCAAATTAGGTTTCGCACCTACTAGAAGAAATATCTTCTCAGCTGACGCCGCTATTGAGTTCGCTAATTACACACGTAAGAGGTTAGACGATATGGATGTCGACTACGTTGATATTAAAGATGTTAATGATGATGGTCTGCTTTATGATGATGAAGGCATGAACAAGATTGCTAAGAAATTCCAAGATGCTAAAATTGACGGTTTATTCTTAGCTAATGAAAACTTCGGTACTGAATATGAATGTGCCCGTTTGGCAAAGAAATTGAACGTTCCTGTTCTACTTTGGGGACCAAAAGATGAAGCACCTGCAGCAGATGGTTCACGTTTAAGAGATACTCAATGTGGTCTATTTGCTATTGGAAAAGTTTTACGTCGTTTCCAAATTCCATTCACTTATGTCAAAAACTGTGATCTTGACGACCCTGCTTTTGAACAAGGCATTAATGACTTCATCAAAGTATGTAATGTTGTTAAAACTTTCAAGAATACTCGTATCCTACAAATCGGACCTCGTCCTTTCGACTTTTGGAGCACAATGGTTAATGAAGGTGAATTGTTAGAGAAGTTCAACATCTCACTCTCACCTATTCCAATTACAGAATTGGTAGAAAAGATTCATGAATTGATCGACAAAAAGGATCCTGAAATTGCAGAAACTGAAAAGGCCTTGAATTCTATCGCTGATATTCAAATTTCTGATAAAGATTTGCAAATGGTTGCTGCGCTTAAAGTTGCCATCAAGAGATTGGCTAAAACCTATGGATGTAACTCTGCCGCAATCCAATGTTGGACTGCTCTTCAAGACGAAATCGGTATTCTTCCATATGCTTCTGAATCATTACTTCAAGATGAAGGTTTGCCTGTAACTTGTGAAACTGATATTCATGGCGTTATTTCTGAACTATTGGTTGAAGCCGCAACTATGGGTGATCATCGAGCTATCTTTGCTGATGTTAACTGTCGTCATCCAGAAAATCCTAATGGTGAATTACTACAACACTTGGGTGTCTTCCCATATTCAACCGCCAAAAACAAGCCTATTTTGCCAAAGTCACACTTTGTTTTTGACTACCCAGGGTCAGTAGGATTCCAAGCCCAAGATGGTAACTATACTCTTTGCCGTTTCGATGGCGATAATGGTAAGTACTCAATGTTAATGGGTAATGCTAAAACTTGTGAAGGACCATATGAACAAGGGACTTATATCTGGTTACAATTTGCTAACCTCAACCGTTTCGAAACTAAACTAGTTTATGGACCTTATATCCACCACATGGCTGCTGTTCGTGACGACGTTGTGCCTGTTCTCTACGAAGCCTGTAAGTATTTAGGCGTTACACCTGATTTCTATGATCCTATTGAAGATGATGTTAAAGCTTATCTTCGTGGTGACACCTCTTCAATTATTAAATAATTCAGTACGCAAAAAGGTGATGTATTCTATTAAAAATACATCACCTTTTTATTTTGAAAAAAAGACCAAACCATTTCTGATTTGATCTTTTCAAATAAATTAATTACAATTCTTGACCATTTGATTCAATAACTTTTTGATACCAGTAGAATGACTTCTTCTTGTATCTGTCCATATTTCCATTACCATCATCATCTAAGTCAACATAGATAAAACCATAACGTTTGGACATTTCACCTGTAGAAGCACTGACCAAATCAATACAGCCCCATGGAGTGTAACCCATCAAATCGACACCATCGTCAATTGCACCGGCCATTGCTTGAATATGTTGTTTCAAGTAATCGATACGGTAATCATCTTCAATGTTGTGGTTTGCATCTGGTTTATCGATAGCACCCAAACCATTTTCAACGATGAACAATGGTTTTTGATAACGATCGTACAATTGGTTCAAAGCAATTCTCAAACCAGTTGGATCAATTTGCCAGCCCCAATCACTTGCCTTAAGGAATGGATTCTTAACACCACCTAGCAAGTTTCCACTAACTTTGTCGTTATCCTTCTTAGTAGTTTCAACTGCTGAAGACATATAGTAACTGAAACCAATATAATCAACAGGATACTTTTTGATCAATTCCAATTCTTCATCAGTTCTGTCTAAATCAGAAAGTTTCAAACCATATTCAGCCAACAATCTCTTTGTATAGCTTGGATATTGACCACGAACTTGAACATCGCCGCAGAAGAAGTTGAAATCTTGATTTTGTTGCAAGGTAGCCAATTGGTTAACTGGATTGGCATCATAACTATAAGTTGTAGCGTAAAGAATCATACAACCAATCTGTAAATTTGGATCCAATTCATGACCAATTTTAACAGCCTTAGAACTAGAAACAAATTGATTATGCCATGCTTGGAAGACATTTTTCTTGTCGTTAGCACCGTTGGAAGGAACCAAACCTTGACCCATAACTGGGAAGTGAGCAGCACTGTTGATTTCGTTGAAAGTCATCCAGTACTTAACTTTCTTGTAGTAACGTGTCAAAACAACTTTGGCAAATCTTTCGAAGAATGAAATTAACTTCTTATTTTTCCAGCCACCATAATTTTTGGCCAAATTTAATGGCAACTCATAATGAGAAATAGTAATCACTGGTTCAATATTGTACTTCAAACATTCATCGATTACTTGATCATAAAATTCCAATCCCTTTTCATTTGGTTCTGTTTCATCACCATTTGGAAAAATTCTTGACCAAGCAATAGAGAAACGATAGCACTTAAAGCCCATTTCTGAGAATAATTTGATATCTTCTTTGAAACGATGATAGTAATCGATACCGACATGATTAGGATATTTATATTTACTTTCATCAATCGTCCAATCAAAGTCAGGATTTTGAACAATTTGGAATCTCTCTTTGCCACCGGGTAATGCGTCAGCAATAGATAGACCACGTCCATCTTCCTTATAGCCACCCTCTAATTGGTTAGCAGCTGTAGCGCCACCCCACAAGAAATTCTTTGGAAATTCTGTCATTAGATTCACCTCAAAATAAATTATTTAATTAAATGATACCGCATATTAATCAGCATTGTAAACGTTTTACTAAACAAATTACATTATTTTACATAAAAAATACAATAAATTTTGCAATACTGATTTTAATTTAGTATTATTTTATGTGATAGGAGGTCATCTCATGACAGTAAAAATGGATGACATAGCACGTCTCGCCAATGTTTCTAAATCGGCCGTATCCTTAGCCCTTAATGGTAAAGACGGTGTGAGTCAAGAAACTAGAGATAAAATTTTTGATGTAGTAAATAAATATGGATATAAGCCACTCCGGAAAAACAAAAAAAATACTGATAAAGTTCTTACTAGTGTTAACTTCTTAGTTGTTAAAACAGCTGGTTTAGTTAGTGGAAACTATCGTTCTCTTCCCTTCTTTGATAGCTTAATTTCTTCATTATCGGAAAAAGTCAGCGAAACTGGTGGTAGTTTGAAGATAATTACTACTGATAGTGAATCACTTCCTCAAACTTTGGATGAGATCAGAAAAGATCAGAACGATGGTACGATTGTTTTAGGTACTGATTTGAATGCAACCCAAGCAGAATTAATTAATAACAAATTAGACAGTGTGATATTTGTTGATACATATTTCGACAATATAACGGCTGATTTTGTAACGATGGATAATTATCAAGGAGCTATGCTAGCGGGCAATTATATCTTAAACAAAGGCTATAAAGATATTGGTTATTTTGCCTCTGATAAAATCATTTCTAACTTTATTGAACGAAGACGTGGTTTTCGTGATGCTCTTAAACTAGCTAATATAAAAATCAATAATGATCATTTTTATTCAGTTTCTCCTACAGAAGTTAATCCAAAGGGATTGGATATCGAAAATATAACCAAGAAGGAATTGCCCGAAGTAATTTTTTGTGAAGATGATTATATCGCAATTAGATTAATAAAGGCTGCCCAACAAAAGAATATCAAAATTCCTAAACAATTAGCCGTTATTGGTTTTGATGATATTTATGAAAGTTCTCTAATAAGTCCTGAATTGACCACCATTCACGTACCTGTTGATCAAATGGCTGAACAAGCACTATTTCAACTGCAAAAGCGCTTATTTACTCCAAATTGGTCACCACAAAAAACACTCATCTCAACTAAATTAATTAAACGTAATTCTATTTAAGTCGAAACAAAAAAGTTTCGGCTTTTTTTATTGTCTAAAAATTCGATTGAATCAACGTTTTTATAAAATAGTTAATTTATTTTAGTACTATTTTAGTAAAATACTCTTGATGTTTAATAATCTATGTGGTAATTTAGAGCTGTTAAAAGAAAGCGGATACATTCCGTGAACTTATGCATAAGTTAATTTTATTTGTTAGGAGAATTAATAATAATGTCAGATACGAAAAAAGTTAATAAAACGTTTTTAAAAATTGCTATTCTAGCAATTTCCGTCATGTTACAAGCAGCCAGTGCAATATCAGTTGCTGTAACAGGAATGATCAAATCATTTCCAGATCAAAGTGCAACTTCAATTCAATCACTAGTAACTATTCCCTCTTTTTCTATCATGCTATTTATTCTTTGTGGTAATTGGATAATTAAAGCTATTGGTAAACGTAATACCGTTATTCTAGGATTATTTGTTGCAATGATCGGTGGTGTAGGTCCTGCATTTGTAACAAACATTACAATGATTAAGGTTTTACGTTTCTTATTCGGTGCTGGTACTGGTATCTATACTTCCTTAGCTGTCAGTTTAATTGGTGATTACTTTACCGGTGATGAACAACGTAACCTTCTTGGCATTCAATCCGCAGTTTCTGCTCTAGGTTCAAGTTTATCCACATTCTTAGCGGGTATTCTTGTAGGGATTAATTGGCAAAGTACCTATCTAGTTTACTTAATTCTTTTACCAGTTCTTATCGTATTCATGATTGGTTTTCCAAAGAAAGATTCTACAGATTCTCAAAAGACCGTTACTGTAGAAAATGAATCCTCCGGTAAACAATCTAAAAAGCTTCCTATTTTCGTTATTATTGGTATTTTAGTTTTATTCGTTTATTTCAATGCCGTAATGGCAATGTACACAAACTCCGGCTTGGCTTTGCAACAAATGCAAGTTAAGAATCAAGGTATGCTGGGCACCGCATTAGCATTTGCTGGAATTATTGGTAGTTTAATTACCATGCTTTATGGACCCATTTTTAAGGCCTTGAAGCACTTTACACCTATTATTGCTTGTGGAATTGGCGCTGTTGGTTTCTTTGGAATGGCACATTCATCAAATATGATTTTATTTACTATTTCAATGATTTTAGTAAGTTCTACAACAATTTTGATTCCTTATGTTTATGGAACTGTTATGGACAGTGTTCCTGAAGCATCGAAGAATTTTGCAATTTCAGTTGCCATGATTTTTAACAATTTAGGTGCTTACTTCTCACCATACTCACTTTCATTTATTGGAAAAGCATCAGGTATGACAGATCCAACTTCATCATTTGTTATCTGTGCTGTAGTGATGATTGTACTTGCTGTAGTATTCGTATTTATGCAATTAAATAGAAATAAGAATGTAAATACTTCAATGGCTAAATAACAATATTAGAAAGGAATTTTAAAATGGATAAATGTGAAAAATGGGGTTCATATGAACTCACTCTAAATGGACCATCTGATGGTAATCCATTTATTGACAATAATTTATTTGCTACTTTTACTCATGATAATTTTTCAATTAAAATCCGCGGATTTTACGATGGAAACGGAATATATAAAGTCAGATATATGCCTGAATTAATTGGAACATGGAAAGTCACAACTGAATCTAACGTAGAAGTATTATCAAATAAAACAACTGAATTTGAATGTACATCTCCTTCTGAAGATAATCATGGACCTGTTCGCGTAAGTGGTAAAACTCACTTTGCCTACGCTGATGGTACTTCTTATATGCCTTTTGGAACTACCGCTTATGCTTGGGTATTTCAAAGTAACGAACGTCAAAAGCAAACTCTAAAGACACTATCTGAAAATAAATTTAATAAACTACGTATGTTGACTTTCCCTAAGAACTATAATTACAACACCATAGAACCAGATATCTATCCATATGAGGGAGCCCCAAAAAAAGTATCAGATACTTTCGATTTTAATAGCTGGAGTCTAAAACCAGAGGATATTGGTTTTGACTTTTCTAAAATCAATCCTACCTACTTCCAACATTTGGAAAATAGAATTAAGGATTTAGATAATCTTGGTGTTGAAGCTGATTTAATTCTATTTCATCCTTATGACCACTGGGGATTTGCTCGTATGGGGGAAAAGTACGATAAATTATATCTTAAATATATTATTGCTAGATTAGCCAGTTATAAAAATATTTGGTGGTCACTAGCAAATGAATATGATTTGTTAGCAATGGCCGGTCAAAAACCACTCGAAGCTTGGGATAAATTAGGAGAACTAGTTAAAGAAGAAGATCCTAGTGAACATCTAATATCGATACATAATTGGTATGATCCGCCTACAAATAAAGGCACTAGAAAAAACTGGTTTGATTATACAAAACCATGGATAACACATCTAAGCGTCCAAACTGATGAACTATTCTTTGTACCTCAGTGGTTAGAAAAGTATCAAAAACCAGTAGTCGTAGATGAATGTCGGTATGAAGGGAACATTGAGTTGGGCTGGGGTGACAATACTGCCCATGGTATGATGGATTGCTTCTACAGAACAGTTTTACGCGGAGGTTACGCCACACATGGTGAAACCTATATTGACAAACCAAATACTAAACGTTCAATTTGGTGGGCACATGGTGGGATTCTATATGGTCAAAGTCAAAAGAGAATCAACTTCTTTAAGGATCTACTAGACAATAACGGTTTCAACTATGTAAAACCAATGGCAACTGAAGGTCCACACTGGGAATTGGCTGTTGGACAGTCACCTGATGATAGTAAAATCATTGCCTATTTCGGAGCTAACCAACCTGAATTTGAACAATTTGATTTTCTACCAAAGGATAAAAAATATTCTGCCAAACTAATTGATACTTGGAATATGACAACAAAGGATTTGAATATTGAAATTAACAATACAGATATGTTCCAGCTTCCACGTTCCGAATATCAAGCATTACTTTTAACTGAAAAGAAATAAAATAAACGCTTGGCTTAATCCCATGGCCAAGCGTTTAATATTTAAAGGGAGAAAAATCATGAGTAACTATCTAAGTATCGACATCGGCGGTACCAATTTAAAATATGGTATATTAAATAATTCAGGTAACCTGATTAGCCATGATAAGCTGCAAACACCTGCAAAAAACATTATAGAATTCACTAATGCCATCTTTAGCATAATTGATAAGTACCAATCAAGTATTAAAGGAATTGCCATTTCGGTTCCTGGAAAAATAGATGATACTGGGACTATCCATCATGGCGGTTCTCTTCCTTTCTTAGATAAAGTAAATCTGAAAAAGATAATTGAAGACAAATACAGAATTTATACAAGTATCGAAAACGATGGTAAATCCGCCGCTTTAGCAGAGCTCTGGCTAGGTAATTTAAATAATATCGACAATTCGGCTGCTATTGTTCTAGGTACAGGGGTCGGAGGTGGTATCGTTATTAATGGTCAATTATTATATGGTGAACACTTTCAGGCCGGTGAATTTAGTTTCATGTTAAATAACTTTACTAAAGATGATTTTCTAAAAGCTGCTGTAGGAGCCAATACTTCTGCTGTCGGTATGATTAAAAAAATCGGTTCATTAAAAAAGCTAAGCAACATAAGTGATGGAATTGAAGTATTCAATTTTATCAATAAAAAGGACCCCGAGGCCTTTCCAATATTTAAAGAATTCTGTAGTTATGTTGCAAAGTTAATCCTTAATATTCAATCAGTAGTCGATTTAAAAAGATTCGTTATCGGTGGTGGTATAAGTGCACAACCAATTGTCACTGACACAATTAATGAAGAATATGATAAAATATTGAACTCAACGCCAATAATTAAAGATTCGTTAACTCGACCTGAAATTTTAAACGCCAAATTTCAAAATAACGCAAATTTATATGGAGCACTTTATGGTTTACTTATTAAAGTAGACGATAAAAAAGATTACATTGCTCAATAAAAAAGAGACTCCCAACCGGAAGTCTCTTTTTTATATAAATCCCAATATTTTAATTACCACCATAGCCAAAACAATACTAATAATGGCATGAAACATAAACAGAATTGAAAATGCTACAAAATAAATTGCCCCAGTCATAACAACTGTTCTCAAATTAAGCAAATAAAGTATTGATCCCAAAACCAACAGAACTACGACCCATGGCAAAATTCCTTTATTGACGGTAATAAAATCATTCTTACTCAAATCATATCCAGTACTAGCTATCATGATAGTCAACAATACATACACTAGAATCATCCACCACGAAGCATTAGCAAAGCTAGATTTCATATTATCCAAAACAGAATCAAAGATCACGCTAATTGAAACACTCTTGTTAACATTCAAGCTCTGAATCAATGTACTAAAGCTGAATTGAGCTTTCAACAGAAATCTTTGCAATAAATACAATGCCAACGAGCACATGTAATAAGGCGCCAGACCAATGAAGAAGTTCCCCAACATCTGATAAACATTGCGATCATTCCACTTATGATCCACAGACCCTAATGAGCCCGATTGACGATAATTCAAATTTAACAATTGAACGTTAGTTACTTTATGTCCAAACAAATAGGCAAAAATAGCATGTCCTAACTCATGAATAATAACGCCCACTCCACCAACGATTAGCTGACTATTGTTTCCCAAATTATTAACTAAAATAATTTTTGACAGATGTCCCAGCCAAGAAGTCACCAGTGATGTTAAGTAAGGAATTAAAGTAAAAATAGCTACGAAAATTAACACGAAATCAAAATAATTATTCCACAAAACTAATCTCTCCTTAGTGCAATTTTGTAAATTATATAACTATTTTACTTTTTCTATTCCATTTAGCCTGCGATTTGTATCATTCTTAAGTAATTGATAAATAGTTGCGGCTACAGGCACTCCTAACAGCATCCCCACAATACCGCCGAGTCCGCCACCAACAGTAATTGAAGCTAGAACCCAGATTCCTGGTAAGCCAATTGAAGTTCCGACAACTCGTGGATAAATAACGTTACTTTCAAACTGTTGTAGAACCAATAGGAAAATAATGAAGAAAACTGCTTCTATCGGTGATTTAACGGCAATCAATAAGAATCCGACAATCCCTCCTAACCAAGCTCCTAAAATAGGAATCAGGGCTGTAATACTAACAAATGCACCAACTGATAGTGCATATGGGAATCTGAATATCAGCATTCCTAATGAACACAAACTTCCCAAGATGATAGCTTCCGTAACTTGTCCGGCAATGAAATGACTAAACATATCATCCGCAATATCAACTACATACTTAACCTTTTTAATATGTTCTTTCTTCATATAAGCTTGGGCCATCTTCTTAACCTGGCAACCCAACTTTTCCTTAGTTGCCAAAATATAGATAGCAAATGTTAAAGCTAGAATGAAATTAATAAAACCTTTAGTAATACCCGTTACAATCTTGAAAGTTGAACCAAAGATTCCTCCCATTCCACTCGTTAAATACTTCATCACTTTACTCTGTACCGATGACCAATCAATATTCATTGACTCCAGTTGATTGGAAACAACCGAATTATGATTTATCTTTTCTAGCAACGCTGACAATCCTTCAACAAATGAAGGAATATTTTTAAAGAAATCGGCCAAAGCATTGAAGAACTGGGGTAAAACCAATCTAAATACTCCCACCATCACCAAAGTGACAATGACCAAAGTAGTTAAAATAACTAATGCTCGACGACTCTTCTGTAAAATTTTAATTTTAGTATTAGGAAAGAAATATTTTTCCAACTTAACACATAAAATATTTAAGACGTATGCCAATACAGCGCCCAAAATAAGTGGCATCGCAACGCCCAAAACATTCAGAAAAATATTATAGATCTGCACTGGATATATGAGGATAAACAATACTAAAATCGCAATTATTCCATATTGGATCAACTTTTTTCGACTTAGATTCATAGACTACTCCCTAATTTACTTGTCTAACCAATATATCATAAAAGAGGATGCCATAAATACCATGACATCCTCTTTCTGTTAAAGATTATTTGCTTTAACCCATCTTTTAATAACTTCGATCTCTTTTTTGTTACCATTAAACTCTGAAAAAACCAGTGCTTTATCAATGTATCCTTGCACTTTTTCATTGTTTCCATTAACTCGATTTTCATTCATTGCTAGCTGAGCATAAATTCGAGCAATGTAATACGTAACGTGATTCTCGGCACAGACCTTAACGCCATAATTCAATAACGCATTAGCCGTTTCTAAATCCTGCTTCTCTGAATAGTAAATCGCACAATAGAAAATGATATTGATATAACGCCAAATCTTACTTACATCATCAATCGACATTGTATAAATGTTATTGAATACCTTGCTGAAGTAGTATTCACTCTTCGTATCATCGCCCTGCTTGGCATAAACCATACCCATACCTACGAATGATAGAAAAGTGAAAATTGTTTCCCCACGGGTATCTAATTCCGATAAAATACGATTGAAATCAAAAACTGCATCAAATAAATCTCCATCGTCCAAAACATTCAAGTAGCCTCTTAAATAATAATATTGCATCAAAAGATTCTTATCATTATTCAAACTATCTGAATCAATCTTATTAATGATTGTCCAAGCATCATCATATTCTTGAATAATTAAATTGAATTCTGCTTGACTCATTTCCTTAGCAACCTTCTTACTGCTGCTATCATTTACACCAATAATACTATCTAAGGATAGACCGAGACGATTACATAATTTAATTAAAATTTTCAATGATGGAATTTTACCGTTATTCTCAAACTTGCTTAATGTAGCTTGAGTACAGATACCATTGCTCAATTCCTTTTGTGAGAGTCCTAATTCTTTTCTTTTATCAATAAACGCCTGTATATCCACGCCATCGCCCCTGTATAATAAATTTATATATAATTAATATAATTATATACCCATAATTAAAACGTGTCATTGGTATAAAGTTGTCATATTGTCTAGTCCACTTAGTGAAATATTATTTTATATAATTAATACCGTAGTAAACAAGAAATTTTATTCCATTTATATATTTAAAATCTATTTAAAGCAAAAAAAAATTGGAATCTCTTCCAATTTCAGTGAATTATTTATTTTTTAGATCATCAATGGAATTAATATTAGTCATATATTTTGGAACGGCTAATCCAACTTTGGCACCTTCTAAGTTAGCACCGAGGTCTTCAAACTTACCTTTGTAATCAGAATAGAACTTAGCTGATGTCTTAGGTAACCAAGCACTGACAGTTGCGTCAGCAGCTTTGGTAGAGATTGAAGCCCAAACTGGTTGCATCTCCATAGCCTGAATAGTTACTTTATAACCTTGATCTCGTAATACTTGAGCAATCACATTAGTTGAAGCAATTTCTGAATCCCATGCAACATAAGTGATCTTCAAGGATTGACCATGAACCTTCTTAACACCCTTAGTCCATTTTTGAACTAATTTCGGATTCTTCTTGATCCATTGTTTGGCAGCTTTATCTGGATCCATACCACCATTAACCTTCAACATAACACTCGACATCTGCTTAGGTGTCCAATGGAAACGATCCAAAATAGTATATGCTTCGGGTTTATCCTTTTTCAAACCTTTACGAACGATAGTGTTGATATGTTCTGCTTTACCATAAACGTTTTTAGGATCTTTTAAGAATTTCAGTTTATACTTTGTAAACATCCAATGTGGTTGCCAACCAGTAATCACAATTGGTTGTTTATTTTTATATGATTTATCCAAAGTACTTGTCATGGCCGAAGTTGAACTAGGTTGTAATTGCCAGTTGTTCTTCTCTAGACCATAATCCTTCAAAGCTGTTTGGGTAGAGGCCATTACACCAGCACCAGCATCAATACCTGTGATTGTGTAATTAATTTGTGGGCCCAACTTTTCCTTACTTTTGTACGGAGCTGTTTGGGAACTACATGCGGAAATAATTGGGATGATTAATATTGCTAATAAGAAAAGTTTAATAAACTTTTGTTTTTTCAAAAAATCCCTCCTATTTCTTTCTGCGTGTTCTTGTTAATGATTGTGTCAATCTATCTAGAATAATAGCTAAGATAACAATAGCTAAACCGGCTGAGAAACCATTACCAGCATCATTTCTACCAACGGCGAAGTAAACTTTAGTACCAAGTCCCATCGCACCGATCATAGAAGCAATAACAACCATTGATAGTGAAAGCATCATACTTTGGTTAACACCGGCCATTAAACTAGTTTTGGCAATTGGTAATTCAACTTTAAATAATTTTTGCCATTCAGTTGAACCAAATGAATCAGCGGCTTCGATCAATTCATCAGGAACCTCACGAATACCCATATTTGTCATACGAACTGTTGGTGGCATAGCGAAAATAACTGAAGCTACGATACCAGGAACCATACCGATACCAAACAAGGCAACCGCTGGAATCAAGTAAACAAAGGCTGGCATTGTTTGCATGAAATCAAGAATTGGTTTCAAAATAACTTCGGCAGTGTGACTCTTTGCCATTAAAATTCCTAATGGAATACCAATAACTAAGGCAATCAAACTTGAAGTTAATACTAAGGTCAAAGTTTGTGTCATATCACGCCAGTAATTCAAGTTCCAGATCAACAAGAGACCCAAGAATTCGAAAATCAATAGACCCCAATTTTGTTGATCCCGATTAACGTAATATGTTAGAGCAATAACTAAAACAATAAAGAGCCAAATGGGAATAATATCGAATACCCATTGAAAGGCATTATTGATTGAACCAATAAAGTTAGTGATGGCATTGAAAAATCCGGTAAACTGTACTAACCAATCAACAAAACCATCGATCCAATGTGCTAATGGAACTTCTGGAATACTACCTAATAAAAGACTATTCAAAATCACTCACCTCATTTCCGGCCAAGGCACCTAGAACGGCACCACGAACGATAATTCCTTTCAATTGCTTCTTATCATTGATAACAGCAAATGGAATACCTGTTTGAGAAATATCATCCATTAAATCAGAAATTGGTGTATCTTCTGTGGTTGTTGGAACTTTAGTTTGAATAATAGGTGTAATATCCCCTTTCTTCTCACGAACTAACTTGATAACATCGTTGGCATCAACTACTCCGAGTAGTTTACGTTCAGCGTTGACAATATAAGCTGTTGAAACTTCGTTAGCCTTCATCATCTTCAAGGTCAAACGAGGACCAGCTTTTTCAATGTTGACTGTCATTGGACGAATCATTACGTTACCAGCAGTCAAGACTTTACTTCTATCGACATTCTCAATAAATTCTTCAACATATTCATCAGCAGGATGTGTCAAGATATCTTCTGGCGTACCAGTTTGAATAACTCGAGCATCTTTCATGATCATAATACGATCACCGATCTTCAAGGCTTCGTTCAAATCATGACTAATAAAGATAATTGTCTTATGCAATCGCTCTTGGATATCCAAAAGTTGATCTTGCATATCAGTTCTATTCAATGGATCAAGAGCTGAGAAAGCCTCATCCATTAATAGGATCTCTGGATCATTGGCTAACGCACGGGCTAAACCAACACGTTGTTGCATACCACCTGATAATTGATCAGGATACTCATCATTGTAACCAGTGATACCAACGGTTTCCAAAGCTTCCTTAGCTTTTTGTTCACGTGTATCTTTATCTACACCTTGAATCTCCAAGCCGTATTCAGCATTTTCCAAAATAGTTCGATTAGGTAATAATCCAAAACTTTGGAAAACCATACTCATTTTCTTACGACGAACCTCACGAAGTTCTTTTTTATCCATCTTCATTAAGTTCTCGCCATCAATCAATATTTCCCCTTCTGTAGGGTCGATAAGACGATTGATCATTCTTACCAATGTTGACTTACCACTACCAGATAGACCCATGATAACGAAAATTTCGCCATCATAAATTTTAAAGTTTGCTCGGTCTACACCAAGTGTGGCACCTGTTTCCTTGAGAATTTCCGATTTATCTTTTCCCTGTCTGCTCAACTCTTTGGCCTTATTGATATGCTTACCAAAGATCTTAGTTAAGTCTTTGACT
Source organism: Companilactobacillus bobalius (assembly GCF_009764355.1). Next base: position 118,031 of record NZ_LNUA01000077.1, on the reverse strand, counting down.
TCTACTTTTGTACTCTTATTAGTACTCATTAAATCCCCCATTCTTGGAATTGAAATAAACATACTTTCCTATGCTCATTAATTAGAAATAAAAAAGCTATTATTAAATTTATAAATAACAGCGACCTTTATAACCCTAACAAATATTTTGAGCTTGTGCAAATATTTGAACCCTTTGTAAGCAGTTTAAACACGTAAAAAGTCCCAAATTTCGGCATTTTCAAGCACCATTCAATCTCACTTATAGTATAGACTTAAGAGCTTTCACAAACTCGTCTGAAATATTTTTTTGAAAATATTACTAATTTTTTAAAAAAAATAGACCCATTTTACTAGGGCCTATCTAAATGCATTTCATTTTTAACGTATTTTTCTGTACCATCGACTTTAGCTTGTCCATAATATTTACATTTAAAATCAATTGTATTAAGTGTATTTTGCATAGCTTCCATTTGCTTCATTACTGATACACGTAACTCTTGAAACATTTGATAACGTTTTTCTAAACTGGCATCCCCTTCAAGGGTCCATTGCATAAACTGTTTAATATCACGAATAGGCATTCCGGCATTCTTTAAACACTCAATCATTTGTAAAGAACCGATATTATCATCCGTAAAACGTCTCACACCAGCTTCATTTTTATTAAGATTAGGAATTAATCCTTCCTTATCATAATAACGAATTGTTGGTAAACTCAATCCAAATTTTTCCGCTACTTCTCCAATTGAATAAGTAGTCATCATCTCTTGCATAAAAAGCCTCCATATGCTTTAACCTAAAGTTAAGTTTAGGCACTTGAGCTTTATAATAACATCAAAATAAAAAAGATGCAGAATTCTGCATCTTTTTTTATTTTGTAACATTCTTAGTTTGTGCCCATTCGTTAGATAAGAAGTAATCATCCATCTTATACTGTGTATTTTCAGGATTTGCTTTCTTATCCTTATAATAATACTTCAAATGGTGATCTAGCATTAACCAGCCACGCCAGCCCATATGGATAGTATCTTCAGCAATATAGTTGGAATTCTTAACATTAGAAAGATCTACTATATTGTTAAAGCCTTGAGTTCTCAATTGATACTTGATCTTCTTATCAAAGTTAGTGATTGAACTCTTTGGCATTCCAGTATATTTAACCCAATGTGGATTAATAGGTTGAATTACAAACATCACTTCTACTTTATTTCTAGCAAACATGTAAAGTAATGCTTGGAAATCATTATATTCTGGTGAACTAGTATATTTAACGTGACGGTGAGTATTTTTATAGGTTCTAATTCTCTTTCTCAATTGACGCTTATAGAAAGAGTCACCAATTTGCATATCATTATCACGTGAATTATGCTTGGCCATCTTAGTAGCTAGTTTATTTAAATCTTTATAATTGTAACTATCGGGTAGCTTGCTTGCAGCATCATCAATCATCTTTTCATGATCATTCATTGATAATGATCCAAAGAGATTATCTTGACTTTGCAAGCTTGAACGTACAAATGTCTCAATATAGAAACGTTGGAAACTAGTAATCTGTTTACCTTCAGAAATACGTTCTAGAGCATCATCTTCGATGGGGCCTTTGCTGACTCCCAAATCAAGAATCCTTCCAGCAACATATTTATTCATTGCTTTATCACCAGTATTAGATTTCAAAATGAAACCTGTCAATTGCAATGGTGATAGGAAATATTTGAAAGCATCAGCTTGAACACCGGATTTACTAAACCATTGTGGAGAAATAATGAATACAGCTTTATTTCCCTTAAGGTTAGACATCCCACCAACATTCATTGCTTGTGTCAATGAAGCAGTACCAGGATTACCTTGTAAAAATGGTTTATTCTTCCAATGATATTTTTGTGCCATGGAAGATGGATGGAACGGATCCATTCTAGAAAGTTCTGATGAACCAATAATAGGAATATAGTTTTCCTTTTCAGCAGCATTCTTCACACTTTCACCCTTCAAAACTCGGATGTCCAATGAAGTAGCAGCCTGTCTAACTTTTTGCGGTGTAACCGTCTTAAAGTTGATTGGCGCCCAGAGTAGAATTAATAAAGCAGCAATGGCAACTATAACAGGTCCAAAAATCATCCATAACTTTTTTTTCATAGTCTATTCCAATTCTTGTACACGTTGAGCAATTTTGTTAACAGTTGACCATTGTGAACGGTCGAATTCTGAAACTGGTACTTGAATTCCGAAATCATCTTGGAGTGTTACTAAAACTTCTACTGTTGCCATTGAATCCAGAACACCATCTTTAAATAGGTCTTGATCAGCATCTTGACCAACATTGTCTAGGCCTGTAACATCTTGCAAAATACCTACGATTTTTTCTTTAATATCATCCATAATAAACTCTCCTAACTTAATTTAAACGAACCATAATTTGTCTAAAATACCTGAGAAAATCATAAAACTGAAACATACAACATTGAACGTTAAGAAGATAGCAAATGCTTCTGTAAACTTATTGCTTGGGATTTGTTTACGATGTTTCTTCTTAAATCTTAACCAAGCATCATTAGTAATCATTGCACAGGCATGGAAAATACCATAAACAATGTAGTACCAAGTTTCACCATGCCAGAAGCCCATAATCAGGAACAAAGTAATGTAACCGACGTTGGCAATTGTGACACGATTCTTTAACCATTTGTGTTTGATCACAGTGAACATTAAACGCATATAGATGAAATCACGGAACCAGAATGATAAGGTAATGTGCCATCTATTCCAAAAGTCCTTAATATTGTGGGACTTGAATGGAGCTCTAAAGTTCATTGGTGTCTTTACACCCATGAAATTACTGATTGCTACAGCAAAGAGTGAGTAACCAGCAAAATCAAAGAACAAATACATACTATATACATACATGTAGGCTACTAGAGCCCAAGAAAGTCCTAACGGAGTTTCGCCCTTATAAGATAAGGTCAAAATTTGAATCTTTGGTAACAGTAACGTTCCAAAGAAGTATCCAATAATGAATTTGTATAACAAACCTTGCATCAATCTGTTAACACCACTGTGCAAAAGTTCAACATATTCATCACGACTAGGAACATTCATAACATCTTTTTGGAAACGTCTGAATCTATCAATAGGTCCAGATGAGATGGTTGGGAAGAATAGTAAGAAACGAACGAATTCATATGGCTTAATATCCTTAATAACACCATCACGAATTTCCATAATTATTTCGACGGCTTTGAAGGTCAAATAACTGATACCTAAAAAAGCAAAGAGTGAGATTGTTTGATTCTTAAGAAGTGGATCTAACTTTACGAAAACTAGAGGAATGATTGCCAATACAACATAACCGGTAAAGATCCAGAAATTATTGTGTTTCTTGCGATACGACAGATATGTAAACACTAATAACATTTCGTAAAGAACATAGAATATCAATGAAATCCCTTGGGACATATTGCCACCAAAGAATGTGATTATTAAGATAATGACTGTTGCGATAAAATCATAAACTCTGAAACGTTTACCAAACCACAAACCAATCATGATTGGTAACAAGAGCAACATTAAATAGATAAAATAATGTGGACTACTATAGGGTGTAATGTTATTCATTAATCTGGCCTATTAAAGTCTTTCTATCAATTTTTCCATTTTTACTAATTGGTAGTTGCTCTACAAATTTCAAGACGTTAGGAATCATGTATTCCATTGTCGTTTCTCTCAATGAGTCTTTAATATCAGAATTTAAATCGTTCGCATCATTATCTTTAAATTCATCTTCCAAAACGATGCAGGCAATCATCTTACTTACTTGTTTCTTATTGTTATACAAAGGAACTGTACATGATTGCTTTACCTGTCTTAGGTTACCAAGCATTGAGTCCACTTCTTCTAGTTCAATTCTGTAACCATGCATCTTAATTTGGAAATCAGTTCTACCATGATAGAACAACAAACCGTCATCAGCTTCACTAACCATGTCACCGGTATGATAGAACATCTTACCGTCAACTTCTTCAAAAGCCTTTTCAGTTTGAACAGGATTATTTAGATAACCCTTTGATACATCAGGACCACTAACTAGTAATTCACCAGTCATGAGACCTGTCTTTTCATCGATTGCACCAATAATTTGATGGTCCATATTTGGCTTCAAGTAACCAATTGGTAGACGATCAAATTTCTCTAATGCATCTTGATCAATTTTGATTGATGTAATCGCAACTGTATTCTCAGTTGGTCCATAAGTGTTATAAAGTTCAGCACTAGGGAATTTTTTCAAAAGTTTCTTAGCAGTTGCGTGGGTCAACTCTTCACCACAGAAGATAAACTTATTCAATTGTGGCATGTGTTCCTCATCGAAACCTCTAAATAGTAGACACATTTCAAAGAATGATGGTGTTGAGACCCATGTATTGAAATCCGATTCAATGATGGCCTCTTGCAACTTACCAAAATTCTTAGTTGTATCCTTATCAACTACATTCAACGTAGCACCATTCATCAATCCTGGATAAATATCGAAAACTGACAAATCAAAAGAAAATGGTGCTTGTAATAACATATTCATCTTGTCTGAATAATTAAATTCTTTTTCAGCCCATTGAACGAAATCCAAAATGTTATTCGTACTAATTTGTACCCCCTTAGGAGTACCTGTTGTTCCTGAGGTAAAAATGATATAGAAGTTATCATCTGGACCAACACTACGATTGCTATCGTAAATGTTATTATCAGAAGCTAGTACATTGGAGATTTCAGCTTTAGTTACCTGTGGAGTATCTACTCCAAAGTCTGTCGTGTCACTCCAATTAAGGATCAAAGAAGGTTTGGCAACTGAATTGATTTGAATGATTCTTTGTGGATCTGAACCATCGTCAACTGGAATATAAGCATGTCCGGCTTTGATTGAACCTAAGAACATTACTAACATTTCAAATTGTTGTCCACCGTAGATAATAAGTGGGCTTTTAGCAGGAAGAAATTTGTCCTGTATAAAACTTGCTACACGATCTGATTGCTGCATTAATTCTTGATATGTATGTGTCTCTGACCCATTCTTGTAGCAAACTTTGTCAGGGTTTTGTAATGCGACGGTGGTTATTTTTTCAATGATTTTATTCATTAATATTACCTTCTCCCGTTAAAATTCGTTGTAAATAAATTTGGCACTACCAACACCGTTATACCCATATATATATAAGAGCACTAAGAAAATAGCGAAAAATACAACTGTCTTAATAATAAAAACCGTTGCTGGTTTTTTTAGGAAAACAAGTAAACTATTTTTCATAATCAACACCTCGTTAAAAAGAGTTTGCTTTATGCGAAAACTATCTAACCATTCAATATAAATGGTGTCAAACTAAGAAATGAACCTAAATAATTGATTATTGTTATTTCTATATCATTTGTATAAACATTATAATAAAATCTTCGCTATCATACGTATGCTCTTTTTATAAAGAAATTTATCACTTTTTGACCAATCGCAAGGCCGACATATGATTGCTTGATTATCTGTTTAAACAAATTTATTATAATTGAATTGACTGTAACTTTCCACAATATACGCTTTGTACTCGGTAAACTTTCTCATAAAAAATTACTTTTAATTGCTTAGAAAATTATGATAAAGAATTGCTTTACCGTTTTTCATTATGAACAACCAAAATTAAAAGTAAATGAATGAAGGGCATAATTACCAAAGTGTTAGTCTCATGTGACATTTTTGTAAGATAAATCGTTTACATAGAACCGATATATTTTTTTATTTATTTACTTAAAATAACAAAAATCACAATTATCATATTTGATTATTTCGGTATTTTTGAAAGTAAAGGTAACTTTATATATTTAATTTTGGATATATCAAAAAAGGAGTTCATATTAACCAATACAGTTAATATGAGCTCCTTTTGATTCAAGTTCTTCTCTAGATTTTTGTCACTAATTACATACTCTGTTTGAAGTCAACGTAGGCACCAATCAAATTGGCATCATTATGATACTTACATGATTTGATTACTGGCATAAATGGAGCAATCTCTACTTTATCTAATATGATTTGAATTTCTTTTTCAATATTAGGTATTAAAGTATCAGATTGAGATATTCCTCCACCTAATACTATCATCTCTGGATCAAAACCATATTGTAAGTTATAAATAGCCACGGCCAAATGATGATATAAATCATGAGCATATTCTTGAGCTAATTTGTCTCCATTCTTAGCTAAATCGAAAATATCTTTGCCTGAATAGTTAGTACCTTTGGCTTCATTGTAACGTTTAGCTAGGGAAACTGCTGTACCAACATTACTTAGAGTCTTATAACCTTCAGCAAGGGTGTAACCAAATTCACCACCAAAAAGATGTTTTCCATGATGAACATGTCCATCCATGATAACTGAACCACCGACTCCTGTACCAATAACGATAAAAATCAAATTCTTCAATCCCTTGGCTACGCCACGATCCATTTCAGCTAAGGCAGCACAATTAGCATCGTTTTCCATACTTACTGGTAACCCAAAACGTTTTTCTAATTCGTCCTGTATCTTAAAGTTGTGAATATAGGGCAAAGCACTGGCACCCTCGATAATACCAGTCTCTTTATTAACTGCTCCTGGAGTACTCATCCCTACTCCTGCTAATTCATGATTGGTCTTAAAATCATTGATTACTTTGGTCAAGCCCGCATAATACCCTGCAAGATCCTTTGGAGTATCAAAAGCACCTTTTTCGACCAATTGATCATTTTTACTATCCCATAATCCGTATTTAATACTAGTACCACCAACATCTATTAAAGCAACATCTTTCATTATTCTCTCTCCTAATGCAATCGTTTTCATTTAATATCTCTAGATTAACATAGATACAAATAAATCGTTTAAAAGATTAGAAATAAAGGATTTTTAGTATATATGACTGTTTAAACACCAAATATACTCGTTTGAATTTTTTTAATAGAAATGGTCTTGTTTTTGTTTATAATCATTTTTCAATTTAGATAAAAAACATTTATAAATTTAGATACAAACCGTATGGCTTCTTTTGATAAACTCTAAGTATGAAATAGAGTCACTAATATAACAGTTAGGGGGTTAGCTAATGAAATTACTAAAAAATATCATTCGTATATTAGCTTTGACAAGTCTTAGCCTGTCTTTAACTCCCCTAACAACAGCTAAGGCAGCCGATGCTAATGCTATTAGTGTGAATACGAGTGATTTGACTAAATCCGATGATTCTGTTGTTACTTCATTGGCAGCTAACGATACAACTGTGGCTGATTCTAAAGTTTCAACTGTCACTGTAACTGTTCTATCTGGTTACTTGACACTTGATGCTGTACCTGATTTCAATTTTGGTAACATTGCTTTAGGCACAACTGCTAAGTTAAAAAATAATACAGCCGATACTACTGGAATTGAAAATCCAGGTGAAGATGGTAATACCAAAGGGCTTTTACAAGTTACTGATTCACGTAATCTAACTTCTAAAGAAGATATTCCTGGATTTAACTTATATGCTAAAATGGGATCACTAGTTGGGGCAGACAATACATCTCTTGATGCTATTCTAGATTTAAGCTCTATGCCTCTACTAGATTCCAACAACAATAACGTGTCTAGCAGTTCCACTAACCTTTCAACTCAAGCTGCTTCTTTAACTTCAAATGCCAGCACCACTTCAACTGTTATGGATCTTAAAAAAGGTTCATACAATCCTGGCGTTATCAAAGCTGGATTTAACACACCTGATTCAGCAAGTATGACTCTCCCCAAGAGTTCCGACTACAGCTACGACAAATCATCTAAGAATATGAATGCCGTAGTAACTTGGATATTGACTGCAAATCCTACAGTAACAACCAAATAGATACTAAAATCCTCTAGTTCGAATATGAACTAGAGGATTTTTTATGATCATACGTAAAAAAAACAGTTAGATCAATTTTGACCTAACTGTTTTTATTTAAAATCCGTTATCAGAACTTACTTTAGCGTACCAATGTCCCGACTTTTTCAACGTCTTTGTTTGTGTATGGATATCATCACGAATCAATCCATAGCGATTACGATAGGCATTCTTCCATGACCAACAATCAATTGCGGTCCAGACAAAGTAGCCGTGGCAATTAGAACCAGCCTCGATACCCTTGTGCAATTGAACCAAATGATCATGAATAAAATTGATTCGATAATCATCCTGAATAACGCCATCTTTCATGAAACGCTCTTCTCTTGAGACGCCCATACCATTTTCGGAAACAAACCATGGAATATTTTTATAGTTATCACGAATATTAATCGCAATATCATAAAGCGTCTGTGGATAAATTTCCCATCCCTTGTCGACATTCATAACTCGACCAGGCATTTCGTAATTATCGAAGTAAATATCAGGCATCCAATCTTGAAGACTCTTTGGTGAAACACTAGGTCTCTTGACACGTTCAGGATGATAGAAATTAACACCTAAAACATCAACTGTATTGTCAGCAATCAATTTCAATTCTTCCGGTGTGCTCTGGAAAAGAACACCTGCATTGTCTAATATCTGTACTAATTCTTCAGGAAAATGTCCTAAGACGGCTGGATCTAAGAACATATTATCATCCCACATAGTAGCAAACTTAGCGGCTTTAACATCTTCTGGATCGTTTGAAGCTGGATAAGCTGGTGTCAAATTCAGAATTGTTCCAATTTTAGCATCAGAATTATTGGCTGCCTTCCAAGCTCTGAAACGTTTAATAGCTTTAGCCGATGCCAAGTTCAAATTATAAGCAACTTGAACAGATGCTGGCCCATCAACCTTTAATGGATAGTGAAATTGATATAAGTATTCTCCATCCAAAATAACTTTAGGTTCATTAAATGTGAACCAATTTTTAACTCGATCACCAAATAATTCAAAACATTTCTCAGCGTAATCAGCAAATAAGTCGGTCACGTGCTTTGACTCCCAGCCACCAAATTCTTGATAAAGTTGAACTGGTAAATCAAAGTGAAATAAATTGATGTATGGCTCAATTCCATTTTCGATCAGACAGTTGATTACATTGTTATAAAATTCAGCTCCATCCGGATCAACTTCACCAGTGTCTAAATTTTTAATCAAACGTGTCCATTGAATTGAGGTTCTTAAAGCTTTGATACCAGCTTTTGCCATTAACGGAATATCTTTTTGATAATCATTATAGAAGTTAGAAGCCTCATCAGGTCCTACTCCATCGTAGAAATCGTCTGGCTTCTTTTCAAACCAGTAGTCAAAGACATTTTGATTAGGTTTATGAAAGTTACCCTCCGATTGTGGACCCGAAGTAGCTGCTCCCCAGGCAAAATCATCTGGAAATTTTATCATTGTTTAAGCTTCCCCCTTTGAATAAGTTTGAGCAAAATCAACTGCTGCACCACGTAAATTAGACTCGTCAGTATAGTGACATGGGACAATTTCAGGTTTAATTGAAGCAATTTTAACAACCTTACGAATCTTTTCGACTTCCTTTTCAACTTCAGGAATCAAATGTGGATTGTTGGATACTGCTCCCCCCAGAACAATCAATTCGGGATCAAAACTGTATTGCAAGTTATAGATTCCCTTGGCTAAGGAATAATACATCGTCTGTACTTCTTTTTGTGCACGTGCATCTCCATGATCAGCCAAATCGAAAACTTCTTTACCACTATAATTCGTAACTGGTTTGGAATTGGCATTATATCTTTGAGCCACACCAACCGATGTAGCCAAATTGCTCAAAGTATTTTTATTATCGACAAGTGTAAAACCAAATTCACCACCAAATAAATGTGCACCGTGCCAAATTTGATGATTGATAATTACCGAACCACCAACTCCAGTACCAATAATTAGGAATAGCAAACTTGAAACATCCTTACCAGCACCTGAATCTAGTTCAGCCAAAGCGGCACAATTAGCGTCGTTTTCCATACTGACGGGTAAATCGAAACGTTCACTTAAAGCTTGTTGAATTTCGAAATTATGAATATACGGAATAGCGGAGGCTCCCTCAACCACACCTGTCTTCTTATTAACAGCTCCCGGTGAACTGATACCAACACCTGTAATTTGATATTGTGTTTTCATCGTATTCACTTTAGCCGTTAAAGTTTGATAAAACTCTTCGAGTGTTTGCGGAGTTTTAACTGGCTCTAATTTTTCCAACTGACCATTCTTCATTACTGCAAACTTGATAGATGTTCCACCAATATCAATTAAACCTAAATTACTCATTTTTTATTCAATCTCCATTTCAAAAGGTGCTAGTGGAGCACCAAATTCATTAAATAAGGTACACACTGGATAATTTGCATAAGCATAACGAATCTTTTCAACACCTTGGGCATTACTGATCACGATAACATTGCCAACTGCGGAAACTTCTTGTGTTGACCACTTGCCGGCCTTTTTAACATCCATTTCGGCTTTACCACGTTGAACTAAAGCACTCACTGAAGCGACAAACAAAATTAACTGATCGCCTACTACTTGTTTTCGATAAACATATGGAGTTGAATTGTAACTTTTATCTGAGAGGATTTTACCAATTCTAGTTCCTGCTATTCGTTTATGAGTAGGATGAATATTATGTTTCTCACCAGTGTCAGCAATGGAAACTAAGTGAACATCATTCAAAGTTTGCGTAATTTTCAATTGATGTTGTCGAATAATGGCCCAAGCATTTTGTGGTTCGTCATAATAACCTGGTAATTGCACAATATAAAACGGCAATGATTGGTCGGCAAACAATTTGCGCCAACTCGAAACTAAACCACGCAACATAATGGCATAAACATCAGGATTGTCAGCATCGTTTTCTCCTTGGTACCAGACAACTTTATTGAAAGAATAGTTACTTACTTGCTCAATCATCGTATGGAACAAACCGTTTGGACGTAAATAAGATGTTGGTGTCATTGGAGGTGGCCATGGTGTATGACCAACTTTATCCTTGGCATCGCTCAACGAAACTTTAGGATTTTCCTTTTGAAATTTAGCTAAGTCAGTATTATGTTTTTCTACTGAAGCATTATAGTCAGCAAATTCACGATCATAATCAGCCTGGGTTTTACCAGTCGTGGCTTCTTTAAAAGGCTTAACATAGCGTTCAATCAATTCTTGACTACTTTGCAAGACTTCTTCTGGAACCCATGAAGAAATCGAAGTTCCACCTTTATAGCAATCAATAATACCAACTACTTCATCAGGATCTAACTTTGACAATTCCTTGGCAATCCAATAACCAATATCGGACATTTCCCAAAGTGTCTCTTTATTCGCAGTTTCCCACCTAGATGTGGTCAAATCCTTTGGCAGTGTGAGTTCACTATCTTGATATTCCAATTGTGGAACGTTGTAGAAATAAACATTTTGTAAATTCAAATGGTCAATTTGTTTTTGATATTCGGCGTCATCTCGAAATTTGAATTCAATATTAGATTGTCCTGTCAGTAGAATTACTTTACCTGTTTTAATATCTTTCAAGGTCAAAGTCTCATCTAAATTCTTCAATTCAATATCAGCTATCGTTTTTTCTGGTAAGGCTGAAATTTTAATTGTCCATAATCCATTATCATCAGTAATAGTAGTAAAAACTTTCCCCAATATCTTGGCACTGACAATCGTATTACGAATGGCTCGTCCACTTATTTTAAAAGTTTTGTTTTCAGGAACAACCATCTTATCCGTATAGATGCCGTCTACTTGTAAATCCTTATTCATTTACGTGTTCCTTAGCCTTTAATTGAGAAATTTCATCATGCAAATTGATAACTTTTTCAGCAACCGTCATCATAATATCAGCTGAAATGAAATGATCTTGAGAATGAATCAACATGATTGATTTTTCAACTTGTTCACCATTCATTTCATCAGTCATCCATTTAGTTTGAATATTGTGTGCTTCATGTAAAGTCTTTTTGGCATCTTTCAAAGTTGTTCTAGCAGCATCGATCTCACCTTTTTCTGCTTGATTCATTGCATTAATACACATTGATTTAGCAGTTCCGGCAACTGAGATCAATTCCATTGCGCGTTTTAATTGTTTTTCATCCAAGTTAATGACATCTCCTATGCTTGACTTGTCTTTAATTCCTTTTCTGATTCTTTATGAGCTTCGTTCATTTCTGTCTCTTTAACAATATCTGGGTTCAACTTGTTATCCATCTTAACGAATGGGTAGTAAATGGCTGTTGTAGCAACAACAATTACAGCTTGAACAATTAATCCATTGATTGATCCAGTATATAAAAGTCCTGAAAGCAATGTAGGTACTGTCCATGGAACATTGTTTACGATAGGTCCGATGAAACCAAGCTTTGTAAACAATAGTCCGATATAGAATGCTAATGGTTGAGCTACTACCCATGGAATGAAGTACAAAGGATTCAAGATAATTGGCAAACCAAAAGTAACAGGTTCAGAAATATTAAAGATGGCAGGCATCAAAGAAATCTTAGAAACTTTCTTTGCAGCAGCTCTCTTTGAAAATAGGATCAAAGCTAGAACTGGTGATACTGAACATGAACCAGCAGCAACAGTTGAGAAGTTCATAAATAATGTTGAGTAAATGTGATGTGCTTGACCTAGCATATTTTGAGTATCATTGATATTCCATGTTAAACCAAAGATTGGTCCCCAAATTGATGTTGGGTGAATACCAAACCATTGAAGCAAACTCCATGTTGTTTGTGATACGAAGGCAAATAGTCCAGTACCAGAAATAGCAAGAGCGGGTTTTTGCAAAGCAGTTAATAGTAATTCAGGCATTGTTTCACCAGTGAATGTTGTACTCAAACCTGTCAAAACAATGAAGACACCCATTGTAATAACACCAGGAATCAATGATTCAAAGCTTCGTGCAACAGCTGGTGGTACTGAGTCTGGCATTTTAATAGTAATATTCTTTTCAAGAACCTTATTGTAAATCCAAACGGCGAATCCACTAATTAGTAAAGCAGCGAAGACACCTTTAGTACCAAAGAATGTTGTATCCATGTAGTTCAAAACATCAATAGGCTTTTTAGCACCATCTGGTGTGTATTGGAACTTCCATGGCATACATATAAAGAATGCACCTAGAGCGTATAGAACAGAAGTCATATGTTCCTTACTCTTTGGGAAATATTTGCGTGAAAATGTGTGTGAAAAAATAACAACTAACAATACAGCAAAGGTATTCAATGAACCATTTGAAATGAGTCCAATCAAATTACCTGTTGTCGTTAAACCTTTGAACAAACCAGATGTGGCCCATGCAGACCATGAACCACTGATTAAACGACCTAAACCTAGACCTTGTTTACCGAAGATCAACCCATTAGTTGGATCAACGAAAACATTTTGAATCATAATAGCAAAACCAGCAATCATTGATGTTGCAGCAACAATGATAAATGAATCACGTAAAGTTAATAACAATTTATTAGCAGCAATTTTACCAGCTATTCTAGTAAAGTTTGCTTGGAACTTTTGTGTCCCGCTTCCTTTGCTTTTCCCCATTTTAGCCAATTCCCTTCTCTTTCAATACATCTACAAGAACTTGTCCGTCCATACTACCAAATTGTTGCATGGTCAATAGAATAACTTGTGTATCTGGATGAGCTTCCTTTGTTTGATCGTATGCCCAACCGATTTGTGGAGCTAGCAAGATAACGTCAACATCATCTCCAACTTCATCAACCATACCGAAATCATAAGCATCAACTTTTACATCGGCACCTTCAGCATCATAAACTTTCTGCATCTTTGAACCAATTAGACTTGTGGAAAAACCTCCACTACAGAAAATAGCAATCTTTAATTGTTTCATAATGAAACCCCCTTCATTTGTTAACGCTTTCAGTATAAAAGCATATACATTTGAAGTCAATACCATTTTTATATTTGTTATAACAAATATCACTTTTGAATTCTCATTACATGAATCAATGCCTATTCCAATTTTTCAATTAAAAAATTTAAAAACGCCTATTTACCGCAGTACCAACATTTAAAGACAAAAAAAGTGCAAATTCACTTTCGTAAATTTGCACTTTCTGATATTCAATATTTGTTCTAAACTGATTCATGTAATGAGAATTGTGACGAACGAATGTAAGTATATGCATATTCAAAAATCTGTCCATTATCTAAGAATGAGCGCTGTTCCACGGTTAGTAAAGGTTCAGGCTTTGATAGGTCCAATATTCTAGATGTATCATCATTTGATATTTCCGACGAAATGGTTCTAATGGCGCTATCAATATTTAAATCCAGTTCCTTCTCGATAAAATCATAAATTGACCCATTTAAGGACCCCATTTGCATTCCCTGAATTATCTTTACCGGCATAAAAATATTTTGCAAAGCAATAATTGTCTTACCATTCATGATTAACCGTTGAATCTCATAGGTCAGATCAAACTGGTTGATGTTCATTTGATCCATTACTGTAGGGCTAGGCTTACTTACACCAAAATTGATTAGCTTGACGGAATACTTATTAAAATCAAATATCTCTAAGGATTGTTTACTTTTAACGCCCTCACCTGGTTGATTATCTTTGACAAAAGTTCCTGACCCCTGTATCCGATAAATTAATCCTTCACTTACCAGAATATCCAAAGCTTTTCGAACCGTGATTCGACTAACATTCAATGACTTGGCTATGGCAGTCTCCTGCGGTAACTGCTCATTTATTTGATATTCTTTCTCCAGAATCTGCTGTCTTAAACGATTCGCCACAATCACATATTTGGGCGTCTCTTTCATGTATTTGCCTCCGAACTTAACTCAATATTTGTTATAACAAATATTTACTTGAACTATAAGTAATTATAACTCACGGTATAGATAAGTCTAACAATTCATCTATACCATTATTTTTTCTAACTTTATCTTTCACTCTAACTGTTTAAACATGTTATGATACTATTATATGAACCCTCAAAAAGAAGAAATTATTATGATTAAAACTACCACATGGAAACATAACTTCAGTAACTACGATAACCTCGACCACATTAATGCTAACGGTCATCAACATTTGGAAATATTCCAACCCTTTGAAAGTAAAAAAATTAGATTACAACTCAACAATTTATATGGCGAAACGCCACTAGTAATCGATAGTTTGGAAATTTATACTAATTCTAAGAAAAAAGTTTCAGTAACAAAGGATGGCAAGAAGTCTTTTGCCGTGGAATCTCGCTTAGTTGAATGGTCTGATTGGATCGATTTCAATTTGCCCGCCGATTCCTACCTTTCAGTCGACATTGTTTCACCTACTAAAGCTATTCATACACTAGGTCTAACTATTTCTAATGACTTAATTAGAACTGAAAATTCTGATCCTAAAGAAACCAAATATTTCTTCGGCATTTCAGAAATTCAAGTGAAAACTGAACATGCTCATAAGAGAATTGCCTTATTCGGTGACTCCCTAACTAATCAGGGTAACTACGCAGCACCACTTTCCATTGATTTAGAAAAAGAATTCCACTGTGTTACTGCTAATTATGGTATTTCTGGTAATCGTCTGCTTCATCCTGGTCACAGCACCTCGCAATGGTCCACTAGTTTTGGTGAAGCTGGTTTCACCCGCTTTGATCACATGATTGCCGAATATCAACCTAATATTGTAATATTTATGGAAGGCGTCAACGATTTGCTTCATCCTGGTACTGGTGCACCCATCAACGAATTACCTACTGTCAATGCCCTAGTCAAGGCAGTACATGCTCTTAAGAAAAAGTGTAAAAAACATGGTATTACTTTTGTTCCAATGACTATCACACCTGCTTATGGGAATATTAATGGTGGCGTTTTTGCCTGGTCAGAAGAAAAGGAAAAGATTCGTCTAGCCGTCAATCATGAACTATTAAAAATGCCTCATATTATTGATATTGCCGATTTTGTCAGCAATGATGACAAGTTAAAACCAGAGTTTGATTATGGCGATCACGTCCATCTATCTAACGAGGGCGGTAAACAAGTTGCTAAATTTGTTGAAGAACAATTAATTCGTAAGCGGATGGTTTAAGACAATATTCCATGATATATAAATCACATAAATTTTTGGAATATATTCTTATATTTATAATTAAGTTTTCAGGTAATATGTTTAAATCATTTTTAATATAATGTAATATGAATAGTATATATTGATCAATTATATTTATTGGAGATTTAATAATGGTTGAAACTACTAACAGCGATATTTATACAATATTAAAAGAGCGTGTCTTAAGCGGACAATACAACATTAAGATGCGTTTGCCAACTGAAGATGCTCTGATTGAAGAATTCAACGTTAGTCGCTATGCAATCAGAAAAGCCATTAAACAGTTGGTTAATGAGGGCCTTGTTTACAGTGTCAAAGGTAAAGGAGTAGTTGTTTTAGAGCAGACTCCTCAAACTAAGGAGATCAACCTTAGTTTGGCAAAAATAAATGGCCTTCAATCTCTCAATAGTGATCAAAAGATAGACCGAAAAACAATTATTGCCGACTTCCAACAGATCATTGTTGACGAAAAACTTCATCAGAAAACATCATTCTCTGTGGGTGTTCCCGTCTACGCCATCAAACGTGTTCGCAGGATTAATACCAAGAATGCAGTTTTGGATATCAATTATTTCAACGCGCAAATTGTTCCAGAAATCACACCAGAAATCGCATCAGGCTCAATTTATGATTACATAAAAAAAGATTTACAGATGAAAATTGCTGTAGTCAAACGACAATTACGAATTGAGCATGCTACCCAAATTGACTATGAACACCTCAATTTAGGAATCAATAACTGCGTGGGTAATATGGTCAGTTTTGCATTCAACGACGATGGTAAACAATTCGAATACACCGAGTCACATTTTATTCCCGATAACTTTATTTTCAATCAAATCATTAAATTCTAATCATAACAAAAAAGTGAGTACCCTTTTAAGTAGGTACTCACTTTTTTTGTGCTTAATATGATTCAAAACCAACCAACGAAAAATGATTAGGAATATATTTAGTTTCAGTACATTCAAACAAACTGCCCAAATCAGTATAAACATATTTCTTTAAAACACCGACACAATTGGATTCATTCAAATCTAGCAAACCAATTTCTTTTTCATTTGCTGTCTCCACAGTCGCAACTGAACGAGCCGCTGCAATTTTAAAAAGATTTTCATCACGAATATATTGATAAATAGACTTTTGAGCATCAGTTTCACTCAAGTCTGGCATATTTTCTTTTCTAAAATAACTAGTATCTAGGGCCATTGCCTTCCCATTTACCATACGTAATCTCTCAACGTGATAAGCAATATCACCTAAACTGAAAGAAGTGTGCTCTGACAACGCACTATCAATTTCAACTTCCTCAAAGGTTAACACTTTTGTTGACAACTCTCGAATCGATTTGTTCTGTGGAAAACTCATCAAATCTTGAAATCCAAAATGATTAGCGGCTGAAAAAACCATTCGATTATCAGTAACTGGCTCAAGTACAACTACACCACGTCCCTTAACCGTATAAACTAGACCTTCGGATTGTAGTTTCTTCAAGGCACGGCGGATTGTATTTCTAGTTACACTAAAACGTTCTGATAATTCCTCTTCACCAGGCAAAATTGTTTTTGGTGGATAAACGTTACTATCAATTTCACCCTTCAATATGTGATATATATCTGAATATAAATTTTTTGGCATAATTTCTCCTCAATATAATTGCTTAAAAGCAACAACCTCATCTATTCGAAGATATTAAATATCTACTTCTTTTCTAACATGACTGATTCATATGGGCGCAAAGTTACTTTCCCATGATTAAACTGCATATCGCCATAATTCCCCAAAATTAAATCGAAACCTGCAGCCACATCACGCTCATGAGTTTGCTCAGTAAAATTAGCCATTACTAAAATTTTACGCTTATTATTAAATCTTTCATAGCTATAAACGCTATTATCCCTAGGATTCAATAACTTATATTCACCATCAACAAGAACTGTTTTATGTTTTCGTAGAAAAATCAATGCTCGATAAAAATCGAAGATATTATTCTTCGTCTTTAATACTTCTTCAACCGAATAATCATCATGGTGTTGTGGCTTTAACCATGGTTGACCTGTTGTGAAACCATAATACTTACTTGAATCCCATTGCATTGGTAATCGTGAATTCTCACGCGATTTTTGTTGCAGAATTTGAAGTGCCAAATCCTCAGACATTCCATTTTTTAACATTGCATGGTAGGCATTAATTGACTCATGATCTTTGTACTGATTAATATCAGTGAAGTAGGCGTTCTTCATCGCAATCTCATCGCCCTGATAAATATAAGGCGTTCCTTGCAATCCAAATTCCACCATTGCTAATAATTTAGCTGATTGATCACGATATTCATCATCATTTGTAAATCTTGAGATAGCACGTGGTTGATCATGATTATTCCAGAATAGTGCATTCCAACCACCATGTCGTTGCATCTGTGTTTGCCATTCACTCAAAATACTAGTCAAATCAGTTAATTTATAGTGTCCCAAAGTCCATTTCTTACCATTGGTATAATCAACTTTCACATGATGAAAAGTAAAAGCCATCGATAACTCCTGACGTTTAGGATTAGTATATTTAACAGCCTCAGAAATAGGTGTTGATGATAATTCACCAACCGTAACAAAGTTATTAGGACCAAAGACTTTTTCGTACATTTCATGAATATATTCGTGAACATGTGGTCCATTAGTATAGAAATTTCGTCCATCATCTAAAGGCGTGTCAAAAGTATCATTTGGCATATTCTTATCTTTAGAAATGTTATTAATAACATCCAAACGAAAACCATCAATACCCTTATTGGCCCAGTATGTTAACATCTTAAAAATTTCAGCTCGCAAATTTTCATTACGCCAATTCAAATCAGGCATTGTTACATCATATAAATGTAAATAATATTGGTCTAATTCTGGTACATACTTCCAAGCACTACCACTGAATTTTGAAACCCAGTTGTTTGGTTCATGTCCATCAACGGGATCACGCCAAATATAGTAATTATGATATGGATTATCCTTTGATTTCAAAGCCTCTTTAAACCAAGGGTTTTCATTGGAAGTGTGATTCAACACCATATCCATAATGATTTTAATATCACGTTTGTGTGCTTCCGTTAGTAGTTTTTCAAAATCATCCATTGTTCCAAAAACAGGATCGATCTTGTAATAATCAGCGATATCGTAACCATTATCATTTCCAGGTGAAAGGTACATTGGCGTTAACCAAATCAAACCAATTCCCAGCTTTTGTAAATAATCGAGACGCGAAATAATACCGTTGATATCACCGATACCATCCCCGTTAGAATCTTGAAAACTGCGCGGATAGATCTGATAAACAGTTTCTTTTTGCCATTCCTTCATTTTAATACTCCTCAATATAAGTCCTCACTTAACGACGCAATTTTATAATATGTTTATACATCTGTCAATTGTTCTATACCGGATGGAATAATGGAATATAGCCAAAACGACTATTATTGCACCAGTTCCAAGTAAAATTTAATTTAAAAAATAATATATTTTTTATGAAGATAGTTTATCTAATTCAGAAAACCAACCGACTTACCAATATAGCGTAAAATTACCGTCCTCCACAACAAGAAAATTTGGCTGGAACGCCATGGGCCGACTGGAAGCTAATAAATTTGCACTTTGTGCAAATTCATGGATCTTCAAGCTCGGCCTTCATCTAAGCAATAAATTGCTAAGATGAATTTCATGGCTGAGCCAATTTTCTTGTTGTTCCGGACTAAATCCTGCTTCTTTTATCAGTTACCGTAAAATCTAAATAAAAACAGTCCCATCAAAGAATTCAAGTACATAAAATATATCTTGAATGATTAATGGAGACCGTTTTTCTGATTTAAAATTTTCTTTTTGATTATATGGATTCAAAAGTTTAAAACATCAATAATATTAGAACTAGGGAACTAGTCGGTAGTAAAAAATTTGTGGGCCCTCAGTGGTGAAATTATACTTAGCTTGCGTAGCAAGGTTAGTATAAGACCGATCTTCGAGATCCATAATTTCGCACAAGGTGCGGAATTATTAGCTTGAAGTCGTGTCCACCACGTTCCAGCGGCCCACAGATTTTTTGCGGACGACGGCATACTTCAGTTATATTTGTTAGCATTACAACAAAAATCATACCTTCTTTACTCTAGATCAAATCTCTATGAATATCCTGCATGCCACGTTCAATATCTTCTAGTTCGTCAGCGTAACCCTTCAAACGATCGCCATACTTATCGACTAAGTTGCTATCAGTATCTGTTTTATAGCGTAACTTATGTTCCAAACTGGCCCACATATCCATACCAACAGTTCTAATTTGAATCTCCACTGGGACATCAATTGGCCCTTTAGATTGAAAAACTGGTACTTTAACTACAATGTGCAAACTACGATATCCGCTTTCCTTAGGATGCTTTAAATAATCTTTTCGTCTCAATAATGTGACGTCAGTTTGACTAGTCAGTAACTTTTCGATTTTATAAATATCATCAATGTAATTAGTTATTACTCTGATACCAGCAATATCATAAATATTCTTTTGAATACTTTCAGCCGTTAAATCATAGCCTTTACGATCAGCCTTTTCGAGTAAACTTTGAATCTTCTTCATACGTGATTCCATATGGTGAATTGGATTGTAATCGTAATTAACTTGAAATTCTGAATCCAAATTTTCCAATTTAGTACTGATTTCCTTTTGACCTGCTTGATAAAGTTGATACATTTTTATCATTTTAGATAGTTCCTGTACATCAGGTCGGTTATCCAAATCCCCTAATTGTGACTTTAATTCCCGCAAATTAATAGTATTGGATCTTTCTAGTATCATACTTTCCGTCCTTTTAAATTAGTAATTATCAAAAAAGCAGCCATAGTGGCTGCCCTAATTTTAACTCTAATTATTATAATTTTAATGACGGATTTTCTTTTGACACTTTGCGATGCCATAAATAAATTCCAACTAACAATAAGACACTGATGGTACATGACAATCCAAAAGTTAAATGCATTCCATCAATAAATAATTGTGGATCACTTGGTATGTAAGAAGTGACTCTGGAACCTTTCAAGATTGACATCGAACCAAACAACAACGTTGTCGACATAGCTGAACCAACTACCATCCCAACTGTTCTGGCTAAACTATAAACACTACCAGCTGATCCATAATCTTTTTCATCAACTGTACTCATGACTAAAACGTTATTAGGAGAATGGAATAATCCATTGCCCAATCCTGCCATAGCAGCTCCAAAGGCGAAAATCAGAATGGTATTCTGCAATCCACTTAGAACATAGAATATCTGGCCGAAACTAATAATAGCTAATCCTACTAAAGTAATTTTAAATGGATCATACTTATCAGCTAAACTTCCTGAAATTGGAGCGACGAACAATTGCACAACTGGGAAAATCAATAAGAAGAAACCACTGAATAAAGGACTGAACTCTCGAGCATTCTGCAAGTAGAATGGTGCAATCACATCAAAGAAGAAATCAATGATAAAGACCATGAAACAAGTTAGCAATTGTACTGAGAACCATTTATTTTTAAATAATTTCACCGGCAAAATTGGATCAACTTGTTTAGTTTCATAACGATATAATAGCGTCAAAAGAATTACTCCAACGATTGTCAAAGTTAAAATGCGCCAATCACTCCAACCTAATTGTTGACTCAAAAGGATGCCGACAAACATACTGGTAAATCCTACAATCAACAATGCTGAGCCAAACAAATCGAATTTGGCACTAGCAAACTTCTTATCCAAGCTGCTAGGTAAATATTTAAATAGAATAAAAATTGCAATAAAACCAATTGGTACATTTAACCAGAAAATGATGTGCCATGGGAAGAAATTCAAAAGAATCCCACCCAAACTTGGTCCGATAATACCACCTAATGAAACGAATGATCCCATCCAACCTAAAGCTTGACCACGGCGATCATCTGGAAAAATTTCAACAATAATTCCATTTGAAGTAGCCATTGTCATTGCAGCTCCGATTGCCTGCAAACTTCTGGCAATAATTAATGTTAACCAACTTACTGATAAAGCACACAGCGCTGAACTGATAACAAAAATTAGAGTTCCCAATTGGAAAAATTTGATTTTCCCGTACTTATCACCTAATTTACCAAAAATCATCAGAGTGCTACTCATCACAATCAGATACATCGTCACAACCCAATTGATTAAACTCATATTGGTGTGAAGTGCCTTACTCAAGACTGGTAGCGCCACAGTGACAATGCTACTATCAAGAGTAGACATAAAAATAACGATCCCGACACCAATCAAGATCATCGTTAAATTTTTTCTTTGAACTGTTTCCATAATCGTCCTCTAAACTATATATTAATATATATAGTTTAATACATAGTAAAAATTTGTAAAGGAGCATTCCATGGCACGTTCTAATACACTTCAATATATGATTCTAGGCTTATTGACTCGTCAACCAATGACAGGTTACGATATCAAACAAATTTTTGATAAAGAAAAAGCTGAATTCTGGACCGCACCCTTCAGCCAAATTTATCCCGAATTAAACCGCCTTTTGAATAAAGAACTAATCAGCTTAGTTGAACCAACCGAAGCCAATTCCCGAAGAAAAATTTATCAATTAACTAAATTAGGAACTGATACTTTCATGGACTGGTTAAAACTGCCGCTGTCACCAGAAATAACTCAATTAAACAATGACGATTTCATCTTACGCTTACACTTCTTGGGTAAAAAACATCTCGATATTTTAAAAGCTTTGCTAAAAATGAGAGAACAAACTTTGAAATTAGAACTAGCTCAATTGGAACTAGAGTTATCAGAAGTTGTTTACCATCCCGAACAATTTGGACGTGAGTTGATTATTCAAAAAGAACTCTCCAATAAAAAATCAGACTTGAAACTCTGGCGTTCTGAATTAAAAAATCTATAACACTAAAAAAGGTCTCTATTAAACATTCAAGACATACATGTTAATAGAGACCGTTCTTATTTATTATCTAATTCAAATATATAGGCGATAGAACAGGATATTAGTCTGGAGCAACAAGCCGATTGGTCTCAGCCGTGAAATTATACTAAGCGATTTATCGCTTAGTATAAGACCTGTATTTGAGACAATTGCGAACTTTAATTGGCTCAAATCAGCGTCCACAGCGTTCCAGACCAATCGGCTTGTTGTAGAAGATGGCAATCTAAATCTATTTTCAGCTAAACTTCCGAAAAACCAGTCTGTTCCTCTTTAACTTCATGTAAATCAAAAAGAGATTTTTTATCCTGCAATTCTTCGGCAAAAACGACTTTAACAATAATATTCGTCAATACTTCTGGTGACTCTTTCATACCATTCTTAACCCAACGTTTCATAATACCCTGGACGCCTAGCATGATATAAGTAGCTTCATATTCATCCATCGTTGTCTTAACTAATTTAGCATGATCATGAAAGTGACTCATCCGATCTAGCAATTTAGTTTTACCCTCCACAAAAACCAGATTACTCAACGCCGGATTTTTATAGAATTCTCCAAGCATAATCTTTAATCCTTCGATCATTGAAGTACCTTGGGGGATTTTTAAATTGTCCAAAAAATCCGTTTCGATACTGTCGACACATGAATACACATCATCATAATAACGATAAAAAGTTGTTCGATTAACGTCAGCAGCCTTGCAAACTTCCGTTACAGTTATAGAATCGATCGATTCTTTTTGTAAAAGTGATAAAACTGTCTCTTTAATAATCTTTCTGGTATATTGTGCCCGACGATTATTTTTTACTCCGACCATAGCTTCTCCTTGAATACAACAAATAAGTAATTTTCGTTTAATTAATGACACTTTGTCTCAAATTGATGGTTGAAAATTCATTAAATTGTTTTTATTATATGAAACATAGTGTTGCAATAATGACATTCTAACAGAAATTTT
The DNA here is from genome assembly GCF_009764355.1 of Companilactobacillus bobalius. Next base: position 94,040 of record NZ_LNUA01000077.1, on the reverse strand, counting down.
ATTAGAAGCCATTAAAAATTTGAAGATTAGAGAGAGTTCAATTAATGCTGGAATTAAAACACATAAAAAAATACTATTATGTCGGCGATTCTGTGACTAAAGCCTTAGACGATGTATCCGTCTCCTTTAGAAAACAAGAATTCGTCGCTATTCTGGGACCTAGTGGTTCCGGTAAAACTACTATGCTAAATGGTATTGGTGGTTTGGACATTTATGATTCTGGTGACTTAGTCATCAATGGTAAATCTACTAAAGATTTTTCCGAATCTGACTGGGACGCCTACCGTAATAATTCTGTTGGTTTCATTTTCCAAAGTTACAATATTATCGGTCATTTAAGTATCATCGATAACGTTGAACTTGGAATGACACTTAGTGGTGTCAATGCCGACGAGAAGAAGCGTAAAGCCCGTGAAGCTTTGGAAAGAGTTGGCTTAGGACCTCATATCAACAAGAAGCCTAACCAACTATCTGGTGGTCAACTTCAACGTGTTGCCATTGCCCGTGCAATTGCTAATGATCCCGAAATTCTACTTTGTGACGAGCCAACCGGTGCACTGGATACTGAAACCAGTGAAGAAATCATGAAATTGATCAAGGAATTGTCAAAAGAACGACTTGTCATCATGGTTACTCATAATCCTACTTTGGCTAAAGAATACGCTGATAGAATTATCAACTTCGCCGATGGTAAAATTTTAGACGATTCTAATCCTTTTGTTGAAGATACTACTAAAGATAACTTTGAACTTAAGAAAACTAAGATGACTTTCTGGACTGCTTTGAAATTGTCCTTCACTAACTTAAAGACAAAAAAAGCCCGAACAGCTTTGACAGCTTTTGCCTCCAGTATTGGTATCATCAGTATCGCCATTGTTTTGGCCTTATCATCTGGTTTCCAAAAACAAATTGATAAGACTCAAGGAAATACCCTGGCACAGTTCCCAGTTACAATTTCCCAAACGGCTTCCAAACAAACTGCTCCTGACACTAAGGTTAAGAGTTCTAATTCTAAAAAAGTAACTGCTAAACTTAGTCAACAGGAAAAGTCAACGCACACAAACAAATTGAACAAGAGCTACGTTAACTACATCAAAAAGCTTGATCCTGAATTGAGTAAGGATATCACTTACAATTATTCAACTGGAATGAATCTTTTGAGTAAAGTTGATGGCAAAGTTAAAACAGCCCAATTCTCAAATACAAGTAGTTCAAATTCAATGAGTAGCATGTCCGCTGCCATGGCCTCATCTACAGGTGTTGGTAGTTCAGTTTATCCTTCATCAAATAACAATGGAACTAATTTCTTAAAGAAACACTACAAAGTTATCTCCGGTTCACTTCCTAAGAGTGAAAATGATGTTGTTTTGATTGTTGACCGTGACAACTCTACTAACGTCAACGCTTTAAAGAACATCGGCATGAAAGTTAAAGATAATCAGAAATTAGACTTCAGTAAAATTGTTGGACAAGAATTCAAAGTTGTTTCTAACAATAATTACTACAAACAAGTAACAGCTGGTCTCTTCACACCAAACACTGATCTTGCCAGTCTTTACGACAATTCTGATAATAAGACTTTGAAGATCTCAGGTATCTTAAAAGTTAAATCCAAATCATCAGAGAATATCCTTTCATCAGGTATCGCATATAGCGACAAACTAACTAAGGATATCGTTGATACTAATAAGAACTCTGATATTGTCACTGCCCAAAAGAACAGTGATACAAACGTTCTAACAGGTGCCAGTGTTGATGATGCTACAACTAAAGAAAGTCTTGTTAGTTACTTAGGTGGTTCCGCCACACCATCAAGTATTCTAATTTACCCAAGTACATTTAAAACGAAAGATAAAGTTTTAAGTTACCTTGATAAGTACAACAAAGGCAAGAAAACCTCTGATAAAGTTATTTACACTGACTTAGCCGGACAAGTTTCAAGTCTTACAGGTGGTTTAATGGACGCTATCACTTACGTTCTAGTTGCCTTTGCCGGCATCTCATTAGTAACAAGTATGATCATGATCGGTATCATCACTTACACATCAGTTCTAGAAAGAACCAAAGAAATTGGTATTTTGAAAGCCTTAGGTGCTAGAAAGAAAGACGTTACCCGCGTCTTCGATGCCGAAACAACCATCTTAGGAGTTTCCTCAGGTGTGTTAGGTATCTTAATTGCTTGGTTAGCAACCTTCCCTATCAATGCCATACTAAAAGGACTAACCGATCTAAGCGGAGTAGCACAATTGAACCCCGTTCATGCGATAATCTTGATTATTATCAGTACTATTTTGACAGTAATCGGTGGACACATCCCAGCTAGAATGGCGGCAAGAAAAGACGCAGCCACAGCATTGAGATCAGAATAGAAAGCGGAGCAAGGGCGGTTAGCCCACGAGGATTTGTCTAAGTATCAGAATTGCACGCGTACTTTGCGGGCGATTTTGATACTGTAACAAACCGGAATGGGTTGCCCTCGCGCAGCTCATTTCAATAGAGAGCGAAGCAGGCCTGATTAGATTCTGAGCATTTGCAGGATTTTACGAATTGGCTACGTAGCAGACAGTTCGTGAAGTCAGGCAAAGCACAGGAATCTGGCCTGCGCAGCTCGTTTTCACTATAAAACATATACCCCATTGGTTATTCACAAAAAGGACCAGTACTCAAATTCCGAGTACTGGTTCTTTTCTATCTCAAAATTAAATTTTAACTACCGCGACCCCAATCAATCCAGGTCCGGTGTGAACGCCCAAAGCTGGTCCAACTTGTTCGGTAAATTCTTGTTGACCTTTAATACCATTATCGTGCAATAAATCTAGCATATTCTTACCACCGGCCTCATCAGCGCCCTGTCCAATACCAATTAAATAGTTTTTATCTTCACCGATAAATTTTTGAGCAAAGTCTAACATCATCTTTTGACCCTTTTTCATACCTCGTGCTTTAGCGGCAATGGTGTATGAACCGTCTTCTTTACAAGTGATAATAGGTGCTAATTTTAACATTCCTCCGACTACAGAAGCGGCAGCACTAATTCTGCCCCCAGCTCTCAAATAAGTCAGTGTTGGAATACAGAAGTAAACAACAGCATGTTTAATCATAGTCGCTACTTGAGAAGCTACTTCATCAAAGCCTTTTCCTGCATCTATCAAATCTTTAGCACCAATTGCAATCAAACCTGAAGCTATTGCTACTTGCTTAGTATCAAAATATTTTGTTGTGAAACGATCATCATCATCTAAAAATACTTTGAGAAAGTTAAAAGTTCCACTCAATCCCGAAGAAACAGAAATAGAGATAATATGAGTATATCCATCTTCAGCAATTTCATTCAAAGTTTTTTCGATTGATTCCCCTGAAGGCAATGAAGTCTTAGGAATCTCAACAGGAAGATGTTCATAGACTTCTTCAGCTGAAATGTCGACACGATCAAGATAAGTCTTGTCATGATAAGCAATTTGCATTGGTAACTCATATACGCCATTTTTGTCACGGTATTCTTTTGGTAAATCACAGCAAGAATCTACCAATACAGCAATCTTTTCCATTTTACTCGCTCTTTTCGTCTTGATTATTACTTTCAATCATTAATATTTTCTTAGTTATTAATTTTGTTGCAAAAGCCATTGTGACCATCTCAACCATTAAATAAGCTGAAGATTGGTCATTTTCCGAGAGGATCTGTCCCTCTTCACGATGATTTAACATTTTTAAAGCTAACTCTTGTTTATCGCAGAAAAAATCATAGGCCTTGGCAATGCCACCATTCAATTTAGTCTGCACTTCTAATCCCGCCTGAATCTCATTAATCGATACGACTTGTTTCAAAAAGGTTATCGCAATCAAATATGCCAAGTGTTCACGTGTGTAACGTTTCTTGACGGGATGTGGCAATAGTCCATTCTTAACGTAATTATTGACCATCGATGTCGTTACAACCGGTCCTTCTTCTAACCAAACAGGCCCAATATACTTATCAACTAATGTTAAAAGTTGATCACGATACAGATCTAATTCAGGTAGATCTTCAAACCTAGGTAAACGATAATTTTCCAATTTATCTAACCATTCTTGCAACTCATCCATGAACATGCACTCCTTTTGTAATTACAAATATAATTTATCATAATTATTAATACTATTCAATCTAGTTTTAAAAACTAGATAGTTTGATAAAGATAAATTTGCATTACCATTCTTTACGACAAGAAAATTTAGTTGGAATGTCATAAGTAAATTTCTTATTGCTTTAGACTAAATGGTAATTCGATTGTTCGCTTTGAACAAATATTTTAATCTTTTATTTTTGTATCAAAAAAAGCGTCCATATCAACCTTATATAGGTCAACATGAACGTTTCCTTAGCGCTTAAAGCTTCTTTCTTGTCACAATTTTTTACTTATCGTCTAATCCACTAATCACTACTGATGATGAGATATTAACTGTATTTTCTGATACTGATCCTGAGAATTTCACTTTGTCTCCGTCTCTCACAAAGACATTTTTAGGATCATTCTTACTTGAAGCATAGAAAATTTTATCGCTATTATTCAATAGAAAAATGATATTGTCACTATCAATAACTGCTCGTTTGACTGTCCCACTAAATACCCTTTCAACACTTGTATTGGACGAACTGGCTGTGGTTAGTCCATTGGAAACCAATGCACGATATTTTGTCAAAGTAGTTTTGGCATCGTTGCCTACAGAAACAGTACTTTGAGTTCCGTTACCATTCGCTAAAAGATAAACATAAGACATAAATGCCCCATTTGAATCTATCATTGAAACGATCCAAGTTGGTTTGCCATCAATTCTATAAAGTAATGGCATGCTTGCTTTCCATTGGGTCTGCTTCATTCTATTTTCAGCGAGGCTCTTTGCTCTATTAGGTGTCATTGCATCTTCTTTTTCACGATAGAAATAAGTTTTACCGTTTCTGGCATTAACATAAATATATCCTAATACAGAAGTTTGCTTCTTATTCTTACTTGTCATTGAAGCAAAATAATATACCTGACCTTTATAAGAAATCGGAGTAAATTCTTTATTTACTCCTTCTGTTCCCACATTATCAACGGCTTCCATAACGCCAGTTCTTGAGCCACCGATTCCATGAGCATTCCACCAGCCATTTCTGTCACTGCTAAAGGATTCAACCTTACTTGAGGCAATACCAGGATCAAATGTCACATCTAACCATTTAGGTGCATTCTTTTGTTCAATGATTCGTGTCTTTCCTGTTTCTGCATCAACCATGCCTAACCACGTTTTTTTATAGTTAGGAGATCTAGTGATTCCATACGTTTTGTAAAGTGTTTTTACATAGTATGGCTTCCCTTTTTCATCGATCTCTAATTGCGCATCTCCACCTGTCAGCACTAAGTTGGAACCTTTAATTGCTGAATAAATGCGTCTATTAACATCATGTCCAAAATATGCTGATGGAGTATAAGCCATATCTTTCTTTACAAATTTTGGATGAGAATTCTTTGAGGTTGCGTCGACAATAAAATATCCAGGTACTTTCTTATAGTGTACATATCTAAAGAAATCACCTTCAAAATCCAGTGGTGCAATATAAACTAATTTTCCATGATAAAACTGAACTCTTAAATGATTCAAGCTATAAACGTTTGAATTCTTAACATTAGAAAGAGAATTTTGCAGCTGACTGCTGACAGTTTTGTTCGAATTAACAACCGGAACTTCCTTCTTGCTGGAGCTAATTACTGGCATCGGTGCATCTTTTACTTGTTGTGACTGTTGAACGTTCGTTGTCTTAGCGATTGCTTTAGCAAAAGGCCGCATGTTAACGATGGTTCCTAATGCAACCACGATAACTAATGCCAAAATAATACCGAATCCTGGTTTAGCAATATATTTGAGATTTAAACTAGATCCACCATGCGCACTTCTAACACTAAACTTACTAGAGCTAAAAATTAAGAATAGTATTCCAAAGATAGTTGTACATAGCAACAGATTAATAAGATTGTAAAAAATTACATTATACAAATAAGCCCCCGGTAAGAATATAAACACATACAGATATTGGATCAAAAAAATGATCAACTGTAAGCCAGCATAAAAAACTGTATGTTTCTTATCAAAAACTATTGCCAAAATCATTGGCAAGAATGATAACATTCCAAATTTCAGCGTCAAAATCAAAAAATCATAAAACACAATAATCCCCTCCCTATTAGTCATAGAATATCATATTTTGATTGGGGACCATTAGATTGCAAAAAAATTTGAAGGTTCTTTCTTATATTTTAGTTTCCCATCAACCTCCTACCGCCTCAGTCAGCTTTTCTTTTTATGAAGGACGGCAATAAAAAAAGCCTTGAACATTACTCAAGACTTTCTTTAAGATTATATTCACGCCAACCAAAGGCAACCGTCATAACGATGCCAATCGCTGTTAATAAGACGATATAACCAACATTACTACTGAAATTAGTATCTCCCAGATACAAATCACCAAGCAAAGTTGCTAAGACAGTTACCCAGATTCCAATTCTTTGAGCTCTGGTAAAAGCTGTACCTGTCTGACTTCTTTTTTCTCTCTTTGTTATGTATGGTAATACAAAACCTAAGCCAATTAAAACAAATATAGCTACAAAATTAATAACTAATTCATACCACCACATTGAAGATCCGAAAGCAACATCTTGTGGACCGACTGCAGCAATTGTAGCTACTCCTGTCAGACCCAGACACCACCAGCCAACAATCAATGACATGGTTTTATTCTTAATATAAACATACCCTGATGAATAAATATCATCTCTCATTCTAACCTTGATGAAGGACCAGAAAATCCAACATGTAACTCCCGGTGAAATGATTCCATTCAGGTTCAATAACCAATTGAAGATATCCTTCATATTTGGTAACAAAATACCTAAGAACATGATGAAAGCACTCAAAGCTACAGTTAGTATATAACCATTAATTGGTAAACCAGCTGAATTAGTCTTTCTCAAAAATTCTGGCATGTATTTGTTGCCAGTATCAGAAATCAACATTCTGGTCATGGCATTCAATAACACTGCTAACAAAGCTGCTAAGTAAAAGATTTCCGTGAAGGCGAATAAGTACATTAATGTATTACCCATATGGAATTTATTACCTAAAGCCTGGAAAGCATAGTAGGAACCATTGATCTTCAAGTCATCTGGTAGATGATAGGCGTTAAAGAAAACACCTAATGAGAATGATCCAAAGATTGTCAAAAAGCCTGTCATAACAGACAACATAATCATGGCTTTAGGAAAATCTTTATTAGGGTTACGCATTTTCGTAACGAATGGAGCAATTCTTTCAGCCCCGTTAATAGCAAAAATCAAAAATCCTAAAGTTGTTAAATAGTGGAGATTGAATGAAGGTACAATCGTATGGAAAGTTAGTGGTTTAGTCGCAATATGACCACCCATCATTAAGGCCGTAACGGTCATTATTACAAATAGAACCGTCATTCCAAACATGGCAATCCCACCAATTGTACTCAGTACTTCCAATGAATGTTCAAATCGTGACTGAATAATAATGAAGAAAATGAATATCAATAATGTGAATAGTGCGAAATGACTGTTCGACATTTGAGACTGCATTCTGTCACTGCCGTTAACAACCCAGCCCATGGCTACAGCAATTGTATTTGCCGTATCAACGACATAAGGAATCGAGGCGGCCCAGTATGTCCAAGCTGCAAAATATCCTAAGAATTCTCCACTAGTTTCTCTGACCCACGATGTTAATCCACCACCGTCATCATCAAAGGTCGACCCTAGTTGGCCTACCATCAATGAATATGGAATAACATACAGTAAAATCATGATGATCCAGGACGTAATGACGCCCATTCCTTGATTTTGAAAATTGTAGGTTAGATCATCGAATCCAACTACAGTTACAAAATCCATTAGAGCTAGCACTGGCCAGCTAATATATTTCTTCTTTGTTCCTAAATCTGTCATGGCGTTTTCCTCAGTGAAAATAAATCATACTTTCTTAATTTACTCACCAAACGGTTACTTAAAATATACAATATTTTTTGCTAAATAAATTAAAAAATGATTCGAAAGTATAAAAAAATTTAAGCGCTTACTTCCCCGACATGACCGCAACAGTAACTGTTGCCTATTTTGTGTACAATTTGGAAAGTTAGCGACTCGAAATATTTTACCATAAAAGCAACGAACTAGATATATAAAAATTTTTTAAACAAATATTTAGACAACAAAATAACGCCTATTTAGAATTCACACAATATATGCAGTGAAATTCTGAATAGACGCTATTATTTATTATGCTTCTTTTAGATTATATTCCTTCCAACCGAAGGCGATAACCAGAGCTATTCCGACTATACTGATAATCACGATTGAAACGATGTTGTGTTCATAATTAGAACCACCTAAAGCCAAATCACCAACAATTGTTAGGAACAAAGCAGCTAGGATTCCTGTCCATTGTAGACGTGTAAAGGCTGAACCAGTAGTACTTCTACCTTCACGGCGTGTTACGTATGGTAAGACAACACCCAAACCAATCAAGACGATAATGGCAATGAAGTTAATTACTAATTCATACCACCATGTTGATGAAGCAAACTTAACATCTTGAGGTCCAATACCAAAGATTGTAGCTATGGCAGTGATGATCAAGCACCACCAACCAACAGCTAGAGCTAATTTATCATTTTTAATATAGACATAGTCTGAAGGGAATTTTTGACTGTCTTGTCTGATCTTAATGAAAGCAAAGAAGATCCAGCAAGTAACACCCGGTGAAATAATTCCGTTCAAGTTTAATAGCCAATTGAAAATATCATTCATACTTGGTAAGAAAATACCTAGTAACATGATGAAAGCACTCAAACCACAAGTTAATAAGTAACCATTAACTGGTAGGCCATTGGAATTAGTTTTACGTAAGACCTTAGGCATGTACTTAGCACCTGTATCAGAGATCAACATTCTTGTCATAGCGTCCAATAGAACGGCTAACAAGGCTGCTAGGTAAAATACTTCAGTCCAAGCAAAGATATACATCAAAGTATTACCCATATGATATTGCTTACCTAAAGCTTGGAATGCATAGTAAGAACCATTCATCTTCAAGTCATTTGGTAAGTTGAATCCATCAAAGAACACACCCAATGAGAATGAACCAAAGATAGTCAAGAAGGCCGTCATAACGGCTAACATGATCATAGCTTTAGGGAATTCACGCTTAGGATGACGCATCTTTGTAACGAAAGGTGCGATAAGTTCGGCACCATTAACCGCATAAATCAACAAACCAATCGTTGTTAGATAATGAAGATCAAACTTAGGTACGATTGTATGAAGATTCATTGGTTGTGTTGCAATATGACCACCAGCAGCAAGTCCGGCAAAAGTCATTAACACAAACAATACAGTCATTCCAAACATGGCGATACCACCAATTGTACTCAAAACTTCAAGTGAGCGTTTGAAACGAGATTGTACAAAAATAAAGACAATAAAAGTAATCAATGTCCAAAAAGCAAACCAGCCGTTTGACATTTGGCTTTGCATCTTGGCATTACCGTTGTAGGCCCATCCGAGTCCAACAACGATTGAGTTAGCAGTATCAACAACATAAGGAATTGAAGCTGCCCAGTAAGTCCACGCAGTAAAGTAACCTAGAAATTCACCACTAGTACCACGAACCCATGAAGTAAGTCCCCCACCTTCATGATTGAAAACTGATCCTAATTGACCAACCATTAATGAATATGGAATAACATATAAAAATAGCATGATGACCCAAGAGGTAATAACACCCATACCCTGGTTCTGGAAGTTATAAGTTAAATCATCAAACCCGATTACGGTAACAAAATCCATTAAGGCAAGAATAGGCCAGCTTATATAGTTCTTTTTTGGTTCTAAATCTTCCATAATAAGCTCCTATAATTTATATACATATTTAACACAAGATTATATTTTACTCTTTTGAGTTTATATACATAGAGCCTAAAAACGTTTTCTTGAATTAAATTGTTTGTTATTTGTCGATTTCGATTGTTGAAATCAATAATTTATCAGCTAAATTCGATAGTTTAGTAATATCAAAATCTTTTTTGCGCATCGCTGTATGCAAAACGCCGACCATTCCCCAGCAACAATAATTCAAAATATATTCAGCTTCGATTTGATTGGAAAAAGGAATTACTCGTTGGCCGTTCGTAACGGTTAACTGAATTAATTTCTGCATCAACTCCGAATCTGGATTGCGACACAAGACACCAATCATTTTTTGATTAGCTTCTATATAAGACATAACGACTTTGAAAAATTGTGGGCCAATGGCACTCTTATCATTTGGAGGTTCAAACTCCTCTAGTATTTCAGAAAAATGATGCATTACATAGTCTTCCGTTTTATGAAGCAAGTCATAAATATCCTCGTAATGAAGATAAAATGTGCGACGATTGATGTCAGCTTTGTCAGTGATTTTTTGAATCGTTATTTCTTCAATTGGCATGACTGACATTAAATCGATGAAATTTTCACGGATAGATTTCTGCGTACGTCTAGTACGGCGATCATTTTCATTCATTTTGAACCCTCCTTTACTTCACAACTTGGTGCTTTTTGTGTATTAAGACACGAATTACATTGGTCTGTTTATTGTTCACAAAGCACTTTCTTAATATTATAAAGCCATAAGTCAAGGAGGTACAAACATGTATTTAACTTTAAGGGAACTCAGACACGACAAATGGAAATTCAGTGCCTTAGGATTAATCATCTTTTTGATTGTCTTTTTAGTCCTATTCATCACTGGATTAGCTAATGGTCTGGCCAATGACAGTGGTTCAGCCATCAAAGAGACCCCTGCCGAAACATTTATTCTTCAAAAAGGATCACAAGCTCGACTCAATCGTTCCAATCTATCAAAGAAGGATTGGCAAAAGTTTCAAAACAAATATCATAACGACGCTACAAAATTAAGTGTCGCTCAAATGACTATCCAAAGAAAAAATAATGCTAGCAAGAAAACAGATATTGCCTACTTCGTCATAAATCAGGACAGTTTTCTTACTCCTAAAACTGTTAAAAAGACTGACGGCAATCAGGTTTATGTCAGTCGTAAACTAGAATCTGACGGTTACAAAGTCGGTGACAGTTTCAAAGACTCAAACAGTGGTAAAACTTTTAAAATTGCTGGCTTCACCAATACTGAATCTTACTCACATTCACCTGTTATTTATTTAAACAATCAGCAGGCCAAAAATATTCTACCCGACTCCAATAGTTTCAACGCTATTGCTTTAAAGAACAATCTAACTAAGAAATCTGGTTACCAAGTTATCAGCAAGCAAACTTTAATTAACAATATCCCTGGTTATTCGGCTGAACAAAGTTCACTTTATTTAATGATTGGTTTCCTATATCTCATTTCATTATTCGTTCTCGCTGTTTTCTTCTACATTATCAATTTACAAAAACTCAGCGATTTCGGAACCCTCAAGGCTTTGGGTACGAATACTGGCTACTTAGTCAGACACGTCCTATCTGAAATGGGACTATTGTCTGTAAGTGGAATTCTTGTCTCATTTTTAGTAACTTATCTGATTCAACTGAAAATGCCTGCCTCAATGCCATTTAGTCTTAGTTTGACAACACTTTTAGGAACCGGACTACTATTTCTCATCATTGCACTTTTAAGTGCGCTTCTCTCACTCATCAAAGTTGTCAAAGTCGATCCTATCAACACTATCGGAGGTAACAATTAATGTCAGTTTTAGAATTGAAAAATATTATCAAAAATTATCCCGATGGAGAAAACATCAATGAAGTTTTGAAAGACATCTCCTTCCACGTCGAAAAAGGCGAATTTGCTGCCATTATTGGACCTAGTGGTGCTGGTAAAAGTACTTTACTCACAATTATGGGTGCCCTGCTTTCGCCTAGTTCTGGAACTGTTTTGCTGAATAATCAAGATATCAGTCACTTTTCCAAAAAACAACAGACTCAACTTCGTTTAAATGAGATCGGTTTTATTTTCCAAAATTCTGATTTGATTCCTTATTTAAAGATTTCTGAACAACTACAATTCATCCAAAAAATTTCTAACAAGAAACCAACTGATGCCATCGCTATTCTCAAGCAATTAGGATTGGGACATCGTTTAAACAGTTATCCCAATGCTCTTTCTGGCGGTGAAAAACAACGTGTCGCTATCGCTAGAGCTTTTATCAATCAACCCGATTTGATCTTAGCTGACGAACCTACAGCCAGCTTGGATTCAAAACGTGGTCGTGAAGTCGTTCAGATTATTCAAGAAACTGTTCACCAACAAGATAAAGCCGCCGTGATGGTGACACACGACGAACGTGTTCTTGATTTAGTTGATTCCATTTGGCAAATTGAAGATGGTAAACTGAAGAAAGTAAATAAGTAGTTTGAAAGGCTTAAATTATGCGACTAACTTGGCTGTTCTTACTCAAACTTGGTTAAGGTGTGAATCCCGTCTTCCGCAAGAATTGGAAATGTGTTGGAACGCTATGGGCATGACTTGAAGCTAAGTATGTTTAATACGTAATTTTGTAAAAAAAAACGACCTCTATTAAGAGATTCAAGTAAAAGATCTATCTTGAACACCTAATGGAGGTCGTTTTTTTTATTACGTATTTTTACTAACTTAGTTAATTTCTTGGCAGCAACCATTTGATTGAGATATATTCCCAACCAAATAAAGAGATAAATAATAACAAACGTAAACAGATTGTTCCAACTGTGTTTGGATAAAACACTAAGCCACCCATTGTAAGAAGTCATTGCTATTACTAAAGCCAAAGTGACAACAAAATGAATCACTATTTCTAATAAAATATTTAAATCATATTCAAATATCATCGATATCCAACCGATAAAAAGACTCATAATCCAAATACTGATAATATTTTGAGGTGTAACTGTGGTTGTGCCCTGCATAATAAGAATTGCTAAATAGGTTAACGATCCAATCAGAATTCCAATCAAGCCATAACGGAAAAGTTTTCTTATCATCTTACATCCCCAAGCTTTCTTTTAATTGTGTTAAATATTTACGACTAACGGTTAATTTTTCATCATTATCCATAAAAGCTAGCATATTACCCGAAAACGACGCTTCCAATGAACTCAAATGATTCAGATTTATCACGGCGCTTTTAGAAATCTGGATAAAGTCACCATTATTCAGACGTTGATACATTTCTTTCAATTTTCCTCTTAATTTATACGCCTTTATTTGTGTATAAACCGTTAATTCATTTTTGTATACTTCAATCGCGATAATCTCATCTAATTGAATCATAACAACACGATCATCTACCGCTAATGGTACGACATCAGTATGATTATCCAAATTATCAATTGTTTTCATCAAATTTTGGACGTCACCAGAAAAACTTTGTGCCTCAACAGTTACTTTAGCTTTGTCCACCGGCATGTCATCTTTTTGTTGATAATTAATTTCTATTTTCATGAGTTTTCCTAATTAAACTTTATTTAGAACTACATTTTTATTATATCGGTAAAATCCAAGAATTAGGACAATCACAATTACAAAAGTTATTCCCATGTTAAATGTCTCCGTGGAAAATCCTTTGCCAATGATGATTCCCATTGATTTTTTGAAATTCAAAATTTTATCCACAGGTAATCCTTTTAATGCATGATTCAGTTCTTTATTCATCATTACCTGTCGATAAATTGCAGCATTATATGGAGCTGGTGTTAATTTAATCAACGATTTAGCAAAAGTAGGCATGGCTCCGATAGGAAAATAAACTCCCGCAAAGAATCCGGCTGCAGTTCCAATAATCGTATTGATTTTTCCAAAGGTATCAGAGGTCTTCACAAAAGTAAAAATCAAGAGATTGATTGCCGACCACAACAAACTACTTAAAATCATCAATCCTAATAACTTTAGAAAAACTATTCCATCAAAACTTATCTTGTCCTGAATCATGAAATAAACTTGCATGATGGCGTACATAAAACCTTGCATAATAAAACCAATTATCCAAGCACTTAATAGATAGGATAACGTAATTTTAGTGTAGGAGGTATCAGTTAAAACTAAATCAGCTAATCGATTACTTTCACGGTCACTAACTAAATTGTTCATCGCACCTCCGGTAGTGGTTATTGCCGTGACTGTCAAAGTTCCACCTATCAACCAATAATCTAATATTCTTTTTGAATCTTTAATTGCTGACCAACTTTCTTGCATATTCTGTCTTAAAAAAATTAAATAGAGTACAAATGAAATCAATGCTCCCAATAACGAGAAGAAAACTTTACCTTTACTAGAGAAGAACAATCTTAAATTACGCTCAATTAAACTTTTCATCCTATTCGACCTCTCTCCCTGTCAGATTCAAAAAGATATCATCCATATTGCCTTGTCGATAATCAAAACTGACTATTTGATCAGATAACTGACTCAGAATTTCTAAGCAATCCGATGTTGATACGGATATAGAAATTTTATTTCCATCCCACTGGTATTGATATTTTCCTGGTAATTGAACATTCTTTGATCTAACCTTCATTGTTAAACGATTCTGAGCATATTTACATTTCAAATTCTCCACAGAATCCGATGCAATAATTTCACCATGATCAATTACATAAACAAAATCTGCTTCCTCGGCTTCTTCTAGATAATGTGTTGTCAAAATTATGGTCAAATTCATTTCTCGACGTAATTCATTAAGAACCTGCCAGATTAATTCTCGCGTTTGAATATCCAAACCTGTTGTTGGCTCATCAAGAAATAAAACCTCTGGTTCATGCAGTAATGCACGTACAATATCGACTCGTCGCTTCTGACCTCCAGACAAAGTTCGATATTTCTGATCAATAATTTTTTGTAGCGCAAATTTTTCAATCCAATAATCGAGATTACGACTTAAATGTGGATACAAACCCCGACGGATCATTAAATTTTGTCTGACTGTCAAATCATCATCTAAAATGCTCTCTTGAAAAACAACACCAATCTTTTGACGATATACCTTCTCTTGAGGAGTAAATCCGTTTAAAGATATCCGCCCTTCAGTTGGTTGAATAATTCCAATCAACATATTGATCGTAGTCGATTTTCCTGCCCCATTAGGTCCCAAGAAGGCTACTAAATCTCCTTTTTTGATTGATAAATTAATATTCTTAACAACCGTTTTATGATTGAATTTTTTAGTAAGATTTTGAACTTGTAAAAACATAATTTTGACCTCCTTTGTTGAGTGAAGTCATTATAGCCAGGACTTTTTTATCATGGTTTAATTTTTCGATAAGTGGTCAAAATTGGTTGTTAAGATGTTGATTTTTAAGGATAAAAAAACAAGCAAATCTATTTGATTTGCTTGTTGGCATTTAAATTTATTATTGATCGATATCTTCAACACCTAAAGTAACGTTCTCTTTAGCATTATCAACAGCATCAAGAGCTGCCAAAACAACCATGCTGACAGGTAGACTTCTGTGTGGTTCGTTGCTATCAACGGCTTCTTCATCAGATACCATTGTTGCTGGTCTCAAGATAACACTTCTGAAATTGCGTTTCTTTAAATCGTCTTCGGCATCACGTTTTGTTTGGATGTATCTCTTATTGGCATTAGGAATGTCATCAACTGAGAAGTAAACAAAGACAGGAACATTGTTTTCTTCTGCGGCATCGGCGATATTCAAAGCACTCTCATAGTTAACTTTTTCAAAAGTAAGGTTCTCGTTAGGATCTTCATGCCACTCACCGATTGTATCAATAACAACATCGGCATCTTTCAAATATTGTGTCCAAAATCCTTTAGATAAAGCATTCCCAATCTTCCAATCAACCTTGCTGTGCCATGAGTCATTACCAACTGGTTCTCCAGTTCTAGAAATACTTGTAACTGTATAATCGTCTTCCAAAAGTTGTTGGGCAAACTCCTTACCTGCAAATCCATTTGCTCCTAAAATAACTGCTTTCTTAGTCATAATTTATCCCTCTTTCAATTAATTCAAAGCTATTCAACATCCATAAAAGCTTCGTCAATCATGTGATAATCTTTATCACTCAGTTTGATATCTAATGACTTAACGTTTTGATCAACTTGTTCCGGTTTTCTAGCTCCTGGAATTACGATCGAAATATTAGGGTTTTGCATGTACCAAGCTAAAATAACTTGGGCGACGGTTGCTTCATATCTGTCCGCAATCTTCTCCACAATCTCCAATGAAGTGATAATATCACCAAATTTTTCACGACTGTATTGACTAAACTTATCGCTGTCGCTGAATCTATATTTCCCAGTCAATAAGCCCGACGCTAGTGGGAAATATGGAACAAAGGAAATTTTGTTTTCCTTCAAATATGGGAATAATTCTTTTTCAGCATCACGATGTAACAAGCTGTAATTATCCTCAACAATATCAACGTAACCATCCTTATTGGCTTCTTTGATTTGATCCAATGAAAAATTAGAAACACCAATAGCTCTGATTTTGCCACTCTTTTTGAGTTCATTCAAAGCTCTTACGGCTTGATCCTTAGGTGTCTTTTCATCTGGAAAATGAATATAAAAAATATCAATATAGTCTGTTTTTAATCGTTTTAATGCTTCATCGACAGACTTCTTCAAGAATTCTGGACTATTATCAACTTTATTATTACTAGAATCTTGAGCCGCCTTTGTAGCGATAACCAATTTACTGCGGTCATAATCTTGAATGACATCACCGATAATTTCCTCTGAACGCCCTAAACCGTACATGTAGGCTGTATCCAAAGTAGTGATTCCACTTTCAATAGCTTCTTTAACTACCGCATAACCGTCTTCATCTTTTAAACCAGTAAAAATATTATGGCCACCGACTTTATTTGTCCCCAAGCCTAATTTTTTACTTACTACATCCGTGTTACCAATCTTTACTAAATCAGTCATACGTTCACCTCACTATTTTTGAAACCGTTACCTTTATAATAGCTCAATTATGCCAAAAAAATAAGATTACGTCTAATTCGTAATCTTATTTTTAATAAATAAGTATTTTAATTTTCAGATGGTAATTCATGTGCTTGACGTTTTTCTTCAATTGATTGACGAACTGCTTCTTCAGTAGCACGTCCACGTTTAGCAAGTTCACCATTTTCAAGTTCTTCTTTAACCTTAGCCAATTCATCGACTTCTTGGTGTGCTTCAGGATTATTACGTCTGAAAATAGCCATAACCTTGTAAGCAATCTTTTCACCCATAAGAGTAACGAATGAACCAAGTAAGATAACGACAATACCAATAATAGTGTTAACCTTCATAGCCTCGCCTAAAACAATCAATGCTAGAACAGGAGCCAAAGCTGGTTTGACTAAGAAAATCAATGAAGCTTGAAGAATACCAACTTTTTCCATTGAAAGGAAGTACAATCCAAAAGCTACACCAGTAACCAAAACAGAAATGTAAAGAATCAACGGTAGTGTTTGTAAAGTAATTCCCTTGAAGAAAGGAATATTAACAAATTCAGAATAGTTATTTGGAATATTTTGAGCAATTGGTAAGTGACTTAGACCCATCAAAACACCCAATTCAGCTGAACCAAATAAGAATGATAAGCAAGTCATTGAAAGACCATTTAAACCAATTTTGCCACCATTAACACGTGACATAACACCGTAAACACCGAAAAGAATTGATGAAAGCAATCCTAACATGATACCCATAGCACCACTCAAGTGGAATGGATTAATAATGATCAAAAGACCGATCAAAGTCAAAACTAGAGCCAAGACATTAGTTCTAGATAATTTTTCTTTTAAGAACACGAAACCAATAATCAAACCAAAGATAGGATTAGCACTCAACATAATAGCGATAACAGAAGCAGTAGCCATCCCGATAGATAATTGATACAACGTCATACTCAAAACCACAATAACAAAACCAGTTAGAGCAATACGTCCAAAATCAGATCTAGATAATCTGACACTGTGCTTTCTAATGTACATCATAGTGAAAGGCAAAAGAGCCAAACCACCAATCAAGAATCTGACAAAGTTCAATTCAATTGGATTAAATTGCCCACCGGCAATCTTCAAGGCAATTTCCATAGAACTGAAAAGAAAAGTTGGTATCAATATATAAAAGAAACTCTTTAAATTCAAAACTTAATTTCATCCCCATTTTTGTAAGTCAATATTCTAAGTGTACTCCTGATTTTGGGGTCTATTTGAATGAAAGTGTTTCCAGTCAAAAAAAAGAGAGCGAAGCAAGGGTGCTCAACCCACGAGGATTTGCCTAAGTACTGGAATCGACCGTGCACTATACGGGCAATTTCAGTACTGTAGCAAACCACAGGAGACTCCCCCTGCGTAGCTCGTTTCAATAGAGAGCAAAGCAGGGGCGCTCAGGCTCTGAGGATTTGCCTAAGAATTGGAATTAGCCGCTGAACTTGCGGATGATTTCAGTTCTGTAGCAAACCACAGGAGACTGCCCCTGCGTAGCTCGTTTCCACTATATTGCATAGAACCATGGTTATCTTACTAAAGAGAACCCCCCAACAAAAAAAGAGAAGCTCCAAAAGCTTCCCCTTTCTAAAAACTACTTATTAATAACATTTCGAGAATAACCCTTACCAGCAGTCAAATCATACTGAACCATTCGATAATCATCAATAATCTTTTGTTGCTTCTTAGTTAATTTATCAACACTCTTACTATCTTGATTTACATACAAATTATTAGTACCTTCATCAATACTCTTAGCCATAGCTGGAGCATCTTGTTGAACCTTTGTTAACAATGCATAGTAAGGCGTTACCTTCTGATCCATTTGTTCCAAAGCTAGTGGAATGAATCCATTAGGATCAGTTACTTTGGTAGCATCATCTAACTTAGTTGTACCCTCACCATGATCTCTAGCATACTTATTACTGTAAACAAAGTAGTCTGTTTGATGTTCTTCAACATTGTATTTATAAATATCAACGCCATCATAAATACCTGGTAAATGATCACCATACCAAACAACCGTAATTGGTTTATTTACTTTATCCAACTCTGCTAAAAATTCTTTAGTTGAATTGTCAGTCGTATTAATGCTTTTGGCAAAGTTCTCGATTTGTGTACGTGAACTATCAGTAACACCAGAACCACTAGCCTTGAAGGGATTGTTAGTGTAATTGTTGGTATAAGGCATGTGGTTTTGCATTGTAACTAAATTAATGAATTGTCCACCTTTAGCCTGATTAATCTGCCACAAAGTATCTTTATAAGCTGACTCATCACTGACATATTCCATTTCTGGCAATGTGTCAGCATACTTCAAAGGCTCTGTTTTAGCAGTATCAAGATTTCTAAACGATTGAATTCCAAAATTCTTATAAACTGAATTACGATTATAGAAATTACCATGGAATGGATGAATAGCAGCACTCGTCTTAAAACTATTGGAAATGTTGATTGGATTTTCTTGCTTATTAACCAGCTGCGTATAAGGTGATTGCAAAGAATCCGAGAATTGGTTCATGGCTAGACCTGTTAAAGTCATGTATTCCATGTTGGCCGTTCCCCCACCATAGCCAGAACTCATCATTAAACCAGAAGTGGTATTCTCTTTGATTTTCTCAATGTTAGGAATTGGATCTTGATTGAGTTTCACACCAGGAACTCGATTTGGATTCGAGAAACTCTCACTCAAAACAAAGATCAAAGTTTGCTTACTCAAATTATTATTAGAACGATCTTGGTTAATATCGTCCGCAACACCTTGATATTTTTTAACTAGTTTTTCCATCTTTTGCTTGCTATAGCCTTTAGGCTTATCCATTACATCAACATACATGTTACCCAAGAAAGTCAACATTGGTCCATTGCTGTTAGCTGATTGGTTGATGTTAGAAGCATAGTTAGTATAACCAGCCTTAGCTAGAACTTTGTAAGTGAATGAATTATTGTCACTAGCTGTATAGAAACTACCAATACTGATAGCTGCTAAAGCAATAAAAATCAATCTGACAATATAATTGAAACGCAACGTATGCTTGCCTAAGAAGTGTTCTAACAAGATAGCGGCTGCTATCAAGATTATTAATAGAATCACCATGAAGATAACTATCTTTGGCGTAACCATCGATAAGAGACCTTTGACATTCTTCAAAAGACTCAAATCACTAGGTAAAATCGGTTCTGAACGATAATTAACTTTTAAACGATCAGCAACTGCGTAAATAGCAAAAAACACGTAGAAGATGGCCGATGCATAGAAGAAGCGGTTACATAAACCATACAAACCTAAATAGATGAAAAACAAGATCAACACCGTCAATAAGTAAGTATTTAGATTCGATTGAAAAACAATTTGCTTGGAAAAGACAATATCGCCCGTTTGAGCGTAATTCAAAATAAAACCGACCAAAAAGGCCGATGCAATAATGAATATAAACTGCACTATCCCCAATATGTTAATTTTTTTTTGCATTAGTAAAACGTCCTCATTAATATCCCTTAATATAATTAATATATTAAACCAAATTCCGTTAATATCTAGGTTTATCATTCATTAATTTCTAAAAAAGTTTATTCGTTATACTTTTTAATTTTTATTTAGTTTAATAATTAAGCATAATTTTAAAATTAAATTATAGTAGTTTGGGTACAAAAAAGTGCAAATTCAATTTATGAATTTGCATCTTCGTATTCTTCAATTAAATTAATCAAAAACTTTTGACGATTCTCATCAGTTGTTACATTAACCTGACCAAAGTGAATCCAAGTCGTATTCTTAGGATTTAGTCCAATATCGGCTAGTGTCCGCTTAATAAAAACTGATTGAATTGGATCACCACAATTATTTATCAAATAATCCTTTGTTGTGGTTGAAGTAGTTACAACTGTGACTTTCTCTATCTGCGTTAATAACCCCTTCCAACCATTACTTTCATCATAGGCAAAGCCATTCAACATGACACGGTCGAAAAATCCCTTTAACATGGCTGGTACATTATGCCACCAAATAGGAAAAATAAAAATCAGTTCATTAGAATTATTTATCCGACGTTGATATTTTTTCACCAGTTCATCACTAGTTTGCCCTTGACTGTATGTTTTCAAGCCTTCCGCAGAGAGAATTGGATTGAATTTGTCCGCATACAAGTCAATCACTTCAAATTCTTCATCATTTCGGCAAAAATAATTCGACAATGTATTTAGAATCTCATGATTGAAACTACTAGCATTCGGATGAGTATAAATAATTGTTTTCATAATCTAAAATCTCCTCATGAATCGTTGGTTTCAGTATATTATCTTTGAGGAAATTTATGATATCAATTCATGCTTAAATTTATTTTCTAATTTGATTTAGTGTATTAATTGTCGTTGAACTTACCAGCAATAGACATTGTAGGTTGGATATTAATAAATGCATTGGGATCAACGTCCAAAATAATTTTCTTTGCGAAGAATAATTGATACTTCGTTAGAACCATTGTGATAGAACCAATTTCTTCACCAGAATAAGCACCCTTCAAGTGATAATCCAGCGTCAAACCACGATTGAGTGATTTGAGTAATTCTTGAGAAATCTGATCAATTTTATGTGTGTAAACTGTAACGGTAATCTTTTGTTGTTGAATATACATTTTGTCAATTACCATATTGGTAATATAAATTGAAATGATTGTATATAATGCTAGTTCCCAGCCGAACGTAAAACCAGCAATCGTAATAATAATCGCATTAACTGCAAAGCTGACTTGTCCAACAGTTCTACCAGTACTTCTTTGCACGATCAAAGCAATAATATCTGTTCCACCAGTTGAAAATCCATAACGGAAGCAAAGTCCAATACCTGATCCAGATAAAATACCACCAAACACAGCTGATAATAATGGGTCTTTAGTCAATGGATGCAATGGAACAATTAAGATGAATAACGATGCCGAAACGATAGAAATAATCGACAAAATCGTAAATTTCTTACCTAACTTAAACCAAGCCAAAATCACTAATGGTAAATTTAATAAGGCATACCAGAAGTAAACTGGCGTACTTGTTTGTGCAAATTCATTGAGCAAGTTAACGATTAACTGTGCCGCACCAGTCACACCACTGGTATAAAGCTTTGCCGGCTGTAGCAATAACTGAATTCCTAGAGCCGAGGTAATTCCATAGAAAAGAGCTGCAAAAATACTTTTATAATAGTCTCTAATAAATTTCATGAAATCCCCCTCCTTTTTCTGTAAATATATATTCATATCATATGAATTATAGCAAACCTCATCATACATAAAACAGTTCAAATGTATCATTACTGACAATTTTTTTGTATATATTATAATTAAAGCAATGATTGGAGGATATAATAATGCAAAAAATTGGCTTCATTGGTACTGGCGTCATGGGTAGTGGCGTTATAAACAATTTATTAAAAGCAGGCTATGCTGTTGATATTTATACAAGAACAAAATCAAAAGCTGAACCTCTAATTAAACAAGGTGCTAACTGGTACGCTGATCCTAAAGACGTGGCTGAAAGTGCCGACATAATCTTTTCTATGGTAGGTTTCCCTCAAGATGTTGAAGATGTCTACTTCAAAGACAACGGTATCTTCGCTGGTTTATCAGCTGGTAAAATTATCGTCGATATGACAACTAGTACACCAACACTTGCTAAAAAAATTGGTGAAAAAGCTGAAGCAATCGGTGTCCAAGCCTTAGATGCTCCTGTCTCTGGTGGTGACGTTGGTGCCCGTGATGGTAAATTAACTATTATGGTCGGTGGTTCTAAAGAAGCTTACCAAACACTTCTTCCTATTTTTGAAATTATCGGTAAAGCTAATCACCACTTCGGACCTTACGGTGCTGGTCAACATGCTAAAATGGCTAACCAAATCATGATTGCCGGTACTATGACCGGTCTAACAGAAATGTTTGTTTATGCCAAGGCAGCTGGTCTCGATCTGCAATCAGTTTTGAAAACCGTTGAAGGCGGCAGTGGTGACAATTGGAGTTTGGAAAACTATGGACCCCGTATTTTGAATGGCGATTTTAAACCAGGATTTTATTCCAAACATTTCCTTAAAGATTTAAGAATTGCACTCGATGAAAGTGAGAAAATGAAACTTGACCTTCCTGCTACTAAGCAGGCTAAGAAATTATACGAGACACTAGTTGATGATAAGGATTTGGGTAATGACGGTACTCAAGGACTTATCAAACTTTGGTGGTAAAATAAATCAAAATACAAATCCAGTAACTCAAATTGAGCTACTGGATTTTTTAGTATATTCAGATAAACGACTCATCAATTCCAAATGATGCTTAATTGAAAGTTTTTTTATGACACCTAGACCAGGAAACTTATCTCCATGACCATATTCTAATAGTGTTTCTAGTGCAGGGGTCAAATTAAGCCCATTAATATTTTTATGGACCCAAGGTTCCAATTTATTCATGGCCTCAAAGAATTTTTGCTTTTGTCCACGCATAGACTCATTACTGTCAGATACAAAATGATGCACGCGTAAACTTCCATCCGTCGTCACATAGATAATATGAATTGCAATTGCTCGTGATGGCATACCTTTATCAAAATAGATATGACCTAGCATTGAATAATCACCGAAGCCCTTGAATCCGTCTACCTGTTGATACCAGTCTGGACCTTCAAAAAATTCATCATCCAATTGATCGTAGTCCTCCACATGATGATGAAAAGTAAATGGATCAGTTAAACTAGCAGCCTTGGCTCCAATAATCTTATGCATTCTTGCAACATTGGGAATTAACACTTTATCCACCTTTTTTAAAACGGTAGTATCACGATAAACTTTAAACAGCTCATAATTATTAACAATCAAGATTGATTTTTGCTGGGGTAAAGTTTCAATGAAGTCACTTCGAAAGTCTGCTGCCAAAATTGCACTCGGCACATAAAAATCTAAGTTGTACACATCTGGCAGTGGATAAAGTTTCGTATCATTCAAACCATATACGCTGACCTGTGGATTAGCAATTACACTGAATGACTGTTTTTTATCGATAAAGGTTTGGACTGTCTTCTGTAGCTCTTTAGAATCACGAACCGGTTCAATTATTGGAACAATCTGTGAATTAAACCAACCCTCTTCACATAATTCCTTCAAAGCAAGTAGATCGTACATTCGACCACGAAAATAAGGATAATAGGTCATATTTTATCCTCCAAATTCGGTTGCTGTAATTTTTGTAGTTGAAATTTCAATTCTTGATATTCCGCATTTCTTGCGTCAAGTTCATCTTGTAACGCCGTTACAGCATCATTCTGTATTTCTTCAATAAAGCGATCATAAAGATTGTTATCAGGATTATAGACATCATAACCGGCTTTTTGACGTTTCTTCAATTCCTTATAGAGCCTATCCTCAGAATATAACTGCAATCCCTTCTCCACTTTCTTAGCCTTATCGACTTCTCTAAATAATGAGGCCACAAAATGGCTTGTCAGTTGTTTTTCATCAACTTGTAGTTCTTGGAATTGAGCCTTCTTAGCAACCGTCAAGAATCCTGGTGCCACTAGAGTCTGAGGCGAAGCTTCCATGGCTTTTTTATCAAAGGCCCGATAGATCAAAACTCCAATGTGACTGGGAATTTCATCAGCCACTTCTTCGAATAGTTTCTGAGGCAAAACGAAATAATTGTAATTACCGATAAAAGACAATTTAGCCTTGGAGTGAAAATCAGATTTCGTTACTTTCAATTCATAGCAACGCCACTCAATCTGACCATCCCGCAATTGTTGATAACTCAAAGTATCAACGATACCTTTATCATCTGGCATCGAAACTTCTTCAACAACGTATGAGCCCTGTTCTTTACAATATTGATAAAGCGTACTCTCTAAATCCTTAGTTAACTTAGTTTTCATCTTGTTCCTTCCAAAAGTTATCCACTGTACCTGTTAATTGTTGCAACGATGAAATACGATGATAATTTTGCCAATGCTGTGGAAAAAATCTAGTGTAGCGCATACCGCCAAATCTTTGATCTACCAATAAAACAATCCCTTTATCATGGCTACTTCTGATCAAACGCCCCGCGGCCTGTAAAACATTATTCATCCCTGGCATCTGATATGCATACTCAAATCCATGTCCATTTTTATTATCATAGTAATCTCTAATCAAATTATTCTCAGCACTTAATCCTGGTAAACCGACACTGACGATGGCAACACCGATTAATTTATCGCCTCTTAAATCAATTCCTTCAGAGAAAATACCACCTAAAACACAAAAACCAACCAAAGTTTCCTCCGTGGCATTATCGAATTGATCCAAAAATTCTTGTCGAGTTATACTATCCATCTCTGATGTCTGGGCAATTGTATTAACATGTGGATAACTTTTTTCAAAACTAGTCTTCACCTGTTCTAAATACCCATATGAAGGAAAGAAGAATAAATAATTACCTTTTTTACTATCGACTAAAGTTTTCAAGCTCTCGACAATCCTCTCTTGATTGAATTCTCGTTGTCGATAAGTCGTCTGAATATACTGCGTTATCAAAATAGCTTGATGATCTATCGGAAACGGTGATGGCAACTGATAGGCCAAACTGTTATCACTTCCACCTAAAACACTTTGATAGTAGTCCATTGGTGATAATGTGGCGGAGAACAACACTGCTCCCAATCCAAGATCCAACGATTGATCAATAAAATGACTTGGGTCAAGGCACAATTGTTTAACGACAAGATGTTTATTTTCAATTACAATACGTGTCTTATAAGTATCGTTATACAACGCTCCAATTTTGACAAAGGTCAGACAATCAAAGAAATAATCCTTAGCACTATCTAAAAAATCAGATGGTTTCTGATCTTGCATCCATTCACCCATAAAGTCATCAAACTTACCTAGAACTTTTAACAATTCATCTGGGGCATCTGAAGTTATTTTTTCTTCCAAATCATCCGTTTGTAATTGTTTCTTGATTTGATTGAAAACACGTCGGACTTTTTTTAACTGCTTTTGAAAATCCTTACTGGTTTTGGTTTCAATCTTTTTAGCCACTCTCAATAATGAAGAAATCTTAAAATCACTTACCTCCGCTGAATACATTGAACGTGAACGACTGACCAAATTATGGGCTTCATCAATTAGGAAGAAATTATCTGTGTCCTTTTCGATAAAGAAACGTTGTAGATAGACTAACGGATCGAATAAATAATTGTAATCACAAATAATGACATCACAAAATAACGAGGCATCCAGTGAAAACTCGAATGGGTCAACTGTGTGCTTTCTAGCATACTTTTCCACAACCTCACGGGTAATTGCATCTTCGTTGGTTAATAAATC
Organism: Companilactobacillus bobalius; assembly: GCF_009764355.1. The sequence goes on along the minus strand of NZ_LNUA01000077.1, from coordinate 67,690 downwards.
GGCTAGAGCTGGTTTTAATCGGTCATAGTAACCAATCATATATGGATCCTTTTCCGGTGGTACATCTTGTTCCTTAAAACGTATTTTGTCTTTGGCAGTTAAGGTAATACTCTTCAATTGAAGTCCTTTTTTGGACATCAAAGCTATTGTTTCTTCGGCAACTCGTCTAGTACTCTGCTTGGCCGTTAAATAAAACAATCGTTGGATCTTTTCTTCTCCCATCGATTTAATAGCTGGAAATAAAGTAGAGATTGTTTTACCTGTGCCAGTTGGTGCTTCAACAAAGAGACGCTTTTGATAATAAACAGTTTTATAAACGGCCGCTGCTAATTCATGTTGACCAGCACGGAACCTATCAAATGGGAAAGGCATTTGTTGAATCGATTGATTACGGGTTTTACGTAATTTAGCTCGTAAGACTAGCCAATATTCGTATTCATCTATTAAATTTTGAAAAAATTCATTTAATTCGTCACGCTCAAAAGTCTTGTCATCACTCGTAATTGTCTCGGTGCTGACTTGAAAATAAGTCAATCGTAAATTAACATGTTCTAACTCTGGATGTTCTTTCAAAATAATGTAGCCATAAACTTTAACCTGACCCCAATATAGTTCCAAAGTATTGTCGCTCAATTCATCAAATAGTTGATCTGATGTTTTGATTTCTTCAATTAAAATACTCTTATCAGTTGTCGTAATACCATCAGCACGTCCTGAAATGACATACTCAGTATCATTCATAGTTACTTCCGTCTTTAAATAAAATTCACTTTCATAGTCAGCATTTCTCGAACGTGTTTTTTGTAGTCTACGGTGAATTCGGGAACCGTTTTGAGCCGTATTTTGACTATTTTTATTTTCCATTAAATCACCACTACGTAGTACGAACTCAACTAACTGTCGAATTCCAATTTTGGTCGCCATAGACTACCTCCTCAAATTACTATTTAACATTGTAAAACATACGTTCGATTTTGTCTGTAGACAATTTTTGTAAACTTTCAATCATTAGTGCCAACTACTCAGCTACTTTTTACAATTAAAAAATCATATAATTAATATTATTAATTCAGTTGGGGATGTATTTCATGCAAATTAGTACCGAAGATGTCTTAATTGATTCACTCAATAATCTTTTAGAAAGCAAATCAGTTGATAAAATCACTGTCAAAGACATTGTCTCTGAATGTGGTTTAACCAGACAAACTTTTTATAACCATTTCTCCGATATTTATGCACTGGTGGAATACTCTGCCTGTCAAAATGCTAAAAAATATCTGGACAAAGCTTCTGATTACGATAATTGGCAAGAAGGTTTTTGCAATATCATGATCAAGATCAAAGAGAACAAAACCATTGCTCAAAATGTTTACCATTCGATTTATCGTGATTTGATGGAAAAATATATCTATGATGTCCTTTACGGATATATCATTCAAATTGTCGAAAAACAGGCTGAAGGTATGTCCGTTTCACAAAACCATAAGGATTTTATTGCTCATTTCTATAGTCTTGCCTTCATCGCCATAATTTTTGAATGGATTCGTGATGATATGAAAGATGATCCTGAAGAAATCGTTGAGCAGATTGGTGTCCTGATTCATGGTGATTTTAAAAAAGCTTTGAATAAATACGCTAAATAAGTTTACAGATATTGGGAAGTGTAAATAATATTTACACTTCTATTTTTTTGTCAATTGTTCATTCCCGGAGTTTATTTTATCTTGAATGCAAGGACGAAGTTCCTTTGACATTTTCGAAAGAAGGCAACAACAATGAACATTTATAAAACAATGTATCATCCTCATAAACCAGCCGGTATTGATGACCGCAAATCTAATATCATTGGTGGAGGAATCGCCGGATTGGCAACAGCAGCATTCTTAATTGATGACGCTAAAATGCCAGCTCGTAACATTACCATTTACGAGAAAAAGCCTGTTATGGGTGGTTCTATGGACGGTACTAAAGGTAATGAAGGTTACCTTTGCCGTGCCGAACGTGAACTAGAACCTTATATGGAATGTCTCTGGTATCTCTGCGGCAAGATTCCTTCACTTGAAAATGAAGGCAGAACTGTTCTTGATGATGTCGTTGATTTTAACCGTGATGAACCAATTCATACTGAAGCCAGAGTTATCGTTAACCAAGGAGAAATTGACGGACAATATCATAATTACAAGATGCCTCAACGTTACGTTACCGCTATGGTTAAAATTGTTTCTTCAACTGAAGAAGAATTAGCTGATAAACGAATCGATGAATTCTTCGATAAAGATTTCTTCAAGACTAATTTCTGGACTTGCTTCCACAGTCAACTAGCCTTCAAACACTATCACAGTGCCATCGAATGTCGTCGTTATTGGCAAAGATTTACTTTCATCAACCGTCACGAATATCTTGAAGGTTTCATTCATACTAAATATAACGAATATGACGCAATTATTTTACCTATTGAAAGATGGTTGATTGATCATGGAGTTCACTTTGTAAATAATTTCTCTGTTTACGACCTAACTCTTGATACAAAGAATGATACTGTTCAAGCAATTCTTGCTCATCAAAACGGCCAAGATGTCACTATTCCCGTAAGCAACAAAGACTTAGTCTTCGTTACTAGCGGTTCTATCAGTGAAAATAGTTGCTTCGGTGATAATAATACTGTTGCCAAAACAAATACTGATACTGAAGATATGGGTACTTTCACTATTTGGAAGAATCTAGCCAAGAAGGATGATAAATTTGGACATCCCGATAAATTCTTAGGTCAGATCGACCAAACAAAGTGGATTTCCTTCTTCCCAACTGTCAAAGGCTATCCTGAATTCTTCAGACGTATTGAAGAGTTATCCGGAAGCAAAGCCGGTACTGGTGGTTTAATGACTTTCAAAGATTCAAATTGGGACATGTCATTTGAAATTCACCACAAACCATTCTTCCCTTACCAAGCTGACGATGAAGAAGTTGGTTGGGGCTATGGTCTCTACGGCGAAAACGTCGGTAATTACATCAAGAAACGCATGTGGGATTGTACCGGTGACGAAATCATGACTGAACTTCTTTATCATCTAGGTATGTTGGACATCAAAGACGAAGTTCTAAAACATACTTACATGTCAACAGCTATGATGCCTTACGCAACTAGTCAATTCATGCCACGTAAATTAGGCGATCGTCCTAAAGTGGTTCCTGATGGCTGTACTAACCTAGCCTTCTTAGGTCAATTCGTTGAAGTTGATGACGATGTTGTCTTCACCGTTGAAACTTCAGTTAGAACTGGTCTAGAAAGCGTCTATGAACTACTTGATGTTGATAAAGATGTTCTTGAAGTTAACCCTTCAAGATACGACATCAGATACTTGCTAGAAAGAGTTAAACGTTTCAACGGTATCAAGGGTAAGATTACACCTGATATGTTGCCACAATTAACTCCGGATCAACTCCCTGCTGTGACTCAAGAACTATTACACTACGTAAATAATATTCCACCATATTATACGATGTACCTTGGACGCGACAAGACCGTACCATATAAGGAATCAATCTTGCATCCCAAAGCACCACACAGTAAATAAAATCTAACAAGCAAATAGCCAGTAACTCGATTTTGAGTTACTGGTTATTTTGGTTTTCATTGGAATTTGGATTGGATTAAATCACTTTAAAATTTTTAGACATAGAGGATATTAGATCAAATAATTCTTCTTAAACAGGACAGTCAAAATACTTTTTAGTCTGGAAAAAAATTGGGAATGCATTCAACTATGAAATCATTGTTAGTGGCTTGCCACTTACAATGAGACCGATCTTGGAGATCCATAATTTTACACAAAGTGTAAAATTATTAGCCTCAAGTCGTGTCCATAGCGTTCCAATGCATTCCCAATTTTTTGGAAGACGGAAATATAAGCATATTTATCTTATTTAATTTGTCCAACTAAAATTGTTGATCCAACTGTTATTTGCTTTACCTGATTCCAATCTATCAAACTATTATCAACGTTGAACAATAACGGTGTCATATTGATAAAGGCATTTCGTTCTTCCCCAGAGACGTTATACGTCTTTGTAGCGTCAATTTGATCCACTAACGTACAATGTTCCTCAAAGTAATCTAAAACCTTCTGATTGGAGTATTTCTCTTGTTTCAACTGATCCTTAGCTTGCTGACGTAATTCCTGAACGTGATATTCATTAGGAATAACTTTCAAAACGTACCCTGCTGGTTTTAAAATTCTACTGAACTCGCCATAGTTGGCAGGAGAAAAGATATCAATGATTCCATCAATTTTTTGAGCTTGTATTGGCAAATGAGCTAAATCACCAACAAACCATTCCACCGGCGTATTAGGCCCCTTAGCTGCCAATTGAATTGAGTCTTTTGAAATATCAAAAGCAAAGACATCCTTATTCTCTAACTCAGCAATCTTCTTTGAATAATAGCCTTCACCACAACCGACATCGAGTGTACTTTGAATATTAAGATTCTGAACCAATTTAACAATTTTATCAGCGATATGATCGTACATTCCGTGTTCCAAAACCAAGTGACGATTCTCAAATGATTCCAAATCATAATTTTTCTGTTGCTTACTATTTAATACGAAATCGACAAAACCTTTTTTGGAAATATCGAAGGTATGATTCTGATCACAAATCAGACTATTTCCCACTAAATCCAATTTTTCACCACAAATGGGACATTGGAAATATTCATCACTGTTATTAAACTTTTGAATCTTATTATTCATTAAAAGCACCTATTCTTCTGCTCTCGATATTAACTGAGGCATCGCACTATCTAAAAATTTTTGCGCAAAATCATCGTTATATATCCAGGCATTAATTTGATTTTTAGTTAAGATCAATGGCATTCGATCGTGAATTTTGACCATCGATTCATTCGGTTGGGTGGTAAAAAGAATACTCTGCGCCACACCATCAAAATAATTGTAACAACCTGCAATGAAAAGTGTTTCGGGGTCATTACTGAAATTAAATTTATATTTCTGTTTTGTCTTATTCCACTCAAAGAAACCAGTTGTCGGATAAACGCAACGCCGTTTTTTAAAAGAGTCCGCAAACATCTGCTTCTGTTGAACCGTTTCTGAACGAGCATTGATAATTGATTGTCCCGTTTTAAAACCTGGGAAACCCCATTTCATGCCGACGACTCTTACCATTTTTTCTCCAGCAATAATCAACGCCGTTTCATCAGTTGGAAAAACTTCACCAACCTTAGGATTGTACCCAGCATCGATCGCCAACTGATAAATTCGTTTTATTTCAGGATTCTGATCTGGTTGAAACATATAACGTCCACACATAATTGTCCTCCCGCTTTTACTTTACAATTATGCAACAAAAAAAAATCAATTCCAATTAGAATTGATTTTTATGTTGAAAGCAAGTTAAATATTTTTGGGCCAGGAATTTCCCAAATCTTTTTGTGACAAACATAACAATACTAGTAACGCTATATCGCCTAAAAATGGAATTATTGGTAACAATACCCACCAGCCATGCATCTTTCTATCATGCAATCTTCTAATAACGGCTGTGAAAATAGAAATCATATAATATCCGAATGTTATCGCCAACGCTACACCGACAATTGAACTCCAATAGAAATCAGTTATTGGCATTTTTGTAATTACAAAAGCTAAAATTCCCATAATGATTCCGGCCACAATAGTCATTCCTAAAAAGCCCCACCAAAAATCCTTACGACTCATTCTTTTAGCACCTACAAATAAATCTTGAAAATATAATTTTGTGGAAGAAATAATTCCTGGATGAAAACTTTCATTCCATACGTGTTCTTTCATTTGCATTTGATTTCTCCTAAATATGAATTCCAACGATAAATCCTAAAATACCGAAAATATAAGTTAAAACAAAGTATAACAGACATCTCCACAAACGGTGTTGGAAACACAACTGACTTAACTCCATACTGAAGGTACCAAAAGTTGTAAAACCACCACAAAATCCAGTACCTAGTAGTAATAATATCGCACCATTATGAATTTTTGCAGTGAATATTCCCAACAACAAGGCACCAAAGATATTAATCAGTAAGGTTATAACGGGAAAATCAACCGGAATCTTGGATTGCAATAAAGTTAATTCATTTCTTATAAAGGCACCAATAGCAGCACCAAAACCTACAATTAAAAAGTTCATTTGCGTCTACTCCTTACATAGTCGTTAAATGCCTGACCAGCTGCCCAATAGTTACCTAATAGAGCTAATAAGAAGCCACCGACAAGTGTAAACGTTAAATATATCAGTAGGGATTGCCATTGACCGTTCTCATACAATCGATAAGTATCAGCCGTAAATGTTGAAAAAGTTGTATAAGAACCTAATAGACCTGTACTTAAGGTCAAAACTACTTGTGAGGACAAGTTGTAACGATCCTGTAAATAATGAATCAAAAATGGTAATAGCAAAGCCCCACTCAAATTTGCTATTAACGTACCCAGAGGAAAACCGTCACTCGTTTTAAAAATTAAACTCTCGGCATAACGAAGATTACTACCGATAAATGCTCCAATTAAGAGAAGCAAAAACACTTTACCTTTTTCCTTCACCATAAAAAATCACCCTCAAGAACAAAAAAAGCTTGTCAACGGCAAGCTTCCTTAATTATTATTTTTTATCGACATCATGTCCACCAAATTCATTTCTCAAGGCAGCCACGACTTTACCGGTAAAGGTATCATCTTCCAAAGAACGGTAACGCATCATCAACGATGCTGCAATAACTGGTGTTGGTACTTGTAATTTCAAGGCTTCTTCCAAAGTCCACTTACCTTCACCAGAGGAGTGCATTACCCCTTTTATTTCATTCAAATTAGGATCTTTTGAAAATGCTGATTGTGTCAATTCCATCAACCAACCACGAATAACTGATCCGTGTTCCCAAACTTTAGCAACAGCTTCATTATCATAATCAAATTGACTGTGTGCCAAAACATCGAACCCTTCAGCAATTGCTTGCATCATTCCATATTCGATACCATTGTGAACCATCTTTAGATAATGACCACTACCGGCCTTTCCAGTATACAAGTATCCGTCTGTTTGAGCAATTCCTTTGAAAATTGGTTCGATATATTCAAAAGTTTTTTCATCGTCGCCACCAATCATGAAGTTACCATCACGATTAGCACCACTCATACCGCCTGAAGTACCGACGTCAAAGAATTTAATTTGTTTATCTTTCAAGATTTGGTTATGTTTCAATGAATTCTCGAAAAATGAATTGCCACCATCAATCACAATATCATTGGGATCAAGAATTTCGCTAAGCTTATCAATTGTTTCATTTGTAGGATTCCCTGCTGGTAACATTACCCATACGATACGTGGAGCTTGTAATTGTTTAACAGCGTCTTCCAAGGTTTGTTCTACTTGTGCACCTAGTGTTGAGGCATCATTTCTGGCAGCGTCGTTTAAATCGAACGCAACTACCTCGTTTCCATTACGAATCAAATTCTCAGTCAAATTGATTCCCATCTTGCCTAACCCAATCATTGCTAATTTCAAAATTAATCCTCCTAAATTGTTATCACAAGGATTAATTATACATAAAAAAGCCGCACCAAAAACAACATTTTGGTACGACCCGATTGCTTAAAAGGTTGATATCATAGACTTAATTGGCTGCCTAGCCCATGAACTTGTTCCACCAGTGACCTTTTTTATCATTATTAACCTTTTCGTTTACGCGTTCTTTGATCTCTTCATTATTATTGCCATCAGCACTAGAATCCGTACTTTGAACCTTTTCCTCTGCTTGTTGCTTCAAGGTATCTAGTTCAACCTGTAGTTCTTCCTTAGCTTTTTGAGCGTCATTAAGTTCGCCTTGCAATTCTTTGATTGTAAGCTCACGTTTCTTATTTTCAGACTCTAATTTAGCAACGGTTACTTGTAATTCCTTAACCTTTGCTTCTTGTTGTCCATCCTCAACTTTATCCTTTTTCACTTCAGAAGTTGGATAAATTTGCATTGCGGACGTTTCCAGAGTCATTTTAGGTCCATGGCTCAACTTAACCATTTCTCTAAAATCTTCGATGTTTTTTTGCGTATACAAACGATTATTTTGACTATTACGTTCAAAATATTTACTATTCTCAGTCGTGCGTTCAACGATCAAAGAATATTTACGCAGTGTAGCTACACTTATCCCTAAATCTTTAGCAGCTTGTGCAGGAGTTAATAAATTGTTGCTTTTTACTTTAGTCAAAAGGATTCCCCCAAGGTTGTTTCATTCTCTTCATTATAAAAATAATAATTGTGAAGTTCAACTACAAAATCGATGTAGTCTAAATTAAAATCATCCTTGCTATATTTTAACCTTCAAATTGGATATACTAAAGATGTATTAATAAAATATTTACTCTTAGCCGACACAGTCGGTTTTTCTTTGGTGTATAATTCATCTTACAAGAACAGAAGGGGAAATCATATATTGTCAAGTTCTACAATTACAACAAATTTCATTATCATTTTACTTACTTTCATTTTTGCTTTCTTCTTTGTTGCTGCTGAGTTTGCTTTGGTACAAACCAGATCCAGTCAACTAGAAGATGCAATTTCAAAGGGTAATGGTAATACCAAAAAATTAAAACGTGCTCTTATGATGGTCAACAACCTCAATGAGTATTTATCAACAACACAGGTTGGTACTAGTATCGCTGGTATCATCTTAGGTTGGATCGGTGAAAGTACAATTGAATACCTATTAGTAGAAGTATTGGGTGTCGCCCATATTTCTGCCGGTGGTAGTAGCGGTTTACATGCTGTTAGTTCCATTGTTGGTGTGCTTTTACTAACATATCTTGAAGTTGTTTTGACAGAAATTGTTCCTAAGAACATTTCAATCGATATGCCAATGACGATGTTAATGCTTGTCGTTACACCGTTGAGATTCTTCCACATTGCCGTTTATCCATTCGTTTGGTTATTAAACGTGTCTGCTTCAGGTATCGTTCGCTTGATGGGAATGAAACCAGCTGATTCTGAAAATGAAGTTTTCTCTCAATCAGAAATTCTCAGACTTTCTAAGTCATCTATTAAGGGTGGCGATATGGAGCCTGACGATGTTATCTTCATGCAACGTGCTTTCGAGCTAAATGATAAAGTTGCTAAAGACATTATGGTTGATAGAACTAGTCTTTACGTTGTCGACATTACCGATAAAGTTAAAGACGTTATCAAGGATTACTTACAACAAGGTTTCTCAAGATTCCCTGTTGTTGCCGACAATGATAAGGATAAAGTTTTAGGTTATGTATATGCCTACGATATTGTCCGCCAAAATCAAGTCGACGGTAATGTTGGCATCAGTCGTATTCTAAGATCTGTTAATACCGTTCCTGAAACAATGCCTATCCAAGATATCTTATCTAAGATGATCAAGAAACAAACACCTATCGTTATCGTCGTTGATGAGTACGGTGGAACAAGTGGTATCGTTACTGATAAAGATATCTACGAAGAATTGTTTGGTACTGTTAAAGATGAAATCGATGATGTTTCCGATGAATATATCGTTAAGAATCCTGATGGTTCTTACAATGTTTCTGGTAAAACAACACTTTACGATTTCGAACGTTACTTCAAGTCCGATATTCCTGAATTCCAAGATTCTGATATCATCACTGTTGGTGGTTATATCATTGAAAAGTATCCTAACATTCAAAAGGATTTTGAGTTCGAGATGGATAACTTTAAGTTTAAGGTTGCTGAATTCGATCACGGATTCGTTAACTGGTTTAAAGTTTCAGTTGATAAAACAGCCGTTACTAAACAAGATAATTTAGCATCACTTACAGATGTTGATGATTTAAAAGATTGAAACTAGACAAATAGCCAGTAACTCGATTATGAGTTACTGGCTATTTTTTTGAATAAAATGAAATGTATTTTATTTTTTCACAGAATAGCTAGCCCAAAATGTCGGAATATTGAAATCATGAAGTTTACCTTCACTATTAGTATCTTCATATAAATCAACAATTTGAAAACCAGCCTTAATTTGACCACGCAACTGTTCATCCAATGTATGTGAAAATTGAACTCCATCTTCTTCTAAAGGAAATTCCTCTTTAATTTTATCATCCTGTAAAGGATTGTAGGGTAAGGCATGATAGAGCTTGGTTTCCGTTTTATCAAAGATATAGTTGATACCATTATCCATACCTACCAATAGGCGACCACCCTTTTTCAAAATACGATGACTTTCTTCCCAAACATGTTGAACATCTTCAATGTAACAATTAGCAACTGGTTGAATAATCAAATCAAAACTATCATTGGCAAATGGCAAAAGCTTAGTCATATCACCACGAATAATTTCTATATCATATCCTTCACGTTTAGCAACTGTTTCTTCAGCATCTAATTGTTTTTGCGAATAATCAAAGACTGTACAGTCGGCACCCAAAGCAGCTAATATTGGCATTTGTTGTCCACCGCCCGAAGCTAAACCTAAAACCTTTTTACCAATCAACGATTCTGGGAACCAATCACGGGGAATTTCTCGATTAGGTGTCAAAACCATTCTAAATTCACCCTTTTGAGCCTTAACATATTCTTCGTGTGAAATAGGTTTGCCCCATTCCCAACCTTCTTCGACCCATTGGTCAATAATTTTAGAATTAAACTTTGTATAATCCATTAGCTTCCCCCCATTTGTAAAATTTCTATAATTATAGAATTAATATTCTTCCATAACAACAAAAAAACCGGTCAACTGAACATTGACCGGTTATTCTCTATCTAAAAATGTTTATTATTAGCCATTCAAAGGAATTGTTACATTATTATTAATTTCTTTACCGTTTAGATTTTTCTTTTTAGTAATTACCAAGGGAAACTCTTGTTTTGAATTTTCTAATTTAGTCTCAATAAAATCATAATTATTACTATTTGTCACAATCATCATAACGGTAGAATCATATCCTTCTTTTTTGATACTTTCTAAATCAAATTTAATAAGGCTCTCACCAGTAACAACCTTTTGTCCTTGTTCCACTAGTGTCTTAAAGAATTTTCCCTGTAATTTAACTGTATCAATACCAATATGTAACAGTAACTCTGTACCTTCTTCACTCGTTATTCCAATTGCATGTCCTGTAGGAAATACTGCACTTATCTTTCCATTAACTGGAGATACCAAATTACCATTCGTTGGTTCAATTGCTATTCCTTTACCCATAGCTTCACTTGAGAATACGGGATCATGAACTTCACTAAGTGAAATCAGATTTCCTTGAACGGGTTGATCAACAATTATATCTTTATCCTTTTCTACATTCTCTTCTTTTTGAGAATCATCATTTTTAACTCCAAATATATAAGTTAGTACAACAGCTCCGAAGAATGAAATTAACAATCCTATAATCTCGGATACAAACCCTTTACCCAAATACGTTGGTATTGCTAATAAACTAGGGAAAGTAAACGTTGATGCATGGACCTGTGCTGCCCCTATAACTGCTCCACCAATACCAGATGCAATCATTGCACAATAAAACGGTCTTTTTAATTTCAACGTCACACCATAGATAGCTGGTTCTGTAATTCCAAAAAGTCCTGTAATGAAGGCCGATCCGGCTAATGTTTTCATCTTTGAATTCTTTGTTTTTAAAAACACTCCTAAAGCGGCTCCGGCCTGAGATAATACAGCCCCACATATGATTGGAAGCCACTGATCATAACCTTGATTAGCAACATTGTTAATCATCAATGTAATTAGTGCCCAATGAACACCAAATATTACAATTGTTTGATGTAATGCTCCTAAAATTGCACCCGCTATCATTGGAGAAAAGTTATACATTACTGAAAGTAAAGTTGCTAATATTTGACTAATGCTAGAACCAACCGGTCCAATAACTACCATTGATAATGGTAACATTACTATTAGTATAACTAATGGAGTTAAAACATTTCTCACTGATTCTGGAAAAATCCGATCCAATAAAGGCTCTAAATAAGATAATCCCCATACAATTAACAAAATGGGAAATACCGAAGCGGTATATGTTACCGGTATTACAGGCAATCCAAAGAATCCTAAGGTTACTCCTTTTGTTGCGGCCGTAGCTAAATTGGGATAAATCATTGCTCCGGCCAAACTTACTGCAACAAACTTGTTCACTTTTAATCTTTGGGCTGCTGTAAATGCCAGAAATAATGGTAAAAAGTAAAAGATAGAATCACTTGCTGCATACCATAATTTATATGCCCCACTATTAGCTGACAACCAATTCATTGTTGTTGCAAGTGTAAGAAGGCCCTTTAGAATACCTGCCCCAGCCAATGCACCTAGAAATGGTGTAAAAACAGCAGAAACAAAACTCATCAATGAATTTATCGGGTTAATCTTTTCTTTTTTTTCTTCAGTTTTTTTCTTACTTTTGGAATTCAAATTTAATTGATCACTCAGAGTATCGAATACATCTCCTACAGTGTTACCAATTACAATCTGATATTGTCCCGCACTTTTCACAACTGTGATTACTCCGTTTAATGATTCAATATGATTAGTATCAGCCTTAGATTCATCTGAAAGCTTGAACCTCAACCTTGTTGCACAATGCCAAACATCATTAATATTTTCTTTTCCACCAACATCTTTAATAATATTAGTAGCCAAATTTGTATAATCCATGTTTATTCCCTCTAATATTAAATATTCTCTTTCATTACTCTTTGAATATGTATAGTTAAAAAGGTTAACTCATTTGCTGATACTGTGACTTTTAACTGCTTTTGAATATATAACTGAACTTTCTTCGCTATTTCAAAAGCATCTGGATATGTTGAAGATATCGTAGTTAACAATTCAATATTGTCGTCACTATTACCCGCCGATTTATCCAAATCATAAATCCTTACTAATAAGAAATTTAAATGAGTTATTAATCTTCTATAACTAATTGATTCACTATTAATTGTTTTTCCAACTTTATATTGAATTATATCGACAATATCTTTTGTAATTTTTAAATTCTCGTTTACATTGGTCTGTCTATCCGAACCACCTTCGACAAATTTCAATCCAATAAATCCTGCCTCATCTCTAGGTAAAAGTACTTCTGTTTCCCTTTTAATGATTTCAATTGCTTTTATTCCAATTTCGAATTCATTAGGATATATTTTTTCAATTTCCCATAAAAGATTATTCTGGATTGTAATCCCTTTTTCCTGACGTTTAACGGCAAAATGAATATGGTCGATTAATGCAATAAGCACAGAAGAATCAAATTTAGTATTCATTTTCTTCTCAGCCACAAGCATTATTTCTGCAGAAATATTGAAATAGACTTCCGGAATTGCATTAACTAAATCCAAAAATCCATTAAAGTGTGAGAACTTAGATGCGGTAAAAATTTTTTCAACTTTGGCTTGGTCTACTTCATCCCCTAAATGTTTCTGAAAAGCAATACCACTACCCAAAACAATAAATTCTTGCCCTTTTGATGTTGCCAACAAAGCATTATTATTAAATGTTTTCTTTATCCGCATCTTTATGTCCCCTTTCTGATCGATAATACTTAGTTTATCATTGATCCATTAGAATCAATCACATCCCTATACCAATAGAAACTATCCTTTGGGATGAGCGCACCATTTCCATTACCCTCATCATCGTAATTGACATATATAAAACCATATCTCTTTTTCATTTCCGCTGTACCTGCGCTAACAATATCAAACGGTGCCCATGAACAATAAGCAAAAATATCTGCTCCATCTTTAATTGCTCTAATCATTGCTTCAATATGTTGTTTGTGATAATCAATTCTATAATCGTCATGTACTTTTTGATCTACTGTTAACTCATCATTAAATCCTAATCCATTCTCCGCAATCATCATTGGAACTCTGTATCTGTCCCAATAATTGGACATACATATGTACAAACCATTTGCATTAATAGACCAACCCCAGTCATTCTTTTTAAGACTAGGATTATCTACGATTACTGGTTTTCCATCACCACTATCTCCTTTAACTGTATGTGACCAGTAATACGAAACGGCTAGGAAATCAGCGGTGTTTTCCTTTAGTATTTCTTTATCCCCATCTGTAATATCGATTGAAATACCATTATCTTTGAAATAGTTTAATGCATACTGAGGATAATATCCTCGCAATAACACATCGCTAAAGAAATATTGCATTCGATTATACTCAAAACTTGCATTCACATCTTTAGGATCACATGAATAAGGTACTGTTAAATTGTCAGCAAGCATCACCCCAATTTTTAACTTTGGATTAATCCCTTTCGCTATTTTCTTCACTTTAGCTGAAGCAACAAATTGATTATGTAAAGCTATATATTGTTGTCTTTGATATTTACCATCCTTTTCATCAATAATCCCTAGCGATGCGAAGCCCTCTCTATCAAACAAGTTTATTTGATTCATAACTATCCAATATTTAACTAATTTTTGATATCTTCTTAATACTATTTCACTATATTTTGCAAAAAAAGTAATAGTCTTTCTTTCCGACCATCCATTATATTTTTCAACTAAATGTAAAGGCATTTCATAATGAGATATTGTTACTATTGGTTCAATCCCTTTCTCCTTCATATACTCAAATAGATGGTCATAATAAATTAGTCCTTTTTCATTAGGTTCTTCTTCATCTCCGTTTGGAAAAATTCTAGTCCAAGCTATAGACAATCTCAATGTCTCTATGTGCATCTCTGCCAATTTATCAATATATTCTTTGTATCTCTCAAAAAAATGAACTCCACTTCTTTTTGGATAATGATAATTACCATTTTTATATTCATTAAAATGTTCTCTATCCAAATCGTTAAAATGTAACTCAGTTGGACGTGCATTTGGTAAATATGGCTGAATATCTGCTGTACTTAATCCCTTATTATCGCTATTAAAGCTTCCTTCAGCTTGATTTGCGGCAATCGCACCACCCCAAAGAAAATTATTTTTTATTTTATTCATACTAAACCTCCAATGGAACGCAAAAAAGACCTCTAGGGATGACGGCACACTTTCTCCATTTAATGAAAAAGCGTACGGTCATGCCCTAAAGGTCTATTAGGTAACATTCCGTATTAATATCTAGTTCTAATAATATAATGCGCTTACATAATTGTCAAATATACATTTTTGATAACAAAAAATAACCAGCCCACAAAAAGTTGACTGGTTATTTGCCGAATATTATTTTTCTTTATTACTCTTCAAGCCTTCAATTTTACTGAAGTCGATTAAATTCAATTTATTAATAAACAGTACTGCGATAATAACTAGTAATGATAAGAATGAAGTACGACGAGCTACCTTTTGTGTCGTTGTCTCAAAGTAATCAACTACTACCTTACCTTTGCCGTGGACTGTTACTTGGGCCAAGTTGTTATTAGTTTTATCTACACGTAACTTGGATACTTTACCCTTTGATTGCGTGCTTTGGAAACCGTAATAACCGATAATTGGCAAATCAACTTTGGCATGTTTAGCGTTTTTGAAATTAAAGCTTAAACGTGTGCCATACTGTTTAAAATTGGTAATCTTAGCTTTTCCTTTAGTTACTTGAGGTTTGTGCTTACTTCTTTGTAGTTTGCTCAAATTAGTTCCTATAGGAAGATACTCTTGACCTGCTCCAATACTATAAGGTTCCGACTTACTATAGGCCTCATAAGTATTTCTTTGAAGCGGCGAATCATTTACCAAACGATATTCCGAAGAGATTGCTAACAACATAACGAGTACTATCAATAAAGTCTTCATCGTTCTCTTCTTAAATATTCCCAACGGATCAGCGGCGACAAAGACTGCCAACAATAATGAAGCAATCATATAAAAGCGCCATGGGAATTGAATCATCTTGATTGGTGTCTTATTCAAGAGCTCCCAAGGGAACAATTTAGTACTGCAGAGCAACATTACTGCGCCAATCAATGAGAAATCACGAACAGCTTTATTCTCAATTTTACTCAAGGAAATAAACACGATTATTGCCGCAAAAAACATCAAAATCCCAGGATTAGATTGATTATAAGCATTATTTAAACTTGAATGAGCCATATCGGAAAAATCAGCTGCAGCCGCAACTAGATTAGAATTCGATTGTGTCAAAATAAATTTAGTATGCTTTACTTGCTCCAACATTGGTAAGAAATAGGCTGCCGTTAACAACAAAGAACAAATCGTAGCCCAACAAAGAGAAAGTAAACGAGTTGGTGTTTTCTTCAATTCACCAATTTGGCAAAGCGCTACCGCAACAATTAAAATAGCCATCAATATTGGTGTAATTGCATGTGAATAAATAATTCCAGTCATACCAAAAGTTAGATACAACCAATTTTTATGTTCACCGTAAAAAATTTCATAAATACCTAATAATGCTATCGGTAAGAAAATGAATGCTCCCACTTCACCCAAATCATGACGATATAGAACATCATACATTCGATATGTCGATAATGTATACACGAAACTGAAAACCAGACTACTCCAATATTCTTTCTTGATCTTATAGAAACAAAGGAAAGATACGCCCATCGTCAAGAATGTTAATAGAATATTTAATCCGACAATTGCTTGAGCACTTGAATAACCCATTAAACGTAAGAATGCAGCTGGATAAAGTAGAAAGTCAGAATAAAAAATATTAACAATGTAGCCGAAACCATTCATGAACGACATATTGATAAATGGGAAGTACTGGTGGCGCAGCAATGAATGATATAATCCTTCAATTCTCATATTGTGGAATCGATCATCACTCGTTCCTAAAAATGACCAAATCTTGCCTTGAAAAATCTGTGCTTGATAAACGGCCAAAATGCTGACCAGTAGGAAAAGTGCAATTGTAAATACGATGATTGCAACTTTTTTCCAATTCTTTTTATTCAAAAATGTTAATTGCATAACGAAAATACCTTTCTTAGTAATAAACACAATACGTTTATTATACTAACTAGCCTCTTGTAAAAGATACTTATTTTTTCATTCTTTTTTTCTAAAATAAAAAGTAACAAATAAGATCAATAAACTAGATATCGAAACAATTCTACTACATTTTTGAATCCATGTTTGAACATATTCAACCCTAACAACCCCTTGACCATTTAGAGTCACTTGACCTAAGCCCGTCCTCAAATTCATTTTCAAGGCTGACACATTGCCAAGTGACTTTTTAGATGAATAACCGTAATAACCGATAATTGGCAAGCTAATCTTAGCCTCTTTAGCGTTGGTAAAATTAAATTTTAATTGTGATCCCTCCTGTGCGAACTCGGTAATTTTTACAGTACCATCCTTAATCACAGGAACGTGAGGTGTTAAACGCAATTCAGTTAAACTGGTTTCTTTAGGTAAATATTCTTCACCGCTACCGATACTGTAAGAATCTAAATGATTAAAAGAAGTATAAGTATCATATTCATTAGGATAACTTCTGATTAGATTTGCTTCCGAAACCAAAGTAAGTAAAACTACCAGTCCAACGAAAACGAATTGCCATTTTCTTTTTTCAAATAAATGTAACGGATCAGCAACTAAAAATGTACTGAATAGAATCGTAATCAACATATTTAACCGCCAAGGAAACTGAATTATCTTCAATGGAGTATTTTCCAAAATTTTCCAAGGAAAGAAATTTGTCGTCATCACTAAAAATATTTCACCAATGATTGCAAAGTCACGTACTGCTGAATTCTTTTCTTTCCAAATGACAAATGGAATAGTTAAAGCAACGACGATACAGACTAGCCCGATTCCCTCTTGATAAAGATTATTCGTAAAACTCCAAGTCAAAATATCTTTAAACGAATTACTCCTCTGAGCAACGTCGACTAGTGGTGAAGTCAATTTAAATTTTGTCTGATGCAACTGTTCAAACATCGGTAAGAAATAGGCCAGACTCAATACTGCAGCAGTTAACCCCGCATAAATCAATTTCACAATCCGTTGAGGTTCTTTAATCAAAGTTTTGATTCTAAATAAAATCACGAAAAATATGAAGATTCCAATCAATATTGGTGATAGTGCATGGGCATAAATGACCATTGTCATTCCCAAAGCCAAGAACTTCCACTTATCAGCATCAGCATAAAAAAGCTCATAGACTCCCAGAATTACAATTGGCAGAAAAGTTAATGTCAGTGTCTCACCTACATCAAATCTACGTACCATATCAAAAATCCGATAAGCACTCAAAGTGTAGATAAAGCTAAATAATAAGCTTTTAGTATCGTTATGACTAACGTAACGATAAGTATAAAAAGCTATCAAAAAGGTAACAAAGTTCAGTATGACATAATATGTCACGAAAGCCTGTGCTGTTGTCAGACCAATCAATCTTAAAATGGCCGCTGGATAAAGCCAAAGGTCAGCATAAAAGATATTGGCAATATAACCGAAACCATTCATAAATGACATATTCACAGTTGGAAAGAATTGACCATGCTTTAAAGCTTGATATAGTCCTTCAATTCTCAACACATGAAATCTTCCGTCAGTATCAACATCCAAATAAGACCAAATATGACCGTTAGCTAAATCAGTTATATAAATAATGATGACGCTCATAACAAGAAATAATAACCAAATGAAAAGCATTTTGTGTTGTTCAAAAGTTTTTTTCATAATTTCTGCCTAAAGTAAAAAAGGAAGTCTGAAGACATACGTCTCCAAACTCCCTCAAGATATTTTCTATTCAATTTTAATGGTTGATAATGTTAACACTTTTATCAATTATTTCTCTAGAATTACTAAAGATCAACAGTTGTGTCTTAGGGTCAACCTTCAATTTCATATAATCATCCAAGAAATCTTTTGCACTATCTTTAAAATAAATCGTCCCCAAAGCACTGTCGAGATGAACTGTGTAATCAGACAAGTCCTCTGTTGGATCAACTATGATGATTCGGAACTTCGTTAAAAGTGCACAAGTTCCCTCATCTGAAAAACGACCGAAACCATCGTCCAGATCCAAAAGCAGTTTTTTACCTGCATCAATATATTTTTGTAATTTAGTTTGAGCCTCATTGCTTACTTCAATTTTCATTATCGACCTCAATACTTATATTTCATCGTACTACCCCAATCGATCAGACTGACGATAAATACCATAAATATAATTGTTATGTAACTCAGGAATATCCCATTGAGGACATTGTATAATACATCCCTAACATTGTAGTCGATATTGCTTACAATAATATCTTGCAGTGGATAGTAGACACACCCCAATACGATAGCCAACAGAATCGAAGTACAGATACCAACCGTTCCCAAATGGTGGAAGAACAACATATTAGAACCAACTTTAGAACGTAACCTGATTGCTAATAAAATAAAAATTCCAGCTGCCGCAACCATGACTATCTTAATTAATTTTTTAATAGTTTGAATTTTAACAATCACCGTTTCAATCGGTCCTAAATCATTATCCACAATTTGGTTCATCAAATCTTCATTACTTTTAATAACTGTATCAATTTCATTATCGATATTTAAACCATAATTTTGGGCCTCAGCTTTTAACTTAGTGCTGATGGTCGCTAGTATGGCGCTACCGATAGTTAATTGCGAGTCATCGCTATACACCTCATCCACGGAGGTATTAATTATCTTTTTGACATCTTTATTAGTTAAGTTAACAGATGATAAATTAGTCGAAATGGAGTAACTGTTGACCAATCTTCCCAATCTTTGATTAGTATAATTCTTGATCAAAGTTACATTTGCCTCGCTACTGACCACTTTTTTCACGTAATTACTATTTAAAACCGTAGACAGAGTGATTCCCAAAAAGACGATTACCATCAAACAAATTGATAACAAAATTAATGTAAAACCGTGTCTATTGTAAGACAATGACTTGCTCATAATTATTTCTCCATAGCTA
This sequence comes from Companilactobacillus bobalius, assembly GCF_009764355.1. The sequence continues at coordinate 47,773 of NZ_LNUA01000077.1, read as the reverse complement.
GATTAACAACTTCTTGAGGCTTGTTGACGATCCATTCAGAGTTAGCGGCTTTTAATTCGTCATAGTCACCAAAACCATATGTAACACCAATAGCCTTCAAATTGTTTTTATGTGCCCCTACAATATCACTGCTACGATCCCCAACCATAACAAGATTCTTTGTATCTAATTCAACAGAAGTTTTGTCAATTCCATAAGAAATAACATCTTCTTTTAATGAACGAACTGACTCATCTTCAGCTGCACCAAAAACGTGTCTGACATATTCTTTCATATTTAATTGGTCAATAATTCTTTTGGCAAAAATTTCTGGCTTAGACGTGGCTATAAATAATTGCTTGTCGGCTTCCTTTAATTCTTGAAGCATCTCCAAAACGCCATCATAAACAGTGTACTCCATCCAACCTTCATCTTGATAATATTCCCTAAAGGCGTCTATACTTTGATTAATCAACGGATCATCTGGTGCTAAATGATCGTATTTTTGAAGTGAGGCACCTATAGTTGGTCCAATGAAAGTATGCAAAGTCGCATCATCATGAGGAATATATCCCAAGGTATGTTGGTACATATATCTCAAACTTTTCATAATTCCTGTTTCAGAATTAATAATGGTTCCGTCCAAATCAAAAAATAAATTGTTCAAATTAAATTCATCCTTTTATGTTAAATTTAAGTTATGTAAAGATTATATAGCATTCAATTAAAAATAACTAACAGTCGTAGGTAGAGTATGGCAAAAATAAAAAAGCCGAAAACATATACCAGCCTCGAAGATGGACTAACGAGTCAGCAAGTCGCTACTCAAGTTCAAAAAGGGCTGACAAATGTCCAAATCAAAAAATTATCTCGACCAATCCCAAAAATTTTGGCCGATAACTTATTCACATTATTCAATCTCTTAAACCTGATCATCGCCATCCTAATCTTCTGGACTGGTTCATATCGGAACTTGTTCTTCTTAGGACCCGTACTTGCTAACATTATTATCGGAAGTTATCAGGAAATTAGAGCTAAAATCACCGTCGATAAAATTAGTCTGGTCAATACTCAAAACTTTACCGTTATCCGTGATAAACGTAAACAAGAAATTCCAATTGACCAATTAGTCGAAGACGACATCGTTATGGTTAAACGTGGTGATACAATTCCCGCTGACGGAATCGTTCGTTATTCTAATGGCCTACAAATCAATGAATCCAGTATTACCGGTGAATCCGATACCATCACCAAACAAATTGACAATGAAGTCTTCTCGGGTAGTTTTGCCATCGCTGGACAAGCTAAAATTCAACTGACTCAAGTTGGTCATGAAAGTTTTGTCTCTAAATTGTCATCCGCTGTTGGTAAGGAAAAAAGATCTGTTAGCGTTTTAATGAAAATAATTAATAATATCATTAAGATTTTAACATACACTATCATTCCAATTGGACTTCTTTTATTTTTCCGCTCATTCTTAAAGAATGGAGACGTAGCTCAATCAATTTTGGGTACTTCCGCTTCCGTTATCGGAATGATTCCAGAAGGTTTGGTTCTATTGACTGCTGTGGCTTTAGCTACTGGTTCTTATAATCTATCCAAACGTAACATTCTGGTTCGTTCGTTGAGTGCAATTGAAACTTTAGCTCGAGTTGATACTTTGTGCCTTGATAAAACTGGTACAATCACCACTGGTAAGTTAACTGTTAAAAAGACACTTACTTATGACAATCTAGATGTCAAAAAAGTTCAAGCTATCGCTACTGAAATCGTCGACGTTACCCAAGAAACTAATGCCACTGCTTTAGCTATTAAAAATTTAAATGCTGAAGCTTTTCAAACTGAGGTTCAAAAAGTTATTCCGTTCTCATCTGAAACCAAATATTCTGGGTTTATAGATGAAGAAAACGTTCGTTACATTATGGGTGCCCCTGAATTTATTATCAAGAATCCTGCTTCCGAGGTAACTCAAACAATTGAGCATGCAGCCGAAAAAGGTTTCCGTGTCATTGCCATTCTTAAAGAAGATTCTCAACAAACTCTTCTAGGCTTATTATTGATTTCCGATGAAGTTAGACCGCAGGCTCCTTCTACTTTTTCATATCTAAAGAATCAAGGAATCGATTTAAAAATTATTTCTGGAGATAATCCAGTTACAGTCGCTAATGTTGCTGCACAAGCCGGTATCGCTACTGGCGATAGTTATATTGATATGAGCAGCGTTACAGATGACCAAGACTACCATGAATTAGTCAAAAAATATAAAGTCTTTGGTCGAGTTCGTCCTAGTCAAAAAGCCGATTTAATCAAGGCTATGCAAGATAATGGTCTAACTGTTGGTATGACTGGAGATGGTGTTAACGATGTTCTAGCCATGCGCCAATCTGACTGTAGTATCGCTATTGCTGGTGAAAGTGATGCTGCCGAAGCCTCAGCCGATTTCGTCCTTTTAAATCGTAACTTTGATTCAATGATTTTCATGCTCAATGAAGGTCGACGTGTTATCAATAATGTTGAAAGAGTGGCTTCCTTATTCCTAATCAAAACAATTTACTCCGTTGTTTTGTCGATCTTCTTCATTATTTTAGGAACAGGCTATCCTTTCCAACCATCTCAATTAACACCAATCAACGCTTTAACAGTTGGTATTCCAACATTCATTTTAGCTTTGGAACCAAACTATACGCCACCAGCTGGACGTTTCATGCGAAACGTTATGGAAATTGCCTTACCGTCAGCTATCTGCAATATCATCTTTATCGTAGCAATCTCAATTTTAGGTCGACACTTTAATTATAATTTTGCGACAACTTCAACTCTTTGCGTTTTCACCATCGGTATTATCGGTTACTGTGCTTTGATTTCCATCAGTAATCCGTTGATAGTCAGAAAACAAGTTATGATTGGTATTTCGTTTGTTTTATTCATTATTACCTTTATCTTTGGAAATAAAGCATTCGGATTACAGAGTATTTTGACATTACAGTACACATACCTCTTCGTTGCTATCTTCTTAACAGCTTGGCCTCTCTTCATGTTCATGCGTGAAGTCCTGGGTCGAAGAGTATTTTCTAAAATTAATTGGAAGTAAAAAACTCAATCCAAAAACGGATTGAGTTTTTTTCTAATGTTCCAAATGTACTTCACTGGCTTTAACCCACATATTAGTAGCTACCCGATACATTTTAGTTCCATTTATCTTAGCAATTCGATCGGTGTACCAAGGTGTATCCTTAGCTAACACCTTTTCAGTACTTACCTTGCCTTTACAATCATATACCGGTGTTTCTTTCGAAGTTGTAACTACATCACTAAATGGTACATACTTATAAGCCCTATCTTTCCTAATGTATTTATCAGTTGCAACTCGATAGTATTCAACTCCATTAATGGTTTTTAATTGATCAGTTACCCAATCACTTGCTTGGCCTAATTCAACATTTACAGCTTTTCCATTAATATCATAAACTTGGACGGAACCACCATCAGGATAAGTTGAAACCAATCCTAAATCATCACTGTCAGCTACTTTTTTCACGGAAATTTTAACATTCTTATTGCCACTATTAATCTGATAAATAGCATCGTTAGCGTTGACCAAAGCGTAACCCGTTGGCACTTTCAAATTGAGATTTGCACCGTCGGCTCCCCTACCTGTCTGAGTTCCTACTTCTTTGTTAGTGGACTCATCAATGTAAGAAATACTATAAGATGTATTAGCCTTAGTTACATAACTGGTAAAAGTCATATTCTCTTTATTGAGCAAAAAGCCATGTGAGGACAGATCGGCTAAACTATAACCATTGGGTACTTCAACGTTGATATAATCTCCTAAATTACCCTGTCCTGTCGTCTTATCAACTACTTCACTAGTAGCTGAATCCTTATATTGAATCGTATAATTCAATCTTTCAACTGGAATACTAGGAGCTGCCTTTTTCATTAAATAAATAGTCTTTTGAGATGCCTGACTGTCTAAGGTCAATATCATATCCGAAGTATCCGCAAAATCATATCCACTCGGTGCCTGCAAAACAATTGAACTGCCTTCGTTACCTACACCAGTTACATTTTTACCTACTTGTTGATTAGTATCCTTGTCTAAATATTTAACGTTATAATTAACATTCTTAGAAATTTCAATAGTCTTAGATGGATTCTTAGCATCTACTTTGAAGGTCTTTTGAGCGTCACTTAATGTATAACCACTAGGAAGCTTAGACGTATCAATCGTCACAGTCGAGCCATCCACTGCTTGTCCAGATTGAGTATCAATAACATTACCGGTCTTCTTATCCTTAATAATAAGATTGTAATTTACTTGTGTCTTATCACCAGAAACAGTTATTAATTGATCTCGTTTTGTATAAACAATATTATTACCAACAACGTGACTTCCCTCATCAATAACTGGTTTTCCACTATCATCAATACCGGTAGCTTCATATGTCACTTTATATTGACCAGGTTCAGTAATATTAATCGCATCGGAGTTCATAGTAACAGAGTACTTATTACCGTTAGAATCAGTAATCGTAACTGGTTTACTCAAACCATCTTTATCATTCAACTGTAAAGTTCGATTAGCTAATTGATTCCAATCCGGCTCTTGAAAAATCTTTACGTGTCGAATTAAAGAATCCCCTTTTACACCATAAGTTACATCAGTAGGAGTAAATTCAATCTCTCCACCTTTAGTATCTATATCGGAACTCATATGGGTTATTTCAGTTTCAACATCGTCCTTATGTCCATTTAAATCAGTTCTATTGTGTGATGATTTGGGCACGTTAGTACCAGCATTATTTAAATTCTTTCCACTAGTAATTGCATCCATAAAATTGCTTGGTAGACTGTCCCCTTTATAATTCATTGGATCCTGTCGTTCTGAACTCAATTCGGGTTTGAAATAATTATATTCTAAGTTAATGGCCTTAGTTTGCTTACCATCTTTATAACTAACCTTTGTAGCAAAATTTGTTTGCTTGTCACGCTGCTCAATTGTCATCGTCAATGAATTTCCTTTATCATCAACAATTCCCAGTTTATTTTGTAACAGAGTTGCATACCCTGCACGGCTATTATCTACATCCTCTTGAAAGATTGGTGAAATCTTTAATGTTTGGCCATCCTTCAAATCGGAAAATTTTTGTTTACCAACTACTGCCGCATCAGATGAAGTATTAGTTGCTTGTGTTAACTCATTTTTGACATGAATTTCTTTTGATTTGGTTGTTGCCTTAATAACTGAAGTATTAGCTCCCAAAATTGTGGTTGATAGCAATATTCCAGCTAAAGCTACCATTCTATATTTTTTCATAAAAACATATCTCCCTGATATTTTATATGAATCTACACCTCTAGAATAGCAGTTATAACAGTAAAAGGGAGACACATTTACAGAAAAGTGTCTCCCTTTTAATTTCATATTATTATTTGAATTTTTCCTCGCGTTTATGATGTTGCATAAAATCTTCATGATTTTTTTCCATACCAATCAAATAAACAATTGATAGTACTATCACAGCGAACATTGCCAAAATAGCATGTGGCTGTCTCATGATCAGCAACAAAATTGTTATCAATACTAAAACTAATATCGAAATTCTTAAAGTAACTTTGGGAACCTTATCTTTCATAACGACTACCTCTTTTTGAACTTCTAAGTCAATTATGAAAGCAAATCCCTCGTTACGCAATTAAGACGCTTATTAATTTTTCAAATCTTCACCATTTGATTCGATAACTTTCTTGTACCAGTAGTAACTCTTCTTAGGTGTACGGCTGAAATCTCCTTCTTGATTATCGTCACGATTAACATAAACGAAACCATAACGTTTTTCCATTTGACCAGTACCTGCTGATACTAAATCAATACAGCCCCAAGGAGTGTATCCAATCAAATCAACACCATCTTTGATGGCTTCTTTCATTTGTTCGATATGGCCTTGTAGATATTCAATACGATAATCATCATTGATTGATCCATCTTTTTCAACAGTATCACGAGCACCTAAGCCATTTTCAACGACCATAACAGGGATTCCATAACGTCCATAAACATCATTTAGATACCAACGGAGTCCTTTAGGATCCATTGCCCAGCCCCATTCGCTGTACTTAAGGTAAGGGTTCTTAACACCAGTTGAGAAGTTACCTGCGGCTTCGGCTTTACTTGGATCTGATGTCAAAGCATTTGATGAGTAGTAACTGAATGTGTAGTAATCAACAGTTCCTTCTTTAAGAACTTCAGCATCTTCAGCTGTGATGTTCAATTTAACATTGTGTTCATCCCAGAAACGTTGTGCAAAGTGTGGATATGCACCACGAACCTGAACGTCACCACAATAGTAGTTGTTAATTTCGTTAGCATGTTGAGCTTTCAAAATATCATCAGGGTTTGATGTCAATGGATAGTTAACATTACCAGCAATCATACAACCAATCATGTTTTTAGCATTGATCTTGTGACCAATTTTAACTGCTAAAGCACTGGCAACGAATTGGTGATGTAAACCTTGAAGATTGTTTTGAATATCTTCATCAGTCATTTCACCGTTGAATGGAGCGGCACCATCTTTAACTGGTAGTCCTAATGACATGTAGCCACCAAACATCATACCAATATTGATTTCGTTAAATGTTAACCAGTAGTGAACTAAATCTTTGTATTCTGTAAATAAAGTCTTGGCATATTTAACATAGAAATCGATAACTTTACGGTTGTCCCAGCCACCATAAGCTTCTGTTAAATGATAAGGCATTTCGTAATGTGAAATCGTAACTAATGGTTCAATTCCATATTTGCGACATTCTTCGAAAACATTACGATAGAAATCCAAACCTTTTTGGTTAGGTTCAGCGTCATCACCATTAGGGAAAATTCTTGTCCAAGCAACTGACATACGGTAAGTCTTGTAGCCCATACCAGCTAATAGCTTGATATCTTCTTTATAGTGATGATAGAAATCGCTCCCTTCGTGTGATGGATAATAGCCATCAGGTTGCAAATCTTTAGTAAATACACGTGGCTTCTCATAAGTTCCACCTAGCAAAAGGTCAGCTGTACTTGCTCCCTTGCCATCAACATCCCAGGCACCTTCATATTGATTGGCGGCAGTAGCTCCACCCCATAAAAAGTTCTTTGGAAATTCTGTCATAGTCTCTACTCCTTCAATTTCGTTATATTTATATGTTAACGCTTTCTGACATAAAAATTAAAGCTTATTTTAAATCAATAATACTGTCACCAGGTTCAACATGACCATCTGCTAACACACTAACATTGTTATAATTCTTTGAGTTAGTAACAATGACTGGCGTTGTAACGTCATAATCCTGACTGGTAATTCCGTCAACATCAAATTCCATTAATAGCTCACCTTGATGGACTTCTTGGCCTTGTTCAACGTGACTAGTGAAACCTTTACCTTCTAGTTGAACTGTATCCATACCAATATGAATCAACAATTCAGCGCCATCTTTAGAATTAATACCAATAGCATGTTTTGTTGGGAAGACAACTGTAATTGTCCCGTCAACTGGTGAATAAACTTTTCCTTCATCAGGAAGTATGGCAACTCCTTTACCAAGTGCTTCTGAAGCAAAGACTTCATCTTTAACGTCACTCAATGGAACGGTTGAACCTTTAACAGGACTGATAATTGTTTCTGGTGTAACTGCTTCTTTTTCAACTGTTTCTGGAGCAGCAGTTGTTGTAGCTGTTGCTGAACTAGCCATAGCTGTGGCTAATTGTGGTTCTGCATTATTTGAAGTTGGTTCCTCAACTGCATTTTCGTTCTTAATATCTTCTTTACTGAAACCAAAGACTAGTGAAAGTCCAAGCGCAACAGCAAAAGCAACAACCCATGAAATAAGAGCGCCGTAAACTGACATATCCATACCACTAGCACCAATGTAACTAGGGAATAAGAAGACACCAAGTCCTCCGACCATGTAAGCCTTAGTACCGAATAATCCCATTAAGGCACCACCGATACCAGCACCAACACAACTCATTGCGAAAACTTTTTTACGAGGTAAAGTAATACCATAAATAGCTGGTTCTGTAATTCCAAAAATACCGGATAAGAAGGCTGACCAACCAAGGCCTTGAACTTTCTTACTCTTAACTTTCATGATAACTGCTAGAACGGCACCAATTTGAGCAAAAGATGCGGCACCAGTTAAAACAAGAATTGGATCATAATGAAGATTTTGAATATTTAACATTGCCAATGGAACAAGTCCCCAGTGTAAACCGAAAATAACAAGAACTTGCCACAAACCACCAATAACGGCACCTGTAATAATTGGACTTAAGTTGTAAAGAGCTGAAGCACCAGCAGCTAATCCATCACTGATCCATGATGTAATTGGTCCTACAACCAAAAGTGTTAATGGGACAACAACTAATAAAGTAAAGAATGGAACTAGGAAGGTTTTAACAACACTTGGAATGACTTTCTTTAAGTATCGTTCAACCTTAGAGGCAATCCACATCGCCACAATGATAGGAATAACTGATGAAGTATAGTTCATCATAATTACTGGAATCTTCAAGAAGGTAATGTGAATTGGTGAAGATAACGCTGAACCAGCAAACAAAGTGAATAATGGTTTTCCAGTTACAGCAGTCGGATTCAAAGCAACGATTGTTGGATAAACTAACGCTGCACCAATTGATAATCCGATGAATTGATCAACGCCGAATTTCTTAGCAGCCGACAATCCTAAAATAATTGGTAGGAAGTAGAAGAAAGCATCCCCAATTGCGTAAAGTATAACGTATGTACCAGAAGTCTTAGTTACGGCTCCCGTTGTTACTAGAATAGTTGCCAAGCCTTTGATCATACCAGTTGCAGCCAAACAGCCTAGTGCTGGGGCAAAAATTCCAGAAATCAAATCAATAAATTTATCTAGTAAACTAGTTTTTTCATCATCTTCACCATAGTCATCAGGAACAGTTCCACCATCTGGGAAACCACCCACTTTAACAACGTGATCGTAAACGTCAGCGACTTCATTACCAATAACAACTTGATATTGGCCACCACTTTGAACAACAGTTACGACCCCTTCAGTATCTTTTAATTCTTCAGTATTAGCCTTTTTTTCATCTTTTAATTTGAAACGTAATCTTGTGGCACAATGAACAACGCTTTTAACGTTATCTTTGCCACCGACTAATTTAACAATTTTTTTAGCTAAACTATCATAGTCTTTCATAATAATTTCTCCTTTATCAGGTATCAGGCAAATAAAAAAGCTCAAGAGATCACACCACTATTCACCAATAGTAATGTAATTTTCTTGAGCTAATGCCTGCCAAACAGTAACACGCTAGTATTTAATTTTCTCGATGGGTTACTCGCCAAACATGTAAGATCAAATACATTTGATCATTTGACGACAATGCCCATCCTTTAGTATTTCGTAAAAATGTAGAAATCTTTTGAACAGTTTGATTCTCTTGAGGATATTTAGCAATCATTAATTTCAATAAACTAGGGTCCAATTGTTCACCAGCAGGCTTATTGGATTTGATTTTCTTAATTAAAAAATATCTCAAATGTGAAACCAAACGACTATAGCTGAATGATTCATCATCCAAAGTCTTATGGTAACTGATTTGAATAATATTGATGATATCGGAAATTATCTTGGAAACTTGGATCGTGTCCTGAAGGGATTCTTTTTCATTCTCCAAATTAACAAAATGATACGTCAAGAAAACTAATTCATCCTTAGCAAAATTAACTTTCAAATCCTTATTGATGATTTTAATTGCCCTTAATGATGCTTGATATTCTTTAGGAAATAACTTTTTTACTTCCCAATTAACTGCTCTATCCGTAAACTCAATGTGCTCTTTTGCCCGTTCGTAAGCAAAATTGATGTGATCAGCCAAAATTAAATATTGATAATCATTAAATTTAACCTTTAAAAAAGATTCGACATCGTTAACTATATCAGAAGTTACATCAATGATAGATTTATCATATTCCCCTAAATTATCAATGTTTGCTGTATTCTCCGACTTGAAACGTTGAGTGATTTTTGATGCGTCCACCAAATCACCCGTTTTCTTGCCAAATCCGATGCCTTTTCCAACAACTACCCATTCAACATGATGGTCATCAACTACAAGGGCTGCATTATTATTATAATTTCTTACAAATTTCAATGACTTACCCCCTAAAAAAAATACCCACTAATTGCACACTAAAATATGCACAATATTAGTAGGTTTATGCCTGATCGAATCAGTAACACACATCGTTTACAGGAACCATGATAGCGGTTTCTAAATAATACGTCAAGTATCTTTCCTAAATTAAACTACAAAAGTATCAATTTTTATTGTAGAAAGTGAATTTTTTAAGGTTCATTTATTGTCATTTTGGTTAGATAATCTTGATCAAAAAATCGATAAAATGTAATGTAAACGTTGTCAATTAAGAAGTATTAAATAAACGCTACAAATTGTCTATGTACTTCGTTATACTTGACCTAACAAGGTTTTGAACATTATATCTGTAAGCAGAAAAATCGTTTTTTATTAATATATTTTTTATCATGATATTATGCTAATAATTAAACTTGCTAAGGAGTCTTGCATATGCCAAAAAAAATTGCTGTCGTAGCCATGAATACCAAGAAGATTCCCTATGTCGGTGGTAACGAACTTATCATCACACTCGATAATCAAAAGGTTTGGTACACTGCTAATACTAAACAGATCAGAATCCCCTTCTTCACTAATGTTCTCAATTCAATGATGAATAATTTTTTCAGTACTTTTATGAAACGTTCCAATAAACAGGACGTTGTCAAAGCTAATTATTTCTCTAAACAAGTTGCCCGCTACTTAGCCAAAAATAACTACGATCAAGTTGTTTTTGAAAATGAACAACTCAGAAAGAATATTTCACGTCGTCTTGAAAAGAAAACTACTACTGTCCCAGAAACTTTACTTGCCTAAGGACATAAAAATAAGGTTCAGAAATCTTAATTGATTTCTGAACCTTATTTTTATTCTTTCTGACACTTCGATATTAATACTCCTAAAGCAAAACAAATATTCACTATCAGTAACGTTTTGACGGTGTTACTGTCAAAAGAAAATCCTGAAGGCCAAATGATCGATACTATCCAAGAAACTGAAAAAGTAACAATAATGGCTATACATATTCTAAAAAATTTCGATTTCATCATATTTTCTCACCTCAGAGAGGACAATCTACATCCCAATTTTTTAGTTCTAATTCCAGTATCTCATGAGGTTAATACTTTTTAAACAAAAAAACTGAATGCCTCTAATGACATTCAGTTTCTTATTTATCTTACAGCTTTAACAATGTCTTCATCACCAGTGACAAAGTTAATATCCTTCTTAATTGTAGAAGGTGTCTCCAAAGCTTGGGCAATAACCTTAGCTACATCAGCTCTTGGAACACTACCACCTTCATAATTGCTTTGAATATTGATTTTTCCTATAGCATCATCATTCGTCAACATTCCCGGATGTACAATTGTGTAATCCAAGTTTGTGCTGCGAAGATACTTATCAGCATAGTGCTTAGCAATATAGTATGGTCTGATTCCTGAAGCTTCCCACTTGCTACGATCATCACTATAAACAGCACTAACCATAATGTAGCGCTTAATACCTAATGTTTGGGCGATATCCATTGTCTTAATGGCACCATCTAAGTCAATTTCCATAGTCAAATCATAACCAGCACCACCGGCACCTGCTGTGAAAACTAATGTATCAGCTCCAGAGGCTTCAATTGAGTTCTTTATTTCAGCTATCGGTGCAGTCAAATCAATGTATTGTGTTGGAATATTTTCTGCTTGATAAGCCTTAATTTGTTCCTCACTACGTAATCCTGCAGCAAAATCAATCTGCTTGTTTTGAAGTTCATCAATCAACAAACGCCCTACTTTACCATGGGCGCCAATAATAAGTACTTTCATTAAAAAATACCTCCTTGAGTAACTTCACTTTAACAACAAGTATTTAATTTTTCCATTATTATGTATTCCACATAAAAACATCCAGAAATTAATAAAATAATTCCTGAATGTTTTTTTAATAACTAACTTCTTTATTAGCTTCTAACTGACATTCGTGGCCACACACTTTTATGACACATCCCTGATCAGCTTTAATTTTTATCGTATTATCTTCAAAATTCAGACGATACTTTACACCACAATATTGTTGTGTAAATGATAATCTTTGCCACTTACTTGGTAGCCGTGGATCAATGTTCAATATACCATCTACGAATTTTACACCAGCAAAATCACGCATAATAACGGTTAATACTGCACCCATAACACCAGTATGAATACCATCAGCGGTCGTTCCACCTTGAATATCATCATAATCAGAACGGATGGCTACTTGTAATTTTTCCCAAGCTTTATCGACGTCTCCTAAAGCGATATCGATACTAGCATAGACAGGTCTAGAAACAGTTGATCCATGTACAGTTCTGGCTAAGTAGTAATCGCGATTCTTTTTCAACCAATCTTTTGGCAAATTATTACCCAATTGCTCTAAGGTCTTTTGCATTACTTGTGGTCCCAAATTGTAAATCATCATCAATGAATCAGCTTGTTTGTCAACTTGATAGTCGTTAGCTGATTTATTCTCAGCTGTTAAAATGCGATCAATTCGATGGATATCGCCGTACTTCTTTTCATAATCAGCTAAATCCAAATCTTTCAGTTCAAAATAGTGATTATACTGTTCAACAATACCCTGATCATTGATATAAACTTTTAACTTATGAGCCATTTCATCAGCCTTACGAATTAATATTTCGTCAAAGTCTGATTCTTCACAGGCTTTAATAAAAATCTCTGGCATTTCTTTACGTAATTTCAACAGCCAGGACAATGACCAAGCTACCATTAAATTAGTATAGGCGTTATCTGACAAACCACCTTGATTTGTATTCGGATAAGCTTCATGGAATTCATCCGGGCCCATGACACCAGATATATGGTAGTTTTCACCATCATACTCGGCTTTTTCTATCCAAAACTTACTTGTCTGCAAAAGTACATTCAAGCCGCCTTCTTCTAACAGACTATTATCACCTGTCATCTGTGTATAATTCCAAATATCATACACAACAGCTAAAGACACATGACGTTGTAAACGTGAATTATCAGGATACCATTCATTAGTCATTGGATTCAAATGGATTAGCTGAGCCTGTTCATCACCAATACTAGCCGATTGCCAAGGATACATAGCGCCATGTTCTCGCTGCAACTCAGCGTTTTTCTTAGCAGCCGGTAATCGCTTGATCCGATATTTCATTAAGGCTTTAGCTGTTTGGGGTTCAATTGTTGTGTAGTAAGGAACGAAGAAAAGTGCATCCCAGAAAATATGTCCACGATAGCCTTCACCCGTCAATCCACGTGAACCAACTGATGCATCTAAGTCCGGATTAGCTAGTTTTTGTGCGGCTTGGTGTAATTGGAAAATATTCAAACGAATCAATTTTTGAATATCTTTATCATCACTGTTTATTTCAACGTCGGCATCTTTCCAAAAATCAGACCAATGTTGTAAATTGTTTTGATAAATTTTTTCAAAAGTACCTTTATCAAGGGCAGTTTTAACAATCTTCAAATAATCTGAACTCTCATAATCAGTCGCTACCGCCATAACCCGTTTAACATCAAAAACTTGTTTAGCAGCTAATTTAATCGTTGCACGGTCCACAATTGAATCTTGATTATAAGTCGTCTCAAAACTAACATCTGGACTAGTTGTCTTAGCACCTACAGCAAAGTTGATATTTGATTGCAAGGTCTTCCCTTGTAAAACGTGATTGGCTATTTGAGTTACTTTAAATTCCTGACTATTGAATTTACGATAGCGAGCGACATTCTGATTTTGAATTTTACCATCGATTATCATTTCAACACTGACCTGAGCTGAAAAATCTAAAGATAACTCTACCTTTAAAGCCAAACGATGATAAGATATTGGATCACAGATTTTAGTCGTTTTAATGAACAAGTGCCCTGCATCAACTGGGTAAACTAGCTCTTCTGTTAGCTTACCTTTGTGCATATCCAGAGTGGCTTTTCTTTGATCATAAGGAACCGTAATTTCAGTTTCGTTAATTTTAATCTTTAATAATTGAGGATTGGGAAAATTAACTGGATCCTCATTTATAATGTCTCGAGAATTAACTTTGGTCGTTGTTTGATTGAAAATTCCGGCAACATATAAGCCAGGATAATGATTAGCGTTATAACGACTCATCAACGGTGCGCCCCGCCAACCGAGGTATCCATTACCTAAAGTTAATAGAGCTTCTTGACTGTAGGATTTAACACCACTTGGCGTATCCCGATAAATTATTTGCCAATTTTCTGTCATAACGATCTCCTTATTTTACAGCATCTTTAAAAACGTTCTTCTGTTGAGCTGCTTTAACTTTAGTTAAGTCAGCATCACTGAAGCCCCATAGGTAAACACAAACGAATGAGATAACAATAGTTACAACACTAGCGATAACGAAGGCCCAAATATTATTAGGATTTGTCTTAGAGAAGAATGATGGGAAACCAATCAATGATCCTGTAAAACCAAACATATCGATTTTCATTAATCCAGCAAGGAAACCACCAACGGCACCACCGATATTAGACATCCAGAAAACACGTCCGTATTTCAAATTGATACCATACATAGCAGGTTCAGTAACTCCGGCATAACCCGATAAAGCACCGGCCAATGATAAGCCTTTAACACTAGCATTCTTCGTCTTAGCCCAAACTGCTAAAGCACCAGTACCTTGAGCAATCATTGTAAAGTTGATTAAAGCATTCAAAACTGAATGACCAGTCATAGCAATATCGTTTGAAACGATAGGAACAACCATCCAATGCAAACCGAAAATTACTAAAACTTGATACAAACCACCAATTACTAATCCAGCAATAGCTTCATTAGCTGTTACTAACATGTTGATTAAAGCAGCCAATCCACTTGAAATTAATGAAATAACTGGTCCCATGATAACTAAGACAGCAGCAGAAACGATAAATAGCGTAAATAATGGTTGGAAAATTGAACGTAAACTGAGTGGTAAAACTTTTTTAAGCCAATTACCGACTGGTCTTGCTAACCAAGCAGCAAAGATAATTGGGAAAATTGAATATGTGTACTGTGGAATATGGATAGGCATACCGAAAAATTCAGCGTTCATTGGAATACCTAAGAAAGTTGCCATGCCTTTAGTTGGTGCTGCCCACAAAGCAGCAATAGTTGGGTGAACTAAAACACCTGCAATAGCAGCTACAACAATCGGATCAGAACGTAATTGTTTGGCAGCCGTGTATCCAACTAAAATCGGTAAGAAGTAAAAGGCTGAATCGCCCATAGCGTTAATAATGATGTAAGTTGTTGATTTAGTATCAATTAAATTCAAATTAAATGTAAAGAGTGTTAAAAATCCCTTTAAAATACCAGAAGCAGCAAGTAATCCAATAATAGGAATCATTGAACCAGTAATAGTTCCAATTAATAATTGAAATCCTTTAGAGATCCAACCCCAAAGACTTGTAGGTCTTTGTTGAACTTTAGCCTGTTTATTAGTTTCTTCAACCGCTGATTCAGTGGCTTCCTCATCAGAAAAGCCTTCTCCTAATTGAGCAATCACTTGATCATAAACATCAGTAACTGCTGGTCCAATGACAACTTGGTATTGACCCAAACCGGCATTATATAAGGCGCCTGCAACACCATCTAGGTTAGTAATCTTTTCCGTTTGTGCTTTCTTTTCATCTTTTAAGTAAAATCTCAAACGTGAAATACAATGAATGACTTTATTAATATTTTCAGGTCCGCCGACATAAGAAATAATCTGCGATGCTAACTCTGAATAATCTTTACTCTTTGCCATTATTCTCAATCCCCCGTATTACTAATATTTATTTTTGGCATTTAATGATGGCGTCTAGCAAACTCGACACTACTGAATTTGTCTGCTCGATGTCGTGACTCGGTATATGATAAGATTCGGCTATCAGTGAGATGGGTTTCACTCCGCACAACAACCATTGGTACTGATGATGAAATTTCCAATTGATTGCAGTCCTCATATTCAGGATTTTCAATCGTCAAATGTTTAATAGCATAATCAATTGTTAATCCTAAATTATGTTCAAAATAGTGAAACAACGAATTCTCGGCCTCTTCCACAGGAATATCTTTGACAATATCTTCATTCACGTAATCATAATCTAAAATGGTTGGTATGCCATTAACGATTCTTTCTCGTACAATCAGTTGTGCGTAAATTTGATCAGATCCAAAAAGTAAATTTTCTGGCACTAAAACATGATCCTGAATCTTAATCACTTTATTTTTTGAATCCATGCCATTTTCTTTAACTATTTCTTTATAACTTTTTATTGATGAGACTGGGAACGAAAATCGTTTTGTACTTAAAACTAAGCTTCCCTTGCCTCGTATGGTTTGAATATATCCTTCATCTGCCAACAATTGCATTGACTTACGTACCGTTTCCCGGGATACGTGGTAACGCATCACCAACTGCTGATTGCTGGGAAGAAGTTCTCCTGATTGATATTTCTGTGTTTGAATACCACTTAATAAATCGTGGTAAATTACCAAGTACTTTTTCATATGACCTCCAACGACCTAAGATTAGCATAAATAAAAAGCGCTTACATCAACGTTTTAAAGGCATTATCGGAAAAACCTAGACAAGTTGATTACAAACACCGGAAGAATTACCAAACTAAAACTAGACAAGTTTTTTCACCTTTATTTATTCTTTTATGTCGATTATATTTATTTAATATTTAAATCATAATTTTTTATTTATTTAATAGCAATTCTATTCAAAAAAAAGCAGACCTAATCGTTCATCACGATTAAGTCTGTTTTTGATTTCGTATTAACTTATTTAATTTCTGTATAGCTATCACGAACGGTAAATAATGAATCAATTGATTCATTCAATTCTGTCATTTTAATAGCATCACCGACAAGGTCTGTTACAGAAAGAATTCTTAATTTATCAAACTTGCATTCATCGGGTACCACAATTGAATCTGAAACTAGAACTTGCATAAGATCTGAGGCTTCAAGTCTCTTAGCAGCATCTTTTGAAAAGATTGGATGTGTAGCAACAGCTGAAATTGTTTTGGCACCAGCAACTTTAACAGCTTCGGCACTATTGATCATTCTTGTACCAGTATCGATCAAATCATCAACAATAACACATTGTTTACCGTCAACATCACCAATAATGTCAGGAACGACATTACTATCTTCAGTTGATCTTTGATCAACGATAGCAATTTGTGAACCGAAGACTTCAGCTAAGGCACGAGCACGTTTAGTTGAGTTATGATCTGGAGCAACGAAGACAAAATCATCAGGATTCTTGATCTTCTTTTCAAAATAACTAGCGAAAATAGGCATAGCACGTAAGTGATCAACAGGAATATCAAAGAATCCTTGAATTTGGTCAGCATGCATATCAAGGGCGATCACACGATCAACCTTACCTAATTCCAACATGTTTGCAAACAACTTTGCAGAGATAGGTTCTCTTGAACGAGATTTTCTATCTGAACGAGTATATGCAAAGTAAGGCAATACACAATTAATGTTTTGTGCACTTGCACGTCTAAGAGCATCTACAGCAATCATTAATTCCATGAAATTATCATTTACAGGATCTGAAACTGAATGAATGATGTAAACATCTTTTCCACGAATACTTTCATTAATTTGAATGTTAATTTCACCATCACTAAAATGTGAAACACTTGCATCCAATAATGGAATACCCATGTAGTCAGAAATTCTCTTAGCTAATGGCTTATTACCATTTAAAGAAAGTAAAGCAACGTTATCTAATGTACTATTAGACATATTTGTCCTCCAAAAAATTATATAAGTACTGGTCTACCAACAGGTTTACTCTCATCGGCAATCACCAAGCCCATGTCGTTTTCCGACAATGATTTGTTTTTAGTTCTAACTCCCGATTGTGAAACTATTGTAAACTTATACTTTAATTTTACACTCAATTGTAGATAATTATCCAGTAAATATGAATCTATTTTTCCATTTAAATACAAATGATACTCCGGGTACTTTTTCATTACGTTTTCAACAATATTTACATTGTCCGGATTTTTTACTTGTGAAACGGTTAAAGCAATCGCTACCCTCTCAGCAAAGTTTCCCAAAAATTTATTTTTCTCATCAGGCTTTAACTGTGGCTTGCCAAAAATATTCTTCTTTATATAATCTTCAACGTTAGTCATATTAACCCTCCATATGTCATAGTATAGCTGAGAAAGTAATAATATAAAAGAATGATAATTGTTCCTTACCCTGCAAGTAAAATTGTATAATGTGGGTAAAGAAAGGATGTGTTACTTATGGATGAGATGGTATTTTTTAACCCCGGCGATGCCATTGCTAACTCTAAAGACTTTGGTGAGGCTGTCCGCGGAGCACAAATTTACAAAGCTAAAGATCCTTATGAATCATCCCTTATCGTTGCTGAGGATGTCAGCGATAAAAAATCTTTTGTCGTATACTTTGCAAAAGACGAAAAATCAGACGTTAAAGATTCTGATAAGAGTGTAGTTCCTTATCATTTGAAGAAAAAAATTTAATTATTAAAAAAATGACCTGAACTCATAATAAATTCGGGTCATTTTTTTTACGCCACCGTAAAATGCCATAATATGACATTCCCCTGATTAGAATAGAAGTATAAATTAATTGGAGGTCGTCATATGACAACTATTACAATTGGTAAAAAAATAATAATGAAACTGAATTATATAAAGCTATCGAAAATTCCAAATCAGGTGACACAATTAAATTATTGCCTGGAGTTTACTTTTCACAATCACAACCTTACATCTTCACTATCAAACATAACCTGACTATAGTTGGTCAAACGCACAATCCCGATGCTGTTCGATTAAACTGTGCTTTTCTTTTAGATGAAGGTGCAATTTTTATTGCTCAAAATCTTTCCCTTGCCTATGGTGAAAATCAATTTAACACGATTGCAATGTACAATAACACGCAATTATTCGGACGCAACATTCACATCTCCCACACTTCTCAAGACAAATGGGATTGTCTTTATGGTAAAAACGCGCAAATTTCACTAGTTAATTCAACAATAACTATCAATAATTTGAACGCTGCCAGTCTGGATTTGGAAGACAGCCAACTTTACCTTGAAAATACACATATTGCTGGCTTAGTCACTAAACTAACTGATTCTTCTGTCAAAAATTCCATCATTGATAGCACAATCTATTTAGATGATAATAGTCTGCTTGAATTTTCTGACCTCATGATTAATTCCAATGACAATCAATCCTTCTGTGAACTTTACGCCTTGAATAATTCAAATGTTGCTGGTCAAAATTTACAAACCACTAGCTCCTCGCCAACAATTGCCCTCGCTGAATCTAATCTTAACGTTAATGAATTTAAACCTGACCTTCAAAATATCACCTGGCATTTCGATGATAATTCCGAAGTTCTCGCTGATAGTATTAGACCTTACACATCAGGACTTTAAACATGCAAAAAGCCGAATCGTAATGATTCGACTTTTTTTATTTGTTTAATTTTTCTTGAAGCCAATTATCGAGAAAAGCCAACTGAGGTCTGGTATGGAAACGATGTTGGCCGTCTTTCATCACCGTTACATTAACGTTATGATTTTGCACAAAGCCTTTTAACACTGATTTTGAAGTGTGATCATCATGTTCACCATATGGAATTTCAGTTGGAACTTGCCAATCAAGCGGATTATCTCGAACATACTGTAATGCCTGCCAAGAGAATTTCTCTTGACCAATCACTATTTCACCTTTATCACGTAATTCAGCTTCAGTAATATTATTCTTCTTCATTGAAGTTAATAAATATTGTTCCATATTCAATAATGGAGAGATGAATAAAGCTTTAGTTATCGTTATATCCTTCGTCAACATTGAGAAATACGCTCCAATGCTGTTAGCTAATATCAATATCTGATCATATTGTGGACTTACTTGATCATATACATCCTTAATTTGTTTTTCTACAATCCAAGGCAAGTATTCTTTGTAATCAATCCCAACAATATCATACTCAGGACAAACTTTTTTAAACCGTTCAGCTTCTGCGGCACTGCCACCTTTTCCATGAACATACAGGATAACTTTTTTCAAAATCCCATCCTCCAACAAATAAAGACAAACAAAACCAGTGGATTATTTATTTTTATTTTAATTATTGCGATTACGATAATCTTTAACATTTGCAAAATTTTGTAACTCTTTTAAATTTCCCTCACTTTTCAAATGTTGACTATATTCTTTGTCTAGGTCTGAGATAACTTCATTTGTTCCTGGGACAAAATGAATCGTTTCTGTTCCTGCCTCAACAGCGGTTTGATAATACCATTCTTTGAATTTTAAATAACTCATAGTATCTTCTAAATCAGTAATCTGCTGTTGTAAATCTTTTCGGTGATCTTCTAACAATTGATATCTTTTTTCTAATGTACTATCACCTTGAAGACGATATTCAATGAATTTAGAAATATCAACTACTGAAACACCAGCATTTTTTAAACAAATAATCGTTCTCATTAAATGAATATCGTTGTCTGTAAATTCACGTCGTCCAATATCATTACGTTTAACAAACGGCAATAATCCTGATTTATCATAATAACGAATTGTATCAATCGTGACACCTAATTTCTTCGACACTTGTCCTATACTATAGCTCATATTTCTCTCCTAGCAATGAGTCGTCCGTAGATAATGAAATCTCCTGACGACTCTTTATTTCAGAAATTAAATTCTCCAAATTACCGAGTCCTCCTTCATAAGCAAATTGTCCCAAAGGTAAATGTTCAGGAATTACTTCATTATCTTCTATTTGATTATAAATCACTTCAGCTATCTTTTGAGGATTTCCGGGAGCACCAGTAACCGAATCAGATACATGTACTATTGAATTTCCAAATTCCTGATAATCAGAAATATTAGGAACAACTTTATTTGAAGAACGTCCGGACCAATTTGTCCTAGCACCACTAGGTTCTACATTCATAACATGAATGCCTAAATCAGCCACTTCTTGCCTTAAAGTATCGGCGTATCCTTCAACAGCATACTTTGTAGCACTATAGAATCCCATTGTAGGCAACGTTGTTAGGGCTAAGGCTGAAGAAAGATTTACAATAACACCCGACTTTTGTGTACGCATAATTGGTAATACAGCATTGGTCATATTAGCTAAACCAAAAACATTGACTTCAAACATATACCGAACTTGATCCATATCACTTTCTTCTATCGTCGAAAAATATCCTAATCCTGCATTATTCACTAAAACGTCAATTGTACCAAATTTTTCTTTTGCCTTTGAAACAGCATCCTTAATTTCAGATTGATTTGTTACATCGATAATTACCTTTTTAATCTTATTACTGTCAAATTGATCCAAATAGTTCAGATCTTCCATTTTTCGTGCAGCGGCCACCAAATTAGTATCTTGTTTACTAGCAACAATTTGTGCTAGTTCTTTGCCAAATCCACTAGAAGTACCTGTTATTAACCATGTCTTTGCCATTATTTCTATTCCTCCTTGCCACCATTCTTAGTAAACTTGACTAAACCATCCAACCACTTTTGATGACCATTGAGCATTGGATTTGGATCTTGTTGTGATAATTCTGCAGCGGGTTTACCAATTTGTGATTCTTGTGTCAGCAAGCGAATCCGTCCATCACTCAACTTCTCAATTAGAAAAGCATGATAAACGTCAAATTGTGTTTTCTCATCACCGTTTTGCCATCCATGCCAAGCTAAACGTGCAATTCTTCCGTCACTAGGTTCTACTAATTCCATAACCTGTGCATCTATAGGGAATCCAAATGTATTAAAATGAAATGTCTCTGCAAAATGTAATTTAGTATCATCCTTAATACTCAACTCGATATTCGTTGCATTATCATAATATTTTTCCCATTTAGAAGTGTCGACCAAATTATTCCAAATATCTTCAATGTTAGCTTTGTCAGTGATAACTTCATTAGAAACAGAATTATCTGTTTTTCCTGGTAAATAGTCTGTAGACCAATTAATTGTTTTCATGTTTTATGTCCTCTTTTTTAAAGAATAAAATCATCTTATATCCTGGAGCTGACTTCAGGACAAGGATTAATTTCAACTTTTTTGTAAAAAAAAGGCGAAGAATTTAATCCTCGCCTACATAAATCTACTTTTTACTAATATAGTCTAATAAATTGAATAGAATCTCAGGATTCTCAACTGGAACGGTCATTTGCAAAATATCATCAGCCGTTTGATTCAAAACTGAGCCTTCGATATATAGAAAATCATTTACCACCATCTCACGGACGTTATCTGCCTTCGGTTCAAAATGAAACTGTAAACCAATAATACGATGGTTCATTACAAAGCCTTGATTCTTAACCTTATCACTGGAGAATAATAATTCAGCTTCATCAGGAATTTCAAACATTTCTTCATGCCAATGTAAAACGTTCATCTGTTCAGGTAAATCAGGGATTACTTGTGATTGTAAATATACCGGTGCCCAACCAACTTCCTTAGCTGGTGCTTTGGTAATATTGTAGCCAAGTTGTTTGGCAATTTGTTGAGCTCCAAAACAAGCACCAAAAATTGGTTTATCCTGTTCAATCATTTTTGCAATCAATTCACGCTCTTGCTTAATCCAAGGTAAGTCATCATTAGGACTCATTGGACCTCCTAAAATAACCAACATGTCAGTTTCATCGGCGGTTGGTAAATAGCCAAACTGATATGGATGATAAATATACATCTCATGTCCATGTGCTTGTGACCAATCCTGAATCATCCCTGGACCTTCATTTGGAGTGTGTTGCAAAACATTTATTCGCATATAAATCCTTTCACTCAACGGCAATGTTTAACTGGGTATCGCCTGCAACTGCCCAAGATGGGAATATTATAGCATGATAAATTTTTTTAATAAAAATACATTTTATTTTCAAAATATAAGTAGTGACATATTATGACAACTGACGGTGTTATTCTATATTTATCAACGATTGTTGAAGCTTAAAAAATCACTTATAGGAGATATTAAATATGAGAAATCCAAAATTTAATTCTATGGATAGTTGGGCAATTTGGGATATCCCAGATACTGATCTTACAAATAAAACACCTGATGAGCGTCAAAAGCTTTTTGGGGATAACTATCAACCTAATCATTCTCCATCTGAAAAACTAAATAAAGATTTAGACGCCAAGCTTAAATCTTCAAAATATGTTATTGCTGGAATGAACCCTGGTAATGCAGCCTCTGAACAACCAGTTGAACCATTTTCAAATTTTCATGGTGCTAAAAAGAGTGCTGACTATCGCTTGGCCGCCGCTCTTTACGGAACCGAAATTTGGGGTTCATTCATGACCGATGTCTCCTCTACAATAGAAAGTAAAAGTGACAAAGTCAAAATAACTCAAAATGATGTTGAAAAGTTTGAAAATCATCTTGACGAATTAGGTATTCCTGACGATGTTACTATAATTGCATTAGGTACAAAAACATTTGATGCCCTTAATAAATTTGCTAAACGTGACGTAAAAAAAATCTACCATTATTCAAGATCAAACGGTTGGTGGAAGGCTGAAAGGGTTCATGGTCAGATTGAAGATATTCTAAATAAGTAAAAAAAATCGGTTGGATATTAATCCAAACGATTTTTTTATTTATCATATAATTCAACTGCTTTTTTCAAACGAGTTTTAACTTCTTTAACTAATGATTCTGGACCTAATACCTTTAGCCCATCTCCTTGACTTAAAATCCACAACAAGGCACCCTCTGAGAATATCTCGCCTTTGATGATCACACTACCATCATCTTTAGTTTCTACAATCTTTGATCCTGGTAATTTATCTAAAGCTGTTTGAGGATAATTCCAGTATTGAAATGTATAGTTTACGTCATTCCCCATTTTTAATAGATATGTTTTTTTCAGTACTTCGCCTTCATCGACTTTTTTACTAAATGGGATATTGTAAGATTTACGTTTTTCCTTAATCGGAAAATCAAATCTATCAATTCTAAAGACTCGTGGATTGTCCTTATCATCGCCGTCTTCCATTAAATAGATCATTACATAATAAAATGAAGTATCAAAATACAGATTAATTGGTGTACCCACAAATGTCTTATCAGAATTACTGCCATCTCTGCTGCTACGGTATGTAAACTCAATTATCTTATGTTTGAGAATCCAATTAGAAAATTCATCAATTCTTTCTACCAAATCATCCTGTGTTTTAACAGGATAATACTTACCTAATGTTGTTGATAACAAGGTTTTAACACTTGACTGTTCACTAAAGGAAACAAAATTCAGAACTTCTTCTTCGATTTTTTCCAATTCACTTTTACTAAAAGCACGCGTTCCAATAACCATTTTTAGAATTGTCAATGCTTCTGCTGAAGTAATCTGTCCTTCGTTCTCAACTCGATAAACTTGATCTCTCACGTCATAAACAATTTTTCGATCAGGCATATATCGATCCAATAGGAATCTCATATATTTTAAATCTAGTTGGATGGCCTTCTTCTTTACACCATAATGTTTCATCGATTCTTCAAGGTTAAACGTCTCACCAGAAAGCAACTGAAGGAGTAATTCTACAATTCGATAACGACTACCATATTCCTTAATACGTTTTTCTTCATCCTCTAATTCATCGTCCATTGAAATTGCCTCCTAAAATATTCTTACTTTTCCATTTTTACTTGTTTACCATGGTCCAATACCCATACTAGATCCTTAGCATAAATTATATTTCCTTCAATAATGACTCCATTTTCTTTATGACCGGATATATGAAAATCAGGCAACCGGTTTAAGGCATCTTGAGGATTTCCAAGGTATAGAAAACGATAATGGATTTCTTCACCACTATTAGAAACATAATTTTTATTGCCAATTTGACTTCTATCTTCTAGTTTTTCTCGAGGAACTTTAATTTCATTATTTAAGACTTTGATATTCTGAAACTGATCTATCCGATAAACAACATTCTTACTTAGTCCACTTCCTACGTAGGTCAATATATAATAATGATCTTCTTTTGAGAATATTGATATTGGTACACCTTTTAGTATTTGGGTTTGACCATTATATGTGAACTGAACCGTTTTTCGATTAATTATTGCATCTATAAATTGATGAATAAGTTTCAAAACATCTTTATTATTAGACTTTATCGAACCATTAGATTCGTACGAACTAGCTAGCAAAGTTCCTACAGCTTTCTTTTCATCGGTTGCCACTAAAGAAATTATGTTCTTCTGTATTCTATTAATTAACTTACTATCAGCCTTTAATTCACTGCCTAGTAAAGGTAAAAGTGTAATTATCGCTTCTGTACAAGATAATTTTCCATGGTCAAAAATACTATAGTTATTTTGCTTCTCATTATATTTGATTTGTAATTGATAGTTTCCTACTTCTTTGTCTATTAAAGTATGCTTAATCGTACTTAAATCGCGTAAAATCGTACGCCTAGAAACGCCGTATCTCTCAGCGTCATTATTGATATTAATCTTTTCTCCGAGCATCATTCTCCCCATGATAGTTAACACTCGTTCTTGACTGTTTTTGTCCTTGCTGTTAGTCAACAGTTGGCCCCCTCTCCTAACCTTTACAACAATTCAAATTTTAGCATTGAGGGTCGCCACATTATGACATTTGGAAGGTACCGTAAAAAAACATTTTATTTATTTTTTAATTGATATTCTAAAAACATGAAGTCCGAACCACCACGATTCGTCAAAATACTATTATCATTCATTTGCCATAAATCAGTATTAATACTCAAATTCTGTTTTTGACAGAAATTCTTTAGTTGTTCTAAACCTCGACAAACTTCATCGGTACCATTTTCAACTTTAACAGTTACATATTCACCAGCTGGTTTTTCAATTGCCGGCATGGCCTTGCCACTATTATTGGTAGAACATT
The DNA here is from genome assembly GCF_009764355.1 of Companilactobacillus bobalius. The sequence continues at coordinate 21,680 of NZ_LNUA01000077.1, read as the reverse complement.
CTTTAATAACTCTAAAAGAAGCATCTGGATACTCTTGTGCATTTGCATCAGGTAGATCAGTTAGGAAGCCTGATTGGTTACCGTCCATTAAGGCAAGCTCGTCTAATTCCTTATAAAATGAACCAAACAGTTCTGCAATCTCTTCATCAGTACAAGAAGCCGATTTTTGTGAACACCAAAATGAGATTTTAGGTCGTTTAACTATTACTGGTTGATAAGGTTGAACGGTTAGTTGCTCACCTTCTCCAACTTTCTTAGAAACTACCGATTGGATTTTAGATAATTCAGTAATCTTTCCATCTATTTTCTTTTGAATATTCAACAACTCGTCCATAACTTCAGCACTTGAATTATTTTGTAATTCTTTAATTTTTTCCAATGGTAAACCTAGATTTTTCATTCCCAAAATGAATAATAAATCATATATCTGGTCATAGTCATAATAGCGATATCCATTATCACTACGTTCTTTAGGATGAAATACACCTTGCTCATCGTAAAATATCAATGTTCTTCTTGTTGTATTCGCTAATTGAGCCATTTCACTAATTTTTAACATATAATTTTCCTCACATTATAAAATTATATGCTAAATTAACAAAAAAAATACACCCTTCACAGGATGTATAAATTTATTTTTAGTCTGTTGTAACAATAACTTGTCCCATTGGACGGTCATGTTTCATAACGTATTCTTGAGCTGCCTGAATATCATCAAGTTTGAAGACCTTAGAAACTGGAATCGTCAAATGATTATCGTTGATCAACTTGAACATTTCAGCGACTAATTCATTACTAATATCTACACCATCGAAGGCTGTAATGTACTTGCCACCAATATTTTCAAATGGATCGAAGTTCTTCCATAGCCATTCACCAGAAAGTAATCCGACAACTGTATAAATACCGTCACGGTTTACATGAGCTAATGAATCACTGACAACGGGAGCACCAACCATATCAAGTAAACCATCATAAGCTTTTTCAGTTTGAAGTTTACCATCTTGATCAATCACAACATCAGTTGCACCCATATCAAGTAACATTTGACGACGTTCTTCACGTCTAGTTGTTGCTGTAACCTTGATACCCATAGCGTTGGCCAAAACCATTGCGGCCATACCAACACCAGTCGTACCACCACGAACTAAGAGTGTTTGACCAGCTTGTAACTTAGTTGTCTTCAAAGCACCAAAGGCTGTATAGAATGTTTCAGGGTAAATTGCAAAATCAGCCCATGAACCATCAAATTCAACTGGACGAACAATGTCATCTGGTACTAAAGCATATTGTTGTTCACCACCATCAAATTCACGACCAAAGCCACCATTGATGATAACGATCTTTTGACCTTTCTTTAAATCACTATTCTTTGAAGGTTCGAAAACTTCACCAACAGCTTCAACCCCAATAACTCTTGGGAATTTAACTGAAGGAGAACCACCCTCACGAGTTAGAACCTCATAACGATGAACGGCAAAAGCACGAATGTGAATTACAGTCTCTTTATCAGTTGCTTTAGGAATAGGACGTTCTTCAATCTTTAAAACTTCTGGGCCACCGGCCTTACGAATAACTACTGCTTTCATATTTAATATCTCCTATATATTTAATGTATTTATCTCTCAACAATTAAATACTATAAACTGTCCCGCCACGTTACAGTCAAGGGATAGTTTCAAAGTTTTTTTGAAAGCAAATAAACCCATTAAAGTGCTATTCTTTAGTTGGTAATTCAGACACAAAAAAAGCCGAGCTAAGCCCGACTACTCCATTTGATCTTTTTCTTTTCGAGTGCTGTCTCGAATTGCTTTGTAAACTTTCATTCTAGCGACTCCAACGTCACGCACATTTTCCATGGCAAAACGTTTGGTTATACTGTCTTTTCTAGAAATGTAATGATATAAAGGAAGGTTATCTAAATAAAATTGACGTGCGACAGTCGCATATTCAACGTTAAAAACTTGATCTTCCATTAAATCTAAGTCTGTTTGGAATCTTAAATTATTATCAGTAATAATCGAACGAATGTAGGCCTTATTCCAGGTGTAACCCATCACAGTACCTGTCATTCTGATTATTTGCTTGATTGCTTCATCTCGACCAACGATTGAAGTTTGTCGACTTGAAACTTTATTTTTTACTTTGCCATTTTCGCCTTCATTAAAGAACCCACAAGTAACCATATCTACATCGTAATCTTCAAATTTGGAGAGAAAGTGTTCTACATAATCAGGTTCAACCCAATCATCTCCATCAATGAAAGTTACTAAGTCACCGTCGGCACTGGCTAATCCAGTATTGCGGGCAGCTGAAACACCTGCATTTTGTTTGTGGCAAACAACAGAGATCCAATCATACTTTTCTTCATAGGAACGAATTATCTTCTGAGTTTGATCTGTAGAGCAATCGTCCACAATGATTAAGTCAAAATTACGATTAGTCTGAGCGATTACCGATTCAATCGAGCTAGAAATGTAGCTAGCTACGTTATAAGCCGTCATAATAATTGAAAGTTTATTTTTCACCATAAGTCACCTTAAATATTATTTTACTTCTAATGACCCAAAATACGCAACAAGACAGGGGAGGATAAAAATGAAACGTATCTTAAATCTTGAAGGTGCCATAAATTTACGTGAACTTGGTGGATATCCCACTAAGGATGGTACGACAATTAAATATAATAAACTTCTTCGTTCAGGGGATATAAGTAATTTAACAACTAATTCTTTAAACTACCTTAAAAAGTATGGTTTAAAATATGTTATCGACTTTAGATCTAATCAGGAACAACAAACTTGGTCCGATGTTACTTCCGATTTCTATCGCATATATTCTGACCCCGTCTACCCTTTAACCGGAAACGGTGATAAATTGGCTGGAGCCATTAATCATGGTGATTATTCTTATTTAGGATTGATTTATCAAAGTGTAGTTCTGGACAAACACGGTCAAGAAGCTTATAGATTTCTTTTTGAACGTCTTCTCAACAACGACCAAGATCATCAGTCAGTACTCTTCCATTGTGCAGCTGGTAAGGATAGAACTGGTATTGGTGCCCTTTTGATTCTGAAAGCTTTAGGCGTTGATGACGAAATAATTACTAAAGACTACCTATTAACTAACCTAATGTATCAAGATAGTGACGAAATCGAAGCTACTTTGAATGATGAAAATGGTAATCAAGATATCAACAAAATGAATATGACCAAAGGTGATTTAGAAAGTATCACCTCAGTTTTCGAAGCCATTGAACACTATTATGGTAGTTTCGAGAACTATTTGGATAAAGCTTTAGGTATCGATCAAACTAAATTGGCAGAACTCAAACAAATTTATACTGAGTAAAAATTAATCTAATATTGTTTTATATCAAACTAGATTGGCAAGAAGTATTTTGCTTTCGTTATAATTATTAGTGGGAAGACGTAACCTCACTGATTTATCTGACTACAAATCCTACAGACTTCCCGTGAATAATCTATTTTTATTTGACTGATACAAAACCAAAACGTCGTTTTCCTCATACAATTACTTGTATGAGGTTTTTTTTATGTGCACTAAGTGACTCTGTCACTTAGTGCACATTATGCATGTGTTCTATGAACACATACGTTCCTTGATTTTTGAATCCACTATTAAGAACATATAAGGAATTCTAGGTGTCCGTTCCAATGGACATTCTCTTATAAGATAATTAAACTTATCGTCATATAATTATAGTTAAGAAGGAGGAATACCATGGATCCACTCGCAAAGAAAGTAATCATGTTTCTTTCTAAGAACACCGGCTATATTAAATCTACAGATTTAGCCAAAGAATTGAATGTTTCCACCAAAACAATTTATCGAACTGTTAAGAAGATAAATCATGATAAAGAAATCATCACTTCGCAACGTGGTTTGGGCTACACAATTGAACCTGGCAACGATTCTGAATTCACCGAGAATTTCGATGATTTAAACGAAAACAAAAAACGAACTTATGCCATCGGTGTTTACATTCTTTTCAATCAACCAACTGGACCCAAATTTTTTAAGACTGCCGACAAGTTTTATCTTTCTGAATCAGCTTTAAATAAAGAGATTCAAAAAATAAATTCAAGTATCGACAAATTTAAAATTAAAATCACCCGTAAAAATGGTCACTTAATTGTTATCGGCAATGAAATCGATATTCGTCAGGCATTAAATTTCTTCTTAATTCGTAAAGGAGCTGTTTCTGAAGGTTTTACTTCTATCTCGGAAATTTTTCCTTCTATTAATGATAATGATCGAAGTTTTCTGATTACTCAACTAACTTTGATTCAAGATGAACTTAATGTAGTACTAGTTGATCCCTATACTTTAAACATCTTTTCTCATTTATATATCTTGATGGGAAGAATTAGATCGGCCGCCCATGCAAATAAACCAAAAAAAATCGAAACAACCGATATCAAATACGATCAGTTTTACGAGACAGCTCGCCTAATCATTGAGAACATTTCTCGGTACACGAATCGCACAATTGATGCCAGTGAGATCATCTATTTGTCTCAATATCTGTTGTCACTGCGTTATATGCACAGCAATGATATTCAACAAATTAACAATGCCGCGCCTACCACTCAGTTTGAAAAGCCTGTGATTGACTTTGCTAACGAAATTATCAACCACTATCCTTTCCAAAAAATCATCAATAAACAGCATTTATTAACAGATTTATGTGCCCATATCAAACCAATGCTCAACCGCCTAAAATCAAATTTAGTCGTCGTCAATCCTCTAGTTGATGAAATAAAGGACAGCTACAGCCGAGAATTTCAACAGACAAAACAAATTGTTGATAACTATACAATGAAGAAATATCAATTAAAATTGTCGGAAGATGAAATTAGTTTTATTACTCTATACGTGGTTAAAGCGGTTGAAGAAAGCGCTAAAACAAATAAAATTTTACTAATGTGTACTACCGGCATCGGTACAGCACAACTACTTCGGACCAAATTATTGAATGCTATTCCTAATTTGAACATTACTGATGTAATTTCTTCTTACAGTTATCGTGAGGATATGTCTAAATATAATGCTGAAGCCGATCTTATTATCAGTACTGTCGCTATTCCTGAACAGAGTAAAGTCCCTATCGTCGTAGTCAGCCCACTATTAAATGAATTGGATTTACAAAGAGTTAAATCGTTTCTAAATGTTTAAATACAACTATTTCCAAATCGATAATGTTGATTCAAAACAGGAATTGAATCAATTCATCAGTAAAAAAGTTGAAGCACTTTACAATATTGGGGCTGAGAGTGTTTTATCCAAAATTACTGAACGAGAAAAATTGGGTTCCGTTGAAATTGGAACTAATTTTGATTTACCACATATCGAATATAGTGGTCAGGAACAAGGAATTATTTTAGTAAATTATAAAATAAATCATTATTATGCCACATCTTTGTTTATAATTTTAAATGTTGTCTATCTTGATAAGGATTTGGGAGAATTCTTAAATCGCATTCTAAATGACGCAGGATTAGATAAATTACGCAATTGTAGAAACATTAATGATCTACAGAGAATTGTAGAGGGGGGATAAAAAATGTTTGACGAAGAAATTGTTTTACTCGACATTACACCAAAAGATAGTACTGAAGCCTTATCAATGGTTTCTGACGAACTAATCAAAAAAGCTGTCGTTAAAGAAAGCTACAAAGACGCTGTTATCAAACGTGAAAAGGAATTTCCAACTGGCTTAAACGCGCCAAGTTGTGGCATTGCAATTCCACACACTGATGCTATTCACGTTAACAAGCCACAGATTGCCATTGCTCGTTTAGCTCAACCAGTTAAATTCTTACAAATGGGGGACGGAGCCGATGTCGAAGCTAAATTAATCTTTATGTTAGCTTTGAAAGAACCACATGCTCAACTTGAAACACTACAAAAACTGATGGCATTAATTCAAAACGAAACTGCCGTAACTGAATTAATTGCTGCCAAAGATTCAAAAACTGTCATTAACGTATTAAAAGAAAATGATCTTTAATTTTTAGGGTTTAAAAATTATGAGGAGATGTCATTATGGCTGTTATTAAATGGTTATTGAGTGCTGGTCCTACAGTATTCTTACCAATGTTATTATTCGTTTTCGCACTAATTCTTAGGATCAAACCGGGTCGTGCTTTCAAAGCTGCCATTACTGTTGGTATTGGTTTTATCGGTTTGAATTTAGTTATCGGATTATTGACTGATAATCTTGGTCCTGCAGCTCAAGCAATGGTTAAAAACTTTCATCTAAGTTTGAACACCATTGATGTTGGTTGGCCTGCCGCTTCTGCAATTTCATATGGTACTACTCTAGGCAGTTTAGCCATTCCTATCGGAGTTGCTTTAAACGTTGTTCTATTGATCTTTGGACTTACAAAAACATTGGATGTCGATTTATGGAACTATTGGCATATTGCTTTTACTGGTTCACTTGTTTTTGCCGCAACAAAGAATTTTGGTTTAGGTCTTGCTACAATGGTTGTTCACGCAATGTGGATCTACTTCTTAGCTGATCTTGCTGCTCCAACTATTCAAAAACATTATGGTCTTGCAGGTATTTCTTTCCCTCAAGGTGCTTCAGCCCCAGGATTTGTTTTAGCTTTACCTATTAACTGGTTACTAGATCGCATTCCTGGTGTTAAAAATATTCACTGGACTCCTGAAACAATTCAAAAAAGACTTGGTATTTTCGGTGATTCAGCAGTTATGGGTCTAATCATTGGTATCGTTATTGGTGCTCTTGCTCAATACAATGTTACAAAGATTCTAAACTTAGGTATGTCAACAGCTGCTGTTTTGATTTTAATGCCTAAGATGGTTGCCCTCTTAATGGAAGGTCTACAACCTATCTCTGAAGCAGCTAACACTTTGGTTCAAAAGAAATTCCCTGGACGCAGTCTTTATATCGGAATGGATTCAGCTTTGGCCGTTGGTCAAGAAGCCGTTCTATCTGCATCCTTAGTACTTGTTCCACTTTCACTATTAATCGCTGTTATCCTACCTGGTAACAGAGTTCTACCTTTCGGTGATTTAGCAACAATTCCATTTATGGTTGCCGTTATGGCTGCTGTCTTTGGTGGTAACGTCTTTAGAATCGTTATCGGTGGTATTATCGATATTGCTATTTCATTGTTAATTGCTTCATGGGCTGCTCCACTACTTACGATCACTGCTAAATCAGCTCACTTTGCAATGAAGGGTGCAACTTCTATCTCAATTCTTTCCGATGGTGGTACTTGGACAACATTAATGATCGTCGGACTTGGCAAATTGATGACTTGGACAGGTATAATAGGTTTAGGTATTGTCGTTCTTGCTCTAATGATCTGGCTCAACAAATTTCATGACAAGAAAGTCGCCGCAGAAAATAATTAAAAAGAAGGTTTAAAATATGGCAAAATCACTTATGGTCGTTTGTGGTACTGGTATCGCTACTTCTACTGTTGCTACAGGTAAAATTAAAAGCTACTTGGAAGAACAAGGATTAAGTTCTGAAGTTCATTTCCTACAATCAAAAATTGCTGACGAAGTTAGTGCTATTGGTAATGATGAATATGATATCGTTGTCTCAACAACAATGGTTCCAAGTTCAATCAAAGACAAAGTTATCAACGGTGTTCCTTTATTAACAGGAATCGGTGCTGACAAGGTTTTTGAAGAAATCAAATCTAAGATTGAAGCTTAATTAATCATAAAATAAAGCATCGAAATCCTATTCAGATTTCGATGCTTTTTATATATTTCCCTTATGTGAAAAACAAATATAATATTAGTGATAAGATATTTTTAAGCAAACTTTAACAATATTTTGTATAATTAAGTTTCGGATGTATATATACAACATGTGACCTTTTTGTGAACTTTTATCAAATGTCTTCATATACATAACAGTGTCTTGTATACTTATTTTGTCAACATAATGGAGGAATGCAAATAATGTTTTGTCCAAATTGTGGCCACAAAGTTGATCCAGATCAAAAATTTTGCGATAACTGTGGTTGGGCCCTAAAAAAGAAAAATACTGAAACAACAGAGACTAAAGACGATGACTCAATTCGTTCTTTGTCTGAAATTGAAAAAGAATTAAATCAAGAAGATCCTTCAACTAAGAAAACCGAAGAGAAACCTGTTTTACAACAAGCTCCTGCTCAACAACGCGAATACAGTAACACTAAATCTGAACCTGAAGTTGAGGCTCACAAACAAGAACCTGCTCACTCAGAACCAGAAATGAAAACTTTTAAACAAGCTGATCGTTCATCCTTCAAAAATACAGGTGCCGAAGAACCTTTGGATGATCGGACACAAGTTTATAACAAGAATGATTTCAATCCTATTTCTCAAAAACCATATAAGGCTAATACCTTTGAAGATCCAATTAAAGAACCATTAAGTGATCCTTTTAAGCCCACTGAAAGTGAATTACGTGCTGCTAGAGCTAAACAAGCAGCTGAACAAGAAGATCCAAACGATGGCTTTATTCACAATATGATCAAGTTCGCTAAGAATAATGCTTTTGTAAGTATCATTGCTGTTATTATCGTAGCAATCTTACTAGTATTCAAACGTAACTACGGATTCATTGCTTTAGCTATTGTCCTTATTGCCTGGTTCCTACTTTCTCAATTACGTCACGGTAACGAGACTGGTGCTAATAAAGCTTTAAAACGTGAAACATCCTTAAAGAAAAAAGATTCTGACGGTTCTGATGATAATTACACTGAGGAACATTATCAAAAGCCTGCTCATAACAAGAGAGATATTGCAGCTGAAAAACTTCATTCTAACAAGAAGACAACCGCCCAAAAAATAATTATTGTTTCTTCAATTATCGGTTTCATCGCTTCAATCGGTGGACCATTCTTAAATGGTGTTTCACTAACAAGTACTATTTCTACGGCTGCTAATTACACAGCTAACATTGGTGCTCAACCAATTTGGATCACTAATGGATTTTCAGCAATTCGTATTATCTGTTTCTTATCACCAATCATTACTCTAATCGCTGCTAACTTCAGAAGACGTGGCACAATTAGATTGGTTAGAATCTTTACAGTCTTACCTACTATCTTATATGCGGCACTTTATGGAGCTCTCTACGCCGGCTTGGTAAATTCAACTGCTATTACTGGACAAGTAGCTGTGACAACTAATGGATCATTTGGTACTAGTTTCTATGTTATTTTAATTACATCAGTTGTTTCTCTATTGATGTCATATTCATTACGTCCAAGAATAAAATAAACCCTTACGGGTTTATTTTTTTATGCCAAACTGTATATCAAATTAATAGAAAATATTTTGTAAAAAGTGAACTATTCCTCCACAATCTTTTTAATATAATTATTTTGAATAGTAAGTATATTGGAGGTGATTTCGTGAAATTTAATAAACATATAAATAAAAGTATAAAAATATTCTTCATTTTTATCATGTCTACTTTTATGATTAGTTTAGCAATTATCACGACGGAACATCTGAGTCAGGCCGAAGAAGAAACAGTCATATCACCTAAATATACTCCCACCAAAGACCCTACTAAATTTATCGGGATTTGGTTAACTAGTGGTTACTCTTTGCAGCCAAAAGAAAACTACTATACTACTGTCAATAATTCAGTGACTATTAAGACTAATACAGGACGCTCTGTTTGGACGTTATTAACCGGAATTTTCGATTCTGCAAGTTATCAATGGTGGGAATCGACCGATGGTAAAACTTGGTCAAAAATAAGTAAATCTAATGGCGGTCAAAGGAAAAATTTGGTAGTTACACCTAAAGAAACTGGTACCACTTGGTACCAATTAGACACACAATACGCCTTTTTTGGTATCAACAAGAAACATCTTTATTCTAAAGTCGGAGCCATTCATGCCCTACCCGAACCAGTCAACGCAACCAAAGTGGACGTCTCTGTTGACGATGATTATCTCTATAATACCAGCGACAATCTTTCCAACACAACTTATGCTCATGCTACACCTACACCTGCTAATTCTACTGGTACAGTTGATTGGTCCGTTGACGATGAGTCCCTGGCTACAGTCGATAGTGAAGGTCTCGTTACGGCTAACAATCAAGACAAAACTGGTACAGTTCATGTTATTGCTACAATGACGAATCCCAATGGAACTAAGATTCAAGGCTCCACTCCTGTTGAAATCGGTGGTGGTCTAGAAGATAAAACTGTTAAATCTGGTGAGACGGCCACTTTTACTTTGAAAGGTAATACCGGTGGCGATGGAGACGACGAAGAAAATAATGGATCTGTAACAATCGATTGGTATCGTTATGATCCAAACACTGGGCAAAGAACCAAAGTTGAGTCTAACGGTGGCACCAGCTATACTACTCCAGATACGACTTATGCTGATAACGATGCTTTCTATCAAGCCATTATAACTTTGAAAGTTAATCTGATTACTAAAACAATTACCACCAATAAAGCTAAACTAACAGTTATCCCCTCTGGCGATCCCGATATTGAAATCACTAACCAACTTACCAATCAGACTTTTACCACTGAGGATAATGACGATCACAATCTTTACGACGTAGTAAATGGTGACAATGTCGTTTACCATGACACCCTCAAAAATAATAGTAATGATAGCTTCTTGAAAAATGGCTTTTATGTTATCCCGATGCACACAGGTACAACAATCAATAGTGTCAAAGTAAATAATCAAGAGCTAGATGACGACAAGTATTCAACCATTCATAATGACGGAGATGATACCGACGATCTTGTAATTGATTTAGACACCTTAAACATGCAAGAAACAGCAACTATTGATGTTGATACAACAGTCAAAAATGCTATTCAAAAAGAATCTCGTTCCTACATTCCTTACGTTTACGGAACCAACAATGATGATAACGTCTATCGTAAAGACGGTGCCGTCGAAACCATCACTTACACTACTAATAGTTTAAATGCCAACATTAAGAATATCGACTTTGGCACTATCAAGGCCTTTAGCAAAGGTACTTTGCAGCATCGTCCTAGTGCAATGAACTCCCCTAACAATGTCATTGATATTAGTGACCAAAGACGTGATAAAGGTGGACTAAAAGTTTTCGTATCGCAAATGAATGAATTTACCGATGACAACTCCGAAGTGTTGCCAGTCAGTTTAAGATATTATGAGAATGGTAATTACATCGAAGTTTTGAATAATAAAGTTCAAATATCACAATCAGACGTTGGTCAAGAGTTATCCTCCATTGGCTGGAGCAAAGATGATGGCCTCTTACTACATGTAAATGATGATCATCTAAAGGCCGGAAAGTACAGCACTACACTAACTTGGTACTTCGAAAACAGTTTGTAAATATTGAATAATAAAAAAGCACGGAATAAATTCCGTGCTTTTTTTATATTAAAATATAAATTTTTTTAATCACTTTTTAGTTCTAAAAACTTGCAAAATTTGCAAAAATGTCTTTATTAAAAATCAAACATTATATACAATGAGTTGTGGTCTAAAAATATTAAGGAGAAAAAGTGTGATACTTTATACGAACTTGAAAATCAAATTATTCATCAGTTTCATTATAATTTTCACAACTGCCTTTTTCCTAATTACAAATGAGCAAACTATAATAGCCGAAACTGAAGAATCGAATCCCCCATATAAATTCAAACCTAGCCCTGACGCTAAAAGATTTTTGGGAATTGGTCCAATCACAACCAGCGGCTACACTGAACAGCCTAAAGAACATTACTATATTATATTGGGTGAGAAACTCCATATAGAAACCAACGTTGAGCGAACTCCTTTGTCTAATTTTCTCTTAGTAGCACGATATCATTGGTGGCAATCAACTGACAGTATTACTTGGAACGAGGTTGACAAAAAATCAAATGGTAATTCCTCACTTGATTTGATTCCCACTACAGTAGGTAAAACATATTATCAGTTAAGCACTTCCTATGTTATTCCTCACGCTTTTATTGGAAGTATTTTTTATTCCAAGGTAGCTACTGTCGATGTCGAACGAGAACCCATATCTGCTAAAAATGTCAAAGTTCATACTAAAGCGGATTACCTCTTTAATATCGATAGTAATATTACTCGTGGCACAACCTTTGCCTATTCAACTTCCAATCCTTTTAATGCTACTGAATCGACAAAATGGTCTGTTGATAAACCAGATTTGGCAACTGTTAATGGTGATGGACACATTTCTGCTAATACAAATGGTAAATCAGGTATCGTTAAAGTAACTGGAACTATTAATAACAAGGATAATACCATCGTTTCCGATTCTAAAGAAATCACTGTTGGAAATGGATTGATAGACCGTACGGCTCATGAGGGTAAGAAAGCTCGTTTCGAAATTCAAGGATTAGACGGTAACGAGCGCGATGATGAATTAGGAGATGTCACTATTAATTGGTATAAGCAAGTTAATTCACAACAAATGGAATTAGTTAAATCAGAAACGAATCCTGCTTCTAATGATATTTTTTATGAAACTCATCGAGTTCATCCTGAAGACAATAACAGTAAATATTATGCTGAAATTGTTGTCAAACAAGCAAAGAGTAATGATAATAGTGTTCTTATCGGACCAGCTACTTTAACCGTCCTGCCACCAAATGATCCTAAAGTTGAGATTTCATCAACTATAACTAACAAAACGCTTAATACTGATTATTCTGGAACTCAATTAAATGAAGTAATTGATGGTGATGAATTAAATTACAATATTGATTTATACAATAATAGTAAAAGAGATATCCACGACGCCTACATCACTCTGCCACTTCACTTATACACTCAAATTGAACATATTAAAGTCGACGATGCCGAAATTGATAATTCTGATTACTTACTGACTACAAACGAAAAGAATCAGATATTGCGAATCAATTTGAATGATTTTATTGCGCACCATGAAAAGAATATTTTCATTGAAATAAAAGTTAAAAATATCCATGAACGTGAATCCTTTGATTCTCAAATTGACTTTCATGGATTAGATCCAGATTCTGATGAATATACTAGTCAGGGCAATAAATTAAATATTAATTACATAAATAATCAATTAACAGCATCTGTCAAAGACCTACATTTTGAACCAATCACTCTTTTTACTCATAATAATCTAAAGTATCGTATCTCCGCTAATAACGATCCAAATGAGGTAATTTCAATAGATGATCAACGTCGTAAAAGACGTCCTTTAAAACTCTTTTTGAAACAAGAAAGTGACTTCGAAAATAAGGATAACAAATCGATTAAATTACCCGCTGATTTACGTTATTACAACGGTGATTCTTTTACATCACTAACTAATAAAACTCTTATTAATGAAACAACATACGGGCAAATATTCAATTCCATCAAGTGGCATAAGAATCAAGGGCCACTTTTACACATAAATAATAGTAACCCTATCCCTGGAGATTATTCTTCAAAACTTACTTGGCAATTCGAAGATAGTATCACTTAGAGGATTATACGAAGGGTATGAAATACATTACTTATCTTGGATTAGTTTACATTCTGTTTATACTTAACAGTAAGAGAAATACAAATGAAGAAGCGGTATTTATATTTCTCGAAGCCTCACAATGTGAGCTTGCACTTACCAAAACATCACCGATTTAAAGACATCGTAGTCAAGGTAAATGTAATCGAATGGGATAGTATCAAAAAAATGGGTTGAAATGGAGATGACACAAAATCAAACATATAGGAGATTTTGTAGTATCAGAAAATGATATTGAATAAACCACGTGTTTTAAGCAAGTTCTTTACCCTTCTAAGAACTGCAGAATTGTCATTTATCATGATGAATCCTCCAAAACAAAAATTTAGCCTAGACAAAAAGGTCTCGTAGAAGTTAAAAGCACTAACTTCTACGAGACTATTTTTGTTTTATTCTTCTAAAAAGCTCATTCTATCTGCAATATTAGTAATTATTCCATCAACACCCCACTTGAGTAGTGTTTGCGCACGATTAATATCGTCGATTGTCCAAGCGTTAATCTCATAACCATAATCCTTCATTTGTTTAACTTTAGCTTCAGTTAATGAAGAACCATCTGGATGAACAATTTTAGCATGGCAAGCTTGCATAACTAAATTCCAATCATCCCCAAGTGTTGCTCGGCTGAATAGAACAGCATATTTTAAGTCCGGTCTTAACTTATACATTTTTTCCAACATAATTGGATTAAAACTAGAAATAATTAATTCAACATGTTCATCTAATCGGTCTAATGATTCAACAAATTTTTCAACTAACTTATCAGCTAAATAATTAGCGTTGTCCCCTACAACACCTTTTAATTCAATATTGGCGTTAATCTTGTGAATATTAAGAAAATCAATCAGTTGGTCCAAAGTTGGTATCTTTTCACCGCGAAATTTCTCAGCAAACCAATATCCGGCATCGGCATTAGCTACTGTTTCACTATCAATAGTTTCAATTGAACCAGATTGATTTGTCGTTCTGTTCAATTTGTCATCATGAATGACAAAGATTTTTTCATCTTTAGTGATACTTAAATCAGTCTCGATCCATTTAACATCATGATTTACTACCTCATTGAATGAGGCCATAGTATTTTCAGGTGCTAATGTTGGTATTCCTCTATGAGCAACAATTTTTTTATTCATAGTAATCCTCCCGATATGTAGAGTATACAACAGCCATGCAAGGGACTAAAAAACCGAGGTATCTTATTGGTTTGCCTCGGTTTTTTGTTGTGGTTCTATTATCTGGTTTTTCCTGTTTGGAATAACCAATGTTTTAATCTTTATAGTGAAAACGAGCTACACAGGCCAATTTCTTCCAGTTTGCTACAGCACTGAAATTGCCCGCCAAGTACGCGTGCGATTCCAGTACTTACGCAAATCCTCGGGAGCTGACCGTCCTTGTTTCGCTCTCTATTTTTAGGCCTTATATCTTGATACACCATCAAGATATGTTTCTGATAATGTCATATCATCATCAAGCACGATGAAATCAGCATCTCTACCATCAGCGATAATACCACACTTGTCAGCAACTTTTGAACTCTTAGCAGCTGTGTAACTTGCCATTTCTACAGCTTCTTCATCTGTAGCAATGTTCCAGTCAACAACGTTCTTGATAGCTTCATTCAACATCAAAATTGAACCAGCTAAGTTATGTGTTTCATCTTTTAATCTGGCTGTTCCGTTAGCAACAACAACTGGTAGTTCACCAAGTACGTAGTCACCATCTGGCATTAAACCAGCACGCATACAATCAGTAATTAGGGCAACGTGTTCTGCACCTTTCTTTTCGATAACGATTCTTGCTGCAAATGGGTTAACGTGGTGTCCATCACAAATCAATTCATCATCAACTAAGTGCATTGAAAGTGCTGCACCAACCATACCTGGTAATCTGTGGTTCAATCCACTCATACCATTATATGTATGTGTGAATCCTGTAGCACCTGCTTCAACACAAGCCTTAGCTTGTTCAAATGTAGCATCACTGTGTCCAAGGTATACGGCAACGTTATCTGAAGCAACAGCTTTAGTAAATTCAACCGAACCTTTTCTTTCAGGAGCAATAGAAATCTTCTTGATCATGCCGTGAGCAGCTTCTTGCCAGTCTTCAAATTCTTCGGCATCTGGATCTCTGAAGTACTTAGGATTTTGTGCACCCTTGTGTTTTTCTGTGTAGAAAGGTCCTTCAAAGTGAATACCTTGAATCTTAGCACCAGTAGCCTTCTTGTAGTTATCACCAATTGTTTGGCAAATGTGTTTTAGTTGGTCATGTGATGCTGTCAAAGTTGTTGGCAACCATGATGTAACACCGGCCTTCAATAGACCTTCTGACATTTCATTTAATTTTTCAAAATCGTCATCCATAACATCATGACCTACAAGACCATGAATATGTGTATCAACTAGACCTGGGGCAATAAATTTGTCTGAGTAATCAACAACTTTACCTTCAGGTTTTTCTTCGTCAGCATGATAGAATTTACCAAACTTACCATCGTCAGTAACTTCTAGGTAGCCGCCATTTTCAGTAGTGTTTTTTAAAAAGAACTTCTTAGCATGAATATAATATGACATTATCGAGTCTCCTTACTAATTTTAACGTTTTCATTATACCATTATTTACTGGTCTATACCACAAGAGAAAAGTAAATAAATCTCCCATTCGTCTAGTGATAATAGTGGCGATACTTCTTATAATGTCTGTAATTTTTGTGCCTATTATTATAATGCTTATTTTGATAATTATTAGCAACTCCGGGTACTGTGAAAGTTGTATCCACGGTTGACCGTCCTGTCGCATAATCAAAGACAATATTATTTTGAACATTCCACAAATATCGGTTAAATTTGAAACTTCCATCAGTTGATAACGCCTGTACCCAAACGCCTCGAGCCATTAATTCATTACCTCGAAAAATTGGTGTTACTTGATAAATAACTTTTTTATTTTGCGCCAACTCATTACGAACCATTTGCTCTGTTTCAGTCATTGTTTTTTGATTTGAAAACTCTGTTTGTGTAAAAAGGTTATACGGATTATCAATACTACCCAACTGGCCTTGTTGTGTTTGACCAGACTTATTCAAATTGAAAGTCATTGTATAAGCAATCAAATGTCCTCTATTTTGTGGAATAACACGTGTCCCATTGACGATTTTAGGCTCGTTATGCCAACCAGTCGGACGCCACGTCTGTTCAGTTCTCGTATTAGATTTACCCAAATTATTACGAGTTAAGTATGCTGTCGCCGTTTTAGTTCGATTTAGATTGTCCAACCCACCATAATCAATATGAGCCTGAGCAAAATCATTAGCTTGAATAGTCGTTGGTTGATCATTATTCAATACTTTAACTGCTTTATCACCAGATTTGTAAGTCCAATTACTCATTTCCTCTGCTGTAACATTTTCAGTGGAATCGGATTTGGATTTATCTATATTGGAATTCTTGTTAGTCGTTGTTTCTTGATTATCAGCTTGTTTAGAACCAGTATCCGCATTCGTCGAACAGCCAGTCAAAAGTAGTGGTAGAAGTAACAGCAATAAGGCCTTTTTCATAATTTGTCCCCTTAATAATTTTTAGCAAGTTCCATTATATCAATATATGTGAATTATCCTGCCAAAACAAAAAGAGTGCGACATTTTGTCTACACTCTTCATACATAATTTATTTTAAATTTTTCTTGATATAGTCGGCAGAATATTGAAGTTTATCTAACTCATCTTGTGGCAAGTCCAATTGCAATTGCTTTTCAATTCCGTCACGTCCAACAATAGCTGGATATGATAGGTAAACACCATATTCTTCACGATAATTTGATACTGGCAATTCAATATTAGCATCATTTAGAATAGCTAACGAAAGTCTAACTGCTGCAGTCGATACACCATAGTTGGTATATCCTTTGCCATCAAAAACTGTGAAACCACCCATTCTTACATCTTCATTAATTTGATCCAGATCAAGTCCATTTTTCTCAGCTAATTCTTTAACTGGTTGATCCATGACTTTTACTGTTGACCAAGCCGTAAATTGAGAGTTACCGTGTTCTCCTAAGTTATATCCCGATACAGATCTAGGATCAACATCAAAGGCTTTACCAACAGCACGTTTCATTCTAGCTGAATCAAGTAATGTACCAGTACCAATTACACGCTCTTTAGGAAAATCAAGAATTTGTTGATACATTGATGTCATAACATCATTAGGATTACTAATTACGACCATGATGCCATGGAATTTAGTTTGTTTAATCTTATTGGCTACATCTGTTACAGAATCACCAGTTGGCTTTAATTCTCCAAATCGATTTGGATGTTCTCCACCGATTAATTTGATGTGTCCAACAGCTGAAATAATAATATCGGCATCATCCAATTGAGAATAATCATTTACATAAATATTAGTATGCGCTGGCAAATTGGCCATGGCATCTTCAAAGTCTAAAGCATCGGCCTTAACCTTTTTCTCATTCTTATCGATCAATACCAAGTCATCGACAAATCCACCGGCTACAATATAATGTGCACATGCGGCACCAACATTTCCCATTCCAATAATTCCAATTTTTCTTGTCATGAAACATACCTCGCAATCAAATTTTTAAAGAATAGTTCACACGACAATTATACCTTAATATTAGTAACCGCTTTAACAAGTCTACAAATCTATTTAACAACAGAAAAAGACTACCTCCAAATTCAGGAGATAGTCTTTAGTTTAAAATTCGTTATTATTTTCTTTCTTCGTAGTACTTAACTTTACTCTTAATGATTCTCTCACAAAGATCAGCATATGAAATACCGGCAGCTTCAGCTTCTCTTGGCATTAATGACAATGGTGTCATACCTGGCAAAGTATTAGCTTCCATGACATATAATTGACCGTCACGTAATAAGAAGTCAACACGACCGTAGTTACTCATACCTAGAGCTTCAAAAGTCTTCTTAGTTAATGCTTGCATCTTTTCGTGAATCTTATCATCCAAATTGTCTGGAGGAGTAATAAAGTGAGTTACATTGTTAGCTTGGAATTTATGTTGGAAATCATACCAACCTGTATCAACAGTAACTTCGACAGCTGGAAGAACCAAACCATCAACGATAGCAACTGAGAATTCACGTCCCTTGATATACTCTTCAATTAAAACTTCATCATCAAATCTCAAAGCATCAGCAACTGATTCTCTTAATTCAGTAGCGTTATTTACAATATGTGTACCAACACTTGAACCACCATTAGAAGGTTTTACTACCATTGGATAGTTGAAAGGAATATCCTCTGATAAAATCTTAGCAGTCTTAGTTGTTGTATATTGAGCAGTTGGAATACCATCTTGTACAAAAATTTCTTTAGAATATTTCTTATCCATAGCAAGTCCAGAAGCTAATGAACCACTACCTGTATACTTGATATCAAAGACATCAAAGACAGCTTGCATCTTACCATTTTCGCCATCTTCACCGTGAAGTCCCATGTAGACAATATCGGCATGACGACAAATGTTAAGAACATTTCTACCTAATAGACCTTTAGTTCCATCGGTTCTCAAAGCATTGATCTTTTCATCCGTAAGAACTTCATCATCAATAACTAATTTACTTTCATTTTCAGGTTCTGTTGTGAAGAGATCATCAATTTTATCTTCTTCGATATCCTTACCTAAAAATGAATCAACGTAAGCTACTTCATAACCTTTACTACGTAGTGCGTTGGTGATTTTAATTCCGGAAGATAAAGAAACATTTCTTTCTGTACTTCTTCCACCTGAAAGAACGACAATTTTCATTGTGTTTCACCTAATCCTTTTTATTTAATTATACTTACTTAAGCGTAATCCTAGAACCTACAGAATAGCATAAACCAGCGGTAAAAGCCATTTTAATTATCAAATAAATAGGAAAAAAATTCATCGGTTTGTGAAAGCTTTTTTCTTTAACGAATGCACTTTTTCAGTAACTATTATAAATATGATAATACTAGTTGACATGTTATTACTTTATAGTTGTTTTAGACGTCTTATCTTGTTAATATATTAGTGAAACAAGGCAAAAAAAAGACCACTTAAAAAGTGGCCTTAATCAGTGTCCTTGTCTAATAACAATATTACATATTATTTAGAGTCGGACACGGCAATGTCCGACTTTTTTGTTTGAATTATTTCTTCAATTCTTTGATAATTTCTAGTAAAACTACTAGAATCAAAAAAATGGAAATTAATTCCAACGCCAAAGCCTCCCGTCATGATAGGAAGACTGAGAATATGATTTTTAACCATAAGCACCAGCTCCTTTCAATATAAGGCAAGGACACTACAGTAAGTATAGCAAAAGATAATTCTTATCAGTTAGCATTTACATGCAAAAGTGCAAAGCCCTATTAAAAATAATAAATAGACTATAAAATTACTAATCAATTAAAAAAATCTATTAATGATAGACATGTCCTTAGCTCAGAAGCGTTAAAAAAGCGTGCGAAAAAACAAGCAATTCTCACGCTTTTTAAAAATAAGAATTAAATAGCAGAAAAGAACGATAATCAGTCAGAAGAGGCTGATTATCGTTCTTTTTAATTTGATGACATATACAAATTATTTTTCAACAACCCTTTAGTCTGTGGAAGTCTTTTCTTTAGCAAGCATACCCTTTTCAGCAACTTTGAAGAATGGGTAATACATTGCTCCAGCTAAAACTAACGGCTCTTTGTCAAATCGTATTGATGAATAGTTTTTGTATAGAAGGCAACCTCATGTAGGTTGTCTTTTTTTATGCGCAAATGAGTCTTATTCTCTTAAGAAAATGGTCAAGATTTCTGAAGCCATAACTGATATGTTTGAGTTTTTTTATCTTTCCAATGGTCCCTTCAAGAGGACCATTGGAGTACGGCATTGTGCAACTATTCTTTACATAATTTAAATTCTTACGTAACGTTGAAATAGATGTATCCATAGCGGTATTATTCTTTTTATATCCATAGATGGTTTCTTTGAGTAATGATATATCGTGTTCATGTATCGCTTTCTGAATACCTTGATAAATATCATAAGTATTTTTAAAAACTGGTAGATTGTCAGTGGCTATATCAATAACGTTTCGCGTTGTAGTATATTCGTTGATTCCAAAAATATATTTTACTTTCTTGTCGTCTACATCTGCCTCAGGCAGATGATAGAGACGCCAATTAGACTTAAGTGCTTTATACAAACGGGAATGTTTATCATTTATTTTTTTAAGACAACTGATTCTAACTTGATCCAATGCCCGGCTACATAGCTGAACTATATGAAATCTATCAACTATTATTTGAGCATTGGGAAAAATTCTATGAATGACCGACTGATAATTAGCATTCAAATCAATAGAGACAGTCTTAACGGCTTGCCGTTCTGACAAGCTATAGTTATTTATAAAGTGTTCAATAACTGTTTTAGAGAGTCGATCATGAATCAGCTCAATTAGATGATGTGTTTGTGCATCAATAGCTATAAAAGTAAATATACCGTTAACTGAACGAAATTCATCAAAACACAGGTTTTTTGGAAGACAATCACATCTATTTGGTAATTTGGTATTGTCATATAAGACTCTGCTTACTGTATTTACTGATACTCCGATGATCTTAGCTATTGATGTTAAAGTAAAGGATTCCTTTGCCATAACGAATATTCTGTTTTGAACTTGTTTAGTCATAGTATGATTTTTGATTAATAAATCACTGTGGGCACCGCAGGTGCCACCACAGTTCTTACAAATATAACGTTGTTTATTGAGCATCAAATGATACTCAATACCGTTAAAACTGGCTAATCTAGCATTAGTTTTTCTTTTTCCATTTTTGACTAATGAATTTAAACCACATTGTGGACATCGATACAGTTTATAAGTTAAATCAGCGTTTACGATCTTTATATGCTTTATAACGCCACGATTTTTAATCGTAGCGTCCTTGACTGAAACATTACTTATATTATTGTCTTTTATATCGAGTGCACATAGTATAGAATTGTCTTGGGACATTATTGTTTTCTCCATGTTTGATTGGGTTTGGTCGCTTAAATCTTAACATGAGAACAGTGATGTTCTTTTTTTATTTTCTAGAGATTAAAAAACTGGTATTGATTATTCATCAATACCAGAAAGTATAGAACTA
>NZ_LNUA01000076.1 GCF_009764355.1 Companilactobacillus bobalius | reverse complement strand
CTCCACGCCGAAAGTAGTTGGTGGGAAACTACCCGCGAGGATAGGTAGCTGCCACGCTAATGGTAAGGAATCAACCAAATGGTTGGTTCCTTTTTTTGTATGCTTAAAAAGATTCTTTTCAGAAATTATAAATATAATTTTCTAAAGTATTTATTTCAAATTAGTTAATATGTCTATTTTAAAGGGACCTTTATTTTACAAATAAAGGTCCCTTTTCAAATACCCTATTGTTCTTATGAAATAAAGATAATATTTTTCAAAAAGATCGATTCTTTCAATCTGATTTTTTACTTTTTATGAAAATTATTTTTTTCTGAATTAAGGAACGTTCAGGGACTATACTTATTTAAAATAAGGCGTAAAATAACTTATTGGTATAGATAATAAAATATATTCATATTTCTATAAATATCTTGTCTATTTATTTAAGTTCTGAAATGTTGTAGGTTACTTATTTAAGAAAATATTTACGATAATATAAATATAAGTTACAAAACTTTGGGTATATTCTATTATAATAGAATTAATTTATATCTATGGGGGTGGAGTTCTTGGATAGCTTTACTGACTTATTTTTATCAAAGTCCGAAATCGAGAAAATACAATTATTTAATAAAATAAAGTTAATAAGAACTAATCAATTAGCTAGTGCAGATCTTATCGGAACATATCGTAACCGTGATATTAAGGTAAAGGATATTAATTTACGAAAAGCTGCTTATCAAATGAATAAGAGTTATGGTAGTGTCTACAATACTTTTTTGGGGATTCAAGAAGACTTTAAACGAATCTTGAAGAAGAGTAAGTATTCGACTGAAGAGATGTTTGACGTTACCAGAGACGCTTATCATGCTTACTTAACGACTAATTCCGATGGTTATCTATTTTTAGATGCAATCGTAAAAGAAAAAGAAAGTTCATTTAAACATTTCTATCAAACACTTGATAGTAGTAAGGCAACTGTTTTACGCCACTTAAAGCCAATGAGAGGTTATTTGAAGCGTTTCGGTGTCAGAATAGCTTATGAACCAATGCGCTTTGTAGGTGATGAGGAATCTATCCGTTTGGCTATCGCGGCATTGTACTGGAATGCTACTAGGGGATACGTTTGGCCATTTGAAGATTTCACACAAAAGACAGCTTTTAAAGTCGTTGATATTGCTTTGGACAAATATCGTCTCAAACCAACTAACCATATTACTAAGACTTTTTATGCTTATGTTGTTATGGCTCACTTGTATCGTATCTTAGCTGGCAATCATGTTAAGAATATGGATGCTTTGAATGTTATCAATTATCCTTTCCCTAACATTTTTGAAAGTGCTGGT
Organism: Companilactobacillus bobalius; assembly: GCF_009764355.1. The sequence goes on along the minus strand of NZ_LNUA01000076.1, from coordinate 232,328 downwards.
TCAATGCTTGAGGGTGACACTGGTAGTAAAAAAGTCCGTGAATTGAAACGCGCTATTAAGGAAGATGTTAGTTATGAGGAGCAAATGTTCCAATCAGCTGACTTCTATATCCTTTTGATGTGTGTTCCCGCTACATTTGAAGTATCAGAAGATTATCTTCAATCAGTTTCGAAACAATTAGTTAGATATAACCCATTGTTTGCTAACTTTATTGATGATTTCTTGGAATTAATTCCAATTGACGTTGAACAAACAATTTCTGATATGGCAATGTCACACAGTGAATTTTTGAGATATAAATATAATTTAACTACATGTATTATTGGTGTCTTAGCACTTGATCATAATTATATTGAAATTCTTAACTTATATTCAGGCTTTGGTGATGCTATTAGCAAGTTGAATGATGAAGGACTTGAAAGTAAGATCTATTCAACTGTTCAACATTTAATGCTTCGTGATAAGTATCAATCATTGAATGGAAAAGCTAAACAAATTTCAGAAGCTATTTATGCAATCGCATATAGATTCTTCTCACTATATAATAAGAACATTCAGGTCAAAGTTTATCTCGAATTAGAATCATTCTTCTTGGTTTACTCAGACTTGTCAGTAACATTACAATCATTACCATACGCAAAGATCGTCAGTGATCCTACGGATGCTGATATTATTGTTACTGCTAATAGTGCCAACCCACCAGAAGATCAAATGGGTAAAGATGTATGTATCTATCGTTGGATGTATAACGGTGTAGATGGACAAATGGGTGGCTTATTAAACTTGATTTACAAGATCTGGACAGAAGAGAAAGTTAGCGAAAATCCAAATCTTTAGTGAAAAAAGTTGCAACAAATTTCAGAATATATTATGATGAGACTTGTGCGATGAGTCGAGAGCCGTCGAATTAGGACGGCACTTATGAAGGTAGGGTATCGAGCACTACTCACCGGATTTGTGAGTGATATCTATAGAAACTGGATGTGAACCGGAATCTATTTACTCATTTTGAGTACTACCAAAAAAACCATGGTTAATTTATACCATGGTTTTTTTTATAGGAAAATTTATAGAAGAGGTGAAAAAATGCGAGCACAAAGAATGTGGTTACTACTTTTAAACATTGCGTTTAATTTGGTAATGGGATTTATTTTACCAGTTAACACAATTTTTATTCATAAAAATCTGCATGAATCCTTGGTAACGGCTGGATTTACATTAATGGTTTATTCAGCTTTTATGATGATTGGAAATGCCATGGGTGGAATTATGTTTGATCGTTTTTCCAAACGTGGTACTTTGTACATTGGTTATATAATTTCCATCGTATCTTTGTTGGGTATGTCAGTTCATCATGTTTGGCCAACGTATGCCATTATGTTATTTATCTTAGGATTCGGAATGGGACTAATTTATACAGCAGTTAATGCTTATACGGCGTTTGTGGCGGAACAAATGTCGGGAAATAGTCGAGTAATCTTTAATAATATGTATTTGGCATCAAATATTGGTATTGCCGTGGGTTCAACTGCAGTTGGATTCATATTCAAGTGGAGCATTTTCTTTACTTTCTTTATACCAATGTTGTTATTCGTTTTAAGTGCAATTATTTTACTATTTAAAGCTAATTTATTGGAGCATGTTTCAGAATATGACGATTCTGATGAATTGGCTAGTTATGATAATGATAACGTTGATCCACGAATCGAAATTGGTTTAGGACGTTTCAAGTTAAATCTTTTCATTATCTGTGCTTCAATCTTTATCGTTTGGTTAGGCTATTCGCAATGGGACAGCAACTTGTCGGCTTACATGCTTAATCAAGGTTACACAACTCGTGAGTATGGACTGGTCTTTACTATTAATGCTGGTTCATTGTTAATTATTCAACCAGTTATGAATCGTGTCATTTCAAAAATATTCAAACTTTTGAAGTATCAAATTTTCATTGGAACTGTAATTATGGGTTCATCTTTCTTATTATTGCCAGGAGCTAAGACTTATTTAGCATTCATAACTAGTATGCTAGTTTTGACAGTTGGTGAATCAATGGTCTTTCCAACTATTCCTGCTTTATTGAGTAAGATGTCGACGAATAAGAATCGTGGAACCTTCCAAAGCTTTTATAGTATCTTTGGTTCTTTAGGTCGTGCGGTTGGTCCTTATGCCGGTAGTTTAATCATTACGGCATTATCATTCTCGACATTATTTGTCGGAATTACTATTTCAATGATTATCGTAGCTGTGGCTATGATAGGCGTTAAAGAATTAGCGTAAGTGAGGGAATATCATGATAATTTTTCTTTTGATATTGTTATTACTAGTCGTTCTAATTTTGAACGCCTTTTTTTTATTTATTCAAAAAAGAGGCTCGAAGGCTTTGGGAGCAGAAGCACCAAAAGTTAAAATGGACGAAGGATTAGTTGAACAAACAGAAGTATATTTAAAAAAGCCAAAACAAGAATGGCAAATAAATTCGAAATTTAATCATAGTAAGTTATACGGTTGGTTTACTGATAATCAGAGTTCCACAACCGTTATTTTGGTTCACGGATTCGGAGTCGATCATAAATCGTTAGACGTTCATGCACAGTTATTTGATAAATTAGGTTTTAATACATTACAAATTGATAATCAAGCTGCCGGTAGAAGTGAAGGTAAGTATTTGGGCTTTGGTTATATTGAGAGTTTGGATCTATTAGAATGGATCAAGGAAGTCATCGCTAAATATCCTGAGAATAAAATTATTTTATTTGGTGCCTCTATGGGTGCAGCGACCGTCATGTTGACAACACAGTATCAATTGCCAAAGAATGTTAAACTGGTGATTGAAGATTCTGGATATACGAGTGCTTCGAACATCTTGAGTTATCACTGTCAAAAAAGGTATCATATTAAAGGCAGATATTTGATTAAGGGAATCTCACTAGTCTCAAAAATACGAGCTGGTTTTTCATATGCGCAAGCGGATTGTACAAAGGCATTGTCTAAGAATACTTTACCGATTTTATTTATGCATGGTAAAAATGATTTTACCGTACCGTTTGAAATGCGTGAAAAGTTATTAACATGTGGAAAATTCCCGAGAATGTCTTATGAAAGTCAAGGGGTTCATATACGGAGCTACTATGTGGATTCTAAAAAATATCAAGGTGCTGTGGAAAACTTTTTGAAATTGTACCTCTAGGAGAAAATAATGAAAATTAAAGTTACCGATTTTATTGAAAATATTCAAGACGAAAAATTCAAACAGACTAAGTTAGATATAAGTAAGGATGACTTACTCCAAGAAGATCTTTGGTCATTAAATAAGGCTAAGGAACAATTGGAAAAAGATTTGGCTGATAATGAGCTTTCACAAGTAATTATTCATGTTGCAGATGCTGAATTTCCAATCGATTTTTATTTAGAAAGTGGAATTATCAATCTACCATTCGCAGATGCTAAGAAAGTAACACATTTCTTTGACGATGATGCTGAAGTTGAGACAAAGATTTATCTCTCAACTAGTTGCGATTATTTGAACGCCTCTAAGTTCCATATTGACTTAATTTCTGAAAATAGCTTAAAAAATGATGAAATAAAGCACACAATGGATATAATGAAAGGGAACTATGAAACTTCTCTAGAGAATTTCTCTAAAAAAGATGAAGACGAGAAAGAGGAAAAATAATGAATTCAATGCTACTACTTTTAGTAATGGGAGTAGGAGCTGGAGTTCTTGGTGCAATTTTGGGGATTGGTGGCGGAATGATTATTACGCCAGTTCTAACTATTATGATGGGATTAGATATTAAGTATGCGATTGGTGCTAGTATCATCTCAGTTATTGCAACGAGTTCTGGCTCTACAATTGCGTACTTAAAAGACGACATGTTAAATTTGCGTGTGGCCATGTTCTTGGAAATTGCAACAACTGTGGGTGCCATCATGGGTGCTTTGTTGGTAGGTGTATTTTCAAGTAATTTCTTATATGTCTTATTCGGATTCTTCTTACTTTATTCAACTTACAATATGATTCGTAAGTTAATGGATAAAAAAGGTGAGAGTGTTTATACCGGACATGATCCAATCGTTGATAAATTTAAATTATCGAGTACTTATTATGATAAAGCGGAACAAAAACAGATTGATTATTCAATGAAGAATGTTCCAGGTGGATTCATCATGATGTGGGCTGCTGGATTAGCCAGTGGTTTATTAGGTATTGGTAGTGGTGCTTTCAAGGTTATCGCTATGGATACAATTATGAAGATGCCTTTAAAACCATCAAGTGCTACAAGTAATTTGATGATGGGTGTTACTGCTGCAGCCAGTGCAACGGTATACTTCTTTAATGGTTCAATTCGTCCTGATATTGCTGCTCCATTAGCAATTGGTGTTTTAGTTGGGGCAACAATTGGTGCACGTTTGATGCAAGTCTTGAAGCCAAGAATTATCAGAATGATTTTTATTCCTATTATTCTTTACATGGGAGTACAAATGGCTCTTAAAGGATTTGGGGTGAACATCTAATGAATAATAATACACATGAAGAAACACGACAGGTCGAATTAGTAATTGGTAAAATTTTACGTATCGGTGTTATCACTTCAGCAATCGTTATTTTAATAGGTATGGCCTTATACTTTATGAGTGGTAGCGGCTATGCCTCAGGTGAATTTCCACGCCGATTCATGGCAATCTTTGCTGGAGTAGCGTCTGGAAAATCATATGCTGTTATTATGCTAGGTGTTTTTCTACTTATTTTGACACCGGTATTACGAGTAGTTGTTTCAATTTATGCTTTTTATAAAGAGCATGATAATCTGTATGTAATTATTACTACGATCGTTTTGGTAATCTTAATATTTGCCATGTTTATGGGATATCGTAGTTAAAAAGATAAAAAATAGAGTGTGAGGATTTTTCCTCACACTCTATTTATTTGGAGTGGAATCAATTAGTGACCACGATATCTTACTTGTGTAGATTCCAGCTTTGTTACCTTTTTTCACGGCTAATAGTATTCCACTATTGTCAGTCCACGTATCAGCAATATTTTTGATTTGAGTATCGTCAGTATCTTTTACGTATGTGGCGACGGGAAAATCTTTATCAATATCATAATCTTTCCCATCGGTATCTCTATAAAATAAGTTGCCTAATAATTTATTTTTATCTTCTGAAACTAAATCACTGGCCTTGGCCTGAACAGACCACTGACTTCCTTTTTCACGACTGTCAACGACATTGATTTGCCATTTTCCAAGTCGTGGTAGGATTCCGTCAGTGAAGGAACCATTGATAGGTTTGAATGAGACTATATTTTGTACATAGTCAAATGCTAAATTTCCACCGACTGTGATTTGGCGTGTAATAGTATTACTAGTATTTCCATCTTGATCCTTAACGTAAAAGGAAACAGTATTAATTTTGTCTAATGAATAGCTATATATAGGAAGTTCAAAATTACCATCTGAATCAAAGCTAAGATCTTGTGTTTCAACAGGACCATTATTTAATTTTTGATAAACAGTTAGATTTTGATAGTAAGGATTGTTATTACTACCGGCGTAAGTTACTTGGGCTGGAATAAAAACATCTTCATTTGGCTTTACCTTAATAATATTAGGTGAATCACTATCCAAACTTAGCTTTCTGTATCTGATTTTGAATGGGATAGTATTGGCATCAGTAATAAGATTATCACCTTCAAAAGAGGCATGAGATGAGGGGACCGTTAAACTTTCTGTAGCATTTTTTTCAGTTTTACCATGTAATTCAATAATGGCAGTTCTACTTTTAGGTGTAAGTTTATCTGGTAAGAGAAACTTAAGTTTAGTGGCATTGGAATCGTTAAAAATACTTGGATCTATTTGATGTGGCTTGTTGTCTGCTGAATTTGGATAAGTTATTGTTCCACTAGTGAATTTAACATGGTCAGGTATGTCTACTTTGGTATTAATTTTATCCCAATTTTTAGTCCAACCTTTATAGTTTAATGTGTAAGTATATCTAATATCACTATTGGGGTCGACGGTGTTGTTACTTTCAGTAATTTCAGTTCCACCTTGAGAATCATCATAAATAGCCGGAACGGCTTCAGCGTCGACGAATGAAGGAATGGATTCAAAAACTAATAAGTTATTCTCAGAGTATTTACCAGTAGAACCAGTAAATCCCCAGTAGAGTTTAGTATTATCTCCGGTTAGTCCAAAGTTCTTTGTATCAATATTAAAAGATGTTTGGACTACCTGTTTAGGGTCAGTAATGGGAATTCCTGATTGGGTATCTTTATCATTGTAAGCATAAGTTATAGTTCCTTGTGAATGATCGGTATCACTTTTAGGTGTCCAAGTAATTGTAACGTGGTGCCACTGATCATCTACTAAATGGGGATGAATTTTGTAATTATTTCCGTGATTCATTGTGGTATATCTAGGAAAATTACTTTTATCGTTATCATAAGTACTTGCTAGTGCTGGATAATTACCGGCAATGTGACGATAATTGTTCTCTGCATTACCGATACCCCCAATATTAAAATCAAAAGAAACACCTTCACTAGTACTTGGTTTGTATCGATTAACAAAAGTATCGAATTCCAGGGCCCAACTATTTTGAATAGCAGTCTGGGCAGTTTTTTCAGGAGAACTATTATCCCCATGGTCCCAATCAGCTCCCCAAACACCTAAAGCTTGTCCATTAACAGGAATTCCATCTGCAGAAAGTGCAATTGAATTTTCTGCGTTATTGTCATTTTGGAGAACAAATGCCATGCCGTCACCAACGAATCCTGTGTCGCCAGTTGAGGGTCCGAAGTAGAGCCACATTGATGCTTTTTGGGGATGTCGAATATCAAAATAGTTGTCATTTTTTCTACTGCTCCAAACAGCCCCTGTTTGATATGTACCATTAGTCATCTTTATGACGCTGGTTCCTTTCGTATTGGGATCAGGATTAGTCGATTGGGTTATTTGTGCATTATTGGTCATACTTGAATTGAATATATTATTTGAAGGCACAATAACGGGTCTGCGTAATCGTTTTTCAGCTGCCGCTTGGAAATTAGCAATAACAAAGGCATTATTATCCCAATTTAAACCTTTGGGTGCTGATGCCAAAGCATTTTCATAATCTTTATTGTCATCAGCTCTAACTATTTGAACATGGGTAAATGAATAAATTATGAATAAAAATATTGCTCCAGTAAAGATTAATAATAGTTGTTTCAAACCATTATGTTTAGTCATGAATATCCCTTTCATCTGACAAAATCATTTTACAAGAAAATTTTAACAAATAAATGAATATTTAACGTGATATATATGACTAAAGTTTATTGTATTTTTATATATAAAAAACAAATAAATGATATTTAAGAAATATCATTTATCTTGTAAAAGTCATTTATTGACTAGTGAATCAACTAATGACCAGTTTATTTCTCCGGAATAATTACCAGCTTTGTTTTGAGAATTGGAAATCAAAAGAATTCCATCTTGTGAATTCCAATTTTCAGTTATATCTTTCGATTGAGTTTCATCATTATCCTTGGAGTTTTCAGCGATTGTTAAATTGTTATTCAAGTATGATATCTTGCCAGTATGATCTCTATAAATTAAGGCCCCATCGAAATTTTGATGGGTGATTGGATTGGTTAGTTTGCTAGCGCTGGCCTGAACTGTCCAGGAGCTACCTTTTTCACGGTTATCAATTACTTCGACTTGCCAATTATTCATTCTGGGGATGATTTCATTGGGAGAGGTAAGATTTACAGTTTTAAAACTCAGTTGTGGTGAAACCGTTCCAAATTGGACAGTGCCGCCTACATTGATTTGCTTAGTGATGACATTGGTTTTATTACCTAAATTGTCCATAACGTAAAATTTTACAATATTTATCTTAGAGGGTAATTGATCATTACTTAAGTGGAGTGTAAAACCACTGGCAGGGTTAGCATCACTTAGTCTAAAACTAGGTAAATTCTTATTATTTACTGATGGATAAACGATCATATTGGAATTGACTAAAGGAGTTCCATCGTGATATTCCAATTCGGCAGGGATATCGACATCTTCATGTTGACCAATTTTTTTAATATCCGGGAAATCACTTTTTAAAGTTAATTTACGTGCCTGAATGAAAAAGGGAATTGTATCAGTATCGGTAATTAAATTATCACCTTCAAATGAAGCATGAGCGATAGGAACATTTAATTTTTCAGTGGCAATCGTTTCTGTATGTCCTTTGAGCTCAATTATTGCCGTACGACTATCTTGACTGAGTTGTTCTGGGAGAATGTCTTCAATAGAAGTGGGATCATTAAGAAATTTATCGCTAGGTATTTGATAGGTATTACCGGTTGTAGGATAAGTGACTGTTCCGCTTGTGAAATGAACATTTTTAGGTACGTTCATTTTGGCATGAATATCATTCCAAGTTTTAGTCCACCCCTTATAATCCAGATTGTAGAAGTAACTAATATCATCATTAGGAAAAACTTGGCTATCATTGTTTATGATATCGCGGTTCTGAGTATTATCACGAATTCTAGAGGTTGCTTCTGCATCAACAAAGGAAGGAATAGATTCAAAAATCATTAGATTATTTTCATAATATTTACCAGTGGAACCGGTGAATCCCCAATAAAGTTTACTGTCGGATTGAAGACCAAAGTTAGCAGTATCCAGGTGAAAACTAGTTTCTTTTATATCAGTAGGATTGGGAATACTACCATCGGGATTTTTATCATCGTATTTATAAGTCATTGTTCCGCCACTGGGAAGTAATGTGTTATTTGTAGTGACATCGGGAGACCATTTGATAGTAACGTGATGCCACTTACTATCAACTAAATTTTCTATGCTAATAAAATTATCATGATGCATTGTGTAGTAATAAACGGGAGCGCCATTATAGTATTTAGAATTCTTTATATAAGTTTTTGATAGGGCCGGAAATCCGGTGGCAATATGTTGGGGAAAGCTTCCAGCGTTATTAGCGTCAAAGGAGACACCTTCACCAGAAATCTCATTAGCACCTGTTAATTGATTTTTGTAAGTATCAAATTCCATAGCCCAACTATTTTGAATAGCAGTTTTTGCAACGTTTGCTGGATCTGAATTCGTTTTGTCCCAATCAGCACCCCAGACTCCCAATGATTGTCCGTTAACTGGGATTCCATTTGCGGAAAGAGCGATAGCATTCTCTTTTCTTTTGTCATTCTGTAAAACAAAAGCCATACCGTCACCAGGAGCCTCACCACCGGTATTACCAAAATAGATCCACATTGAGGCTACTTGTTCGTGACTTAAGTCAAAGTAATTATCTTTTTCAAAGTTACTCCAAACAGCACCAACTTGATAGGTACCGTTAGTCAAACTGATAACACTAGTACCTTTAGTTGCTGGATTTGTTGATTGAACGATAGAAGCATTGTTGTCATAGCTATATTTTTTTCCTGTTGGACTGGTGGCGGGAGCATTAGCTGGCTTTGGTGGGAATTTAGCAATTACAAAATTATTATTATCCCAGTTCAATCCCTTTGGCGTGGTAGCAAGGGCGTGATCGTAGTCAGAATCTCCATCTGCGGAGACAGAAATAGAAAAAATATTTAAGGACAAAATTAAAGTACATAAAAAGATACCGAAGATTAAAAGTTTCTTTCGATAAAAATTATTCATATAAATCCCTCTCAATTAAAAAATCCTTATGTCATACAGATTGTACCAAGTCAATATGTACTTATCCAAATAATTTAAGTATTTTTATTGTTATTTGAGTTTAAAATATATAAATATTTGATTATAAAAATTTATGTTATATTTGGGATTTTTAAAATTAGGTTGTGTGAAATAGAATGGTTTACAATTTCTTAGATTAAGAATAAAATGTAGGCATAAAATGAAATAAGGAGGGATGATTTATATGGCAGAAAAGATCGCTATTGATGCTACCAAGCCAATCCCCTTGGACGACCACTTATGTTTCTCTCTCTATGCAACTTCACGTGCGATTCAAAAGTTATATCACGATGGACTTAGCAAAAATAAATTAACGTATCCACAATATTTGGTACTAGTCGCACTCTATGAATATGATCACGTTACGGTTAAAGGACTAGGAGAATTACTCTCACTTGATTCAGGGACTTTAACACCACTGTTAAAGCGTATGGAAAAGGAGGGTTTAGTAACTCGTCAACGTAGCAAAGATGATGAAAGAGTTGTTAATGTAGAATTGACTGACTTAGGAATTTCTAAGCGTAAGGATATCAATGAATTACCAGAGATATTGGTGGCAAAGAGTAATTTTACCGCTGATGAATGGAATACTTTAGAAGATTTATCTAAAAAATTATTTATGAATATAACAAAATAAGGATTCACCAATTAAGGTGAATCCTTATTTTATAGCTCATTACTTTAACTTTTTAACTTTATCGAATAATGAATTTTCATCTGGTGTTTTATTGTCGCCAGTACGTCCGATATCGTAATCGGAATCTTTCATGGCTTCAACTTTACCCATAAGATAACCATTACCAACTTGTGAGAAGAAGTCGTGGTTACTTGTTCCGGTAGAAATACCGTTCATAACGATAGGGTTAACATCTTCAGCATTGCCATCAGGGAATAATGGCTCTTGTCCCAAGTTCATCAAAGCTTTGTTAGCGTTATAACGAAGGAAAACAAGAACTTCATCAACCCAACCAACTTCTTTGTACAATTCCTTAGTATATTTCTCTTCATTATCGTAGAGAGTATAGAGTAGATCATACATCCAATCTTTTAATTCGGATTGTTTGTCTTCACTCAATTCGTTGAAACCTAATTGGAATTTATAACCAATATAAGTTCCGTGAACTGATTCATCACGAATGATCAACTTAATGATTTCAGCGACATTAGCTAGTTTGTTATTACCTAGATAATAAAGTGGTGTGTAGAATCCAGAATAGAAAAGGAAGCTTTCTAGGAAAACACTAGCGACTTTCTTTTGTAGTGGTTCACCGTTTTGATAGATGTCATTAATGAACTTAGCCTTCTTTTGAAGGTATTCATTGTGATCCGTCCAATCAAAAATCTCTTCGATTTCTTCAGCACTATTTAAAGTACTGAAGATAGATGAGTAACTCTTGGCATGAACTGATTCCATGAATTCAATGTTGTTGAAGACGGCCGTTTCAGCTTGAGTACGGGTATCCTTTAGCATTGCTTGGATTCCATCTTGTGATTGAAGAGTATCCAATAGTGTCAGACCACCAAAAACGTGTCCAACAACGGTTTGTTCAGCAGGGCTGAGAGTACGCCAGTCATCTAAATCGTTGGAAAGTGGAATACGTGTATCCAACCAAAATTGTGAAGTTAACTTTTCCCAAGTTTCCTTATCAATTTGGTCTTCTAGTTTATTCCAATTCATTGATTTGTAATATGTATCAACCATTATAAAAATTTCCTCCTAGATAGAGCAGCTTTCGCACTCGTTACTGCCGATTTCATCATTATTTTCGGTAAAAGTTCTGACGTAGTAAAGTGACTTGATACCTTTGTAGTAAGCATAATTACGTAAAATACTTAAATCACGTGTTGTTTGCTTAGTATCGTCTGCGTCTTTCCAATCATAAAGACCAGCAGGAATTTCTGAACGCATGAAGAGTGTCAAACTCATTCCTTGATCAATATGTTCTTGGGCCGAAGCATAAGTATCAATAACTTTACGCATGTCAGTGTCATATGCTGACTTGTAGTATTTGATAGTATCGTTACTCAAAAGTGGTGCTGGGAAGTATAACTTACCGTTTTTCTTCTCTTGTCTTTCTTCAACTAGTCTAGTAATAGGTTGCAAACTAGCACTTGTGTTGTTGATGTAAGAGATAGAACCAGTTGGAGCAACAGCCATACGATAGGCGTTATAAATTCCATCACGCATAACGTTATCTTTTAGTTTTGACCAATCTTCTGGTTGAGGAATGAAGATATCATTGAAAAGCTCTTTGACAGCGTCAAGTTTAGGGGCAAAGCTCTTGTCTAGATACTTGTCGAAATAAGATCCGTCCGCATATTTTGATTTTTCAAAATTAGCAAAGGTTTCATGGCGTTCTTTAGCAATATTGTTACTCTCAACTAATGTCCAGTAATTAATTAGCATGAAATAGACATTGATGAACTCAATTGCTTCAGGAGAGCCATATTCGAGGTGTTGGCTAGCTAGGAAGGTATGAAGTCCCATTGCACCCAAACCGATAGAATGGTTCATCTTGTTACCATTTGCTACTGGTGGCACAGCAGTAATGTTAGAAGCGTCGCTGACAAAAGTTAGGGCTCTGGTCATTGAACGAATTGATTGTCCGAAGTCAGGACTTTGCATCATGTTCAAAATATTAGTAGAACCAAGGTTACAACTAACGTCAGTTCCCAATTTAACGTAATCTTGAGCATCATTTAGTTCAGAAGGTATCTGGACTTGTTGAATTTCAGTACAGAGATTACTCATGATGATCTTACCGTCGATAGGGTTGTCACGGTTAACGGTATCAATATTCAAGACGTAAGGATAACCTGATTCTTGTTGTAGTTTACTGATTTCGTCTTCTAGTTCACGGGCTTCAATCTTATATTTTTTGATACGGTCATCTTTGACCATATTGTCATATTCTTTAGTAATATCAACGTATGAGAAGGGAACGCCGTAAACTTTTTCAACCGAGTAAGGGCTGAAGAGGTACATATCTTCATTATTACGAACTAATTCGTAATACTTATCAGGTACGATGACACCTAGTGAAAGAGTCTTAACACGGACTTTTTCGTCGGCGTTTTCTTTTTTAGCAGATAGGAAGTCAATGATATCAGGATGGAAGACGTTCAAATAAACGGCACCAGCACCTTGTCTTTGACCTAATTGGTTACTGTAACTGAAACTATCTTCCAATAACTTCATAACTGGTAGGACACCAGAAGAAGAGTTATCAACGCCTTTAATTGGTGAACCTGATTCACGTAGATTAGATAACGTTATACCGACACCACCACCGATTCGTGATAGCTGAAGGGCACTGTTGATTGTTCTACCAATGCTATTCATGTCATCAGTTACTTGTAATAAGAAACAAGAAACGTATTCTCCACGGCGCTTACGACCAGCATTTAAGAATGAAGGTGTTGCCGGTTGGTAACGTTGGGCAATCATCTCGGTAGCTAGACTTTTAGCTAGAGTTTGGTCTCCACGGGCATACAAAAGGGCATTGAAAAGAATTCGCATTTCGTAATTTTCAAGATAAAGATCACCATCATTAGTCTTTAAGGCATATTGGTTATAAAACTTATATGCAGCCATAAAAGATTGGAATTGGAAATGTTGATCTAATAAATAATTATAAAGATTGGTCACAAATTCATGTGGGTACTCATCGATAACTTCTTTTTCGATAAAATTATTATCGATTAGGTAGTCAATATGGTCTTTGAAGGAAGCAAACTTCTTAGTATTTGGCTCAACATTTTCAGTAAAGAAAGCTTTAACGGCTTCCTTATCTTTGTTAAGTGGAATCTTATCATCTACGGGGATGTTGATTTCATTATTCAATTTGAAATAATGAAGTTTGGTTGCATCTAGGTTATTTAATCCCAATTTCATTCACTACTTTCTTAAAGTTTTCGACGTCTTTTTGTGTACCATTGAATTCAAATTCAAAGACAACAGGAACGTCTAATCCATGAGCGATGTCTTTTGCGGTGTGATTATATAAAGTATTGAAATTACGATTACCGCCGCCGGCAACACCAATACAGTTTTGAGCATTATCTTTATATTGTAAAAAGTCAATTACAGGATCCATCATGTCGTCATCGTAAGCAGGTACGATAAGAATAAATGGCCGACCCATTTGGTAAAAGGGGTCGGCGTCGGTTATTTCATATCCATCTATTCCTAGTTTATTAACGAACCGTCTAGTCTGTCCGGTGATAGAATAATAAGCTATTTTTTTCATGGTTAACCTACGAGGTCTTTAAGACTGTCTGGGCGGAAACCGACGATAGGATCGCTGACAGAATTCATAACAACAGGAACACTCTTAAAACCTTGTTGTTTTAAAAGATCTAGGTATTCTGGGTCTTGATTGATGTTTCTTTCTTCGAAGGAAACGTTGTGCTCCTTCAAGTATCTCTTAGTCATTTTGCATTGCATACAGTTGTTCTTGCTATATACGATTACGTTATTCATAGTGATTAACTCCTTTCAACTTGCTATTCCCAATTAGTATAATCATTTAAAATCTTAAACACAATATATAGTGTTCGATATAACGGCTAATACACGATATAGCGTGGTTATACTGTCATTATAAAAATTCGACAAACGTATGTGCCCACACAATTTCGACCGTTTTGTATCTCAATTTCAAATATTTTTTCGATTCGTGGTAAAATTAGCGTAATGACTATTATAAAGTTATGGAGTGTTTAAGACAATTAATTTAGTTGGGAGAAAACTATGAGTTCTTGGAATTTTGTGGGAATTATTGCATGGATTATTGTAATTGCACTATTAATCTTTGTTGTATTTAATATTAGAAATCGACATTTAAAAATTCTTGTTCAACAAAAGAAGAAAATTACTGGAGTAACAATTTTAACAGATCTATTGGAAATTGTTGTCGTCATATTAGCTGTTAGTGGGATGTTATACACTAGTTTATTTACCAAGGTTGATTTGAACGATAAGGATAATATTGCGGTTAGTTATAAATATAATCCGATGATCGTCCAAACAACGAACGATGGACAAGGTTATTACGTTAAAATTAATAAGCAGGAATCTAGTTCATCAACGGATGTTTATCAATATTGGTTGAATAACTCTAAATATACGGTCTCAAGTCAAAACGCTACTATTTCGGATGCGACATTACCGTTTACTGTTTCCGGATTACGTTTGAATTGGCCAGTTAAAAAGATTAAGAAATTGGATTCTAAGTATCAGGATGCTTATGTCATAACAATGCAAGCTAAGTACAAGAATAACTTCAGAAATGGATTAGGATTAAAAGCTAACCATTTTGCAATGGAGTATCGTGTCTTGAGAGTACCGGCTAGTTCATTTATTAATGTTGAAAAATAAAGAAAACAGTTTGGAATATAATATGATTTTTTTCGTTTAAAACAAATAGGAGCAGGTAATCAAGTACGATTACCTACTCCTATTTTCCTTAATGCTTGGAAATACATATATTTATAATTACTTAGCTTTTTTGATTTTCTTGATGCTTACAACAATCTTGTTGTTTAGTTCAGTTTTATTAGCATTATCTTTAGGATCATTTTTTACAATTTCCATTAAAGCAGAGTGTTCGTAGATTTTTTCAACTTTGCCTTGGAATGGGTAATCCATATCTTCATCAACGGAGCAGTCGTAAACAGTTCCAACCTTTAAATCTTCTATTTTCATATGTAAAATCTCCTCGGATTAATTACTTAACAGACTAGTATATTAATATAGTAGAAGAAATATTTCAAACATAGGGGTTCTATAATGGATAAAAAAATTATTGTAATTACCGGTGCAAGTGGTACCGGCAAGACTACCATTAGCAAATATTTGAAAAATACTTATCGTATACCAAGTGTCATCACTCACACTACTAGATTACCACGTGATGGTGAAAAAAACGGCATAGATTATTATTTTGAAACAGAAGATTCATTCTTTAAAAATCATTATTTGGAAAAAGTCGAATACAGTGGTCATTGGTATGGATCATCGGAAGAAAGTCTCAATAAAACTTGGAAAAAGTACAATACTGCTAGTATTGTTGTGGATACACAGGGAGCTATTTCTTATAAGGAAAGATATGGTGAGAATGCCATTGTGATATTTTTAGAAGTGGATTATGACACCGTTGCTCAACGGTTAAAACTACGTGGAGATGATCACAAGCGTCTGATTTCACGTATAAATAGTGATGAATTCCTCAGAGATTTAAGAATTCCTAAAGAATTAGAGGGAAAATCCTATAAAATTATTAATAATGACATCGAAATCACTAAAAAAAGGGTCGATCAGATAATAAAAAGTGAAAAAGTAAATTAATTTGTTTTTTCACAATGGGGCAATAAATATTGATATATCAATGTTTATCGCCCTATTTTTATGGAATTTTTCAAAGTGTAACATTCTTATACAATTGTTGTAACAGTTCTGCAATATTCGGAGAGTAATATAGTGGTCGTTGAGTGATAAGAAATTAATAAATAATAAAAATTTAAACAATTAAAAAAATATACCAATTCATGGGGGATTTCAATTTTGAATAATAACGTTAAAAAAAGTCTAATTTCATTTACAGCTGCTGCAGCAATGGCAGTTACAGGTTTAGGTCTATCAAACGCTTCTTCAGCTAAGGCTGCAACAACTGTCCAAAATGCTCCTTCAGTTGTACGTACAAAGAACAATTCAGCACTATTCAGCACACCATCTTCAGATTCAAAGATTTCTAACCGTATTCTTGGATCAAACACAAGCTGGCGTGTAGCTAAGGCTGTTGTAGATGACAATGGTACAACATGGTATCTTGTAGGTAACAACGAATGGTTAAGTGGTGCTGATGTAACAACTGCTAGTCAAGCAACTACAGAAGCTGCTGCAACAACTGCTACTACTACACAAGCAACTGCTGCTAACGTTATTAGTACAGCTAAGAAGTATTTAGGAACACCTTACGTATGGGGTGGTAAGACACCAAGTGGTTTTGACTGCTCAGGTTTCACATCATATGTTTACAACCAAGCAACAGGTAAGAACATTGGTTCATACACAGTAGCTCAAGAAAGTGCCGGTACACAAGAAGCTGTTTCTCAAGCATCAGCCGGAGACCTTCTATTCTGGGGTGGCAAAGGTTCAAGTTATCACGTAGCTATCTACTTAGGTAACAACCAATACATCGCCGCACCTCAACCTGGTGAATCTGTAAAGATCTCATCAATCTCAAGTTACTTCATGCCTTCATTCGCTGTTAAGGTTCTATAATACATAGCATATTCAAGATTAAAATCGTTCATGAGGAAATCATCCGTAGGGATGGTTTTTTTTTATACCATCGTAATTCAAAAAAGATTTCAGGTCCTATAATATTTATAAGCATCATGATGGTCTGTGTATTGACAGAATCTTTTTGTTTTAAATTTGATAAAATACAATTAGAGGTATTAATAATTATGAAGAATATAATTGATGTCATATATAATAAGCTGCCACATATGTCAGTCACAGATAAAAAAATTGCACAAGTTATTTTAAAGAAGCCCCAAGATGTGGTTGACTATACAATTTCTCAGTTAGCTATTGAGGCTGAGGTAAGCGAAGCCTCTGTTTCAAGATTCTGTAAAAACTTAGGTATTGACGGATTTCATCAATTAAAAACTCGTTTGGCCCAGGTTTCTGATGATAGTAACGTATCATTTACTGTTGATGACGATATTCAGGCATCACTTAAAAATATTGCTGAAAAGAAGGATTCGGAAATCAGTAATACTTTGAAGAACTTGTCAACTGATAAAATGGCTGCTGCCTTATCAATAATTAAAAATGCTCGTTTAATTCAGGTAGTAGCCGAAGGAAACACTTATCCAGTAGCGATAGATACAGTTTACAAATTTAATCAAATTGGATTGCTGGCAATGAGTGATGCAGCCTTTGAAACTTCAATTGCGCAAACACTAAATATGTCGCTCGAAGATATTTTGCTGGTTATATCAAATTCAGGTGAATCTAAGTCATTAATAAAGCAGATAGACGTGGCTCAAAAACGGGGTATCAAAGTTCTTGCCATAACTAACCGTTCCGATTCTCCTATTGCCCAAAGAGCAGATTTACATCTAAAAACATATGTACGTGAACAAATATTTCAGTCTGAGTATTATTTCTCAAGAATAGCAGCGTCAACTATGATCGAGGCTATTTTTTTATTATTGATTGGTCAGGATAAGGGAACATTAGATAAAATTGCTCGACATGAGGAATTAATATCAGATCGTAAAATTTAATATCTTGCTTGACAGGGTATTTTTTTTATTTTATTATGAAAATTAATTTCAAGAATACTAACATCATGAAAATATATTTCTGATAAGGAGCCCAAAAAATGGAGAAATTAATTGAAAAGGCGTCAAGAATGATTGAACCAAATATGATCGTCAGTTTTGGTGGGGGTAGAACGGTAAGTCGATTGATAAAATCGATTGATACTTCCAAAATTTCGGTGGCTAGTCCTTCAGAACAGACACGTAATCTTTGTCAGTCTTTAAATATTCCCGTCATTCCATTGGAACAAATTAAACAATTTGATTTAGCATTTGACGGCTGTGATAGTTTGGATAGTCAATTAAATGTTTTAAAAAGTAATGGCGGTATTCATACCTTTGAGCGATTGTATGCCAATCTGGCAAAACGCTATATAATTATGGCTCCACAGGCTCGGTACACAGAGAAATTGAATCCCCAAGTACAATTAACCTTAGAGGTTTTGGATATGGCAATACCACAAGTGCTTGATGAGGTTTCCATACTAGGTGGAAATGCTGAAACTAGGCAATCTCAGGATCTGGCTGGGATGGTTCGAACACCAAATGGTAATGGATTAGTAGATTGTCATTTTGATGACTGGGAAAATATTGACTTAATTAATTCTAAATTGTCGCAAATGACAGGTGTATTGGGAACGTCTTATTTTAAGAATATTGTAACGGATGCACTTTTAGCAACAGATGATGATGTAAAACATATCAAGAAAGAAGATTTATAGCTATGAAAAAATATAATTGGGGAATGATTGGAACTGGTTGGATTGCTCACGAAATGGCAGATGCTTTAAACGCCGTTAATGGAGAAATATACGGGGCCTCTAATATGAACGCCGAAAAAATGGCTAAATTTGCCCAAGAGAAGGGGATTCAACATCAATACAGCAACCCAACGGATATGATTAATGATCCTAATATTGATGTTATTTATATTGCAACACCACACACATTCCATTATCAATATATTAAAGAAGCATTGAATGCAGGGAAACATGTCTTCTGTGAGAAGGCTATTACAGTTAATGCAAATGAATTTGATGAAGTTCAGGCCTTGGCTAAAAAGAAAAATCTTATTTTAATAGAAGGATTTACGTTATTACATATGCCACTTTATCAACAAGTTAAACAATTGATTTCTGATGGTAAAATTGGTCAAGTAAAATTAGTGCAAGTTAATTTTGGTAGTTTGAAAGATTACGATCCTAAAAATCGTTTCTTCAATAAAGAGTTAGCTGGTGGGGCATTACTAGATATAGGTGGATATGCTACGGCATTTGCTAGAAGTTTTTTGAGTAAGCAACCGACAAATATTTTAACTACAGTAAAATATTTTGAAACAGGTGTTGATGAGCAATCAGGAATTATCTTGAAAAATGATGATGAACAGATGGCTGTTATGGCCTTGTCAATGCGTGCTAAACAGCCAAAACGAGGAGTGATCTCTGGAACAAAAGGATATATTGAGATTAGTAATTATCCTCGTGCAACTGAGGCAGACATTACTTATACGGCTGATGCTCATACGCAAACAACTGACAAAATTGTTGTTGGTAACGATGACAAGGCACTTCAATATGAAGTTGCGGATATGCAGAAGTATATTAATAATGGTCACGATGATGGACAATTAGCTTTATCGCATGATGTAGCTCACATCTTAAACGATGTTAGAAATGATTGGGGAATGAAGTATCCCTTTGAATAGGTAAAAAATCAGTTTCATTTAACTTGAAAACCAGTCTTATTGTTTGTTTCAAATAATTCATAAATCTAAAACAGCATCCATTTAGAATTCTAAATGGATGCTGTTTTAGATTTTTAATAGTGTATGTTTTGAATCCACTCATTTGGTCCAACTTTACAATATGAGATTCCACGGGGAAGTTGAATTCTCTCATCACTAGCCCATGTACCGGCTGCTAATCGGTGTCCTGTATAAGTGAATTCATAAGTTTTGCGGTTAAATTTCCAAATATTGTGACCTGTAGAAATTGTAATGGGGCGATTGATATCTTTATTTATTAAAGCGACATCGTCAGTACTGACCCATTCATTAGTTGCGACTCGATAATAGTGATCGTTACCAGAGTCTTTTCCAATTTTATCGGTCAACCAATCTGTTTTAGCTTTAAGCTTAGGTTTCTTTATTCGAGTGAAGTCATAGGTAAAATCATCTTTTTGATCACTTCTGGAAACCATTGTTGTCTTTTTAAACGTATGGACAAAACTAACAGCTTTAACTTCGGTTGTATTTTGAAAAGAAAATATTCCGACTATTGCCAAACATAAAATAAATAATAAATTATGTCGCTTCATTTTATGAAACCCCTCAATCCTAAATTAAGACCCCATTCTATCACTAAATGTAAAAGAAGAACATGTTACTTAGTATCGTGTTCTTGATGCCATTGTTCGATATATTCTAGGCGTTGCTTAAAGAGACGTTCTTTACCTTGTTCAGTTGGTCGGTAGTATGTGCTATTTTCAACTTCTTTGGGAACGGTTTTCATGGTTGTTAACTTGTCAGCATAATCATGAGTTAATTGATAATCCCTTCCATAACCAAGATTCTTCATAAGTTTCGTAGGAGCGTTTCTGACTTGAAGAGGTACAGGAAGATTACCATACTTCTTAACGTCTTTCTGAGCTCTTAATAAAGCTTGATAAGTGGCATTAGACTTAGGAGCGACGGAAAGATAAATTACAGTCTCAACTAAATGAACATTGCATTCAGGCATACCAAGAAATTGGCAAGCTTGGAAGGCATTGATTGCGACATTTAAAGCATTAGTATCGGCTAATCCGATATCTTCACTGGCAAAACGAACTAGTCGTCTGGCTATGTAGAGAGGATCTTCGCCACCTTCAAGCATACGAGTGACCCAATAGATAGCTGAGTCGGTATCACTGTTACGCATTGATTTATGCAGGGCTGAGATGATGTTGTAATGTTCTTCACCATTTTTATCATAGCGTAGAGATTTAGTATTGAGTAATTGACGAATATCTTCCAGGTCTACTTTGGCAATCTTATCATGAACCGTTGAATTGATAACGGCCATTTCTAGGGTATTCAAAGCTACTCGAGCATCACCGTTAGCGTAATTACCAATCAATTCTAAAGTGTCATCGTCAATTTCAACTTTTAATTTTGGAAAAGCTTTAGAATTAGCGAGAGTTTTTTTCAAGAGATCGACTAAATCATCTTTAGTTAAAGACTTTAAGACGAAAACTTTACATCTCGATAGTAACGCAGAGTTGATTTCAAAGGATGGGTTTTCAGTTGTGGCACCAATCAAAGTGATGCTGCCTTTTTCGACGAAAGGTAAGAAAGCATCTTGTTGAGCTTTGTTGAAACGATGAATTTCATCAATAAAAACAATAGTCTTTTGACCCATTTCTCGATTCATTTCAGCTTCCTTCATAACCTTTTTAATGTCATTGATACCACTAGTAACAGCACTAAAAGTAATGAAATTAGCCTTTGTCTTCTTGGCAATAATTTCAGCTAGAGTAGTTTTACCCACCCCAGGAGGTCCCCAGAAAATCAATGAGGGAATCTTATCTTGATCGATGATTTCTTTAAGAATTTTGCCATCACCGATTAAATGTTGTTGACCGACAAAACCCTCTAGTGTTGTTGGGCGAACCCGATTAGCTAGAGGGCTATTGTTGTCATTGCTTTTGTTAGTAGCGAAGAGTGATTCCTGTTGCATTTTTTACCTTCTTTATTTAATAGCTTGCTGAATTTTTTTCTCATTATATCCGAGTAAAATCAGAAACATGATTATGTACAAGCCCAGTGGAATCAAAGCGTAATTCAAATTAATGGCGGAAATGGTACTGGCACTTTGGGTTTTATTGGAAACGTAGCCTGAAATTTGAAGTGATTCGGCAGTAATTAATCCACCAAGTCCTAATCCTAAATTAACACCGAAGTCATCGGTTGAAGCTAATACACCTTCGGCTTGAATTCCCATTGAAGTACCATAACGGATCGTGTCCGCAATCATGATTGAAACTAGACCGATAATGAAACCTCCGCCGATTCCGTTGACGAAGATACCACTGAAGATCAGAGCTAAATTCTTTGAATAAGCACCAAAAGTGATAATTATTTGTCCAATAAAGGCAATGATAATACCTAGTAACATCGTTTTTTTCTTACCTAATTTGACAGAAACAAAATAGATAGCGACGACACCAATCAAAGCCGTCAACGTGAAACTATTGGCAATGGAAACTAAATTTTCATCGTGAAGAACGTATTTGAAATAGTAAATAGTTGTCTGATTCTTAATGGAAGTAGTTAACCAATAAAGAAAAATGACAATTGAGATAACTATCCATGGCCGATTCTGTTTAAGCATTTTCCAAACTTTAGAAACTGGTTGATGATTAATACTGTCATCAGTATAACGCTCACGAACATGGAAGAATGTGTTCAGAATTAAAGCTAAGGAAATAATCCCAAAGAGGATAATTGTTCCCAAAAAGCCTTTTTGTTGGTCACCTTTACCAAAGAAGTTAACTAAAGGAATGGTAAAGACGGCTACGATAATTTGAACGGAACTACCAGAGAATTGTCTGATAACACCTAATAAGGTTGTTTCCTGCTCATTATCAGTCATGGTAGGCAAGATGGAAGTAATTGGTAAATTAACAGCTGTATAAAAGAATCCTAATCCTAAATAGGTTATATAGGCCCAGATTAATTTTCCTGAATGTGGTAGAAAATTAGGTGTGACGAAAGTTAGGATTGCAAAGATGACATAAGGGAAGGAATACCATAGAAAGAAAGGTCGACTCTTACCCCAACGAGAGTGAGTATTGTCGATCATAATTCCGATAATCAGACTTTCAAAGACGTCAGCTGCTCTGGCTACGACGAAAAGAATGGCAACTTCACTAGCTGTCAATCCGAAAACGTCAGTATAAAAGAAGAGTAGATAGGTAGTCATCATTTGAAAAACTAGATTATCAGCGGCATCACTTAGGCCATAACTGATTCTTTCAGTTAATGAGGTGTTCCATTTATTCAAAGGAAACCTTATTTCTGTGCAGTTAAGCGACGGTAGAGTTCACGGCCGACAATATCGTTTGTCCACATCCAAGCAATGTGACCGAGTGCTTCAGAGATATGTTCTTCAGTAGGTTGATCCTTAGGACTTGGAACGGTCTTCATCATAGGCATGATTCCAATATGGAAGGCAACCCAAATGGCTAATCCAAAGATAGCTCCGGAACCTTTTCTGATGAATGGTTTATATTCTGCCAAAACTTCATAAATGATGGCAAATGATGTTGAGAAACCAAAATGCATCATAAAGCTTGCCCAAGGCATTTGATGACCAGAATATGTATAAGTTCCACGAGTGATTTTTTTAGGAATGCCCATTTGTTCCATTAAAGTTTGTGGAGGGTTCACAGCGTCACGTTCAGCTGTACGTGGTGGCAAAACATTCTCCCAACCTAATTTAACAAATCCAGAAACTATTCCAGCGGCTGTTCCGGCAATGACAGCGGCCTTCAAATTAGCTTTTTGTTCTTTATTCAAGTGCATATTTAATACCCCACTTCTATCATTATTTTAATTTTAGTATAAATCAGAGTGGGGACTAATTCAGGTAATTGGTCTTGCTGTAGAGGAAGAAAATTGACAATATGGAGTTTTAGACCCCTTTGGTCATAAATTCTTCACATATTGTTATAAATTAATTCGTAATTTGGAAACCGTATATTCATAAATTCCCGTTATTATTTAAGCATAGTCAAATAACAAAGAGGTGACCGGATGAACAAACAATCCTTTTAGAATTAATCCTTTTTTAAATATACTTATTGAAAACATAAAATGAATAGAAATAAACCCCTTAAAACTTATATACAAAATTAAAACCCTTATAAACTCAAGTAATATATCTTCCCCCCCTAAAAGATATATCTCAAGATAAAAATTTGAAAGAAGTGACCGGATGAAATTGGAAGCTGAGAGCTGTATTAATTAGATGATGAATTTTAGATTACTCACT
This sequence comes from Companilactobacillus bobalius, assembly GCF_009764355.1. Next base: position 208,231 of record NZ_LNUA01000076.1, on the reverse strand, counting down.
TAACAAATAGAATAATCCCCTTATATATTAATTAAACCCTATTTTTTTAAAAGTTTAATCCCCTTATAAACACAAATGAAAAACTTTATTTATCTCCCCCCTTAAGATAAAAAGTTGAAAATAAGATATTTATCCTACATATAAATATCGTAAATAAAAAGTCTGCTATATTGGCAGACTTTTTTGATGTTCTTAAAATTTGTTTTTGGAGGTGGGGATGTGCTTAGATTGCCGTCCTCCGCAACAATAAAATTTGGCTGGAACGCCATGGGTCGACTTGAAGCTAATTATTTCACACTTCGTGCAAAATAATGGATCTTCAAGCTCGACCTTTCCCTAAGCAATAAATTGCTAAGGGAATCTCATGGCTGAGCCAATTTTATTGTTGCTCCGGACTAAATCCTACTTTGTTAATTAGTTATTAATTGGATTATGTAGAGTTAGAAAATCTCAAATAGCGTGGTTGATAGTATTTAATTACAGCTAAATTAGATAAGAATTATAAGACAGAACTACTATTTTAAAAATTTAGAAAAAAGGTAACCAATAGATCCGTTTATTAATCTGGAGTAAAAGTTGAAAATGCGGTCAGCTGTGAGATCATTGTTAGCGGCTTTGCCGGTTACAATGAGGCCGGACTTGAAGATCCATTATTTTGCACGGAGTGTGAAATAATTAGCTTCAAGCCGTGCCCACAGCGTTCCACCAGCATTTTCAACTTTTGCGGAAGACGGTAATTTAAACGTATCCCTAATTTATTCTATTTCTTAAAGAAAAATCGTCTCAAAACATATTTATGAATAACAATCATAAGAAAAATGACAACAACACCAATGATTATTTCACTAACTACAAAATTGCTTCCTAATACACTTTGTAAAACCCTAAGTAATGGATCATTCAAACCAACAATCAATAAAATAATAATTATTATATCCAACGTATAAATATTCATGGCAACCCCCTGATAAGAAAATATTATCATACTCATAATCATGTATAATATAGTAAGAAAAAATTTTGAGGTGAAATTATGCTTAAAGATAAACATATTGCAATTTATGTTACAGGTGGTATTGCAGCTTATAAATCATTGAACATTGTCCGTGCATTGATTAAACAAGGTGCTCAGGTTCAAGTTATTATGACTAAATCAGCACAAGAATTTGTTACACCACTAACCTTCGCTACCTTGAGTCAAAGACCTGTTATCACTGATAATTTCAAACCCCAAACCGCTACTGATGACTTTATTCCTCATATTAAATTGGCACTGTGGACCGATTTAGCCGTAGTCGTACCCGCAACTGCCAATATTATTGGAAAAATGGCTAATGGCTTAGCTGACGATATCGTTTCTACCAGTTTGCTGGCAACTAAAGCACCCAAATTGGTTTTCCCAGCCATGAATACCGATATGTATGAAAATCCTGCCGTTGAGCATAATTTACAAACTTTAAAACAAATGGGAATTCAAATAATTGAACCCGAAACAGGCTTTTTGGCCGAAGGAATGACTGGCAAAGGCCGCTTGCCCGAACTTGATGTCATAGTTAAAGCGATTCAAGAACAGTTTGCTGAGAAAAAACTGAAGGGTGTTAAAGTTGTTGTAACTGCTGGCGGAACTAAGGAAGCTATCGATCCAGTCAGATTTATCGGCAATCGTTCGTCCGGTAAAATGGGCTTTGCGATGGCTAAAATTGCCCGTGATCTAGGAGCTGAAGTAACCTTAATTACCACTGTGGCAGCACCATTTGGTGGTATGAATATTATCCAAATACAAACTGCTGACGAAATGATGAAGCAATTAAAAGATGTTTTTCCCACTACTGACGTTTTAATCATGGCTGCCGCTGTTGCCGATTTTAAACCAGTTCATGTAGCTGATCAAAAGATCAAAAAGAATGATGATGAAGATATTTTCACTATCAAATTAACTAAGAATCCCGATATTTTACAAACTATCGCCGCTACTAAATCCAAAGATCAATTTGTTGTTGGCTTTGCTGCTGAAACTCAAAATCTTTTAGAAAATGCTGAAAAGAAGTTAGCTAAGAAGAATGCTGATGTAATCTTAGCTAACAATGTTGCTCAAGTCGACGCCGGTTTTAACGTTGATACCAACAAAATTACCCTTTTACAAAAAGGACATCAGCCTTTAGTTTGGCCATTAATGTCTAAGGAAGATGTAGCCAAAAAATTCTGGAAATTCTATTTAAGTAAGTAAAACAAAAATGCCCTCTAGAACTAGGTAATCACTAGTTTTAGAGGGCATTTATTTCATTGTGGATTCTCCGAATTACTGTAGTAAATAGGTTCTGGCACATCGAAATCGTTTTGTTGTAACCAAGTACTAATTTGATCACCTAAATTCTGTGCCATCTGACTGGAAACCATGATTTGTTTCTTTGAAATATGATTAATGTGGACTCCCGCACTGATAGTGCAACTTCCCGGTAGACAAGGTTGAATAATTTTTCCAACACGAGTGGCTAGAACATCATCCTTATGAAATCTGCCGTCGTGACTAGGATATCGTATCGTCTGCATATCAATATTTTTCGTTAGAGTCGTGATAGTTCCAATATGAGGATTATCTCCACCCGTTATAGCGATAAATAAATCTTTACCAATGATAGTAATATCAGCTGTCATAGTGTAATTTTCTTTGGTAACTGAGAATTTCATTAAATTCCCTCCCAACGTCCGCCAATTGCATTGTCAATTCTTAAAGCATCTAGTTCTTTCATTGTTTGATGATCAACTAAATCTTGAATGGTTTCAGGATGATTATAAAATGCCGGAATTGGTGGAATCATTTGTACACCCATTTTCGATAACTTTGTCATGTTTTCTAAATGTATCGTATTTAAAGGCGTTTCTCTTGGTACCATAATCAACTTACGTTGTTCTTTCAGTGTGACATCAGCTGCTCGTGAAATTAAATTGTCACCGATACCTACTGCAATACTGGCGACTGTCTTCATACTGGCAGGAACGATTACCATCCCATCGGTTAAGAATGAACCACTAGCAATAGTAGCACCCAAATCATTATCACTGTAAAAGTAATCGGCTAATTCCTTAATCTCAGCTAAAGACATTTCTGTTTCTAACTGTAAATTTTTCTTAGCCCAAGCACTGAAAACAACATGTGTTTCAACATTCTCAATTGCCTTCAATTTTTTCATCAAATCAATTGCATAAATTGTGCCTGAAGCACCAGTTACACCAATAACAATTCTTCTTTTACGAGCCATCTTCACACTTCCTTATTTCAAATATTTTTGCCAGTCATCGACTTCCTTAAACTGAGCACGGACAAATTGATCTTTCATATCAAATGGTACAGTACCATCAATAATTGTCTTGGAACTCATACCACGGAAACGAATTGACTTAGGATCATATTGTGGTCTTTCAGATGGATCCAAAGGATGATTTCTCATACCTGGTAAAACCATAATATCCTTGTCGCCTTGGAATCTAGTATTCATTGTCCAAACAACATCGTTCATATCAAAGATGTCGACATCTTCATCAACTAAAAAGACTGTCTTCAATTCCTTAAAGGCTGATAGAGCTAAAATAGCTGCTTGTCTTTGAATACCTTCATCGGCTTCATTATCCTTGTGAATTTGCATAATAGTCATTAACTTACCGCCACCTGCTGGAGGATTATAAACGTTAACAACTTTTCCAGGAATAGCCTTGTCAACAAGTTCAAGAATACTTGCCTCAGTAGGAATTCCAGCCATGGAAACATGTTCTTCACTAGGACCAATTGTTGTCTGCATAATTGGGTTATCTTTACGGTGAGTGATAGCCTTAACTTTTACCACATTAACGGCTGGATTAGCATCACCATTGTAGCCTGGGAATTCAGGCATAGCTTTGCCAGTGTGTGTATTGATATCTTCTTGCATAGTTTGGTTAGGCATAATTTCGGCTTCAACTACGTATTCGGCACGAGCAATCGCCTTTTCATCAATTGTTTTGGCGTTAACGAGTTGAACTGCTTGATTACGCAAAGCACCGGCAATATTCAATTCGTCATAACCAAGTGGAGTTGTAGGTGGCTCAAAAGTTGCCCCAATGGTAATAGCTGGATCCAAACCAATATTAATTGTAATAGGCATAGGTTTATCTAGTTTTTCAAATTGTTTCTGGAAGTGTCCAATGTGACGACCACCAGGCATGATATACATACCAATTGTATCTTTGTCTTCCAAAACCATACGGTGAATCGTAACGTCTGTCATAGTCTTATCGGGATCTGAACCCAAAACTAATCCCATAGTAATATATGGACCAGCATCGTATTCAGTATTAGTTGGAGCTGGCAAAATCTTTCTGATATCGAAATCTTTGTCAGTAGCCTTATGAACAACTTCTTGTACAGGAGCTTTGTCAGAATCCACCATTACTGGAGCAACAGGATGTTCCACTGAATCCTTTAAAAGACGTCCCAAAGTCTTATAGTCATGATGCAAAATCATCCCATCACGCTTACGACTTGCCATCGCACCGATGAATACTCTTGTTCCAGGAAATCCTTTGACATTGTTGAACATCATTGCTGGACCCTCTTGAGTAGGACGTTTAACCGTTCCACCAGCACCGATATAACGGTAAACTCCTGAAAGTTCTGCATCCGGATCAACCTCAACATCAGTTTCATGATATTGACCAGGTTCTTTCTTTAATTCATCAATAACTCTTCTTAAATCATATGGTTGTTCTGACATTTAATTGCCTCCTCTTTGTCTTAACAGTGATTATTATAGGAGGGATATTAAGTGCGAACAATTCATGTTAATTTAAAAAGCATTCCATAATGGAATGCTTTTTTGAGAAATATTATAAAATTGATTAAAAAGCTTTTTAATTGGATCTGTATCCAAAAAACTGAATCATTACCGGAGAAATATTTGAAATTCCTATTGTCTTTTTAACACCTTCATCATCAAATCCCGACCAGCTGATATCGCCAAAATCTGGAATCTCTCTACTCCCAAACAATCTAAAAGCTTCAGCCATTTCACCCGCTTCAAAAAGCATATGTCTAAAACCTCTGAATCCATATTTAATAGTTGTTCTAAACAACGAAAAACAGTAACAAATCATTAAATCAGACGGTAATTTTTTATTTTCGTCATATGGATATATATACTTTGCCATTTTATTTAATTCTTGGCCACAAGAAACATAAATTAAATTTTGGGTATCATCATCTAAAACATATATGCCTCGACTTAATTTTTCAACAATATTATCTTTCGTAACAATAAGTATGGGAAAAATAGGATAAAGGGCTCCAGCGGACCCATAAGATCTATGATTAGATTGATTTCCTTTGCAAAACGAGAGAGAGATTACTTTAAGTAAATCTTCCCTTTTCATGGGAATTCTTTGAAACTCTCTTATACTCTTAATACCATATCCCTTCATTAATTTTATAGGCTTAAGTTGATTATCATGTGTAAAGAACGGAGACGTATTTTGAACTAACTCATATTTAAAATTCTCCTTTTTTTTCTTTCCATGTTCCATGGTATTCCAAACTCTTTTATATTTTAATAAGTCTGACGAACCAATATCATTATTATCAATAATATCTATAATTTTATTTTTCATTTTCTATCAACACTTTCATGTATGGCGGCGTATATATAATTAATGCTGCTAAAAACATTATTAAACCAAGTACAATTATTAGCGGTCTTAGCCCCACTAGTTTTAATAAAAATGGACTTGTTATTCCAGCTATCGGATTGGCGATTGAAAAAATTGTCAATACTGCCCCCACAGTTTTTCCAATATCAGATCTAGAGGCTGACATTTGTACGGCCGAAAAATAAATTATTGCCGATATACTATTAAAAAAGCCGTACAAAATCCATATAATTCCTACTAGAACCACATTAATGATACTTACAAAAGGTACTAATGAAAGCAAACCCAACAAAAATAAAGAGAAAGCTTGTCCAGCAAGATATATTGGATAAAAATGTAATTTACCAATTTTTTTTCCTAATTTTGTCAGAACAACTGTTCCAACAATTCCCCCAATCGTTAAACCCATATCTATAAAGTTGTATGTAAAAGAATACTTACCATATATATCAACACTAAACTTGGGCATCAAAAGCCATATGGTCCAATAGCAAAAATTAGTTACCAAAGCAATTGGTATCATTATGCTTACTAAATGATTTTTATATATAAGGAAAATACCCTCTTTTATTTTTGATTTTAGCCGAAATAATGATATATTATTACTCATTTTAGGTTTATCGTCTGCCTTTATTCTCGAAAGAGAAATAAAAGAAATAATGACAGATATCACAACACAAACCAAAGAATATTCTGGATCTTTCATCATAACCATAATTACTGAAAAACCGGATGATACAATTGATGATACTTGTGATGCTAGAGAAACCCATGAATTTGCAGATACAATATCTTCATCATTTTGTATAAAGGTTGGAGCAATAGACTCAGTCAATGGCATATAGACAATATTTAGACAGGCATTCAATATTACAATAGTTATAACAATATAAACATTACTTCCACCCATCATCAATATAGTTAATGCAATTATTAATGCAATTATTCTTATAAAAGCAATCATTCTTAATAATTTTAATTTACTTGATCGATCAACGATATATCCACCCATCATCGAACCCAGTACAGCAAGCATCGTTATCGTACCAATAGTCGATACAATTGATTGGTCTTTAGTAATTCTATATAAAAACCAATAGGCGTATGTTATAAAAGCGGATATAGAGAAACTACTAATAAAATCACTGAAAACTATTAACTTAATTTTCTTCATATATTATTCACCTACCAAAATGGAACTGTGCCTAATTTAAGAGGTTTGTCCGTTCGTAAAATTAATCTAGATACAAACGGTGTAGTACTTAACAATGTCTCTGGTTGTAATAATGTACTATAGGCTTTTATCGTATATCCATTTTTATTATTAATTGTGGAGAAATATGTTTGAGTTTTTTTCATTAACTTTTCTATGCTATATTTTTGAATATTATTATCTAACCTACTATTTGTCCTAGTTTCTAAAATATGTTTGTAGGTTTCCTCAAACCTCAACATATTTACGTTAATCTCACCATTCAATGCTTCCCACATATGTCCTCTATATGTGCCAACCGCTTCGAGTATTGCATGTTTACACGAGTATTCCAAACTAAATGATGTCCCTAATCCTAGTGAAATGTTAGGATATTCATTTGAATAAATAACACATAATATAGTAATCACTTTCCATTCATTTGGTATTTCAAATAGATCTACCCCCTTTACATTTGGAGAAATTTTGATTTCTTTTATCATTCTTTTAACAAGCTCTAACTGAGTTGTATTAACATCGAATAAACCATTTCCTTTATGCCACCAACTTGCAAAATCATCTCTCTCAATTAATTCCATGATTCCTTTTTCAACTGCAATTTTAAATTTATTATCATGAGCATAGCCACTATAAGTTATCCAACTTAATCCCTTCTTAAGGGGTAAAGAAATTGATATAGCAGCTGGAATTAATACTTTTTTACCATCCCAACGTGTAAAACATACGTATCTAGAATCATCACTACTGTACCAATCCACATCATTTTGGTTTTTACTATTCCACTCAGAAGGAATTAAACTTAATGGAATTATTTTATTTTTTTTTGTATAGGGCTTCATTTCATTAATAATCAAATTTGCAGATTTTTTTATATCATTTTGTTCATAGAATTCTTGCCTGACCTTTTCCGTCAAATGATCCACATCTCCGCCAAAAATTGTAGCTGATGGTCTAAAGCTTTCATCAATTGGCATTCGCATACTTGTAAATTTGGGCATACCCCACTTTTTTAAAATTTGTATTTTTTCCATATTTTTCACCAATAAACAAAAAATGCGGGAATCATAATGATTCCCGCATTTTACGCGTAAATCTTTTATGCGTCTTGTGCTTCTTTTTTTTGTTCATTTTCCAATACCGAATACTCTTCATACGATATTTCTTTTCCAGTTAGACTCGTATGTGTTGAATATTCAATTAAACAGAAACTTGTAATCTCTGTTGATACTTGACTAATTTTAGTAAGAGCTGATGCTGTCAAAGCAGTAATTTTATTATCTGCATCCCTTATTGATAATTGGAGTTTTCCCCTCATAGCATCTTCCTTTACTGATTCTTTGGAATATTCAGTTAACAAATCTTTTAATACATTTCTTAAACTTGAAATTTTAGAATTTAAAATCTTCAAGTATTCCAAATCTCCATCTTTTTGAAGAGCAAGTTTTACTTGATCAAATGATTCCGATTTTCCTGGCATCATTCCCATTTTGTTCCAAAATTCATAAGCTCTATCTTGGTCTTTTTGACTATATGGATCAACAAATTCCTTATGTAATTCATTTTGTCTATATAGCGGCTGTAAAGTTAATTGCATTTTTTGTATTTTTTCTTCTGCAGACTTTGCGGACACAATTGCCCTTTCAAAATGTTCTTGTGATGACTTTAAATCAATAAGTGATTCCCTTGAATCCGTACGCTCATTTAACACTAAACTTTCAACATACGAATTTGCTTTACCAAATTCTGTTTGAATATCAAAAATAGACTTTGTAACTTCTGCGTACTGTCCAGCATACTCTAGATTTTTTTGACCATAATGAGAATAACCGCAATTCATACCACCCATGATAAAATCTCCTTTATCTTTACATTATTTGATGAAATAGAATAAAATTCACTCTCAAAGATTAATTTTAAAGTCGTTATATTAATATAAACCTAATTAAATTAAATTAATTTAGATTTCGCGCGAACGATTTTCATTTGATATTAGAGTGTTTTTAAAATTTATCATCATCAACACCACAAACATATCACCTTACCTTTAATTATTCAATAGTTTTATTATTATTTAATTAATATCATTAAAAGTATTATAATGTAACTAAAATTATTAGAGGAGGATAACATGTTACAAATCTCTAAAGGAATTATTTCAATCAACGATAATATTCTATTTACGTTCCCTAATCTAATAGTTCATTCTGATGAAATTATTGGAATCGTTGGTGATAACGGTGCAGGTAAAACTACATTTTTTAATTATATAATTGAAAATATTCGAAGAAAAAAAATAATTAATTTTAACGGAACTTATTCTTTAGTTAAGCAAATTCAACCCACAGATGATATGAAAAGTGGCGGAGAAAGAACTAAAGCCACAATAATTGAATCCTTAGAAAGCCATCCCGCTCTATTAATGTTGGATGAACCATCTACAAATCTAGATACAACTCAACAAATCTGGTTGAAAGATATAATAAATTCCTTTAATGGGACATTATTATTAATAACTCATGACGAATCTCTTTTAAACTTGGTCAATTCCTTGTGGATAATAAATGATAAAAAACTAACCGTTTATAACGAATCATATAGAGAATTCTTACTAAATAAAGAAAAGAGTTACAAAAAACAGCTAACTTCTTACAAACAACAACAGATTCAAATATCTAAATGGAAGAAACAAATACAAAAGCGTGAACAACGAGCCGAACGACTAAAAAAAGGAAACGGTAGAAAACTATCCTCATCCGATAAAAAGGCCGCCGGAATGACTAGCCACGATGCTATGGAAAAAAAGATGCAGAAAAGTGCAAAAACATTAGAAAACAGAATGAATCGCACTATAAAAGTACAACGTCCTAGAACAGTGAAGCCAATTAAATTCGTAGATCCAAATACTAAACTTCTTGATAACCGGACAGTCTTAAATATTAAAGATACGACAATAAAAATAAATGATCGTATTTTAATCGATGACGTGAATTTAAAACTTAAATATGGAGATCATATCCAAATTACCGGTAAAAATGGCAGCGGAAAAACTACTATGATAAAAATGGTTCTAAGACATAAAGAGAAATTTTTCCTAAATCATATTAGTATTGGTTATTTTGACCAAAACCATACATCCTTAGCAGACAAAGACAAAGTAAATTCATTGATACGAGCATCATCTGATCAGAATTCACAAACAATTTTTGCTACCTTTTCATCACTAGGAATAAAAGAAATTCTGACAAGAAGAGTCTCTGAACTAAGCGGCGGTCAAAGGGTAAAATTACAACTGGCAAAAATATTACTAGGTCCACACCAATTACTGATTTTAGATGAGCCTACAAATTACTTAGACTTACGGGCAAAGAAGGGACTTGAAGATTTCCTTATTAATTATCCAGGAACAATTATTTTAATTAGCCATGACATTGATTTCACAGAAAAATTGAATTTTAAAACTTACAATATAAAAAATAAAAAGCTTCTAAATCCAATTTTGAACAATCATTACTCTAGTTCTGAAGACGATAATCTACTTTTGCTGAAACAACGACTTGGAACATTCATTGCCGACCCCAACATTAGTATGGAGGAAATAAAAGATTTGCAAAATAAAATAAAAAAATTGGAAACTAACAGATAATGAAAAGTGTCTAAAATATAATTAAAGAATGGTATAAAACCACGAAAAAAGGCAAAACAAATAATCCTAGTAATCAAATACAATTACTAGGATTATTGTTTCAATGCTTGAAGATTAAGTATATTTGTCTCACCTCCACAATTTACTTTTTATCTTTTTTCTTAGGTAGTTCCAATTCAAACACCAAAGGATTGGAATCTGGTGCAATTCTTAAATTTAATTCCTTCTGGGCTCTAGTGACACCAACATACAGAAGACGACGTTCTTCTTCAATGAAAGCCGAATAATTCTCAATCTCATTGTACATTGTGTAGAACATTTTGAATTCTTTATTTTTATTCAAAGTCTTATCCAAATTAATTGGGTTGAAAGCATTGTTATTGGTAATATCACGATATTTTTCAACGTGAGCTGTCTTCAAGGCATTCTCCAAATATTTAAAATCGTGATTATAAACTATTTTCCATTTCTGTACAAACTTATCCATTGGCATTTCAGGTGGGAACCAACTATTCAAAATTTTACTGTTACGATCAACTTCTTTATCCGTTAATCCATAGAGATAAACATACTTGAATTCCAATCCCTTTGCCTGATGCAATGACAAAAATTGGATACGATTATCCTGTTTGCCTTGCTCAACTCGACTCGTAAGAATCTCTTTTTTATTTTCCTCTGCACTAAAGAAATCATCAATATTAGGATACTTCTCTAACTCTTCCAACAAATACTTCTTAATATCGTTAACTTCATTTTTCGACATGAAATTCTTTTCTTCCATGTAATCAAAATATCTGTCAGTTAATTTAGTCGTGGCCTTATACAAATCTTTAATCAAACTCTGCGACAATTTTTGCTTCGTAGCTTCATTGTCTGACTGTTCCATCTGTTTTTTAAAACGTTGAACACTATTGAAATAGACTTTAACTCGCTCATCAGTCCGTTTATAAGGTGTGTTAGTCGTCGCATTGTACTTCTCAGCACCCTTAAAATACTGACTCAAAGTTTCAAATTCAGCTTCAGCTTGGGCCTGAACTTTTTCAGTGTGATCTTTATAAGCTCTGAAACCAATACGATTGGCCTGATTGCTGAAGTAGGAAAACTTGTCCTGCCACAAAGATCTCATTAATTCAGTCACAATTCGATAGACAATATTATTCTGTAAGATAGCTCCAATATTATTGATATCCGCATAAATCTTTTGATTAGCCAACCAATCAGCCAGCAACATTCTTGAAGAATTGTAACGAACCAAAATAGCAATATCATCGTTGTTAATTTTAGGATCATTAATTTGTTTGACCAGACGACGTAACATCTTGGAATCACCACTAAAACCTGACTTCTTCGTACTATAAAGAATAAACTTTCCCATATCCTTCTTGCCAGACAATAAATCCTTATCCAAACGAACATGATTCTTTTTAATCAGTGGAATAACTCTTTTCAAAATTTTCTCACCGGTCCGATAATTCGTTGATAAATTTTTCTTTTGAGCCTGTGGTAAAAGTTTCTTATAGTTCAAAATGAATTGTGGATTACTACCTCTGAATGAATAAATACTCTGATCATCATCCCCGATAACAATCAAATGTTGCATCGTTTCTGGACTCAATAATTGTGAAATGATTTTCCACTGTAAGTTGTCAATATCCTGAAACTCATCAATAACCGCAATCTTAAAACGGGCCATAATCTGTTGATAATACTGCAAATATTCTGGCACCTGCATACTCTTTAATAACAAAAGCTTCATATCGTTAAAGTCAATATAGCCATTACTATGCTTTAATTCCTGATATTTTTTAATCACATCAATATAATCTTCAAAAAAAGTTTCGTTGTGATTTTGTCTTGAGTATTGACCCATAACTTTAACCGCTTCACTCAAAGGTTTGCCGACGCACTCATTAGGTAATACACCGTCACTAGTCAAATCTTGATTGATCAAATAATCATTCAAATCGAACATTTCTGACAACATCTCATCTTTGGTAATAATATTACTAGGATGTTTGATCTGATCCGATAAGTCTCGAATAAAGTAGCGATAAGATGTTAAAACCTTTGCACTACGATATTCAGGATTCTGCCGTAATAATTGATAAAACAATGCGTGAAAAGTGGTAAATTTCGGCTTGCCACTGGATAAATTCAGTCCACTACCCTGCAACTGGTCAACAAAATTTTGATAACGTTGGCCCATGTCAATTTTAGATTTGTGTGAAAAAGTAATTCCTAAAATTTCATTGGGTTCCGTCTTACCTTCAGCTATCGCAATCAAAGCCATCAAAATAAAAATAGTCGTCTTACCTGAACCGGCACAAGCGTTGACTAATAGTGGTCTCATAAAATCATTATTCAATATAGCAATCTGTTCATTTGAAAATTTCATTTTCAAATTTGATTCCATCAAATTAATTATTTCAGTTGTTGATAAATCTTGGATATTGTCGTCCCCCAATACTTCTACTTAGCTTGTAAAACTTTTAAATTTGTTTGGATATATTTCCAAAAGAGATTATTAGCACTAGAATGTTCACCCTTAACTCGGATAAAACATAATTCATTAGCAATATTCGTTGTCAATGGAACAATCGAGAACTCTTCACTGTCAAAGTTCTGAGCTGTCTTTTGCATCATAATGGAAATTCCCATATTGTTTTGGACCATCTGCATAATTAAATCGACTCTGGTTCCTTCATACGCAATTCTTGGCGTGAAGTGAGCCTGACGGCAAAGTTTTATAACTGGATCATATAAGTTAGTCGATTTTCCTAAAATCAAAAACGGATCATTCTTCAACTGAGAAATAGTGAGTTTTTCCGATTTTGCCAAAGGATGCTTTTTAGGTAGAACCGCTACAAATTTGTCCTCTTCAGTGATAATTCTTTCTAAATCAGAATCATCAAAATCAAAAGTTCGAGCAAAAATTATTTCACACTTACCTGATTTCAATGAAGTAAATAAATTGTAGCTTTCCTCTTCTCGTAGCTGCATATGCACTTCAGGATGTTTCTGTAAAAATTGTGTTATTAAAGTAAAACTCTGATAACTAGGCATTGTTGGAATGGTGTGCATTTCAATTGTCAAATTTTTAGCTGCCTGAAAGTCGTTTAACTTATTACTTAATTCGTTATAGTCCAATAAAATCTTCTTCGCATAAGGTAAAACAATTTCGCCTTGTTGCGTCATTTCAATTTTGCGATGGGCACGCTTGAACAATGATACACCAAGTTCCTTTTCTAATGCCATGACCTGTTTAGAAATATTGCCTTGAGTGGTAAAAAGATTCTCAGCCGTATCAGTATAATTCAGTGTTTTTGACAAATCGACAAAAATTTTGAGCTTTTGCAAATCCATTCCTCATGCCTCCCATTCCATTTTAGAATACTATATCACAGTTTTTGAATTGTTCATTGCCCTACTAAATCCTAAAGTTGGAAATAGTTAAGTATTTGAAAGGGGTATTACGACTATGCCAACTGGTGTTATTATCAATGCTGCTTCAGTCTTATTGGGTGGCTTACTTGGCGGGTTCTTAGGTGATAAATTTAGTGAACAATTCAAAAATGATATTACCTTGATTTTCGGTGTTTGTTCGATGGGAATGGGTATCTATTCAATCGCACCGATGAAATATATGCCTGCTGTTATCTTTGCTTTAGTAATCGGAACTGGAATAGGTTTGTGGATGCATTTGGGTCAATGGATCAATAAAGGTGCTGTTGAAATGCAGAAGCCTATTTCAAAATTATTCCCTAATTCTAAGACAGAAATGTCCCATGAAGATTTCGTCAATACTTTAGTTACCGTGATTGTACTCTTCTGTGCCAGCGGTACTGGTATTTACGGAAGTTTGGATAATGGGATGACTGGTGACACAACTATTTTGATTTCTAAATCTGTTTTGGACTTCTTTACAGCTGCTATCTTTGCCTGCAACTTAGGTTACGTAGTTTCTATTATTGCTATTCCACAATTTATTCTCTTCTATATTTTATTCTTACTAGCACGTTTCATTTTCCCACTCACAACGCCAAATATGATTCTTGATTTCAAAGCTTGTGGTGGTTTTCTAATGCTGGCAACTGGTTTCAGAATGGTAAAACTCAAGATGTTCCCAATAGCAGATATGATTCCCGCGATGGTTATCATTATGCCTTTGAGTTGGATCTGGGCTAACTGGTTCTTGCCTTTGCTGTAAATTATATTCTTCGTAAGTTTGATTAAAAATAATGGCATCTATTTAGAATAAGCGTATGTTTCTTACGTTTCTAAATGGATGCCGTTTTTATTTTCCGAAATATTTGAAACAAGTATACAAAAAATAAATAGAACTTCTCTACAATTATCTACAAGGAATGAGAGGAGTAAAAGTTTTGAAAAAAGTAGCGATGCTTACGCTAGCTAATTTTTAAATTTATTGGGTACATTCCAAGTTAAACAGTGAAGTGAGCCACCAAGCACCGATATATTTCCTACTTTGACGGGAACTACTGGTTTATTAGTTTGAGCTTGAACCATTTTTAGAACCGAATGATCCCGCTTAAGTCCATACATGGGAAAATAAATTGTGTGATCGGTTTCCAGCATATTAATGTATAACCCCTTGGCCGAAGCTATCTTAGAGTCGTATTGTCCCTTGCTCGTATAGGCCGACGGCAACACGATAAATTTCATTTCAGGAATCTGTTTTTTTATCTGTCGTTCAATTTTTTGTAAGAATCCAGGTTCATAACTGAAATCATTGATGAACATTTTATTCGGACTAATGAATTTTACCATCCCATCGCTATGTCCTAAAACGTCTCCAGGTTCAGTCGAAATGTAGACTACTCGTCTCACCTTTAATTTATCTTTCAATTCTGAAGTTATTTCGGTCTTGGTCCAATCGGGATTATCCTGAAATACTTTTTTGGTCAGTACTACAGTTTGATCGCCATCCCACTGAACATTTCCACCGTCCAAAACTAAGCTGGATTGACTATATTTGTATCTTCCTTTTAAAAATTTTTTAAAGCGATTATTCAAATATCTACTATCACACTTTTTTAAATAACTAGGCGAATATTTAAATTTCACCATCTTTGTCGTAATGACCGGAGCAACATCCCGTAACCAAATATCAGGATAATAGAATTTCAAAACAGAAAAAGAATCACCTTTATTCATTTTTCGTGAAAAATCATAATTAAATTTCTTCAAAGAATCATAGAATGGTTGATAATAATCGTCATTTTGATCTGGCATACTAGTATAAATTGTTTCAGCCGACACCAAATTATTAGTTCCCAAAATTGTTAACAATGCTGTTAAAGTTGCAATAATAATTTTTTTCATGACTCCGACCTCTTTTCACAAAGAGTATAACAGCAGCTTTCTTTATATATTTATATAAAAAATATATAGCCGATCTGGCACCAAAAATTAATGCTTGACAGTACAGACTATATATTTAAATAAATAATATAAATCTAATCAAATTTTCCAACATTGACTTCTGTTGACCTTTTAAATAAGTTAATCTGAAGACGAAATGGATTTCAATATTCCGCGATACATCCAAAAATAAAAACGAGGGGTACTGATTTTGAAGAAAACAGTAACATTAATCGTTGCTATAATAGTTTTATTATTAGGCGGTTTCACTACGTATTACATTAACAACAAGGCCAATAATATTACTCACGAAAAAAAGATTTCTAATGTTAAAGAAAACATTTCTCCCCAAAAAATAAGTAAAACCGAAGCAAAAAAGATCAACGATGCATTCTATAGTCACAAAATTACAAAAGCAGGTGGAGAATCATGTTTTGTTGGTGAATACCCTTCGACTTTTCCAAAATTGATTAACAAATCTGAATTAGTGGTTGTTGGTAAAGTAGTCGGACTCAAAAGTCATGTTTCTGATAACTTCCCTTATACCACTGTGAGCTTGAGAGTCGATAAAGTTTTAAAAGGTGACAGTAAAAAGCTGCATAAAACCATTCCAATAGAAATCATGGGTGGAAATATTACTAGAAAAGAAGATGCAGCCGCCCACAACCTTAAACCCTCTGATGATAAAGATCCTAATGAAATTATCACCTTAGAGTTTACTCGCTTACCTAGAGCTGGCGAAAAAATGGCAGTGGGACTTACCAAAATTCCTAAAGGAGTAAACGGAACTCAGGGAAAATCTTGGAGTGCAACTTATGTTGAAAAGAGTACCTTCTTTCAAGACTCCGATGGCAAATACCGCCGAGAATCTGAGGTACCGCCAACTACCGATAACGGTACTCATGATCTGACTGGACAAAAAGAAGATGAACTAATGAATAATGGAATGAATGATTTAATTAATAAATCTCAAAATAAAAAAACAAATTAAATAATGTATCTATTCACGATAAAAGTATTACTTTATATCCAATTTCTTCTTGTTGTTCCTTTCACTTTGCTAAGTAATCGCTATAAACTTAATGACCTCCATCAAGCGCTCAAGGTATATGAGTTCTTGATGGAGGTCTTTCTTTTGGAACTATGTCTTAATATTAGAATCAAGGAACTAATCGGTAGTAAAAAATCTGTGGGCCCTCAGTGGTGAATTTTACTTAGCTTGCTTAGCAAGGTTAGTAAGAGACCGAACTTCGAGATCCATAATTTCGCACAAAGTGCGGAATTATTAGCTTGAAGTCGCGTCCACCACGTTCCAGCGGCCCACAGATTTTTTACGGACGACGGCATATTTCAGTTACATTAGTCAGTATCTAGTTACAATTAAGTTTGAATAAATAGATGCATTTTTATTTTTATATTCAGTTAGTTTATAATAAATTATAAATAAACTTACTTAGGAGAATTTAATTTGAAGAATATAAAATTAATTGCAACAGATATAGATGGAACACTTTTTGATTCTAATCACGAATACAATATCCAGCGCTTAAATAATTATATTAACCAATTGCATCAACAAAATATTAAATTTTCCGTAGCCAGTGGTAATAGTTATAGTCACCTCGAACAGATTTTCCAACAAACTGAAAATATCGATGCTATCGTGGCTGAAAATGGTGCTCAAATTCTAGTTGACGGTAAAACTATTTACGAAGACACTTTGAACAATGATGAATTATTTGATATTGATAAAGAATTGAATAGTAACTTAAATATTATCAGTCTTTGTTTCTCCGGTGAAAATGGAACTTACGTCAATGCAGATTCCCCACAGACCAATGATTATTACATCAATAACCTTGTCCGACTTGATAATATGAATGACATCGACGATAAAATTTTCAAAATGAATATTCGAATTGACGATGAAGAACTCGACCCCACAGTCAAATATATTAACGATAATTATGGAGACAGTATTCACGCCGCCGTAAGTGGCTTTGGTAGTATTGATATCATCAGTGCTCACATCAACAAAGCCACTGGTATCAAGGAGTTGTGTGATTACTACAATATTTCTACTGAAAATGTCATTTCTTTTGGCGATAACGGTAATGACTTGGAAATGTTACAAGAATCTGGTATCGGTGTTGCCATGAAGAATAGTGGTAAACACATTCAAGCAGAAGCTGACATGATTTCTGTAACCGACAATGATCATGATGGTGTTCTCAACACCATTGCAGACGTACTAAGCCTTGAAAAATAATCAGATTTTATGAACATGAAGACCACTAGTCCTAAAACGGATTAGTGGCCTTTTTTTAATGGAGAAATTTATTTTGAATCTGTCCATTTTTGATGATCTGTATATTCCAATTTAATCTTTTGTCCGTTCTCATTTAAACGTTGGGCCTGTTGTTCTCCCCAATAAGACATTGACCCTAGAACCTTTGCCAAGGAATAACCGTCAGGTGTCAATGAATACTCAACATGTGGAGGTATCTCATTGAATACTTTTCGAGTAATAATTTTATCTGCTTCTAACTGTTTTAATTGTTCAACCATTACCTTCGCAGATATACCTTTTACACGTCGCTGTAATTCCAACGTTCGCAAAGGTCCATCCAGTAAATGACAAATTATTAATGGTTTCCACTTATTTCCCATCACGTTCAGCGCCAATAAAGCACCATTGGTAAATTCATTTTCTTTTTTTACCACAATTTTCCCTCCCTCAACACTTACCTGCAGGTAAATAACCCACTTTAAAGTGCGTTCTAGAATAATTTTGACAATGATTTATGATATTAAATATCGTTACTAACTTAACAGTATATCAATCGAAAGGTTATAGGTCTCAAATAATTAATTATGGAAAATATTCAAGGTAAAACTATTATTATTACTGGTGCTTCAAGTGGTATAGGAAAAGCCACTGCCACTAAATTGGCTGAGAATGGTGCACAACTAGTTCTAGCAGCCAGAAACGAAACGAAACTACAAGAACTTACAAATGAGTTGGCAAAAAAATTCAAAATTAAAGCCATTTATAAAGTTACCGATGTTACTCAAGAATCTGATATTAAAGACTTAGTTAACTTCACCATTACCAATTTTCATAAAATTGATGTTCTATTTAATAATGCCGGATTGATGCCCGTCTCACTACTCCGAGATGGTAAATCAAATGAATGGGAAAGAATGATTGATGTTAATTTAAAAGGTGCCCTATATGGCATTAAATATGTTTTGCCAATCATGGAAAAACAACACAATGGTCACATTATCACAACTGATTCCGTAGCAGGTCATTTCGTAGGAGCCGGTTCTGCTGTCTATTCTGGCACCAAATTTGCTATGCGAACTATCATGGAAGGTCTACGTGTGGAAGAAGTCGGTAATGGTATCAAATCAACTTTGATTTCACCCGGACATTCTCAAACTGGATTGGCTTCTACCATTAGTGATAAAAAGTTAAAAGCCGACGTCTTAAAGAGTGAACAAGAAACTGGTCTAAAAGCTGAGGATGTAGCAAATGCCGTTATTTATGCCATCAATACTCCTGATAACGTTGGCATAAATGAAGTGATTTTGCGTTCTACCAATCAAAGAGATTATTAAAATACGAGGAGAAATATTATGTTAAAAATGAATTTACAATTTTTTGCCCATCATAAAGGTGGAGGTTCTACTACCAACGGCCGTAATTCAGCTGGCCGTAGACTTGGAGCAAAAAGGGCTGATGGTCAAAGAGTAAAGGCTGGATCTATCCTCTACCGTCAACGAGGTACCAAGATTCATCCCGGAACTAACGTTGGCCGCGGCAGTGATGATACACTTTTTGCTTTAAAAGCCGGTGTTGTAAGGTTTGAACGTCTTGGCAGGGATAAAAAGAAAGTTTCCGTTTATTAGTTTTACATAAAAAGGCTCAGTAAAGCGATCATCACAGATGATTACTAAACTGAGCTTTTCTTTTAATTCATATCTGGTTTTTCCATTATCATCCAAAGTATTAAATAAACAATGATTCCTGGGAAACCTGGGGTCAAGGCTAAAATAACATACAACACTCGACCAATTGCTGGATTCCAATCGAAATTCTCACAAAATCCGGCAATGACTCCACCTAATATTTGATTATCTTTAGATCTTTTAACTGGAATATGCACTGTACTCTCCCCCTTTAATTTAATCTTCTGGATTTTCCATTAGTAACCAGAGTACTAAATAACCGATAATTCCTGGTAAAGGTGTCAAAGCTAAAATAACCCATAATACTCTAGCAATGGTTGAATTCCATTGGAAATGCTCAGCTAATCCACCGATTACTCCGGCAAGTACTCTATCATTGTTGGAACGTTTAATTGGAATATGCATAATTGCTTTCCCCCTTTGTTATGTTAAATTCATCTTAATCTATTCTCAAAAATAAGTACATTTAAATTGCTTACATAAAACTTACAATTATGTCACATAAAAGTATTACTTAGTTACAGTGCTTTTTTCTACAAGCCATGTATAATATAAATATAATTATATACGTTTGGGGAAATTTTTAATGAATCGTAGGAAAATTTATACTATTGTTTTATCCGCACTTTCAGTTTTAATATTGGGAATAATTGTTTGGCATGTTTCAGATACTTCAGCTAAAAAAAATCAGGCTGAGGCTCAACAACAAGTCATCAAAAAAAAGCAGGCTAAGAAGAAATTAAAGAAAAAAACTCCTTCGCCATTAAATGTTAAAGATGATAAACATATGGTGAAGTTAGAAAATTTCAAATATAACAGTGCTTCCGAAAAAAAAGAATATCCAGATCTATACAAATATCCTAAAGCCTGGATTGATGTCGATATCACGACTCAACGTGTTTACATTAAAGACGGCAAAACCAATCTATATGAGATGTACTCATCAACCGGTAAGCATGATACGACTCCTAGAGGAACTTACCATATTCAAAACGAGCGTGGTGATTTCTTCTACACAGCACCTTTGAAATTAGGAGCATACTACTACGTTTCCTTTTTGAATCATGGTGAATACCTTTTCCACACAACACCAACCGATGAACAAGGAACTTATGTTAAATCAATCGCCAAGACTTTAGGTAGAGAACCTTCATCTCATGGATGTGTCCACCTATCTGTTCCCGACTGTAAATGGATCTATGAAAATGTTCCTTCAGGGATGAAGGTCGTTATTCACGGAAAATATCAACCACAAAAAGCGTAATCACTCAAAAGTGACCACGCTTTTTTCATACTTCAATCATTTTTTTCAATGCTTTCAAATTCTGGTTAAAGGCTCTTTTAGTAATTGGTAAAATTAAAGTTTCCGGCAAACTAAAGTCATTCAAGATGTAAAAGTTCTCTGTTACTAATACATGATTGTTAGTTTGAAAAGTCTGAAAAGTTAATTGATATTCTAGTTTTCCGCCTTTACTTACATAAGCTACTTCATTATCATTTTGTTCAACAGTCATAATTTCATCTTGATTTATAGCAGGTTCATCTCGATGAATTGCAAATTCGTTAACACTCACTTCAGTAACTTCTGAAATGGCATAATTCCATTTAGCCAAGGTAAAAGCATTCACCAAAATATCCGTCACCGTTTTAAGATTAGAGTTGATTTCAATACTATTAGTAAATAATTTTTTCATAAGAGCATCCCCTATCTAATTTATGGAGTCATCTTACGAAATTTGGTCTCTAATTAAAAATCAGTATTCTGATATTTTAAAATTCTTCAAAAATATTTTCACCGTATAGTTCTGTAAACAAATCCTTACGTCTATTAGCTTCCAGACGTTCATCATCGTTGTGAGCTACCAATGCCAAACGAGCCAACAGAAAATAACAATTAGCCAACATATAGTGAGAATTGTGTTTTGCAATAAAACCAATTCCGTCAGCTATATAGGCAGTCGAATCTTGATAATCATTTAATTTGAAGTAAATCAATGCAGCTAAATAATAAAGAGCATTTTGATTTTCCTCATAAGAAAATTCATCCCAATTTCTAAAGGCTTTATTAATATATTCCTCCGCTAAATCTTTTTGATTTTCCAGACTATGAACATAACCAATAGCCATATAAGCCAGACGTCCTAAAGTATTGGGATGTTTAGGATTGACCTCTGCCAGCGACAAATTCAACGACTGCTTAGCCTCAGAAATAGCATTAGTCTGTATCTGTGCTACCCCTAAATAATAGTAATAAGCTTGCATTTGTAAACTGGTTTTTAAATTATCTAAAACCTTATCCTGCATCAAAAAATCATATAATTCCTGATACTGATGATTATTACAAAGGTCATCCACTTTATCATTAAAATTGTATTTTGAACTGATAGGAAAATTAGTTGCCAAACTAACTTGATCCAAACTTACTTCCAGTTTAGTAGCTAACTTGATCAATAAATTAGCATTAGGAACATAAACGTTATTTTCAATAGCTGACAACATCGATTGAGCACAAATACCCTCTGCTAATTCTTTTTGTGTAAGTTTCTTATCTTTTCGCAGTTCTTTAATAACCGTCCCTAAATCTTTCATATATATCCCTGACTTTGCTTTACTTGTTATCTCCATTTTAAAATAAATTTTGTGAAATGTGTTATCTTTCGTTACAAAAAACGCCTAGAAATTATTCTAGACGTTTTTTGGTGTGGTAGTTGTTCTATTCTTTGGTGGTAGTTTGGAGCCCTCTCTTTTGATACTCGGTAATTTGATAATTTTGGTCTTTGGGGATTGTGGTATTTATTTTTATCCTCAAGTATGCAGCAAACGGGTTCCACAGGCCAGATTCCTGTGCTTTGCCTGACTTCACAAACTGTCTGCCCCGCAGCCAATTCGCAAAGTCCTGCAAATGCTCAGAATCTAAGCAGGCCTGCTCCACCCTCTAATTTAAAACGGGTTCCGAATGACAGATTCCTGTGCTTTGCTACAGAGCTGAAATCATCCGCAGGTACGGCGGATAATTCCAGTTCTTAGGCAAATGCTCAGAATCTAACCGTCATTCTCCACCCTCTAATTCAATACTTTATAATTCCAAGCTGGTTGTTCATATCCGTGGAATTCATTCTTAATAACTTTGGCAATATCTTTTGATTGATATGCTTTAACAATCTTCTTGTATGTAGGATTATCTTTGTCTTTCTTATTAGCTGAAATAACATTTACATATGGTTTTGATTTGGCTGTGATTTTTTCTCTATAAACGGCTGTCTTAGGATCTAGTTTTGAATCGTTAGCAACTCCACTATTAACTACTGATGCTGTAACGTCATCCATTGACTTAGCTGTTTGGGCAGCATCTAATGGTGTGATCTTTAGATTCAATTTATTTTCTGTAATATCTTTTAAACCAGGAACTTTGGCGTTATCCAACTTAATCAAGCCGGCACTTTCTAGTAATGTTAATCCACGGGCTTCATTTGTGGCATCGTTGGCAACGGCAATTTTATCACCATTCTTGATTTGGCTAACTTTCTTGATCTTCTTTGAATATAGAGCCATTGGGGCAATTACGGTTGAACCGATTGAAACGATATGTGTCTTATGTTTCTTGTTCCAGTCATTTTGGAAAATAACTGTTTGGAAGGCATTCAAATCAATTTCCCCTTGATCCAAGGCTGTATTTGGTTGACTGTAATCTGAGAATTCAACAATTTTAATGTTGATACCCTCTTTTTTAACTTTCTTAGCAACAGCTTTTAACACTTCATCATCAGACCCTGTAATACCTATTTTTACAGTCTTTTCTTTAGTTGAACTGGCTGAAGAATTACTTCCACAACCTGCCAACAAAAACAAACTGAATGTGGCAACAACTAACAAAAATATAGCTTTAATTTTATTTTTTTTCATAATGAAACTCCTCCTCATATTTAAATCCCTATATACAAAAAGGCGCTCCTAACTAGACATCATTTGTCTAAGATAGAAGCGCCTTTTGCGCGGTACCATTCTATTTTAAAAGCAAATTCACATCTGCTTTCCTTAATAACATGCATTGCATGCGTGTACGATAATGGGTACCGGCCATCACCCCTTAAAAAATTCAGGGATACCAATCACGGATCATTTTCACTTACTGCTTTGTCCTCATCTCAGCACCTGAGGCTTTCTGTACAAAATTCAATAAGTTACTTTTCCGATCAACTTGTTATCTAATGTTCAAGTTTACGGACGGCAAAATCGCCAAGTCCTTGAATAACAAACACTAAAACTAAGATAAATAACATAGATACAATAGTTACATCATTTTCAAATCTTTGATAACCGACAGAAATGGCCATGTTACCAAGACCACCACCACCAACAGCACCGGCCATGGCAGTTAAACCAATCAAACTGATAATTGTTAGAGTTCCTGAACGGATCAATTCTGGTAGACCTTCGCGCAAGTAAACTCTAAAAATAATTTTAATTGGTGAAAGACCGATTGCTTCAGCAGCTTCAATCACACCGTGATCAACTTCAACTAGAGCTAATTGAACTTGTCTAGCAAAGAATGGTGCTGTTCCGATAACTAACGGTACTAAAGCACCAGTAGGTCCAATTGTTTGACCAACAATCAACTTTGTAAATGGTCCAATAACAGCCAATAGAATAATAAATGGTATTGATCTGAATAGGTTAACCAACTTGTCTAAGCAAGTATAAAAAGTCTTATGTGGAGTAATTCCATCATCAGCTGTTACAACTAGCAGAATTCCTAAGATAATTCCGATAATTCCAGCAAATAATGCACTGACAAATGTCATATAAAGTGTTTGCCAAATGGCTATTACGAAACCATTGTCACCTTCCCAATTAGCTACAACGTTAGGAAGAAATTTATTTACTAAATCTGCCATGAATTATTCGCCCTCTTTCTTTAAAGATATTTCTTTAACATTAACTTTTAAACTATTTAAGTATTGAATAGCTTGTTCAACTTTGTCATCGTCTCCTGTCAAAGCGAATAACATAATTCCAACTGTGGTACTTTGTAATCTTTCAATATTACTGAAAAGAATGTTAGCTTCAACTTGGAAACGTTTATAAAGTTCAACAACAATTGGTTCATTAGTTGAATCACCGATATAATTCAATTCGATCAGACGACCGGAAAGTTTATCAACAATTCCACTATCTCTAATTTCATCAAGAACTGAACCAATATGAGTAGATGTATTAACAAAATCTTTTGTAAGTTGTTGCTTAGGGTTACCGAAGATTGATAGCAAACTGCCTTCTTCAATCAATTCACCATTTTCCATAACTGCAACACGATTACATACTTGTTTGATAGCATCCATTTCATGTGTGATGATAACGATTGTGATACCTAATTCTTCATTCAAACGTCCTAGTAGATTCAAAATTTCAGTGGTAGTTTTTGGATCTAGAGCACTAGTAGCTTCATCTGAAATCAAAATTTCGGGATCATTTGCTAAAGCACGAGCAATCGCAACACGTTGTTTTTGACCACCTGATAGCTGTGATGGATAGTTCTTAGCACGATCAGATAGACCAACAATATCCAATAATTTATCAATTTTTTGTTTACGTTCAGCTTTACTTAGTCCTGAATCACGTAATGGAAAATCAACATTTCCATAAACAGTTAATGAATTCATCAAATTAAAGTGTTGGAAAATCATTCCAATATTACGACGTGCCTTACGTAAATCCTTAGCACTCAATTGTGTTAAGTTTTGGTCATTAACTACAACTGTTCCTGAAGTTGGTTTTTGTAATAAATTAATTACACGAACCAAAGTACTTTTTCCGGCACCAGAGTATCCAATAACACCAAACACATCACCTTTGTTAACGTTAATCGAAACGTCTTTCACAGCTTCAATTGTTTTGCCTTCATTATGAAAAGTAACATCAATATCTTTTAGCTGAATTATCCCATTTTGTTCTGCCATATAATAATTACTCCCTTAATTTACCTAAGAATTGATCAAAGAAATCAATGAAGTCTAGGTAATCTTTAATTCTAATATTTTCGTTAGGGGCATGATTGCCAGCCTTAGAATAACTTACACCAGTTGAAACAATTGAAGCGTGAGTATATTCATTTAATAAGTACATTGGACCAGTACCAGGACTTGATGGTAATGCTTCAACCTTATCAGCCCCTCCAAAGAAGTCTTCAGCAGTTCCAATTAACTTATTAACAATTGGACTGTCTAGATCCCAACGATAGCCTTTTTCACCCAATAGATATTTAACTTTAATATCTTTAAAACCTTGATCATTCAAATATTTAGTTAACTTATCAAAAAGATCATGTGGATCTTGATTAGGTACCAATCTGAATTCCAATTTAGCCTTGGCAGCTTTAGGAGTAACAGTTTTTACTCCTTCGCCTTCCCAGCCACTGCTAATTCCTTCTATATTAATAGTAGGATTAAATGTCAAATTGTAATTAACTGATTTGTTCTTCAATAATGGTACTTGTAAGTCCCACTTAGATTTCAAATCAGGTGTAGTAGCTTTATTAACTAAATCAATTTCTCTTTGAGAAGGTTCAACAACATCATCGTAGAAACCAGGAATCTTAATATCACCTTCTGGAGTTCTCAAAGCATCTAATGCTTGAGCTAATCTCCATGTAGCTGAATCAACTACAGCGGCAAATGATGAATGAAGATCAATATTGGCAGAAGTAGCTTCTAATTCAAAACATAGAACCCCTTTATTACCACCAGTGAAATTAAATTGTTCTTTTTCATTCTTGTATCCTGATTCCCAAATTATCAAATCAGCAGATAGTTTGTCTGAATATTTCTTCAAATAGTCTTCTAAGTGACGACTAGCAACTTCTTCTTGTCCTTCAACTAAGAACTTAATGTTGCAAGGTAAATCACCATGTTCTTGACGATAAATCTTCAAAGCAGTAATTCGACTGATCAAATCAGCTTTACAATCAGAAACTCCACGTCCAATGAACTTGTCATCAGTGATCTTTAATTCAAACGGATCTGAATTCCAAAGTTCTACTGGTTCTTCCGGTTGAACATCGTAATGATTGTAAATAAGAATTGTGGTATCACTTGGCTTCTTAGGTTTAATTTCGGCGAAAACAACTGGATATTCATATTCATCCCAAACTGTTGCATCTGCTCCAAAGTCTTGTAGTAAATTCTTAAGGAATTCGGCTGTCTCAGTAATAGATTGATTCTTTGCTGAAACGGATGGTAGTGCGATATATTGCTTTAAATCTTCAATCGACTTCTGAATTAATGGATCTGATAATTTTGACATATGAAAACCTCCTCAAATTTTTAAAACATTTTACTTATTCCAAGCTGGTACAGCACTTTCGCCGTAAACCTTCTTGATTTCTTTAGCAACTGATTTCGTTTGGAATGCTTTAACGACTTTCTTGTAAGTCTTGTTATCCTTGTTCTTCTTTTGAGTAACAATGATATTGATCCAAGGTTGTGACTTCTTATTAACTTTTTCAGTTACAACAGCCTTTGATGGATCAAGTTTGGCATCACTAGCAACATTACCATTAACGATTGCGGCATCAACATCATCCAATGAACGAGCTGTTTGTGCAGCATCAAGTGTTGTGAACTTCAAATTCAATTTGTTTTCTTTGATGTTCTTTGTTGATGGTAATTTAACACCACTATCAAGTTTCAAAAGTCCATTAGCTTCTAGCAATTGTAATGCACGGGCTTCATTAGAAGCATCGTTAGGAATGGCGATCTTAGCACCGTTCTTCAATTGACTAAGCTTTGTGATCTTGTGTGAATATAGAGACATTGGTTGAATAACTGTTTTACCAATTGATACTAGATCTGAATGATGTGCTTTATTCCATGAATTTAAGAAGAATGTGTGTTGGTAAGCGTTGATATCAACTTCCCCTTGGACCAAAGCCGTGTTAGGTTGATTGTAATCATTAAACTCAACGACCTTTAAGTTGATACCTTCACTCTTTACATTTTTCTTTACCACTTTCCAAATTGCAGCATCTGAAGGATTGATTCCGACTTTAACTGTTTGTTCCTTATTTTGGTTACCACAACCAGCTAATACGAAAATAAATAATGCTGTAAAAGCTAATAGGATTACCTTACCCAAATTCTTAAATTTACTCATTTTTTTCCCACCTTACTTGTTTCTTAACTAACCAAAAATATCTATAAAAACAAAAAAGCCACTTCCAAACATGAACAGACTATGTTCATGTTTAGAAGCGGCTATTGCGCGGTACCATTCTAATTCGGAATAAATTTACACTTATCCCCTTAACAACGTACAAAATTTCTATACGCGTGTACTGTAAAGGGTACCAACCATTGCATCTTTATCCGAAAGGATTCAGCGCACCAATCACGGGTCATTTTCATTCAAGTCGTCGCCCTCATCTCAGCAAATAGAGGTTTTCTGTACTAACGAGGTTGAATTACTTCCCCCGATCACTTTGTTTAATAAATGTCTTTTGTTAATTGATGATTTGATAATACAATCTAATTTTTAAATTGTCAATCAATAAAAATAAGTTTTTTCAGTTAATTTTCTAATTTTATGTTTTCATGCCAAGTGTCATTTATAACATGGCATTTAGTAAAATGCCCGTTTTACAACCTTTGATCAAGTCTACCGTGACAACTTTTATAACGAATAAACTATATTTTTTTAAGAATAAAAAAATTATAAATTTATTTTCTAACACTAAATAATATTAGAAAAATTAAACATTTATTAAAAAAGTCCCTCTAAATTAATAGAGAGACTTCTGCAATTGTCTTTATATTTTTTAGTAATTAAGAAATTACTTCAACTGAAGCTGTAGTTACACCATATGAAGGAATTGATGAACTAGGCATAGCAACATCTAATTGTTGTGAGTTTGAATTAGCGAATGTTCCTGTATCATTTACAGTTCTGTACAATACTGTTCCGTCTGCTAAAGTAATCTTTAATTGTGTACCCTTAGGGAATACTAAAAGATTAGCAGCGACACCACCGTAACCCATATTTGAACCTAAAACAGATGGATCATAGAAACTAATTTTAAATGTACCACTAGCTGTTGATGATGTTGTACTTGTTGTTTGTGTAGAAGCAGCTTGTGTTGTAGCTTGTGAACTATCCGTTGTGTTTTGTGTAGTTGCTTGTTGAGCACTTGTATCTTGTGTTGTTGTAGTATCAGTATTTTGTGTATCATTTGATGCTTGTGTAGTAGTATCTGTTGATGTTTGTGTTGTTGGTAATACATTTTGTGATGCTTGTGTATTTGTATTATCAGTTGTAGTTGTTGCTGTTGAACCAGGTAATGTAATAACATCTCCTGGGAAAATCAAGTCAAATCCGCCAACTTCACGGCCGTTTGCTTGTTCAAGTGCGGAAATACTAATTCCGTTAGCTTCAGCAATGTTCTTATAAGAGTCACCCTTTTCAACTTTAACTTGGTTGTTACCAGTTGAAACTGCGGCTTGAGCAGTATTTGTTGAAGTGAATACTCCTGCTAATACTACTGTACTTAATAAAGCGATAGATAAAACTTTTTTCATGAATTAATTACATCCTTAATTTTTAAATTTGTTTAGCTCTCATTTGCTATGGTGCTATACTAACAGCCCAGTATTACATGACAGCAACCACAAAGTTACAATTTAAGGCCAGAATGTAATTTTAGTAATACTTATGAAATATAATTATTTATTTTATTTTTTAGGTATTGAGTACTTTTATTGCTAATGGCTCTATCTTCATGATATAGTACATATATGAAGAATAAAAAGAGAACGTCCGCAAAACTACTAATAATGTTAGTTGCTTTGGAACTTATCGCATTTAGTCTTAATATGTTCTTCGAACCGCATAGTATAGCGGCTGGCGGTGCTACAGGTATCGCTATTTTGCTACAGGCAGGGTGGAAAATCCCAACATTCATCTCGGTTCTTTTCATAAATATTGTGATGTTAGTACTGGCTTACATACATTTAGATCGACAAACTACCGTTAAATTAGCAATCGGAAGTTTCATGCTTCCCCTCTTGTTATATATCACACCTGTTTACAATTTGATTCCTAATAATCGAGTAATCTCTATTATAGTAGGAAGTATCATTTTTGGAATTGGTTTAGCTATCCTTTATACTCTCAACATGTCTAGTGGTGGGACAACAGTTCCTCCAATGATCATCCACAAGAATTTCGGTGTTGATAAATATATTAGTTTATTCATTATTGATGGATTAGTTTGTTTAGGAAACTTTGCTTTAAACGATTTAATTTCCTTCCTACTAGCTGTCATGTCAGTTGGTATCTCTAGCCTCGCAATTAAAGGTTTCGGTATTTTCCATCAACGACACATTACACAATAAAAGACGCCCATATCAAAGCATTCAGTGTTTTGACATAGGCATCTTTTTTTAATTGAAGATCCCCATGTATATGGGGAACACTAAGAAAAGACTGATATATCAACATTTTAAAATTAGAAAATCACTTATTTTTATTAACTTGAAAAAGTAAGTTCATCAGTTTCTTAAAGAATAACTTTCTCTTCTATTGAAAACAACTCTATTTCTAATTTTCAATAACTAACAAAGACATTTTAAATTCATGTACACAAAAAAGAAGATTCAGAAATCAAATCAATTTCCGAATCTTCTTTTATTTGTAATTTCTTCCAGACTCTCAATACCTGTAACATCCTTATTTTAATTTTACTGTCAAAATAATTCTATTACCTACCTATATGTTTTTATAACATTTTTAAATCTACTTAATTAATTATTGGAAATTCCATCAATAGCGCTCCACGTTATTTTCCAGAATAGACACCTGACTTAAGGCCATAACCATTTGCATTCATCAACCATTTTCCTGGTCCTATAAACTCAATAAGAGCATTGTTTCCTAACTTATTAAATCCTGCACTATCAACTCTCTGAAGGATCGTATGAAACAAATACTTGATAGTATGGATCATTCATATAATTTATGAAATTAAGTTCACTAACTTTTTTTACATTGCCTTTATTCTGAGCAGTTAAGGTGAAATTCAATACATCATTTATTTTATTTTTACTATCACCTCTAGAACTCTCCGTAGTATTTTTAAAATTCTTATCAAAAGATGAACTACTCGGAAAGTTATCCGATTCTACATTAAATGAAGTAGAAGAGATATCAGTTGAAATCGTTGGCTTAGCATCACCAGGTTTAGAAAAAGCATTCATATCTGTACCAGTGACACTTGTATTTGTTTTTGAAACAGTTCTACCTCTGACAGCAATATCAATTGTTGTGTCATAAGTCAACGTTTCTGCTCCTGTACTAATATACAAATTATCGTTTGAGCGAACTGTCAGTAATCTGCTAGAAGTGTCGTAATCATAGTTAGATTTTAGAACCGAATACGCTGCTTTGCTTCCAAACTTAAGCTTCAACGAACTAAGATCAATATTTAGACCTTCAGGAATATTGATCTTAAATACTAAAGCTCCCCATTTAGCATCTGAATTTCCATTTTGTGCTATCCAGGAAAATGAAACCTTATTATCTACATGATATGTTCCTCCAGTCATTGATCCACTAAGTTCTGGTTCGACTTTATAACTATTGATAACCATTTTAGAATTAGCCGATGATGTCGCTGATCCATCATCATTTTTGGTGACATAATTGTTCCCTTTTAAACCATATGTAGAATAGGCCTCACCGTTCATTTTAATGTAGTGAGGATCATTACTACTTGCATCCAAATAGTTATTCAAAAAGTTTTCATTTGCCAACTGATCCTTCGTTATTCTGCCAGTAAATGTAAATGTATATTGTTTATTAACTAAAGCCGATAAGCTTTTTGCAGTAGCGGTATAATTGCCGTTATTGTCCTTTTCTATATTAAAGTCACTAGTAACATCTGTACCAGCTGAATTTTTAATTTTTAAACTAACATCATTAGAATTTAAATCACTTGGTATCTTAAAATGTAAAACATAATTATCTAAATGAGTATCACTTGGTTGTGATGGAAACGCCTGAACAACATTCCAACTAATCTTATTTCCTTTATCAGAATTATCATTAGTGGTTCCAATTACATCAGGTGAAGCAAGTAGTATTGGAGATGCTGATGTTGTTTGAACATTATAAAAAGCAATCCCATCAAACATATAAAAAGTAACATTCATACTACTACTTGAAGATGTATATAGTTCCGAAAAATTATTATATTTATACTCATATCCACCGAGCTCATTAGCCGTAATAAAAAGACTTCCCTTATTATATGAATTTATATTATAGAGATCTGAATAGCCGGTGCCGACTTGACTACCAGATGCCGTTCTCGCAGAATTAGGTACTCTTCTCCCTTGAAAAACATCAGGATCCATATAAACGGCCTTAGGATAAGATAATTTACCATGATTCATAGTTCCGCTAATTTTCTTCATGGAATCCTTTGTATTAGATTTAACATACATAACATTATTATTAATGTAAGAAAGTGCCGATGCATTAATATTCGTGTACATAAATTTAGCATCATCACCAACAGGTGCCAATGTTAGACGTTGAGTCGCATTTGATACATTAACGTTTCCGTTTAACTTCTTATTCTCCGCAAATAAAGTAAGGATATCCACACTCTGTCCTTTATAATACCCGACATTAGATATACGGTATGTCACTGGTCCCCCGGATCCTCTGACGGTAGGGACTCTTGAACCTTTCAATAAGGATTCCTTTCCGTCCGAATTAACAATGTAATATTTTGTATCTGAAGTCAGAATAGGAGCAAAAGCATATTTACTATCGATAGGCTCATTAACAGAATATATATTTAGATTCTTCAATGTAGGAGAATTATTGTTATCTAATCGTTGACCCCAAGAACCGTTACCGTTAGAGCCAGAAGAAACTCTAGGGTTTCTATCAGGTACAACAATCGTATCAGGATTAGGCAACAAAGAGGCTGCCGAAATCTTTTGATAATCTGAAAAAGAAAGAATTAAAAATATAAGAATAATACTCCAAAAAGGAAAAAAACTTGATTTTTTCAAAGAAATATCCCCCTTTTTTCTATATATGAGGTATTATAAAACAGTTATGTGCATATTTCTCACATTTTAAAAATAATGACTGTTATTTGACATATTTTTTTAGTCCAATCATAGAATGATTTTGCTGAAATTTTCCATACTCTAGATATGAAGATGAGTGATATTTTTAAACTTAGTCTTATTGGTAAAAAAGTGGAAGGTAAATCATCTCTCAATTCTCTCAATGGCTCTAACACATCCCACAAGAATAAAGAAGCCCACAAAATGAGTAGCTTTGAGGCACAAGTCTCTATTACATACGATTTACGACCCAAGTCGGTAAGTTTCCCTTGCTTAGACATAATAAATAGGCCCCGATACTCAAAGAATGAGAATATCGGGACCTATTTTTTAAGATATTTTTCAAATTTTAATATTAATTATTCTATAAACTATCCGTAGCTGTCCAAGTGACTGTACTTGTATATTTTCCAGGATAATCAACACCGTTACTTCTTAATTTTATTTTTTGAGGTCCATTTATCAAATCTAAAATCGTCGATCCTCTATAATCATCTGTACTCTGTTGTTCTCTAATTAGTGAATCAGTATTTGTGATATTGATAATGTTATTATTGTCATTTAACTCTAGGCCAAGGTCATCACTACTTATTTCCCTTTGACCTGATTTAAAGTTAGATGCTCTAGCCATCAATTTCCAACCATTAACATGTGATGGATCTCTATCATCATTAACAGTTACATTAAATTTTTTGGATGCCGGTGACTTTATCACCGGAGTATATGCAGGAATAACTCCAAAATCCAAATTCTGAGTAACGTCGAGAGATAAGGTATTAGTTCCACCTACACTTACAACGGTAGCTGGTAAAAATGTAGCATCATGGAAAACTGTTTCCGAAAATGGAGTAGTATTAGCATTTTTATCAGTCAAGTAAATGACAATCTTATCGTCATTTACTATTCCAGAAATATTATTTATTTTCCAGTTCCCATTACTGTCAACTGTCGTGGCATTTGAATAAACCGTATCTGCACTACCATTATGATGGATTATCTTCCAACTTAATGACGTTCCTGGTTCACCTGTACCTTCTAATTCTTTAGACCACTGAGAAATCATTTTTACATTATTTTTTATTACTACTGGATCAGGTGGCGTCTTATCTATGACCGTTTGTTCTTTATATTGATTATATTTCGTATTGCTCATATCAGTCTTTATAGCATTAACAGAATTATAATCCGGATCATTTCTCCACAATTTTAAAATTTTTATCTTGGTACCTGGTTCTAGATATTTTGTACTGGAACCAAAGTTACTAATTGGTATCTTAATAGCACCATCAATCGTTGATGTACTGTATTCATAATATTTTTGGTTCTGAACAGATGTCCCAGTTGCAGTTTTAGTTGTTCCATCTGGATAAGTTAATTGAACCTCAGCATAAACTTCATTGTCATATGAAGGGCGATATGCATTATTCTCAGCGGGCATTAATGTTGGTACCCAAACATATGAATCGGCATTGGTAGGCTGGTCAGGGGCATTTTTTACTTGAGCAGGTGCTGTATTAGCCGTCATCCTTCCCAATTTCGATAAACCTGAATTATTTACTAAGAATTCTTTAAAATCAGCATCAGAAGTAGTAGTAGTAAATTTATTGAAATTAACTCCTGAATAAGTAGCATTAACATATTTCCAGCTCTTAGTAGGAGATTTTTGAACATTTGATGTACTTAACCATACAGATAGTGGAATATTACCATGATTAAATTGGCTAGTATCCGAACAATTGAATAAAGTCCCCCCTATTCCTGTTCCAATGGAAGCAGTATTCATAAAATCAAAATATCTAGGTACCCCCATATTAAAATTTAATATATTTGCAGAATAGAATATTGCGTTGCCAGGATAATACCCTCGTGCTACAAAAGAAGTCCCATCACCGGCTGTCATGTCGATTCTTGATAATGAAGATATAGCTGGTCCATTGTTCGCACTAATGAGAACCTGAGAGTCTGTACCACTTAATTTGAAAGAGTTCGAATTTCCGCCACCAGCATAATATATTCCTTGTCCGTCATTATCTCCAATTCCCGGACCCGAACTAGTTGAATTATTTATACAATCAAATTCAGCACCATTGCTTACCGAAATATTATTACCTCCACCATACATACGGATTCCATATGTATTAACAGTTCCATTTTGATTAATTGAAACTTTAGCATGATTTTTTATATCAAATGTCATTTCTCCCGTCCATGCAAACCTAATAACAGCATTATTATAATCAGCTGTTCCTGAACGAGAAACATTTAATTCAGTACCTTCATCAGAAACATCAAAAATACTTCCTACTCCAGATTCCGTTATGGCAGCTCCATTAGGGTTATTTACTGTAAATTTAGAATTTGTTGATAATATAATCTTGGTATTCGTTCCAAAAAGATAAATGGGAGCATTAAAATCCCCCTGATTTGTTTTATCAACATTTACGTTTGAATTGTTAGTCATTTCAAGTACCATACCAGTTTGAGTATTAGTTCCACTCGTACTGATAAAATAATTTGAAGTTCCCGAGGCGTAAGTTGATTTAACTGTTGAATTATTTATATTGATATTTTTCGAAATACTATCAGATGTAGAACTATAATAAAAACTCCTAGAACTATCTGTAATTGTCGAATCTTTGATAGATAGATCTCCACCTGACGATCCTCTAAATCTAATCGTAGGAGTGGAACTTGTATTTTGCGTTACATAGTTGGCATTAGTAAAAGTCAAATTGGTATAAATATTATTATTGTCTAAAATTGAACCAGTTAAAGAACCTATACCTGAAAATATAATTCCAGCATTTGAACTAGATCTTAGCATTGCTGATCCAGTTGAATTAATTGATGCATCAACAAAATTAATCTGATAATTGTTAGTATTCAGATATCTACTAGCCATATCTATACTGTGTCCGTTAAAAGCAACAACCTTATCATTTTGAAAACTAACCTTATTATCAGCGGCCTTTAGGTCTACGCCAATAATTATTTCCCCTACCGATGTATTATTAGCGGCATCAATAAAATCCTGCCAACTATTGACAGTAACAGAACTCCCCTTAACATCTAACACCGGAACACTGGATATCGATTGCACCCTAAAATTTTTCAATGTAGCATTTATTTGTTTATTTTTTAAACTGAATTCTCCTGAATTATTTATTTGATTTAAAAAGTCTGCTTTATAAGGCTGAGATACCCCAGTATCATTAGAATCATCGGATAAATTACTGTTTAAATTTAATGATTGAGATATTTCGTTATCTGAACTATCCGCTTTTACAAATGTAGTATTCGTTATTAAACCAATTAGGAATATTGATAAATATATCAGAAACAAATTCAATTTATTGCGATGTAAATTTTTTATAAAAAACATGTGATGACCCCCTCATCAGAAATTCCATATGATATCAATCAATGGATTCCTACTGGCAATCTGAAAAAAGAGATATTAAAAACATAACGAAAGAATCTAAAAATAGAAAAAAACTTGATTTTTTCAAAGAAATATCCCCCTTTTCTCTATATATGAGGTATTATAAAACAATTATGCGCATATTTTCAATATTTTAGAAAAAATGACTGTTATTTGACATTTAATTTAGTCTTATCGTAGGGGAGCTTAAGGCTTGAGGTGTATGACTACTATGGCTAAAAGTTACAATGATTTTATTAGACAAAAAAGATTAAGCAAGGGATTAACAATTGAACAGCTTGCCGAAATTTCTCATGTTTCTAGATATACAATCTCAAGGTTGGAACTGGGAGAATCAGGTAGCATATCCTTATCTAAGTTGGAAAAAATTGTCCACGCTCTAGATATGGAGATGGGTGATATTTTTAAACACAGTCTCATTGATGAAAAAACTGATAATTTCTTTAAATTTATGAATACAATGAATCTGAAAGATCGCCAATCTTATGTAGATTTATTCATGGAAATAATCGGCTTCGTTGATGATAAATAAATTGGTTATAAAAAAACAGTAACTAACCGTAGTTAGTTACTGCTCCCTTACTTATTTTTGACGATAAACATATTTATCCAATATACATGCCTAGTATTAGATAAATTATGAAAAAGAAAAAAAGCCAGCTATATCAAGGTATAAATTACCTGATATAGCTGACTCTTATTTGCTTTATGGAGGTGAGGGGAATTGAACCCCTGTCCAAGCGTAATGCTATGCAAGCCTCTACACTCATAGTTGTATTATTTAAAGTTTCGCCACTATGAACGCCATACAACCCGGCTAGCCACAATGACTATTCCGACAATCTCTTTTTAACTATTCAGAATGCGTAGTTAAACGTAGCCCAATATTTTTGAGACCCATTTCCAGCCCTTGGGCGAAACTAGAATGGATCACGCTTAGACTGTTTTTAGGCAGCTAATGCGTAGTTATTATTATTTTTTGCAGTTATAATAAACTGTGCGTTTTAAAGGGACGCAAGGCCCTAAGTGCAACTCACACGCTACTACACATGTCGAATCCAGAACACCCCCATTAGTGTTCACAGTCTATACTATCGAATTTTGTTTTATTTAGCAAATTATAAGTTTATTTATTATGAAAATATTGGTGCATCTAGGATGCTACTTTCAGTAAATACTAGTAAAATACTGAATATAGACGGAGGTATAAACATATTGAATGAAAATGAAAAGAAACCTTTCTATAGAAGAAACTGGTTCTGGATCACGATTCTTTCGATTATTATTGTAGTGTCAGCTACTACCTACATCGCCAACTATTCCTACTATAAAGATGAAGCTGATCAAGCTAATGTGGATCAACGAAAAGATCAATCAGAGAGAAAACAGGCCGAAAAGAATCCTTCTTTGGTTGCTAAATACAATTCCATTAAAACCGGCAAGAATGGCTACTCCAGAAAAGTCATCACTAATCTACTTGGAAATCCTACTGAAACACAAATAATGGATAAAAAAGGAAAAGAAATCACCGCCACATGGAATAAAACTGACAACAACAATCAAGTAATGATTCAAATTACTTTTTTCAAAAACATCGCTAAATCTAAATCCATCCAAGGACTTGATATTGATCGAGAAAATAGTTTGACCCTAGCCGATTTCAATAAACTTAAAAATGGTGACAATTACAACCGTGTTATCTCTGTACTTGGCGATCCTGACGATTATTCTGACATTAATGGAATTAGAACATTAACCTATGTTTCGGACTTATCTGAAGCAGATCCTAGTCAAAATGCTTCAATTGATATTAAGCTATCCGATAATAAAATAATCGCCAAATCACAAGTCAATTTAAAATAAGCCTCTACAAGAGTAGAAAAACTCCTTAATTATTAAGACTAACGGTCTTCATAGATTAGGGAGTTTTTATTTGCCAAAATTGCTTTCAACTTTTCTACAAATGCCAGATGATATTAACAGAGATCAATTACTGTCTAAGGAGATTGCATTGAAAAAAATTATTATAGTGCTTGCCACCATTCTAACCACAATTATTTTAGGCTTCTTTGTTATTCCTGAAATTTCTTACATACTTCAAATAAAAAGTGTTATTAATTCTGAACTGAGCAATGGTAATATTACTTACAAGTCTACTAATCAGAAAATTAAAGATTTCTTACAAAAACATCATTATCAAAAAGTAAAAGATATAACTGAATTTCAAGGTTCAGATGGCAAAAGTGGTTATCTAGTTGCTACCCTGGATAACAAAAATGATTTAGGTATTTTTATATCTTACGAGCACTTCGGTCCCTATTTGTGGAATCCACATATAATTTCCGTTAACCATTTTCCGTCTAATTATTATAACTAATTGTTAACAAGTAATTTTCGATGACCAAAACGCAAAATCACCAAAGACACTGCTAAAATAACAATCGCTACTAAATATAAAAGATTGTAAGAACCATGTTCTACAATCAATCCACCAACTAATGGTCCAATCGCTCTAGCAAAAGTTGAAGACATGCTCAACAAACTTTGATAACGCCCTGCCTCCGATTTTGGTGTCGATTCACTAACCATAGCTGGAATTCCCGGATAAACTAGAGTTTCACCTAAGGTTAAGACAACCATCCCAATAACAAACGCTAAATAAACTTTTGCATTAATAATTGAAGCAAATGCCGCAATAAACAAGATGACTCCAAGTGGTATCTGAATTCTCTTAAACCACGCTTTATTTTCAACCAAACGATTAATTAATGGCAAAACTAAAACAATCACCACTGCATTGATGGTCCACAACAAACTATAACGGCTAACAGGAATCCCTAAATTAGTTAAGTGAGCGGAAATGTTACTGCTCCATTGTGAATATGCCAACCATGATACTCCTAAGAACAACGCAATCAGACCAACTCCTGGTTGTAATTTAGTTTTTCTTACCTTTTTAATCTCATCCTTTGTACCATTTTCAACTACCACTTCTCGATTATTGTAACCAAAGATTACTAATAGGAAAAAAAGCGTTAAGAAGAAAAAATTAGCTACAAAAACCAATGTCATCTGAACTCCAGCAATATAACCACCTAGAGCCGTTCCGATAGCATTTCCTAAATTGGTTCCCATGTAAATTCCATTAAAAAGTTTATAGCGGTCAACATCATCTATCTGCGCCGCAAATGAATTAATGACCGTAAAGGCACTACCAACACCAAATCCTAAGATTGGTAACAAAATCGGATACGCTGGCCAACCATGGTCAAAAATCAAGCCAACCAATGCCAATAATCCAATTAACGTACTGATAATAACCGTTTTATGACCACCCCAACGGTCAAATAATTTTCCACCTAAATAATTTCCTAAAAAGGTTAATATCGAATTGAAAAACAAAACCATCCCAGCGACTGCCAATGACTTGTGCAAATAATTGTGGATAAATATCGTATTGATAGGCCAAATAAAACTAGCTCCGACTGACTCTAAAAAAGCACCCAAAATCAGAGTCTTAGCTGATACTCTTTTCATAATTTCCCCTTAAACACATTATAAAGTTGTGAAAAGTTTATCATCTAAATGCTCATTGTCAACGTATGATATTCTGTAATTAAGGAGGAAGTCAAAATGTCTGATAATAATCCATATTGTCATCAAGGAATGACTTGTTTTTCCAGTTGCCACTGTTCAAGTAAAGATGGAATCTGTCATTGTCCAATGCTTGATGATCAAAAATGTACTTGCAACAGTTATTGTGGCCCTAAAACTCCAACTACAATTTAATTCAAAGAAAAAAATTGAAATAGAATCCAATTCCTTTCAACAAAAAAATCAGTTTAATGTCCCCTTTAATGGTCATTAAACTGATTTTTTATTGATATTTTCTTTATTTAAAACATCTATATAAAAGTCCTAAAAATATTTTACGTGGATACTTTAATTTTAAATACTATCTTCAAAGGTCCAATGTAATTCAGTACTATATTTCCCAGCCGTCGGCAATGTATTTCCAATATAAAGCAGAATTCCTTCGTCTTTTTTCCATCCAATTGATGATATATTATCTTGATCAAAACTCTTAATTAATACATCACTATTTGATAGATTGGTATAATCGTCATTTTGATAATAACGTAATGTCATTCCATCACCTAAAGGTTTTGATTCGGATACCAAAACCTTCATTGCCTTTTTATCTCTTCTTTGATCACTAATATTAATTGTGCTATTAGGTAAATTGTTATCATCTTGACGGTAATATACCTTATTCAGCTGTGAATCTTTAATTGTTCCAAAACTAATATCATTTACCGCAGCATTAAACTTATCATTTACATAGTTTATCGTATGTTTACTTGCACTCTCTTGATAGACCGAACCTCCATAATCATCACCATAATAATAGGGAACTGATTCAAATTTTTCCGCATCAGTTACTCCCGATACTGTTGCATCTATTTTTAATGAATGTGACTGTGCGTTCTCATTAAAATCTATTCCATTAATGATAATATAGGATTCCTTCTTATCTGAGCTGTTATAAACAGTATAATTATCTGAATCTACTTCTTTTCCATCTAATTCAACATTATTTACAAGTGTCCCTTTATGAACAGGAACTACATAACTTCCATTAGTCAAAATCGAATTTTTATTATTATTTTTTAAGTTGAATTCATATGAAATATTATCGTTATTAGTTACCTTATTTAAGGTATCGGAAGTATTACTACCATCATCATAAGTATTATTAATAACTTTAGTAGAGATCGAAAGATCTGGATTATTTTTAACCGTCAATGTTGCCTTATTAGTAGTTAAACTATCCGTTTGAATAAAGCCCAATAAAGAGACGGTTATTTGAGCCTGATACTGTGTCCCATTGTCATCCATAGTCGTTTTGGGGATAGTATAATCAACATAATCTTTGTAATTGCTACTGTTACTTGTCGCTACAGTGGTTTTGTTTCCGTCTTTATCATACTTATACCATTTAATCTGAATACTCCCACTTGTATTCGAATTAGTTCCATCTATATTACCATGCATACTAAACGTTGCCGATTGTCCAACATCAACTGTCTGATCATCAAGTCCACCACCAACTCTGACATCAGTATAGCCACTCGTAGTTGATCCGTCGGGATTTTGCATTTTGGCAGTTACTCTAACCGTACCAACAGCACCACTTTTTGCTATTAATTTATTCGTTGTTCCACCATTTTCAGTATCTTCCTCAAAATTAG
This sequence comes from Companilactobacillus bobalius, assembly GCF_009764355.1. The sequence goes on along the minus strand of NZ_LNUA01000076.1, from coordinate 166,518 downwards.
CTATTTCAGGCTTATCAACTGAATAGGTTATTTTACCGGTTGCATCCGTTGGCGTCGGATATGCATGAATAAAAGTATAATTTTGTGATAAATCTGAATCTGATTCATTATATATATATTTATTGTCAGCGCTTACTTTGAGGCTGGTGGCATTTACCGGATCCTTAACATGTACAGCTGTTACCTTAGAATATATGTGGGTTTTTAAATAAGGCGTGAGTAAAGTGTAATATTGTGTATCGAGCTGATACCAGGTCGTTCCTGAACTCTTAGGAGTTATTGGAAAATTCATACGGTGACCGCCATCAGATTCCGAAACACTACTCCAGTTCTCACCATAGTCTGTCGATTTATACCATCTATAATGTGGCGAATCAACTGGTCCAGTTAAGACTGTCCAAATGGATCGACTTGCAGAAGTATGAACTACAATTGATTGCCCCACTTGAGTATAATAATCAGTTTCTGGCTGTAACGAGTAACCATTAGAAAACCAAATACCTAAGAAAACAATTGGATCCGAAGTTGGAGTTGCATATGGTTTAACAGTTTGATCATCAGCTTTAACAGTTAGTGAATCATTCTTAATATTGACAAATGAATAGAATATTATCACCAATACTAAAATCAAGCCAAGCCTAACTTTGTTAAATTTTTTCGTCATTATATATCCTTTCTAATTTGACCATTAATATAATATAATAATTTTTTAAATTCATAAAACAATATTACTCAAAATTAACTAAAAAATTACACATATTTTGTATTTTAATGAATATTATTATAAAAAGACATACAAAAAAAACAGACATCTATCGAATTTATAGTACGCGCCTATAAATTCCAACGGATGTCTGCTCTATTTTTCCACTGTCAACTCATGTAAAGTTTGTCCCGATGGTGACTTTAATTGTAGCCAGCCATTAGTTCCTGCAAAATAGAGAAATGTTCCAACTTCATTAACACTTCGTAAAACAATATCTTTTGTCAAAACATTGTCATGTAATTCCTTCTCATGTTCCTGTCGCAATCGTAAGCCAAATCTGCCAGCAAAACCAATCACACCAGATTTAGTCAATGGTGCCTGACCAACCAATATAGCCCCAGATTTAACTAAGAACTGGCTACGTTTTTGCCAATAAACCGTCGCTTTACTACCCTTATAATCAATTTTGAAAGGTACATCTGCTAAGGAAGCCATAAATTTGTGACGTGGTTTAACCCTTTTAACTGGAGTAGTTCTTAAACCAAAAGCAGACAGGATTGGCAACACATTCTGCCAATATTTTTCGTACAACTGTAGTGAAACCTGTGAAATTTGCATCTTATACTCAGCATTGATCTTATAACCCGATTGCACCATATGTTTAGTCAGGAAATAAAAGAAGTCCGTAACGATAAAGTTTTCCGGTACCACAATTTCAATATAGCTCGTAGCGGCCTCGGTATTGTCCAGATCTCCAATTCCTAATCCAATAATCTCACGGTTCTGCATTATCAAGAAGATTGATTCCTTACTGTATTCCTCAGGCTTCGTGAAATAATAATTAATACTTCCCAAATCCTTTAAATCTATGGTTATCTTTTGATCCGAATAATTTCCAGTGAAATCCGTCATGACCAAATCCTCCACAATTTATTAACATACAATAAATAAATCTTACCACAATATTATTTCTCTTGATGGTATGTTATCATTTACATATGTTAAAAATAACATATGTAGGAGAGAAATATGTCACAACTAAAAATCATTGCTCCTGATCTCTTAAACGAATCACAAAAAATTCTAAAGTTGCTTAGCAATCCAACTAGAATTCAAATGCTCAATATTTTGGAACAAAAAGAAATGAACGTCAGCGAGCTCGTCGAATTATTAGGCGTCGAGCAGTCAGTCATTTCTCACCAACTAGCTCTTCTTAAAAATTATCAACTAGTAAGCTCCCATCGAGTCGGAAAGGCTAATTATTATCAATTAGATGATCCTCATATTTTAGATGTTATTAATGAAACTCTAGAACACGCTGATCACGTTATGCGAGGTAAAAAACATGGTGAATAAACTAGATTATGTTAAAAAGAGTCTTCAAATAGAATATCTCTCAACTATTTGGATGGCCTTCGAATTTATTGTTGGTTTCTATTCTGGAATAAAAGCCGGTTCAATTCTTTTAATTGCTTTCGGTTTAGATAGTTTTTTAGAAATCATTTCTGGAAGTACCTTGATTTGGCGTTTAAAAAAAGAATTCAATAATGATTCGGTTGAACAAATCGAAAATGCCGAGAGAAAATCTTCTTTAATCGTTGGTAGCGTATTATTACTGCTATCAGCCTACGTTGTCGCCGTATCATTCTTTAATTTGATTACCCATCAAGCCGCTGACACTAGTATTTCCGGTATCTCAATTGCCATAGCATCGGTCCTATTAATGCCATTCTTCACCTTCAAAAAACGTTCTTTAGGTAAAAGTATTAGTTCTGACGCACTAATTGAAGACGGAATGTGTAATATCACCTGTGCATACATGGCAGGAACTGTACTTTTAGGTGCCATTCTAACTGCCCTCTTTGGTCTATGGTGGGTCGATTCAATTGCCGCCCTAGTATTAGTCTACTTTATCGCAAACGAAGGCTTGGAATCATTCAAAAATGGTTTAAATAAACATTAAATTAAATTTAATGTTTATTTTTTTTAGTGTTTCCTCTATTTTATATAAATATCTATATAAATATGAGGCTGAAAAATTAATCAAAATATCAATTATTCTTTTCGATATAGTATTATAATTACTGTGAATAATAGTATTTACGGGAGGAATTTATTATGAAGAGATTTAAATCTATCAATTTTTATTTGATGTTTTTCTTATAACTTTCATTCTCATACTATTGCTTCCCGTCACGAACGTACACGCAGCTGATCCTGACACCCAAACAAGTTATGATAAAGATATTACTTGGAATTCGGGTACATCCTCAGTAAATTCTTATCAACAATTGGAAATTGCTCCTGGAATTAGTCTAGGTTATGCTTTTGGTTTGACTCAAGATACAAACGGTAACGTAAAATCCATGTCTGATAATACACTTAATCAACCATCAGATACTCAAGGAGGTAACAATATTTACCGTTCAAAAATCAATATTTTTCTAAATGATAATGGAAAATATGTTGGTTCAGTCTTCCAGGGCTCTCATACTAGTACTACTTCATCAGTTAATACGGATCAAGTATCATCCACTTCACCAGATTTTTTAATTGCACCACTTAACACTAGTTTCGGACTTAGTGGTCTAACCGCTAGTAAGTATGCGCTTTTGGGCAGTAGTACTATTGGCCAACCCTCAACTGCATATATGCAAAATAAAAAATTCTATATTGGTAAAGATTCTAACGGACACGCTGCTTACAAGATTGTTGGTGACTTTGTAAGAGGAACTGGGACAGGCAATAATGTTTTTGATTTAAAGGCAGAAATTGTTTTACGCGCTTCGCCAACTAATTCTGCCATCATTCAAAGAGAGTTATTTTTAACCAATAATTCTAGTCGAACACAATCATTCCAGGTTCTATATGGTGAGGATACTAAATTAAGTGATAACGACCGTGTTCTAATAAAAGATTTGGGAAATTCTAACGGTCTATTCATTGAAGATGGTTCCTACAAATTAATGGTTACTAATGAAACTCCGGACGGATTCAATTACTACGCTGGTCAAACATTTAGTAGTAGCGGTATGGATTGGATCAAGGGGTTCGATTCTAAAACCGGAGCCGGTGCTGAGTCAAAGAACTACAAATACGGAGATCCAATAACTGGTACTGCAGCACTTAGTGACTCCAGTTATACTCTAAAGTGGGATCCAACTACCTTAGATCCTGGTGAAACTGCGCACTATGGCTCAACAATGGGTGTTACTGCTAGTCCCTATGCTCTGCCAGTTGTAAGTAAAACTTATACTAATCAAACTAATAGTACCGGAGTCAACAATATCGGTGATAAATTAAAATTCTCTTTAAAAGTTCGTAATAACGGATATGGAAGTTCATGGACCTATGAAAAGCTTAAGGATACTATTCCTGATGGTTTACAAATTGATCCTAATAGTATTGTTCTAACCTATAATGATGGTACATCAACTCCTATTAATGCTAGTGATTATGATGCTTCAACCAAAACGCTGACCATCCCACCGACATTATCTTTAACTGATGGTCAAGAAGCCACTATTTCATACAATGCTAGTATCACTCGAGATGCCAGTGGAAAAACCATTACGAATACTGCTTACTTCACTGGTCACGATACCAAAACATCAAGTAAAACCTATGATGCTTCGGTAGATATTCCAGTCAAAAAGTCTAAATTTGATTTCACATTTAACAAGTACGTCAAGAACGTTACTAAAGGTGAAACCAATTTTACAACAAGCACTAATGCTAATATTGGTGACATTGTTGATTTCTATATGGTTTATAAAGTATCTGCCGGTAGTGACTCTCTATTAGCTGGTACCAAATTAACCGATGATCTTCCTACTGGACTAGTTTTAGATGGAAAAGTTCATATTAAAGGTCCTAAAGATACAACGCCTTATCAATCTTCTCAAATAAATACTGGTATTAACCAGGTCGATGCTGGGGAAAACGTCACATTGGAATTCAATGCTAAAGTAACCTCTGCAGCAGTTGGTCAAGTAACCAATGTTGCTACTGTTTCTGGCGGAGTGAGCTCCTCAAATGAGACAATCCGTGACATGGTTTCTAACGGTGCTTCAGTTAATATTCAAAAGAGTGACGCCTTTACTGAAGTTCCTAGCCTGATAGATTTCGGCTCAGTTAATGTTTATGGAAAAGAAATGGTTCTTAACAATGTTGCCACTAAAGGTGGATTGATTGTTGCTCATCCCGACGACAATAATTTTAACGTTTCCGTTTCCTATGACAATAACAATACTGATACTCAAATGAAGAATTCCAATAATGAGACTTTGCAGGCTGACGACTCAGGCTTATTATTTATCAGACAAAGAACAAGTAAAGTTACCGATGATGGTACTTGGCAACCTATTACAACTGATGGCGTCCCTATTCAGACAGATAATTTTTCAGGAAGTCAAGATACCTTAAACCTATCTAACTACGTTGGTGCAAATGATTGGCAAATTCATTTAGCTCCGGGTACTTCAGCTGGAAATTACAAAGGCATATTATCGTGGAATTTGATTGAATCGATTTAAGAAAATCTCAAGAAAATTTAAATTTCCTTAAGAAAAACACCACTTCAAAAATAATTTGTTATTCTTATGAAGTAGGAATTAGTTGTTTTTAGTAAAAAAAGGACATTCACAATCGTGAATGTCCTTTTTGCTTTAGATAGCCTTTGATAAGACCCAATCTTTAACATCACCATGGCTCAAGTTAACTTTCTTAACTGAGCGTACGGCAAAATTATTCTTTTTATAAAATTTAACGTTCTTTTGTGTATTGGTTTCCAAAATAATATTGCGGTAACCAATTTTCTTAACATAAGGGCTAATATGATTATTTAGCATCTTACTACCAATTCCTTGACCACGTAAACTTTTATCTACAGCTAAATATTCAACAGCACATTTCTTCTTACCTTTTACTAAATCGAAAAGATCTTCGAATTTAAAGATATCGAATGCATTGAAACCATTGAATCCACTCATAAGAATCTGCGGTATCAACTTCAGACCATCCATTGATAGATAATCCCAGTTGCTTATCTGACGACCTTGATTGAATTCAATTAGAGCAACTGCTCTAGGCTTTCCCTTTCCGTCAGCTCCAACATAAACCAAACCTTTTTTCATGAATACATTAACTTCCAGAGCAAAGTATTTATGCAACAACTTATCAAACTTAGCACTAGATCTGAACTCTTGTTGGAACATGTTCTTAGTTGTGATGTATTCCTTAAATGAATCTACTAGTAAATTTATTATCTGAGGCTTATCACTGTTCAAGCCACTTCGAAAATCCAAAATATGACCTCCTTATTAGTCATACCTAACATATTAATACCATCCATACAAAATGTCCATTTATAAAATCATTTTTAATAAATTTATATGCCAAACGTTATTTTTGTTATATATATTTAATGAAATAGTTAGTTTAAAGTATTAGACATTAATATGGAATCATAGTAAGCTATGAGGTAATGTGAGATTTCAAGTTCATATCTAGCCGATATCTAAGTTCTTCTTAGAATATCGGCTTTCTTATCGTCAACTACTATCAGCAGATGGTAGTTTTTTTGAACTTAAAAATATTTATCATTAGGGGGGAAATATGGGGAAAAACAAGAAATCAATCTATATCCTTGTAGTCAGTAACTTTCTAATCTGTTTAGGAATCGGATTAGTTATTCCAGTTACACCATTTATCAAGAACGAGTTTCACTATACGACATCTCAAATGGGGGTCATGACGTCACTTTTTGCCTTCGCTCAATTTGTCGCCTCACCTATTGTCGGTAAGATGTCGGATAAAGTTGGACGTAAACCGGTAATTGTTATTGGTTTGTTCACCTATGCTATTTCAGAATTCATCTTTGCCATCGCAACTAGTTTACCTATCTTTAACATTTCACGTGTTATTGGTGGTTTATCGGCTGCGATGGTTGTACCAACTTCTATGGCGTTGGGTTCTGATCTAACAACTTTAAAAGAACGTGCCAAAGTTATTGGTTGGCTTTCTGCTGCCTTTAGTGGTGGTTTGATCTTAGGACCAGGACTTGGTGGTATTTTAGCTGGCATCACTTATAAAACACCATTTTACTTTGCTGGTGCTCTTGGTATCATCAGTGCCATCTTTACTTTATTCCTATTAAAGGAAAACAAAGAAGTTCTCGAAGAAGAGGCCTTGGAAGCTGAGAAAAAAGCCCAAGAACAAGGTTCTATCAAATCAATTTTAACTTTACCGATGGTCATGCTCTTCGGAATGATCTTGGTTTCATCCTTTGGTTTGCAAGGATTTGAAAGTATTTATAGTATCTACGTTAACCAAGTTTTTAACTTCGGTTTAAGTACCATCGCTCTAGTTTTAACTCTAAACGGAATTATTTCTTTAATTCTACAAGTTGCAGCTTTCAATTGGATCATTAATAAAATTGGAGAAATGCGTTTGATCAGTATTGCCTTTTTACTAAGTGCCGTCTGCGTCTTCTGGATCACTCAAGCACATTCACACGTCGAAGTCATCGTGGCAACGCTAATCATCTTTTCATCATTTGATTTATTAAGACCTGCTATTACAACTCTATTGACTAAATCTAGCCGTTCCAATCAAGGTCTTATCAATGGTATGAATATGTCATTGACTAGTATCGGGAATGTTATTGGACCACTAATGTCTGGAGCATTAATGGATTGGAATACTCATTATCCGTACTTAGTCGTAACAGTTATTCTGGCTGCATCTTACTTACTAACCTTTGTCGTTAGAAAGCATCCTATCGTACCAGCTGAATAAACAAAATCCTGATCAAATTTAATTGGTCAGGATTTTTTATTACTTAGATTTTCTTTTGATAAAAAACAATACTAATAATTGACATAAACAAACAAAAATAAAGCATCCACCTAAAACAGCTAACGAAACCATTCGTATTGTCGGATTCTGAATAACTCCAGCTCCGTCAATTCTTCTATTTAAAAGATAAATTGCACTAGCAACAAATAGTACTAACCAAGCAATATTAATTCCCCACCAAACTTTCATTCTTATCCCCTTTTCCATAACATCTGATATTCAACTTCATTAGTTGATTCATCAATACCTTCATGATCCACCTTAAACTCATTTTGTAGATAGAATTTTTTAGCCTGGATATTTTTGGCATAAACATCTAACGACAATTCTGAACATTCTTGTTTCAAATAATCTAATAACTTTCTGCCTACTCCACGACTCCGATATTCCTTTTTCACAAAAATTCCAGCCAAATAATTCCCATGTAAACCGGCAAATCCTACAATTTGATTCTTATCAACAAACACATATATATCAGCTTCTTTAAACTGTTCCTTAACAGAATTCAAATTGTCAATCCAATAATTCCTTTGTATAAAAGAATGAGCCTCCAAGTTCCCCTGTAACCAAATATCACTAACAATTTCAATTTCATCTGGTTGCATCTTTCGAATCATATTTGCCATTTCTCCTCAAATTTGCTATTCTTTATAGAAATAATTATACACCGCCGGGTGTCAACTAAAAAAAGTACTCTTATAAATTCCATTAGGCCATAGAAGGAATTTATAGGGGTACTTTATTTTTTTGGAGGAAATTATTATGAATTGGATTTATTTAATTATCGCTGGAATTTTTGAAGTCGTTTGGTCAACCACTATGAAATTAAGCCACGGCTTTACCAAAATCAGTTTCACTATTTACACCATTATTGGCTTATTTCTCAGCATGTTCTTTCTCGCCATTGCAGTTAAGAGAATGCCAATGAGTTTGGCTTATCCTATCTGGACCGGGATTGGAGCTGTTGGTTCCGTTATCATTGGAGTTGTCCTCTTTGGTGACAAATTATCACCACTGACTTGGGTCTTTGTAGCTCTTTTATTAATAAGTATCATTGGTATTAAGATTTCATCTGGTAATTAATACTTGTCTCGTAAGTAAAGTAAATAAGTATAATATCCACCAACTATTAATAACAAAACAGGAACTATCCAAATTGTTCTTACAAATAGCCACTTCTGAAGAAGAGCTGATGATACAGCTCCTAAAGCAAAACCGAGTACTAATTCAAAATAGATCACTGCTGTGGTTACATCACTCTTACGACCATGATAAAAATATTCAACAAAGGAAATAACAGCTTTTTTCAAATTACCTGTTGAAAAGACATTATTATATCCCATACCTTCAATTTGACTGAAGGCTACATTTTGCATCGCCATAACAAATGCTAGTGGTGGCACAATATAGATATTAGAAATTGTCTTAGGCATAAACCCAACAATTACACAGACCACGAACTCTACAATAAGGCTGGTTAAGCGCCAATAATGACTACGATTATTTTTATGTTTCATAATTTCAACGGTTATAATTCCTAAAACAAAGAACAACATTGTAAAAATTTTGGTCATAATCCCTGGTAAATTTTGCCGTGCAATATCTACACTGAGGAAAACAATATTACCCGTTTGACCTGCTGCTAAAACTCGACCGCGTTGAACATACGTATAAGCATCAATAAAACCACCAATAAATGTTAAGCCGATGGCTATCTCTTTTAATTGGAATAATTTAAAACTTTGATATCTTTTCATCTGTAACCTTCTTTTTATGACAATCATAATTTTATCAAAAAATAAGATAGTTTGCTTATTCCTTCGCCTTAATTTAATGACAGCGCAATCATTATGGTATATGCTGTAATTAATTAAGAGAGGATGCGATATTATGTTGTTACCAAAAGATGTTCAAGAAGAAATCAATCATTACAATGAAGAAAGTTTTCAATTACTTCACGATAATCCTTGGCTAATTCCAGCAATCCTAGGTTGCATGACATTACCCGCAGCTGTATGTATTCATGGTTTCTGGAAGAATAGACAATTAAAGAAGCAATTAAAAATCGAACGTGAAAAGACAAGACAACTAAATCTTCAGAATAAACATACTCATTTACTTTCACGTCATCTATAGAAGCGTCACCGTTATTTACGGTGGCACTTTTTTTATGTTTCAACTATGATGGAATATATCACAATAAGGGGAAAATCATGTTAAAAAAGAAATTTATTGCATTCTTACTTTTTTTCACAGTCCTATTAGAATTACCTATTTCATTAACTAACGTGGCTGCAGCGGCTGCACCAAAGGCCAAAGACCTTACCTCGATAACTCAAAGTGTCAATCACGCTTCACCAGAAACACCAATTATTTTTTCACATCGTGGTAGTCCTTATAACAATCCCGATCACTCTTTCAGTGGTTACAATCGTGCTATAAAGGATGGTACACAATATATTGAGCAAGACGTTTGGCTCAGTAAAGATAATAAATTATACGTTTCTCATGATGATAATTTGAAAAAATCAACTGGTTCAAATGTAACAATTTCTAAGTCAACATCTGCTAAATTGGACAAAATTAAACTACGTAATGGTGAAAAACTACATCAGTTAAAAGATGTCTTTAACCGTTATGGTAAAAAAGTTCACTACATAATTGAAACTAAAAAGAATGCTGGCGACAATACTGACACTGAAAAAACACTTGCTAAAGAAATCAAAAAATACAATATGAAGAATAATTTGATTATGCAAGATGAGAGTATCCCTGGTATCAAAGCTTTTCATAAATCATTAAAAAATGTACCTATCCTATGGCTACTAGATTCAGTTACCGAACGTCAATACAGTGAGGAAATTGAAAATGCTCCTCGCTACATCAAATTTATCTCTATTCGTTTGGAACAATGGACACCTAAATTAGTTAAACTGGCCCACAAAAATGGCTTCAAAACTAATGGTTGGATCATCAACACTTATAACGACAATTACAATGCCCTCAATACACTTAAATTAGATAGTGTCTTTACCAACAACACTAAAGAGACCGCTCATCTGATAGATAAATGGAAGTAATAATATGCCCAATCAAAAAACATTTTTAGAAAACATTTGTTATACGCCACTAGTTTTCGGGCGATTCAACAAAAAATTAAATTTGAATTTATCAGAACTCGAAATCAAACAGTTAGTTAATCAAATTATTAGTGCCGACAATACTATTTTTCAAAAAGAAGGAAAAAACTATTATCTTCAACATGAAAAAATTGAACTAGTAATTAATTCTTTTAACTACCGCTTAATTACCGCTAATAGAATATAAAAAAAAACTGAAATCAGATGATTTCAGTTTTTTTTATTTAGAATTCTTGACCATTCTAGGTAAAATAGCAAAAATAACTAATCCAACTAAGAACAATACACTTAATGAAGCTGCTCCAATAGTCGATTTACCAGTTAGTTGTGTAACAATCGCTACAATAAATGGACCCATAACTGCTGAGAATTTTCCTAAAATATTGTAAAAACCATAGAACTCACTACCTGATTCTTTAGGGATAATTTTCCCAAAGTAAGATCTGCTCAAAGCTTGCAAACCACCCTGACTAGTACCCACCAAAATAGCTAAGACCCAGAAATCAAAACTGGATTTTAGATTTAAAGCATACAGACAAATTAAAAGGTAAACTACAATTCCTAAAAGAATACCTTTTCTAGTAGAAGTTTTATCAGCAAACCAACCAAATAGAATGGAAAACGGTACTGCAATTAATTGTACGACTAACATAACAATCATTAATTCAGACGTTTTTATACCGATGTCCATCCCAATAGCGGTTGCCATTGTAAAGATAGTATCGACTCCATCTATATAGAAGAAATAAGCCACTAAGAACCAGGCTACTTGTTTATACTGTTTAATGTGTTTAATAGTTTGAAAAACTCGTTTAAAACTCCCTTTCAAAGGAGATGCTGTTGATTTAACAGAGTATTTTTGAGTAACATTTCTTTGTAGCGGCAAATAAAATACCAACCACCAAAGCGCTGCAATCACAAAGCTCCAATGAGCTATTCCTGTTCCATCTAATTTTCCAAAACCACTAGTTAATTCCAAAACAAGGAACAGTATAAAGGCAATTACCCCACCCAGATACCCATAAGCATAGCCATAAGTCGATATTTTATTCATTTGCTCATCATTAGACACATCAGTCAAAAAACTATCATAGAAAAGATTACTTACTGAGTAACCAATTGCTGACAGAACATAAACTAATAATAGTAAACGCCACTGTGAGGCAGGAACGAAAACTAATCCTACCGTCATCACTATCCCTAACCAACAAAACATGCTTAACAAGCGTTTTTTGAAGTGAGGATAATCCGCTAATGCCCCCAAAAATGGGGCTAATAATGACACTAAAAGTGTACTAAAACTATTGGCATATCCCCAGTACGCCGTAGAACTAGCTGCTGAAACATGATTAGCTGAAGTCATCGACTTAAAATAAACTGGTAAAACGGCCGTCGTAACAATTATTCCATAAGCAGAATTGGCCCAATCATACATGATCCAACTCCACTGCTCTTTATTAATTTTCAAATTGACACTTCTTTTATTCTTTAAAGAAATCATCAATTAACTACCCCCATCCATTTGCGTGAAGAAAACAGATTTATCTAACGCGAAGGAATTATAGCATGGGAAACGTTTTTTACGATACAAGTAAATACAATCGATTTTAATGACAATTATCTGTCCTAATAGCCATAACATAGGCTTTAAAATATTTTGGATTAAAAATAATATCGGTTAATATACAAAAATAGTCCCAATAACTCATAATCAAGTTATTAGGACTATTTTTTTAGTGCTTGAGAATCCGTTTTAATTCATTCTCAACTTATTATTTTTCAATTCCCTTACCAACATACATGTCTTCAAGGATTTGTTTCAATTCAGAAATTAGTGGTTCTTTAGGATTTGTGAATGAGAATTGATCTCCAAATGCTGCTTCTGATAATGCATCAACATTTTCATCAAATTCCTTCTTATTAATATAGTTATCTTTAAGACTTAACTTGATACCAAGTCCATGTGCAAGATCAATAATCTTCTTAACCAAAGCATCCTTCAAAGCTCTGTCATCTTTACCTGACAAACCAATGTATCTAGCAATAGTTGCATAATCTGAATCTGCTCTAAAGCTTTCGTACTTAGGCCACATAGTAATTTTTGTAGGTTGTTCGAAGTTGTAGTTGATTACTTGTGGTAAAGCAATGATTGAAGCCAGTCCATGTCTGATACCATAAACGTTTGTCAAAGCATCTGTAATTGAATGACCAACACCAGCAAAAGCATTACCGAATGACATACCTGCAAGTGTTGAAGCATTATGCATTTCTTCTTGTGCATCCTTATCACCAGTGGCAGCTTTTTCTAAGTTATCAAAGACTAATTTAATAGCTTGTAGTGCATATGGTCTTGTGTAATCTGAGGCCATATTGGCTACATAGGATTCAATAGCATTGTTCAAAACATCCATACCTGATTCAGCAATGATGTCTTTTGGCATTGTTTCAACAAATTGTGAATCAATGATAGCAACATCAGGCGTTAGGGCATAATCAGCGATTGGGTACTTTGTTCCTGTTTGTGTATCAATAATAGAACTAAATGGTGTAACTTCAGCTCCAGTTCCGTATGTTGTTGGAATAGCAACAAATTGTGCTTTTTCAGGCTTAGGGAACTTGTAAGCACGTTTTCTGATATCAATGAATCCTTGTTTTGCACCAAAGAGATCAACATCAGGATGTTCGTAGAACAACCACATATCTTTGGCTGTATCCATTGTTGTACCGCCACCTAATGCAATAATTGTATCAGGTTTGAACAAATTCATTTGAGTAACACCACGTTTTACAACATCTGTTGTTACAATATTATCAACATCAGAGAACATTGAATATTCAACATGGAACTTGCTACGTTTCAATTCATCAGTAATTGTATCAACAAAACCAAGTTGAACCATGACAGGATCACAAACGATAAAGGCTCTCTTCATACCTTCAAGATCTTCTAGATAACGAACTGAAGTCTTTTCAAAGTAAACTCTTGGTTGTTTAATCCATTGCATATTATTTCTCCGTTTTGCGATTGTCTTAATGTTAAGCAAATCAAATGAAGATACGTTATGAGAAATAGAATTCTTCCCCCATGAACCAGTACCAAGAGTAAGTGATGGAATCATTTCATTATAAAGATTACCAATACCACCAATAGCGGCAGGAGTATTTACCAAGACACGACTAGCTTTCATCTTAATACCAAACTCTGTAGCTAAGTCTTCATCCATTGTGTGAATACCAACTGTGTGACCTAAACCACCAAAGTGTAACAATTCATCAGCTTTTTCGAAGCCTTCTTTATGCCCAGCAACTTTATAAACCGAAAGTACAGGTGATAATTTTTCAGCTGAAAGTGGCTCTTCTGGGCCAACCTTTGATAATTCAACACCAAGTACTTTAGTATCAGTGGGAACCTTGATACCAGCTAATTTAGCAATTTCGATAGCTGATTTACCAGCGATAGGACCTTTAACCCCACCCTCTGGTCTAAACATTGCATCAGCTAATTTCTTATAATCTGATTTCTTAATGAAGTAAATCCTATTCTTTTCAAATAGAGATTTAACTTCGTCATAAATATCAGCATCAACGATGGCACTATTTTCAGAAGCACAAACCATACCATTATCAAATGTCTTTGATAAAACAATATCGTTAACAGCACGTTTGATATTAGCAGTCTTTTCAATGTATGCAGGACCATTACCAGGACCAACACCCAAGGCAGGTTTACCAGTTGAGTAAGCAGCCTTAACCATTCCAGGACCACCAGTAGCAAGAACACTAGCAATACCTTCGTTATTCATCAAGTATGATGTTGCTTCAATACTTGGTTTTTCGATCCATTGAATGACACCTTCTGGGGCACCAGCATCAACGGCAGCTTTTAACATAACTTTAGCGGCGGCAACAGAACAATTTTGAGCTTGGGGATGGAAACCAAAGATAATTGGATTACGTGTTTTCATGGCAATCAATGACTTAAACATTGCAGTTGAAGTTGGGTTAGTAACGGGTGTAACACCTGCTAAAACACCAAGTGGTTCAGCAACTTTGATCAAACGATGTTCTTTATCGTCTTCAATAATGCCAACAGTCTTGTCACGTTTGATTGAGTGCCAAATCTCTTCTGTAGCATACATATTTTTAATAACTTTATCTTCAACCATTCCACGGCCAGTTTCTTTATAGGCTAACTTAGCCAATTCAAAACTAGCATTCAATCCAGCAATGGCCATTTGGTGAACAATATGGTCAACTTGTTTTTGAGTAAAACCGTCCATGATATCCAAGGCCTTGTGAGCCTTAGCAACCATAGCATCAATAACTGGTTTTACATCTTCTTTTTCATCTGATTTTGTAGAAACCTTTGTATCTTTGGAACCTTTCAACATCTGATTACCTCCAAGATTTAAAAATCGATATATTTGTTAACTAATTCACGTTTTATCTTATCACTGTACAATCAATGTTCAAGTTATTTTGTTCAAAAAGCTCAAGTAAACGTTTTCACGTTGATATATCAACACCTGCAACTCAAACGATTGTCAAAAAATAATTTCACATCTTATTTCAATTGTGAATATTTCTTCACAATCTCATCAAAATGCCTATTCTAGGTTGCTTTCCAATTCACAAAAAAAAGAGCTGAATTGAAATTCAGCTCTTGCTTGTGAAAATATTTATCTTTTTTAATGAGATGTTTTGTCGTTTGATGTTAAATTTTATTTGTTTCAAATATAGATTGATTATAGGCATCAACCCCCTTTTTGTGGAGATTTTCGCTTAGGTGTTCTACTCTTAAATACATTTTGTATTGTGAAAATTTGGTCTATTCTATTCTCAATAGTTTTCCTTCTACGTTTCTAATAACTATACTTCAGATTCTAACAACCAAATTTTTATATTTTTCTTCTCAAGTATGCTGCCTAAACGGGTTGCGCAAGGGCAACCTCCTGTGGTTTGCTACAGTGCTGGAATTGCCCGCATAGTACGCGTGCGATTCCAGTACTTAGGCAAATCCTCGGAGGCTGTTCGCCCTTGCTCCACCCTCTCTCTATTATCTAAACATGGTCTTAGTAGCACGTGCCATTACTTTTGGATCTTTCTCATAATGGTGCATTGGTGTCATCTCTGACAATGGAATATTCAACAATGTATATACGGCACGTTGTGCTGCACGGAATGAATATTGTTCCGTAAAGACCATATCGAATGGTTGTTCACAGAATTGACTGATGAAGGCCAAATTCTTACTGTTCTTTGGAACTACATCTGGACGATCTCCGACGGCTCTTTGATTGAACATTGCACTTGCATATGGTAGGTGAACAGGAATTACATTGACAATGCTGTCCATAATTTCCTGTGTATGGTTCTTGATATTGTCTTTGCTTGGATCTACTTCTGCTAAGTGGCCTAATAATTCTTCTAGCATTTCTTTACCTGTCATTTCCATTACAGGCTTTTGTACATAATCACCATTTCTTCTTGGATACATGAAGTAACCCCAGAATGTTGACTCATTAGGCTTTTGTGCCTTGAAGTGTGGTTGATGATGAACAACGATTGACAACAATGGTGTACTGTTAATCCATGTATTCAAAGCATTTCCGGGCTCTTGTTGTGTAATACGTGAAATTTCATTTACCAAGAAGTGGCTGTTGGTTGTAACTGTGAGACTGACCCACTCACTTTGTGTACGATCACCAAAGAATTTGTCAGGATTACCTAGAGAATAGAACTTCTCAGCTGCTTTCTTCCAAAGTGCTGCACTAGGTGCATAATCCATATTTTCCTTAAATGGTGTATTAAAGTCACCAAGTGCTGAACTATCAGTAATTGAACCATTAGTATCGAAGACTAAGTCGTTTTCAGCAATATCAATGTGTCCTTCTTTGTTATCATTGTCGACTTCTTCATACTTGAGTCCAGTAACGATAATATCATCTTGAAGTGGTGTATCTTTGAATTCCAAATCAGTAACTTTACGGTTATTGATGAAGGTTACACCACGATCTTCCAAATACTTGCGCATTGGCAAAATGATACTTTCAAATTGATTGTATGGACTTCTTGTAACACCTTCTAGTGTATTGATACGACTGAATTCAAGAATCATACGATTCATATAACGACGTAGCTCAACAGCTGAACTAGCACGTTTGAAAGCAAATGTTGTTTGCCACATGTACCAGAAATTAGTTGTGAAGAAATGTGGACTGCTTGCAAACCATTCAGCAATACTAATGTTATTTAGTTTTTCTTCATCCTTTTCAGGCATCAACATCAATTTAGATAATAAATAACGATCCTTATTATCAAATTGCATATGTCTGTAATTGTCTTTATTAGGTTTTACACGTGGACCATCGCTATCGATCAAACGTCCAACATCATGTGTTGGATGAGCGTGGTCAAAATTCAAAATGTCATCCGTAACTGTTTGTCCAGGATGATCCAATGAAGGTACTGAACGCAATACATCCCAAAGGTTTTCAAATGTCTCTTCGTTCAACATTCTTCCACCTTTTGCTAGGAATCCTTTGCTGTTCGATAAAGCTTGGTTACCATACTCTGTTTCATAGTCTTTAACTGCAGCACCATCGTTTGCACCATGGTCTTCTAGACCCATCATTGTAATTTGATCGCCATTAAATCCCCCATCACGAATCAAATAAATAGCAGCAGCTAAGTTACCAACACCTGTACCAATCATGTAGGCTTTTCTTGTCATATCATGAACCTCCATTCCAAATTTGCTCTTTTCTATACACCCTTAATATAACAGTAAAAATAAAAAAGTAAAGGCTTACATCGCATTATTGGCAACATTTTTAATCTAATTTTTAACACTAAAAAAGGAATCAAAACAACTTAAATTTGTTTTGATTCCTTGATTTTTAATCACTATATTTTATTAATCTAACTACATCACGAACAATCATTAATTCCTCGTCAGTTGGTACAACCAAAACATCAGTAGTTGAATCTTTTGTACTGATACGACGAATTCCTTTGCCATTTTCGTTAGCTTCTTTATCAATTCTTATACCACGATAATTAAAGTGGTTTACAATGTCCTCACGAATTTCAGCACTTCCAGCACCAACGCCAGCAGTAAAGATCAAGACATCAGCTCCACCCAGTAGGGCAATATATGAGCCAATATACTTAACAATTCGATTGACAAAAATCTTGATAGCCAAATCAGAACGATGATTTTCATCCTTAGTTGCTAACAAATCACGCATATCTGGTGATACACCTGAAAGTCCCAACAAACCAGATTTAGTATTCAAAATTTTTACCATTTCATCAGGATCAGTAATCTTCATCTTTTGCATCAAATAAGCAACCAATGAAGGATCAACATCCCCAGAGCGTGTACTCATAGTAATACCAGCCAATGGAGTGAATCCCATGGATGTATCAACTGATTTACCGTCTTCAATTGCATCAATTGAAGCTCCACTACCAAGATGGGCAGAAATAATCTTAAGGTCAGCTAATGGTCTTTGTAAGTAATCGGCCGCTGCTTGTGATACATAGCGGTGACTTGTACCATGGGCACCAAATTTACGAACTCCATATTTTTCATAATACTCATAAGGAATACTATACAAGTAATTGACCGGATCCATTGTTTGATGGAACGAAGTATCAAAGACTGCTACTTGAGGAACATCTGGCAAAATCTTTTCAAATGCTTCAATTCCAGTTGCTTGACCGGGATTATGTAATGGGGCATATTCAGAAAGATTTCTGATTTGTTGGATCACGCGTGGTGTTACGATGGCTGAATCTTTAAAGATACTACCACCAGCGACAACACGATGACCTACTCCGGTGATCTCGTCATAACTTTTGATTATTTTCAATTCAATCAATTTATCAAGCATCATATTAACAGCAGTTGTATGATCAGGAATGTCTCCCAATTCACTGATTTTCTTGCCATTATATTGAACTTCAAAGACTGAATCTGGTAATCCCAAACGATCTACCATTCCTTTGGCGATAACCTTCTCATCAGGTACTGTATATAGTTTCCACTTCAATGTAGAGCTACCAGAATTAACGGCCATGATTTTAGACATTTAATCTCACCTAACCTTTAAAATTTTTTGCCCAGCTTTGCAACTGGTCTTTAAATCCCTCAAACAACTTAGGGTTATTGGTATCTGGTATTGTGCCCATCAAAACATTTTCCACTTGCTTAGCATTATCGCCATGTTTTTGTAAAACTACGACTGCCTTTTGTGCTTCTTTTGATGCAAATAAGCTTGTTGGCAAATCTAATACAGCTTGCAGATAAACACTTGAAACCATCCATTCAGATAATTTCTTTGCTTGGTCAGTTTGGAAAATCTGTGAAGGTACAATGAATATACCGATTCCACCGTCATTTAAATTATTCATAGTTTGTTCAATCAACAAATGGTGAGCATAAGAATGTCCCTTGTCTGATTTTGTTTTGAAATTCTTAGCATTGTCATCAATTGGATAATAGCCAACTGGTAAATCAGCCACTGCCAAATCAATATCAGTAATATCCCAATCGGCGACACTATCCTGATGATAAGCGTCTAAATTAAGATTCATTACTTCACTAAATGATTTTGTTAAAGAAACTAACGCATCGTCATTATCAAGTGCCGCAGCATTGATATTGAATTTGTCAGTCATATTCAATTGTTCAATAACTTCAATCAGCAAGTTACCTGTTCCAACAGTTGGATCGACTATGTTCACGTCTTTCTTATTTTGAACATTTAGTACCTCATAAGCAATTAAGCTAGTTATCAAACCAATCGCATCAGGAGTCATTAATTTATTAACTTCAGCTTTATCATCTTTTTGAGCTTTGATAATTGATACTGTAATCGCTTGCTTAAGTTGCAGTGGAGTTAGATTTAATTTCTTCATCTCTGCATAGATATTTTCTAACTTAGAAACAGTATCTTTGTCAGGAACACCGTTCTCGACATAAACGCTGCCATCAGAAATATCTGTTAATGTTTCGGCAAGTGATTCAATGTTGTTAACTCTTAAGGACTCCTTTAATAAAGAATTAGCTTGATTCATCTTATCAAAATATGTTTGCATATCTTTTTCTGACATGGTTAACCTCTTTGCTTAATAATTAAAATTTTAACGTTGAAAACGATTTTATTCAAGGACTCGTCAATTCACAATAGTCTATTTTATTACTTTTATTAATTTTCTTGTTAATTTGTTGCTCATAAATCTCATCTAAACGCCGGTATCCCGAGATTTGTTCGCCAATCAAATTACTAGTGTATCCTACAATTAAAATTACGACCGATAATATTAAAATACTATTTAATAAAACCGCACCGCTTCTTTTACAATTTATGTTCATCCAACGTTAAGTACATTTCAGATTTTTCACCGGCTTTATTCACTGTTGTTATGATAACTAAATTTGAGATTTTTTCAATCTTAATTTCTCTTTGATTTACTAAAATAGGCTCATGTCCACCACTGACAACGGTCTTATATCGTAACATTTTATTATCCCCTTTGCCAAAGATATTAAAAACAAAAGCCGGATGCTTATCATTAAGCCACTCCGGTTTTGTATAAGATATATGATTGTCTTTCACTTCATCTATTCTTAAAGCATGGTCCATTTCACTTTGAATCTTCTCTTGAGTTACATGCCAACGTAGCTGATCTCTAAACGTAGTATGTTGCACTGTCCTCATTATCAACAATGATTGTTGCAAGATTCCTAAAGTCATTAAAGTTATCATCAAAGCTAAAATTGATTCATACAGAACAAAGCCCTTTCTTCTAGCTCTTAACTTGATAGACATGATTATTTACCCTAACTTGATATGTATTTCCAATCTTTTGATAGTAATAGATTCGATTCTTTATCGTTACTCTATTAGGCATATGCGAATTTTCCAAATGCAACAATATTATTTTGTGAGCATTGACTCTTTGTTCCCACTGATTGATCAATTTGAACTGTTCACTGACACAAAGCGACAACATAAAAATAATGGTTAAAGAAATCGTTAAGGAAGTTAATGCTTCAACCAGGATAAAGCCGCTGTGTCTTTTCAATAATTTCACCCCATCCCATTTGAATTCGATATTCATACTTACGATGTGTCAGTTTGGATTCAAATATAATTATTTTAGGATCCGACTGACCAGACCTCCTAATAAAATAATCAATCGGACCGTTAGTATTCCTCAAGGTTTTTGGAAAAATCTTTTTCTTTAAAACAATTTTTCCATTAACTGCATACCGCCCAAAAGTAACGTGATCACCACGAATTTTTAGATAAGCCGGTTTCTGATTAAGATAAGAATAATTCATTTCATTTTTAAACGAATTCTTAAACCACTCTAAGGATTCTTTTTCTTCAATACGAGCTTGATAATCTTTGAGGTTCCACACTGATACAGCAACCAAACTACAGACGATTGCTAAACCAATTACTGTTTCAATTAATGTGAACCCGTGTCTACTAGTGTCCATTCTCCGGTTTCTTTATCCTTCTTCAAATCTAATTTAGCATTATTCAACTTATCAAATTGTTTCTGACTAATGTAATTAGCTTTTTTTAATGTGCCTATATTGATTTCATCTTCAGAATGATCTTCCGAATATAACCCAGCTTGACTAACAACAGTAGTTCTTAAAGCCTCATTCGATTTCTTATTGGCGTTATCACGTTGCTTAGTTAAATTGGGAATCATAATCAAAAGTAACAATGAGATTATGAACAAGACGATAACCATTTCAATTAAAGTAAAACCTTTTCTTATTTTCTTCATTACGAGATTCCCTTCATCATTCCATAAATTGGTAACAAAACTATTAAGTAAGTTACGACAATTACAATCGCTATAACGGCAAATAAAATTGGCTGTACTAGTCCTAATAATTTTTTGAGATTACGTTGTGTTTCTTCAAATTTTAATTCTGACATCAACAAGATATCTTGTGCCAATGCCGTTCCACTTTCACCAGCTTGTAAGATAATCTGTAATTGTTTTGGCAACAGTGGTTCTTTTTCGACCAATGTTAATAAGCTTTTCCCACTAATCAAATTATTAATAAATTTAGTCGCCAAATGCTCTTGAATTGAACCTTTTTGAAAGTGATTATTATTTTCACAAATGCTTTGGAGGTTCATTCCGTTAGCCAATTGCATTCCTAATCCTTGTAATATCAAAAAATGAAAAAAGCTCTGATAAATTTTCCCTACAAATGGTAATTTCACAAGAAACAAAGCCCGATCATACTCATCTTTTTTTCTAAGAAAGATTGCTAATGAGAAAATACTTAAGGTTATCAAAAGCAGAACTAGTAAAATTAATCCTAGAAATAAGTCTATTGCCTGACTACCACCTGCGACAGCTAACTGAGGAACAATATAGAGTTTCATCCCTATTAACATTGTGATTAAAAACATTAATATGAAAGCAGGATAAGCCAACAATTCTTTAAATTTGTTCTTCTGTTTAGACTGACTTTGTAAGAGAACCCCAGTCTGTTCTAAGGCTTGAGCCAATCTTCCATGGTTTTGGGCGATAATCAATTGATTATAAATAACAGCGGGTAATTTAAAATGGATCAATGATTGTGAAATCATTTTCCCTTGCTGTAAATCCTGATAAATCAGATCAAATACACTTTTCTCATCGTCCAGTAAACGGAGACAATTGATTGAATCACTTAGTGAAAAACCATTTTTCAAAAGTTTACTAATTAAAATTAAATATTCAGCTTTTTTTGCCGTTGAAAACTTTTTAACCATAAATATATTCCTGATAAGTTTTTTGATTGATTCGACCGACTTGATAGGCTTCTTCTAACATTGTTTGCCAATTTTTATCAGCAACTTCATCTTTTAAATATTTCTCAATCTGTGTTGAATTTAAGGTATCAATAAACAATTCCAAATCATTAAAGGTCGGTATTAAACGTTGATAGGAAATAAAATTAATCCCATTCAAAATATCAATCTCGTCAATTCCAAATTGTCGCAAACGCTGAAGAATGGAATACTTAGATTTTCCATGAATCGTTGACATCACTGTATAACCACAGAGTGCCGCTTGAATGGCCTGCTGTGCTGTATGTTTATCCCTAATTTCACCGATAATTAACACCTCTGGTCGATGACGAAGACTAGTTTTTATCAATTCTTCATAAGTCATCCCTGCATCATCGTTGACTTGTAACTGTAAAAAACTATCTTCAACAATCTCAATTGGGTCCTCAATACACATAACTTTCTTATTAATACTTAATTGTCGTCCCAGAGTGTACATCAAAGAAGTTTTGCCTGAGCCCATTGGTCCAGAAAATAACATCATTCCTTTTCGTCGGGCGATTGGTAAAATTTTCTGAATTAAAATTTCATTCACCATTGAATTAAATTCCTGTGGATAAATTAATCTCACGACCATGGATTCACGATTCTGAAAATCTCCTACTGAGGAAATTCTGATAAAGATACGTTTATTTTGATAGTTAAAATTAAACGATCCTTTCTGTGACCGACGTCGCTCAGATACATCTAATCCACCATTAAATTTTAAAAAATTCATAATGGCAAAACTCTCATCATTAGTTAAATCGGCTACTGTGTAGTTCTGAAAAGAATTACTCGCTTCAATGTGATAAAAGTTATCGTGTGGAAAAAAATAAATATCTGAAATTTTATTGATACATGCTTCCGTTAATAAATTATTGACCATTGTTTCGGCTGTCATCAAATGCCCCCTTTCAGGTAAAAATTACGAAGAAAAAAGCAAAAAAATACTCTCAGTAATCTTTTTTACAATTACTGAGAGTATTTTTAACCTAATTTAATTCCTGAATCTTTCAATGCAGCATCGACAACGTTCATAACGGTCATACTGTGTTGCATTCTTTCTTTAGCGGCTTTCATATCGTGTTGTTTGATCATTTGATTGAAAGTTTTAAACTCTTCATACATGCGATGAGAATGAATTTTTTTATCTACCTGTTCAGATTCAGCACCATTTAGTTGTTCACTGTAATCCTTCATTACATTGGTTGGTCCATCAACAACAATTGATCCTTTATTGCCTTGAATAGTTGAAGTAACCTGAGCTGAACAATCCTTAGCAGCAATGCAGACCACTTTTGTCCCAGGATAATCGAGTACCAAAATACCGGAAGTATCAATTCCTCGCGTTACGTTAGCATAATAATGAACTGCCTTAGGAGCACCCATCAAACCAATTACAAAATGAATATTGTAAATATTCAAATCCATTAGAGCGCCGCCACCTTTTTTAGGATCAAAGACTGGCAAGATTTTTCCAGCTAAAAAGGCGTCATAACGATGCGAATATTGTGAATAATTGCATTCAATTACCTTTAAAGATCCTAGCTCCGGTAAGGCTTGTTTTAGTGATTGATAATTAGACAAGTATTGATTAGTAATTGCTTCAACCAAAATTAGATTTTTAGCTTCAGCTAATTTTTTTAACTCAACTAATTGGATCGAATTCAATGTAAATGGTTTTTCGCAAATAACATTTTTGCCAGCTTCCAAAGCCATTTTAGCAAACTGATAATGTAAAAAGTTAGGCAATGCCACATATACAGTATCAATTTCTGGATCAGCTAAGCACTCCTTTGCATCAGTATAAATCTTCTTGATCTGATTAGTTTTTTGCAATTCTTCCATAGTTGATAAATCTTTTGGTGTTCCCATAATAGCAGTTAATTCCACTTCAGGGATATCGTGAATCATCGTTAGGAAATCTTTGACGATCATGCCAGCTCCAAATATCGCTAATTTCATCCTAATTACCTTCCTCTTCCGTAATTTGATTTATACCCATTTCGAGCATATGAATTTGATAAATAGTCTCTTCATCTTTTACTGTCTTAGGCTTGCCGTTGATGATAGCATCATATAGTCCTTGATAGACACGACTATAATCGCCAACTTCAGAAACAACTTTTTCCTGATGATATTGATCGTTATCATCTAAATAAGTTAAAGTTCCATAATCCTCTGGACGATCAATACCGAAATCATCATGATCTGGCATATAAAAATGCTTCAAATCAACTTCTTGACGATCCATATCCTGTTTCACAAAGACACCTTTTTTACCATAAACCGTAAAACTAGGACGTGGTACTAATCTGAAATAACTCGACTTAACTGAAACCTTCATAATTCCGTAATACATATCAATATCAAAGTAATCGTTCATGCGATTTTCACCTAATAGTTGACGAACATCGTAGTGAACTTTATCTGCTTTGCCAAAATATGAAATAATTTGATCCAAGGTATGGCAGGCATGACCATACAAGAAACTATGACCAACTGAAAATTGTTTTTCGCCTTCAGGAACATAAGGACGGAAATAATCATAGGTCGATTCAACTTCCAAGATATCCCCAAGTTTTCCACTTTCAATCACTTTTTGAACAGTTAAGAAATCTGAATCGTAACGACGATTTTGATAACATTGAATCAATAGATGTTTATCATTTGCCAATTGAAATAATTCTTTGGCTTGGGCTTCTGTTTCTGTAAATGGTTTTTCTACCAATACATTCTTATTATGATTGAGTACTTCTTTTGCTAATTTATAATGTGCTTCAGCTGGGACTGACAAAACCACTAATTGAATTTCTGGATCATTATAAATATCATTTATATCAGTCGTATAATTGATTCCGTCAATCCTCTTCCAAACATCATGGCTGATGTGACGAGCGTAGATTGTCTTTACTTTAATTTGATCCTTTAATTTTAATGAAAATGGTAGATGATAACGGTTAGCACTTTTACCATTCCCAATATATGCGATAGTCAATTTTTTCATAATTGATTCCTCCCTTTATCCATAAACACACTCTACAGGCAAAAGACCAAATTGATAACCTTTTGACTTGAAACTGGTCATTATGAACAAAGATAAGTATCAATTACACCAATCTCATAAACATTATGTTCAATGGATTCGGTATAATCAGTTTAGAAGGAGATCTGCTTATGCTTTTTTCAGATAGAATTACCCATATTAATGATTTAACCGATAACGAACAACGTATCGCTAAATACATCGAAAACAATCTTAATGCCGTCTCGACCATGGCAATTCAAACTTTAGCCTCAAAAACTTATACATCCCATTCGGCGATTGTCCGTTTTGCCAAAAAATTAGATTACAGTGGCTTTCGAGCCATGCGACAAGACATCAGTAAGGATGTTCAACAAAATATTACCAAGCTAAATGATGTCGATGCCAATTTTCCTTTTTCTTCGACTGACTCAGCCCTTGATATTGCCAAAAACATTTCCGACTTAACTATCAACGCTGTAAAAAGAACTTTAGCGCAAATAAGCGAAAAAGAACTAAACGCTGCTGCTGCCAAAATTATGGAAAGCAAACGTCTAGTTCTCTTCGCAATTGGTGACACTCAGATTCGAGCTCGTGGTTTTCAGAGTAAACTTGTTAAGATTAATAAATTTGCCATCATCGCTGAAGAATACAGTGATGAATCATGGACTTCCGTCAATTTGGATGAAAATGACTTAGCAATTTTTCTTTCTTATACTGGTAATAGTTCCAACTATTTGAATCTAATAAAATTTCTAAAACAACAGAAAGTTCCTACACTCTTGATAACAGGTAATCCTGACAGTCAAATGATTCAATATGCCTCTCAAACTATTTCCATCATTCAAAACGAGTACGATATTTTTAAGGTCAGTACTTTTGCTTCCCAAATCACCTTTGAATATCTACTGGATACTCTCTTTGCCATCGTTTACTCACAATCATACAAAAAGAATTTAATCAAATTGCAGAGTAACTATAATAAACTAACTTCTAACGACATCCTTGATAGTATCCCTAAAGACAAAAAAAGATCGTAAACATAATGTTTACGGTCTTTTTAGTTAAAGAACTTATTCTTCATCGTCAGCAGCAGTATAAACTTCTGAAACATCTTCATCATCTTCAAGTTGATCAATCATATGTTGAAATTGTTCTTTTTTCTCTTCTGGAACAGGTGTAGTGTTTTGAGGAATCATTGTTAATTCTGAATCAGCAAGTTCGTAGCCCTTTTCGATCAAACCATCACGAACGGCTGCAAATTCTTTAGCTTCAGTATAGATTTCATAAGCGTCATCTGATGTTTGTAGATCATCAGCACCAAGGTCCATGATATCCATCAAAACAGTATCTTCGTCTTGAGTATTCTTTGTACGGTCCAAAACAATGTAACCTTTACGGTCGAACATGTAAGCAACTGAACCACTTGAGCCCAAGCTTCCTCCGTTACGGGTAAATGCAACACGTACGGCAGAAGCAGTTCTGTTCTTGTTATCTGTTAAAGCTTCTACTAGAACTGCAACTCCACCTGGAGCGTAGCCTTCGTATGTAACTTCATCATAATGTTCATCACTGCCACCTTCAGCCTTGTCTAAGGCACGTTTGATGTTGTCCTTTGGCATATTAGCTGCACGAGCTTTATCTACGATTAAACGAAGGGCAGCATTATCGTTAGGATCGGCACCACCCGATTTAGCTGCCATGAATAACTCACGAGACAGCTTTTGGAAGATTTTACCACGTTTTGCATCTTGGGCGCTTTTTCTACCTTGGATGTTATGCCATTTTGAATGTCCTGACATTTCTGTTTCCTTCTTTCATGATTATTGTAAACCGCATATAATTTTATCAAACTAATCGCGGTATTTCAATATCCGTAGGCTAAATAAACCATAAAAGAAGATATTTTCTTTAACTCAATTGAATTTTTTAAAATCTAAATTGATCAAAGCTAAAAATCCCAGTGCAACGCCTAATAGACGGACTTTAATGTCATTATCGTTACCTGTTTGTGGAAAAGTTTTTAGATTATTCGCTGGATTTCTGCGAGCGCTTACTAAATTATCCTTAAAATGGGATTGTTCTGTCTCTTTTACAGCTTCCTTTTTTACTTCTGGAGCTTTATAAACAGTTCCAAACATAACCATCCCTGTCGTCTTTAAGGGCTGCACATGATTTTTGGATTTATTAACAATTTTTGTATCACTTTTATTCTCAGTATTCGAATTATCAGTTGATTTTACCGGTGCAATAGGCAAAATGGTCAAATGAACTGTAACATTCTCTCCATTGGCTGTACTTACTACAACATCATAAGTACCCTCTTTAGCTAAATCGACTTTAGTCAAATCTAATCTAGTAAATTTTTGTCTATCACCGTCTGAATTCACAAAATCCTTCAACATTGGAGCTGAATCACCTAAATGTATCGTGAAATCATGAACCGTATTCGAGGATGTATCAATATTCTCGTCTTGTTTGGTAGCATTCACATTCTCCACTACATCACTATTATCATTAGAGGATGCATTAACTATATCAATTTGGCCTAACCCCAAGATCAAAATCCATCCCCATACTAAACCATTTGTTAAAAACATTTTTTTCGTCTTCATTTTTTTGACCACCTTTATAAGATGACATCAAATTATATGTTTAAACATCTTACATAGAGAATACACCCTTCTGGACAAAATAAAAAACTTTATCAACCCGTAAACACAGGTTAATAAAGTTTTATTTATTTTTAAATTCATGTCGACGAATTAAGTACAGAACAAGCACTAATATTAAAATCCCCACTAAAGCACCTGTACTATCCAAAATAACATCCTCAACTAACGGTGTACGTCCACCAGTTAAACCTTGATGAAATTCATCAAACGCCGCTAAGCCAGTCGCTACCATCCAAGGAATAAAAATCATCAAAACGAAGTTCTTCTTGAAGTACGTGTATAACGCTAAACACAAGAAAACTCCTAACAACAAGTAAATTCCAAAATGAGCGCCTTTTCGAATGAAGAATTCAACAAACTTAAAATAACCATCATTCTCAACGGATTGATACTTGCCGCTGTAGGTAAAACCAATTTTAGATAAAGCATTATAAAATGGTTTACCTGCTAAATATTTTTCTAAAAATGGTACTGAAGTCTGTTCTTTATAAGTCATCGAAGAACTGTAAAAAAGAATTGCCTCAATTGCGACTACTAGTCCCCAAAACCATTTCTGTTTTGTTTTTAAACTATTATCCATTAACTCTAATTATTATCCAACTTAACAGTTGAATTGATTTCTTTAGCATCATCGAAGTAACCAGAATAATACAATGAATGAGTTGCCCAATAATACATTACAGTTGAGAAAATCAAGATAACAACAAAGTCCATTGGATACTTAATCAAATTCATTCCACCGAAATCTGATCCACCAATCCATGAAATAATTGATAAACCAAACAGATGAACTATCAACCAGAGACTGGCATACAATTTCTGCTTAAACTCTTTAAACCCACGGCGATAATCGTAAACAAAGTAAATTGGTAATCCAACAATAATGATTATAATAACTTCGACCGTAGTTGGGAACATAGCCCAATAAATTGCCAAACTAATTAAATCAAAAACAACTGGAGCTAGAATTTTCATTCCTTTAATTTTTGTTGGTCTTCTCATTTCCGGACCCATTTTACGTAAACTTCCTGCTACCACTGGACCAGATAACAAGGAAATCAGCGTTGATGCTGCAACCACACGTGATAGTAATGACCAATTCTTGAATAGTAGAATCAAGATAAAACTAACAACAAAGTCGACCATTAAAGCTATCCGTGGTGAATTGTATTTATTATTTGAATTACTTAAGAATAAAGGCAAATGCTTATTCTTAGGCATTGAAGATAATGATTTACTTGCAGATGAAGCAAAAGCAATTCCACTACCTACTGGAGAAATGAAGGCTGTAAAGTAGACCAAAGTTGATAACCAATAGATATTCAACAAAATAGCCAAATCAGCAAATGGTGAATTAAAGTTAATTTTTGACCATCCACCACTGATAACTGACTGTGGCAATGCCCCGATAAAGACAATCTGCAACGCAATATAAATCAAAGCACTAATCAATAATGATAAAATGATTCCCCGTCTAATATTAACTGACGGCTTCTTTATGTCATTACTCAAGTTAATGACCGTTTGAAAAGCCACATATGAATAAATAATTCCGGCACTACCAATTGCCACGAAAATCGATGAAGTACCATTAGGCATAAATTCACTGAATGAACTCCCCATGTTATTGAAATCAAAATGAGCCGTAACCAAAACAATCATTGTAACAATTGGCACGATTACTTTTAACACAGAGATGAAATTATTAAATTTAGCCATAATCGTAACTGACCAATAATTAATAATTGTAAAAATGAACAACATAACTGTTGCCATCATAATTCCTTGAGTGCTAAGTTGTCCGCCCTTCATAAATCCATGCGTCCAATTAGCCCACTCCCAAGGCCACGTGCTCATGTACTGAACCGAGGCCACAGCTTCAATCGGTAAAATAGCTAATAATGAAATCCAATTAGCCCATGAGAAAATATGTCCTAACAACGAACCATGAGTGTACATTGTAAATCGACTCATAGCTCCCTCTTCCGGAAACATCGTCCCAATTTCGACATAAACCATTGCAATCATTGCTACTAAAACTGCTCCCACAATCCACGCAATAATTGCTGCTGGACCGGCTATTTGTGCTGCCTGACTAGATCCAAACATCCAACCTGAACCAATAATCGCACTTAGCCCAAACATTACTGTTGAGAACAAATTTAATTTTTTATTCCTCATAAAACCACCAATCTATAATTTTTATAATAAAAAAATAGCCTTCATTACGAAGACTATTATATATCCATTATGTAAATTTAGGCTACTCTACTGTCACACTTTTTGCAAGGTTACGAGGTTTATCAACATCATTACCACGTGCCAAACTTGCATAATAAGCAATCAGTTGAGCTGGTACGATACTGATGATTGGTGAAATCAATTCATCAATTTCCGGAATAATGATTTGGTCTCCAGCTTCAGCATACTTTTGACTAGCAATTACCAAAACATGTGCTCCACGGGCTTCAACTTCTTGAATATTACCACGAGTATGGCTAGCATCAATTCCATCATTTACGTAAGCAAAAACTGGTGTATCCTTTTCGATCAAAGCAATTGTTCCGTGTTTCAATTCTCCAGCAGCAAAGCCTTCGGCATGAATATAAGAAATTTCTTTCAATTTAAGAGCGGCTTCAAGAGATAAGGCATAATCGACACCTCTACCAATATAGAAAGCATCGGATTTATTTGTTAAGTAATCGGCTGTTAACTTTTTAATTTTATCTTTTTCGTCAACGATTGTTTGAATACCATTAGCAGCCAAAGCTAATTGTTCTTTCAAATTAAATTCTTTAGCAATTTGAAGATTTTTGGCTTCACCCAAAGCTTTAGCCAATACTGCTTCAACAGCAATTTGTGCTGTATAGGCTTTTGTAGAGGCAACGGCAATTTCTGGTCCAGCTAACAATTCCATTGTGTAAGTAGCTTCTCTAGAAAGAGTTGAGTTGGCCACGTTTGTCATTGTTAGACTCGGTAACTTCATCTCATTAACTTTAACCAATACTTGACGACTATCAGCTGTTTCACCACTTTGTGATAAGAAAATAAAGAATGGTTTCTTAGAAAGTTTTGGCATATGATAACCAAATTCACTACCCAATTCAACATCTACTGGTACGTCAGCAATCTTTTCAAAGATATTACGACCAA
The DNA here is from genome assembly GCF_009764355.1 of Companilactobacillus bobalius. Next base: position 135,100 of record NZ_LNUA01000076.1, on the reverse strand, counting down.
CTAAGCCAGCGTGATAACTAGTTCCAGCAGCAACAATATACAAACGATCGGCCTGCTTGATTTCATCCAATAAATCTTGTTCAACATTTAAAGAACCATCATCGTTGATATAATTTTTAGAAATCTTTCTCATAACATTGGGTTGTTCATCGATTTCTTTCAACATGTAGTGATCATATGTACCCTTAGAAATATCATTTTCATCAATATTTACAGTATAAGGATCTCTTTGAACTTTAGTACCATCAATCTTACTAATTTCAACTGAACCCTTCTTCAAGATAACAACTTCGCCATCATGAATTTCAACAAACTTATGAGTTTGATCAAGCATAGCCATAGCATCGGAACAGATAACGTTGAAACCATCACCTAATCCAATTAGAAGTGGGCTCTTATTTTTAGCGACAAAAATACGATCTGGTTCTTCTTTGTCGATCATAGCAAAGGCATATGAGCCTTCAATTAGGCTTAGAGCTTTACGGAAGGCTGCTTCGCCATCCATACCCTTCTTAGCAAAGTAGTCAACCAATTGTACGGCTACTTCTGTATCAGTTTGACTTTCGAATTTAAAGTCAGATAAATATTCATTTTTCAACTCAGCATAGTTAGTGATAACACCGTTGTGTACTAGATAAAAACGGTTATCTTCTGAGAAATGAGGATGAGCATTTTCAATTGTTGGCTTTCCATGTGTTGCCCATCTAGTATGTCCGATTCCGGCTAGGCCTTGAACATCACTCGTAACGGCATTTTCTAATTCACTTATTTTACCAACTTCTTTAACCAAGAAGTCTTTACCTGTTTGATTATTAACGTAAATACCAGCTGAATCATAGCCACGATATTCAAGTTTTTCCAATCCATTTAATAAAATATCAGTTGTATTATTATTTCCAATTACTCCGACAATTCCACACATAATAATTATAGCCTTTCTTAATTGGTATAGTTTAATTTATTATAAATGGTATAGTTCATTTGAACTGTACTCATCACCTTGCGACAATGACTAGAATACTAATCTATTATCATTATGTCAAGAAATCTTTAATATTTTTTATAAATGGTATATATGGTATGTACCGATTATAAATATTGGTATACATTATATAGACCAATAAAAAAAGAGAAACTAAGGGTCAATCCCTCAATTTCTCTTTTTTCGAATTTCTTTATCTGTATTATATTAGCTTAATTCACTTTTAACAACTTCAACGATTTGGTCACAGTATTCATTGACCTTTTCTTCAGTTGAAGCTTCACACATTACACGAAGCAAAGCTTGTGTACCACTAGGACGAACTAGTACACGACCATCGCCATCCATCTCATCCTCAACTGTCTTAATAACGTCAAGAATTGCTTGATGTTTGTCCCATGAATTCTTGTCAGATACAGGAACATTAACAAGTTTTTGTGGATAAACTTTTACAGGAGCAGCTAATTCGGCTAGGCTCTTACCAGTTTCCTTCATAACATGAAGTAGATGTGTACCCGTTAGCATACCATCACCAGTATTCATGTATTCATACAAAACAACGTGTCCTGATTGTTCACCACCGATGTTGTAGTTATTCTCACGAATTTCTTCAACAACGTGACGATCACCAACAGCTGTTTGTACAGAATGCATGCCATTAGCTTCAATAGCCTTGTACAAGCCAATATTACTCATAACAGTAGTTACAATAGTATCCTTCTTTAAACGGCCACCATCGTGCAAATATTTACCAAGGATAAACATGATCTTATCACCATCAACAATGTTACCATCGCCATCAACTGCAATACAACGATCTCCATCGCCATCAAAAGCTAATCCAGCTACAGCGTCTGATTCTTTAACACGTTGAGCCAATTGTTCTGGGTGAGTTGAACCAACATTTTTGTTGATATTGATCCCATCTGGATGTGAAGCCATGATATCAAAGTCCACATTTAAGTCAGCAAAAAGTGTACTTGCTAAACGACTTGTTGAACCATTAGCAGTATCAAGCACGATCTTCATACCACTAAGGTCATCAGAAAGAGTTTGCTTCAAGAATTGTAGATACTTTTGAGCACCTTCTGGATAGTCAGAAACACTACCTAAACCTTCAGCAGATGGTCTTGGCAAAGTATCTTCCTTAGCATCCAATAGTTCTTCAATCTCTTCTTCAACGTCATCTGGCAACTTGTAGCCATCTGATCCGAAGAATTTAATACCATTATCTTCAGCAGGATTATGTGAAGCTGAAATCATAATACCAGCATCAGCTGAAACGGCACGAACAAGATATGCAACGGCAGGAGTTGTAATAACATCCAAATTCAAAACTTCAATACCAACTGAAAGCAATCCTGAAATTAAACTAGTTTGTAGCATTTGACCAGAAATACGTGTATCTCTAGCAACTAAAACACGTGGATGTGCGTTCTCGTTATCTGAGTGTTGTGTTAAAACATAACCACCACATCTACCTAATTTAAAAGCTAATTCAGGACTTAGCTCTTTATTTGCAATACCTCTTACTCCGTCTGTTCCGAAATATTTTGTCATGAAAAATTTACCCCCAGCGTTTATTCGCTATCATTATTGTCATTTGTGGAATTAGTGCTTGATGAGCTTGTGTTATCACTAGTACTACTCTTGGAATCCGAACTAGTTGAACTAGTTGATGTAGCTGTATTTCCTGTCGTACTAGACAAAGCACTAGAATTAGAACTGGCACGATTAATCGTCACACTAATAGTAGTTGGATCAGTGAAAGTAACTTTGTTACCTAAAACATCACTCAAATTGATAGTCTTCTTTGTACTACTACTATTTACGTCTGAAACATCAACCGGTACGTCGATTGAGCCACCAATGGCGCTGATCTGATCTTTTGTACCGAAAACTCTAATATTTTTAACATCAGATTCAAACGTATAACTCGTATCCGATGAATTTCCTTTTTGTTTCAAATTAATATTTACTTGCTTACTTTGAATCGAAATAGGAATCTTCACATGAATTGTTTGTGGATCTAATGTAACATTTACTGTTTTACCATTTTTATCGAGAGCTTGCACTAAAACTTCTTGATCAAACGTAGATTTTATTCCCTTAGGCAAATTGGGTTTAACAACTACTTTATCAATCTTATTAATTTCAGAGGCCGCACCTGTTACAGTGACAGTATCTGGAGACTCTTCAATTGTTCCAGTCTCATAACCACTTGCTAGTGAATCTTTATTATAATCAACATCCACTGCAAATTTCTTTGTTACACGTTTTTGAATATTAACTGTGACATATTTTGGTTTAATACTATATGTCAATTCACTATTTAACCCAGTTTCTTTAATTTGAACTCGATGTTGACCGATAGAAAGGTCTCTTAGATTCAAATACAAATTAAAATTCTGTGTATTCTTTGTTGCTGTAACCAGTGCTGCTGGACCCTCAATTGTTATTTTAACTTTTTCAGGGTATCCAGTTATGTAGTACTTATCAACATCTGCTTGTAACTGCAATGGTACTGTAATCGTAGCCTTTTTAGTTACTGTAGACGTATTCGATTGATTAGAATCTCTTGTCGAACCCACACCAGGTGTACTTACAAAGAAGAATAGCCATAAGGCACAACAGAGAGATATAAATGCATAAAAATAATTACTGTTAATTATCTTTTTCATCTTGTCTCTCCTTCTTCTTTCGACTTAACTTCAAGAATCCCAAAATTGAATGAGTTCCACTTTCATTAGGGTCCTTCAATTGAGCTTGTAGATACTTTAGATAATCATCCCGAGACAGATCCAGCATCATATGACCGTTCCGAGTAATCATAACGCCACCAGTTTCTTCAGAGACAACAATCGTTATTGCATCAGTCACTTCACTGATACCAACGGCCGCACGGTGTCTTGTTCCCAATTCCTTAGGAATAGTATTACTTTCCGACAGAGGCAAATAAGCAGCGGCTACGGAAATCCGATTATTCCGTACAATAACAGCTCCATCATGCAGTGGTGTATTCGGGATGAAAATATTGATCAATAACGCACCAGTAACTTCAGCATCCAAATCAATTCCGGTTTCGACATATTCTTCCAAACCAGTATTCATTTCCAAAGTGATCAACGCACCAATACGACGTTTACTCATATACTGAATAGCTTGATCAAGACTCTCAATCAAATGATTCTTTGTTTTGCCTTCTTCATTACTAGTCGAACTAAAGAATGGCAATCGACCTAGATGTTCCAAACCACGACGAATTTCAGGCTGAAAGATTATCACAATAACAATAATCCCCCAGTTGATCAGCTGATCCATTAAGTAAGAAACAGTATGCAGGTTCAAAGCCCAACTAATAAGCTTTATACCAAAAATAATTATTATTCCTTTTAACAATTGAACAGCTTTGGTGCCCCGTAACATCGACAGAACTTTATACAAAAAATACCAGACTACCAAGATATCAACCAAGTTAGCCAAATTCTGCCACGTAAAAATATTGCTTGGTATAAAATTCATTTTCATAGCTCCTTAGTAGTTCGAACTAATTATAACAAACAATAAAAATTATAAAAGTTCACCATATTTTGTATTTTAATCTACACCAATACTAATAACTTCTTCACTATAATTAATGTTTTTGCGCAATTCATTAGCTGTGATTTTGCTAATTTTTCCTTGTTCCAACATATCTTGAACAAAAGCTCGACGATAACTCAAAGCTTTTATTTCAAGATTCATACGTTCACTATTGAATTGAGGCGAGCGTCCACGATACTTCCCTTGTAACAATTCCAAACGATCTTCGTAATGACGTTGAAAAATATAGATTAAATCATCATCAATACCGTCAGAATCTGATTGATTCAATTCCTGTAATTTCTCTAAGGCATTCTTAGCACCAGCAATAGAAATCTTAATTGAATCCTGATTGATCTGTTGAATATCATCTGAATTCACAGAACGATAAATCAAATGCTTAATCTGTAAATAAGTTCTTCGGAAGTAATTGTAGAAAAATTCAACCGTTTGATTAGAACGGCGATGCACAATCTCTCTTTTATAACGAGCAATCTTCTTTATTGCCAAATCATAAGACTCGTCAGATATTTCGTGATTATCATATAATTCATCAACTGCTTCTAATTCACAATTAAAAGAAATATCCCACAATTCAGCATCTTTTTTACCACGAACCCGACGCTTACTAATTTGACTAGTTTTAACCTGGTTACGTGATTGAATGCCTAAATTACGAACATCATACAAATATTCAGCAATAACAGATGAGTAAACTGCCGTATCGCCATCATCCATCTCTGAACGTAGTTTTTTGACAGTCTTCTCTAAAATAACTCGGTTAGCCTCGTATTCTGTTAACTCAATTGGTGTTTCATCAGTATCTTCATCATTCTCATCATCCTCATTTTCTGAGGTAAGTGTGCTACCACGATAAGCAACTGGCGCACTATTCTTAGTCAAAATAGGAATCAACAAGGTTGCCCCTAACAAACTGAAAATAATAACTGCACTGGCAATGAACAATAGAAGTGTTCTAGATGGAAAAGCAGCTCCACCCTTGATTGTCATTGGAATTGACAAAGCACCAACCATTGTAACGGCGCCACGAACACCAGAAATTCCTGACATCAAACAGTCATCAAATCTGGTTTTTGACCACAAAACAATCTTGCCATCGCCATTATTTGAAAATGTTGAATAAACGTAACTCCAAAGAAAACGAATTACAACTAACATTATCCAAATAATAAAGGCTAGTAACGTGGCTCCAAAAGTATTGATATTATCGTTATGGACCAATTCCTCCATTGCAAAAGGAATTTCGATTCCCAAAAGAACGAAAACAATACCATTAAGTACATAAACCACTAAATCCCAGGTTCGTGAAGTAACCAATCTGATTTCAGGAGTAAAGTTACTAATATTTCTACCAGAAGAAATATTTAAAATACCCGCTATAACGACCGCTACAACACCTGAAACATCAAAAACATCTTCAGCCACATAGTAAATAATAAATGGAATAATAATCTGAATAATCGCATGCAAAATTGAATCATCGACACCTTGATTAATCAGATACAATCTAATTCCATTGAAAATCCATATCATCACGGCACCAACCAAAGCACCGATAATTGATATATGGAAAAAATCCATTGTTGCACTTTTCAGTGAAAAAACTCCTGTCACTGTTGCAGCAACCCCGTATTTAAAACAAATCAAACCAGATGCATCATTGATCAAACTTTCTCCATTAATCAAATGCATCAGTTTATCCGGAATATGAGCTTTTTTTGCAATGGATTCAACCGCAATTGGATCAGTTGGCGACAAAACCGCCACTAATGTAAATGCCGTTGCCCAAGGTAATTGAGGAATGAGCCATTTAACAAACACTCCCCCAATAACCGTAGATAAAATAACTAAGATAATCGCATTTCCTAAAATAGGACCCTTTAATTTCCAGAGCTCTCTTTTGGGAAAATTATTTCCATCATTAAATAGAATTGGCGCAATAAACGCCAGTAAAAACCATTCCGTATCAACATAGATCTTCACATGTATAAATAGAGCCGCTAAAATCCCCGCCGCAATTTGTAACAAACTGGGTGGAATCGATACAAAATAGTGACTTACAATATTGGCAATAATTAATAAAGAGAGAATCAAAATAATTGATTCAATTATTTCCACAGACAACACCTACCATTTTTTTATTTTTCATCTTCACCAATAATCCGAACTTCGGTATGAAGTTCGACATCAAACTTTTCTTTTACAGTCTTTTGAATCAGATGTATCAAATTCATATAGTCAGTTGCTGTGGCATGTTTAATATTTACAATAAAGCCCGCATGTTTCATGGAAACTTGAGCTCCACCAACAATCTTACCTTGCAAACCAGCTTTGATAATCAAGGGACCTGTGAAATGACCTTTTGGACGTTTGAAGACACTACCACAAGAAGGATATTCAAGCGGTTGTTTCGATCTTCTTAATTCGTTCAAACGATCCATTTCTTCTTGAATAACTTCCTTTTTACCGCGTTTCAATGCAAATGTTGCACTAATTACAATTCCACCATTATCCTGAACTATACTATGACGATATGAGAAGTCCATTTGTTCATGGTTAATAGTGGTGATATGACCATCAGGTAATAGCACTTCAGCGGATTCAAAGACGTCCTTAATTTCACCACCATAGGCCCCAGCATTCATAAAGACTGCTCCACCAACACTACCTGGAATACCGGCAGCAAATTCAATGCCAGTTAAACCAGCTTTTTGTGCAGCAATTGTTGTATTAATAATTGTTGCGCCAGCTTCAGCAGTAACTTTAGTATCAGATACTGTAATTTTATGGAAATTAGGCAAGATGATAACAATTCCCCTAATTCCACCATCTTTTATGATCAAATTGCTGGCATTACCAATAATAGTAATATGCACATCATTGACCCTAGCAGTATCGACAATTTTCACTAACTCTTCACGAGTTTTAGGGAATGCTAAAACATCAGCATTTCCACCCGTTTTAGTGAAAGTATACTTACCGAGTGGTTCATTTATTTTAAATTCAATATTAGGTAATTCATCAACTGGAAAATTCAATATTCATCATCCTTTATGTTGCATAGACTTACATATAATTTTATCACATACTTAGATACATAACGAACTAACAAACACCACAATAATGCTATAATTGTGCCGAGGTGATTTTATGAAACTTATATCTTGGAATGTAAACGGTTTACGTGCTGTAGTCAAAAAAGATTTTGTTCAAACTTTTGAAGAATTAGATGCCGACATCTTCAGTATCCAAGAAACTAAATTGCAAGAAGGTCAAATTGATCTCGATTTAAATGGCTACCATCAATACTTTTTCTACGCTAAAAAGAAGGGGTATTCTGGCACTGCCGTTTTCACCAAGAAGGAGCCTTTAGACGTTCATCAAGGCTTAGGAATCGATGAATTTGACGATGAGGGCCGAACATTAACTCTAGAATTCAAAAATTTTTATTTAATTAATAGTTACACCCCTAATTCCCAACAAAAGCTTAAACGCTTGGATTACCGCATGCGTTATGACGATGCTTTAAGAGCATATATGCAAAAATTATCAGCTGATAAACCAGTCATTCTATGTGGTGATCTCAATGTTGCTCATGAAGAAATTGATATTAAGAATGACAAAACCAATCATAAAAATCCTGGTTTCTCTGATGAGGAAAGAGCTAAATTTACGGAATTATTAGATAGTGGTTTCATCGATACCTTTAGAATTTTGCATCCCGATGATGTTAAATATTCATGGTGGAGCTACCGTTTCAATGCTCGCCAAAATAATGCTGGATGGAGAATCGATTACTTCGTTCTATCCGACAATGGTAAAAAAATGTTAAAAGACGCTGACATTCACACTGATATTTATGGTTCAGATCACTGTCCCATCGAATTAGACTTAGACATATAAGGAGTTTAACTTATGAATTTTGTTTCTATGGATTTTGAGACTGCTAACGGAAGTCGTGATAGTGCTTGCTCATTAGCTCTAGTACTCGTCCGTGACAATCAAATTGTTGATAACTTTTATACATTAATAAATCCTCAACAATATTTCAGTCCTCGTAATATTCAAATACATCACATTAGACCAGAGGATGTTCAAGATGCACCTACTTTCGATCAAGTTTGGGCACACATTCAGCCTTTGTTCGACAGTAGCCATTTAGTTGCGACTCATAATGCTAGCTTTGATAATAGTGTTTTAAAGAAAACCTTGGTTAATTATGGAATTATGGTACCTAAGTATTTAACAATCGATACTTTAAGAACCAGTCGTAAGTTTTTCCCTGATTTTCCTAATCACAAATTGAACACTGTTTCTGAACGTTTAAATATTGATTTACGTAATCATCATAATGCCCTAGCTGATAGCGTTGCTTGTGCTGAAATCCTTGTTAAGACTGAACAACAATTTGGAACTGAACAAATAAAAAAGATGGTTAAGCTTACTAGCTAGACCATCTTCGACATAATTAACGTTTTATCTTTTGTTAACTCTGTTGCAAAACCATATTTTTGATAAATATGAATTGCGACAGGGTTATTTTTATATACTTCTAAGAAAATTTTCTTTAACGGTGATGACTCAAGCCAATCAAGGGTATCTTCAATTAGATAGGACGCTATCCCATTATTCCAAAAATCTTTATCGATTACGATTCCTAATTCCGCTTGCTCATTATCTTTAGCTTCAATTCGACAATAACCAATGATTCCTTCATCAAAAACAGCCACCATCAATTCATCTACTTTAGATTGATAAATAGCATCTAAAGATTTCTCTTCAGTTTTAACGGTTAAATCTTTCAAGTCTTCGAAAACAATAAAATCTGACTGTTGACTGGCCTTTTTTAAAAAGCTTATCAATTTAGCAGCATCACTAGGAATTGCTTCTCGTAAAGTTAACTCTTCACTCATTAAAGATCTCCAAACTTGCGGTCAGCGTATTTTTCACCATGTAGCTTAAAGACTATTTGACGATCAGTATCTGACAAACGGGCAATATTAATTGAAATATGCTCCGCTGGAATTTCATCTTTAATGAATTGAGGCCATTCAACAATAGTAATTCCATCACCATTAAAATATTCATCGAATCCTAAATCCTCATCCGGACTACTTTCCAAACGGTAAGCATCCATGTGATAAAGTGGCAATCTTCCATCCTTGTATTCACGTATCAGAGTAAATGTAGGACTTTTAACATTTCTTTTAATTCCTAAGCCACGCGCCAACCCACGTGTCAAAGTGGTTTTACCGACACCCAAATCACCATTTAGAACAATTACATCCCCTGCTTTTAACAGTTCAGATATTTTTGCTCCCAATATTTCAGTCTCTTCATATGAATGGGTTGTTAGTTGATATTCAAGCATAATTTCTCCTAAATTTTATAATGCTAAGGCAGCAGTCAAAATGGCAGACTTGTAAACATCCTCTTCATTGCAACCACGTGATAAGTCAGAAATTGGCTTAGCAAGTCCTTGCAAAACAGGTCCAATTGCTTCAAAACCACCAAATCTTTGAGCAATCTTGTAACCAATATTACCTGATTGTAGATCTGGGAAGACGAAGACATTAGCATGACCAGCAACTTGTGAACCTGGAGCCTTTTGAGCACCAACACTTGGTACAAATGCAGCATCGAATTGTAGTTCACCATCAAGGGCCAAATCAGGTGCCAACTTGTGAGCAATTTCAGTAGCTTCAGCTACTTTAGTTACGTCATCACTCTTGGCACTACCTTTAGTTGAGAAGCTAAGCATAGCAACTTTAGGATCAATATCAAAGAGTTTTGCACTCTTAGCAGTTTGAACCGCAATTTCAGCCAATTCTTGAGCATTAGGATCGATATTAATTGCACAATCAGCAAACATGTAACGTTCGTCACCCTTTTGCATGATGAACGAACCACTAATTCTTGAATTACCAGGAGCTGTTTTGACAATTTGAAGAGCTGGGCGAACAGTATCACCAGTTGAGTGGATTGCACCAGAAACCATACCATCAGCTTTGCCAGTATAAACTAACATTGTTCCAAAATAATTATTATCTAAAAGCATTGTTTCAGCTTGTTCTTTAGTATTCTTACCTTTACGACGTTCAACAAATTTATCAACTAAAGTATCAAAATCAGCATATTTCTTAGGATCAACGATTTCAATTCCAGAGATATCAAATGATTTTTCGTTAGCAACTTGTTCAATCTTATCTTGTTCACCAATTAAGATAGGCTTCAAAATATTTTCTTTAAAAAGTCGAGATGCGGCGCCTAGAATTCTAGGTTCTTCACCTTCTGGGAAAACAATTGTCAAATTCTTTCCATCAATTTTACTTTTAAGGCTTTCAAATAAATCCATTATTATTCCTCCGTCTCATCGGCATTCTCAGGTAATTGCCAATTTATTTCCTCTTCATTATAGTTTAAAAGTGCGGCATTTGCTTTAGAAAATGGTTTGGAGCCGAAAAAGCCATATCTAGCAGCAAATGGACTAGGATGTGGTGAAAATATAATTGTATTCTTTGACTGATCAATCAAAGGAATCTTACTTTTAGCAGCATTTCCCCAAAGAATGAAGACCACTTTTCCACGTTCAGATAGTGCATGGATCGCATAATCAGTTAGTTGTTCCCAACCTTTTCCCTTATGTGAGAAGGCTTGTCCACGTCTAACGGTTAAAACTGAGTTCAAAAGCAGTACACCTTGTTGAGCCCAAGCTTTAAGATAACCGTGTTCGACTGGTGTACAGCCCAAATCATCCTGCAATTCTTTATAGATGTTTCTCAGTGAAGGCGGTATTCTTACACCCGGAGCCACTGCAAAACTACAACCAATAGCTTGATTAGGTTCATGATAAGGATCTTGTCCCAAAATTACGACTTTAGTGTCAGCAAATGAGGTCCACTGAAAAGCCTGATAAATATGGTGCATTTCTGGATAAATTGTTTGGGTATTATATTCATTAACAAGAAATTCACGCAATTGTTCATAATACGGTTTGTCAAATTCACCTTGAAGAACACCTTGCCAATCATTTTTTATTAGCGTTTTCAAATTTACACCTACCTGTTTGATATTAATTCCATAAAATATGGTAACATTCACATATAGCATAACGCACTCGGAGGGAACTTTATGATTAAATTAATTGCATCCGATATGGATGGTACATTATTGAACGATAAAATGGCTGTTTCAGATCGCAATATCAAAGCCATTAAAGATGCCCAAAAGAATGGCATTGAATTTATAATAGCAACTGGTCGAAGCCTTGATGAAGCTAAGCCTTTTTTGAAAAATCGAGTTCATCCCGGATACATCACTCTAAATGGTGCTGAAGTATACGATGAAAATGAAAAACTTATTTCAAGTAATCCTATTTCTGAAAAATCAAAAACAGAAGTTATCAATTACTTAAAGGAACACAAAATTTACTTCGAAGTAGTCACTAACAAGGGAATTTTCTCAGATAACAAAGATTTACGTGTTTCTAGCTTAGCGGAGTTATTGGTTAAATTAAATCCTAGTACAACTTATGAACAAGCACTTCAAGATACTTTAGCTCGTGTCAAATTAACACCAATGAATTTTGTTAGCAGCTACGATGAAATTCTCAGTGATCCTTCCTACAAAGTTATGAAGCTGTTGGCCTTTAGTGGCAAGGATACAGAAGTTTTAGCACCCTTGAGAAAAGACATCGAAGAAAACATTGATGACGTTGTTGTGACATCATCTTCACCAAATAACGTAGAGATCAACAGTATTGATGCCCAAAAGGGTATTGCACTTTTACAATTTGCTAAGGATAAAAACATCGCTCAAGAAGAAACCATGGCTATCGGTGACAATCTCAATGACGAGTCAATGATTCGAGATGCTGGTGTTGGTGTTGCCATGAAGAATGCTATTCCCGCTATTGCCAAATTAGCACAGATTCAAACAGATAATAACATCAATGATGGCGTTGCCCAGATTGTTGAAAAAGTTATTGCAAAGGCAAAGAATCAGAATAAATGATGAATCTTTATATTCGAAAAGCGGACTTAGCGGTTGGTAATATCCTAGTAGTGATCAATCAAAACAAGGAAACCATTTTTATTGCATCCCGCGATAAAAAAAATCCTTTCTTAATTAAATTGTATAATCGTTTGAATACGTTGATCGGTGAAATAAAATTAAAAAATAACTTTTTAAAAATTTATTCAATTGAGATCAATGGTGAGGAAAAAGCAACAATCAATGCTATACCCATGCTAGATCTAAAGTACGTCCATCTTAGTAAGATCAATTGGAATGTCACTGGCAATTTAGTTATATCCGATTATCACGTCACTAAAGATGGCAAAGAAATTCTCTGTGTGCAACCAACTATTCTGGCACAGGGTCATCCCGGACTGGAACTAGACTTTGCTAATATGGACGATGGTCCTATCGGTACTCTTTTAACTATCTTTTTAAATAAATACATTAAGCTACCAACTCTTACTCCTAATGCAGATCTGGATAACAATTTACTGAAAAATAAAATTCCTTACTTGAACAATTTCAAGAGTAAATGTAATTAAAAAAGTGCTCATATCAATCCAAGGCAACATTGCCATATGGTTGATACGAGCACTTTTTTGTTTAGAAAGATTATGTATTATTTTCTTTAACAAAACATTCAAAATACTGTTTAGTCCAGAGTAAAATTTGAGAATTTAAACATATTTCCACTCTAACCAAACTTTAGTAAGAAATATTTTTCCTTCAAACTTACTTTGCTAAATCATATTGCATGTGATCGTATAGATGACTACCGATATACAATTGACCGACTTTCTTAAAACCAGTCTTTGTGTATACATGTTTAGCAGGCTCATTATTTACGTCAACATTCAAACTAAGGATTTTCTCACCACGGTCACGCATAACCTCAATGAATTGCTCCATTGTTTTTGTTCCAATACCCTTATTTTGATAATCTGGAGCGACTGCAAATGAATCTAAATACCATTCACCAGGCCAGGCCTCTTTATCGCCAAACAAATTCTTTTCTTTAATGCCGTACTTGTGCATAATTTTGATCAAGGGTTCATCAATGCCATCCTCTAAACTTTCAGGATAGCCGACCATAATTGCCACTACTTTACCATCGATTTCGTTAACGAGAATATTATCCAATCCATAACGATAGCCAGGTTGGAAGAAACCTTCCTTAATAACTTGAGCCATCTTTTCATCGCCAACTTCTTTAAATACATCGAGTTCCATCTCATCAAAGATTTGGAAAAGGATTGGCAATATCTGATCCGCATCCTCTGCTTTTGCATTTCTAAACATTTTTCCACCTCAAGTATATATAATACATGAAATTTAAATAATCTCAAACCAAGCGTTAAACACAAAAAAGCGATGACTCTTATCATCACTTTTTCTACAAAATTATTACTCGTAACCCCTTTACTTAGATTTAATCAAATCAGTGCTTAAATATCATCAACTTGATTACAGTTATTATCATAACTAAATGTTTTTCAAGTTTATATATGCAGTTTTCTGAAAGTGTTCAAAAATTGAACACTTTTTTAAATCTGTTTAAAAGTAATTTGAAAAAATTCTAAGTAATGATTAACTTCTTGAATAACGAGTTCTGTTTTCATTTCTAATCCATTATCTAGCCAATTAATTATAATAAAGCACAAACCACTAACGAGATATATATTTTCTGGATTAATTTTGAAATTACATTCTAAAAGCTGACTATTAAAAATATTGATCAAGAACTTCTTTCTAATACTCAATTCAGCTAATCGATAAAAATTTAAACTAAAGGTTTTATTCTTACTAATATATAGAATAAATTTACTGACGAATTCGTTAAAATCATCGCTCTCCTTAATTGCCATATTTAAAATCTTTTTCTCAAAAGTAGCCATATAAATATCTTCAATACTATTGAAATAATAGTAGATCGTACCTCTAGTAACTTTTGACGCCTTAGTCAAGTCGGTTATAGTAAATTTTCTCACTCGATTGACTGATAGCTCCTCAAACATTATATGGATTAGATGATCGACGGTTCTATTCACAGCATTACCTCGCCTCAATATTTACTTGTATCCTAACAAAAAAGTAACTTTTTTAATATGCTTTTTGATCGATTTTGTGAAGAAATTACTAATAAATAAAATGCTACATTTTATCAAAATTTACATAGTCAATTTTCTACTTTTGATGATATTTAAGAATTATAATGATTTTGAAATTGAAAATTTTGAGGGAGAAACATTGATATGAATAGAAAGAAGATTGCCCTGTTAACTGGTTTAACCATTTTTGGTGGTACAAATATTCCATACAATAATTTGATCAATAACCAATCTAATAATGTAATTAAAGCAGCACAAAGAAAAAAGTCATCAAGAACTGAATCAAAATATCCAAATATTATGAAAAAACTGGATATAACTTCTATGCAACAATATGATAGCAATATCCTTTTCATGAGTATTACTTTAAATAATTTTTACATTAAAGACTTTCATACCGATAATTCTGGTAAAACCAATCTACTATTGGTACCCTTGAGCACCAGTGACCAGTATTTTGTTACCTCCGTTAAACTTGACCACAAAATAAAAAAGAATCAAAGGATAACAATCCAAGGATTCTTAAATGGTAAAACCAAAATTAGTAAGAAACAAAATTTCAACGATAAATATCTCGACAAAAGCGCTGTCTCCGTTCTAGTGGATCACATTAATTATTAAAGAAATAGTCTTTTAATCCATCTATATCACGTAATTTATCAATAGCCTGTTTTTCAATTTGACGAACACGTTCTTTAGTAACTCCTATTTCCTGTCCAATTACCGATAAAGTTCGCTGACCTTGATTATCAAAATCATAGCGTTCAATAATAACCTTAACTTCTCTTGAAGTTAAACGTTGATGCAATTGTTTGTATAGGTCTTCTCTTAGAAAATCATTCTCGATAATAGCCTGCATACTTTGTTTTGTATCCGGTAAAATATCGGCTAATTGACTGCTTTCATTATCGGATATTGGATGGTTCAAACTCATTGGTTTCAATTTTTCTTGGTCAACTTGTATCAAACGTCGGTATTGTTTTTTAGTAATATCGGCTTTTTGACAAATCCAAGCTACATCTATTTTCCCATACAGGTCCATGCTTTGATTTCGAAGTGACTTAATTAATTTGGCAGCCGTTGCTTTATGATTGGGAATTCTGATTATTGAATTGACACTGTCCTTTTCACTCAACATTTCTTTTTTGATCCACCAATAAGCATATGTTGAAAACTTATTATCATGATTACGATCATATCGTTTAACGGCCTTCATCAGGCCAATATAGCCAACCTGAACCAAATCTTCTTCAGATAGACTCGAACCTAAATAATGAGAATAACGGCCAGCCAAACTATGAATTAATCCACTATTAGCCTTTATCAACTTGGTCATTGCAGCAGCATCTCCATTATTATATTCCTTAACATACTGTTCATTATTTTTATAACTGACTTCATCTGGACGTTTAACATTCTCATATCGATAAATCATTTTATTGTCTGAATCATTCAAAATTATAATAAAGCCATAGAAATTATAAATCATTTGTCTTTTCCTCCGTCATCAACTTGATATAGGCCACCTAAGCCCATTTTTTGATACAATTCTTGGTTAAATTTATCTTGTAAATCTTGTAATTGCCTCATTTTTACCTTAATTTCATCACTTTTATGTAAATAATCTTGAACAAATTTCTTTTGTTTATCTACATCGACTTTAGGTACTTCAAATTGACTCAGACTCTTTATAGGTATCTGTCGAACCGTTGTACCTACCATAATATCTTCTAATTGAGCCCTACCGATAGGACTATTTATAAACAGTTTCAAAAATTGTGAATCATATACACTGGAATTGACCCTTAATCTAACTAAATTGCTATTAATCAATGTGTTTGGGCGAATATCTTCAACTTTTAACAATTTGAATGAACCACGAACGGCCATTACAATATCACCGTTTTGTAATTCGTAATTATCAACTTTAGTCCGTTCCTCAACGTCACCGCGAGACATTTTTGTATAACTAATTCCGGTCGAATTCATATCTGAAATTCTCATGATCCAATATTTCCCCTGCAAACTTTCATTTTTAGAGATCATATTGTAACCACGATCTATTTTAGAAATATTCTCTAATGGGACCGTATCCCCGCTATAATAATCAATTAAATTAATTAAATACTTTTTGTCGTCGAAGTTATACACCGTTTTTTTAATATATCTTTCAACCATCATACTGTCATCCGAAATTTGATCAATTGGTACTAACAAAGAATAATTTTCTATTTCCGTTAAATTACGGTTAGTAGTTACAATCTTTTCAATTTCATTTGATTTTAACCACAAATTACGACGAATTTGTAACGTTTCCTCCTTAGAAACCTTTATGAACAGAACTTTATTTTTATGCTCAATCGTCTTATCTCGATTAAATACTAAGACACTAGTCGGAATTGATGTATTAAAGAGCAGCCCTCCAGGTAAAGAAATTACCGTTTCAAAGAGGTCTTCTTTCAAAACATTATGACGAATATCTCGTTCTAATCCTCCCCTAAACAGAACTCCAGTAGGAAGCAATAATACTACTCGACCAGATGACTTTTTAGAAGAACTGATAGCATTCATGATAAAGCCCCAATCAGCCTTTCCATATGGAACCTTCCCAAAAGAGTATCTATCGTACTTATCTATATCATTTAGACCTCTGGGGAATTGCATGGCAAATGGCGGTTCCGTAATCACTACATCAAATTTCATCAATTTACCATCTTCAACATATTGGGGATCTGATAAAGTGTCACCCACAAAAAGCTGATGATTCGTTGAACCATTAATATCTAATAACATCTCTGCAATAGCGACACGTAGTGGGTTTATATCCTGGCCATATACACGCTGTTGAGGATTATTTTTAATGATTGTAAGTAAAGTCCCCCCAATTCCACAACTAGGGTCTAAAACGGTATCGTTTGCTCTTATATTAGCTAATCTTACCAATAAATCATTTATATCATTAGGCGTTTCAATTTCATCGTATAGACGTCTAGAGTTCACATTGAAATATTCTTGGACAAATAATCCTATATCTTCTCCATTCATTTCATCAACACAATCGACAATATGCTGATAAATGTCCGAGGAAATATTATCTGTTACAAGTTCGATTACTGGAATAACCGGTTCTAACACCTCAATATCCTTAGAATCTATTAATTGAGAAAAATTTCGACTAATTCCATTTTTAGATAATTTACATCTACCGCTGCTTGATAGATAAGAGATTGCTACAATAAAAATACATTTTTCTAAATCTGGTATATCGAAACCAACTTGAGTAAGGGTTCTTCTTAATCTACCACGTACTCTCTCTTTTTCTGTTATCATTATTTCACCTTTTGTTTCAAAAAAAGTATTAATTATACTTTTTAAAAGATTTGAAAAATAAAAAGCAATATCGTTGCTCTCGAATATATTAAAACACCTTACTCAGTCATTTACAATAGTTTAATTTAGTATTTCAAATACTTATTTTTAATAAATCTACAAAAAAAGCTCTAACCATTGATTTAACAATGATTAGAGCTAACTGATATTAATCGCTTAATACCGGTGATCGGGGTAGTTCCTTCCTATTACATAGGGTCTCAAGCAACAAAAGTGCACCAAAGGTGCACCTTCTGAAAATCAGTCGGTAAAGGGTTGACCCCTGCCTACAATTAATCAGTTCATTTGCCAGTTAGTTTATCTATTCTTCAAAGATGAAGGGATATTTATTAAACCTCTTAATCTTTTACTTTTGATTCTTTCTTAAACCAAGTCATTCAAGATTAAATTAAATAATAATTAAAATGCAGAACTCATTCAAATGAAATCATCTAAAAGCAGACTATTCAATATTTCTGAATAGTCTGTTTTTTAACCATGGTTCTAAGGGAAAAATATATTTTATACTTTATTAAAAATAGATCAAACATCGATGACATTAAGGAACTTCGTAATTTATTGGATGAACGCGAAAATAAACTCAAATAAGAAAAGCTCTCACCTGTTAGAGTGAGAGCTTTTTACTATCGTCAAAAAAATAATCAAATTGTACTCTTTAAATATAGCAATTAACTTTGGTAATATCTTTATGCACTTTTAATGAAATGTCGAAACTAACCTTTAAATCCTGATCCCTGCATATAATTTAATGGAATATACATATCAGTAGCAACCTTATAGCACCAGCCGACATTAGGAATATCATACAAAGTATCAAAAGTTTTCCATTCTGTACCACCTTTAAATGTTTTATTTGAATCCTTAATAGATTGCCCCTTTGAAGTATACGCAAGAACGCCATAGTCAGAACTATAATTAACAACTACCTTTTCTTTGAAAATTGTTGATGATTGTGGAAGATAAATGTTTCCACCAATTAAGAAATAAGGCTTCATATTAATTACTTTGATACCACCAGATAGCCAATCCGTAGCGGAAACTACATTTGTTCCAACATTTGGAGTTCCATCAGCTTTATAGGTCGTATAAGCCTTATAGTCGTTTCCTTTTACAGAAACAACATTACTGATTGTTTGTCGTGGATCAACTTTAGCAGATTGATTGGCTGTATAAAAGTCATCATAGCTTTGAGAAACATCAAAATTACCATAGCTCCCGTTAAAGCGATATGTACTCCCCCACTGCCAAGCATGAGTATTTGAATACCAATTTTTTCCCGAAGCATTATAAGGATAACTTGCAATCCAGCCTCCAGAATTAATATCCATCTTATTTCCTAACCAACTAGACATAGTATAAATATCTGAGCGATATCCATATTTAGCCACTTGATCCATAAAAGCTTTGTTATTAGCATTATTCTGAGCACGACTTAATCCATTTTGCTGTTCAGCTTCAACATCTGTAACTAATACAGAACCAATTGGTAGACCGTCTGATTTAGCCATTGTAGCAGCATAGTTTGCCTCAGCAATCGCACCTTGAACACTAGTGTATCGTGCAAAATGATAGCCATTGATATAAAGTCCTGCCTTTTGAGCAGTATTAATATTATTAGCTGCTGTGTAATCATGGTAGTAAATACCTTCAGAAATTTTAGTAATCACTGATTTAACACCATAATTATTTAGCATATCTTGAAAATTAGCCACAGTCATATACCCATTGTGATTAGATACATCAACAATGTCAGTTCGTGCAGCATCCACATTTGTTGTGCAAAAAAATAGACCTGCGGCAAGCAGACCTACAATATATGTTATTTTTCTTTTTTTCATTCAGATTTTCCTCCGTCATTTAAAAATCCTTGAACTCCATCAAACATCCCTGATGTCCAACCACCAATTAATAAACCAGCAATAATTGCTTTTCCAATTTCCTTATCGTGAAATACTAGTGCTGTTACAATTGCCAACACCAGTCCTAAACCCATTGATACAAACGGCATCCATTTGCTGTCAATGGTCTTCGTATTTTTAACTGAGTTTGTTAATACATAACACAAGATAGCAATGACTGTTAGCTGTGCTACATCAATCAAATTTAATCCTTCAATAATTTGCATTTATTTTTCCTCTTCCTGCTCGGTGAACTTACTTACTTGAGAAGTAAGACTCCCCATTTGTTTATTCAATGAATCAATCACACTATTTAACTTTTGAACTTGCGCTTTCAATTCAATTACTTGTTCTTTTAAATCATCACGTTCATTAGTAATTCTATCCAATCTTTCGAAAAGGTCATTCGTGTGATCCGCATAGACACCTTCATTAGATCCCTGATTTTTCAACCGTTGTAACCACACACCAAAAATCCCCGTTATTACCGCCCCACTAATAGCAGATAGTAAAGTTCTTATCGTTTCCTGACCCACTAAGGTTCACTCCAAAATGCTTCAAAGAGTATTCGAATATCTATAAACAAGATAAATATAGTGGTAAATTTTGGCATTAAAACGGGGGCATTAAAATCATGAATCGCAAAGATAATTAGATAGAAAGTCCAAACAAAAAGGAGTAAAAATACAATAATGTCTTTTACCGACTTTGTTAAAACTCCTAAACAAGAAAACATCACGTATAGCCCAATAATTATCAATGCTATAGCAAATGGTGGATCATCCACAGTAGCGATAAATGTTGGGGCTGCTGATGGTCTATCAATAAAATTACCAGTTCCAAGGAATATTAATCCTAACGCTAAGGTTTCCATCCCTGTAAGGAACCACGAATGGTTCTTTTTCAAATATCTCAATTCACATCACTTCTTTCTTTAAACTGCAATTACTTCATCTATTACTGGAAAGCTCATAACATTAATTGTCAAACTGGAATACTTAATTGATGGTAGCCATACTTGAATAAATAAATTTTCAATTTTTCCATCATTAGAATCACCGAAAACTAATTTAATTTGACCTCTATCACCATTCCAACTACTTACTCCCGCTAAATTACCGTCTCTATCTCTTAAAACACTTCCATCAAGTGGTTCATTAACTAGTATGTAATTTCCAGCTATAAGGGCTGCCTGAATTTCTTCTTTACTAATAAAATAATAAAAATTAGTTTCACTAAACTTAGCAATATCTTTAGGGATAATTAATCCAGAAAGTGAAGGCATATAAGCAACGGGATATGTTGTATTATCAGTTATTAAATGTTTGTCAATTCCTATAAAAATGCCATTTTTTAAATCGCTAGGTTTAAAGTCAGTGTCTAGTTGGAATGATGATCCACCACTCATATCCTTCGGATTTTGCCAATTATTCTTACTTTGTACCCACAAATTCGTACTTCTATATAAAGGTGTCTTAGTTACTATCGTTCCTTCAGTGACTATTTCACCTTTTTTTGCATAATCTTTTAATTTCGTATCAACATCTGTTGTCTTAGCATATGAATTCAATGTTGAGGTTTTTACATATGAACTTAGGTCTGGGTTAGGCAATGTAATTTGTAACCTCTTATTACTGATGGCAACGTCTTTACCATTAACGGTCGCACCAGTTACCAATTGAGCTTTGCTAATTTCACTCATAACAGTTGAACCAGTGGGAACATTCCCCATTTTGCTTTGAATTGCATTAGCAGCATCTTTAGCAGATTTAGCATCATTTTGCATTTGAACAACATCAATCTTATTTACTTCAGCTTTAGTTGCATCAAGCGTTTTAGTTAGAGATTGCATCGTTTCATTAGCCTTATTAATGTTTGATTGGACATCAGTCATTTTGCTTGTAAAGTTATTTCTATCAACGTCAATCTCTTTATCAATTACGGCTCTGACATCAGCAATAGATGCCAGAGAACTACTAACAGTTGTCTTAACCTTTGCTAATGTGGTGTTTGTCCAATCAGTGATCTGTTTAATTAGCTCATCTGTTTTAGCATCAATAATTCCTGACCCATTAGTCGAAATTTCATTAATTAAAATTGCATCTGACAGAACATGATTCATAATGCGATCCATTTGACCAATGTAATTATTTGATTTGATGTCGTTTGGTTCTGTGATGTGAATTAGTAGCCTTGAACTCTCTATATTATTGATAACAAAAAAAGCACTGACTAAACTGCCAGAGCTTTCACTTAAACTTCTTGGAATTCGATATGTTAATTGACTGCCTAAAATTCTAAAGTGAGATGAATCGTTGTCTTCATATTCTTGACCATCTGGAAGTAAGGCTTTGAATTTAATAACAGTACCGGATGGGAAACCAACAAGGTCAAAATCCATTCTTGCTAAATAATCACGCTTCAGTAATCGAATTGGACTTCGATTAATTGGTAATGCTTTATAAGTTTCTAGCTTCATTTTCTACCTCCTAACTTAGACCTGTGATTGTATAAGTTATTTCTTTGCCTGCAGAGTCTTTGAGTTTTAAAGCTTTTCCATTTAATGAATCTAGTGTTGTTAATTTAATCCATGGACTCCAGGTCAAAGGAGTGCCACGAGTTCCACGCATATAAAGAGCAACTGGTGTATCAACACAGTTATAGTATATTTGGACTGCCCCTCCTGATGGTGAACCATTTAGAACCATTAAATAGCCCCAAGTGTTCCCAGCACTAGTAGGTATGTTATTACCACCGCTGGCACCTTGAACCAGGTATATCCCAGGATTTACATAATCATCCCAATTGGAATCTTTTGTAAGAATCTGATTGCCTGATTTAAAAACACTTCCCGAACTGGTAATAGTGATTATTTCATTAAACACCACATATGAATCGAATGCGGTAGCTCCTTGTGGGCAATTAACCGAGACCGTCCAGGCTTTAACAGGTCCTGACCCAGTTTCTACAAAATACCCATATCCCAATGAGTATCCGTTCGGATCTGAATCAGTAATATGAACCCATCCTCTAACTGACATACTATCGCCACTAGGATTATTTTTAACTCCTGCCTGACAATATATAGTATGAAAACCTAATGGTAATTTTGTTATTAATTCCTTAAAATCTTTATTCTCATTATTAAGGAGTGCTATTTCAAAAGAACCATTATCAGCCGTAATTTTAGATTTTTGTAAAACCATTGGATCTAAAGGATTAGGGCCCCAAGGACGTGATGTCAAGCCTGGCTCTAATTGCAATTTTTTAGCAAAAACAGAACCTCCAATTCCTTCCCAATTTCCATGAGCCTCTACCCTCACCATAGCGTTTTGAATCATATATTTATTTTCAAAGGTTACTGACATTCTAGTCCACGACTTAACTCCAACATCTGAAATTATTATCCCTTGAACATCACTATCAGGATTGTCCAAATCACTTATATAAAAAACAAGTGATATTGGCCCATTATTGTACATCTTAAAATCACCACTAAAGGTATACTCTTTTCCCTTTTTTAGTGAGACGACTGTATAGTATGATGAATAATTTCCAAACATGTGAATCATATTGTATCCATCAGTATCTTGTTGAAGCTCAACTGAGGTCATTTTTTTAACCCAAGAAGTCATTTCTTTAGAGTCTGGAAGCAAATTATATGTGTCATTTAAAAAATCTTCTTGAGCAATGGTCAAATCTGTTTCAACGTTACTGAGTTTTAATTGAGCATTTTTAAACCTAATGGTTCCATCAATGTAGTTAACTTGAAACCCTAACATTGTCGATAACGAATTGCTCAAATCCTCAGTAATTCTAAATGTATAAGTATAGTGCCCTGACATTTTTTCAGCTGTTGGTTTAATTTGATTTTCTCCATTTATCTGCCAAGGTTTTGCATTTACTTGAGGAACCATATACCCAGTAGTAGTTACCTTATCTACCCTCCAATCTACACTGAAAGTAGCTATTTGATTAACAACAGCATTTCCACTTATTTGTCCAAAAGAAAAGGTCCAAGGATAAATTACTTGATTTTGTATATTTTGACCGGCATAAAAAACTTCCTTTAATGAATTTAAAAGATAGTTTCTAGTTCCAATTTCAGGAACTTCTAAGGCATCTAGTTGAGTTTTCAAAGCGGTATATTTATTTTTAACATCAGCTGCTTGCTTGTCCAGATTAGCTAAATAAGTTTTAAATTCAGTGGTCTTGGAGTTAATAAACTGAACATATTTAGCATTAAGATTATCCATTAAATCTTTCATTTGTTTTTTAGAAGCCGCTAATGCTGTATCAAATGTTCCTTTACCGGTTTCAGCAAGGTCATTGATAGCAGTGTAATCCGACATAACATGGTTAAATATTCTATCAACTTTAGAAATATAATCTCCCGACTCCAGTTTCTCCATGCCGGCTTTGGTCAAAATATGGATATAGAAGTTGGAGGTAGAATCATTACCAATCTTAAAGTACGTATTGGTTGTTGATCCTGAGGCATCAGTTAGTTCATCAGGAAACGTATACGTAAATGACTTCTTATCAGCACCAATTTGAAAATGACTTTGTTCATCATCTTCAATCGTTGTTGCATCTGGTTTATCTGAATAGAATCCTAATTTAGTTTTCGTTAAATCCTTTTCACTAAAATCCTCCTCAAGATCAACAGGAATCTGAATTGATGTATCTCCTTGACGTAGAGTAATCGGGTACTCATAAATCGGTGTTTTTTTCTCTGTGTTGAGTGTGATTTTTTTAACCGTCATTAAATCACTCCTTTTCTAAAATTTCTTTCAGCAGTGACTTCACTTCATTGAGATCACTGCCATTTTTTTGTCCTTCTGCTGCTACAGCACCAAGTTGAGTTTGCAAAATTGCTGTACTTGGTTGTGGGATATTAAAAGGCTGGTGTAGAGAATGTTCAGAGTATGTATAAAGATCGTGATAATCCTCAAACATTTTGTACTCTCCGTCACCCAAATACGTCTTAATGTAACCCTCTTTTTCCAAATCGGGATTAGTAGTAGAGAAGTCATAAAAATTCATTGGCCAATCATCTTCTGTGGCATCTGAATTGTGTTCAAAATCAGTGACAACTCCACGTTTATCAGTCTTTATGTAGATATACATTTATTTCTTTACCCCCTTACTCGATTTCAACTTTGCATTTTCAATTCTCAAATCTTGATTTTCCACGAAAAGTGCAGAATTATCTCTTTCGAGATTTGCAATTTTATAAGTCAAATTTTCAATCATTTTTTGGCCAAACGTCTTTTCCTTTTTTTCCATGTTAATCTCCTTAAAGATCTGATTGATTTAGTATCCTTAGTGATGCTGACACGTTGCCTGTTGGTCCAACAAATAATCTTCCGGTACCATCACCCCAAAGATTAGCTCCACCAACCATTAAATATCCGCCATTTACAATGTTCATTTTTTGAACTCCATCAAGTTGCCAAATAGTTGCTCTTGGTGATGTCATTCCGTAGCCAGAAAGAGAAACGACATTTCCATTATCTCCAGCTAAATCAATTGAAGTATCGCCTGTAATTCGGGCGCCATGAAGCTCTCCACCTTCCATATAGACACTGCTCATACTGTGACCTATGAAATTATCTGCATAGATATATCCACGACTATCCATGGCTGTTTTACCTGAACCATCATATGAAATGCCGTAGCTGTTTAATCTAAATCTACTCCCAGCGCTACTTTCAATTGTCATGTCTGTCGCATTATCACGATCAGGGCTAAATTTGATTACCCCGTTACCAGGACGGTTAATATAGTTAAAAATATTATCCCGATTATCATCAATTTGTGATGTCAAATCATCTATGTGAGCATCATAATCATGCAGATCAGAACGGATATCTTTCAATTCACTTTTACTGTTTTCTAAATCGTTTTTGGTATTATCCAAATCACCTTGAATATTGTCCATACCATCTTTAACGTCGTTAATACTTGCTTCAGTATTATTAGCTTTGTCGGATAGTCCGGTTCTAGTAATGGTTCCCAATTCGATTTCGGTATATTCCTGAGTTAAAGCATCAAATTTATAGCTGACGATGCTATCTTTAATGTCAAAATCATTTAATTGAACATGAACGACATCAAATGGGCGAACGTCTACCAACTTTTTGAACTGAATATACTCTCTTGTATCGCCTAGATTTTTAAACTGAATTTTGATATTAATTGTTGGCTTATCAGCATCATTCTTTTCAAACTCTTTTTTAGCAAGATTTCTTAACTGCTCATAGGCTTGCTCTTTCGGAACCGCACCATCTTGGTTCAAAGTGGAATTTGCATCTTGAGCTTTAACATCCTGATAATCTACCGTCTTGATTCGTACATTTTCATACTTATCAATCAAGGGACTATCGACGTACTTTTCAGGAAGCATTAAACCATCAAACCCAATGGGCATTATTCTTGTTGCCATAGGTTCCCAATCGATTTGATGATCGTATCCTGTTAAATTCTTGCCATGATTTATTCGGAAACCTCTATCTTCACCAACTGCTTTCAGCATTTTCACATCATAACCGTCACGATAAATAGTTCCACCCCAACGGTTGATAAAAGTATTACTTTTTGATGTATCTAGAAGCGCCTGAACTGGATTCATTCTGACCATTCGGCAATTAGTAACATCTTCAATATCAGAACTAAATCTAAATTTAGTCGAATACTGAAATGCTGCATTGAATCTTGCCATCAATGCTTTACCAGTGGATTTAACAAAATTAGAGTCCTCAATTAAATTTGAAGCTAGGTCATAGAAAATGTGATAGCACTCTACTTTTGTGAATCCAATTTGCTCAGTTACTTTATGAATTCTAAATGGTTGGTCTCCAAGAGGTGTCGGTGCAATAACTATCATGTCACCCTTGATTAAGCTGCTAAACTTGGCACTACTAAAATAATCAAAGTCAAAACTGTACATTCCATTTTTTGTCCACTCGACGGAATTAGATTTAACTCCATTATCAAGAACAGCAATCCCATTAGTTTTGAATTGTTCTTCAGTAGCATTTTCAGGAAAGAGTCTAATCATAAATATCTCTCCCTTACTTTAATTTTTATCGAGTTCAATCCACCACTAATTTCAATCGTGTTTTTACCAGGGTTTAACTTAGGAAAATCGCCTATCATCGATAAGCCTAAATTCTTGTCATCTTTGTAAATTTCTTGAATTTCGGAGTCCATATAGGCGTGTTCTACGGCCAAGTTCAGCTTTACAGGTGAACCATTAATCGTAATCGTCCCCTGACCGCTCTCCAATATTTCCATTTTTGGCAATGAAAATACAGTTCCGTGGTTATAAATGGTTCCAGATTTCTCTACCGTAATTTCACGTTCATCACGTAGATATTCAAAAGGATCACAAATAAATGAAACTTCAAATGAACCGTACTCAGCGATTTCATTATCAATGTCGCCTATTTGAACCCGTTTAACTTTTCTATAAACTATGTCATCACTAAAATAAATCTTCTGACAATTGAAAAGCCACGACTTTATGTGTCGTAGCTTTTTTTTGACATTAAAATTCTCCAAAATATTAAATTGAACCTTTTGCGTCACATCCTTAATGTACTTGAGACGATTCAAACTTCCGTTTCGTCCTTCGACATATTCTGATTCATACTCAAAATCTGGATTTGAAATTTTGGGACGATCTGCAACCGCTAGTAACATATCTGAATCAAAAACTCCGTCGACAACAATATGCAAACTCACTATGCATTCCCCCTAACTCCAAAACTGGATTTATTACTTTGATTTCCCATCCACGAATCAGCACGTTCAAATATTCTATCAACATCTTCGTTATCTCTAACTGTATTGTAGAAAGTCATTTGAACATTCTGTGTGACGGGTCTGTTAATTCTTTCATTTGTAGCTTGTACAATCTGATTACCAATTGCAGATAGATTTTTATAATTTAATGGAAGAATTGCTTCGGGTCCGGCTTCACCACCACCCTGAAGGTTTCCACCGTTCATTCCAAAAATCGTTGGTGCTTTCATGATTCCACCAATAGCATTCCACCTTACAGACAAGTGTGGTACTGATGGTGGTTTCAAGCTAAACTTTCCGGATAAATGAAAGTGTGGCAATGGTGGCAAGCTAATCTTAGGAATTCTAAGGTGCATTCCCGAGAAAAATCCTTTTATTGCGTTAACAATTCCAGAAATAGTCGATTTAGCGGCTTGAACTGGACCAACCATTGCTGACTTGATTCCATTCCAAACGCTTGATGTTACTGATTTGATATTGTTCCAAGCGTTACTTACTAATGATTTAATTGCATTAACGACACTTGAAATTGTTGATTTGATTCCATTCCAAATGCTGGATACTGTCGATTTAACTCCGTTTAAAACAGACAATGTTACAGATTTAACGGCATTCCATCCAGCTGAAACCGCCGATTTGATTCCATTCATCACCGAAGTTGTTACGGATTTGATTCCATTCCAAGCTGCTGAAACTGCTGATTTGATAGCATTCATCACCGAAGTTGTCACGGATTTGACTGCATTCCATCCAGCTGAAACCGCCGATTTAATCGCATTCATCACCAAAACTGTTACTGATTTGACTGCATTCCATCCGGCTGAGACTGCTGAACTAATAGAATTAAGTACCGAAGTCGTTACCGAAACAATGGCTTGCCAAATGCTTGTAATAATATTTTTTATGCTGTTAAAAACGCTCGTTGTAACACTAACAATTGCTTGCCAGATAGTCACAACTCTACTTTCTATTGCAGAAGTTACCGTTATAAATACAGTAGAAATAGCATTCCAAATCGTGGTAAAGAAACTACTTAATGCGTTGAAAATCGTTTGTGCCGTAGTAACTATAGTCGTCCAAATAATACTCAAGGTATTAGTTATGAATGTCCATACACTTTGGGCTGTGGTAGAAATAATTTGCCACATTTGACTAAAGAATTCTACTAATGGTTGCCATATTGGTGCTGTTAAAGCAACGATTGCTTGCCAAGCCCACTGTAACCAAGAAGTTATAAATAGCCATACACCTTGAATGACAGACTGAATTGTCATAAAAATAACAGTGATTACGCTGACTAATCCAGTCCATATACTCGATGCGATTGATACAATATTTGTCCATAATCCTGATAAATAAGTGGTAATTGAATTCCAAATACTGCTTGCTGTTGTACTTATCGATGTCCATAAATTACTAAAGAAGTTTCCTAATCCATTCCATATGCTTGAAGCCATCGAGACGGTACTTGTCCATAGATTTGATAGGTACGAGGTAATTGAGTTCCATATACTACTTGCTGCTGTACTTATTGATGTCCAAAGTCCACTAAAGAAGCTACCCAATCCGTTCCATATACTACTTGCTGTTGAAACGGTACCTGACCACAGATTTGATAGATATGAAGTGATTGAGTTCCAAATATTAGATGTCGCTGTAGCTATCGAATTCCAGACGTTTGAAATTGTTGTAGAAATTGCATTCCAAACTTCTTCAGTTTTAGCTTTTATTTGATCCCAATGAGTAACTATATACAGCACCAAAACAGCTATGATTGCTATAATTGCGCCTATACCACCGGTCATTAAGGCCGTTGCCAATTTTATGCCTTTTAATGCGTTGGCTATTGCACCTATGGCACTAATTACCGAACCAATAGTTACTAATAATGGCCCTATTGCAGCAGCAACACCGGCTATTGCCATAATAAATTGCTGTGTTTCTGGGCTTGCATTGTTGAATGCCTTGGCAATATTTTCTAACACTTTGAATACCGGTTCTAAACCATCCAACACATTACTTAGTGCATCCATCAAAGGACCACCGAATTCGATACCTAAATCAGAAACCTTGTTCTTAACAATCTTCAGTTTGGAACTGAAAGTTGAATAGCGTTTCTCAGCTTCCTGTGTCAAAGCGGTATTCTGTTTCCAACCATCACCTGAAATCTTCAAAGCTTTAGATAAAGTATCTCCGGCACCAGAAAGACGTAACATAGTATCGATTTCTTGTGTCGAATTAATTCCCATATCTTTTAGCATTGAGGTGACATCTTTACCACTAGCTTTGGCTTTACCAAGTCCTTTAACAAATGAAACAATTGCTCCGGAAGCATCACTCTTCCAATGTTGCTTGAATTGTGATGATGACATTCCTGAGACTTTGGCGAATTGTCCTAAGGTCTTATCGCCACTAGCCACGGAAGTATTAATTTTTTGCATGACACGAGACATTGCGCCACCACCGGCTTCAGCTTGAATACCAACAGATGACATAGCAGCTGCCAAACCAGTGATTTGCGATTCAGTTAATCCAACCTGATGACCAGTACCGGCAAGTCTCAATGACATATCAACGATATCGGATTCGGTCGTAGCCATGTTATTACCTAAGTTAACGATTGCCGAACCTAAACGATCAAAATTCTTTTGTGGCATACCAGTGATGTTGGCCAATTTAGCTAGTGCAGTAGCAGCATCTTCTGATGACATATTGGTTGCTTGTCCCATGTCAATCATTGTTCTGGTAAAGCCTAAAACATTAGGTGTTTTAATTCCTAATTGTCCAGCCGCTTCAGCAACATGAGAAATTTCTGTTGTAGTGGCTGGAATCGTTTTGGCCATGTTTCTAATGCCAGTCTCTAAATCTTTATAAGATATTTTGACTTTGCCGTTAGAATCTTTTACCTCATCAACAGTTTTCTTAACGCCTGTAAATGCACTATCAAAATCACTAGCAGCTTTAACCGAAGCGGCAACACCAGCAACAATAGGTGCAGTTACACCAACTGTCATACCCTTACCGACAGATTTCAATTTATCTCCGGCGTTAGTCATTGCTGATCCAAAATTCTTCATCTTATTAGTAGAGTCGGCATAAGAATTAGCAAAGTCTTGGTTAGCCTTCTTAGCCTCTAATAACTTGCCATTTAAATCTTGTACTTGCTGAGAATTTTCACCATATTCTTTTTTGGCCAATTCAAGTTGTTTCTCTAAATTCTTAACCTGTTCAGCCGTAGCTTGTTCCTGTTTTGCATAGTATTGCTTTGCTAATCTAGCCTTATCACTGGCCTTAGCATTATTCCCAAGTTGTGCTACTTCCAGTTGATATTCCTTTGAAAGATTACTAGAAGATGTCTCAAGAGATTTTTGTTCCGATGCAAGTGATTTTAAAGTGGCCTGCCTTTTTTGAGATGCTTGAGCCGCTTCACTTTCAGCTTTCTTAGCCTCATTTAATTTCTCATTGGTTGCGGTAATTCTATTTTTTAAAGATTCTTCTTGTTTCTCGGCGGTTAATAATTTGTTTGTCCAAAGACGGGTTTCTTCAGAATTCTCACCCGTAACTCTCTTAACATTTTCTAGAGCTTCAGATGTGATCTGAGTCTTACTCTTAGCTAGCTCATATTGGCTATTTAGCTTAGTTAGGCTAGCATCGAGCTTTTCCGACTCACTAGAAGTGTTTCGCATTTGCTCTTTTTGCAATGCAAACTGCTTATTTAAGGAAGTCATTGCGTTACTATTTTCTTTAATAGCAGATTTGAATTGCTGATTAATTACCTTATATTCAAGTTGAATCTCTTTTCCGTTTGCCCTTAAATAACCTCCCTTCTAATTTATGAATTTAAATAATTTTCTACTTCAACTTTATTAATTGCCAATTTGTTCAAACTGCTAATTGGCCAATTTTCGGCAATTTCAGGCTCAATTCCTATAAAAAAAACGTAGAAGCTAAATAAATCTTCTACGTCGTCAATAATTATTTTCGGTGCTTTCTTTTCCTGTCCTTGCCGTTTCCTTTTTTTGTTGAACGTTTAAATCCATTAGCAAATCTAGCATCTGCTTTGGCCGAACCGCTAATCATCTCGGTTAGAATCTTACCTGATTGTTCAAAGTCCAAATCCAATTTATCTTCAAAATCATCTTGGCTCATCTTCGTATCAGGATTGGCATTCAAATAAGCAATCCAAGTTGAATTAATAAGATAAGGCTCCATTTTTTTAGGTTCCTTATCTGCACCAACAAAGGCTTGTAATAGGGATTCTGGCAAGAGCCCTTTATCCTGAAAAACTCTTAATGCTTTAATTGAAATTTTTGGCTTAATTCTTACTTTTTCGCCATTATTTAGTGTAATTTCATCAATCATCTTAAAACCTCTTTATTATTTTGATGTTGTTGTAGAAGATGCTGGTGCTACGGCCTTTACTAAGTCTGGTGTAAAGTCTGTCAACCATTTATCTGCTACGTCTGTATCAACTTCACTTTGAAGTGCTTCGTAGAAAAATTTGTTATTATCGTCTTTCATAGCAATAAATTCTTGCTCTATTTCGGCAATTTCTTCACCGCCGTTTTCTAATTCCCAAGTCATACCACCTGAAAATTGCATATTAGGAAACGCACGTAGCATTGCCATCACTTCGTCCAAGTCAAGAACCTTAAAGGACATAATTCCACGACCTTGACGTGAATCTGTTCCATAGGCATATACGCCCTTTTTTAACCCGTCTGTCTTCAATCCCCAAACTTTACGCAAATTTTCGACTGGCATATGTCCAGTAAATTTACATTTTAGTTGTGTAGGAATATCAACGGATCTAACCGTGTCACCTTCACATTTTTTAACAACCGTTTTTAAAGTTGTTTCAATTTCAAGTTTTCCTGTACATCCCAGCTTAACCGCAGGTGTAATGTACTTATTATCCTCAAGCCACTTAATAGCAGCATCAGTTACTTTGTATTCATCAAAAGTTGTATATTCTTCAGCCATTTATTTTCTCCTTAGAGTTGTAAAGCATCTTCCAATGCTTCCATTACTTTGTTAAATATTTTATTTGATGCAGCATCCCCACCTTGTTCAAAGAACCTTTGGTCAATGAAATTATGCGGTCCAATACCATCATTAGGAAATACCAGGTAGCCGAAACTACCCTTATTCTTTGCTGCACCGCCACGAGCATAAATTCTAAATCCCAAATTCAGCATGTCCAATTTCAGTGAATTAGATGTCTTAGCATGTTTCTTATCCCGATTTGATACTGGCATAAATTTTATGATGTCTTGAATAGCTTCCTTTGCCCCAAAGTTATGCACAACTTTGTTAACAGCATTCTCAGCCTTATCAGGAATTTTAGCCATTTCATTTTGAATAGCTTGAGATTTATCATAATTTAAGAAATATTCTGCCATTATTACCACTCACCTACTTTGATTACATGAACAAAATTAAGAGTGGTCATCTCGGCCTCTTCGTTGCTATCAGTAAACTTACCATTTTCCACTTCAGAGCCTGTGAAGCGTAATCTAGCTTTTTTAAGACTTTCAGCAAGCGACAAGACATTGATTGTTGAACTATCACGTGTGACAAATGATAATGTGAAATCCTTCAGAAATTGATTTCTATCGTTATCCGAAGGTCTGATAGCACCCTTCTTTGAATAAACAAAGAAGGATTTATTTGAAACAATTTCGTCTTTTCCTAAAGAGGTATCAAAAAGTGGATAAGCCTGTGCATTCATAATTTCAATGAATTCATCAAGATTTAATGTGTCATTAAATTTCATTTAGGTTTCCTTCCTTAGTTAAATACCAGAACATTTTTTGTCTATCCGTGGACAAATCGATGTATTCAATTTCATAGTAATCATCATTGATAGCTACTTTTTGAATGTTTTTATCGATTCCTGGAACAAAAAAAGTTTCAACCTTTAAATTAGATGTTTGATCCTTTCCAGAATCGAATAATTCTTCATCTTCTTGACGGATTTGTTTGTAATCAAAAAAGAGAAATCCAGCTTCGATTAAATCGAAGCCAATTTTCTCTTTCAGTTCGTTACGCTTAGTTTTTATTGTTCCGTAGTGTAAAACACCATCGGTAAAATTAGTCAGCCTTCGCTTCATTGAAAGACCTCCTAGATGAACCATTTAGAATTTGAAGATGTAGGATATCGCTTTGATAATCAATCGGAAACATCTGTCGATAGCCATCCCAATAATAGCGACAGTAATTCATTAGCAAATCATTTGCTACAATCTCTGTTTCTGTATCACCCACAAATTTAACCGGTCCAACTCGACTGGAAATAAACGCCATCCCTCGTTGGATAGCTTTTCTCAAGCTGTCGTCACGTTCAGTAAAGGTAATTTGAAGTTCACTCTTTACTTGTGTTAGCAACTTATCGTCTACTCTATAATCCATTAATTACCTCCACAAGCTATTCAGCTGGGACTAAGGATAATAGGTCATCCTTGGATGTCTTCCCTGTGTAATCAATCTTTTGATTATCTAGCCACGCTTTAATTTCAGCTACAGTTTGATCTGTCGTAGGCTTAGTTGTTCCCTTTGAATCAAAAGAGCCTTCTTCCGTTACATCACCAATTTTACCGGCTTTATGTACATCTGGATCTCCTTCAAGTTCTGGAACCTTAGCGCCTTCCATACCTGAAATATCAGCAACAAAGAATGCATTTTGATTCTTGGCAACACCCATACCAAAAAACTTAGCAATGAATAAATACATGTCTTCGATTGCTAAGGTTTGATCGTATTGATTAAACTCAACAGAACCCGAAACACCTAATACATAATTTTTTGTAAATCCAAAAATTAATCTATCCTCTGGAACTGCATATGATTGAATAATTGTATCTCCAGTTGGCAAAGTAATTAAATGCCAGTTGTTGTCAGCATCATTAACAGCCAATTGTGGGAATAGCTTTGACCAGTATGTCATAGGGTTAACCATAACTGAAATTGGTCCATTAGCTGTCTTGGCCTTTGTTAAAGCTGCATGAATTCCAGCTAATGACAATGGCTTCAAATCATTTACAGCAACTGTTTCCTTATCTTTATAAACTCCGTCAACGGCACCACTTAATTTCTTAATCATACCAATTGGTTGAAGTTTCCCATTTCCTTGAACAACTGCTGTTTCAAGCGTTGCACTCATGGTTTCCTCTAAAAATGTTGTTACATACTCAGACAAATATGCAGGTCCAAGCTTGAAGAATCCTTTAGGAATGGCAAGAAATCCAGATAGTTTGCTTGATTCTAGTGATAATGTTTTAAATCCATCTAACAAGATTTGTTTAATGTCTGATGGTACTGTGCCCCAGAATGCTGTTTTCTTAGTAGGATCAGCATAAATTAATTTCATCAAGGCTGTCACATTTTGAGTATCAATAGCTGCTAGCAATGGATGGTCTTCCTTAATACGTGATAATACGTCCTCAACTACTGTTTCAGGAAGTGTTTCATCTAAATTTTCGAATGATTGTTTTTTAGCAGCATCCGCAAAGAACTTTCGTTCGTTGGAGGTCATCGGTCTACGAATTCCACGTGTTTCAAGAATCTTTTCATCATTCATTTCTGTATTCATTTGTTGAACATGCTTCATAGCAGTAGCACCGATTGAATTTTGTAAAGATGTTGCAAACTCTCCAAACGCCTCTTCTTGAGCATTGTCATCACCATCACGCATTGCCTTAAACATAGCAATACGTGCATCTTTTACTTCTTGTGTATTTAAATCTGGATTTTTCATTTATTAATTTCCTTCTTCCGCAATAAATTTAGCAAATTTACTAGCCATTGATTCGGCTGTTGTCTCATGATTGTCTTCAATAGGTACTTTTTCTTCATATTGAATTCCATTTGATGTAATTTGAGCTGATGTAATTCTAGAATTTTTTCTAGCAACCATTTGATTACCTGAATACTTAGCAAATAATGATTGTTTAACATTTTCTTCAGTAGAATCCTCGTCATCATTTGCTGCTGAATCAACAATTTCATCTGCAAATCCCAAGGCAATAGCTTCCTCAGCATTCAGATATGTTTCATCATCCATCAGCTTGATTAATTCTTCTTCTGTGCCAACGAATCTTGTTTCATATGTCTTAATCATGGATTCATCCATAGCATTCAATCCTTGAATGGCCTTGGTTAATTCTTCCACATTTCCATAAACATCTGTAGCAGCATGATGTACCATAATCTGAGCATTTTCTGGCATAAAAATAGTGTCGCCAGCCATTGCAATGACTGATGCGGCACTTGCAGCGATTGCATCAATATAAATATTAATTTTTTTATTTGATTGCTTAAGTTGGTTGTAAATACCGATACCCTCGAATGCTATACCGCCATAAGAATTAATATGAACATCGACTTCATCACTATCAATTTCTGATAAGGCTTTTGCAACTGCTTTAGCAGTAATTGATTGCTCATCTTCATTCCAAAATGTTTGACCAATGAACCCATATAAATTTAGTCTTGCAGGTTCATTTTCATTTTGTACTAAATTAAAAACAGTTTTAATCTTTTTCATTTTCATTTCCTTCGTCATTATTATTCTCACCACCCTTCAAATCATCTTCAACCAGACTGTAATTCTTACTAATAATATGTTTATCAGCCCAATCTTCCTTGATTGGTTCATAATCCATAAAATTCAAAATGTCATTAACAGACCAAACACCAATACGACTAATCAATTCAGCAGAATTAGCAATCTTAGTGAGATCGTAATTTCTAATCTTATCAGTTCTAATCTTGCAGTATGTTCTTTTGGAAACATTCTTTTGACCAAACATTTTTCGATTGATTTCATCTTCAATTTGTTCAGCTATCGGATTGATACAGAATGAGATAAAGTTATCGGTCATTCCGTCAATGTCAGCTGTATCACCTTTTAACAATCCACGAGGAATCATAAAAGCATCAGCTGACATATCTACAATGTCACTGACCATTGCTGAAATATCTCTAGTGGTTTTGTTAGCAGCACTGCCTGAGGACTTACTGTTACCAGTTGAATTCAAATCATTAAGCGTTAAACCAGATTCTAAAGGTGTAACTGAATCTTTATCACTAAAGACCCCTTTTAAACGTTCACCAAACAAATCATCAATAACAGTGTCATATTCAGTTAACGGAGTACCGTTCTCATCAGTAACTTGAGTACCATTCTCATCAATAACCGGTTTCTGTTTTAATTGGTCAAATGTGGAATCAATATTCAAAGCGTACTTAATCGCATTACTCCTGTTATAGTTTTTAATTGCGCCATTCAGCAATGAGCCGTACTGCTCAAAGATACCGTCAAACAAAGATTTAACTTTTGAGTTATTCAGTTTCAAATGAAATACTTCATTTTCCAAAAAACTACTGTTCATAGAATAGTTATTAACTAAAATATTTGAGTAAATATTTGGTTTAAAAGCATATTCATGAAACGTAAAATCATCTGCTACTATCAATGATCCGTCAACTCTTGATTGAATAACTAAGGCTCCATCTTCGTTCATTACCATCTGATAAATAACTTTATTCCAAAAATCAGCTGCATTTTGATTTTGATTAGGCTCAATGTTTAATTGATACCAAACATCCCCTTGAAATCTTTCGCCCTTCTTAAAGGTTTGAAAATCACATTTCACTAAAGCATTAGCAATTCGATTAATACACAGCTGAATTGCATATAACTTAAAAGCAGTATTAGTTGTCGAAGAATTAATGTAATCTTCAAACAACTTATACTGCTTTTTTCGTAGGTCTATGGCTTGTTGTGACTCAGTAACTCTAACTGGTTCATTATTTTTAAATAAATCAAAAAATCCCAACCGCTCACCTCCTTTCTAGTAAGTATGAGTTCTTAATGTTCTGTGATATGTAGCAACCGGAACATCTAGTTTATCTCTAAATTGGAATGCATTTAGAAACGCAAAGAACCCATCTGTTTTTCTTAGCTTTGGTTCAATTTTTTTATATTCAATATTTCCTCTGCTATCACGATCTTTATAAACGTTATTTGTATACCAGCGCATCATAAAGTCATCATCAACATAAACAATATTATGATAAGCAAACAAATCATCAATCGTATTTTCCAGATCAGTATGTGTTTTGATACCGGTTCTTGCTGCTAATAGTTCGCCAAAACCATTATTAGTAAACTCTTGCTGTAAGTAATTTCGTCTAAACGTATCGGCTGCAATATCCTTGATGTCATAATATTTTGCTTGTTCCAATATCCAATCAACTACGTACTTAGGCCGGTTGGTTTCGTCGTCAATAATTTTAATAAATCCTTTTTCTTTTGCTACATCTAGTGGAACTTTGTACTTCCTATGTTCCAGTGCTTTGTAGTTAATCAGTGAGTGGTGTTTCCAGTAATATTTATTCCCAATTTTAAATAACAAACCTATACCACAGAAATCCATTGTGTCAGAAAAATCAATTCCCACAATACAACTTCTACCACGTAAATCTGGAGTAGTTTGGTTAGTTGCCTTGATGTTATCCCAACTGGCAACAGGTGATTGTGCCTTACTTGCTGGAATATTCATCCGCTTAGTCATAAATTCGATACGTGCCTGATCTCGATCATGAGCTTTTTCAAACTCTGATTCCATTTCTTGTTTTAACGTTGGAAAATAAATCAATGATGGATTAGCTTTTTCCCACATTGTTTCATCTTCCCATTCATCAGGACTATCAAGCTTACAAATGAACGGAAACATTCTTCGCTTAGGACGTTCGCCAGCAAGAACCATCTCACTCTCATCTTTCAAATTGTCCAAGAAGCCCTCACGATTATATCCATCAGTGGTCATGTAAAATCTACGTGGATAAGGTTTCTTACCAAGTCCGGAAGTAAAAACGTTGATAGTTTCTTCATCTTTATAAGCGTGAATTTCATCAAAAAATACCGCACCAGGTCGCCCACCATCTTTAGTATTAGCGTTGCTAGTTCGGTATTTTATTTTAGAATTAGTTTTTTTATATTTAATTAGCTTTTTAGTCCACTGAAAATATTTTTTATATTTACGTGGATTACTATCAAGCAAATCCCAAATTTCATTAAAAGAAGTAGTGGCTTGTTCTTCAGAAGTAGCTACAATATCAACATCATAATTTCTAATACCTTGCTTACTAGCTAGTAACCACTCTTCAACTGACATGAAACCAGTCTTACCACCACCACGACCTAACAGAACTAGAAATTCATCAAACATTAAGCTTCCATCATCATAAAATGCTCCATGTACAAAGGCCAAAATAAATTTTTCCCATGGAAGAAGTTTCCATACAAAATGTTTTTCAATATTCTCCAAGGCCGCATCTATCAAATCAGTTCTTAAAACAGCATGTAGATCAGCCAATTTATCAATTAGAAAGTGCATTAATTGGATTTGTTCTTTACAGGCAACGATCTTACCAGATAAAACACCATTCATGTATTCATCGATAGCAGGATGATATTTTACTTTAGAAATCGTCATCTTCTTCAGGCTCACCTTCAATCGTTTCAATATGTAGTTGCTGTAATATTTTTAACATCTGTGCATTAACTTTTACTAGCTCTGATATCGAGTCATTCTTTTTAAAACCATGTTGTTTGTCACCGTTTTTCCACTCAATTGATACACCACGAGCTTTAATATCTTTAATTAAGTCATTTTTTATATCAAAAAAACTAACATAATCATTTACCAAATCCTCAAAATGAGGTGTATCAGCTTCCATGGATTTTAGTTGATTTTGCAACGATTCTCTCAAATGCTTAGCATTTATTGCCTTCTTTCCAACCACAATTTTTAATACACCCCCCTCTCATGTGAGAATCAATAAATTTGTTAAGTCTTCACCCTATCCCGTTGTTTGTCTCCCCAAGGGATTTGCCGTTTGGTTTGACCGGGGGGGTGCTACCAACGTTCTTCATTCTCAAATTTGTCTTTATGAAATGCTTCTAACTTTTCTGGATGCTCCTGATTATGATGTACCCTGCATATCGTCTCGGTGTTACTTAAACTTAATGCTTGTAAAGGATAATCACGAACATGTTTGATGTGATGAACAGTAGTAGCATGTGTATGCTTGCCTTGTGTCTTGCATACCTGACACTCTTCATGATCTAACTTCAGCCTTGCCGATCTCACTCGTTGCCACTCTCTTGTGTGATAGAACTTAATCACATCATCATTAGCAATCCAGTCTCTTAGTTTATGTAACATGTCATCAGTCATTAAGTTCATGTTACTTCTTCATACCTTTGATATACTCTTTAGCCCATACACCTATTAGTTCAGTGATGGCGTCAACACTCAGCTTCTTAGGATCAATATCCAACTCTTCCAGTTGAGCAGCGTTGTGTGGCATGAGTAGCATGTTGCGCATCAGTGATACAAACAGAGCAGCAGCTTCCTCATTAGATACTTGATTCATTGTGAATGAGTCAAGGAAGGCTTGCTGTATCTCATCCATGCTCATCCTGTTCTCATCAAGATATTCCTTGATGTGTTTCTTTTGTAGTCTGTTCATTGACATACCTCCAATCTATTTCGGCTACTGGAATCGAACCAATTTTATTAGCTAAGGAAACTAATAAGATACCAACCTTCCAACCGATACATAACTATCTATGTTGATGTTAACTTTTCCGATGCTTTAAAATCTAAATTGAACGCTTAAATTGCTACAACTTTTATCGTGGCTTTTTTGTAAATAAAAAGACCACATCGTTTGATGTGACCTCTAATTATTTATCTTTAAAGTATTTAGTAATTAATATCGATATTATTAGCACTGTAATAAAATCAACTAACAAATAAATTGTCAGACTATCAATCATATATATATCCTATTTTTTATATGATTCAATAAATAATTTCAATCTTGAAAGAAGTGGTTACAAATTCAAATAGGCAAATCTTTATGATGCAGGAACATCAAATGTTGATTTACAACTAGAACATTTATAATAATGTCTTGAACTTCCATCCGGGGTTAATCTAACAAGATTGTTTTTACTTCCATAACAACCGGGACAATATGGTCCGTCATCACTGACAAATACGTATCCATTTTTACCAAATGCTACTTGTTTTGTAATATCTCTTTCTTTCTTTAATGTAGCAACATCATGAACTAATTCAATGTTTTCATTATATAAATCCATTACTTGTCCTTGAAGTTCAATAATTGAAGAATTCAATTCTGAATCATTGATTTTCTTTGCAATTTTTGAAATGTCTTTAAGCATATTAGATATCTCCGAGTATACTACCATTAATTTCCTCCTGAAAAGTTTCTCAAGAAGATTATATAAAAACACCATCGATTAAGATAGTGTTTTCTAGTAAATATAGGGTTTCTCCACCTATATATTATTTTGGAACCATCGTCAGGTATGGAATCGAACCATGCATGTTTGAATTGTCTTGCCACGCTCTCGACTACGTACGCTACGTTAGAGTCGTATCAAACGGAGGCGATATACATATCAATAGCCCTTTACACTATCTCATCATCCTGTGTTACCCTTTTCACCACTGACTACTGCTGTTGTTTGCAAATTAAAAGAACTAAAAGCTCTTTCTTTTATATTTTATGATTGCTTTACGACAATCAATTGTGCAGATAGGAGTTGAACCTATGCTCACAGAGTCAAAGTCTGTTGCCTTACCACTTGGCTACTACACAATATTGGCTAGGATTAACCAGCCCAATTATATCCGAAAGGAGGAACTCAAATATTTAATACTTTTAACGTGGAAGCTGGCACTCCCACAATAGCATGAGCAGGACTCGAACCTGCATCGCCGACACTGTCAGTGTTTTACCATTAAACTATCACACTACTACTAACCTTTACGGTATCACGTCTGACCCCTCATCATCACGGTGTCAACCACGTACGAATAGTGGTATAAGTTTCACGGCTAGCAAAATGGACTGGATGGAATCGAACCATCAATTACAGAGGTCATCCCTGCTGTAAACCCCAACTGATTCAGTCCAAACTTGAGTTAAGCTTTGGCATTAACTAATCGAAAACATATTATAGAAAAGGAGGTCAACAAAGTGCTACAAAAAAGTATTATAGATAATCCTTACCGAAATTATCTACAATACTAATATAAGCTTTTAAATTAGGGTTTTGTCGTCGTCTTTTGTGCATGAAATGTGCATTCATCTAGAAATGTCATTAAGGCTATCAATCCCAAACAGCATGACTTTTAATTCACCGAATGCTTTTTTCTGATCTCTTCTTAAAGTCGAATCGTCTATGTTCCAATATTCGCATAGCCACTGCTTACTCTTTCTCTTCTCACTTAGATACAAGCCGTCAATAATACCGAACTTTCTTTTGTCAGCATCATTACCAGACATACATATTTTTTTATACTTACCAAGAACTTCATTAACGAATTCCATCATTTCTCTGGAACGTTCTCTATATCCAAGCAACGCATACAAACTTAATTGGTTTCTAGATAGTTCACCATCTATGTCTATCTCAGGAAGTTTTACATCAAGATGATTTTGTAAGTATCGATAATTCACCAAGAGAATCTTCACATTTCGTAATTCCTTACCTCGCTCATTATCTGTTTTCTTGTCACTAATATTTATAATTTCAGTAGCAAGCTCCTTAATAGATTCTGGTGTTAAACTTATTTCTTTCATCCCTGTAATCCCTTCCCATTGTTATTATCGATGTCTTTTATTGAAAGCAGCTTCAAATTAATTAAAAATATTGCAGCTCCCTCTCTAAAATCAATACTTACTTCAGTCTCACTTAATTTATAAAATTTGAATCCATCTTTACAATACAATCCTTATTTGGATAAGCTCTTTTTAGCTTAACGAGTTTGCCATCATCGTACGTGTATACCCACAATCCAGACTATTTTAAAACAATTTGTTGTCTAATCATCTGTCTTTCTCCTGATCGTTACCGACATTTTTCATTATTCCAATTATTTCTTTAAAACTAGATTTCATTAGTTTGTTTTGTTTAGCCACGATCTCATAATCTTTAACATTTTGATTATAATTTTTTGTTAAGTCATCATTTTGCTTTCTGAGTAACTTATTTTGCCTAGAGATTTGATAGCAAGCAATTAAGACAATGAATATAAAAGCCAGAATAAAAAATTCAGATATCGATATTGGCATTATTTAACTTCTACATATTTTTTTCTAAATACTTTATCTCTAACTGCCCAATGTTCACCATTGGCACCCGTGACAATCCAATCACTAATTTTTAGTTCTAAAAATTCTTCCAACGATTTAATAAAATATCTTGGTCGCTTTTTACTCAATTCAATAGCTATCGGACCGAATCTTGTCTCTTTGATATCGTAATCAATTAATTGGAGATCATA
This sequence comes from Companilactobacillus bobalius, assembly GCF_009764355.1. Next base: position 91,899 of record NZ_LNUA01000076.1, on the reverse strand, counting down.
ATTCTTAATCATTTCTTGAGATCCATCAAATTGTTCAGCCCTTATTAATTCAGTTCTTTGATATTCCTTAATCATCTTCCTGTACGCCATATCCTAATTTTCTATTCTTAATACTACATTCAGAACTTACAGATTCTAAAGTCTTCAACAATGTGCTGAACGTAGACTTATCCATTACATTTTCTGTCAAAAAGTTCTTATTTTCTTTAACCATTGTAGTTAAATCGGATATTTTAGAATTAACCATGTTTAGCTTTTGTTTGTCTTTTATATTCATCCCTCTAATCCTTTCATAAAGACTAACCAGCGGGCTTTTAATCCTTTATCACCAAAAGTAGTTATTGACTAAGACAGCAACCCTTTGATTTTTTCATCTGATGCTCGTTTCTTTTCCTCAAGAATATGAGCATATACTTTAAAGAGCATACTCGTATCCGTATGTCCAAGCTGTCTAGCAACAATTTGAGGTTGAATATCTTGATAAAGCAAATATGAAGCATAACTATGTCTTAGCTTATGTGCAGTCAATCTTGGCAATCCTAAATGGTTTTCAATAAGTTCAAGCTGATTATTAACCGTACTATTAAATATTCTTACACCTTCATTAATAAGTGGCCTACTAGGATCATTGGGAATATCGTACTTTTCTTTAAACTGATAATATTTTTTTAGTAATGAATAAAGTGTTTCATCAATTGTTATGTGTCGTATCGAACCAACATTTTTGGTATTTTGAAATTCTCCCTCAGGCTTTCTATAATTCCAAGTTTTTGAAATATTTAAGTAATCACGTTCTACATCTGTGTACCGAAATCCTAACGCTTCTGCAAATCTAGCCCCTGTATGAATTAATACGGCGTAAAGCATGTAATACATCTGATAGCTACTGCTTTGACCTCTTCCCTTTGCTGATTTCGTATAGTCCTCACCGTGATAAATTGGTTCTTGATCTAACATAGCATCCAACTTGAAGTCAATATAAGACTTAAATTTATTAAACTGCGTAGCACTAAATGCTTTAACCTTTTGTTTTACCGCTGCTCTTTGTTCAGGGGTCCATGTTTCTTCGACAGAGTGAATTACGATTCCGGTTTTTGCATATCCTCGAATATATCCATCATCTACCGCGAAGCCTAAACCCGCACCAATTTGAGTTCTAAAATCCATAACGGTCAAGCGTTGATGTGTTTTTCCGTAACCATCCAATATAAACTGCAAATTTTGACGATTATTTTCTAAATCAATTAGTAACATATCAGGAGCAATTTTTTTAATCTGTTCCAAGGACGCAAGATATTTATCTAAAGTAACGCCTCTAACTTTGCCTTCTTTTTCAGTTGCTATGAACCATTTATAGTAATCATAAAATGTCATACCTCTAACTTTTTTTATTAAATTCTGTCTGCTAATTTTTCTGGTTGATCCATCTTCAGCTCTATAATACATTTCTGCATTATTAGCGAATCTCCTTGATACGCTCAATTGATTTTGCATCAAATACTTCCTCCAATTTGTTTTCAATATGTTCTGGATAGCGTTCGTCACTCCAGCTTTTAATATTGAATTCTTTTTTGACCTCTTCTGAATAAGGCATTATGTTTATATCGCTAAAGCTTAATGCATCATTCTTAACGTTTTGTACGAAAAAGATACCCTTACATTTTTCTCTGGATAAACTGTCAATTTGAATCACAGTTGCGTTCATTCCACGAATTGCTAAATTAAAAAGTAAGAACGGTATCGCTCTATCTGATAGTTCTTCTAAAATATGATAATGTTCACTAGGTCTATAGTCCCAAAGCGTTTGCTTTAAACATTTTTGATAATAATGATCAATCACAATTCCACCAGTTCCTGCGGCAGGTTCAAAATAATTATCGTCTTTTGTATTAACTAACTTATTCATGATTGTTGAAACCGATTGAGGAGTAAAGTCCTGCTTTTTCTTCTTCCGATCAGCCGCTTCATCTTGAAAATACATATGAAACCAGTCAAAACTCATATCCGTTTCATTTTTTAGGAACACTTTGAATAATTGAATACGTTTATCTTTATTCAATATTGTTGATAGCAGCTTCTCTGGTGCCTTCCATGAATCATTCACGCCAATTAATTCATTTATCTTTTCTGTCGTTAGCATCTATTTCTCTGACTTTCATTTTTAATCTCACAATATTAATACCAGCTTTATTTAATTCTGGATTGTTAAAAAAATAACCTTCATGATGAATTCTGGCAATTTCTTGTTTGGTAACTTTGGTTAAATTCTTTTTTGAAAAATTCCGATTATTTCCATCAAGAAAATAAATACGTTCATTAGAATTTAATTTACAGTCATGATATTTTTCATACACATATCTGGAATATTGTTTCCAGCCAGTATCGGTTTTTATCAAAGCTTTTCCATACTTCATATATTTGCTACCGATTGGAACTGGTTTTCTACTCCCACTATTAGCTTTCATTAAGCCTTTGGTTCCCGTATTCCAGGGAATCATCCCAGGTTTAAAATAATTGTTATAGCCACTTTTTAATTTATGATGCACTTTGAATGATCTAAGTTGTGTGGCTGTAAAATTTGTGTCAAATTTTTTATTGACCAAATTTGCAAGCTGCTGACTACTAATACTTTTATAGTTTTGATAAATAAAGTCACTTTGTTTTTTCGTGAATATCCTTATCATCTTTATCATCACCTAGTAAAATTTGTGAACGTCCATTTGAATCAGCACTGTTAATATCATCATATGCAACCTTTGCCTTCAACATCACATTTGCGTTTTGAATTATCTTATCCCCAACATTAGTCATAGCTTTACTTCTTAAAACTTCTTTATTGAGTTCTTCATCGGATAATGAATCGTCATTAAGGCGTTCCATTTCTTCAAATAAATGATTATTTAAATCGACTAATGTATTTTTTGTCATCCCAACACCCTGATTAAACGGCCTTTGTACCGTGTAAATTTCTTACCGTCAACTGCTATACAAGTAACCTTTAGTCCCATCCGATCTATGACCCAAAACGCACTTGCAGCATCCTCTTGATCGCTATACCTTTTATTAGCAGTTGTGTACTCCTGAACTTTTTCATTTCCGTTATATAAACAAATGGTTTTGTAATTATTACTATCAAATCGAGATAACCACCATTTGTTATATGCCTTTTCTATTTTAGTTAACTTCGTCATTTTCCAACTCTTCCTTTTGCAATTTTAAATCCTATTACCGAATTTATTTTTACTCATCAGCATATTCCTTCAATATTTCATCGATATTCTCAGCGCCTGCATACGCATCTTCTTCTTTGAGTTCATCATCGTCAAATGGACTTAGATTTTTAAGATATTCGACTACTGCTTCATACTGTTTGCTATTCATCTGCTTATTCCTCCACCAGTTCATTTTCAGGAACTACTTCCATAAAAGGTTCATATTTAGGATTGATATCCAACACTTCTTCTTTAGTAAATTGTGTTTGATAATCTTCATTCTGATCCTTAATGAAGTGAACATAATATTTCTTGTCCGGAAACTTAGCCTTACCGGTATAAAAATCGGCAATATCTTTTGAAAAGCCAGCTTCTTCATATATTCCGATATAATTCAACTTATTATTCAAAGCTGTGAATCCACTATTCGATTCAAAAATATCTCCAAAGATATGGAATAAGTCATGGTCTGACACGGCATCTTCTAATTCTTCACGTTCCATTTTTGTCCAACCCTTTAAAACTCGTACATTGCTCATATCTTTTACCTCATAATTAAACTTTTTTGTTAGTGGAATTGGAAAAGCTTTTACTAAATCTTTAACACTCATTGAGGTTTCTCCATGAATCATTCCACCACAAAGCACAGCGTCATTTATTTTTGTCATATGTCGTCTATCCTCAACTAACTTTTGAAATTTTATACGTTACTTTATGTGGTCTAGCTTTGTATCTAGCACTTTTCCAATATCTAATTTTCTCAATTGGAACTTTCATAAACTCAGATAGTTCTCTTATCGTCCCTGTAGCAATCTTTTTGTGTTCCCGAATCAAATTGTATGTGCCGGTTCTACTAAGCTGTTCATTGTGATTTTCTAACCACTTAGAATTATTCAAGTTACCCATACGAATCAAGCAATTCAAGCTCGTAACAGTAACACCCAGTTCATTAGCAATTCGTTCTTTATCAATTCCTTGATTCAGCATAAGTTGAGCTGATCTAAAATCGAAATCATAATATTTAAATTCAAACGGATCTTTGCCGTCGTTAAAATATTTTCGTATTTTAATCATTCGTTCATCGAATAAAGGGATGTTAGATATATCGCCATATTCCATCTCGCATTGATATATAAGACCTAACATTGGATTAATCATTTTTATTCATCCCCTATCTGATATTCCATTAACTAATACTCTTCAAACGATTGGACCACCTTTGAGCATATCTAGCTTGCTGCCACATATATTCATCAGTGTCATTACCACCAGAAGCCATCCAATCTGTCATTCTTTTATTTATGTCCATCAACGCTTCCATTGGAATTCTGTTAGACAAAGAGTTAACAATATCAATTGGTAGTTCCTTACTTCTCATAATAAATTCACCATCCCTACAGAATTAAGCAATTACTGTTACATGTCCTGATTCAATCTCATCATTGAGATTATCATCTAAGTATGTCTTGATATTATTCATGGCTTCATTCTTCCAAGCTCCACCGTCAGCTTCAAATAACGCTGCTTCCATTCCCTCACGCATTCTGAATACAAACTTACTCTCAGGTTGTTCAACTTCAATAAATGTTCTATATGGTCTCATAGTTACTGGATTAGGAACCTTAACGGCTCCGACAGTAGCAATACCCGTTTTAATCTGAACTGATTGACTAACACCATCGTCAGAACTTTGATGAACCTGTTGTTCTTTCAAATTACCGATTACCTTTAAAATGAGTTCACGATCTTCTGTTTCAGCAAAGCGTGATTGCAGTGCAATATTTAGTGTTTCCGCCTCATAATATTGATTAAATCCAAAATCTGGAATCATTGCTTTTGAATCAATTAGTTTCTCACGTCTTCCATATTCATCGATGGCACCAAACACTTGAACTCTAGTTGGTGATATTACTTGAACAAACAATTGTTTGTCCTTTCGCTCATTCATATTCTTAATTAATTCAATAATTCCAGACAACGTTGAAATTTGAACTGAATCCTTACTTTGATTCTGAGGAATAACTGGTTTTGGCTCTCCATAATCGTTAAATGTGTAATTACGTCCTTGAATCTGAACCAATCTATCTCCGCTATTGGCAGCATTTACTAGTTCTTGAATTTTCTCAATTGTTTCACTTGTTAAATTTTCCATACTTATCACCTATGCCTTTTTACCTTGTTTTTGTAAATCAATCACTTGTGCTTGTTCTGATGATTCTTTTAAATCTTTAGTTTGTTTATCTTTATTTTCGACATTCTCTATCTTTTCACCGGTATCTGTACGAAGATCACCATTATCATCGATATATGTTTGTCCTTTGATACCTGATTTCAATTCATTAGCTTCAATTGCTCCTGTATCATCGTTTCTACCAACAAGTAATGTAGTTGATACTCCATTCTGTGGAACTAGCTTAGATTTAACTTCAGAGTACACAGAAATGGCATCCCTATTATCATTTGGTAAATATGTCAAAGTAATTGTGACCGAACGTTTCTTTTTTGCATCGGTATTTTCGTCAAGAATATTTTCACTAACCTTTTTAAGTTCCTGTTCAAATTTTTCCTGAACACCACCATTGGACATTTTTGATAAATCGAAATTTATTAGCTTTTTTACTTTCGTCATTTTATTAATCTCCTATTCTATTTAGTAAGTCGAACATGAATGACTGCATCCTGGTCTTATCGAATTTGTAGCAACGTAATTCTTCATTAACTGGCCTATCAATTGAAAGAGTACAATCACCAATAGATAGATACCCATTACTATCAAGCTCTCTGTCGTAGTATTCGCTATAATCACTACCTCGGTTTGTCGCTTCTTTTGGTTGGAAATTTTTCCAACATTGATTTGCTTGCTCAGATAAAAACTCTTTTAAATTGTTCCAAGTTTCTTTATCAAATTTCATATCGCTGTTTTCTGATAATGGTCTTGCCAAAAAAATAGCATGTTTTCTTGTAACAACAGTTAAAACGTTGCGTTTCTCGTCTTTAAAATTTTCAATCAACTTAATTCCCCCTAGAATGGCAAATCATCATCCGAAATATCTATTGGTTTCGAGTTATCAGCAAACGGATCACCCATATTATTGTTCAAATTATTAGATTGATTATTATTATTATTATTGTTGTTGTTGCTTTGACTATTATTGTTTCCGTATGAAGTCTGATTTGATTGATTTTGTTGATTATAATTAGGTGCTTGATTTGAGTCTGAATTATTTGAACCATTGCCAGAACTCCTCTTTTCAGATTCTGAACGAGATTCAAGTAAGGAGAAATTATCAACGACAACTTCAGTTACATAGACTTTTTGTCCTTGCTGATTGTCGTAATTTCGTGTTTGAATACGGCCGTCAATTCCAACAAGCGAGCCTTTATGGGTGAAGTTAGCAAAGTTCTCTGCTGCTTTACGCCAAATAACACAATTAACAAAGTCGGCTTCACGCTCACCTTGAGAGTTAGTAAACTGTCTATTAACCGCAAGTGTAAACCCTGCGACTGCTGCACCATTTTGTGTGTATCGAAGTTCTGGATCACGTGTTAAACGTCCTACTAAAACAGTTCTATTTATCATCAGTTTTTCCCCAATCTATAAAGAATCTCGAAACTATTATTAATCCAACAGCTGCAAGAACTATCCTGCCTATCATTTTCTTTTCCTCCAATGGTTTCCCCACGATTAATTTACTTAACGTCATATTTTGCCCTCATTTCAGCAAGCTCTTCCATAATTTCTTCATGACTTTTTATATATTCATCTTTGCTTGGTACATGTGCCTGATTCTCTGGTGCACTCCAATCTGTACCAATTTCAACAATTGGTTGTCTCCCTGTTCTTTTTCCAACAGGGATGTTAGATTTTTCATTCAAATATCCTTCAAAATTAGGACCGAATAAAGTTTGTGGTCTTAGATATATGTTTCTGCTTGGATCATTTAGCCAACTGATTACTTTTTTATCAATAACCTTCTTAAAATCATCTAGTCTAAATCCTTCATTCCATCTTTCAAGAATCATTTCTCTAGATTTAATAGTTGTTGATTTAAATGATTTACTGGTTTGAGCATTTAAGTAATCGATTATTGATTGATATGGAATAGCACCGTCGGGTTTCCCGACAGTATCTTTATCTAAATGGTTATCTAATAATGGTTCTCTCTCTTTATAGTTTTCTAAGTAGGGGGATTTAATTTTCTTAGTAGGTTCGTTAAATTTATTAAGTACCCCATTAAATTTTCTAAGTAGGTATATTTCTCTTTTAAGTACTTGCTTTGGCTTATCGGGATTGTAAAATCTTTTAGTTTCGATATACGATTTTTCTTCAAGATTACTAACCAACTGAGAAGCTCTTGCTGAACTACATCCTAAGAAGTTAGCAAAGTGTGAGTTACTTGCGAAACATCCCAAGTCACCAAACGATAAACTACTAATTTCAGTTATTAATGCCATCTGAGACTTATTGATTCCTTGTTCAAATAACAACTCTCTTGGAATCCAGACGCCTTTGAAATCTCGCTTGTAATCATCAATATTTTCTAATTCTTCAACAGTGAAATCAGTTTTATGTTGTTGAATCGGATATGTCTTTATTGGATATATTTCACGTCTACTGACTTGTTTCTTACCCTTCTTGTAAAAGAGCTTAACCGTTATGTATTTCTTGTCTGTGAGGCTCCTAACAAGCTGTGAGATTCTTGCTGAACTAATTCGTAGTATCTTAGTAAAGTGTGAGTTACTTGCGTAGCAACCTCTTCTACCGGCCAAACCTATAATCTCTGCATAAAAGAATCTTTCCATAATTCCAAGATTCCTATCCATCCAAATTTCTTTTGGGATCCATATGCCACTAAAGTTAATAATTTCATCAGTCATACAAATCACGCCTAACTCTTATATTTTCTTGTTAAGTAAGACGTTGTATAATAAACATGTGTTTGGTTGTTTATTATACAAACGTCCACAAGATGCTTATGTCCTGCAAGACAACTACATCTTTGAAGCCTTTCTCTTATTGAGGAGGGCTTTTTTCTTTTCCTTAAAATCATCATCACAAAATAACCAACTTTCAAAAAGATTATTCCAATCCTTTAAAACCGATTTTTCGTAAAATGGTCTCCAAAAGAATCCCAGTACAAAAGATAAAATTGGTACCCACAGTATGCTTGGAACTGATAATGTCATTTTTATTCCTCCTAAAATTCAAATTCATATGTATATGAGTCCGTTGTTGATGCGTTAACTTCAACGTTTGCACTTTCTAATGCATCCATTGCCCCATCTGACAAAGGTTGATTGAACGCCATAGTCACCGACCTCTTTCCCAGTGATACAGCCATCACAATTTTTTTAGCTAGTTCTGAGTATTGATAGTCCTCTTTTGCTTGAGGAATAAACTTTTGTAATTTATTTAAATCATTCATATTTCTTTCACTCTCCTGCTATTTTTAAGTTCATGATTCTATCCATGTTTTCTCTGCAAAAAATTGAAAACGTCCGATAATCAAATTTGTATTTACCACCCTGTCGTGGATAGTAAACCGGTCCTCCATTTTCACTTCTCAATTCCTTCTTAAACTTGGAGTCATTCAATACTGCTCTAAGTCTCTTAGGATATAAGCCACTCATTCTTGCCGTATTCTTAAAATCCGTATAAATCAGTTCTGAACTTTCGGCTTCAAGCTGTCTTTTGACCTCATTTCTTATCATCTCTTCAAGCTGCTTGTCTGGGATTGTTGTCGCCATTTGCATAATAATCACCTCCTTTCATATCCATGAATTTAGACCTTTGCGTATTTTGGACACGTGTTTCTTTGATATACTTTTCTTAATCCCAAAACAATCGAGGTGAAAATAATGAACTTTATAAAAACTAATTGGATTGCTATTGGGTCATTGGTTATTGCAACACTGAGTTTCCTTTATACCTTTTTCAAAACCAGAAAAAGTATTTCTGTAACTTGGGATGATAACTTTGTTTGTAACTTTCCCGATACCACATTTGTCTTTAACAGTGAAACTCACAGCAAGGAATCTATGACACATGTGATTACAAGTTCAATATCCATCGTTAATCCATCTTCAACAGATATATCTTTCTTTGATTTGCGAATATTTGATCCTAAAACTAATCTCAATATCGAAATGGTTACACAAAAGACTATTCCATCGTACGTTGAAGGAAAACATGTCTATCAACATCTGAATAAACAAGGAAATAATTACCAACAGATATACGGCCGCTATCAACAAATGGATATTCCTGAAAGAAAGTTTGGAATACTTAAAGGAAATTCTTTTACTAAAATTGATATCATTGGTGATTTTGACGTTTTACCCGATGAGTTAGGTAATATAACTGAATTAACGATTTCATTTAAAATTTCAAAGTGGACATTATTTAAAGATCAGTATGCAATTACCAACAGAAAAAAATACAAAAGCTATTCTAAAACTTATGATATTAGCGGTTGGAATGAACAGTGGCAATCAATGCTAGAACTGCAACAACAAATGCTATTAAAGGCAGTGAAAGATGCGCAAAGTACGCAATCAGACAAATGACACCAGTAATAGCTATTGAAATAATTAATAAAATCATGAAATCCATCATATACACCATCTTCCCTAGTTATTCCTTTTAATGTTTTTCTGCTTTACAAACTCTAAAAACCTTTCCATCAACCATTACATAAAGATTCTTGTTCGAAGGTAACAGCTTCGACAAGGATTTTTTTTCTGCCTCATCAATGAAAAAAATCATACTAAACCTACTTGTTCCACCAGTAAGAATAGGTATTCTGTCATTACCATCCTTATAAAAGTAAACGTACTCATGATTTTCCAAGGCTATATCTCCTTTAAAAATTTATTAACAAAATATGTTTGACCTTTTCCAGTAACTTTAGGAGTTTTAGTCACTCTTACAGAACCATCCGGGTTGCTGTAGGTACGTTCTTTTATTTCAAATATCTTCAAGTTCATTGACCTCTGAGTAGGCATATTTCTATCTGAGCGATTTCCAGCGATCAAGTAACCATTTGACCGTAGCCATTCAAATAATCTTCCAGCACCAATATTTACGCCATTCTGACTAATTAATTTGGCAAGTTCGCCAACGAGAATACTTGTATCACTAGTTTCAACCGCATTGGCAAATAAAACTTTTGGTTTCATCTGTTCAATTTGATCTTGTTGATTAGCAGCAAGTCTTAATGCTTCCGACATAGTTGATGGAACATGAAAACCACCAGTCTTTATCTGTTCTTCCATTTTGTTGAAGGCATTGATGTATTGAATTTTGAAACGTGTAGCTTTTTTCCCAGTGAATCCCATGGCCAATAACGTAAATCCGTCTTTAGTCATATAAAACATTCTGTATAGACGACCTCGACTATTTTTATAGGTTCCTTCTCGAAACATATTTTTCACTGCCGAATTTTCGACCGTGAGATTTTCAATGGATTCCAAAATATGCTTGTGGTCTTTATCAAAATTCTCGGCAACTTGTAAACTACTTGTCACTGGTTGCTCGTTTTTTAAAAACACTAATTCATTCAAAGACATCACCTTATTTCTTTATTTTTTTGCTAAAAGCGTGATTGCTTCCAAAAAAAATATAATCTTGTGGAATATTGTATATATTGGTTACCCTGTTTATTTCTGAAATTCTTAAATCAGATGAATCCTTTTCCCACTTTTGGAGCGTTGGCTTTGAAATTTTAAGTCGCTCAGAAGCCGTTGTCTGATTCAGACCGGCTCTTACTCTGAGATCTCTTAAAGTATGTTTTGCTCTAATAGGAATTCTATTATCAGACATGTCCATACCTCCTTTACAAGCAATAGATTATCACGCTTTTAGCGAAAATACAATCTTTTTTTGTTTTAAAGCGTGTCTTTTTGTCTGAAAGAAAGAATTTTAACGCTTTTTGTGATATATTATAGATAATGAAATGAGGTCAATAATAATGGTTAAAGATATAAAAGAAATATTCTCAGAAAACTTAAAACGTTATATGGATATTAAAGGTGAAAATATTACCAAATTATCTGATTCCATTAATGTTGCCTACTCAACAGTGTCAGACTGGATTCATGGTCGTAAAATGCCAAGGTCTGGCTCACTAGAATTACTAGCTGAACACTATGACATTAACATTTCTGACTTAACCTCAGCAAAGTTTGAGATGATTCCTAGTCAAAGACCATCCAAAAGAATTCCTATTATTGGTGAAATAGCATGTGGCGATCCTATCACTGCAGAGGAAAACATTGAAGGTTATTTATATGAACCTATTGATTCCTTACCAAGCGGTAATCTCTTTTATTTAAAAGCAAAGGGTCATTCAATGGAACCAACGATTCCTGACGGTTCAAATGTTCTGATTAGAGAGCAGCCTGAAGTAGAAGATGATGAAATAGCCGCTGTTCTCGTCAATGGTGATACTGAGGCAACTCTAAAAAGAATTAAACATCAAGGGGATATTGTCATGCTGATGCCAGATAATGCATCATACTCTCCTTATATTGTCACTCGTAATAATCCAGCTAGAATCTTAGGAAAAGCAATACGTTTTACTACTGATCTTTAAGGAGTGTTTAGTTTGCATGTAAAAAATGAGATTGATCTAAGGGATGTCCTATTGCAAAGAGCGGGTGAAGCCTTCATTAATAAAATAATCTGGTTTGAAGGTAAAGAATATTATGGCAAAGAGGCCGTCCAAAAAGCACTGGCATTAGTTGATTTAGTGGAATTCTATGATAAAAAATATAATTTATATTAAGGGGAAATCATGGTTATAACCGTTAAGGGAACAAATGGTCAAATTACAGCCGATAATGAAAAAGTAGTTATATCTCGTAAAGGATTTCTAGGTCATATAACTCAAGGATTCAAAGGTGATCGAACTATTTATTATACGGATATTAAATCTGTGGAATTTAAAAAAGCAACAATATGGATGAATGGTTATATTCAATTTATTACAAATGCTGAGTTGGCTACTCAAAAAAAATCGGGTGTTCTTCATTCCTCTACTGAGGCCATTAAGGATCCTAACATTGTTGTATTTAGAGCCTTCAAAAAAGAAATGGTTACTGATAGTCAAAAAATTTATAATTTTATTATGAATGAAATTGATTCTTATAAGCATAGCAATTCATCAAGTGACGCTATACAACTCTCATCTGCAGATGAAATAACTAAATTTAAAAAATTACTTGATGAAAATGTTATTACTCAAGATGAATTTGATAAAAAGAAGAATGAATTATTAAATCTTTAATTACTATTTTTGTCCAAATACTGACGACTTAAAAAGCTGAATATATTGTTCTATAGGGGGAAATCATGAATAAGGGTTCAAAAATACTTTTATCAAGCATTGCTGCTGTCACTCTATCAACTACTTTTTTAGGGACATCTGGATTAACTTTTAATCCTACACAAGAAACAGTTGTTTATGCAAAAGCAAAACAAGCAACATTGATTCCGGGATCTTATAAAGTAGGTTCTGAATTAAAGCCTGGTAGATACACTATCACTTCTTCAGACGGTTCAAGTGGTAACATTTCTTCCATGCCTAAAAAGAGTCTTCACGGCGACACAATAAACGAGATTCTTGGCAGTGAAACCGATATGTCACAGGTGCCATCTGTCACTGCAACACTTGCTAAGGGTGACAAAGTAAAAATCGAAGGATTAACTTCAGCAACATTCACCCCAGTTAAGAAACGAAATAAGAAAAATAATACTGCTTTGGCAACTGGTTCTTGGATAGTTGGTAAAGATATTAAAAAAGGCAAATATACCGTTACACCAGTTGATGGTCAAAGTGGTAATTTTATTGTGATTCCAAAGAGTACATTTGGAGATACAACAAACGAAGTTCTTGGTGGAGATACTGATATGTCACAAGTACCAAAGGTAAATGTGAAATTACATAATGGCGATAAAGTTGAAGTAGCCGGTATGACTCAAGTCAATTTTGCTAAAAGATAAATCCAAATAAAAAAGCCCTACACAAATGTGCAGGGTTAGAAGTAGGATTTTTACAATTGAATAATTTAAATAAGTCTCACCGTAGGCTTATTTATTTTCGCCCAAATCCACCGAAAGGAGGTGAAAAATATGTCTAAAAATAAACATACTTTAATTTACAAGAAGCAAAAAGGTTGGGCATACCGTGTTTATTACATGGGTGAAGATGGAAAGAACCACTCTATTAATAAGCAAGGTTTCAAATCTAAGTCTGATGCTGAAGATGCCGCCAGAGAGATTGAAAATAGACGTGCCGTTGCAAGACTGGATATTGCAGAAAATATCACCTTTGCACAGTATTTTGAATCATGGATCAATACTTATAAATTAGGTAGATACTCTCTTTCTACTGATTCAAAGTATGAGGTTGCTCTAAGATTCATTCAAGATTATTTCTATGATGATTTGCTAAAAGATATTACTAAAATGGAATATCAAGGATTCATAGATGACTACTCAAAAGACCATGTCAAAGATAGCATCTATCGAATTAATGGTTATATTGGTTCTTGTATTCAAGAAGCTGTTGACGAAAGAATCATCGACCGTAATTTTACAAGAAATGTTGTTATTACAACTAAAAAGAAAGGCAAATCTGCAGATCTAAAATATCTCGAATCTGACGTAGCATCCAGTTTAAGAATCATGGCCAAAGAGAATGCTACCCTATCAAATATTTCTGCATGTGAGATTCTATTCGCATTAGGAACCGGCTGTCGGTATGCTGAAATAGTTGGATTGACCTGGGATAATGTTGATTTTGAAAATCACACAGTCAATATTCAAAAAACTTATGATTATAAAAAAAGAACTGGCTTTCTCCCCACAAAGACAGAAAGCTCAGTTCGACAGATCACTATCTCAGACGAATTGATCCGAGAATTACGACTATTAAGAATGCAGCAACGTGAGACTTTCTTTAAACAAGGCTTTAAAAACAATAAAAACTTTGTATTTATTAACAAGAGGCACACTGTTCCCTCAGATACCTCAGCTAATAATGTTCTAAGAAAATATCTCAAAAAAATTTATTTTGAAAAAAATAAATCCAAAGGTATGAACGATACCGAAAATAGAAAAACATTGGACAATATGGAACTAATCGGATTTCATGGTCTCAGACATACCCATGCATCATATCTAATAGCACATGGTCTGTCACTTGAGTATATATCACAACGCCTTGGTCATTCAAACGTTGCGATCACTTCTAAGGTCTATATTCATCTATTAAATGACTATCGTGAGCGTGAAGATAGTAAGGCGATGAAGGCTCTATCTAAGCTCTAAAAAGAGTGACCAAAAGGTGACCTTTTTCTCCAAAAGTGACCAAAGGTGACCCATTTTTCTTCACAAGCTGGTAATGAGTTAGACAAATAAAAAAAGCTCTGAACATTGACTTAACAACGTTCAGAGCTACTTGCTATCGAGTTAGTAAAGAGCTGGTCTTCACAATTAATACCGGTGATCGGGGTCGAACCGATACTCCCTACTGGGAACAGGATTTTGAATCCTGCGCGTCTGCCAATTCCGCCACACCGGCATGTTTATAACATGCCTGATTACTTAAGCATAACCAAAGGCGGTAACCGGATTTGAACCGGTGATGAAGGTTTTGCAGACCTCTGCCTTACCACTTGGCTATACCGCCATATTCAATTTACAAAGCAATTGGGTTAGCTGGATTCGAACCAGCGCATGATGGAGTCAAAGTCCATTGCCTTACCGCTTGGCTATAACCCAATAAAAATAGGCGGTATGTGAGAATCGAACTCACGTGTGACGGGCGGATTTACAGTCCGCCGCGTTTAGCCAGAAATCCCGCCATGATCAAAAGGTAGAAACAGGGATAGTAGGAATTGAACCCACACCGACGGTTTTGGAGACCGTAGTTCTACCTTTAAACTATATCCCTAAATATGGAGGGGAGTGGATTCGAACCACCGAACCCGAAGGAGCGGATTTACAGTCCGCCCCAATTTGACTGAAACACAACATTTTGTAGTCAATGGTACCAAACAAAAAAGCCGCCGACACATGCAGCTTCAATGCATTGCTCTACCAACTGAGCTACCGAGCCATTAAACGGTCCGTGCGAGAATCGAACTCGCGATCTCCTGCGTGACAGGCAGGCGTCCTAACCAACTAGACCAACGAACCAAGAATTTCTGAAGCGAATTGCGGGAGCAGGATTTGAACCTACGACCTTCGGGTTATGAGCCCGACGAGCTACCAGACTGCTCCATCCCGCGATAATAAAAATAAATCATATGCTACCCACTAAGGAGGATGTGGGATTCGAACCCACGCGCCGCTTTCGCGACCTGACGGTTTTCAAGACCGTTCCCTTAAGCCGGACTTGGGTAATCCTCCATTGCTTAAAACGTAAAACTATTAACTTAATGATGCTTATGCATCAATGACCCGTACGAGATTTGAACTCATGTTACCGCCGTGAAAGGGCGGTGTCTTAACCACTTGACCAACGGGTCATATAAAAAACGGAGAAGGAGAGCAAAGAATGGTGTATAGATAATAATAAAGTATGCGCTAAGCAGTTGGAACAATGGGGCTGATTGAGTAATTCCCGCAAAGTTAAGATTTGTTTGTTCAGCAGCAAATAAAGCTAAAGCATATGAACCTTGTTCTTCAATCCCCCAGAAGATAACTGCAGCTAAAAACAAAGGAATATAAACGAGAATCGAACTCGCGACAACAGCTTGGAAGGCTGTGGTTTTACCACTAAACTTCACCCGCATATTTCCTAAAGCAATTTAAAGACTAATAGATTAAACAATCTATTAACGGTTTGTAAAGGCATCGACAAAGATCATTACAATTACAATAATAGCCAATACTAATACCTCAAGCACAACACGTTGGAAGAACTTAGTACGTTCTTTGTCAGTGATTGGATCTGGAGCATGTAAACTTTCTTCAGGAAGATACTTACGACCATCCCACCAGTAAACAATCAAACCAATAAACATACCAATAGCAGCTAGTGAAAAACCAGCATGGAAATTAACGACCGAGCGGTTATGATTCGCCTGCTCTAACCAAAATAACTAAACTAAGTTAATACCCATGACATAAATACTGAATCCTGAATCACGTCTTGGATCCCCTTCACTATATAATCCACCAACCATTTCGGATACGTTTGGCTTCAAAAGTCCGGTACCAATAACGATAAGAGCAATTGATGTAAACAATCCCGTTTCACCAATAGGAAGTGATAGCACAATATGACCAAGCATAATGGCAACACCACCCCAGAAGACTGTTCTTCTGGCTCCTAAAAGTCTATCACTGATAAATCGACCTAAGACACTGGACATATAAACTAATGAACCATAGATAGACTAAACAGATGCGGCTGTAGTACGGTCCATTCCTAGACCGCCCTTAGTTACAGCGTAGTACATATAGAAAAGCAAAATGCCGCCCCCCCGGCGTTACTATAATGAAAGCGGAAGACGGGATTCGAACCCGCGACCCCCACCATGGCAAGGTGATGTTCTACCACTGAACTACTTCCGCATTATTCCGACTAGAGGATTCGATCCCCCAATGCCGTATTAACAATAAAGATTCAAAACCATCATGTCAAAGTTTTTTTAATAAAATTCATACATATAATACTAAATGTTTCCCAATATTGCAACAACAATATTGAATACGGGTGAAAGGACTTGAACCTTCATGTCCACTGGACACTAGAACCTAAATCTAGCGCTCCATCCATCACCGCCACTCCCGCATGGTGTGTATATATGTTGCAAATGAGCCGTGACAGGTTCGAACTGTCGACCCTCTGATTAAAAGTCAGATGCTCTACCAACTGAGCTAACGGCTCATGATGAATGGAGGATTCAGGGATCGAACCTGTGACCTCCTGCTTGTAAGGCAGATGCTCTCCCAGCTGAGCTAATCCTCCATCATGAAACAGCGTTGCAACTAGCTGCCCCATCAACTTTTAAGACTTCAATTGGAATCTTAGAATCAGAACTCATTGTTTCAATAATATCCTTTGTTTGATAAGCAATGGCTTGCAAAGTAGCTTTAATAACATCTTTATCGGTCGTTCCACTCTAGATATTAAGATTAGTTCCATGAGCTTCATTATCCCAGTATGGTGCACCTAATCCAGCAAAGGCGGGTACCACATAGACTTCGTTGTTATCAGTCGAACTCTTAGCTGCATCGGAAGTTGCAGGTGTAGAGTTAATCAACTTCATATCGTCTCGTAACCACTGTAAGGCTGCTCCAGCAACGAACACACTACCTTCCAACGCATAATTGATTTCACCATTTATTCCATAAGCAATTGTCGTCAATAAATTATTATCTGACATAGCGGGTTTATTACCGGTATTCATGACCGCAAAGGCACCCGTACCGTAAGTATTTTTTACCATCCCTGGTTCAAAAGCCATTTGACCGAATAACGAGGCCTGTTGTGAACCCGTCATTCCAGAAATAGGAATCTCTGAACCATAGAATTGATAGTTCTTCGTTATTCCGAAAACCTCTGAATTAGATTTAACCTCAGGCAGCATCACTTTAGGAATATTAAAGATTTTTAACAAATCATCATCCCACTGAAGTGTGTTGATATTATAAAGCATTGTTCGGCTAGCATTAGCGCAATCAGTCATAAAACTTTCGCCGTCGGTTAATTTCCATAATAACCAAGTATTAATAGTTCCAAACAAAAGTTCACCTTTTTCAGCGCGCTCTTGGGCACCATCGACATGGTCCAAGATCCAACGAATTTTTGTCGCTGAAAAATAAGGACTGATGATCAATCCAGTTTTTTGATGGATTTCGTCTTTATAACCCGCTTTGATAAAATCATTGGCTAATTTAGAAGTCTGACGACTCTGCCAAACAATAGCGTTATATATAGGAAGTCCCGTTTTTTTATCCCAAACAACTGTTGTTTCTCTTTGACTAGCAATTCCAATCGCTTTAATTTGCTTGGGTTTAATTCCTGAATCAATCAAAGCAGTTGCAATAGTTGTTTGTACAGCATTCCATATTTCATTTGGCTCGTGTTCGACCCAACCTGGATCAGGCAAAATTTGTCTAATTGGATGTCTCGCCATCGCTACTTGTTGACCGTTATGGTCAAAAATAATTGCTCGAGCTGTTGTTGTTCCCTCATCAATTGCTAAAATGTAATCTTTATCCATCTCTAACTCCTAAACAGCAAAAAAGGCGATACTTCGCCTTTTATTTAGTTGTCTTATGCTTAAATTTTCTAGTTGCACTGACTGCTTCACGCCAACCTTCATATAAGTAATCGGCACGTTCTTGATCCATCTTAGGTTCAAACGTAGCACCAGTAGCATATTGTTTCTTAATATCGTCTAGATTATCCCAATAGCCTACTGCTAGTCCAGCTAAAAAGGCAGCTCCCAAAGCAGTAGTTTCCAAATCCTTAGCTCTTTGAACCGGTGTCTGCAAAATATCAGCTTGGAATTGCATCAAATAACGATTATTTGCTGCACCACCATCTACTTTCAACGTTGGAATTTCGATGCCAGTATCTTTCTTCATCGTGTCCAAAACATCACGTGATTGATAAGCCAATGATTGCAAAGTGGCCTTAATGAAGTCATTCTTAGTTGTTCCACGTGTTAAACCAAAGACAGCACCACGGGCATCAGCATCCCAGTATGGAGCACCTAAGCCTGTGAAAGCTGGTACTACGTATACTTCATCTTGATCCATTGAAGCCAGAGCAGCTTCTTCAGATTGAGGTGCAGAATCAACTAAATTCATTGCATCCCGTAACCATTGAATAGCTGATCCAGCTACGAAGATACTGCCTTCAAGTGCATAATAAACCTTATTGTTAATACCATAACCAATAGTTGTTAATAAATTATTATCAGATAATTGGGGCTTTTCACCGGTATTCATAACAATAAAAGCACCAGTTCCATAAGTATTTTTAACCATCCCCGGTTCAAAGGCCATTTGGCCAAACAAGGCAGCCTGTTGATCACCAATCATACCAGCAATAGGAACTTCTGAACCATAGAAATGATAATCTTTTGTCTTAGCGTAAACTTCAGAATTAGGTCGTACCTCTGGTAGCATTGCTTGTGGAATATTTAGAATTCTTAAAATATCTTTATCCCATTCCAAACTGTGAATATTGAAAAGCATTGTACGACTGGCATTGGAATAATCAGTTATATGAGCAGCTCCACCAGACAGCTTCCAAAGTAACCAGCTATCAATTGTTCCAAAGAGAAGTTCGCCATTTTCAGCACGTTTTTGGGCACCATCAACATGATCTAGAATCCAACGAATTTTTGTAGGATAGAAGTATGGATCAATCAGCAAACCAGTTTTTTCATGAATCATCTCACCATAACCACGACCAGCTAACTTCTCAGCTATATCAGTAGTCTGACGACTTTGCCAAACAATCGCATTGTAAATAGGAAGACCCGTTGTCTTATCCCAAACCACCGTAGTTTCACGTTGGTTCGTAATACCAATACCCTTAATTTGATCTGGTTTAATACCTGATTCAATAAAAACATTGGCTATAGTTGACTGCACAGCATTCCAAATCTCATTAGCATCATGTTCTACCCAACCAGGTTCAGGAAAGTACTGTGTGAACTCACGTTGAGCATCAGCTATCTTATTTCCCTTTTGGTCAAAAATAATAGCACGAGTACTAGTTGTACCTTCATCTATCGCCATAATATATTCATTGGACATTAAATTTCACCCCGCCTTTAATGTAAACGTTTCATATCAGAATCTTATAACATCTACAGAAATTTGCAAATATTTCGATAATTTTTACTAAAATTAGTTATAACTTATTTCGTAATTTATCCTTTGATTTAACTACCAAAAGAAAACTTATAAACAGTATAACGGCAATGGCAGAAACAAGCCAGCCTAGCTTTAGACCAGGTACTTGATAATTTAAAATTACGTTATGGTGTCCCTTTTTGAGGTCAATCGCCATCAAATTTGAAACCACCTTATTAATTTTAGCTTTTTTTCCATCAACATACGCACTCCATCCATTATCATATGGAATACTCAATAATAACGGTAAAACAATTTGCCATGATTTTCATCACAGCTGGCAATCAAAAGATTGCCGCGCAGTTTTCGGTGTTTCTTTAATTCATTAATTCTTAATATCATAAATCAAATTTAGTTTGATCCAGTGATTGAAAGTATCGAGGATTTAAACCTAAAGATCTATTCGTTAGAATTTTCACTTCTAATTTTTTATTTCGTTTAAAATCACCCAAATATAACGTTGCTGCACTATAAACATTAATTGGTGATGTCTTAATGCGTTTGCCATTAACATAGATCTTCGACTTATCATAATTAAAGGGCGTTACATAAAAATATAACGGTCCTGTTGCTCTCGTAGTTAATTGATAATTATATAATTTACGATTGCCGACAGTACTTTGTTGCATACTGGTTAAGAGTGAATTTTTGAAGTATTCGGCACTACTTCCATTCAGAGCCTGCCACAATCTTTCTTGATTAGACAAGGCCTGACCAGTTTTCATCTTAAAGTCATAAATATTATTATCAGTTAAAAATCCTAAAGTTGGAGCATCATAGTTCTCTTCTACATAGTAATGATTACTCCATTGACGTACTCGATAATAAACACCCAGCAAAGCATTAGTTAATTTAGTACCACCATAATAACTAATCCTTCTGACATTAAGACTAAAATAACCTAGGTCTTTCATCATTTCCAAAGTATTTTGATTCAATGTCGAGCTGTATAAACTTAAGCCATTGATGTTGAACAAAATGGAATCATTATAGTTATTATATTTTTCAGGAAAAGCTTTATTCAATCCTGATTTAGAAACAATTATTCGATGTCCCAAATTACTTCGATCTTTTACTTCTTTTAAAATGGTGTTCTCACGATCAAATTCATTCTCGTAAATAGCCTGATTTCCAAAGTCAGCCGTTGCCATCACCGAATTAAAATTAGCAATCACTTCAAAACTAATCATTAAAAATAAAATCAACAAGAAATTCTTATTACGATTTAATAGTAAAAGTGATAATCCTGAAAGAATAATACAGGCTAGACTCAACCAGAAGTAACCTATGCTGTATTTCAAACTGATACTGTCAAATCCTAATTGTTCAATCACCTTAGGTAGGAGCCACTCGGTTAAATATCCTAAACAAATTAATATTCCGGCGACACAGGTAGCCTTCGTTATAACGCCTAGTTCATTAACCACTCCACTCTGCCAAGCCTTGCGGGCAATAAAGATACAGGCAAAAGAAAAGATAAAACTATTACGAAATGGAAAACCAGCTGGGTTTTGAAACATGTGCCACATCGTATTAAAAGTTGTCACAAACATACTGATAAGCAAAATTCCCAATAAAAAGACTGAATTCTGTTTATCACGATTATTAACACGTGAACTAAGATAATAACTTAATAATAAAATCAAAACTGTCGATGTCATAAAAACGGATGGGCCATGTTCCAGACGCTGGTCAAAACTGTTACCTCCAATACCCAATTCAGTTAAAGCTTCTAAACCAAAACGAGCTGAGGGCAAATAATTGAGGATATTAAATGAGGTCTTAGCCGTTTTTAACATTCCTATTAAAGTTGGCAACAAAACCACCGCTGAACTTAATCCTGCTAGAACAGAAGAAATCAAGTAACGTCTGATAACCAACCATTTATCTTGCCGATGGAATAAATTATCTTCTAATCCAATAAAGATGAAGAAACAAAGTGAAAAAATACAGAGCATGTATCCCAAATAATAATTAAAGATAATCGAAAACAGAATAGAAAAATAATATAGCACATACTGATGATGCTTGATTACACGCATTACACCAACAGCTACCAAAGGCAACATAATTAAAGCATCTAACCACATTAGATCATAGAAGTATGACGCTACAAAACCACAAAAACTATAAGCAATTGTAAACATCCAATTAACAATGCTTCGCTCTTGAAAGTACTCTTTTAAAAAGAACGCCATCGTTACACCCATTGTGGATATCTTGAGCATAATCAAAATATCAGCTGCAATTGGAATATTTCGTGCACTAAAGAAAACCAACAATAGATTAAAAGGCGATAACAAATAGTAACTCATAACAGGAAAAAAATTATCACCCAAAGATTGACTAAACAAATATAAATGCAAATTTCCCGATACCAGTTGCCTTCTAAGCTCCGTCAAGAACGTTAAATATTGAGTTCCCAAGTCACTACTCAAAAAATTATTACTACCAAAAGGAACTAAACCAGTACAGGCAAAAATAATCGAAATAATAATCAGATTAATGATAAAAGCTCCGGAATAATAAAACACACGACGTTTTGCCATATCAAAACTCTCCTTACTAACTACCAAAATAATATGAGATATTAAGCAATAAGTAAAATTATTAACGTCGAGAACACAAAAAAGGCTTGCTTACGCAAGCCCATGTTATTATCGTTTTTCATATTATTACCTCAGGTCAGTTAAATAGTTATTTGTTTGAATGGTTGTATTTTTGATTTGAATGTTAGTACTTTTTAATTAGTTTAAAAACTTTTTTTCATTGTGACTTCTGATCATCTTAGTACAAACAGTAGCTAAGACAGATACACCCGTGAGAACAAGAATCGGATGTTTTTTCATAAGCATTCACCTCGTTTTTTGAATAGCCATATTTGACTATGTATACATAGTAACGTGATTTTATGAAAGGAGTTTTAACAAAATAAGAATAATTTATGAATTTTAGAGAGCGGAGCAAGGGTGCCCAACCCACGAGGATTTGCCTAAGTACTGGAATCGCACGCGCACTATGCGGGCAATTTCAGTACTGTAGCAAACCGGAATGGGTTCCCTTGCGAAGCTCGTTTCCACCATTCTGCATAGAACCATGGTTATTTACTGCCTAGGACATTTTTCAATCTGTTTTAAAAATTCCTTCACCATTCCAGCATCAACTCCAGAAACATTCTTCAATTTACCATATAACCACATACCCAACCTATAATAACTATCAATATCTAACTCAAATTTCTGTGCATAAACATAATGAATGGCTTCTTCATATTTACGATGCAACAATAATTGATCCAAATCAGTATAAATCTTCCTTTTTGATTCTGTTGCTGTTCAAAGACTACTTCATTTCTCGCCTTACCTTTTCCCAGAACAGCTCCAAAGCACTCAGCAAAAGATTTAATCTGACGCATGATAAAATCATCATCTTCCATCAACATCACCCCCAAGGATTTCACACAGGTTATACAAAAAAAGGCGGCCCCAAAGCCACCCTCATAATCTTCAATTATTCATTAACAGTTGAATCAGCTTTTTCAACAGCAGCACCTGCTAAAGCACTAACGTAATTAACTGGTTTATCAAAGTTTGGTTGGAACAAGAAATCAACCATTGATAGTTCATCAATTGTAACTTTCTTTTGAATAGCAAGTGATAGCAAGTTAGCTGATTGTGATACATCATATTTACTTGTCAAAGCACCACCAAGAACTACTCTTGTCTCAGGATCCCAAACTAAGTTCATTAGAACAGGAGTTGTTGATAACATAAACTCAGGACGATAGTTGTCTTCAAGTGAAACTTCAGCAACATTCTTACCCAAAGCATCAGCATGAACCTTAGTCAATCCACTTGCTGCATAGGTTCTGCCAAACAATTCAACAGCTGAACTAGCTTGTGTACCCATATATTCAGCGGTATCTTTTTCAATATTCTTACCAACTAGAATACCTTGACGAACTGAGTTAGTTGCTAAAGGAATATATTGGTTGTCACCAGTTGGATTGTAATGAACAGATGCTGCGTCACCAGCTGAATAAACATCTGGAATGCTTGTGTGCATATATTTATCCACAACTAATGCACCATTTGGAAGAGTTTCAAATTTATCAGCGAACATCTTTGTATTAGGACGGAAACCAACACACATAACGGCAATGTCAGCTTCGTAAGTATTCTTATCGGTTTTAACAATTACACTATGATCTGTTTCTTCAAATGACTCTACTTTTTCACTCAAACCTAAAGTTACACCATTATCGATATAATCTTTTTCAGCAACGGCCGACATATTCGGATCAAGGTTCTTAGCCAAAACATCAGGTAAAGCATCAATCAAGGTTGTTTCTTTGCCTAAAGTAGCATAACCTTCAGCTAATTCTGCACCAATATAGCCAGCACCAATAACAATAGCACTCTTAATATCTTTGGCATTTTCTTTCAATTCATTGGCATTAGTCCAGTTCTTGCACAACATAACACGATCTGAATTAATTCCAGGAATTGGTGGAATAATTGGAGCTGAGCCAGTTGTGATTACTAACTTATCATATGGTTGACTAAAAGTATCACCATTTGCCAAACTTTTCACTGACAATTTCTTGTTATCAAAGTCAATATCAGTTACATCATGTTGCATATACATATGTGCACCCATATCAGTTAATGCCTCGGGGCTGGCATAGAACATCTTATTAGGGTCTGAAACACGATCACTTACCCACAGTGCAATCCCACAGGATAGAAAAGATAAATTATCATTTCTTTCAAAAACGGAAACTTCCCAGTCTGGGTGCTCCTTCAAAATGTTCATTGCTGAAAAAGTTCCTGCATGTGTACAACCTACAATACTTACTTTCATAATAGACACCGTCCCTTTTTCTTATTATTATAATTTATTCACTAATACATTAAAAGCGTTTACAAGATATTTAAAAAATATATTTCACTTATATAATATCTTGATATCGGCAGATAAATTTAATTCTTAATCCTCACTTCCTTCATATTTGTGGATTATCTTTTATCAACAAAAATCTTATGATAACGCTATTATCTAATAAATGATTAAATTTGTGATATTAAAAACAAATAAATATTTTTTTCGAAAATGAATTTAATTGTTTAAACACATGTGGTATATTATAAGTGTGCAAGGGGTTTAGATATGAAAATGCAATTCCTTCCTTTTTTAACTCTTAATGAAGGTTGCGATACACATCCTCATATCGTTAACCTGTAAAGTTCATTCGTATCAATAATAAAAATTGCCCCCCTCAATCAATTTTTACTCAAAAGATACGTTTGTAATATCCCATTACAATAATTTACTTTGAATGCTTTCATTAATTAATTAACAAATCCCTCTCTATTTGACAAATATGGAAACCTCACAAGCATTCATATCTTCCCCTGACACTACTGGTAATGCCGTTACACCAATGTGTGTAACAAAAAACAAGCCCGTCCCCCCAGATGAGCTGTTTTTTTGTTCTTTTTTATTAATTCGAATATAAAAAAGATATCTTTTCTAATAAATATTGATTATTAATTTCAAACTAAATTAATTACTTAAATTATTTAACTACCATCCCTCATGAAATCTTATCCATTAACATATTTCTAATTGCAATAAATAAATATTGTGATATTAAAAACAAACAATTATTTTTACGATAATTGAAAAATCATGTTTAAAAATATGTGCTATATTTATAACTGTGAAAGGGGATATGGTATGAATCAATTATGATTCCTCCTTTATTACTTTTGATACATGGATCACGGTACACATCCTCATACCGAGATCTAAAATCTAAACGAACTAATGAATAAAAATTGCCCCCTCAATCAATTTTTACTTATTACGAGTTATCCCAATTACAAATTCAGTTTGAATGCTTTCCGTTATTAATACCAAATCCCTCAATTTGGAAATTTTATCGAAATCATTCATGCCTTCCCCTGACACTACTGGTAATGTCGTTACATAATCGTAACGAAAAGACAGGCTTATCCCCCTCAGATGAGCTTTTTTTGTGTCTAGAATTTATTTCAAGGCCTTAAAACACAATATCGAATTATTATTGCTCAATCAATTCATTATTTTATCCTAAAAACAAATAAATAATTTGTTCTATTTTGAAACAACATGTTTAAACATATATGCTATATTTATAACTGTGAAAGGGGAAAGATATGAGATGCGATTCCTTCCTTTAACTCTTAAAACAGTTACGATACATCCTCATATCGTTAACTCACAAATTTAAATTCTTAATTGATCCCCTCAATCAATTAAGAAAAATCCCATTACAATAATTTACTTTGAATGCTTTCATTAATTAATTAACAAATCCCTCTCTATCTAATATTTAAAAGAAATTGGAAACCCTCATAAAGCATTCATATCTTTCCCCCGACACTACTGGTAATGTCGTTGTGCATTCGTACAACAAAAACGAGCTCATCCCCCCTCAGATGAGCTTTTTTTATGTTCAAAACTTAATTGGTCTGAATAGATAAAAAAATAGACTCCCAATAAGGAAGTCTATTTTCATTTAATGTTTTGAAGCACTACTTGTTGCATCAACTTCAGGTTTGACCTCTTCTGCTTCTTCTTTAGAAGCACTAGCAGTTGCATCCACTGATGTTTCAGATTTCTCTGAAGCTCCGGAAGTAGCGTCAACCTTAGCGTTTGGATCTGGAACCAACATTTGACCAGTTTGTTTCAAGTATTCATTAACGATAGGTTTCAAATCAACAGCCCATTCATTAACACCTTTGTAATTACCTTCTTCATCATGCATAGCTTTGTAGTAATGCATAACATGATGATCGCTATCTCCTCCAGGTACTGGCATTGAAACTAAATCAGTCTTACCACTTCTCAACATGTGGATAACTTGTTTAACATGCTTAATAACACGCGCTTTACCTGGGTGAACTGCAGTCAATGAATCACCGACTTGAGCAGGTGTTCTCTTAGCCAACATCTTTTCAGTTGGTAAGAAACGATTGTAATAGATAAATTGATTATTTTCATCTACGTAAGTCAATTCAATCGGTGTAGTCTTCAACATGTAGTTCAACTGGTTAACAGTTAACAAACCACTATCCAACTTAACATAAGTATCACCATCTACAGCGTTAACCTTTTCAGCAGCTTTATTTATCCAATCAGGATCATCCATATCTACACCTTCTACAGTTGTATCTACTTTACCTGAAGCTGATAAATCTTCTTTTTCATAGTCGTCAGCATCGATCATATTAATCACCTTCGCAAACTTAATAAATTTTTGTAAAGTTGTATCAAGAAAGTCAACAGTACGTTGATCCTTCAATTCACCGTTATCATCAAAAGCTGTCTTAACGTTACCTAATAGGAATTCATTACCAGGCAAAACAACCGCATTAACTCCTGGTGCCTCTAAGATTTGTCTCAAGTGTAATTGAGCACGTGATGAACCTTGAGTATGATATGAGGCTCCTACGATCATGACTGGCTTGCCATCAAAAGGATGAATCTCATATGATAACCATTCAATAACATTCTTCAAAGCAGCTGGAACGGTATGGTTATGTCCAGGAGTTGCAATGATAACGCCGTCAGCTGACTTAACCTTGTTACTTAATTTTTGAATAACGGAACTATTTGTTTGATCGTCATCTTGACTGAACATTGGCACTTGATTGATATCCAAAACTTCAATATCAACAACACCCTCACAGTGCTTTGCAATGAAATTCAATAATGTGCGATTGTATGATTGGTCAGCGATTGAACCTGCAATACCTACTAATTTCATATTTACCTCTCCTAGTCCTTATCCCAAGAAAATTCTTTGGCTTTTTGTTTGTTAACTTCATTAGCATTATTTAATTGTTTTGATATATTCACGAAATCCAAGAAATCTTGGAACAACCCGTCTAATTGCTTAATAACCTTTTCATCCTTCAAGTCACCATTCTCATCAAAAGCTTGTAATGAGTGGCCCAATAGGAACTCCGAACTAGGCATAATTCTAGCTTTCAATTCTGGTGAATCCAGAATCTGACGCAATTGAGCTTGAGCACGTGATGAACCTAATGATCCATAAGAAGCTCCTGTAATCATAACTGGCTTATCCACAAATGGATGAATTCCATATGATAACCAAGCTAGTGCACTTGATAAAGCAGCTGGAATAGAATGATCGTATTCAGGTGTCGCAATAATCACACCGTCAGCGGCTTCAATTTTAGTAGCAATATCTAATGCTTCTTGAGGAACATATTTGTCAGCACTCTTCTTATAAATTGGAAGATTCTTGATCTCAACCAACTCAATTTCGGCAGCTGATTGGAAACGTTTCTTCATGTACTTCAATAATTCACGATTAGTTGACTTATTGGAATTAGATCCCACTATTGCAATAAATTTATTCATATTAGCAATCACCTTATTTATAATTATCTTACATGTTCATTGTAAATTCGTTCACAATATAAATCAACACAATTTTGGAATTGTTATGATATATAATTGTTATATTTTAAAAAACTTGTCACGTAGTCCACTAGTTGTCTGATATTCCAAATCTTTCGTGATGAAAATAGCTTCAACACCAGGTTGGCTTTCAATCAAAGTCAATCCTTTTTCGATACCTTGATAGAAACCAACGGTTGACCAAATCTCTCCATCAATTGATTTATCACTAACAATCGTCACGCTGGCAAGATTATTTTTGATAGGATAGCCCGTTTTGGAATCGAACATATGATGATATTCATGACCATCAATAACTAGTTTACGTTCATAAATACCTGACGTTCCAATTGACTTGGCCGTAGTATGCAAAACACCTAACGACACATCCCGCTTTTCTACTGGATTTTGGACACCGATATTCCACATCTTATCTTCATGAACACTGGGACCGACTAAAAGTACATTACCACCCAAATCGATAATGCCCGTTTCAACATTCATACTTAACCACAGGGCTTTGATTTTATCAGCAATATAGCCTTTAGCAATTCCACCTAGGTCAATTTCCATACCCTTTTCTTCCAAAAAGACAGTTTGCTGTTCATCGTCCAATTTGATCCTTTCAGGGTCAATGATACGTAAACGTTCTTTAATATCGGCATCACTGGGTTTGTTAGCACCTTTGAAACCTATTTTCCACAACTTAACCAATGGTCCAATCGCAACATTGAAACCTAAATGCTGACGACTAACTAATACTGCACGTTTGATTAAATCGTAAGTGTCAGTTGGTACCGCTACTGGTTTGATTCCAGCTGAATAATTGATGGACATAACTTCAGATTGATCACGATTGACGGTCAATTTATCTTCAAAATTTTTAATCAACTCGTAAGCTGCATCCAACTCTTCCTCTCCGGCTGGAGTCGCAACGGTCAGATTGATCAAGGTTCCTAGGGCATAATACTTCTTATTAACTAAACTCATTTTCATCCTCGATTTCAATTCCAGATTTATAAAACGTTCACAATGTCACAATTTAGAGTTATATTAACCATAACACCTTACGGAAATGGAGTGAATGATATGTTTGAGGATTCAAAACTAAATTGGAATGCTACTTATGATGTAATCGTCTTAGGCTTTGGTGGTGCTGGTGCTACTGCTGCAAGATTTGCGGCCGACAACAATGCTAAGGTCTTAATTACTGATTCAGCTCCCGAGGGTCATGAAGGTGGCAATACTCGCTACGCCGGACAAGTTATTTCTTCAGGTGACAACCTTGATGATTTGAGAAAATATTATCAAGATTTGGCCTACCCATTGGCTTATGATCAAGATTTAATGGAAACTTTCATTCAGGGATTGTACAAAATTCCTGATTATCTAGAAAAATATTTGGGTGTAAAACCTTTTGTTATGGGTCAACATCCAGAATCACCTGTTTCCAAAGCTTTATACTTTATGGCTCACGAATATCCCGAATTTAGAGGTCAAGCTACCCATGAACTAGTTGCTGTCCATGAAGGTGTGGCCGATTCAGCTTTATGGAAGAATTTACGTCAACAAGTTCTCGACCGTGCTGATAAAATTGATGTCCTTTATCAAACACCTGCAAAGCACTTAATTCAAAATCCAGAAACTAAGGCAATTGTCGGAGTTCAAATTGAACGTGACGGTAAATTATTAAACGTTAAAGCCAATAATGGTGTTGTAATGGCAACTGGTGGTTTTGAAAACAATCCTAAAATGATTGAAAACTACTTAGGCGAAACTAGCTTGAATCCCATTGGTTCTCTCTACAACAAAGGTATTGGCGTCAAAATGGCTAGCGAGGTCGGTGCTCAACTTTACAACATGAACAATTATGAATCATACGGTATCTTCCATGGGTTGACACCTAAACCTGCCAAAGGCCAACGTTCACAATTTTTGCCATTTGACTGGCCCGCTTTCCATCAAGGCAGCTTGATTGTTGTCGGTGACGATGGAACTCGTTACTTCGATGAAAATGAAATCCACAGACACGGTCACATTCAAGACCACGGCAACTGGAGAATCCCTCTAGCTCAACGTCATCCCTACGTCGTCTTTGATCAAAAGAAGTACGATGAATTATCTAACGATAAAAATGCTCCTTACCCAGAATTTTTGAAAGCTGTCGTTAAAGCTGACAATCTTGAAAGTTTGGCCAAAGTTTTGGATGTCGATGTTGATAAGTTGCAAAAAACTATTACAGACTTCAATTACTTTGCCGAACAAAAACGTGACTATGCTTTCAATCGTGATCCTGAAACCTTGACTGCTTTTGACGATGGTCCTTATTATGCTCTAGCAATGGTGCAAGGTCTATTGAATACTCAAGGTGGTCCAGTTCACAACTCTCATGCCGAAGTGGTCGACAACGATGATCAAGTAATCCCTCATCTTTATGCTGCCGGTGAATTAGGTAGTTTGATGGGACGTCAATACAACGGTGGTAGCATTTAGCCGAGAATTTAATCTTTGGTAAGATTGCTGGTGAAAATGCTGCTAGTGTAAAATCTGAAGCTACTACCACAAATGTTGATGCTCAAACTTCAGCCAGCATCCATGAAGAAGGACTCGGTTCCGATATTGCCGAAGAACATTTCGAAACAAATGATAATCAATATATCGGTAAATCAACTGCCGGTATGGGTAACGAAATCGTTGTCCGTGTCACAGTTGATGACGACAAAAATATTCAAGATATCGAAGTTTTGAAACAAAGTGAATCCGACGACTACGGTTTGAAAGCTGTTGAAGAACTTCCAAAAGAAATCGTCGCTAAGAATTCTGTCGATGTCGATACCGTTTCTGGTGCTTCAGCTTCAAGTAAAGCCATTAAAGAAGCCGTTCAAAATGCTTTAAATAAAGTTGAATAAAAAAAGCCAACAATATAGATTTAATTGTCGACTTCAATTTCATGAGCTAACCTCTTCAGGTTAGCTTTTTTGTTTATTTTTTATCAAAAAAATGGAGAAACACGTCTGTGTTTCCCCTGGGAGGTATTTCTCAATTCATTATCTAATACAGTCATTATATAATTAATGCGAGTAAATTTATATAGCTTAGGGAAATTTATAACATTTTTTTGATATTCTTTGATTTGTAAAATAATCTTCTTTGAAAAGGCATACATATGAATTGTTAAAAATTTGCACGACAAATTTAAAATCGAAAAAGTTATCAGCCGTGCAAACTTTCGTGCAAAGTCATTTGATTTTCTCTGACATTCTTGGATTTTTACAAATAAAAAAAAGCCTTGAATGCTGATCTAACAGTATTCAAAGGCTCTTCTTTTTTAACTGACATTCTTATTATGCCGTGTGCAGGAGTCGAACCTGTGACCGCCGGTTTACGATACCGATGCTCTACCAACTGAGCTAACACGGCAAGAAAAAGAAATCCTATAAAAAAAATACATCTAATTCAAATGAACTAGATGTATTTCTATTGAAGACACCTAGGATTTCCTAAGTATTTATAACTCCGGATGTCAGACTCGAACTGACGACACCCTGATTAACAGTCAGATGCTCTACCAACTGAGCTAATCCGGAATAATTCAATAGCTCTTTAACAGAACTATTAAATCTTATCAATCTATTGGGATTGAGTCAATACTTATTTGGCATTTTCTTTAGTAATTTTTGTAATTCCACCCATGTATGGTACCAATACGTCAGGAATTGTAACTGATCCATCTTCATTTTGGTAATTTTCAAGGATAGCAGCTACGGTACGACCTGCAGCAAGTCCTGAACCATTCAAAGTATGTGCCAACTTTGTCTTACCATTTTCGTCACGGTAACGGATATGAGCACGACGAGCTTGGAAGTCAAGACAGTTTGAACAACTTGAAACTTCACGATACTTGTCTTGAGCAGGCATCCAAACTTCAAGATCGTATGTCTTAGCTGAACTGAAACTGGCATCCCCACTTGAAAGTACGATAACGTGATATGGTAGTCCTAATTGTTTCAAAATATTTTCAGCATTAGCTGTCAATTTTTCTAGTTCATTGTATGATTCTTCTGGTTTTGTAACCTTAACCATTTCAACTTTATTGAATTGGTGCATACGGATCAAACCACGAGTATCACGACCAGCACTACCTGCTTCTGAACGGAAACAAGGTGTTAGAGCTGTAACGTACTTAGGTAAGTCTTTTTCATTCAAAATCTTACCGGCAAAGTAGTTTGTCAAAGGTACTTCAGCTGTAGGAATCAAAGTTAGTGGGTTTTCATCAACCATAACTGTATAAACGTCTTCAGTAAACTTAGGGAATTGACTTGTACCAAACATGGCATCGTTGTTTACCAAGTATGGAGGGATAACTTCTGTATAGCCTTCCTTTTGGTGTTGATCCAACATAAAGTTGTAAACAGCACGTTCAAGTCTAGCACCCATGCCAATGTAGTAAACAAAACGTGAACCAGCAACTTTAGTAGCTTGTTCAAAGTCTAAGATTCCTAGTTCTTCACCGATATCCCAGTGATGACGAGGTTTGAAACCTTCCTTAGGAATAGCACCGACTTTACGGATTTCAACGTTAGTACTTTCATCAGGTCCAACAGGAACTGAATCATCAGGAATATTAGGTAGACGAACTAAGATATAGTTCATTTTTCCTTCTGTTTCTTCAAGCTCAGCATCCAAGTCCTTAATGTCTGAACCAACTTGCTTCATAGCAGCAATTTCGTCACTGGCATCTTCTTTATTACGTTTCTTAGTAGCGATACCTTGAGAAACAGTGTTTCTCTTTTCTTTAAGGGTTTCACTCTTAACTAATAATTCACGACGTTTGCTGTCATAGCCAAGCAATTCATCAATTTCATCACTAGTTACTCCACGTGATGCTAACTTGTTCTTGATCCATTCTGGATCTTTTCTAATCAATTTGATATCTAACATTGAGATTCTCCTTTTTGATTTTTGGCTTGAGAGAGTTTGTACTCTTTTTTGGTTTGGGGTGAAATTTTTTTTGATAACCATTGTTCTATTTTTTATAGTGGAAACGAGCTTCGCAGGGACAACTCCTTCCGGTTAAGTCAACTTATCTCTGCCGGCGCTTCGCTACCGACTGAGATAAGTAGTCTTAATCCTCGGGAGCTGAACGCCCCTGCTCCGCTCTCTACAAAAAAAGGCCGATTCATCCCAATAAAGGGACGAATCGACCATTCGCGGTACCACCCAGTTTCAGTGTACGCAAATACACTGCACTTTCAGACTTTATCGGATCAACCCGAACGGCATTACCCGTTGCCAGAATGCTGGAATAAAAGCCTTTGCGATTTTCACCAACCATCGCTTCTCTGAAAGGTTTATGAGTAGGCACTCTCTTAGCGTTATATTCATTTCTAATAATAATTTAAACTAACTTAAATATCAATAGCGGTTGTGTTTTTGTTCATGTTTTACATCGATATCTTCTAGTTTCAAAAACTTAGTCTTATATCTAATCTTGTAGTAAAGCCAACATACGAACAAAATAATCAATCCACTATAACTAATCAATAATCTTCCGATATTGAAATCTACCATTGATCTTACGTCTTGTCCTAAGATAATAATAATTCCTAAAACAATGGCTAAAATTGGTCCAAATGGGAACCACTTTGCTTTATAACGAAGATCATCTAGATCATAGCCTTTATACAAGTATGCTTTTCTGAAACGGTAATGTGAAAAGGCTATTCCTAACCATGCAATGAATCCGGTTAGTCCTGATGCGGCAACTAACAATTCATAGAATGAATCACCATACAAACTTGTAAACAAGGCGATGGCTCCAACTAAAGCTGTTAATAATAGTGAAAATACGGGAACGCCTCGACCATTGGTTCTTTGGAAAGCCTTTGGTGCCATGCCTTGTTTACTCATTGACCAGAGCATACGGCTGGCAGCATATAATCCTGAATTAGCAGCAGAAATAACTGATGTTAAAATAACGGCATTCATTACTCCAGCAGCTAGTGGAATACCAACTTTTTTGAAGACAATAGTAAATGGACTGATAGCAATATCGCCAGCTCCTGATCCTAATAAGTTAGGACTTGTATAAGGAATCAAGGCACCGATAACGGCGATTGACAATATGTAGAATAACAAGATTCTCCAGAAGACTTGCTTGATAGCCTTAGGTATACTCTTCTCGGGTGTAGCAGATTCACCTGCGGTAATTCCGATCAACTCGGTACCCTGGAACGAAAAACCAGCTACAACGAATACACTCAGAATTGCCGGTATTCCACCAACAAATGGTGCTTTCTTGTAAGTGTAGTTAGTTAAACCAACAAAATTTTGATTGCCTAGAATACCTAAAATACTCAAGATACCAACAATCAAGAAGATGATTACAGCAATAACTTTAATTGATGATAACCAATATTCAGTTTCACCAAATGATCCAACTGAAATAAAATTAATTACTAGTAAAACAATCATAAAAGTTAAACTTATTTTCCATGATGTCCAACTTGGGAACCAATACTTAACAACCAATGAAATAGTTGATAAGTCTACCGCTAAGGTAATAGCCCAGTTAAACCAATAATTCCAACCTAAAGCAAAGCCAAAGGCTGGATCGATAAATTTAGTTGCGTAAGTTGCAAAGGAACCGGAGACCGGCATATAAGTTGCCATTTCTCCCAAACTTGTCATCAAGAAATAGACCATGATACCGATAGCCGCATAAGCTATCAGAGCTCCTCCAGGTCCTGCGGTTGAGATTGAAGAACCACTGGCAACAAATAATCCAGTTCCAATCGAACCTCCTAACGCAATCATTGATAGATGACGAGTCTTTAACGACCGACTCACATCATTATTTTCCATCTTTCATTCCCCTTTTATTTGGACATAAAAAAAGTCCCTATTATCAGAGGAACTACTGACAATAAGGATTATAATTATCCCAATAATCAATAGCTCAACGTTTTTCAAAAAATAAGAAACTCATTCTCTGAACGTACGACAGTCTACCACCTATTAAGTAATAGCCCAATCAACTTTATCAAGTAGGGATAAAATGATTTCGGCAACTTTTCCTTTAATGTTTTTTCAAGGTACCCTATCGTACTCCAAAACACGACTAATAAAAATTGCGCCTCTATCTGATTACAAAATATTATAAATAAATGTTAAGATAGTAGCAAGTAGTGTTTCTTATATTTATTAATCTTTTTAAATTAACAATTTAACATTGCCGGGGGAAACAAACATGTTGGAGCAAATTTTCTTAGTTAAGCAAGACGTAGAGAAATATCGAATGCTAACTGTTATTAAGTCGCTACCTCCTCGTGAAGTAAACTTGAGTAATATTAGTAGTAGATTACAATTTACGTACCAAAAAACATATAACATTTTCCAAGCACTGCTAGAAGATTTTGCCGATGTCGCCCCTGATATCGATCCTAGTGACACTAAGATTGAGTCAATCGACTTTAGTAAAATTTTCATTGATACTTACCGCCTATACTTAGTTAAGAACTCGGTAGTTTTTCAGGCCTTTAATTATGGCCTGACCAGTGCTAATCCATCATTTGAGAGTTTCAGTAACGAACACTTTACTAGTAAATCAACTCTCAATCGTCGAATGTCCAAATTCAGAGCCTTCCTTAAAAACTTTGGACTTAAAATTTCCAATTCAACCCTTGAGATCAAGGGTAATGAGAAAAATATCCGATGGATGGCTTATTATGTCTATTGGTATACTTACCATGCTCAAGAATGGCCATTTAGCCTTATTCAAGAGAACTCAATCGATCAAATTATTGCCAAAGCGGGAATAACTTTTGACAATCCAATCGTACATTTTCAACTGAAGTATTTCTTGGCAATCTCCAGAATTCGTTTGATCAAACGAAATTATATTGAAGATTTGCCATATTACAACGTTGTCTTCGATAATCAACAACTAGGTGAAGAGATTTTAACTCACGATGATTATCCAATTGTGCCACTAGATGCCTTACATAATGAAAATAAGCTGATCAATCTCTTTAGAAAGACAGCCTTTCAACCTAGTGACACCGCCTTTGAACAACCAATCAATACTAATGCTCGTATTAATCCGAAGTTCTACGCGCTCGTTTATCACTTTATAGATTTTCTTAAAGAGCATTATCACGATGATATGACTGTTTATCATAATCAAAAGACTTTGAAGCACATCATGACTTATGTCACCCGTGATATTGTTTTCTATTACATCATGGCGCCATATTCCTTGATGCATCTCGATACAATGTACGCTGAGGGTAATGAACAATCATATACTGACTTGTACAAAGACGTTTATACCTTCTTCTCAAATGTTGATCAAAATGAATTTCCGGGCATTTATAATGCGGCTGAATTAATTTCAAAAGATTTATATCAAATCTTGCCAAGTTATATTTCAACAATTCGTGAAGAAGATTTCATCCGTGTTAAAGTCTTAATTGACCCAGGTAATCAGGCCGCTGAGGTTGCTTTAAGAACAGTTCGTAATCTCGAATTCGTTGAAGTAGTTCCAAGTAACGTTTACGATGATGTCGACGTCTTAATCACTTCATTGGATGTCTTACCATTGGATATCGAGAAAAAGAAGTATCCAGGAAATCTTAAAGTCATTCCCTGGGATATTTCCTCCACTAGGCCAGACTATATCTGGTTATTGATTCAATTGAATCAAATCTACGTCAAAAAACTTAAAAATAAAATCACCACAAATAAAAAGAAAAAAGTTTTGTAAAGAAATAGACGAACTCATAACGAGTCCGTCTATTTTTTTACAATGAATTAATTGCTGTCCAATTTAAAGTACCAGTATATTGACCAGCCTCATTTTCTTTACTAGTATCATTCTCCAATAATAGACCTGAATTATTTGTCCAATCATCAGAAATATCATCAACTGTCTTCGTTTGAAAATGTTTTTTCATAATCAAGCCGCCTTCACTGTGAACTACGTCGGTACTAAAATACCGAGCTTCTAGGAACATTCCATACTTGCCAACTAGTATTTCAACTAGTCAGTAGAGGTTACTAAGGCTTGTTCCAAGCCAATATTTAATATGTTTTTACTTGCATTGACATCTCTATCATGGTGAATACTACAATTTGGACAATCCCATTCTCGAATGTTTAATCCGTGTTTACCATCGTCATAACCACAGTTAGAACAAATTTGACTAGTTTTGAATGGATTAACTATCAAAAGTTTTTTACCATACCATTCACACTTGTATTCAAGCATTAGTCTTAATGCACTCCATGATTGGTTGGCAATAACACGTGATAATTTATGATTCTTAAGAAGATTTTTGGTTTTCAAATCTTCAATTACAATCATGTCATTATTTTCAACTAATTCACGAGTTATCTTATGAAGATAGTCTTTCCTTTGATTAGCTATTTTTTCACTGTATTTAGCTACCATGAGCTTAGCCTTTATATAATTACTGTACTGTTCTAAAGTTTTTGGGTCACTCAATCCAAATTTTTTCTTGTATTGAATGTCCCTCAAAGCCTGAGTACGTCTTCTAGCTAATCGTTTTTCCCAATGGTGTTTCTTTTTAGCTAATTTTTTATCAAACCGTATAGCCTTATATTTTCTACCGTTTGAACAAATGACTAGATCAGAAACACCATATCAATTCCAACT
The DNA here is from genome assembly GCF_009764355.1 of Companilactobacillus bobalius. The sequence continues at coordinate 53,651 of NZ_LNUA01000076.1, read as the reverse complement.
GATTTATTAGTCTTAGGTAATTGCTCTGGTTCTTCATCAACCGTTAAAACAGCATAATACTTGCTAGTAGATGACTTACGAATCGTAACGTACTTGATGATACTAGGAATTGATTTCTTGTTCTTATATTTCATTACTCCAAGTTTAGGAAGTTTTATATAAGAGTTATCAATGATCTCAACGTTGTTATTTACGAACTTAGATTGATAACTTTGTTTGGGAAACTTCTTGCTCTTGAAACGAGGAAACTTACGCTTTTTACTAAAGAAACCCCTATATGCCTCAAACAAATCTTTATTAGTGGCCTGAAGACTGGTGCTTTCAGCTTTCTTTTACCGGATAAAACACCAACAAATACCGTAAAAAATCTAAAAAGAATATCGGTTAGAGAACGGCTCAAGAAATACCCGGAAACAAAATCACAATTATGGAGTGGCCATCTTTGGTCTTCAAACTATTTTATGAGCACATTAGGAAATGCATCTAAAAAATTGTAATAGAATGTGTTAATTAACAATTAAAAAATATAATAATGGTCGTCCAAAATATTGAAAAAACTCGGTAATAAATTACCGAGTTTTTTCAATTGACGACCTTTATAAAAGCTTTTATTTCATAAAATGAATCATTTTTAACCTAAATTGAGTTATTCAAAGTCCAACTAATTGTTCCTGTATATTTTCCACTAGAAACTAGATCACCATCTGAATGCAACAAGATTCCAGTATTTTTCGACCAGCCCTTAGTCACATCAAAGGTACCCGTCTCCGACTTTTCAATTTCTGAATTACTAATAAGTGTTGGTGAATTCAAATCAGCTACCTCACCTTGGGCATCCCGATAAAACATTTCACCATCAAAAGTCTCACTATCGTCGTTCACTAAAGAAGTACCACTGGCTGACAGAGACCACGATGAATCCTGAGCAATCACATTGACCTGCCAATCGTCATTTCGACGTACATCTCCAGAATAATATGATTGGATATTAGCAAATGAAAAGTTACCATCACCTAAATCAAGTTTCAACGATTGCGCATCAACTGTCACCGTAAAGGTCTTCGTCTCTGATTTATTATTGTAGTGATCATTGGCTGAAATTGTTATCGTGTGTGTACCTGGGCCTAGAATCTCTTGTTCAGGTAAGTCAGTTCCGGCGTCAGAACTACCATAAAACGGAAGTGAAAAATCAATCTTCTTATTGTCATCAGTAGCCGTGACTGCCATTTGACTCAAATTTTTACCATCAACTGTCACATTTAAAAGAGCTCCCTCACTTTCAAAGGCACTACCATCAGCATAAGTAAGTGAACCCTTCAAATTGGTACTAGTAATAGTTGAAATCTCAGTTGATGACAAACTAGCATCCAAATTTAGAGTTTTGATTTTAGGATTACGGATAACAAAATCAGTTGCCATTGCATCACCAATATAAGTATCACTGGCAAAATGAACATGACTAGATGCTACCTTCGTATTGTCAGCAACCGTTGTTGGCGTGGTACCAGTTAAAGTAAGCGTAGCCTGATTATTAGTCGTATTCAACACGTTCGTAACCAAACTGATTGTGTGGGTCAAAACACCAGTCTTATTAGCTGTGTCAATTTCTGAATTAGAAATATTCTCCGTATTGCCATTAGCAAATTTAATTGAAGCACCATAATTTAAAGTAACGTTTTTGGGCACATCAATTGTCGTTTTGATTTTACCAACATCTTCTTGTCCACCATTGTATTTCAAATCGTACTGTAACTTCAGATTATCGCCAGCATTGATTTCTTTATAATTAGAAGTCAATTCGCGATCATTTTGAGTAGAGTCGAAGATTTTAGCATCAACTGAAACATCAGCCAATGAAGATAATTGTTCATAAATCAACTGAGATTCACTTGCTCCCGTATTACCAGCACCAACAAAACCCCAAGTAACCTTTTTATCACTGCCTAAATTAAATTTACTCAAGTCGATTTCGACCGTTTTATCTGCCTCGATTGGATTTGTAGCAGAATCTACTCCAGTATTAGTGTTAGGTGTACCATCAATATTTTTATCATTGAATTTATAAGTAATATTGGCCGTCTTACCATCATTATTCGGATTATATAGAATCGAAACATGATGCCAACCGCTATTTGTACCAATCGTCCGATAAATTGGTGACTGATGAATCAATGAATAAGCCCCATTACTCAGTGGTGAATAAGATTGCTCATCATCAGGATATCCCGAAGCAATGTGAACCTTGTCACTGACTAATTGAGTACTATCCAAACTCGAATCTTTGTCAAAAGCATCATTCACGTTCCCACTGACGTTAGGATAATTATCAAATTCTAGTGCCCAACTATTTTGAATAGCGTTCGCCAAATGGGATGTATTCTGATCCGCTGCCCAAACACCTAATGTTTCCATTGGTGCCGTCGCATTGCCATTCAAAGTCGACAAAGCATTAGTGCCATTAGGATCGTTTTGCATAACGAATGCTAATCCACCACCACTAGCAGTGTCTACAGGAGTTTTTATCCAAAATGAAAAATAAGCATTCTTAGTGACATCCATCTTATTCTTCTCATTTGACCATAAAATCCCATTATTATTTTTACTACTCCAAAAAGTCATGTAAACCGTATTACTCAAAGTATTATTAACAACAGCGGCTGCATTCGTTCCACCATTGATCAAACTGGATGGTTTAGTAAAAATACCATCTTTTGCTGGTCTACCTATGATAGAACCATTCGGTGTATATCCCAAGACATCATCATTACTTAGCCCAGTTGGCGTATCATCAGCTTTAACTGTCGTTGCACTAAAAAGAACAATCATAATACTGGCAAAAAATAATAGAACATTCTGCCAAAGATTTTTAGTCTTCAAATTAACGCCCTCCTTCAGCCTACTCATCAAGCTTATTATATTCTCAATAAAATAATATCTCCACCTTAATTAAAAGAATAAAAAAATACCTCAAGCATTATTTGCTTGAGGTATCGGTAGCTTATTTCTTATGACGAGATGATCTTGTATTACCAGATCTAGTAGTCTTATTAGGATCATTCTTTGGTTTTCCACCAAATCTCAATCCACTACGACCTTTAGGTCCTTTACCGTTCTTATTACGTTGTGAATAGTACAAGTACATCCAAACAACAATTACGATTAAAACAATAATTCCAATGATGATACCAATCCACTGCTTATTATTACTTTCCTGCTTAGGATTGATGGCATCTTTAACACTATCGACTTCTTTTTGTTGAACCGATATATTTTTATCAAATGATTGAGAAAATCCAGAATCATTTTTCAAAGTAATATGTGCTTTATAAGTTCCCGATGTCAACTTACTAATCGGAATAAAGTAATTGAATTGTGAATTAGGCGCAATTTGCAAATTGTCAGCGTTGTACTTAATCGTCTTACCATTATGTTTGATGTGAGCAGTCAATTTAACTTTATTAATGTTAATCGGAGCTGTGTTATCTAACATATAAGAAATACCAGTTGAACCCGCCACAGCCCTTGGAGCAGCTGAAGTTAAATGCATACTAGGCATTACTCCATCGTCTTTTGAACGTAGAACAACACCCTTAACGTAACGCACTTGATTCTTGATATTGATATTTTTTGACTTAGTAGGACTGACTGACGCTGTGGTCGTGACTCCACCAAGAATAATTCCGGCGTATTCTGAATCTGGAGATTTAACTTTGAATTCAACCGTCTTATTCTCACCAGTATCCAACTTAACAACTTGTTTCCTTGAACCATCAACTAATGAAGTCAATGAAGGAAGCTTAGACTTATACAATTTAGTATTGTATTTATCATAGCCAATCACACCTGAGTCAGCTGTATAAGCATTGTTAACCTCAGCAGTAACTGTAATTGGTTTCGTACCAGTATTCGCAATTAAAACTTTTAAAGTTTGTTCCTTCTTAGGAGTTACCTTCAAATCAAAATATGATTCATTCTTGTCAATTTGATTGTCAGGTAAAATTGCTTGAATAGCATAAGATTTGTCTGGTGCTGCCTTCACCGTTGTTGCTGGTAAAAAGGCAATTAATAACATCAACAATGTTGAGAAAAATAATATTATTCGTTTTTTCATATTTTTAACTCCTACCTGAATACCAAATGGCCCAGAAAATAAGGAAAATCAATGATACTAAGACACAGACAATCAAAATATAAGTTGTGGTCTTGTTATAGATCAAGCCTTTACAACGTTTGTTGATATCATTCGCCTGATCTTGCGTAATTTTATATGTCTTATGGAAAGTCCAAGTAGCTTTTCCACTTCGGGCCGCACCCTTAACAACATATTCACCCGCTTGAATTGGTGTCTGATTCTGATCAAAATCAACCGGAATAGCTGAATTAGGTGCAACTTTATTATACGTCGTATCGGCAACCATTTCCTTAGGTCCCAAATTGAAACGATCCAACCAACTCTTACGTTTTACAGTCATATGAACGATAACATTCTTCATCTGACCAGGTTCTTTATTTTGCAAATTGATAATAATATGCGGTTTTCGACTAATTACGTCCAAAGCCAAATTATGTAAACTGATAATACCACCAACAGCTTTATTGTTGCCCGTTATCCAGACTGCAACATTGGCATTACCTTTGGCACCATCCCTAGCTGCATCATAGATGTTAAATCCACCCATAACTAATCCTTCTATCTTATCAGATGGCAATTTAATTTTAAAAGTCACATCTTTAGTCTTATTCGGCTCCAAAACTAAGGTCTGTGGCTTGGTCATATCGGCAAAAGCATATTTCAAACCATACTGACCTGCACGAACCTTGTCTGTATAGACGATTTTACCATCCATGGAAGTTGTTGCATTTGTTGGTACAATTCTCAAACGTAGTTTATTAATACTGAAATTACCAATAGAAATCTTAACTGTACGTGTAGCATTCGGTTTGCCAACAATATCAAACCTATCAGTAACATCACTATTAGCATCCTCAATTAAGGGAGTCACTGTAACATTACTAATATCGGCCTTCACGACAGTGTTGTTAAACGTTATAAAGCCTATAAAGGCAAAGAATACCATTGATAGAAAATAGATTATTTTTTTATTCATTGTTCTGCCCCTGATAATTACTTCACCTCTAATAATACTAAAAAAGCCGTTCCAAGTCTTGGAACAGCTCAATATTTAATTATTTATCAAAGAATATTAACGACGACGACGTCTTGTAGGTTGATTGCCATCTCCACCGTTGTTGTTCTTGTTATTGTTTCTCTTACCTAAGTAAATACCTAATCCTAGGATAATTGCCAAAGCAAGAATGCCTAATAGGATGTACAACCATAGATAATTAGGCTTGATACCAGCTAATTTATTATACTTAGCAGCATCGTTATTTGTGATTGCAAAGTCTTTATTTAAAACCCAACTCTTCAAACCACCATCTGTTTTATAAGTTAACTTCAAATGATAATTACCCGATTGAAGAGTTTTTTTACCCCACGGAATACTCAAATCATAATTAGTAGTTGAAGCAATATCTTGTGAACTATAATTCTGAGTTATCTTAAAGCTTTTATCACCTTTTTTAGTGACAACAGCCTTAGCAGAAAGTGTACCTGCATATGAATTAGTAGAGTTATGAACATTGGCTAAAACGCCTTGTTTTCTACCCTTAAATGTCTGTACCAAACCAGGTTTTACCGTTCTAACTGAATACTTAGGTTGTACTTTAGGTTGGCCAGTTTGATGAATTTGCACAGGTATAGAATAACTAAACTTATTTTTAATCAAAGTACCATTATCTGAGACGCTTCCTTTAGCCTTCTCTTTATATGGAGCAATTGTTACACCACCCATTAAAGTACCTGCAAATTTTTTCTTAGGAACAGTCACGTTTAAAGTAATTGTGGCTGTTGTATTGCCTGGAACTTTAAATATTGATTTTTTTGGAGATAACGCGTCTTTAGTTTGAATTTTAAGAGATGGATCTTTTACATTCGTATCATCATACGATAAAGTACCATTATTATTAGTATAGGCAGTTGCTGCATAATAAATAAAATTACGTGTATCACTGGCCTTATTAACAACCATCAATTTCAATTGTGCAGTTTGACCAGGTTTACCCGTTACCATATACGATCCATTATCAATATTTACGACATCATTACTTTCGCCACCTGGTTTAATCGTATAGTCACCAGAGGTTGCGGCCCTAACATTAGTAGCACCGAATAATCCTGTTATCATAGTAAAAATAAATGAAATTAGAAACAAGAATCTAACTTTTGGTTTCAAAACTTGAACCTCCCTTTTTAAAATCAATGCATAAGTCGTTTATATTATAAAATAAAAACCACTACTATTGTAGTAGTGGTTAACATTTTAACATTTATATTTTAAATACTCACTATGCTGTAACAGTAGATTTTGTCTTCAATGTCCATGTAATTGTAGCATTGTATGATTGAACACCATCTTTGCCACTTGTTGCTGGAGTATCTGTAGCTAAGTTCAAGTATGTGTTCTTGTCAGTTGGTGTAAATGAAGCATTGATAGGACCATCTGTATATGTACCCTTATCCAAGTCAATCATAGTTGAAGCTTCTGGAGCTGTTGAATCAGCACTTCCGGCTTTATTAGCTGCACCGGCAATATTGATACCTGTAGTATATCTAGGACCATCGGCTGAAACATCGCCACCCTTATCATTCTTCAATTGTGTCTTTTGTAGATTCAAAACAAATGGTTGACCTGTCTTGTCATCACTACCGGCAAAGAAGTTTGTAATAGCAGCATCAACTGTGAATCCAGGTGCGTCAGTACGTGAATCAGTTACTGTTAATACACCTTTATCTTGACTATCTGTAGCACTGTCATCACGATTGTTGCTATCCAAAGCAACTGTTGTGCCAATGGCAGCATTACCAAATCCAAAATCAGGAACAGAATCTAATGTCAAAAGACCTGATTGAACTTTAACATTAGCATTTGATTGAGCTGATGCTTCACCAACAGCTGTAGTCTTTCCATCTGTAGTTTCATCATATGCAATTGCTAATTTACTATCACTGCCACCAAGTGGTCCAACATCTGTACCAGCTTTGTATGAAACAGTTCCATCAGCAGCTGTAGCACCTGAAGATGTAGCAGCTTGTGCTGTGATTGTTGGTGCAATTGCTCCTAAAACGATTCCTGCTGTTGCTAATGATCCTGCTAAAACACTCTTAGATAATTTCATGATATATCCTCCCTGATATAGAAAATTATTTTTTGTTTTTGTCTTTCTTGATTACAATTAGATAATACCAAATTTTACGAACCGTACATCTCATAATTTGTAAAAGATATTTATCAGAATTGAATCAATTTGTTACCTTTGAAACGTGTAAAGATTGGAAGCTTTTCCGGAACTTCAATCCATAAAAAGCGAATAGACCAATCAAAATAGTAAAGCCTAAAATGACTAATCCGGTATCATGCGCATCCCCGGTTTGTGGGTATGTTGACATGTTGTTGACGTTGACTGACGGTGTATAGTCAGTATCTTTAGCTTGTGTTTGGCTACCGGTACTTGTTCCAGTATTATCACCAACTAAGACGTTAGCATTAGTTGCTGCACCGCCTGCGCCTGAAGTACTACTATCAGACGTCTTAGCGAGTACCGCAACTGGTGCTGCAGCGTCATTCCCTGCCGTGCTGTCAGATTCAGCAATAACTTTGTTAATACTGAATCCACCAACCACACCTAACAAAATAACGGCAATTGCGAAGAAACCGACTATTCGCTTTTTGACTGTGAGACTTTTTCTAGTTCTCGTTCTTTTTTTCATATAAAAACCTCTCATCAAAAGTCAGTCTATTTTCTCCTTACAAGAAGTATAGTACCATCCGTATACCATTTGCTTACTCCGAAATAATTAAGAATTTCTTACAAAAAGTGAACTATTCCTTCAGAAGATAATATCTGACTATATTGCTATGTGTTGCGAATGGAAGCGCTTGGTCGGCACTGTAGATATATTTGAACCCTAATTTTTCTAAAATCTTCTGAGGAACTTGATTTTTTTCTTCAGTGGACGCCCAAATCTCTTTCAAGTGCAACTGTTTAAATCCATAATCAATCACTAACTGCATTGCTTCTGTCGCAAATCCCTTTTGTCGATACTTTTGATCGATAACAAAGCCGATTTCTCGTGTCAAAACAAGGTCTGCGGACTCTCCACGATGATTGATCTCGATAATTCCTACCATTGTATTATTTTCTACTTCAGCAATGACATTAGCATCATCTCTTTTGCAATACATTTCAAACAACTGGTGAACATAATTGGAATCCGTGCTATATTCCAATCCCGCTAGTTCATGATTAGTCTTATCACCGACTAACGCTAGAAACTGAGGAAAGTCAGTTTCCGTAAAATTTCTTATCTTAATATCTTTTCCTACTATTAACATGGCATCACCTCAATTTGCAATCTAATTTCTAGGTTTTTATTTTGCCCTAACTTATAATGAGTCTAGCATCAAAAAAGAAAGGGTGAATATTCGTATGAATTTGGAATTTAAAGGACAAACTGTTGCCACAATTGGTCAACCACTATCTGTTGGAGATAAGTTCCCCGACTTTACCGTATTAAATAAGAACAATCAAGAAATCAAACTCAGTGATCTATTAAACAAACCATTATTGATCAGTGTCGTTCCTAACATCAATACTAGTGTCTGCAGTATTCAAACTAAACATTTCAATGAAGAAGTCGATGGTCACTCGGCTATCAACTTCGTTACCATTTCTACTAACACTGTTGAGGAACAAACCCACTGGTGTGCAGCTGAAAATGTGAAGAACATGCAAATGTTAGCTGATGTCAACCGCGACTTCGGTAAGAAATCCAATCTTTGGATCAAGGACTTGGACATTTTGGCACGTTCAGTCTGGGTAGTTGACCCTAACGGCGAAATCACTTATTCTGAGGTAGTTCCAGTACAAACTGACGAACCAAGTTATGATAAGGTACTGGATCAGATTGACCAAATGAATTAGATTCATCGAACCATTCAGCATTTGTAAAAATTCCTATACAAATGTAAAGAACCATTCCTGATAATAATACATTTCAATAAGAAATCTCGACCAATTTACAATAAATTGTCCGAGATTTTTTTAGTTTAACGACGGCGATGTTTGACAAACGTTACAAAGTGCAAGATACAAGCCAGTAAGACAAAGAAAATAATAGTAAAACTAGTATAATTCAACCAGAAATTGTTACCGATCCATCCTGAGAGTGGTAATTGAATCCCCATTGTTATTAGTGCCATCACGGCAATCATAAAGAATAGCTGTATATATCTTTTCACGGTTGAATCATCCTTTCTCTTTCTGACAGAAATCTTTTTAGCATACTTTTGACACAGTTTCTTCTTATTATATGGAATGGTTTTCATGCCAAAGGTATTCGGCAAAACTATTTCCCCTACTTTAATTACTCCAGCAGCGGACATTACTCGATCAATCGTCTTAAATGAATCGTCAGTCACACCAGTAACAAAGTTTTCTAATATAGAAACGTAACAAGACGAAATACTCAAGTAGTGCTTATTCTTGAATGGACCTGGTATCGTGTCGCCATTTTGTTTGAAATAGACAAACTTAGGTCGCATGCAGTCGAAAAAATTCTTTAAAACTCCTGACAATTCTCGCCAATAAGTAGGTGCAGCAAAGATCCAGACGTCACTGTCCATTAATTTCTGCGCCAATTCATCCAAAACAGGATTGTCCTCATGATATTTGTGAGGCGTAATATCATAATTCTCTAAGAAGATTGTTTCTGTTTCGATTCCACTATCAACATTTTTCAACACTTCATCCAACATTTGGGCATTGAGACCATGTTCTTGATGGGAGGCCAAAATTCCTAATATTTTCATACGCTATTTCCCCTTTGTATATAAGTCTAATATACTCAAATATAAGATTCAAAACACTAGCATTATTAAAAAAATGTTGCTACAGTATGTTTAACTAAGGAGGTTTTGAGTATGAAAGTTCTTATTATTGGTGCCCATGGCAAAATCGGACACCTACTGATTGGTGAATTACAATCAAGAAACATCGAATTTGTTGCTGGATTGCGTAGTCAAGAACAAATCAAGGCCTACAACGAAAACAATATCGAAACTCAATTTATCGATCTAACAGCTTCTCTAGACGATATTAAGAATTCAATTGAAGAGTCTGGTGCTGACATTATCGTCTTCTCTGCCGGTGCTGGTGGTGCTAGCGATGCTCTAACAATTGAAATTGATCTCGATGGTGCTATCAAAACAATGATGGTTGCCGAAGCAATTGGAATCAAACGTTATATTATGGTTAGTTCTGTCTTTAGTGACAATCGAAATAAGTGGGACGCAAGTGGTATCAGACCTTACATGACTGCTAAACATTACGCTGATGATCATCTGCGTGGCACTAGTCTCGATTACACAATTATTCATCCCGGAACACTAACTAATGAAGATGGTACTGGTAAGATCAAATTATTGGGACCTAATGAAAATGACACAATTCCTCGAGTTGACGTTGCTAAAGCTTTAGCATTGATTATTCAGAATTCGTCAACAATCGGTAAAGAGTACACCTTTGCCAGTGGTGATCAACCTGAAGAAGATATATTTAGTTAATATCGAAAATAACAGTCAGTGACTCAATTTGAGTTGTTGACTGTTTTGCTTTTTAAATATAATTCGTTATTTAATTATTTAATGTATAACTTTTAGATAACAATTATAATTATATAGATATAAATACGAACAATTATCCAAATTGTAGCTTGAATTAATCGTATTTTACTTGCTATTTTCCATAATTTTTGTAATACTTTCTAAGTAGTAAAAAACTTAGGGGGTTATATCATGGAATCATCAACAGATTCAAATCGTAGCTTCATTGAAAAATTATTCCATCTCCAAGAAGCTCAAACTACTGTTAGACGTGAAATTCTAGCTGGTTTGACGACTTTCGTATCAATGGCCTACATCCTCTTTGTCAATCCGCAAGTTTTAGGGGTCGCGGGTATGAACAAAGGTGCTGTCTTTACAGCTACTGCTCTTTCAGCAATCTTGGGTTCTATTTTAATGGCATTATTAGCTAATTATCCAATTGCAATAGCTCCAGGTTTAGGCGATAATGCCTTCTTCACTTACTCAGTTGTACTAGCCATGGGAATTCCTTGGCAAACGGCAATGGCTGGTGTCTTCATGTCCAGCGTTCTCTTCCTCTTGATTTCCGTACTTAAATTACGTGAACTGGTCATCGACTCAATTCCACATGATTTAAAATTGGCTATGGCGTCTGGTATCGGACTCTTTATCGCCTTTGTTGGATTACAGGGTGGTGGTCTAGTTGTTGGTAGTAAATCAACCCTTGTTGCTATGGGTTCACTGACAGTTCCTACAACTTGGTTAACTATCTTTGGACTAGTTGTAACTGGCTTACTAATGGCTAAAAAAGTTCCTGGTTCAATCTTCATCGGTATGGTGCTAACTACTATTTTAGGATTAGTAACTAAATTGATTCCTTTGCCAAAACAAGTTATCTCTACTATTCCAAGTATGAAACCAACTTTTGGTGTCAGTATCGCTCATTTACCTGATCTATCAGATCCAAAACTTTGGGCAGTTGTCCTAGTCTTCCTACTTGTAGCTTTCTTTGATACTGCTGGTACTTTGATTGGTTTAGCTGAACAAGCTGGCTTCATGAAGAACAACAAGATGCCTAGAATTGGACGTGCTTTGATGGCTGATTCTATTTCAATGCTAGGTGGTGCTGTTATGGGTACTACTCCAACTGCCGCTTACGTTGAATCTTCTGCCGGTATCGCTGTCGGTGGTCGTACAGGACTAACATCCCTCGTTGTCAGCATCATGTTTGCCATTGCCATGTTCTTCTCACCACTATTGACTGTTGTAACTTCAAACGTTACCGCACCAGTATTGATCATTGTTGGTATTTTAATGGCTCAATCAATGAGACAAATTAACTGGAACAAATTCGAAATTGCTATGCCAGCCTTTCTTACTATTGTAGGAATGCCTTTGACATACAACATCTCTTATGGATTTGCTTTCGGAATCCTCTTCTACCCATTAACAATGTGGGCTGCAGGTCGAGGCAAGGAAGTTACACCTATTATGTACATCCTCTTCTTCGTCTTCGTTGTTCTACTTTACTTTATTAATATTTTGCCAGGTTAAAAACGAATCTGGTACGAAAAAGAGACTCTAATTACAATTAGGGTCTCTTTTTTTGTCTCGAATTTTTAATATGATTTATTCCCTCAATTATTAGATATTATCTTTAACCAGAAACAACCAGTCTTTATTAAATCAATGTCATAACATGTCATTAGTTTAATAAAATTCAAATTATTATAATTTATATCTTATATATAGCACATTTTATATTTTGATATTATAATAATCGTGAAAGCTTACGGATAATGTATTTTTAAGGGGAAATTAATATGAATTATCACAAGTTATGGCATAATTTGCTACCTACGATTATGTTCTTTTTGACGTTAACAATTTTTTCTATGTGTACAACCAATGTTCATGCGATTGTGGACTTCTCAAGTGTGGCACCATCAAATGATGACGTCCTGAAGGCTGCTCCGAACGGAATGAAGATTGGTAATCTATTTGAATATCCTACAGACTATTCAGGTTCTAAGGACACCAAAAACTCTGTACAGATTCTAGAGGGTGGTGGTTCGAACCCTAATCCTGTCGATGTAATTCAAATGACGGGTGCTCAAGATAACGCAGTAGGTTCCATTTGGGGACGTATGACCAATCCTGATGATTCTACTGAATCATACAATTACTTTGATTTGACTAAAGAACAGACTATTACTGGTTGGATCTACGTTGGACCAACATTTAACGTTTCTGGTGACGGGATTGCTTTAGTCTTACAAAACGACGATAGAGGTATCAACGCAATTGGACGGTACTATAAAAAGGCTGGATTACTTTCGTTTATTGATCCAGAAAAAAACTATGCGGCTTCTGGTGAATCTCTCGGCGTTTACGGAGGAACTTCTTCGCCCGCTACTGTTTCTAATGCAACTGAGTTTGCTGGTAATGCTATCCAAAATAGTTTTGCTCTTGAATTTGATTCTTTTAATAATTCAAGTTCGAGTGCGGGTCTTAGCAATGGCAAAGAACAATTCAACGATAAAAAAACGGATGATCTATTCGACGGTTTATACGATTCTCATCTAACACAGGAGACCAAAGGTCAACATGTTGCTTGGGCCTACCCCGGTGATCCAGACACGTACGTACAAAAGATGGCTCTAACTTATTATTTCTTTGGTATGCATCACCACAATGTTATATTTAATGCTACTATTGGTGGTTATGACTCTCTTACTGGCGCTACAGGTAAAGATGCTTGGCATCACTTTACTTTCACTTACAAACCTGATAAAGATGATAGTAACTACGGCTACATCAATTACGTCTACAATGACCGTGAGACTGACGGAACTGTTAAGCCATATCACACTTGGGATAAACGTCCTCGTGATATTGATGATCCAATCAAAATTGATTTAAGAAAGTTTAATTTAAAAGATGGTCAGACTAAGATTCGTTGGGGCTTTACTAGTTCAACTGGTTCCCCTAATTCATTGCCTGGCTATAATGACATTATTCTTGAAAAAATACCAGCAATCGCTAACGTTACTGATGCATCCAGTCTTTATGATGTTACTCAAGATCGTGCTATCAAAGACCTTGATCGTCGTGATACAAATCCAACTGATAGTGATTCAGATTATACGGTTGATGATGGCGATAAATTAGCCTTTAACTACAATTTGAAATACACTTCTGGTGCTATTGGTACAGGTGATATTACTACCGAACTTCAGCTACCACAACATGTGCTTTACCAAAATGACAGCAATAACCGAATCGGTGAAATTACCTACCCTGACGATCCCGATAGTGTTACTTACATCAGTGCTTCACAGTTGACCACATCTAAAAATGCTGACGGTGATGAAGTACAGACACTCAATCTAGATCTTGGTGCTCTTTCCAAGAAGAGTACCGAAGTTAACATCAAGATTTACGGAACTGCCAACGCACCTATCAGTAATACACTCACTTCAACTACTGTTAGTCCTGAACATACTTCCTATAAGAGTGATTACTATAACGCCGATGTTATGAGTTATGGTTTCAAAATAACTAATCAAAAACTACAAATTGTGGCCGCAAAAGACAGCGAGACACAAAAGGTCAAAAGTACTGATGACTTTAAACTGGAAGGAACTGCTAGTTACCTATTTAGTTCTAAATTCAGTGGTGATGACCTTTCCGCTTACGGTGAAATCTTTGACGCTAATGGCAAGACCACAAATATGAAGAGTACTTGGACCGTGCCGGTTGCTAAAGATGCCACAACAGGTGACTATTCACTAGATGTCCCCAAAGGCACTCTAGATCCGGGCGACTATAAAATCAAAGTTTACCTAACCGACAGTCAAGGACTCGTTTCTAATACCGTGACCTATAACATCACCGTAACCGACAGCGAATTAGTTATCACTCCTGACAAAACTGATATTACGGTTAATGATAATAAACCAGTCACGCTATCAGGAAGCTACAAGTATTCTGATGATTCTCAATTTAAAGATGAAGATGCCACAAAGACTTATGAAATTACCAATCCTGATGGCACCGTCCATAAGATCACTAAAACTGTAGCCCACGATAAAAAGATCGATATTACTTTGAAACCAATTGCTTATGACAAGCCGGTTACTCAAACTTTAGATGATTATCTAAAGAATCCCGCTGAAGACAACGTCCTAGCTGAAGGTAAAAATACTGTTAAAGTAACAGTTCAAGATGGAAAATATGCTAGTGCAAGCACAACGATTACTGTCAATGTGCCTAAACTAACACCAAAGATCACTGCTAAATCTAATGACTTAACGGTCCTAGGCCCTAGCGGTAATATTTACTTCCCAATGGACTTCACTTACGATAGTGACTATGCCCTCAACTATCATGATTTAACTGGCGTCTTCACAGTTGACAATCAAACACCGATTAATCTCAAATTGCCTAATCCAACCGAAGCTCAAACTTCGAGTTTTGATATGAGTTTCAACTTATCCGGTGATCAATTGAAACTACCAACAGACAAAGATACTTCTGTGGTGTCTGTCTACTTCACCGATCCATATGGGCGAAAGACTAACACAGAAACCTTCAACTTAAAGATTTTAGCCAAAGCTTTGGAGCTAGACTTCAACAATTATCGTTTCAAGACAATTGACCCTAAGTCATTCAAGCCCGGTTATATCAACCGTTCTGGCGATTGGAAACTGAATGTCACAAGCTACAAGGCTGGTTGGACCCTCAGCGCTAAAGCTGGCAACTTGGACTACGCAGCTACTGACGAACAATCTGACCTTTCGATGGCATTCGTTAATAAAGATAACCTAGCTACTCCATTAAATATGGACCCTGTAATTGCTAAAGACAGCAGTTTAGCAGCTCATACGGTCGATATTAGTAACCAATGGAGTTCCGATAATGGTATTCTTTTGAAAGCTAATACCGTACCAAGAGCCGGCGATTACAAAGGTCGAGTTAACTGGAATTTGACCGAAAGTCTATAAAAAAAGAGACCCGTAAGGGTCTCTTTTTTGTGTTCAATATTAGTTATCAAAGTTAATAAATTGCAATCGAATTGCATTTAAAACAGCTATAATGGTTACTCCAACATCGGCGAAAACAGCTTGCCACATGTTGACCATTCCTAAAGCTCCCAATAATAGGAACAAAATCTTAATGACCAAGGCAAATGAGATATTCTCAACCACAATACGACGGGTCTTTTTGGCTATCTTCATAGCTTCGGAAACTTTTGATGGCTCGTCTCCCATGATGACGATGTCAGCAGCTTCAACCGCTGCATCTGAACCCAAACCACCCATTGCAAAACCGATATCAGCAGTTACTAGAACGGGAGTATCATTGATTCCGTCACCAACAAAGGCAACTTTCTTGTTGTTTTGATGTGATACTTTCAATAAATCATTGATAATCTCAACTTTATTTTCTGGCAAAAGATTCGTGTAAGCTGCACTCATTTTTAACTTCCGAGCCATTGCTTGACCGACAGTTTGATTATCGCCGGTTAACATGACATTCTTGTGAATTCCTCGATTGTTCAACAATTGAATTGCCTTTTGAGCATCACTCTTAGGCACATCCGCAATCACAATATCACCCCAGAATTGGTTATCGACAGCCACGTAAACAACTGTTCCCACAGCATCTGTTTCAGTGAAAGCAATCTTGTTTTGCTTGAGTGCTTTGGCATTTCCGACGATAACTTCTTGACCATCTACTTGAGCCATTAAACCATGTCCGGCTTTTTCATCAGCTTTAGTCACGGTCAATAACTCACCTTCGTAAGCCTGAAGGATTGATTTAGCAATCGGATGAGTTGAATTCTTCTCAACACTAGCCGCCATCTGCAACAATTTTTGTTCTAAAATATTTACCGAATTAACTTGCACAACTGAGAATTGACCTTTAGTCAAAGTTCCCGTTTTGTCAAAAGCTACTGTATCCACGTCATTCAAGGCTTCCAAGTAGTTGCTTCCTTTAACAAGGATACCTTGCTTAGAAGCCGCACCGATACCACCGAAAAAACTCAATGGTACTGAGATAACTAGAGCACAAGGACAAGAAATTACTAGGAAAATTAATGCTCGGTAAATCCAAGTATTCCAATCACTCGTCATAAGAGACGGTACGATTGCTAAGGCTACTGCTAGAAAGACTACGATTGGTGTATAAATTTTAGCAAACTTAGTGATAAATTTTTCCGTATCGGCCTTCTTGGTGCTAGCATTCTCAACTAAATCCAAAATCTTGGCTACGGTCGAATCGTTGTAAAGCTTAGTAACCTTGATGCGCAAAGTTCCAGTCTGGTTGATCGAACCACTCAAAGCTGTATCACCCACCTTGATCGACTGTGGCATCGACTCACCAGTTAGAGCTGATGTATCAACTGCTGAGCTACCTAAAACAACTGTTCCATCTAGTGGAATTTTTTCTCCAGGTTTAACCAAAATTGTATCACCAATCTGAACCAGATTAGGATCAACAACATTATTCTGATCGCCTGAAATCAAAGTTGCGTAAGCCGGCTTTACTTCTAGTAAAGCTGAAATAGAACGTTTTGACTTATTAACAGCAATGTCTTCAAAAACATTACCCAACTCATAAAAAAGCATAACCGCAATGGCCTCAGGATATTGTTTGAGAATGATTGCCCCAATCGTGGCGATACTCATCAGGAAGTTCTCATCGAAAATTTCTCCGTGAAAAATATTCTTGATGGCCTGCCAAACGATCCGTGCCCCAATAACTAGATAGGCTCCGACCAATAAGACAATATTAAAAGGTTCCGGAACAAAGGAACTGGACCCCACTATCAACAAAATGAAGGCAATCAATAGTCGCGTGATTGTCAGTTTTGTTTCCGAACTCATTTCACTTTTTATTTGATTAGCTTTCTTTTTAACTTTGTAATCAGTTTGGACATTATATAATTTCATAACGTTGTCCTCCTCGAAAGAGTTTACATGTTCAATTGAATATATGAGCATTCATTCATATGTGAATTATAATATAATAAAGTATCAGTTTGCAACCTATTTTTGATAAGAGGAACAAAAAATGTCAGAACAAAATTTTGAGATGGAACACCAACAAGCTCTCCATAATTTAAAGCAAGGTTTACCCGATGATACCGATTTGGAAGCCATGGTCAACATCTTCAAAGCATTCGGCGATATGACCCGAGTTAAGATCATCTTAGCTTTATCTGAAACGCCTTTAAGTGTCGGTGAGATTGCGGATACCTTGGACATGAGCCAGTCCTCCATCTCCCACCAACTCAGCATTTTGAAACAGTTAAATTTGGTCTCCAACGCCAGACGTGGTAGAAATATTCACTACCGTTTGAGCGATCAACATATTATTACCATCTTCAATCAAACTAAAGAACATATTATTGAAGATGACAATGACTTCTAACGCAAAAAATTCCACTAAAATAACTTGATTAGTTATTTAGTGGAATTTTTGATTTTCTACGATAATGAATTAAAGCATATTAACTCAAGATATAACTACCAAATCAGTTATTTCACTATATCCTTTATTGCTCATTACCAAAGCAGGTCTTCGTTTTTTTATCCCTTTCCCTGTGGAAGAATCAAAGACAATTTGAATAATATCTTGTTTGTCAGGTATACATTAGAGTTCATTTCCCAGAAGATGTCCTCCCATTTCCTCCTTTTGATAAGAGTTACGGTACTTTCTTATGATTTTTTTACACTATTATTATCCATAATTACTAACCTCTTTTTCATTACATCTTAAATATATATACTGTGTAATTTTAAAATCCAATTTAAAAGCAATTTTGAAATTGTGTAACAAAAAAAGGTTCCTTCAAGTTTAAATTTGAAGAAACCTTTTATTTTATTCACCATAACCTGATGATGCATAACCATTATTTACATCACTGCTAGAACTGTCAGTAGATGCTGATGAACCGCCTCCATATGAGGATTCACCACTATTACTTGAAGAACTGCCGCTACCGGTTGTTGAACTGGAGCTTCCGGTATTAGATGACGAACCGCCACCATAATAGCCGCTATTTGCTGAACTTCCGCTGTTACCTGTTGATGAACCACTTCCGTATGAAGAACCAGTACTAGATGATGTGCCACTTGAAGAATTGCTACCATAAGATGAAGTACTTCCAGCACTATTACCTGTTGCACCGGATCCGGCTGTTGAGGAAGAACCTGTTGCTGAACTCGTGGTACCAGTTGTATCAGATGCAGCACTATTGGCTGTTCCACTATCAGTATCAGAAGTATTGCTGTCAGTTGTTTCCTTCTTAGTCGATTCTTTCTTGGTCTTCTTCTTAGTTACCTTTTTCTTCTTGTCCTTCTTTTTAGCTGGTTCGGTAATCTTTTCACCCTTTTGATAAGAAATCTTACCTGTCTTGACGTGTTCTAAATTCAAATTGTCACGAATAAAGTTAGTTACTCGCTGCAACTCTGAATCCTTGACGATTTTCATACTTTGACCAGCAACTTTTGCCGCTGTACCTTTCATATGTGTTTGATTCGTTTCGCCATTATAGAAATAATTCTTAGCTAAAACGTTCAAATCAGCGAAGGTTAAATCAGTCTGTGTTTGTTCAGCCATTGAGTTGAAGAAACTTTGATTTAACAAGGTTGAAATTGAGTCACTCTTATGCAAAATGGCACTTAGAACGTCGAATTGACGTAACTGACGACCATAATCGTTATTGGCGTTATTGACATAATCAATGGCTTTGGCACCATCCATATGTGTCTTTTCCCCTTGTTCGTAGACATCAACTCCACCGACTTGATCGATCACATCTTCCATACCTTCTAAATTAATCAAGGCATAAAAATCGATTGGTACGTTCAAAAGTTTAGATACAGTTGTCACAGCTGTTTTAGCCTGGCCATAAGAATAAGCCGCATCTATTTTAGCAGGTGACTTCCCTTTGTAACCTGGAACTACAACTGCTACATCCCTTGGAATACTTGTAATAGAAGTTTTTCTAGTCTTAGGGTCGATTGTAACGACCATCATTGAGTCCGTGCGACCCGTATAATTACGACCAGAAGCTCCATTATCTGTCCCCATTAATAAGATTGAAACCGGAGTCCTCTTTTTCAAAATTGAACTGACATTACGTGATTTATTCGCACCAGACGGTGCAAAAGAACTGTTAATTGCTGCTTTGACACTACGATAGTGTGACATTCCAAATGCCGCTGTACCGAAGATGAGCAAAGCTAAAATTGACAAAAATACATTACGAAATGTGTGACTTTTGTGTTTTTTGTGCATGTTGTTTTCCCCCACATTTTCTAACTACCCTTAGGTGCTCATATGAACTTTATCATATTTGCCAAGGTGATTAGAGGTATAGACGGAAATATCTTTAATATAGGAAACAAAAATCGCTAAAATCTGTTTGATTTTAGCGATTTCTCATCATGCACGAACAAATTCATCTGTAGCAATACGATAATAAGCAATTCCATTAATGACAACCTTACGGTCAACTTTCCAAGAAGTACCAGTTGCCAATTGATAATCTAATAACTTACCAGTAGCCGAATAAACTGGTGTTTTAACTTTAGCAGTGAAGACTTTGGGGAATGTGGTTGAAACTACCTTACTACCAGAAACATTCACTGCATCAGCGGCTACCCACTCGTCACTGGCAACACGATACATTTTGATTCCATTAATAGTGGCACTACTATCAGTTAACCAATTGGAACGTGCTGGCAAAGTTGTACTCAATTTAATACCTTTTGAATTGAACAAAGGTACAGCTGAACTTGCTGCCAAAACTGTTCTCGTTTGAATTGGTGTATAAGTAATTCCACTATCAGCTAACAAGTATTCATTAGTTCCCACTTCATAATATTGTTGACCATTGATTTCCACTACTCTGTCATAAGTCCAACCGGTATTAGGCCCTAATTCAACTGCCAATGTGTTACCTTCAATATCAGTTAATTTTGTATAACCATTGAAAGTTCTGACAACACCACTCTTATCAACATATGTTGGTGCCACTGGAGTTGTGGTTGTTTCACTAGATTCATTACCTGCAGTGTCAAGAACGTTACTTGATCCAGTTGAATCACCAGTCTCTGTAGATTGCGCAGGTGTTGTCGGTTCAATCACAGGTTTAGTTGAAGTCTTCCAAATCAAAGGTTGTGAGTACATCCCGAAGTATTCCAAAGTTGAGTTGCCGTAGCTCTTCTGCAACATCGAATCGTCATTACTGCTGATGTAGTCGCCAATAATGCCGTAAGTTAATTTCTTAGCCGAAGTGTCAGGATCGGCAATCTTATAAACGTCGCCTTTAACATGAATCAAGTTATCGTCAGCAGGCGTCTTGACCGTCGTCGTGTAGTGGTAAGTCGAGGCCAGATCTTCACCATCAATTCCTTTAAATGGCAAAGCAGTAAAGATTAGACCTGCTTTACTTGCGGTAGCGTAGACAGGTATAGTGCTGGCTACATTATTGTGATTAACGAATACAGTTACCGATTTTGTTCGATTGATACCTTTCAAGGCCGAAAAGTTAGAAATCGAACCGTTATTCAAAACAATGTCATTGTATGTTTTACCGTTATTAGCATATTTGACCAGCCATGGTGCAATCTTTTCTAATTGTGCTTGCGTAATTCCTGAATTAGCTGAAACGGCAGTATCACCAGTTAATTCAACATTTGTAGCTTTAGAAATATCCAATTTAACCAATTGATTCAAATCAATTTCCTTAGCCTTAGCATTGCTATAGTTGCCGTCCAAAGTAAAATTGTAAATTGGAATTCCATACAAAGGTGACAAATCGAGGTCAGCTTTCGGATCTGAAGCTAATTTAACTTGGAAAAATACCTGAGTATTCTTTGGTAAATACTTCAAAACTTGCAAACCATCAAGATTTTCAATTGGCGTATCGGTTTCATCTGTCACATTAGGATTAATGCCAGATAAATAAACCGTTTCATTTAGGAAAAATTCAGAATTATTAAACTTTTGAAATTCTCCAACGGTTACTTTGTCCTTATCATTCAAACCCAATGACCATTTGACCATTGATGATAGTGTCGGATCCTTGATATCTATGACTGTATCTGCCGATTCTGGCTTGTTCGCTACCACATTAGTTGCTGGTGTTTTCTTAACTACAGTCGGTGCCACTTTAACTACTGGTTTGGCAGTTTGAGTAACTTCAGGTTTTGCTACTGAATTGTCAGTTGGTGCAGTTGTTTTTTGTACATTAGTAGTTGTTGACTGTGTTGTAGTCGTAACTGGTTTTGATGTAGCCGTGGTTGGCGTCTTTTCTGTTTGCGTATCAACTGTTGATGATTGCGTAGTTGTTACCAGTTTTGATACATCAGTATTATTTGTTGGTGCTTGAGTCGTTGTAGTGGTTGAAGTAGTTGGTGGTACAGCCTTTTCAACACTCACATTAGTATTTCCATCAGTTGTAGTATCGGCTTTAACGGTTTGATTTGATAATGATGTCAAAATCATTGCTGAAAATAGTGTTGCCCCTAAATATACACATTTCTTATTTAATAACATAACTATCATCCTTTTCCATATCTTCTGCCGTAATAATAGTTCATGAATTCTTATGTAGTTATTTATAAGAATCGTTTTGTACTTTTTGTCTAACTCCGCACTAGTCGTGGATAAAAAATCCATCTGACCAATTTAATTCTATTGACCAAAAAGCAAACGAAGAGTGACAATAACCAAGTCCCAGCAATCAAAGCCAATACAACCAAGAAGTAATTTGATAAAACAATCTTAAAGAGCAGCACTTTCAACAATGTCTTAATCGGAACGTGAACTAGATAAATTACGATTGAAGCTTGACCATATCTACTGAAGTAGTTATATAAACGACTTGGATGTAGATTACTAAAAAGATAGAAGAAAACGAAAATACTCAATAATTTAGAAATGCTAGTTGCCGGTACCATTCCATCAGTGTTGTACCAATCACTGACTAGAAAATATTGAAATACCAGACTGACCAACATCCCACCTAATGAACCAAAGAATAGTAACTTGTTCTTCAACAAAGCTTGATGTTTCTTTAAAACGACTCCAATCATAAAGCAAGGTAACCAACCAAAAGTTCCAGAAACCATGAATGGCAGTTGAACTGTCTGTACAAGAATGAATAAACCGCCATAAATAAGCAATTGCCAGTACCATTGAATGTGCAATAAATCGATCAAACCAACTACTAAAAAGATAAAGAATAAACTGTACAAAAACCACAACTCACCAATCGGTTTATTCCAAATCTGCCCCAAACTGCCCCAGGTATATAACTTATTAACATTACTCTTGTCGAATTGTTGCAGCATAATAAAAATTACGGAAAAAATTGCATAGGGAATCATCAATCCGCAAAATTTTTTCTCCATCCCTTTAAGATACTCACCACTCGACTTAGGAGCACGATACAAGAACCCTGATAGCGCAAAGAAACAAGGCATGACGAAGGTCAAAATAATTCCCAGTAAAAACTGTGATAGCAAATTATAATTTCCAAAGTGGTTTGATTCTAACAGATCACTCAGGCAGTGGGCTACGACCACAAAGAAAATCGTCAAACCTTTGCCAAAATCAATCCAGCCAATTCTTTTCATGATGTTTCCTCCCTTCAAAAAAAGGAATCATATCACACCGATATGGTTCCCTTTTTGATATCAAAATTTATTTCTTAGCGACTGGAGCTTGAACCGGTACGTATTCAATATCACCAGTTGTAGCTTTGGACAATCCTAGGTTAACTCTGAGATCATCTGTGACACGTTGTAATTCAGCTTTGTTAACAACTTCCATGCTTTGACCAGATACTTTGGCAGCACTGCCTTGGAGGTTATCTTCAACAGTATGATCACCGACTTCATCATAATTCTTGTCTAGTAAAGTCATACTATCGAAAGTTAAATCTGTTTCCATTTGACCAGAAACTGAATTGATCAAACGTTGGTTGAACAATGTAGAAATTGAACGCCCCTTGTGTAGCAAAGCTGATAGAACAGCTCTTTGACGGTCCTCACGAACATAGTCATTGCCATTACTGATGTAAGCCATAGCTTCTCTGCCGTCCATATGTGTTGAACTGCCCTTTACAAAGTTATAACCTGCAACGCTAAATGAAACATCAGGAACGACTTCGATACCTTTGACATCGTCAATTGCTTGTTTCATACCATCCATATTCAATAGCAAGTATGAATCAATTGGCACATTCAAAAGTTGTTCAACAGATGTAACAGCTGTCTTAGTTTGACCTAATGAGTAAGCCGAACTAATTGTAGCTGGTGAACTCTTTTCAAATCCAGGCACTTTAATAGCAACATCGTGTGGAATTGTAGTGATAGTAGTCTTCTTAGTAGCTGGGTTCACGGTTAGAACCATCATACTGTGAGTATCACCTTTGTATGAACTGATCGAACTATTGGTATTAATACCCATCAACAAAATGGAAAATGGTTTGCGAGCTGCCAATTCAGCGTGGACATCACGACTTTCAGCTCCAGAAGGTACAAATGAACTGTTGACCGCACTCTTAACATCACGATAACGAGTCATTCCAAAGGCTGCGCCACCTAAAATAAAGATTAAAACGAACCACATACATAAATCTCTTATAGTGTGTCTCTTATTTCTGTTTCTATACATAAGGCCTTTCCTCCTCATATAGGTATTTATTTTTTCAAGAATCGCTTAGCTTGAGTTAGCATCTTAACTTTAAATAACAATATCAAAGCCAAATATGTCAAGAAACCAATGGATACTTCAAAAATGATTGAGAACCATCCATTAGGTAGAATTCTATCTAATGAAAAAACAATACAAAACATAATCAATCCCGACAGTAAGTACTTATAAGTGTCGTCAAACAACTTAGAATAAGATACTTGGTGCCGGATAGAGACTAATTGATACAAAGTGACCGATAATTCTGACAAAATCGTTGAAATAGCCGCTCCAACTGTACCCCAAAAGAAAATCAGTGGAATATTGGCAATCAGATTTACCACTGCCCCTAAAATAACTGAAATCGTATAGGCCTTGGTCTGATTAGTTGGTAACAAATATTGCATCCCAATCGCATTGCTCCAAGCAATCAAGATGATAATCAACGCTTCGATCATCATAATCGGAATAACTCCGTGAAATTTGTTGGTAAAGAACAATGGTACAAATTTAACGGTAATCGCCATCAACCCCAACATCATCGGGATGGACGACATGGTAATAAAAGAAAAACTGGTATACAAATACTCTTTAGCTTTGTCCAGATGACCATTAGCAAAGGCATTTGCAACGTGTGGTAACATCACAGTTCCCGTCGCCGTCACTACTGCTAAAACCATTTTGATGATTTTGTCTGACTGATCAAAGTACCCAGAAGCTTGAACCGAAACCATCGAACCTAACATCGTCTTATTCAAAACAACATAGATTTGAGTGGCAATTTGCGGTACGAATAGAATCAAGGCTGGCTTGAAATGTTTTGCAATCCGCAAATCGTGAAATCTGGGTCTACCGATATACTTGTGCAAACTGGGAAACAGGGTCAAATTCCCAATCAACAATGACAGTGACAAAATCAAAATGTAGATAGTCAAATCAGCTTTTGACTTCACTAAAGTAAAAATACTGACCAAAGTTAAAATCTTAATGATGAAATTTCGTAGCACTGTCACAGCAAAATTCTCAATTCCCATAAAAAACCAGGAAATATCGAAGATAACGGCTATTAACGAAATTGCTTGAGCTAAGTAATAGATTTGGTAATCACTCACTAATCCAAAGAATATTCCAAAGGCTAAAGTAGCTATGACCACTGTTATTAGCCGCATCAGAAAGATTTCGTAGAACGTGGCGGTCAATTTTTGCCGATCATTGCGGACAAAAGCAATTTGTCGATTTCCATAAAGATTCACGCCAATGCTTCCAAAGAGGATGAAATATTGAATAATTGAATTCGTGTAAGAATTTATTCCAACTCCCCTCGGACCCAGCACTCTAGCTAAATATGGCGTTGTTACTAAGGGAACTATCAGAATAAATACTTGATAAAAAGCATTATAGAGGTAATTTTTAATAACTTTCATTAATCGTCAAATTCTTTCTTGACAGTTTGTAGAGCTGCCATAATCGTCTGATCCATATTGTAGTAACGATATTGACCTAAACGTCCGCCAAAAATCACTTGAGGATAATCTTTACGAGCTAGTTGCAGATACTTGGCATAGAGTTCCTTGCTGGCGTGGTCATTGATTGGATAATAAGGCTCATCCCCAATCTCCCAAGCCTTAGGATATTCATGCGTTATAACGGTTTTATCTTTAACATCTTGTCCAGGATCAAAGAATTTATGTTCAATGATTCTCGTGTAAGGCGTCTGGGAATCGGTATAATTAACAACTGCATTGCCTTGGTAATTAGCCTGATTCAACACTTCAGTTTCAAAACGAAGGCTTCGATACTCTAAGGCTCCAAACTGGTAGTTGAAGAACTGATCGATCATTCCGGTGAAAATAATTTTGGCACCTGACTTCAAATATTCATCCTTATGATCAAAGAAATCGGTCTGGTTCTGCACTTCAATCAACTTATTACCCAACATTTTTTCGATAATTGGTGTATAACCACCAATGGGAATTCCTTGGTATGGATCGTCGAAATAATTGTTGTCATAAGTAAACCGAACTGGCAAACGACGAATGATAAAGGCTGGTAAATCCTTAGCTGACTTGCCCCATTGTTTCTCTGTATAACCCTTGATCAATTTTTGATAAACGTCGGGACCTACTAAGGAAATAGCCTGTTCTTCCAAATTCTTGGGATTACCATCCAGTTCTAAAGACTGCTTCTGTTGCTCAATCTTGGCTTGTGCTTGAACTGGAGTAACTACGCCCCACAACTTATTAAAGGTGTTCATGTTGAAAGGTAAATTGTAGATTTCCCCATTGAAATTAGCGATGGGACTGTTGATGTAGTGATTGAATTCCGCAAATTGATTGATGTACTGCCAAATTTCTGATGACTTGGTATGAAAGATGTGAGCTCCGTACTCATGAACCTGAATACCGGCAACTTCATGCGTATAAATGTTGCCGCCGATGTGACTACGTTTCTCAATTACTTTGACTTGATGACCTCGTTTAGCAGCCTCATAAGCAAAAACAGCTCCAAACAATCCTGAACCAACGACTAAATATTTTGTCATATTGCACCTCCATCAAAGTGCCACGGTCTGATAAACTGCAACGTACCAATATCCAAAGAGTACAAAGGCTGTGGCGTAAGTCATCAAATTATAGAAGAACATCAGATAAGCCGTTCTGTCTTTGAGTCGTTCGGTTGAAAACAGTAATGCCTTCAAAGGTGCGCTCATGAAGAGCAGTAACATGATGGCTCGCAAGTAAATCTGTGAATTCATAAATGATCCAATTGTAAAAGCGATGATATATAGATAGAGCGTCAAATAACCTTTTGGTAAAACCGTATCTTTATACAAAGATAGGAACAGCAGCAGCTCCACAATCAAAGCTACAAAAACCATCGAGGTGAAGGAAACCTCCGCTCTACCGGTTGAAGCACTAAACTCAGTTTGTCCATAAACGTAATTCTGTGACTTGGAAAATAGTGAACTCATCATTGGCAACTCACTGACTTGAGCCAAAAGATTAACGATGAAAGTCATGAAATGGTTATAGATCAAAAGAATCACCATCACTACTGCGTCAAAAATGTGATTGCCAAAGAAAACAAATTTGTTTTTCAAAGCCAGTAACAATCTGAAGAGGACAAACACGATGGCAATGGGATGAAAGAACATGCAGAAGATGTAAGCAATAATGGCTTCGACTTTTTCATGCTTTTGTGTTGCGGTCAAATCGGTGAAGATAGCCCAGGCGAAAATCATAAAGGCTAAGAAATTACGAATTCCCTCAATTTGGTAAAACAAGTTAAAAGTTGTCAGAATCACAAACTGAATCAAAATCAGATTCCAGTGCGAAACTTTGAAATACTTGCCAACTTTCAATAACAAATGCGACAGAAAAATCAGGAATAAGAACGTTGTTATGAAGAAGAACATCCCATTATTTTTGAAAAAGCTAAAGATCCAAATATACACAGCCACCACCGGTTCAGCGGCATACTCTGAATAATTCAGTACCCAATTTAATCCACCACTCAAGCCTGAAATTAAATTAGCATCACGAATCTGATCCAAAATATATTGAAAACGAACTGTATCGAAGTAGACACCATTCATCGGATTAGCCACATAAGCTGGTAAAGCTAACAGAATATCGCTAATCAAAAAATAATGTTTGAGATCATTTTCTTTGAAGATGTAACCAAAAATCAAAAAGAGTACTAATAGCACTGCATAAACCATTCCAAAATTCATGTCATCATCAGTCCCTCCTTGAGATTAGTCACCCTTAGTTTTGGCGTTCAATACGTAATGAATTTTTGGATTGAAGTACATGCCCTCGATAATACCTTTGGACATGATGCCCAATTTCTTAAACCGTTGATGTACCTTGTGGCTAAACAAAACTTGACCATATTCAATTCCGATTCGACCTAAAGATTTAATTTTCTCCGCACCTTTGGCCTTACGAGCACGAAAAGTTTTATTCCGGAAAAGATAAAAGTATCTGCTTAAACGACTGCCACTTTCATCTATGATGTCAATTCCGTCATTAGATTTGGTCTTATGATGGACAATACTTTCTGGAACAAAATAACAGCTGTATTCCCGACTGATTCGAGAGGTATATTCGGCATCATCTTCCCAAATGAAGAATTCCTTGTAAGGTAGACCCTTGACGGAAATCACTTCTCGAGGCACTAGTAAGGAAACAAAACTAGCTGAACTGACTCGTGGATAAAAGATATTGTCGCTGATTTCCAAGTCGTCGCTACTCCAATGGGCCTGGTCTATAGCTGGTACATTCATCACAGCTGGTTTACCGTCAATCCAGCGAACATTGCTAGCTAAAAATCCAAATTGACCAATCGTTGACCAACACTGACTCAATTCTTTTAAAGCTGTCGAAGTCGGAATCGTATCATCATCCATGATCCAAACAAAATCATCAGTCAATTGCTCTTCAAAGATTTTGATGCCTTCGTAGAAACCACCTGAGCCGCCCAGATTCTTGGCTAAATGTTTGACGATCAAACCGTCGATTTGAAGCGAGTCAAGATATTCTTTGGTACCATCTTGACTGTTATTGTCGATCACCAAAATATGTTTCACTGGATAAGTTTGTGCAGTGATGGCGGCAATATTCTCTTTTAAAAGTTTCAAACGATTATAAGTAACTACTAATGCTGTAACTTGTTTCATTTTGCTCACCAGACTAACTAAAATTACGTAACTGGATTCTTCTTTTGGTACAAACGGATATAAGTTTGTGGTGAAAATCTAGCTAAGATAACCGCAGCTGCGTATCTTTTTGGCAAATATTGCAAGGCCTTGAGAATCGCTGGAATTGAATAAAGTGACCAGTATCTTCTTTGCTTTGTCTTATTCCAACTCGTGTCATATTTGATGTGATGATGAATGATATATAACGTCGTTCTGATCTTAAAAGCATTGATAATCGCTGTTTTGACATGTAGTCCGCGACTATTCAAAATTGCTTGTACCTTATTTTCATACTTACTAGCCCAATAGCTGATCTTGGGATTGAACGAAGTTGTTGTTGTTCCCAAAGTCTTGTAGAGGTCGTACAGTATCTGATTGATGAAGACAACTTTTCCCGGTCGGCAATTCAACAAGTACCGCAGATTGAACAGTGAATCCTCGAAGAAATTGCCATTATTAAAACGGAGTTGGTGCCCTTGAATCAGACTCCTGCGAAAAATTTTGTTCCACAAGCCAGTGTCGAATTCCTTATTTTTATCCAAATAATTGGTGATCAAATCTTTTTCATTCTTAGCACCAGTTAGGTCGGTTTGATCTTCCACAACTGTCTTATCCGGATAGATTTTTTTGATTCCACACATAACCAAATCATTGTCAGCTTCAATTTTATGAACCATGATCTGCAACATATTTTTTTCAACAATGTCATCACTGTCAAAGAACATGACATAATCACCTTTGGCATGATCTAGGCCATTATTACGAGCTGCGGACTGTTTCAAATTCTGTTGTCTGAATAATTCAATATTGGCAAATTTCTTCTGATACGCTTCAATACAACCAATCGAGTCATCAGTTGAACCATCGTCAACTACGATAATTTCAAATGGAAAATCAACTTGTTGTCGCTCAATTGAATCAAGACAACGACCAATCGTTTGCTCGGCGTTATACATCGGAATGATAATACTCAAAGTTATTTTCATTTTTATCATCTACTTCATTTCCGCCAAACTAGCCCAAAAACGTTGGCAAAATTTATCAGTCGCATATTTTCCTAACGTCTGTTGCACCGTGACGTGATTGAAATGTACTTGCTTGATCAACTTCAAAATGTCAGTTACTAAACCTTTGACGTCACCGACTCGATAGAGAAACCCATTCTCTGAATCGATAATATCTGCCGGTCCAGTCGGACAATCTGAAGCAATTCCGGGAACGCCATAACTGATTGACTCCGCTAGAGCCATCGGAAAGCCTTCATACTGTGAAGTCAAAACCGTCGCATCTAATGTCCGAATCTCTTGCCATGGATCTTTCACCCAACCATGCCAGATAACTGTCTGTTTTACATGATGTTTAGCCAGATAAGCCTTACATTCAGCTATCTGTCCAGTGCCATAAATATGTAAAACAACTGCCTGTGGTGGTAAAAGAGTTAGCGCATCAAACAATTCTTGCAAATCCTTTTGCCCCTTCAACATCACTCGTCCGACATAAGCTAAATGAATCACACCATCATCAGCTGGCATGATTACTCGTTTCTTTTTGTCGACTGGATTAAAAATCAAACGAATTCGTTCGGCTTTGATACCCAATGATTCCAATTGCTTGACGATACCAGAACTGATAGCTAAGTGATAGTCGGCATAATGCAACTTGTCAGGATCAACTGTCTTTTCATTAAAAATTGAGAAGTGAATCCAAGAGACTATCAAATAATGTTTACGGAAAACTTTCCTGATTAAAGCTGACCAATGAATGATAGTTGTACTCAAACAAATCACCTGCTCAAAACCACCAAACAACAACCAGTAACTCAAAACCAACATTCGTAAAATTTGATTATCTGTCGCAAAATGAACTTTCACTTTGGTCGGTAATTCAGTGATCCATTGATTATTTTTGTGACCACCCAAAATAACTAAGTCGATCCGATTTAAATTTTCAAAATACTCATTTTCCTGTAAAACTGTCTTCAGAACCGTTTCCGTACCACCATTACCCGATAACTTAGGTGTGATGATAGCAACTTTTCTTTTCATTAGAAGTGCGTCTTTCCTACTTCTAAGCCAAACCTCCGGCAGAAGAAATAGAAGTATTTTTTCATCAGATGCTTGGGACCCACTTCATACCAACGAACTTCGGTATAACGAACCCGATTCTTCTCGACCCAGACATCCATTAACAATTCGCCCAGATAACCATAAACGCGTGAATCCTGTTGCGAATAGTTCGAGATATCCAGTTGTTGTTCCAAAATGTCTAAGACGTTAAACAGAAATTGAGAATATTGATCAAAAAATTGTTTCTTCATGATAAACATGTTGAACATGTGTGCACTGCGACGATGCATCACTTTATCAAAGGAATCTAAGTAATCAGGATAGTAAGTCGCAATCACGTAACGTAATTTATCTAAGGGGTCACTCTTGTGGGCGTGAACGTAATGCGAATAATTCGTCTCAATATAGTAGTGCCGCTTAGTTGGCAAAATAACGTCAGTTGTCTTCAAAATATCGGCAATCTCTTCATCAGTCAGTGGACCATTTTTATCTTCATATGATTTGAAAAAGCGGCGGTACTGTACGAGTCCAATTGCGTCTGACGTATCAAAATTCTTCCAGGCCCAATACATTGCGGTCAACTCGTTATAATGAGGGTTCTTTTCAGAAATGTTCTTGCCAGTATCATCACGTTGAAACTTAATACCTTGTTTAAAATTTTTAACAGCTCCTACCAAAACTGGTAGATATGTCTTTTTATCAACTGGCATTGGAAAAACTTTATGTGCCGCTACGAGTACTTTTGCATCCATATCAATAAGCCCCGTTTTCCTTAAAAATATCGACAAAGTTAGCTAAGATAATTTTCAAATCGACTGTTAAACAAGCTTCATCAATGTAATGCATCTCAATTTCAGCTCGTCTGGGATAGCCAACTTTACTGCGACCTGACGCTTGCCAAAGCCCCATGGCGCCAGGTTTAACTGATAATAATTTCTTACGGTCATATTCCTTCAGTTCATCCTCGACTACTGGTCTTGGCCCTACCAAGCTCATATCACCCTTAAAAATATTGATAAACTGCGGTATCTCATCAATTGAAGATCTTCTCAAGAATCTCCCTAGCTTGGTAATACGTGGATCTTCATCTGGTGGCAGTTTAAAATTATTTTTAACGTATTCTGCGTACAGTTTCTTATCAGCGTGCAGTTCTTCGTCTGCGTTAACGACCATAGAACGAAACTTATACATTTTAAATTTTTGTCCATGGAGCCCCATTCGTACTTGCCCGTATAACACTGGTCCGCGATTAAACTTACTCAAGTGATCTACTAAGGCAATGACCAGATATATTGGACACAAACAGATTAATGCCAACGCTGAAACAAGAATGTCGAATAGTCGCTTGATAAACAGATACCAAGCTGTTTCAATGTCAAAATGTAACTTCTTATACTTCTCATGTTTCGATTCGATCATTTATCCTGCCCCAAAAGCCATTAGGCTTTCCAGTCAATTTAAATTCTCTCCTCGGATATACTTCATTAACTCTTTCTCTGATATTTCTCTAAACCGTAATAACTCCCGTAATAACCATAATGTTGGTCACGAATGACTCGATTCATTACTGCCCCTAAGATGTGTGCGTGAACCATCAACAAAGCTTGTTTAGCATGAGCAACAGCAGCCTTATTAGCAATTCCTTGTGGAACAACTAAAATCACACCATCAACTAAATTGGCCAGAACCTGAGCATCCGTTACTGTATTGATTGGCGGTGCATCTAAAATTAATAGTCCAAAACTTTCTGATAGTCTGGTAAATAATTGTTTAATTTTATTACTACCAAGCAACTCTGAAGGATTAGGTGGAATTGGACCACTCGTAATGACGTACAAGTTGTGAAAATCAGTTGGTTGTATAATCTCTTCAAAAGTTGCGTTGCCCAATAGATAATTGGATAAACCTTTTTTGTTATCAACATTAAAGGTTTGATGAACCGTAGGTCGACGTAGATCGGCATCAATCAATAGAACTTTTTCATTCTGTTGCGCCCAAGTCACGGCAATGTTGCTGCTGACAGTAGACTTACCTTCAGAAGGTTCTGACGAAGTAAATAGAATTGATTTCAAGGGCT
This sequence comes from Companilactobacillus bobalius, assembly GCF_009764355.1. The sequence continues at coordinate 20,384 of NZ_LNUA01000076.1, read as the reverse complement.
TATCAACCGATGAAAACTGAATGTTAGTCCGAATCGTTTTAAATTGTTCCGAAATGATACCGTTAGGATCATCCGAAGCAACCAGACCAACACCATGATGCAAACTGTAATTATCTAATTTTTTATGCTTATTTTTGAAATTTAACATTTGGTTTAAACCCTCCTGTAATTTCTTTCATCGACAGTATTTAAAGTTGGTTCGTCTACAACTGACTTCTTAGTATCTGTCTGTTCAATTACTTTTTGGTCAATCTCATCGACAATTCCCAAGCTGGTCAAACCTAATTCATCACTTAACTCAGTTTCAGTAGTGACAGCACTATTGCTTAACTCTTTCAAACAGGCAAACGCGATACCGAAGATGATACCTAAAACAATTCCAATCAAGACGTTTAAAATTTTCTTAGGACTTGTTGGTGTCGGATCAACTGTAGCTTTAGAAACAACCGAAACATTGTCGACACTCATCAACTTACCAACACGTTTCTTAAAGACACTGGCGGTCTCATTAGCAATAGCGGCCGCAGTTCCCGCATCCGTCGATTTAGCTGTTAAAGAGAACACCTGCGAGTTCTGTGCATTACTAATCGATAAAGATTTGGATAAATTACCGGCACCTTGATAACCGGGATAATCATGAACTCGTTGATTAACCTCGTTTAAAACTGTGGGACTGGTAATGATATCTTTATAAGTACTGATCAATTGCACATCAGCTTGAGCTTGTTGAAACTGACTAGCTTCCGCATCAGAAGAAGCTTTACGGTTGACCAAAATCTCAGTTGTGGCACTGTACTTAGGCGTCATAACGAAGAAAGTTACAAAAATGGAGATAATGATTACAAAGAATGCGGTACCGATAATCATACGAATGTGTTTTCGAATTATCTCCCAAATCCGCAACACACTGATTTTTTGTTGATTTTCCAATTTGCTCCTCCTAATGAATAGAATTTAGGGTATGCAAAAAACCTCACGAAACACTAATTGCACAAAAGCCACTCATAGCTTTCATGAAACCAGTCCCTCATAAGGTTTCTGATTGTCATAGTACTATCATTTTCCATAAACATTCATCATTAAGCCCTCGATTAGACTTAATGTATGAAACACCTACTTTTATATGATTATTTTTTAATTCTAAAAATTAATGTGCTAATATCTATCAAAAAGTTATGCCTTGGAGATGCCAATCATGACTAAACATGCATATTTGATTATTGCGGATAATAAATTTGAACAACTAGGATTCCTATTAACGCTATTGGATGACTCAAGAAATGATATTTATCTTTTAATCGACAAAAAAACGTCGCTAACTCAACAAGACAAGCAGAAGTTACACACTTGTGTTGAGAAAACGACGTTATTAATATTGCATGATATAAAAATCACTTGGGGTACTTACTCCCAAATTGCAGCCGAAATGGAATTGTTTGAAATCGCCAGTGAACATGATAAGTATGGTTATTACCATCTAATCTCCGGCCAAGATTTGCCGCTACGCAATCAGAATTATATTCATAACCTCTTTGACCAACATTCCGATATGATTTTTCTGACCATTCCCTGTCAGGAGATCTATCAAAAAGTTAAGATACCTGAACGGGTTTTGTATGAACACTATTTTATTCGATTTTATGGTAGATCTAGTTTGAATAAGTATGCTAAGAAGTTCTTTCGTATCTTGGAAAGAATCAACTTTGAAATTCAAAAGATTACTGGCGTTACCAAACGTAGAAAAGCTAGTTTGCCACCTATTAAATATGCCTCTAATTGGGTTAGTTTAAATGATGCGGCTGTTAGATATTTAGTCAGCCGGAAGGACTTTATTTATTGGACTTTCCGACATGCTTTTCTTTGTGATGAATTGTTTGTTCCTACTGTTTTGTTGAACAATGAGAAATTTAAGGATACTGTTTACCACCCTCAGCCTGTGCATGATCGACCTGATGAGTTGCAGGGTAATCTGCGGTATATCAATTGGTGGGATGGCTCTCCCTATACTTGGTCTAGTGATGATTGGGATAAGGTGGAATATGGTCGGGATTTGGGACATTTGTTTTCTCGGAAATTTAATTTGGAAACGATATTGCAAACTAAAACCTCATTTTTCAACATACATATTTATACTAGTTCCATGTAATTTATACCTATTGTACTCACCATACAGCACATCTGATTCTATTTTAACTTTTTTATAATTATTATTTTTGAAATCCTGAAACATTGTATACCAATAATTATATTTTGCAAAAATGTTCTTATAGTATGAGGAATCAGCATAATTTTTACTATCAATTTTAACAGTATCCTCTTTCAATGACTCACGTATAGTAGAAAGACTCCCATAAAGTTCAGCCGCAATTCTACTATTTTTTCTATATCCCTCTAGAGAATGTAAATCAAATTCTATATTTTCGATACTAACTTTTACTCTTTCTCTTAAAGAATCAATATCTGAACTATTCCCCGCTGCAAAAGGACCAAAATCACGTCTCAATTCGTCAGTCGTATTTATACTATTATTTGTAGTTATTTCAATTGATTGACGCGTTATATTGTTCTCTAACTTTTCAGTATGTACCTTATCATTTTCAACTTTCCACTCTGTCACTATATTAAGTAACATTGGTACAGTGGCTAAAATCATTGTTGTAATAGTTTTTGATACCTTCTTTTCTTTTTTCGATAAAATCCAAATTGTAATAATCATTATTATTACAATTCCAATATAAATTAATGCTATGAGATGTTTTTTCATAAGATTCTTTTATAATCATATTCTTTAGAAGATTGACAGGTGATTTAAAAAAGCTTCATACCCATTAAGGTACATTAGTTGGTAATTATTTTATTTTTAAATATTTATTAGGATGGAAAAAGAAATTTATTATGTTTACCTTCCTTGAAAGATAACAAATAAATAATGAAGCGAACCATGATAAAATTATTGATAAAATCAAAAAGATAAAATAATTTGGAATTCCAATTTTAATCAATAAAATTTAAAAAAAGGACGTCAAAGGTAAATGTACCAGATAAATAACTATTGAATAATTTCCATACTTCTCAAAATATTCAAAAAACTTATTATTTTGAACATGGTAGAAGAAAAAGAACATCAGGAATATACTTCCAACTTTGAAAATTGCAGTATTCATTAGCATATCATTGTTTCTAAACCATGAACCGCCTAAATATATTCTTATTGCTAAACCAAAAATCGTAATTATTAAAGAAATTACAAATACCATATAATTATTCAGAATATTCATATTCCTCTTAATTAGAATTCCCATATAAAAACATGGTAACCATGAAAATGTCGCATATATAAAGTAAACTGGATTTATCAGTTGTACTACAATAAACAAAATTATGCTTAAAACTAACTGAATGTTAAAAGGAACCTTTATTATATCCATCAAACCTATAAAAACAAATATTAAAAATAATACATATAAAAACCAAAGGTAACTTATTGGCTGTTTATATATAAATATCAGACTTCCCCATGGATTCAATCTATTAACTTTCGTCAAATGCTGTAAAGATACATATAAAATTGAAAATACGATATACGGTATCGAAAAATTTACAAATTTTTTTCTAATTGAATACAGATATCCTTTATTCGATTTAGGTGACTTATATAAAAAACCTGACAGTGCAAAAAAGCATGGCATTATAAATGTATATATTATTGCCAACATCAATTTAGAAAACACATCATATTTTGGAAAAATATTTGTTCCATAAAGTTCATCTATACAATGTGCAGTCAATACAAAGAATATGGTAAATCCTTTACCAAAATCAATCCATCTAATTCTTTTCATTAAATTATCGCCCCTCAAAAGTCATTTTAAAACTTCTTTTTTGACAAAAAAATGAGAAATCACTATTCTTAAGAATCATGATTTCCCATATGTAAATATATAGTTTTCAAAAATTCTAATACCCTGTATTTGAATACCCTGAGTTGCTAGTAGTTCCCTTACTTTTTGCAGTAGAATCATTTGTAGTATTTGAACGCTGTGAACCAATATTATTAATATCTTGAACTGATTTATTGGTATTAGTACTCTGTGTTGACGGTTTAAACTCAATATTACCAGTCTTAGCGTGAGGCAAATCCAAATTCTCACGAATAAAGTTTGTTACGCGTTGTAATTCAGATTTTTTCATAACTTCCATACTTTGTTTAGCAACTTCATCGCTACTACCCTGCAAATGTGTTTCTGAGGTATGTTTTCTAACCGAATTATAATCCTTAGCAATTGTAGTTAATTCATCGAACGTTAAATCAGTTTGCGTTTGATCAGACAATGAGTTAATAAAGCTTTGATTTAATAACGTAGATACTGAACTACTCTTATGTACTAAGGCAGTAAGAACTTCCCTTTGACGAGTCTGACGACCGTAGTCGCCTTTTGGATCGTCATATCTCATACGCGAGTATGCCAAGGCCTTTTTCCCGTTCATATGAGTTTTTTCATTCTTTGTAAATGAAGATCCTTCATATTTAAAACTCAAGGACGGTGTTACATCAACTCCGCCAGCCTGGTCAATAACTTTTTCCATACCACCCATATTGATAAGTGCATAGAAATCAATCGGAATGTTCAAAAGTTTTTGAACAGTTTTAATAGCTGTCTTAGTTTGGCCGTATGAATATGCAGCATTGATTTTAGCAGGAGAAACTGACTTATATCCTGGAATATTAACAGCCGTATCACGAGGAATACTTGTTACAGTAGTCTTCTTATTATTCGGATTTAAAGTAATTACCATCATACTATCAGTACGTCCCTTATAATCTCGACCTAATGCACCGGTATCTGTTCCCATTAAAAGAATAGACACTGGCTTCTTATTCTTTAAGGCATTACTTACATCACGTTCTTTAGTCACACCTGATGGTTTAAATGAACTATTTACTGAATTCTTTACGCTTCGATAGCGCGTCATTCCATATGCTGCTCCACCCAAAACAAGTAACAATACGAATGATAAAAATACATTTCTTAATGTATGTTTTTTCTTTTTTCTATTATTATGCATCTTATCCCCCTAAAACCAAATCATCCATGTTCTAATTAATTAAACTAATACAATAAATACCCGAGCTATTACAGATAGACTATCTAATGATTCATTAAAATTTCTAGATATTCACATGGTAATCTAATTTTCAAATTCTCTTTTTACTATTTGCATTGCTGACATAATAGTTTGATCCATATTATAATAACGGTACTGTCCTAATCTACCACCAAATATAACATTTGGAAATTCATTTCTTGCTAATTTAACATAATTTGAATATAAATCTTTATTTCTTTTATTATTGATTGGATAGTAAGGATCATCCCCACGATGCCATTCTTGAGGATACTCATGGGTAATAACTGTTTTTCCATTATTCCCTTGACCAAATTCAAAATGCTTATGTTCGATGATTCTAGTAAATGGTGTATCTGAATCAGTATAATTTACAACTGCATTTCCTTGATAATTATCTTCATTCAAAACCTTTGTATCAAAGCGTAAACTACGATATTCTAATTCACCTAATCTGTAATCAAAGAATTGATCAATCATACCGGTAAAAATAATTTTATTATCAGATTTCAAATATTTGTTCTTATTTTCAAAAAAATCTGTATTAATTTTAACGTCTATTAACTCATTACTTAGTAGCTTATTAATAATTTGAGTATAGCCGCCAATTGGAATTCCTTGATATGGATCATTGAAGTAATTATTATCGTATGTAAATCTTACAGGTAATCTACGGATAATAAAAGCTGGTAAATCCTTTGCGGATTGCCCCCACTGTTTCTCTGTATATCCTTTAACCAGTTTTTCATACACATCTGGCCCTATTAAAGATAGTGCCTGTTCCTCAAGATTTTTGGGATTTCCTTCAATATGAAGCGCTTCTTTTTGACTTTCAATTTTTCTTTTGGCTTCAGTAGGTGTTATTACTCCCCATAGCTTGTTGAATGTATTCATATTAAATGGAAGGTTATAAATCTCACCTTTATAGTTTGCAATTGGACTATTTATATAATTATTAAAGTCTGCAAATTGATTAACATAATCCCATATATCCTTCATTTTAGTATGAAAAATATGAGCACCATACTTATGTACTTGAATTCCCTCTACTTCTTTAGTATAGATATTACCTCCAACATGATCTCGCTTTTCAATAACAGTCACATTATTTCCTCTTTTTGCCGCTTCGTTGGCAAATACCGAGCCAAATAAACCTGAGCCAACCACTAAGTAGTTCATATAAATCCTCCTAATTTATTGTTTTCCTCGTCCAAATAGTGGTGAATACACCTTAAATATTAAATTATATACATGAACGCCTAAATATTTTTTTATTCTTCTAGAAACCCTTGCATGCCTATATTGTTTCTCTAATGAGAATTTATTCTCTGAAACCCAGCTACTATTAAAATGATGTGTCGTATAAGCATTACCAAAATCTTTAGAATTCTTAATTTCTCCATACTGCTGAGGACAAAAAACAGAAGTTTCATAAATTATATGATTATCAATATTCTGACGTTTCCCATTAAATTTAAATCCTCTATCTTTGAAGAAAGATGTCACTATCTCAACAGTACTACTATAATTTATTGCATTTATAGCCGCATCCTTATCCATTGAAGAATATATATTCAAAATTTCACCTAAAATAGTATCCCCTTTTTCAGCAGCAAAAATTAAACCTGTATTAATCCGATCAATTTCCTCAGTAGCAAAAAAGGAGCCATTATTGACAATTTCATCTATATTCCTTAGGAACTCAACATCAACATCAACATAAATACCACCATTCTGATGAATAATATCTAACCGTGCATAATCCGATACAAAGGCAAATTTGTTCATCGAATAGGCACATCGAACAAACTCATTGGAATTTATATCGTAATTTTTCTCATTCCATTCTACAATTTTGTAATCTGGACAATATTTTTTCCAAGATGAAATTATAGATTCAAAATTATCTGGCTTTGTTCCATGTCCAAACCAGCAGTAATTAATAACTTTCGGAATCATATATTCATTTCCCCTTCTATAAAACTAATCAACAAATTTTAGTACTTCATTTGTAGGTTTTCTTGCTGATTTTGCTGCTAGTACTTCATCCTTAGGATACCCTGCCGCAACAAATGCTATTAAAACCTCTGAAGGTGAAATTCCTAATATTTTTTTTACCTTCCTTTGTTCTTCGTTAGGTAACATCGAGTTAAGAATGCATGATGCCAAGTCAAAGTATGTTAAAGAAAAATCAAAATTCATTAAAAAGAGTCCACCATCTATATATGCTTCATTTCTTTCATAACTCCCTATAAAGGATCTTCTATCGACAGTAACTAAACTTAATGTTGGAGGTAACTCATAACCATTGAATCCTTTTTGCAACCTTAACAATTCAGCTATTTTATTTTTATTACTTGTTGTGTAGACTTTCCAAGGTTGCCTATTACAGACGGAAGGTGTTTTTAAAGCCAACTTTACTGCTTCATCAAATACACTACTATCCACGCCTTTATGTGAAAATTCACGTTGCGTTGTTCGATAATATTCAAATTCTTCAAAGCTCATGTCATTTGCTTCTTTATTAACATGTTTCTCTGCACCAGCCATTTGCTTTCCAAATGAAATTTCATCAAGATTAAATAATGAATCAAAAAAAGGAGTATCAATACCCGCATTTTTATGCTTGTTTTTGTAAAATTTTAAAACGGAAATAGCATTTTGGTAAGAAAAGTCATTTTTATCAAGATTCAAACGTTCAAATTCATCTAAATTTGCCTTCAAACCAGACAGTGCTCTTTTTCCAAAATTAGGTCTAAAATGCGGATGACTAAGTCCCTTCTCCAAAGCATGCGTATGAAAAATCAATAATTCTTTAACTCCCTTATCCGAACTACCTACCAAATGGAAATTAGTTGAATTATTATATTGAACAGCATCTTCGCGAAATTCATTCTTTACACGACCATGTTCTCTAAACTCTCTATACTTAATTACCCAGATGTTGGGAACAATCTTTTTTACAAGTTCTTTCATCTCGTTACCTCTTTGATATACAATTTAATTATTAATTAAAAAATTTTGCCTTTATTCCAGAAACAACAATTCCAAGAATTTGTTTATTTAAGACAATGGAATACCCCATAGCAAATATGCAGGAAGAAATTATTGCCAAAGGTGTCTGAACCATGAATAAGCTCAATACAACACCACTGGCTATAATATTGATAAAAATGATTCTCTTTGAGTAACTCAATTTAACCATGCCTTTAACTTTCATTCTTCTATACCAATAGATGAAAAAACTTGACAGCAAGGTAGCAAATGCCGCAGCATATATTCCCATGGTCTTAATAAGGACAATATTAAGAACCAGATTAATAATGGCAGACCATACAGTGGTTGTACCCAATATCCACGTATTTTTATGGGCTGTGAAAACACCACCAAAAAAACCAGACAAATTCGAAAAGAACGTTGCAAAAAGTAATATTGGTACACAATAGATTGCACTATAATAACGATGATTGACAAAAAATCTAAAAATAATTGGCATAAATGCGGTCATTAAAAGAACTACTGAAATTAAAAAATTAATCAAATACACAAAAATCTTTTGAAAAAATGCATCACTATCATCTTTTGCAAGAGCACGTGCAGAACTTTCTTTCCATGACTGATAGAAAAAGCCATATACTGTATCCATTAATGTAGGAAATTTATAAGCTACGGCATATAAACCTGATGCACTGGCACCTAAAACATTCATTATCACAATTCTATCCGATAAATTTATAATAGACCAAGAAATACTATTTGGAATCATTGGTATTGAGTATCTAAGCATTTCTCTGTAATTCCCTGACGCCTTGAAATCTATGAAACGCCAAACATGTATTCTGAATGCCGTAAATATGGCTACCGAACTTTGTGCAATTATAAAAGCAAATAGCATACCATATACACCAAATCTAAATACAGCAATCAAAGTTACATTCAAAATAACATTCAAAATTCCTGTAATACAATTATATAAGGCATACCAATCTGTTCTTCCTATACCTCTCAAAAAAGCACTAAAAAGAGTTGCCACAACGGACGAAATCATATACATTAGGAAAACCAATATCATCACTTTATTGATAAATAGATATAATATTCCACAAATAGCACTAACTATTAAAATTCCTACTCCAGTGATTTTTACCGCTACACTAATTATCGATTTTCTTTCATTATCATTTTTTGCATCAATTAAATAACGAAACATAGACTCATCCATTAGCATAGTTGCAAAGGGAACACAAAAGGTTGAAATACTTATTATATAATCGACAGTACCATATTGGTTAGTGGTTAATAACGCCGTATATAATGGTAATAGAAAAAAAGAAACCAGCTTAGTACTCAAATTTCCTAAAGCAATTAATCCCGTGTTCTTTATAAGCCGATGTTCTTCTTTCATAACCTACTCCTCTTGATAAAAAGTTAATCATTTTTTGATAATGCTGATTTCAAAAAATTAATCGAATTCTGCTTAAGTAATTCGAGTTTTTTATTAACAGTTTTGAAGTCAATTTGATCATCCATATTAAAATTTGAATCCATTATCCTATTAGTTAATCCTAAGTTACCCAATAAATCTAACATTCTAGGAAAACTCTTCCTAGTTTTAAAAGTTGCAAATCTTTTTTCGAATATTATTGAAAAAACAGTAGCATGAAAGGAATTAGTAACTACATATTCAGCGTTCTTCAATTTAGATAGAAATTCATTTGGTGCCAAACCATATAAATTTTCAGAATTAACTGAATCAAAAATTTTCTTTTTTGTAATGTTAGATATATATAATACCTTTAGTTCTTTTTCCTTGGCTAATTTAGATACATAATCTACCAATTCATTATTTGGCTCCAAGAGATAAACAAATATGTACTTACCATCATTATCTTTATTCAATAAAGTGGAATAATCATCACTTTTTAAAAGCAGAGTGGGATCTAGTACAACTTCAAAGTCCCTATTTGTTAAGCTTTCTAGTTTTTTCTCCATACTTTTTTCACGTATTGATAAAGAATTAAAACTTTCTAACATTGGTTTTATGGTATCAAGATCTTTTTGATTTTGTCCGTTTTGTCCCATACTTGGTGCGTACGCAATTTTTTTCTTTGAAGAACTAACGAAATCCAAAAAGTAAACCGAATCTACTCCACCTGTACACTCAAAGTTCCAAATTTGATCGCTTCCAGCTACAAATGCATTCATTTCAGTATTTAAGCTTTTTAATTCTTCAATAGAGTTATACTTTTTTGAAGTTATTTTTAGATATTTCTTATGAAATTTTCTAAATGAATGTCTTCGTTTTAAATTTTTTTTCAAATATAAAATATCTGAAAGAAAAGTTTTAGGTCTATTCTTATACTGATGAATTCTAAACAATTTATAATTTTCAAAATCATACATACATATATAATCTATTATTTCCGATTCATACCCCATTTGCTCAAGTACTTTTTGTAAAGCAAAGGCCTGTAGGGTAGAACCGTAATTATATGGGTAATGCAATGTTACTGTACCCACTTTTTCCATTGTATTTACCTCAAATCCTCTGAACCATTAGTTTCATTACTTTTTAAATTCTTAAACATAAAGAACGATAGTAAAAACGCCCCGGTAAAAGTAAATGTTCCAAATTGCCATCTAAAAAAGGACGATGCTAGTATTTCAACTAGGATCATAGCTGGAAATACATATTTCTCATTTTTAAATTCTGTAGATAATACATATATCCATTTACTTAATCCACCCAAAATCAGGGAACCGATGAAGACTCCCCAAATTCGAAAATCAATATATAAATCATAAAACATAGTATCAAACGCGTTATACCAATTACCTGAATATATTTGAACCCAATTTTGTTGAGGTATATTAATTAAATTTGCAACATTTTCATATACTGGTAAATTTATTCCAAATTTGTTTAGGATCACATCCAAAAGCTGAAAGATTCCACCAAAAAATGCTAGACCATTTCCCTTAACGCCACTAGTATCTACTGTACCTATCCATCGAGATAATATTGGTAAGTTTACATTGAAATATGCATATACTGAATTGATTTTTAAAGATCCGACACTTTGAGACTTAACCCTAAACAATGTGGTAACAAAAGCAACTATTCCTAAAACTAGGACAAACATTCCAACTCTTCTAATAGTTTTCCATGGAATATCTTTCCTATAGTATCCCATAGCAAAAATAAACTGGAATAGCATAAACATAATAATTAATCGTCCACCAGTTGCTATTATGTAAGCACCAATACTTATCCAACTCATTACTTTATATTGTAACTTTAGCCTACCATGAAAGAGTTCAATAACTGCTACTGGTGCAACACAATACGTCATTGGAACATCGACAATATTATAAACATTCAACATTAGCTTAGAAGTAAAAAACTTTGTTCCATCATCATTATATGAATATAGCAAGTCTCTAATATATGCATAACTAATACCACTTCTTAAATAATTAATCATAATGACAACTAACATAATATTGAATACGGTACTGAAAACAATTATTAGTTTAATCAACCAATTTCTATAAGTTGTTGGGAAAGCACTTCCAGAATTATTTATTCTAAATGCCCCTACTAAAGTCTTACGGATTAATACAGTTCCTAAAATGAAACTTAATGTACCTATAATTACTAAATTTAAAGCTTCCTGATTTATCTGCCCATTAATCCGATATATATCTAACACATAAGTTAAAAGACACAAAACCCATGGAATTAAAAAATAAATTAATGGGTGTGTAAGATCACGTCTTATAAAGACAATGAAAATAATTATGCAGATAAAAAATATTAATAAATAACCCATCTCATTTCCCCATCCGTTTAATATGAATAACTAAACTATTCAACTTATTTTCCATAGAGTAAAACATCCCTTTAGAAAGCTTTAATAGATTTAATTCAGCTCTATACCTAGGAGAGAGAAGTTTTTTTTCTAACTTCCCATAATTCTTTGACAGAATTAATTGTAGTTTTTCATCCTCACCAAAGTCTAATCTCTGATTTGACAATGCAGCCTCTCTATATATGTCAATTATTGCTGCAATAACAGAGACTTTTAATTCAGGTAAAAATTTTGGTTTCAATTTACCTAGTTCCTTTTTTCTCAAAATCCTCGCATCCAACAAATTAAAAAAGGACTTATAACTATCGGAATGAACTATGGAATTATCTCGTTGATTATAAAAGTACAATGGTTCATCTAATAAAACTATAACTTTGGCTTTTAAGTACGTTTTATAAACCGTAGAAACGTCCTCATAAGTTGTACCCGAAGGAAATGAAATTCCTTTCCAAGTAGAGGCTTTATAAATTCTCCCCCAAGTTCTACTTCTGAACTTTCTGTCATCCAGTAATGTCTTCAAACTTGAATCACTATCTTGACGAACACATTTTCCAGAAGTATCTGGTTTTTCTATTCTATCGCCATATACAAAGTAGTTTTCACAAGCAACAATATCAGCATTTTCATTTAAAAGGACGTTCAACAATCGTTCTATCATCTCAGACTTCACCCAATCATCCGAATCAATGAATACTATAAAATCACCATGCACATTCTCTAATCCGACATTTCTAGTATCAGCTATTCCCGAGTTTTTTTTATGAATAACCCTAATACGAGCATCATGATTTGCAAGAGAATCACATAATTTATCAGACCCGTCTGTTGAACCATCATCTATTAATAAAATTTCTAAGTTATCATATGTTTGAGTACAAACACTTTTTACAGACTTTTCTAAATAACTTACTACATTGAATACCGGTATTATTACTGATACTACTGGATTTGATTTTTCCTCTTTATTTAAAGAATCCATACTATATTCCCTTTTTTACTTTAAGATAATACTTCCAAAAACAACTGTATACGGGATAGCCAAGGTATATTAAAATTAAGGCAACTTTATCCCTTGTAGGCGTCTTAGAATCACCTAGAACTTTAAATCCATTCAAGCGAATTTGTTTCACTAGTTTGTTCTTTATATCCCTATGTTCTTTAACACCTTGCATTTGGTTAAGTGTACTAATTTTAGCATAGACCCTTCTACGTAAAACAGCTCTTTCCAGCAGAGGAAATTTCTTGCTAACGTCTTTCCCCATTTGATCAGTCATACTAATCAAATCCATCTTATTCAAGCTGAACTTTCTATTAACAATAGACTTAGAGCGATATACATAATTATATTTTTCATCGCTACCAATAGAAACGTACTCTGACGCCATAATAAACTTATAAGTGGTTGAAATATCTTCAAATAATTTTCCGACAGGAAATTCTATATTCCAAAATAAATCTTTGCTATATAATTTTGCCCAAGCAGAAGTATCCACTTCATCAGAATATAAAAGTCGTTCTAATGTTTTTACAGATGAAAGTTTCTCATTTCCATGGTAAAAATGATGTTCTACTTTCCCATTAGTAAAAACAGTCCTGTGTTGGCAAATAGACATTTTTACATTATTTTTTGATAGAAGATCATAAAGATACTCGACATAATCATTATCTATAAAATCATCTGAATCAACGAAAGTAACAAAATCACCACTAGATTTACTGACTCCAAAATTTCTTGCATCGGACAATCCACCATTAATCTTGTCAAATAGTTTAAATCTAGAATCTTCATTCACAAATTCTTTACAAATACTTCTACTACTGTCTGTAGAACCATCATTAACCATTACTACTTCAATATTCTCATAAGTTTGATTTTCTACACTTTTTAAACATTTTTTAAGATATTCTTCAACATTAAATACTGGAATCACTACTGAAACTAATGGTGTATTCATAAAATCTCTCTCCAATTATTACCTAATCAACATGACTTTTAATATGTGCTTCACCATGTCCAATAACTTTTCTTTTAATAAATCCAATTCCCTTTTTAAACAATTGTTGTCCCTCTACATACAACACTGGCACTTCTACAAACGAAATCTTATTGTTCTTTAACCATACATCCAATAAAAGTTCACTTACATAGCCAAAAACTCGAGCCTCTTGCTTTGAATAATCTGATATATCTAATCTATTTTGTAATTCAAAAAGAATAGAAAATAACCACTCACAATATTCATCAAAGAATTCTGATTTCATAATAAACATATTAAACATATGAGCAGATCTTGCATTCATTACTTCATCATACGAACTTCTATATTTGGGATACATCTCGGAAATAATATTCTTTGTACATTTCAATGCCTCAGATGGATGGGCATGAACATAATGTGAGTAATTTGTTTCAATATAATATTTTCTCTTTTGAGGTAAAATAACATCAGCGCTTTTAAACAACGATTCCAAATCTGAAGTAGTTAAAATCTTATCAAAAATTTTATTTTCCCCATTAGTAAAATGATTTTCTTTACTTTTAAGATATCTGCGATAATGAACCAATCCTTTATACCTAGAATTAACATTTTTCCAGATATAGTATATTCCTGTCAATTCACTATAGTTGGAATTCAAATTAGAAATATTATCCCCTATATCATCTCTTGTAAAATTTGGTATTGTCATTTTACCCGAGGCACCAACTTGAATGGGAACATAAGAATTATCTTTCGGCATATCATATTTCTTGTGCCCGGCAACACCAATAAAAAAATCTTTCATAGTTAAACATCCTCAATTAACTTCTTTTAACAATATAAGGCCCAGTGAGATTATGCAATCAACACTCAGCCTTACAAAAAATATAGTTATAAATTTATTAATATGCCCCATTAGGGACAAAGAAAATACCGACAGTCTTGATCATAACGTACAAATCAAAAGAAATACTTCTTTTACTTATATATTTAAGATCCAAACTAACCATTTCATCAAATCCAACATCGTTTCTTCCACTAACTTGCCATAAGCCCGTACAACCAGGTTTCACAGTTAGTCTTTGCATGTCATGATCTGTATACTTAGCAACTTCTCTTGGTAAAGGTGGACGAGGTCCCACTAAACTCATTTGGCCTAACAATACATTAACTAATTGTGGAAGTTCATCAATACTATATTTTCTGATAAATTGTCCTACCCTTGTAACTCTAGGGTCGTTTTTCATCTTAAACATAGCACCTTCAATTTCATTTTGTTTCAATAATTCCTTTAAATGACTATCAGCATCAACTATCATTGAACGGAATTTAAACATTTTAAATGACTTTTTATTTTTTCCTAATCGTATTTGTGAATAAAAAACGGGGCCTTTTGGATCTTCAATTTTTATCATAACTGCGACAATCAAAAATAATGGTGATAAAATTATTAATCCTAATAAGCTTGCAACAAAGTCAAAAATTCTTTTTGACATTCGATAGATATACCTTCTATTCTGATATTCAAGATTAACAGTTGCCTTATCACTTTTATCATCAAAATATTCCATATTAAAATCCCCCCTAAAAACACTGTCTTTATACTAAAATAGCCAAAATTTCTTTTTCTTCTTAGGTAATGAAGATATCTCAATAAAATCAGTATCACCAACGTCATCACCATTGATGATATTTCTTGCATTAAGATTAAATAATTGTGCCTTGCGAAGTCCCTCTTCTTTTTCTAACTTCTCAAAGGCTTCCTTCATCAAATATCTACGCCCCTTAAAATTATGGGCATCAGATGAAAAAACAAATCCTAAATTGGCTTTAATGATTTCTTCAGTAAGTGTTTGAACCCTTTTACCAAACACACCAAGATAACTGCTACTTGTCAATTGTGTTAAACATCCCATTTTAACGAAATCATATAATTTATCAGGATCCTCTTGGATTCCTTGATTACGCTCTGGATGGGCAATAACTGGCGTTATACCACGAGTAGTTAAATCAAAAATCATGTCCGCTGTATATTCAGGAATACCATCGTGTGGCATCTCTAACAATATATAACGATTAGTTTCATCCATGAACAGAACATCATCTTTAGCAATGGCATCCATTAGTTCCCCTGTTAGATGAACTTCCTGACTAGCAAACACACTCAACGGTATGCCTGCATTATCTAAAGCTTCTTGAAATTCATTAGTCTTTCTAATCACATCTTGTTTGTGATTAGTGTATTCCCCATCCATATGGTGAGGAGTTACCAGACTATTGGTAATTCCTTGATCTACAGCTGCCTTAGCCAAATCTAATGACATCTGCATATCTTTGGAACCATCATCAACGCCTGGCAATATGTGGCAATGCAAATCAATTAATTTCATTTCTCTTTCTCAGCTCCATAGTATCCGCCATAATAACCACCATAGTATCCACCATAATAGCCTTGTGACTTTTCTTTTGTGACACGATTCATAATCACACCTAGAATATTAGCATGAACCGTATCTAATAATTGCTTAGCATGAGCAACGCCAGCTTTTTCAGCAATTCCTTGAGGTACAACCATAATTACACCATCAATTTGTGCTGCCAAGACTTGCGCATCAGTAACTGTATTAACTGGTGGCGTATCCATAATTAATAATCCAAATTTATCTTCAAGACGATTAATTAAATCCTTAGTTCTCATACTCCCAAGAAGTTCGGACGGATTAGGTGGTATTGGTCCACTAGTAATAACAAATAGATTTTTAACCATAGTTGGTTGAATAACATCTTCAAATGAAGCATTTCCCAATAAGTAACTGGACAATCCAACACGATTACTTACATTAAAGGTTTTATGGATTGTTGGACGACGAAGATCGGCATCAACAAGAACAACGGTCTCACCTTGTTTAGCCCAAGTTACCGCAACATTGTTACTTACGGTAGATTTACCTTCAGATGGAGCAGATGAAGTGAATAAAATTGAATTCAACTTTTTATCTACAGATGAGAATTGAATATTAGTTCTGATAGTATTAAATTGCTCTGAAATCGTACTGGTAGGGTCATCATAAGTAACCAAACCAACACCATTTTTCAAACTATAATTATCTAGCTTTGTAGTTTTCTTTTTAAATAATGCCATTTTATTCCCTAGACCCTTCTATGATTTCTTGAAGATTTATTGATACTCAATTTAGATTGAACTTTCTTATGTTCAACAGTTCTTTCAATATCTTTTTGATCAATTTCAGCAACAGTTCCCAAACTCGTAAGTCCTAAATCATCAGTTAAGAACGTCTCAGTTGAAACTGTTCTATCAGTTAACTCACGAATAAATGCTAATGCTATTCCTAAGATTAAGCCTATAATTACACCAGCTATAACATTTAAGGCCTTTCTAGGACTTACCGGTTTTGTATTTGCCGTAGCTTCAGAAACAATTGAAACATTATTAACACTCATAATTTTTACTACTTTTTTCTTAAAAACTTTTGCTGTCATATTAGCGATTGCTGCTGCAGTTCCTGCATCAGAAGATTTTGCCGTTACTGAAAACACTTGAGAATTCTGAGCATTACTGATGGATAACGAACTCTTTAACGCATTTATTGAACCCGGATATCCCGGATACGCGCTTACTTCCTTATTAACATCTCTTAAAACAGTAGGACTAGTAATAATATCCTTATAAGTACTAATCATCTGAACATCAGCCTGAACTTGTTGGAACTGCGCTGATTGCATATCATCTGATAATTTACGATTGACCAAAATTTGTGTAGTGGCGCTATATTTTGGTGTCATAACGAAAAAGGTAACGAAAATTGCTGCCAAAGTAACAACAATAGTTGTTCCGAAAATTGCTTTTATATGTTTGCGTAAGATGCCTACGATCTGCATCATACTAATATTTTGTTCTGATTCCACTTCGTCCTCCGAATATATACAAGTTATTGTAAATTATATACATAAAAACCCCAGCTTAATTAAAGCATGTATAAAAAAGTATAGTCCATTAGCTCGTTCCAAACAATAATTCTTGACAAATTTAAAAATTTGGCAACGTTTACCAGACGCTTTTTTCCGTTTAGTAAAGGTTAACCAGATTTTTATTTTTACTTTTTGATTAATTGTTTTTACATATATTTTGGACGACCAAGTTTAAATTTCTTAGCTTCATTTTTTATCCTTAAACAATGCCTTTCTAATCCATCTCTGGGAAAAACCATAGATGTGTGACAAATCTTTAATACTTATGGTCTTATCACTGATGCTTCCCAAATATTTTTTAAGTGTTTGACGATCATAGAGTTTCATCGGCATCTGTACTTGGGTGCCTCGGAATTCATGATAAACTTTCATCATATTATCTTCGCCAACTAAATCATAAAGAGCCTTGTATGTTGGATGTAAAACCTCGTAGCGAATTTTTTCCTTTTTCAAAATTATTTCCTCCCGAACTCCACTAATATATAAAATAGCAAAAACTTGGATACTGTAAAAATGCACGGCGCAATACAAAAAGCATGTATAAAGTCCTATGAAATGACATATTAATGGAGACTTATTATTTTTATTTTTTGTGTTTCTTCCTATTATTAATAGTTAGTTAGGCTATTAATAAAAAAGAATAACTATATTCGAACCGGTTCATTCATCTTTGTATGTTCAAATATATCGGGAGTCAAGTTCAATTGTACAAAAAAAGGACGTCATTAAACGTCGCTTTCTCGTTTTAACCACTCAATATGATTTTTTTCTCGTTCGATAGCACGCGTCAAAATCAAATAGTGACCATAATTATTTTTTATTTGTTGCTGATTGGAAAATACTGTTTGGAGTCGTATTTGCAAATGAGCATACTTATCCTGATTAATTTTTAACTCTTCAAAAATCAGTTTCTTCATCAGCGGATCTGTTTCATCCAATACAAAGTACATTTTTAGCGAGAACAAGTCCTCATCTGCTTGCAGTGGTTCTTCCATCCAGGCACGCAAAACTCCATGGCCGACTTCAGTAATTTGATAGTAAGTTGATTTACCATCTTCTTGATCAATTAACCAACCGTCCTCTTTCATACGAGCTAGTTCGGGATAAATCTGACTGTGTGATGCACGCCAAAATTCGCCAACTTCATTTTTGAATTCTTGACTGATTTGGTATCCGGATAACTTGCCTTTATTGTTTATCAATCCAAGCAATACATATGGCAAAATTCGTCTCTTAGGCATAATTCCTCCAAAAAAAATGATATACGATGTTCTCGTATATCATTCTAATACTATTTATTAATACGGTTATAATTCTTATCGAAATATTTACCATTTCTAATATCATCAGGCATCCCTTTATAAGGTGCTTCACTGATAACATCTTCGTTATCTTGACCAGCATCACCCATATATGTGATATTAGCAAATTCAGGCACAACTAATTTTGGATATGTCTCGTACTTTTCACGTGATTCTTCCATTAAATCAATATGTTCATTTTGATATGTCACAGTAATTTCTGGATGTTCTTCAACCCACTTAGGGAAAAAGATTGTTCCGTGTAATTTCTTTTCATTAGGCATGAAGTCCAAGGCTACGTCTGTACCTGTTGGTTCTGTCCAAGAAATCTTGTAAATACCTTCTGTTAACATAATGATATCAGCTTTTTGATCAGTTACCCAACGGCCACCAACCATACCACCGTGAATACGGTAGTCAACTGTGTGGTCGTTTTTTGCGTACCATTCATATTCCCAACCGTTATCGTATGTGTAAATGAAATGTGTTCCTAAAAAGTCTTCTAAAGTTTTAAATGTTTTTGTCATAGTTATTTGCCTCCTTGTGTCGTTATCGACAATTAATAGTATATGTCGATATAAACATATAGTCAAGAGCTTTGTTTTTTTAGAGATAAAAAAAGCCCTCATGCTGAGGGTTATCAAAATACTTATGCTCAATTATCACAAATCAAATTTTAAAAGTTTGATTTATTTAGTTATACTCAAGCTAGAGTCGTAAAGGGTCATTTCTCTTTATTGACTTTAGTGGCTTTAAAAACAAGTAGTATACTCCCTCTCGATTACTGGAGAAATGGAGGGTTAACTATGAGTGAAATGATAAGGTGCGTTGGGCTGTGTTTGCTTTCGCAGAATCCGTTGTTCAACTAGGTATCGCCTGCATATTTTTTGCAGTGGCCTATTGGATAATAAAAAAAGCTAACCACTAGGGTTAGCCAACCAACGAAATTTTTCGAGTCATGATTGAGATCACGGGAGCCATATTCCTGTGGTCTCTTTTCGATTACATAAATATTATAAATGATGATTATTCTTTTTGCAATCTTGAGCGGTTCTTTATTTAGATAACCAATGTTCTTGGCAATATAGTGGAAACGAGCTGCGTGAGGGCAACCT
>NZ_LNUA01000075.1 GCF_009764355.1 Companilactobacillus bobalius | reverse complement strand
ATTTGAACTGCTCCTCCAGATGGTGAACCATTTAGAACCATCAAGTATCCCCATGTAGTTCCCGCCCCAATAGGTATATTATTACCACCGCTTGCACCCTGAACTAGATATACTCCAGAATTTGCATAATCATCCCAATTGGCATCTTTGGTTAATTGAGGCTTATCGACAGAGCTTAGCGGGCTTGCTTTCGATACTGCACTTTCCTGCAATTGCTTGATACTGATATTTGCGTTGCTAATATCCTGATTAACTTTAGCCATAGCTGTACTCTGATTGCTTTGCATATCCTTGATAGCCGCATTTGAGCTATTCTTTAGATCGGCAATTACTTGGTCACTTTGAGACTTCAAATCTTTACTATCGGACTCAAATTTGGTTTGCATAGAAGCAATTGAATCGGTCAATTTCTTTTGTACGTCTGAAATTAATTGAGATACTTTAGCTTGCTGATCAGCTGTAAAACTGGTGTTGGCTTCAATAATTTGTTTCTGAATGTTATCCAAAAATGAGTTTACGGAAGCCACTTGTGCCTTGATAGACGTAATTGTAACATTCAGTTCATCACTATTATTTTCCAAATCTACTTTTTTAGCAGCTAAATCAGCGGCAATACTTTCGACATTTTCTTCAGCAGCATCTATGGCTGGTTGATACTGAGCCTTAGCATCGCTCAAAGCCTTATCCATTAGCAGCTTGAATTCATCTGGAATATTCAATCCAGCAATTTGAGATTTCATTTTTTGGATTCTTCCGAGCCAATCAGCTTCGGTGGATTTCAAAAACTTATTGATGTTTTCAAGACCCGAAATGTAGTTAACTGAAGTATCATCAAGCTGTACGCTAGGGATTATTGAGATATCAAAGCCACATGTAGTGATTTGATTATTGATCATGAAGTAGGCGTCCTGAATCTTACCGACAGATTCCGTTAAATGCTTACTTACAGGATAACTGATCACGTTTCCATTAACATTGGCTGGATCATTAGAAACAATTGTCCCATCGGGCTTTTTGGCTACAAAGGTAGCAAAATTAATCTGTAAGTTTTCGTCTCCCCCATTTGAGATAGTTGCTTCAATAATCACATCACTTTCACCTTGACGCAGAATAATTGGTTCATTATCAACTGTGTTATTTTTACGAATATCAAGGCTAATATTTGCTATTTTTGTCATATTTCTCACTCACACCATCCTTTCCTGAAGTATCATAAATTAATCCAAGTGATCCAGCTATAACCAGCAAAGTATTTACAATAGCCATAATCTGATTAATTTCATCATTAGTAATTTCCCAGCCAAATAAATGGCCAACTTGTTGGATTAATACTAAAACTAAGGAAGCCATAGATAACCACCAAGTTTTATTTTGATTTTTAATAGTTAATTTATTTTTCATGTGAATTACCTCTCTTAAATAGAGTATGAATTTGCTCTTTTATTGAAACAATATCTTCATCATGTTTATGTACATTATCGTCTAGTTCTTCAAAATGTCTCCTAAATTCATCATGTTCAAATTTTGAATCATTTTTAAAATCCTTAATTTCACTAGACAATCGATCCATAGAATCAGATAAAGGTTTAATAACCAATCGATTAAACACCCATACTAGAGCAGTGCCGATTGCCACTACTATTGATATAGCACTTGCAGCATCTTCAATCGTATTGATTATCATAAAATGTGGTGGCATAGTTCGCCTTCTTTCTGATTTTTGTACTAAAAAAGACTAGCCGAATGGCTAGCCCTCTTTAGTTGCTTGATATTCTTTTCCAGTAATGTATTTATAATCATCTTTAGAGATAATCATAGGAACATAACCAAAGATGTCGCTTTCTTTCATTGTTCCCCATCCGAATTCAATTTTTAATGCTTCTGTCATTTTTAATTACTCCTTTTAAATTATTCCGACCGCCACCACTACCAGCAAGGGAGCATGCTTTTATCGACTACTTAGCTGTGATAGTTGCTCCATCAGTTGTAGCTGTGGATGTTACATCTGTTGGTGCTTCTGGTGCTGGATTAACTCCATTTGCTTTATCCAACTTTGCAGTTAAATCTGCTACTTGCTTGGTCAAATCCGTGATCGCCATTTGTGATGTAGTCTTGTCTTGGACAGCTTGCTTAGTCATGGCCGTAACGGCTTCCTGAACTTGCTTATCCGTCAGTTGGCCATTTAATTGACCTTCAGTCAGAATTTTAATTGTATTTTTCATTTCTTCATCAGGCGTTTTGCCTGTTGATTTGTGAACTAATTTATTATCAGATTCTCTGACCGTCCATTCATACATATTTTCAATAGAAAAGGCTAGATCACTATTTTGGATTAGTGTCCAGCCCTTTTCAGTTGCCTGCATTTCAGCAGCGATATTGCTTGTATTGTTTACGCCAATGATATTTCTATCATCATCTAAATAAACTGAAATTTTCATTATTGTACCTCCTAATTTTTATAAGTATTCACTTGAATTACTGGAATTTTGAAATCACCATCCGTGTAATCACCAAATATATGTGCAGTAAGATTAATACTAAGCGTTGTATTAGGAAGTACCTTAATTGATGCTCCTCCAAAGCTTTTAATGGTGAAACCTGAAATGTTATTATAGAAGTCATCAATTTTTTCCCAAGAGTTTCCATCACTAAGTTGGGCTTGAACTTTTTTACCAATATATTGTGACAATTGGTCAGAAATATCAATTGAGCTATTAACAACTAATTTTTCTTTAGGAATCTTAATTGGTGTTAAACCGACTGATGATAAATCAAAACGAATATTACGATTTCCAAAGCTTGAGCCACTGAGAGTATCTGAAGTTAGATTGCTTAAAGTGATTAAAAGGCCATCTTGTACATTATCATAATTTGTTGACGGACCCGATAGCAAAATACTTCC
>NZ_LNUA01000074.1 GCF_009764355.1 Companilactobacillus bobalius | reverse complement strand
CGTTCGGATTAATTTTACAATCTACCGTTTTGATAGGTTTGATTTGCGATGCTGGTCAGCGTTTTATCAAGGTAACTGCCCAGATTGTATGCAGGAATTGAAATGGTTACTAACGGTTTGTCTGTCATGATCCTTCCCCTCGATTCACTTTTGGAGTCAGTTTAGTCTCGAACGATTGGGTGGTCAATCAAAGTGGCTTGAAGGCGGACCGAACAAGAAATAGCCCGCTATTCCACCTTAACCTGCCCCATCATCCCATTCTCCTCGTGTTCCAAATTATGACAGTGATAAACAAAGATGCCACGATCATGGAAGCTCATTAGAACGCGGACTTTCTTACCAGGCTTCAAGTTAACAACGTCCATTAATCCAGATTCTGCTGCTGAGGGACGTTTACCGTTGACGGACAGAATTCGAAATTGGGCACCGTGAATATGAAACGGATGATCCATGCCGCCCATCATCGAATCGTTATTGGTGAGGTTCCAAATCTGATTGGTGTGCGGCTTGGCGGTCAGGTCAATTCGATCGGGATTGTAAACCCGACCATTAATCCGAACCATCCGCCCCATGCCGCTAAAACTAATTGTCTGGTGTTTCAAGCCAAATTGGTTCAGCTGCTTGGTGGGCGTCAGGTGATTCAATTTAACTGGCAATGTTCGGCTCCCGGTTCGCTTGGAATGTAGTCGCAGTTGCAGAACCCGCTGCCCGTTGGTCCGTAGAGCCACGTTCTTCGAAGTTGCGTTAGCGGTATTGACAACCACTTCTGCCCGCTGACCCGGTGCCAGATCAATCTGATTCATCTTCACCGGCTGGTTGAGGAATCCACCATCGGTCGCGATTTGGCGTATCGTGGCGCCATGATTTAAGGTGAAATGATAGGTGCGGGCATTTGAACCATTGAGCAGTCGCAGCCGCACCTGATTGGTGGTTACGTTAATGTATGGGTTGAGCGTCCCGTTGACCAGAAGCGTATTGCCTTCGGTGCCATCAGCGTTGTAGTCGGCTTGATAGTCGAACTGACCCGCCTTACTAAAGGTTCGATCCTGAACGACCAATGGAAAGTCATCAACACCGTACTTTTTAGGGAGATTCAACTTCTGGCTGTTCTGGTCGTCCACCAACATGAAACCCGCCAAGCCGTGATATACCTGACTGGCGGTGGTACCCATGGCGTGGGGGTGATACCACAAGGTGGCTGCCTGCTGGTCAACCTTAAACGTGGTTTGCTTGGTCTTTCCCGCAGCAATTGGTTCGAACGGCCCACCATCCGCCTTTCCAGGAACCAGGGCACCGTGCCAGTGCAGCGAAGTCCGTTGGTTCAATTGATTAACCACCTTAGTGTGGACAGTTTGCCCCCGACGGACACGAATTGTCGGTCCGAGGTACGATCCATCATAGCCCATCGTCTTCGTTTTAACGCCTGGTTTAAAGGTTGTGGTGCCGGCCTCGGCCTTCAATGTGTAGTAAACCGAATCACCCGATTTTTTGGTCGGCTTTAAGATTGGCGGTACCGCCAATCTTTTCGCTGCAGTGGTCGCCGTTTTGAGTGGGACATCCGTATCCGAATTTCGCTGGGCGCGACCGGATGAGTTACCACCCATCATCGAATGACCGGAAGATCCACTCCAGCTGCCCATCATTCCGCTACGATTTGAGCTGGAAGACTGTGAATGCTGTTGGGTATGGACAAACCAACCGACATTTCCCACCACGATAATCGCCACAATCACGCCAATGATGATCCACGCTGTTTTCTTCTTCAATATCCCCATCTCCTAATTGTGTCAGCAAGTTTACATATGTAGACGTCAATGCTAGTTTATACCAAACGTCTTCATCGTTCAAGACTGTTTTTTTGGGGGGAGCCAGGCAAATCTTCAGTGATCAAAATGTCAACAACTGCATAAAGCGTCGAATTAAGTCCCTTTACTTTTAAATCTTTCATCCAATATAATCTTAAATGAAGTAAGACCCAAGGGTACTTTATGGAGGGCTTTAATTATGATAAATAAGACAATTACCAAAAGGTTTTCCGTGAAAGGCCAATTTGTTCTACCGTCAGAATTTCGTAAAAAGCTCAATATTAGTTCAGGCGATGAAGTCATTGTTTCACTTAATGATAATCAAGAAATTGTTATCGCAAAAGTGCCAACTAAAGTAGATTGGCATCATTTACTTAAGGATGTGCCAGCTGAAACAGTTGATGTTGCTAAGGATGGCCATTACGATAAAACGAAAGCCCCAAATTTTGCTAAGTGGATGGAAGAAGGCTAGTACATGTCACCAAGGGACACACTATTTTGTCTTTGTCTTTTTTGATGATAGTACTGGCAAAAGTAATCGTGATGAGGTTAACTTATTCAAATTTATCAAAAACAATCAATCAAACCAAAAATGAAGAGCGCTATGCTGGGCTTCTCGCTTCTTAGGAAAATATGAATTCTACAATATAAAGCATGCCACACGCCCTTAGAAGCTGTTTAGTATCTTTGATTTTGACCCAATAATTTGATAAACTACTGTCAAAAAAGTTGGTGATCATATGCAACATTTTAGTCATCATTACCAAAGCGATATTTCTCGGCAACAATTCGATTTGATCCGCCAGGATCTGGAAGCTTCAAGAAAACGAACTCATCCAAAACACATTGATCCTTATGATATCTTCTGTGCCATGCTCTATGTCCTTAAAAATGGTTGTACTTGGCGTGATTTGCCGGCTGATTTTCCAAAGTGGTCCACTGTTTACTACTATTGGATGAATTGGTCGAAAGCCCCCACCCCTGATAAACCAGCTTTATTAACTCAGGTTTTAAAAAAATTGTCGCTGATCGACGATTAAGGCAAGGGCGATCAGCCCGAACTTCGTTCGTCATTTTAGATGCCCAAAGTATCAAGAACACCGCTACCGCTGAAAATAAGGGTTACGATGGTGGCAAGAAGATCTCGGGAATTAAACGGCATTTAGCCGTCGACATCAATGGCTTCCCGCAAGCGATCCATATTACCCGGGCTAACATCACTGATCGTGACGGGGCGATTGCACTCGTTACCCTTAATTTAGAGCAGTTTAAATTGGTTCGAACCATGATGGTTGATAGTGGTTATACCGGCCAAAATTTTGCTAATGAGATTAGCAGTTTAACGTCAGCCAAGGTAATCGTCGTTAAAAGAAATGAGTTACACCAATTTTCGGTTATCCCCCAACGGTGGCTCATTGAACGTTCATTTAGTTGGTTGGGAAATTATCACCGTTTATGGCGTAACTGTGAGCGTAAGCTCAACACTAGTCTCATGATGGTTTCGTTAGCTTTTATCAGGCTACTTCTTAAAAGATACTAAACAGCTTCTAAGTGGGAACTAAATAAAAGTTATCCCGATATCGATAAATTAATACTACTCAGTAAAATATTTGATATCAGTATTGACGAGCTCTTAGGTCAAGATAAACTTTTGAGAAAAGATATTATTATGAAAAGCACTCTTTACAGAAAAAGTATCAGCATTTTAAAGTATTTAGGCCTATTGTTGGCAACTATTTTATTGTTTTTAGGACTAAACTTTTGGAGCAATCAGCTTGATGACTTGCATATTCAAGATGTCAAAATCTACAATACATTTTTCGCCATGGAAAATGGAAAACCTACTTTTTACCTATATGGCAAATTAAAGCCCACCTTTGCCAGTTATAGCGGCGGTGCTTTCACTCAGTACAACAACAGCAATGGAAGTGCCTACGGTTATAATATTAATAAAGACAATGTCCAGATTAATGGCCAACAAACCCATAGTCCATTTGGCTCAAAAGAAGTCGTATTTCGTATTAAAAGCGATCCTAAACATGGATTAACATTGATCAATCAAAATATATACCTTACTGATCAACAACATCACAAAATAAAATTATATGATGCCCACACTAGAACCCAGTCACACAGTCTAGAGCAAAAAGATACTCAAAAGGGTTCTGGTGCAAAATTTAAAACAAATGCACATTAACTAACTTTTCTTGGATATTGACAGCTTACGCTATCAATAATTGCTTCAATTCAGCGGTTACTGAAAACCCGAAGAAACTACCATTTCTTCGGGTTTCTTTTCGAATCGCATAGACAACTTCAACCCCGGCTAAAGTTTTAGCGGCAGTTCGGATGGTTTGAAAACCAGCTGAGCGAACCCGATGTCTTTTAATGAATCGATGGTCTTGCTCAATTAGATTATTGCGATATTTGGAACATTCGTGATTTGCTTTCTCCAATAAGCCGTCTTTAATCACTTGCTTAATGGCTTTTAAAGTTCCACCATATTGGTCAGTTACCAAACAATGGGGACGACCATCGGTCGTAAATAATCGTTTCAAGAAATGGTAAGCGGACTGATAATCACGATGTTTACGTAACTC
>NZ_LNUA01000073.1 GCF_009764355.1 Companilactobacillus bobalius | reverse complement strand
AGTTAAGCTTCTCCACGCCGAAAGTAGTTGGTGGGAAACTACCCGCGAGGATAGGTAGCTGCCACGCTAATGGTAAGGAATCAACCAAATGGTTGGTTTCTTTTTTTGTGTCCTCAAGCATTTTCAATGCTTGGAGGCACATCCAATAATAGAAGAGACCAGTCAAGATGATTCTAGCGAATCACTCGACCGGTCTCTTTTTTACTTATATATAAAACTAATAATTGGGCCGTATAAATTAGTTATCAACTGAGTTATTTAAACATATCATATGATTTCTACTCATATTTTTAGGATCTTAGATAATCTGGAATCACACAATACCATTCTGTACTCAATGTAATTCCAACAATAATTTTTATTTATATATTATTATTTGTTTTAAATTTACTAATTGTAAAATCATTATCCATTGCAGTTTTTAGAGTCTTTAATAAAAAATTAAGATTCCGATAGTAGTGCAAAAGTATTAATATAGTACAAATAGAAAAATTTGCGATTAATATCAATCATTTTATCTATAGTGATCTTTTCAAAATTTTTGTCCGTTCCATTCAACAATATGTTTTGTATGTCATAAATTCATTATTATTTTCGGATATGCTTATTGTTATATCAGAACTGTGATTGTAGACTTCTTTTTAACGGAGAATACTTTGGTGAATTCAAAGTCGCCATAGAAATGATCTGTAAATCAAAATATTACTTTGAGTCATTTATTGAGGATAGATAAATCCTTAGTTAAGGTGTCAACTGGAATTAAAAAATTAGAATGATTACGAATAGTTCATTCTTATTTATGGTGGTAAAGGGGGATTGTATTGGTCGATATATCTATGACTGAAGATATTAATCAAGAGTTGTTTGGATCAAGAGGTATAAGATCAATCTTGAATATATTTATATAACTCATGTATGGACCACCTCTTTAGGTTAATGTGATTAAAGAATTTTTTTCAGGTGTAAAGATCATTATTATGAAAACTACAGTGGATGGAATACCCGCAGTGATAGAAATTCTGCATGCAGATAAGTTACTAAGGCGATGGCGGAGTTAACGATAATTTTGATTTAGAAAAGTTATTTGATTGAAATTATTAAAAACAGTTTTACCGATACTCACAATATAACTAGCTGTTGAATTTCAGATGATTGATTGTTGCCGGAGATGTTGCGTATAATGAAATTCTGTTGTAATTACTCCGACTGGAGACAGTATTATGAATATAAGGTTTCTGTGAATGATGATCCCATTATTTTTGATAACACGATTCAGTACCTTGAGGATTTAAATCGATTAGTTGAAGATACAGAGGTTCCGGATATTTACTTGAACAGATGATGAAAAACTATCTTAACTTTGTAAACCTTGGATTACTATAAAGTGCTGTGTATTCAATCGTATATTAAAAGTGTTTATAATGGCCGTTGCTAGTAATTGAGATTTGTATTACTAATTACAGTAGAATAATCAATAATATAGGGAAATGCCTTTTTCGAATAGCGTTCTTTACGTACAGTTATGTATATTGAATCCAATAAGGCTTTCTATATGTATGTATTTGGATATTATAGATAGAAATGGAGTTGCTTTCGATTTAATATGAAGATATTCGAGTTACCAATATGTTTTATGAAGGTCAATATGATACATTTGTTAGAAGAATGGAATTCATAATAGTTAAAAGTCTGAATCTTAATTATATATTTAAATGGATTACTCAGAATTTGATTACGTCACCTGTAAAATAATCCGAATAATATGTGATTGATTTATAGGGAACACACGGCCGTCGGGTAACATTGAAGTTCCAGAATATATTAATATTTGTCTTTAAAAAAACCTACAAATTATTTGCATATTTTTGTTGACGTATCGTTCTGAGATTGGTATTCTAATATACGTTGTCTCGTAAGTTACCAACTAGACCAATTCAAACGATTGAAATTAGTTGTTGACAGAGATAATGATAAAATGGTATTATTACTAAGTTGTCGCTTGAAGATGACTTATCAACAAGAAACATTGTTAAATCAATTTTCTTGTTGACATCATATCATTTAGATGATATGATAATTAAGCTGTTAAGTTAATTAACAACTGGTAGACCTTTGAAAACTGAACAAAGTTTTAACACTAAAATTGTGTAGGCCAACATTTATTTGTTGGATTTACAACGAAGTCAATTCGCTAGTATTTTTATTTATGAGTCACAAACTTTTAATATG
Source organism: Companilactobacillus bobalius (assembly GCF_009764355.1). Next base: position 985 of record NZ_LNUA01000073.1, on the reverse strand, counting down.
AGAGTTTGATCCTGGCTCAGGACGAACGCTGGCGGCATGCCTAATACATGCAAGTCGAACGAACCAAACTGTTGATTGAAGCTTGCTTCTTGATTCAGATCTTGGTGAGTGGCGGACGGGTGAGTAACACGTGGGTAACCTGCCCAGAAGTGGGGGATAACATTTGGAAACAAGTGCTAATACCGCATAACAACTTAGATCACATGATCTTTGTTTAAAAGATGGTTTTGCTATCTCTTCTGGATGGACCCGCGGCGTATTAGCTAGTTGGTGAGGTAATAGCTCACCAAGGCGATGATACGTAGCCGACCTGAGAGGGTAATCGGCCACATTGGGACTGAGACACGGCCCAAACTCCTACGGGAGGCAGCAGTAGGGAATCTTCCACAATGGACGAAAGTCTGATGGAGCAATGCCGCGTGAGTGAAGAAGGTTTTCGGATCGTAAAACTCTGTTGTTGAAGAAGAACATATGTGAGAGTAACTGTTCACGTACTGACGGTATTCAACCAGAAAGCCACGGCTAACTACGTGCCAGCAGCCGCGGTAATACGTAGGTGGCAAGCGTTGTCCGGATTTATTGGGCGTAAAGAGAATGTAGGCGGTTTATTAAGTTTGAAGTGAAAGCCCTCGGCTCAACCGAGGAAGTGCTTCGAAAACTGGTAAACTTGAGTGCAGAAGAGGAAAGTGGAACTCCATGTGTAGCGGTGGAATGCGTAGATATATGGAAGAACACCAGTGGCGAAGGCGGCTTTCTGGTCTGTAACTGACGCTGAGATTCGAAAGCATGGGTAGCAAACAGGATTAGATACCCTGGTAGTCCATGCCGTAAACGATGAGTGCTAAGTGTTGGAGGGTTTCCGCCCTTCAGTGCTGCAGCTAACGCATTAAGCACTCCGCCTGGGGAGTACGATCGCAAGATTGAAACTCAAAGGAATTGACGGGGGCCCGCACAAGCGGTGGAGCATGTGGTTTAATTCGAAGCA
>NZ_LNUA01000072.1 GCF_009764355.1 Companilactobacillus bobalius | reverse complement strand
CTTTAAACAAAAATGGATTGTCCCCTGTAGAATACAGGGAGCAATCCATGATTTTTTAAAACTTATAAAAATGTCTAACTTTTTTATTGCACTTCAATAAATCAAAAATTATCTAGGTTCTTTTTATATTATTTAATTTTCCGATCAAGTTTCTTAAATCTTTTAGATTATATTTCTAAAAGATTTTCATTCACATTATTTTTTTTTTATTTTCATATACCATAATCGGGCTTTTATTACATTTTCAAATATGTGAAAATGAATTTTTAAGAAATGAATTTTTAAGAAATGGATTTTTTCTATGATTAAAATAAATAACAATTTAACAAAAGCAGATTGGAAATATGTTTTTTTATTGTTGAAGAAAAATAACATTCTAAGCTCTTTTAATAAAAGAATCAGATTTTGCCAGTTTCTCTCTGTAATAAGTTTTTCCTTTATTATAATTATCTCTCTACTTGATGACCCTCATGAACTAACACTAGTAAAATTGATATATTCCATACAAGATCTATTGGCAATGATTTTTTGTATTTTCTTTTTAAAATTTTTAATGTGGAAAATATTTATTAATAAGAATGTTCAGATTTTAGCAAAAAAAGACCACACTATTTTTTTTGACAATGGAATCAATATTGATAAAAGATCAATAAATAATTCTTCCTATGGTAAATTTAAGTATATTATTGATTCTGATTATTTTTATATTCTGGTTCGTCCCATAAAAATAGAATATTCTCTTAAAAAAAGATCACAAACCGTTCTTCCAATTGTGCCCATAAAAAAGAATAAAAATACTTTAAATACACTTCCATCAACGGATTCCATATTCCAATTATTAGGTTATAAGATTCCTAACATTATAAAAGTCTAAATATTTTCCAGTTTATTATATACGTCGTTAAAAAAAGTGACATGGTAAATAGCCAACTATTTGAAGTGCCCTAAAATTGTTAGACATAATCTAACAATTTTAGGAGCACTTTTTTTATGACCAAATACTCTTCAGAATTCAAAGTTAAACTAGTAAATGAATACTTTGATGGACAAATTTCTATACTTGGATTATCAAAAAAATATGGAATGCCCAGTAAATCACCGATTTATTACTGGGTCCATGAAGCGGAGGCAAATGGACTTAATTATTTGATAACTAAAAAATCTCATAAAGACTATTCTCAAGATTTTAAATTATCCGTGATAGAATATTATAAATTACATAAGATCAGTCGCCTTGATACTGCAATTTATTTCAAAATATCACCTAGCCAGGTTAATTCATGGATATATAGATATAATCACTATGGTGTTATTGGATTAAGGCGTCGTCCCAGAGGGAGACGACCGTTAATGGCCAAGAAAAAGAAGAAACAAACACGTTTAAATTCCACAAAAGAAGAGAAATATTAACAAGAAATTCTCGATCTAAAAGCTAAACTACATGATGCCGAAATGGACCGTGATATTTTAAAAGCACTAAAGACCTTGCGAGAAAACGATCACAACTCGAAAAA
>NZ_LNUA01000071.1 GCF_009764355.1 Companilactobacillus bobalius | reverse complement strand
TACACATAGAATGAATTCTATGTTGTACTAACCCCAAAATACTGTATTAGAAGTCGCCAATGGCGACAACAAAGTCAAGCCCATAGAATCAAAGTAAAGAGGTGACTAACATGGCAATATTTCATATGAGTTTTAGTAATATTAGTGCTGGTAAAGGACGCAGTGCTATTGCCAGTGCCGCTTATAGAAGTGGTGAAAAATTATTTGATAATCAAGAAGGCCGCCACTATTTTTATGCCCGATCGGTTATGCCAGAAAGCTTTATTTTAACTCCCGAAAATGCACCAGAATGGGCCAGTAATCGAGAACAATTATGGAATGAAGTTGAAAAGAACGATCGTAAATCAAACTCACGGTATGCAAAAGAATTTAACGTGGCTTTACCGGTAGAATTAAGTGAATCCGAACAGAAAGAATTACTGACAAAATATGTGCAAGAAAATTTTGTCGATCAAGGTATGGTAGCTGACGTAGCAATTCATCGCGATCACCCAGACAATCCGCATGCACATGTGATGTTAACCAATCGCCCATTTAACCCCGATGGTAGTTGGGGATTAAAAGCAAAGACGCAGTACATTAAAGATGAAAATGGCAAGCAACTTTTAACCAAAAGCGGGTTTCCAAAACAAAGAAAAATTTGGTTGGTTGATTGGGATAAAAAGGAAAAAATTAATGAGTGGCGGCATAATTGGGCAACAAGTGTTAATCAGTCTTTAGCACAAAAAAATATTCCGGATCGGATTAGTGAAAAATCGTTTGTCGATCAAGGGATTCAAGAGACACCTACCCAACACGAAGGCATTAACAGCCAAAGAAAAAATCGAAAAGCATTTAATCAACAAGTTAGCGCACAAAGAAGCGCCCAAGCTAAATATCATAATCTTGACGAAAAGATAAGAAATCATGAACATTTTGACGCGTTAACTGACGAGCTATCGTTCTCTGAAAAACACACAATTAGTCATCTAAGTCAGCAATTGAAAACCTATGTCGATTTAGAACATTTAGATGATAAACAGCGCATGCTGTTTAATTGGAAAAACAGCTTATTAATCAAACATGCCATTGGTGAAGATGTAACCAAACAACTGCTGACTATTGACCAGCAAACGACATCACTAGCACAAGCTAACCAGTTGTTAAATAAAGTGGTGGAACGAGCAACGAAAAAGCTTTATCCGGAACTTAATTTTGAACAGACAACCGCAGCTGAACGACGGGAACTGATTAAAGAAACTAATAGTGAACAAACGATTTTTAAGGGTAGCGAATTGGCAGAACGGTTAGCGGATATTCGAAGTGACTTATTAACCCAGCAATTATTGACGTTTACCAAGCGGCCATATACCAGCTGGCAGTTAGTTAATCAGCAGGCCCAAACAATTGAGAAGCAATTAACCACGGTGCTAGCCAAACATGGTCACCAGTTAGACGATTTGAAGCCTACTGATCGGGGCATGCTAGCCGCTTATCAACCTAACGAACTCGAATTCATTTCTAAAGCGGTGAAAAATTTACGGGTCATGCGGGAAGTTAAAGCCGTAGTGCAAACTCAATACAACAGCATTCTAACGACTGCTTTTCCGGACAGTGACCTCGATAAGCTAGAGACGATTGACAAGGAGCAAATCTATACCGCTGTGGTTTACTATGACCCAGAATTAAAGCCGTTAAGCGCCAATGATCTTAGTCAATTGCAACAGCAGCCACCGGTAGTCTTTACTAGTCAGCAACACCAAGCCGGTTTAAATTACCTGTTAGGTAAAATGGAATTAAAAGATATTCAGGATCATCGACTGCAACGGGTCTTAAAACATGATGGCACCCGGCAACTGTTTATTGGCGAATGTGGCCAAGATCCTAAGTTGGATCACCAACAAATTGAAATGGTGCAAACCCGTTTGAAACAACAGACAATGCGCTTTGATCAATATAAGCAAGACCAAATTAAGGACTATCAGGCCATTAATTATTACCCAACTAGCCCGAAAAACTACCTGACTAATATTTTGGACGAAGCTTTAATAACCATTTTATATGCGAAGAACACGGACTATCTAAGAAAGCAGCAACTACGTGGCTTAAAAGAGACCGAGTGGGCAATGACGAAAAAGCAACGGCAACACCAAACTCGAAACCGACATGAAGATGGGGGCATGCACTTGTAATCAAAATGTAAAGATAAATGTACACATATGTGTTCAATGGGTGCTATATTTGCCATTAAAAGTACGCAACCTAGATGCGGATTATCAGGTGTGATAATAATGCCTACATGAGTTTTGATGGTTAAAACATTCAGAAAACTATATTTAGGGCACCGAATTGTTGCTGCGCTAATTGTTGAATTCCAATGGCTCAGTCAAAAGTGTAGTTTGATAAGCTTGTCAGTGAAAAGGTAGCTCGGTCGAATTATGATTACGTCGTAGTGACGACGATTCAGACTAAGTTATTTCATAGAAAAAGATTTTCTGGGCACACTATTTACTTTAGCCTGTAAAACTGGTAATTCACTCCCAATAACTGCTAATTTATTATCCATTTTATGATCTCCTTTGCTTTGCTAATCTCACCCGTTGTTTAGGTTTACTTTTAGGGTTGTAAAAGTGAACCTAAATGACGGGTTCACCAACCGGAACGTAGTGCAGGGCGGTAGGCAGGTTCTAATCAAAATCAAAACTTAATTTATGGCCGTCAAGCTTTAACTTGGCGTTAAACGACTTTCCCTTTTTGCTCTTGAAACCCTTTAATTTGCTGGTTTCCCCTTTGGTGACCAGCGCTTTAATCGCGGTCTTACCAAGTGTCTTGCTACTCCATTTCTTGGGTAGGGTAAAGTCCTCGCCTTGCTTAGGCTTCACAATGTAAAATTTTTGTTTGTTTATGACAGTTGCTTGTGGTGTTTCTAAAAACACCTCGGCGGACTTTTGTGCTTGCTGTTGATGATCAATTTGTTGTTTAATGGCTGCACTGCCAGTTAATTGCGTGGGAACATCAGCGATTAACTTTGCCACGAACTTTTTGATTTGGCTCAAAAAATTATCCTGAGTGCGTTCTTCGGTACTGATTTGCTGTAACGCTTGCTCCCATTTAGCTGTCATTTCTGGACTAGTTAGCAAGGGTTCGAGTTCGACTGCTTTACATAAAGTGATTCCGGCTTCACTGACGTGCAACTTATTCTTTTCAGTAACTAAGTAGCCGCGTTTCTTTAACACTTCCAGCACATTGGCCCGGGTCGCACTTGTCCCAATGCCTTGCACATCTTTGAGAATCGCCTGGGCTTCTTCATCATCAAGCGTTTTGCCAGCGGTCTTCATGGCCGTAATTAATGTCCCTTCGGTAAAGGGTACCGGAGGTGTCGTTTCTTTTTTCGGCGTTTGCAGATTCGCTTGAACTTGGTCGCCTTGGTGAACAATCGGTAGGGTGGCTGCCTCTTGCTGGTCAGCTTTGTGATCATCAAATAAAGCTTGCCAACCTTGCTTAGTTGGGACCTTACCGGTTGCTTTAAAATTGGCGTCACCAACTTGGGTAATAATGGTGGTTTCTTCGTACTCGTACGGATCAGCAAACATCGCTAACGTCGTCCTTAAAACCAGGTCATAGACTTGTTGCTGTAATTTAGGCAAGCTGGCTAGCTTCTCTTTCGTTGGCACGACTTTAGTCATAATAATGGCATAGTGTTCTTCAACTTTTTTCCCATCAACATAGCGTTTGTTCGGAGTGGTATTGGTTAAAGCGACCGGCTTAGAGACCAAGCCCAGATACTTCGTCAGATTAGCCACTAAATAATCAAATTCTTCATCAGTGATATAATCACAATCGGTGCGGGGATAACTGAGCAGTTTGTCTTCGTATAAGCTTTGAATAGCCGCTAAGGTTTGGCTGGCGCTGGCGTGATAACGTTTATTCATGGCACTTTGGAGACTAGATAGCGAGAATAGTTGGGGACTAGCTCGTTTTTTGCCTTGCTTTTGGACGTCCTTGATTAAACCGCCCTGTGAGCCTTTCTGAACGTGTTTAGCCTGCATGAATGTCATTAGCCCTGTTTCGTCTTTAAATCGCTGATAGGGGTCTAATTTTGCGAAGAATTTTTGCTGATTAGCTAAAATTTCCGCATTTAGTTCAAAATAAGGTTCTGGCTTAAAGTTTTTGATTGCCTGGTCCCTTTGATAAACCATATACAAAGTGGGCGTCTGCACGCGTACCCTCTATCTTATTATTTACTGGAAAATTCATTTCCGTTTGGTCGGAATAAAATTACGAATAAACTGAAATCGTTTATGTTCATGATCGATATATAAATAGCCAAAAATACTGAAAAATAACGCACCAATAAAATTAACGAATAGATCTTTCATAGTATCGATCACGCCAACATCGAGATAGCCGTTATGGATCACAGTAGTCACTTTTTTGCCATCAGCGGTTTCACTTTCAATCGTCGTTCGTTGAATATCTTTCAGCTGGACCACTTTATTGTTACGTTGGCCTAGATCCACGCTATTGATTTGGCGCACAATGCGATCCTTTTGCATATCCATATTCAACCAACGATCCGCTGAAAATTCGACAAATTCCCAAGCAACCCCGACCGTCATTGAAAAACAAAACGTGGTCACCGCAATAAATAGCGGTGTTAATTTCAGAATCGTTATATTTTCATTCAACAAATAAATCAGCGAAAAACCGACTCCAGCAGCCAAAAACCCATTTAGTGCGTGTAACGCTGTGTCCCAGACTGGAATATGACTATAAAAGTCATTTAGTTCACCTAACACTGTTGAGCTAAAAATAAAACTGATTACGATCAATTCTAGCAAACTAGGTATATTAATATGCAGATAAGTTTCAATTAAATATGGTAGCATAAACAAAATTAATGTCAGCACTAACAAAGCGACGTGTGACCATTCTTGCATATAAATGCTATTGCCTAACATAAAAATGACAATTAACCGATAAAATATATAAATCAGCGTCACGATTTTACTTGCGGTAGTGGTGTGTGCCGTAAAGAATTTCATAAAACGCCCCCAATCATCGTTGAATCCGTATAATTTCCTAATTTAAGCTTATGATATTAGTGATGCTAGTTCAAGTCGGGTGCAAAATAAAAAAATCACACCAAAAGGAACCTACAAGTATTTAAAAGAAATCACTGGTAACGGAGCCTATTATCAAGTGGCTTGGCAAAAATTAGCTGATGGCTACATCGCCCTTTATGGCACGACCCCGATTCAAATCAACGTAGCCCCTATATTGAATGATATTTTTGAAAATGAGGAGGGGTAGACAATGCCGAGTAAAGCAGACGTTAAAGCCTGGAAAGCACAATTAGTCGCCCAAGCCGAACAACAAATCCTAAAATTAACCGATAGTGACCGATTTAAACAGTATCTTAATACCCTGGCTAAATTTCATCATTATAGCGCCAGAAACATTGATTTGATTTATGTGCAAAATCCGCAAGCCACTCAAGTCGCGGGCTTTAAGCAATGGCAGACGGCTCTTAACCGCACCGTCAAACGAGGCGCAAAAGCGATTCGGATTGCGGCCCCGATTATTAAGAAGTTAACACCAGCCGAGCAAAAGCGTCTTGATACCACCGATGAACGCGCCATTGTCGGATACCGTTATCTACCCGTCTTTGACGTGTCACAAGCTAGCGGTGAGCCCGACAATGCTTTGAAACTAAAGACGTTATATCACGAATATGCGCATAGCCAGCTACACGCATTAAAATCAGCCTTTAAAGATCGGCCACGAGCTTATCAGGAAACCCAAGCCGAAGCGGTTGCATATGTTGCCATGCAAAATACTGCTGTTAAGGGCACGTTCACAGT
>NZ_LNUA01000070.1 GCF_009764355.1 Companilactobacillus bobalius | reverse complement strand
TAATCACGATGTTTACGTAACTCAAAGTCTAGCGTTAATCCCTGATTGTCAATGGCGCGATACAAATAGCACCATTGACCTTTAACCTTGATGTAAGTCTCATCCACTCGCCAACTTTGAGAAGCTGAATGTTTATGCCGACGCCACAACACCTGAAAGATTGGTCCGTAGTGATGAACCCAGCGCATAATCGTTGTATGATGAACAGTAATTCCACGATCACGTAAAATCTCAACGACATCACGATAACTCAAATTAAATCTGAAGTAGTAGCCAACGGCTACTAAGATGATGTCCTTTTGAAAGTGGCGTCCCTTAAAGTGATTCATGCGCGCAATCCCTCGTTTCTTGGTACCAAGTATACTAAAATCAAGTCAGCGAGGAAAATTTGCACCAGAACCCTTATTAGTTGGTTTGTTGTTCGTCCGCCGATGTGCGTCCTAACGTGCCAACACGTGTGTACGCCGATTTCAGTATATTCAAGCATTAAAATGTGGTGTCGCAGCCAGCTGGAGTGCAAGTTGGGTTGCACGTTCGAGCGAATCGTTTGTTTGTTGTTCCCAGCGGGCCGCGAGTGTGTTGGCCGGGTCGTGCAGACTAGTTAAGATATGTTGGGCGACTTGCAACGCGTGTGGTTGATGTAAACTGGTAGCCATAGTTTGTAGCGCGTCAGCTAGTTGTTCGCCTTCAGTTAGCTGTCGAGTCACTTGCATGGGGGTTTCGATGGCAACTTGTTCGTTGGCGCGCTGACCCGCCTGAATCCAATTATCCGTACTAGCTGGCACTGGTAACCAGAGCATCAGTAAAACGAACCACGTTAAGCAGGTCAGTTGGGACAGATCAACGCCCGCACCGGCCCATGGGTTCAGGTCTAAGTTACGTAATTCCAAGTATTGAATCCCATTCTGACATAGTTGTGAATGACCACCGGCATGACGCAATCGAACCTGACCGTAAAATTCCTTGGTCGCACTTAATTTTCCATTATCAACGGCCGCTTGCAGTGTTTGACAATAGTCATTTAACGACGCGTACGAGACCGTAACACCCGGCCGATTGGTATACCCGCTAGAACTGTTGCGTAAGCTTCGAACGGGCTGGGCTGGTGGCGTAAGACCAGACTGTGGCCAGCAGCGTGGTGAGCAGCCATAAAGATACGTCAGTAGCCAGCGATAGTGCAAATAATTCTGCGCAATGTGCAGGTAACAGCGATTTTGAAAGGTAGTGAAATCACGACTATCTGTCTGGGCCTGATACAATCCCATCATCAGACTAGCCGCTAAGCTCACATTACAGTGAACACCTGACAACATTTGACGTCGTCGGCCATAGCGGTGAGCAAGTCCTTGTCGATAGGCGACAGCGGCCGCATCCAACTTAGCAATTGGAATATCCCGGTCTTCTCGTGGAAGTGTGGGCAGCATGCTTAGCGGCCAAATCAGTTCAGGCAGAAGCCTTTGCCGGACTTGTTGTGTGAGCATCGTTAAGGCGTGCAACGCAGCAACCGCACTTGCTTGCGGTTGGGTGACTAACTCCAACTGTGTCTCCGCAAAGTCCCGTTGCAGGCCGGACAACTCGATGATAAGTGTTGGTGATAATGCCGTATCCGCCAAATGACCGGTCACCGTTACCCGCTGGCCTTCCCGTTCCAGCCCAATCTGAACAATCTGTGCATTGATCAACGCCGTATTTTCCATTAATAATTGTTGCCACTCCATCCACTCACCTCGCTGATTCAATCTAAATTTATCGTAGCATAGTCCCGACCTTGGTTCACTGATTATGACCTATTATTTAGCTGACTTACCATTACGAAATGAGTTTCCGCGCGTCCCTGCTTGATCATCCAAAGGATCAAAAAAACGAGTACCCAGTATTACCGGGTACTCGTTTTTAGGGTAATAATATCGGGTCTAGAATTTTTGGTGTTGGAAA
>NZ_LNUA01000069.1 GCF_009764355.1 Companilactobacillus bobalius | reverse complement strand
ATCAAAAGTATACTTTTGATGTTTTTGTTTACATTTTCTTTGTTATGGTGTATGGTTACCTTAAATAAAAGAAAAGCGCCACCCAACGGCAATTGGGAAGCACTCGACAAAAAAATCTTTTTCATTCAACTAAAGAGATTATACCAGCAAAATGGTAAGATGTCGAGAATGGTGTGATTTCAAAACGGTAGGGGACAAGCTGCCGGGTAAAAACAAAGGGGACACGTGTGGTGAGCGACTTCTGTGCAAATTCACTGGATCTAGTTAATTAGATCCGTAGGCGGTAATTTAAAAATTTAAAAGTTTATTCGGGGGTAGTCGGACTACGTCCACCTTAAGCAACTTGGCATAACGCTAAGTTGCTTTTTTGTCTGCGCTTTTTCGGTTTCTATGTCATTTCTATTAAGCTAACTTAGGTGTTTATTTTGAAAGGAGGTGAGCTCACCATGTACGATTTAAAGACGGTTCAGACTGCACAAAAGCTGGTATTACACGATTCATTACATACCTATAAAGTTAAAAATAGTCGTTCTAATATTGCCGGACAAGTGATGGAAACTCCTACAAAAAAAGGGGCCATTGCGCTCTTCAGCAGTAAAGATTCAATGCAAAAAGCACATGGTGTGGTTATCACCTCTTTTGAAGCACTTGACGCCATCGCCGATCGTATGACTCACTGGACGCCCAATACATTCAGCTGGCTTGGCTATACGCAAAATCGGTCGAGTGTTCGGGGACACCGGGAAGCTAACTTAGCTCAGATTAATACCTTGGTCGTTGATATTGATTTTGCCGACGCACAAGAACGAGACGCGCGTGAGCAAGAGGTCTTGGGGGCCGTAACCGTTGCTGACTTATTCATTCCCACGATGATTTTGCGGACTACGAAGGGATTCCATATCTACTACGTTTTTGATCAGCCTATGTTTTTGCGGAAAACACGCGGTCAGTTTCCAGTCTTAAAAGCAGCCCAAAAAATGTCGAGTTTTGTGCGGCAATGGATTCAAAAACGAGTGGCAGGGGTCGATGTCGGCTGCAATAACTTTGGAATTTTTCGAATTCCCCGGCAAGACAATCTAGTCTTTTTTGATGCACATATGTTGGTCCAGGTGAGCGCTCTGATGAAGTGGTCACAATATTATGCTGCCCAAGTTCCGGTTACGAAGCCGGATAAACGACAGGTGATTTCTCTAGCCCCAGATGAAGGTCGGCAGGTTGACCAAGCTTGGTTTAAAGCCTTATTGAAAGTGACAACAGTCAAATCAGGTCAAGGTTTAGCCCGTCACAACACGGTTTTGACGTTAGCTTTAGCGATGTATCAGTCAAAAATCTCGCAACAACGTGCGAGAGACGTGCTTGACGTCTTCAATTCAAATCTACATGATCCGTTGGCCGATCGCGAAGTTGTACAGTGCGTGAGAGACGCCTATTCAGGTAACTATCGGGGGGCAGCACTGAGTTATGTTCAAGGACTATTGGATCAATGGGTGCCTAATTTTTCAGGTAAAGTTGTTGCTGGGATTGGCTGGCATAAATTTGCTAAGCCGCGTGCCGAACGACAATACAGTCATGCCCACGAATGGCGTAACGATGTGCTTGCATTGATTAATCGAATGGGTGGTTCTGCCGCTTCGGTTGCCATGTCAACGCGTCAAATTCAAGCTGAATTAGGGATTTCTCCGGCGAGTTTGAATCGGGTTATGAAGCAACTACAAGCAACTTCGCAATTGAAGCGGGTGCAGCGTGGTAACCAGCCAACTTTATTGACGACGGTGACCATGTTATTTAAGTCGGCTATGGTGAGCCGTCAGGCTCAAAGTAAAGCGTGGACAGGGTATTTAACGACACTAATGCCAACTGTAAGCAAAAATGTTTATGAGCCAACAGTTGGTACTTTAACTGAGATACAAGCGGTGAGTGGTGATTCAGAGCCACCGTGGGGAATGGAGACGAGAAGAAGAACGGGGTGAAAAGTGCTGCTATCAATTGCCATAGGTATATATCTAGAATAGGCTTGTTGCTGTGTGAGGGTATTGTTAGTTTGGTGGTTTGTTGGGGAACTCACAAAAATATCTTGGCAAACTTTAGGAAGTGCGGTAAACTATAGTCAGTCAAAGGGAACATATGTTCCTGATGTGGCCAACTTAATAGTTGGCAAATTCTATAATTAATCTGAACAGAAATTAAAAAGCCCAAAGCAATCACTTACAATGGTAGTAGCTAATTCCAACCAATATAGGGAGTGATTACTTTGGGTACATCTACTTTATCACGTTTTCAACGTGGCGCACTAGCACAACTGGTCAATGAGGGGAATAAATCTTACCAAGTAATGGCTGACGCCTTAGGCGTCGCCAAAGCTACGATTAGCTATGAGTTGGACCGGGTTAAACCTTATGATCCAGAATTAGCTCAGCAAGATGCAGATCGCAAAAGGCGGAATTGCGGTCGTCGTTCGATGCTGACGGCAGCATTAGCGACTTTAATTACCAATCACTTACGATTAACCTGGTCACCAGAAACCATTGCGGCCGCTTATAACTTGAGCACTGCGTCAATTTATAATTGGCTTAATCGTGGCTGGCTCCCCTTCAAATTGACTGATCTACCCAATCGGAATGTCCGCCAGCACCGAGTGAGCGAAAATCGTGGGAAATTTACAAGTGGGACTTTCATCGAACAACGGCCAACAACTGTTAATCAACGGTTAGCTTTTGGTCATTGGGAAGTAGATACGGTGCTTTCTAGTCGAAGTGAGTTACGATCATGTCTGGTTACATTCGTAGAACGTAAGACTCGACTTCTATGGGCCATCAAAGCCCCTAATAGAACGGCTAAGGCTCTAAACACCGCCTTTGGCAAGTTTATGGGGGCCTTCGGTCCCCAAGCAAAATCCATTACTGTTGATCATGGTAAAGAGTTTGCCAATTATCAGGCCTTAGAACAGGATTATCAGATCAAAGTTTATTTTTGCCATCCATATTCACCATGGGAGCGAGGTTCCAATGAATATTTTAATAGACGGTTACGCTGGTTCTTCCCGAAAAAGACCAATTTTAGCCAAGTAACGACTGATGAGATCCTAGCAGCACTTGAACTAATTAATCAACGACCATTAAAAATACATCATCAACAGACTGCCATTGAAAGATTCCGGGCTTGTTCGGATTAAACTTGTAATTTGCCTTGCCATAATCAAAAAGTCGTCAAAATTAAAAAAGAACTCGAATCCGCTCATTTGCTGATGCAAAAACAACTGGGCTTTAACCCAAAAACAAAAAAGAATGAACCGAATCGCTTATATCTGTCCAAGCTCGATGTGAAAGCAACCGATGTCTATTTACGCGGTGAAGATAGCCCAAAAGTGTCTCAAACCCTTGCTACAAGCGGAACTGCAAAAAGTGCAGTTAATCTATATAAAGAACCTAAAGAAAAAGATAAAGATAGATACAAGATAGATACTCAAAAGTTAAATTTTTCCACAGCTAACTTTTCACCAGCTGAAATAGAAATCCAAAATCGGGATTTAGTAAAACATGCTGATGAGTTCTTAACGGATTCAGAAAGTGGCTGGGAAGTCTTCTTAGAACCCGAAGCCATTCAGCTGCTCAGTTTTTGGTGCCGCACTCCGCAACAAATGCGGCGCTTCATTGGCATTATCTTAAATGCTAAGTACCGAGTTGAGAAAGATCACAAAGATATTGGTGTCATAATCCCACTTGATGATGAGGAACTGAAACCTTTAATGACTAAAGCCTTGAGACGCTACTTTAACGCCCTGAGAAGCAATGAGAAGCACATCAAGAATGTTGAGAACTACTTATACGGCACCATGCAAAACCTATTTGGCGTTTGGTGGAATAAACAAGCGGCTAGAGAATATGCGGCCAAACACCCCGAAGAAGAAAAGCCGGCCGACAACGATAACAGTGGGTTGTACTACTAGCCCTAAAAGGCTACAAAATCCTTTCTAAGCGATTTTAAGACTTACTAACCTAATTTATACTTACTTAAGCTAGAGTTAAATGGCTTAAACAGAAGAATAGGGGCTTTTAAATGAGTGTCAGAGCTAACCAGGCTAACTAAAAAGTTCAGCCTTTAGATCAACGCCAAGCTCAAGTGATTTGAGGCCAAGGCTTTATCTATTGATAAGGTACTCAAAAGGTAGTATAATGGTAGTAGCAAAAAAGGAGATGAGACAATCATGGCAGTTAAGGAAAAGAAACGGGTCCAAGTCAAGATTGATAAAGATTTGGCCGATGATACCGAAGCAATTTTAAGCGAATTGGGCTTAAATCCAACCACGGCCATTAACATGTTTTACAAGCGGATTGTTGCTAATGGTGCTTTACCTTTTAATGCGTCTTTAAGCGAAGAAGAAAGAGCTAATTTACGCTTTTTAAAGGCGACCGAAGGGACACCAGTCACCGAGTTCAAAGACGCTAAAGAGGTCGCTGATTGGCTCAACGATCCAGATGAGGACTAATGACTTAGTCAGCCTATACGTTAGTTTTGTAGAAACTAACGGTGGCAAGTCTCGGCCAGTTTTAATTCGTCGGGTATCAGAACAGAAGGTCGAAGCTTTTAAAATTACTAGTCAGTATGAAAAGAAGTCGGCTTATATCAAGCAACAATATTATCCGATTCAAAATTGGCAATCCGCTGGGTTGAAGAAACCTTCCTGGGTCGATCTTGGTAATATTTATCGCTTTCCCAAAGCCGGTTTAAACTTTAAAGAAATCGGTCATTTAAGTAAGCTAGATCAAAATAAAATTTCAGATTTTACGCTTGACCTAAAATCAAAAAGAAGAGGTAAGGGTCAAAAGATAATTCAACAGCGATCAAGTAAAAGGAAGCACAAAGAAAGTAAAGCAGAGCTTACACAAAGAATTCAAAAACAGTTAAAAGACTTTGCTAAACACAATCCTGAAAATAAAAACGATCGGCCTAGTTATTAGGTTGATCGTTTTTGAGTTTATTTGGTTTATGGACATTAACGTAATCGGCAAATATTTTTAAAAGCTCTTCGGTTTGTTCAACCGAGAGATTATCAGCTTGAAAGTATTTTTCTAGCAAAGCCCCTTTTTGAATTAATCGGCGAGAACGGGCTTTGCGGGCTTGTCGATTTTCATAGTATTTAGATTGTCGTAATTTAAAATCTTCCCGATCAATTTTTTGTTTTAAACGCGCTTGCTGCTCGACTAGTTTTTCATATTGATTAGACATGGAATTTCCCCATCTCGTATGGCTAATGATCTACGGACTTTACCTTTAAAAATTCAGAAAATTGCTTAGCTAAAAGCTTAATCTGATCGTTAGACAAATTAGCATAATCTAAATTGGCTTGACTGATGATTTGTTTACCTAGCCGTTGTTCAATCTTATTTTTTTCGTCCTTAATTTTTTGATTAAGGGCTTTTAATTTAGCTTCTTGTTTTTCTAAGTTACTTTTAGACATAACGATCCCTCAAATCATATTAGAAATAATCACCGAAACTATATCATATAGGAAACGTTAAGTCAAAGTATAAAAGTTGAAATAGCGAAGCGGAAGGCATACACTAAAAATAAATTCAGGAGAATCAGCAGACCGAGTGAAACGAGGTCAATGCGCACTTACACATAGAATG
>NZ_LNUA01000068.1 GCF_009764355.1 Companilactobacillus bobalius | reverse complement strand
TGCGCATTGACCTCGTTTCACTCGGTCTGCTGATTCTCCTGAATTTATTTTTAGTGTATGCCTTCCGCTTCGCTATTTCAACTTTTATACTTTGACTTAACGTTTCCTATATGATATAGTTTCGGTGATTATTTCTAATATGATTTGAGGGATCGTTATGTCTAAAAGTAACTTAGAAAAACAAGAAGCTAAATTAAAAGCCCTTAATCAAAAAATTAAGGACGAAAAAAATAAGATTGAACAACGGCTAGGTAAACAAATCATCAGTCAAGCCAATTTAGATTATGCTAATTTGTCTAACGATCAGATTAAGCTTTTAGCTAAGCAATTTTCTGAATTTTTAAAGGTAAAGTCCGTAGATCATTAGCCATACGAGATGGGGAAATTCCATGTCTAATCAATATGAAAAACTAGTCGAGCAGCAAGCGCGTTTAAAACAAAAAATTGATCGGGAAGATTTTAAATTACGACAATCTAAATACTATGAAAATCGACAAGCCCGCAAAGCCCGTTCTCGCCGATTAATTCAAAAAGGGGCTTTGCTAGAAAAATACTTTCAAGCTGATAATCTCTCGGTTGAACAAACCGAAGAGCTTTTAAAAATATTTGCCGATTACGTTAATGTCCATAAACCAAATAAACTCAAAAACGATCAACCTAATAACTAGGCCGATCGTTTTTATTTTCAGGATTGTGTTTAGCAAAGTCTTTTAACTGTTTTTGAATTCTTTGTGTAAGCTCTGCTTTACTTTCTTTGTGCTTCCTTTTACTTGATCGCTGTTGAATTATCTTTTGACCCTTACCTCTTCTTTTTGATTTTAGGTCAAGCGTAAAATCTGAAATTTTATTTTGATCTAGCTTACTTAAATGACCGATTTCTTTAAAGTTTAAACCGGCTTTGGGAAAGCGATAAATATTACCAAGATCGACCCAGGAAGGTTTCTTCAACCCAGCGGATTGCCAATTTTGAATCGGATAATATTGTTGCTTGATATAAGCCGACTTCTTTTCATACTGACTAGTAATTTTAAAAGCTTCGACCTTCTGTTCTGATACCCGACGAATTAAAACTGGCCGAGACTTGCCACCGTTAGTTTCTACAAAACTAACGTATAGGCTGACTAAGTCATTAGTCCTCATCTGGATCGTTGAGCCAATCAGCGACCTCTTTAGCGTCTTTGAACTCGGTGACTGGTGTCCCTTCGGTCGCCTTTAAAAAGCGTAAATTAGCTCTTTCTTCTTCGCTTAAAGACGCATTAAAAGGTAAAGCACCATTAGCAACAATCCGCTTGTAAAACATGTTAATGGCCGTGGTTGGATTTAAGCCCAATTCGCTTAAAATTGCTTCGGTATCATCGGCCAAATCTTTATCAATCTTGACTTGGACCCGTTTCTTTTCCTTAACTGCCATGATTGTCTCATCTCCTTTTTTGCTACTACCATTATACTACCTTTTGAGTACCTTATCAATAGATAAAGCCTTGGCCTCAAATCACTTGAGCTTGGCGTTGATCTAAAGGCTGAACTTTTTAGTTAGCCTGGTTAGCTCTGACACTCATTTAAAAGCCCCTATTCTTCTGTTTAAGCCATTTAACTCTAGCTTAAGTAAGTATAAATTAGGTTAGTAAGTCTTAAAATCGCTTAGAAAGGATTTTGTAGCCTTTTAGGGCTAGTAGTACAACCCACTGTTATCGTTGTCGGCCGGCTTTTCTTCTTCGGGGTGTTTGGCCGCATATTCTCTAGCCGCTTGTTTATTCCACCAAACGCCAAATAGGTTTTGCATGGTGCCGTATAAGTAGTTCTCAACATTCTTGATGTGCTTCTCATTGCTTCTCAGGGCGTTAAAGTAGCGTCTCAAGGCTTTAGTCATTAAAGGTTTCAGTTCCTCATCATCAAGTGGGATTATGACACCAATATCTTTGTGATCTTTCTCAACTCGGTACTTAGCATTTAAGATAATGCCAATGAAGCGCCGCATTTGTTGCGGAGTGCGGCACCAAAAACTGAGCAGCTGAATGGCTTCGGGTTCTAAGAAGACTTCCCAGCCACTTTCTGAATCCGTTAAGAACTCATCAGCATGTTTTACTAAATCCCGATTTTGGATTTCTATTTCAGCTGGTGAAAAGTTAGCTGTGGAAAAATTTAACTTTTGAGTATCTATCTTGTATCTATCTTTATCTTTTTCTTTAGGTTCTTTATATAGATTAACTGCACTTTTTGCAGTTCCGCTTGTAGCAAGGGTTTGAGACACTTTTGGGCTATCTTCACCGCGTAAATAGACATCGGTTGCTTTCACATCGAGCTTGGACAGATATAAGCGATTCGGTTCATTCTTTTTTGTTTTTGGGTTAAAGCCCAGTTGTTTTTGCATCAGCAAATGAGCGGATTCGAGTTCTTTTTTAATTTTGACGACTTTTTGATTATGGCAAGGCAAATTACAAGTTTAATCCGAACAAGCCCGGAATCTTTCAATGGCAGTCTGTTGATGATGTATTTTTAATGGTCGTTGATTAATTAGTTCAAGTGCTGCTAGGATCTCATCAGTCGTTACTTGGCTAAAATTGGTCTTTTTCGGGAAGAACCAGCGTAACCGTCTATTAAAATATTCATTGGAACCTCGCTCCCATGGTGAATATGGATGGCAAAAATAAACTTTGATCTGATAATCCTGTTCTAAGGCCTGATAATTGGCAAACTCTTTACCATGATCAACAGTAATGGATTTTGCTTGGGGACCGAAGGCCCCCATAAACTTGCCAAAGGCGGTGTTTAGAGCCTTAGCCGTTCTATTAGGGGCTTTGATGGCCCATAGAAGTCGAGTCTTACGTTCTACGAATGTAACCAGAC
Source organism: Companilactobacillus bobalius (assembly GCF_009764355.1). Next base: position 4,917 of record NZ_LNUA01000068.1, on the reverse strand, counting down.
ATGATCGTAACTCACTTCGACTAGAAAGCACCGTATCTACTTCCCAATGACCAAAAGCTAACCGTTGATTAACAGTTGTTGGCCGTTGTTCGATGAAAGTCCCACTTGTAAATTTCCCACGATTTTCGCTCACTCGGTGCTGGCGGACATTCCGATTGGGTAGATCAGTCAATTTGAAGGGGAGCCAGCCACGATTAAGCCAATTATAAATTGACGCAGTGCTCAAGTTATAAGCGGCCGCAATGGTTTCTGGTGACCAGGTTAATCGTAAGTGATTGGTAATTAAAGTCGCTAATGCTGCCGTCAGCATCGAACGACGACCGCAATTCCGCCTTTTGCGATCTGCATCTTGCTGAGCTAATTCTGGATCATAAGGTTTAACCCGGTCCAACTCATAGCTAATCGTAGCTTTGGCGACGCCTAAGGCGTCAGCCATTACTTGGTAAGATTTATTCCCCTCATTGACCAGTTGTGCTAGTGCGCCACGTTGAAAACGTGATAAAGTAGATGTACCCAAAGTAATCACTCCCTATATTGGTTGGAATTAGCTACTACCATTGTAAGTGATTGCTTTGGGCTTTTTAATTTCTGTTCAGATTAATTATAGAATTTGCCAACTATTAAGTTGGCCACATCAGGAACATATGTTCCCTTTGACTGACTATAGTTTACCGCACTTCCTAAAGTTTGCCAAGATATTTTTGTGAGTTCCCCAACAAACCACCAAACTAACAATACCCTCACACAGCAACAAGCCTATTCTAGATATATACCTATGGCAATTGATAGCAGCACTTTTCACCCCGTTCTTCTTCTCGTCTCCATTCCCCACGGTGGCTCTGAATCACCACTCACCGCTTGTATCTCAGTTAAAGTACCAACTGTTGGCTCATAAACATTTTTGCTTACAGTTGGCATTAGTGTCGTTAAATACCCTGTCCACGCTTTACTTTGAGCCTGACGGCTCACCATAGCCGACTTAAATAACATGGTCACCGTCGTCAATAAAGTTGGCTGGTTACCACGCTGCACCCGCTTCAATTGCGAAGTTGCTTGTAGTTGCTTCATAACCCGATTCAAACTCGCCGGAGAAATCCCTAATTCAGCTTGAATTTGACGCGTTGACATGGCAACCGAAGCGGCAGAACCACCCATTCGATTAATCAATGCAAGCACATCGTTACGCCATTCGTGGGCATGACTGTATTGTCGTTCGGCACGCGGCTTAGCAAATTTATGCCAGCCAATCCCAGCAACAACTTTACCTGAAAAATTAGGCACCCATTGATCCAATAGTCCTTGAACATAACTCAGTGCTGCCCCCCGATAGTTACCTGAATAGGCGTCTCTCACGCACTGTACAACTTCGCGATCGGCCAACGGATCATGTAGATTTGAATTGAAGACGTCAAGCACGTCTCTCGCACGTTGTTGCGAGATTTTTGACTGATACATCGCTAAAGCTAACGTCAAAACCGTGTTGTGACGGGCTAAACCTTGACCTGATTTGACTGTTGTCACTTTCAATAAGGCTTTAAACCAAGCTTGGTCAACCTGCCGACCTTCATCTGGGGCTAGAGAAATCACCTGTCGTTTATCCGGCTTCGTAACCGGAACTTGGGCAGCATAATATTGTGACCACTTCATCAGAGCGCTCACCTGGACCAACATATGTGCATCAAAAAAGACTAGATTGTCTTGCCGGGGAATTCGAAAAATTCCAAAGTTATTGCAGCCGACATCGACCCCTGCCACTCGTTTTTGAATCCATTGCCGCACAAAACTCGACATTTTTTGGGCTGCTTTTAAGACTGGAAACTGACCGCGTGTTTTCCGCAAAAACATAGGCTGATCAAAAACGTAGTAGATATGGAATCCCTTCGTAGTCCGCAAAATCATCGTGGGAATGAATAAGTCAGCAACGGTTACGGCCCCCAAGACCTCTTGCTCACGCGCGTCTCGTTCTTGTGCGTCGGCAAAATCAATATCAACGACCAAGGTATTAATCTGAGCTAAGTTAGCTTCCCGGTGTCCCCGAACACTCGACCGATTTTGCGTATAGCCAAGCCAGCTGAATGTATTGGGCGTCCAGTGAGTCATACGATCGGCGATGGCGTCAAGTGCTTCAAAAGAGGTGATAACCACACCATGTGCTTTTTGCATTGAATCTTTACTGCTGAAGAGCGCAATGGCCCCTTTTTTTGTAGGAGTTTCCATCACTTGTCCGGCAATATTAGAACGACTATTTTTAACTTTATAGGTATGTAATGAATCGTGTAATACCAGCTTTTGTGCAGTCTGAACCGTCTTTAAATCGTACATGGTGAGCTCACCTCCTTTCAAAATAAACACCTAAGTTAGCTTAATAGAAATGACATAGAAACCGAAAAAGCGCAGACAAAAAAGCAACTTAGCGTTATGCCAAGTTGCTTAAGGTGGACGTAGTCCGACTACCCCCGAATAAACTTTTAAATTTTTAAATTACCGCCTACGGATCTAATTAACTAGATCCAGTGAATTTGCACAGAAGTCGCTCACCACACGTGTCCCCTTTGTTTTTACCCGGCAGCTTGTCCCCTACCGTTTTGAAATCACACCATTCTCGACATCTTACCATTTTGCTGGTATAATCTCTTTAGTTGAATGAAAAAGATTTTTTTGTCGAGTGCTTCCCAATTGCCGTTGGGTGGCGCTTTTCTTTTATTTAAGGTAACCATACACCATAACAAAGAAAATGTAAACAAAAACATCAAAAGTATACTTTTGATGTTTTTTAGTATATTAATCCACAAATCCACGAGTATACTAATGTAAAAGTATAAGAGTATATTAGTATACTTTTATATTAGTATACTTTTGATAAAAAAGCTTGATTTCAGGTTTCAATATGGTATACTATATTTGTAGCAGAAGTATACTTATGAGAGAAGTGTTATCAATGACGTACGTAATCGCTTTAAGCAACCAAAAAGGGGGCGTTGGCAAGACGACCAATAATGTGATGTTCGCAATCACTCTTGCCACCGTTTTCCATAAAAAGGTTTTACATATTGATATGGATCTCCAAGCAAACAGTACATTCATGCTCGGTATGACCTTTAATAAATCAAATTGGCCCGCTTCTATAACAAGATGCTTAAATGATAAGGATCTAAGTAAGGGAATCACGCATCTAACAGAAAATCTAGATGCCATTGCAGGAGATTCTGATTTTCGAAACTGGGGCACATGGGTAGCCGACCATATAAAGGGTGTCCACGAACGAACCTTTTACTTCAAAAAATTACTAGATAAAATCAAAGACGACTATGACTTTATTTTTATAGACACTCCACCAGCAACAGATATAAAAGTCGACAACATAATGGTTGCAACTGACTATGTAATTGTTGTGCAAGAAACCAAGAGATTCGCATTTGAGGGTTCAAAGGAACTAACCAACACTTATCTTCAAACTCTATACGATGACTTCAGCGACGAGATTAATGTTCAGGTCGCGGGAATACTGTTAGTCATGCTTGACAAAACTCACACGGTTGAACAGCTCATTGTTGATAAGACCGTTAAATATTTTGGTAAACAGAATATATTCAATGCCATTATCAAAAGTCACTTACGCCTTGAAAATTATGGTGAATACGGAGTTCAGTTTGAAGACTACCACGATCGTGCTATGTTCGCACTCTTTTCCGATCTTTACGCGGAATTAATGGAAAGAATAGACCAATTCGAAAGTAAAGGAGATATTGCTGACGATTATGTCTACACGCCAAAATATCTCAATGGCAAAAAACTAACACCACTTGGAAAGGAGATAAGTGCTGATGGCCTTGATTAAAAAAGATGCTGATCACTTCGAAGTGAACATAAAAAAAACAGTCGATGATTCCAGAGATGAACAAAAAACTACTAAATACTCCGCAGCGGACAGAAAAAGCCTAAGGGTCGATCCACCTGTTTTTGACACGATAAAGAGTCTAGCTTACATTAAAGACGTGAAAATGTATGAACTTGTAGAAAGTGCTGTTGAGGCATATAAGCAAAACACGCTTTCAGATAGAGAGAGAGAAATCTTCGACAGCATTTATCAGAGAAAACAGTCATAAGTATACTAGTGCAAAAGTATACTTATGATAATTGGCCTATAATCACTGATAAACAAGCATTTTAAAAAGTATACTAGTCGCTAAATATACTTTTCCACTAGTATACTTTTTCTGATTCCATAGATTAAACTATAGGTAGATTGCAAATTTAATCCGAATTTTTGGACAAATTTGTCAGCATAACCTGATACGGTGTTTGCCAGTCGAGTATTTTAAGCGGTCGCTGGTTAATTTGGAGTAACGTCGTCGTTAAATCTTGAGCACTAATGTGTTCAAAACGAGTCCCTTTAGGATAAAAATAACGTAAATTCCGATTAAAGCGTTCATTACTACCACGTTCGGCTGGCGTATAAGCATGGCAGTAATAGGTCTTAATACCATATTGTGATTCAAGTGATACTAGCCCACTAAACTCAGTGCCACGGTCCACAGTAAAGCTGTGCACCGGACCATTAAAAGTGGTTAGGAACTTAGTTAGTGCTTCATTAACAGTCACTGTCGTCCGATCTTTTAACCGGTATGCCCAAAGGAACCGTGATTTTCGATCGATTAAAGTTAATAAAACTGCCTTACTATACCCACGAGGACCAACGACTGTATCTAGTTCAAAATCGCCGATGCGATTACGTTGATTAATCATCATGGGACGCTGTTCAATTGATCGCCCCAAAGATTGATTATATTTGGATCGTTGGTCAACGTTACGCCGTTGGCGTACGCCATGTTCAGGTAGATCATTCAAGGAGAAATCAATTCTCCCCTGATTTAGCCAATTATAAATAGATTTAGTAGCTAGTTTAAATTCGTGAGC
>NZ_LNUA01000067.1 GCF_009764355.1 Companilactobacillus bobalius | reverse complement strand
CCAATATTTATCTGGAACATCTGTGGTATGGCGGGTAAGTTTTATTAAGACACTGTTTACTTTTGGTTTAGGATGAAAGCATTCCGCTGGCAGCTTAAGCAATTGCTGAATCGAGACTTGAGTGTGCAAGAGCAACCCTAGTGTTCGGTGAATATCCAAGGTACGCTTGTAGAATCCTTCTTCAACAATCAGATAGATGTCAGACGCACGGCTTTCAAAAACCACTTTTTTAATAATTTGTGTGCTTAAATGGTAAGGAATATTCCCAACAATTTTATACCTCTGTTTGTTAGGGAATTGAAACTGTAGAATATCTTGGTGAATTAAAGTGACACGAGTATTCAGTTTTAATTTTTCTGACGATAAGTTGAATAGATGACTGTCTAATTCAATAGACGTTACCTGTTTACTTATTTTAGCCAGTTTCGTCGTTAAATGCCCTTTACCTGTTCCAATTTCGTAAACGGTATCGGTTTCTTTTAAATTCAATTGTTTTATTATTTGGTTGAGTACTTTTTCACTCGTTAAAAAGTTTTGAGAATATTTTATATTTTTGTTCATGTAATCTCTCCTGAAGTGATTACATCTATAAACAAATACAGAAGTTAAACGATTTGTTTGTAATTTTAGTTATCTGTTTAAAAAGTCATAAGATTAGTCACTGGTAGGAATTAATCTAACGTATTTATTTATCTGCGTAATCACTGTTTTTAGTCTGTTTCAAAACAGTAGATGTTTTATCTACATTACGCATTTGGAATACCAACATGACGAATCCCTCCTTCTTAATTACAAATTTTTAGCATCTAATTTAACTTCAATTCCTATTATACAAAATTTTAAGATAATGCACTATCAACACACTCTTAAGTTTGCTTCTAAGTCTTATTTCCATAACTTTAGGGTTAACCATACGCAAGACCAATCACTCTCGGACAATACTCATGATTTTAATGATAAAATCCATGTTAAACCCATAGATAAGAAATACACCTGCAATAACCGTTACCTGTTTGTGCCAATTTAAAAATGCACCACTTTTTTATAATTAAAACGGTTGAAAACTGTACCACTAATAACTCACAATAGAGAGATGTCACCGTCAAGTTAAATGTACAAAATAACAGCGAAATTTTTAAATCTATTTCTTATCGATACAAATTCCTCGTAGGCGCTCGGGACCCCTAATAGTATCAAGATAAGAAGAAAAGGGTATTTTGCTCCGCAAAAACCCTTTTAAAAACCGTGGGCTTCCGCCCACCCCTGACAAACGCAATGCGTTTGATCATGCCTCTGAAAAGTAGCTTTATCACGTAATTACTTTTCGTCGCTCAGCAAAAGCTAAATGCCTAAAATAAAAAGACAAGGGTAAACGTTGCTCACGTTGTTCGCCCTTGTCTTTATTATTTATAGCCATTTTAAACGCTTATGCCGACGAAAAGTAATAATCACGTGTAAATATACTCGAATTGATTTAAAACGTCTTAGAACGCAAATATGAGCTTCTAACGACTTAATTCATCTCTATCTCGTGTTTGAGTTTCATTTCTATGAATTTTTTCAAATTCTCCACCTTTTACAAATTCTTTTACTTTGTCTAAAACGCCACTAACAAGCGTTTTAACCTGTTCAGTTGTAACTTGCTTAGAATCTTTAAAGTACTCTTTAAACCCTTTGTAAATGCCCTTAATTTCGTTTTTAAGCGATTTATTCTCTTTCTCCAACGAATCAATTTTCTCTAGATTATTATTATATCTATCTGCTAAATCGTTGAAATCACGCACTACTTCCTTGTATTTTTCTTTTACATAGTCAATCCGCTTAGGTAAATCAGTTTCCGCATATTTCTTTAGTTTCTCATTCGATTTATATAAATCTTCATAGCCTTGTATTAAGGCATTTAATTTATCTTCAGGGATAATCACATTTCCTGTTTTTCGTTCTTCATTTTTCGTAAATTCATGTCGCAACTTACCAATACCAATGGTTTCGCCACTTGGTACTTTGACCGTTTTCGTTTCGTCTTTTAAATCTAAACTTTCTTTCTTGATTGTTGGTGTTTTATCGTTCGATAACGCTAAAACTTCTGACTTCCGCTGTTCCAGCGTGGTAGTCAGCTCTTTTAATTCATCCTTTGCCTTTTTATATTCAGGCACTGTTAAATTTTTACGCTCTGACCCTTTTTCGCCACGTTCAAGCTCAAAACCACGCTCATTTAAATACTTTGGCAATTCGTCTTGTACCGCTTGTAAGGCTTGACGATTAAAAACAGTCTTTGCTGATAGCTTGTGTTCGTCATTAAACGGCACAATTCCTAAGTGCATATGCGGTGTCGTTTCGTCTAAGTGAACTTGAGCATAGCGGATATTCTCATCACCAAATTTTTCTGAAAAATATGATTTAGCAACTTCAAAATAATCTTTAATTTCTTTACTATCTTTATCTTTAAAAAATTGGTTGTCAGAAGTTATGATCCATTCGTTTATTAATACAGCATCTTTTCTGACAGCACGACTACTTGATTTGTTGTCGTTAATAAATTGCTCAATATCTCGTTTATAATTTTCTGTCCGATTGACCAAATCATAATTTAAATGTGACCGTTCAACATCAATATCTTTGTTGGAATGATTGTCTGTATTTCTCTGATTATGATTACCTACCCCAACTAAATTTCCTGATTTTACCTTCTGCATTCTCGCCACTACAAATGACATATAAACACTCCTAACTTCGGGACAGCTTCCATGTAAAGTATAACCCACTATACTTTACTTCGTAAAGGTGGGCTCGCCGAGGGGTCTTGCAGACGGCTTATTCGGCTCTTTTGAGCCGAGTATCAGCGCACCCTTATGGTGCAATTAGCTGATACAAAAAACAAAGAGTTGGCTCATGTAATCCAACTCTTAAAACACAAAAAAATAACCCCCTTGGCTTTTCAGCAGGGGGCATATTTTTTATTTAATTCCTCACTCTTTATAAACTTGGTTTTCTTTTTGCCAATTCGATTTTATGTACTCTTTTATAAAAAGAGTATTCCTCTCTGTTAGCAATTCGAACCAACCAGCAGGAGCTCGGTCAGACATACAATAATCAGCAAAATCTTTTAAATGCATAATATTGTTATCCGAAATAAAACCAAGCATTTCTTTTAACGCTTGTCTTTTATCACCAGTAGATAACGCTAAACAACTTTCAAGGTCAAATCCACCAAACACTTGTATTTCTGTATTATCGTATTGATACTTTTCAGGATTATCCATATGCGTTAAATATCTAACAGCACCAGTTAAACCACTTATTCTTTCAGGAATCGGTGCCCTTAAAGCTCTTGCCATTTCGTCCATTTGTTCAAATGATTTATTGCCCTTGTAATTAAAAACTATATGATAATGCGGCTTTTTCTTTGTTCCGTCTGCATTAACATCTTTATCATGTAATGGACTAATTGCCACAGGTTCAGTTGAAATAATCTCTTTCCAATTCTCTGGCAAACTTTCAGGATAAACAACAATCCACCAGTTACGACCTCGCTTATAAGGCTGTTTAGTTTTTGGATTTAAATTCTTTCTAGGCAATGCCCAATCTGTTCTATTTTCATTTTCCATATTTTTCTACACCTTCCTAGTTACTCTACTAGGAAAACAAGGGAAAATTTGATAAACTTGAGTTGCGAAATCAAAGAAAACCAAATCTTGCGAGCCCTTGCTATCTTCCTAGCAGGGCTTTTTTTATTTAAAAATAGTCCCCTTATCATCAGCTTGATTAATTAAAAATGTAACCAAACCTGATTTAGTCATTCCATATTTTTGTGCCATTTTTTCTAGTTTGTCATTCGATTCAACAGGTAAAGATAAAGTCACTTTTTTCTTCTCAACTTCAACCACAAAATACACCTCAATTCTCTTCAAAATCTCTTTTACACTGTAATTATATTATACATACGACAGGAATACAAGATTTTACAAAAAACTTTTTTTCACCTCGAAATAGGTGCTTAAAACGTTCATATAAAGGTATTTACAAGACATTTAATCTTTTTATCTATTTGGACAATGGACAATGGACACATGGGGGGTGTCGTAGTGCCCCCATGAGTTGGTCGATTTTTTCAAAATCTCCCCCCAGTTTGCTTCCCAATTCCTAAAAACTAATAAAACCGCGGGCGTTGCCCACACCCACAAACGCAATGCGTTTGATCATGCCTCTGAAAAGTAGCTAAACATTCACACCTGTTGGCTTTCCGTCGTCTATGCAAAAGCTAAATGACAACAAAAAAAGCTGCAAGGGTAAATGCACTCACTACGTTCGCCCTTGCAGCTTTTTCTATTGCCATTTTTAACGCTTATGCCGACGAAAAGACCAAACAGGTATAAATATACTCGAATTGATTTAAAACGCCTTAAAACGCAAATATGAGCTTCTAACGACTTAATTCATCTCTATCTCGTGTTCGAGTTTCATTTCTATGAATTTTTTCAAACTCTCCACCTTTTACAAACTCTTTAATTTCGCTCACAAGGTTATTCATGAGCTTTTTAGCTTGTCCAACAGTTGCACCAAGGGTATTTTCCATAAACTGATTAAAACCTCTGTAAATGCCCTTAATTTCGTTTTTAAGCGATTTATTCTCTTTCTCCAACATTTACAAAAGCGACTCATAGAATTATTTCCTCCCGTTAAATAATAGATAACTATTAAAAATAGACAATACTTGCTCATAAGTAATGGTACTTAAATTGTTTACTTTGGCGTGTTTCATTGCTTGATGAAACTGATTTTTAGTAAACAGTTGACGATATTCTCGATTGACCCATTTTGAAACAAAGTACGTATATAGCTTCCAATATTTATCTGGAACATCTGTGGTATGGCGGGTAAGTTTTATTAAGACACTGTTTACTTTTGGTTTAGGATGAAAGCATTCCGCTGGCAGCTTAAGCAATTGCTGAATCGAGACTTGAGTGTGCAAGAGCAACCCTAGTGTTCGGTGAATAT
>NZ_LNUA01000066.1 GCF_009764355.1 Companilactobacillus bobalius | reverse complement strand
TCAACGAGGTTTTGTCTGTTTATCAACGAGGTTTTGTCTGTTTATCAACGAGGTTTTGTCTGTTTATCAACGAGGTTTTGTCTGTTTATCAACGAGGTTTTTAATAGTGATCGTTGATAAACAATCGTTGATTTTATATAATAGTTGTGGAGGTGTAATTATGAGCAATGAACTTATAAAATATGATCCAGAACTTAATACTATTCCCTTACGTAAATTCACCCCTATTGAAATGAATCTATTTTTTTCAATTATTTCTCGTATGCGTGATAAAGGGGATCAAACAGTTAGATTTTCTTTTGAACAACTTAAAGACTTGAGCAACTATAAACCAACTGCAAATAATCGCTTTGAAGATGATATTCAAAGAACTTATGAAAAACTAATGGGACTTCATTTTGGAAGACGTAGTAAATCTGGATTAAATAGAGAGATGTTTGTTATGTTTACTAAATTCAGCATTGTTGGTGAAGCTGATTCCCCTTATATAGATGTTGAAGTATATAAAGATGCTTTGCCACTTCTTAATAATTTAGATACATGGGTTAGATATGCTTTAGCGGAATTTAGAGATCTTAGAAGCAGTTACGCCAAAACTGCTTTTAGATTGTTAAAGGGTTTTAGAACAACAGGTTATGCTTTTTTATCAAAAGAAGACTTTTTTGAATTACTCGATATTCCTAAAAGCTATTGGAAAAAGTCAGGAGATATTGATAGGTATGTTATAAAGCCCATCAAAGAAGAGTTAACACCATTATTTAGAGGCCTAGCTATTAGAAAGAAATATGGCAAGGGACGTGGAAAACCAGTAATAGGGTATTCATTTACCTGGAAACCAGAAAAGAAAGGCGCTAATGACTTCTCACAAGGCAAATTACAAGATGAACGACAAAAACTTTTCAATATTCAGCATAATAGTGAACTAACAGAACAGGAAAAATGGCGCGCTACTGATAAAGTTAAAGGATTACCACTAGGATCCACTGAAAAACAAGCATTGGCTGATAAACAGGCTGAACATGATAAAAAAATAAGAGATCAAGCAAGACAAGAAGCACTTGCTGAACTCCGAAAGGGGTTTGGAAATAATGCCTAAAACAATTAGAGAACTTGCTGATGAATTAAAGGTCTCTAAACAAACTATTCAATACCACTACCAAAGACTACCAACAAAGAACCGACAAAAAGATAGTCAAGGTAAAAACGTGATCAGCCTTACAGCTGAAAGGATTATTAGAGGCAAGGTAGCAAAGAACTTGGTAGCAAAGAACCAACAAACAGGTAGCGAAAAAGCGACAAAGACTAGCAAAGAAAATAATGAGCTAATCGCTACTCTAAGAAGAGAAGTAGCAGATTTAAAGTTTCAACGGGACAAACAGCTTGCTACCAAAGATCAGCAAATAAGTAGCAAAGACCGACAAATTAATCATCTAACCAAATTAATAGATCAGCAACAACAACTTCAGTTAACAACTGTGACAGAAAACAAAGAACTAAAAGAACATGTACACAAATTAAGTGACTTGATTGAAATCTCTAATCCAGGCCAAAAACAGCAAGTGAATGACAAAGAAGATAGAACACATAATAATAAAAATTGGTGGCATTTTTGGAAATAGAAGTCAATTGGTAGATTATAAAATTAATCCGAACGGCAATCTTTTTCATTATTCATGTGATACAATATAGATAATCGTCTATGTTTAATGTGGAGGAATTTACTGATGCACTATGAGTATAAAGATTTGGCATCACTTTTAAAGGTGGTTGCTGAACCTAACCGTCTTAAGATTTTAGAAATGCTGTCCTGTGGTGAGATGTGTGGGTGTGATATACTTGCACACTTTAACTTTACACAACCGACTCTATCCCACCATATGAGTATTCTGGAAAAAAGTGGATTAGTTAACGTAAGAAAAGATACTAAGTGGCACTATTATTCTTTAAATTCAAACAAAAAAGAAGGACTGATTAGTGAATTAACACAAATACTATCTAAAACTGACCATTGCATATGTAAGGATTCACATTCAAACTGTTAGCTTTTTTATTTTGCATTATACATAGATAAATATCTATATGGAGGGCTATTATGCGTACTTCTAAAAATTTATCATTCATGGACCGTTATATGACCTTATGGGTATTTTTAGCTATGGCACTGGGAATTATTAGCGGTTTAGCTTTTCCATCGCTCCCTAAAATAATTAATAGTTGGTCTATCGGTACAACATCAATTCCAATAGCAATAGGCTTAATATTAATGCTATATCCACCACTAACCAAAGTTAATTATGGCAAAATGGGTGATGTATTTAAGGACAAAAAGGAACTTGCTTTTTCATTAGTTCAAAATTGGATCGTTGGCCCTATTTTAATGTTTGCTCTTGCTTTTATCTTTCTACACAATTATCCAAACTATATGATTGGTTTAATCATGATCGGTTTAGCACGGTGTATTGCTATGGTTATTGTGTGGAATGAATTAGCGCAGGGTAATAACGATTATGCTGCTGGTCTAGTAGCTTTTAACTCAATTTTTCAGATTTTGCTATATTCCGTTTATGCATACTTCTTTATTAGTGTCTTACCAAAATTCTTTGGGCTACAAACACAGACAATTAATATTACAATGAGTGAAATTGCTAAAAGTGTTTTTATTTATCTTGGTATTCCTTTCATTTTGGGCATTGGTTCTCGTTACTTTATCATTAGCACAAAGGGTAAAGAATGGTTTGAAGATAAATATGTACCAAAAATAAGTAGAATTACTACTTGGGCTTTACTCTTTACAATAGTAGTGATGTTTTCTGTCAAGGGTGCAAAAGTAGTTCAACTACCAATGGACGCAATAAGAATTGCTGTTCCTTTATTACTATATTTTGTCTTAATGTTCTTCATAACCTTTTGGATTGCGAAAAAGACTAAAACTAGTTATTCAATTTCTGCGACACAATCTTTCACCGCTGCAAGTAATAACTTTGAATTAGCTGTTGCAGTAACAGTCGCTATATTTGGCTTGAATTCTGGAGAAGCATTTGCTGCCGTTATTGGCCCAATGGTTGAAGTACCGGTAATGATCTTATTAGTTGATGTAGCACTATGGATTAAAAGAAAATATTATGATTAAGGAGTAACCAAATGAAAAAAATCTATTTTCTCTGTACCGGGAATTCATGTCGAAGCCAAATGGCCGAAGGATACGCAAAAGAACTTTTTCCTTCCGATAAATTTGAAATTAGAAGTGCGGGCGTAGAAAAGCATGGTTTAAACAAAAATGCAGTACAAGTTATGGCAGAAGATGGTGTCGATATTAGTCAGCAGTATTCAAAACTGATTGATTTAAATTACTTCAATTCAGCTAATCTAATTGTCACTTTATGCGGTGATGCACGAGATAAATGTCCAGTTATTCCACCACAAGCTACAAGTATTCATTGGCCATTACCCGACCCTGCAAAAACCACTGGAACAGAAAAAGAAAAACTACAAGCCTTTAGAAAAGTTCGAAACAAAATAAAAGATAATCTATTCGAACTTGTACAAAATTATAAATAGGGTCCATTTTTATAAAATCGCCCCTCGAAAACATTGAAAGAATAGCCCCCAATATCTATAATGTAGATATCGGGGGTTATTTTAATTTATTTTTTTATAAGTGCCCCTAAACTATAGCTATTGATTCAAGATTTCATGGGAGCCAGTTGCAACCAATAACAAAATCAATTCATCATGATCTAGCTGATAAATAACAATCCAGTTGTCATAATTTTTACCATAGTTTCCATATCTGGCAGGGTGAAATTCACGATAGCCACGCCAATTTCCTTTTAATGCATGATCTTTAATCTGTTTCAAAACAAGTACATCTTGTTCAACAATTGCTTCTAAACAAGGCTTCAAGACAGTTATTGGGAAATGTTTTTTGACTAGTTTTTTTAATTCACGTTCAAAAGATTTGGTCTGTTTAATTTGCATCTAGCTTATCGATCCAATCTTCAAAGTCAGTCAATGAACCAATGTTTTTGACCTGCCCTGTTTCTGCTTCTTTTTTAGCGGCTAAGGCTTCCGGAGAATCTAAAAAGCTGACTAATCGAACTTCATTATTGGCCGCTTTAACTAACGATAAGCGTATATACTCAGAAACGGTTAGCCCTTGTTTTGCTAGATTAGCTTTAGCCCGTTCACTAATGTCAGGTGTTACACGAGTTGAAATTGTCTTGTTTTTAATAATAGTATTACTCATTCTAATCCGCCTCCTTTAAGTTTACCATCGTACTACATTATAATATTCGATTTTTAGGTTTTCTGCAACTAAATTAATTTTAAAGTAAAGGAACTAACAGCTTATGCGACAAGTTGTCTTACCCATCAAAGATTCAAACGTTCGTCAACCACCATCGACTAAAGTCGATGGTGGTTGACCAAATGAAACTGGCAAGGGCGGAGTTCAACTTAATCAACGTAAGGGCCAAATTGCACGTGAAGATGTGGCTGAAGTGATTGTTGCAACGTTGCATAATGATCAAACAATTAAGAAAGAGTTTGCAATTAGCGAGGGAAAAACACCTGTCAGTGAGGCAGTTAGCCAGGTCTAATTCTATGTATAAAAATTCATTTGAAACATGTTCCATTTAGGACACATAAGCCCTTTATTTAATGGGACATGTTTTTTATTTGGGGAATAACTTTACAGTAAGACATTTTAAAGCTTATACTGGATTTGTTGAAAGCGCTTTACGTTACATGATCTTCGGCCGAAGATTTTCAATTATTATTTGAGGTGATTTTAATGAATGATTGGATTAACAACAAACTTCTTCCTCCAATTATGAAGTTTGTTAATACCAAAGCAATCACAAGCCTAAAGAATGGTATGTTAGTCAGTTTGCCATTTATTATGAGTGGATCTATATTCTTGCTTTTAAGTGCCTTTCCATTCGCACCAATTGCTAATTGGATGAAAGCAACTGGGTTAATTCCTTACTGGACGCAAGCCTACAACGCTTCTTTTGGAGTGGTAGCAATTTTTGCCGTAGTAGGAATTGCCTATACTTGGGTAAAAGATGATGGTTTTGAACCTTTGCCGGCCGGCATGACGGCTTTGGTAAGTTTCTTCCTAATTATGCGTCCTACGACAGCTGTTATGAATGGTACTAAAACTGTGGTTTCTGCTTCACAGGCACCAACGATGTTAACTGGATTTATTGATCGGACTTGGCTTGGTGGTCAAGGTATGATCGCTGCTATTATTGTTGGATTGTTAACTGGTTGGATTTATTCTTGGTTTATCAAAAATCATGTGACCATCAAATTACCAGATCAAGTTCCACCAGCAGTAGCAGAATCATTTGTGGCCTTGATTCCATCCTTTGTCATTATTACCGGTTGGTTAATCGTTTATATCTTATTTGATGCAACTGCTCATACAACTATGACACAGTGGATTTATCAAACTATTCAGACACCATTACAAGGAATGACAGACTCATTTGGTGGCGTTCTTATTATTTCACTATTGATTCCATTCTTCTGGTTCTTTGGTATTCATGGTGCGGTTATTGTCGGTGGTATCATGGGTCCAATTTTAGGTGCCAATAGTTTATCGAATGCCGCAATTTTTAAGGCACATGGTGTTGTGACAGCCGCAAATGGAGGTCATATTGCCGTTTCATCCTTACTTGATCAATTTGGTACTGTGACTGGTTCCGGTATAACAATTGGATTAGTTTTCTTCATGGCATTCTTTGCCAAGTCAGCTCAGATGAAGAGTATTGGGCGTTTGTCATTCGTACCAGGACTCTTCAATATTAACGAACCCGTTTTGTTCGGAGTTCCAGTTGTTATGAACCCAATTTTAATTTTGCCATTCATGTTTATGCCAGCCATATCAATGGGTTCCACATATTGGTTAATTAAATTAGGTGTTATTCCATACTTTACTGGTGTTCAGGTGCCATGGACCACACCACCAGTTATCTCTGGCTTATTAGTCGGTGGTTGGAAGATGATGATTTGGCAAGCAATTGTCTTAGTACTTTCGTTCTTCGTTTACTGGCCATTTGTACACAAACAAGATCAAATCTTGTATGGACAAGAACAAGTTGCAGCTGATAAAGAAGCACATATTAAAGAAGCTGAAGCTGCTGCCACTACAGAACACGCAACAAGTAATTAATATTTTATGGTTTGTAAAGCTCCCTGTGATGTAATTTTCATGGGGGCTTTTTTAGGTCTTGGGAGTATTTTATTAGTAATAAATTGATAAAATATGTTTCTGAATTAAATACCATTTCCTTGCGGAAGTTTACTTCAATTGAAATAAATTTATTTTCCCATTTATCTCTCATATGTATGATTATGATAATAAAATTAGACCGTTCGATCCTCTTATTATTAACTTCAAAATTTGAGTAACTATAAACCAACTTTAAATATTCGCTTGGAGAAAAATATGCGATAAACTTATGAAAAACTGATGGACTCCTATTTTGATTGCTGAAGTAACTCTGAATTAAATAAAGAATTATTTGTTATGTTTACTAAGTTTCGAATTGCTCCTATGTCAATAAATGGCACATCTTTTTCTAAACACTCGTTCTAATTCTGTCGGAATTAAACCAACTGATGTAATTTGAGGTTCGGATTACCAAGTCCTCAAAATTGGAAAAAGTTGTTTGAAAGGCAAACTCTCTCTTCAACAATGAGTGAAAAGCTTCAATTGGCCCATTATCATAAGGATAACCTTGTTTTGAGTATGAGTGGCTAATCTGATGCCGTTCAAGTAAAGTTTCAACTTCGTTGCTGGTGTACTGTGAACCCATGTCAGAGTGAAAATATTGTGGCTTTTGATGACATTCAAGCGCCTGATTAATCGTTTCTACAACTAACGTCGCCTCCATCTGACGACCAATCTTGAAAGCAAGAACTTGATGAACCTTTGGTTCGTAAATAGAACTGAGATAACCCCAGGTTCCTGGACATAATTCCAAATAAGTAATGTCAGCACGCCATATTACTGAAAAGCAGTTCTACAAAATTATGAGTAAGGTTGACGATCTATTAGGAATTAATTATCTAGGTACTCATACGATGCGCAAAACTGGGGCTTATCGTGTTTACACGCAATCAAATTACAATATTGGCCTAGTCATGCACTTACTAAATCACTCAAGTGAATCAATGACTTTAGCTTATTTAGGCTTGGATCAAGCAAGTACAGAAAACATGTTGAACCAAATTGATTTTGGGTAAATTAGTTTGATTTTGTTGTCGCCAACGGCGACTTCTGATACAGGTTTTTAATGGGTCTAGCACAACATAGAATAAATTCTATGTATAAGTGCGCATTAAACTCATTTCATTCCGTTTAATGACGCTAAAAAATAGCTAACTTGATCATTGAAATAAAGGTTGTTTTTTAGTTCAATGCGCACTTACACACAACAACTAAAGTTGATTGTGCTTATACTAAAAAAAGTTGTATTAGATTTCGCTGCGCTCAAACAAATCTTTTTAATTGCTTTACACCGTTTTTCTTTCTAAACTTAATTACCATCTTTGAATAACTAACTATAAAAAGATGCCTTTAATTTAAACCTGAAATAATTAGCTAATGTTAGGAGTAACTCAGATGGACGAAAAAAAAGTATTAAAGCCAATTGATGAAATGCTTGCTGATCCTTGGCAAGTTGATATTCAAGAATTGTTTGAAGCTTTTGTTCATGAACCTGATGAGATCAAACAGAATTTGTATAATTCCTTGTACACTTACATTTTGCAAAAAAGACAAGAAGATATTATTAATCGACCAGGATTTGTAATTTAGCCCTCTAAAAGCTCACTGAGGGCTTTTTATTTTGTTTTGGTATAAATTATATGTAAATATGCTTAAAACTGCTGAGAATTGAAAATAAAGGCCTTAAAAGGGACATAGCAGTTAAATTCTTATTATGTTTTAGAAAAGCTAACTGTTTGCTGTCAATGGTAGCGGACGAGCAAAGCGTGGGAGCATAAGGAATTGACAGCTCTAAACCAGTCTTAACACTGAATTGGCGAAAGCCAAAGTTTCTATAAAACTTTGCTTTCCTGCCTAACGGCGAGTGAAAAAGCGGTTAAGCTGGCTCAGCTTGGACGGGGTTCGGGGCGTCAGCGCCCGAATTAATGTGGCTTGCCACACCTTTTTAGGCAACGAACGAAGTGAGGCGCAAGGAGCATAGCGACTGGAATTTAATGTGAGCCGGTTTTTGGCTCACTCCTTTGTATTTTTGTTTTAGATTTTGATCTTGTACAGCGGTGCCTCTTTTATACCTCTTTTATAAACCTCTTTTAAACCTCTTTTAGACCCCTATTGCGCCTTACTCCCCCAAGGCGTACAGAAGTTTATCGACTACATTTTGTCTGTTTATCGACTACATTTTGTCTGTTTATCGACTACATTTTGTCTGTTTATCGACTACATTTTGTCTGTTTATCGACTACATTTATTTACTCCTGTATTCAAATAAGGTAGTATTATTCAAGGAGGTTATTTTATGAGCAATGAATTAGTCAAATATGACCCTGAATTAAATACAATCCCCTTGCGAAGGTTTACTCCTGTAGAAATGAATTTGTTCTTTTCTGT
Source organism: Companilactobacillus bobalius (assembly GCF_009764355.1). The sequence continues at coordinate 15,462 of NZ_LNUA01000066.1, read as the reverse complement.
AGTTTCTAGAATGCGTGATAAAGGTGATGATACTGTTAGATTTACCTTTGATCAGTTAAAAGAGTTAAGTGCCTATAAGCCAACCGCAAATAATCGGTTTATTGATGACATACAAAGTACATATCAAAAAATACTAGGTCTTAGATTTGGCTCTCGAAGTAAAGATGGTCTTGATAGAGAGATGTTTGTCATGTTCACTCGATTTGAAATTAAGGGATCTGCAGACGTTCCTTATGTTGATATTCAAATTTATCCCAAAGCGTTGAAACTTCTAAATAATCTCGAAAGTTGGGTTCGTTATGCTTTGACAGAGTTCCGAGATTTAAAGAGTAGTTACGCAAAAACAACTTTTCGTATTCTTAAACAATTCCGAACCACTGGTTATGCTTATTTTTCTAAAAATGATTTCTTTGAACTACTAGATATTCCACAAAGCTATTGGAGTAAGCCTGCGAACGTTGAATCTAGGGTTATTCGCCCAATTAAGGAAGAACTAACCCCTTTGTTTAGAGGCCTAACTATACGAAAAAAATATGGTAAAGGTCGTGGGAAACCAGTGATTGGTTATACTTTTACTTGGAAGCCTGAAAGAAAAGACGCAAACGACTTTTCTCAAGGTAAGTTCCAAGATGAGCGTCAAAAACTTTTTAATATCCAGAATAATGGTGAATTAACAGAACAAGAAAAATGGCGTGCTACCGATAAAGTTAAAGGCCTACCACTAGGCTCAACTGAAAAACAGATTTTAGCCGAACGACAGATTGAGCATGATAAAACAATAAGAGATCAGACAAGACAAGAAATGCTTGCTGAACTCCGAAAGGGGTTTGGAAAACATGCCTAAAACTATTAGAGAACTTGCTGATCAATTGAATGTCTCCAAACAGACTATTCAATATCATTACCAAAGACTACCAGCAAAGAATCGGCAAAAAGATAGTCAGGGTACAAACATGATTAGCCCTAAAGCTGAAAGGATTATCAGAGACAAAGTAGCAAAGCCTTTGGTAGCAAAGAACCAACAAACAGGTAGCAAAAAAGAGACAAAGACTAGCGAAGAAAATAATGAGCTAATCGCTACTCTAAGAAGAGAAGTAGCAGATTTAAAGTCTCAACGTGACAAACAGCTTGCTACCAAAGACCAACAAATAGATCATCTAATAAAACTGATAGATCAGCAACAACAACTTCAATTAACAACTGTAGCAGAAAATAGAGAGCTAAAAGCCCATATTCAAAAAATAAATGGCTTACTTGAAACTTCTAAGTCATCTCAGAAACGACAAAACAATTCTCCAGAAGAGGACATGTATAAAAATAAGCGCAATAAAAACTGGTGGCACTTTTGGTAAAGATTTCTTATATTAGCAAAAATTTTATATAGTTAATTAACTGAATAAATCATATTAGTGATAAAAGAGAGGGGTATATATTTTGTATAAGGGTTTTAACTTAACTTTAAATCGTGCAGATAAAATGGATTTTATGGACATTTCTTCTCAAGATCTTGAATTGTATTCATCAGGTTTACGTAAACTTCGTTCAAATTTATTGGATAGAGTTAGCTCTAATATAGATTTGAAAGATGAAACTGGAATAATAGACGTAACTAAATTAAAAAATAATTGGTTTCCAGAAAACAATTATGATGTTTTCATATCACACTCTCACAATGATGTGTTGATTGCTAAGAGAATAGCGTGTTGGTTAAAAAATGAGTTTGATATTGATGCCTTTATAGATTCAACCGTTTGGGGATACTCAAATGATCTTCTTAAAAAGATTGATGATAATTATTGTGTTTTGTCTAAAAATAAAAAAAATGGCATGATAACTTATGACTATGACAAGCGAAACTATTCAACTAGCCAAGTAAATTTGATATTGTCATCAGCATTGCATGACATGATTGATTCTTGTGAATGTATTATTTTCTTAAACACAGAAAATTCTATTAGTGTTGTTAACACTATTAAAAATAAGACTAATTCTCCATGGATATATGATGAGCTTCAAACTACTAGGCTTATAAATAAAAAAGTACCAGAAAGACTACTATTAGAGACAGAAATTAGACAATCTGATTATATCAATAAGAGTTCTAATGAACTCCCACCTTTCCAGCATGATGTAACTCAAGAACTCACCAAATTATTAAAAATAACGAGAGATGATTTAGTGAATTGGAAACGCCAGTGGAGTTCTATACAAAATAAGGGTAACCGTAAACCGTTAGATCTATTATATTCTCATAGATTATAAAACGGTCGTTATTAAATTGGGGGAAATTGTATTGGGATACAAAGTTTTTGTTTCATACAAATACAAAGATAGTAATGTAGCATCACTAAGTGGATACTATAAAAATACCGTTAGGGATTATGTTGATTACCTGCAAACTACTAAATTTAGTGGCGATGATTTAAACAAGGCCGAAAATGATGACCAAGATCTAAGCGTATTTAAAGATGAAACTATACGTACAAAATTAAAGGAAAAAATATGGGACTCGTCAGTTACTTTAGTTTTGATTTCCCCTAATATGGTTGAACGCTTCAAGCCTGAAAAAGATCAATGGATTCCATGGGAAATTGCTTATTCTTTACGTACACAAACAAGAATAACAACAAGGAGTTTACCCAACGCTATTATTGCAGTTGTTCTTCCTGATGAACTTAATAGTTATGAATATTTTATAACTCATTGGACTTATGAAGAACAAGATAATCCAAAAGAAAAGACAGTAAGAACAATACATACAGATAAAACTTTTCAAGTAATAGCTAAAAACATGTTTAATCAGAAAAATCCTGATATTAAAGAGATTTATGGAAAAACTGTCTATTTTGGTAATAGCTCATATATTACTGCTATCGAGTGGAAAGATTTTATATTAGATGTTGATGGCTGCTTAGACAGAGCTATCTCTTTAAGAAATAGCATTGCTGACTATAATATGTGCAGGAAGCCCTAATAGGCTAATTTATATTTTGGAGGATATATACGTGAAAAACGGTGAAAATAAGCGTTTGCATATTCAAATGATTGAAGACGTTATTAATCGTATGTCATCTAATTCATTTCTTATAAAAGGGTGGTCATTGACGATACTTGGTGGATTAATAACTGTGTATTTAGCTAATATCAATAAATCTATGAGCTACTTAATTTTGTTATTATGTCTCTTTTTTTGCTTAATGTTTTGGGTTAGCGATACTTTTTATCTAAGAGAGGAAAGATATTTCCGAAATCTTTATGATGTTGTAAGGAAAAAAGATGAAAAAGATATTGATTTTTCAATGCAGCCCATTAGATCCGGAGAATCTTTTTTGTGTTGTATGATGAGACCCATATTTTTGATGTCCTACTTACCAATCTTCATAGTAATTATGGGTGCTCTATTATTGTTAAGACATAATTGAAATTCAATTTTTCAAATAATACCAAAATACTTATTGCCATTTTTAGTTAAAAATCATTCAGGGTCTATAATTAACAAATAGCCCCTCAAAAACATTGAAAGAATAACCCCTAATATCTATAATGTAGATATTGGGGGTTATTTATGTGTTTATACAATTTATAGTCCCTTGATAAGGACCCTATTTATATTATTTCTGCTTCAATAATTTTTATATCTTTTTCATAATCTCTTTCTGAATAATTCTGTTCAAATCCCCTTAATAACTCTGAATTTAGTTTCTTAGCTGACATTTCCATTCCAATCATAGTTATACTTCCCGAAGTAACCCCACCAACGACTGGAACAATTTTCGCAATTCCAGAGGCTAGTCCCTTTTTGGTTAGTGTTTTGCTAGCAACTATACTAGTTATTTTTTTTAATAATGGGTACCACAAAGTTTTCATTAAAGGTTTCCCTAATATTTGTTTAGAAGCATACTTTATAGCATTAGAACTTGACACCCGCAACAAAGAAGCTGATCCATTTACTCCAGCCATTGTTCCTAAAAATAATAACAATCCATTTGTTTGAATTTTTCCATCTTCTTCGATCAAATCATCAAAATCATATATATAGGCTAATTGTTGAGCCAATCTGATGGAGTAAACCATGTTTTGAATAATATCGCCAGGTATTGTCCCTGCTATTGCAATTCCCCCGGGAATTCCAGTAAGAAAAGAAATAACAGTAGTATTTCTTACCGTTGCTGTAATTTGTTTTTGTGCAACTTTTTTTCTTTCTTTTAAGGAAATATCTAAGTGCCCATTGATAATATCTGATTCTGTTACTTTAAATACTTTTGCTAAATATTCAGATCTGTTAACATGTGCAACTGGATTTTCAACGACTAATTTTAAGAGTGAGCGAAAATCATTATTTGTGATTGCTTCTAACATTTTATTATTATTTAATGATTGCTTACCTGAATCCATTATTTCTAACTCCTTAGCATTGGTAGTTTTTAATTATATTACCGGCATAAATTGAATGGTTAATCGCTGATTAGTTGCCTGCGCAATCTCAGACAATACCCTAGTCGAAGCATTCATTGATCCATTTTCAATTCTAGCAATGGTTGATTGTGGTTTACCAATTAGACTAGCAAATGCACGTTGACTCATACCCATATTTTCACGGAGATCACGGACTTTAACTGCTACCTCTAAATTGATGTTTTCTTGTTCAACGAGTTTTGCAAAATCAGGATTGTTTTTACTTCTTTCAGTAACATATGCGTCAATTTTACTCATTGTTGGTCCTCCTTGTTAAAATACTTGCTGCGTCGATTCCGAGCAATTTTCTTTTCACTTTCTGGTGTTTTTTGCGTTTTCTTTGTGAATGCATTGGTGATTAAGTACTGAGATCCTTGTACTTGGAAATAGATAGCTCTCTGAATATTTGAAGCTCTCTTAGAACGAATCTCATAGAGATTGTTTTCTAGCTTTTTGACCCATAATTGACGTTCTGCGATGATTAGACCGTTATTTTCAATATTTTGAATGGTCGCAATTAATTTGGCAGCGTCTTTATCAGGTAATTGATCCAAAAATTGTTTAAATTCATTCCAGTCATAATAGTCAAATTCCATTTTTTTCATATTCACATGATAGCTTATTGGCTATCAAAAAGCAAACAAATATGTTATTACACAAATCCTTGGTACAAGCGGAAGTGTGAAATTCATATTTCCGCTTGTACCAAGGGATTACGTCTCCACCAACGAGGTGATTTTTATATGCAACAAATTGTCCTACCAATCAAAGATTCAAATGTACTTAATGATGTTCAAGATACTTTACTCAATAACTTTAAAGCTGGCCGGCGTAACTATACAGTTTTTCAAGTTGGCAAAGCTACGCTACTGCGAGTGAGTGATGTCATGCGCTTAAAACAAACCGATATTTTTAATCCGGACGGTTCTATTAAACAAAATGCGTTCATTCACGACCGAAAAACGGGTAAGCCTAATATCTTGTATCTTAAACCAGTTCAAACAGAGCTCTTATTGTACCGTCAATGGCTACTTAATCATAGACTAGCCTCTGAGTGGCTCTTTCCTTCCATTCAACACCCCGAGCGCCATATCACGGAAAAACAGTTCTACAAAATTATGAGTAAGGTTGGCGATCTGTTAGGAATTAATTATCTGGGTACTCATACGATGCGCAAAACCGGGGCTTATCGAGTCTACACGCAATCAAATTATAATATTGGCTTAGTCATGAATCTGCTCAATCATTCCAGTGAGGCGATGACTTTAGCTTATTTAGGTTTAGACCAGGCCAGTACCGAAACGATGCTGGATCAAATTGATTTTGGTTAGGAGGCTGGCTTTATGGATTTAGATTTTGAAACCAACAAGTATGATCTTTTTGATGATTGGCATCAAAACAAGACTAAACAAGCCTTTACACAAAAGTTGCAACAACAAGCTCAAATTGAAAAAACACAATTACCGCAATTATTGTCGCGTGAAGACTTAAAAATTCGTTGGCAGATGAACTCTCGTCAAAGTGTTCATCAAGTTGCTAATAAGCCTGATTTTCCGCAACCCGTTTTTGCTTTTAATCATGGTAAGACGCCACTTTACTTAGCAACTGAAATTCAAATTTTTGAAATTAATCACCCCTGGGTGATAACTCCTGGTGCTCGTCTTGCTTATAGTCATTGGATCCTTCGTAATGTGATTGATCAATCTTGATATTCAGCTCTAGGTTTTTGAGGGTTTACTCTAGGTTTTTTATAGTTGGCGCTAGCCTTCTAATACAAATAATACCCATCGATGGGGATTAAATCTACCCTTGACACTTGTCAAGGGTGTAAGTGCGCATTGACCTCGTTTCACTCGGTTTACTGATAACTATAAAATCTGTTTTTGCCGTTGTTGAATTGACTGTATTTTTAATTCAATTTATGTTTGCACCTAACTAAGATTGTTATGGTTTAAATATTTAAAAAGTGTTGCAGATCCCACTGTTTTAAGCCAAAATTTTTTAATTGCTTTGTGCAGATAATCTTTATAAGCTTGGTAATAAATTTTGAATAACGGTGCTATAAGATCTGTGAATTTAAACTGAAAGCATTATTTTGATGTTAGGAGTCATTAAGATTGACGAAAAGAAAGTATTAAAGCCAATTGATGAAATGCTTGCTGATCCTTGGCAAGTTGATATTCAAGAATTGTTTGAAGCTTTTGTCAATGAACCTGGCGAGATCAAAAGGAATCTGTATGATTCCCTTGATACTTATTTTTTGCAAAAAAGGCAAGAAGATATTAATAATCGTCCAGGCTTCGTTATTTAGCCCTCTAAGAGCCTGCTGAGGGCTTTTTATTTTTGTTTTGGTATAAATATATATGAATAGTCTTAAAATTGCTAGAAACGAAAAATAAGGCCCTAAAAAACGAACATAGCAGATAAGTTCTTGTTAAGATTCAAAAAAACTAACTGTTTGCTGTCAATGGTAGCGGACGAGCAAAGCGTGGGAGCATAAGGAATTGACAGCTCTAAACCAGTCTTAACACTGAATTGGCGAAAGCCAAAGTTTCTATAAAACTTTGCTTTCCTGCCTAACGGCGAGTGAAAAAACGGTCAAGCTGTTTCAGCTTGACGGGGTGCGGGGCGTCAGCGCCCGTATAAATGTGGCTTGCCACACCTTTTTAGGCAACGAACGAAGTGAGGCGCAAAGAGCGTAGCGAATGGAGTTTAATGTGAGCCGGTTTTTGGCTCACTCCTTTGTGTTTTTGATTTTAGGTCTTGATCTCGTACAGTGGTGCCTCTTATATACCTCTTTTATAAACCTCTTTTAAACCTCTTTTAGACCCCTCTTGAACCTTACTCTCCCAAGGCTTATAGAAGTTTATCAAGTAGGTTTTGTCTGTTTATCAAGTAGGTTTTGTCTGTTTATCAAGTAGGTTTTGTCTGTTTATCAAGTAGAACTATAAAGTTGACTACTTGATAAACATAATCTAAAATTAATTTGTAATCATTAGGAGGTACAGCATGGGAAATGAAATTATTAAATATGATCCAGAGTTAAATACCATTCCACTTCGAAAATTTACTCCAGTTGAAATGAATTTATTTTTTTCGATTATTTCTCGTATGCGTGATAAGAGTGATCAGACCATTCGTTTTACTTTTGATCAATTAAAAGAGCTAAGTGCTTATAAACCTACTGCAAATAACCGTTTTGAAGATGACATTCAGAGAACTTATGAAAAAATGATGGGATTACATTTTGGTAGACGAAGTAAAAGTGGATTAACTCGAGAGTTTTTTGTTTTGTTTACAGAATTTAAAATTGATGGAGATGCAGAAGAACCTTATGTAGACGTAAAAGTTTATGAACGTGCTTTACCCCTTTTAAACAAGCTTGAAAGTTGGGTTCGTTATGCGTTGGCAGAGTTTAGAGATTTAAAAAGTAGTTACGCAAAAACAATGTTTCGGTTACTAAAACAGTTCAGAACCACTGGATATGCTTATTTTTCTAAAGAAGACTTTTTTGAATTACTAGATATGCCCAAAAGTTACTGGAATAGTCCCTCTAACGTCGATAAATTTGTTATAAAACCCATTAAAGAAGAATTAACTCCTTTGTTTAGAGGATTAACGGTTAGAAAAAAATATGGTAAAGGGCGTGGGAAACCAGTTATTGGCTATTCGTTTACCTGGAAACCAGAAAAGAAAGATGCCAATGATTTCTCACAAGGCCAATTACAAGATGAGCGTCAAAAGCTTTTTAATATTCAGCATAATGGTGAATTAACAGAGCAGGAAAAATGGCGCGCCATTGACAAGGTTAAGGGGTTAACTTTAGGCTCTACTGAGAAACAAGCATTGGCTGATAAACAGGCCGAGCACGATAAAAAAATAAGAGATCAAGCAAGACAAGAAGCACTTGCTGAACTCCGAAAGGGGTTTGGAAATCATGCCTAAAACTATTAGAGAACTTGCTGATGAATTGGGCGTTTCAAAGCAGGCTATATGGCAAAAGATAAAAAGAGATGTGTCAATCGATTTACGTCAATTTACATCAACAAAAGGCAATACTGTTTACGTTGATGTTGATGGGCAAAAAGCTATTAAAGCAATGTTCTCAAACGATTCATCAACAAGATACCGTCAACAAAAAGATGATGTTGACGACAACAAAAAAGATGCGGTTGATGGACAAGATGAAGTGAAATTCCTTCGAAATTTAGTATCAGAATTTCAATCTGAAAAGAAAGAGTTACATAAGTTACTAGATCAGCAACAAAGATTGGCCTTACAGGACAAACAACTGCTCGAAGAATACAAGGCAGAAATTAAGGACTTGAAAGCCTTAACGATGGCACCGCATGATAATAGTGAAAAAGAAGTGACGTCAGACAAACAACCGGAACCTGAAAATAGCACCCCGGAGTCACAACCTAAACCTAAAAAGTGGTGGCGTTTTGGTAAATAGTTACAACTAAAAAAGAAAAGAAGACTAGTTAAATAGCGGAAGATAAATTTGAACAATCTGTAGCTGCCAAGCTAAAGGGTGAGGGCTGGGACTGTCCCACAGATTATTCTGGTGGGTAGATTGTAAAATTAATCCGAACGCTGTTCGGATTAATTCAAATCTTTATTAAAAAATATTTCATCTTATTTAACAAGAAACCATATTTATATAACAACATAAAATACACTAAGTTATTTTATTGAACATATATCGTACTTTATCTATCCGACTATTTGGACGACGGGGCTGGCAAACAGGTTCACCGGTAGTAACATGGTACCCTTTTAACTCTGTTAAACAAACACTACGTCCATTTGTAAAGAAAGTTAAATCACTACGATATTCTTGAATACACCGAGCAGGGATTTCTCCACTAAGAATGACCTCATTATTTTTCAATTGAGTGTCTACGATGTTCGCACAATATTTAGGAGCATCGTTGTATGCTCGTGAAAGATATTCCTGTGGCGCATAAATTTTAAAACTAAGATATGGCTCTAACAATTCTGTTCCAGCTTTTTTTAAGACTTGTTCCAATACAATAGGAGCAAGCATCCGAAAATCTGCTGGGGTACTAACAGGGCTATAGTATAAGCCATACTTAAAACAGATTTTACAATCCGTCACATTCCAACCATATAATCCTTGTTCGCAACCATAGCGTATCCCTTCCATAACTGCATTTTGAAATGATTGATTTAAGTATCCAAGAGAAACCGAGCTCTCATACTGCATTCCACTTCCCAACGGAAGCGGTGATACAGATAAACCAATGGAAGCCCAGAAAGGATTTGGCGGCACTTCGATGTGAATGGTATATTCTGCATTTTTTAACGGTCTCTCCATATAAATGACTGTAGGCTCTTTTAGTTCTATCTCCACATGATACTTTTCTTGCAACAGTGCACTAATCACTTCCATTTGTACTTTCCCTAAGAAAGAAAGTATAATTTCATGTGTCGTAGAATCCACGTAATATCGTAGAAGCGGATCACTATCTGAGATTTCCAAAAGGGCATCAAGCAACATTTCTCTCTGTTCAGGTTTACTCGGTTCAACAGTTGTTTGTAGTAGAGGGTGCGGATTTTCAATCTTTTTTCTCTGTGGCAATAGTTTTGTATCTCCAAGAACACTATTTAACTTCAAAAACTCATTTTGCAAAATAACAATTTCTCCAGAATAAGCTCTATCAATCTTACATAATTCACCATTTATTGAAGTATACATTTCTGTAACTTTTATTTTTTCTTTTTCTGATACTCTAACCGAATCTCGTAAATGTAGTACTCCACTATAAAGGCGTATATATGCAAGACGTTGTCTTTTTTTTGTATATTCAATTTTGAAAACATTTCCGCAAAGTTCAGACGGACCTCGATGTGTTGATGAATAAAATTTATTCGTAATCACTTCTATAAGGTTATCAATCCCTATATTGTTTTTTGCACTTCCGTGATAAACAGGGAACAGGGAACAATTATGAAATCTTATGCTTTCCTCTTGTTCGAGTTCCAATGCTTCTAATGATTTACCGGACATATATTTCTCTAAAAGGTCATCGTTTCCCTCTATTACCGTATCCCATTGTTCAGATTCGGTAAAGTTCGTCACACACATATTAGGATACAGTTCTACCTTCTGTTTGATTACAATTTCGGCAGAAAGTTTCTCTTTAATATCCTGATAAACCGTTGATAAATCAATTCCATTTTGGTCAATCTTATTGATAAAAAAGATTGTGGGAATCCCCATTTTCCTAAGTGCATGAAATAATATACGAGTTTGTGCTTGTACGCCATCTTTTGCAGAAATCAGTAGAATTGCCCCATCTAAAACTGATAATGAACGATATACTTCTGCTAAGAAATCCATATGTCCTGGCGTGTCTATGATGTTCACCTTCGTATTTTCCCACTGAAAAGAGGTTATTCCTGTCTGAATTGTAATTCCTCTCTGACGTTCTAAAAGCGTATTATCCGTCCTCGTTGTACCTTTGTCCACGCTTCCTAATTCTGTAATCGCTCCACTGTTATATAATAAGCTTTCTGTTAAGGTAGTTTTTCCTGCATCAACATGAGCTAAAACTCCAATATTAATAATTTTCATGTGATTTTCCTCCATTCAAAAACCCAAAAGGGCATAAAAATCCCAGTGATAAATACTTTTATCACTGGGATTTTTATGCATAACCATAGGTATACAAAGCATACAGATATTCTCTGGATACTTTAGAATCACATGATAAAGGTATTCTTAAACTGGGTACAAAAAACTAAGCCCTCCTAAAAAAGGACATCTAATTATTTGTTCCCGCTATCAAATTGACAGTTTATTTAAGAATACCTTGCCGCATATTTATTAACTCCTTTTAAATAGTCACTTAAATAATAGCACGTAAGAGCATATTTGTAAAGGAATCTCCAATTTTTTATCAAAAAGAGTACATGATTACAAAGTATCTGTAATCATGTACCAATATTTGTTATTTTACAATCTTCCAATTATCTTGTTTTTCTAATATCAACTCAAATTGCGAGATTTGGGTTGCCTTTGTTTCTTGATCTAAATATTTCACAGCGACATTCACGATTACTTGGTTATCTTTTCTGGTAAAGATAGGATTCACCAATTCCTCGAAAACATATTCCTTGTTAATCATAGGTAACACATGATTACTTACATAGTAAGTCAATTCTTTTTCTGTGGCGGTAGGATAGAGCTGGAAGAACGTTTCTAAAAAGCTAATGATTTCGTCCATCGTTTCTGTATCTACTGTATGGTCACTTTCTAGCTGTTTGGGTTGGTAGTCCGATTTTTGAGGTTTCTTACTCATTGTCGGATTTTTGATAATAACCATATTATCTGATTCATCTATATGGACAACCACATGAAAGCTAGACGATATAGTTTCCTTGTCTTTGTCTTCGGTAATAACTTGTTCAACAGAAAACAGTACCTCAAAGGTGTTCTCATTCACTTGAGAAACCTGCCACACCTGTATATCGTTCACACTAGAACTAGTAGGAATATCCTTACGAATCATTTCTTCATTTAATACCTGCAATTCTTCCGTCAAATAATGGGTCAATTTCTCATTTCGTTTATCAATGGCTTCTTGGGATTGGAGAGGAGAGTAATTTTTTCAAAGAAAAGGGGGTAAAAACTATGATTAAAAAAGGCATTACAAGAGTAATAATAAAAGTAATGAATTCTTGGAGTTCAATTTTTTCAACGTTACCAGGGTAACTTTTGGGAATCGGAATTAAAAAGTCGAGGAAGATTGGTAAATATACAATGCTATTAACTATTACAACACTACTTATTCCGATTACGTAATGAACCATAGAAAAAGTTAGGACTTGATTGTGTCTGAAGTATTTTTTTTGAGCCTGCTGTACAGTTTTTTTCCTAGTTACAATGTCATGCCTTGCAGCGTTGAATAGGAGTGAAAAGCCTATTAATGCAACAATTATTAATATAAAGCCGAATGAATTGGTAACTCCAACTTCTGAAGTGAAATTTAGAAAAAAAGGGCCCAAATATTTGGAGATGAACCAACTAGATAAAATTGAAATAATAATTGTAAGAATGTTTTTAAAATAGCCATTTTCAATGATAGTATCATTTATATGGTCACATAAATATAAAAAATCAATTGTTATGAGAAAAAAAACAACTAATATTACGATTAACCATGAGTACAAGGCTGATTCAACCTCCTTAAAAATTATTTGCTCAATATCCGAACACACGTTCGAGTAGACGGCTTAATTTTAGCACAGAAAAACAAGAAAACAAATTTTTGTCGGATTATTTTCGAACAAAAAAGATCTTCCAGGAAAATGGGAAGATCAAGTAAGCTATATATTTTTAAGGGCCCATTTTTAACAAATAACCCCTCAAAAACATTGTTAAAATAGCCCCCAATATCTATAATGTAGATATTGGGGGCTATTTTGTTTCTTTTATCAATAAATAACATCTGCTTTTCAGAAAAATTGTTGGACCTTTGTACTAATTGAACTAATTTCTTGCTGAGATAAAGTGGCCACAACTTCGCCATCTGATCGTTTTGTTGGATCGACAGCACGGACATGTTGCAATAACGCTGTCCCGTGAATTTTCCCGTTATCTATCCTGATAAATAACGGCGATTTAGCATACTTTTCTTGGGTACGATATTTGTCAGAGGTACTGATTGGCACAACTAGCACCGTATTAAAATAGCGATTATAGTGATCGTTGCTTACAACTAAACACGGTCGCTTTTTCTTAGTTTCAGTGCCTTTAGCCGGATCTAAATTAATCCATAAAATAGCGCCTTGTTTTAATTTCATTAATCAAAGTCTTCGCTTTCTACGTCTTTACCCCAATCAACTTCTGTTGTACTGAGATTTCCAAACTTTTTTTCTTGTTCATCAACAAGTTGCCATAGATCCGGTTTACTACGGACAATCATTACTTTACCATTTGGTTCAATCTGCCATTCAATTGTGTCAGTAGACCGAACTTTTAACAGTTCACGTACTGTTTTAGGAATTGTAATCTGATTTTTACTTGTGATCTTCGAGCTAACCTTAGTTACATTACCTGCGCTCACAATATCATCTCCTTACTTTTTCCTTACAAAAATAATAACATAACTGCTTTAATATCTCAAGAAAAGGAGAAAAGACTATGCAACAAGTTGTCTTACCCATCAAAGATTCAAACGTTCTTAAAGAGGTTCAAGATACGTTACTCAATAACTTTAAAGCTGGCCGACGTAACTATACGATTTTTCAAGTTGGTAAAGCGACGCTACTGCGAGTGAGTGACGTTATGGGCTTAAAACAGGCCGATATTTTTAATCCGGACGGTTCTATTAAACAAAATGCGTTTATTCATGACCGAAAAACTGGTAAACCTAATACCTTGTACCTTAAACCTGTTCAAACAGAGCTCTTATTGTACCGTCAATGGCTGCTTGATCATAAGCTGGATTCTGAATGGCTCTTTCCTTCAATTCAACACCCAGAACGCCATATTACTGAAAAACAGTTCTACAAAATTATGAGTAAGGTTGGCGATCTATTAGGCATTAATTATCTAGGTACTCATACGATGCGCAAAACTGGGGCTTATCGTGTTTACACGCAATCAAATTACAATATTGGCCTAGTCATGCACTTACTAAATCACTCAAGTGAATCAATGACTTTAGCTTATTTAGGCTTGGATCAAGCAAGTACAGAAAACATGTTGAACCAAATTGATTTTGGGTAAATTAGTTTGATTTTGTTGTCGCCAACGGCGACTTCTGATACAGGTTTTTAATGGGTCTAGCACAACATAGAATTCATTCTATGTGTAAGTGCGCACTGACCTTGTTTCACTCGGTCTTCTGATAACCATAAAATCAATTTTTGTCGTTGTTGAATTGACTGTATTTTTAATTCAATTTATGTTTGCACCTAACTAAGATTGTTATGTTTTAAATATTTAAAAAGTGTTGCGGATTACGCTGTTTTAAGCCAGATTTTTTTAATCGTTCTGTGCAAAGAATCTTTATAAGTTTGGTAACAAATTTTGAATAACGGTACTGTAAAATCTGTAAATCTAAACTGAAATCATTATTTTGATGTCAGGAGTAATTAGGATGGACGAAAAGAAAGTATTAAAACCAATTGATGAAATGCTTGCTGATCCATGGCAAGTTGATATTCAAGAATTGTTTGAAGCTTCTGTCAATGAACCTGACGAGATCAAAAAGAACTTGTATGGTTCCCTGTATACTTATATTTTGCAAAAAAGACAAGAAGATATTATTAATCGCCCAGTCTTTGTAATTTAGGCCTCTAAAAAGTCGCTGAGGGATTTTTATTTTGACTTTGGTATAAATGTATATAAGTAGCCTTAAAATCGCTGAGAACAAAAAATAAGGCCCTTAAAAAGGGACATAGCAGTTAAATCTTTATCAAGTTTTAGAAAAGCTAACTATTTGCTGTCAATGGTAGCGGACGAGCGCAGCGTGGGAGCATAAGGAATTGACAGCTCTAAACCAGTCTTTACACTGAAATGGCGAAAGCCAAAGTTTCTACAAAACTTTGCTTTCCTGCCTAACGGCGAGTGAAAAAGCGGTCAAGCTGGCTCAGCTTGGACGGGGTTCGGGGCGTCAGCGCCCGAATTAATGTGGCTTGCCACACCTTTTAAGCAACGAACAGCGTGAGGCGCAAGGAGCTGTGCGACTGGAGTTTAATGTGAGCCGTTTTTTGGCTCACTCCTTTGTGTTTTTTTGTTTTAGGTTTGTATCTCGTACAGTGGTGCCTCTTATATACCTCTTTTATAAACCTCTTTTAAACCTCTTTTAGACCCCTCTTGAGCCTTACTCTCCCAAGGCTCACAGAAGGTTATCAACGAGGTTTTGTCTGTTTATCAACGAGGTTTTGTCTGTTTATCAACGAGGTTTTGTCTGTTTATCAATTGATAAACAATCGTTGATTTTATATAATAGTTGTGGAGGTGTAATTATG
>NZ_LNUA01000065.1 GCF_009764355.1 Companilactobacillus bobalius | reverse complement strand
GTAAAAACAGCACTTCTATCAGTAACATCAAGACTTAACGGAAGTAACATTCCTTCAAACTGGTATTTTAACTCATTAAGTTTTTCAATATTTCTAGCAACACCAACAACCTTATCTCCTGACTCTAGTACTTTTTTAGTGAACTCGTATCCTAGTCCACTGCTCGCTCCTGTAATAAACCATACTCGTGTATTTTCTACGTTACTAAATGTCATAAATAATTTCCTCCATTAATCATGTAATATTTAGGTAGCAATTACCCGATATAAAAAAGGGTGAGTACCAAATATTTTATCCAAAAAAGGCTCAGCAAAAAGGGAAAACAAAAAAACGCAAAACGTAATAGAAAAAGGTATCCAAAATGCAGTTTTATTTCTGTTTTTCATCTCTAATCTCCTTATCGTTCAATATTTCGCCCGTTTCTTTATCAATATCGCCCCTGCCGTATCTTCGTTCTTGATAGACTGCGTCAAAATATAGCCTTACCAAGGCAGTATGCGCACGCAAAACGGAGTTAATTATTTTCATACTAGGAAGCCCATACTCATTACCATGAACTCTAACAAAACGCTTCAATTCACGTATATTAGCTATCCCATATTCATCAATCAAATCACAGACAGTATTCAACATATCGTCTTTATCTTCCACATCAAGCGATATATATCTATCAATATCAAAATTATTAATCAGCGTAATATCTTGTTTATTATATTTATGCTTTTTCTTCTCGATAGCGTCTTTCGACTCATGAGTAAGATATAAATACATACTTGTCATACTTCTGATGACTATTTGTACTTTAGCAATACTCTGATCGCCTAGAAGCTGTTTAATTTTGTACCGAACACTATCAGCAGTAACTGGGTTTTTAGCCACATAGACAACATGATAATGTGGCTTTTTAAAATCTTGTCCTGGCACAGTACTTTTATCTTTATCATGCAATGGACTAACAGCAATTGGGACACCAATTAATTCCAATTTCGACTTCCAATCTTCTGGAATAGATTCGGGATATAACAAAAAGGTGAAGTATCTTGATTTGTCTTTTGCCATAATGGTAGAATAACCTTGTTAGAACAACAATGTTTAGCGGAAACTTTCGTCTTGCCCAAGCCGAGTTTTCGCTTATTTTTTTTGTTCTAATTCCTTTCTTGAATAATCTTCTAAAGCTAAAGCTAAAATCGCAGACTTGGAAAAACCTTTTTCTTTCGCAAGTTTTTCCAAAGTAGAATACTGGTCTTCAGTTAAACTGACCGTAATTCTTTTTTTATTTGTAGCCATATTTTTTACTCCAAACTAAATTAATTTTAAGTACACCACTATTATGCGTTTTTGCAACATTATTGTCAACAATATGTGCTAGAAACCTCTATTTTGCTAAAAACTCGCTAAAAACTCGCCAAAAACTCGCCGAGATATAAAACTCTGTAACCATTGATATCAAAGGCTTAAAATCACTTTTTTATCAAAATTGGCACTCGGCACTTAAAAGGGGGGTCGTAGTACGGGAGCGAAAATCGCTCCCTGCCCCCTGATTTTCAAAATTTTTATTCCACTCAAACCAAAATATGGGCTCCGCCCAAACCCGCAAGCTGTGTCAGCTTGACCCCATAAATGAGCGGGAGCTCCCGCTCAAACTCACCCCGCACTCGCCGTGGGGCAGGCAAAAAAAGCAGGTGTGCTTTTCTTTGCATGCGCAAAAGTGTTTTATCCGCTAGTCTATCAACTCCTTAAAGCCTCAAAAAAGGGGCTAACTGCTAAAGCAGCAAGCCCCTTTAATTCGATTTACCGTTGACAGACACAAAGTTAACTACGTTCAATCTAGTGAGATGTTAAATTAAGCTCTTAAACGCCATTTTAAGCCCATATAAGTGTTTTAAAGATGTGGACCGCCTAATTCATCAGATTTATGCCTGTCGAATTCCTGTGAGCTTTCAGGGGCTTTTTTAGACGGTTCTTTTAGTCCTGCACGCTCTAGCCACTTTTCAGGTAAATTAATACCTAGTTTTTTGTGTAGAAACTCATCAACATTGCGCACAATGTCTTGAAGTGTTCCGACTAACTTTCGCAAACGAACATTTTCTCTTTCGAGGTCATTATATTCCCACGTTGTTCTAGTCAGTTTATCTCCTAACGAGTCGGCTTCACGCCTTGCTCTAGCATGCATTTGATTGTAATTATCACTAAAAGACGCCCGTTGTTCCAAATCAGCGAGATCAGATTTATCAACCGTGACTTTATTTTTATTCATCAAGGTGGGTTTACTAGCAATTTTTTTGTTATCCCGTGGCTTGATTTCATCAAGCTGTTTTTTTGTATGTGCAAGCTTTACTTGTGTCTCTTGTTTTTCGGTCTCTATTTTTTTCAATTCTTCCCGCATAGCTTTGTATTCGGGTACTGATAAGTTCTTACGCTCTTTATTTTTGTTGCCACGTTCAACATCAAAGCCATTTTCTTTGAGGTACTGTGGGAATTCCTCTTGAATACGTTGTAAGGCTTCACGATTGAATATACGCTTAGCTGAGAGCTTTTTATCATCATCAAAGGGCACAATGCCCATATGCATGTGTGGGGTCTTTTCGTCCATATGAACGACTGCATAGCGAATATTTTCGTCACCATAGTTATCTGCAAAATATTGTTTGGCTGTTTCAAAATATTTGCGGGTTTCGGCTTCGTCTAATTGCTCAAAAAAATCTTTGTCACTGGTTAGAATCCATTCATTGACTAAAACAGCGTCTTTGCGAACTGCCCGCTTACTCGCTTTGTTTTCGTTGATATAGGCTTCAATATCCGTTTTAAAATTATCAGTGCGCCCAACCACCAAATCATAATTCAGGTGGGAGCGGGAAACATCAATATCTTCGTTGCTGTGATTAGTCGTTTTCCGTTGGTCATGATTGCCAATGCCGACTAAATTATCAGCTTTTAATTTCGTCATTCTAGCCACTGCAAAACTCATTGTATGCACCTCATTTCGGAGTTATCTTCCAAGTAAAGTATAACACACTATACTTTACATTCGTAAAGGTGTGCTCTCCGAGGGTCAAAGCAAGAACCTGGCTTGTGCCAGATTCCCAAAGTCAAAAGCAAAAAAATAACCGCTGCTGCCGTTTCTTTTTCCTAGTAACAGAAATGAGATTTTCACCTTTGCGCTTTTCCGCAACGGTTGCAAATTCATTCCCAAGATCAAGTAAAAAAACCATGGGCTTTGCCCAAACCCACGAGGGAAAAATTTCCCCTCGACCCCCTCCAAAAAACTCCCCCAACCCCCTCACTTTTTGAGGGGGCTCCCTCGCCGGTTGGCAGGACAAAACAAAGTTTTGTCAATGCCGAGAGGGTGGAAAATCAGTGGCTCGTATCAACTCCTTAAATTCCTTCCGCTTTGCTCCAGTCAGACATTTACCGTTGACACTTCCCGTTTATCTTTCCTTCTGGCCAAATAAAAAAAGAGTAGCCGTAGCCACTCTTAATTTTACTTATTCAACAATCGCGCCCGATTGCGGCATACTTAAAAATAATCTCAATATTTTTTTGATCTTCTATTCCTCGATTATTCCATATCCTTCTGGTGCAGGAATCCCATGTTCTGCAGAACGACTGACTGATTCCCACTCTTTCCATGTAGATATACGTTTTTCTGCATTTTCAACAGCTAAATCATAAACAAGGCTTCCTAGAATCAATCGGAGAGGCGGATTCTCACTATTAACCAGTTTCATTATAGCTTCGGCAGCCAACTTAGGGTCACTATCAACTGATTCGGTTGAGTTTTGTTGAGCCAACTTCTCACGTAATGAATCATACTCTTTGTTCTGTGTGGTAAAACTCATTTTTAAGTATAGATTCGTCCAATAGCCTCCGGGTTCAACGATAGATACCTTTACACCAAAATGTGCAGCTTCTTGTGCTAATGCCTCGCTAAATCCTTCTAAAGCAAATTTGCTAGCACTATAGATTCCCGACATTGGACCAGTAATCAGTCCACCAATACTAGATATCTGTATAATATGACCTGATCCTTGTGTCCGTAAGTACGGCATAGCTGCTTGACAAATCCAAATTGCACCATAGAAATTAGTCTCCATTTGACTTCTAACTTCATCTTCACTAAATTCTTCAATCATTCCCAATACCATATTTCCTGCATTGTTAATGACAATATCGATCCTTCCAAAATGTTTAATGGCAGTTTCCACTGTAGTAAAAACAGCACTTCTATCAGTAACATCAAGACTTAACGGAAGTAACATTCCTTCAAACTGGTATTTTAACTCATTAAGTTTTTCAATATTTCTAGCAACACCAAC
>NZ_LNUA01000064.1 GCF_009764355.1 Companilactobacillus bobalius | reverse complement strand
TGTTGAGTGGTGTGCTTTTTGGTGTTGAGTGGTGTGCTTTTTGGTGTTGAGTGGTGTGCTTTTTGGTGTTCTATTAGTGCTATAAACGTTGATATAAAGCCATTCCTTTTTCCCTAAGTATTTAGAAGTATTAATAGAATTATTAATAAATTAGGTGCGCGCGTAGCGCTATGTTTGTGAGCGCAATTCAATAAAACAAAACAACACAAACAAAAGGAGTGAGAGACAAGCTCTCACATTTAACTTCATTCGCTTTGCTCATTGCGCCTCCCTATGGTCGTTACATAAAAAGATCTTGGGCGTTGCCCAAACCCACAAGCGAAGTTCGCTTGACCACCTAATCACTCGCCGTTAGGCAGGCAAAAAAAGCAAGGGTGCTTTTCTTTGCATGCGCAAAAGTGTTTTATCCGCCAGTCTATCAACTCCTTAAAGCCTCAAAAAGGGGCTAACTGCTAAAGCAGAAAGCCCCTTTAATTCGATTTACCGTTGACAGACAGTTAAATAGTGCGTCGACACCTAGCTAATTCATCAATATTTTGCATTCTAAGCCATTTTAAAGATAATTTCATAAAATACACCTGTTAAGCAAAGAAATGCGTCAGAAGCCAAAATACGAGCCCTGAGAGCAACCCAGTCGGAATAACCGCGTACAGATAATTTTTAATCTCATACCAACTCATATGTTTATGTGTACGGTCAATTTCGGTAGATAAACGATTAGCGACTTGGTCCATAGTCCCTTGAACGGTTTGGTTTAGGCTGTCGTTTAGGGCTTTCAACGTGGTGTTGTTGCTCTTTTGCAGACTGTTTATCTGTTGCAATTCGTCGATTGTTTTGCGATTGACCGTCTTTGTTTGTTCGTTGAACTGATTTTGAGCGTCTTTGAGCAGAGCGACTAATCGTTCTCTGCTGGTTTCTTTGCTGTTCTCTAAATTGTTCAAGGTCTCTTGAAAGGCTTGATTGACCTTTTGGCTGGTTTGTTCGATTTGTGTCAGCTGTTCGGTCAGTTCGATTTGTTGTTTGCTTTGTAGTTGAATTTGTGTGCCCTGATAGTTCCTGATTTCTTTCAGGGTCTGGTTGAGCGCTGTTAAATCTGTTTGTATCTGGGTCTCTGGTACGTCTTTCCAACTCATTGTAAATTGCCTCCTTTTCGTAAGCTGTGCCAAGTTTATTACCACGAGCCTTATAATTCGTCCCTGTTAGCTGATAGGTAAGGTCTTTACCTCGTTCCCATACATCTATTGCTTTTTGCTTTAAATCGTCTCTAAACGTCTGAAAATCGCATATAAGCTGATTAGACATGGTACTATCAACTGCTTGTCTGATTTGGTCTTTCCAAGTCGGTTGTCCGCGGTCTTGCATTTTGATTTCGGCCATAGAACGCTTTTCATACCGTTCAGGGTCAGTGTGTGTTACTTCTAGTCCATGTTTTTGTACGATTTCATCGGTGTTATGAACGAGCTTTTCACGATATTCTTGCCAATTTCCATGCATTTTCTTGCCAGTTTCCAAGTCAATTGCCCCAATGACAGCGTGAATATGTAAGGCGTCCGTATCAGCATGTTCATATAGCGCCACCTGTTGATTAGGATAAGTCTTTTGATACACTTCTTTGGCAATATCGAGAGCTTTTTTCTGGTCGATTTCGTTTTTAGGGTCAAATTCCTTTGGACTAAACGAAATACGACTAGCATAGGCTTGTGTTTTACCTTGATTACCGTACACTT
The DNA here is from genome assembly GCF_009764355.1 of Companilactobacillus bobalius. Next base: position 7,984 of record NZ_LNUA01000064.1, on the reverse strand, counting down.
CACGGACTTGTTTAAATTGACTTTTAGCATAGTTCACATCAAGGTTTAGTCCGTCCTTTAAGACCGCACGTTTTTCGGCATAATTGACAAGCCGTGACGCACTTGCAGACCGCTTTATGTGAGTTGTTGCCATATCTTTGCCACCTCACTTTGAAGTTCCTGCAATGCTTGGGCGGGGACGTTGCCCCCCTGATTGGCGTGTTTTGTTAATTGGTTGAGATTACCCCCAATTTTTGCTAATTGACGGGCTAACTCTTGCGCTTCTTTTGCGCCAATCTTAGGGGCAACGATCCGCGCCCCCTGTGCCTTCTTTTTGACAAAAGCAGGCACGGACATATTTAAAGTTTTCGCAGATTGCGAAAGCTTTAAATAGTCCTGCTCGCTCACTCTAAAATTGATTTGCCGACTGTCTTTCCGATTGGGTTGTTTATCGGATAGATGGCTAGACATATTGTGTTGTTCGCTCACAAACCCCACCCCCTTTGTTTTGCCTTTCAGGCAAGTGAATTGATTGATTAAGCTCGTGAAACCCTTAGGGTTTCTACTCACATAATAAATCAATTCACGGGGTTTGGCAAGCAACCCACATGCTAGCCACTTACGTGTCTGATGTGGTGCTTGCAAAGGGGACGCTAGCGCTCGCCCCTTGACCCCCTAGCTACGCAAACTCACGGCAAAATGACTAGCTATATGCTAGCCACTTTTTACCAATCGTTGCGTATGCCATTTGCTGATTTATTCCGCAAATGGCGTCTACCCGACGGGGGCTGTCTGCCGAATTATTTTGCATAATAAGCATGATTTCATCAAGACAAATTTTGCACTTGACGCATGCTTTCAGCAGGAGCTTTCCAGCAGACCATTTCATGGAGAGTTCTCCCCGAACAGGGCAAGCGTCTCACGCTTGTAGCAAGGGTTTCAGCCCAATATAATAACTAAAATTTATAAGGTTCCTTTTCAAATGTGTTGATTATCCATTGCAGAGAAAAGAACACAATAAAAATAATAAGAATAGGAAGCAGTCTAGCCAGCCAAATATTGATGTTTGGATCTTGTGATAGAGTATGATAGAGCCATTGATAGTCATGGATTAACACTAGATTTTGAGTTACGTAAACATCGTGATTATCAATCCGCCTATCATTTTTTGAAACGTTTATTGACGACCTATGGTCGTCCTGATTGTCTGGTTACTGATCAATATGCTGGCACTTTAAAGGCTATTAAACAAGTAATTAAAGACGGCTTATTGGTGAAAGCAAATCACCAATGTTCTAAATATCGTAATAATTTGATTGAACAAGATCATCGGTTAATTAAACACGTCTTAGTAAAATCAAGCGGTTTTCAATCACTACGAACTGCGCTAAAAACGCTAAGTGGGATTGAAGTCATGCATCAACTACATAAAGTAAGCCAAAGAGAACCAAGTCTCTTTGGTTTTTCGTCGTCACAATCACTAATCGAATTATTAGTACAATGATCCGTTCAACAATCGTCCCAATGTATTACAAAGACTATTTTGTTAATTTTGCACCAGAACCCCAAAAATGTGGTTGCTAATAAAATTAATTTTCATAATTATTACGAATAAAATTCTCGATATTTTTTTCGTAATGTGGATAGTTATAATTTCCTAAACAACTTACTTTATTTGAATAATATTTAAATAATTCACAACAGAGCTTAAAAGATTGGTATGTCTTTTTATATCCATTCATCTCAAAAGTAGCTAAAAACATATTGAATTCTTTATCAGTTAAATATTTGTTTATAAACTTATAATTCTTTCCCAAACTAAAATCAAAACCCTTATTAAAACCAATATACCAAGACATCATTCTTAATAATTCAGGACGTAAAATATTATTGAAATGATCTAAAGCAAATAATATTTCTCTTCTAAAAACGCCCTTTGCTACATACGTTGAAACACTCCAAAACTCATTGCAGCAATCATGAAATTCTCGTTCTGTTGGTTTTTTTAACCAATAATTTGAGTCATCTGGAACAATTTCTTGAGTCACTAAATTATCTTTATCAACTAAAATTTTTACAAGACCATCAGAGTCATTAAAGTAACGATTTAAATCTTTTAAATTAATTAATGTAATATCCATTTTTATGCCATCTTTAAAGTACATTATATAACTATAACCATAATCTAAATCAGGAGGGAATAATTCCATATCTTCTGGTTTCTGTATGAACAATAATTCTCCAAATAAACTTAACCAACTCTCTTCATGTATGAAACACTCAATATCTGATACGAAAAACGAAAAATCATAATCTTGAAACTTATCTTTTTTTATATTTTCATTAGTTCTTGAACCCTCGAGAGTAATAATTTTTACATTGCTTCGTTGATAAGCAAATTCAGAAACTAAATTTAAAATCTCTTTTTCAGTTCTCATTGTTTTTTTCACTTCCCAAGTCTAAATTTACGTTGCCAAAAATTAATTTGCTTTTGCAATTGTTTTTCGTTCTCTTTCAAAGTCGATTTCATTAATTCCGTTAAATCAATTGGGGATATTTCTTTAATCAAATTTTTATATTTCGTTCTAGAATTTCTATGAATTTTGCCCCATTCTTCTTCATCACTTAATAACATAAAAACAATAGCTCTATCGGAAGTTCGTTTAATAATTTTCCAATCTGGTTTTAAAATATGTAAATCATTAAAAGGTAGCGTCAAGAATCTTGTGTAAATGAAATGCCTTCGTACATATAATCGGAAGTCAGTAGTATCAGTCGTTTTCGTCTTCAATAATGTGATCTTTTGTCTGTCCAAAAATCGTGATTATGTGTTGATCACTTAATCGATAATGAATATTTCGACCGTGTCGCACACTCGTAACAAGATTTAATTGACGTAATAGACTTAGTTGATGGGAAATTGATGATTGACTCATGTCCAAAGTATCGGCGATTTCGCCAACACTCAAGGGTGTTTTTGACAATGCCAGGATAATTTTTACACGGGTCATATCGCCAAAAGCCTTAAAAATGTTGACCATTGATTCTAATTCTTCATTGGCAGGAATACTTTCCTTCAAATGATTCAGAGCAGCTTGATGTTCTTGTTCTGAAAAATCTTTTTCTACCATAATACTTCACCTTTTTTCTACAAATCATTGAATTTCCCTGTAGGATATATTATATTATAGATGAAATATGAATGAATGCTCATATATTCATGTAAACACTTACACAATTGTAGGGAGGATGTTTCTAATGAAATCGTACAATGTCCAATCCGAATATCAAGTAAAAAATAAGCAAACGAAATCAAAACATAAATTAGATCATGAATCCACTGTCAGACTATGGAAATTAGTTATTTCAGCTGTATTTATGATTGCTGGATTCATAGGAATATTCGGTGAACCGATTAATATCGTCCTTTATTTCATGGGTTACTTCGTTATTGGCGGAAGTATCGTCTTAAAAGCAGTTAAAAATATTTTTCATGGTGAAATTTTTGACGAAAATTTCTTAATGACAATTGCAACGGTTGGTGCTCTGATTTTAGGAGAGTATCCGGAAGCTGTCGCGGTCATGTTCTTCTATGAAGTAGGTAACTTATTTGAAGATATTGCGACAAATAATTCTAAAAAATCTATTTCAGCATTATTGGAAGTTAAACCAGTTTTTGCGACTATAAAAATGGCTTCAGGTACTAAGAAAGTTGATCCATCTAAAGTTCAAGTTGGACAGATTATTATTGTTAGACCTGGTGAGAAGATTCCCTTAGATGGGACGGTCGTGTCTGGACAATCGATGGTTGATACATCAGCTTTAACAGGTGAATCGATGCCTCGTAGTATTTATCAAAACGATGCCGCCATGAGTGGCTCTATCAATCAAAACGGTACTTTGGAGATTAAGGTCACAAAGATATATAGTGATTCTACAGTTGCCAAAATATTGGATATGGTCCAAAATGCAAGCAATAAAAAGGCTCCGGCAGAGAAGTTCATTACACGTTTTGCCAAAATCTATACGCCGATCGTAGTTGCTATGGCAGTTGCACTAGCAATAATTCCGTCACTGTTTACTGGCAACTGGGGTGAATGGATCTCACGTGCCTTGGTATTCTTAGTTATCTCGTGTCCTTGTGCTCTAGTTATCTCAGTTCCACTGAGTTTCTTCAGCGGGATTGGAGCAGCATCTAAACAAGGTGTACTAGTAAAGGGTAGCAGTTATCTTGAAGCCTTGAATAGTGTTGATACAGTAGCCTTTGACAAGACTGGTACTTTGACAAAGGGGCAATTTGAAGTTGTTAAAATTGAACCTGTAGCTGGAGTTAAGAGACAAGATTTATTAGGTATTGCGGCTGCAGCGGAACAGAATTCTACGCATCCAATCGCGCAGTCGATTATCAAAGCTTATAACGACGATATGAGTCAGTATCAGGTCACAGATGCGAACGAACATGCTGGTCATGGTTTGAAGGCTATAGTCGATGGCAAACAAGTTGTAGTAGGTAATGATAAGGCAATGTCAGGAATTAATTTCATCAGAGATAATGGAATTGGTACGGTTGTTTATGTCAGTGTTGACGGTAAGTTTATGGGTAGCATTGTGATTGCCGATGAGCCTAAGTCAGATGCACAGGATGCAATTGAATTATTACATCAACGTGGGATTAAGAGTGCCATGTTGACTGGTGATAATGCCATAGTTGGTAGATCGATTGCGGATAAGCTTAAGTTAGACAATGTCTATACTGACTTGTTACCTGAAGATAAGGTTAATATTGTTGAAAAATTACTTGCAACATCTAAGAAGAAAAATAAAAAAGTGGCCTTTATTGGTGATGGTATCAATGATACGCCAGTATTAACGACGGCTGATATCGGGTTCGCCATGGGCGGTCTTGGTAGTGATGCTGCAGTTGAAGCGGCCGATATTGTTATTATGGGTGACGAACCTTCCAAGGTTTCTAAGACGATTAAAATTGCTCAGGTGACTAGAAAAATAGTTATGGAGAATATTAGTTTTGCCATAGGGATCAAAGTTTTGTTCTTAATTCTGGGAGCCTTCGGTTTCGTAGGCATGTGGCAAGCAGTATTTGCCGATGTCGGTGTCACCGTTATAGCGGTATTAAACGCTGTTAGATTACAATTCTTGAAGTGATAAATAATTATAAAAAGGTCCTCGCATTTTATTAAATGCGAGGACCTTTTTTGTAAATACTTATTTTGTCCATTCTTTGATCTTATCCAATGATAATTCATTAACAGTAAGTTCTTTGATATGGGCAGTTATCCAGTCGATATCCTTATTCCACCATTGCAGCTTTTCTAGTTCATTAATCATATCATCAGAGAATCTTTGTTTAATTAGTTTGGCAGGATTACCGCCAACGATTGAGTATGGTTCCACATTGCTAGTTACAAGACTGTTTGCACCGATTATGGCACCATCACCAATATGAACACCGGGTAGAACAGTGACATTTTGACCAAACCATACGTCGTTACCGACTGTCGTATCGCCCTTTAGAGGTAAGTCATCTAGAGTAGGTGTGTTGGCTTCCCAACCGTTACCCTGAATATTAAATGGGTAAGTTGAAATGCCCTTCATCACGTGATTTGCACCATTCATAATGAATTCGATACCTTGGGCAATTGAACAGAACTTGCCGATTATTAGTTTGTCACCTAGGAATTCGTAATGGTGAGTGACGTGTTTTTCAAAATTCTCTGGTTCAGATTTATCATCGTAATACGTGTAGTCGCCCACGATAATATTTGGGGATTTGATTGTATTTTTGATGTAGACCATTTCTTTGATATTGGGGTTGGGATAGATTGAATTCGGATCGGGGTATGATTTCATGAGATGCTCCTTAAATTTAATTGCTGTTATTTAACAGCCGTTACATATATTATAATGTAAGAATACATAATAATTAATATAGATGAACCATGGAGATAATAAAATGATAGCAGGAAGTTTATATCAGAGAATTGCCAGTGATATTAAAAAGAATATTTTATCAGGTAAGTATGAAGTAGGAAACCTTATACCAACAGAGAACGAATTAGAGAAAATGTATAATGTCAGCAAAATCACGGTCCGTAATGCGGTTGAATTACTAGTCAGTGAGGGTTATTTGGTTAAGAAAAGTGGAATCGGAACGACGGTTATTAGCAACAACTTGTTCAATAAATTATCAAAAGCCAGATCATTCTCATCTATTGTCGATGAACACGGTGATTTAACTAAGAAGATTCTACAGATCAAATTAGTTTCGCCAAAGGGAACTCCTTTTGAGGAATCTGGTAAGCAACAGGTTTTGTATATTAAACGTCTTTATTCACTGGATGATAAGCCGTTCATAATTTTTGAACACTATCTTCCAAATGTTGCGATTCAAAATGAATTGAAAGATTTGCGTCACAAATCACTCTACAAAATACTCCAAGAGAGTGGTCAAGAAGTGGCTAGTTTCAAAGATGAATTCAAGGCCGTTAATCTAAAAGATGATGACAAGGAGTTATTGGGTAAGTCGGATACTTTGGCGCTTAATCGTGTTAGAAGAGGTTTTGATCGCTTTGGCAATCTAGTCGAATATTCATTAGCTATGGTAGCGTCAAGAATCTTGTGTAAATGAAATGCCTTCGTACATATAATATGTAACTAACTTCGGTTTTCAGTCGTTCATTCCGTCAAGAACGGGTAATATTTTTTGAAACCTACAAAAAATTCTCATGCCTAGTACTCGACTACATTCTCACTCAAGGTTCAAAAGACATAACTTATAAGTTAAATTTGTGTGAACTCGTTGTAATTGTGGTGAGTTCATGCATTTGTAGCGCAAGAAAACCCACTACCAACAGACTGATAACTGATACAACTAGACTTATTTTTGTGATACTATTCTTCATAGTGAAACTTCCTTTCAAATGGTTGGTTGTTTTGCTAAATTTAGGGATACCGTGAGCTGTGGAGGCTAGGGCGGTATCCCTCTTTTTATTATGAACATCATTTCCCCCCTTATATTAAAAACGTGGGTTACGAATAAAATTATTGTGAATTTCGACTTGAACTACCTCACGACCACGGCGTGCTTGAAATAAAGATAAGTCCATATCATCAATTTCAAGGTTAATTTCTGCAATAGCTGGGTTTAATATTTTATCTTTTAAACGTCCATAGGTGTAACTTTCAGGCGAACCTAACCATTCTTTCCACTCATCAGGCGTTCCTTGAACAATGGCAATTGAACTACCGTTATCTTTATCAGCTTCACGGATCAATTTGTATAACAAAATAGAATATTTACTTTTCAGTTTAACGGTATCAACGAGTAAGTATTGGGTGTAGTGCCCTTTATCTTTTAATTGCAACAAAAATGGCGCAAATTCTTCATTGATTTTGATTTGAAGTTGTCCATTTTCCCAAATATGCACAACTTCAAACCACCCCGTTAGAGTAATACGACGATCCGTCTCACTATAAATACGAAGGCTTTTAGCACGCATGTCTTCTAAATTTTGGGCAAGTTGCGAGTACGTACGACCGCTACGCTTTAATTCAAGGACATTAGACAGCTCATACATTGACGTATGAATGATATTAAAGTGTTTATCATCAGGTTTAATCTTAGAAACAACAAAGTCCATAATCTTCAATTCACGGGCATTTAAATCATGACGTGCCTTAGTAATTAGGTCATTATGTTCAGCCACCTGAAAATATTGTTGGTCTTTAAAATCTTCTTTATTAAAGTTACGGTCACTGACCCATAACATATTGCGTTTATCGACCATAAATTTTCTTCCTTTCGAACATACATTTTATTTTATAAATACACTCTATTACTAATTAACACTAAAGTAAAGTGATTTTTATTTTTTTGGTGTTGAGTGGTGTGCTTTTTGGTGTTGAGTGGTGTGCTTTTTGGTGTTGAGTGGTGTGCTTTTTGGTGTTGAGTGGTGGCTATAAACGTTGATATAAAGCCATTCCTTTT
>NZ_LNUA01000063.1 GCF_009764355.1 Companilactobacillus bobalius | reverse complement strand
TCTGTAAACGTAGAAAATCAACACTAAATTTACATTTGTAAACATAAATTGAAAATTTTTTGAGAAATAAAAGGTAGATTGTAAAATTAATCCGAACGCTGTTCGGATTAATTTTACAATCTACCATTTACACAAGATATTTTACGCTCTCCTAATGCCCTTTGTGTCTCATACTAGTTTGTCAGAGGACAGCATTGCCCAAATTATCATTATTATCATCAGTTTATTTTCGGCAGGTATCCTAACTCGAAAGTTATTTGGCCCCATCACCTTCAACCAAGATAACTAAAGCTTTGAGGTCATTAAGTCGCGGTTAAATCGTTACTTCTTAATTACCAGCAAAAGCAAACTGTTAATGAGCAAATGAAATTTTAAATTCCCTGGCTAAAGCTTGCCGGAGTCGCCCTTAATGACTTTTGAATCGTTCCGGTCGTTGAACCCCATACTTTTTCCGGTAGCGAATAAAGGTGGTCCGTTTAATGCCGGTCGTTCTGGCGATGTCTGCGTCACTCATACCGGTTTGGTAGAGTTGAAAGGCATGCTGCAGGCGGGGATCGTCTTGGGTATATTGGGGTCTGCGACCATGATACTTGCCCTGTTGTTTGGCTAGCGCAATGCCTTGTTGCTGCCGATCAATAATCCGCTTCCGTTCACTTTCGGCTTGATACTTATAGAGTTCAATAATCAGGTTGGTCATCAGTTGCCGTAAGTTGGGATCCGCTATTCCGGTCATGGAGGGTAAGTTTAAGACGTCTAAGGTAGCACCCTTGGCTTGGATGGTGTTCATAATCTTAGTTAGGTCTTGATTATTCCGTCCCAAGCGATCTAATTCCGTGACCAGGACAATGTCCCCATCGCGAATATAGGTCAACAGCTTTTGCAGAGCCGGCCGCTGAGTATTCGCCCCACTTAGTTTATCCGTAAATAATTTATCAACGTCTTTTAAAGCCGCTAACTGTCGATCTAAATGTTGCTCCTTGGAACTCACACGCGCATAACCGATTTTAGCCATTTCCAATTCTCCTTTTGGACAGTTCTAATGAACACTTGTAATTCCTAGTATAGCACAAAAATAAAAAAGACCAATAGGGCATACCCTATTGGTCTTTTTGATCCATTATCAATGGCTTTTTAAATGGCTGTACGATAAATAGAGTTGATAGGCATTTTGCCATCAACTCTATTTTTGTATACCATTTATTAATAAAACTATTTTAGAACATCAAAAAGACACCATCCATACCTTTAGATGTTCTACCCTCTACAGCTTCACAATGAAAGGAATTTGAATGATGTCCCTAAGTAATAAGTCTATACGAAACGCTCTTGAAATGAAAGATGAGAATATTATCTTTACTGAAGACCCAAAATTTATGTTAGTTAATGGCATCAAGTCCTTAGTCTATTTTGCAATGCTAACTAAACAGATTGACCGTTGTCTTAACTGTGGCCTTGCAGGCCACTTAGTTAAGAATGGATTTAATAAAAATATGATAGTCGTTCCATCATTATCATTACGTCCAACGTATATAAGTCTGAAACGTCAAAAGTATAAATGTAAATCTTGTAACTCTATCTTTGTAGCCAAAACTAGTTATGTTTGGGAATATTGTCAAATCGCACAACCTGTTAGACAAATGATCTTATCAGAAACTGCTTTTAATACATCATTGAAGGATATCGGCAGACGTTTTAACGTCTCCGATAAGACCGTTCAACGTATCATCGATGAAGAAGCCAAGATGCACAAGAAATCACTTCCTGAACATCTTCCTAAGCACATGGCATTTGATGAATTTATGTCTACTGACAAAATGAGCTTTATTTGGTTAGATAGCGATAATCATCGTACGGGTGATATCTTGCCCAGAAGAACTTCATATCAAATCAGTAAATACTTCAGTCGATTTCCTTTGAAAGTCAGAAGACAGGTAAAAACTATTTCTTTGGATTTAAATGCCGGATACATTAATTTAGTACCAAAGTTGTTTCCAAAGGCCAAAGTCGTTGTTGATAGATTTCATATCGTTCAGATGATGAATCGTTCTCTCAATTCAACTAGAATACAGGTAATGAAACGAATGCCTAAAAGAAGTAAAGAATACTTGTTCATGAAGAGAGATTGGAAAAAATTCTTGGAATCATTCGATTCCATCGAAAAGATAAACCCTAAGTATCAGTACAGTGTTGGTTATTATGAAACGGATCTAAATTTAATCACAAAGTGTTTAGATTTGGACGAAGGTTTCGCCAAGTCCTACGAAGTATATCAAGATATTTTAAAGGCTATTAGAACAGGCAATACTGATACAATGAATCAGATACTACTCAATTATCATCCACTCAATACCGCTATGGATCAAACAATGACATCATTAAGAAAATATCGTAAACAAGTATTAAATGCACTGAAGCTTAAATATTCCAACGGATTTTTAGAGGGAATCATTGGAAGAATAAAAAAGATAAAAAGTAGTGCCTATGGATATCGTAGTTGGAACAACTTTACTGAACGTATAAATATTCAAATGTTTTGGCTTCGAGCAAGCTCATCAGCCAAATAAAAAAACAGCTAGACCATTTATGGTCTAACTGTTAACTTGAACCGCCATCAACTTGATTTGACGAACAGCCTTTTAAATTAGAGCCTAGTACTTTTGGAATGGAAATACTTTCCAACACCAAAAATTCTAGACCCACTTATATTCTGGAGTCTAATCGCTTGCTGGCCCACTCTATTTTGTTCAGCTAAACAGTTTCCCTCTCAAAATCATAGTTGGCAACAAAATCATCAATTTCTTGAATATAATTCCGTTTTTGTTGATCACTGATCCACGAGCTGTTAAATGAATTTTTGGCAATTTGTACAACTTGGTCGACTGATAAATCATATGCTTCAGCAAGGGCCCAATAATTTTCGGAAATATAGCCACCAAAGTATGCCGGATCATCGGAATTGACGCTAACTTCAATTCCTTTGGCCAACAAATCGGTAATTTCTTTACCCTTCATATCAGCACTGACGAAACTGTTCGACTTCGGACAAGTGGTCATACCGATCTGTTTTTGATTAACAAAGTCAACCAGATCAGAATTTTCAACAATATTAGTTCCGTGATCCAGTCGCTCAACCCCAATGACTTCTAGTGCCTGCTTAATATGATCAATCGAGTCAACCTGGTCAATATCACAATGCATCGTAATATGATATCCCTGAGACACGGCGTTTTCAAAATGAGTCGCAAACTTCATTGGTGGATTATGATGCTCGTCAGAATCCAACCCGATTCCAAGAATCTTGTCACGATGTTTCTTGGCTTCCAACAACGTTTGCCGGGCAGATTCTTTAGAAAAGTCCCGCAAAAAGCACATAATTAATTGCGCATCAACACCGAAACTCTTGGCATCCTGAGTTGCCCGATAAAATCCATTAATAACCGTTTCAAAGCTGATCCCACGACTGGTATGCGCCTGGGGGTCAAAAAATAATTCAACGTGATGAACATGATTATCTTTTGCTTTTAATAGGTAGGCATAGGCCAAATCATAAAAATCCTGTTCAGTTTGTAACACAGCCAATGCTGGATAATAAACTGCCAAGAACGAAGCCAAATCATCAAACTGATAACTTTTCTTGACTTCCTCAATTGTATTCTGACCAATATTAATATGATTTTTTTGGGCCAGCTTAGACGTAAATGGTTGCTCACGAATTTAAACTAGCTACTAAATCTATTTATAATTGGCTAAATCAGGGGAGAATTGATTTCTCCTTGAATGATCTACCTGAACATGGCGTACGCCAACGGCGTAACGTTGACCAACGATCCAAATATAATCAATCTTTGGGGCGATCAATTGAACAGCGTCCCATGATGATTAATCAACGTAATCGCATCGGCGATTTTGAACTAGATACAGTCGTTGGTCCTCGTGGGTATAGTAAGGCAGTTTTATTAACTTTAATCGATCGAAAATCACGGTTCCTTTGGGCATACCGGTTAAAAGATCGGACGACAGTGACTGTTAATGAAGCACTAACTAAGTTCCTAACCACTTTTAATGGTCCGGTGCACAGCTTTACTGTGGACCGTGGCACTGAGTTTAGTGGGCTAGTATCACTTGAATCACAATATGGTATTAAGACCTATTACTGCCATGCTTATACGCCAGCCGAACGTGGTAGTAATGAACGCTTTAATCGGAATTTACGTTATTTTTATCCTAAAGGGACTCGTTTTGAACACATTAGTGCTCAAGATTTAACGACGACGTTACTCCAAATTAACCAGCGACCGCTTAAAATACTCGACTGGCAAACACCGTATCAGGTTATGCTGACAAATTTGTCCAAAAATTCGGATTAAATTTGCAATCTACCTATAGTTTAATCTATGGAATCAGAAAAAGTATACTAGTGGAAAAGTATATTTAGCGACTAGTATACTTTTTAAAATGCTTGTTTATCAGTGATTATAGGCCAATTATCATAAGTATACTTTTGCACTAGTATACTTATGACTGTTTTCTCTGATAAATGCTGTCGAAGATTTCTCTCTCTCTATCTGAAAGCGTGTTTTGCTTATATGCCTCAACAGCACTTTCTACAAGTTCATACATTTTCACGTCTTTAATGTAAGCTAGACTCTTTATCGTGTCAAAAACAGGTGGATCGACCCTTAGGCTTTTTCTGTCCGCTGCGGAGTATTTAGTAGTTTTTTGTTCATCTCTGGAATCATCGACTGTTTTTTTTATGTTCACTTCGAAGTGATCAGCATCTTTTTTAATCAAGGCCATCAGCACTTATCTCCTTTCCAAGTGGTGTTAGTTTTTTGCCATTGAGATATTTTGGCGTGTAGACATAATCGTCAGCAATATCTCCTTTACTTTCGAATTGGTCTATTCTTTCCATTAATTCCGCGTAAAGATCGGAAAAGAGTGCGAACATAGCACGATCGTGGTAGTCTTCAAACTGAACTCCGTATTCACCATAATTTTCAAGGCGTAAGTGACTTTTGATAATGGCATTGAATATATTCTGTTTACCAAAATATTTAACGGTCTTATCAACAATGAGCTGTTCAACCGTGTGAGTTTTGTCAAGCATGACTAACAGTATTCCCGCGACCTGAACATTAATCTCGTCGCTGAAGTCATCGTATAGAGTTTGAAGATAAGTGTTGGTTAGTTCCTTTGAACCCTCAAATGCGAATCTCTTGGTTTCTTGCACAACAATTACATAGTCAGTTGCAACCATTATGTTGTCGACTTTTATATCTGTTGCTGGTGGAGTGTCTATAAAAATAAAGTCATAGTCGTCTTTGATTTTATCTAGTAATTTTTTGAAGTAAAAGGTTCGTTCGTGGACACCCTTTATATGGTCGGCTACCCATGTGCCCCAGTTTCGAAAATCAGAATCTCCTGCAATGGCATCTAGATTTTCTGTTAGATGCGTGATTCCCTTACTTAGATCCTTATCATTTAAGCATCTTGTTATAGAAGCGGGCCAATTTGATTTATTAAAGGTCATACCGAGCATGAATGTACTGTTTGCTTGGAGATCCATATCAATATGTAAAACCTTTTTATGGAAAACGGTGGCAAGAGTGATTGCGAACATCACATTATTGGTCGTCTTGCCAACGCCCCCTTTTTGGTTGCTTAAAGCGATTACGTACGTCATTGATAACACTTCTCTCATAAGTATACTTCTGCTACAAATATAGTATACCATATTGAAACCTGAAATCAAGCTTTTTTATCAAAAGTATACTAATATAAAAGTATACTAATATACTCTTATACTTTTACATTAGTATACTCGTGGATTTGTGGATTAATATACTAAAAAACATCAAAAGTATACTTTTGATGTTTTTGTTTACATTTTCTTTGTTATGGTGTATGGTTACCTTAAATAAAAGAAAAGCGCCACCCAACGGCAATTGGGAA
>NZ_LNUA01000062.1 GCF_009764355.1 Companilactobacillus bobalius | reverse complement strand
ATTCCTGCATACAATCTGGGCAGTTACCTTGATAAAACGCTGACCAGCATCGCAAATCAAACCTATCAAAACGGTAGATTGTAAAATTAATCCGAACGCTGTTCGGACAAAAAAGATCAGCTTCCTTTAAAATGGTGTTTACCACAAACCCATCTTTTAGGAGCTGATCTTTTGTCTAGTATAACCTATTCCGAACGAATTAAAATCGAAACCTTTTGTGAACTAGGGCTGTCCAATATCCAAATGGGCGTTCGGCTGAACCGATCACCGTCAACAATTTCTTATGAATTATCTCGATGTCAACCTTATCAGGCTGAATTAGCACAAACAGATGCCGAATACAAGCGATCACGATGTGGTCGGAAAACTAAGCTGAGCGATGAGTTAAAGCAAAAAATTCTCAACCATTTACGTCTAAGCTGGTCACCAGGAATGATTGCTCACGAATTTAAACTAGCTACTAAGAACCTGTCTAGTATCTTTTAAGAACTATCTTCAGGAAGGCCAATACAACCATTTGAAGACTGCTGTTAAGGGCACGTTCACAGTTTTTCCAAAGTCGCCGACATTTGTCTAGCCAACTCCATGAACGTTCAACGATCCATCGTTGCGGTAACACCGTGAACATATGCAACTCGTTGCGTTTAACTACCGTCGTCTTAGCATTCAAAATGAGCTTCACCTGATCCGCAAAGTCATTGCCAGTGTAGCCACCATCAACCATGACATGCTGAACCAGCTATAAATTTTGGCTAGCCAAACTAATAAACATAGCCAATGCACCTGAACGATCTGATACATTAGCTCGTGTCACGAGAACGGCTTGTGGTAAACCATTAATATCAACCGCCATATGACGCTTAATCCCTGAAATCTTTTTGCCGCCATCGTAGCCACTATTTTTCGTTAAATCAGTGGTTTTAACACTTTGAGCATCAACAATCACAAACGACGTTCGGGCCGATCGGCCCTGTGCAAAGCGATAGTAAGCAACAGTTTTTTTAAAAGACTTTCTAATAGTGAATCGGCTGTCGGGTCTGGTTTATCTCGCCACATATCGTAATAGTGGTAGACAGTGTGCCATTCCGGGAAATCGTGCGGTAATTCACGCCATTGACACCCTGTAGTAAGCGAGTAAAGGATGGCATTGAATACGTCATAAAGATCATAACGACGCGGTCTTGTATGCTTGCGGAAGTTTTCTAAATCAGGTTGTATTAACGCAAATTGCGCTCGAGAAATATTGCTTGGATAATCTGGCATGACAAACTCCTCAGTCGGTTTTCCACAATTCTACCAGATTCAGCAGATACTAGACAGGTTCTAAGAGGCATTTCACCATACTAACAAGAAAACCAAAAATTCCCAGATCATTAATTTAACATATCGTATCAAACCACGCCTGGAATATTATCTAGGCGTTTTTTTAATGTCATGGTATTTTCTGGCAGAAAGGTTGCATTATTGTGACTACAGTTGTAAACTAATAAGTGTTAAGAGGCTGCAAACGTAAACTTAGAATTCAATTAATGGAGGAAGCCAATTGAAGGATGCAAAGAATGTAACCATCACCGATTCTGAATGGATGGTTATGAGAGCAATTTGGACAATGGGACATGCGACTAGTCGTGAACTAATCGATGCTATGAACGAATTAGAAGGCTGGTCAGCTTCAACAACCAAAACGCTACTTCACAGGTTGATTCAAAAACAGGCGGTTGCGCAGCATGGCGGCAGTCGACCATTCACGTATAAGCCGGTTGTTGGCGAGAAGGAATCAATGGCGGCAGCGGCAGATGATTTGTTTGACCATATGTGTGCGATGCGGGCTGGTTCAACAATTGCCGGCGTTATTCAGTCAAGGGAACTCTCACGGGCGGATATTGCGAACTTACAGGCGATTCTAGCTGAAAAGGCCAAAACAGCGCCCGAGGAAGTTCAGTGTAACTGCTTGCCAGGTGATCAAACGTGTTAAGACTGTGGTGTTCTGTTTACTTTTAGGATTGCTGCACAAAAATCCAGAATCTGGGATTTCTGATGGCGGAAACTTATGAATTTTTGTCGTAATTCTCATTCATATAGTGGCATGGTGCTCCGCAAAGCAGAAGCCTAAATATAAGAACCTGGTGGAAAAATCCCGAGCCCGGGGATTTCCATACAAGGAACTTATATTCCGGCTTCTAACCGCTTTGCTACGCACACTTATTTTTAGGGGGGGTCGATAATCATGGCAAATAAAGAGGACCAGATGAACATGAAAAACATGAGTGCTAAGAATATGGAAAATAATGAATCAAATATGAGTCATATGGATCATGATGACATGAAAATGGATCACGATATGACCGAAACGGATCATAATCAAATGAACATGGATCACAGCCAAATGAATATGAATCACGAAACTATGAATATGAGTGGGATGAATCACGGTGATATGGATATGGCTGGGACCGACATGATGATGCACGGTGGCTCAATGATGCATATGGGGAATTTGAAAGTTAAATTTTGGGTCTCCGTTGTCTTAGCGATTCCAGTTTTACTGTTAGCACCAATCATGGGTTTAAACGTTTCCATCCTTAGTTTCAGTTCACCGCTAATTGTTGGCATTATCATCGTTTTGTTTGATACAGCACTTTACTTTTATGGCGGAATGCCATTTTTAAAGGGGGCTAAAGCGGAAATTCAGGATAAATCTCCTGAAATGATGACGCTAGTAACCCTTGGAATTTCCGTTTCGTATTTCTACAGTTTGTACGCATTTATTGCCAACAACTTCTTGAACCCGGCAAATCATGTAATGGATTTTTCGTTCGAACTTGCAACCCTGATTTTAATTATGCTTCTAGGACACTGGATTGAAATGAATGCATTGATGGGGGCTGGGGATGCCTTACAAAAGATGGCGGCCCTGTTGCCTAAGACGGCCCATCTAGTTACAGATAATGGTGAAACAAAAGAAGTGCCAGTATCTGATTTAAAAGTTGGTCAAGCTTTCCAAGTGCGTTCAGGTGAGAGTATTCCAGCCGATGGTGTTATTACGGCTGGGGAGTCGACCGTGAATGAAGCACTGGTAACCGGTGAATCTGCTGCCGTTACCAAGAACGTTGGCGATAAGGTCATTGGTGGTGCAACCAACAATAACGGGACGCTAACGGTTAAAATTAGTGGTACTGGTGACTCCGGCTATCTTTCTCAAGTAATGAAAATGGTTCAAAATGCCCAGCAAACTAAATCTAAAGCAGAAGATAAAGCTGATTTAGTTGCCAAGTATCTATTTTACGCGGCATTTGGTGTTGGGATTATTGCTTTCTTTGCCTGGTTACCCCAGGGATTGGCGACTGCAATGACGATCATGGTGACCGTCTTCGTGATTGCTTGCCCGCATGCATTAGGATTAGCGATTCCATTAGTGGTTTCTCGTTCTACTACGATTGGCGCTCAAAATGGGCTATTAGTTCGAAATCGCCAAGCCATTGAAGCAAGTCAACATGTTAGCCACGTTCTCTTGGATAAAACTGGCACGTTAACAGAAGGTAAATTTACGGTGAATGCATTGATTCCAAATGATGGGATTGACGAAACAACGTTATTAAGCCGACTGGCCGCCCTTGAAAATAATTCGACTCATCCGCTGGCCCAAGCAATCATTACTGAAGCCCAAGCGAAGGACATTGAAGTCGTTGCGGCTGAAAAGTCTCAAAATATTCCGGGCGTTGGTATTTCCGGTAATGTTGATGGCACTGACTATACGATTGTTAATGGTAACTATTTAACGAAGCAAGGGATCAGGTTTGACGAGGCCGCTGCTGATAAATGGGCTGCTAAGGGTAATTCCGTCAGCTTCCTATTGCAGGGCACCCAAGTTCAAGGAATGGTTGCTGAAGGCGACACCATCAAAGCGGGTGCTAAGGAATTAATTAGTGGTCTTCAGAGGCGAGGAATTACCCCCGTAATGCTCACTGGCGATAATCCAAAAGCCGCGGAACACGTTGCTAACTTACTAGGATTGACTGAATTCCATGCAGGCCTATTACCAGATGATAAGCAAAAGATTATTGCTGATTATCAAGCAAAGGGCAATCACGTCATCATGGTTGGTGACGGCGTAAATGACGCACCAAGTCTTGCCGCGGCCGATATTGGAATTGCAATTGGTGCCGGAACCGATGTTGCCATTGATTCCGCTGATGTTGTGTTGGTTAAATCAGAACCCAGCGATATTTTACATTTTCTTGATTTGGCTAAAATCACAAATCGGAAAATGGTTCAAAATCTCTGGTGGGGAGCAGGCTACAATATTGTCGCAATTCCACTCGCTGCCGGTGTGTTGTCATTTATTGGAATCATTCTAGACCCAGCCGTTGGTGCTGTGGTCATGGCGATGTCGACAATTATCGTGGCAATTAATGCGATGGGATTGACTGGTGAAAAGATTAAAAACGTGTAATTAAGTGATGACAAAAAGAGGAGAAAGATCAGCTGGTAGTCTGGTCTTTCTCCTCTTTTTGATCATCATGTTAATTACTTATCTGGTTGCTCAGTTAATTTCGCCAATTTTTGATGCAGCCTAATGTCATATTGCCTGGTAATTGGCATTAACACCGCGACCACCCCGCAAATGGCAGCACCGATTCCTGCAATCACAAATAGGCGTTCAATGCCAATCACATCAGCTAGGGGACCGGCAAAAATTAAGCCAATTGGTTCACCTAGATTCAACAAAGAATTCAAAACGCCTAGAATCCGCCCTAACTCTTCTGCTGGATAACTTTGTTGAATCATTGCCATTAAAAGCGTTGTAAAAAATGGGGTCGCAATTCCTTCAATGATGTTTAAAGCTGCGAACCATAAAAATCCGGTTTGGTTACTTGGCAAAATGCCGCTAATACCGGTTGGAATGCCAACCAGGAAAAACGCGATGATTACGGGCTTCATCCGGTCCTGCCACTTACCAAAGAGGCCAATGATAGTGCCGCCGATTAGCATGCCAGTTGAATAAATGGCTTCAATTAAGCCAGCCTGACTAACGGTTCCCTGAAAGTATTTCATGGTCATGAGTGGATACATGCTGGCAGCAGGCATGTAGGTTAGTGTGAAGACGGCGCCGATCAACGTAATGTACCACAAGCCCTTGTTGTTCGTAAGTTGTTTGATCCCCAAGCGGGTGTTGTGGAGCACATGCATTGGCTGATCAATTTTTTCATTGTTAGGAATTTGAACCCACGTTAAAATACAAATCCCAATGATGGCCCCAAGTACGTCTAAGAACCTGTCTAGTATCTGCTGAATCTGGTAGAATTGTGGAAAACCGACTGAGGAGTTTGTCATGCCAGATTATCCAAGCAATATTTCTCGAGCGCAAT
>NZ_LNUA01000061.1 GCF_009764355.1 Companilactobacillus bobalius | reverse complement strand
CGAGCTGCGCAGGCCAGATTCCTGTGCTTTGCCTGACTTCACGAACTGTCTGCTACGCAGCCAATTCGCAAAGTCCTGCAAATGCTCAGAATCTAAGCGGGCCTGCTTCGCTCTCTAAAGATTTGGATCCATCTTGAATGTTAACTTACTTAACTCTGTTCCTTGTGTTACCAAATCTGCTAGATGTTTCATTGTCTCTTCATTGTAATGTTTTACAATTTCATGGTTTTGCTCTGTTAGGTAATCTGTTAGGGCATCTCCTGTCATTTTGACTGCTTTTTCATCTACTGCTGCAATCTTTCTTCTTGCCCATTCTGACAATGCTTTTTGATAATCTAGGTTTGGTTCTACGAATTCTTTGTAGTGACTTTCTACTACCATTGCTAAGGCTTCATACATCCAATATGCACTCTTTAGATCCATCTTCTCTGGTGTGTAGCTGTATGACTCATCAATGTCATTGGCATTTGTAAAGAATGGTACTTGTGGGCAGAAGCTTGGAATTCCGAATCCTGTCCATTCTACTCCGGCTGCTCCATTCTTATCTGAATCTCTCATTTGAAGGATATGGGAGTTGGCTGTTCTTGATAGTGAAATAGCACGATATGTCTTCTTGTCATGTTCACTACCACTGCCTAGTGGATCGTATTTTGTTTCGTTGTAATGTGACTTCAATAGATATTGAATGTCTTCTACAGCAATCTTCTTTTCGGCTTTTCTGATAAATGGTAGTTCTGCTGACTCTGGATCTTGTTCAATTGATGGGTTCAAATAACGTTGTGCAAACCATACTCTTGGTGTGTTGTAATGATGGTCTTTTTCGGTATCTGTTCCAAAAATATGTCTGAAGTCCCAACGGTCGAAGTCTGGATTCAAGTTATGTTCTGATACAAATTCTTGGATTCCATCGGCCCACATGTAATTGTCAGGATCGTTGAAGTCGATATCTTGAATGGCTACTTGGTTAGCGGCTACGGCATAGCAGTCATCAGGAATACGTACGGCAACCCATTGATGTCCTGTTACTACTTCCATGTACCAAACTTCATCTTTGTCATTGAATTGAAGTCCATTACCTTCAGCAGAACCATATTTAGCAACTAATCTACCAAGATATTTAACTCCATCACGTGCTGAGTTAATGTATGGCAAAACTAAGGTTGCAAGTGAATCTTCAGCTAGTCCATTCTTTACGTATGGATCAAAAGCTAAAACTTTTTCATTAGCGTAAACACTTTCAGTAGCACTCATACCAACGTTCTTTTCATTGAAACCATCTTCTTCGTTAGGTCCTGTACTTTGGTTGGCATCAAGTGTTGACGTGTAACGATAGCCACTTGTAGGATATGGTGCTGTCATCTTGTTATATGGTGAAACATAAGTTTCGTCACGTCCAGAAACAGCTGGTTGAACGATGATACGTTTTCTATAAATAGCATTCAATCGATCTTCATTTCTTGAAATATAAGTTGCTCCATCCATCGAAGCTTTCTTACCAACCATGATTGATGTACATGCTGATAATTCAATACGATCTGTCATTTTAATATCCCCCATTAATAAAAATTATGATTATTTAATTATTATGATACTCGTTCTATTAGGTGATCGACACTCTCAATTTGCTGCAGGAACAAAATCAATCTTGTGTAACGATACTTATCGGCGTCTGGAAACTTTTCAGCAAGCTCTTTTCCGATTTCGTAAGCATTGCGACGTCCATTAACCTTAGTAAAAACATAGCTACCATATTCATCCATCTCTAAATAAGATTTTTCAGGAATATGCATGTGTAACTTACGGAAAAGCTTCTGAATCGGATGATTCTGTTCGCGAACAATTGTTACAATTCCTGCTTTTTTCTTATAGGTAACTTCAGGATTCTTCTGAAATACCATGTGTTTCAAATCTTCTTCAGTTAATTCTGGACGTTTAGCCATCTCCATCGCCCCTTACTTATTTGTTTCCTTCTTGATATTTAACAATGGAGCTACGATAGCAATTACTAAGATTGCCAACAAAATCAGTCCCATTTCGTTACTACCGGCAAATCCAGCTGGAGCTTTATCTCCAAGCACACCGGTCACATGTAGAATAATTCCGATTAAACCAATAATTGAACCACCAGCAATTAAACCTGATGATAAACTGACACCACTTTGGATACGTCTGTCTTTTAGAGCCTTATCTTTTGTAACTTTATCAATCAATAATTTGATTAAGGCACCAACTAAAATAATTGAAGTTGTTGAGATTGGTAGATAGAATCCTAAAGCAACAGTCATAATTGATAGACCTAACATCCAGCAAACAATAGCCATGACAACACCGATAATAATCATGATCCAAGGAAGATTTCCTGACATGATACCAGTTGTCAAAGTGGCAATTAAATTAGCTTGTGGTAAACCAAATGGTGGATTTGAACCTGTAATTTTTAATTGAGGTTCAAGAAGTACAGTCGTTCCGACAACCACGATGACACCAATCATTGCAGCAACCATGAAATACTTCATCATTTCATTCTTGTTGCCACCAATGACATAACTAACTTTTTGAGTCTGCATATAAGCACCACCAACTGAAATGGCAGTAACAATGAAGACTCCAAATAATAGAAGAATTTGATTATCTGCATTACTCTTCCATCCGAAGATAACGAAGACTAATGTCATGATAACTAGTGAAGCAATGGTCATCCCTGATACTGGCGCATTTGAACAACCAATTGTTCCAGCCAATCTAGCGGAAACAATTACGAATAATAGTGCCAAAATAATAGAAAGAATACCGCCTACAATAGCCATGGCGATGTTGCCAGAAATGAAGAATCCAACAACAAAAATTGCAATAACAGCAATAACTAATGACCAAATACCTAACATATTACGATCATCACTGCCACCATTTCTAGCATTCAAAGTTTTCTTGATTGATGTGACGATAACAGGAATCAACTTAATGGCTCCGACAATACCACCACAGAGCATCATACCGGCACCAATGTATTTCGAATAAGAACCGGCAACTTGGTCAACACCCATTTGATTTACAGCAATTGTCACATCGTTCCAATCTTTAGCATTGTTAGTTGCCATTTGAGTAAAGTTAGCAATTAATGGCGTTATAGCAAAGTTAGATAGAATTGAACCAGCAAACATCGTTAAAGAAACATCTAGTCCAACCACGAATCCAATACCAGCTAACATTGGATTGACTTCAGTCGACATCTTCCAACGATAGAAAGAATTACCAACATAAGTGATTACACTATTAACCCAACCAAAAACTTGAGTTGTCAAAAGTGTCAATAAACCACCAATTCCAAAACCAATTCCCATAAATTTCAAGGAATCCCCTCCGGCTTCGGAGGCAACCAAAGCTTCAGAAATAGCCATAGATTCTGGATAAACTAATTTTCCGTGTTCTTCAACTACCAAGTAGTTTTCAACCAGTGAAGCCGTTCCGATTGCAAACAGTACAGCCAAAGCCCCAACTAAAACTCCGGCAATAAAGTTGACCCGGCCACCAATAATGATAATGGCAGGTAAAACATAAATCATTCCACTGGCAATAGATTCACCACCACTGGACATTCCTTGGAGTAAATTCTTACCCAGCATGCCTTTCTTTTTAGCAAAGGCGGCAATAAGTCCAGAACCAATAATTGATCCTGGAATCCCCGCAGCAACGGTTAATCCAGCTTTCATACCAGAATATGCTGTTGAAGCGGCAAAAATAACTGCTAGTATGGCACCCATAATCATAACGACTGAGCTGCCACCGTGATTATCTTTATCAGTCACATACGGTACATATTTTTCACCCGATACACCACCGTAAGCGGACTGAGATAAACTCTTTTTCATCTCGATACCTCCCCTTAAGTCAACTTATGCTATCCCAAAACCACTAGGGGAAAACACTTGACTCTTTTGTGATAATTCCAATTATTTATAGAAGGTTCTTCATAGCCTTTATTCATAAACAACACCTATGAGTATTAATTTCCTCCTTTTTTCTGTCGATTCATTTTCATGATAACGGTTACATTTGCAAAAATCAATAGAATTTTGTGACATAGCTCACATTAACATTTCAAACATAAACAACACTTTTTCAGAGTGTTCACAGTTAGTAAACACTTGTCTTTCCTATTTAGCATAGGGTTTGGCGCTTGTCTTTTATTAATCATGGTCTAAGAATTTTAATTTTAAATATACGTATATTAGCTTTTTACTAATAAAGCCATATTTATCACAAACTTTTTCATAAATTTCTGGTCTGTTGTTTTCATATCTATTTCTTCAAAGAATATGAATAAAGTACCTCTATGATTTGACTAATCATTAATTAGTTTGAGAGTTTCATTATATATACAAAACTTTGTTCATTTTTTAAGGTGTACTTTTATTAATAATTAGTGTCATGAAACTGACTTCTTATCTATCTATTATTAGCATTCACTACAGATGGCATATTAATTTCACACATTATCCACCAAGTTAATTAACTTTTTTAAACAAAAAAATACTCTATGAATTTTTAAATTCATAGAGTATAAGTTAAGTGATTAAAACATCTAATTAAGCTTCTTTGACGTCCATATCTTGGTTTTCCTTTGAAAGAACCTTATCGTTGATCATAACGAATGGAATGTATACTAGAACGCCTAATACAAAGGTGATCAGTTGAATAACAACAGCACGCCAGTCACCAGCTGTAGCTAGGAAAGCACTGAATCCAATTGGCGTAGTCCATGGAACTTGAATAACACAAGGGCTCATCCAACCTAATACAGTTGTTACATAACTAATTACAAGACCCATAACAGGTACAAGTACGAATGGAATAGCTAGTGAAATGTTATAAACGATTGGGTAACCGAAGATAACAGGTTCGTTGATGTTAAAGAATCCAGGTGCAATTGATAATTTAGCAACGTTCTTAGTTACGGCACTGTGTCCAACTAGGAATGTAGCAACTAGTAAACAAAGTGTTGAACCGGAACCACCCATCAAACCATAAGTTTGAACTTGGGAAACGTTGATGATATTAGGAATTGCTTTACCAGCGTTGTATGCGGCAATATTTTGTGTAATATTGATGATCAAAAGTGGCTCTAGAATTGAACTGTAAATAACTGATTGGTGAATACCGAATAACCAGAGTAAGTTACCTAGTGAGTAAAGAATAATAACTCCCCAGATACCTGTTCCGATATGACGAAGTGGTTCTTGAATGAATGTTGTGATCAAATTGATCAAGTTCATTCCTGATAAATTGTAAAGTAGTGCTGAAATAATAGCTGAACATGATAAAACGATGATCATAGGAATCAAAACATCGAATGACTTACCAACAGCTGGTGGAACATTTTCACCTAAGTGAACTTGTAATTTCTTAATTCTAGAAATTCTGACAAAGGCCTCAGTAGCAATCAAACCAACGATAACACCGGCGAACATTGCCCCTGTACCTAAGTTAGTAAATGGTAAAACAGCTGAAACATCGACTGCTTTTTTAGCACCATCTGGAATCAATTTAACTGTGTTTGGCATCATTGTTACCAAAGCAGACATTGATACTAATGCAGCAGAAATTGGATTATCAAAGCGTCTGTTTTTAGCTAAGCAGTAACCAATCATAGCTGCAATTAAAATACCTGAAATATTTAGTGTCGCATTACTCAATAAGGTTCCCCAATATTGAACATGCAATAATGTCTTACCCTTGAAAATCCAAGTAAAGACTGTGTTATTTAATAGAACCGCTAATCCAGCAAGGATATAAAGCGGCATGATAGTGGCAAACGCATCACGTAATGAACGTAAATGAATTTGGGCACCCATTTTGGCTGCAAATGTTGCAAATTTATCCGCAGCTTTTGAATTCTGTAATGACATACTTTCGCCCCCGAAAAAGTTTTTTAAATCAATTAC
Organism: Companilactobacillus bobalius; assembly: GCF_009764355.1. The sequence goes on along the minus strand of NZ_LNUA01000061.1, from coordinate 62,255 downwards.
TTACTTCAAATCTGATAAATCACCCCCATTAGTCTCAATAACGTGCTTCAACCACCAATAACTCTTCTTTGGCACACGTTTCATATCCTTAAGATCATGGTTCGTACGGTTGACGTAAACAGTTCCGTAACGCTTGTCCATATTTCCACTTGAACTAGGAATATCAATTAACCCCCATCCCAAGTAACCTAAGACTTCAACGCCGTCTTCAAAGATTGCGTCTTCCATAGCTTGAATATGGTCACGATGATATTTAATACGATAGTCATCCTCAATTTCACTGCCATCGAATTCTTCACGAACACCGATTCCATTTTCAATTGGGAACATTGGTACACCATATTCGTTGTAGACTTTTGTCAAAATATCTCTGAAGCCTAATGGATCAATTTGCCAACCAAATTCTGATATCTCCAAAAATGGGTTCTTCTTAACACCTTTATCAAGGTAATAATTAGGAAGTGTTCCTTCAGGAACCATTTCAGAACTGATCGTATCGCTACGGTAATAACTGAAAGCAATGAAATCAGATGTTACCTTGATCAAAACTTTGTCATCGTCCGGTTGGTAGTCCATATCAATATGATGATTTTTAACAAAGGTCAAAACTTCATTTGAATAACGTCCATAAACGAATACGTCCAACAAATTACGGTTAAGAAATTCATTGATTTGACGCGCGTACAAAATATCTTTAGGATTTGGTGATGCTGGATAAACCTCACTGTATGCCAACATCCCACCGATTAAACAATCAGTATTCTCATGAATGTAATTAGCTACACCAGCATGAGCTAACATAACATGATGACTGATTTGATATAATTCGTCGTCAGTTTCGTCACCCTTTAAATAACCGGCAATTCTGAAAGCTTCACTCATGGAATAAAGATTTTGTTCATTAAACGTAATCCAATATTTTACACGATCACCAAAACGTTTAACCATTTCAGTACTATAACGAACAAATGCATCCACTACATGACGTGACAAAAATCCATTATATTTCTCAGCCAGATTCAATGGCATATCGAAATGATACAAACAAATCATCGGTGTAATGTTCTTTGCTAACAAGGCATCAATTAATTTATTGTAAAATTCAATACCCTCTTCATTGAAATCACCATCGCCAGTAGGATTTACACGACTCCAAGAAATTTGGAAACGATAGCAGTTCATCCCTTGCTTAGCCATCAAATCAAAATCTTCATTGTAACGATGATACTCATCAATAGCATCGTGCCAATCGGAAGAATTCTCTGTAGCAGGTCTTACATCATAAACGGATTTACCTTTACCATCGACATTCCAAGCACCCTCAGTTTGCATACTTGAAGTTGAATTACCCCAAAAGAAGTTTTCCGGTAATTTATTTGTCATTTTTTTCACCCCACGTTTTTTGAATACGTTTACAGTATACAATATTTTTTCATCATGTAAACACTTTATTTTGAAAAAGTATATACTTTTAAATTAAAGCGAAAAACTTTTATTTTAATGCTAAACTTAGGACGAAGAGTGAGTTTTAGGAGAAGATATCATGGCGTACAAATATAAGGAAGTTGCTGACGGTTTAAGAAAAGAGATCAATTCCGGAAAATACGCACCCGGGGAATTGATGCCCGACCAAAACCAAATTGCAGCAGATTACAATACAACAAGAATTACCGTTCATAAGGCACTACAGCTTTTAATAGTTGAAGGTATGGTCTATTCAAAGCGTGGCTCTGGAACTTTCGTAAAAAAAGATTACGAACCGGGAAAAAATTCCAGTAAATTTGGAAAGGTTTCACCCATTGATAAGCCATTTGGTGCTACTTTAACTAACCAAGGTAAAAAAGTTACCAGTAAAGTTCTCGAATTATCGGCTCGCATTCCTACTGCTAAAGAAGCTGACCAATTAATCATTGCACCAACCGAGCCAGTCTATGTTATTCGTCGTGTACGTTTCGTTAATGGTGAAGTCTTCGCGTATGAACATACTATTATGCCTACTTCCATTACGACGTTGACTAAAACTGTCCTTGAGGGTTCAATCTATGCCCATCTTCAAAAAGATGGTTTAAGTATTGAGGGCTCACACAGAATCATTAGTGCCGGGGCCGCTACTGAAGAAGACGTTGAAAATGGTATTGCTACTAAAGTAGAACAACCTGTCCTAGTTATCCGTCAATTAAGTTATCTTGACGATGGCCAGCCATTCGAAATTTCTGAATCTCGTTTCCCTTACAAAACCAGTTCAATCACTGCCGATATAACGCTATAAATAATTTAAAAATAAAAAACGACATCTATTACAAGAATTCAATTTTCCATATTAAGGTACCGGAAGATTATATTCTAAATAGATGTCGTTATTTTTTGTTTTCTTAATAAGTACTATCAGTATAATGCGTAGTATCTAAACCAAATGTATCATAGTCAATATCATCTTCATCTGCGAAGAATTTTTTATTTTTAGCATTCAGTTTTGTTTCAGTATTACTCAAAGTTTGAGGTTCCAAACCTAGGTTATCTCTCAAATTATTAGAGGCATTTTGCATAGTTGAAGTTGGTAAGATTTGATAAGAACTTTGATTGATCCAAGCCGTTTTCCCTTGAATCTGATTAAAGTCCATATTGTCAGCACTACTATGATATTTCATAATAATCTCATCGATTTCTTTTGAAGTTAAATCTGTGCTTATATCCTTACCTAAATCCTTAATCAAATCTGGAATCTTCACTAAGTATTTTGGTGATTCTAATTTATCAACAACCGCTTTTAAAACTTGTTGCTGTCTAACTTGACGACCATAGTCACCACGTGGGTCTTGATAACGCATTCGAGCATAAGTTAATGCTTGTTTACCGTTCAAATGATGTGTTCCTTTAGGAATCGTTATACCGTCAAAAGAAACCTTCAAATCACTTTTAACCGTTACACCGCCAACAAAGTCAACTGTCTTCTTCAATGCATCCATGTTGATTGCAACGTGATAATCAACTGGCACACCTAGTAAACTACCAACTGTGTTTTTAGCCATATCGGACAAACCAATATTGTATGCCGCATTGATTTTTTGAACATTCTTTTGCTTATCGCCGACCATTTCAGCCAAAGCATCACGTGGAATCGAGTAGGCAACGGTATTCTTTTTCTTTGGATTCAAAGTCAATAACATCATTGTATCCGAGTTACCACGATCAACACGACCGTCAGCCCCTGTATCAGCCCCTAGAAGTAAGATAGAAAACGGCTTACCTTGACTGATCTTCTGCGAGACACTGGTTTTATTTGTATCCAAAGAATTCAACGCTTGTTGAGTCCGGTAGACGAAAACTCCCCCTATCGCCAAAACAATGACAAGAATTACACCTATAATAATAGAAACTATTTTTAATTTTTTCATTTTTTTACCTTAAAATTTATTATTCCCCATTATAAAACGAATTAATCACAGTCGCCAATTTTTTAATGCGATGAAAAGCAACGGATATCGCTTCCATATTGATTACGTTAATGTTAGTCTCAAGTTATAAAAAAACTTTAAGGAAGTGGTCTTATGCCAAAAATGGCGGAAGCACTTTTAGTTATAGATATGCAGAAAGCTCAACAATATAGTTACAATTTCAATAATCTGATTAATAATATCAATCAACGTATCAAAGAATATCGACAAGCTAATTTGCCTATCATTTTTATTCAGCATCACGACCAAGACCTAGAACGTGACAGTGATTTGTGGCAACTATCCGACAAATTAGACCGAAAAGATGACGACAAAATTGTCGAGAAGACTCATCCTAATGCCTTTTACAAAACTGATTTGGAAAAGGTTCTCAAGGATAATGGCATCAAAACAATCGAAATCTGTGGTGCTCAAACAGAATATTGCTGTAACGCCACGATTATCATGGCTCATGGATTAGGATACAAAATCATTATGGAACATGATATGACGACCACTTTTGACAATAATTATATGATTGCTGAAAATACAATTTCATTTTTTGAAAATATCTGGATCAAAAATATGTAACTTTTCAATAACAAATAGGAGCAAGTAATCAATTACGATTACCTGCTCCTATTTAGTTTAATCTTATGCATATGTAGCGTTACTGTGAATCAATTCGTAACCATTCAAGTTCAACCTACCTAAAACTTGATTGATAGTATCATCCGGAAAGACTGCCTCAGCCTTTTTAACTAAATAAAACTTCGATAGATCATCAGCATCTATCCAGCGCCCCAACTTAGTTAGTTCCGAATACTGTTTTGGATCAAATTCAACTGAGCGACCAAAATCAATCGTAATGATTTCTCCCTCAAACCAGCTTATTTGTTCAACCGTCTTTGGTACATCATCCATTATTCATCATCCCTTTGAATAAATTATGTAACCGTTTTTCCATATGACAATATACCACGTTTTACTATGAAAAAATATTCAGATTCAAAGTATTTATGACAATTGGGACAAATCCTTATACACTCTTCAAGCCTGAGAAATCACCCATAAAACTATTAATTTCTTTAACCGTCTTTTCTTTGTTATAAGCGTAATCTCTGGAAGCATTCAAATGAATTTTCTTATTGTCAGTAGTTGTAATCTCAATGCCTACAGGGTTCTTCATCATTGACAAGCGAGAATAGAAAATACTATAAGCATTAGAAAATGGCACCATTGAAGGAAGTTCTGTTTGATTCTGAACATTTCCCATCAATTTAACTGACTTTATCTGATTCTTTTTAATTGTATCCATTTTAGTAAAACTCGGAAAAAGCATCATACCTAATCTCTTCTTGGGACTAGTCATATTATTGTATCTAAGAGTTTCGCCATCGAATTGCCAGTAACTGAACAATTCAGGTAATTCTGGGTAATAATGAGCAAAAAATATAATACTGAAGAAACAAAGTCCAATGAAAAAACCTACCCATCCATTTTGAGAAAATACATAAGCAACATTGCCGGGTATAAAACCAATAATCAGACTAATCAATAATGGTCTGAGACTAACTTTTTTTCCAAATTGCATCATAATAATCGCCTCTATTATTTTTCAGGATCATTATAGCACCAACATTTGTAGCTATTTACAATTAAGTTCTAATTTATTTTTACGTGCCAAAAGTTCATTTTAAGGACAAAAAAATGGGCAAACCCGCCTACTGATTTGCCCATACTTTATTACTTATATTCGTCTAATTTTTAGTGTATTTCTTATATTTAAGTAGTTTTTATATTTATTGGTTTAACAATTTCTTTTGGAGGAGCTTTTAATCTTGGAGTAGAATGGTTACTTTTTTAATAACCATGGTTCTATGGTTTGTAGTGAAAACGAGTTATGCAAGCCAGATTCCTGTGCTTTGCCTGACTTCACAAACTGGCTGCTGCGCAGTCATTTCGCAAAGTCCTGCAAATTGCTCAGAATCTAACCAGGCTTGCTTCGCTCTCTGTTTTAAATGAGCTGCGCAGGGGCAACCCATTGCGGTTTGCTACAGAATTGAAATCATCCGCAAGTTCAGCGGCTAATTCCAATTCTTAGGCAAATCCTCGTGGGCTGACCGCCCCTGCTCCGCTCTCTACATATATTTCTCTAGTTCTAAACGGAACTTCTCTTCTGGTTGATATCCAACCATACGTCCTACTACGTTACCATCTTTCTTGATGATAAATGTAGGAATTCCTTGGATTCCAAAGTTATTTGGTGTATCTGGATTATGATCTACATTCATTGATGTAAACTTGATCTTATCGCCTAACTCATCTGTTGATGATAACTTCTCAAGAATTGGGTTCATCATTTTACATGGAGGACACCAGTCTGCATTAAAATCTGTAATAACTAGACCTTTGCTTGTCTCGTCATTGAATGTCTTATCTGATAATTCTGTAATATTAGCCATCATTCAATCTCCTTCTCATATCTATGTAAAATAATATACCCCCTAGGGTAATTTTTGGCAACTATTTTGTTTTATCAATGATTAAGGAAAAAATAAAGTAATTATTTGCTACCCGGTACCCGCATAGGTATAATTATGACATGAAATCAATTTGGGAGGTTAATTATGACACAAACGCCCGAAGAAGTTGCTAGTAAAAAAATTACTAGTCGTCTTAAACGTTCTCGTGGTCAACTTGATGCTGTGCTTAGAATGATGGATGAAGGTAAGGCTTGTAATGAGGTCCTTATGCAATTATCCGCTGTTAAGTCTAGTGTCGATAAGGCCATGAAATTAGTTATCGCACAAAATATTCGTCGCAACTCTAATTGTACTGACGAAAAACAATTGGCCGAATTACAAAAATCTTTGGATCTTATGTTGAAGACAAAATAATAGGATGCTACCCTTTCTTCTTTTGATTGGGTACATCCTATTTTTTCTTCTATTTTATTTAATGTTGTAGTTCTTTCATTCCGTAATGTGTTTTCCTTCTATTTTAGAATAACCAATGTACTTGGCAATATAGTGGAAACGAGCTGCGCAAGCCAATTTCTTCCGGTTTGCTACAGTACTGGAATTGCCCGCATAGTTCGCGGGCGATTTCAGTACTTAGGCAAATCCTCGGAAATTCCCGGGCTTGCTTCGCTCTCTGCTTTATAGCATTAATCCGACTGAATAGTGTATTGCCATGGTAATTATTCCTACAATAACATTTCTAATAATGGCGGTTTTAACTAATCCGTCTCCTAACTTGGCACTTAAATATCCGGTTAGAGCAACTGATAATGTTACGGCTAATATTGTTCCTGGCCATTTTATTGCTGCTGGTAACAATGTCATTGCTACTAATGGGAAAATACCACCTGACGCAGCTGACACTAATGATGAGAAGGCTGCATCCCATGGGCTCATGTAATGTCCTAATTGTAGGTCATACTTAACTCTTACTACTGTTCCTAAAGCATCTTTTTCCATCAATTCTTTGGCAATGCTGTTAGCAGTATCTTTTTTAACGCCACGTTCTACATAGTAATTAGCTACTACGTCTAGTTCGTCTTGATAATTAGTTTTGATCAATTCACGTTCTTTTTCAATTGCAGCTCTTTCAGTATCCTTTTGAGAGCTAACTGAGGCGTATTCCCCAGAAGCCATTGAAAAAGCACATGCTAAAAGATCTGACAAACCGGCAATAAAAATTGTAAAGGTATTGGTTGTAGCAACAGCAACGGAAAATAGTACTCCGACAACGGTTAAAATCCCATCATTAGATCCTAATACACCAGCACGAAGGGTATTCGAACGTTCCGCCATTGTTTTCTTTTGCTTCTTTGGTTTTGAAACTGACATAGTTTTCATTCTTCTTCCTCCTTACTAATGTGCAAATAGTGATCCAATTGCATAAGTTACAAACATTGTTAACAATCCTGAAACAACATTTCTAATAACAGCCTTGCTACGTTTAGCTCCACCAAGAGTTGCAGCAGCGTATCCTGTAATCATTAAAGCGATAATAACGGCAATCACAGTCGCAAATAATTTAATATTTTGAGGAAACATCGTAATTGATACCAAAGGTAAAATTGATCCTGTTGGGAACGAAATCATCGAAGCCAATGCCGCCGCGATGGCACTTGTTTGTTCCTTGGGATTGAAGCCATATCTTTCACGAACTGCCACATCTAAAGGATCATCGCTCAACATTTCCGTTGTGGCTTGAGTAGCTAATTCTTTTGAAATACCAGTAGCTTGATATTTGTCGCGGATATAGCCAAATTCTTCATCATAATGACCATCTAATTGAGCAGATTCCTTTTCAATCGCACGTTTTTCAGTATCACGTTGCGTACTTACAGAAACCCACTCACCCATTGCCATTGAAATGGTTCCGGCTAACATACCGGCAATTCCAGATAGAAAAATAGCATGATTATTACTTTGTGCACTAGCAACACCGATAACGATTCCGGCAACAGAAATAATTCCATCATTAGCGCCCATTACACTGGCACGCATTACGTTGATCTTCTCGGCTAAGCTCTGTTTCTTCTTTGTCTTAGGCATGGTGCTCACTCCTTAATTTTTCATTACATTGGAATGGTTCTCATCTATTAACGAATACATAATAACGCTTATTTTCTGAAAAGTAAACTATTCACGTCATTAAAATGGTTTCACAATTAAACTCAAATTATTGCCATTCTTCAAACTTTAGTAATATAATTACCTTGTAATGATTCTCAAGTAGAAAGGAAGATTGCTCATGGCTAGTAATGCCGTAATGGAAGAAACGTTACAAATCCTAAAGGATCACAAGCTTCGGGTTACTCCCCAACGTCACATTATCTTGGCCTACTTAGTTAGTCATCATAATCATCCTACTGTTGAAATAATTCGTGATGCCTTAGGTAAAGAACTACCTAATATGGGGGCATCTACGATTTATAATACCCTCAATACCTTTGTTGACCACCATTTAGTCGTGGAGCTTCAAAATGGTGACGGAAGTACTCACTATGATTACTTCGGAACACCCCATTACCACGCTATTTGTACTAATTGTGGACGTATTGTAGACGTTACGTATCCAGGTTTCAGTGATACCGAAAAAGGGCTCGAAGAAAAGACCGCTGAAATTTCTGGATACATGATTTCTGGTAATCACATGGAAGTTTATGGTCTCTGCCCTGAATGTCAAATCAAACTAGGAATAAAAAATAATGAATAAAAAATTATATTTTCTTTGTTCCGGAAACTCCTGTCGGAGTCAAATAGCTGAAGGTTATGCTAAGAAATATTTACCAACATGGGACGTTAGAAGTGCTGGTATCCGCATTGGTGGTCTCAATCCATTAGCTGTTAAAGTTATGGCTGAGGATGGTGTTGATATTTCACAACAAACATCCAAATTAATCGACAATGACTTTATGAATCAAGCCGATCTTGTCGTGACTCTTTGTGGTGAAGCACGCGATAAATGTATTATTCCCCAGTCAACTCGTTGGCTACATTGGCCTATCAATGATCCCGCTGAAAGTACTGGTGATGAAACGGAAGTTATGGAAGATTTTCGTGACGCTCGTGATGACATTAAAAGTAGAATAATTAAATTGGCTAAAAATATTCAAAAATATTCTGAATAAGTAAACGTGGCCTGTCAATTCAATCACGAATTGGCAGGCTTTTTTGGTGCACAATGTTGGGATTTTAGTTTTTTCTGTGCTATAAGGAGTTATAATTATTTTTTGGTAACAGAGTAAATGATAAATATTATCATTTACATTTAAAGACACTTAATTTATGATTGAATAGTAATATTTATCATTAAGGAGTTTTAATATGCATTTAAAAAAATACCGTCTACTAGGTTTCTCTCTTCTAATTTTTCTATTTGTTTTAACTGGCTGTTCAAATAAATCAGCCACTAAGTCTAATGATTCTAAAATTAAAATCGTTACTACTACTGATTTTTACGCTGAAGTCGCTAAAGCCGTTGTAGGTAACAAGGGTTCTGTTACTTCTATTATTAATAATCCCGCTATTGATCCCCATGACTACGAACCAACCACTAATGTGGCCAAGCAAGTTAGCAATGCAGATATCACCGTTGCTAACGGTTTAGGTTATGACTCTTGGATGAACAAATTGAATCAAGATGACAATAGTACTTACATCAAAATTGGTGAAAATGTCATGAATAAAAAGGTCGGTGACAATCCTCATATTTGGTACGAGCCACAGACTATGCCTAAGTATGCTAAATATTTAGCCAAAGAATTAGCTAAAAAATATCCCGACGACAAAACTTATTTCGAAAACAATGCTCAAAAATATATCAGTTCTCTTCAACCTATTCAAAATGAATTAACTAAGTTACGTCAAAAATCACAAAATTCCAAAAACAAAAATGTTTATGTCAGTGAACCAGTTTTCGATTACTCACTGAAATCGACCGGCTTTAAGGTTGCTAACAAATCCTTCGAAAAAGCTATTGAGAATGGTACAGATCCAACTCCAGCCAACATTAAACAGATGAACCAAGGTATCAAGAATAAGAAAATTGCTTTCTTCGTCCTTAACACACAGACTGACAGCAAGATCATCAATAATTTTGTCAAAAAGGCTCAAGCCAATAACATCCCGATTCTAAAGGTTACAGAGACTCTCCCTAAGGGTAAAACTTATAAACAATGGATGTTATCACAATATAAGGACCTCAACAAAATTTTACAAAGTGAGAAATAACATATGATTAAAGCAGAAAATTTATCAAAAAGATTTGGCAATCAATTAGTCTTTGAGAACCTTAATTTTCAAATTAATGATGGTGACTTCATCAGTCTTGTCGGTCCCAATGGTTCAGGTAAAACCACTTTAGTTAAAATAATTATTGGCTTAGAAAAATCGTCTAGCGGAACCATCAAGACTTCCGGACAAACGATTGGTTACGTTCCACAGTTCCGAAATATCGATTCTGATTATCCGCTCAGTATTGAACAATTCATTCGTTTGAATCTAAAAGTAACGTTAAATCCTGAAAAGCGTCGTCAAAATAATAATTTGATCAATACAATTCTTCAAAGAACTGGGCTAACGGAAATCAAGGATCGACCATTAGGTTTGGTCTCTGGTGGTGAAAAACAAAAAGCTTATCTGGCTCAAGCACTACTGAATGACCCTAAAACTTTAATTTTGGATGAATCAACGGCCAGTTTAGATGTAGAAGTCAAAACCCAACTAATGGATTTAGTTCAAGAATTGAATCAAAAATATCATCTAACTGTCATTTTCATCACTCATGATTATGATTTAACCAAAAAATACACCAAACGAGCTCTTCTCTTTAAAAATAAGACCATTGAGCCCATCGATGTACAAAAAGTTTCTAAAGATATGTTCGAGATGGAGGGGTAATTTTATGTTTGGATATGAATTTATGCGTGAGGCCTTTATTGCCAGTACTTTCATTGCAATAACAGCTGGATTAGTGGGAGTTTTCGTAGTTTCAAGAAATATGTCATTTCTTTCTCACACACTATCAGAAATTGGATTTGCTGGAGCTTCATTTGGTATCTTAATTGGAATTTCTCCTTTAGCTGGAATGATTCTCTTCACCCTAATTAGTTCAATTGCTGTCGGTAGTTTAAGTACTGAATCATCACGACGTGAAGCTTCAATCAGTGCCATTTCTTCATTATTCATAGGTCTAGGAATTCTGTTCTTATCGTTATCCTCTGAATCAAGTAGTTATGCCACAAATATTTTATTCGGAAGTATCGTCGGTATCAGTGCTAAAGAAGTTCATCAACTAATGATTTTGGCTATCTTTGTCATCTTGATTTTCATCATTTTTTACAAACCTCTATCCTTTGATTCCTTCGACCACATTGGTGCCCAAGCAGCTGGGCTTAAAACCAGACTACTCTCAATTACTTTCTTAGTTACTCTCGCTTTGAGTGTCAGTATCGGTGCTCAAATTGTTGGTTCATTACTAGTTTTCGTACTATTAACATTACCAGCCGCTACCGCTAAATATATCGTTCACTCCGTTCCAAAGATGATCATCGTTTCAGTGGGACTTTCGTTGATCGGAGTTTGGTTAGGATTATACTTAGCCTTTATAACAAATTGGCCCGTAACCTTCTTTATTTCAACTTTTGAAGTAATTGCTTACTTCCTAGGGTTAAGTTATAAAAACTGGCGCTTAAATCACTAAAAAATCAAACTATCAATCAAAAAAGAACGGCCTCCATTAAGCATTCAAGACATATCCTGTACTTGAATCACTTAATAGAGACCGTTCTTATTTATTATTTAGATTTTATGATATTACTTAGCAAAATAGGATTTAATCCGGAGCAACAAGAGAATTGGCTCTACGCTTCTTTCTTCTCCAACTTCTTAGTACAGTCAGCACACAATCCATAAACTTCTATCGCATGCCCTTCAACTGTATACCCTGGTAATTGATCGGTGAAAAACTCAATTGGACAGGCTTTTAACTCTGTCACTCGACCGCAGTTTTTACAGACAAAGTGATGATGATGACGATGTTCAAAATCACATTGATACTTTACCAGTGTTTTATTTTTTTCCTGATATTCAACTAACCCAATATCTGCAAACTCTTTTAGATTACGATAAATTGTATTATTGCTCATTCCGGGATAAAGATTGCGCATGTAGTTGACAATATCGTTGATGGCAACGTAGTGAATTGTAAAATTTTTGAGATAACTAATTAAATCTGTTCTCTGTTTAGTTACCTTGTAATTATTTTTTTTGAGAATCTCAATTGCTTTTTCCATTTAAGTCATCCTTTTTAACTGATCAATTGGTAGTGTAACATAAACCGATTCAAAAAAATGATATATTCTCTTACCCACAGTTTTCTCGGAAACAAATATCATACGCAATGGAATTTTTAGCTTTCTTTAATAAAAGATGTTTATAATGAACTAAATAATTATTGGGAGATTTATTGATGAAAAACACAATTTTAATCGTTGAGGATGAACGCAGTCTTTCAAGTTACGTTAGTAAGGAATTACAGTTTGAGGATTTTAAAACAGTTATCGCCAATGATGGTGCTGAAGCTATGGACTTATATGAAAAACATCAAAATGATTTGTTACTGATTCTATTAGATTGGATGTTGCCTAAACTCGACGGTATGGAAGTTCTACGTCGGATCAGAAAACACGATCAAGTTCCCGTTATCGTTATGACAGCTCGTGATTACATTGGTGACAAGGTTGCCGGATTAGATAATGGTGCTGACGATTACATTACCAAACCGTTTGAAATCGAAGAATTATTGGCAAGGGTTCGTGTTATTCAAAGACGCGCTGAACATTTATCAGAACCTGACCAAACCTATCAAATTGCTGATTTAATTTTGAATACTAAATCACATCAAGTAACAAGAAATAACGAAATCGTTCAATTAACTAGACGAGAATACGATCTTTTGCTATTCTTCCTTCAACATATTGGCAAAGTTTTCACTCGTGACGAATTATTAGACAATGTTTGGGGCGAAGATTTCTTAGGTCAACAAAATGTCGTTGATGTCTACGTCGGTTACTTACGAAGTAAAATTGATGGCAAAAAAAATAAGCCTCTTATTCAAACTATCAGAGGCGTTGGTTACTCACTCGAGGACGTGACAGAATGAATGACAAGCAACTTACTTATCAAGAATTAATTAACAATGGTATCAAAAAATTAGTCATCATCATTACTTTATCAATCAGTGCCTTAATTTTAATTATTGTTGGTGTGCAGCAATCTTTGCTGACAGTCCACGAAGCTCAAGGACAAATGATGAGTTTGAATCGAGCTAATATTGACGATATCCCCAGTTTTATCCACTGGAACAACCAGAACAATCGTCATTCCAAGCAAAATACTGTTATTAGAGTTAAAACTAATCAATCCTCCATTACGGCAACATCTGGTCGTGAAGGACAGATTATCATGACTTCTTCAGCTTCCAAAAAATTTATTGCTCAAAAGAAATTCAGTATTTTTGGTAAAAACGTTGTTTACGTTGACGGTTTTGGATTTTTTTTATTCTTTTCACAAAAGGATTCCAACACAACTTATCAAATATGGGTCAGTTTGAACCGTCTGATCAATAGTATGATTCTACTAATCATCATTATCAGTATCGTTGTCTTCATTACGTTGGGTTTTGGAACGTGGTGGGCTCAGCAATTAGCTGCCAAATTAAGTGCCCCTACTATTCAATTAGTTAATGAAACTAGAAGTACCATTAAAGATTCCGAAGTCGATCAACCAACTCTAACTGTTCCCAAGAGTCCTCAAGAGATCAATGAATTGGGTAATGCTTTCAACGAATTGCTGACTGCTCAGAATCAAAGATTACAACGTGAAAAAGATTTCGTTTCTAACGCTTCACATGAACTGCGTACACCGATAGCGGCAGTTCGAGGCAATATTAATCTAATCAAGCGTCATGGTGACAAACATCCCGAAGTCATTCCTGAATCACTTGATTTTATCGACGAAGAATCTTTGAGAATGCAGAATTTAATTGAAAATCTCCTACATTTGTCTCGAGCCGACCGAGCTAAAGTCATTTTGCAGGATGAAAATCTATCAGAGATCACTGAACAAATCGGTCAGCACTATGAACCATCTATTCCCCATGAAATGAAATTAGACATTGATCCCGACTTACATATTTCAGGTAATTGTGACACCTTGAAACAGATTATTGTGGCTCTTTTGGATAATGCTAATAAATATTCTGATGACAATACCCCTATTAGTTTAAGTTTGAAAAATATCGCTGATAAGGTTGAATTATCAGTTGCTGACTTAGGCATGGGTATTCCCGATGATCAGAAAAAACTTATTTTCCAAAGATTCTACCGAGTTGATACTTCTCACTCTACCGAAATTAAGGGTAGCGGTCTGGGACTATCTATCGTGGCTCAACTGGTTAAATTGAATAACGGTACTATCGAGGTTTTGGATAATCAACCTCGTGGTAGTATTTTTAAAATTACTTTTGATAAAATCTAATCCTTCCTTAGGATTGGATTTTTTTATTGGTTTGAATTTTACAATAACTGATAAACAAAGCTGGATTTAGTCCGAAGCAACAAGAAAATTGGCTCAGCCCATGGCGTTCCAGACAAATTTTCTTTTTGCGGAGGACGGCAGTTCTTTTATTGATTTAAATCTTCTCGGTCTGGCTATGTTTCTCAAGTATGCTGCTTAAACGGGTTCCACAGACCAATTTCTTCCGGTTTGCTACAGTCCTGAAATTGCTCGCACAATTCGCGGGCGATTCCAGGACTTAGGCAAATCCTCGGAAATTCCCGGGTCTGTGGAACCCTCTCCTCTTTCTAAGATTTTCTTATAAAAACCTTATCGAACCTAAGTAGTTACTTCGCCATCTTCCTTGTAAACTATGTTTATTCAATCGAACAATTAAACAAGTGAAAGGACTTGGTATTACTTATGTCAGAACTTACAGAAAGATTAAAACAACAATTGATTGCTGGCTCTTCTCGTCCTTTGATGCAAGATGCCGGTCAACACTGGTACACGGGTAGTCAACTTAACTTAGAAGAAAATGTTTGGAAAAACTATTGGCAAAACAAGGGTATTGGTCATAACGATATCGTCTTAGTCGCCTTATCTAATTCAGTTTCTTACTCTATCGTTATTCAAAGTCTCTGGGATATTGGTGCTATTGTACAACCTATTAATCCCGTTTCTACTGAAATTCAAATCAGTGAACTGGAAGATCAATATCATTATTCAGCAATTATTCTAAATGAAAACATTAAAGAACTTTCCATCTTAAAAGATACTTTTACTAATCAACCTCGTTTAACTACTTTACATGAATCTGAGGTTCAAATCTTTATCCGTAACAAACACATTGCTCATCTTAATGAAACTCCTGATGATGATCAATTGGCGGTTATCATGCATACTTCTGGTACAACGGGAAAACCTAAACGGGTCGGTTTAACACATTATCAACTCTTAGCTGGTGCCTTCCACGTTATTGATAGTGAGTTACTCACCAGTCACGATAGTACTTTTATCTTGATGCCAATGTTTCACATCAATGCCTTGGTAATCTCTAATTTAGCTACCTGCTTATCTCATGGACAATTACTATTCCGTCCAAAATTCAGTGCCCATTTATTCTGGAAGGAAGTCAGTAGTGAAAAGATAACTTGGGTCTCACTCACACCGGCTATTATCGCCATTTTGTTACAACGTGACGAACAACCCACTGACAACAATTTAAGATTTCTCAGAACTGCTTCGGCACCTTTATTACCAAGTACTCACGAAGAATTCAATCGTCGTTTCAACGTTCCTTTAATTGAAAGTTACGGTATGACGGAAGCAGCTAGTCAAATTGCTCAGAATCCGTTGAACAAACCTCTTCAAAATAGTGTCGGTTTGCCAGTTGGTACTGAATTAAAGATTCTTGGCGCCAATTATGAAGAGATGGCTGTCGGTCAAGTAGGTGAAATTGCCATTAAAGGTGAAAGTATTATTACACACTATCTCGATCCACAACCGGAGGCTTTCCATGATGGTTGGCTTTTAACTGGAGATTTAGGTTCCCTAGATGAAAATGGTTATCTTCAAATTTCTGGACGTAGTAAAGAAATGATCATCCGTGGTGGCGAAAACGTTAATCCACTTGCTGTTGAAGATTGTCTTAACGTTTTGAAATTTGTCCGTGAAATGGCTGTAATTGGTGTTCCTGACAAAATTTATGGTGAAACCGTTACTGCTGTTATTGTTCCAAATGAAATCAGTCAAGATCATCGACACCAACTCGCATTGTTGAATGAATTAGCAAATGAGCAGTTATTACCTGTTGAACGTCCTACAAAGTATATCTTTAGTAGTCAATTACCAAAGAATGCTACTGGAAAAATTCAACGTACACTTCTAGCTCAAGAAGTGACTCAATAATTAAAGGAGGCTTAGTCGATGCAAGATTCTTTGACTATAGCACGCAAAAAAAGGAAATTTGTTCTTCCTGTAACCAAACTATTGCCATTTCTCTTGCCGATTATTCTGATTCTCTTTTGGCAGGTCAGTTCTACCCTTGGTTGGCTATCGAGTTCCGTTTTACCATCACCTCTAGCGGTGTTTCAAGACGGAATCAAGTTAACCCAAAGTGGCGAACTGCCTAAAAACTTAAGTATCAGTCTTTATCGTGCTACCGTCGGTCTTTTGATTGGTGGTGGTGTTGGTTTTATCCTCGGATTTATCAACGGAATGTCAAAGACTTGTCGTTTACTATTCGACTCCTCTATTCAGATGTTTCGTAATATTCCTCATTTGGCACTTATCCCATTAATTATTTTATGGCTTGGTATCAATGAATCAGCCAAGATCTCTCTAGTGGCTATCGGAACAATGTTCCCAGTCTATATCAATACATTCCACGGTATCAGTTCCGTCGACCCTGATTTGATTGAAATGGGAAAATCTTATGAACTTTCCAAAGGCCAAATGTTCTTCAAAATTATTTTTCCAGCTGCCTTACCACAAATTCTCGTTGGTATCCGTTATGCCTTAGGTGTGATGTGGACCACATTAATCGTCGCTGAAACTATTTCAGCCAGTTCTGGTATTGGTTATATGGCTAATAATGCTGAAGACTTTATGGATATGGAAACTGTTATTTTATGTATCGTCGTCTACGCTGTCTTAGGTAAAATTTCTGACTTAGTTGCAAAGAGTTTTGAAAGTTTACTGCTTGAATGGCAAAAGACCGGAAGGAGCAACGTTTAATGATTAAAAATTCAATGATTGAAATTAAAAATGTTAATAAAATGTATCAAGACCTAACTGCCTTGAAAAATGTGAATCTCAATATTAATCAAGGCGAATTCATTGCCTTAGTTGGTATGAGTGGTGGCGGTAAAAGTACCCTCTTGAGATTGATTGCCGGATTGGAAAAACCAACTAGCGGATCGATCACTGTTGGTGAAGACAACTCTCGTTCCGTTATGAGAATGATGTTCCAAGAAGATCGTTTACTTCCCTGGATGAATGTTTTAGACAATTTATCATTTGGTTCTAAAGATAAAAATACTAAAGCACATGCCAAAGAACTATTAAATCTTGTTGAACTAGGCGACTATGCCGACCACTTTCCCAATCAATTGTCAGGTGGTCAAAAACAACGAATCGCTCTAGCTAGAGCTTTAATGACTAATCCTAAAGTCTTATTGTTGGATGAACCGCTTGGTGCCTTAGATGCTTTGACTAGAAGAAAAATGCAAGATTTGATCCTTGATGTTTGTCAAAAGCAACATCTCACCACTATCCTTGTAACCCATGATGTCGATGAAGCTGCTCGTATGGCAGACCGTATCGTCGTTATGAAAGAATCCACTAATTATTATGAGGAAACTTGTCCTAAAAATCGCAATGCCGGTCAAATTGGTATCGTGGCCGATCGAGTCCTCAATGAGATTCTGGGTGAAAAGGAAATTCAAAAACAGACTGCCTAAAAAAATCGACTCTCAAAGTCGATTTTTTTATTGGAATAGCAAATAAATATCTCTTTTTTCGGCAACATGCTAAACTTACGAAAAATATATGGAGGAAAAATCATGAATAAAATTGATCGATATTTACAATTTGATGATCCCACTGTTTCAGAATTCGATCTCAAAGTTAATGAACAGTTCGATATTGTCGACGGTCTCGAACAATTAGACATTAAAACGATGATCGAAATGCCTCCGGAATTAGAAATCGACTGGAGTTCGGCTGTTCCAGTTTACTTGAGCCTCTTTGTTAACCTAGACCGGGATCAAGTACCGTATAAAATATCTAGCAAAATATCTTCATATTTCAAAGTCGATGATGAAATATCCAATGTAGATGCCTTACAAATTTTACAAACAGATGCTGCAACAATTTTATTATCTTATTTACGCCCATTAGTCTCAATGATGACTGCAGCAAGTGGTTTCCCAGCTATGACACTTCCCATGATTGACTTTAATTCTGAAGATTAACGATAATAGACCCAATAACTCGATTTTGAGCTATTAGGTCTATTTTTTTAAACATTTTTCTGTAATCTAATCGATTCCTGTAAGAAACCACTAAAAATTCCTATGATAAATGGCACCAAAATTGTAACTAATAATAATATTCCAAAAATCACGGTCTTCTTATTAAGACTTTCATTAAACTTCTTTCGATTAATGCTATTAGCAAAGAGAATAAAAAATATTAAAGAGAATCCTGACATCCAATCACTCACATCATCCATGGATATTCCCGTTCCATAAATAATTGCCAGAGCAATAGCTACGAATACGAGTCCCGTAATGACAATCGTTTCCAGCTTGGTCAATCTAATCTTTCCATCATCTTTAAGTTTATCCATTAGAGCAGCATCTCCTTTGATTAACTCATCCAAAGAGACACCAAATATTTCACTAATGGCAATTACGTTAGCAAAGCTAGGCAACGTCGTTCCATTTTCCCACTTTGAAATCGATTGTCTGGTTAAATGAAGTTTCTCTGCCAATTCGTTCTGTGACATATGATGTAATTTTCGCTGTTTTTGTAACTGATCACCAATCTTCATTTTGGTGCCCCCTTTATTTAGTTACAATTCTAGATGTAATTATCTAATTGGACGAGAACCTAGAGGTTGCTTTTACTTTGTCACTTAAATATACAAAAAGAATCGACCTAAAGTCGACTCCTTTATAAAAAATATATCGTTATGCATTCGTTATTAACTACCGTAAGAAATACCTTGATCTATTCCTTTAATAATTTCAGGAATAGCATTCATAATCTGGGGTATCAGGAATAAAGCCAATAGCAATATTCCAAAAATAACTGCTCTTTTATTGAGTGATTTGTTGAATAATTTCCATTTAATATTAGTTAAAAAACCAATACCAGTAACTAATTCAAATAACGAAATCCAATCCATCATCTCATGTGAAGTAACTCCATAAAAATAACAAACTCCTAAGACTATAAATGCCAACACAAATCCGACCGTAATAATTGTTTCTACTTTAGTTAATCCTATTTTTTCATGCTCAAATTTTTTGATCAATGCCGGATCCTCTTTGATAAGCTCGTCCAAAGAAATATCAAACAAATTACTTATAGCGATCACATTGGTGAAACTAGGTAAAGAAGTTCCATTTTCCCATTTAGAAATTGCTTGACGAGAAATATTTAATTTAGCTGCTAAATCCTCTTGTGACATATTATGTTGCTTACGTTGATCCTGTAATTGTTTGCCTATTTTCATTAAGTCCACCTCATTTAATATTTAAAAGCTTATCTTAAGTGGATCTCATTGAACAGAAACCCCCGGTTGCAATTACAATAAAGTTTATTTTTGACGTTATAGTATAGTTATAAGAACATTAAAATAACAGCAATCAAATTATTAAGCACATGTAGTGAAATATCGTACCTAATATCATCTAATAACACATACGATATAGAAAAAATAACTCCCATTACAAGATAAGGAACCATCTGTGAATTAAATGGTGTTCCGTGAATCCATACAAAAAGTGCTGTCGAAGCAATAACATACAATATCATTTGCCACTTAGTTTTAATTTGATTAAAGAATAATTTTTGCAGGGCTCCACGAAAAATCAATTCCTCAATTACCGGTCCTAAAATCACAACAGAAATTGTCATACTCCATTTATCTTTTCCAAACATACTATTAATCTCTGTCTGATTATCAGAAGTCGGAACGACGCTTGAACTCCAGCCTACTAGTCCAATAAGTAATATCATTAAGATTATATAAATGATAATTTTCTGTTTTCTATTAAAAGAAGGTAGAAATTTAATTTCTGGATGAAAATCACCTGCAAAGTAATTCCAGAGGTGCCTTATCAGTAATATGGATAAGACAAATCCTAAAATAAATAATACTAACCTAAGCCATAATTCCTTTACAGTTTTAACAGATGGAATTGCCATTAGAACTGACGATACCTGATATAAAAAGTAAAACCAAATCATTAATAGTATCTTTTTCCCAGTTGAATAGTTTCGTTCTTTAATGTTCATAAACAACACCTCGTTTTTTGATAATCAAATCTTATCGATAATGTGCTGTTTACAATAGAAGCCTATGGTTGCATCAATCAATGTAAATCTAAAAATTCATCGATTGGGCGTTTTAATATCGTTATGCTCTTATCAAAACTATAGATTTAATTAAATCCATATCTTAACCATTGTATCCGACAATGAAGCCAGCAATAAAATCATTTATTATAGGAATCAAATACAACCCTAACCAAATAATTCCCCAAAAGATAAGTTTCTTACTTATTCCCTTATTAAATTTTTTCCAATTAATGTTATACATTAAAAAACCGAAAGCAATAATTTCAGGAACACTAAATAAGGTATCAATTCGATCATCTGATATACGAAAGGCCCTAAGAATTCCCATTATAATTATGGCAATCGTGAAACTGATGATTACAATCGTCCAAGTTTTACTAATTTTAGGCTCATTGGTTTCAAATTGATCCATCAACTCGCTATCACCTTTAATCAACTCATCTAATGAAATATCAAATAGATCACTTATAGCCACAACATTACTGAAACTTGGCAAAGATTTTCCATTCTCCCATTTAGAGATCGATTGTCTCGATATATGCAACTCATCCGCCAATTCATCTTGTGACATACCATTTAATTTACGTTGGTTTTGAAGTTGTTCACCTATTCTCATACAATACTCCCCCTTATATCTTTAACATCATAACAAAAAAGCCGACTATTTAGTCGACTTCCTTAATTCAATATTATTTTTACTTATAATCACCTGAATCGCTAACAGTTACTTTATTATCGATCAGTCCTGCATCATAGAAGGTATCTGCAATCTTTTGTTCTTCCTTAGCATAACTGGCATTCATAGTGTAAATACCATAAGTCCGACGTTCCACCATTCTTTTAACTACTGTTTTAGAAACTTTCAAGGACTTACTCATCATCGTTATGAGCTCGTTATGGTTATTATTAGCCCATTGCATATCTTCTTCAAGGTATTTAATTAAGTACTTAGATACCTCTTTATTTTCTTTAGCATAACTTTGTGTTGATAGAACAAAATCACGATTATTAGTAATTCCAGAGCCATCAACTATCACTTTAGCATTCTGATTAGTTTCAGCTTGTGAAGTGTAAGGATCCCAAGTGGCCCAAGCATCTACCTTACCTTTAGAAAAGGCTACACTGGCACTTGATTGGTCCATATTGACCCAAGTAACGTCGCTAGCACTCATTCCAGCCTTCTTCAAAGCTGCCAATAACATGTACTGTGAACTAGTTCCTTTGGTATAAGCAACCTTCTTACCTTTAAGGTCTTTTACTGAAGAAATACTTGAAGATTTCTTAACCAAGATTCCTGAACCTTTGGCTTTAGAAGATCCAGCCGCTACATAGGTCAACTTAGTTCCTGTTGATAGGGCAGAAACGGGAGGTGTATCACCAGTTCTAGCGTAATCGACACTCCCTGCTTTCAAAGCTTGCATTAGAGAATTACCGTCTTGGAACTCTTTGAAGACCACTTTATAGCCTTTAGCCTTCATCTTCTTAACAAACTCACCACGTTGTTTGGCAATATCGAAAGGATCACCTTTTTGATAACCAATTGTCACCGTTTGTAAGCCTGAACTGGAACTACTTGTATCAGTCTGTTTAAAACCATACAAAGCAACTACAGCCCAGAAAAGTAGAACGACACTGATTAAAATCTTTTTTAGAGTCCGTTTTCTTTTGCTCATGCACGCTTACCTACTAACGCTGACATTACTTGTTCACGTAACTTCAAGCGAATTACTTTGCCAGTAGCATTACGAGGATAATCCTTTACAAAGAAGATCCGAGTTGGTTGTTCGTAGTTAGCCAAACTAGCTTTAGCATGTGCCATAATCTTTCGACGTTCCAATTCTTCATCTTGGTCTCCACGAGTGATAACAACTGCCGTAACAGCTTCACCATATAGAGTATCAGGAGTTCCAATAACTGAAACTTCTCTGACAAAATTTAATTGACTCAGGATATTCTCAACCTGGGCAGGCGCAACTTTTTCCCCACCATGATTGATAATATCTTTCTTACGACCTTTAACAAAAAGATAACCGTCATTATCCAGATAACCTAAATCACCAGTTAAGAACCAACCATCCTTAAATGAATCTGGATGTGGATCTAAGTAATCGCTGATAACATGATCACCTTTAACCACGATTTCACCTAATTGATTACTTTCAGATACCACTTTTCCATCAATCATAATAGCGACATCAGTCTTAAATGCCTTACCGGCTGAACCAACCTTAGGTGCATCGAAAGGATTAATTGTACATTGACTGGCAGTCTCCGTCATACCGTATCCCTCAAGGATTCTCGTATGGAATTTAGTTTGAAATTCAGTTAGTTTATCAAGTGGTAAAGCAAATGATGAGCATCTCACAAAGCGTAATTTAATATTTTGATCATAGGCAGCTAGCGCATTTTTATTTATCAATAAGATATTTACAATTGTCGGAACCACTGAAACCCACGTAACGCCGTTATCACGGATTTGATTCCAAAATTTAGAAGCGCTAAACTTCTCAGTTATAACAATCTTGCCACCGGACAATCTGGTTGAAAGAATCGAAATAGCTTGAGCATTAATATGAAACATTGGCATTACTATCATTGTCGTATCTTGAGCATTCATATTATGACTTTCAATATCATGTTCAGCGGCATTCTTCAAAATACGATGTGTTAACCCTACTCGTTTAGGCTTTCCCGTAGTACCGGAAGTATTAAGAATCAAGGCCAAATCATCTTCTTTTGGTAATGCCGGCTCGTGTCCCATCAATTGACGGTCACGAATGACGTGCAGAATTGAATAAGTTTGTAAATGTAACACCGTTACAATTGCCATTCTTTCATCTAAAACGGCATTAACTAAATTTTCACCTACGATTGAGGCCACATAATCGTGATCACTCAGTTCTTGTTGTAGTTCTCTTTCAGGTGTTGTGGCAGAAACAGGATGCATAATTGCTCCCACTTCCCAAAGAGCTTGCGTTAAGACTGGGTAAGCGGCTGTATTGGGTAAACATACCAAGACAACATCACCTAAACCAATGTGCAGATCAATCAATGTCTTTTTCAAGTCATTAACATCCTCCGCAAATTCAAGTCCTGTAAACCACTTATTTGTAGTTTCATCTTTAATGATTTTTTCATTTTTATTATTCTTTAACTGTTTGTTTAATAGATTCGTTATTTCTGACATATTTTTTAACTCCTTTTGTTAGATGCCATTGTGGACGTCCAATTAAGATTCCAAATGGAGGAACTTTGTAGCAGAACCATGAGATAAGAAAGGCTCCACCTAATACAAATGCGTATCCTAATGGTAATAGTAACAACATGACGATTGATGGAAGCTTAATCATGCTGAGAATTCCATATAACAATGTAATCGGAATTGTCTGAACTAGATAAATTCCAAAGGACACTTTAGCCATATTACTTACCATACGATCAATTATCTTTGGCAAGCCGTTGTTTCTAGCATGAGCATATTGCCGCCCAATCCAGAAAACAAAAGCAATCATGAATGTATCGTAAATGAAGATAAATGGTTGATGAATCGATTCAGTTGCACTCATACTTAGCTTTAAAATGTTCTGGTTACCAAAGAATAAGAACACCGTTCCGATTGCCATAACCAAAGTCGACCAGCCGATTACACGATGATTCTTTTCAATGAATTTATCTACCTGATCATAGTGAATTGCCACGAAGGCTCCAGCTATAAAGTAGAATTGGTAAACCAAAACGTTCATTCCGTAGGCTCTAAATAGGTACCACCAACTGTCACGATCGACACCAGGCAACCAATACTTAATTCCTATCACTAGTAACAATTGAATAATGGCACTCACCGCTAAAATAGCCGTGTGATGTTTGGGTAATTTCTTAAACATATAAACTATCAATGGAAAAATTAGATACAACTGGAACGTCACCAAGATGTAGTACATGTAATACTTGTTACCATGAATGATGGCATCAATTAAATTTTTATAATAATCCGGCCAATTTATCGCTACACCAGCTGTAACGGTGGCAAACCACATTAAGATTGCATTCCACCCAATGTACGGTATACCTACGCTGATATAACGTTTCTTCCAAAAGTGCAGCCAATGATTATCTCGATTGTAATAATTTAAAACCAAAACGAGTCCGGTCATGAACATAAAACCCATTCTGGTAAAGTGAAGCATCAAGTGAGTCGCTTCAATAAATAATTGACTACCTGAACCATTACCAACATTATTCTTAAAAGCGGTTGTTGTATGGTTAAGTAGAACTCCGCCGATAAAGAGAACTCGCATTAAATCGACTTCATATAAGTATTTCTTTTTTTTCTTCGTTGCCAAGAGTTCACCTCTATTGCGATTATTTACTTGCTGTTAAAAAGCATAGTTAAGTTATAGCATCGCAACAGTAGTATGGTCTTGATGATTCATTAAGGTTAAAATAAGAAATTCTTAGATGCGTGCCGTCCTCCACAAAAAGCCGATTGGTCTGGACTAATGAGTTGTTCTATTATTTGTTACCAAAAATAAAAAAAGAGTGTTCATATCAACCAATATTTACATTGGAAATGATATGAACACTCTTTTATTTTTATTAAAAATCACTTTTATGTGAAAGAAATACCCTATAACCACCAGTGTCATAAGATCTATCCGTCGAAGACTTTTCAAATGGAGTTCCATCGTCTAAATAAACTACTTGGCTTACATTCAAAATAGGATCTGTTTTATCTATCTTCAGATACTTAATATCTTCACTATTAGGCTTTTTTGCCATAATGGTCCTATCTGCCGCACCGATTGTTAATTTCAGATCTTTTTGAATATATCCATAGATTGATTTATGTAAAACATCATCGTTAACTCCCGGAATGACATTTACTGGCATCTTGGTGAACTCTAATGCATATGGTTCTCCATCTACTATTCGCAATCTTTTTATATCATAAATCGCATCAGTAGCTGAAATCTTCAGATCCTTCTGTTCATCATCACTGGGATATCTCAAATTAAATTCAATTATTTTACTAACCACTTTGTGATCTTTTCCTAAAAGACTAGAAGTACCAACGTACTGATCCACACCAATATCCATGTTAGCGATGCTGTCGGCATTATTCTTCACATAAGTTGCTGAGCCCTGTTGACTATAGACATACCCTTTAGTTTTTAATATCGCCAAAGACTTTTGCAGTGTCATTCGACTCGTTGAATATTCCGTTGCCATCGTTTTTTGATCAGGAAGTGGACTACCAGATTTATAAGCACCGGATCTAATTTTTTCTATGATATCGTTAGCTATTTCCTCATATTTTGACATGGTTCTCTACCTCAATCTTATCTTTAACCTTATAATACCCGTGTTTAACTGGTTTGAAAACGTGATAATTCAATTTAATAATTTGGGTTTACAAGTTAACTGTAAGCGTGTACAATTCGTGTTGTAAAAGGAGGACAATTTTTATGAATGAATTAAGAAAAGACTTTTTATGGGGCAACTCAACATCTAGTATGCAAACAGAGGGTGCCTATAACGAAGGTGGTAAGGGTAAATCAGTTTACGATATTCGAAAAGCCACTGATGACGCTTCAGATTGGAAAGTAGCTATCGATGAATATCATCGTTATCCAGAAGATATCAAATTGATGAAAGACATAGGTATGAACTGCTACAGATTTCAAATTTCTTGGAGTCGTGTAAATCCTGATGGTGATGGCGACTTTAACGAAGAAGGTATCAAATTTTACGACGATTTAATCAATGAATTATTGGCCAATGACATTCAACCAATGATTTGTTTATACCATTTTGATATGCCACTACACTTGGCTGAAAAATATAATGGTTTTGTCAGTCAACACGTAGTCGACGCTTTTATCCGTTATGGAAAAGAAATGCTTAAACGCTTTGGTAACAAAGTTAAATACTGGATCACTTTTAACGAACAAAATCTTTACAGTGTTCCTGAAGCTTTCAAAATTAGTGGTTACAAAGGTGACAATTCAATTAGAGATCTATATCAAATTCAACAACATGTATTCCTTTGCCACGCTGCCGTTGCTAATGAAGTTCATGAAAATTATCCAAATACACAAATTGGTGGCATGCTAGCCTATCAAGAAGTTTATCCTGCAACAGCATTACCTACAGATGTTGCCGCTACACGAAAATTCCTCGAATTTGCAGATAACAACCTAATTCGTCTGTTTACTGAAGGAAAGTACTCCGACGAAGTTGTTCACTATATGAAATTAAATCAACTTGACGATATTTTAGATCCTAAAGAAATGGAAATCATTTCTCATACTAAGAGTGACTTTATCAGTTTCAGCTATTATTCAACTTCAACTATCGACAGTACTTTGATTCCAATAAATACCTGCCCTAACTTCTACAGTATCGAAGGTCATAAACCTAATCCTTATCTCTTGACTAACGAATGGGATTGGCAAATTGATCCATTAGGTTTCAGAACTGTTTTAACTACTATTTCTAATGAAACCCACCTTCCACTCTTCCCAATTGAAAACGGAATTGGTGTTAGTGAAAAATGGGACGGCAAGAATCCTATCAACGATGATTATCGTATTAAATATCACAGAGACCATATTCAAGCTATGAAAGATGCCGTAAGCATTGATGGTGTTGATGTTATGGGTTATCTCGGTTGGGGATTGATTGATATTCCTAGTTCACAAGGAAATATGGAAAAACGTTACGGAATAGTTTATGTAAATCGTGGCAATCATGATCTTAGAGATATGAAACGTGTCCCTAAAAAGAGTTTCAATTGGTTTAAAGAAGTTATCAAATCAAATGGAAATATTCTATAGAATGGAGTGATCAAGATGGATGCTAGTAAAAGCAAAGGTCAAAAATTCTTTGATAAATTTGCCGCTGTATCCGCACGTATTGGATCTGAAGTTCACTTAAGATCATTACGTGATGCTTTCGCCGTTATCATGCCCCTATTCATCCTAGCTGGTGTCGGAGTTCTGATTAATAACGTAGTTTTCCCTAAATTAGCAAGTGGCACTACTTTAACCAATCTACAAGTTTGGGGAAATTTAATTTCTAACGGTACTTTAAACATTGCCGGTCTAATGTTGGCTCCCGCAATCGGATTCTGTTTAGCACGTAACAAAAGCTATAGTAACCCTATCGCAGCTGCAATTATTTCATTAGCCAGTTTAATTATGACAATGCCTATTTCATTAAGCGTAATCCCTACAGGTGCTAAAAAGGCTGTTGACGTGTCTGGCATGCTTTCATTTAGTAATTTAGGAACAACCGGTATGTTTAGTGGTATTATCGTTGGTTTATTAGCTACTGAAGTTTTTATTAAACTATCAAATATTAAACATTTACAAATCAATTTAGGTGATAATATTCCACCTGCTGTATCTGCATCATTCAACTCTTTAATTCCCGCAATTTTAACAGCTAGTCTCTTTGCATTAATTGCTGCACTCCTAGCCGTTTTTGGAAATACTGATCTTGTTACATTGATTACTAATGTAATCCAAGAGCCTCTTAGAAAAGTTAATACCAGTCTATTCGGAATGTTATTTATTTACTCAATTGGTAACTTTCTATTCACACTTGGTATTCACCAAACAGTTATCAATGGTACCTTGCTTGATCCCGTTCTATTAATAAATATGAACAAAAACACAGCCGCTTTTGCTGCTGGACATCAAGCACCATACATCTTAACTAATACTTTCCGTGATACTTTCGGAATGATGGGTGGAACTGGATCAACAATTTGTTTATTGATTGCCATTTTCTTATTCTCCAAACAAAAATCAGGTAGAGAATTAGGCAAACTAGCCATTGCTCCCGGACTATTCAACATTAACGAACCAGTTATCTTTGGATATCCAATCGTCTTCAACATTCCTATGATGATTCCATTCGTATTAACTCCAGTTATTGGTATCCTAATTGCTTACTTCTTTACTGCAATTGGATTTATGAATCGAGTTGTCGTAATGGTTCCTTGGACTACTCCACCATTGTTATCAGCCTATCTAGCAACTGCTGGCGATTGGCGAGCCGTCTTAGTTCAAATACTTACAATTATAATTGGCGTGTTCTTCTACTTACCATTTATGAAGATAAGTGAACGTGTTCAAGCAAAACAAGCTGAACAAGCATTAGATTAAAAAAATCGTATTAGTAGAATCCATCTACTGATACGATTTTTTTGCGTAATAACCTATTAAATATTTTCCAAATTTATAGTTTGAGTAAAATACTTTTTGTTCTCCTTATTAAACTTATGAGCCACCTCTATTACTGTTCTCTTCTGATCATCAAGCAAGTTTCTTTCTACTATTGAAGACGTATCGTAATCTAATGCCGACGTACCTTCATCTAACAATGCAATCGGCGTTCCTTTAATATAATACCTGGCCAAAGCCACTCTTTGTTGTTGCCCTATCGATAGATTCAAGCCATCGTCTTGAACAACTACATCATCGTTATTAAGAAAATCTACTTTTGCCATATTCAGAGATTCTTTGAATAGTTTCTCCTCAATATTTTGTTTCCAGAGAGTCACATTATTCTTAATACTCTCAGCGAAAAGATATGGTTTCTGATCAATATATGTAACATTTTTATTTAATGATTTATAATCAATATCTTTCAAATCTAATCCATCAATTAAAACTTGCCCCTCATAGTTCTTAATCTGTCCACTAATTATCTTTAAGAGAGTGCTTTTACCGACCCCACTATTCCCAGTAATCAGCACTTTTTCACCTTTATTTATTGATAAATTAAGATTTTTTAAAATATCCTTTCCACCAATCGAATAAGATAAATTTTTAATCTGAATATTCTTTTCAAAGTTAGGTAATTCTGACTGAGAATTCGTAATTTCCTTTTGGCGAGTTAAATTAACTTTTAATTTTTCTATGATAGGATTGATTGCCTTAATTTGCGTATATTCACTGCCAATTTGAGATAACGAATTAAATAAAGTCGCTGCCAAATTACCAGTAGAGCTAATAGCTCCCATGGGAATTATTTGCCCAATTGCTAGAATCCCCGTTAATAAATCTATCCCTATCTGACAGAAAATACTTATACTACCAATGGAATTCTCAACGCGCTTAGAAGTCTTTATATAATCAACCTTATTTTTCGAATATTGTCGAGAATATTTATTAACCAATTTAGGCAAAACTGATAAACGATTATAACTATAAAGTACGTCAAAGCCATTCAAAATATTAGAAATTTTACTATTTAATTTTTCATTGGAACTGGACAATTCTTCAGTAACCTTCCCCATTGGCTTGGAAAGTAAATTAGGCAAAGTCATGAGAATTCCTGCTAATACTACAGTTGCCGCCAATAAATAGTAACTATAAAGAGCCAACGCAATCGCCGATGATATGATCGCAAAGATGTTGGATAAAACCAAATAAAGATTGTTCAAGTAATTTTTTTCGATCATCCCAACATCATTTGTATATTGAGAAATATATTGCCCCGTATTCATTTTATGAAAATGTGAATAAGTATCCTCTGACATATCGGTAGCAATCTTCACACGCAAATCTGCACAGATCTTTTGAACAAATTTTTCTTGAAAGAATGCCTGATAGTAATCACTCAATAATAATAGAATCCATACTGCAAGATTGATTAAACACCAGAAAAACAATTTCTTGATATTTCTATCAAAAATGGCATTCGTTGAATATGTTAATAAAACTGCTGTGAATGCTGATAACACTGCATTAATAATGATCCAAATTATATTTAACCAATGATTTTTAGTATTCAAATATTTCCCCATATAATCTCCCCACTTTCAGCACGTTGTTTTCGTGTTTCCTTGGGCATTATATTATTACTATTGGTCATGTAAATCAATATTAATGTTAAAAAATATTATATCATTTTATTTTTTTTAAATGTAATTGGAAAATACACACACAATTTCTTCTTAATTTTATTTTTAGATAAATAAAAAAGTAAACGGGATAAAAAATTCCATTCACTCTTTTATTTATTTTCTATTTCAATTCAAATGAATCATATTGATCAGTATCGCTATTCGGTCCAACAAACACATTGAATTCTCCAGGTTCAAGCGTCAACTTATTATTAGTCCCATAGAATTTAAGCATATCTGAGGTTATATCAAATGAAACATTTTTTTGTTCCTTTGCTTTTAAACTAACTCTCTTGAAACTCTTCAATTCCTTAATTGGTTAAACTACCGAAGCAAATTTATCTTGTAAATAGAGCTGAACTATTTCAGTAGTATCAACATTGCTTTTATTTTGTAAATCTATAGTAGCCACAATTTTATCTGACTCACCATTCATTTCTTTGGATGATAGTCTTAAGTTATCGTAACAAACTTCGCTATAAGAAAGACCATAACCAAATGGATACAATGGATCATTAGGAATATCCAAATATTTAGACATAAATCTACTACTGTGAGTAGATGTTCTTACTGATCTACCTGTACTGAATTGACTATAATAAACTGGCAATTGCCCCACTGCATAAGGGAAACTCATTGATAATCTCCCTGAAGGGTTGGCCTTACCAAAAATAATATCGGAAATGGCATTACCACCCTCTGTTCCTGGGAACCACGCCTGAATAATTGCCTCTAACTTAGGTTCAATATCGGTTAAAATCATAGGACGACCACTAATATTTACTAAAATGATTGGTTTATTCAATTCAAATAATTTATTCAACAAATGCAATTGATTATCAGGTAATGTCAAATTCCCCCTGCTACCAGCTTCACCACTTTCAATAGTATGCTCTCCACCAGCAAATACAATAATGTCAGCCTTTTGGGCAGCTTCTAGTGCTTTATCGTTATTTTCTTTTTCAACTGCATCTGATGAAACTATTTTTTTGATTTGTTCTTCATTCAAACCAATGCCTTTAAACATTGCCTTATCACGTAAAATATCAGTTCCTTTGGCAGTCAACAATTTATCTGAGTTCAAATATGTTTTAAATCCATCCTCAATTGTCACTGTTTCTTTTCTATCACCGTGTACTGCCCATAGTCCAAGTAATTCATGTTCATTTTCGTATGGACCAATGAGCGCAATCTTTTTATTATCCTTAGGATTTAATGGCAAGATGTTATTCTTATTTTTAAGTAGCACCATTGCTTCAGTGGAAACTTTTCGAGCCAATTGTCTCTTCTCTGGAGTTAAAACAGATTTCTTTTCAAGTTCTTCAGATGAACCACGATATGGATCCTCAAATAATCCTAATTCATTCTTGAGTTTTAGTACTCTCCAAACGGCATCGTCAATTTTCTTTTCATCTAATTCTCCTTCACTAACTAATGGCTTCAATTCGTTAGCGTAACAGGGAGACTTCATATCAATATCAACAGTTGCATTCATTGCCAATTTTGAAGCTTGTTTATTATCTTGTGCAAAACCATGTGCTACTAATTCAGAAATAGCCGCATAATCACTGATAATAATTCCATCAAAATTCCATTCTTTACGGAGTATATCTTTTAAAATCCATTTATTTCCTGTTACTGGAACACCATTTAGAGTATTAAATGATGACATGACCATCTTGGCACCCGCATCGACAGCAGCCTTATATGATGGTAAATAATATTGTCTCAATCTATTTTCAGACATATCTGTGGCATTATATTCTCTACCTGATTCAACGGCACCATATGCTGCAAAGTGTTTTATACAAGAGGCTATCCCATACTTAGGTAAATCCTCTTGAAATCCCTTTACCATAGATTCTGCAAATCTAGAATTCAAGTATGGATCTTCTCCAGTAGACTCTAGAACTCTCCCCCATCTGGCATCACGTGCCAAATCTATCATTGGAGCAAATGTTACCTGATTACCACTCGCATAAGCTTCCTCAGCTGTATTACGATATGCCTTTTGAATCAAATCCGGATCCCATGTAGCGCCTAACCCTAATGGAATTGGATAAACAGTCTTTAATCCATAAATAATATCTGACATAAATATCAAAGGAATTGGATGTTTCTTATTTTTCAAATTATCATCTTGAATTCTATGTGTTTCCTTGGCACCAACGACGTTCATAACCGACCCACATAAATCAACCATTTCCTTTGTGATACCTAACTTCTTCTGTGGACCAAGCGAAACATCTTTAGCACTAAAAAATTCACCTGATAATTGAATTAATTGCCCAATCTTTTCATCTAAGCTTAAACTATTTAGTAATTCTCGTAATTTTCTTTCTTCCATGAATCACAAATCCTTTACTAATTATTTACTTTCTTGTTCCAATTTATATGCTTTATTATCTAGATGTTTGAACCATGGATACCATAACAATGGTGAAAGAACTAATTGTAAAAGAACTTGTAAGATGATAATTGAAACATGTCCTTCAACTGCAGCATGGAAACCTAATGGCAATCCAAAGACGGCCTGTGCACCAATAAATCTAGAAACAATTCCTACTTTTGTTAACAGATATGAAATAACTAAAGCAATTGTATTATTTGTAATGAATGGTACGGCTAAATCAAAGTTTAATACTAATGGTGTTCCAAATATAACTGGCTCTGTAATACCGAATAATGCTGGAACTATCGATAGACGTCCCAATTCTTTATATTGTTTACTCTTAGAAGCGAACATCATCAATAGAACCAAACCTAGTGCTAAACCACTCCAAGTAATAACATTAAAGAATGCTAAGCCAATAATATTTGGAGGTGTTTGGCCTTTGGCAACCGCACTCAAATTCTCCATATCCATTGAAAGCCAAATAGGTGTAACTAATGGCAAGATAACATTTGTACCATGGATTCCAAAGAACCATAAGATTTGCATCAACAAACTGACTAAAATCATTGCCCAGATAGAGCCACCCACGTTACGTAATGGTTGCTGAATAAGTGAGAAGATCATCTGATGGACGCTACCCCAACTTGTTAAAGCAAATAGATAACTAATGACACCAAAGACGGCACCAATTACGACTGCGGGAATTAGAGCACTAAAAGCATCTGAAACCATTGGTGGAACACTAGATGGCATTTTAATTGTCCATCCATGTTGTTTAATATAAACGTAAAATCTTCCTACAATTAAACCAACAATCATTGCTGAGAACACACCTTGTGCTGATAACCATGTTGTCGGAATGGCGGCAATATCGCCACCTTTATGAGTTATTTGACCTAATGGAGTCAAAATTAAAAATGACATTATTGAAATAATTCCGGCCATTGAACCATCATCATTTTTTAAGAAATGTGGTACTAAAAACTTAGCCATTAAAAAGGCAATATATAAGGCTAAAGATCCAATTGTAAATGTGTTAATTGCTGTCAAAACATTTGTTAACGGAGCAATTTTTAATTTACCGGTGAAAATAGATAATAATACCGCTATAGAACCTAAAATTACTGGACCAAGGGTTGCCATCATTGCACCCATTATGGTCTGTAAATATTTATTAGTACTAAACTTATCAAGCGCCGGAGTTATCTTATTGAAAAACGCTTGTATTTTATCTTTCATTATTTTGTCCCCCTAAATAATATTTCTTTATTACATTCCTTATATTAAGCGCTTTCATATACTGAATCTTGCTCTATATTTACCAAAAACATGTAATATATCTACTTTTTTTGATATAAGTTTCGATATTCTCTAGGAGACACTTGGTACGTTTTTTTAAATAGATTATAAAAATTTCTGTAATTAACGAACCCGACATCTAAAGAAATTTCTAACAAATTTTGATCTGAGTTTATCAACCTTTTAAAGGCATCATCTAATCTAATAGCATTGACATAATCAGTGAAATTAATTCCCAAATATTTTTTGAAATAACGTGAAAAATATTCTTTAGAATAATTAAATTTTGCTGATACATCATCTAAACTGATCTCTTGTTTATAATTTTCGTTTATGTATGTAACAACTTTAGATAAATGACTCAAATTTTTATCATTCTTTTTAATAGTTGCATCGTCTACCTCAATTATTGAAGTGACAACCAGTCGTGCTAATAAATTATAAACATTGGCCATTTTTTTCAAATTATTTTCTATATTATTCGATGACTCATAATTAACCTCCTCTACGAGATTATTTAAATATTTAAATATTGATTTGTTCTTTAAAGGACTTTTAAGAGTATTAACGTCAAAAAGCCATAATCGATTATATTCACCCGTCGAAACCGTCTTCATAAAATCCAACGGAAATTGAATAACTAAAACCAAATTCTTTTCTGGACTTTGCGTAGCATGTATTTGATTAGGATTAATCACTATGACGTCATTACTTTTCAATAAATATTCTGAGCTTCCCTCCCATACTCTTAAACTACCTTCGATGCAAAATAATAACTCGGTATTTTGATGCCAATGTTTGGGAATATATCTATCCAAATTTTGAGCAGAAAAAGAAAATATATTAACGGGTAAATTATTTTTATTAGTTATAATTTCATGATTTATAGACATTGCTTTATCCTTTCCCTTAATTTTTCACTTAATCAATATAACGATTAATAAAAGTAATGTATACATACTCTAATAAATTGCAGTAAATAAAAAAACTCATGAGCTTACAATACCCATGAGTCTTTAACAACCTAATATATTAAGCTTTAGCACTAGCCTCAGCTTGTTCTTGTTTATAAAGGATTGCATCTTGTTTGTGTACAAATGGATAGTAAACAAAGAATGATGCGGTAATGATGATAGCTTGCCAAATCATAACTTTCCAACCACCAATCAAGAATCCTGAAATTACTGGTGGTGTAGTCCATGGTACTTGTACACCATTCAGGTATGGTAAGATACCAATCTTAATTAAGAAGTATGTTGAAAGCATTGAAAATGTTGGCATGAACATGAATGGCAACAACATGATTGGATTCAAAACGACTGGTAAACCAAAGAGGATTGGCTCATTGATATTGAATATGGCTGGAACAAATGCCAATTTACCAATACTCTTTAATTGTACTGACTTAGCGAAGAACAAAAGATAGACAGCTAATCCAAACGTCATTCCGGCCCCCGTAACGGTACCAAATTGATCCATTAATGATTGTGTAAAGATATGTCCACCTAAAGCTTGGGTTACAACACCGTGAGCTTTAAAAATTTGAGCATTTTGGAGTGCATTAGCTTGTAGTAGTGGTCCCATAATTCCTCCAACAATGATGGAACCATGAACACCAAAGAACCACAAGAATGGTACCAAAATACCAACTAAGAAGACACCTCCGGCTGTATCAGTTATTCCTTGTAAAGGTGTTTGAATTGTTGTATAGATCCATTGTGTTACAGTTTCATGTACTACTAAATCAAAGAAGATATAAACGAGCAAGAAGCCTGTCACGATTACAAAAGCTGGAATCAAAGCGATGAATGATTCAGCAACTGCGGGTGGTACGGCATCAGGTAATTTAATTGTTATATGATGTTTTAAAAACCAAGAGTAGATCCAACCTGTCAACAATCCAACTAGGATTGCAGCAATCATCCCTTGACCACCTAGCCAAGTTCTATCAATAAATCCACCTAACATTGTAGGTGCTTGTTTTGCAGCAATAACTGTTTTAGTACCATTCATAACTGCTGTAGTTGGACGCATAATCAATAGAAAACTGACTAGAGCTGTCATTCCAGCTGGAAGTGGTTCGAACCCAGCATCCTTTGCCCAATTATAGGCAATACCAACAACAGCAAAGATTGCCATAACACCAAATGAAGCATTATAAGCCTGTGTCCAATATGGCGTTAAACCAACCTTGTTCATCCAATTAGCAACCGCTGGAACTGGAAATGAACTAAGTAGCAAGAAAACAGAACCCACCATGATGAATGGTAAGGAAACTAACATACCATTTTTGATTGCGGTTATGACACGGGTATTAACAAATTTCATCATACCTGGCATAATCCTTTTATTGAACCAATCATTCATATTCTCACCCCCATCAGATAAAAATATTTAATATTTAAAATTATTTTGGTTCGACACAAATCCTATCATCTTTATTTATTATTGATAGTTATTATGACAAGGGGGAAACATACAAATTGGACAAAAAAACTCATAAACCATGAATTGTGGTTTATGAGTTTTCCGTTTTTATTAAGCTTTAATACCTGCAGCTTCATCTTTTTCTTGCTTGTAAAGAATCATATCCTGCTTGTGTACGAATGGATAGTAAACGAAGAATGATAAAGCAATAATAATTGCTTGCCAAACCATAACTTTCCAACCACCAACTAAGAATCCTGAAACAATTGGTGGAGTAGTCCATGGTACCTGCACACCATTTAGATATGGAAGAATACCAATCTTAATTAAGAAGTATGTTGAAAGCATTGAAAATGTTGGCATGAACATAAATGGTACAACCATAATAGGGTTCAAAACAACTGGCATACCAAAGAGAATTGGCTCATTAATATTAAAGATAGCTGGAATAAATGCTAATTTACCAATACCTTTAAGTTGCGCTGATTTGGAGAAGAATAAGATATAAATAGCAAGTCCAAATGTCATTCCGGCACCTGTAACGGTACCAAATTGATCAAGTAATGATTGTGTAAAGATATGGCCACCTAAGGCTTGTGTTACAACTCCATGTGCTTTGAAAATAGTTGCATTTTGTAAAGCATTAGCTTGTAGTAATGGACTCATAATACCACTAACAATAGTTGAACCATGAACACCAAAGAACCATAAGAATGGAATTAAAATACCAACTAAGAAGACACCACCGGCAGAATCAGTCAAACCTTGTAGAGGTGTTTGAATTGTTGTATAAATCCATTGTGTAACAGTTTGATGTGCTACTAAATCAAAGAAGATATAGATAATCAAGAAACCACACACAATTACAAACGCAGGAATCAATGCAATAAATGATTCTGCAACTGCAGGTGGAACTTGTTCAGGCAATTTGATAGTAATGTGATGTTTTAGGAACCATGAATATACCCAACCAGTAATCAAACCAACTAGAATTGCGGCAATCATACCTTGACCACCTAGCCAAGTTCTATCAATGAATCCACCAAGCATTGTTGGTGCTTGATTGGCTGAGATAACAGTCTTTGTTCCGTTTAAAACAGCAGTTGTGGGACGCATAATTAAGAAGAAACTGACCAAAGCAGTCATTCCGGCTGGAAGTGGTTCAAAACCAGCATCCTTAGCCCAATTATATGCAATACCAACAACAGCAAAAATTGCCATAACTCCGAATGAAGCATTATATGCTTGGTTCCAATATGGAGTTAACCCCGTAGCATCCATCCAGTGAGCAACTGCTGGAACTGGAAATGAAGCCAATAGTAAGAAAACAGAACCAATCATAATAAATGGCAATGATACTAACATACCATTTTTAATGGCAGTTATAGCTCGAGTATTGACAAACTTCATCATACCCGGCATAACTTTTTCGTTAAACCATGTTTTCATAAATTTCACCCCTCAGTGTTTTTGCAAACACTTAAATTTTGAATCCTCAAAATGAATGAAATCATTTTATGTTGGAACACAGTCTAAAATACGATTTCCATAGAACAACACACCATTCAATTTGAATAATACAGTAACCAAAATCATTGTTATCAATATCCCCTCATTATCTTCATAATTTTTAGGCGTGAATCAATTGATAAACTGCACCGATCATCCCAGCATCATTCTTTAACTTTGCTGCTTTGACAAGTGGTAAATCTATATCCTTAATACTATTATGTGTAGCTTTAACTTCTTTAATCGTCTTATTTAGATTATCGATGAATTCAGTATTGGCACTAATTCCACCACCAACAATTACTACTGCTGGATCAAAAGAAACTTCCAAATTGATAATTCCCTTTGCCAGACTATGATAGTAACTCTTCAAAACGTTCTGAGCTAAAACTTCCCCATCATCAGCACGTTTAAAGATTAGGCGGGCATCTTCAACTGGTTGACTACTGAACTGATTATATCGTCTGATCAAGCCAATGACAGTTGCACCACGGAAATTTAGACTGCCCATCTCAACATCAATATCATCATCTTCAACAATCATCCAACCGAATTCACCAGAACGAGCATGAGCACCACGATAGATTTGATCATTAATAATCATCGCACCACCGACTCCAGTTCCTAGAACTAAGCCAATATAGTCGTGGACTCCTTGAGCTGAACCAATCCACTTTTCAGCGATTGCTGCAGCATTAGCGTCATTTTCGATTTTAGCAGGCAAGCCTGTTTTTTCCTCTAATAATTGAGCCAAATTGATACCTGTAAAACATTTCACAGCACCAGAAGTTGTTAGGAAGCCATCTACTTGAACGACACCAGGCATACTGACACCGATTCCTAAAACGTCCTTATCAAGTGATTGAATTTCTTTAACAGCGGTCACCAAGTCATTTAATAACCCAGCTTGATCATCGACGTTAGTTTTAAAATGTCCTTTATTGGATACAACTCCATTTTCATCAACTAAACCATACTTGACTGAAGTTCCTCCAATATCTAAACCTACATAATTTTTCATCTTAATCTATCTCCGCACCATTGGTTTTGATGACATCCTGGAACCAATAGAATGAGTCTTTCTTATAACGATTCAAACTACCTGTTCCATCATCATTCTCATCAACGTAGATCATACCATAGCGTTTAGACATTTGACCGGTACTTGCGGCTACCAAATCAATACAGCCCCAAGGGGTATAGCCAATCAAATTAACACCATCTTTCAAAACAGCTTGTTTCATTGCACGGATATGATCAGTCATATAGTCAATTCGATAATCATCGTGAACTTTGTTGTCACTAGCCTTTTTATCGATAGCGCCAAGTCCGTTTTCAACGATAAATAATGGTAAGTGATATCGATCATTAAACCAGTTTAGAGCATATCTCAAGCCAACTGGATCGACTTGCCAACCCCATTCACTAGCTTTGACATAAGGATTTTTAACGCGATCATGACTTTCATTGTATTCAAGCTTGCCAGTATCCTTAACTGCAAAGGACATGTAATAACTGAAACCAATGTAATCAACTTTACCTTGGCTTAACACTTGCAAATCATCGTCGTTCATATCCAAATCAAAATTACGTTCTTGGAAATGATTCAACAACCATTGTGGATAGAATCCATTTACGTGAACATCAGCGAACCAGAACCTTGTTTGCATCGCGCGTTGAGCAAATAGGATATCTTCTGGTTTAGATGTAAGTGGATAAATTGGAGTCATTGCAATCATGCAACCAATTTGAAAATCAGGATTGATCTCGTGACCAATTTTGACAGCTTTGGCACTAGCAACTAACTCGTAATGAGCTGCTTGATACATCAATTTTTCATTATTTTCTTCTGGTTTAGGAACAATTCCTGAATCAGTGAACAAAGCGTGAGTTGATTCATAATCAGTTTGATTATTGATCTCATTGAAAGTCATCCAATATTTAACTTTATTCTTATAACGTTTGAAGACAACTGTAGCAAATTTAACAAAGAAGTCGATTACCTTACGACTGCGCCAACCACCATATTTTTTAACCAAATGATATGGCATTTCAAAATGGGACAACGTAATTACAGGTTCAATGTTGTATTTGTGTAGTTCATCAAACATATCGTCATAAAACTTTAATCCGGCTTCATTAGGTTGTTCATCGTCACCATTGGGAAAAATTCTTGTCCAGGCAATTGATGTTCTAAAACACTTGAAGCCCATTTCAGCAAATAATTTTATATCTTCAGGATAACGATGATAGAAATCAATTGCATTGTGATTAGGATAAAATTCATTAGGATCAATTCCATCAGTAATTTTTCTAGGCACACCGTTGGCTCCAATAGTCATCACATCAGCTGTACTGATACCTTTACCACCTTGATCAAACCCACCTTCTAATTGGTGAGCAGCTACAGCGCCACCCCACAAAAATCCATCTGGAAATGTTTTTCCTTTTAATGTCATAAATTTGTCCTCCTCAAATGCGTTACATCATCGTTATATATTTATAATTAAGCTTCTACAGTACCGTTGATGTCTTCATCTTCGGCACCTTTTTCAATTTTTTCATCTTTGTCTTCATCATCGTCAGGAACAGCCATCTTGTTAGCTGCCAATACGAATGGGAAGTACATAGCTACGGAAATTGCTAAACAAACAAATCCAATTACTAACCCTAACAAATTACCACCAGTTCCTAAGAACGGCATTAAAGGTCCAGGGGTCGTCCACGTCATACCTATGGCCGGCGATGGTATCCAATTAAAGACAACAGTTACAAAGTAACCAACCAAGATATTAACAACAGGTGTTAATACAAATGGAATAGCCATGATTGGGTTTAAAACGATTGGTAGACCAAACATCAAAGGTTCATTGATATTGAATAGTCCTGGAACAAAAGCCAATTTAGCAATAGCACGGTAATCTTTTCTTCTTGATACTAAGAAAATTGCAATGATAAGACCTAAAGTCATACCAGAACCACCCATGTTAGCAAATACATCGTTTAGAATTCCCCATGTAACACGATGTGGAACACCTACAACACCATGAAGGTTGATATATGTTTGATTACTCATATCAGCTTCAGTAAAGATCATTGATCTCAAAGCATTCAAAGTATTTGGACCATGAATACCTACAAGCCATAGTAAGTTTTGAACAATGGCAATAATGATAACACCGTACAAGTTAACTCCGATATGTGTTAATGGTGTTTGAATTGATTTGTAGATAACATCATTAATACCACCGGGTGCAACTAATTGAATAAGATAATTCAAAATTGAAGCAACCATAATAACAAAAACAATTGGAATCAAGCCGTTGAATGAACGAGCAACAGCAGGTGGAACCATTTCAGGCATCTTAATTTGTAGTTTCTTGATCTTTGTTAGTCTTGGTAAGAATTCACCAACTAAACCACCACAGAGCATAGCAACGAACAAACCTTGAGCACCAAGGTATGTTGTTGGTAGATATGTAACTCCACCCTTCATGATTGAAGGTGTGTACATAATCATAAATACTGCGATACCAGTCATACCAACTAGCATATCATCGGCTTTGAAATACTTAGCCAAGTTTCTAGCAACTAGATAGGCAATGAAGATTGAAAGAATATTCATTGTTCCGTTAGTTACAGAAGTAAGAAGCTTTTGTGCTTCTTCCAAATGTGGGAAAAATTTCGGTAAGAATAAAATTTGTGCAATGAAACCTTGTTTTGAAAAAATAAGATTATTAATCAAAATAACCAGTGAAGCAGCCATTGTGATTGGAAATGTGTACATGAAAGCATCACGGATAGCAGCGATGTGACGTTGTTCGTTTAACTTAGTAGCAAACGGAACAATGTGTTTTTCCATGAACGCATTGAAACTGTTCATCATAATATTGAATCCCCCTTTATTTGATTACAAATACTAGTATAGAAAAACGCTTACAAGATGTGAATACTTTGTAAGCGTTTTGAATTGCTGTACCTAGGCTTTGAATGATATTCCAATCGTGGTACAGCATGTTCCTTATTATATTTTTCGACTAATATCTTGATTATGCAGTTCCATCAATAAACCATCAACGATATAAACACACGGTACCTGACTTGTTAAATCATAGTATTTATGAATTCTAGTTTCTGGAATATTATAGCTAAGCGCATAGCGACCAATTCTAGCGATGGGACTCTCAATATTTCCCGTCACGCTGACCAAAATTGTATCCGGACTATTAACAAAATTATTTAAAGTTTCCAAAATCTCACTAGTTCGTCCCGAAACTGACAGGGTAACAATAACATTATTGGAAGTATTGTGTAATTGTTGAATCAAAGGATAAAACGGATCTTTAACCGCATATGAATTGAATCCTAATGACGCCGCTTGTCTGGAGGCATATTCAGCAATTGCACCAGATCCCCCCATTCCAAAGAAGACAATATTATCAGCATCTAACATCAAATGAGCTACCAACTTAATTGTCTTTTCAATATCATTGGGAAAAGCATTTCGATCAATAATATTCAAAACATCACTCTTTGAACGCATTAAATCCTGATTCTCACTTTTAAATGAAACCTTGAACTCAGGAAAACTACTATAGCCAATCTTATGAATAAAGCGCATAACGGAAGAATTTGATACATGTGCTCCCTGAGACAAGTCACGTACTCTCATTAAAGGAACTTGTTCATCGTGATCAACGATATATCGATAAATAGCCATATCGACTTCTGACAATTTATCAATATCTTTAAATCCAAAAAATGCCATATTAAATCCCCTTCATCATCTTGGATAAAACTGCTCGATAAGTATTAGGCATCGTTCTAGCCACTAGGACCATCCCATGATCAACGATTGAATGATAGTATCGACGTTTTGGCTTAATATCAGTTGCAGCTCTATAGAATACTTTTGCCAAATCCTCAGCCGTTGCTTCACTGAAAGTAATCTTTGAAAAGAGTTCCTCTGTTTTATCAAGCATATTCTCATAGGGTGAATTCTCAACTAAATTCTTCTTAGCATTTTCAAAGGCAATCTTGCTCCATTCAGACTTAGTCAAACCCGGTTGGACGATAACTGAACGAATTCCAAATTGTTTGACCTCTTGATCTAAGACATCACTCCACATATTCAAACTAGCTTTAGTTGTGTAATACCAACCACCAAGAGGACTGTAAATATTAGAACCAACTGAAGAAATATTGACGATACGGCC
This sequence comes from Companilactobacillus bobalius, assembly GCF_009764355.1. The sequence continues at coordinate 18,891 of NZ_LNUA01000061.1, read as the reverse complement.
TGAACCTTGTTGTCTCATCTGTGGCAAAACATATTTTGTTATTTGAGCAGCTCCAAAGACATTGACATCAAATTGCTTTTTAGCATTCTCAATTGGCACCTCTTCAATCGGACCAAATTCACCATAACCAGCGTTATTTACTAAGACGTCAATTTGGCCTTGTTCACTAATAGTACGATCGACTAAGGCACGCACTGAAATAGCATCAGTCACATCCAAACTCTGTGTGTGAATACCTTGTTCCTTTAAATCAGTTAATCTCTCAATTCGACGTGCGCCACCATAGACTTCAAAACCTTGTTCCTTAAAGTACAAAGCCGCCGCTTTTCCCATCCCTGAAGAAATACCTGTGATTATCGCTACTTTTTTCATAATTTCCCCTCCTATACTATTACGTCAATTCTATTATAGAAAGCGGTTTAATTATTCAAAAATATAAAATTAATTAGTTAATAACAAAAAAGTCTTATCAACTCCTCAACAGAATTGATAAGACTCTTCTTTAATCCTCTACGTTCACTTCAATCGATATAGGGATTTCTATTTTTGAATTAGCAGCAACGTGATAAATCTCATTGTGGTTAATAAAAGTAATGGCGTCTCCTAAAACAGATACTTGGAAGGTATCCTTGTACACATCAATCTTCAACAGACTGCCATGCCAATTAATTTCAAAATGCAAACTATTCCATTTGCTTGGAAGATGCGGTTCGATTCTCAATTGACCATCAAGAACTCTGATACCACCGAATCCTTCAACAATCATGTTCCAAATACCACCAATTGAGGCCATATGTAACCCTTGAGCTGATTTACCGACGCCTGTCCCTAAATCGACCTCACATGCTCTCTCAAAATAATCATAAGCTTTATCAGCCAAATTTAAATCACTGGCCAAAATACTATGAGTTGAGAAAGATAGTGATGAATCGTGTGTAGTCTTGGGTTCATAGTAATTCCAATTGGCAAGTTTAATATCGTCGCTAAATAAATCTTCAAATAAGAAGACTAACAATAAGACATCAGCCTGCTTAGTAACCTGTAAGTCATTGATTTGTTGCAAATTGTAATCCTTGAAGATCTTTGCATGACCTCCATCGGATTGGTACTGAGTTGTTTCAATTATTTTCTTTTGTAAATATGTATCGTCTTCTGGAATAACATCGAATTCATTAGGCTTTGGTAGAAAAATTAAATCTACCTTAGATATCCAATCCTGATAAGCGTCATCGAGTTTTAATCTCAAATTCAATTCGTTATATATTTCTGGATTAGAGTTCCTCAATAGACCGACCACAGCAATGGCTTTTTGAATACACCAGAAAGCCGTGTAGTTAGTAAACGCACTGTTATCAATATGCTCCTTGTACTCATCAGGTCCAATCACATTATCGATCACAAACTTCTTACGTGCGGGGTCCCATTCTAGACGACTAGCCCAGAACTTAGCAGCATCTAAAATAATTTCATAGCCCATTTCCTCAGCAAATCGCTCATCTTTAGTAATTGATAAGTATTGCATTACGGCAATAACTACATCACTGGTAATGTGCTGTTCCAAAGAACCAGAAAGAATCCGCATTGGTTTCCCAGTTACGATATCAACTGAACCCCAAGGTGGTGTCATTTCACCATCCGTCGACCAAGCAGACTCCCAAGGAAATTGAGCTCCCCAGTAACCGTTGGCTTTAGCTTTCTTTCTAGCACCATCTAGTCCTAAATAACGATATTTCAAAAGATTACGAGCCATCTCCGGCATTGTAAAGGTAAAGTATGGCAACATATAGATCTCTGTATCCCAGAAAGTATGTCCTTTATATCCTTCACCAGTTAAACCTTTAGCCCCAATATTCATCCTTGAATCCTTTGGAGTATTAGCTGCTAACTGGTAACGAGCAAAGTTAATCGCTACTTGTGGTTTGACATCATCTGAATCAATACTGATCAAACTACGTTGCCAAACGTTGATATTCCAAGCATTAGTTGATTTATTCAATAATTCATCATAATTGAGTAAACTGGAACGTTTAATCGCATCCATTGATATGTCTGAGATAGTGTCATGACCCACATCATTATCAATAGTCGTATAAACATTGGCATATTTAACAAAAGTAAATTTCTCACCTTTAGTTAAATCAACATTGTATTCGTCAAAAATTTGGCGGCGATCCATTCTAATATTGGGTTTAACTTTTAACAATACTTCATCTATGTAGGCCTTTTGTGTCACATTAAAAGCAAAACCAATATTCGTCTGTTGCGTCTTTTCCTGCATTTGCAGAATTTTACCATCAAATAAACGTTTATCGCCTTCAACTAAATGTTGAGTTCCACTATTGGAATATTGACCATCAATCCCCGAATTGAGCTTAATACTTAAGTCACTTTGATCAGAGGTGATTTCCAATTTGGAGACAAATAAATGAACATCACTCATTGAAACAAAACGTGAAAACTTAAAACTGATTCTATTACCGTCAATTAGCCAATCAAATGACCGAACTAACTCACCATTCTTTAAATTGAGATGTTTATGATAGTTTTCTATCAATCCCGTGCTTAAAGAAAACGCTCGTTGATTGATTACGATTTCCATATTTAATAGATCAGGTAAATTAGGAAGTTCTGTGACTTCATCGTTGAACGCATCAAACGTTCCGGCCACGAACATATCACGTCTTTCGTTCAAGTTTCTTTCTTCAGCAGTTGCTCTTATACCTAGATAACCGTTGCCTTGAAACATTATTGCTTCGGTTTTATCAGCCTTGAAGAGGTCGAAGTCGTTGGTACCAATATACCAACTGTCATTATTTTTGGTGGTTACACAATATTCCATAAGTCATCATCCGTTCATTAAAGATATTTTGCCCTCAATATCAGTAATGTCGTTCACATAAATCGAATCCTCTGCCTTTATTGTACTTATTTTTTTGTAGATGTGAACTATTTCACTTGTGATTTATCATTCAAACTTTTGGCAACTAAAAAAGCTCACTCGTTATTCAAGATATTCCTACGAGTGAGCCATAATTCAATATTCATTTATTTTGTTTTTGACCATATTTAATATAATTATTAAACAATATAGATTTATTTATATAGAAGTATCTGCTAATACAACTAATTTTTGAAAGTAAATTTTTTATTTAATCTGCAAATTTTTTAGAATTAATCCTTGTAATTCTTTTAAATCAATCTCGTAAAAATCGGATAATACAAATAAGAGTTCACCATCGATGATCTTATTTTTGTCCGTTTCAATTGCACTCAAAACCGAAGTTGATGTCGTGCAACCATACACTGTTTTTGTAGAATCAACCACTTGTTGGAGCGTCAAATCTTTCAAAAGTCTTTTTTTACGCAAATACTTTCCAATCGTTATCATGTGTCAAATACAACCTATACCTTTCATATATGATATTTTAACTTAAAATATGGTTTTTTCAAAAAAAGTTATTGAAAAAAAAGAATTTCTAGTTTACCATGTTCTTGTCCTTGATTAAGGAAAACTTAAAAAAAGGGAATTTATTATGTATAGTAATCAATATTTAAAAGCATATTTTACGTTAAAGAACATCAAACAAAGTGATATTGCCAAACTTCTCGACAAATCAACATCTACTATTCGTAGAAAGAATGATGACTTAGGGTTCACTCAAAAAGAGATATTATTAATTCATAATAAATACAACATCCCCATTCAAGCATTCTTCTATGATGCCGATAACGATAATACGGATAATTCCACATTTCCAGAAAATTCTTAAAATTATTCATTTGAAATATGCCATCACTAGATAGTTTATTTCAAATTACAAAAAAAGTGCAAATTTTGATTTGCACTTTTTTGTTATCTTCATTTCTGATTGATATCTTGTTGCAATTGATTTAACTCTCCATTATTAGAAAGTTTCTGATATTGTTGATATGCTTGATACCAATTTCCATTATTAATCGCAGTTCTCAATCCAGAATACTCATCATTAGAAAAAATTTCCTGCGCAGCCTTTTGGGATTGTTCCTTTGTCAAAGCAGACGAATCCTCAATAAGTGTAGCTGTCTTTTTCTGACTATCCGCAGCTGACATAATTTCAGACATCTTTTTCTTACCCAAAACCGAAGCAGCTCGATTGATTTTCTCGTCATTCTTGGCATCACCGGTTTTACGAGCCTTAACTCTTTTGACCAGCTCGGACTTCACAGCTTTATCGCTAGGAGTATCATTACCTGTCGCACTGCGCAACATATTGTTTAATGGGAAAAAGAAAACAACACATAAAACTATTAAGACTAGTAGTGAAATGATGATTGTTAAAATTAATGGTTTCTTAGTTTTCTTTTGATGACGCATTTGTTGACGCATAAGATCACCCTTCTTCACGGATATATTACCACCATTTTCATTCAGAATTCATTTTTTTAATACCGTGTTTTCATATTCTGACACGTCAATGATAGCGTTTCAACTTATTTTACTAACTAATTTTTCATGAAAATAATAAAAATTTTCTTTAAAGGAGTTTCAGAAACTAATTTTTCTGAAACTCTTTTTTATTTCTAAGATAATTGGTTCAAACCATTGCCGTTATAACGTCAATTAATTAGTCTATTCTATCTTCTCCTATATTCTATGAATCTCTTTGGTATCAATAATTAGACCAGTGACCTGAAAATATACGTATCGTCATTTATAAGTTAACTTTTTTCTAATCTTTCTAATTTAATTGTATAGTCTGTTCATACAGATAAAACAAAGTTTATAGCCCGATTATGAATAAATAATAAAGTTTTTTAATATTATTTTAATATTGGGGGTTGTAAATTAGAAAATGATTAACTATAATCGAACTCAATTATTAAAAAAGTTCAACAGAGCACTGGTACAGACGTATCTTTGCATCTTAGGGTTTAAATAAGAAGATTATTAGAATCAGGAGGGGATATCTTGGAAACTACATCAGATTTTCTAAATATTAAAGATGTTAATACTGCTTTTAAGATTAACGGTAAATATTACGATGCTATTTCTCATATTAATCTCACAGTTCATCATGATGAGATTCTCGCCATTGTTGGTGAGTCTGGATGTGGAAAGAGTACTTTAGCCACAACCATTATGGGATTGCATGATCCATCCGAAACAAAAATTTCAGGTGAAATTGATTTTGAAGGCACTAACCTTTTAAAACTTGATGAAGCTGGATACAACAAATTCCGAGGAGCCAAAATCGGAATGATCTTCCAAGATCCACTATCTGCTTTAAATCCTCTAAAAAGGATTGAAGATCAAATTAGTGAGGTCATGACTTACCATACTAAATTGACTGCCGAGCAAAAGCATGATCGAGTTTTGGAACTATTAAAAGAAGTAGGAATTGTTGATCCTAAAAGAACTGCTCATCAATTTCCACATCAACTCTCCGGTGGTATGCGTCAACGTGTTATTATCGCGATTGCCATTGCTTGCAAACCCGATTTAATCATCGCTGACGAACCAACAACTGCTCTTGATGTAACAATTCAAGCTCAAATCTTGGATGTTCTAAGAAAGATTCAATCCGAAAATCACGCCGGTATCATCTTAATCACTCATGATTTAGGAGTTGTTGCTGAAACAGCGGATCGTGTAGCAGTTATGTACGCCGGACAAATTGTTGAAGAAGGTAGCGTCGAACAAATCTTCAATACTCCAAAGCATCCTTATACACGTTCACTATTAAGATCAATGCCTCAACGTGACAATCAAAACGATGACTTATATGTCATCCAAGGTAATGTTCCCTCATTACAAAAGATGTCTAAGATTGGTGATCGATTTGCACCACGTATTCCTTGGGTCAAACCTGAAGAACACGAAGAAAATCCAACAATGCATGAAATAGAACCTGGACATGAAGTTCGTTGTACTTGTTACAAGAACTTCTCGTTTCCAGATCAGGTTGGGAGTGTGAAAGCATGAGTTTAGTTGAAATCAAAAATTTAAAAGTTCACTACCCTATCCGTTCTGGATTTTGGAATCGAATTACTGATTCTGTAAAGGCTGTCGATGGTATCAGTTTCAATATTGAAGCTGGTGAGACTTACGGATTAGTTGGTGAATCTGGTTCAGGTAAATCAACCACTGGTAAATCAGTCGTTGGCCTAGAAAAAATCACAAGCGGTTCAATCATGTATCAAGGTAAAGATATTACCAAAAAGATCAACCGTAAAGAACTTGATTACAACCATGATGTTCAAATGATTTTCCAAGATTCCCTTTCTAGTTTGAATCCTAGAAAAAGAATTGAAGATATTATCGCAGAACCATTAAGAAATTTCGAGCATTTAAGTAAAGATGAAGAGAAATTAAGAGTTTTACAACTACTAGATATCGTTGGTTTGGATCCTGATGCTTTATACAAGTATCCTCATCAATTCTCTGGTGGTCAAAGACAACGTATCGGAGTCGCTCGTGCCGTTGCCACTAACCCTAAATTGATCATCGCTGATGAACCGGTTTCCGCTTTGGACCTTTCCGTTCAAGCTCAAGTTCTAAATTTCATGAAGAAAATTCAACGTGAATTTGGAATTTCTTACCTATTCATCTCCCATGATTTGGGTGTTGTCAGACATATGTGTAACAACATCGCTATCATGAACCGTGGCCGGCTAGTTGAAATTGGAACTCGTGATGATATTTATAATCATCCCGTTCATATCTACACTAAGCGTTTACTAGCCGCCATTCCTGAAACAAGTGTTAACAACAGACAACAACATCGTGCTAATCGTTTAGCCGTTGAAGAAGTCTATCGTGAACAACAAGACAAGTATTACGACAAAGATGGTAAAGCTTTCCCACTAGTTCCAATTAGTCCAACTCATTCAGTTGCTCTACCAAAAGAAGTTGCCAACAAGATCATCAAACAAGAAGGAGAGGTGAAGGCATAATGTGGAAAACAGTTCTCCGTCGTATCATGATTATGATTCCTGAAGTTATTATTCTTAGTCTTTTAGTTTTCCTATTAGCTAAGGCAATGCCTGGTGATCCTTTCACCGGTTCCATTAATCCTAAATCTGATCCTGCTCAACTTCATCATTTGATGAAAATGAATGGTTTGTACGATCCTTGGTATCAACAATATTGGAATTGGGTTGTCCATCTATTCCACGGTAACTTGGGTAACAGTTATCAATATCAAGAACCAGTTACTCGTTTAATTGGTAGCCGTGCCGTTAATACCATTTGGTTAGCCTTACTTACAACAGTTCTTACTTACTGTTTTGCTCTACCAATGGGTATGTTTGCTGCTAAGCATGAAGGTAAACTTCCTGACAATATCGTCAGAATTTACACATATGTAACTTACAGTATTCCTTTCTTCGTTGTTTTAGTTATTGGTATCTGGATCTTCGGTTACGTTCTAGGCTGGTTCCCAACTACAGGTTCCGTTTCAGCTACCGCTAATCCAGGACTTCCAACCGCTGGATCTCATTTGTACCACATCTTATTACCAAGTATCTTGGGTGCACTATTTGGAACTGTCAACGTTGTTCAATACCTTCGTTCAGAAGTTATCGACGCCAAACGTTCCGATTATGTCAGAACTGCTCGTTCTAAAGGTGTTCCTGAAAAAGATATTTACAAACATCATATTTTTAGAAATTCATTATTACCTATCGCCGCATTTGCCGGTTATTCAATTACTGGATTGTTAAATGGTTCTATCTTTACTGAAACAGTCTTCTCTTATCCAGGTATGGGACTACTATTTATCAATTCAATCAATTATCGTGATTACACCGTTATCACTGCTTTAGTTTTAATTTACGGAATTTTGAATCTATTGGGTACGCTACTTTCAGATATCATCCTAAGTATCGTTGATCCTAGAATCAGAATCGAATAAGGGGGCCGTTAATTTATGGAAGAGAATCTAAATAAACATTCAAATATTTCAGCGGCTGACTTAGACCGTTTAACTAAAGAAGCTAGCGAAGAAGCTACTCCATCATCTGCCAAGATTGTTTGGAACGAGTTCAAGGCTGACCGACCTGCTTTCATCGCCTTGTTTATCGTTGTTGGCTTTATACTTTTCGTTATGATTGCATCACTATTCATTAATACTCCAAAAATGATGGAGACCAACATCATGAACTACAATATCAGTCCAGGAACCAATGGTTATACTCTCGGTGCTGATGCTGGTGGTCGTTCAATCGCTCAACAGCTTATCGTTGGTTCACGTAATTCAATCGGTATTGCTATCGGACTTACAATTATTTCTTCAACCTTTGGTATTTGCTGGGGATTAATTTCAGGTTACTTCAGTGGCTACATTGATTGGGGTATGCAACGTGTGTACGACTTCATGATGATGTTACCAATGACAATGATGATCATTGTTTTAGTTACTATCATTAAAAACTACAATGCTGTTTCATTGACACTTATCTTCTCTATCTTCTATTGGGAAGGTACTTCACGTTTGATTCGTTCACGTACTCTTTCAGAATCTGAAAAAGATTACGTTGCTGCTTCTAAGACTTCTGGTACTAGCAGTCTCAAGATTATTTTCCGAGAGATCATGCCTAACATTTCATCATTGATCATCGTTGATACAACTTTATCATTTGCTGAAAACATTGGTGTTGAAACAGGTCTTTCCTACTTGGGATTTGGTCTTCCAATTCAAACTCCATCACTTGGTACTTTGATTGCTAATGCTAATGATCCTAATAACATCACCGAATATTGGTGGACATGGTTACCAGCTGCCTTGTTGATTATCGTCCTTTGTTTATCAATTAGTTACATTGGTCAAGTTGTTAGACGTTCAGCCGATGCATCTCAACGTCAAGGAGCTGCAGAACAATAATTATTTCGTAATTTTACAAAAAATTAAGGGAGATGGTGCCTTTTCCTAATCACGGGTTTTATAAGTCTTCTGGATACAAATTTTCTTAGCCAATTCTGTAATTGGTGAATATAGGGTTTTTTAACTTAAGGGGGAAACACAATGGTTAAAACTAAAAATAAGGTTATTCTCTCAGCTGTGACACTTTTGGCTGCCGTCACATTAGCTGGTTGTTCTAACGGAAATAGCAGCAGTTCTTCATCTGGTACAACTGCTCAAATTAAATTAAAGTCATCATTTAAGAACAGTGCTGCTACAGATAAAAATGCAACTAAGAATGGTACTTTGAAGTTGGCCGAAGTCGCTGACTCACCATTCCAAGGAATCTCAGATCCAGTCCTTGCTTCAAACGCCGCTGACTCACATGTCTTCTCTCCTGGTGGTTTGAACAACTTGTTCAACGTCGATAAGAACTACAAGATTATCGATGGTGGTCTTGCTAATCAAAAGCTTGATCGTAAAGCTAAGACAGCTACAATTACAATCCGTAGTAATGGTAAATGGTCAAATGGTGACCCTGTAACTGCTAAGGATGTTGAGTACGCATATGAAGTTCTTGGTAATAAAGAATCAACAACAAGTCAATATTCATCTGACTTTGAAAATATTGAAGGTATGGCTGCATATCATAAGGGAACAGCAAGTACTATCTCTGGTATCGAAATGCCAGATGGTGAAAAAGGTAAGAAAGTTGTTATTCACTTCAAGCATATGTCACCAAGTATGAAATTCTCTGGTAACTCATTCATTTGGGGCGCCGCTGAACCTTACGAATACATCAAAAATGTTCCTATTGCTAAACTTGCATCTTCAGAACAAATCCGTAAGAACCCTATCTTCACTGGTCCTTACAAGCTAGATAAGATTGTTACTGGTGAATCAACAAGTTGGGTACCAAACAAGTTCTACTATGGTAAGAAAGCCCAAATCGGACACATTACTATCAACGTTGTTTCATCAAACAACATTGTTAAGGCCATTCAATCTAAGAAGTATGACTCCGTAGTTCCTTCAGCTTCTGGTGAAGTTGGTGGTACTTCATACAAGAAATTGAAGAACCTTAAAGGTTATACAAAAGTTGGTCAACCTGCCCTATCATACAGTTACTTTGCCTTTAACTTAGGCCATTTCGATACTAAGACTGGTAAGAACGTTGCCGATTCTAATAAGAAGATGGCTAACAAGAGTCTACGTCAAGCTATGATGTACGCTCTAAACGTCGATGATGTTGCTAAGAAGTTTGGTAATGGTGTTGCATGGCGTGGTAACACTTTGATTCCACCTGTATTCACTAAGTACTACGATAAGTCAGCTAAAGGTTATTCATTGAATCTTAAGAAAGCCAACAAGTTACTTGATGACGCTGGATACAAGAAGCGTAACGGTAGCAAGTGGCGTTCAGATCCAAAGGGTAAGAAACTTACTATCTACTTCGGTGGTATGAGTGGTAACTCTATTACAGAAGCTACATACCAAGATTATCTACAACAATGGCACAAAGTTGGTTTGAACGTTAAATTATACGGTGGCAAACCAATGGAAATGAATAGCTTCTATGACTTGCTACAAAAACCAAGTCAAAACAAGATTGACCTTTGGACAGCTGCATGGTCATTATCATCTGAACCATCACAATCACAACTTTATGGTGAAACTGCTCCATTCAACATGGGTCACTTCGTAACCAAGAAGAATACTGAATTGATCAACAAGATGAACGATTCATCTGCTTGGAATGACAAGACACGTACTAAGACATTCAAACAATGGCAAGAATACATGAACGATCAAGCTGGTGTTGTACCAGAAGAATTCAACTACGTATGGCAACCAGTTAATAATCGTGTTAAAGGCTTCGACTTCAGTCCTGCCAATAACGAATTATTCAGTGATCTAACATTGACTTCTTCTAAATTGAAGTAGTCAATGCAACTCCATTAATTAACTCTTCTCCCACATTACACACATAATCAGTTAATTAATCGAAGAATCCCGACAAAAAAAGCTTCTCAAGACTAGAAATAGTTTTGAGAAGCTTTTTGATTTGCCTAAAGAATTGGTGCATCACGTTTAATTCCGTCACTAACACCTACATTTTGTTTCGATAAGTATGCTGGATCGTCGATTATTCTTAAAATAAGTTCAGCTACACTCTTACGTGAAATACTATTACCCTGAACCGGCTTATTAGGCTGTGTAACCTGATAACGTACCTCATTAACATTATTCAACCAAGCCAATCTTAAAATCGTGTAATCCAGTCCTGATTGCTCATACAGATGTGCAACCTGCGTTCCAATTTGACTAGTTGTCTTACTATGAGTTCCTAAACCACAGATAGAAATCACTCTCATAACACCATTAGCCTGCATGGCCCTAATAATATTCTGTGTCGGAACAATTGATTTCGTAGCTCCCGTTAAGTCAAAAACAATATCTTGATCCTCCACTGCAGCTTCCACAGCTGAGTTGTCCCTGACATCCCCTTCAATAGCGATTGATCGATTAACTATTAAATCATCAGCCCGAGTTTTATTACGCAAGAGCATCGTTAATTTAACTTCTGAGAAGGCTTTGTCACTCAATAGCTGTTCTTCAACTAGACGTGCGACTTTACCATTAGCTCCTAAAATCAAAATATTCATAGGACTACCTCCTAATCAAGTTGTTCAATAAACTCTTTCAATTGGGTATCGTTATTATTGTATCTAAAACCATCTGTTACCTTACTTGTAGCAGCCAATTCTTGAACGTAAGGCATCGATTCATTAACACTTGAACCAGCAGTCGTTGTAAAAGGAACAATAGTCTTATTTGAAAAATCGTATTTATCAAAAAGACTATAAAAAATCATTGGCACACGACCATTCCAAGTTGGATATCCTAAATAGATTGTATCGTATTTATTCAAATCTGGAAGCGTCGCTTTTATCTCTGGATGAATCTGTTGTTCAAATTCATTTTGAGCCACCGGTACATAATTACTATAACCCTCCGGATAAGGAGTTTTTGGTTCCAAATTGACAATGTCAGCGCCAGTCAACGCTTGAATCTTTTGAGCCACCCTCTTAGTGTTACCTGAGAGTGAAAAATAAATGATTAATTTTGCCATAATTACACCTCTTATTTAGTATCCTATACCCTCAAGTCAGGTTGAGGTCAAGAGATAAGAGAGCGAAGCAGGGGCGTTTAGCCCACGAGAATTTGCCTAAGTACTGAAATCGAACGCGTACTTGGCGGGCAATTTCAGTACTGTAGCAAACCGGAATGGGTTGCCCTTGTGGAGCTCGTTTCCACTATTAAACATAGAACAATGGTTATTTAAAGCAAAAAAGTGAAGCCAGAAAAAAATCCAGCTTCACTTAAAGTCAAACAGTCATTACTTAACAGCAACAGCCCTACGACTAATCTCTACATTCTTATGTGATTCCAACTTACCATTGTTAACTAATCTAACTGCGTAATCGACAACACTATCATAAGAAACATCCTCACTAGTTGGTGCCTCACCCTTATCAACTAGATCATAATTAATATCTTTTCCAGCATCTAAACGAGTTGCTCGAAGGATCGTATAATTCAATTCAGAATCCTCAATCAAACTAACAGCTGTACGATATGGCTGTAAAAGAGCATCTTGTGCTAAATTACCTGAGGCACCATCAGTAACGGGCATCTCATTGTAAAGACCCATTGATGTAATGAAGATCAGACGCTTAATCTTTTTCATCTTCATCCCATCAATAATTCTTTGAACCGACAAGCCCAGATTGCTATCCGTTGCCATTAGAACAATATCATTGCCATCTAAAGCTTCATTCAAAACCTTATCGTCTAAGACATCCCCATGAACCTCACGTTCACGTTTTTCATCGATTGATAAGATACTAGTATTACGAGCCAACAATGTTAAATAATCATCCGTTTTATCTAAAAGTTGTCTTGTAACCTTTTGACCAATTATTCCAGTTGCACCAACTACCAATACGTTTGTCATACCAAATTACCCCCGACTTCCAAATTTTGTTCCAGCTCTATCCTAACTCTTTTAAAGAAATCTAGCTAAATTCCTAATCACTCATTTTCAATTTCTTACATTGGCCGGCCTATTTTCACTCATATTTCAGTGTTTTCAAAAGTTATGCTATGCTTAATGTACACTTTTATTTAAAAGAGGAGAGATTTGAGAATGGAAATTGAACAAGACCCTGCGTATCAGCAGATGATAAATGGAGAACTTTACTTAGAATCAAAACCTTTGGTTAACTTGCGTAACGATGTACGAACAAAATTAATGGAATATAATTTGATTGCTGACAACGATCAAAGAAATACCAAAATTAAAAGTTTAATGAAATCAGTTGGTAATAGATTTTTCGTTGAACCAACAATTTACTTTAGTTATGGTGTCAATATCACTATCGGTGATCACTTCTATGCTAATCACGATGTCATGCTTTGTGATGAAGGCAGAATTACTATTGGTAATGATGTTAAATTCGGTCCCAAAGTCGGTTTATATACACCAAAACATCCCATGGACCCAGCCGTTCGTCGTACTGAAGCCGAAAGAACTGCCCCAATTACAATCGGAAACGATGTTTGGGTCGGAGGCAGCGCAAGTATTCTTCCAGGAGTAACTCTAGGAAACAATGTCATCGTTGGTGCAGGATCAGTTGTTACAAAATCCTTCCCTGATAACGTTATTGTTGTCGGAAATCCCGCTCGTATCTTAAGAAAAAATGAACCTAAAGATTAATTAACCAGCAAAAAAGGAATCTCAAGTTATTCACTGAGATTCCTTTTTTTAGTACACAATAGCACTCATACTTGGTACTGCTGCATCTTTTGAATAAACCACTTGCGAATTGGTTTTATTCAAAATAGATTGAACTAGCATTTTATTATGCTCTACAGAATAAGATGTTCCATCATTGAATGAAATCAGTGATTTAATATCTCGATTCATTAAAGCAAAATTAATTGTATCTAAATCATTGATCACACGCTCCTGATTATCCGCCCTATGCAAATCATGTTTGATTTTTTCTATCAATGCGACAGTTTCAAAATTCTTATACTCATTAACTTTTTCCAACATTTCTCTATGTGATAAATTAAGCATTGAACTGTGAATCACACCATCGATATATTTGCTATTCCCATAATTATTTAAGTAAACATCTAACACTTCTGGTAAGCCTGTTAAAAGAAAAGTCGTGCCCTCACGTTGATACATTGATCCCAATTTACGATCTAAATATTGGTAATAGATCAATTGATCTTTCTGCTGCTCTTCTGATTTTGTTCGATGACCATGATAAATCGCATTCTTCCCACCGTAGGAGCCAGAATTAAGATTAGCATTAACATCAAAGTCTGGATAATAGTCCGCAAAATTACTATGAACTCCCTCAAGTTCAACTTCTTTAAGATTATCCATATTAAAAACATTGATTCGATCACGACTGAGGTTGATCAAATACTCTGGATCAGCACCACTCTCTTCGGGCAAGAGCAGATCCTGAACTAGGAACGTTGTCCCAACATGTGCCTTAGGTAAAACTTGATGTTCCATGCGTGAAATTTCCATAGCCTCATTATTAGCAAAAATAATCAAAGCCTTTTTGGAGGTACTAAATAATTGGCGATCCAGTAATAAATTTTCTAATCGTTCAATTGCTTGGTCCCACTGACGTCTTGGATAATTCAATTCCAAATCTTTTTTAACGTCTTTCAATAAGTTTTTATAATTAAGAATGTTTTCTTCAATTTGAGGAGTTTCTGGATGAATTGGTAAGATAATGCTGATTTTTGGTTCCACATTTGAAGCTAAAAGTCTCATTAGGTTATCATTATTTATTCTCATAGTTCATCTCCTTGAATAATTCTTATGAACATCATTAGTATATATTTATATTATCATGAAGATATACAAATAGTCTAATAATAACTTCAGGAGCATTTTAGATTTCTGGTTGATTACGTGGATCTAAAATCAGCGATTCAGCTAAAAGTAATTCACTAAATATATCATCGACATCATCCTGATTTAATAATTTCTGTTCAGACACATCACACAGGTATTTCTGTTCTACATTAAATGCATGCAATAAAACTTGGTGCTCTTGTTGGTGCAAATTCTTTTCAAAAATGCCTACAGAACCATTTACGCTATTCCATTGTTTCAAATAATCCTTTACGGTATTATCCCGTAATTGATCTTTCAAATCATAAATAACACTATTTTTAACTTCTGTATTCAATTCGTCGAAATCATCAATACTGGCGATCCCACGACCAACCATTTCTTGCCACACTCGTCTAACTTTAGTAGTTGCATCTTCTTTTTTATCACCTTTAAGAATAAATTTAAAAATAAAGGTTGGTACCAGCATACTCATGATGATAATGGCCGACTCTACTAGAATAATTAAGTTAAAAGTTGCTGAATTATCCTTAATACTCAATCCGATAACTGAAAAAGCCATGGCCAAAGTAACTGACCCATGTACTCCCCCAAGTGAAAAAACAACCGCATCATAATAACTTAACTTACTTATATATTTACCATACAAGAAACGAACTAATAATGAAGACACATAAATAATAATCGCTATCCATAACCAATCCCACGATGTTCGTAAATTAGTTTTCTGCTGAACGACGATTCGTTCCAATGTAATTCCCAACACTACAAAGACAAAACTATTCAAAACTTCATTTAAAAAGTTTATCAACTGAACTCCTAAATGGACCTGTCGAGGTGATGTAAAGCGGCTACGTCTTATTTCACTGTTGAATACTAATCCAGCACTGACAACTGCAATAATACCGGAGACACCTATTCTTTCAGACAATAGGTAAATAATAAAAGGTGTCAGGATAAAAATAAGTGTTTGTGATGAAATAACGTTCATTTTGGTTCTAACTAACCATTGACGAAAGAGCATTGTAACAAACGCAAAGATTACTCCAAAAAACATTCCACCAATACCCGAAATTAAAAAGGCTTTAGTATTAGCCGCAAAAGAGAATGTACCAGTATGAAACCAAATCATTCCGGCCTGCAATAGGACAATCCCAGTAGCATCATTAAATAGAGATTCCATTTTTAACATAGAATTAACCTTTTTAGGCAAAGTTACACCTGCGGAGACTGATTCTAATGCCGTTGCATCAGTGGGTGTACTAATGGCTGCCAAAATCAAAGCTAACGGTAATCCTATTTTCATAATTAAGTTAACCGAAATCATTCCAACCGCCGCAATAATAACCGCCAAAACTACAGCCGTACTTATAATATTCCGATACTTTTGCCAGACAATAAAATTCATTGTTCGTTGACCTTCAAAAAATAATAAAGGTGCAATAATTAATAACATAAATATTTCATTATCAAAGCCCAATATCATGTGATTGGTTAACGGAATAATTCCAAAAATGATTCCCATTATTAAATTAATATACGTCGATGAAACCTTAGGAACTAACTTAGAAATAATATTAGCAAATGCCACCGCCACTAAAATGGCAAATGTTGATTCGTAAAGTGCCATACCCTCATCCCCTTTTTTCAATAACAATATTACAATACGTCTTCCAGAAATGTAGAATATTAGTTGAAAAATAATTTTTCAAATTATGATTACGATACAATCATGTTTTTTAAGCAAAAAGCCCAATTCAAATTGAATTGAGCTTTTTCTTTATCCTTGAGTAGAGTTATGGAAATGTGATGGTGCTGTATCAGACATGTTATTCAAAGTTTCCATATCTTCAGCACTGATTTCAAAGTCTAACTTAGCATTATCTTCAATATGAGCCTTGTGAACTGCCTTTGGTAAAGGCAATACTCCATTTTGGATAACAAATTGAATAGCTAATTGTGGAACACTGACATTGTATTTTTCAGCAATTTTGAGAACATCTTGGTTGTGAATCAAGCCACCAGTTGCTAATGGTGAATATGCTTCAACCAAAATATCGTGTGCTTGAGCAAATTTAGTGATCTTAGGTTCTGTGAAACCAACATAATATTGGATTTGATCAACCATAGGCTTAACCTTGGCTGTTTGTAAGACATTTTCCAAATCATGCACATTAAAGTTAGAAACACCAATTGCTTTAACGCGACCTGAAGCATAGATTTTCTCCATTGCACGCCATACGTCTTGATTCTCCTTGTCGTAATTAGCGCCAATTTGACCCCATGGCCATGGAGCATGAATCAAATAAAGATCCAAGTAATCTAAATCAAGATTCTTCATTGTAGTTTCAAAGTCATTTAAAGCATCATCATAATTTTTGGTCTCAGCTGGTAATTTAGAAGTTACGAACAAGTCCTCACGTTTAACACCTGAATCTTTAATACCTTGTCCAACTTCTTTTTCATTTTGATAAACCAAAGCTGTATCAATATGTCTGTAACCAGTATCAATAGCATCATGAACGGCCTGTCGAGCATCCTCTGCAGGGATCTGCCATGTACCAAAAGCAACTTTAGGAATTTTCACACCATTATAAATCTCAAATGTATCCGTTAATTTCGTCATAAAAAATGCTCCTTCCATTTAAACAAGCTCATGATACTCCTTAGAGTTAACTCTAGGTCAATTATTTAATCCAATTCTTTCCAAGGAATAATTGGTGACATTTCTTGAGGACGATCGTTCAAATCCTTTTGTAACCAAGTTACATCTAACCAGCGATTGAATTTAAAACCGACCTTATGAAAAGTTCCAACCTCTTTATATCCTCTCTTTTCATGAAATTTGATACTATTAGCATTTTCCTCAGTAATGCAGGCCATTAAATTAACGACCCCTTGTCTTTTCAAAATGTCCTCAAGCTTCTGGTAAAGAGCCGTACCCAGACCATGTCCCTTAAAGTTTTTATCAATATAAATACTAGTTTCCACGGTCCATGCATAGGCAGCTCTGGGTCCGTATAGATGGGCATAAGCATATCCTAGTACCTTATTGTCATCGTCCTCAGCGACTAAATAAGGGAAATTTTGAGAAATATCACGAATACGCTGTTTAAAGTTTCCAACAGATGGAATAACATCTTCAAAAGTTATCGTTGTATCAGTAATATAGGGTGCATAAATATTTAATAACGCTTGGGCGTCATCCTCTGTAACACGTCTGATTCTTGTCATTCAATCTGCCTCTTCTTAATAGATTTAATAGTTTAATATTATAGTACTTTTTGGCACAAAAAAACTTGCTGATTTACATCTACACAATCAACAAGTTTTATTTCAATCCCAAATACTGGATTGTTTCTTTTGTTTAAAGATGTGGGTTCTGATCCAAGGAATGACCCAGTAATCTAATCCAATTTTACCAGCGTTAAAACCAGCAATAATAATGAAGTATTCTAGAAAAATATATTCAGGGTTAACTGAAATAGCTTCAGCTAACATGTATGAAAAGTTCATCATTAGTCCAAAGAATACAGCTGCGGTTGTTAAACAACCAAAAATTAGACCTAAACCAACGAGGAACTCACCCCAAGAAACCATCATGCTCATACCCTTATAATGAGGTAATATGGCACTTAACATATTATTGAACCAAGGGTAAAGAACTTTACCCGTAGGTCCTTTAACAGGATTCTTAACGGCATTGCCGAGCAAACCCTTAACAGCTCCGGCGGCACCACCAGTGATTTTTTCCCATCCAGCCATTGTCCATAGAACACCTAAGTACACTCTAATAATAGCCAAAATGATTGAAGCAATTTTATTAGTACGTAAAAACTTTACCATAGTAATGTTTTCCCCCTTTTTACTAATAATTCCTTACTCCTATATTATAAGTCTAATTTGGCTTAATGAAGATTTTTTAGACTATACTTGTAGACTAATTATTAACAAAACGAGAGCACAAAAAAAGGAACCAACCATTTGGTTGATTCCTTACCATTAGCGTGGCAGCTACCTATCCTCGCGGGTAGTTTCCCACCAACTACTTTCGGCGTGGAG
>NZ_LNUA01000060.1 GCF_009764355.1 Companilactobacillus bobalius | reverse complement strand
CGGGGACATGGATACAGGTGGTGCATGGTTGTCGTCAGCTCGTGTCGTGAGATGTTGGGTTAAGTCCCGCAACGAGCGCAACCCTTATTATCAGTTGCCAGCATTTAGTTGGGCACTCTGGTGAGACTGCCGGTGATAAACCGGAGGAAGGTGGGGACGACGTCAAATCATCATGCCCCTTATGACCTGGGCTACACACGTGCTACAATGGTCGGTACAACGTGCTGCGAACTCGCGAGGGCAAGCAAATCACTTAAAACCGATCTCAGTTCGGATTGTAGGCTGCAACTCGCCTACATGAAGCTGGAATCGCTAGTAATCGCGGATCAGCATGCCGCGGTGAATACGTTCCCGGGCCTTGTACACACCGCCCGTCACACCATGAGAGTTTGTAACACCCAAAGTCGGTGGGGTAACCCTTCGGGGAACTAGCCGCCTAAGGTGGGACAAATGATTAGGGTGAAGTCGTAACAAGGTAGCCGTAGGAGAACCTGCGGCTGGATCACCTCCTTTCTAAGGATATGGTACTTTGGTACCAACGGAAATACACAATTGTTAAAACTTTGTTTAGTTTTGAGAGGTCTACCTGGCGCTTTCGGGCCTATAGCTCAGCTGGTTTAGAGCGCACGCCTGATAAGCGTGAGGTCGATGGTTCAAGTCCATTTAGGCCCATTTTCTCTGTTATAATTGAATAAGTACTATGGGGGTTTAGCTCAGCTGGGAGAGCACCTGCTTTGCAAGCAGGAGGTCATCGGTTCGATCCCGTTAACCTCCATTGACAGAGATGTCATACTCGTACCTTGAAAACTGGATATTAAGAATTAATGAATTAAAGAAACACCGAAAACTGCGCGGCAATCTTTTGATTGCCAGCTGTGATGAAAATCATGGCAAATTGTTTTAAATTACTTTTTGTAATTTAATTTAGGTTAAGTTATAAAGGGCGCACGGTGGATGCCTAGGCACTAGGAGCCGATGAAGGACGTAACTAACGACGATACGCCTCGGGGAGCTGTAAGTAAGCTTTGATCCGGGGATTTCCGAATGGGGGAACCCAAATATCGTAATGGATATTTACTTGTCTGTGAATACATAGCAGTCAAGAGGAACACGCAATGAACTGAAACATCTAAGTAGTTGCAGGAAGAGAAAGAAAATTCGATTCCCTGAGTAGCGGCGAGCGAAACGGGAATAGCCCAAACTAAAGAGCTTGCTCTTTAGGGTTGTAGGACTGATGTTGTGAGAACAAAAGGTTATGATAGTCGAACAAGTTGGAAAACTTGGCCAAAGAGAGTGAAAGCCTCGTAAACGAAATCTGATCCACTCCATTCAGTATCCTGAGTACGGCGGAACACGAGAAACTCCGTCGGAATCCGGGAGGACCATCTCCCAAGGCTAAATACTCCCTAGTGACCGATAGTGAACCAGTACCGTGAGGGAAAGGTGAAAAGTACCCCGGAAGGGGAGTGAAATAGATCCTGAAACCGTGTGCCTACAAGTAGTCAGAGTCCGTTTATGGATGATGGCGTGCCTTTTGTAGAATGAACCGGCGAGTTACGTTAACATGCAAGGTTAAGATGAAAAGTCGGAGCCGTAGCGAAAGCGAGTCTGAATAGGGCGACTAAGTATGTTGATGTAGACCCGAAACCAAGTGACCTATCCATGTCCAGGTTGAAGATGCGGTAAAACGCATTGGAGGACCGAACTCGTGTATGTTGAAAAATGCTGAGATGAGATGTGGATAGCGGTGAAATTCCAAACGAACTTGGAGATAGCTGGTTCTCTCCGAAATAGCTTTAGGGTTAGCCTCGAGGTTTAGGATCGTGGAGGTAGAGCACTGTTTGGACTAGGGGCCCGTCTTGGGTTACTGAATTCAGATAAACTCCGAATACCATTGATCTTTACTCGGGAGTCAGACGATGAGTGATAAGATCCACCGTCGAAAGGGAAACAGCCCAGATCACCAGTTAAGGTCCCAAAATTCATGCTAAGTGGAAAAGGATGTGGAAACGCATAGACAACTAGGATGTTGGCTTAGAAGCAGCCATTCATTCAAAGAGTGCGTAATAGCTCACTAGTCGAGTGATTCTGCGCCGAAAATGTACCGGGGCTAAGCATGATACCGAAACTGTGGATGTGTCGTAAGACACGTGGTAGGAGAGCGTTGTAATTGCATTGAAGCCATACCGTGAGGAGTGGTGGAGTGATTAGAAGTGAGAATGCCGGTATGAGTAACGAAAGACCAGTGAGAATCTGGTCGGCCGTAAGACTAAGGTTTCCTGGGGAAGGCTCGTCCTCCCAGGGTTAGTCGGGGCCTAAGATGAGGCCGAAAGGCGTAATCGATGGATAACAGGTTGATATTCCTGTACTAGTTTATTTTGTTTGAACGATGGAAGGACGCAGGAGGATGATGTGTGCACGCTGATGGATATGCGTGTCCAAGCAGTAAGTCTTGATATGAGTCAAATGCTTATATCTTTAAGGACAAGCTGTGATGGGGAGTGAAATTTTAGTAACGAAGCACAATAACTCACACTGCCAAGAAAAGTTCCTAGTTAGAAATAAACTACCCGTACCGCAAACCGACACAGGTAGTCGAGGAGAGTATCCTAAGGTCAGCGAGTGAACTCTCGTTAAGGAACTCGGCAAAATGACCCCGTAACTTCGGGAGAAGGGGTGCTGGTGTAACAGCCAGCCGCAGTGAATAGGCCCAAACAACTGTTTATCAAAAACACAGGTCTATGCTAAATCGTAAGATGACGTATATGGGCTGACGCCTGCCCGGTGCTGGAAGGTTAAGAGGATCAGTTAGCTTTTGCGAAGCTGAGAATTGAAGCCCCAGTAAACGGCGGCCGTAACTATAACGGTCCTAAGGTAGCGAAATTCCTTGTCGGGTAAGTTCCGACCCGCACGAAAGGCGTAATGATTTGGGCACTGTCTCAACGAGAGACTCGGTGAAATTATAATACCCGTGAAGATGCGGGTTACCCGCGACAGGACGGAAAGACCCCATGGAGCTTTACTGTAGCTTGATATTGAGTTTTTGTGTGACATGTACAGGATAGGTAGGAGCCGTTGATTTCGGAACGCTAGTTTCGAAGGAGGCATTGGTGGGATACTACCCTTGTTATATGAAAACTCTAACCTACATCACTTAGCGTGGTGAGGGACAGTGTCTGGTGGGCAGTTTGACTGGGGCGGTCGCCTCCTAAAATGTAACGGAGGCGCTCAAAGGTTCGCTCAGAATGGTTGGAAATCATTCGTAGAATGTAAAGGCATAAGCGAGCTTGACTGCGAGACTGACAAGTCGAGCAGGGACGAAAGTCGGACTTAGTGATCCGGTGGTACCATATGGAAGGGCCATCGCTCAACGGATAAAAGCTACCCTGGGGATAACAGGCTTATCTCCCCCAAGAGTTCACATCGACGGGGAGGTTTGGCACCTCGATGTCGGCTCATCGCATCCTGGGGCTGTAGTCGGTCCCAAGGGTTGGGCTGTTCGCCCATTAAAGCGGTACGCGAGCTGGGTTCAGAACGTCGTGAGACAGTTCGGTCCCTATCCGTCGCGGGCGTAGGAAATTTGAGAGGAGCTGTCCTTAGTACGAGAGGACCGGGATGGACATACCTCTGGTGTACCAGTTGTGCCGCCAGGCGCATCGCTGGGTAGCTACGTATGGACGGGATAAACGCTGAAAGCATCTAAGTGTGAAGCCCCCCTCGAGATGAGATTTCCCATTCCTTTATGGAAGTAAGATCCGTTAGAGAATATGACGTAGATAGGCTGCGGGTGGAAGTGTAGCGATACATGGAGCTGAGCAGTACTAATAGATCGAGGACTTAACCGAGTAAGAGTTTACAGCAGTTTGAAGTGTTTTAATTTAATTCATAATCTTAATATCTAGTTTTGAAGGTACGAGCAACAATAGTGTGGTGGCGATAGCGAGAAGGATACACCTGTTCCCATTCCGAACACAGAAGTTAAGCTTCTCCACGTCGAAAGTAGTTGGTGGGAAACTACCCGCGAGGATAGATAGTTGCTACGCTGTTATTATTCCGGATTAGCTCAGTTGGTAGAGCATCTGACTGTTAATCAGGGTGTCGTCAGTTCGAGTCTGACATCCGGAGTTTTTTTTTACTTGGAGAGTTGTCCGAGTGGTTGAAGGAGCATGATTGGAAATCATGTATACGGGTATTGACCTGTATCAAGGGTTCGAACCCCTTACTCTCCGTCAGGACAAATTCAAAAAATATTATACCAATAGAAAGATCATTATATCAGTTGATGTAATGATCTTTTTGTTTTCTACTAATATTTTTCAATATATTGAATCAACGGGATTGTAAATTATTTTTAAATAAATATATACAAATCGTAGGGATATATGATATACTTATTTTTGTTGATTTATTACGCGCCTATAGCGCAATTGGATAGAGTGTCTGACTACGAATCAGAAGGTTGTAGGTTCGACTCCTACTAGGCGCATAACGAATAAAAAAGACTTATGATATTTTTATCATAAGTCTTTTTTTTTATCCTTTAATACTTTTTACAAAATCTTGATAATCTTTCTCCTCATCGGTATCTTCAATCTTTAAATTATCTAGTTGATTTAAATGTAAATTCTCTTCAGAGATTTCAATGGTATGCGTAAAAGTAGCATTGCCAATTAGATGGATCTTACTTAGTTCTTTGGTTGAATTCAATTCGATATTGGTTTTAACCATACCACCAGGATTATAAACCGTAATGTCTCTGTTGGAATCGAACTGATCTGGATACAATAGGGCAAATACTAAACTTGTCGCTGACATACCGGTTCCGCAGGCATTAGTAAAGCCAACACCACGTTCAAAGGTTTGTACGAATAATTTATTGGTGTCTAATATTTTAGCAAAACTGACATTGACCCCTTCGGGAAAATATTCATTTATGGAATTCAATTTTTGACCAAGATTGTTAAGTGTATCATGTTCGATTTCAGAGACAAAGCTGATAAGATGTGGATTCGGTACAGCAACAGCTGAAAATTTTTCTCCTGACACGAACTCAGGTATTTCGGTATTTACCATTTCGGTAAGATTTTTGTAAGCAAAGGGAAGATCTACCTTATTAAATGAAATAGGAGATATCTCAACGCTGAAAGCAGGTACTCCGGAATAAAAATCGGGGGCCTTTTTGACCGATAAATTAGATTCTAAGGTTTCAATTTTGAAATAATCTAATTGATATTTTTCTGATAGGTAACGACTGACCGTTCGTAATCCGTTACCACACATTTTGGCTTCACTACCGTCGGCGTTGATAACGCGCATTTTACCGAGACAGTCATCGCTGGTGTCAATGACTAAAAGTCCGTCGGCACCGTCTAAAATGTTTTTACAAAGATTAATTGCTAGATTCTTTACTTCATTATCATTTAATTTGTTATCTAGAATTGTTTGGTCCAAGATAAAAAATTGATTCTCTGAACCATGAACTTTTAATAGTTTAACCATGTTTTTGAACCTCACTTAATCAAAAAAAGTTTTATAAATTTGTTGTACAGCATTATCAGCATCTGAAGCACGAGTCCCAATCATGATAGATATACGGGAAGCACCTTGGTTAATCATGTGAATGGCGATATTATTTTGAGTTAGAGAATCAATCACTTTACCGATAGTACCGATATTGTGAGCAATTCCTTCACCGACTACCATGATAATGGCATAGTCATCGATCCACTCTAAGTAATCCGGTTGAAGAGTTTCTTTAACATCACGACAGAGTTTTTGAATAGTATCTTTATCTAGTTTGCTACGATCAAAGATAACAGTTAAATCGTCAATTCCGGAAGGCATATGCTCATAAGAAATATTATATTTATAAAAAATCTTTAAAAGTTTCAGAGTAAAACCAACTTCTTTATTTAAAAGATAACGGTGTAAATAGAGTGCTGAGAATCTTTTAGAGCAAGCAATACCGGTAATTTGATTAGAAGGGTCAAAGATGAATTGTTCAGGAACAATCATTGTTCCATCTGCTTGTGGATTATTAGTATTCTTAATATTTACAGGAACCTGTCCTTTAACAGCCGGAATGATGGCTTCATCTTGAAAAACGGAAAAACCAGCATAAGATAACTCTCTCATTTCACGATAGGACATCTTTTTTATTGCTTGTGGATGATCGACGATGTGATTGTTGGCAACGTAAATTGCATCAACGTCAGTAAAGTTTTCGTATAGATCAGCATTCAATCCGCGGCTAAGAATAGCACCAGTAATATCTGATCCTCCACGGGAGAAGGTATAAATTGAACCATCAGCACTGTATCCGAAGAATCCTGGGAAAACGACTCTTGAGTCTTTGGGCAATTGAAGTCGTTCCAAATTGCTGTAAGTTTCAGATGAAATATCCGCATCGTTGGGTTGACCATGAACTCTGATACCAGCATCTTTAGGATCGATAAAAGTCGCTTTAATATTTTGAGCGTTAAGGACTTGTGTCAATAAGATAGCATTTAAAAATTCACCGTGAGCTTTAAATGCAGCCATTAAATGTTCGTTGTCAGTAAACTTATCTTGAGCCAATTTATCTAGTTTGGATTTTAGAAGTTTGATTACTGAATCATCAAGTTTGAAGTGATCACTGATTTCTTGATATCTGGAAATGATATTATTTTCAATCTTTTGATAGTCATCTTGATTAATGACAGCATTGGCATATTGAATTAATAGATCAGTAACTTTAGTGTCATCAGAAAATCTTTTTCCAGGTGCAGAAGTTACGATAACCTTACGTTCAATATCGTCTTTAATAATCTTAATAACTTTCTCAAATTGTTCTCCAGTGGCCAAGGAACTACCACCAAACTTGATAACTTTCATGAAATACACCCCTAAAATTAAATAGTTTTTAATGATGAGTGTATCATTTTTAGCTGTCATGACAAGAAGAAACACGATAAAGTTAGAAAAAACAGTTATTTTTTAATATTACTTGACGAATAATGAGTATTGTTATAATCTTAATACCAATAAAAGAGGTCGCAATCGACATGAGTAAATGAGGGAGTCACTGTAATGACTTTGAACTCATTGAAAGGGGAAGTTGCCGAAGTGTCAGATTTTACAGGATCTGATGAACTGGGGCGTATTAATAAGAGAATACGAACTGTCGTGATTTAATATCACGTTGAGCTTATGACAAATTTAAGGTGGATCGAAAAGGTCTCTTTGTTATTAAGCAAAGAGATCTTTTTTTGTTTGATAAAGGAGTTTTGAAAATGATTATAGATGAATTAACAAGCAAGAATGGACATTTAATGATTGATGGCGTTGATAGTGTGGAATTAGTTAAAGAATATGGAACGCCACTTTATGTTTTTGATATTTCCAAGGTTCGTAATCAAATAAAAAAATTTAGATCTGCTTTTGAAAAAGAACATTTAAATTATCAAATTAGTTATGCTAGCAAGGCTTTTGCCGTCAAAGCTATTTATCAAGTTATGAAGCAAGAAAATGTGCATGTGGATGTCGTTTCGGGTGGAGAATTGTATACAGCCTTAGCTGCTGGCTTTCCGAGTGACAAGATAAGTTTTCATGGCAACAATAAATCTTTGATGGAATTACAGATGGCGGTAAAAAATCATGTCGGAGTTATCATGTTAGATAATTTTCATGAAATCGAACTTTTACAACAAGTTTTGAAAGAATCTCAAGAGACTATCCAAGTAATGTTACGTTTAACCCCAGGAATCTCAGCTCATACACATAAGTATGATCAGACTGGTCAAACTGATAGTAAGTTTGGATTCGACGTTAAGTCTGGGCAGGCCAAAAAAGCTTTGAAATTAGTTTTGGATAATCCACAGATGAAATTGTTGGGATATCATGCTCATATTGGTTCACAGATTTTTGGTACTGAAGGATTTAAAATGTTGGCTCAAAAGATGATTGAAATTTCTAAAGATTTTCAAAGTGAATTTAATTATTGGCCTCAGGTAATCAATTTAGGTGGTGGTTTTGGGATTAGTTATAACGAAGATGATGATCCTATCACCGCAAGTGATTTTATTTCAGTCATCGGTCAGGAATTAAAACAGGATTGCAAAGAAGTTCCAGAAATTTGGATTGAACCAGGACGTTCAATTGTGGGACCGGCTGGATATACGCTTTATAAAATAGGTTCAAGAAAAGATATTCCTGGATTGGAATCTTATGTATCGGTTGATGGTGGTATGGGTGATAATATTCGTCCAGCTTTGTATCAAGCTAAATACGAAGCAGTCGTAGCTAATAAAATGAATCAAACAGATGTTGAAACGGTCCATATTTCAGGAAAATATTGTGAATCAGGTGATATCTTAATCAAGCATCAAAAACTTCCACAAACGGAAGTTGGGGATGTTTTAGCAGTTCTTGATACTGGAGCTTATGGTTATTCAATGGCTATGAACTACAATCGTAATCCCAGACCGGCAGTTGTTTTTGTTGAAAAAGGACAGGCCAAATTAGTAGTTAAAAGAGAAACTTATGAAGATTTAATTAAACTAGATGGTAATTATTAGGAGAAAAATATGACAAAGATGGACGCAACAGAAATTATCAATTATATAGGAAATGCTAAGAAAGTTACGCCAGTGAAAATTTATTTACAAGGGGATATTTCTCAAATTAATTTTCCGAGGGAGGTTAAAGTTTTTAAAACTAATGATTTAGCAATCATTATTGGTGATTACCAAGTAATTGAACCAATCTTAAAGGATAATCATTTAACTGATTTTTATGCTGAGACAGTGGCACAAAACTCAGCCGTACCAATGTTAGATATTAAGCATATCAATGCCAGAATTGAGCCAGGAGCCATTATTCGTGATCAAGTTGAGATTGGTGCTAATGCGGTAATCATGATGGGAGCAGTGATTAATATCGGTGCTGAGATTGGTGAGAAATCAATGATTGATATGGGAGCCGTTCTTGGCGGCCGTGCAATTGTTGGTAAAAACTCACATATCGGAGCCAATGCGGTTTTAGCGGGAGTGATTGAACCGGCTTCTGCCCAACCAGTTCGAATCGGTGATAATGTTATCGTTGGTGCCAATGCTGTTGTCTTAGAAGGTGTGCAAGTCGGTGATGGTGCTGTTATTGGTGCTGGAGCAGTTGTTACTAAAGACGTAGCACCTAATAGTGTAATGGCCGGTGTACCAGCCAAAGTATTGAAAATCAAAGATCAAAAGACAACTGATAAAACTCAAATTGAGAGTAATCTAAGGGAGTTATAGAGATGACTTTGACTAGTGACGAATTAATTAAGATCAGACGACATTTACATATGATTCCAGAGTTAGCGATGGATGAGCATCAGACACATGATTACGTGAAACAAGTGATTGCAAGTTTTCCTCAGACCGATTTGGAAATTAAAGAGCTACCAGAATTACCAACTGCTCTGTTGGTGTTGGTCAAGGGCAGCAATCCTCAAAGAAATATCGGTTATCGATGTGATATGGATGCCTTACCTGTCGATGAAGTGAATGGATTGAGTTATGCCTCAAAGCATCCACATGTAATGCATGCTTGTGGTCATGATATTCATATGACTGTAGCTTTAGGAATTTTAAATTATTTTAGTATCAATCAACCCAAGGACAATTTGATTTTCTTCTTTCAACCGGCTGAAGAAAGTAAAAGTGGTGGAAAAGTTGCTTATGATATAGGAGCTTTTAGCGGTCAGTTTAAGGTTGATGAATTCTATGGTTTACACGATAATCCACAATTGAAATCAGGCGTTATAGGATGTTGTAACGGTACATTGTTTGCTGGGACAACAGAAGTAAATATCATTATCACTGGTAAAAGCGGTCATGCGGCTTATCCTCATTTAGCCAATGATGCTATAGTAATTGCTGCTAATTTTATTAATCAAGTTCAGACAGTCATTTCTCGCAATATTGATCCTACGAAATGTGGCGTGATAACATTCGGCAAGATGCAAGCTGGAGTAATCCGCAATGTGATTGCTGGACAAGCTCGTTTGGAAGGAACAATTCGTGGTTTAACTCAAGAAATGATTGAATTTATTCGTCAAAGAATAACTGAGATTGCTAGTGGTTTGCAGAAGTCATTCAATTGTCAAATCACGGTGGAATACAACCAAGGTGGTTATTTTCCCGTAGAAAATGACCCACAACTAACAAAGAAATTTATCAAATATATGCAAAACCAACCGTCAGTTGATTTTGTTGAAACTGAGCCTAAAATGACGGGAGAAGATTTTGGATATTTATTAAATAAGATTCCGGGCACAATGTTTTGGCTAGGGGTAGAGAGTTCAGGAGCATTACATTCACATGATTTTCTTCCCAAGGAAGACGCTATTAAAAAAGGTGTCGATGCTATAGTAGGTTTCTTGAATTATCGAATGAATTCGGAGGAAGCATAAATGTTTACAGATGTTGATTTAATGACGGCTATCATTACGCCATTTGATGAAGAATTAAAAATAGATTATAAAGCTTTAAAAAAGTTAACGGAGCATTTGTTAGCAACCGGTTCTAAGGGATTCGTTATTGGAGGAACGACCGGCGAGACACCTACGTTAACGGAAAATGAGAAGTTAGATTTATATCGTAATTTTACGGAAATAGTTGATGGACGTGTACCAATCATTGCTGGAGCTGGTAGTAATAATACTGCTCAAACAATCGATTTTATTAATAAGTTGGCGAAGATTCAAGGTATCGACATGGCATTAGTTGTGGTTCCTTACTACAACAAACCTAATCAACGAGGGATGATAGCTCATTTTGAAGCTATTGCTAAAAACTCTCCTTTACCAATTATGATTTATAACATTCCTGGAAGAACGGGTGTGTTGATGGAGAAGGAAACAGTCGTTAAGTTATCTCAGAACAATAATATTAGTGGAGTTAAGCAGTGTAATACAATGGAGGACTTGGAATACATTGTTGAACATACAACTGATGATTTTAATGTTTATAGTGGTGAAGATGCACAAGCCTTATTTGCCAAGGTAATTGGAGCCAATGGAGTTATTTCGGTAGCTTCACATCTCTACGGTGATGAAATGACTGAAATGTATCAGAAATTGGATGCCGGTGATTATAAGACAGCCGGTAAAATTCAACGTCAATTAACACCCAAAATGGCTGCGTTATTCATGTATTCTTCGCCTTCACCCGTTAAAGCGGCTCTTAATAAATTAGGTTATAAAGTTGGTGGCTGTCGCTTGCCAATTGTGTCGTTGAATGAAGCGGAAAAAGCTGTTTTGTTTGAAAAATTGAATCTTTAGGAGTCTTTTTATGATAAGAGTTATTGTTTCAGGGTTTAATGGATCGATGGGTCAAAAGGCAGTTAGTATGGTTGATCAAAGTAAAGACATGAAATTAGTCGCTGGATTCAATCCAAGTGTGACTGACCTGAATCCACAGACTTATGGTTTAAATGAAGACGTTAAAATTTATAACGAACTTACTGATATTAATGTTGTAGCCGATATTTGGATTGATTTTTCAATACCTAGTGCAGTGTTTGAGAATACTAAATTTGCGATTGAGCATGATATTCGTCCAATTATTGGAACAAGTGGTATGAGTGAAGAGCAGACAGATGAGTTAAAACGTTTGGCTGATAATAAGAACTTAGGCGGAATTATTGCCTCGAACTTTGGTTTATCAGCTGTTTTGATGATGAAATTTGCTCAAGTAGCTGCCAAATATTTTGCTGAATCAGAAATTGTTGAAAAGCATCATGAGGATAAAATTGATGCACCTTCAGGGACAGCCTTAAATACAGCTAGATTGATTTATGAAGCTAGAGGACATGATCAGAAACAACATAGCAGTAAAGATCCACTTGATACTCGTGGCGGGGATTATCACGGTATTAAGATTCATGCACTCAGATTACCAGGTTTTGTTGCAGACGAAGAGGTTATATTTGGTGGAGTTGGCGAAACTTTAACTATATCTCAGAGTACTACTGATCGAGAATCGTTCATGACAGGTGTTAAGCTGGCAATTCACGAAGTGATGAAAAGTAATCATTTAGTTATTGGTTTGGAACAAATTATTTAATATTATTACAAAATAATTAATTAAATGAATACAGTTTGTTATAGAATTAAATTATTATAATTTAAGGAGTGTCATAGAATGCCAGAATTAGATTCAACAGTAAAAAATGTTGTCAACGAAACTATAGAACCAATGGGAATTTCTCAAATTCGGATTTTCGCTGAAAAATTTGCTAAAATCCCTGGATTAATCAAATTAACATTAGGTGAACCTGATTTCAATGTTCCTGAGCACGTTAAAACAGCTGCTATTGAAAGTATTAAAGACAACGATTCCCATTATTCAGCCCAAAAGGGCATCATTGGTTTAAGAGTAGCTATTTCTGATTATTTAAATAAACGTTTTGAAGTCGATTATGACCCTGAAACAGAAATTGTTGTAACAATTGGAGCTACTGAGGCTATCTTTGATTCTTTAGCAGCCATTATTAATCCTGGTGATAAGGTATTGATTCCTACACCAACCTTTGCGCTTTATATACCAATTGTAAAAATTCTAGGAGGAATTCCAGTTCAAGTGAATACCACTGATGATGGTTTCCGTTTAACTGGTAAAAAATTACGTGAGGTTATCGCCAAGGAAGGAGCCGATGAAGTAAAAGCTTTAATCTTGAATTTCCCTGGTAATCCAACCGGT
This sequence comes from Companilactobacillus bobalius, assembly GCF_009764355.1. The sequence goes on along the minus strand of NZ_LNUA01000060.1, from coordinate 155,699 downwards.
TTTGTTTATTCCAAAGATGAACTACAAGAAATTGTTGATGTCGTTAAAGATAAGGAAATGTATGTTATTTCGGATGAGATCTATGCTGAATTGACATATGGAGAAAAGCATATTTCTCTAGCTAAGTTAATGCCTGGAAAAACTATTTTGATCAATGGCTTATCTAAATCACATGCTATGACGGGTTATCGAATCGGTTATATTGCAGCTCCTAAGGGCTTCGTTACGAATGCTGCAAAAATGCATGCCTTCGTTGTAACGGCTCCTTCCAATCCGGCCCAATATGCTGCTAAGGAAGCCTTGACGAATGGAATTGATGACCCTATTCCAATGAAAAAGATTTATCAAGAACGTCGTGATTATATTGTTGATCAATTAAATGATATTGGTTATAAAACAAACTTGCCTGAAGGTGCATTTTATACTTTCTCGAAAATTCCGGCTGAATTTAATTTAACCGCAATTGAATTTGCCAATAAGTTGGCTGAAGAAGGAAAAGTTGGTGTAACGCCAGGGACAGCTTTTGGTGAAGGTGGCGAAGGTCACTTTAGAATGTCATACGCATCTTCAATGGATGATATTAAAGAAGCTATGAAACGATTAAGAATTTTTACGGAGAATTTAAAAAATTGATTTAAGGGATGAAGATTTATGAGTGATGGATATACAGTAGCAATTTTAGGTGCCACAGGTGCCGTCGGAACACGTTTAATTCAACAATTAGAGCAATCAACTATTCCGGTTAATAAGATAAAATTATTAGCGTCATATCGTTCTGCAGGTAAGAAATTACAATTTAAGGGACAGGACGTAACGGTTGAGGAAGCCAAACCGGAATCATTTGAGGGTGTTGATATTGTTTTAGCATCAGCTGGTGGATCAGTATCTAAAAAATTATTACCTGAGGCTGTAAAACGTGGTGCTGTTTGTGTAGATAATACTAGTGCTTTTCGAATGGAAGAGGATGTTCCTTTGGTCGTTCCTGAGGTAAATGAAGCTGCACTTTATAATCATCATGGGATTATTGCTAATCCAAATTGTTCAACTATTCAAATGATGGTGGCACTAGAACCAATTAGAAAAGCTTTTGGTTTAAAACAAATTATTGTTTCAACTTATCAAGCTGCTAGTGGTGCCGGTCAAAGCGCTTTGAATGAATTATATTCAGAGGCACAAGATTATTTGGATGGTAAGGATATGCATGCCGATATTTTTCCTACAAAAGGTGACGAAAAACACTATCCATTGGCCTTCAATCTTTTACCACAAATTGACGTTTTAGAGGATAATTTATACTCTCATGAAGAGTGGAAAATGATTCATGAGACTAAGAAAATTATGCTTGGCGATATGGACTCACCCGAGATCAAAGTCACAGCTACTTGCGTCAGAGTACCGGTTCCAATTAGTCATGGTGAATCAATTTATATCGAAGTTGAGGATAAGTCTGCTACAACTGAAAAGATTCAAGAGTTGATCAGACAAGCACAAGGAGCAGTTTTGGAAGATGATCCTAAACATCAAATTTATCCACAACCAATCAACGCGGTAGGTAAGCGTGATACTTATGTTGGACGTATTCGTCCAGATTTGGAAAATGAAGGTGCCTTCAATATGTGGGTTGTTTCTGATAATCTTTTAAAGGGTGCAGCTTGGAATACAGTACAAATTGCTGAACGTTTAGTTGCCGATAATTTAGTCCATAATTAGTTAATTTAAAATGGAATGCAGATTTTAGGCTGTGTTCCATTTTTTTTTGGATATTTCTGTTAAAATATTCAAAGACAATTAATATTAGGGTGAGAAAATAATGAAACGAATAACGAACGTTTTTAACGAAGGTGTTTTGGACCTATTGGCCAATGCTGGAGTTGCGATACCGTATTTTTTTTGTTTAACTTTGTACAATCAGAATAAAAATATATTTGTCTATGCATTGCCGTTCTTAATGTTATATACATTTAGAGCTTTGGGAATGTTATTGACTACCTTTATTACACTACCAGCTTCAACTATGCTTGCTATGTCCAGTCTTTTTGGAGTCATAGGATCATTGTGTATTTTAGGTGCAGGTAATCCTGTCTTTGGAATAATTGGGGGAATTCTATTAGGATTGGCTTCAAGTTGGATCTGGCCGTACTATTTAACAGTTAGATCGCGAGGCAAAATGGATAAAGAGTTCAAGTTTAATCGGATGCATACATTATCGGTTATTTTGACTTTAATATTATTGGTTGTTGTTCAATTGATTGCAACCCAAACTAAGATGTTAAGTTTATCCTTTGTCTTACTAGCTTTTCTATTCTTCGCTGCCATGGTAGGTGGGATGAACATTACTCATCGTTTGACCTTTTACCAAGGAATTGAAACTAAACAGAAATTTCGTGTTAATTCACTATTTAGCCTAATTGTTTTAGCTAGTTTAGTTATGCTAGTCTTCATCATTCGTTATACTAGGTTAAAGGCTGTTTCTCAGACATTTGATCTGATCATCAGTATAGTGGCAATTATGCTATTTCTTTTCTTGGCATATTATCAAATTGACATCCATAAAAAGATTTTTCCCGTAAGCTTAGTAGCTATTAATCGTGGAGTAATCATGAACTACGTTATGCTTTACGCGGTGTTTGATAGTACCGTTAGATTTGGATTTAATTCTTTAATGCTGATTTATGCGATTTATTTAATTGGTTTTGAATTGGGGCCTGTCATTCTAAAGAAATATCAATCATTTAGATATCCATTACTTCTAATTGGTTTAGTATTATCGCTATTTAACTTTACTTATTTTGTCGGGTTATTTCTCTGTGCTATCTTTGTGGGAACTGATAATCGTATTTTAAATGATGCTCTTTATAATCATCCTGATTTGGATTCTGAAAGAGCCTTCTTAATCAAATATCAACTTTCCTGTATAGGTAACGTGTCACAACAATTAGTTTATATGACGACTATTTACTTTATTAGTTATTTTGCAAAAATAAATGCATTAGGGTTCTTTAATAATCACGTAACTGATGGCCCAACTAATTCAGTTTTGTATGGAGTACACATCTTCATAACCGCAGTTGTCTTTATTTATGCAGCAACTACGTTTTACTTTGCACATGAAAAAGAATAATAAATTTATAAAAGGTCTACCTAGTATCTAGGTAGGCCTTTTGAGATGCATTGTCATAACGCCGTTATGATAAATGATGATGAAATTTATAGTATGATAAACGAATCTAAATGAGAATGATTCTAAATTATGTCCCTAAATACTATTTTTATAATTTGTAAAATTGTATAATTATGTTAATGAAAAGTATTTCAAGGGAGGACGTGATTTTATGAATTCCGATAAAATTAAATTATATGCAACACTGGCAATTGGTGTTATTGCGGCAGTATTGGAATTTATCTTTCATTTGCCTAGCTATGCCCAATTGATAATCAGTATTTTAGGCTTATTGTTGGCTTTAATCATGTTTATCGATATGGTAAAGGTAATAAAATCGGGTAACTTCGGAATTGATTTATTAGCGATTACTGCAATTGTAGCGACAATTGTATTGGGCCAATACTGGGCTGGATGGATTGTTCTACTAATGCTCACAGGTGGAGATTCCTTAGAGGAGTATGCGGCCAATAAAGCAAAAAGTGAATTGAAATCACTCTTAGATAATACTCCTTCACAAGCACACTTGATTGTTGATCAAACAGTTAAGGATATTGATATTGATGATGTTAAAATCGGTGATGAGTTACTGATTCGTCCTAAAGAGCAAGTTCCAGTTGATGGAGTAGTGTTTGACGGGACTTCGGAAGTGGATGAATCATCTTTGACTGGTGAATCAGTTCCTGTAACGATTGGTAAAGATTCACATGTTATGTCTGGTTCGATCAATGGAGAGAATCCTTTTAAAATTAAAGCCGAAAAAGTGGCTGCTGACTCGGAGTATCAAGCCATTGTTAAGTTAGTTAAAGAATCTGAAACACATCCAGCACACTTTGTTAGATTGGCTGATCGTTATGCAGTTCCTTTTACATTGATTGCTTATGTAATTGCGGGGATTGCATGGTACATTTCTAAAGATCCGATTAGAATTGCTCAAGTCCTAGTAGTGGCATCACCGTGTCCATTGATTTTGGCTGCACCGATTGCTTTTGTTTCTGGAATGAGTCGGACAAGTAGAAATGGAATTATCGTTAAGTCAGGAACGGCCCTAGAAAAATTGAATTCTGCTAGAACAGTGGCTTTTGATAAAACAGGTACCATTACTGAGGGAAGATTAATTGTTAATGGTTTCAAATCAGTCAATGGTTTCGGCAAAGATCAAGTTATGGTCTATGCTGCATCTTTGGAACAGAATTCAAGTCATGTTATGGCTAAGGCTATTGTCGACTTTACTTTAAAGCATAATTTGGAATTATTACCGGTAACGGATTTGAAAGAAACAACGGCTGAAGGAATTGTGGGTAAGATTGGTGATATTGAAGTTAAGGTTGGTCAAGCTGAGTTTGTAACTGATGAAAAAGTAGATTCCGTGAGTGGATCAGGTGTTTATGTCTCAATAGATGGAGACTACGCAGGTGTGTACAGCTTGTTGGATCAAATTAGACCAGAAGCTAAAACAACGATTCAAGGATTAAAAGATTTTGGCATTAGTAATATTTTAATGATTTCAGGAGACAAAAAAGAGGCAACCGAATTGGTTGCTTCAGAAGTGGGTATTACAAAGGCATTCCCATCTAGTTTGCCAGCTGATAAGGTAAAGATTATTAGAAGTTTAGGTAAAGAGTATCATCCTACTGTAATGGTTGGGGATGGTGTTAATGACGCTCCTGCCTTAGCTTTAGCCGATGTCGGAATAGCAATGGGGTACAAAGGAGCTAATGCCGCCAGTGAGTCAGCTGATGCGGTCATTTTGCAAGATGATCTTAGCAAAGTAACGACAGCTGTTAAAATAGCCCACGATACGATGAAGGTTGCTAAAGAAGCAGTATTAATCGGAATTTTCATTTGTGTCGCTTTAATGATAGTAGCTGGATTTGGTTTAATTCCAACCATTATTGGGGCAATGCTTCAAGAAGTAGTCGATACAGTAGCTATTTTGTACGCTCTTCGTGCTAGAAGTGATAAATTATAACCAACCGTATGTGTCTAAATTCATTTCTCGTTTTGGTAATTTAGATACGTAAGGATTTCCCTTTACGATAAAACGCATATTTTTTGAAGTCCAAGGTTCCTTATTCTTCACACCGATTCTTGGTGTGGCAAGAATTTCTTGAGGAGTCTGGACTTTTTTTGCGGAGAAATTAAAGTTGTGTTCATTTAAGACCGTTCCAGATAAGGACTTATCTTTAATGCCAAAAGCTGCCATCCACTTGGCAGGTCCATTGCTGACATCGAAACCAGTTTTACTACGATTCTTTTCCATCAAGTCAATTCCCTCTAATGGTTGTAACCCACGGATTAAGATACCATTCGGTGTTCCAGCTTTTTGAATACTGATATCCATATCTAGCCAACTATGAATTGAATAAATATAGATAGTCCCACCAGATTGATAGAGTGGATCGTTAGCTTTAGTGTGACGACCATTATAACTGTGAGCGGCCATATCGATTGGGCCTAGGTAGGCTTCTGTTTCCACGATTAAACCTGAAAATTTTCCCTGATCAGATTCATAAGTAAAAGTATGTCCTAACATATCTTGAGCTAAATCCATTGTTTTTGCGCTTTCAAAGTACTTTTGTATATCCAAAATTCAAATTCCTCCCAATTTTTCAAAAAAGTTAAAAAAACCTCTTGCAACGTCTTTATTATTATTGTATTATATTTCTTGTGCTTGAGAGAGCAATAAACAAATAAATATTTATGACCCGTTGGTCAAGTGGTTAAGACACCGCCCTTTCACGGCGGTAACATGAGTTCAAATCTCGTACGGGTCATTTTGGAGGATTAGCTCAGCTGGGAGAGCATCTGCCTTACAAGCAGGAGGTCACAGGTTCGATCCCTGTATCCTCCATACCAAAAACTTTTAAACATCTAACTTTGTTAGATGTTTTTTTGTATCAAAAAAAGCCATCCTATGAATATAAGATGGTTTAAATATCTTTTTTAAGGATAAGTACAAAATTGACTTAATTTAGATAATTAAAATCAAATTTCCGATTATACGATAGAAAAGATTTGGCTGTGAAAATTTCTGATACTTTTTCAAGAGAGCCATAATCACAACAAAGATAACAATGATGAGAGCTGTCCAGATACTGATATAATTTAAAATGAAGAGCATGAATGACAATATAGAAAAGACAATCAATTGTAGATAATCGTATTTAGTTCCTTCAAAATAATCTATCAAAACGCAAGCTAGGTTGATCAATAGTAGTGGCACTACAAAATTGATGGAAATGAAATGCATATAGGTAAATGCCAGTGCTATGGACATAAAACTAGGTACGATGAAATCCTCAATTAATGAAGCAATATTCTGATAATTGTCTGGTAAATACTTGAGCATATATAGGAAGACTAATTGCACGAAAACCAAAATAATAACGAATTTATTGAGCGAATGCATCGAAAGTATCGCCAAGAGAAGATAAATGCCACTATATAGTAAGTGGAAGTATTTATTCGGGTTTAAAGTGATAATATATTCCTTATAAAGAGCCACCATTGCAATCATGATAATCAGGAAGCCATGAATAGTATAGTTGTTCAAGTTGTGTACAAAAATAAATATAAATGGAAAAATATGATAACTAATAAATTCAATAAGGGATGCTAATAATTTTTTAGATTTTAAATTGTTCATGTGAAGCTCCTTATACTTATAAAATCATATTAATGTAAGAAAAGTTTAACGTCAATCGCTGATTTACTATGAAAACTGGCTAATTTTGTGTTAACCTATTAAAAGGTTCCTGATGGGATCCTTTTTTTGCGAGGAGAGGCCCTGTAACCGAAAAGGTGGAAAGAAAATTATGTCAAAAAATTATTTATTTACTTCTGAATCAGTTTCAGAAGGACATCCAGATAAAGTTGCTGATCAAATAAGTGATGCAATTCTCGATGCTATTTTAGCAAAGGATAAAGATGCACGTGTTGCATGCGAAACAACTGTTACAACAGGTTTAGTCCTAGTTGTTGGTGAAATATCAACTTCCGCATATGTTGATATTCAAAGCGTTGTTCGTAAGACCATTACCGATATCGGTTATGATGGTTCTAACCCAGGATTTGATGGTAATAGTTGCGCCGTATTGGTAGCACTAGATGAACAATCTCCTGATATTGCACAAGGTGTTGATGACGCGCTTGAACAACGTGACAATCACCAAGATGCTGATCCATTGGACCAAATTGGTGCCGGTGATCAAGGTTTCGTCTTTGGATTCGCTACAAATGAAACTAAAGAATTCATGCCTTTACCAATTTCTCTAGCTCACAAGTTAATGAGAAAAACAGCTGAGGTTAGAAAGAACGGTACAATTGATTACTTGATGCCAGATGCTAAATCACAAGTAACAATTGAATACGATGGTAATGATCATCCAGTTCGTGTTGATACGATTGTTATCAGTACACAACACAAAGCTGAAGCTAGCTTAGACCAAGTCAAAAAAGATATTAAGAAATATGTTATTGACGAAGTTGTACCAGCTAATATGATTGATGACAAGACTAAGATTTTGATCAATCCTACTGGCCGTTTTGTTATCGGTGGACCAGAAGGAGACTCCGGACTTACAGGACGTAAAGTCATCGTTGATACTTACGGTGGTTTTGCTCGTCATGGTGGTGGTGCTTTCTCTGGTAAAGATGCTACTAAAGTTGACCGTTCAGCAAGTTATGCTGCAAGATATATCGCAAAGAACCTTGTTGCAGCAGGTGTAGCTGAAAAGGTTGAAATTCAAATTGCATATGCTATTGGTGTTGCCAGACCTGTATCAATTCATGTTGATACATTTGGTACTAGTGACTTTTCAGAAGAACAAATTGAAGAAGTTATCAATAAGTTCTTTGACTTACGTCCACTAGGTATTATTAAGATGCTTGATCTACAAAGACCAATTTATAAGAAGACGGCTGCTTATGGTCACTTCGGACGTACAGATATCGATTTGCCATGGGAAAAACTTGATAAAGTTGATGATATTAAGAGTTTCTTGAAAATTTAATCGATGATTAGCAGAGGCGTTCTTTAAAGTTTAACTTTAGGGAGGGTCTCTTTTTTTATGGGAGGAATTAATTAAATGACACAAAAGAATCAATCGAATGTTGCAATTGTCACGATTGCCGTGTTTATTGCCACATTCATGACTGCAATAGAGGGTACAATTGTTTCAACGGCTATGCCGACTATTATTGGGAGTTTACATGGAGTTAGTTTAATGAACTGGGTTTTCTCAATATATTTATTAATGACGGCCGTAGCAACACCAATTTATGGTAAATTATCCGATATAATTGGTAGAAAACCAGTATTAATGATTGGCTTAGTTTTATTTGTTATTGGATCAACGCTATGTGCAATGTCAAATTCAATGTTGACCTTAATTTTAGCACGTGTGGTCCAAGGAATTGGCTCAGGAGCTATTCAACCATTAACTTTTACAATTATTGCTGATATCTATCCTTTAGATAAACGTGCTAAGATATTAGGATTCAATGGATCAGCTTGGGGAATTGCCGCCATTATTGCTCCTTTACTAGGTGGTTTTATCGTTGAAAAATTGAGTTGGCACTGGGTATTTTTAATCAATTTACCAGTTGGCTTGTTAACGATGAGTTTGATTTGGATCTTCTTTAAAGAAGAAAAACGAGAACATGAGAAATTACGAATCGATTACGTAGGCACTATCCTATTAATTTTGACTTTATTGCCATTAATGTTAGCTTTACAAAATATTGGTAGTAGCAATATCTTTTTACCAATTGGTTTAACAGCTGTTTCAATTATATCCATTTTCTTATTTATTCACGTTGAGAAGCACGTTGCTGATCCGATTTTGCCGTTAGAATTATTCAAGAATAAAACTTTTGTTATTCAAAACTTATTAGCATTGATTGTCAGTGGCTTCTTGATTGGTTTTGAAGCCTATATTCCTACATGGATGCAAGGAATCCTTGGTTTGAGTCCATCAATGGGTGGATTTGCTGTTACACCTAGTTCAATTATTTGGATTTTTGGATCATTCTGGGCTGGAACTTTGATAAAAAAAATGGCACCCAATCGTGTCATTTACATCAGTTTATTTTTCTTAGCTATTGCTAATGGATTGCTTTTGATGGCAGGTCCAACAACACCATTTATCTATTTCTGTGGTTTAGCTGCAGTAGCTGGGTTAGGATTTGGTTTAACAATCACTACCACGACGGTTACAGCTCAAACTGTTGTTGATCCCGAAAATGTTGGAGTTGCCACTAGTTTCAATACTTTATTGAGAACTATTGGTCAATCCATGATGGTTTCTGTGTACGGAATTATCTTGAATACTGCTTTAGCTCGTGGTGCAGCGGAAAATAAGAATATTTCAGTTGATATGATGAATAAGCTGATCGACCCACAAACGGCAAATTCCTTACCACATCAACTTTTGCCCAAAATGCGACAAATTCTTTTTTCAGGATTGCACAATATCTATGTGGCATCTCTTGTATTATTAGTATTGGGTTTAATTCTTAATGCCTTTGAGTTGAAGAATCGAAAGATCCTTGGCTCTGAACAATAAAGTGTTAAAAGTTACGATTATAGCTGCAAGTGTATAACCGCCTAGAACATCACTAGGATAATGTACACCCAAAAAGATTCTGCTATAGCCAACTAGTAATACCATAATGATTGTCATTATGCTGATGATTGCTTTGATTTTTAGTTGTTTGAAAATGTGAACACTAATAATTAATAGCGATATGTATAATGCAAATGAGCTTGCTGAATGACCACTTGGAAAACTATAACCACCAGCATAAACATAATGGTAATGACTTGGTCGAGGTCGTTCTATTATGTTTTTTATTAGACTATTGAGTAAGGCAACGACGACCTTATTCAAAACTAAGTAGATAGCGGCGTAGTAATATTTCTTAATCACTAATAGGATAAAAAATATTGCAGCAATCAGTATAGTGGGAAAAGTGTCACCAAGATTGGTAATTGGCTTGAAAATGCTTAGTGAGAATTGATTATGATGGTAGATTTGTTGGATGAGATTGGTATCAAATTTAGTAATAATTGTACTTTTTAAAGCTACATTTATACTCCAGAAGGTAAAAAATATTACTAAAATGATTAATAAAAGGGATATTTTTTTAGATATTTTCATAATTTTTGGTCTCTCTATTGTTTAAGATTTTGTTAAGAAATATAATATATAGTATAAAGATTTTGAGGAGAGCAAAATACTTATGGTTATTACACGTCGTGAAAGAAAAATTGAAGATAGTCGATTGACTAGATTAAATAATAAAAGAAGCAAGAATACAAACTTGCGCAAGAACATGACCATATTAGGTTCTAGTATGTTTGTTGGTGCTGCGGTAGCCGAAATTGCCAATGTGTCTGCTCCAATATCTGTTAAAGCTGAAGCTTTGTCGGTAAACAATTTGTTATCTCAAAACTCAGCTGTTACAACCACTCCAGTTAGCTCTAAAGGTGTAGGAGATCAAGAATTTATTGATTATATTGGTAATTCTGCTCGGAAGCTTGCCTCAAACAACGACCTTTATGCATCAGTTATGATTGCTCAAGCCATGATTGAAAGTGGTTGGGGGACTAGTGGTTTAGCTAGCGCTCCTAACTATAATTTATTTGGTATCAAGGGTGAGTACAACGGTGCATCAGTTAATATGGGTACACAAGAAGATGATGGAACTGGTAGTCTTTATTCAATTAATTCCAACTTCAGAAAATATCCATCATATAAGGAATCACTTGAAGATTATGTGTCACTTTTGAGAGGTGGAACAACTGGTAATTCACAATTGTATGCTGGTGCTTGGAAGAGTAATACCAATTCATATAAAGATGCCACTAAGTTTTTGACTGGCCGTTATGCCACCGATACGACTTATGCGTCTAAGCTAAATAGTATGATTGAAAAGTACAATTTGACTCAATTTGATGATGCTAGTGCTAAGACTTATACAGTTGCTCAGGATGATACTTTGCAAACAATTGCCGCCAAATTTAATATTTCAGTTGATGATTTAATGAATATGAATAATCTTAAAACTGACAATTATATTTATCCAGGCAAGACTTTGATTGTTAGTCAGGCTACTACTGCTGATAGTCAAACAACGACTACTAATACGGCCAACGCAAATAACGGTAATATGGTTAATACTGCTAATAAGGCTACGACTGACAAAGATAGTGATGTTGGCAATGTTGGTGATGCTTATGGTAGTAAGCAGGCTCCAGTGATTGTTCAGGATGAACGTAGTGGAGTAAAGAAGTATGTTCCATCTGATAATTCAGATTCAGATTCAACAGCTATTAATGTTCAAAATGATTACAGTGATAATAATTCTAATAGTGATACTGATAGTCAAACTAATAAATCAGTAACCGTTCAAAATGGTGATACGATTGACTCTATTGCATCACAGGCCGGAACAACAATTGATAATATTAAGAAATTAAATAATCTTAATTCAGATTTATTGGTTGTCGGACAAACATTATTGGTATAAGATATAAAGCAACGGAAGTAGTAGATTATAAAAATTCTTCACAGAAAGCGCATGGGGATGTGAATGCGTAGATTTTTATTTTCGAACTCGTCCACTAATAATAGTTACCGAACTTAAGTAAGTGACTGCGCTTGATCCTCGTTAAGGATTTTGAGAGTCGTACTTATTTGAGTACGGAACTTAGGTGGTAACGCGATAACTCGTCCTATGATTATATTAATCATAGGACTTTTTTTGTATAGGAGGAAAAATATGTACAATCACAATACCGTTGAAAAGAAATGGCAAAAGTATTGGAAGGAACACGAAACTTTCAAGACTACAACTGATCCAAATAAGAAGAACTTTTATGCTTTAGATATGTTCCCATATCCATCAGGCCAAGGACTTCATGTAGGTCATCCTGAAGGATATACGGCAACAGATATTATTTCAAGAATGAAACGTGCTCAAGGTTATAACGTCTTGCATCCAATGGGCTTTGATGCTTTTGGACTACCAGCTGAACAATATGCTTTGAATACTGGTCACAATCCAGCAGATTTCACTGAAAAAAATATCCAAAACTTCAAACGTCAAATTAATTCATTAGGTTTCTCATATGATTGGGACCGTGAAGTTCAAACAACAGACCCTAAGTTCTATAAATGGACACAATGGATTTTTGAACAAATGTATAAAAAAGGTTTGGCTTATGAAGCAGAAGTTCCTGTTAACTGGTCACCAGATTTAGGAACTGTTGTTGCTAACGAGGAAATTATTGATGGTAAGACAGAACGTGGTGGTTTCCCAGTTATTAGAAAACCAATGCGTCAATGGATGCTAAAAATCACAGCTTATGCTGACAGATTAATTGATGACTTGGATGATATTGATTGGCCTGAAAGTATCAAGGAAATGCAAAGAAACTGGATTGGTCGTTCAGTTGGTGCTCAAATTACCTTCCCATTAGTAGATCATGATAAGAAAGTAAATATCTTTACTACTAGACCAGATACTGCCTTTGGTGTTCAATATATGGTTTTGGCACCTGAACATGAACTTGTTGATGAAATTACTACTCCAGAACAAAAAGCAGCTGTTGATGCTTATAAGGAAGAAGTTTCACACAAGTCTGATCTTGACAGAACTGATTTGAATGATGAAAAGACTGGTGTCTTCACTGGTGCATATGCTATTAATCCTGTAAATGGTGATAAGATTCCTGTTTGGATTTCTGATTATGTGCTTGTTACATATGGTACGGGAGCTGTTATGGCCGTTCCTGCTCATGATGATCGTGACTTTGCTTTTGCAAAGAAATTTAATTTACCAATGAAGCAAGTTATTGAAGGTAATCTTGAAGATGGAGCAATTACTGGCGACGGTAAGCATATTAACTCTGACTTCCTAGATGGCTTGAATAAAGAAGATGCCATTAATCGTATGGTTGAGTATCTAGAAGAAAAGGGTATTGGTAAAAAGAAGGTTAACTATCGTCTACGTGATTGGGTATTCTCACGTCAAAGATACTGGGGTGAACCAATTCCTGTTATTCATTGGGAAGATGGTACAACTTCACTTGTTCCTGAAGATGAGTTGCCACTTAAATTACCAGAAGATAGTGATATCAAACCATCAGGTACTGGTGAAAGTCCACTAGCTAACCTAACTGATTGGGTAAACGTTGTTGATAAGAACGGTCGTAAGGGTCGTCGTGAAACTAATACAATGCCACAGTGGGCTGGTTCATCATGGTACTACTTGAGATATATTGATCCACATAATGATAAAGCATTAGCTGACTACGATCTATTGAAGCAATGGTTACCAGTTGATCTATATATTGGTGGTGCCGAACATGCCGTATTGCATCTATTGTATGCAAGATTCTGGCATAAGGTATTGTATGATTTGGGGGTTGTCCCAACTAAGGAACCATTCCAAAAGTTATTTAACCAAGGAATGATCTTAGGTAAAGGTCATGAAAAGATGTCCAAGTCAAAGGGGAACGTAGTTAACCCAGATGATGTTGTTGAACAATATGGTGCCGACACATTGAGAACTTATGAAATGTTCATGGGTCCTTTGGATGCCTCAATTGCTTGGTCTGAAAATGGACTTTCCGGTTCATCCAAGTTCTTGGATCGTGTTTGGAATCTCTTTATCAATGATGATGATTACAGCACATTGCGTGATGATTTCCTAACTGATGAAAATGACGGTAAATTAGACAAGGTTTACAATGAAACAGTTAAGAAAGTTACAGAAGACTATGATGCATTGCATTTCAACACAGCCATTTCTCAAATGATGGTCTTTGTTAATGAAGCACATAAGGTTGATACGATGCCTAAGGATTATGCTGAAGGATTGGTTAAACTATTAGCACCAATCGCTCCTCATATGATGGAAGAAATTTGGAATAAGCTAGGCCATTCTGAATCAATTTCATATGCTGCATGGCCAACTTATGATGAAAGTAAATTAGTTTCAGATACAGTTGAAATCATTGTTCAAGTTAATGGAAAACTTAGAGATAAGATAGAAGTTGCTAACGGCACAGCTAAAGATAAGCTAGAAGAATTAGCACTTGCTGATGAAAAAGTTAAGAAATTTACTGATGGCAAGAAGGTTGTCAAAGTAATTGTTATTCCTAACAAGATTGTTAATATCGTAGTTAAATAGTAATCAAAAAGAGGTTCCGGAAAATTTCCGGAACCTCTTTTAGGTTGAGTAATAAGCTAAATTGGACATTAAAGGGTGAGGGCTGATACTTGTATTAAATGAATAATTGCGTGAAACTACTTTTTGTGTAAATGAATAATAATTTTTGCCTAAATACCCAACGAATTACATTCTATCATTAATTAGGTGGTATATAATAGCGAGTAATTTGTAAAAATGTCTGAAATTTTCAGGAAGTTTGGAAAATTAATTTGCTTTTTTAATAAATTAAGCGTAATTTAAAATTTTTAGGATAAGAATTTTGCTATAATTAAATGGATAGTTTTTAAGGTGGTGCAAGTTTTGGGCGGAAATAAAAGCCATAATGAGGAAGAAGTAATGCCAGTGATGGATCCGGAATCATCTTCACAAGATACAATGTTGAAGGGTTCAGCTTGGATGACGGCTGGAAGTATTTTTTCTCGTATTTTAGGTGCAATTTATATTATTCCATGGATGGCATGGATGGGTTCTGATTATCCAGCGGCGAATGCTTTATTTGCTAAAGGATACAATATTTACAGTCTGTTTTTAATTGTTTCAACGGCTGGTATTCCGGGGGCTATTTCAAAGCAAATTTCACATTATAATGCCTTAGATGAATATTCAACCGGAAATAAATTATTTAAACATGGACTCAAGATTATGACGTTCATGGGTGTTATCTTTGGAGCAGTGATGTTCTTTGGGGCACCGGTTTTAGCAACATTATTTACTGATGGTGATCCCAGAAGTATCCCTGTCATTAAATCATTAGCGGTAGCAGTTTTGATTATTCCGGTATTAAGTATCTTGAGAGGATACTTACAAGGGTACTCAGATATGGCGCCGTCGGCTATTTCGCAATTTATTGAACAGATTGCCCGAGTAATCTACATGTTAGTTGCTACATATCTTATTATGGTGGTTAACAAGGGTAGTTATATTAATGCGGTTGTTCAGTCAACCTTTGCTGCTTTTATTGGAGCGGCAGTGGCTATTGCCATTTTAGTTCTAGCAATCTTAAAGAAATTACCAAAACTGAGGCGACTTTCTAGGAACAGCAAACCTGTTGAAAATCTAAATGAAAGAAATTTCACGCGTGAAATTTTTGAACAAGCTGTACCGTTCATCATTTTGGATGCAGGTATTACATTCTTTAACTTATTTGACCAATCTACCTTTAATCAATTTATGAGGATGTTCGTTAATGCTACTGGAGCACAGTTAGATAATTATTACTCACTCTTTGGTTTCCAAGCTAATAAGTTAATTATGATTATTGTGTCCTTATCATCAGCAATGGCTGTGACGGCAGTTCCTATTTTGTCAGGATTGTATTCTAAGGGTGATAAATCAAAGATTGAAGATCAAATTTCTAATACTTTGGAATTATTCTTTTTCATTATGATTCCGGCCTCATTAGGGATGTACGCCGTAGCTCAACCACTTTGGACGACTTTTTATCGTTATGATGCCTTGGGTGTCTTGATGTTACAATTTTCATCAGTGATTTCTATCTTATTAGGACTTTTCACAGTTCTTTCAGCTGTGTTACAAGCGTTATATCGTAACAAACTGGCTATTAAATACTTTATTTATGGCTTTATTGTTAAAGTGGTAGCGCAGTTACCAATGATTGGTATTTTTCATGAATTTGGTCCACTAGTTGCGACAAGTATTGGTATGGCAGTAGTTTCTTGGTTAATGTTAAGAGAATTGCATTTGAGCTATCCGTTCCAAACTGGAAGACTTTCACGACGTATTAGTGGAATTATTTTATTTTCATTGATCATGTTTATTTCGGTCATGTTTGTTAACTGGGTTGTTTTCCACTTTGTTGGTAACTCAGACCGAATTATCAGTGTGGTTGTTCTAGTTTTAGAGGCTGGTCTAGGTGGAGTAATCTACGGTTACTTAGTTTTAAAGACGTCGTTAGCTGATAAGATACTCGGTTCAAAAGTAGAAGGTATCAGAAGAATTTTTAATATTAAATAAAATCAAAAGCATGCCAATCCTTCCAGATTAGCATGCTTTTTTATGTTATTTAGTTTGACTGAATTTTTTCATGTACTTTGGTAACTTAGTAATTATTTTCGAAGGCAGAACAACGTAATTTTCCTTATAAAGTTTATCAGCAATTAAACTATGTATTAATAGGGCAGCTGAAACAGTTTCGAGAGAATAACCGAATTGACCAACAAATCCTGCCATAATACCGGTCAAAGTATCGCCCATACCACCAGTAGCCATACCAGGGTTGCCGGCTTGGATTTGGAAAGTTTGATTTTGATAATATATTTCAGATAAGTGTTTTTTCAAAATTAAAACAGCATTTGGATTTAATTTTTGAAGTTGTTCACGATTATTTTTTTCATTTTGTTCATGAATTGGCAAATGAGAGAGACGCTGCCATTCACCTTGATGTGGTGTCATAATAATATTGGCTTTTGTTTCCAAAGCAAGCTGCTGTTCAGCAATAATTGTTAAAGCTGATGCATCAAGAATCAATGTTTGGTTTTCGGTAGTTAAATTCAATGCTGCCTTAACTACGCCTTTGGCAATTGATGAAGTACCAAGACCTGGGCCGATGGCAATGACATCATTACTTTTAATAGCCTGAGCTAATTCATTTTTTTGACTGTAATCGATAGTCATGGCCTCGGGGATTTGTACATTAACAGCGGTAAATTTTTCTGGAGTGGTGGCTAAAGTTACTAAACCAGCACCGCTGTGAATGGCAGCGCTACTGCAAAGAATGGCTGCACCACCAAAATGTGTTGAGCCGGCAATAATAAGGATCTTACCGTAATTACCCTTATATGATTGTGGATTTCGTTGAGTAATCACGTGATTTAAGACATTCTTATTAATTTTTTCCATTACAAGTACCTCCAATTGTAGTATCATTTTAATTGTAATATATATCAGAAGTTAAATATATATTTTGCCACTGTGGCGGAATTGGCAGACGCGCAGCGTTCAGGTCGCTGTCTAGGTTTCTAGGTGCAAGTTCGACTCTTGTCAGTGGCATTTTGATAATTTCATAAAACTTCAAAAAGAGCTAATACCCTTGATAATAAAGGATTTAGTTCTTTTTTATTTTGCCCAAAATCAGGGAATAACAAAAAAAGTGTTCACGATTTGTGAACACTTTTTCAATAATTATTTTAAAAATCTTTTTCACCCAATGCATGCTGAGCAGCAACGTTTAAGATACTCCATTGTCTGTCGAATCCTGGTTGGAAGAAGAAGTCAGCATCGGCTAAATCTTCAACAGTTAATTTATGTTGGATGGCTAATGCTAGAACATTACCTTGAGCTGTAATGTCATATGTTGAAAGAATGGCACCACCTAAAAGAACGTGTGAAGTTGGATTGAAGAATAATTGAACAGAAACGGTAGGATTATCTTTACCTGCAGGAACATAAGCGGGTCTGAGGCTACCTTGATAGAAGGAACTCTTAACTTCAACGTTAGAACGTTGAGCAGTAAAGCTGTTAAGTCCACTTTCAGCAAAGTGATAATCAAAGACACTTAAAGCTGATGAGCCAACTACACCACCAAATGGAAGGGCAGGTTTCTTTTCAAATAGATGTTTTACAACGTATCTTGCTTCACGACGCGCTACAGTGGCTAAAGCAATTGGTACGTGGTTATTTGCAGGAATTGAGTAGGCTAATGTAGCATCACCAATAGCGTAGATGTCCTTTTGGTTGGTTTGAAGATATTCATTTGTCTTGATCCAGCCACGATCATCCAAATCGATTGTACCTTTGAGCCAATCTGTATTAGGTTTTACACCAGCAGCTTGAATGACCAAATCACTAGGATATTCAGCTTGATTAGTTTTAACACCAGTAACGGCATCAGTACCTACATATTCTTGAATTTTAGCACCTGTGACGACTTTAACACCCTTGTCTTCGAGATGTTTTTCAAGGATATCTGTCATTTCTTTATCAAGATAAGTTCCCAATGGGCGATCAATCACATCAAGCAATGTGACATTCTTGCCAGCCTTGACACTAGCTTCAGCAGCTTCAATACCAATATAACCAGCACCTACAACAGTGATATTTTTAACATTCTTATCTTCTAGTTTGGACTTGATTTGTGTAGCCCAATCAAAGCCACGCATTAGAAAGACATTTTTGAGGTCATTTCCAGGAATAGGGAGTGACTTAGGAGTGACACCGGAACTTAGAATTAATTTATCATAAGGGTATTCTTGAGTACTGTTATCCTTTGAATTGATAACAGTAATAACTTTTTTATCAGCATTGATCTTTGTAACTTCGTGATTATTTAAGATTTGGACATTTTCATTGGCTGAAAAGTCATCTGGTTTAAAATTGCGAACATCATGGACATCAGTAACACTGTTTTCCAGATATAGTTCCATACCACAGGACATAAAGGAGACAAAATCACCTGCTTCAAACAATTTAATATCAACGTCATCATAACGCTTTAATAATTCCAGAATAGATTGATGACCACCATGTGATGCACCAACGATAACAACTTTAGTCTTTGACATAAAAATAACCTCCGTTTTTCTTAATAAGAATCATTACAATGTAAGAATAGCTCTTATTAAAAATGGTGTCAATTAATAACTTAGTTTACAAATGTCGATACATTAGGCTTAGCTAAAAATAATTTTAGAAATCATTTTGGTGAGATTGCTTGGTGTTAATGGTAAATCACTTTGTTTTAGGAGAGTATTAATTTCATTTTTATTGAGATCATTTTTCAATCTTTTCAAATATTGAAAGCCGGAGATTGTTAAACCGTTTAATTTTATCAAAGTAACGTACTTTAAGGGACTAATAATACCCGAAATTAGACCATCATTAATCATACTAATGGTTGTATCTTGCATATCACGGATTAAAATCTGATTATTGTTGTCACTGGCAATGTACCCTTTAATAAGGGGATACTTTTGCGAATCATCAAGTAATTCTTGAAAATCTTTAGGGTTCTGTTCAGCAATAATTTCTAAAATCATTTTATACATGTCAAAGTAATTCATTTAATCACGACCTTTATAGAAAATTATAACTACATTATAAGGTTGCATATAGAAATTTAGAAATGAGATTGATAAATTTTGAAAATATACCTTTTGTATATATTAGTTTGTTAAAAAATTTGCAAAAATGACCCGAAAAACCCCATAATTATAGATAGTATAAAGATTTTAGGAGATCATAATATGATAAAAGAATTCAAAGATTTTATCAGTCGAGGCAATGTTTTGGACTTGGCTGTTGGTGTAATTATGGGTGCTGCCTTTACAGCTATTGTTCAATCCCTTGTAAGTAACTTGATCAATCCTTTGATTGGTTTATTCTTGGGCAAGGTTGATTTGAGCAATTTAGTCTTTAAAGTGGGGGACGCAACGTTCAAGTATGGAACATTTATTGAGTCGATCATCAATTTCTTGATCATTGCATTCGTAGTCTTTTTAATTGTTAAAGTGATGAATAAGATAATCAAGACACGTGAAGATGAAGAAGAGGCTGAAGAGGACAACAAAGATGAGGAAGTCGTTATGTATTTAAAGAAGATTTCTGATTCTCTAGAAGAAAAAAATCATCATGAAAACTAAAAAACATATCTCATAACCAATTAAGGTTAGAGATATGTTTTTTAGTAGATACGTTTAAATACTTCGCACAAGCAAGGAATTTCATCGTTAAATTCTTTTCCGGCTTCCTGATATTCTTTTTTAAAGAAATCCTCATGAACTTCTCGCCAATAGTCTAGAGTGCGATTGCCTTCACCTTCGTGATAGGCATGTTCAGCACTGACATATTTAAAAGGAACAACTTCGGTGACAAGCGTTTCAGTGATACAGAGAGGTTCTTCATTTCCGTCGAGAATGATGTTGTAGTCACCAACTTGAGGCAAGTACTCATCAGCAGTGTAGAGGTCATATGATGAAGTAGTAGCTGTTTTAGTACCATCGTAAACCAAATGAGCTAACTTATCTGGATCACCACCAAAGATCGTGATATCACCCAAGGGATAATAGAGCGAATTCTTATCTCTCAAAAATTTAAACCAATAGTCATGTATTTTTTCTTTGTCCATAATGACACCTCAAAATATAAATGTTAACTAAATGATATCGTATATAGTAAAAGATGACAAAATTAGATTGCATATTTTGTCATCTTTTTTTGCTATTTAATTGAATCAACAGTTTGCCAAGTCCAATGACTGACATAATTACCATTAGGGGAACCAGTAGTTCCGGTGCGGAAACCAATTTTGAGATTCTTTAAAATTCGTTTAGTAAAATCGGTTGTATATTCCCATTCGTCTCCGGTTTTACCGGTAGACTTACCGATAATAATATTCCAACTGTTAACTTTCTTATTTTTCCAGTAAACGTCATGAAGAAGGTATTTTCGATCAGGTTCATCACTTCTTCTATCGGGGTCACCAGTAGAACCAGAGTCATCACCATTATTCTGATCGTTATGGTTATCTTCTTCTTCTTGGTAAAATTTACTCATCGAAAGGCTGATAGCAATTGGATTAGAATCCTTTTCGCGATAGTCGTCTAGAATAACGTTTCCCTCATCAATTTTTGGCTCAGCCATACTTTCAGTAGTTGGTGAGACGGAAATAGTACCAAAATCAATTTTTTCAGGAGCCGTTAGAATCAGACTACCAGCGACATGACGGAAGTAGAAGAAGTCGTTTCCAATGTGATCCTCTGTATCAACTATTCGCATTTCAAGTGTATGAACGTCAAAATCATTACAATTTTTAATGTCCAGATCTTCGATTTTCCAAGGGTTAGATTCGCCTAGTTGAGGATTATCTAAATCTTCGCTAAGTATTTTTTCTTCACCGTCATCGATTATATAAGAAATACTTTTGATTTGCTTGCTATCTTTATCATTCCAATATCCTTCAAGTGTCATTTTGTGCATCATTGGATTGTAAGGTTCTTTTTTGGAAGAACCAGGGGAGACAACACTGATTTGTGGTTCGACAGTTGCAGGTTTTTTGAATTTAATAACGTGTTCTTTAATATTAGAAATATTGCCTTCTTTATCTTTCATATAAAAACGAAGCTTATGCTTGTTTTCTTTGAATTCGTTAAGAGGAATCTTTTGATTTCTGATTTCGTGATGCGTACCGACAGTAGCTTCTTTGGCAGATTGTTTAGCATCAAAAAGTACTTTAAAATCTTCGGGATCTTCACTATCAACAGAATAGTACATTGTTACATCAGTACTATCAAAGTCATACCACATACCAGTTAGAGGTAATTCATTTTGACTGATTGGTAAGATCTGAGGATTATCATCAGTACCATTTAAATCTAACTGAATAACAGGACTAAAAGTTTTTCCTCTAACGTCAATCTGAGATGTATATTCCATTTCAACTGTTTTACCAACGGATAAATCTTGTGGAGCAGTTCTCATGGTTAAACCAGCGTCCCAGGTACTTTCATCCTCTGCAGCTCCCAATCTTCCACCAGCAGCATCGGTTCTATTGGAGTCACCAGCATCGTATTGATCATTGAAAGCATTAAATAAGTGCTTAGGCACGTAAGGAGAGGTAAAATGTTTCGTCTTTTTATTGTGATATTTGGTAGGAGTATATAATGGAAAACCTGAATCTTTAGGTTTTCCAATTTTCCATGGATAATATCTTTCTCTAAGAGCAACAACACCAATTAAACCTGGATTATAACTGTAACCTTTGGTAGCCATATAAGAACTACTTGAAGAGCGAGCAGCCCAGGCGTCAGGTCCATTAGTTTGATTTGTGAAATAACTAGTACGTACGCGGCTGTCTTCCGATTGCATGTACATACCACGGCCATTACCTAAAGTACGTAATTTTAAATAGTTACCAATTCGACGGCCCTTAGCATCGGTAACTTCTTTATTGTCTTCATTTAATGATAGATCATGGTTAGAGAAACCAATGAAATTTTTAAAGAGTTCTTTACCGGTATTTTTAAATTTAATATTGGTAACGACACGTCCCATTTTATTGAAACTAAGTTTAATAGTGGTAGTGATTTCAGGGTTAGGACGATGTTTTTTATCGACAAAGTAGGCTTTTTGTTTGAAAACCATTTTTTGTTCTTCCAAGCCTGTTTGTGGATTAGTTCGATAATAAAATTTTGGTGTATCTAGCATAGAGTAACTTTGACCTAGCTTGTTAGGACCAGAAGTACCGGGAACACCGACACCATCCGATGATACAACATAGTTAAATAAATCATTAGAAATAAAAGTTCTAGGTGATCCGTTGGGACGGTCTTCTATTCCTAATGGGGAAAGTCCCATGTTGATGATATCGGGTGAGTCATAGTCTCCTTTTTGATTATCACCGTAATGATCAGTAAAAATGTGATTACCTGGAGCAGTAGGGCCATCCAAAATACGGCTACCTTTTTCGGCGTAAAGAACAGCAGAACCAGCAGCAGTTAAACTATTTACACGAGATTTACCACTAGGTTCATAGGAATCACTGACAGAGGCACGACGGATGGCGTAGTTATAATCCCCAAAATAAAGATAGGGGCGAGTGCTGGTTCCATCAGAGTATTCTTTAATGGGACCTTCACTGACACGAAGATGTTCTGCAAATGTCCAACCAGCTTCGTTAGCATCATCTGCAGCATCGTCAACCTCAGGTGTTTCACCAGAATACTTTTCAGGTTGATTTAATTCATAATCAAAAATATTTTCACCATTAGACTTTAATACAGATAATTGGAATGGTTTTTTATTATTGACGAAAAGTTTGAACGAATTGGTGTTAGGTTTATTCAAAGTAACGGTAGTTTCTAATTTTTCGTTATCGACTGTTACATTAGATTCACCAAGTTCTTCTTTTAAAGCGTTGATATCAAGCATATCTTTGACATCTGTCTTCAATATCAACTCTTTCTTTTCTTCTAGGACATAACTGATGATTAGTTCGGTATTTTCCTTATGTTGATATTGTTCTGCAACGTCAGCATCAGTCATTGGTGCAGCCTTAACCGTGGTAGTAGGTTTAAAGCATAGGAAAAGAATGCTTAAAAAGGATAATAAGCATAGTAAAGGCATGTTTTTAATTTTCATATAAGCAGCACTCCCTCAAACATGATTTTGATATCTTATCATCTGAATAATTTTTTTATGATTCAAATTAATAGAGTTAGTTTTTTGTGAAATGAAGTGCAAAATATTAAAAAAGATATTAAAAATATTAATAAAATACACATTTCTGAGAGGCACTTATATGAAAAATAAAAAAAGTGATAAACTTTTAAAACAAAATAGCAGTATCTATTTAGAATGGACGTATGTAATTACGCCTCTAAATAGATACTGCTTGGAATAGGTAATGAAGGAAACATTGTTTTAATGATTTTTTTTGATTGGTAACTCAACGACAAACTCGCTGCCGTGTGGAAGGTTGTCTTGAATAAAAATTCTACCATGGTGATTTTCTACGATCTGTTTAGCAATTGCTAATCCTAGTCCGTGACCACCACTCCTTTGGTTACGTGATTTATCAACTCTATAAAAGCGATGAAAGACTCTTTGTTTGTCAGCGTCACTAATACCAACACCAGTATCAGAAACGATGAATTGATATTTGGAGCCTTCAATTTGATCATAGATCCTGATGGTTCCGTTTTTAGGTGTGTACTTAGTGGCGTTGTCTAAGAGAATAATTAATAATTGTTTGATTTTATCACGATCCAAATAGAGTGTGGGATGGTGATAAAGATTGATTTGAAAGACTTTGGACTGTGAATTAATAATATCTTTGAAAGGTTCGATCGGATCTTTAAGAAAGAATTCTGGTTGAGTATATTCGAAGTGCAGTTCTGTTGTGGCCTGATCAAATCTTGCCAAATCTAACAAATTATTGGTCAAATTGTTTAGACGACTAACTTCATCGAGTGAAACTGAAATTGATTCAGCTTCGTCAATGATCTTTTTATTTGGTCGAGTCAACATATACTCTAATTTACCCTGAATGATTGTTAAAGGTGTTCTTAATTCGTGGGCAGCATCATTAACGAATTCAGTCTGTTGTTTCCAGGATTTAACAATAGGTAACATATTGATACGAGCTAGAAAATAAGAAACTACTAAAGCAATTACCCAGAAAATGAAGAAGGTAAGGGACAAGATTTTAATAAAATTCGTCATAGCTTGTATTTGCGTATCAATATTTTGCATGATCAAAACATAATGACCAGCATACATTGGATTATTATTATTTTTTGAGACTTTTATTAATATTGAACGGAAATTCATATTTTTAACAAGTAAAGTTTGCTTTTTATTAAGAGCTTTTTTATTTAATTTTATGTTTTTTAGTATAGAATACCGATTTCCTAAACTGGATTTATTTAATAGTTTACCATTATTGTTAAAAACTAAGATTGAAGCTTGGAAGGGAGCCTTAGGACTGGGTTCCTTTTTTTTGTCCTCAAAATGATCATTTGGACCATGAGGTCCCATTTGAGAATCGTCCTGTTTCATAGTGGGTTGTTTTTTGACGGAAGCCATTTCAATCTTGATATCTTTATCAATACTTTTATAAGTAGAGGATTGGAAGAGATTAAAGATAATTAATCCCAAAGTTAAAAAAAGAATAGCAAAGGCGGCCATGATTGAAAGAAATAATTTGAATTGTTGTCGACGAGTAATAGTACTTTGTTTAGATTTCATTTTCATCTTGGAAAATATACCCAACATTTCTAATAGTTTTGATTAAGTTGTCGTTGCCTGAAGGACGCAATTTTTTACGTAAATTACTCATATAAACTTCGACGACTGTAATTGAAGTATCAGAGTCAAAGCCCCAAATACGTTCAAAAATTTGATCTTTGGTTAAAATAGTATTTTTGTTTTGCAATAAATAAACTAGTAAATCATATTCTTTACCATTTAATTCGATTTTTTGCTGATTGGCTAAAATTTCATGATTATTTAAATTCACTTCTAAATTATTAATTTTAATGATGGAATCATCAGTTAAAACACCGCTTCTTTTTAACAAAGCTTTAACTCTCACTAATAATTCTTCACGATGAAACGGTTTAGTTAAGTAATCGTCTGCTCCCAAATTGAAGCCGTGAACTTTATCATCCAATTCAGCCTTGGCAGTTAAAATTAAAACAGGGGTGTTGATGCCGTCAGTTCTGATGTTCTTTAACACATCGTAACCATTCATTTCAGGCAACATGATATCTAAAATAATTAGATCGTAAACATTTTCAGTAGCGGCAAACCTCCCACTTAAACCGTCACTTTCAATGTTAACTTCAGAAAAATCTGATAAGAAGGTGGCAATGTTACTTGCTAAGTTCTCGTCATCTTCCACTACTAAAATTCTAATATTATTTGACATAAAAATCTCCTTTTACAAATTCTACCAATAAGTATAAAACATAAATTTTAATTTAAGCTTAATTTAAGTTAGTTTGTCTAATCTTGTTCCTGTCGTTAAGAAAGGAATTGAACAGATGAAAAATTTACAACCGATTTTATTATCGATTCTAGTTTATTCAGTCATTTGTTTTTTAATCAATATAGCTTTTTAGAGATAGGAGAAGATAGATGATGGAATCAAAAGAATCTAGTCGTGTTCAAAAAAATGAACATAATAGTTTTCTACATAAATTGAGAAATATTAAGTATGACTATTGGTTGATTGCTATTTTAATTTTAGCAGCCTTCCTGTATGCCTGGAATATCTGGGAAGCAGGTGAAGCTAATAATTTCTATACAACAGCAATTGTCAGTATGACAAAGAGTTTCAAGAATTTCTGGTATGCCAGTTTTGATCCGGCCGGTTTTATAACCGTTGATAAACCGCCAGTAGCATTATGGTTTATGACCATTAGTGCCAAAATTTTTGGAGTTCATGGATGGAGTGTTGTTTTACCGTCAATTCTATTCGGGATTGGTTCAGTATATTTGATTTACAACATGGTCCAAAAACGTTTTGGTAAAGTTCCAGCTCGTTTGGCCGCATTGATCATGACATTGACACCAATTGTTGTAGCGGATTCGAGAACTAACAATATGGATGCTACATTGGTATTCTTCTTGTTACTATCAGTTTGGTTCGTTCAAAAAGCCGTTCAAAGCAAACAACAGCGTTATGTTTGGATTGGCTTTGCTTTAATTGGATTTTCTTTCAATATTAAAATGTTACAAGCCTTTATGATTCTACCCGCACTATATTTGTACTATTGGATCGCTAGTGATGTTAAATGGAAAAAGAAGTTAGTTCATTTATCCATAGCAACAGTTTTCTTAGCTGTTTTCACGTTGATTTGGCCCTTGTCAGTCGACATGACTAATTCAAATAGTCGTCCTTATGAAGGTGGTTCAGAGACCAATTCTGCCTTGGAATTAGCCTTCGGTTATAACGGAACTCAAAGATTATTAGGACAAACAACTGGTACTGGTGGTGCCTTCCCAGGTATGTCTAGTTCTAAGAAGAGTAGTAAGTCAATGACTCCACCAAGTGGAAGCAGTAAGAAATCTGGTTCAAAACAACCGACGCCACCAAGTGGATCTAAGAGTAAAAACAGTTCTAAGATGGGAAATCCACCATCTAAGTCAGGTAAGTCAAATGGTGCACCTAAGATACCATCAGGTGGTAAAGGACAAGGCCAACCTGGAGGAAATAGTCAAAAAGGTGGCGGTGCAGGTACTGGTGGCGCCGGCGGTGGTGCTTTCAATATTGGTACTGCTGGACCATTTAGACTATTCCAAAAAGAATTAGGACCACAAATCAGTTGGTTGTTGTTAATAGCATTATTTGGTCTAATCTCTAGTTTTGCTTACTACCGTGGTTCGAAAATGAAAAAATGGTATTCACTCAATGCCCAAAGAAAAGAACTTTGGCTTTGGGTAGGTTGGTTAGTTCCTGTGGCCGGATTCTTCTCAGTTGCTAGTTTCTTCCATCCTTACTATACAATCATGCTAGCTCCAGCAATTGCGGTTTTAGCCGGAATCGGAACTTTTACGATGATTCAACAGTGGCGCGAGAAGTCGCTTTGGGCAATGCTTTTGCCACTGGCAATTCTTTCAACAAGTATTTTACAAGCTTGGTATTTAACAGATTATTATCCAACCTTGGCATGGGTCTTGTTGATTGCCGGAATTATTGTTTCGATTCCATTGTTCGTTCTTCCTTGGATTGCTATTAAATTGAAGAATAAACGTATTTGGCCAACGATTGCTTTAATTTTAATTATGTTGGCACCTAGTTATTGGTCATTGACTCCAACCTTAGCTGGCTCAAGTGATGGTATTCCTAGTGCAGGTCCATCGTTGCTATCTTCTGCCGGCGGTGGTGGCGGTATGGGTAATTCCCAAACTGATTCAACTTTGCTTAAGTATTTAGAAAAACATCAAGGTAATGCCGAATATCTTTTTGCAACTGATGATTCTAGTACTGCTGCCCCTTATATCATTGCAACAGGTAAAGCTGTTATGGCAATGGGCGGTTTCAACGGAACTGATAAAGCTATCACATTGAAGCAATTTAAGAAGTTAGTCAAAGAAGGCAAGTTGAAGTATTACTATTCTGGTGGTAAAACTGGTGGTTCTAATAATGAAATTGTCAGTTGGATCAAGAAGCATGCTAAGAAGGTTAAATTAAGTAGTTCTAATAATAACCAAGTAGCAAATAGTTCAGTAACAGTGTCTTCGAAAACTAAGAGTTCATCTGCCAAAGCTCCAAGTTCTAATAGTGGTAATCCAGGTTCAAATCAAGGTGGGATGCCTAGTGGTAAAGCACCTTCTGGACAAAAGAGTTCAACTCCACCAAGTGGTTCTAAACCAAGTAAAAAACCATCAGGTACAAAAGGTAACGCTGCACCTAACGGCAAAGGTAGTGCACCAAATGGCATGAAGAAACCAACTGGTAAGAAGAAATTAACTAAGAAACAATTAAAGAAGATGAAGAAATCTGGTAAATCAAGTAGCCCATCAATGGGCGGCGGTATGGGTGGCCCTGGTCAATCAGGTACCTTATATGATTTATCCAGCATTTATAAATAAGCTTAGAAAGGAATGATTGACGATGAATCAATTAATATCGATAGTATTACCAGTTTTCAATGAAGAGGCCGGTATTCAAGTAACCATTGATACGTTACTTAATTATATTGAGCAACAAGAAGAACGGTATGAACTGATTTTTGTTGATGATGGTTCAAAAGATAAGTCAGTTCCTATTATCAAACGAGCCTTGGCTCAAAATAATAGTATTAAATTAGTAGAATTTTCACGTAACTTTGGTCATCAAATAGCTATCACAGCTGGTCTGAATTATGCCAAAGGTGATGCGGTCGTTGTTATGGATGCGGATTTACAAGATCCTCCCGAAGTCATTCCCCAAATGATTGAAAAATGGCATGAAGGGTATGAAATCGTCTATGGTAAAAGAATGCAACGTGATGGTGAGACTATTTTCAAAAAATTCACTGCTAAGATGTTTTATAGGACTTTCAGAAAATTAGCTACGATAGATATGCCTTTGGATACCGGTGATTTCCGTCTAATGGATCGTAAGGCTGTTAACCAATTGATGAAATTACATGAGAAAGATCCATTCGTCAGAGGACAGGTGACTTGGATTGGTTTTAAACAAACTAGTGTGAAATATCATCGTCAAGAAAGGATTGCTGGAGAAACCAAATATCCGCTTTCTAAGATGATTAAATTAGCATTAGATGGAATCACATCGTTTTCGATGAAACCACTACAATTCGTTAATATTTTTTCCGTTGTACCTTTAGCAAGTAGTGTTTTTTATCTAGGTTATTTAATAGCCAGTCGAAATTATAATGCTGCTTCTGTTGGGGTAACAATCTTACTATTTAGTTTAGGATTGTTGATGTTATCCATTGGTATATTAGGAAGCTACCTGGGTAGAGTTTTGGACCAAGTTAATGATCGTCCCAGATATATTGTTAGTAAAACAGAAGGTTTCGAAGAGAGAAACAATGGAATTCATAAATTTAACGCTCGACAAATTAATAATTAATCAAATTAGAATTAATCTTTAAAATTAAAAAGTTTTCATACTGTTTAATTAACATAGAATGTGTTACAGTAATGATAAATTTGATAAGTTGAAAGTTGTTTGATGGACAACTTTCTTGTCAAATTGAACATGAACTATCCCATTCATAAAAAAGAAGCTGACGAACACCCAGTCGTCAGCCTCTTTTTTTGTATATTGATATATTTTAATAGACATCACCATTATAAATTGAGTTCTTTACGATGACGTAATCCACTTTACGTAGTGATAAGAGATCTTTGCCACCACCGTAAGAAATTGAAGATTGAAGATCTTGTTGCATTTCGGTTAAAGTATCCATTACCTTACCTTTATAAGGAACAAGCATTCTTTTACCTTCAACGTTTTTATATTCGCCCTTTTGATATTGGGATGCTGATCCAAAGTAAGCTTTGTACTTTTGGCCGTCTTTTTCGATGACCTTACCAGGAGATTCTTCGTGTCCAGCAAGTAGGGAACCGATCATTACCATACTTGCTCCAAAACGAATTGATTTGGCGATGTCACCGTCGTTTCTAACACCACCATCAGCAATGATGGGTTTGCTAGCAGCTTTAGCGCATAGTCTGATAGCAGCTAATTGCCAGCCACCAGTACCGAAGCCAGTTTTTAATTTAGTGATACAAACTTTACCAGGCCCAATACCAACTTTAGTAGCGTCAGCTCCAGCATTTTCCAGTTCACGCACAGCTTCTGGGGTACCGACATTACCGGCAATAAGGAAACTGTCTGGAATGTTTTGCTTGATGTATTTAATCATTTTAATGACACGATCACTATGACCGTGTGCAACGTCAATTGTAATATAATCAGGAGTTAAGTTCTGAGCCTTTAGTTGGTCAATGAACTTGAATTCATCTTCTTTGATACCAACACTAATAGAAGTAAAGAGTCTTTTTTGTTGCATATCTTTTATAAAATCAATTCTAGTTGCTGGTTCAAAACGGTGCATGATGTAAAAATAACCATTTTCAGCTAGTTTTTCAGCCAAATTTTCATCTAAGATAGTTTGCATATTGGCTGGTACTACTGGAATCTTAAAAGTTTTAGGTCCAAATTGTATACTTGTGTCACATTCTGAGCGACTGTCCACGATACATTTGTTCGGTATTAGTTGAATATCTTCATAGTCAAAAACTTGCATTTATTATTCACTCCATTAATTACGAACGATTATTATTTTTATATTTGATTTCGTTCGTATCTATAATTTAACTGGTTCATACTCAGAAGTCAAATATATTCTTCGGCAAAATTAAATTATGTGATAGAATCTTGATATACAAAAGAATTTGTATATCTTATTATTGATTAGTTTTTTTAATAATATAGCGATAAATATTTGACACTGAAACATGTAATTGGTATTATCATCATATTGTTAATGAAACCTTATATTAATAACGTTTATTAAAAGTCTACAAAAAATTGGTATATACAATAGGAGTGGCTAAAAATGCAACATTATACTGCAGAAGATATTACAAAAATGGTAAATGATGAAAACGTTGAATTTATTTGTTTAATGTTTACAGATATTAACGGTATCATCAAAAATGTTGAAGTTCCTGTTTCTCAATTGGATAAAGTGTTGGCAAACAAGATTACTTTTGATGGTTCATCAATTGATGGATTTACTCGTATTGAAGAAAGTGATATGTTACTACACCCAGATCTATCAACATGGTTGGTTTTCCCATGGGGAGAAGAACATGGTAAAGTAGCTCGTTTGATCTGTGATATTTACAAATCAGATGGCACACCGTTCGAAGGTGATCCTCGTGTTAACCTTAAACGTGTAATTAAGAAAATGGAAAAGATGGGTTACACTAATTTCAATATTGGTTCAGAACCTGAATTCTTCCTATTCAATCGTGACGAACAAGGTAATCCAACCTTACATTTAAACGATGATGGTAGTTATTTTGACTTTTCACCTGTTGACTTAGGTGTTAATGTTCGTAAGGATATTGTGCTTGTTCTTGAAAAGATGGGCTTTGAAGTTGAAGCAAGTCACCACGAAGTTGCCCCTGGACAACAAGAAATTGATTTTAAGTATCAAGATGCTTTGTCAGCTGCAGATAGTATTGAAACATTCAAACTAGTAGTTAAGACAATTGCTAGAAAGAACAACTTATACGCAACATTTATGCCAAAACCAGTTCAAGGTATTAATGGTTCAGGTATGCATATCAACATGTCATTATTCAAGGGTGATAACAATATCTTTGATGATCCTGATGATATGTTATCTGATACAGCTAAAGAATTTATGAGTGGTGTTTTGAAACATGCTCGTGCTTTAACCGCTATTAATAACCCAACTGTTAACTCATATAAACGTTTAGTTCCAGGTTTTGAAGCTCCAACATATATTGCTTGGGCAAGTAAGAACCGTTCACCATTGATTCGAGTACCTGCTGCCTCGGGTAAATCAAAACGTATCGAAATTAGAAGTGTGGACCCAACAACAAATCCATACTTGGCAATTGCATGTATCCTTGATGCTGGACTAGATGGTATTGATCAAAACTACGAATTAATGCCAGAAGTTAAGGATAATATTTATCACATGTCTGATGAGGAACGTCGTGAAGAAGGTATCATTGATTTACCTTCAACATTACACAATGCTCTTAAGGCTTTGCGTAAAGATGAATACGTTCAACAATCACTTGGTAAGGATCTAACAAATAGTTTGTTTGCTGCTAAGAATGCCGAATGGGCAAGATATCAACAAACAGTTTCCCAATGGGAAAGAGATACTTACATGTCACAATATTAAATTACGAATAAAAATGGAGTGATGTTTCACTTCATCTAGGCTGCAGGTTCACTATGAGTGGACTTGCAGTTTTTTATTTCATTATTAAAGTAATATAAAAGTATGAACTATACGGTTATACTTAAGGTAATAATTTATATTGAAGGGAATATTCAAATGGCTTATTCAATTGGACAAGTGGCCGAAAAAACCGGCCTTTCAAGCTATACCTTGCGATACTATGATAAAGAAGGACTAATGCCCTTTGTTCATCGTGATGACAATGGTCGTCGTGAATTTACTGAAAATGATATGGATTTTGTTGATCTTATTTCATGTCTTAAAGAGACAGGAATGTCGTTGAAAGAAATTCGAGAATTCGTTAATATGTCGATGGAAGGTAATGTAACTTTAGAACAAAGATTAGCCATGTTTAAAAAACAACGTGATGAAGTAATGCGTCAAATCGCTCAGTCTGAAAAGTATTTGGAAAAGCTTGATCATAAAGTTAAGTACTTTGAAGCTGCCTGTGCGGCGGGTTCTGAAGATGGATTAGAAGATTTTTGTGATACTTTGGAAGCAGCTTCAAAAGCTAGTCAATCTATGGATAATTAATTTTTTATTTACATAGGTTTTTCTGGAAATCAGTTTTTTTTAATGTTAAGATTTAGCGTAATCAAAATTCTGATTACTGCTTTCCCCCCAGAGAGCAGAAAAGGTCTCAGCGTAAGCTGGGACCTTTTTTATTGCTATTAATCTCTAGTAATGCTTAGAATGGCGGTAGTTTTAATGGAATTATTATTGCCTTTGCCAATTGTTAACCAATCGGCAGCACTAATTAAACCTTCAAGCTTATTTTCTTCATCATCTTCAGTAACCTTACCGTCTTCGAAACCACCTTTAAAAATACAATCCAAGTAGTAGTGGTCAGCATTGCTTGCCATTAGTGATGATTGATATTTCCAAGCCACCAAATAAGTATCTTCATTTATAGGGATATTCTTGCCGTTAATTAAATTAATGTTCAAAGCCATGAGAGCGCCTCCTTAAATTCGATTATATCAGAGATGAAAAGAGATATTTCGAAAATATAATATTTCAAAAATAAAAAATATTCAAATCCATAATAAATTTATACTAAAAGAATTGGCATAGCGTCAAATATCGTAGATAATTAAATATGATAGTAAAAAGATATACAAAAAAGATGTTAAAAGTATTAACTTAGTATTAAATGGGGGAAAGTCTTGAAAAAGAAATTACAAGCAGTTCTGTTGATTTTAACAATTTTCATTTTGACGGGATGTAGTAGTCAAGAAAACAAAGTCTCAGTACCTAATGGTGACAGTAACTTTAGTAAAAGATCCCATTATGGTAACTATATTTCTAATGAAAAAAATCTACGCCATTTCATTGAAAATAAAATGATGACTAAAAAAGGTATTTTTACAAATTACAAGAAACAATCTTACAAAAAAAGTGTTGCACGTGGTCATGAACTACTTTCAGAATCATCAGGTATGTGGTTGGAATATTTAGCTTATACACATCAATATAAAAAATTCAGAGAATTTTACCAGGCAACTAAAAAAACTTTTGATCAAAAATCTCAGTTTAGTTATCGTTATACACCCACGACTAATAAAAAGTTCGATGTTAATGCTACTTTAGATGATTTAAGAATCATTCGAGCCTTACAAATGTATGCTGATCAAACTGGAAATAAAACCTTTAAAAATGAAGCCGCACGAAGATTTATGTCGTTGCAAAAGAATACAATGAGCAATGGGAAAATTGCTAGTTTCTATGATGTTAAGACAAAGAAGGCTAGCGATGATGGTTCGCTAGCTTACTATGATTTTTCGACATTAAAGTATTTTGAATCAACTTCTGAGCAGAATAAGAAAATGTACAAAAAGCAGTTAGCGGTTGTTCAAAATGGATATTTAGGTGACGCCTTTCCTCTATATGCTTCTAGCTATAATTGGCGTAGTAAGACTTATAGCAATAGTGACTTGAATACTTCGGAGGCTTTAGAGACGTTACTTCACTTGTCAGAAATAGGTAAGTTGAAACAGGTTTCTTTAAATTGGTTACAAGATCAAGTAAATCGCAACACGCTATATAATAGTTATTCCATTAATGGAAATGTAGTTAGTCGTTCTCACTCAGCTGGTAGTTATGCTTTGGCAGCTATGATTTTTGCTAAACAAGGTAACAAGGCGATGTATCAGAAGGCTATGAAATTAACTTGGAAATATCAAGTGAAAAATAAAAAATCCGCTATTTATGGTGGTATCGGAATTGAACATCAGAATGAGGCTTATTCGTACAATAATTTAACAACGTTATTAGCAGCAAAATATTGAGGGTGAGTATTTGAAAAAATTTATATACAACTGTTTGAATAAATTTTCGAAATTTGTCTCTCCAGCGTTGTTGGCAACAATTTTAGCGGCTATCATTAGCGGTATTTTGTTATTTATACCACCGATTCATGGGTTAGCTGATAATGGAGATTTTTATCGTTCTATTTTGAGTAACGGTATTTACCGTTTGCCAACTAGTTACAGTCAGTACAGTGATTTTGTGATAACCAAGTTTGGCATTATGCAGTATTTCAATGAGAACAATGTATCGGTATTATCGTCACAGACATTATTTATTCAATTAGCTTTGTTACTGAATAAAATATTCTACAGTAGAACCATTTTTGATATTAGATTTATGGGATTAGTCTATTACTTATTTTATTTGGGTGGAATTTATCTTTTAACTAATGCTTTTGTCCGTCCTTATCGTAAAGTTAAGAGTTACGTGATGGCACTTTTGATCGTCTTCATTTTTGCTGACTCGGCCTACACGCTATATTTCAATTCTTTCTTTGCCACGAAATGTTTATTCGAGAAGATGGCCAATGACTTTTTTATTTTTCATTTCGACTATCTTGCTGATTACTAATAAGCAGCAAAATGCTCCATTAGCCTTAAGTTTTGGTGTAGTGGCAATTGGTATCATGTTTTTACCACATTTTAAGGCTAGAAGAATGGCTACAGCTCTGGGAATTATTTTAGTGCTTATATCAGGTATAGGAATCTACAAGTCTATTGGATCAGAAATTGTTGGTGCTAACACCTTTCAAACATTTTCACACGGAACATTGTTGGAAACGAGTGACCCTACTAAGAAAATTGAACATGGTGGGGTTGATGGACAATTTGCACTTATGAGAAATGAAAATTATTATTCTAAAAATTATGCAACACTAGATCCTAGTAGCAAATATGTTAAAAAACATCTAATGGATAAAACTGGTTTTGCTTGGATTATTCGATATTATGCCGGTAATTTAAAACAGTTTAATAATTTGTTGGATGTGGCAGCTAAGGACGTAACGGCGGTTCAGCCGCGTGCTGTAGGTGATTTTGTCAGAAATTCAGGTCATAAACCAGGAGAGCAGGTTAAATACTTCACGGTATATAGTTCACTGTTGGGGGCTTTTTTCCCTGGTAAATACGCTTTTGATTGTTTGTTAGCAGTCGGGTTTATTGCTGTATATAGTGTCGGCTTCTATTTAGATATTAAGGCCAAACGTTATATGGGAATTTTACGATTCTTTTTAATATTTGGATTGATGACAGTTGTTGTCTTTGTACCGATCGTTTCTATTGTTGGTGATGGTGATGCTGACCTAGCCAAGCATTTGTTCTTAGTGCCGATCAGTCTGAATATGTCTTTATTGATGTTTATTTCTGATTTAATGAATCACACATTGTGGAATACTGAGGGGGATGAAGTCAGTGAATAAAAGAATTAAGTTTTCTTTAGTAATGTCCTTAATGTTGATTTTGTTCTCACTGGTTAATTTTACTCACACGGTAGGGGCAACTTCGAATAATAATCGAGTCTTATTGGTTTATGATTCGCAAAATGATGTAAAAAATGATAAAAAAAATATTGATGCGTTACAACGAAGTCTAACTAGTATGGGTTTACAAGTTAAGACTATTCCGCAGGCAGATTATAAAAAAAATACTTTGAATGAGAAATATTTAGGCGTTATTACGATGATTAATTGGCGTCAAGTTGGATTAATTAATCAAGACTTTATTAATGATCGGGATAAGTTTTCAGGTATAAAACTATATATTGGTGAGAACCTCACGCAAACGGAAACTAATCAATTAGGGATTAAGGTTCAGAAAGTTTATCAACAGCAATTTATTTTAAAAAATGATACTAATCACGAGTTATTGCCGTTTAGTCAAAGCATTACCGTTATTACACAGCAGGCTGAAGGAGCAGAACAAGTAGGAACGCTGTCAACTCAACAGTCGGATCAAAAAAGTTATCCTTTTGGTTATATCAATGGTAAGCAAGGCTATTTGCCATTTTTTACAAATAAAGGTTTAAGCTTGATTGTTCAGACTCAGATGATTGCTCAACTATTTAATCGAGTGGGAAAGTTTCGACCGTTGTTGACGATAACAAATGTAACCCCATATACGAATTTACAAACTTTGGATGAATTGAGCAAGTTTTGTTACAGAATGGAAATTCCCTTTGCCATAAGTACTACTTCTGTGAGTGAAAATACTGAAATGAAAGCTTTCGATCGGTTCACAGCGGTTTTGAGAAATATTGAAAATCGTGGTGGAATCATATTTTTACAAACACCTGAAGTAAGTAGTGGAGTGGATACTGATGGTCAATTGCTTAATCAGAAGTTTTTGACGTATATTGTCAGTTTAGCTCGGCAACAGGTCTTTCCAGTTGGAATAAGTTCGGCTGGTTTTTGGAATCAAGATAAAATTTTACGGAACAATTCGTTAAAGTATGCGGATCACTGGTTGTTGATGCAAGATGGCACTAAGGTTACGTATATTGATCAGGATAATAATTCACAGGTTGCTAAACAGAGTTTCTTTGCTATGCCGGCAACTTCGCTCAATAATGTGAAAAAGAATAATTCGACGACATTTGTAATTCCAACGGCATTAACAATTAGTATGCCGTATTCACAAAAGGAACTGGAACATGTAGAGAATGAAATTAAAAATCTTCATTTAAGTTGGTACAATCCAGTAGAAGAAGGTTTTAGTTCAGAAATCAATACTGAAACCACTAGTTTAAAATATAATCATGGTGATTATTTAGTTAATGGTAAGTTAGAAGATATTCGGAATACCAATTTGAATTTGAATAAACAATTCTCAGATGGTAAATCTAATTCACTATTTAAGAATTACTTTAAAGTCCAAGGTAATATTTTGGCCGTTTTCTTTGTCATTATCATGGTAATTCTTTTGATTTTTATTTTTATTGGACAAAGAGTTTATTGGAATCGATTTAAACGATAGGAGGGATAGTTATTTCAGTCTTAGATTTTTTTCTGATGATTGCGGTTATTTCAATTTGGGGAACTTTAGTAGTTAATTTGATTTTGACTGTTGCTGGATATACATGGTATTTACGACACGTTACAAAACCTGATCCTCAATTACCAGAACAAGTGCCATTCGTATCGATATTGGTGCCAGCTCATAACGAGGGCATTGTTATTGTTAAAACTGTTTTGTCTTTGTTGAGTTTTGATTATCCACAGGATAGATATGAAGTCATTGTTATTAATGATAATTCCAGTGATAACTCAGCTGATTTGCTGAAAAATTTACAGGATCAATTTGGCGAAGCACGTTTAAAGGTCATCAATACTGATAAGGTTACTGGGGGTAAAGGTAAGTCTAATGCCTTAAATATTGGTCTAAAGAGCGCTAAAGGAAGCATTATTTCAATCTATGATGCTGATAATACACCCGAGCACGGTGCCTTACGAATTCTAGTAGCAGAACTGTTATCAGATGATAAATTAGCGGCCGTAATTGGCAAATTTAGAACGCGGAATAAGAGTGCGACATTGTTGACACGTTTTATCAATATTGAAACTCTTTCATTCCAATGGATGGCCCAAGCGGGACGCCAACAATTATTCCATCTATGTACGATTCCAGGAACTAATTATGTTATTCGTCGTAGTGTGATTGAAAAAGTTGGTGGTTGGGATGTTAAAGCTTTGGCTGAGGATACCGAAATTAGTTTTCGAGTTTATCAAATGGGTTACAGAATTAAATTTCAACCACGAGCAGTTACTTGGGAACAGGAACCTCAAACTTTGGATGTCTGGTTCCATCAGCGTACCCGTTGGGTAAAAGGAAATATATACGTTATTATCAAAAATGCTAAGTTGCTTTTTCAGAAGAAAGGGCGTCCAATTCGTTTTGATCTTTTATATTTTTTGACGATTTATTTCTTGTTGATGACATCTTTAGTTTTGTCTGATTCAATTTTTGTTTTATCAGTGGCTGGAATCGTTCATTCGAATTTACAAGGTTTCAGTAATTATCTTTGGTTATTTGCCGTTTTGATGTTTGTTATCAGTACCTTTGTAACGATAACAACTGAGCGGGGAGAATTAACTTTTAGTAATCTGTTATTAATTATTTTTATGTATTTAGTCTATAGTCAAATGTGGCTAGCAGTAGCCGCTTACGGAATGGTGGGGTATATTCGTGAACAAGTCTTTCATAAGCAAGCAAAATGGTATAAAACGAAACGTTATAAATAGCTTGGCGACTTTGATTGCCATTTTTATTGCCGCAATAACTTTGTTACAACCAACTTCAGTACAGGCGGCGGACAATCAGACTTACACGCAGCAATTTCAAAATAGTATAACGACGCTTTCTGGTAAATCAGTTGAAGCTAATATGTACTTTACGAAGATGGATTATTGGGATTTGAAAAAAGTTACTTTCAATTTCAATTATCAAATTTCACAGTTAGCTAATCGTCAGGCATCTGATATTACTGTCTCTTTGAATGGTGTAAAATTCTATTCTTTTAGACCTAAGGATAAAACAGGCTTTCAAACTGAAAAGATAACTGTGCCATTAGATCTAGTCAGCGGCAGTAATCGCTTGACTATTAATGGCCAGATTTTGGATCAAATGCCAGATAAAAATTATCAATTGCAACAGACACCAGCAAACTGGTTAACCATTGGTAATGGTTCAAATATAAATTTTGAGTATCAACTTAAAGAAGCAGAGAATACATTAAGTTCTTTCTATGCTCATTTTTCAGGTCAAGATACGATTGCTTATCAGAGGTCTAAAATAGCTACAGCCGATAATCCAACAGCTAAAGAATTAACTGCTAGTATGATTGCTTTATCAGGTGAATCTCGAATTATTACGACTGAAAATGATCAGATTCCGGTTGTCAAAGCGTCAGAGTTGAACGCGGCTAAGAACGACTACATGCTAGTGGTTGCTAAATATAATCATTTGCCAGATGAATTGAAAAAACAGATTGATCCTAATCAATTGAAAAATAGGGCTCTTATTAAAACATACTATACTGATGGCAAACATTATTTGATTGTTACGGCTAAATCGGGGACGCTGTTAGAAAAAGCAGCCCGTTTCGTTGCTAATGAAGAGTTAATGAAAGAAACTGATAAGGATAGTGAGGATGTTGAAGAAACGACGGATACTTATACTTCATCCTTACATGACAACGGCACACATTATCTGACGACGTCAGCCGATCGAATAGAAGGTGCTGGTCATAAGGAGACTAGCTATTTAGTGCAGCTTCCTAATGACCGGTCAAACGCCGATGGATCGCAAATAACACTACATTTCAATTACAGTAAGAATTTGAATTTTAATCGATCATTAGTAACACTTTACGTTAACAATACCGTGATCGGTAGTAAGAAATTGAGTGCCGTTCATGCTAATAACGATACGCTGACTG
Source organism: Companilactobacillus bobalius (assembly GCF_009764355.1). Next base: position 115,631 of record NZ_LNUA01000060.1, on the reverse strand, counting down.
TTAAATTACCACGTGGATTGTCACTAGGAAGTAGTTTTACTGTCAGAGCAGCTTTTGACCTTGAAATGAAAGATCAAGATACTTCTGACAATAGTAATACGCCATGGGCACAAGTCAGTCCAGATTCAAAAATGTTAGTGAAGTCACAACGAAGCAATGATCTGCTATTTACCAACTATCCGACGTTGTTTATCAATAATGAAACTTATGATGATATAGCGGTGGTAGCTCCTAAGAATTTGAACACGGATGATTTTAAGACATTAACTAATATTTTTAATTTGATTGGCAATTTTGCAAAGAGCAATACAGGGAAAATTCAATTTTATGAATCAATGCCAAGTCAGAGTATTTTGAAGAATAGTAATGTGATTGTGTTGGGTACACCTCAAAATAATCCAATGATTAAAAAATTGAATCCTAATCTTTATTTCAAGTATTCGAAGAGCTTTAATCGAATTGTTTCTAATGAAAAATTAAGTATTGAAAAAGATTATGGGAAAAATATTGGAACGGCTCAATTGATGCGTTCACCATATAATGACAAACGTGGAATGTTAGTTGTTACAGGAAGCAATGCTAAAGATGTTTATCTAGCTTCAACACAGATCAACTTTCAAAAGAATATTCAACAGTTTACTGGAGATGCGATAGTTGTTGATATGAATAATGCCCATTATGGATATCGTTTTAAGAAGAACAAAGCTATTGATAAGTCTCTTGAAAATAAACGTACTTTCAGTAAAAACTCTCAATTGATCCTATATTTGGGATTAGCTTTGATTGTAATAATTCTAATTGGAGTAGGGGTTATTCTGACTGCTAGAAAGCAAGGTCATTTGAACGGAGGAAGTAAGCATGGCGGAAAACAATAATGATGATGAAAAAAGTTCACTTCTACAAGATGTCGGTTTATTAATTTTTCTTTCTTTATTTAGTGCCACGGCGATTCTTATGGCACTGACCGGTAATATATTGTTAAATGTAATTTATTTATTCTGTACAGTTATGTTATTGATGATCACTTACTTCTTTGGCATTTTGCCTAGCTTGATTTCTAATATTGTTTTCATTGCGATTCAGGCCATCATTATGGTTTATCAATATGTCAGTGAAACCGCACGGATTCCTTGGCAGTTGAGTTTTTGGATGGTTATACCGATATTTTTATCATTGGCACTTTATTCAATGACTAAAAACCAAGTAGCCCTTCAAAAGTCTAATGGAGAGCTGAGAACGGCTTTAATTGAACGTGGAGCATTTGATGAGCAGACGAATTTGAGAACAACAGTAGCGTATATTGAAGATATAGCGGTATTTGCGGAAACTAATCGTCGTTTTGATATTCCAGTTACAACGGCTATTATTAAAATTCGTTATTTTAATGATTTAAGAAGGATGATGAGCCCTAATCAAACAAAATTATTGCTTAAATTAACTACTGACTCTATTAAGGAAAAAACGCGTACCAACGATATTACGTATCTATTGAACAGTGATGATCCGACTTGGGCAATTTTATTATATACAGATGATAAAGGAGCCGGAATTGCTACTAGTCGAATTAAAGAAGGCTTTGAAAAAAACGTTAAGGCTAATGATTCACTTTCAACAATGGCTATTTCTATGATTGTGGGGATTGCCTCATGGGATTCGTCAACTATGAAGACGCCTTATGATTTGATGAATGCTGGTATTCATGAAACACAATATGACGTATAAAGAGAATAAGATACCAAAATAACCCAAGGTTGTGGTCATCAAAGATGATTACTATCTTGGGCTTTTTTGAACAAAAAAATTATGTTGTGTTCTAAAACTTTACATGAAAAGATTAATTTCCATTAAAGACAAATTGTATTCAATTTTTAGAAAATTAGAACTAGAACTAATGATATAAATAAAAAAGGCACTCATTTCTGAGTGTCAAATATATTTGTATGTTAGTGATTTATTATAAGTAAAAAAATCGCAAAAAAGATAATATCAAGAATGGCCGACCATTCATACCATTTATCAGGTTTATTAAACTCTACTGTGTTATGCCCTCGTTTACGAGGGTACCACGACGGATATTCTTTTTTGGACATGTTCTTCATTTTGCATCTTCTCCTTATTTATTGACTCAATTATATCGAGATTCTAGGAAAAATTCTACCGATAAGGGAAATTTTTGAACGAAAAATAATAAATGTAAGGGCTTGCTTTTTATAAAATTAGTAATATACTTATTTCATCCGTTGAGTTAACAACAAATTATTTAGGAGGTAGACAAATGAAATATCAAGTAAGCTTGAATACTAAATCTCAAATGTTTACCGTTGTAGATACAAATACAAAAGTTTTTGCAAACGGTAAAACAATTGAAGAGGCAGTTAGCAAATTAAAGACTGCATAATTTTAACGTAATAAAATTTAGTTATTAATCAAGAAATGATCCACAGTTTGAAACCGCGGATCATTTCTTTTGTTTTTAAAGCATAATTTACAAATTGTATAGTGAAAAAAAGCTGACAGAGAATCCTTTCGGATTTTCCATCAGCTTTTTTGAATATATCTATTTAGCGTTCTTTTGTACGGCTTTCACAGCTTGTTTGTGAGTTCCGTTATATAATTTCCATTTTTTGTTAGTAGAAGTTTTGATTGTTGTTTTACCAACTTTAACGAAAGTCCAATCAAAATCGGGTTCCATCATAATTCTGAAACCATCAATTTTGAATTTCTTAGGATTCTTTTTGTTCATAACAATCTTGGCTTTTTTAAAGTCAGTGATTACTTTTTGTGAACCATCTTTATTTACACGAACAAATTGAACTTTCTTTTTGTCTTTGCCAGTAAAGAAGGTGATGTATTCATCCTTGTTGTCACTACTTACTCCGACGTAATCATGACCCTTGATTTCATCTTTTGTAATCTTCTTTGCAGAGTGTTGATCTACTTGTTGAGTACTTTTGGTATTTGAACAACCAGTAGCCACTGTGGCAAATCCACCCATTAATGAAACAGCGGCTAATAAAGTAACCAATGTTTTTTTCATTATAATCTTCTCCTTGATGCACAATATGTTGATATAAATCTACTATCACTGTTGATTCTATGGTAACGAAATGTAAAAAGCAATTTATATTGTAAACTTTCAAGATAATTTTAAATAAAACTTATCTTTTTGGAATATTATGTTGTATAATTAACTAGTTGTGACATGCGAACTTAGTTTAATGGTAAAATACCAGCTTCCCAAGCTAGTGTCGCGAGTTCGATTCTCGTAGTTCGCTTTATACAAGTTTTGAAGTGTTGGTCGTTTCAGATCAACGTTTTTTTGTATCAAATGATGTGATATTATTCATAATAATTATTGTTATTGGTAATTTTATGTGCTATCATGTTTTTGCAAAAGAGGGACTAATTAGTTAATTGTTTTCAAGCGAGGTCAAATTTTGGTGTAAGTTGACTATTTCAATGACTAAGTCGCATCCTTTCTTAATAAAAATGTAAATTGAATATGTTAATTAATGAGTGGATATTAATCAATTAGAGTGGTACCGCGGGAAATCTCGTCTCTTTCAATAAGGATATATTATTGGAAGAGGCGTTTTTTTTATCTAATAGGAGGAAAATATGGATTTTAAAAAACAAGTAGTTGACGCTTTAGTCAAAGTTTTACCTGACGAAATTACAGAGGAACAAGTTACAAAATTAATTGAGAAGCCTAAAACATCAGATCTTGGTGACTATGCTTTTCCAACATTTATTTTGGCTAAGTCCTTACATAAAGCACCAAATATGATTGCTGAGGATTTAGTGGGCAAGATTGAAACAACTGGTTTTGAGAAGGTTGTTAATACTGGAGCCTATATTAACTTCTTCTTAGATAAGAAAGCTTTCTCAAATTCTGTCTTAAATGAAATTTTAAATGATAAAGAAAATTATGGTAACGCTGATGAAGGTAAGGGACGTAACGTACCAATCGATATGTCATCACCTAACATTGCTAAACCTATGTCAATGGGTCATTTACGTTCAACTGTAATTGGTAATTCAATTGCTAAAATTATTGCTAAATTGAACTATAACCCTGTTAAGATCAATCACTTGGGTGACTGGGGAACACAATTTGGTAAGTTGATCGTTGGTTATAAGATGTGGGGTTCAGTTGAAGAAGTTGAAGCTGATCCTATCAATAATCTATTGAAGTATTACGTTCGCTTCCATAAAGAAGCTGAAGAAAAACCTGAACTTGATGATGAAGCTCGTGCTTGGTTCAAGAAGATGGAAGACGGTGACAAAGAAGCTCTTGCTCTTTGGTCATGGTTCAAAGAATTATCATTGAAAGAATTCCAAACAATCTACAATCGTCTAGATGTTCAGTTTGATCACTTTACTGGTGAATCTTTCTACAACGATAAGATGGATGCTATTGTTGATACTCTTGAAGAAAAAGGTTTGCTTGAAGAGAGTCGCGGTGCCGAAATTGTTGACTTGTCACAATATGATTTATCACCAGCTTTGATCAAGAAGACTGATGGTGCCACACTTTACATTACTCGTGACTTGGCTGCTGCTAAGTATCGTAAGGATACTTTTGATTTTGTTAAATCACTTTATGTTGTTGGTAGTGAACAAGCAGAGCATTTTACAAAACTTAAGATTGTACTTAAGAAAATGGGTTATGACTGGGCCGACGATATTGTTTATATTCCATTTGGCTTGATTACAACTGGTGGTAAGAAACTTTCAACTCGTAAAGGTAATGTTATCTTGCTAGATAATGTTCTAAATGATGCGGTTGATCTTGCCAAGAAACAAATTGAAGAAAAGAATCCAGATTTGAAAGATAAAGATGCCGTAGCTGAAGCTGTTGGTGTTGGTGCGGTTGTTTTCCATGATTTGAAGAATGATCGTCGTGATAGTTTTGACTTCAATTTGGAAGAAGTTGTTCGTTTTGAAGGTGAAACTGGTCCTTATGTTCAATACACAAATGCTCGTGCTTTAAGTATTTTGAGAAAAGCTAATGTTGATTACTCTGATGCAAAAGATTTAGCTATTGCTGATGATCAAGCTTGGGATACTATCAAGATGCTTCAAGATTTCCCAGAAGTAGTAAAACGTGCTGCTAAGGAATACGAACCTTCAGTTATTGCTAAATATGTTTTGAAGCTTGCTAAGAGTTTCAACCAATACTATGCACACAGCAGAATTTTGGCTGACGATGAAGGATTGAAAGCAAGACTTGCTTTAGTCAAATCAGTTTCAACAGTATTACAAATGTCATTAGCACTTCTTGGTGTTAAGGCTCCGGAAGAAATGTAGGGTGAATTAATTTTGGATAGAAAACTCTTTAGCGAACTATCAGAGATAAAAACGACCACACTAGATATAGCGTGGTTGATATTAGCAATAGTCTTTGCCTATCTAAATTATGGAACTTACAATTTCGTATACGGTATTTTAGGTTTCATAGCTGTTTTCTTTATTCATTTATTTATTAATTTTCATAATAATTATATGGATTATCGTAATTCAACTAGTGAAGAGTATCGTAGCAAAATTAGTACGATTGGAATTAATCGTGAATCATTGGCAATAGTTAAAAAATGGATGTACGGTTTGGCCATTTTTCCATTATTGATTGGGGCATTCTTAATTTATAAGACGGGTTGGATAACTTTAGTTCTCGGTATTGTCGGTATCGGAATTGGACTATTGTATTCAGCGGGTCCCAAGCCACTTAACTCCACAATGTTTGGAGAAGCAGTGGTAGCTATTGCCATTACCCAACTGATTCCGGTGACGTACTCTTACTTAGGGTTAGCCGAAACTGGTAAATTTGATTCTAGTACAGCCATTTCTGTTATTTTGGTAAGTTTGCCAAATACCTTTGCCTTTTTCTGTGCAGAGCTCAGCAATGGAACTTCTGATCTAGAAGCAGATATAAAAAATGGTCGTCACACATTGGTCTACAAGATTGGTAGAACTAATGCTATGAGTTTGTTCAAAGCTAGTTGGGCCTTAGCCTTCCTGCTAATTCCCATTTTGGCAATTCTCAAAGTAGTACCTTACATTACACTGTTACTCGTACTGCTTTATCCAAATATATGGGATGATCTACGTCCTTATCTAAAAGAACAGATAAAGACAAAGACATATCCTTTAGTAATTAAAGCTGTTACTAAGCTGGTGGTGGGATATATTTTATTAATTGCTGTCGGGGCGATTATAAAAATGATTATGTCCATCCTTTAGTACAGTCCAACCAAAAAAGTTATTTCACTCCTAAACTTTTTTGGACAAAAAGAGAGCTCATCTAATTGTCGGGATTAGATGAGCTTTTTGGTTGCTTAAAATAAGCACATATTAAATTATACATATCTTTCGATAATTTTGCCTCAATTATTTTTGAATTGCCTGTGAAAGGTTCCTCAAAAGTTAATTTATCAGCAAACAATAATAGTTTACCATTTTTAGAATCTGAGTTGTAGAGGGGATCGTTGACAATAGGCCAACCCATATGTGATAAGTGAACCCGTAATTGATGAGTCCGGCCGGTTTGCAAATTGAGCTTGAGTAGGGCAAAATTATTATTTTTTTCGATTACTTCATATTCGGTGATAGCCCTTAATCCATCATCAGTTATCATACGTTTGCGAACATCATTGGGATCTTGTCCAATAGGCAAATCTATTGTACCGGAATTAGGGATTGGAAGATTTAATTTAACGACAGCTAGGTACTGACGATGTAACGTCTTGCTGCTTAACTGACGGTTGAAGATTGGTACTAAATAGGGCGTTTTAGCAATTAAAACTAAACCAGAGGTTTCCATATCGATACGATGAACCATGTAGGGATGAGCATTTTGCAAGTAATTTTCTACATCATTCATTAGGGAATCATCTTCAGTTTTGAGATTAGGGTGTGTTTTTTTACCAGCTTGCTTATTAACGACAATAATATCATCATCTTCATAAGCAACATCGACTGGATCATGACCAGGTAAATAGTGTTGTTCGGTTCTAGGCTCGAAGTTAAAGTTCAAAGTAATTACATCGTTGTCATTGACGATGGTATTGAAAGACTGGTAGATATCGTTAATTAAAACATCATGTTGTATGCGGAATAAATGTTGCCATTTTTTAGGAATTAACCACTTTTTAAGAAGTTGTCTTAGGGTTAATTTTTCGTAATGTTTTGAATAATAAGTGATTTTCTTCTGATACATTGAAAGGGTTCTCCTTAAATAATGATGAGTAAATTAAAAAATATGTCGATAATGTGATAAAATTTGTTCTTATACAGAGGTATTTAAACAATGAATAATGAAAATAGGTTTTGGGATTGGCTCAAACCGAAATTACTAGTTGCTTGGTCTTTTATTAAAAAGTATTGGAAAAGATTCCAAATTACCCGTTGGATTATCTTATTGGTTTTAACAGCAATACTAGTTTTAAGTAGTTTTTGGACTTATAAAGCTAAAACTTCAAATGTACAAAACTTGCAGTCGTCGTTGCAGACTAAAACGACAGTCTTGGATAAAGATGGTGACGATGCAGGGGAGCTATATGCGAATAAAGGAACATATGTTAGTTACGATAAAATTTCTAAAAATATTCAGAATGCGGTAATTTCTACTGAGGATCGTACTTTCTGGACTAACCCTGGTTTTAGTATTAAAGGTTACGCACGTGCCGCGTTAGGTTATTTGATACATCATGGCATTAGCGGTGGTGGTAGTACTCTAACACAACAATTGGCAAAGAATTCACTTTTAACACAGAAGCAGACACTTTCTCGTAAGGGGGAAGAATTATTTTTATCAATCGAAATTAATCATGTTTATTCTAAAAAAGAAATTCTGACGATGTATTTAAACAACGCCTATTTTGGTAATGGAGTTTGGGGGGTTCAAGACGCTTCTGAAAAGTATTTTGGTAAGAATGCTTCCGAATTAAATCCGGCTGAATGTGCTGTTTTGGCAGGTATCTTAAAAGCTCCTAATAGCTATAATCCGATTGATAGTATGTCTAATTCGAAAGCTAGACGTAATTTGGTTTTGGATTTAATGGTTGAAAATAAGAAATTAACTTCATCACAAGCTACATATTACAAGAATACACCAATTTACTTAAATGATAATTATGCAGAAAGCAGTTCTTATAAATATCCATATTTCTTTGATGCTGTTATATCTGAGGCTGTAAATAAATATGGTCTCAAAGAAGACGATATTTTGAATAAGGGATATAAAATTTACACGACCCTAGATCAAAAGATGCAAACAAATATGCAGGATTCATTCAGTAATAGTTATCTCTTCCCAGCTAATGCTAGTGATGGTACTAAGATTCAAGGTGCTTCAATTGCTTTAGATCCTAAAACCGGTGGTGTCTTAGCTGTTATTGGTGGGCGTGGCGATCATACCTTTAGAGGCTATAATCGTGCAACACAGATGCAACAACAGCCAGGTTCTACTATTAAACCTTTAGCCGTTTATACACCGGCAATTGAGAATGGCTATAGTTATGATTCAGAATTACCTGATGAAATCACTAGTTTTGGTAAAAATAAATATACGCCAACTAATGCTGATGGTTTATATCAAAAATCAATTCCAATGTATAAAGCTTTGATCCAAAGTGAAAATGTTCCTGCGGTAGCTTTATTGGATAAGATTGGTGTGAAAAAAGGTGTTAGCTCTGTTGAAAATTTTGGAATTAAGATTCACAAGAATGATCAAAATTTGGCTTTAGCTTTGGGTGGTTTGGAGAATGGTGTTTCACCAATGCAAATGGCTCGTGCCTATACTGCTTTTGCCAATGAAGGTAAACTAGCTAATACACACTTTATTACTAAAATTGTTGATTCAACCGGAACTGTGATTGTCGATAATACTAATAATTCAACTAAACAGATCATTAGTAAGAATACTGCTAAAGAGATGACAAGTATGATGCTTGGTGTTTACAATGAGGGAACTGGTAAAGCTGCCAAACCTTCAGGTTATCAAATAGCAGGTAAGACCGGCAGTACCGAAGTTCCCCGTTCATGGGGCTACGACGGTACAAAGGATCAATGGATGATTGGTTATACTCCAGATGTAGTCGTTGCTAGTTGGATCGGTTTCGACAAGACAGATCAAAATCATTTCATACCAGGTACAAGTGAAAATGGTCTAGCAGCTTTATTCAAAAATGAGATGGAAAACATTTTACCAGAAACAAAGGGTACTGATTTTGGAGTGAAGGATGCTGCCAATTTGGCTCAAGCGGATAAAGATGATTCTGGAAATAAAGATATTACAAAATCTATTGAAGATGGCGTAAACAACGTTAAAAATAAAGCTACAGAATGGTATAATGATATTAAGAACTTTTTTGGTCAATAGGAGGACTGTATGAACATTTATGATAGTGCCAATCAACTTGAACAAGATTTAAGAAAGACAACAGAAGTTTCCGAATTAAAACTTGCTTTTGAAGCTGTTAAGGCTAACGACCTAGCATACAAGCTTTTTGATAAGGTTCAAAACAAACAATTTGAACTTCAACAAAAACAAATGCAAGGCCAAGAAATCACGGATGATGATATCAACTCAATGCGTGAATTAACAGATCAACTTTCAAATTACAGTGAAATTCAAAACTTAATGGAAAAAGAGCAAAAGATGAATTCGATGATGGATGAATTGAACAAAATCATTTCAAAACCAATCGCCGAAATTTATCAAGATAAATAATAAGGACTTAGGGCTTAGGTATTTTGCTCAAGTCCTTTTCTTTTACGGGGGAGTTTTAGAATGAAGTTTTTGCATGCAGCTGATTTGCATTTAGACACACCATTTGTGGGTATAAGTGATTTTTCAAAAGAATTACAAGCTAAATTAAAGGCTTCAACTTATGAAGCAGCTCGAAAGCTTTTTCGAGTTGCCTTAGAACAAGAAGTCGATTTTGTCATATTAGCGGGAGATATTTTTGATGATACGGACAGTTCTTTAAAAGCACAGATGTTTTTAAAATCTGAATTTGAAAAGTTAAAGCAAGCTGGTATTGAAGTCTTGATGGTCTACGGTAATCATGATTATTATCGCAGTAATTTTTCAGTTATCGACTTTCCTGATAATGTGACAGTTTTTGGTCAAGAACCCACAGAAAAAACTTTGACCACTAAAGATGGTCAAAAGGTTGGCGTTGCTGGATTCAGCTACTATCAACAACACATTAATAAAAATCTCGTTCAAGATTATCCTGAACGCGAGGGCGTAGATTATCAAATTGGCATCTTGCATGCAGGTGTTGGTGATGATAATTATGCTCCCTTTAAAATCAATGATTTATTGAAAAAAGGATATGATTACTGGGCTTTAGGTCATATTCATAAGCGCCAGGTTTTGAATAAAAAGCCAATGATCGTTTATCCAGGCGATATTCAAGGTCGCAATCAAAACGAAACAACTCCTAAAGGCTTTTATCTTGTTTCAGTTGAGAATGGTGCTACACAATTAGAATTTGTTCAGAGTAGTATTTATACGTGGGAAAAAGCCAGTTTAAGTGTTACTGCAGATGATACAGTAGACTCATTGATTCAAAAGATACAACAATTTTTGGATAAGCCTAATGTATTATTGACCTTAACAATTGAAAACGCTCAGAATTTGGATGCGGATGTTGTTAAGACAATTAATCGTAATGAGTTAAAACAACAACTACAAAATCTAGCAATGCCAGGTACTCTTTATAAGATTTATTTGAAATATAATAGTAATCCTCAATTGGCCGCAATTGATCAAAAATATTGGGATGAGGCAGAACAAAAGTCTATTAACTTAGATGATATCAAGGATTTAGATAGTAGACTTTACAGTTCGGATGTTATTCGAGAGCATATTAATCAGCCAGATTTTCTAAAACGTATTGTTAGACTGACTAAAAATACAATTAATCAAAAATATACTGGAGAGTAATCGTGAAACTAGTTAAAGCAAAAATATATGGTTTTGGTAAATGGGTCGACCAGGAATTTGACTTTCAACAAGATTATCAAGTTATTTTTGGTTCCAATGAAGCCGGTAAAACGACCCTCTTAAATTTTATAAAAAGTATTCTCTTTGGCTTTGCATCAGCTAGAGGGGATAACAAGTATTTACAATATAAGCCTAAGACGAGCAGTCAATATGGTGGTGAATTAGTATTTAAAGCTGACGATAATAGTAGTTGGACTATTCGTAGAGTTGATGGTAAAGGTGATGGAGAATTGACCCTTTTCCATGATGAGCAACAAGTCCCTGAATCCATGTTAAAAGAAATTATCGGTAGTTTTACTAAAGATGATTTTGAACATACTCATGTTTTTGACGATAAAAACATTTTTTCCATTTATGGATTAGATGAGAATCAGTTAGAAACAGAGATCATGTCTGTTGGTGCTGTGGGAAGTAAAGAATGGTTAGCTACAGCCGATCAAATGACAATCTCAGCGGAGAATATCTATAAGCGTCGAGGTCAAAAACAACCTTTAATTGCTAAGCTCAAAGAACGTGATGACTTAATTGAGGAAAAAGCGGAGTTTGAAAACCAGCAAGTTGCTTATCAGAAGGTTAAGGATCAATCTAAGCAGACTCAAATTGAATTTGACAGTAATGCTGAATTATTGAAACAAGTTAGTGAACGGGAAAATTTCTTACGTAATTTAGATAAGAAGTGGGAACGCTTTGAAGAATTAGAGAAAAATAAACAACCAATTGGCAATAATGTTCAAATTAGTAATGAAGATTGGGAAAAATTCTTAACTGACAATCAAGAATTAAGCACATTGCAAGAGACGACAACAACAAATCGTGTGGCGCAATTGAATAATGTTGAAAAACAAATGTTAATCAATTATAGAGCTAATCAGAAACGTATGGATTACATTCGCAATCAGAAATTCGAATTACAAAACTTGCAGTTTCATCGCGATGATATGAAATCTAAATTGTTGAAAGTAGATACACAAGTTGATCAATTATTTCAAAATAATCCACAATTATCGGAAGATATGCGGCCATTATCAAGTGAAGAGTTGGACCAAATTAATCCGCAACAACATGTAAAGACCAACAGTTTACCATTGCTGATTTGTGGTATTGCTATAATTTTGGCTGTGGTGACAGGTAATCCGTTAAAAGTTATTTTTGCTATTTTAGCAATTGGCTGTGGTGGTTGGTACTTTTATCAAAGTCATAATCTTAAATCCACTCAAAATATGGTTAATTATGATTTTCTCAAACAAAAGGGTTATCAATCTCTAAATCGGGAAAGTATTGTTAATATTCAAAGTACAGTTATTCAGTTAGCCAATTATCGCTCGACTCAAACTAGTTTGAGCGATGGTATTAAAGCAATTGAAGTTGATTTAAATAAATGGCATGACATTTTGTTAGAGTTAAACATTTTAGATAAGTCATATAAAAATGATAATTATAATGAGCAGATCGAAAAGTACTTTACAAGATTGGATCAAATAAAGGCGCGAGCTGACTTGAATGAACAGAACCAGTCAGAAACTCAAGAAATTACTGATAATCGGAATCAACGTTTGCAGGAAATAAATGCAGAAATATCGCAAATCGTTGATAAGTATCAATTGGTAAGTGTAGAACGTTTTGTTCAAATGCATACGGCTCAAGTTAAGAATCAAAAAGTTATTAATCAAATTAAACAAGACAAGGCCTTTTTAGGTGATGACTTAAAACGATTACAACAATATTCCAATCATGATGAATTGATTAAAGAATTACAACAAGTGGTTATGAGAAAAGAAGCTTTGACTGATAAGAATAATGAGCTAAGTCGCCAAATTGGTTCATTGAAGGAACAGATGCAACAAGTTTTGGATAATACCCAATATCAACGAGTGGTTGATCAGTTGGCTCAGAACAAAGTTGATATCATTGAAAATTATGATGAATGGTTGTCTAAAACCTTAGCAAGTAAATGGATTCGAGAAATGTTAAATATTGCTACTGAGAATCGTTATCCTAAGATGATGCAAAAAGCTACACAGTACTTTGCTTTATTGACAAATAATAATTATGTTAAGATAGATTTTCACGATAATGATATTGCAGTTTTTAGCCAATCTAAAAACCGCTTTGATGTTCACGAATTATCACAGGCAACAACAGTTCAATTGTATATTTCTTTACGTTTGGCTTTTGTTACAGAGATAGCTGACCTAATTAAATTGCCAATTCTAATTGATGATGCATTTGTTGATTTTGATATCTCAAGAACAGAGAATGTTTTTGAATTGATTCAAAAAATTGCTAAAGATAACCAAGTAATTTATGTAACTGCCAATGAGCCTAGTTCGTTGCCACAGGATCATATCTTAAAATTGAAGGGGGAAGCCTAGTGAGTAAACATATTATTGATTTTAACAATGGAGAAACAATGAGTTTGGAAGTTATTATTAAACGTTCCGACTTTAGATTAGCCAAAAATGGCAAGAATTTTCTATCATTAGTTTTCGAAGATAAGTCAGGACAAATTCCTGGTAAGTATTGGGATGCTAGTGAAGATGATGCTAAGAAGTACCATATTGGTGCCATTGTTCAATTAGAAGGTCGTCGTGATTTGTATCAAGGGAAACCACAAGTTAACATTACTCGTCTAGGTCTTCTGGATGCTGATACTGTAGATATGTCGCAATTCGTCCAAACGGCACCTATGAAACGTGCTGATATGGAAAATGAATTTGAGGATGTCTTTTTACAAATTACTAATGGTGCCTGGAATAGAATCGTTAGGTATTTATTTAAAAAGTATCATGATCAATTCTTTACTAGTGCTGCCGCTAAGAGTAATCATCATGATTTTCAAGGTGGTTTAGCTTTTCACACTTTGAGTATGGTACGCATGGCAGAAAAAATTTCTGATCTCTATCCACAAATTAATCGAGCTCTATTGATAGCTGGAGCTTGCTTACATGATTTTGGCAAAATTATTGAATTAACAGGTAGCTTGGATATTGAATATACCTTTGAAGGCAATATGTTGGGTCATATTACTATTGTTGATGAAGAAATCGTCAAGGCGGCAACAGATCTTGACATTAGTCTTGAAAGTGAAGATATGATTCTTTTGAGACATATGATTTTGTCACATCATGGCTTGCTTGAATATGGATCACCTGAGCGTCCTAAGATATTGGAGGCTGAAGTTTTACATAATATAGATATGATGGATGCTTCTATCAATATGATTACTAAGGCTTTAGATAAAACTGAAGAAGGTAAGTTCTCTGAAAGAATCTTTGGATTAGATAATCGTTCATTTTATAAACATAGTTAGTAATAAAAAGCAGTACCAATTGAACAAGTCATATCTGTGACTGAATTCAATTGGTACTGCTTTTCTTATATGATTAGTTGTTTTTGAGCCGCCAATAGCCAAGGATGTATTATCAATGGATTGTGTGATAATAAATAATCAATATAAACTAACGCCGCTTTTCGTGGTGAATCCTGTAAGGCATTGTTTAAGTCCTTCAAATAAGGTGGGGTACCTGATTGGTCCCAAGCAATTTTATCAGCTAAAAAAATAATCAAATCAAAATTGTTAAAATTCTTTTTCAAAGTGGTGTGACATTCGATAGCATTCAAAATCAAAGGATCTTTAATTTGAAAACATTCTTGCGCAATATAGGCTGAGAGTTTCTGGTGTAATAGAAGAGGGACTTGGCGTTCCTCTTTTAAAATAGAAATGTGTAGTTTTTCAGAAATTGACAGACGTTTATTTTGGGGAATAAATGCGCTGACATCGTGCAGAAGTCCTGCCTGGTAAAGTTTGCTCAGAATGTTTTTTTGAAAGGCTGACAGCTTCTTTGGCGACCATCTGACCGTGATGGAAGGTAGATATGGTTTCAGTTTCTTGATAGAAGCGTTTGACGTTACTTATAAAACTTTGATTAGGTTCCAACTTAAAATTATCAATGTATTCAATGTAATCCATATTTTTCCTCAAAAAAAAAGAACTTTGGATGTTATATCCAGAGTTCTTTTCAATTAATTATTTTTTGCTTGATGTTGAAGATGATGATACGTAACCTGAAAGAACATCTTTCAAATCGCTATCCTTGATAGAAACATCAGCATTCTTCAATACCTTAGAAATAACTTTTTGCATTGTTGTTGAATCTTGTAGCCATGAAGCATAAATCTTAGATTTAAGTTCAGCTTCGTGATCCTTCATGTTACCCTTAGCAGGTTTCTTAAGAAGCTTGATAACACTGTAACCATAACTTGTCTTAACAGGTGTTGTTGTGTAATCACCGACTTTGTTTAGCTTGTATGCAGCTGTCTTAAAGTCTGAATCAATACTTGTTGTATCGTTATCAAAGGCTGCTAACTTACCACCTTTGTTCTTTGTAGCAGAATCTGTTGAGTATTCTTTAGCAAGCTTAGTGAAGTCGCCACCGTCTTGAAGTTTAGTAATAACTTCTTCAGCAGTTGATTTCTTAGCTACTAAGATATGAGCAACAGTAATCTTAGGTTGGTAATTCTTCCATTCTTTTTGAAGATCTTTGTTTGTAACTTTCTTGTTCTTCTTCAAAGCAACCCTTGTAAGAAGATTTGTACGAATATTCTTCTTGAATTGGGCAGTTGTCATACCGTTTTGTTGAAGAATTGAACTAAATGAAGAACCATATTGACTCTTGTATTTGTTGTATTCCTTGTCGACTTGTTTTGTTGATACGTCCTTACCATATTGATCCTCAAAGGCTTTTGTGATAATCATTGATTGAAGTGTTTGTTTACCTTGAGAAGAACTCTTCATTTCCTTGTAGTATTCTTCTTGGGTAATTCTTCCGCCCTTAAGTGTAGCAACAGTCTTGTTACTTGAACATCCAGCAGCAACTACAGTTATCATAAATAGACCAGCAAGCGCCAAGATCCATTTAGTTAATCGTTTATTCATCTTTACACATCCTTAATTAAATAAATATATCTACAGTTGAAAAGACTACCATAAAAACTCGTTAATAGTTTATCATTTTATGAAAAAATCACAAAAACTTCATAATTAACTTCAATCTTTGTTTAACTCGTCGAGGTTTGATTTCATTTCGGCGATAGATTCCTGAAGTTCTTCTACATCTGGTTTGATACTTTCTGAGTAGTTAGATAAATCTGCTTGAATACCGGAAACTACTTCTGGAACTACTGCAGCATTTTTCTGTAAGTCAGTTAATATATCCTTAAAATCTTTTATATTCTGAAATATCTTGGTATCATTGACACTAGATAGCGCATCTTTTGATTGGACAAAATGAAGTGCAACTCCAGAAATGGTACCAACTACGAATCCAGTAAGAAATTTCATTTTAATCCTCCAAGTTTTCCTTGATCTTGTCAGCACGAGTTTGTAATTCTTCAGCACTAGCTAGACCAGTGTTATCACCCCAGTGCATTGAAAAGGCATCGTCTTTAGAATAACGAGGAACTAAATGGATATGTGAGTGCATAACACTTTGGTAAGCAATCTCACCATTGTTTTGGCAGATATTCATACCAATGATCTTGGGATTTGATGCTTTGATAGCACGTGCAATCATAGGAACCTTCTTGAAAACACGTTCAGCCAAATCTTCGTCATAGGCAAAGATATCTTTAACATGTTTCTTAGGCACTACAAGAGTGTGGCCCGGTGTAACTTGTGAAATATCGAAGAATGCTAGTACATCATCATCTTCGTAGATTTTAGTACTAGGAATATCTCCGTTAATAATTTTGCAAAAAACACAATCATCCATGTAAAAAACTCCTTTCAAAAACAGCAATATATTTACTACAATGCTATCATATTAACATTATTAAAAACAGATAATAGGTGGTTTAATCCATGACTTTAGAAGTAAAAGAACTGACCGGAGGATACGGTCAAGTATCAGTTTTAAAAAAAGAGACCTTTAATGTTGAAAGTGGTCAAGTCGTTGGTTTAATTGGTTTAAATGGTGCCGGTAAATCAACAACAATCAAACACATTATCGGTTTGTTAACCCCACGAGGAGGACAAATCCTAATAGATGGTATCAGTCTGCATGATGATGTTGAAAAATATCGGAAGAAGATTGCATATGTTCCTGAAATGCCAATTTTATATCCTGAATTGACCTTAAGAGAGCATATTGATTTAACAATTATGGCGTATGGTTTGGATCATGATAAAACTTGGGCTAATGCAACTGAGTTATTAAAAACTTTCCGTTTGGATAACAAGTTGGATTGGTTCCCACAAAACTTCTCTAAAGGTATGAAACAGAAAGTTATGATTGTCTGTGCCTTTATGACTGATGCCAGTTTATTCATTATCGATGAACCTTTTACCGGTTTGGACCCATTGGCGGTCAACGATCTTTTGAATATTGTTGAAGCTAAAAAAAGGGCAGGATGTTCTGTTTTGATGTCAACACACGTCCTGGCAACCGTTCAAAATCATGCGGATAAATTTGTTTTGATCAACCATGGTCAAGTTAGAGCTGATGGAACGTTAGATCAACTCAAAGCTAAGTTCAATATGCAACAGGATAGTAATCTTGATGACATTTATATCAAGATGTCGCATGAGGATCTCTAATGACAAACTTATGGCAAGAAAGGTTGAGAAGACATCAACTCGATCAATTTAAATATTTAAGACTTATTTTTAATGATAATTTTGTCCTTGCATTTATTGTCTTGATAGGTGCTTTAGGATTTTGGTATTCTAATCTTTTGGGAACAATTCACCATCAACTAGTCATAGGCAAACCAATCGTTATCCTATTGTTATTTTTAGCAACGCAAGTGGGTGGAATTGCTACTTTATTGGAAGAGCCAGATAGTACATTTTTACTAGTTAAGGAAAAAGAATTTTATAAGTATTTCAAGGCTGCTAAAAATTATAGTGTTTTTATTCCAATCGTAACTTTAGCTTTAGTTAACTTTTTATTGTCAGCTTTTGCTTCAAGGGCAGCAGGAATGAAAATCATTGATATTGTTTTGATTGCAATTGGTCTAATTGTTTTCAAATTAGGATCTTTAAACGTCAATTTAATGGCGTTATACGGTCAAGATCATTTTGGCAGTTTGAACATGCGTCTAGTTTCAAATGTTCTTTTAGTTATTTCTTTGATTGCTTCAACTTATTTCTTAAGTGCTGTTATGGTAATTGTTGGGGTGATTTATTACTTATTCTTGAACATGCGCGTAAAGCCTTTGGAAACAAGTGGACAATTACAGTGGAAATATGCAATTGAAACTGAGAATCAACGAATGTTTCGCATCAAACGTTTTTACAACTTATTTACAGATGTACCTGGAGTTAATAGTAAAATTAAGCGTCGTAAGTGGTTAGATGGACTCTTTAACTTTATTAAGCCAAGGAGTTCTAATACTTATTTGTATTTGTTTGCACGTGGTTTTGTTAGAAATAATGAGTATATCGGTCTTTTCTTGCGTTTGACAATTATTCAAGCGATTATGCTTTGTTTGATCGATAATTTCTATATCTCTTTGATTGTTGAAATGTTATTCATCTATCTAGTTGGATTCCAGTTAAAACCATATTTCAAAGAGGTTATGCAGAACTTAATGCAACGTTTGTATCCAGTAAGTAGTAAAGATAAGATTGCTTCTTTTACAAAATTAAGTACAATAATTTTAAGCATTCAATGGATCGTCAGTGCTTTAGCTATTATTTATAAGTTTGGATTGAGTATGAATGGACTTATAATTATTGTTGCTGGAGCTTTGGTACTAGTATTTGTAAATTATTTCTATATGCCAAGACAACTGAAAAAATATTTAAATTAATGGAGAATTTTGATTTATGCGATTAAGAAACAAACCTTGGGCCAAGGATATGATTAATGACAATCTTGACCTTATTGCTGTGCAACCAGAAAATATGCCTGGAAAGTGGCAAGACCGTTTCGAAAAGAAACAGCCTTTGTTCATTGAAGTTGGTTCTGGAAAGGGTAAATTCATAACTGAATTGGCTCAACAGAATCCACAAAATAATTATATTGCAATGGAAGTACAAGAAGGTGCCATTGCTTTGGTACTAAAAAAGCAAGTTGAGTTAAAATTACCCAACTTGCAACTATTATTAGCTAATGGTGCTGATTTATCAGATTTATTTGCTGAAAATGAGGTTGACGGTGTTTATTTAAACTTTTCTGATCCATGGCCCAAGACACGTCATGAAAAGCGCCGTTTGACTTACAAATCTTTCTTGAAACAATATCAGTATATTTTGAAAGATGATGGTTATCTACAATTCAAGACTGATAATCAAGGATTATTCGAATACTCATTAGTTAGCATGAATAACTTTGGCATGAAATTTGACGAACTTTCATTAGACCTACATAATGATGAAGTTCTAAATGCTAAGAATATCGAAACTGAGTATGAAGAAAAGTTCTCAAAAAAAGGCTTCAGGATTAATTACCTGAAAGCCCAATTTGAAAATTAATTATCGATTATTATTGTACTTTTTTAATATTAAGTAACTCACCAGTAATGGCGTCGGCAATGAAGTGATATTGGGCAACGTCAAATTCGTCCATGGTTGTAACACCACCAACGATTCCCCATGTGGAATGACCATTTACGTCAACACGTTGGTAAAAGGGTTCTACCCATGAACCGATTACTTTGCTATCTTCGCCCAAGACGGACTTAACTTTATCAATTATTTTTTCGCTATCTAGATGGTGTTTTACTAAAACTGTAGCAGCTGTTCCAGCTACAAGTACAGAACCAGCAACGATTAGTGAACCGATACCTTTTTTACTCATAAAAAATCACTCCTTGATTTCGATTTAATGATATATTACCACTATTATATATCATTCGAATGCTCAAGAACATTTAATTGACCGTTTAATAAATAAAAAGTATCTTATTGACAGAGGTGAATTAGTTATGAAAACAATTGAAGACTATAACGTAAAAGACTGGCACGAAGCTACTAAAGAAGGAAAATATGTTCTATTTTTCCACGCTGATTGGTGCCCAGATTGCAAATTTATCGAACCAAAACTTCCAGAACTAGAAGAAGAATATTCAGACTTTACTTGGATCAGCTTTAACCGTGATAATAACATGGAAGTTGCTCAAGAATTGGAAATTATGGGTATTCCTAGCTTTGTTGTTATTGAAAATGGTAAAGAAATTGGTAGACTAGTAAATAAAGATCGCAAAACTAAAGAAGAAGTTGAGACCTTTATTAACAGTGTAATTAACAAATAATTAATCAAGTGAGGGGAAAAACTTGCTATTAAGCTTTTATAATCCAGATGTTTTAGGGGATGTTCTTATTGTTGAGCTAGCTAATGATGCTGGTATCACTCAAGAAACTGCCCAAAAAGATAATGTTGTACGTATTTTTAATGAAGAAAATGATGAAGCCATTGGTTTTAATTTCTTTGGCCTCGGAGAAAAGTTAGGAATTCAAAATGACTCCGGTCAATTATTCCTAGATGATGAACAAGTTAACGTTCTAAATGACGCACTTGCTCAAGCAGGTTTTTCTGATAAGTTAGTAGCAGATAAGAGTCCTAAGTTCGTAATCGGACATGTTGATGAAATGAAAGCTCATCCTGACTCAGATCATTTGCATATTACACAAACTGATGTGGGCTTGGATAAGCCTGTTCAAATCGTTTGTGGTGCACCAAATGTAGATCAAGGGCAATTAGTCGTAGTTGCATTACCAGGTGCAGTTATGCCTACCGGAAAAGAAATTTGGCCCGGTGAATTGCGTGGAGTAGATAGCTTTGGAATGATTTGCTCAGCTAGAGAATTGGGTATTCCAAATGCACCACAAAAACGTGGTATTCTAGTACTTGATCATGGTACAGCTGGTCAAGCATTTGATTTTGAAGAAGCAAAGAAATTGTTCAATTAGGAGCTATTATGGAAAAGACAGTTTATCATTTTGTTGGAATTAAAGGAACAGGAATGAGTGCTTTAGCACTTATCTTGAAAGATTTAGGATACGAAGTTCAAGGATCAGATATTGATAAATATACATTTACACAACGTGGTCTTGAACAAGCTGGAATTAAAATTTTACCTTTCGATGAAAATAACATTCACGAAGGTTTAACGATCGTTAAGGGAAACGCTTTTAGCAATGATCAAGTAGAAATTAAAAAAGCTAATGATATGCATTTAAAAGTAGTTACATATCCTGAATTAGTTGGTACATTAGTTTCTGACTATACTTCAATTGGTATTGCCGGATCACATGGTAAAACAAGTACAACTGGCCTTTTGGCACATACTTTAAGTGGTATTGCTAAGACTTCATACTTGATCGGTGATGGTACTGGTAAAGGTATCAAAGATGCTAAATTCTTCGTCTTTGAAGCCGATGAATATCGTCGTCATTTCTTGGCATATTCACCAGATTACTTAATCATCACAAATATTGATTTTGATCATCCTGATTACTTTTTTGGTGGAATCAATGACGTTGTTGATGCCTTTGAATCAGAAGCTAGAAAGACTAAGAAGGGTATCTTCATCTGGGGTGAAGATAAACATGCTAAGTCAATCAAAGCTGACACACCAATCTATACTTACGGATTAGATGAATCAGATTACATTCGTGCTACAAACATTCAACGTACTGTCAAAGGATCATCATTTGATGTTTCTATTGATGGTGAGAACATTGGTAACTTCCAAGTTCCATTGTTTGGTGAACACAATGTCTTGAACTCATTGGCCGTTATTGGTGTAGGTCATATGGAAAAACTTGATCATGCCTTGATCAATCGTGAGCTACAAACATTTAGTGGTGTTAAGAGACGCTTTAGTGAAAAGAAAGTGGCAGACCAAGTTATCATCGATGACTATGCTCACCATCCACAGGAAATTAAAGCTACAATTGATGCTGCTAGACAAAAGTATCCTGACAAGAAGATTGTTGCTGTCTTCCAACCACATACTTATACAAGAACATTAGCTTTAATGGATGACTTTGCTAAGTCATTGGATATGGCTGATGAAGTTTACTTGACTAACATCTTTGGTTCCATTCGTGAAGCCCATGGTGATATTACAAGTAAGGATCTTGGCGACAAGATTCATAAGGGTGGTAAAGTTCTAACACTTGATAACATGTCTCCATTATTGGAATACCATAATACAGTTATGATATTCATGGGTGCTGGGGATGTTCAAAAGTATGAAACAGCTTATGAACAACTATTGAGTACTTTAAATCCTAATCAACAATAATATTTAAATTAACAAAGGCTATGACAGAGCATATTGTCATGGTCTTTTTTTATGAAAAGAGGTAAAAACGTGAAAGATGTTGTTTCTACAAGAGTTAAGTTATCAATTTTCGCAGTTGGTTTATTGTCGTTTACAGGTATTTTGATTGAAACCTCGATGAATGTTACCTTTCCCACATTGACCAAAGTGTTGAATGTCAGTCTAGGAACCGTTCAGTGGTTAACAACAGGGTATTTGTTGTTGACGACGGTAGTAATGAGTACAACGGCCTATATTTTGAAAAAATTTAATCCAAGAAGGATTTTTGTATTTGCGGCGACGCTTTGTTTAATAGGCTCGATTATTTGTATGGCAGCGCCTAATTTTCCAATTCTGATGTCAGGACGTCTTTTACAGGCGGTAGCAACAGGATTGTCGACACCATTGATGTTCAATTTGATTTTCCTAGAAGTACCACAGTCAAAATTGGGTCTCTATACTGGTCTAGCTGGGGTAGTTATTTCTTTGGCTCCAGCTTTAGGGCCAATGTATGGTGGAATTATCAATCGTGTCTGGACGTGGCGTGAAATCTTTGTTGGTGTGATTCCATTGATTGTCATCTTATTTTTGATAGGTTATTTTTCAATACAAGGGAAGGCTCCCGGAACTAAGGGAATTTCATTTGATTACGGTAGTGTTATTGGTTTAGCCATCATTTTTTCAATGATTTTATTTACTTTCGATCAGGCCGGAGTACACGGTTGGACATCTCTAAACTTTATAGGATGGCTGATAATTTCAATTGCTGTTATCGGAATTTTTAGTTGGTATAATCGTCGAAGCAGTCGTCAACTAATTGATTTTTCGATTTTAAAATTACCAGTTTTGAGACTCAGATTATTCAGTTATTTTAGTTTGCAATTCATTAATATTGGTTTGTCATTTGTATTACCCATTTTTGCACAAACGGCTTTGAAAGTAGATTCAGCCCAAGCTGGTTTAATGTTGTTACCAGGTTCTCTTTTAGGGGCCGTTGTTGGTCCATTTGCAGGCTATTTGTATGATAAGAAAGGTGCTTTGATACCACTGTTATTCAGTGGCAGTTTGATAACGATTGGTTCAGCACTGTTTTGGTTCAAGAGTGAAAGTTTAACTTTAACCAGTATTACTTTAATCTATCTTATTTTAAGAATTGGATTTAACTTCGGTTTTGGTACTTCACTATCAGATGGTAGTATGCAGGTCCAAGGTCCTAAGAAGTCAGATCAAAATTCATTATTTAGCATGATGCAACAATATGCCGGTTCATTAGGAACCAATGTTTTATCAGTTGTGATTTCAGCAGCTGCTCTAACTAGTGGTACAAAAAATACAGTTTATAATACAATTTTAGGAACAAAAATTGACTTTATTGTTTTAACTGTTTTATCATTATCGGTACTGATATCAGTGATTTATGTCTATTTTAGATATGAAAAGAAGAATAACTAAGTAAAAGCCTTGATTGGATTGTAATCTGGGCTTTTTTAGTTGTTCGGAAACTGTTACAACAGGTTGGTATTTGTTAAAATAGAGATAGTTAATTTCAGTTTTATTGGAGAATATATGTCAAAAAATAAAAAGTTACTTTTAATAGATGGAAATAGTGTTTCGTTTAGAGCCTTCTTCGCAATGCATAATGTTTTAGATAAATTTGTCAACGGTGAGGGAATACATACTAATGCTTTGTATGCTTTCAACAATATGTTGGAAATTATTCTAAAAGATGAAAAACCAACACACGCGCTAGTAGCGTTTGATGCTGGGAAAACTACTTTTAGAACGAAAATGTTTGATGAATACAAAGGTACTCGTGCTAAAACACCCCAAGAATTGATGGAACAATTACCGTTGATTCAAGAGATGCTTAATTATCGTGGTATCAAAACTTATGAATTGCCGGATTATGAGGCCGATGACATTATTGGAACTATGTCTCACAAAGCTGAAAAAGATGGCATGGATGTCACTATTATTACTGGTGACCGTGATTTAACACAATTAGCCACTGATAAAGTGACTGTAAAAGTTAATGTAAAGGGTGTGACTGAAACTGAAAGTTACACACCTGAACACGTTCAAGAGAAATTGGGTATTACACCTAATCAAATTATTGATATGAAAGGCTTGATGGGTGACAACTCTGATCATTATCCTGGTGTTGAAAAAGTTGGTGAGAAGACAGCTATCAAGTTGATTAATGAATATGGCAGTGTTGAAGGTATTTACGATCACGTTGATGAAATGAAGAAGAGCAAGTTAAAAGAACATTTGATCAATGATAAAGATAAAGCTTTCTTGAGTAAGAAATTAGCCACGATTGATTTGGATGCGCCCGTGGAAATTAAATTGAGTGATTTGGAATATCATGGTGACGATGAAGAACAATTGATGCAATTTTATCAAAAGATGAATTTCAAAACGTTCTTAAGTCGAATGGATGTACCCCAAGAGAATACTGCCGAGGATTTAGCTGACATAGCTGTGAAGCCTTTGGATGATGATGCTATTAAAACAATTGTTAGTGATTCTAAAGCTCACACGTTGATTGTTGAAGGTTTTGGTGAAAATTATCATACAGCGCCAATTATTGGTATATTGATTTCTGATGGCAAAGATTTCTATGGGACAACCGACTTTGCTATTTTAGAGAATGAATCTTTGAAGAATTGGTTAGCTGATAAGACAAAAGAAAAGTATTTATTTGATAATAAGCGCACAATTGCTTTGCTACATCGTTATGGTTGTGATTTAGCCGGAATCAGTTTTGATATGTTATTGGTATCTTATTTGTTAGATTCAAATGATAACAAGCAGGATATTGGTCTAGTGGCTAAGAATTACAATGTTAATTTACCAACTGAAGAAGAATTTTACGGTAAAGGCGTTAAAAAAGCTGTTTCTGAAGATGAAAAACTCTTATTGAATTTCTTAGCCCAAAAGGCTCAAGTTATCGATAATTTGAAAGCTCAAATGTTGAAAGAATTAAAAGACAATGATCAGGATAGTCTCTATGATGAGATTGAATTACCATTGTCGATTGTTTTGGCTGAAATGGAGATTAAGGGAATTACAGTTGAAGTTTCCAAATTAAAGGAAATGGAAAATAGTTTTGCTACACGTTTAGCTGAAATTGAAAAGGCAATTTATGAAGAAGCTGGTAAAGAGTTTAATATCAATTCTCCAAAACAATTAGGCGTTGTCCTATTTGAAGATTTGAAATTGCCAGTAATTAAGAAGACTAAGACTGGTTATTCCACTTCAGTTGATGTTTTGGAAAAATTGAAGGATAAGTCACCAGTAGTACAGAAAGTATTGGATTATCGTCAGATTTCTAAGATCCAGTCGACATATGTTGTTGGTTTACAGAAATTTGTTCAGCCGGATAATAAGATTCATACTATTTATCTACAAACGTTGACTCAAACAGGTCGTCTATCATCAATTGAACCTAATTTGCAAAATATTCCTATTCGTATTGATGAGGGAAAACAAATTCGGAAGGCCTTTGTACCACAACATAAAGATTGGGAAATCTTTTCAGCCGATTATTCACAAGTTGAATTACGTGTGTTAGCCCATATTTCTGGGGATGAACATATGCAAGAAGCTTTTAACGAAGATTACGATATTCATGCTCATACAGCAATGAGAATCTTTGGCTTGAATAGTACTGATGAAGTGACACCAAATATGCGTCGCCAAGCTAAAGCTACCAACTTTGGGATTGTTTATGGAATTAGTGATTACGGTTTATCACAGAATATCGGTATTAGTCGTAAACAGGCTGCTGCATTCATTGAATCTTACTTTGAACAGTATCCAGGGGTTAAGAAATATATGGATGATATTGTTAAATATGCCCGTGAAAATGGCTATGTTGAAACAATTATGCATCGTCGTCGTTATCTTCCAGATATTCATTCAAAGAACTTCAACGTTAGAAACTTTGCTCAACGAACAGCTATGAATACACCAATTCAAGGTAGTGCCGCTGATATTATCAAAGTTGCCATGATAAATATGCAAAAGATGTTAAAGAAAGAAAATTTACAAGCTAATTTGCTTTTACAAGTACATGATGAAATGATTTTTGAAGCCCCAGCTTCAGAAATTGCAACCTTAGAAAAACTAGTTCCGAGTGTTATGGATTCAGCGGTTAAACTTGATGTACCTTTGAAAGTTGAAACAGCTCATGGAAAAACTTGGTACGAAGCTAAATAATAGTAGGTGATAAAATGCCAGAAATGCCAGAAGTAGAGACAGTTAGACGTAGTTTGATTGCTCAAGTAAAGGGTAGAAAGATAACTCATGTTGAAATTCGTTATCCTGATTTGATTACTGGTGATGTGGATCAATTTGTTGAATTTGTTACAGGGGCAACTATCAGTGATATCGGTCGTCGAGCAAAATTTCTATTGATTCATTTGAATAATGGTTATACAATTATTAGTCATTTGAGAATGGAAGGTAAGTATCGGATTTCTGCTGATCCAAGTGCAATTGATAAGCATTCACATGCTATCTTTACTTTGGATAATGGGCAAAAGATGATTTATAATGATGTTCGTAAATTTGGTCGAATGCAGTTGTGGAATACTGATGATTTATCAGACAATAAATCACTAAAAAAATTGGGACCAGAGCCGCTGTCGGCTGAATTCACTTTTCAAAATTTAAAGCCAAGAATTATGCGTCATCACAAAGACATTAAGACCGTTTTGTTGGATCAAAGTGTTATGAGTGGTCTAGGTAATATCTATGTTGATGAGGTTCTTTGGAAAGTTAAATTACACCCTGAGACACCATCCAATCATCTTAGTGATGAAGATATTCAAAAAATTATTGAAGCCTCTAACCAAGAGATGGATAAAGGAATTGCTGCTGGTGGTTCATCAATTAGAACCTATGTGGATGCTACAGGTCACAAGGGTACTATGCAAAATAATTTAAAAGTTTATGGAAAAGAAGGAACGCCTTGTCCAAGATGCGGAACCGAGATAAAAAAGATTAAGGTCGGAGGTCGCGGTACGCATTTTTGCCCAAAGTGCCAGGTAGTAAAATGAGTAAGATTTATGGTTTGACTGGAGGAATTGCCTCCGGTAAATCAACCGTTTTAAATTTATTTAGACATAATAAATTCATTGTATACGATGCCGATTATGTTGCTCGAGATGTGGTTAAGGTCGGAACTGTAGGCTTAAAGCAAATTACCCAACAATTCGGTGAACAAATTTTATTGCCGGATGGTAATCTTAATCGTCGAAAGTTGAGTTCTATTGTTTTTGGCGATAGGGATGAATTAGATAAATTGGATAAAATAACGAGACCTTTGATAAAAAAAGAAATTTTACAAACGGTTGCTGAAGTTAAAAGATCAACAGATAAAACAATCTCTATTTTTGAAATACCATTACTGTTTGAAGGCAATTATCAGAATTACTTTGATGGTGTGATCAGTGTCTATGTCGAACCACAAATCCAATTGCATCGATTGATGAGACGTAATGCTTTAAGTAAAGAAGTTGCTTTGGAACAGATCAATTCACAGATGTCGATGTACGAGAAAAAAGAGCGTGCTGACTTTGTGATTGATAATTCGGAAGATTTAGCACATCTTCAGGATGAGTTTAGTCGGTTAATACCACAACTTTAATTTGGAAAAGAGGCTGGAATTTTGATTTGTCCGCATTGTCATCATGATTCATCAAAAGTTATTGACAGTCGTCCCAGTGATGAAGGACGCGCCATTAGAAGAAGACGTGAATGTGAATACTGTGGAACGCGATTCACAACGTTTGAAAGATTGGAAAAATCGCCATTGTTGGTTATCAAAAAGAATGGCAACAGAGAGGAATTCAGCCGTGAAAAGTTATTACGTGGATTAGTTCGTGCTGCTGAAAAACGTCCTGTAACAATGGATCAAATGAATAGTATCGTCGATAAAGTAGAAAACGAAATTAGATCAACTGGTGAAAGTGAAGTTCGCTCACAATTAATTGGTGAACATGTTATGAGAATTCTATCCAAAGTAGATGACGTAACTTATATTCGTTTTGCCAGTGTTTATCGTGAATTTAAAGATATGAATGGATTCATGGAAGAAGTCCAAGAAATGATGTCTAACGGTAAAAAAATTGATAAGAAGTAAGGGGAGTATTAGTGTCCGTGAGTAATTTTGAATCAGATAAATTTACACCTTTAGTAGGTTATTGGTGTTTGCCAAGTGGTCATTTGAATGATGATGATCGTCATGTTTTGACTGACTTATACTTGCCCATTTTAGGTACTGAGGCTTTCAGTTTGTACTTGCTGCTGTGGGAAAAATTACCTAATAAAGAGGTCGTCACACAAAGAAAAAGCCATGCTGAATTGATGAGTTTACTTGGTATTGATTTGAAACGATTTTATGAAGCACGAATCAAGACGGAGGCTCTAGGCTTAATTAGGACCTATCAAAAGAAAGATAGTTTAGGACCTTATTATATCTATCAACTTTTTGAACCCTTATCACCAGATGAGTTTTTTAAAGATGACTTGATGAGTATTTTTCTTTATGAGCAAGTTGGTGAGAGTAAATATCATTTATTGGCCGATAAATATGCGCATTCAGATTTGATCTTGCAAAATTCACATGAGATAACGAAAGATTTTTTGGAAGTCTTCCAGTTAAGCAATAGTGATTTGATCAATACGCCAACAGAAGTAAAGAATACTCAAGATAGTTTTAAAGTAAATAATACAGATAATAAAAAGCCGTCGTTGAATGAAGAAGAGATTCCCCAATTAGATTGGGAGTTAATTTCGGATCGTATCCAACAATTATTTAGAATTCATCCTGATAATTTGTTAGAGAATCAGGAATTGATTTTAAATCTTCATGCGTTTTATGGTTTAGACGAGATTACGTTGATTGATTTGATTGGTAAGACTTGTGATATTGTCAATAATAAAATTGATCCTGCACGTCTGAAAAAGGCGGTACAAGACCGTTTTGAAAAGAACGCTAATATCTCAGTTAAGCAGCAAGCTAACACGGAATCTGAACCAACTGAGCAGACTGATGGGCAATTAAATCGGGCTGATCAATTGTTGTTGAAACAGGCTCGTTCACTGCGTCCGGCTGATTTTTTGGCTGCTCAAAAGCAAAAAAGTGGTGGCTTTACTGGTACAGTGGAAACCAATGCATTGAGAAATATGGCGACAAAAACCTACTTGTCTCCAGCTGTATTAAATATTATGGTGTACTATATTTTGCAAACTTCACCTACTTTGACTTTGCCATTAATGGAAACTATGGCTAATGATTGGCAGCAAAATGATGTCAAGACGCCGGAACAGGCTCTGAAACGAATTAATGATTTTCAAACTAAGAGTCGTAATCCTAAACGTCGTTATAACAATAAGAATCGTAAAGTTGAACAAGCAACTGACTGGAGCAAAGTGAAGGCTAAGGTTCCTGCACAAAAGAATCAAAAAAATGAACAGGATGATCTTCAGAATCGTTTGAAGAGATTAAGAAATAAGGATAATTAAGTATGGAAAATTTAGGTAGTAGATTAGCAGAATATTTGAATTCAAAGAATTTGACGGAGGACTATCGCCGTCTTCTTAATAGTGCTTTGAACGATCCCGATGTGCAGAGATTTTTGAAGGAGAATAGCGATAGAATCAATCCTAATGCAATCTCTACTAGTGCAGCTAGCATTTATGAATTTTATAATAACAAGCGACATACGAGTGAATTGACACGTGGATATTATCCTAAATTGATTGTTAACAATCATAATATTGAAGTGGCCTATTATCCTAATGAGCGTACTCAAAACCGAGAGAAGCGAAGTCAGTACGAATCAGGGTTTGTTTTAATGGATATGGCTCCAGATATTCGTCGTGCCAAGTTGGATGATTACGATGGCGAAGGTAGACAAGATGCTCTAGCCAAAGCCTTGGATTTCATTGATAATTATTTACATCAAGATAGTTTTACACCTGGCCTATATTTGGCCGGTGATTTTGGAGTAGGTAAAACATATCTTTTAGGAGCCATTGCTAATGAACTCTTTAAACATGATGTTCATACGACCTTAATGCATTTTCCAACCTTTGCAGTTGAAATGAAGGATTCTATTGGTCAAAATAATGTGTTGGCAAAAGTTAATAAAATTAAAGGTGCCGATATTCTGATGTTGGATGATATTGGAGCTGATACGATGTCTAGTTGGATTCGTGATGAAGTATTAGGTGTTATTTTACAATATCGAATGCAAGAGAATTTACCAACGTTCTTTTCATCTAATTTTTCGATGAAAGAATTAGAACAACATCTAGCTGTAAACCAACGTGGAGAAGAAGAACCTGTTAAGGCTAAGCGTATTATGGAACGAGTTAAATATTTATCTCGAGAAGTAATTGTGACCGGCGAAAATAGAAGATTTAAAAAATAGCTTGCATTATCTAAAAATTAATGTTTCAATAAAGCCATGAAAGATAACACTTCGGTTCTATTCAGGGAGGGTACGGTCACTGGAAGCTTACCCATTACTGGAGTTACCACTTTCACATAAAACTGTATAATTGCCGGTTACTTTATAACCATAGAGTGAAAACTGTTTATTTGTTATACAGTTTTAAAGTGGGTGGAACCGCGTAGAAATGCGTCCCTGAAGTATGTACATGTCTTAGGATATGTCTATACTTCAGAGACGCATTTTTTGTTATCTAAATATTAGGAGGAAAAGTATATGTCAAAAATCAAGTTAACATTCCCAGACGATTCAGTTAAGGAGTTTGACGAAGGCACAACTACTTTAGATGTTGCTAAATCAATTAGCACATCATTGGGTAAGAAAGCTGTTGCTGGTAAGCTTAATGATACTTTAGTTGATCTTGAACGTCCTATCAAACAAGATGCTAAAATCGAAATTATCTCTGGAGAAGATAAGGAAGATGCTCTAAAGGTCTTGAGAAATACTGCAGCTTTGGTATTCAGTGCTGCTGCTAAGAGTTTCAAGAAGGATCTTCACTTCGGTGAAAAACAAGCAAACGATGATGGTTTCTATGTTGATACTGACAGCAAAGAAGGACAAATCAGTGTTGATGAATTGAAAGAAATCAAAGCTTTGATGAACAAGATTATCAAGAACAACGACAAGATTGAAAGATCTATGATGGATAAAGACAAGCTTGTTGAAATGTTCAAAGATGATCCATACAAATCTTCATTGATCAGTGCTATTGAATCTGTTCAAATCCCTGTTTACACATTAGATGGATTTGTTGACTTTGGTTATGATGCTGTACTTACAAATCTAAAGGCTTTGAAACACTTTGAATTACTTTCAGTTGCTGGTGCTTATTGGCAAGGTAAGTCAAGTAACCCAATGCTTCAAAGAATTTATGCTACAGCCTTCTACAAGGAAGATGGACTAGAAGCTGACCTTAAACGTCGTGCCGAAATCAAAGAACGTGATCACAGAACAATTGGCCGTGATTTAGACTTGTTCTTCGTTGACCCAGAAGTTGGTGCTGGTCTTCCATACTGGATGCCAAATGGTGCTACAATCCGTCGTGTCATCGAAAGATATATTGTTGATAAGGAAGTTGCTTGGGGTTACCAACACGTTTACACACCTATTCTTATGAACTTAAATGCTTATAAGACTTCAGGTCACTGGGCACATTACCGTGAAGACATGTTCCCACCAATGGATATGGGTGATGGCGAAATGCTTGAACTACGTCCAATGAACTGTCCTTCACATATTCAAATTTACAAGCATCACAACCGTTCATACAGGGATCTACCACTTCGTATTGCTGAACTTGGTATGATGCACAGATATGAAAAATCTGGTGCTTTGTCAGGCTTACAACGTGTTCGTGAAATGACTCTAAATGATGGTCACACATTCGTTGCTCTTGACCAAATCCAAGAAGAATTCAAACGTACACTACAATTGATGGTTGAAGTTTACAAAGACTTTGATATCAATGATTACACATTCCGTCTAAGTTATCGTGACCCTGCTAATACAGAGAAGTACTTCGATGATGATGAAATGTGGAACAGATCACAATCAATGCTTAAGGCTGCTATGGATGATCTTGGCTTGAAGTACTATGAAGCTGAAGGTGAAGCTGCATTCTATGGTCCAAAGCTTGATGTACAAACAAAGACAGCTCTTGGTAATGAAGAAACATTGTCAACAATTCAATTAGACTTCATGCAACCAGAGAAGTTCCAACTAACATATGTTGGTTCAGATGGTGAAGATCACAGACCAGTTATGATTCACCGTGGTATTGTTTCAACTATGGAAAGATTCATTGCTTATCTAATTGAAATTTACAAGGGTGCTTTCCCAACATGGTTGGCTCCTACACAAGTACGTATTATCCCTGTTAACCAAAAACTTCATACAGAATATGCTAACGAAGTTCTTTCAGAATTACGTGCTAAGAATATCCGTGCTGAAATCGATGACCGTGACGAAAAGATGGGTTACAAGATTCGTGATTCTCAAACAATGAAGATACCATATACAGTAGTTATTGGTGATGAAGAAGCTAAGAACGCCACTGTTTCTGTAAGAAAATATGGTGAAGATGATTCAGCTTCAGAAAATGCTAAGATGTTCGTAAGTTCAGTTGTTGCTGATATTGCTAACTTTAGTCGTAAAGATGTTACTGATAAATCTGCTGACAAGAATTAATTAATATCCTTTAGCAAAATAACATTTTAAAAATTAAATACATTCAATCATGAAAATGATTGAGTGTATTTTTTTTGGACAAAATCGTGTTGAGTGTTCATTTAAAATGAACAATTGTATTCACTATATAAACAATATATGAATCAAAAATTTTAAAAAATATGATAATTTGTGAAATTAAATTTTTTTTTGATAAAATTTTCTCAATCTTAGCAGTGGTTATCACAATCTTTGAGTTTGTGAAGTAAAAAAACAGGTTGATACCCCAGAATGTAAGCGTTATCATGCGCTTGTAAGGAAATAGTTATCGTTTTCACAAAAGGAGAGTGTGAATATGCAAATCGCTGTAATTAAGGAACAAAAAGAAGGAGAAGGTCGTGTAGCGGCAACTCCAGAAAATGTTCGTAAGATGGTTGAAGCTGGTAATGAAGTACTTGTTGAAAAAGATGCAGGTATTGGGGCAGGCTTTACAAACGAAGAGTATGTCGATGCTGGTGGTAAATTAGTTAGTCATGAAGATGGCTGGAAAGCTGAATTGATCATCAAGGTTAAAGAACCTGATCCTGAAGAATATAAGTATTTCTCAAAAGGTAAAATTGTTTGGGGATTTCAACATTTGGCATCATCAAAGCCAACTGTTGAGGCAATGATGAAAGCTGGTACAACTGCAATTGGTGGTGAAACAATTGTCAAAGATGGGAAATTGGAATTGTTGGCACCAATGAGTGCAATTGCCGGCCGTAGATCAGTTATTATGGGTGCCTATTATCTTGAGGCACAACATCAAGGCCAAGGAATTCTTCTACCGGGTATTCCTGGAATCGATGGTGGTAACGTCGTAATCTTTGGTGGTGGTAATGCCGCTGTAAACGCTGCTACATTAGCTTTAAACATGGGATGCTCAGTTGTAATTATTGAATTGAATGATGAAAGAATTAAGTTCTTACAAGATAAATTTGCAGGTAAGAAATTCAGAGTTGTTAAATCAAATGAAGAAAACTTAGCCAAGGAAATTAAAGATGCTGATATCTTTATTTCAACAATTTTGATTCCAGGTTCAAGACCACCTAAGTTGGTTAAGGAATATATGGTTAAATCAATGAAGCCAGGAAGTGTTCTAGTTGATGTAGCTATTGATCAAGGTGGAACTGTTGAAACAATTGATCATCCAACAACTATTGATGATCCAATCTTTGTAAAAGATGGAATTATCCATTATGCAGTTCCTAATCAACCAGGAGCAGTACCACGTACAGCAACAATGGCCTTGGCAAAAGGTAATTTGAGTTACTTACTAGAAATTGCTGACAAAGGTATTAACGAAGCCATCAAGACAGATGAAGCTTTAGCATCAGGGGTTAACCTCTTTGAAGGTAAGGTAACTAATAAAGGATTGGCAGATTCACTTGATTTACCTTATACAAAATTGTCAGTTGATGAAGAATCAGTTAACTAAATATTGATTAAATATAGATAAAAATTAAAGATGGGTGAGGTACGGATCATGCTAAAAGGTGTAGGCATTGATAATATTGTTGATATTCATGATATTGAAGAAGCAAAGGCAATTGTTGGAAAATATGCTCGTAAGACCCCTCTAGTTCAATCCATGTTTTTGAGCCGTAATGTTGTTGGTGGGGACGTTTACTTAAAACTAGAAAATATGCAACTAACAGGATCGTTCAAATTCAGAGGTGCCAATAATAAAATTAATCATTTATCACAGGAGGAATTGAATCGAGGAGTAATTACTGCATCAGCTGGTAATCATGCTCAAGGTGTAGCTTTGACAGGACACCTATTAGGAATTGACACAACAGTCGTTATGCCTGATGAAGCTCCTCAAATGAAACGTGACGCTACAAGAGGATATGGTGCTGAAGTAGATATTCATGGTGCAACTTTTGATGATGCACATCAATGGATGTTCGAACGTGCTGAAAGAGAAGGAAAGACCATTGTTGATCCATTCAATGATAAATATGTTATTGCTGGACAAGGAACAATTGGTTTGGAAATTCTTGATGATATTTGGGATGTAGATACTGTTATTATTCCTGTCGGTGGTGGCGGATTAATTTCCGGAATGGCTACTGCATTGAAATCATTTAATCCTAATATTCATATCGTCGGAGTTCAATCAGAAAATGTTCATGGTATGTATGCATCAGTTAAAGCTGGTCAAATTACTAAGCATCATGATGATTTCACATTGGCAGACGGAACAGATGTAGCTGTACCTGGAGATATCACATTCCCAATCGTTAGTGAATTAGTAGATGAAATCGTCTTAGTAAACGAAGATGAAATTGCTCATGCCATGAAAGATCTATTACAGAGAACCAAGGTTGTAGCAGAAGGTGCTGGTGCACTTCCAGTAGCAGCTCTTGAATCACATAAGATCGATGACAGATGGCTCAAGAATAAGAAGACTGTTGCTATGGTATCTGGTGGTAATGTTGACCTTAATCGTGTTTCACAAATTATTGATCAATTCTTGAAACCAGTTAAAGCCGACGGAGGCATTGGTTAAAAATTAATTTGAAACCTGAAAAGATGCTGCATTTGAATGCAACATCTTTTCTTTTTTAAAAAATATCTTTTTTTACGTGGAGGTATAAGATTATGGGCGATCAAGATACCAAATTGAAAAAAACAATTGGTTTTTTCCCCGCTTTTGCTACTGTAACCGGGAGCGTAATTGGAACGGGAGTATTTTTTAAAGCGTCAGCTGTTACTAACTATACGGGGTCAACCAGTTTAACTATGCTTGTATGGTTATTAGGAGGTTTCATCACTATTTGTGCCGGTTTAACGGGAGCTGAATTGGCCGCTGCCTATCCTGAAACGGGTGGATTAACTAAGTATATTGAACACAGTTATGGTGGTTTTTGGGGATTTATGGCCGGTTGGGCGCAAGCTATTATTTATTTCCCTGCTAATATAGCGGCTATATCAATTGCTTTTGGTACACAATTCACACATTTATTTACACTCTCTAATTCATGGATAGTTCCAGTGGCAATTTTGAGTGCTTTATCAGTAACCTCACTTAACTGGATCAGTGCTAAAGTGGGAGGACGAGTTACATCTATCTCTTTAGTGGCAAAATTGATTCCATTGGCCTTGATTGTATTGTTTGGTTTCATGCATAAGGGACCAGTTGAATTATCATTATTCCCAGTTGTGGCGGGTCCACATCGTAATTTAATTACAGCAATGGGAAATGGATTGTTAGCAACTATGTTTGCATATGATGGCTGGATTCATGTAGGTAATATTTCTGGAGAAATGAAGAATCCTCGTAAAGATTTACCAAAAGCCATTTCTTTAGGAATCGCAGTTATCATGTTAGTTTACGTTCTTGTCAATGCAGTCTTTATGTATGTGTTACCAATTAATCAAATTGCCGGTAATCTTAACGCCGCATCTGATGCATCTACAATGATTTTTGGTAATATGGGTAGCAAATTGGTTACAATTGGAATTTTGATTTCAGTTTATGGTGGTCTAAACGGTTATACAATGACAAGTATGCGTATTCCATATATTATGGGTAAAGAACACAAATTACCATTTGGTGATACCTTTGCTAAACTAAATAAAGCGGGGATTCCATGGGCTGCTGGCGCAATTCAATTAGTTATCGCTTGTTTGATGATGTTAACCGGTGAATTTGATGCCATTACTAATATGCTGATTTTTGTAATTTGGGTATTTTATGTTATGGCTTTTATTGCAGTTATTAAATTACGTCATACTCAACCAGAATTGGAAAGACCTTATAAAGTGCCGCTATATCCAATTATTCCTATCATTGCTATTTTAGGGGGAGTATTTATTCTGGTATGTACTTTGTTGACAGAATTTGTTACTACAATTATTGGAATTAGTGTTACCGCTATAGGTGTTCCAATATACTTCTACTTGAAGAATAAGTGGAATTTTGATGGACAAAAGGTTGATAAGAAATCAAAAAGAATGACAAAATTAGAAGTTGATCCTGAATAAAATAATAAGGTCTAGAAATCAGAAATTGATTTCTAGACCTTATTTTAATACTGCCAAGCTCTTCCTAAGTGTCAGTAGCAATGATATTGATATTTTTTTAATTTAGATTTAAATAGGAAGGAAGATTAACCATTTAATTCAAGCTTTTCACAGTTGAATGAACTAAGATCGGTTTCGTAATTAGTATTAAAGATGGAACGGCGATCAGTTAGAACAATAATGTATCTTTTGCAGTAAGAGCCTGAATAAGTTCCGTAGAATTTTTAACTTCTACCATAAAAATCACTCTTTAATTTTGTTTAAATATGTTAACTAAATTAAAGAGCGTCTTGAACTGTTTATCCAAAGTTATACTTAATTATTTAAAAGGGTTCTCAAGGTTTAGACTCTTCTTTTCATCTTGAACAAAATTGATTTGCCCTTTGATGATGTTAACTGAATCCTCACTAGCATAGCGTTGAATTTTGGTAGTGATTTCTTTTAGATTGTCATGCAACACTTGTTGTTGTTTCAAAACATTTTTCTTATGTTGCTGTAGTAACTCTCTGCGTTGTTGAATTGAAGCAGTTCCTTGCATACAAAGATCAATGTAGGTTCTGATGTCTTTAATAGGCATACCAGTATTTTTTAAACAACAAATAGTTTTAATGAAACCAAAGTCGGATTCCGAAAAAACTCGATAACCAGCTTCATTTTTTGAGACAAAGGGAAGCAATCCTTTTTTGTCATAGTAACGGATAGTTGAAATTGGTAAGTGAAAGTAATCAGCTACTTCTTTAATAGAATAAGTTTTTTTCATGGAATCTCCTTTATGTGCTTGCTCTAAACCATAGTTTAGGGTTTAAAGTGATGATAATCAATTAATAAAATAAGTACAAGGAAGTTCCTTTATGAAAAAAGTTTTAGTCACAGGTGGTACGGGATTCTTAGGTTTAAGATTAGTTATGCAATTGTTAAATGATGGTTATGACGTTAGAACAACTACTCGAAAGAAAAGCGGTCAAGCTCGCATAATGAAGATCTTAGAATCCTATGGGGTTAAAAATTTACAGAATTTGTCTTTTATTGAAGCTGATTTATCCAATGACAATAATTGGTTAGAAGCTATGCAGGATCGAGAATATGTTTTTAGTGTTGCCTCACCAGTTTTCTTTGGCAAAATCAAGAATGAATCAGATGCTATAAAACCGGCATTGGATGGTACTTTAAGAATTTTGAAGGCTGCTAATGCTAGTAAAGTGAAACGAGTTGTAATGACATCTAATTTTGGGGCGGTCGGTTTTAGTAAAAAACAAGGGCTAACTACCGAAGCTGATTGGACTGATCCTGAAGAAAAAGGATTATCAATTTATGAAAAGTCTAAATTATTAGCTGAACAAGCGGCCTGGAAATATGTTAATCAACCAGAAGTGAATTTGGAGTTTGTAACAGTCAATCCAGTTGCAATTTTTGGTCCATCGTTAGATCGACATGTATCAGGCAGTTTTGATTTATTAAAGAATCTCGTAGCCGATACAACTAAAAGGATTCCCGATTTACCTTTGAACGTAGTGGATGTTAGGGATGTTGTAGATATTGAAATCAGGGCTATGGAAACACCTGAGGCCAAATTCAAAAGATTTATTGCTAGTGCAGATGGACAAATCTCAATGGAAGAGATAGCTGAACTGATAAAAACTCAACGTAAATCTTTAAAAGATAAGGTTACGGATAA
Source organism: Companilactobacillus bobalius (assembly GCF_009764355.1). The sequence goes on along the minus strand of NZ_LNUA01000060.1, from coordinate 76,903 downwards.
AACTATACCCAATTGGCTTATTGATGTTGCAGCAATATTTAATTCTAGGGCTAGGGAAGGTAAATTGATGATGCATATGAATCGTAAAGTCAGCAATCAACAACCTAAAGATGTTTTAGGTTGGACACCAATTTCCGATAACCAACAAGCTGTTTTGTCAGCAGTCGATAGCTTAGTCAAATATGATCTAATATAAGTTTAAAAACTTGTGTTAGCTAAGATAACGTGATAAATTACTTGTATTGAACTTTTTCAGCTTTTCTATAACAAATTTATCGATGTTTATTGACATGTCGCGTTTATATTGTTATAGTTTATAACTGTTGAGATTAAGCAGAAGCGCCCGCTTCTCACCTATGCATTCGCCTCTAGGTTAATACGATTACGTAGATAATATAGTGGGCATGCTTGTGCAGCCCGCTTTTTTTGTGGGCCAAATTACTCCGGAGGTGACTACTCATAGCAAGAGAATTATTATTAAATGATCAAATACGTGCGAAAGAAGTTAGATTGATCGCTGAAAATGGGGATCAAGTTGGTGTTAAACCAACCGCAGAAGCTAGAAGATTAGCCGAAGCAGCTAATATGGACCTAGTTCTAATGTCACCAGGTGCTAAACCACCCGTTGCCAGAATTATGGATTATGGTAAATATAAGTTTGATCTTCAAAAGAAAGATCGTGAAGCACGTAAAAAACAAAAAACTGTTAGTCTTAAAGAAGTGCGTTTAAGTCCAACTATTGAGGCAAACGACTTCAATACAAAACTTAACAACGCTCGCAAGTTCTTAGCTAAAGGTGATAAGGTCAAAGTTTCTCTTCGCTTTAAGGGTAGAGCAATTACTCATAAAGAGATAGGTAAGGAAGTCTTAGACCGTGTCGCTGAACAGACTAAGGATGTTTCTACGGTAACAACTAGACCTAAGATGGACGGTCGTAGTATGTTTTTAATGCTTGATCCAATTAACGCAAAAGATAACAAAAAGAAGAAATAGTGGAGGGATTTTCAATGCCTAAACAAAAGACACACCGCGCATCAGCAAAGAGATTTAAGAAAACTGCTAATGGTGGTTGGAAGAGAATGCATGCTTATACAAGTCACCGTTTCCACGGTAAGACTAAGAAGCAACGTCGTCAATTAGCTAAACCAGGTATGGTTAGTTCAAGTGATATGAAACGTATCAAACAAATGTTAGCTACATATTAATTAGCTAATCACTTAAATATTTATTTTTGTAAATTAAAGGAGGAGTCATTATGCCACGTGTAAAAGGTGGAACAGTAACTCGCAAACGTCGTAAAAAGGTTTTAAAATTAGCTAAGGGATATCGTGGTTCAAAACATATCACTTTTAAAGCAGCACATACTCAAATCATGGTTTCATACCGTTATGCATTCCGTGATCGTCGCCAAGTTAAGCGCGACTTCCGTAAGTTATGGATTGCTAGAATCAATGCTGCTGCAAGAATGAATGAAATCAGCTACAGCAAATTAATGCATGGTTTGAAGTTAGCTAATGTCGACATCAACCGTAAGATGTTGGCCCAAGTTGCTATTGAAGATCCAAAGGCATTCACAAGTTTAGTAGATACAGCTAAGAAAGCTTTAGCTTAATTGTTAAAACAAACGTAATTTGGATAACCCAAATTACGTTTTTTTACTAATTAGCAGATAATGAGGATTAAAAATGTTTAAACCATATATTATGCTTGATAAAATTACTGATATTGAGATTGATGATCTTAAACAATTAGGAATTACTACGATTATGACAGATCTTGATAACACACTTTTGCCATGGAATAGTAATAAATATGACCTCTCATTACGAAAATGGCTCAATCAGATGTCTAAAAATGATATTGAGGTTATGATTGTTTCGAACAATAGCTATGAACGTGTTGAAAAAGCTGTTCATGAATTACCTGTAAGTATTGTTGCTCGTGCGGTTAAACCATTACCATTCGTAATTATTAATCATATTAGAAGTGAAAAAATTAATCCTGCCAACGTTTTATTTGTCGGGGATCAGGTGATGACTGACGTTTTAGCAGGAAATATGGCCGGGTTGAAAACAGTTTTAGTAAAGCCTTTAGTAAAGACTGATGCTAAAAAGACTCGTGTGAATAGATTTTTTGAACGTCCAATTTTAAAAGCTATGCAAAAGCGTGATAAGAATTTATACTGGAAGGATTCATTAAATGACAGAAATTGATGATAAGTTGTATTGTATAGGTTGTGGTGCCAGACTTCAGACCGAAGATAAAGACAAACCTGGCTATGTGCAAGAATCAACTTTAAAGAAATATATAGAAGACGATTCTAAAGAATTATTGTGTAAGAGATGTTTTAGACTACGTAATTATAATGAAATTACGGATGTTGATGTCTCAGACGATGATTTCTTGAAGTTGTTGGACTCTATTTCAGAAAAAGATGCACTAGTAGTAAACGTAGTCGATATTTTTGACTATGAGGGTAGTGTCATTCCCGGTTTACAAAGATTTGTTGGTGATAAAAAAATTATTGTCGTTGGTAATAAGGTTGATCTATTGCCAAAATCAGTTAATAAGAATCGTCTATTGAACTGGTTACAACAAAAGAGTAAGGAAAATGGAATCAAGTCAACTGACCAAATTTTAGTTTCAGCTGTTAAGGGAATTAATATTGATGAATTGATGGATATGATTGAAAAATATCGTGATGGCAAAGATGTTTATGTTGTAGGAACAACCAATACTGGTAAATCAACTTTGATTAACCGTATTATCAGTTCTAATTCAGACGTTAAGAATTTGATCACGACATCAAGATTTCCAGGTACAACGCTTGATAGAATTGATATTCCTTTGGATGATGGCCACAATCTAGTTGATACACCAGGTATTATTCACAATTATCAATTAGCACATTATTTGAATGCCAAAGATTTAAAGACTATCACACCAAAGAAGCCATTGCGTCCAGTTACTTTCCAACTTCGTGATGGACAAACAATTTTTGTGGCTGGCTTAGCTAGATTCGATTTCTTAGATTATAAGACGAATGTTACTTTCTATGTCAATCAAGGATTGCCACTTCATAGAACTAAGACAATTAATGCGGATGAGTTCTATCAAAAACATTTAGGTGATATTTTAGCTCCACCTACAGAAATTGAATCTTTCCCTAAAATGAAGCAACAAATTTTCTCTGCACATGAGAAATCTGATATTGTTATCTATGGTTTAGGTTGGGTTACAATTCCTGCCGGAAGCAAGGTTAAGGCCTACGTTCCAGATGGTGTCCGTGTCTCAATTCGGAATGCAATTATTTAAGGAGAAACATATGATAATTAAAGGAAAAAAGAATCGTTATTTAAGAAGTCAAGCCGCTACCATGAAACCAGCTATTCAAGTTGGTCGTGATGGTATCAGTGAAAATCTTTTAAATCAATTAGAACTTTTGATTAACAAAGATGAAATAATTAAAGTTTCATTACTACAAAATACAATGGTGGAACCCCAAGATTTGATTGATGCTTTGAATGAATTTGACGAACAAATCGTTCATGTACAAACAATTGGTTCTAAATTAGTCTTTTACAAGAAAGCACCTAAAATTAAAAACCGTAAATATTCTATTGAATTAGAAAATATGTAATTTAAGTGATGAAAATGGATACTCAAAAACAATTATTAACTAAAGCAAAATTAGAATTTCATAGTAATTTGCCCAAAAAGCATGTTGGAATCTTAGGTGGAACTTTTAATCCCATTCATTTGGGACATTTAGTTATTGCCGAACAAGTTTACGAACAATTGTGTTTGGATAAAGTGTTATTTTTGCCTGACAAAGTTCCACCTCATCGTGGAGTACAAAAGACCATTCCTACCATCAATAGTGATGATCGTATCAATATGATCAAATTGGCTATTAGAGATAATATGCATTTTGACCTAGACTTAACTGATATTCATCGTGGTGGAGTGAGCTATACTTATGAAACCATTAAGCTATTGAAAGAATATAATCCTAATACTGAGTATTACTTTATTATTGGTGGAGATATGGTGGAGAATTTGCCTAAGTGGTCTCACATTGAAGAATTGAGACAGATGGTACATTTTGTAGGAGTATGTCGCAAAGGCTTTGAGAAAAAGTCAAAGTACCCTATACTTTGGGTAAACACGCCTGAATTAGAAATTAGTTCAAGTATGATACGTGAGCGAGTCAGAAAGGGTCAAACAATAAAGTATTTGGTACCTGATGATGTTGCTTGGTATATAAATGACAGGGGGCTTTATAATGACTGAATTTAATTATGATGAAGTTATGCCAGGAATCGATCGAGACAAGATTCTGGAGCGAATGCGTGATACTTTAAGCGACTTTCGCTATAACCATTGTTTACGAGTAGAAAAAGTAAGTCGCGGACTAGCTGCTGAAAATGGTGGCGACGTCGAACGTGCAGGTTTAGCTGGTTTGTTACATGACTATGCTAAAGAGCGCAGTGATGAAGAATTTATTAGTGTTATTAAAGAGAAGAATATGGATCCAGAGTTATTAAAATTTAACAATGCTATTTGGCACGGAATCGTTGGCGCTGAAATTGTTAAAGATGAATTGGGTATTTATGATGAAGATGTCCTGAATGCTATCAGAAGACACACAGTTGGTCATACAACCATGACTACAGTTGATAAATGTGTATTTATTGGTGATTTCATTGAACCTAAGAGAAGTTTCCCAGGAATCGATGAAGCTAGACAATATGCTAAAAAATCATTAGATGCTGGAGTAACTTTTGAATTGAAGCACTCACTGGCATACTTGATTGACCGCAATAGAGTAGTATACCCAGAAACATTTGTAAATTATAACTACTGGATCGCAAAAGGAGAATTATAGTTTGGACTCAAAGAATATAATGGAAATCGCTGTTAAGGCAGCAGATGAAAAACACGCTAACGATATTAAAGTTTTGAATATCAGTGGTGTAAGTATTGTGGCTGATTATTTTGTTATTATGGATGCCGGTTCTCAACGTCAAGTTGATGCTATTGTTCAATCAGTTTTGGACAAAGCTGGCGAAAATGACATTAATGTAAGTCACGTTGAAGGAAATCGTAACTCTGAATGGGTATTGATTGATCTTCATGATGTTATTATTCACGTTTTCACAGCCGAAAAACGTGAATTCTACAATTTGGAAAAACTTTGGTCAGATGCTCCCGAAGTAGATATTTCCAATTTGGTAACTGAATAATGATTTATAACTCATTTGCACGTGTTTACAGTGAACTAATGGATGATTCACTGTATGCTAAGTGGGCACAATATGTAGAACAACAAGTCTCAGATAAAGCTAAATCTTTGCTAGATGTTGCTTGTGGTACAGGTGATTTAACAATCCAATTGGCTGATCGTTTCCAAGTTACGGGAACTGATCTATCTGAAGAAATGTTAAAAATTGCAGCGGAAAAAGCAACCAAAGCCAAAAAGAATATTCCATTTGTTCAAAGCAATATGATGGATTTATTTGATTTTGATAAATTTGATGTTATTACTTGTTTTGATGATTCAATTTGTTATTTAAAAGATGAAGATGAACTAGCAGTAGCTTTTAATCAAGCTTACGAACACCTTAATGAAGGTGGTAAGTATTTGTTTGACGCCCATTCTTTATATCAAATGGATGAAGTTTTTCCAGGTTATATGTTTAATCATCGAGCTGAAGATTCAGCTTTTATGTGGAATAGTTATGAAGGAGAATATCCTCACAGTATCGAACATGAATTGACATTCTTTAATTGGAATGAAAAGATTCAAGGCTATTCGGTTAACACTGAACTTCATAAGGAAAGAACATATCCTGTTGAGACTTTTGAGATGATTCTTAAGGACATCGGCTTTAAGAACGTCCAAGTTACGGCAGAATTTGGTCAATCAGAGATCAAAGATAATTCAACTCGTTGGTTCTTTGCTGCAGAAAAATAGAGGATTCTATGACAAAAGTCTATGGTTTCGTTGCGGAATTTAATCCGTTTCACAATGGTCATAAATTATTTATAGATAAAATCAAACAAGAATATCACCCCGATGTTTTAATTGCCGTAATGTCTGGTAATTTCGTCCAACGGGGTGATTTTGCTGTTTTAGATAAATGGAGTCGAGCCCAGATTGCCATCGATAATGGTGTTGATCTTGTTGTTGAGTTGCCATTCGCATATGCAGTGGAGCCAGCACAATATTTTGCTCAGGGTTCGATGAAATTATTGCAGCTGTTAGGAGTCAATGAACTAGTTTTTGGTACTGAACAAAAATTAGATTTTGACGAGTTAGCGAAAAAGATAATTCATTCTAGGACTGAGTTTCAACAGAATTATCATTTGAGTTCAGCTGAAAATTTAACTCAGTATTATCAAACTTTAGGGATTGATATTGCTAAATTGCCTAACCAGCTTTTAGGTATAAATTACGTAACTCAATTGATTGAACAAGGCTATCCAATACATGTCAATACGATTCAACGCGATTCAAGTATGTTTAGTGCAACGGAGATTAGACGGCGTAGGGCTCAAAAACTATCATTCACAGAATTAGTTCCATCGGCAACTGAAAAAGCTTTTGATGAACAAAAGATCGTGAGCTGGGATGATTATTTTCCTTATTTAAAATTTCAAATTCTCAGTCATTCAGTAGAGGAGTTGCACTCCAATTATCAAATGGTTGAAGGGTTGGAATATAAATTAAAGAAGGAAATAAAGCAGAGTCATAATTTCACAGAATTAGTTGAACGTGTGAAATCAAAACGGTATACTATGGCTCGAATCAGACGACTAATGATGTATACGCTGTTAAATGTAAAAGAATCGGAAATTAATAATGTTTATAATAATCCTTATTTGAGAATATTAGGATTTAATGAATGTGGTAGGAACTATTTAAAAGGCTTAAAAAAGAGCAATGTCGATCTGATTACACGTGTTGGTAAAAAGGAACAAAAGCAATTAAACTTAGAGATACGAGCAGATGAAATCCGTCAGCTCATAACTGAGGAAGAACAAAATTTTGGAAAAATACCTTATATGAAAGGGGTAAATTAATGCTAAATTGGGATGTGCAAGAAGTTCGTCGCTATAAGGACAAACCTTTTACATTTAAAGAAACACTTGATTTAACTAAGGAGATGCAAACACGTTCAGAGGATGTGTTAGAAATTTCTCCCGTAGAAGTTGAGGGTCAGTTATTTAATGACCACGGTCTAGTTATTTCAGATATTAAAGTGGAGACAACGTTAAAGGTTCCTTCAACTAGAAGTCTATTACCAGTAGACTTACCAGTGAATATCCGAATTAACGAAGCTTACAACATTGATGATGTAGATGAAGAGGAATTGGAAGATTACAATGTCGTTATTCCTATTGATGATGATAATCCTACCATTAACGTTTACGAGTCAATCGTAGATAATATCTTGTTGAGTATTCCTTCAAAGATTTTAACTAAGAAGGAAGAAGAAGAGGATGTTATGCCATCAGGTAAAAATTGGAATGTTATTTCTGAAGAAGAGTATAAGAAACAACATGAAGAAGAACACGTTAACCCTGAATTCGCTAAATTAAAGAATTTATTTAATGATGACACGAAGGAGTAGTATTGTTACTGCTCTTTTTTATTTGCTTTTATTAGGAATTGAAAATAACATATATAAATCTGATTACGTTTTTTTACAAAAAAATCGCTAAAAAAGTTCTTTTATATACTCCTTTTTTGTTTTTTTGTTAAGATTAATATGTGTTAACAAAAATCGGAGGTAATTATTATAATGGCAAAACCACAAATTGGTGTTATTGGTATGGCTGTTATGGGTAAGAATCTTGCCCTTAACATTGAGAGCCGTGGATATGAAGTTGCTATCTACAACCGTACTGGTTCAAAGACAAAAGCAGTTGTTGAGGAACATCCTGAAAAGAAATTGGTACCAAGTTATACAATCGAGGATTTTGTAAACTCACTAGAAAAACCACGTCGTATTTTGATGATGGTTAAGGCTGGTGCTGGTACTGATGCTGTTATCAATCAATTATTGCCTTTACTAGATAAGGGTGATGTATTGATCGATGGTGGTAATACATTCTTCGAAGATACTATGAAACGTAATGAACTTTTGGATAAATCAGGAATCAACTTTATCGGAATGGGTGTTTCCGGTGGTGAATTGGGTGCTCTTCAAGGACCTTCATTGATGCCCGGTGGCCAAAAAGAAGCTTATGATTTAGTTGCTCCTATTTTGGAACAAATTTCAGCTAAAGCTGACGAAGATGGTGCTCCTTGTGTTACATACATCGGACCTAATGGTGCTGGTCACTATGTAAAGATGGTTCATAATGGTATCGAATATGGTGATATGGAATTGATCTCAGAAAGTTACAACTTGTTGAAGCACTTATTTAACAATGATGTTAATAAGATTGCCGAAGTCTTCCAAGACTGGAACAAGGGTGAACTTTCAAGTTACTTGATCGATATCACATCACAAATCTTGACTAGAAAAGATGATGAAGGCTCAGATGACTACATTGTCAACAAGATCATGGATAAAGCTGGTAACAAAGGTACTGGTAAGTGGAGTTCACAAAGTGCTCTAGAATTAGGTGTTCCACAATCATTGATTACTGAATCAGTTTACTCACGTTACGTTTCTGCTTACAAAGATGAACGTGTTAAGGCAAGTAAGGTTCTTCCCGCACCTGCTACAAAGCCAATTGTTAAAGATATGGACGAATTAGTTGAAAAGATCCGTAAGGCTTTGTACTTCAGTAAGTTGATCAGTTATGCTCAAGGATTTGCTCAAATGAAGGCTGCTTCAGATCACTATGAATGGGATCTACAATATGGTAAGATTGCTCAAATCTGGCGTGCTGGTTGTATCATTCGTGCACAATTCCTACAAAAGATTACTGATGCTTACGATAAAGAACCAAAACTTGATAACTTATTGTTGGACGATTACTTCAAGGGTATCGTTGAAGAATATCAATCAGATGTTCGTGACGTTGTAAGCTTTGCTGTTCAAGCAGGAATTCCTGTTTCAGGTTTCATGGCCGCAATTTCATACTACGATCAATATCGTTCAGAAGTTCTTCCTGCAAACTTGATCCAAGCTCAAAGAGATTACTTCGGTGCTCATACTTATGAGAGAAATGACAAGCCAGGCGTATTCCACTACACATGGTATGAAGAACAATAATTAAATTAATATAAAAATGTCCTTAGACATAATTCGTTGTGTAAATAACGATTAATTGTCTAGGGCTTTTTTATTTAAAAAAACTGAACTTGCTAGAGTTTAAATACTTTCTTATACTTTGAAAATGGGGATTTTTAAAGGGGAGAGGATTTTGTGCCAAAAAGAATAGAAGCTAAGCTATTACCTTTAGCTGATAAATTATCAAATAATGTTGTTTTGAAATCGTTGCGGGATGGTTTTTTGATTGTAACGCCATTAATCTTAATTACGTCTTTATTCTTATTATTTGGAAACTTTCCAATACCGGGATGGACTGATTTTTGGATTAAAATATTTGGATCACAATGGACCAACTGGTTTGATGCTGCGACCGGTTCAGTTTTTAACTTTACCGGACTATTGTCATGTTTAGGAATATCATATGCTTATGGTAAAAACCGCAATTTGATTCCGATCCATGCAAGTATGGTTAGTTTAGTGTCCTTTCTAATTTTGACACCAATGACGGTTAGAGTTAGCGCTACTAGTTCAATTAGTGCTGTTAGAACACTTTATTTAGGCCCAAACGGTATCTTCTTAGGAATGTTTACCGCCCTCATTAGCGTGGAATTATTTAGATTTGCTCAAAATCGTAATTGGACTATTAAAATGCCACAAGGTGTTCCGGATATGGTTAATCAATCATTTGAAGCACTGTTACCAAGTGGCTTTGTAATTCTGTTTTTCTTTCTTATACGAATTATTTTTAGTTTGACTAAATTAGGAACGGCTTATAATTTCTTTTATTCACTATTACAATTACCACTTAAAAATGTTGGAAATTCTATTTTTTCAGTTTTGTTATATATTTTCTTAGCATCTATTTTGTGGTGTTTGGGTATCAATGGTCCATCAGTTGTGAACAGTGTTTGGTCACCAATTTTCTTTGTGCTAACACAGGATAACTTAAAGGCTTTTCAAAGTGGACATCCCTTGCCACACATCTATACAGAGCAATTTATTGAAGATTTTTCTACATATGGTGGCGGAGGCAGTATTTTGTCATTGATTTTGATAATGCTGATCGTTGGTAAATCAAAGAGAATTAAAGGTTTGAGCAGGTTAACTGTCATACCAAGCATGTTTGGAATTGGGGAACCATTTATTTATGGATTACCGGTAGTGTTGAACCCAGTAATAATGATTCCCTTCGTTATAACTCCAGTTACCAATGTATTAATTTCTAGTTTCTGCTTTTCATTGCATTTGGTGCCATATACTAATGGGGTCATGTTGCCGTGGACAACGCCACCTTTGATTTCTGGTTGGTTAACGACTGGTAGTTGGCGAGGATCAGTATTACAATTATTTGAAATTATTTTAGGAATGATTATTTATTATCCTTTTGTAAAAATACTTGATCGTCAGTACTTATCGGAGGAAATGGGAAAGTTGGAATCTCATTTAATAAATCCACAATCTTAACCTGTTCTCATTATTTATATTTCTATGATTAGTAAATTAAATTATTAAAATTGAGGCTAATTATTGTCTCTTTTTTATTTTTCTAAAAAAATAAAAATAAAAGCTTGTCTTCTTTTAATTTTTGCTATATGTTAAAATCATTAGTGCATTGCCAAGAATCTGGCATATTCAAATTAATGATTAAGCTATAATTAAAGACAATTTAATATTTATGTATGGGAGAAATATATGGCTAAAATACTTGTTATTGAAGACGAAGAGAACATGGCAAAATTTGTTCAACTCGAACTTCAACATGAAAACTATGAAGTAACTGTTGAACGTGACGGTAGAACTGGCCTTGAAGCAGCATTGTCTGAAGACTGGGATTTGATCTTACTAGATCTAATGTTGCCTGAATTAAATGGTATTGAAGTTTGTCGTCGTGTTCGCCAAGAAAAGAACACACCAATTATTATGATGACAGCAAGAGACTCAATTATTGATCGTGTATCAGGATTAGATCATGGTGCCGATGATTATATCGTTAAGCCTTTTGCTATTGAAGAATTACTTGCAAGAATTCGTGCTTTGTTAAGACGTATCGATTTAGATATCGATGTAACTAGAAATAATGATCAAGTTCTTAAGTATAAGAATTTGGTAATTGATAAGACAACACAAACTTTGAAGCGTAATGGTGAAGTTATTGATTTAACACGTCGTGAATATGATTTGTTGAGTGTTTTGATGGAAAACGTTGGAACTGTTTTGAGCCGTGATGACTTATTAGAGCGCGTATGGGGAACTGGTTCTTCAACTGAGACTAACGTTGTGGATGTTTATATTAAGTATCTACGTAATAAAATCGATCGTTCAGGTGCACCAAGTTATATTTCAACCGTTCGTGGTAAAGGATACGTGATGAGACGATGAGGATTTCCATTAGATTCAAGTGGACAGCATTGATTTCGATAGTTATTTTAATGGCCTACATTTTTGTAGGTGTCTTAGCTATGCGAACTGTCCAAAATGTTGCATCTGTAAATGAGATTCATTCTTTTACAAATAAATTGTTGATCGGTGGTATTGTTGTTTTCGTTATTGGAGTTCTTTTGAGCTATTTTGCAGTAACTATGGTTTTGAACGACTTGAAGCGAATCAATAAAACGATTGATGATTTAAACAAAAAACCTGATTCTGATTCCAGAATTAAGCTACGTAAAAGAAATGATGAAGTTTACGATTTAACAGTTAATATCAATAAGATGTTAGATCGAATGCAAGCTTACACGAATCAACAAAAGGAATTTGTGGAAGATGTTTCGCATGAATTGAGAACACCAGTGGCTGTTTTGGAGGGACATTTGAGTATGTTGCAACGTTGGGGAAAAGATGATCCTCAAGTTTTGAATGACTCAATTAATTCTTCATTGCAGGAATTGAAACGTATGCAGTCCTTAATTCAAGAGATGCTTGATTTAACTAGAGTTGAACAAATCGATAGTGCCTATTTGGAACAAACGACAGAAGTTAAACCATTGTTTACCCAAGTTTATAATGATTTTAAAATGTTGCATCCCGATTTTGTTATTAATTTTGACGACGATATTCGTGAGGGTAGCAAGGTTAAAATTTATCGTAATCATTTGGAGCAAGTGTTGGTTATTTTACTGGATAATGCTTTCAAATATTCCGCTGATCGGAAGGAAATAAATTTTGCAGCTTCAACTAACTCAGCTTTGCTAGAAGTTGTGGTTCAAGATTATGGCTTAGGAATCGCAAAAAAAGACCTTAAACGTATTTTTAACAGATTCTATAGAGTTGACAAGGCTCGCTCTAGAAAACGTGGAGGGAACGGATTAGGGCTTTCTATCGCCAAGAGATTGATTGAAATCTATCATGGTAGTTTGGAAGTAGAAAGTGTTGTCGGTTCAGGAACAGTTTTCAAGATTGAATTGCCACTTATTCAAGAAGCTCCTGCTGAAGATGAAACATCTAAAGGTGAGTAATTATAAATAAACAGACATTTACTAGAGAATACAATCTTTAGTAAATGTCTGTTTTCATTTTGCAGGTTATTTCCCAAGTTTGATCTAAAAGTATATTATTAAGATACCATCCAAGGGGAGGAAGATATTTTGAGTAAGAAAGCACTGTTAATTGGCGTGATGTGTTTACTACTAATTAGTGCCGGTTGTGCGAATAAGGCTGACGCAGATAAATCAACTTCTGACGTCAAGGCCACGGAAACTACAGAAAAGACAGTAGACTACACAAGCTTATCTCAATCAGAGAGAAATGAATTAACATTTTTATTTACTAGAAGTAGTCAAGATCCAGTATCAGTGGATTTAAAAATTATTAATCGTACTAATAAGAATATAAGCTTTATCAATTCTGATTTTATCCTGATGCATACGAAAAGCGATAAAGTAAGAGCTGACAAAGATGGTGATAGCACTATTGATTCTAACAGTACTAAGACTGTAAAGAATTTATTTGAAGATGTTGAATTGAGTGAATTTCAGACAGTTGGTTTGTTTGTTTATAAAAATTCAGATAATGAATTAGCTTATAGTGAGACAGCCAAGTTAAGTTCCCGTTCATCTAATTTAACTAATAGTAGTTTGGAAAATTCATATAAACAGGCTAATAAAGCGGCTAAGGCAGCTAACCGAGTAACGAAATCAACTAGTTCTGAAACTGAAGATTCTAAGAAGAACAGTACTGATACCGATACTAATACTACGAATACGAATGCTAATGATTCAACAAATACAAATACTGATAGTAGCAATAGTACTGATAATAAAACTGACAGTAATGATGACTCTTCATCAGTTGGAACTGTTAGTTCTGATCAGGCAATGAATATGGTTAAAAGTCACGATGGTAATTCTGATAAGAAATATGCCGTAGTCGTTGATCAAAACGGCGGTACAGCAAAGACTTATACTGATAGCAATGGTCAATCTGTTTATTGGATTCATTCAAGCGATAACGATGGATCATCTGGTGATGATTGGACAGTTTATCCAAATGGAACAGTAATGCATGCTAAGCCAAATCTATAGAGTAAAAAAAGAGGTTGTAAATTCATTTAGAATTTACAACCTCTTTTTTGTCTATTTCTTATTACGATTTTGTTTACCCTTATTTAATTCACGGATGTTTTTGTGTAATTCTTTTTCTTCAGCCTGTTGAGCACCACCTGCAGGGGAACTAGGAGCAGCTCCACCGTTTAAGATACTATCAAGCATTTCTTGAGTAACCACAACTTTAACTGGATGCTTGGCTAAATCAGCATCAGTTTGTTTTCTAATTCTTGGGGTTACGATGTAGTTAGTAATCAATTGTTGAATAACAATAACGACACCACCGACCAAGAAGTAAAGAGCAAGTGCAGCAGATAAGAAGATTGAGAAAAAGAAAGTCATCAATGGACTGACCATCATCATTGTTTGCATTTGTTTTCTTTGTTCTGGTGGAACAATTTGTAATGACATCCAACTTTGGATAACGTAGAACAATGTAGCAATAATGGCAATGACAATACTTGGTTTACCAAGTGGAATATTTAAGAAGGTAGCTGAAGCAATTTCCTTAGAATATTGCACAGCTTGATAAATACCCATTAAGATAGGCATTTGAAGCAATAGTGGCAAACAACCCATACCACCGGTCAAACTAAGATTATTTTGTTTATAAACATCCATCATTAAAGCACTAATTTTTTGTTGTGCAGCTGGATCTTTAGCTTTCTTTTGTGCAGCTTGTACCATCTTCAATTGAGGTTGAACGGCACGCATTTTTTCCTGTTGAGTTGTTGACTTATATTGTTGATTCAATGATAAAGGAACCAACACTAGACGAACGATAAAGGAAATAATAACGATACCCCATGCATAGGCATTCTTACCACCAATAGTTTGAGCCGTCTTTAGGATTAACTTTTGGAATGGAGTTCCAATCCATTTGTAAACAATTCCGTAGGGCCCACTAGTAGGAGCGTGCAGGTTCGCAGCTGTTTGCTGAGCACACCCCGTCAAAACTAGTGTCAGTACTAAAACTAACGAAAGTACTGATAGATATTTGACGTATTTTTTATTCAATTAATAAACCACCCTTTTAGTCGTATATACTGTAATATACGTTAACTCATTTGACGTTTCAACCAATCACAGTAAATTTTTTGTAATGTTGTAAGTCGTCAGAAAAAGTATAGTCCAATTTTCTAACTTTTCCAAAGGGTGATGGTGAAGATTTAACACGATTTAAAAAAATATAAAGTTCTTTTTGTGGTGCTTCGGCTTCAATAGACACAGAACCGTCAAGTTCATTTCGAACGGTTCCAGTTACGCCTAGTTCAACTGCAACCTGTAAAGTTGAGTAGCGAAAGCCCACGCCCTGTACTAAACCGTCAACATTAATAGAAAGATGTTTCACAACTAATCACCTCACATCATCTTATGTGTTAATATTTATATTATAGAACAAGAGGGATGAGACACATATGAAATATATTGAATCTAAAAAAAATGATGAAATCAAGCAACTAAAGAAATTAGCATCAACAAAGTACATTAGAAAAACAGGAACTTACATGGTAGAAGGTTTTCACTTAGTACGTGAAGCCGATGAATATGAACAAGATTTTGTTCAAGTGTTAGTTACCGAGAAGTATGCAGAGGATCGTTTGGTTAAGAAATACCATGATATCGCTGTGACTGTTTCAGAGGATGTAGCTAAAGAGTTATCTGAAACAAAGACTCCACAAGGAATTTTTGCTGTCCTTAAAGTAAATAATACTGAATCTTTATCAGAACTTACTGGACAATGGGTTATGCTAGATGATGTTCAAGATCCTGGTAATGTGGGAACAATCGTTAGAACGGCTGATGCTGCCGGATATGATGGTATTATCACTAGCTTAGACTCAGCTGATTTTTATCAACCAAAAGTTCAACGCTCAATGCAAGGAAGCCAATTCCATTTGCCAATCTATCGTATGGATATTCATAAGGCTATTGATTTAGCTAAAGAATCAGAACTAACAATTTATGGTTCTGAAGTTAATGAACAAGCTAAGCCTTACAATGAACTAGAAAAAATTGATAATTATGCTTTGGTTATGGGTAATGAGGCTCACGGAGTAACACAAGATGTCCTTAATGCCTGTGACGAGAACATTTATATTCCAATCCTAGGAAAAGCCGAGTCATTAAATGTGGCTGTAGCAGCTGGAGTATTGATGTACGGATTACAAACACTTTAAAGACTTGCGAAACTTTTTGGTTTTTGTATAATTAGTCATATGAAAATAGTTTAAACTTTGATGAAAAATAGTAGCTTGGAATTTCATAACAGGAAGAGTCGTTGACTGAGAAGACTTGATGAATGAAAGAGTGAATTCACTTTCTGAGTTTATGAGTTGGTTACTTTATAACCTTTGAGTGCATGTATTAGACATGAACTAGGGTGGTACCGCGAGTCCTCGTCCCTTATTTGGGATGGGGACTTTTTTTATGCAGAAAGTTCATTAAAGAAATTACAAACATTATTTAAAATAACAATAAAAGGGTAATGCAGGAGGAAAACTATGTCATTAGATGATAAGCTCAAAAGCTTAAGAGAAAATGGTATTGATGAAGCCAAGCGTGCACAAAGACTTCAAGAGTTAAATGACCTAAGAGTCAACCTATTAGGAAAGAAAGGCCCAATCACTAAAGCCTTACGTGGGATGAAAGACGTTCCAGCTGAACAACGTCCTGAAATTGGTACATTAGCTAACAATGTTAAGAATGATATTCAACAAGCCATTGAAGAAAAAATGACTGAATTGAATGAAAAATTAGTAGCACATCAACTTGAAGAAGAAAAAATTGATGTTACTTTACCAGCTGCTAAACAAGTTCAGGGAACTAAGCATATCTTGAATCAAACAATTGAAGATATTGAACAATTCTTCATTGGTTTAGGTTATGAAGTTGCTCCCGGTTATGAAGTTGAAGAAGATCACTATAATTTTGAAAGATTAAACATCCCTAAGGATCATCCTGCTCGTGATATGCAAGATACATTCTACTTGTCAGATGAACTATTAATGAGAACTCAAACTTCGGCTCAAGAAGGCCGTGACATGGAAGCTCATGACTTTACTAAGGGTCCTTTGAAGATGATCTCACCAGGCGTTGTTTACCGTCGTGATGATGATGATGCTACTCATTCACATCAATTCCATCAAATTGAAGGTTTAGTAGTTGATAAGAATATTAGTATGGCCGATTTAAAGGGTACTTTGGAAGCTTTATGTCGTCACGTCTTCGGCGCACAACGTGAAATTCGTTTCCGTCCAAGTTACTTCCCATTCACGGAACCTTCTGTTGAGGTTGATGTTTCATGTTTCAACTGTGATGGAAAAGGTTGTCGTATCTGTAAGTATACTGGCTGGATTGAAGTCTTAGGTGCCGGACTAACTCATCCTAATGTTTTGAAGATGTCTGGAATTGATCCTAACGAGTACAGTGGTATGGCTTTTGGTCTTGGACCTGAACGTTTTGCTATGCTCAAATATGGAATTAACGATATCCGTGATTTCTATTTAAACGATGTTAGATTCCTAGAACAATTCAAAGGAGTAAATTAAGATAATGAAAATTTCTGTTAATTGGTTAAAAGATTATATTCCTGTTACACATACTGTTGAAGAAATGGCTAACAAAATTTCTCTAACTGGTATTGAATCAAGTCCTGTTGAATTGGGAACAGAGCTAACAGGTTTAGTTGTAGGTCACGTTACAAGCGTTAAACCACATCCTGATTCAGATCATTTGAAAGTTTGTATGGTTGATGTTGGTGAAGATGAGGATATTCAAATTGTCTGTGGTGCTCCTAATGTAGCTGTAGATCAATATGTGATCGTAGCAACACACGGTGCGCACTTACCAGATGGTATCAGAATTAAACGTGGTAAATTACGTGGTCAAGAGTCAAATGGGATGATCTGTGGTTTGGATGAAGTAGGAGTACCTGCTAAATATATGCCTGAGGAATTTGAAAATGGTATTTATGTTTTCGATGAACCACAAAAACCAGGTACTGCTGTATATGATCTATTAGGCTTGAAAGATCAAATGGTTGATATCGATATCACACCTAACCGTGCTGATACTTTGGGTATGCGTGGGGCTGCTTGGGAAATTGGTGCTACTTATGATGAGAAGCCTAGTTTCAAAAAGCCAGAATTGAATGCTGATAAGATCAAAGATTTAAATGATGTCGATGTAGAAGTTGAAGAGAAATCTTTAGTACCTGATTACTTACTACGTGAGTTAAAAGACGTTAAGGTTGGCAAGAGTCCACTTTGGATGCAAAGAAGACTTTGGAATCAAGGTATTCGTCCAGTTAACAGTGTAATTGATGCTGCTAATTACGTTATGATTGAATATGGTCAACCTATTCAAGTTTATGATTTAGATAAATTGACTGAAAAGAAATTGGTTATCAAAAAGGCTCATGATGGTGACAAACTAAAATTAGCTGATGAAGATAAAGTTTTGAATCACAACGATTTGATCATTACAGCTGGCGAAGATATTCTTGGTGTTGCTGGAATTGTCAATGGTACAGTTGCTCAAGTAGATGAAAATTCTAAAAATATTTTACTAGAGGCCGGTGTATTTGATGGAGCCAGCATTCGTAAGACAGCTCAAAGACATGATCTACGTGATGATGCCTCAAACCGTTTCGAAAAGGGTGTTGATAATGGTATTGTTTCTGAAGCCTTAGTTCGTGCCACACAATTGGTTGATGAAACTAGTGCCGCAGAAGAAATCTCTAAAGAGATTGTTGGTAATTATACAGAAGCTAAACCAACTGTTATTGAAGGTAGTGTTTCTCATATCAATCATTTGATGGGCTTAGAATTATCAACTGATGAAATGGTAGGTATTTTGAATCGTTTAGGCTTTACTGTTAAAGTTGATGGCGACAAAATCACTGTTACTATTCCAACTCGTCGTTGGGATATGGCAATTGAAGCCGATCTTGTAGAAGAAGTTAACCGTATTTACGGATATGAAAACTTGCCTAATACTTTACCAGCCGGTATGGAAACACGCGGTGGCTACAGTCAAAAACGTGAATTCAGTAATAAATTACGTGACGTTTTACTTGGCGAGGGAATGGACGAAGTTATTAATTTCTCATTACTAAGCAAAAAAGAAGTTGATGACTTTAATACAGCAAATACTGAATATACTAAGTTGTTACATCCAATGACTGAAGATCATGAATATTTGAGAAATAGTTTGATTCCTGGTTTAGTTCGTAATATTGCCTACAATCAAGCTAGAAATAATAATGATCTAAGTATTTTTGAACAGGCCCGTATCTTTGCTCGTCCAAAAGGTCAAGCTCGTCCTAATGAAATTGAATACCTTTCAGGTGCTATCAGTGGCAATGTGATAAATGATTCTTGGAATACTAAGGCTCAAAAAGTTGATTTCTATTATCTCAAAGGAATTGTTGACGAAGTATTATCATTTACTAATGCTGATGCTAAATTTGAATATGAAGCTACCGCAGATTATTCAAATATGCATCCAGGTCAAACAGCCCAAATTTTGGCTAATGGTCAAGTAGTAGGTTTGATTGGTAAATTACATCCTAAGTATCAAAAAGACCATAATGTTGATGAAACATTTGTTTTTGAATTGAATATTGACGCTCTCTTTGAACTAAACGAGAAGAGTATTAAATCTCAAAGTGCTCCAAAATATCCAAGCGTTAGTCGTGATTTAGCTATTTTAGTTAAGAGCGATGTTGAAAATGCTCAAATTATTTCAGATATTTATGAAAATGGTGGTAAATATTTGAATGATGTAACGATTTTTGATGTTTATGAAGGCAAGAATATTAAGACAAACTATAAGTCATTGGCTTACCATCTAGAGTTTTTGAATCCAAATGGCACCTTGACTGATGAAGAAGTTGAAAAGGCATTTTCATTGGTTAAAGATAGTTTAGTTGAAAAATTTAATGTGGAAATTAGATAATTATTCCAAAACTAATGGTATAATTCTAATAAATTAACTCGGGAGGCTGTGTCTTGAGCCAGAAGGACGAAAAAAAAGAAGCATTAAATCAAGAATCAACTGATAAAATGAAAACTCGTGCTGAGGAACGATCTGTAGCTAATCATATAGCTTATTGGATTGTCGGCGTGATTGCTGTTTTAGCAGTTGTCGTTGCCATTATTGGCTTCAATTATGTAAACAGTTCATTGCAACCATACAATGCGAATAGTAAAGATGATATTGTCGTTAATATTCCTGTTGGTTCATCAAGCAAAGAAATTGCAAAAACACTTGAAAAGGACAAAATCATCAAGAGTGCAACGGTCTTTAATTTTTATATAAAGGCTCAAAACTATAATGATTTTCAAGCCGGATATTATACGTTCAAGCAATCAATGGATATGAATTCTATTGTTAAGCAATTACAAAAGGGTGGAAGTGCTCAACCAACTGGAACAGCTAAAGATAGTGTGCTAGTTCGTGAAGGTGTTACAATTGATCAAATTGGTGATCAAATTCAAAAGAGTACTAGCTTTACGAAAAAAGATTTCTTGAAGTTGATGAAAGATGAAAAATTCATGAAACAGCTTCAAAAGAAATATCCACAATTGCTAAATTCAACAATGTCCAGAAAGAATGTTAGATATCATCTTGAAGGTTATTTGTTCCCAGCTACATACAGTGTTTATAAAGGATTGAGTTTGAAACAGTTAGTTGGTCAAATGGTTGAAAAGGATAATGATATGCTACAGCCATACTTCTCAACAATTAAAGAGAAGGGTTATTCTGTTCAAGAGGTTCTAACCTTAGCATCATTGGTTGAACGTGAAGGTGTTACAAAGACAGATCGTGGAAAGATTGCTGGTGTCTTCTTTAACCGTTTAGATGTCGATATGCCTATACAATCTGATATTTCTGTTATGTATGCTTTGAATACACATAAGACAAAACTTACATATAAAGATGTTAAAGTGAACTCACCATATAACTTGTACAAGAATACTGGTTATGGTCCTGGACCATTCAATACTCCAAGTATTCAATCAATAGAGGCTGTTTTAAATCCAACTGACAGAGATCAAAATTATCTCTACTTTGTTGCAGATTTGAAGAGCGGTAAGGTATATTATTCACGTACACGTGAAGAGCACGATAGTAAAGTTGCTGCTCTTAACCAGTAGTATTATAGTGAATTAAAAAATGTCATCTAATCATGGTTGATTAGATGACATTTTAAAATTAGAATATTAATAAATGATTTTTTAGAAATGAGGAAGTTATAAAATGGCAGATAAAAGTTACCCTATGACAGCTGAAGGTAAGAAAAAGCTTGAAGAAGAATTGGAAAATTTAAAGAAAGTTAAACGTCCAGAAGTAATCAATAGAATTAAGATTGCTAGAAGTTTTGGTGATCTATCTGAAAACTCTGAATACACTTCTGCTAAAGATGAACAAAGTGTTGTTGAATCACGTATTTCACAAATTATCGAAATGCTACAATATGCTAATGTTATCGATACTGATGAGGTTGCTAGTGATGAAATTTCTATTGGTAAAAAAGTTACCGTTCAAGAGGATGGTGAAGAACCTGACGTTTACACAATCGTTGGTGCTGCTGAATCAGATCCTGACAGTGGTAAAATTTCAAATGACTCACCAATTGCTAAGGCCCTATTAGGTAAGCATACAGGTGATGTTGTTACTGTTGATACTCCTGTTGGCAGTTATGATTTGACTGTTAAGTCCGTAGAAGTTGCTTAGTGAAGACGTTTTCTGGTATGTTTACCTTATAAAATATTGAGGTGACAATAATGAAAATTGAAATAACTGATGAGGCTTCTAAGTGGTTCCGCGAGGAACTTGATTTGGTTCCTGGGGATGGAATCCATTTCTATGGTAAAGTGTATGGTAAGACAATGGTTCATGATGGTTTTTCAATTGCTATGCGAAAAGAAAAACCGGTTGATCCGGAATCTAGTACTATAGTTGATGGAATCACATATTTTATTACTGACAGTGATACTTGGTTTTTTGCCAGATATGATTTGTTAGTTGAATATGATCCTAAACTGGATGGACCTAAATATATTTTTAAATCTAATGAATAACTATTCGCTTTTTTGAAGGATAATATGAGAAGAATACTTGATATATTAAAGAAAAGAACAGGTAGTCAAGCGAAGTCTACTATTCCATTTCGTCTAAACCTGCTTTTTTTTATTGTCTTTGTTCTATTTGCTATGTTAGTTGGACAACTTGCATATTTACAAATCGTTTATGGTGGTAAATTTCAAGCCGAAGTTAACCGAACAGACAAGACAGTAATGACAGGCAGTGTACCTCGAGGAATGATTTATGATTCTAAAGGTAGACTATTGGTAGGTAACTCAACACAAAATGCTATTACTTATACAAAGAGTGGTAGCGTTAAGTCAACGGATATCTATCAAATCGTTAACAGACTAACTAAATATTTAACCGTTGAGAAAACTAATTTAACTAGCCGTGATAAAGCTGATTATATTCTTTCAGCACCAGGTAAATCAGCCAAGGTTATTAAGCAAATGCCTAAATCATACCGTGTTAATTCGAGTGGTGATGCATTAACATCTACTAAAATTTATGCAAATGAAGTTAAATACGTTGAACAACAAGGTATTCATTTGAATGATAAAGACCTTCAAAGGGCCACTTTATTTAAGAAAATGAGTTCAGCTTATTCACTTTCAACAGTCTTTTTAAAAGATAAAGATTTAACTGCTAAAGAGATTGCGGAAGTTAGTGAACATTTAACAGAATTGCCTGGAATTAGTATTGGTAGTAACTGGGAACGTGATTATCCACAGGGAACATCTATCGAAAGTATTATTGGTGGTGTTTCGACTGAACAACAAGGTATTCCTGATGATGAGTTAAATACTATGTTGGCATCTGGTTATTCCCGTAATGACCGTGTTGGTACAAGTTATTTGGAAAAGAGTTACGAATCAATTCTTTCTGGTACTAAGAGTAAACGTGAAGTACAAGTAGGCTCTAATAACCAAATTAAGAAGAGTAAAGTTGTTTACAAAGGTCAAAAAGGTGGAAATCTTAATTTGACTATTGATTCATCTTTCCAAAAGAAAGTACAGGATGCTTTAAATACACAATATAGTGCTGCTAAGGCAGCCGGTATTACTCAATATTCTGATGGGGCTTATGTTGTTGCTATGAATCCTAAGACTGGATCTATTTTGGCTATGGCTGGGGTTCACAATAATCCTAAGACCGGTAAAACTAGTGAAGATGCTCTAGGTGTCATCAATCGTACCTTCGTAATGGGTTCTGCTGTTAAGGGTGCAACTGTTTTGGGTGCTATGATGGATGGAGTTATTTCACCATCTAACAATACTTTGGCCGATGAACCAATTTACTTGCCTGGTACTCCAGTTAAGAAGTCTGTTTACCCAATTGGTACTTTCAGTAGCTTGAGTGCCGTACAAGCCCTTCAATTCTCATCTAATGAGTACATGATGGCTTTGGCAATGAAAGAGGCTAATGCTAAATATACGCCAAATTCCTATATTAAAATGGATTCAGATATCTTCTCTAAGTTGAGAGGTTATTTCAATCAATTCGGATTAGGTGTAAAAACTGGTATTGATATTTCAGGTGAAACAACTGGTATCGAAGGTGCTACACTGAATAGCTCTGGCGAATTGAAGACAGGTTCTGCACTGGATTTATCTTATGGAAACTACGATGCTTATACTTTAATTGAAATGGCTCAGTACATTTCAACTATTGCTAATGGTGGATATAGAATGAAACCATACATTGTACAATCAATTCAAAAGACTAAAGATGATGGTACTAAGGGTGCTTTGACTTCAGTTACACAACCTAAGGTCTTGAACAAAGTCGGATTCACTAATGATGAATTAGACGTTGTTAAGAGAGGTATGTACGCTGCTGTTCATGGTAGTGGGTACTGGACTACTGCTACTCGTTTGGCCGATATTAAGCCAGCTGTAGCTGCTAAAACTGGTACTGCTCAGTCATTCTACTATGATCCTGATAATCCAAGCAGTGACCCCCCTGAAACAATTACTACTAGTTTAGTTAGTTTTGGACCTTATAGTGATCCTAATATTGCGATGGCTATTGTGTTCCCTAATTTAACTAGTGAAAGTGGATCATACCCACAATTACTTGCAAAACAGATATATACGGATTACTATAAGATGACAGGACAGAAATAAATCCTGATTTGACCTTTTAAAATACCGTGAAAAATGATATATTTAATTAGTTGAATTTAGTTAAGTATTTATGAAAGGATGTTCCAAAGATGAGAGTAAACATAACAATGGAATGTACTTCATGTCATGAACGTACATATCTAACAAACAAGAGCAAACGTAACAACCCTGATCGCCTTGAACTTAAGAAATATTGTCCACGCGAACGTACTGTTACATTGCATCGTGAAACAAAATAAACAACAGGTTAAAATCCCTGTTGTTTTTTTTTACTAGGATTGGGAGTGATTAGTTGGATAAAGTAAGCTTTAGAAAAAAGCAAATTGATTTAGTTAGTACTTTCATGAAGTCTGACAAAGCACAAAAAGAAATCAATAATATTTATTTTCAGCTTTTTAATGATTTAGATTTTCAAAATGCACCAAGTATTGGAATTACTTTAAGTATGAATGATGAAATTCCAACGTTCCCAATCATTAATCAATGTTGGGAAATGGGCAAGGAAGTTTATATTCCAAAGACTTTTGCCGATCATTCAATGACTTTTGTTAAGTATACGAAAGACACTGAAATCGAAGAAAGTCCTTTTGGAGTTCGTGAACCAAAGAATTATGAAAATAATTTAATGGATCCTCCTGATCTTCTAATCGTTCCAGGTTTAGCCTTTTCAAAAGATAGGCATAATCGTTTAGGATTCGGCGCAGGATATTTTGATAGATATCTAGCCAAGTATCCAACTAAAACCATCTCTTTAGCATCTTCACAGCAATATTATGAAGAGGCTCAATGGCCAATTTATGTACTAGATAAGCCAGTAGATAAAATTATTTTAGCCAAGACGGATAAGGATCAACAAAATGTTTAATCGACAGAGTAATGCGTATGTGACATGGACACTCTTGGTATTAACTATTGGAGTTTATCTGGTTGAAGTTCTAGCTGGAGGCTCACAGAATAGCAATACTTTGATGACAATGGGTGCCATGACGAATGTAAGTATTCAAACTGGTGACTGGTGGCGTTTGATTACACCAATATTTTTACACTTAAGTGTCTTCCATATTTTCATGAATGGGTTTACACTATTATATGTTGGTCAAATATTAGAGCCCATGATAGGTCATTGGCGCTTTTTAACAATTTACCTTTTGAGTGGTATCACTGGTAATTTAGCAAGTTTTGCTTTTGGAAGCGATAATACAATTTCAGTGGGTGCTAGTACTTCGATTTTTGGTCTCTTTGCGGCTTTTCTAGCTTTGGGATTCATATATCGTGAAAATAGATTTATGACTGAAATTGGTAAGAGTTTTCTAGGTTTGATTGTCGTTAACTTACTTTTGGACTTATTAATGCCTAGTATTAATATTTGGGGGCACCTTGGTGGTGCACTTGGGGGATTGTTCTTAGGTTATACTTTAGGTTTGCCTGGTATACAACGTCCTAAGATGATTTTTAGAATATTATCTCTGGTTGTTTTAGTCGTAATTTCTTACTTTATGTATACAAAAGGTATGATAGTTTATGGATGAGATGAGTTTTAGAACTCTTTATGACGTTCAGCAACTTCTGAAAAGATATGGCACTTTTGTTCACGTTGGTAAAAGAATGTGGGATATAGAGCTTATGTTTATTGAGGTTAAGCGTTTATATGAGAGTCAAATGATCGACAAAAAGACCTTCATCAATGCTCAATTGGTCTTAAAACGGGAGCATAGAATAGAAGAAGAAAAAGAAAAGGACAGATCAAAGTGACAGACAAAAAGTTAATCGGTGTTGACCTTGGTGGTACAACAATTAAATTTGCTATTCTTACTGAAAAAGGTGAGATTCAACAAAAATGGAGTATTGAAACAAATATTCTATCTGACGGACAATTAATTATTCCTGATATTATTGATTCAATTAATCATCATCTTGATATGTACGGTATGAGTGCCGACCAATTTGATGGAATTGGTTTGGGTTCACCTGGTACTATTGATCATGAAAAAGGAACAATCAAAGGTGCTTACAACCTTAACTGGACTAATGAAGTTTATCCAGTACGTGACATCGAAAAAGGAACAGGTCTTCCTGTAACTATTGAAAATGATGCTAACGTTGCAGCACTTGGTGAAAGATGGCAAGGTGCTGGTAACAACGCTAAAGATGTTGTTTTTGTAACACTTGGTACTGGTGTTGGTGGTGGTATCATCGCTAATGGTCAATTACTACAAGGTGCTAATGGTGCAGCAGGTGAAATCGGTCACGTTACTGTTGATCCTAATGGTTTCATGTGTACATGTGGTAAGAGAGGTTGTTTGGAAACAATTGCCTCTGCTACTGGTATCGTTCGTGTTGCTAGAGATCGTGCTTCAGAATATGCTGGAGATTCAGAATTGAAAGCTATGCTTGATGATGGTCAAGATATCTCTGCTAAAGATGTATTCGATTTGGCTAAAAAAGATGATGATCTAGCATTGATCGTTGCTGATTATGTTTGTGATTCACTTGGATTTGTTCTAGGTAATATTGCTAACACCTTGAATCCTAAGTATGTAGTTATCGGTGGTGGTGTTTCTGCTGCTGGAGAATTCCTTCTAAACAAAGTGGACAAAGCTATGCGTAAGAATGAATTTGCTACAATCAAGGACTCAACTGAACTAAGACTTGCTAGTCTTGGTAATGGTGCAGGTGTTATCGGTGCAGCTTCATTGATTAAAGTTGGTTAGGGGTTTGTGTTAATGCAAGTATTAAATGCAGTTTTGTACGTTATTGTAATAGGATTTATCATCTATTGGGTCGGCTCATGGCTTTATTATTGGTATAAAGGCAGACAAATGGGTGGCTCAGTTGATCAAAAAACCTTTGAAAAGACAATGAGAAAAGCTCAAATTGTTGATTTGAGAGAAAAAAATGCATTCGATGCAAAACATATCCTTGGTGCTAGAAGTCTTCCTTATACACAATTAAAATATAATGAGGGCGAATTGAGACCAGATCTTCCTGTATATTTATATGCAGATAGTAAGAATATTTGTGTTCGTGCTGCTATCAAGTTAACAAAAAAATGGGGCTTTACTGACGTTAAGTGGTTAGAGGATCGCTTTTCCGATTGGGAAGGTCAAACTAAAAAGACTACTAAACTATAAAAAAATGCTGTGCAGAAAAAATTCTGACACAGCATTTTTTATTATTTGAAATTAATAATTAACCTTGGTGTGCTTGAAGGCTCTTACGGTTAGCACGTCTGCGGTTTTCTTCTACTCGTTCGTTTTCTTCATTTTCAGGTTCGATAACCTTTTTCTTGAATGCATGTAGTGCACCATAAACGGCTGTTGCTGTTGTTAATGAACCAACAAGAAAGCCTTTAACAAAACGAAAGTGTTTTTGATTTTTTGCCATAATATAATTCCTCCTGTCTTTAGTTCTCATTATGGCTTATTTCCTTTAAAATATCTATAAAAGACTATATTAAGTGGGGTAATTTTTTGAAAAAAGTTATAGCAATTGTCGGTCCAACGGCTGTGGGAAAAAGTGCGTTGGGTCTAAAATTAGCTCAAGAGTTTCATAGTGAAATAATTTCTGGTGATTCGATGCAAATATATCGTCATTTGGATATTGGTACTGCCAAGGATTCGCCTGCCGAATTAAAAGCCGTGCCACACCATTTGGTTGATATTTGTGATCCAGATCAACGTTATACAGTTAAAAATTTTCAAGAACGTGCCAAAAAGATAATTACAGATTTGAATGAACAAGGAAAAATTCCATTCGTTGTTGGCGGAACAGGTTTTTATTTGAGTTCGTTGATAAATAATCTTAATTTAGGTGGAAATTCTACGGGGGACGACAAAGTACGTCAAGAGTTACTCGAAATCGAAAAGAATGATGGAGTGGGTAGGTTGCAATCAATTTTGAAGTCAGAAGATCCGATTGCTTATCGAAAAATTGATATTGAGAATTCTCGAAGACTAATACGAGCAATTGAAGTAATTCGTACTACTGGAAAATCAATAACAGATCAAAACAATGGTAATAAATGGGCTAACTTTTATTTAATAGGTTTAACCGATGATCGTCCTAAGTTATATGAACGGATTAATCAGCGTGTTGATAAAATGGTAGAAATGGGACTATTAGATGAGGCTGAGTACGTTTTTAAGCATCGTGAGACATTTGTCCAGGCAAAGAACGCTATTGGCTACAAGGAGCTATTTCCCTATTTTGAACAAAATACTCCTTTAGATAGTTGTCTAGATGAAGTTAAAAAGAATTCTCGTCATTTTGCCAAGCGACAATTTACATATTTCCGCAATCAAATGGATGTAGATTGGTATAATATTAGTGATGATAATAATTATCAAAAAACAATCGAGAAAAATATCATAAAATTTGTAGGAGGGCACAATGACTAAATGGAACGCAGCATTTCCAGATAAATTAAAAGAGGTTATCAAAGAGACTGATGAGATGATTGCTCCAAAGTTGGCTGAAATTGATGAGCAAGTTTTGGATAATCAAAATAAAGTTTTAGAGGCCTTTAGAAAAGAAAGTATTGATGAAAGTAGTTTGCTAGGTACGACTGGTTATGGGGATGACGATCGTGGTCGTGACCAATTAGAAGCTGTTTATTGTGACGTTTTTAAAACTGAAGCGGCTTTAGTACGTCCACAATTTGTTTCAGGTACACATACATTGGCAACAGCACTCTTTGGTATGCTTCGTCCAGGAGATAATTTACTTTATGTTACAGGCGAACCATATGACACTATGCAAGAGGTTATTGGAACTGCTGGTAATAAAAAGGGTTCATTGATTGATTATAAGATTGGTTTCGATTACGTTGAAATGGATGGCGACAAGGTCAACTTCGATTTGATGAAGAAGAAGATAAAAGAACAAAATCCTAGAGTTATTGCTATTCAAAGATCTCGTGGGTATTCCGTACGTAAGAGTTTGACAGTTAAAGAAATTGCTGAAATTATCAAGCAAGTTAAGACTGTTTCTGATGCAATTATCTTTGTTGACAATTGCTATGGTGAATTTTCCGAAACAATTGAACCTACCGAAGTAGGTGCTGATATTATGGCTGGTTCATTAATCAAGAATGCTGGTGGTGGTTTGGCCAAAGTTGGTGGCTATATCGTTGGTAAAAAGGATTTAGTTGAATTAGCAAGTTATCGTCTCACAGCTCCTGGAATTGGCGCTTCTGAGGGTCCTACAGTTGGTCGTTTGTCAGAAATGTTCCAAGGTTTCTTCCTAGCTCCAAGAGTAACTGGTAATGCTATTAAGGGTGCCATTTTTGAAGCAGGTATTTTTGAAAAATTAGGTTTGAATGTATCACCTAAGTGGAATGATGACCGGACAGATTTGATTCAAACTATTGAATTTAACGATCCGGATAAGATGGTTAAATTTGCCGAAATGGTTCAAAAATTCTCACCAATCGATTCCAATGTTTTGCCTGTACCTAGTGAAATGTCAGGTTATGAGGATAAAGTCGTTATGGCCGCCGGAACTTTTGTTTCTGGAGCAAGTATTGAATTCTCTTGTGATGGACCAATGCGTGCACCTTATATTATTTATATCCAAGGTGGCTTAACATTTGAACATGTTAAGATTGCTATTGCTAATGCATGTAAAGAATTATTCTTTAAGTAAAATAAGTATGGTTATAATAATTAAATCGTTTTGATTGTATTTTTTGTTTAGGAGTGTATAATTAGTATTCAAATAATTGGAGGTAAGCAATATGAGATATAAAGTTACTTTAGATACTAAGCATCAGTTGTTTACCGTATTTGATAAGAAAAACACTCGGGTTTCTGCATGCGGTAAGTCAATTGAAGAAGCTATGAACAAATTATTGAAGTTGAGCGCATAGCTTTGAGTTAATATGAATCATTTATTACAGAATTTGTAATTAATAATACAATTTCTTTACGGGAATTTTAAAATGGAGAATTTCTGGTTGATAGATGATATATTAAATGAGCAACGAAAGTTGCATTCTATCCTCAACGATAAAAGGGAGAGCCTCTTCGATATTGAAGGGGCTCTTTTTTTGTGATTTTAAAGTTAAAGCGCTAGGATTATTTAGTAAAAGGGTCTATTCAGTGAGGCATTATCATGCAAGAAAAAAAACAACATCTTCAAAAAGAAACGAAAGAATGGCATAAGATTCAACATCGAGAATTGAATAAATTACGCAGTGCTCAACATCATTTATTATTTAATGTAGGGGCATATTTAGCAATTTCTATAATTGAATTTTATTTGGCAGAGATTGGACATTCACAGACTTTACGTGCTGATGCTTTGAATAATTTAGCTGGAATTATATCAGCTGTCTTATTATTAGTAGGAATTTTTATTGCTCGAGATATTGACGATGACGATTTAATGGGACAACCTTTGCCAGAGGATATTCAAAACAATGGTCAACGATTGCAACTGACACGATTTCATTATGAAACAGTCTTTACTCTGATTACCGGAATAGTTATGATTGCTATTTCGCTGAACGTTATTTATGGTGGATTCAAGAGTCTAATGCATCCGAAATTACAAGAAGTACCTCAACCAATCACTCTATTAGGAGCGGGTGTTGCAATGGTAATTATGATAGTTGTTTGGTGGATGAATCGGTCTGCTGGTTTAAAACTACAGAATGCAGCTTTGACAGCAGCCTCTCAAGATAGTTTAAGTGATGCTTTGACCAGTTTGGGAACTATGGTAGCGATCGGTGGGGCCTTGTTATTTAAGATATCATGGCTTGATGGCGTGGCCAGTATCATTGTCGGTATTTTTATTTTGGTAGCTGGCATCAAGATTTTTAAAGAGAGCAGTTTAAATTTGGCTGATTATTTTGATCCGAAAGCCGAAATGCAATTTCGGAAAGTTATTGAGAATAATCCTCAGATAAAAAAGGTAGAGGATATAAATGCTCATTATAGTGGCAATATGGTTACTATGGATGTGATTATTGCTGTTGATGCTCATATGGAAGTGAAAGACAGTTACCGTTTAGGCGAAGAGATTGAGGCCCAAATGCGGCGTCAGTTTGGTATTGTCGATACAGATGTAATGGTCGTTCCAGCATAAAAAAAGCCGCTAGGATTATTCCTAACGGCTTTTAGCGTATAAAAAAATGTCACAGGTGAGATTCGAACTCACGACCTACGGTTTAGAAGACCGTTGCTCTATCCAACTGAGCCACTGTGACATCACTTATACTATTATAGAGAAAAGTGATTTGAGTTGCAATAATTAATTTGAATTTTTTTATCACAAAATATCGTTTAATTTGGTAAATAGATATTAAAAAAGCCATTAGGATTTTACTCCTAACAGCTTTTAATGTATAAAAAAATGTCACAGGTGAGATTCGAACTCACGACCTACGGTTTAGAAGACCGTTGCTCTATCCAACTGAGCCACTGTGACATCACTCGTACTATTATAGTGAAAGTGATGTCTTGATGTCAATAAAATTCTGACTAAATATTCGAAAAAAGAGCAAAATAAAAGGTCCACTTAATAATAAGTGAACCATCCCTAATAATAATTTACTGAATAACATTACTTACCAAACAAGAAGGGTTTGTTTTCAGCTTCAAGTTCGGAGAGTACCTCTCTATCTTGAGTAGAAGCTTCGTTTTTTTCGGCTTTTAATAATGACTTGATCCATGTTATCAATTTCATGATTTTCATCTCCGAAATAATCACAGCTTTTAATGTCATCAGCATCTGGACAGAACGCTTATAGGACAAGGCTTCCTTTAACTTTGTCCTTAGCCAAATTATATCAGAAAAAATAAAATTAAGATAAATTTATGCCTTATTTTGAAAAATATTTTTGTAATTTTCAAATGCAAGGGCATACAATTTTTAAAATTGATTATTTAGGGATTGAGCTAACTCTTTACGACGTCCCTCAATGATGTCCTGGAGTTCTTTTAAGTCTTCCAAGGTAGACTTTTTACGAATAAAACTTCTTGCGGATGAACGCATAGCAATATAGTTTGCACGTTCACGATGATTCTTATGCCATTTTTCATTGGCACGTTTTTGTGCATCTGTTAATACCATAAATTACTCTCCCTCTAAAAACGTATCCTTGAAATTATATACAAGCTTTATTAACTAAACAAGGCAAATTATGAATAAATTTATATAACTTTCTTGTAAAAATGGTTTCATGAAATTCTTGTACATTAATATTATTAGTTTAGAATATTAACTAAACCGATATTTTGTTCACTGGGGGTTTATTTGATGAAAAAGATTATAAAAACAACAACTGGTACTTTCCACGGAATCGCTGATCATCAGCATGTGGACTTTCTAGGAATTCCTTTTGGTTACGGTCGAAGATTCAAGCGAGCTGAAGAATTTTCGATTGCCAAATTTGGTAAACAAGAAATCAATAAACTCCAATATGCTGTACATAATGGTACACAGCCAATGCAAGATGAGGCTTTGGAACAAAATGATAGTAAAATTAATTTTGGTGAAAATTGTTTGAATTTGGATATTTGTACACCGGATGTCGATGGGCATTATCCGATCGTCATTGAATTATATGGCGGAGGATTTACAACAGGTGGAAATTATCAAAAGCAGATGTCCTGGCTGGATCATCAAGAAGTAGTGCATGTTGTTCCTAATTATCGATTAGGTTTATTTGGTTGGGGGAAAGTTGACGGTGGTGACACTAATGTCGGCTTATCTGATCAATTAATGGCAATCCAATGGGTTATAGATAATGCACGCAGTTTTGGTGGCGATGTCGATAATATTAATTTGATAGGATTGTCTGCTGGAGCAAAATCAATTTCTGCTTTGATGGCATCCAATTCTAAAATGCTGGATCGTATTAAGAAAGTTATTATGTTCTCTGGTGGCGTACAGACTATACGCGATTTAGAGACCGCTCAAAAAGTAATAGATAATATTTGTCGAACTAACAAAATTAAAACAAGTAAAGATTTATTCAATTTGACTGACGATGGTTTACAGTTAGCTCAGAAGACAGCTTTACAAGGACATTTTGCAACTAACTGGTTTGGTCCTGTGATCGATGACGATTTAATTTCTGCTGATTGGCAAGATAAACTAATTCAACGTGTAAAGAGAACTAATTTTAAAACGATTATTTCAGCTGGCAGCAACGAATTGAAATTCTTTGAAGATATGGATTCGACTCAGATTGAAGAAAATGTTTTGCCAGATCTGTTTGGTGAGAATATTGAAGCCTTGAAACAAGAACTATTAGGTAAGGATTACTCTAAAGAGGAATTGATCCAAATGCTAGGCAACGCAATGTATGCTTTACCTGCAAGGAAATTGGCAGATTTGTTGATTAAGAATAGTGATGCAGAAGTTTATTGTAATTATGCCAAAGTTGATGAAGGAAAACATGGTGGAATTGTACGCTATTTGAATACACCAACTGCTGATTTGAAAATTGACTATCGTAAGAATCAATTGCACATGCTTCGTTTGTTGAAAGAATTTATTAATAATGGCAAACCTTACGATGAAGAAATTAAATTTGAATGGCCCGCTTATGATGATGATCGATTGGTTCTTGAATTAGATCCAGATGATCTTAAAAGTATCTCTGTAATAAGCCGTCGGAGCCCTAATGATTTGCCTTGGCAATCGTACAAACTATAGTTATAAATAAATATTGTAATTTGTATCATAAAAAATATATTGCAATTAATATATCTCACTTTTATACTATAGATGTTGTGCTTAAGTTTAAGCATCTTTTTGCGGTGCTTAGGATTTTAGAGGTGGGCGATTTGAAAAGAAAGTTTTCATTTGTTATTACAATTGCTTTCATTTTAATTGATGTTGTTGCAGCATTTTTAACGCAGCAGGCGATTATTAGTAATTTAATGGGGATTTTAATTGGTGTAGGGCTAATCATTGCTCTTATACTAATAACAAGCTTGATCAGAAGATTGAAACTTAGTAGAGGTAAACTAGTTTTGGCAACACTATTTTTCTTTTTGGTCATCGGGCATGTAGTCATGGCAACATTGCCAATATATTAAAACTGAATATTGTAAAAGGATTGTGAAGAATAGAGTCTTCACAGTCCTTTTTTAGTATAATTATTTGGTAAGTCATTTTTTAAGGGGCTAATTATGTCGAGTCGTTCATGGAGAAGAATAATCATTGGAATTATTTTTCTAATAATAACTATTTTTTATACATTTCTATTTTTAAAACACGCATCAGTGACTAATGAATTGATTTTCAATATTGCGCATATTAAAAGTCTGTCTAATATTTTTACTTCACCAATCAATTTTGATTATTGGGGTCATACGGGCAGTCTGATTAATTTTTATAGTCCTTGGCTGACAATACTGCCAGGATTATTATTTTTAAATCAAAACGTCATTATTGGCTTTGTAGTTATTTTTGCATTGGTTACCTATCTGACCTTAACTAGTTCTTATTACTATATGAAAAAGTTTTCTAACGATACCTTGGAAGCATTACTGTTTGCCGTAATCTATACATTGTCTTTTAATCGTTTCTTGTTGGTTTTTGATGAACAGAGGATTGAAAACTATTTAGTCTTAATCTTTTTACCGATGGTCTATTATGGAGCATTTCAAATTTTTAATGGTAAATTTCAAGATTGGTTGACATTAACTTTAGGGATGACGTTAATTATCTGGACAAGTCCATATATGGCGGTTGCAGTTATTCTAACTTTGTTACCAATATTACCGTTGATGATTTTTTCAAAGCTTTCACATAATTGGACATATTGGGGAAAAACTCTGTTGAATTTAATTAAAGCTGGATCAGTAACAGGACTATTGACGGTTGGTTATTGGGGACCGTTATTGGAGAATCAGTGGTCCGAGAAAATAGTGCAACAGAAGCGTCCTCAATTTGATTACTGGTCTTGGCTCAACCAAGAGTTCCTAGCAAAAAATAATTGGTATCTTGTTTTAATTCTGGCAATTTTATTAGGTCTAGTTTTGATCATAATTTTCTTAAAGAGTTCTTTCAGTTATAAAATTATGATTTTGGAGAGTTTTGCTTTAGCAACTTTATTAGTTATTCGTCCAAGATTAGCTTTTGATACAAGTCGTTTGCTGTTTGCTATGATAACGATTCTGGATCTGTTTGCTATCATTATTTTAATTCGAGTAGTTTTATTGCTTTTCCAAGAAGGACCAGCTATTTTACAGTTGCTGATTCTACTATTAGCTATTGGCGATTTTGGTTATCTAACATTTAGTCAAGCAAATCAATTACATCCACATAATAAAATTGAATTTGCTCAAAAAATTGACTATAAGAATTTGGCTGTGAATTATCATGATAAAGCTTCAGATAGTAAAAATCATTTCTTGATTGATGGTCGTAGCAGTCAGGTGCAGTTTAATGCCAAAGGAAATGAATATTGGTTGCAATATTACAATCCTAAATCAGTAACGATGGATATTCCGATTCAAAAGTACGATGGGTATAAAGTTACTATTAATAATGAACAACCTAAAATCACTCGTTCCAATCGTCAAACATTACTGTTGCAGACGGATCCAAATAAAAATATTATTGAAGTCCATGCTCACTATACTGTTTTGGCTATAATTTCTTTGTTAATCAATTTATTTAGTTTTATTGGTTTGAGCTATATTTATTTCAGTGATAAATGGAAAATGAAGAAAAAAATCGTGGCAGAGAGTTGAAAAAGTATGTGAAATTTGCTATATTTTATTAGTTGCAATCACTATTGCATCTACAACCGCTCAAAACTAGGTTTAAGCTTAGTGCACCTAGTTGGCGAGTCTTAGAAGGGAGTGTACGTTTATGTACGCAATTATTAAAACTGGTGGTAAGCAATATAAAGTTGAAGAAAATGCTTCAATTTATGTTGAAAAGCTTGATGTCAAAGAAGGAGACGCAGTTACATTTGATGATGTAATCTTAGTTTCTGATGGCAAAACTGTTAAAGTTGGTAGCCCAGTAGTTGAAGGCGCTAGTGTTTCTGGTAAGGTTGAGAAACAAGGTAAGGAAAAGAAAGTTGTTACTTACAAGTACAAACCTAAGAAGCATTCACACAAAAAGACAGGTCACCGTCAACCATATACAAAGGTACTTATCGATAGTATCAAGGCTTAATCATGATAAGAGCGAGTTTTCACCAGAATTCAGATGAACAGATTGATTCCTTTTTAATTAAAGGACATGCTGATTCGGGACCTTATGGTCAAGATTTGGTTTGTGCTGCTGTTTCAGCAGTGACAATTGGAACAATCAACAATCTGGAAAAACTTACTGGGGCCAGTCCTCAGGTCGTCATGGATGAAGTTAATGGTGGTCATCTTGGCTGCCAATTCGATAAAGCAGTTTCACATGACACTGCCTTATTATTAGATAATTTATTTTGGATATTGAAAGATATTGAAGGTAGTTATTCTAAAAATA
The DNA here is from genome assembly GCF_009764355.1 of Companilactobacillus bobalius. Next base: position 40,456 of record NZ_LNUA01000060.1, on the reverse strand, counting down.
TTGAAGTTCAAGTGCAAAAAAATAATATAGATCTTGATTAGGAGGTAAATTTCATGCTTAAGATGAATTTACAATTTTTCTCTCACCATAAGGGTGGTGGATCAACAACTAATGGCCGTAACTCAGCTGGTCGTAGACTAGGTGCAAAGCGTGCTGATGGTCAAGCTATCACTGCTGGTGCAATTATTTATAGACAACGTGGAACAAAGATTCACCCAGGTGCTAATGTTGGCCGTGGAAATGATGATACATTGTTCGCACTTAAAGATGGCGTTGTTAAGTTCGAAAGACTTGGCAGAGACAAGAGAAAAGTTTCAGTATACTAATATATTGAGAAAAAAAGAGGACAATGTTCCTCTTTTTTTTATATAATAAGTATGAGTTATTGCCATTAACACCGAAATATTGGTAAGATAATGTATAGTGTTCTATTGGCAAAATTTAGGAACCAAGGGAGAAAGAAATGTCAATTTCAGTAAATGAATTTAAAAATGGATTAACAATCGAAGTAAAAGATGGTATCTGGCGTGTTGTAGAATTTCAGCATGTTAAGCCAGGTAAGGGTAGTGCCTTTGTTCGTTCAAAGTTAAAGAATTTAAGAACTGGTGCCGTTCAAGAAATGACATTCAGATCAACTGCTAAGGTTGAAAAAGCTAACATCGAAAACAAAAAGATGCAATATCTATATGCAGAAGGTGACAACTACGTCTTCATGGATACTACAACTTATGAACAACTTTCATTGCCAGGCGACGAAATTAGAGATGAGCTTAAGTTTTTGAAAGAAAACATGGAAGTCAGCGTAGTTATGTATAATGGTGAAACACTTGGTGTTGATGTACCTAATACAGTTGATCTTAAGGTTGTTGAAACCGAGGCTTCAATTAAGGGTGATACACAATCTGGTGGTTCAAAACCAGCTACTATGGAAACAGGCTTAGTTGTGCAAGTACCATTCTTCGTTAACGAAGGTGATATGCTAACTATCAATACACAAGATGGTACTTACATTTCACGTGCTAATTAATAACTGATTATGGAGATAAGTTTATGGCTGAACAAAAATATGTTTCTCTACAACAAGATAGTGGAAAAATAAACGGTAATGTTGAAATATCACATCAAGTTATTGAGATCCTTCTTGGGATTGCTACAAACCAAGTTGAAGGTGTTTACGAAATGCGTGGCACTATTTCTAGTCGAATAGATTCACTTTTTGGCAGAATCAATCATGGTAAGGGCGTTGATGTGTCGTTCAATGACGATCAAATATCTGCGGATGTTTATGTATATTTGGAATATGGCGTATCGATTCCAAAAGTATCCTTGGAGATCCAAAAATCAGCCATTGAACAACTCGAATTCATGACCGATTTAGACTTAAGTGAAATTAACGTACATGTTGTAGGTTTGATCGCTAAAAAAGATAGCGGCGAAATAGAACGTGTAACAACTGATAAAAAGGAATAAAACTAGTGATAAGTAGACATAAGATCAGAGAACTCGCAGTTCAATCACTATTTTCTATTGAAACGACTCAGGATACTCCTCAAGATGCTATTTCTTCTACCATGCAATTATGCGATTTAACATCAGAGGCAGTGCCAGATTATTTGACGTTTCTAGTTTCAGGTGTTGTAGAACACCAAGATGATCTTGACAAAGAAATTTCAGAACACTTAAAGAATAAGTGGACTGTTCAGCGTCTATCCAGAATTGACCGCTCGATTTTACGTGTGGGATTATTTGAAATGGAAAATAGTTTAGAAGTACCCAGAAAAGTAGCTATTGATGAAGCAATTGAAATGGCTGGCGATTTTGGTGACAAGGACTCAAAGTCCTTCGTTAATGGTATTTTATCTAATTTTGTAGAAGGGTAAGGCTGGTGATTTTTTGCCAGCCTTTTTATGGTGATTAGTGTGAATTTATTAGAAGGTAAAAAAGTAGCAACAGCATTAGATGAAACAATGATAAAGCGTGTTCAAGTTTTGAAAGAAAAGGGTGTAACTCCTGGTCTAGCTGTTATCTTAGTTGGTGACAACAGTGCCAGTGCAGTTTATGTTCGTAATAAGAAACGTCGTGCTGAAAAATTAGGAATTGATTTTCAACTCATCCATTTCGATGCCACCGTTACGGAACAAGAGTTGCTAAATAAAATTGATGAATTAAATAATGATCCAGCTATTGATGGATTTATCGTTCAATTACCAGTTCCAGATCATATCGATGAAGATAAAGTTATTGAAGCTATCAGTCCAGCTAAGGATGTTGATGGTTTTACACCAATTAGTGTTGGAAACTTATGGATTGGTACACCACTAACAAAACCAGCCACAGCTTCCGGTATTTTAATGATGTTAGACTATTACAATGTTGACCTTGATGGTAAAGATGTTGTTATCGTTGGACGTAGCAATATTGTGGGTAAACCTACTGCTGCTTTGATGTTGGATCGTAATGCCACTGTAACGATCACGCATTCACATACTAAGAACCTAAAAGAAATAACAAGTAAGGCTGATGTGCTAGTAGTTGCCATTGGACAAGCTAAATTTATTAAAAAAGATTATGTCAAAGACCAAGCAATTGTTATCGATGTCGGAATGGACCGCGATGAGAATGGCAAGCTTTGTGGGGACGTTGATTTTGACGATGTTAAAGATCACGTTTCAATGATCACACCAGTACCTGGTGGGGTTGGCCCAATGACAATTACTGCATTAGTAGATCAAGTGATTGAATTAGCCGAAGGCAGGGCAAATGGATAATGAGCAATATTTAACTGTAACAGCTTTAACTCAATATCTGAAAAGAAAATTTGACGTGGACCCTTATTTGGGACACGTCTATTTGATGGGAGAAATTTCTAACTTTAGAATACGTCCCAATGCTCATCAATATTTTTCTTTGAAAGATGATAAAGCCAAGATTTCAGCTATCATGTTTAAATCAAATTTTAGTAAAGTTAAATTTCAACCAGAAGAAGGAATGAAAGTTCTTGTCAAAGGTCGAATTTCACTTTATGAACCTAGTGGTTCTTATCAGATTTATGTTGAATCGATGGAACCCGATGGATTAGGAGCTTTGTACTTAGCTTTTGAGCAATTGAAGAAAAAGCTAGCGGCACAAGGTGTCTTTGATTTACCTAAAAAGCCTATACCACAATTTCCTAAACGAATAGCAGTGGTAACCAGTCAATCAGGTGCGGTTATTCATGATATTATGACAACCGTTGCTCGAAGGTACCCAATTGTGCAAATAGTTTTGTATCCAGCTCAAGTTCAAGGTCAAGAAGCTGCTCCGACGATTGTTAAGCAACTGAAACGAATCAATGAAAATGGCAACTACGACACTATCATCATTGGGCGTGGTGGTGGATCGATTGAAGATCTATGGCCATTCAATGAGGAAGTGGTTGCACAAGCCATTGTTCAAAGTAAGATTCCTGTGATTAGTTCAGTTGGTCATGAAACTGATACAACTATCGCTGATCTAGTTGCTGATTTAAGAGCGGCTACACCAACAGCTGCGGCTGAATTGGCCACACCTGTGTTGAGGGATGTCTTATTGCATCTGCAAGATCTCAATACAAGACTGTATAATGCACAAACTAAGATTATAGGTAATTACAAGGATAAGGTTGATTCTTTGTCTCAGAATGTCTTTTTGCAACATCCAGAGCGAATCTACGAAGTGTATTTACAAAAAGTTGATTATCTGCAGGATAAATTACATCAGAATTTCTCTAATTCATTGAGCAGGTCAAAAACAGAATTGATTCAATATGCTAATCGATTGGTACAAGCATCACCTAGAGATCAAATCTATAGTTACGCCAATCAGGTTAATCGGTTGTATCAAATTTTGATTAATAATGTGAATAAAATTATCAATAAAAACCGTAATGTATTTAATAGTGAGGTTGCTACATTGGATTCGTTGAGTCCACTGAAGACTTTGAGCCGTGGTTATGCCATTCCTACTAGTAAATCAGGTAAAGTATTAAAAAATGTGACTGATTATCAAGTGGATCAAGAGGTTGACCTAAAAGTTAAAAATGGTAACGTCAAGTTAATAACCAAAGAAGTAAGCGAGGACGGAAATGGCTGAAAAGAAAAAATCATTTGAAGAAAATCTTGCTGATTTAGAAGCAATTGTAACTAATCTTGAGGCAGGAAACGTTCCTCTAGAAGAGGCAATGGAAAAATTCAAGACAGGTGTTACTTTAAGTAAGGAACTTGAAAAAACTTTGAGTGATGCTGAAGAAACTGTAACCAAAGTCATGACAAAAGATGGCGAGGAAATTAATATCAAACAAGATCAAGATAAGGATCAAAAATAATTATGGAAATAAAAGAATTCTCTGATTTTTGCGATCAAGTCTTGCCGGATTTTAATAAATTTTTAGATGACAAATTAAAGTCTGAAATAAAACAAACTACTTTAAGAGATGCCATGCTTTATTCGTTAGATGCCGGTGGTAAAAGGGTTCGTCCAATGCTTTTTTTGGCAGTTGCTTATTCTAGCGGTATCAAGTTAGACAAGCTTTCACAATTTTACGATATTGCTGGTGCAATTGAATTAGTACATACTTATTCGTTGATTCATGATGATTTGCCTGAAATGGATGATAGTGATTACCGTCGTGGTAAATTGTCGAATCATAAGCAATTTGGTGTAGGTCCTGCCGTTTTGGCCGGGGATGGTTTGTTAACGCAAGCCTTCTATTGGATTGCTAAATCAAGTTTAAGTACCGATAAGCGTATGGCTGCTGTAAGAATTTTGGCTCATAATGCTGGTCCTATGGGAATGGTAGCTGGTCAAATGACTGATATCACCATGGAAAGTAAGATTTTAACTGAAGATGAATTAACAACTCTACACAGAGAAAAAACAGCTGATCTAATTACTGCAGCTGTAACAACTGGAGCCTTTTGTGCCGGTCATGAGCTATCGAAGAATTTAGTTCAATATGCGAATGATATCGGTTTGGCTTTTCAGTTGAAAGATGATTTGAATGATGCTGACGATGGTGAGGATAGTAATAAGAATACTTTCCCTAATTTGATTGGCAAAGAAGCAACAGAAGCTAAGTTGAAAGACTTAGTTAAAGATGCTTTGAATGCAGTTTTAAAAGAAAACGAGTTTGACAAGAATTTATTGGTAAGCTTCTTAGATTATTTCAAAGAATAGGTGACACATATTGGCAAAAAAAAGAATTGATGTTTTATTAGTTGAACAAAATTTATTTGAATCCAGAGAACAAGCTAAACGCTCGGTTATGGCTGGGGAAGTTTATAATCAAGACAATTTGCGCTTTGATAAGCCGGGGGAAAAAGTTGATCCAGATACTGTTTTCCATCTAGCTAAGAATGCTCATAGCAAATATGTCAGTCGTGGTGGCTACAAGCTTGAAAAAGCTTTGAAGTCTTTTGACATTGATTTGACCGATCGGATCTGTTTGGATATCGGTTCATCAACAGGTGGCTTCACAGACGTAGCTTTACAAAATGGCGCACAAAAGGTTTACGCGCTAGATGTTGGTTACAATCAATTGGCTTGGAAACTGAGAAAAGATGAACGTGTAGTTGTTATGGAGCGAGTTAATTTCCGCTATAGTAAGCCAGAAGATTTTCATGAAGGTTTACCTAGTTTTGCAATGACAGATGTTTCCTTTATTTCTCTGGAATTAATTTTGCCACCAATGTTTAACATCATTTTGCCAGGTTCAGATGCAGTTTGCTTAATCAAACCACAATTTGAAGCTGGTCCCGAAAATGTTGGTAAGCATGGGATTGTCCGTGATCACAAAGTTCATAAGATGGTCTTAGAGAAGATTACTAATTTTGCTAAAGAGGCTGGATTCATTGTTTCTGGTTTAGATTATTCACCTATCAAGGGTGGAGAAGGTAATATTGAATTCTTGATGCACATTCAAAAGCCTCAAGAAGAACAACCTGGTGAAATTTTAGATAATGTTTCTGTTGAGAATACGATGGAAGCAGCTTACGCAAATCTTAATAAATAGGTGAGATAATGCTAAAAAAACTAATAATCAATAACTTTGCGATTATTAATAAGCTACAGATTGATTTTAAAAGTGGGATGACTGCTTTAACTGGTGAAACCGGAGCTGGTAAGTCAATTATTATTGATGCTTTAGGTTTATTAGTTGGAAGTAGATCGTCAATTGATTTTATTAGAACGGGACAAGAGCAATTAAATGTGCAAGGACTATTTGAGGTAAAAGCAAGTAGTCCTATTTTTGCTATTCTGGCTGAATATGGAATTGCTCATGATGATAATCAAATTATTATTAAACGAGAGATCAACCGTAAGGGACGGAATGTTTGTCGTATCAACAATGAATTGGTGAAAACAAATGTTTTACGACAAGTTGGTAAATTTTTAGTTGAGATTCACGGTCAAAATCAACAACAAGAGCTATTAGATGAAGATAATCACATCAACATTTTGGATCGATTTGCCGATGACGACTTTCAAGGTGATTTAGTGAAATATGCTCAACTATTTGAAGAATATCAAGCCAAACGTAGTCGATTAAGAACTATTCAAAAAAATTCTCAAAATTTAGTGCAAAGAATTGATATGCTTAAGTTTCAAATTGAGGATATTGATAGTGCTCAATTACAAGCAGGTGAAGATGATAAGTTAGAAGATGAGAAAAATCAATTATCTAACTTTGAAAAAATCAGTTCATCTCTTCAAGATAGTTATCGAGGCTTATCTGAGAATAATGTTGGTGTCGTGGATACTTTAGGAAATGTACGTGATAATTTAGAGGAAATCATGGACTATGATTCTTCTTATAAGGAACTCTATGATTCTATCAACGGAGCCTATTATCAATTACAGGACAATGCTGCCATGATTGCTGATCAGTTGGAGAATCTTGATTTTGATGAGAATCGTTTGGATGAAATTCAAAAACGTTTGATTACTTTAGATAATTTAAAAAAGAAGTATGGTCCTACCTTAGATGAAGTTATTGAGTTTGGTAAGAGTGCTCATGATGAATTGTCTAAGATTGATATTGATGATGATACTGAAGCCAAATTGGCAGATGAAATTACTCAGTATCAAACCAAGTTACTTAATTTAGGTAAGGATTTATCTAAGCAACGTCACAAAACTGCCACAGCTTTGGAAAAATCAATCAATCGTCAATTAAAAGATTTATATATGCCCAATGCTAAATTTGGTGTTGCTTTTAAATCATTGGATGATGATAATTTATCACCTAAAGGAATTGATCAAATTCAATTCAACTTGAAAACAAATATCGGTGAAGATTATAAACCGCTGGTTAAGGTTGCTTCAGGTGGTGAATTATCTCGTGTTATTTTAGCTTTTGAAGCTATTATTGCTGAAAAAATGAATGTAGAGACAATTGTTTTTGATGAAATTGATACAGGTGTCAGTGGTCGAGTTGCACAGGCCATTGGTGATAAAATTTATAAGGTTTCACAATTTTTGCAAGTTCTCTGTATTACGCACTTGCCACAAGTTGCAGCTATGAGTGATATTCAATTTGAAATCAAAAAAGAGACCGTTAAGGATAAAACAGAAACAAAAGTTTCTATACTTAACGATCTCCAAAGGATTGAAGCTATTTCTTTAATGTTGGCTGGGACTAAGGTAACTGATTTGACTAGGAAGCATGCTCAAGAGTTGTTGGAATTGGCTCAAGGAGAGCAACAAAGATTAGACTAGGTTGATTGACTTGATTTGATCGAGCGTTGCAATTTTAAAGAAGGTTGAATTCATCTTAAATACATATTTATTTTTATTAACTTGTGAAATAAATTTGCCTTGGAACTGTTCATCGTTTAACATTGTAATAACGACAGAATAATGTCTTTGAAAACTCTGTTCTGCGAAAAGTTCTATTTGCATAAAAGGCATTTGTTTAATTTGAAGATTCTGATTACTTTCAATATTAAAATCAAAGTTATTATTAATAAAATTAGCGGTATGGTTGATTAGATTTGTAGTGAAATGATTGTATGCTTGTTTTGCTTGCATTTTTAAACCCCCGAACACTTGTTTGTGTCTTTATTATACGAACCTTTGTTCGAAAGAGCAACTCTATTTTTTTATTTCTTTGGAAATTTTTATATTGACAAGTCGGAAAACCTTGAAAATTGAATGATTTTATTGCATGATAGATACCATATTATATAGATAGTAGGGATAACTTAATTATGTCAACAAGGGGAATGTTAATCGTTTTATCAGGTCCATCTGGAGTAGGTAAAGGAACTGTTAGAAAAGCTATGCTTAAGAATTCATCAATCAAATTTGATTATTCTGTTTCGATGACTACTCGTCAAATGCGTCCTGGAGAGGTCGATGGAGTCGATTACTATTTCCGAACAAATGAAGAATTTGAAGAAGAAATAAACAATGGTGGCATGCTTGAATATGCTAAGTATGTCGATCATTACTATGGAACACCATTAAAGTACGTTAATCAAAAGCTAGATGCTGGGATTGATGTCTTGTTGGAAATTGAAGTGAATGGTGCAATGCAGGTTCGTGAAAAGATGCCTGATGGTGTCTTTATCTTCCTTACACCACCTGATTTAACTAGTTTACGAGATCGTATTACTCATCGTGGTACAGATGATGAGAAGACAATTGACAAACGTATGGTTCAGGCTAAAAGGGAAATTGAAATGATGACAAGCTATGACTATGCCGTCGTAAATGATAAAATACCTAATGCAGTCGAAAAAATTGAAGGTATAATTAGAGCCGAACACTTAAGAGTGCCACGCGTAATTGATAAATACAAAAAGATAATAGGAGATTGATAATATGATTATTTATCCATCAATTGATAAACTTTTAGATCGAGTTGATTCTCGATACTCATTGGCAGTTCTAGCCGCAAAGCGTGCTCACCAATTAGAGAATGGTGATATTGAATTATTGAACAAATATGAATCACCAAGAACTGTTGGCCGTGCACTTGAAGAGATTGCTGACGACAAAATCGAAATTGATCCTAATTCAATTCTTCTTGAAAAAGAAGCTGAAAAGATTGAAGAAGAGAAAAAAGAAGAAGACAAATAAACCATTCCTTCACTGATTGTTGAATTAGTGGAGGCTTTTTTATTTAAAAAATCTTTTTAAAAATCTATTTATTGGGTGGTTTTTATGGCAGTAGCAGAGATAATTGTGGATGTACCTACTATGCAAACTAATCGACCATTTGAATATTTGATACCTGATTCTTTGGCAGAAGTTGTTGTACCAGGAATGCGAGTTGAAGTACCTTTTGGTCGTGGAAAAAGAAAAATTCAAGGTTTTGTTATGCAGGTCAAGGCAACAAGTGACTTTCAAGGTAAATTAAAACCCATTTCAAGAGTGATTGATTTGAAGCCGGTTTTATCAGATGAGATGTTGCAATTATCATACTGGTTGGCCGATCGAACATACTCATTTCAAATTTCATGTCTACAAACAATGCTTCCTAGTGTCATGAGAGCAAAGTATAAGCAATATGTTATTCCCTTAGATAAAGAGGATACAGAGGTTCAGACACTCTTAGATGGTAAGGAAACATTGGAAATTACTAACCAACTAGATGATGCCACAATTAGATTAATTAATAAATTACGTCAAAATAATAAGATTGATATTCAATATGTTGTTGAGAATCAGGCACTACAGATTAAACGTCAAGCAGTGACGACAAGTCTAAATGTTATTCAATTACATGAGGCTAAAAGTAAATTACGTGCTAATGCTAAATCACAGATCAAATTATTAGATTTTTTGGCACATCATTTGGAAGAACTGCCAGTCGAGTTGAATGTTTTGCAAAAAGAATTTGGAATTTCTCGTTCAGCTATTAAGACAGCTGAAAAGAATCAATTATTACAAATAACTGAGGTCACTAAGTTACGTAAACCAGTTGGAATAGATCCTGAAAAGACAACCAAACTCAAATTAACAGAAGAACAACAAGTCGCAGTGTCTGAAATCGGTGATGCTATTCAAAGCGAAACGCCACAAACTTTTTTAGTTGAAGGTGTCACGGGTAGTGGTAAGACCGAAGTTTATTTACAGACAATTGAGAAAGCTTTGCAACAGAATAAAACAGCTTTGATGCTTGTACCAGAAATTTCTTTGACGCCACAAATGGTCAATCGAGTGGTTGGACGTTTTGGTAATCAAGTCGCTGTGTTACATAGTGGCTTATCGAGTGGTGAGCGATATGACGAGTGGACTCGAATTGAAAATCATGATGTTAAAGTGGTTGTTGGAGCTAGAAGTGCCGTCTTTGCACCGTTAAATAAAATTGGTTTAATCATTATTGATGAGGAACACGAAGCCAGTTATAAACAGGATGATAATCCTCGTTATAATGCTCGTGATGTGGCTTTGTGGCGGGCACAAATGAATCATTGCCCAGTTGTTTTAGGAAGTGCAACTCCATCGTTAGAATCACGTGCACGGGCTGAAAAAGGTGTATATAGACTGATTCGGATGAAAAAACGAATTAATAATCAAAATTTACCTCATGTACAAATTGTGGATATGAGGGATGCGGAAAATTCCGCAACTAAAGGTGATTTTTCACCAGCCTTAAAAGAAAGCTTACAGACGACTCTTCAAAGACATGAACAAGCAATTGTGCTATTGAATCGTCGGGGTTATTCCTCTTTCATGATGTGTCGGGAGTGTGGATTTGTTTTGAAATGTCCTAATTGTGATGTTTCACTGACATATCATAAAGATCTAGGTAAGATGAAATGTCATTATTGCGGACATGAAGAACCTGTACCAAAATATTGCCCTAATTGTAAAAGTAAGAAAATCGGCTTCTATGGAACTGGAACCCAAAATATTGAACAACAATTAAATACACTATTTCCCGAAGCACGTGTTTTAAGAATGGATGTTGATACCACACGTCGTAAGGGTTCACACGCCAAGATTTTGCAAAAATTTGGCCAACATCAGGCTGATATATTACTGGGAACACAGATGATTGCCAAAGGATTAGATTTTCCCGATGTCACTTTAGTTGGGGTAATCAATGCTGATACAACATTGAGCTTGGCTGATTTTAGGGCTAGTGAACGAACTTTCCAATTATTAACCCAAGTTAGTGGTCGTGCAGGTCGAGCCGATAAAACTGGTCATGTCGTGATTCAAACTTTTAATCCAGATCATTATGCAATTAAAGATGCAGCTGAGCAGGATTATGAAACTTTCTTTAAACAAGAGATGTACATCAGACATCAATCTAACTACACGCCATATTACTTTACGACTCTAATCAGTGTCGCGAACAAAGATGAAGGACAAACTTTAAAACAAAGTTATTGGCTCAAAAAACAGCTAGAAACGTCGTTATCAAAGGATGCTATCTTATTAGGACCTAGTCCAACGATGATTTCACGTAAACAAAACAAATATTATTATCAAATTATTGTAAAATATAAACATGAACCTCAATTGCATCAAAAATTATTAGAAATTTTAAACGAGACTCAGGCAGATGCAAAAAAGGGTTTTACGATTGCGATTGATAATGAACCACAACATATAGATTAAAGGTGATTGAATGACAAAAGTTATATTTTTAGGAACACCAGAATTTTCTGCAACAGTTTTAAAGGGACTTCTAAAAGAAGGCTATGATGTAATTGCTGCAGTGACTCAACCGGATAAGCCAGTTGGTCGTAAGCAAAAGTTGCAAAAGAGCCCAGTAAAGTTAATTGCTGAAGAAGAGAATATTAAGCTCTATCAACCAGCTAAGTTACCAGGAAGTCCAGAAGTTGAAGAATTAAAAGCATTGCAAGCTGATTTGATAATCACAGCAGCTTATGGTCAATTTTTACCAACTTCTTTCTTGAATTCAGCTAAAGTAGCGGCTATTAATGTACATGGCTCCTTGTTACCTAAGTATCGTGGTGGTGCCCCAATTCAATGGTCATTGCTTAATGGCGATAAAGAGACAGGAATTACCATCATGTATATGGTTAAAGGAATGGATGCTGGTGATATCATCAGCCAAGAGAAGTTACCAATTGAAAGAGACGATGATAACGGTAGTTTGTTTGAAAAATTAGCTATTGTTGGTCGTGAGTTATTGCTTGATACTATTCCTAAGATTTTGAGTGGCGACATTCAACCTATTCAACAAGACCCTGATAAGGTAGTTTTCTCACCAAATATTTCTAAAGAACAAGAACACATTGACTTCACACAGCCAGCTGAGACTGTTTTTAATCAAATTAGAGCATTGAGTCCCGATCCAGGTGCTTGGATGATGCTTAACGGTCAAAGAACTAAGCTTTATAAGACAGAAGTTGAAGAAATCAATTCTGATTTACCTGTAGGTAGTGTTTATGACTTAGGTAAAAAACGCTTGGTTATTGTTGCTGGTGATGGACAAGGCGTTTCAATCAAAAAGATTCAACCAGCCGGTAAAAAAATTATGGATATTGCCAACTATATGAATGGTTTGGGCAAAGATCTAGAAAAAGGACAACAAGTAATAGATGAAAAATAATCCACGTGAATTAGCAGTAATTGCTTTAACAAAAGTTTTCCAAAATAAAGCATACTCAAATATTGAAATCAGTAATTTATTGAAAGATTCTGATATGTCAGATGCTGACAGTCGTTTAATGACCAATATTGTTTATGGTGTTATTCAAAATAAATATGTTTTGGAATATGAATTGAAGCCATATTTGCAAGATAAAAAAGTTGAATTGTGGCTAGATCTTTTATTGATGAGTGCCGTGTATCAATTGCACTTTTTAGATAAAATTCCTGATCATGCTGTTTTAAACGAATCAACCGAGATTGCTAAACAAAAAGCTGGTCGTGGGGCCGGTAATTTGGTTAATGCGGTTTTAAGAAATTATCAACGACATGGTTATAAGGAATTGCCTAAGAGTAATTCTGTCTATGATTTGAGTTTACGTAACAGCATTCCTCGTTGGTTAGTTGACCTCTTCATTGATCAACAAGGACTTGATAAGACTAAGGAAATCCTCAGTTCAATTAATCAACCATCACACGTTTCTATTCGTGTGAATACTAATAAGACAACGGTTAAGGATTTGCAGGAAGCTTTGGATAAACAAGGCTTCGATGTTCATCCCAGCAAGATTTCTTCAGTTGGTTTAATCTGTAAGAGTGGTAATTTAGTTAACACACAAGAATTCCGTGATGGCTTGTATACTATCCAAGATGAAAGTTCAATGTTGGTTGCTCCAGCACTTGATGTTCAACCTGACAGTAAAGTATTAGATGCTTGTTCAGCTCCTGGTGGTAAAACAACTCATATTGCTAGTTACTTAAAAGACGGGGAAGTCTTTGCCTTAGATATTCACAAACACAAGACTAAATTAGTTCGTGAAAATGGTGAAAGAATGGGTTATGGCGACCTTATCAGCACTGGAGCAGTTGATGCTCGTAAAGCTAAGGATGTTTTGAATACTAAATTTGATCGTATTTTAGTTGATGCCCCATGTTCTGGACTTGGCTTGATCCGTAGAAAACCAGAGTTAAGATACTTCCGTAAAGAAGAAGATTTAAATAACTTGCAACGTGTTCAATTAGAAATTCTCGATAGCATGGTAGATTTACTAGAAGTTAACGGGAAATTAGTTTTCAGTACTTGTACTTTTGATGATGAAGAAAATGAACTAGTCGTAAAGAAATTCCTCGATAAACATTTGAACTTTGATTTAATTCCAGTTAAACATGATCCCGCTTTGGATGGATCAATGACTCATGGAATGTTAAAAATCTTCCCAAGTGATTACTTCACAGATGGATTCTTTATAGCAGCGTTTGTTAGAAAAAACTAAAGAGGTAAGGTTGAGACTAATGAAGTATGCGTTATTAACTGATGTTGGAAAACTCAGAGAAAATAATCAAGATTACGTCAATGTTTTCAAGAATAAAAAAAATATTGTTTTTGGCATCGTAGCTGATGGTATGGGCGGACACCGTGGCGGTGATGTCGCTTCAGATATGGCAGTCTCACATTTGGGACATAATTTTGAAGAGTCCGAAGTCGATAATATTACTGAATTACGTGAATGGATCATTAGGGAATTAAGTAAGGAAAATGATCGAATTGTTTCCGTTTCTAATCAATTTGATGATTTGAATGGTATGGGAACAACTATGGTTGGTGTTTTCTTTATTGATAAGAAAATGATGGTCGTCAATGTTGGTGATTCACGATGTTATATTTATACAAATGATGAATTAAAACAATTGAGTGTAGATCACTCACTAGTTCATGAATTGTTAGAAACTGGTCAAATTAGTCCTGAAGAGGCTGAGAATCATCCACAGAAGAACATCATTACTCAAACTTTGGGTGTTTCGCAGACTGTTCAACCACGGGTGAAAGATTTTGATCTAGTACCTGATTCAATTATTTTGTTGTGTACAGATGGATTAACTAATATGGTTCCTGAGAATGAAATTAGGGATATTTTGGCTCAAGAATTAAGCTTAGAGGCTAAGTGTCATCTTTTAATTGATAAAGCTAATACCGCCGGGGGAAGAGATAACATTACCGCCTTGCTCTTTTCTACAAATGAAGACGGAGGTAAGCATTAAATGGAGAAGGGTTACCTAGTAGATGGTCGTTATGAGATTCTAGGTACACTTGGCGAAGGTGGAATGGCCAATGTTTATTTGGCTAATGACACGCTTTTAAATCGAAAGGTTGCCGTAAAAGCTTTGAGATATGATCTTCAAGATGATGAATCTGTCAAAAGAAGATTTGCTCGTGAAGCTAAAGCAACTAGTGGACTCTCCAATCCTAATATCGTAAATGTCCTAGATGTCGGAAATGACAAGGGCGTTCAATATATTGTTATAGAGTATGTTGATGGTCCGAATCTTAAGAAGTATATAAGAACACATTTCCCAATTCCTTATCATGAAGTTGTCGATATTATGAAACAGATCTGTATGGCTGTTTCAGATGCACATGAACATGGAATTATTCATCGTGATTTAAAACCAGAAAATATTTTGGTTGATGAATCTAAGGACCCAATACAAGTTAAAGTTTCTGATTTTGGAATAGCCTTAGCTTTAAGTGAACGTTCGATTACCAGAACTAATTCACTCTTGGGTTCAGTACATTACATGTCGCCGGAACAGATAAAAGGTCGTTCAGCTACAGTTTTGTCGGATATTTACGCTTTAGGGATCATTTTGTTCGAGTTATTGACTAAACATGTTCCCTTCACAGGAGATACAGCGGTAACGGTCGCTCTGAAGCATTCTAAAGAAGATATGCCGGATTTACGTAAGATTGACCCTGATATTCCGCAACCACTGGAGAACGCCGTTTTGAAAGCTACAGCAAAGGATCCAGATCAACGTTATCAATCTGTTAGAGAAATGTGCGATGATCTGAATACTTGTTTGATGCCTGAACGTGCTGATGAACCAAAATTTATACCGACCCCAATTAATAATTTAGAAGAAACACGTGTGATGGAACCTTTGAATGACACTGCTGACGATGCACCGGTCCCTAAACACCAGACAAAAAAATTAAGTAAAAAAAGAAAAATAATCTTGTTAGCATCACTTGTTCCATTGATTTTGATTTTGTTTATCATTGCAATGGTCATCAAGAGTAATCAAGAAACAACGGTGCCAGATTTGTATAATTTGACCGTTAAGCAGGCAAATGTCATGTTAAAGAGCTCTAATCTCCAAGTTGGAGATCTATCTAGGGAAAATGATGACGATGTTGAAGCAGGGCATGTCATCAAATCAATCCCAGCTAAGGGTTTGAAATTGAAGAATGGCGCACAAGTCAATTTGGTCGTTAGCCTGGGAGCTACGTACTACAAGATGCCAAAATTGGTGGGTAAACAGTATGAAGACGTTTCTGATAATCTGAAGAAACGAGGCTTCAAGGTTAAGATTGAATACAAGGCTACAAACGAATATGTGGCTGGAACGATTTTAAAGCAAAGCATTCCTAAAGGTAAAAAAGTTGTTACAAAGAATAAATCTTTAACTTTGACTTTAGCTAAAATTAAGACGGTTAAACCTAAGATGGTTAAAGTACGTGATCTTGATGGATATAATTTGAAGAGCATTCAAGATTATGCCAGTGAAACCGGACTGAGTTTAAATACTTCTTATCAGTATTCAGATGATGTTGAAAGCGGTCTTTTGATTAGTCAAAATCCAGCCGCTAATAGTACAATTAATCAAGGTGGTACATTGGCAGTTGTTATCTCTAAAGGGAAAGACCCTGATAAGTCAACAAGTACAGATAAGGATGACAGTGACAGTAGTGACAGTGATAATGATAGTAGTTCATCGTCAACAAGTACTGTAACTAAGGATATTACGATTCCTTACGATAATGGCGGAAATAATAGTGTGACAATTTATATTTCTGATGCCACACACAGTATTGGGACAGTCTATAAGACAATGACAATTACACAAGATACTCCCGTAACATTGAGTTTTAATTTAAAGGATGGACAAACTGGATCATACGTAGTTGAACGAGATAACAAGACCGTTCTAGGTGGTTCAGTTAAATAGGTGATTTATGGAAAAAACAGGAAGAATCATAAAATCAATCAGTGGTTTTTATGATGTTTTTGACGATGAAAGTAAAGAGATAATTCGAACTAGAGCACGGGGTAATTTTCGTAAACGTAAGATCAAGCCTTTAGTTGGTGATAAAGTAACTTTTGATGCAACAGGTGATCTAGGTTATATTCTGGAAATCTTGCCACGTGAAAATAGTTTGGTTCGACCACCAATAGCTAATATTGACCAAGCTATTGTGGTTACTTCAGCAGCAGAACCAAATTTTTCAAGCAACTTATTGGATAAAATTCTAGTTAATATTGAACATAACGATATTGAACCAGTAATTTATTTGACGAAATCGGATCTTTTAAGTGATGAACAGTATCAAACACTAAAGAAAACCTTGGAAGGTTATCATCAAGCAGGTTATTTGGTTTTTGATGATCGTGATAGTTACAATGACCAACAAGTTGCTAAATTAGAGGCAACTTTTGCTGGAAAGGTGACTGTCTTTACCGGCCAATCCGGTGCTGGTAAGTCGACTTTGCTGAATCATATCGATACTGAATTAGGTTTGGCAACAGCTGCCATTTCTCAGACTTTGAATCGTGGAAAACATACAACTAGACAAGTATCGTTATTTGATATTGCTGATGGTTTAGTAGCTGATACACCTGGATTTTCATCAATTGATCTGATGAATATTGCTCCAGAAGAATTGCCTACTTTATTCCCAGAGTTCTTGGAATATAGTCCTGAATGCCAATTCAGAGGTTGTCGTCATGTCAATGAACCAAACTGTAAAGTTAAGGAAGAGTTGGCAGAAGGTAACATAATGCAGAGTCGTTATGACAATTATCTGTATTTTTTAAATGAAATTAATTCATACAAAAAAAGATATTGAGGAGTTGATTTAAATGACAGTAAAGATTGCACCTTCAATTTTGTCTGCAGATATTATGAATCTAGAACGAGATGTGAAAGTAGCTGAACAAGCTGGAGCAGATGTGTTCCACATTGATATTATGGATGGTCACTTCGTACCTAATATGTCCTTTAGCCCTAGTGTGGTTGAAGGGATGCGTAGAGTAACCGATAAGCCATTAGATGTTCATTTGATGATCGATAATCCTGATGCTTATATCAAACCAATCGTTGATGCTGGTGCTGATACTATTCTGGTTCATGCTGAAAGTACACAACACATTTATCGTTCAATTGACTTGATTAAGAGCTTGGGTGTTAAAGCTGGAGTAGTTGTTAATCCAGGAACACCTTTGGAAACAGTTAAAGAGCTTTTCCCAGTTATTGATCAAATTTTGGTTATGACAGTTAACCCCGGGTTTGGTGGTCAAAAATTCATTCCTGGTATGACTAAGAAGATTCAACGTTTGGATCAACTACGCCAAACAGCTGCCGATGATGATTTTCTAATCGAAGTTGACGGTGGGATCAATAATGAGACTATTGCTCAATGTGCCCATGCTGGTGCCGACATTTTTGTTGCTGGCTCATACCTTTATGGTCATGAGGACATCAAGGATCGTGTTGATAATTTGAAGTCGTTAGCAGTGAATGCTAAACAATGAAACGAGTAAACATTCTTTTAGGTGGTCCCAAGTCTGAGTATCCAGATGAGTTAAGTAAGAGCATTAAAGGAATTCCTGGACCTTGGGTTGGAGCGGATCGCGGTAGTCTATATTTGTTAGAACAAGGCATTATTCCTGATATTGCCATTGGTGATTTTGATTCGATTAACAAGAAAGAACAACGCTTGTTAAAAGACAATATTGCTGATTTCAAAAAGTTCCCACCAGAAAAAGATGATACGGATTCAGAGCTATGTCTTTTAGCGGCTAGGGAGAAGTATAATGCTCAAGAATATTATGTTTATGGAGCAACTGGTGGTCGAATTGATCATTTCTTAGTTAACTTGTTTTTACCATTCGATCCAAGATTTTTGGATTTTTACGATAAGTTGTATTACAAGTCAGCTACGAATACGATCAGATTCTGTAAACCAGGCCGCTACAAAATTTATCATGAGAACGGAATGAAATACATAGCCTTTGTTAATTTAGGACCTGTAACGCATTTAAATATCTATGATGCTAAATATAAGCTGAAAGATTTTAATGCCGGACATCCGGTTAGCTGGGCAAGCAATGAATTCTTGAATGAAACCATTGATTTTGGTTTTGAAAGTGGCATCGTTGCCATTATTCAAAGTAAAGATTAAACAAAAGAGCAGACACTTATTGTTAGTAAGTGTCTGCTCTTTTGTTATAGTTTAATAAATATTTTGATAATAAAAGTATTTATAGTTAAAAGATTTTCTTAGAAGTGATACGATAGGGCTTGTTTTGCACTGACTAAATCAAATGTTGGAGGGGAATTATGACAGAATTTGATACGAAATTAGTTCACGGAACACCACAAAAAGATAACAATACAGGGGCTGTTAATGTACCTGTTTACAATTCATCGACTTATATTTATCCATCAGTTGATGCTAAAGTTAAATATGATTATGCTCGTTCTGGAAATCCAACCAGAAATTATTTAGAACAGCAAGTTGCAGAATTAGAAGATGGTTATCGAGGGTTTGCCTTTTCTTCGGGTTCAGCTGCCATTCATGCAGTTTTAGCAATTTTTAAACCAGGGGATCATTTAATTATTGGCAAAGAAATCTATGGCGGGACTTTTAGAATTATTAATGAATTTTTCAAGCGTTGGAATTTAGAGTTTACTGCCGTTGATACTCAAAATCCTGAGGAAATTGAAGCCGCAATTAAGTCAAATACTAAAGCAATTTATTTTGAAAGTTTTACTAATCCGTTATTACATGTAACAAGTGTTAAGAAGACGGCTGAAGTTGCTAAGAGACACCATCTTTTAACGATTGTCGATAATACGTTCTTATCACCATACTTACAAAGGCCATTAGATTTAGGGGCTGATATTGTAATTCATTCAGCTACTAAATATTTGAGTGGTCATTCAGATGTTATTGCTGGTATGGTTGTGGCAAAAAATGCCAAAATTGCAGAAAGAATTTATTTTAATCAGAATGCAATTGGTTCGACACTTTCTCCAGAGGATTCCAATTTAGTTCGTCGAGGAATTCAAACTTTAGCTGTTAGAATGGATCGTCATTTGAGTAATGCTCAGAAGATTGTTGAATTTTTACAAAGTCGTTCAGAAATTGCTAAAATTTATTATCCAGGAATTGCAGGTAGTGAGGATCACGAAATAGCTCAGGCCGAGGCAGACGGTTTTGGTGGAATTGTTTCTTTTGAATTGAAAGATGGTTTGGACTCTACTAAATTCGTTGAGGGGACTAAATTGATTCAATTAGCCGTTAGTTTAGGCGCTGTTGAGAGTTTAATTGAATTGCCATATAAGATGACACATGCAGAATTATCGCCTGAGGAGCAATTAAAAGCGGGTATAACACATCAATTAGTCAGATTGTCCGTTGGTATTGAGGATCCTAAGGATTTAATTGCAGATCTTGCCAATAGCTTGGATCAATTACAATAAAAAACATCTATGTCAGAAAAATGATACAAATTACGTATCACTTTTTCAGTCATAGATGTTTATTTATTTTTTTTTAATGTTTTGGTGATCTTCATTGAATGGCTTTTTGTCGTCAACTGATACTTTAGAAGAGTTATCAAATTTAAAATGCAATTGATCAGGCTCAGGGTTAGTATTATTAACTTCAAAGTCGCCTTTAAAGATTCGCAACTTTGGTTTATTGCTGGTAAAAACTAAATCTTGACCTTGAAATTTAGATCCGCTATGGACAGTTAAGTCATTTTTATGAGGAACTACGTACGAAACCATAGTTAAATTGCGGAAATAAGTTTCTGAATGTTGACGTAATTTAAATTCGTGAGTAACGATTGAGTTTCTCAAATATGCTTTTGATTTTCTTTGGAATAAAAATTGAATTGAAGTATTGTCAGCGAAAATTTGGCTATTATCGAGTGATAGGCCAATTGCTTTTGTCTTCATACCAGTCAAAATTTGTGAGTTTTTGAATGAGAAACTAGCATTTTGACCATAAATCGTATCCCAATTATCAGAAGTTTCACGATTTATACAGACATTATCCGTATAAACTTCAGCACCGTCGTAAGCAGATAAAGTATTTTCACCATCAGCAGGGAAAGTAATGGTTAAGTTTTTAAAAATAATAATATTCTTAGCACCAATGGTAAAACTACAATTTAATTTAATATTATCTTTGTTAGAAGATTTACCGATAAAAGTTAAATTTTGTCTGACTGTACAAATAAAGGGGCTCTCACTTGTAAAGTAGGTACCAGGTTGCAATTCAATTACATCGCCGTCCTTAGCGTTCACAATAGCTTGAGCCAATTGATCATCTTTATTTTCTTGATCGCCAATGATAAATTTACTCATTTTTAATAGGCCCCCTTTAGAAAAGAATTTTAGAAATTTATTATAATAGAGTAAAATAAAAAGGACCAACAATATAGATTGCTAGTCCTTTTTAAATAATTAAGTGATAATTATACACGAGTAACTTTTCCTGATTTCAATGCTCTAGCTGAAACCCATACACGTTTTGGCTTACCATCAACCATGATACGAACTTTTTGCAAGTTTGGCTTCCAAGAACGTTTTGATTGGTTAAGAGCGTGTGAACGTTTGTTACCGAACACTGTTTTACGGCCTGTAATAATATCTTTTGCCATGGGACCGACCTCCTTTGGCTACATGTTTTTCTTTAAAATATCACCTGACTAATTTACCATAACCTAGAAATGAAATCAATAGACTAATTGTGTAATAATAGAGTTTATTATAGTTTATTTCTTTAATTCGAAATGTTGCTATGATAAAATTTTAATGTTTATTATGGCTTAGGTCCAAAGAATAGGAGGATCCAGAAATGGCAGTTACAATAAAAACAAAACATGGTGAAATTGAAATTTCAACAAATACTGTTGCAACAATCGTTGGTGGAGCTGCTTCTGATATCTACGGTATCGTAGGTATGGCAAGCAAGAATCAATTGCGTGATGGTATGAATACAATCTTAAACCGTGAAGATTTTTCTAGAGGTATAGTTATTCATCAAGAAGATGGTAAACTGGCCGTTGATGTCTATATAATCGTTGGATATGGAATTAAAATATCCGAAGTAGCAAGAAATTTAAAAGAAAAAGTAAAATATAACCTAGAAACAATGCTAGGAACACCAGCCGGCACTGTTAACATCTATGTTCAAGGAATTAAAGTTCTAGATGATATTGAATAGGTAAAGCTGGTTGGAGGGGAAACTTTTGAGCAAAGAATTAATTACAAAAAAAGAATTTTCAGATATGGTGCGTGTTGCATCGCACAGACTTGAAAAAAATGCTAAGTTTGTAAATTCGTTGAATGTCTTTCCGGTTCCTGATGGCGATACCGGAACTAATATGAGTTTGACAATTCAAAGTGGTTTTAAAGCTGTTAATGAATCAGAGAGTGAAAATGTCGGTGTGCTCGGCAAAGCTCTTGCAAAGGGTCTTTTGATGGGTGCACGTGGTAATTCCGGTGTTATTACTTCACAGATTTTCCGTGGTTTCTCAAAGAGTATTGAAAATAAAGATTCTTTGACGGCTATGGATTTAGCTAAGGCTTTCGATGATGGCGTAAAGACAGCCTATAAAGCTGTTATGAAACCAGTTGAAGGAACAATTTTGACTGTTGCCAGATATGGTGCTGAAGCAGCTATGAAGAAAGTCGAAAGTACTAATGATACAATCGAAATTCTACAAGCAGTCGTTGCGGGTGCTAAGGTCGGACTAGAGAAGACACCATCATTGCTTCCTGTATTGAAGGAAGTTGGTGTGGTTGATTCCGGTGGTCAAGGACTAGTATTCATCTATGAGGGCTTCTTAGAAGGCCTCAGCGGTCAAACAAGCAATGATGAAGAATATGTCCCTGATGAAAAAGATATGAGCGAGATGGTTAATGCTAGTCATCATCAAACAGCTCAAGGTCAATTCAACACTGATGATATTGAAAATGGTTATTGTACTGAAATGATGGTCGAGTTAGGTGATAATCCTACTTCTGACGAAAAATTCGATAATGAAAAATTACGTAGCTATTTAGATACAATTGGTGATTCACTAATTTGTGTATCTGATGATGAAGTGATTAAAGTCCATGTTCATACCAACTACCCTTATAAAGTTTGGGAAGCTGGTCGTAAATTTGGTTCTTTATCAAAAATCAAAATTGATAACATGAGACTTCAACATGAAACAATCGTTGAGGAAGATGAACCATTTGAAAATGCTGAAGCACCTAAGGAAGAAGTAAAGCAACTTGATTATGCTGTTATTGCTGTTTCTTCAGGTGAAGGTTTGACCAAATTATTTGAAAGTTTGGGTGTAACAAATATTATCAGTGGTGGACAAACAATGAATCCATCAACAAATGATATTGTTGACGCAATCAATAAATCCAATGCTAAACGTGCACTTGTTTTGCCTAATAATGGAAATATCATTATGGCAGCCAAACAAGCGGTCGATCTAGTGGATATTCCGGTAGCCATTGTTGCTACAAAGACGATTTCACAAGGAATGACAGCAATGCTATCGTTTAATCCTGAATCTGATTTGGAAGATAACAAAGAAAACATGGAAGACTCCTTAGATACAGTTAAGAGTGGTCAAATTACTCAAGCTATTCGTGATACTGAGATTGATGGCTTAAAGATTACCAAGGGTCATTATATGGGAATTGTTGACGGTAAGATTTTAGTTGATGATGCTGATATTATTGCCGGTACTGAAAAGATGCTCGACAAGATGATCGATGAAGATAGTGAAGTAATTACTATTTTGGTTGGTAAAGATGGAAATACTGAAGATGCTCAAAAAGTCGCTGATTACTTAGATGATAAGTACGCTGATCTTGAAACCGAGATTCACCAAGGTGACCAACCAGTTTATCCATATTTAATTTCGGTTGAATAAAAATAAAGGAGGCACTGATAAAACGTTTGTTTTGTCATGCCTCTTTTAATTCTGTTAGAGAAAGGGGAAATTTATGGATCTTAGGAAAGTATCGTTGGCAACATTACCTGGCGTAGGTCCTAAACGCTTAGAATCTTTACAATCGTTAGGAATCGAAAATGTCTATGATTTGTTATTTTATTTTCCTTTTCGATATGAGGATATGGAAGCCAAGTCGTTAGATGAAGCCACGGATCAAGAGAAAATTCTTTTAAAAGGTGTTGTTGCTAGTGATCCGGTTGTCTTCCGCTTTGGTTACAAAAAAAATCGTTTGAATGTGCGGCTCTTGGTTGAAAATGAATCGATTATGGTAACATTCTTTAATCAACCATGGTTAAAAGATAAATTTGAAACTGGTAGCGATGTAGCAGTTTATGGTAAATGGAATCAGAATCGACGCGCTTTGACAGGTGTTAAAGTGATTGATGTGAATAATGATGATTCGATCGACTCAGTTTATTCAGTAAATAAAAATATCCATCAGAAGACATTGATTAATTTGATAAAATTAGCTTTTGAGAAATATCATGATCAGATTGATACCGTGGTGCCAGAATTCTTGCGAGAAAAATATAAACTGTTGGATGATGAACAGATTGTAGCCGGAGTTCATTTTCCTAAAGATGCAGAACAGAGTGATGAGGCCAGACGTAGCGCAAAATTTCGTGAATTTTTCTTATTCCAATGTGGTTTGCAGAGCATCAAATTAAATGATAACCAAAGAAATATCGGAATAATTGAAGGTTATGATAAGACATTTATTGAAAAATTTATTAAAGATTTACCGTTTACTTTAACGTCAGCACAAGATCGAGTTGTCAAAGAAATATTGAGTGATATGGATTCAGATCATCACATGAATCGTCTTTTGCAAGGGGATGTTGGATCTGGGAAGACGATTGTCTCGGTTATTGCTATGCTGGCTTCAGTAACAGCGGGATACCAAGCTGCCATCATGGCACCAACGGAAATTTTGGCTCAACAACATTTTGATAAAATTAGTAAATTGTTAGCACCATTGAAGATTCGGACAGCTTTATTGACGGGGTCACAGACAAAAAAAGAACATGATTTTATTACTAGTGATATTGCTGATGGCAAAACTAATATTATTGTGGGAACCCATGCTTTGATTCAAGAGGGCGTTGATTATAAAAATTTGGGCTTAATCGTAATTGATGAGCAACACCGTTTTGGAGTTAATCAACGAAAGGCCATGCGTCAAAAGGGTGAAAATCCTGATGTCTTGGCAATGACAGCTACACCAATACCAAGAACCTTGGCAATTACGACATATGGTGATATGGATGTTTCACGAATCGATCAATTGCCTGCTGGACGTAAAAAGATTGAAACCTATTGGATCAGAAGTCAGAAGATTGAACAGATGTACCAATTTGTCGACAAAGAGTTATCCACAGGCGCCCAAGTGTACGTAGTCACTCCGTTGATTTCTGAGTCAGAGAAGATGGACTTGAAAAATGCTGAGTTGATTTATGATAAATTTACAGAACTCTTTGGTAAGAAGTACAAGATCGGGCTGTTACACGGACAAATGCCCAATGATCAAAAGGAATCAGTTATGAATGATTTCAGTGATAAAAAAATTGATGTTCTAGTTTCAACGACGGTTATTGAAGTTGGAGTCGATGTGCCGAATGCTTCAGTGATGGTTATCTATGATGCTAACCGTTTTGGTTTATCACAGTTGCATCAGCTTCGTGGTCGTGTTGGTCGTGGAGAGAAGCAATCGTATTGTATCTTGATTGCGGATCCTAAAAACGAGACAGCTTTAGAGCGGATGAAAATTCTAACTTCAACTAATGACGGTTTTGTCCTAGCCGAAGAAGATTTGAAAATGCGTGGCGCAGGTGATATGTTAGGTAATCGTCAGTCAGGTTTACCAGAATTTAAAGTTGGTAATCCTGTTAATGACATCAATATTCTAGAAGTGGCCCAAGAAGAGGCAAAGCGTCTCTTTGAAGATGAAAAACTGATGAATAGTCCAGAAACAAAGGTTTTAAAATCATTTATAAATGATGAATTTGACCAATTAAATAATTTTGATTAGTGAGGAAACAAAATGAAAATAGCTGTAGATGCAATGGGTGGGGACAATGCTCCTCAAGTAATTGTTGAAGGTATTGAACAAGCACGAGATGAATGGGATAATCTAGAATTCGTTTTATATGGTGATCAAGAAAAGATCAAGAAATATTTGAAAGATGCTACAAGAATTTCTATTGTTCACACGGATGAAGAAATTTTAGGAACTGATGAACCAGTTAGAGCTATTCGTTCTAAAAAGAATGCTTCAATGGTTTTGGCTGCTAAGTCAGTTAAAGATGGTGAGAATGATGCGCTATTTTCACTAGGAAATACCGGAGCATTGTTGGCAGCAGGAATTTTTATTGTTGGAAGAATCAAGCAAGTTGATCGTCCAGCCTTGATGCCAACTTTACCAGTAACTAATTCTTCTTTAGGTGTTAATATTCTTGATGTTGGTGCTAATGCCGAAGCAAAACCTAGCTATTTACAACAATGGGCCGTTATGGGTTCAATCTATGCACGTGATGTTAAAAAGATTGATAAACCAAGAATTGCCTTGTTAAATAATGGTACTGAATACGATAAGGGCGATACCTTACACAAAGAGGCTTATCAATTATTAAAGAATACTGAAGGTATTAACTTTATTGGTAATGTTGAATCAAACAATATTTTGGCTGGTGTAGCTGATGTTATCGTTACTGATGGCTTTACTGGTAATGCTGCATTGAAGGCTACTGAAGGAACTGCTACTATTCTTTTAAGCGAGTTAAAAGATGCCTTGCTAAACAATGGTATTTTTACTAAAATGGGTGCAGCTATCGTTTCGCCGTCATTAAAGGGTTTAAAGAAGATGTTTGATACATCTCAAGCTGGTGGGGCAGTCTTACTTGGATTGAAGTCACCAGTAATCAAAGCACACGGTGCCGCAGATGCTAAGACAGTCTTTTATACAGTTAAGCAAATTAATGATATGCTACAGAATGATACAATTAACAAAGCAAATAAGTATTTTGAAAAAATGAGTACTGAAAAATAAGGAGAAACTCCATGACAGAACAAGAAGTTTTTGACAAAATTGTTTCACTAATTACTGATAAATTCGAAGTTGAACCATCAACAATTACTAAAGAAACATCTTTTACTAAGGATCTTGATGCTGATTCAATCGACCTTGTTGAATTTGTACTTGAACTAGAAGATGCCTTTGGTTCAGAAATTCCAGATGATGATGCTGAAAAGATTACAACAGTCGGTGAAGCAGTTACTTACATTTCTTCACATCAAAAATAAGGCCGTGTGGTCTTATTTTTTTATCCAGATAATTATTTATGATAAAAGTTTAGTATAATTAATGTTATTGGAAAGGGGACACGTTATGTTAGATCCGAAATTCTTAGAATTTTTAGATGAAAGATACGGAATTAAGTTTAACGATAAAAGACTCGTTGAAAGAGCCATGACACATTCGTCATTTGATAATGAACACAAGGAATTAGGTATTGGTGACTACGAACGCTTGGAGTTCTTAGGAGATGCCGTTCTAGAAATTAATATTTCTCGTTATTTGTTCAAAAAGTATCCTGAATTACCTGAAGGTAAATTAACAAGATTAAGATCAGATATTGTCAGAACAGATAGTTTTGCTCGTTTTGCTAAAGAAATTAATATTGATAAGTACCTTTTGATTGGTAAAGGTGAAGAAAAACAAGGCGCACGTCAAAGACATACATTGTTGGAAGATATCTTTGAAGCCTTCAATGGTGCCTTGTATTTGGACCAAGGTAATGAAGTTGTAAATGAATTCTTGAAAAAAGTTGTTTATCCACATATTGATTCAGGTGAATTCTCCGAGGATACAGACTTTAAGACTCATTTACAGGAGAAATTACAACAATCTGGTGAAGTAGAAATTGATTATAAAGTGATCGATGAAGAAGGTCCAGATCACGATAAGAAATTTAAAGTAGAATTAATTGCTAATGGTAAAATCTTGTCCAAGGGTCTTGGATACAGTAAGAAGCACGCCGAACAAATGGCAGCCAAAAGAGCATTAGAGGAATTATAGTAGGAGTTTAGTTTATGCCATTAAAATCGTTAACGATCAATGGGTTTAAATCTTTTGCTGACAAGACAAAGATTGACTTTACGAGTGGAATCACTGGTATCGTCGGACCCAACGGGAGTGGAAAATCAAATATCACAGAGGCCATTCGTTGGGTAATGGGTGAACAATCAGCAAAAAGCCTACGTGGAGACAAAATGGTCGATGTGATTTTTGCTGGTAGTGCAACACGTCCCCAAATGAATCGGGCGGAAGTTGTTTTAGAATTTGATAATCGTAATCACGAATTAAAATCGTCACAAGATGAAATTGTTATTTGTCGTCGTCTATTTAGAAATGGTGATACAGAATTTTTAATTAACAATAAACAGTGTCGTTTACGTGATATTACGGAATTATTTATGGATTCGGGGATGGGGAAACAATCATTCTCCATTATTTCTCAAGGTCGTGTTGAAGCTATTTTTAATAGTAAACCGGTTGAAAGAAGAACCATTATTGAAGAATCAGCGGGTGTTTCGCTTTTTAAACAGAAGAAACAACAAGCTGAGAATAAAATGTCCGAAACAACTGATAATTTACATCGTGTTTCGGATATTGTCTCTGAGCTATCTAAGCAAGTTGAACCCTTGAAAGAGCAAGCTAGTATTGCTCGCGATTATCAAGAACAAAAGAGTAAGTATGACAGCATTTATCAAAAAATCTTAACAATTGAAATTAGAAATTTGTCGGCTCAAAAGCATCAAATTGATAAGGAATTGCGTGAAGTTAAGTTAAGTGCTCAAAACATTGCTAAAGAAGTAAAAATTGCGAATAAACAAGTTGAAGATAACAATGCTGCTATCAATGATTTGACGCAAAAAATTGATGAGAATCAGACTAAATTGGTTGAGAATACCCGCACACTCGAAGTGTATAACGGTAAAGTAGCCGTAGCGGATGAACGTAGTGGTTTCAATTCGACTAACCAACTTTCTTTAAAGAAACAGTTAGATGATTTAAAGAAACAAAAAGAAATTAATGAGAAGAAATTAACTGATTCTAATCAAAAGTTAGCTGATTGTGAAGCACAGATTGCTGATTTTCAAAAGCAATTGGAAGATGTTCAACAATTAAAACAGAAAACGCCAGCTGACATTGAAAAAAATATTAGTGATCTTCGTGACCGATATGTAGATTTATTGCAAGAACAAGTTTCTAACAATAATGAACAAAATTTCTCACAGAAACAGTTGGATCGAATTCAAGCTCAAATCAGTGATCAAAATCAACAGATCCAGTCGATTAATAATGATTTAACTGAATCAAAAGAGAAACGTCAGGCAGTAGAGGCTAAAGTTAAGGTTTTAGTTACCGATAATAAATCTTTAATTGAACATGATCAGACTTTAGCTAAGGAAATTGACCAAGTAACTGAGACTGGAAAGCAAGAGAATCGCAATTATCTAAATGTCTTAGAAGGACTTCAAGAAATCAAAGCACGTAAAAAAGTTCTAGAGAACATGGAACAAGAACATGCTGGTTTCTTTGAAGGTGCTAAAAATGTCTTGAACAATCAATCCAAGCTAACCGGAATTGTTGGTGCCATCGCTGAGTTGATTTCAGTGCCTAAAGAATATCAATTGGCTGTTGAGACGGTCGTAAGTAATCAATTGCAATCAATCGTTACTGAAGATGAAGTCTCAGCTAAACAAGCAATTGCCTTTCTACGTCAAAGTCGTGGTGGTCGAGCTACTTTCTTGCCTTTAAACATCATCAAACCACGCAGCATTTATGCTAATGACTTGAACAAAGCCCAAGCAATCGCAGGTTTTGTTGGGGTCGCTAGTGACTTGATTGAATATGATGGTAAAGTTGAAAATATTGTAAAGAATATTTTGGGTAATCTATTAGTTTCTGAGAATATTGACGCAGCTACTAGAATTTCAGCTGCGGTAGGTCGTAAGTATCGTGTCGTTACTTTAGACGGTAATGTGGTCAATGCGGGTGGTTCATTAACTGGTGGTCAACAAAGAAGAATTAATTCTAATATTTTGACAAGAAAAGATGATTTGACGGCCTTGACGACTGAATTGTCTAAAAAGGAAATTTTACTTGATCAAAAGCAAAAGACTGTTCAAGATTTACGTCAAAAATTGATTGGCTTAAATGCTGAAAAGAAGACAGCTGATGAAAAATTAGCTAGCTTTAATCAGGAAAAGAATCAATTAGAAAACTCAATGTCAACTTATCAAAATGAAGAGAAATATTTTAAAGAACGTTTGGATGTTATGCAGTACAGTCTTTCTAAGAATCGGACTGAAGAATCAGAATTAAATTCTGACTTGGAAAAACAAGTACAATTAGCCAATGATATCAAGGATAAAATTTCTCAAGTACAGGATGAAATTAAACAAAAAGAACAAATCTTGGCTGACTTTGATAGTGAATTGAGTTCAATCAATGAAAATGAACAGAGTTTGCAAACTAAATTGGCGGTTGTTCAGAGTAAACACGAGAGTGAGTTGGCTCAGAATAACGATTTGAAAGAAAGTACTATTAGTCTTAGTCAACAAGTAACAGAAGTTGAAGAACGATTGAAAGATTTGAATTCTGAAAAAGATAAATTACAGTTAAGTAATTCAGAAGTAAAAGAAAAGATCAATCAATTGAAACAAACAATCACAGAACTTCAAGATAACGCGACTGATTTGAAAGCTAAACGTCAGGAACAACAAGAATTGTCTACACAGTTGAATGCAAAGGCTCAACGTAATTTTGACTTACAAAAGAATGCCTCTGATCAACAAGAGACGTTGGCAATCAAGAATACAAAGCTTTCTAATGAAATTGATAGCCGCTTGGATATTCTCTCTCAAGATTATCAATTGACCTATGAAGCTTCATTAGTTGAATTGAATAAAGGCGACTATGATCCAGAACAACTACAAAAAGAAGCTCGTTTACTTAAGATGGGAATTGATGAGTTAGGAACTGTTAATTTATCGGCCATCGCTGAATATGATAAAGTAAAAGATAGATATGAATTTTTAACACAGCAACAAAACGATTTATTAAAGGCCCGAGCACAATTATTAGATACAATGTCAGAAATGGATAAAGAAGTAACAACTAGATTCAAAAAGACGTTTGATGAAGTTGCAAATGCTTTTGAAGACATTTTCCCAGAGATGTTTGCTGGTGGCCGTGCTAAATTAGTACTAACTGAGCCAGATAATCTTTTGGAAACGGGAATTGAAATTATTGCTCAACCACCAGGGAAGAAGTTCCAACGTTTAAGCTTGTTATCCGGTGGTGAAAAGGCTCTAACAGCTATTACGTTGTTGTTTGCCATTATCAAAGTAAAACCAGTGCCATTCTGCATTTTGGATGAAGTTGAAGCTTCACTTGATGATGCTAACGTTTATCGTTTTGCCAATTACTTGAATCAATATGATGACAATACAGAATTTATTGTGATTACTCACCGTAAGGGAACCATGATGAATGTTAACCGTTTGTATGGAGTAACCATGGAAGAATCTGGTGTATCACGTATGTTGTCTGTCGAAGTCAAAAAATAAGGAGTTAATTATGGGATTATTTGATCGTATTAAAAAAGCTTTTACTGGAAAAGACGATTCTAAAGATGAAAAATTAGAAGAAAAAGCTCCAGAAGCTGAAAAAGAACCTGACCAAAGTGTTGAATCCAGCAAAACTTCTGATGATTCCGATAAAACAGAGGAAACACCTAAGGAAACTGAAGAATCCACTCCAGAGGTTAAGGTAGAACAAGAGCCAGAATCTGAATCAGAACCTGAACCAAAATCAGATTCAGAATTAGAGCCAGAACCAAAGGAAACGGAAGCTGAAAAAGAACCTGAGGAAGTTCAACTTGAACAAGAAGAGCCTCAAATAGAAATACCAGAAGTTAAGGAGTCCGTAGAACCAAAGAAATCTGAACCTGTAGACTCAACTGAAAATGAAGTAGAAGTAGAGTCAGAACCTGAAACAGAAGAGACACAACCTGAGGAAGCAACTATTTCTGAGGATACTGAAGTAGAAGAGGAGACTAAATCTGAAGAATCAGAGGATGTTGAATCAGATGCTGAAGATAAATCTGAACCGGAATCCGAACCAAAAGATGATGTTAAAGAATATGATGAGGGTTTGAAAAAGAGTCGTAATTCCTTCAGTGCTCGTTTTAATCGTTTTTTAGCTAATTTTAGAAGTGTTGATGAAGATTTCTTCGATGATTTGGAAGAATTATTAATTGAATCAGATGTTGGCTATGAAACGGCAATGCGTATTTCTGACGAATTACGTGAAGAAGTAAAACTTGAGAATGCTAAGAAACGTTCTGATGTTTCTAACGTTATTGTTAAGAAATTAGTTGATATGTATGGTGAAGAAGGTAAGAACGAAGATAATACTTTGAAGTTCAGTACTGATAAAACACCGACTGTCTTTCTATTCGTTGGTGTTAATGGTGCTGGTAAAACAACTACAATCGGTAAATTAGCACATAGATATCAACAAGAAGGCAAAAAAGTTTTACTTGCTGCAGGTGATACTTTTAGAGCCGGTGCGATTGAGCAACTTCAAGAATGGGGTAAACGTGTTAACGTACCTGTTCAAGCAAGCAAAGCACATACTGATCCAGCTTCGGTTGTTTATGATGCTGTCCAAAGGGCCGTAGAAGAGGATTTTGACATCTTATTAGTTGATACAGCTGGACGTTTGCAAAATAAAGAAGGCTTGATGCGTGAGTTGGAAAAAATCAAGCGTGTTATTACTCGTGAATTGCCAGATGCACCACAAGAGGTATTGTTGGTGTTGGATGGTTCAACTGGACAAAATGCTTTAAGTCAAGCTAAACAGTTTAATGAGACCACTGCTGTTTCAGGTATTGTTTTGACAAAACTTGATGGTAGTTCTCAAGGTGGAATTGTTTTGGCTATCCGTAATGAGTTACATATTCCTGTGAAATTAGTTGGTTTGGGAGAACAAATGGACGATTTACGTGACTTTGATCCTGAGAAGTTCATTTACGGACTATTTAAGGAACTAATTGTTGGAGCTTCAAATAAATAAAATGAAGATAGATGAAACCACACGCGTGAATCTGTTGTATAATTTTTATCATTCTTTATTAACTAAGAAACAGAGCCGCTATGTTGAACTTTATTATGTTGAAGATTTTTCACTTAGTGAAATTTCTGAACAGTTAGAAGTTTCACGACAAGCAGTTTTGGATAATTTACATCGTACTGTTAATTCATTGGAGTCTTTTGAACAGGAATTAGGATTAATTAAAAAGACAACTGAGATTGATGATATTGCTGATACTTTGCAAACCTTAGTCGAAAAAAAATATTCCAACGATAAAGAACTTTTAGATTTAGTACAAAGAATTTTAAAAATAAATGAAAATTAATAGGAGAAGAATATGGCTTTTGAAGGATTAAGCGAACGTCTACAAAAAGTTTTCTCAACCTTAAAGGGTAAGGGAAAGCTTTCTGATGAAGATATTCGTAAAGTAATGCGTGAAGTACGTATGGCTTTACTTGAAGCTGATGTTAACTTTGACGTTGTTAAGAGTTTCGTTAAGACAGTCAGAGAACGTGCTTTAGGTGCCGAAGTAATGGACAGTTTGACACCTTCACAACAAGTTATCAAAATTGTTGATGAAGAGTTAACTAAGTTAATGGGACAAGAAGCTGTTCCGTTAAATAAATCGGCTCATATACCAACAATTATCATGATGGTTGGTTTGCAAGGTGCTGGTAAAACTACAACAGCTGGTAAATTAGCTAATTATCTTAAAAATGATAAAAAGGCTCGACCACTCTTTATTGCTGGGGATGTTTATCGTCCAGCCGCTGTTGAACAGTTAAAGACTATTGGACAACAATTGGATGTGCCTGTATACGATGAAGGAACAGAACATGATCCTGTTGATATTGTTCGTAATGGTTTAAAAGTTGCTGACGAGAACAAAAATGATTATGTAATTATTGATACAGCTGGACGTTTGGAAATCGATGAGCAATTGATGGAAGAATTGACACGTATCAAAGAATTAGCTCATCCAGATGAAATTTTGTTTGTTGCCGATTCTATGACTGGTCAAGTAGCTGCTAAAGTAGCTGCCGGATTCGATGAGCAATTGGATATCACTGGTGTTGTTCTAACTAAGTTAGATGGTGATACCCGTGGTGGTGCTGCACTTTCAATTCGTTCCGTTACTGGTAAACCAATTAAGTTTATTGGACAAGGTGAAAAATTAGATCAATTAGATGTTTTCCATCCTGATCGTATGGCTAACCGTATCCTTGGTATGGGTGATATGTTGACCTTGATTGAGAAAGCTCAGTCAGATTATGATGAGAAACAAGCTAAAGAAGTAGCCGAAAAGATTCGAGAGAATAGTTTTGACTTTAACGATTTTATTGATCAAATGGATCAGATTCAAAAAATGGGTCCTTTGGATGAAATCATGAAGATGATTCCAGGAATGGCCAATAATCCTGCTTTAGCCAATATCAATATTGGTGAAAAAGATATTGCGCATTTAAAGGCAATAGTTTATTCCATGACACCAAAAGAACGAGAAGATCCCGATTTGTTGAATCCTTCAAGAAGAAGAAGAATCGCTAAAGGATCAGGCCAAAGCATTCAAAATGTTAACCGAATGATCAAACAGTTCAAACAGTCACGAGACATGATGAACAAAATGAGCAAAGGTAACATGGCCGGAATGGATCAACTTATGGGCAATGGTATGCAAGGACGTCTAGGTAAGATGGCAATGCATTCAATGGTCCGTAAGAGTAAGAAACGTAAGAAGAAACGCTTAAAGAAGATTAAACGATTCAAATCATAGAGAGCGCAGTAGGCCTGGGAATTTCCGAGGATTTGCCTAAGCTCTGGAATCGCGCGCGTACTGTGCGGGCAATTTCAGAACTGTAGCAAACCGGAAGAAATTGGCCTACGCAGCTCGTTTCCACTATTCAACATAGAACATTGGTTATTAAAAAAGTAAGAAACATAAAAAAGAGAGTGGTGTAAAGAAAAAAACTTTACACCACTCTCTTTTTTGTGTATACTAACAAAGTTAAGTATTTAGGAGGAAACAAACATATGTCAGTTAAAATTAGAATGAAACGTATGGGTAGCAAGTTACGCCCATTTTATAGATTAGTTGTTGCAGATTCACGTTCACCACGTGATGGCCGCTTTATCGAACAAGTTGGTTACTACAACCCAATCTCACAACCAGAAGAAATCAAACTTGATGATGACAAGATCGTTGAATGGTTGAACAAAGGTGCACAACCTTCAGATACAGTTCGTCACTTGTTGAAACAACATGGTATTATGCAAAAGTTCCATGAAAGCAAGTTTACAAAATAGTTATTTTGATGGGACCAGATAAAACGATGTTTTGTCAGGGTCCTATTTATTTATCACGGAGGAAAAATGACCGAAAAATTATATCGAGTTGGTACTATCGTCAATACGCATGGTATTAAAGGTGAATTAAAAGTCGTTCCAATTACAGATTTTCCAGAAGATCGTTTCAAAACGGGTTCAAAATTAGTCTTTAAAAAGAATAATTCTAGTGAAGAGTTCACGGTAGAGTCAGCTCGTAAACATAAGAATTTTATCCTTTTGAAAATAAAGGGATATGACAACATCAACGATGTTGAAAAGTATGTTAAATCAGAGCTTTTTGCTAGTGGTGAGTTAACTTCCGAATTAAATGAAGGTGAATTTCTTTATAAGCAGATCATTGGTTTGCAAGTAGTAGACAAAGACCTTGGTGAAATTGGAAAGATTACTGAGATTATGGAATTAGGTCCAAATGATGTTTGGGTCGTAAAAGGAACTAAGTATAAGGAAGTCTTGTTACCTTATATTGAAGATGTTGTTAAGAATGTTGACCTCGACAAACAAGTTGTTGAAGTCGAAATACCGGATGGATTGATAGATTAATGGATATTACAATTTTAAGCATTTTTCCAAGAATGTTTCAGGCTTTAAATGAATCTTTGATTGGTAAAGCTCAAGAAAAGGGACTTGTTAATATTGATGTAGTTGATTTTCGTGATTATACGACAAATAAGCAACATCATGTTGACGATACAACTTACGGTGGTGGAGCAGGTATGCTTTTACAAGCTCAACCAATTTATGATGCTATGAATTATGTTGAAACAAAAAAGCCGGGTCGCAAACGAGTAGTTTTACTTGATCCAGCCGGTAAAACTTTCAACACAAAAATGGCACGTGACTTTGCTAAAGAAGATCAATTAGTTTTTATTTGTGGACACTATGAAGGTTTTGATGAGCGTGTTAAGGATCTAGTTACAGATGAAGTTTCAATTGGTGACTATATTTTAACCGGTGGAGAATTACCAACTATGAGTATGATTGACGCAACATTGCGTTTTGTACCTGGAGTTTTAGGTAATTCATTCTCCGCTGAGGAAGAATCGTTTTCAAATGGTCTGTTAGAGTATCCACAGTATACTAAACCGGCTGATTTCCGTGGTAAGAAGGTTCCAGAGGTTTTGACAAGTGGTGATCACGAAAAGATTCGTCTTTGGAGATTGACTCAAGCCTTGAAAAAAACCTTGGAACGTCGACCAGATTTATTGGAAACTGCAAAGCTGACGGATGAGGAAGAGAAGATTCTCAGAAAAATTCGTCAAAATATATAGTTTACAAGTTCGTCCAAATAAAGTATCATATTAAGAGTGTTTGGACACATATTAACGATATTCCGCTGTATGTCAGAGATATATAAGAGTGTCGAATTAGGGAGAAATTATTCATGAATGAATTAATTCAAGATATTACAAAAGAACAATTACGTTCTGACATTCCTGACTTCCGTAGCGGTGACACTATTCGTGTACATGCTAAGGTTGTTGAAGGTACTCGTGAACGTATTCAATTATTCGAAGGTGTTGTAATTAAGAGACATGGCTCAGGTATCAGTGCTACATACACTGTACGTAAGATGAGTAATGGTGTTGGTGTTGAAAGAACATTCCCATTGAACACACCTCGTGTAGAACAAGTTGAAGTTATCAGACATGGTCGTGTACGTCGTAGCAAGCTTTACTACCTACGTGCTCGTACAGGTAAGGCTGCTCGTATTAAGGAACGTCGTCGCGACATCTAATTTAATACATTTAATGGCAACTAAACTTCAAAAAATAAACCATCAGGTTGAATTTTATAATTCAATGATGGTTTATTTTTTTGCAATCAAATTAGTTAAAAATCTGGTTAAAATATTCTAAATAAAACTTCTGATCTTCTGGGGTAGCGACAATTTTAGTGACACTAGTATTTCGAGGTTCGGGAATACTCATCATATCTTGAGGTTTCAGAACGTCTAAAGCTGCTGCTTTAACAGTAAAGCCGTGTGTAACGCAGATAAGCTTGTCATTGGGGGATTTACTTAGAGCGTCTTCTAAAAAGCTGTGTACCCGTTTAACAACGTCCTCAAAGCGTTCTCCATCAGTGGCATACTTAGTGTAAAAAGGTAGAACGTCATTCCAGTATTTATTGTAAGCATCAGGATGAATCTTTTTTAAGTCGGCATTCTTTTGTCCGTCCCATTGACCGTAAGATATTTCCACCAATCTTTTATCATAAGAGATTGGTAGATTAGCTTCTTTATTTAAGACGGCAGCTGTCTGTTGGGCACGCTTTAAAGGACTACAGATAATACGATCAGCAAAACTAATGTCAAAATTTTGTGCCAAAGTTTGGGCTTGTTGTTGACCGTGTTCATTTAAGTAAGTCATTTCAGTATTGATGTTACCTTGTTTCATTTTCATCACGTTAGCTTTAGTTTGTCCATGGCGGATGAGATAGAATTCAGTCATAATTTCTCCCTCGTAGTTAAATTACTTTCTATTATAGAAGAAATTACTGATAATAATAAAAAAATCACCCCAAAAGGAGTGATTGATTTAAAAAATTTGTGAACGATATAATCCAACAACTTTACCAAGTATCTCTACGTTATCTAAGATAATTGGATCCATTGTATCGTTTTCAGGTTGTAGGCGGTAATGTCCATTTTCTTGATAGAATCTCTTACATGTGGCTTCAATGTCTTCAGTCATGGCAATAACGATCTCACCATTGTTAGCAAAGTTTTGTTCATGTACTATGACATGGTCGCCATCGTAAATACCACAGTTGATCATACTTTCTCCGTGAATTTCGAGCATAAATAATTCGCCAGAATCACGATTTAAGTCAGGTGGAATTGGGAAATATCCATCAGGGTTACGTTCAGCTGTAATTGGTTGTCCAGCGGCAACAGTACCGAGGATAGGAATTTGTTTTGACTTAATACCGATGGAATTCAAACCCGCACCGGTAAGTTCGATTGCCCTAGGCTTAGTAGGGTCACGTTGAATGAAACCTTTTTTCTCAAGACGAGATAGATGACCGTGTACCGTTGATGTAGATGATAAGTCTACAGCTTCGCAGATTTCTCTGACAGTTGGCGGATATCCATGCTCGTCTAAATAATCATAAATACATTGTAAAATTTGTGACTGTTTAGAGCCTTCAGCTTTTGACATTAGAACACCTCATTGTTAATATCTTAATTAGATTGTATCAAAATATGAATGCAAGTTCAAACAAGTGTTCGATATAATGGGGAGAGTTAAAATTATGAACGAACAAGAAGAATTGCTCAAAAAAATTAATAAATTAGCTCATAAGGCTAAAGATGGAACTATTACCAAAGAAGAAGAAGATCAACAAGCCGAACTTAGAAAAGAATATTTGAAGAATTTCCGTGCTAGTTTTAGATCTCAACTTGAAATGACACGAGTGTTTGATAAGCAAGGAAATGAAGTCACACCGGAGAAAGTTAGAGAAATTCAACGTAAAAAAGGTTTACGTGACGATTAGTGCTTTCAATTAGAGTGATTTTTTTGTAATATTAATAGATGTATGGAAAGGGTGAAACATAAATGGGAACAACAATAATCGTTGGTATTCTAGCCTTATTAATCGGTTTAGTTGGTGGATTCTTTATTGCCAGATGGTATATGAAGAAGTACTTCCAAGACAATCCACCAATCAGTGCAGATATGATTAAGCAAATGATGGCTCAAATGGGACAAAAACCATCACAAAAGAAACTTAACCAGTTAATGAGTACTATGAAAGCATCACAAAAAAAGAAGTAATTAGTTAAATTAATAGGCGATATGCATATTTTAATAGTTCTATACTTTCTGGTATTGATGAATAATCAATACCAGTTTTTTAATCTCTAGAAAATAAAAAAAGAACATCACTGTTCTCATGTTAAGATTTAAGCGACCAAACCCAATCAAACATGGAGAAAACAATAATGTCCCAAGACAATTCTATACTATGTGCACTCGATATAAAAGACAATAATATAAGTAATGTTTCAGTCAAGGACGCTACGATTAAAAATCGTGGCGTTATAAAGCATATAAAGATCGTAAACGCTGATTTAACTTATAAACTGTATCGATGTCCACAATGTGGTTTAAATTCATTAGTCAAAAATGGAAAAAGAAAAACTAATGCTAGATTAGCCAGTTTTAACGGTATTGAGTATCATTTGATGCTCAATAAACAACGTTATATTTGTAAGAACTGTGGTGGCACCTGCGGTGCCCACAGTGATTTATTAATCAAAAATCATACTATGACTAAACAAGTTCAAAACAGAATATTCGTTATGGCAAAGGAATCCTTTACTTTAACATCAATAGCTAAGATCATCGGAGTATCAGTAAATACAGTAAGCAGAGTCTTATATGACAATACCAAATTACCAAATAGATGTGATTGTCTTCCAAAAAACCTGTGTTTTGATGAATTTCGTTCAGTTAACGGTATATTTACTTTTATAGCTATTGATGCACAAACACATCATCTAATTGAGCTGATTCATGATCGACTCTCTAAAACAGTTATTGAACACTTTATAAATAACTATAGCTTGTCAGAACGGCAAGCCGTTAAGACTGTCTCTATTGATTTGAATGCTAATTATCAGTCGGTCAT
Organism: Companilactobacillus bobalius; assembly: GCF_009764355.1. The sequence continues at coordinate 631 of NZ_LNUA01000060.1, read as the reverse complement.
TCATAGAATTTTTCCCAATGCTCAAATAATAGTTGATAGATTTCATATAGTTCAGCTATGTAGCCGGGCATTGGATCAAGTTAGAATCAGTTGTCTTAAAAAAATAAATGATAAACATTCCCGTTTGTATAAAGCACTTAAGTCTAATTGGCGTCTCTATCATCTGCCTGAGGCAGATGTAGACGACAAGAAAGTAAAATATATTTTTGGAATCAACGAATATACTACAACGCGAAACGTTATTGATATAGCCACTGACAATCTACCAGTTTTTAAAAATACTTATGATATTTATCAAGGTATTCAGAAAGCGATACATGAACACGATATATCATTACTCAAAGAAACCATCTATGGATATAAAAAGAATAATACCGCTATGGATACATCTATTTCAACGTTACGTAAGAATTTAAATTATGTAAAGAATAGTTGCACAATGCCGTACTCCAATGGTCCTCTTGAAGGGACCATTGGAAAGATAAAAAAACTCAAACATATCAGTTATGGCTTCAGAAATCTTGACCATTTTCTTAAGAGAATAAGACTCATTTGCGCATAAAAAAAGACAACCTACATGAGGTTGCCTTCTATACAAAAACTATTCATCAATACGATTTGACAAAGAGCC
>NZ_LNUA01000059.1 GCF_009764355.1 Companilactobacillus bobalius | reverse complement strand
GTCACATTTGGAAGTTATTACCCAGCTGATAATACCGATGAGGCTGCGGCTTTAGCAGATATTCTAGGTGGAAAGACTAGTGCAACAACTGATCCAGTAAATGGAACAGTTTATGGCAAAGCGGGAACTTACTATAGTACAGTTATTCTTCATTTGACGGAAGGTGCCTTGAATTCTTATACGATCAAGGGTGCTACAGATGCTCAAATTAATAAAAATGATAATACAGTAACTTATCTTCAAAAGGTCAATGTAATAGCTCCATCTGTAACATCTAATATAACTGGAGCCAATGCTAAGGTTGGCGATTCCGTAAATAAATTAACAGATAATGGAACAGCAGATATAACATTAGATGACGGAAATTCAATAATTGATTCAACGAAAACAAGTTATGGAAACCAATACTATACTAGTGCAACTAATGCTTTGAAGAATATCGATGGAACAACGGGTGCATTCACAACAGTAACAACATCAGATAAACCATATTATCGTCTCGTAACACTAACGTTAGCCGATGGTAAATCATTAAGTGATTATGCAATCAACGGAACAAGTGGAAAAGATTACATTAATAATGGTAATGGGACAGTAACGTTTGCCCAAGAAGTAACCGTAACAGCTCCAACAGTAACGGTTCCGTCAGTAACGTCTAATATAACTGGAGCCAATGCTAAGGTTGGCGATTCCGTAAATAAATTAACAGATAATGGAACAGCAGATATAACATTAGATGACGGAAATTCAATCATTGATTCAACAAAAACAAGCTATGGAGATCAATACTTCACTAGTGCAATTAATGCTTTGAACAATATCGATGGAATTACGGGTTCATTTACAACCGCATCCGTATATTATCGTCTCGTAACACTAACATTATCTGATGGTAAATCATTGAGTGATTATGCAATCAATGGAACAAGTGGAAAAGATTATATTGATAATGGTGATGGGACAGTAACATTTGCCCAACAAGTGACTGTAAGTAAAGCAACAACTAATTCCATAGCAGCAACGGTTAATACCGATACAGTAACTTCCACAGTTGGTAGTTTGGTATCAACATTACCAGCAACTAACAAGAACTACACTTTGACCACCGCTGACGGAAAGACCATCGAAACTAAAGCAAGTGCAGGTACAACTGTATATAGGAATCAACAACTAAGTGATCTTGTAAAAGATTCAAGCTTTGATACGGCTGGAACATACTACCGTGTCATTACATTCAAAGTTGTCAACGATAATGATCAATATACGTTCACTGATCCAAATGTTATCTCTAATAAAGATGGAATAATTACTTATATTCAGGCAATTAATGTAACAGCTCCAGAGGTAACTGTGGCAACAGTTAATGTTGATAAAGTAACCTCTACAGTTGGTAGTTTGGTATCAACATTACCAGCAACTAACGAGAAATATACTCTAAAGACTACTGATGGAAAGACCATCAAAACTGAAGCAAGTGCAGGTACAACTGTATATAAGAATTATGATGCCGGAAAGCTTAGTGATCCTATAACAAGTTTTGACACAGTTGGAACATACTATCGTGTTATTACATTCAAGGCTGCTGACGCTGATAGATATTCGTTCGTTGATCCAAATGTTATCTCCAATAAAGATGGAGTAATCACTTATGTTCAACCAATTTCAGTCGGACAAGAAAGTGGAACTAAGGTAAGCCAAGCTGTTACTGATACTAAGAATGTTAAAGTTGATGTTAATGGTGAAGATTCGAGTTTGAGTTCTAAGGTCGGCTATTCATTAACTGATGCTGACGGAAATAGTTTGATTGATGCTCCAACTGCTGTTGCCGGCATTAGCTTTAGTCCTGAATACTATATTATGAAAGATAATACCTTAACACCGGCTGATTCTAGCGATGCCCATGACTATACAATCGCTAAAAAGGGTACTTATTACCGTAAGGTTATCTTCAAAGTTTCAGCTAATACAATTGCTAACTATGACTTTAGCGCCATTAAGGGAGAAGTTAATAAGACTGATAGTACGGTTAGTTTCCTTCAAAGAATTGATGCTTCAACTAATCCTGCTACGGCAACTATTGTCAGTCCAAGTGTTAGTTACAATACTTCATCTGATGCAGCTAGTTTGAAAGATCCAACTGGAGTAACTTTGCAAGATGACAAGGGAAATGCTATTAATTCTGGCAATCCAACCTTTAGTGGTATTTTCAGTACCAAGCAAAATGCTCAGAATGCTACATCTGATGATGGTAATGTTACTGGTGATTTGAGAGAAGGATCTTACTATCAAAGAGTTACTTTCCCATTGGCTGAAAATGATAATAATGCTTATGATTTTGGTGATGGAATAGTTTCTCAAGACGGTAAGTCAGTAACTTATATCCGTGAAATTACTGTTAAACCAAATACAAATACTGGTGGTAACACAGGTAACAACACTGGCAGCAATACCGGAAATAACAATAATACTACCGGTACAGGTGATGAAGATGACTGGACCTACTACTATGATAATTATGGTGTGGTCACAACTAAGACTGATCAGGATTCATATCAATTGAATAACCGTGCTAACGAAGCGATTGAGAATCGTGAATTAGATAAGAATACTTCATGGAAAACTGATGAATATCGGACAAATCGTGCGGGAGTTAAACAGTATCGTGTTGCGACAAACGAATGGATTGATTCTAACGATGTATACTTTGTTGGAAATGGTGATGAAGATGATTGGACTTATTACTATGACAATTATGGCGTAGTCAAAACTAAGGCTGATCAAGATTCATATCAATTGAATAATCGTGCTAACGAAATGATTAAGAACCGTGAATTAGATAAGAATACTTTATGGAAAACTGATGAATATCGGACAAATCGTGCGGGAGTTAAACAATATCGTGTTGCGACAAACGAATGGATTGATTCTCGCGATGTATACTTGATTGATAATGAAGATGACTGGACCTATTACAAAGATTCTGGTGTTGTTAGAACAGTTATCGGACAAGATTATTATTCATTGAAGAATTGGACTAATGAAACAGTGAAGAATCGTGCTTTAATTAAACAATCTTCATGGCTAACAGATCAATACCGTACTAACCGTGCAGGAGTTAAACAATACCATGTTGCAACAAACGAATGGATCGACTCACACGATGTAACCTTTATTAAAAATATTAAAGGTATCGTCAATGTCAATGAAGCTAGTTCTTATTACAAGCTTTACAATATCGATCGTGAAGTTATAAAGAATCGTGCGCTTCAAAAGGACACTTCATGGTTAGCCGATAAAGAGGCTATTGATCCAGCCGGAAATGTTTATTATCGAGTAGCAACAAATGAATGGGTAAAAAAAGTTGAAGGTGTTTATTTAGACACTAAGGCTTGGTATTAAGTAGAAACAGATTGATTTTAAATATGAAAAGGAAGGCCGAGAGGTCTTCCTTTTTTTCGTGATTTAGAAGTAGTATTAAATATTAGTAATGTAGCAAAGCAGATTTACAATAGCAACTACGCTATCACAAACGCAAAAGAATGGAATAAAGGATGGATCAATTATGGGGAATTTAGAATCTTATATAAATGATAGAGGCAAAGAAAGTTTGCCGAATATATTGGCAAGCCACGGTCAACAATAGGACGAATTGAAACAGGTAAAGTTAATGTAAGTTTGGATCTATTAAATGAAATTGCTGATGCTACGGGGATCAAGTTAGAAATTAAATATATTGCTAAATTTAAAAGTTGAATTTAGAAAATCATAGTATGTGTATAACGTATACTACTATGCCATTTTAGTAATTTTTTTATTCTGAATCTGGCTTTATACTAATGTCATTGATTAAGAAATAAACAATTAAAGAGAGGTTCAATCATATGACAGACATTACAAACTTTAAATTAAACGATGGTACAGAAATCCCATCATTTGGTTTCGGTACTTTTCAAATTCCCGCTGACGGTTCAACTTATAAAGCAGTTAGTGATGCTTTGAAATTAGGTTATCGCCACATTGATACAGCTGTAGCTTACTTCAATGAACAAGAAGTCGGTAAGGCCATCAAAGATAGTGGCATTCCTCGTGATCAAATCTGGGTTACTTCAAAACTATGGCTACAAGATTTTGCTTACGAAGATGCTAAAAAAGCTATTGATACATCACTTCAAAAATTAGGTTTAGATTACATGGATCTTTACTTGATTCACCAACCATATGGTAAAGTTGATGAAGCTTGGAAGGCTATGGAAGAAGCTAAGGCTGCTGGTAAAATTCGTTCAATTGGTGTTTCAAATATGACACCTAAGATCTGGAACAAGTGGGTACCAAACTTTGCTACAATGCCAAGTGTTAACCAAATTGAATACAATCCTTATTTCCAACAAAAAGAATTGCGTAAGATTATGGCTGATGCTCATGTAACACTTGAAGCTTGGGCTCCATTAGGTCAAGGAAGTAAAGATTTGTTCGCAGAACCATTGTTGAACGATTTGGCTAAGAAATATGGCAAAGATGTCGGTCAAATTATTCTTCGCTTCGAACATCAAGAAGGTGTAATCGTCTTTCCTAAATCAGTTCATGAAGCACGTATCAAGTCAAACAAGGAAATCTTTGATTTTGCTTTAACATCAGACGAAATGGATGCTATCCGTGCTTTGGACCGTAATGGTAAAGGAATGCACAATCCTGATGATGACGGCGTTGAAGAAATGCTTTTGAACGCTTTTGATGTTCATGCTAACGACTAATTTAACAAGTTGGTAAAAATACTTTTTAAAATTAAATAGGCTATCTATCTTATGACATTAGTCGTTGATAGATGGCCTATTTTAATAGCTATTACTATTTTGTAGATTTTCCTAGTATAACTAAAAGTAATAGGCATCTATAGAATATTGGTATTAGACATAATTCAAACTTGGCTCTACCATGAAGACAATTTCAGAAAATGGTGAGAAAAAGATGAAAATTTTAAAAAATGTTCTACTTGTCATAGGCACATTGATATTACTAACTGGTTGTGGTCAGAAGAAAGAACAGACATCCAGTCAGGCTGTTTCTAAAAATAGGGTTAGTCAAGTAACGACATCTGATCCAAAAACTAATGTAAAAATTACAGTTTCAATTAATGGTACAAATTTGAAAGCACATTTAAACAATTCCAGTGCTGCCAAAGCTTTTGCTAAAGAATTACCAGTTACTTTGAGTTTTAGAGATTATGCAGGATTGCCAGAAAAAGTTGCTGATTTAAATCATAGTTTATCTACTAAGGGAATGCCTAGTGGACATGTTGGAACAAAGGGTTCAATTGGTTACTGGTCTCCAGAACAGAGAATTGTTCTTTATTGGGGAACTGAAGAGTATTACGAGGGAATTCATATCATTGGAAAATTCGATTCTGCTAATTATCGTAGTGTAATTAAGAATATGGGTAATAATGTCGATATTAGGATATCTAAGGATTAATTTATGAGAAAAATGATTATAAGTGTCTTGCTATTAGTAGGAATGTTAATGATTGCGGGATGTGGTAAAAAAGATGTTAGTGCGAATAATAATGGACCATCTGCAGGTAAAGTTGCGAATACTAAAACTAAATCAGTTAATGATCAAGTTTGGCATGTGAAATATAATAATGAAGATATTTATGGTCACATTTACACAGCTAAAAATCATCCTAAAAAGATGCCGCTTGCAATTGTTTCTCACGGGTTAGGTGGTAATTATCAGGAGTTAGAGAGTTATGCTAAGAACTTGGCCAATCAGGGGTATTTAGCATATTCATTTGATTTTCCTGGGGGTAGCTATAATGGACAAAGTACTGGTATAAAGCAAACTCAGATGTCGATTCTTACGGAAGAACAAGATTTATTGGCTGTAAAAGAAGCATTACAAAAAAGGATGATGTACTAAAGCATCGCGTTCTTTTGGTTGGTGGTAGTCAAGGAGGGGTTGTCTCAGCTTTGGCAGCATCAAATCACCCACAAGATATTGAGGGATTAGCTTTAATGTATCCTGCGTTTTCGATTACACATGATGCTCAAGAGCAATATAGTTCATTCGATCAAGTACCTAAAACGCATGATTTAATGGGATTTACAGTTGGACGTAATTATTATAAAGAATTACTAAATATGGATATAACTAAGGCAGCGACTAAGTATAAGGGCCCCGTCTTAATTGTCCATGGTAATAGTGACGATATTGTTCCCATCAAGTATCCTAGACAGGCTGCTCATAATTTTAAGAGTGTTCATTTTATAGTGTTGAGAAATGCCGGTCATGGATTTTATGGTAAAGATTTGAAATTGGCGTTAAGGGACCTCGATGAGTTTGTAGAAAATGAAAACTGATTTTAAGTTATTTGAAGATATGCAAAAGGCCTTCGGATTTTGTTCCGAGGGCCTTTTGTGTACATTAATTTAGATATTTATCCCATGCTTCATTCATTGTCTTTAAAATAGGATTAATGTTCTTCTTTTGATTTTTTAAGTAAGCTGCATAAAAATCGACTTTAGCGGCATCGTCACTAATAGGGACGTTGATTTGATCGTGACCTTCCATTTCTAATTTGCGGTCAATTTTAGAAATATTAGTTGTGAAATAAGGAAAATCAGAATACTTGGTGATTTCACGAAATGCTTCTTGTTGATCTTGATATAAGAATTTTGCATCGGGGATTTGTTTCTCGGTGATGTTTTTCCAGATACCGATATCAGCAATGACAATGAAACTCAAGCCTTTAAGATCAGCAAAAGAAACTGCTTTTTTATTAGCCAAAAGGGTAAATTGGTTTAAGTTAACAGAAAGCTCTTCTGTTCCGATAAAACGTGACTCAATATTATCAGTCATTATCTCCTGATTAGTTAGTATAAAAGAATAATTGTGATCCAAAAGTTCTTTAGTTACGTCTCCAGGATTAATTAAGTTATCGTCAATATCGATTTTTGCCTGAGCCAGTTTAGATTTTTTTAAATGGCGTAATAGAATCAAAGGACCGGGGGCAACAGCACCAATGCGGATATTTTTGTGATTATAGTCGTACTTCTGCACGGTATTGATAAAGTTATTATTCTGATCAATGACTTTTTGAGCTTCTTTGGCAGCCAGCTCTCCAGTTTTGGTTAATGTGATGCGGTTGGGCTGACGATCAAAGATTTCAACGGCCAATTCGTCTTCCAGTTTCTGCATTCCCCGTGTAACGGTAGGCTGAGTCACCATCAGATGTTCAGCCGTGGAAGCTAGAGTTCCATATTTTTTAAATGCTACTAATTCCTCAAGTAAATAATTATCAATCATTATATATGCCTCACAGTATACGCTACATGTATGCTAGCATATATATCTAGTAATTTTCAAACCATAAGTCTGGTCATAGAATGTATTCATAAAGTAAATAACGACGAGGTAGAAAATAATGCAAACAGTTAAATTAAATAATGGAATTGAAATGCCACAATTAGGATTCGGAGTTTTCCAAGTAACAGACTTAGAACAATGTAAACAAGCCGTGTTAGATGCAATCAATGCTGGTTATCGTTTGATTGATACAGCTGCAGCTTACCAAAATGAAACAGCCGTTGGTGAAGCTATCAAAGAAAGCGGCGTCGATCGCAAAGATTTGTTCATCACTTCAAAATTATGGGTTTCAGACTTTACTTATGACAGAGCCAAGAAGGGTATTGAAACTTCTTTGAATAATTTAGGCGTAGATTATATTGATATGTATCTTTTACACCAACCATATGGCGACACAATTGGCGCTTGGAGAGCTTTGGAAGAGGCTTATAAAGCTGGAAAAATTCGTGCTATTGGTGTTTCAAACTTTTATGCTGATCAATTGAAGAATTTGGAATTGACTACTGATATTAAACCAGTAGTAAACCAAATTGAAGTTAATCCTTGGTATCAACAGAACTCAGAAGTTGACTTTGCTCAAAGAGAAGATATTACAGTTGAAGCCTGGGCACCATTCGCCGAAGGTAAACATGACATCTTCACTAATGAAACAATTGCTCAGATTGCTAAAAAGTATGGCAAGTCTAACGGACAAGTGATTTTAAGATGGTTATTACAACGCGGCATTGTCGTGATTCCTAAGTCAGTTCATGTTAATAGAATTAAGGAAAATATTGATGTCTTTGATTTCGAATTAACTGCCGACGAAATGAAAACAATGGCTAACTTGGATAAAGGTGAGAGCCAATTCTTTGATCACCGTGATCCTGTAACTATTGAACAGATTTTTGGCTCAAGTTTAGCTAAATTAAAATAATTGGGAGAAATTTAAATGACAAAAGTATTAGTTTTAGGTGCTAACGGACAAATTGCCCGTATCGTTGAAGAGCGACTATTAAAAGAACAACCAGATGTGGAATTGACTTTATTCTTACGTAATAGTCAACGACTAGCTGATTTGGACGACAATGAAAATGTAACACTTGTCGATGGCGACATTACTGATTACGATGCAGTTAATGCTGCTATGAAAGGTCAAGACGTAGTTTATATTGCGATGGTTGATCACACTAAGGATAATGTCATTACTAAGAATGTAATTAAGTCGATGAAGGAAAATAATGTTGGCCGTATTATCGAATCAAGTTTGTTAGGACTCTATCATGAGGTTCCTGGTGAATTTGGTCGTTGGAATGATGAGATGGTTCAAAGTGGTTTGGCCGCTGCTATCAATGCTGACAAACTCTTATCTGAATCTGGTCTAACGTATACTACATTACGTTTTCCATGGTTGAATGATCGTGATGAAGTTAAATATACGATTACTCACAGAAGTGACCAATATGTTGGTGTTTCAGGTTCTCGCCAAAGTATGGCTGATGTAATTGTTAAGATTATTGCTGATCCAGAATATTTGAAGAACGATTCTGTTGGTATTGCTAATGCTGATACACAAGGTGAAGATCGACCTGTTTATTAAAATTGAAGTAAAAAAGAAGCTAAGGATCCCCATTTAGAGGAATTTCTTAACTTCTTTTTTGTTAATTTACAAATAGTAATAACATCTAACTGGTTAAAATTTATTATAAAGGCTATACAACTCTATCTGTGATTTTATCAAAATAGTATAATAAAAATACAAAAACTTAGTGTGTTCCCTTCGTCTATTCTTATTACTGGAGGTGTTGCAAATGAATTTTTTGCATCGAATCCTAGTCTAATTATAGGAGTTAACTTTGGAATATCTTTCCATTGTATTCTTGATCTTAGTGATAATATTACTATTGATCGAGGAAACAAAGCGTTAGATACAAAAAAGGGCCAGACACTTGGGATGTCTGACCTGAATAGCATTTAGTTTCATAAAATATTTAGGCGAAGACATTAAAGTTTTTGGGACTGAAGATTGCCGTCTTTAGTCTTTTTTAATGCCTTCGTTTATAGATAAATAGTAGCACGAAATACTAAATGATATCAATTAATTCTTCTTGATATACAAGTCTTGTAGTAAGCTGAATTTCCTTATTTCAAACTGGCATATTTTTCAAGGGAACGGATCATTTGAGCTGTGAAACCTGATTCGTTGTCATACCAAGCAACGGTTTTAACCAATTGGCTTGAGCCTGATCCAACAACTTGTGTTTGAGTAGGGTAAAAGATTGATCCAAAGCTAGTACCGATAACATCTGAAGAAACGATTTCGTCATCATTGTATCCGAATGATTGGCTTCCATCAGTATACTTTTTAATAGCTGCATTAACTTGGTCAACGGTAACTTCTTTATCCAAAGTTGTTACTAATTCAGTAACTGAACCTGTGATTGTTGGTACACGTTGAGCATGTCCATCCATTTTACCTTTCAAATCAGGAATAACTAAACCAAGGGCTTTAGCGGCACCAGTTGAATGAGGGATGATATTTTCAGCAGCGGCACGGGCAGCACGAACATTTCCGTTACGTTCTGGACCATCTTGCAACATTTGTGTAGCTGTATAAGCGTGAACAGTTGTCATAGAACCTGCTTTAATGCCAAATTCCTTGTTCACAGCATTGGCTAATAAGGCAATACAGTTAGTTGTACATGAACCAACAGAAGCAATTCTGACATCGTTTGTCAAAGTATCTTCGTTAACTCCGTAAACAATAGTAGGCATTTGACCTGATGGGGCAGAAATCATAACACGTTTGGCACCAGCATCAAGATGAGCTTGAGCTTTTTCGGTTGAAGTGTAGAAGCCTGTACACTCAAGAACGATATCGACACCGTCATTTGCGACCCATTTCAGATCACGAGCATCTCTTTCTGCGTAAACGGGAATACGTTTTTTGTTGTAGATAATAGCGTTGTCTTCATTACTGATTGAATCAATTTTAAAATTACCATGAGCTGTATCATATTTTAACAAGTGAGCCAACATATGTGGTGATGTCAAATCGTTAATTGCAACAACTTCCAAATCTGTTTTACCTTGATCTTGAAGTTCGGCGATTCTTCTAAAATCTAGACGACCAATACGGCCGAATCCGTTAATACCAATTTTTGTTGTCATAATTAATTCCTCCTCGTTGTCTTTCTCTTAACTTACAAGTACAGTATATGGAGTATTGGATATATAATAAACTACGAGAATAAGAAACTTGATATATAAAAAAATGATACCTGAGGAGTTAATTATGAACATTGATACTTTTAAGATGATTATTGCAATCGCCCAAAGTGGCAGTATTTCTGGAGCCGCAGATCAGTTGGGTTATGCTCAATCTAATATTTCCGCTAGGGTTCATCAATTAGAAGCAGATTTAGAGACTTCGCTATTTTATAGAACGAACCGTGGGGTCATTTTAACTGATGATGGTAATAAGTTTTACAAAAAAGCTGTCGAGATAGTTAATTTAACTGAGGATACAATTAATCAATTGCAACATCCTAAAGTGATTGAGGGTGATCTTAAAATAGGTACTTTACAAGCAGCATCTGCTACTTATTTACCACCGATATTGACACAATATCATCAAGCCTTTCCAAAAGTTCGTTTAACAATTGAGACAGGAAATCCGACTGACAATATCGATCATGTTTTAGATTATGAATTGAATGGAGCGGTAATTGGGGAAAATATTGAGAATCCTTCCTTGAATTTCATACCTTTAGCAAAGGAAAAACTCTGTATTGTTTCCGTTACTCCTGAATTGCCAGACTTAAAAACAGCACCATTTCTGGTTTTTCAAACTGGTTGCGTCTATCGGGATGTCGTTGACGATTGGTTGAAGTCACAAGGTTTGGTGATTCATGAAGCAATCGAATTCAATTATTTGGATGCCGTTATGGCCAGTGCTTGTGCAGGTTTAGGAATCGCAATTGTACCTGAAAAGATTGCGGATTCGTTTGTTAAAAATCATTTATTGTATAAGACAGAATTACCTGTAAAATTTTCAGAAATACAATTACGTTTTATTTATCGTAAGGATTATTTGATCAATAAACCTTTCGAAGAATTTATTAACATTCTTGAAAATAATTAATGTCATTTACTATCAAATGGTTTCGAATAGTCAATTATGGAGTAGAAAAAAGCTGAGAATAATATTCCCAGCTTTTTTATGTATTATATTGTAAAGACACCATTATCAAATGGTAATTCAACTGCAACGTTATCAGTTAAAGTGAATTCTTTTACGTTCTCAAAAACTTTCTTAAAATCAGTAGCTTCATCATCGCTGAAAAGCTCCATAATTTTCTTCATGATGTCATCTTTATCCATTGAAGTATGGAATTTGTAGAAATCTAATACTTTTCCAGTAGAGTTCATGGCAACGAAAGTGCTGCTGCTGTTCTTATTAGTGTATAAGTAACAAACGTTATCCAAGTAACCAGTTGCGTCTTTTTTATAAAGTTCCAAGTTATCCAATCCAATATTTGATAATTTAACAAACTTAGTTTGTTTATCCATTATTATACCTACATTTTCTATTTTATTTACGATATCTATGTATAAGTTATTTTGAGTTTGATAAGGTCTTTTGTCAAATGTCATTCTATAATTCGAAATGCAAGCGGTTTACTTAATTTGTAACATAATTGTAACTTATGAAGAAATTTTTAACGTGATATATTAAGTATCTGTTGTTAAATATGTAATTAAATATAGGAGTGTGCAAATGCCACGTAATTTAAAAGAAGAAATTGTATTCACAGCCATTATGGCCGGATTGATGGTGCTAGTAATGACGGGATATAATGTTGCCATGGCTCAGGGGCTCAGCAGTGAGTTGCCAATGGCAATTTTAAGCGCCTATCCACTAGGTTTAGGTGTCGCTATCGTATTGGATCTACTAATTGTTGGACCAATCGCTAAAGGATTAGCTTTCAAATATATTATTAATGATTATATGAAGAAAAACACTATTTTGATCGGTATTACAATCTCAGTTTTGATGATTTTTGGTATGGTAACTTTGATGTCATTCTTCGGAATCGCCGTTGAGGGCAAGTTATCTCAAGGACATGTACTAGCTACTTATGGTCATACTTGGATTTTTAATTTGATTGTTGCTCTACCTTTACAACTATTGATTGTTGGACCAATTGCTCGTGGAGTATTGGGTAAGATGCAAAAGACAGTTGCTAAGGTTGAAGAAACAGAAGCAGAAACAAAAGCTGCTAAAGAAGAAATTTAAGCTAATTAATAAAGCTTCATCGCATTCAATTATTGAGTGTGATGAAGCTTTTTTTATGAAATTAAATCAATTCCGAAATCACGTTGAGAACCTGGTAATTAGCATATTTTTCTAATTCGGTGAGAAAATCATTGAGTTCTGAATTGGAACGAAAAGCACCGTGAATCATATAATTCATTTGTCCGGATATCTTATAATGATGGCGGATAAAGTTTCGTTTAGAATGAATAAAATTTAGATATTTCTTGTTACTACGATAATCCATCTTAGTTTGAATAAAAACTTGAAAATTGTAACCCATTTTATCTAGATCGACTTCAATAGTATATTTTTTGATAATTTTTTCGTCTTCAAGTTGTTCGATCCGGGTAGCAACGGCCGGTGGAGTGAGATTAACGAGTTTAGCTAATTTGTTTTTCTTAATGCGACTATCTCTATTTAATTGTTTTAATATTTTAAGATCAGTATTGTCCACTTTATTCAATTCTTTCTGTATTTAGGATTCAATATATATTATACGATAGTGAATTTTCCGATTAAAAATGAGATTTATATTTAATCGAAATCAATAATGTAGATTAATAAAATTTAGAATGTTAATACAAATTTACCTTACAGGTAAATTTTTCCTTGGAGGGATAATTAATGATTATGCACAGTAGAAAAACAATTGCAGTTCCGCCTGGGGCAACTATTAAAGAACAATTGAATAGTCGTCATATGTCTCAAAAAGAATTTGCCATAAGAATGGATATGAGTGAAAAACATATTAGCCATTTGATTAATGGAAAGGTTGAATTAACTTTTGACGTGGCGCAAAGGCTAGAGAGTGTTTTAGGAATTCCAGCAAAGGTTTGGAGTGAGTTGGAATTACGTTATCGAGAACGCTTAGCCCGTGTACAACGTGAGTTGAATAATGAGAGTGAATCCAAGTTGGCCCAAAATTTTCCCTATGAACAAATGGTCGATAAGGGGTGGATTGGTAGTGCTGAGGATGAGAGTGCAAAATTAAGAAATTTGCGAAGATTTTTTGAGGTAGCAAATCTTAATTCACTTTATAACCTGAGTATTTTAAAACCCAATAGTGATAGTCATACTTTATTCAAAGCTGTTCAAGAACAAGCTCAAAAAAACGAACGACAAAAGAAAATTGAATCTTGATTTTTTTGAATTTTACACGATATAATACCGTTTGTTATGAAAATAGATTATATATTGAGATATGCTTGTGCTTGGGAATCCAAGTGGAAAAACTTTTTGGATAATGAAATAAAATTCTGAAAAGTGAGGCATTAAAATGGGATATTTATATTTAGGGATGGCAATCGTCGGTGAAGTGATAGGGACAAATCTCTTAAAGCTGTCTGATGGTTTTACCAAAGCATTATTTACAGTGGGGAGTTTGTTTGCATATTTGTTTTGCTTTTATTTTTTATCTTTGAGTATGCGGTCAATTGATTTGAATGTAGTATACGCACTTTGGGCAGGATTGGGAATAGTTATCACTACTATAATATCGGTAGTGTTGTGGCACGAACCGATTAGTTGGATTACAGTGTCAGGAATTATTCTTATTACTTTTGGAACTGTACTTCTAAATTTACATATAAATTAAAATATTAAAAAGCAGTCATTGGAAAATCCAGTGGCTGCTATTTTAAATTCTCTAGAAATTGTTTAAATGAGTGGGTAATAATGTAATCTCTTCGATAAATAAAAGAAATTGGCAAGATTGAAAATTGATCAGGTAATTCGATTGCTTTGAGAGTTCCCTGATCTAAATAGGGTTGGACAACTTTTTGTGGTAAGAGACTGATACCTAAACCGGCGCTAACACTGGCGATAATAGCGTTTAGATAATTGAATTCAATCGGATGATGAATCATGATTTGTTTTGAATCTAACCAACTTTCCAGAGTCTTACGATAAGCGCATCCAACTGGAAAAACTAGTAGAGAAGAATTATCGATGTCAATGTCAGGAGTATTAGCAGTTACCAAACAGAGTTTTTCAGACATTAAAGGTAGTGCAACCAGCTTTTGATTGCTGACTTTACCACCAATAATTGCGCCATCTAATTCATAATTGAGAATTCTCTGAGCGCTCAGTAAAGTTGTGCCAGTCTCGATTGAAAGTTCAACTTGAGGATTTTGTTGGTGAAATTTGGACAGTATTTGAGGCAGAAAAGTCGAAGCCGCAGTTTGTAAAGTGCCAATTTTCAAATTACCATGGATTTCTTCGGGATGTTGCAGTTGATTGATAGCATCGTCAGTTAGGCTGACTATTTTAATGGCTTTGGCGTAGAAGTCTTTACCATTATCAGTTAGAGTAATACCGCGATTGGTTCGAAAAAATAATTTAGTATTCAAATCGTTTTCTAATTGTCGTAATTTGGCAGAAATGTTTGATTGTGCGTAGCCCATTTCTTCAGCGGCACCGGAGATACTGCCAATTTGAGCGATAGTAATGAACATTTGTAGAGTATTTGTATTTATAGTTAACTCCTGATATATGAATTTTGGTATGGCTAGTTTCTCATTATCATGGTTTATTATATATCCAAACGACCATATACTGTTGTTGTAAGTTAATTCAAACAAAAAACGAGGTCGCTAAATATGAAATTTTCAACAATCAAAGTAAATGGATTAGATGTTTTTTATCGTGAAAGTGGTGATAACAGTAAGCCAACATTCCTGTTATTACACGGATTTCCAACTGCCAGTCATATGTTTAGAAATTTGATGCCAATGTTAGAGAATGATTTTCATGTGATTGCTCCAGATTTCATCGGATTCGGTCAATCAGCTGCGCCGGAACATACAAAATTTAATTATACTTTTGCCAACTTAACTAATTATGTCGATGGATTCTTAGATGCTATGGGAATTGATAAATTTTATCTTTATGTGTTTGATTATGGTGCACCGATTGGTTTCAATATTGCCACTAAATATCCAGAAAGAATTTTGGGAATCGTCAGTCAAAACGGTAATATTTATCAAGAAGGATTAGGTAAGAAGTGGGAAGGCCGTAAAGACTATTGGCAAAACCCTACACCAGAATTACGTGAAAGTTATAAGTCAGCATTCCAACCAGCAACGATTAAAGGCCAATATACTGGTGGTGAAAAAGAGGGTAGCGTATCTCCGGATGGTTATACTTTGGACATTCACTACACAGAATCTCCCGATTACGCCGAAAGACAATCGGATTTGATTTTTGATTATCAAAGTAACGTGGCTAATTATCCTAAGTATCAAAAATATGTTAAAGATTATCAACCTGAAATTATTGCAGCCTGGGGTAAAAACGATCCTAGTTTCGTTTATCAAGGTGCCCAAGCCTTTGCCAAAAATGACAAGAATGCAGAAGTACACTTGTTAGATGGTGGTCACTTTGTTTTAGAAACACATTGGCAAGAAATTGGGCAATTGATTTTGAATAAATGGGCTAAATAAAGAACGAAATAAAGCAGGTAATCGTATTTTGATTATCTGCTTTATTTTTTAAGCAGGAAAGACCATGTTCTAAACCTTTTTTCGTATTTATAAGTATAAGAAGTTGATTACAAATTAGTGTAAATATATACTTCGTATATACGGAGGCGATGATATGAGTGTTAAAGCAAGAAAAGTAGGTAATTCTAAAGTTTTTACTATACCTCAAAATATAAAACCGACCGATGGAGAATATGAAGTGTTTCAAGGCCGTCATGGTTCAATCGTGTTTTCCCCCAAGAAAACTAATATTTTTAAAGATAAAAAATTCCTTAAAGAACATAATCTTAAACAAAAAGAAGAATTCAACGATGAATCAATAGGAGAGGAAGAAATTGACTGAATATATTCCTGAAAAACAGGACGTAGTGTGGCTAAATTTCAATCTATCATCAGGTAAAGAGATTGGGAAAAGACGTCCGGCCTTAGTTTTGAGTAATAAAGAATATAGTAAAGTTACAAATTTGGTTTTGGTTTGTCCAATAACTCATGCCAAGAAGAATCATTTAAGAATGACAGGCTTGATCCCCATTACGGAAGTTTTAGGAATAGATGGATTTATAAATCCTCTACAAATACATACCTTTGATTATAAAGCTCGAAAGATTGATAAAATTGGAGAGCTAGATGATAGTACTTTCTTTGATGTTATTAGAATAGTTAATGACATAATTGAGTAAAAACGAAAAGAGTAACGTTTCTATGTTTAAAGAAACGTTACTCTTTTCGTAATTTTAATTATCCTGTTGTAGTTTAGAATGTCTGATTCCATAGGCAAAGTAGAAAATCACACCTAAAATCAACCAGAATGAAACGGATACTTTAGTCAAGTTTGGTAACATGACAATGAAGTAAACACTGAATAGTCCTGAAAGTATTGGTAACACTGGATATAGTGGCATTTTGAAGCCGTTATTTGGAATATCCTTACGATGTCTCAAAGGAATAACTCCAAATGAGATAAAGGCGAATGCTAACAATGTTCCAGCATTAATCAAGGAAGCTAATTGTGTTAATGGTACTAAAGCTGCGAAAAATGTTTGGATAATGGTTGCGATAATAATCGCATTAGTTGGTACAGCACGTTTAGAACTAACGTGGCCTAAGAACTTAGGTAATAAACCATCACGTCCAAGTGCGTAAACTAATCTGGAACCACCGAAGAACATAGTGATCATAGCTGTAAAGATACCAATCAAAGCGCCTAAAGTGATAATTTTATTCCAAGCACCCAGATGAATGACTTTCAACGCATAGGCTGCTGGATCGTCAACGTTCAATTTAGTATAGTGAACGATTCCTGTCAGAACGAATGAAAAGGCTACGTAAAGTACAACGGCTACAATAACAGTTCCGATAATACCTTTAACGACATTCTTACCTGGATCAACTGTTTCAGCCGAATTAGCTGCTAAAGCATCGAAGCCGATGAAAGCAAAGAAAACAGTAGCGGCAGCGGTAGAAATACCACCCAAACCGAATGGTGATGAATGGAATTTAGCTGGATAGAATGGTACATAATTGGATGTCTTAATATAGAAGACTCCGACTACGATGAAGAGAATGATAATCGCCACTTTAACGACTACGGCAATATTTTCAATTCGTTTAGATAAGTCGACACCGTGGAAAATAATGAAAGAAACAATCAAAACGATAAGACCAGCAGTTAAATTAATAACGCCACCTTCTAAAGGTCCGGCCTGTAGGGCTTTTGGTAAAGTGATACCAAAGGCCGCTAAGATATTGTCATTGAAGTATGAGGCAAAACCGGTAGCTTCAGCTGAAACTGCCAAGAAATATTCAAGGATTAAAGCCCAACCGAGTAGCCAACCGACGAATTCACCATAGATAACAGAACCAAAGGAATAGGCTGAACCGGCAACTGGCATAGCGGACGAGAATTCAGCGTAAGCCATACCGACCATTCCAGAGACTAACGCTGCCACCAGAAAAGCAATAACAACGGCTGGTCCTGCATGTAGAGCTGCTTCATGTCCTGGTAGAATAAAAATTCCTGTACCAATAACGGCACCAATTCCAAGTGCAACTAAGTCTTTAGCGTGTAAAGTCCTCACCAAGTGAGAATCGGCTTTGACATAGTTTTCAACACTTTCTTTTTTAAAAATATTTTTCATGAAAATCCCCCTAATAAAAAAGAAAAACGTAATTTTCATTATTACTCAAATATTAAATGAGCACAACTTATTTTTTTAATTTTATTAAAGAGGAATTAAGAAAAATTGACAACTGGTGAGCAAGATATGTGAAAAAAAGTCGTACTTCATGAGACAATATAGTTGTAAATTATATTTCCAAAAGAGTATGATTTATCAAATCAAGATAAATTAAAGAGCTAATGGAAAGGATGACATTATGTTACAAATCATGGGGTTATCATCAATCGTATTATTAACACTAATTTTTAAGAAATTGGAGAGTACTCCTGCAGTGTCTCCAGTTAGAATTAATCGTAAATAATTGAATATATTGAATATAGAGGGAACTTCGTTAACGTAATTTGTTAATGAAGTTCCTTTTTAGTATTGATCGATAATTTTTCGAAGTTCATCCAAATAGGAATCTTTTAGAGCTTGAGGATAGTTGATTTTGACGTTATTTCCCAATGAAAGAAGATACTGGACCATGTAGTCGAACTCTTCTTGATTGTAACCGCCATAGAGATAATATTGCCCATCAACTTGTTTCAGTTTCATATTAGGATAATTGTTTTTTTGAAATAATTCGACACCAAGCGGAGTCAGACTGCATTCAAAGGGGATGTTATGGTAGTTTCTTTCATAATTCTCCTGAATTTTTTGTAGTTGTGCGTGGGTTAGAGTTGATTGGGTGCGATTGAGTGAACAATCTTCCATTTGGTCGCAACGATAAGTGGCCCATTTTTTATTTTCAAAGTTATAAATATTACAGAACCAAATTCCGTGACGATATAACAGATCGAATATTTGAATCGTTTGTTTCTTATTATGAAAGGTTAAACTCAGAGCAGTTTCTTCTAAAATTGATTGCAAAATAATATTTAAATCAGTCGGAGCCGAAATGGAAGGTATTTTATAATATTGAACTGATTTTTGTAATTTGACGACGGCTTGTTGCTGAATTTTGGGGAGAGTCGCCATTAATTTGTCGGAAATATGTTTGTAGGGTTTCTCAAATGGAGTGGCAGAAAGGGAGCTTAGAGCATTGAGGGCAAAGAAAATAGCGTTGATTTCTTCGAGATTGAAAGTTACGGGAATCAATAGTTGGCGATTGACGATATGAAATCCGCCATAACGGCCATTTTCGGTGTAGAAACTTAAACCCATATCTTCGAGGTCAGTGATATCGCGTAAGGCTGTCCGTTTAGAGATTTGAAATTCGGCTACTAAGTCGTTGATGTGAAAAATTGATTTGTTACTGAGAAAAATTAGTTCTTGATTGAGTCGTTCAGCTTTATTCATTTTTATTTCCTTAATGGTGTCATAGATTGTCACCTTTAAATTGTAGTATTAACTTATCAATTAAGACAAGGATGAATTAAAAATGAAAACATTAATTATTAACGCTCAACCAGATTTTCGTAATGGAGATCACTACTCAATTAAACTTCAACAATTATTTCTCAAGAAGTTTCAAACAGCTTTCCCTAATGAAACAGTCGACTTAATCAATCTTTATGACATGGAGATTCCTCAGCTAACTACGGATCAACTTTTAGGTATTTGGGAAAAACAAGCTAATCACATTTCTTTAAATGATGAAGAAAAACGAATTTTTCAAATAAATCAGGATTTGATTCAACAATTTAAAGCCCATCACCGAATTGTCATTGCTTCACCGCTCCATAACTTTAACGTGACTTCTAAGATGAAAGATTACATCGACAATATTTTGGTGGCACACGAAACTTTCAAATATACGGCTGAAGGTTCAGTTGGTTTGATGACAGACAACTATAGAGTGATGTTACTTCAAGCTAGTGGTTCGATTTATACCAACAATGACCGCTATACACCATTGGAATTCTCTAGAATGTACTTGCAAGGTATCTTTGAAGAACTTATGGGCTTCGACAAATTCTCAATTGTGCGTGCCCAAGGATTGCAAACTAATGGTGTCGATGTTAACGAAGCTATGGAACAAGCCAAAAATGATTTAGATGTTGAATTCAACAAATTTTACGAGTGATAAAAATGTTCTTTTGCGTCTGAAACATGGCATAATGAAGCTAGATTCGACAAATTATGAAGTGAGGTTGATTAGATGAAGCAATTTACACTTGAGGAATTAAAAAAATATAATGGTGAAAATGGCCAACCAGCTTATGTAGCTATTGATGGTGTTGTCTACGATGTAACTGACGTGGAACCTTGGCAAGGTGGGAAACATCATGGCAACGTTGCTGGTAATGATTTGTCTGAGGCTATTATGAAATCACCACATAAACATTCAGTTTTGGCAAAGTTAAATGAGGTTGGAAAATTGAAGGAACGCTAATTAGCGTTCTTTTTTATTACCATTCATAAGTTAAACTTATCAATTGCTTTTGAATTTGAAATTGGTTGAAATACGGTTTGCCTGTAAGATATCACTTGTAAGTTAAGTTGATGAAGCAAGTAAGAGGTAAGTTATATAAATGAATAATGAAGTTATCGTATTGTTTGGTGCCGGTTCAATCGGTGAAGCAATTGTTAGAAGAGTCTCGGCTGGTCGTAAGTTATTACTAGCTGATTACAATGAAAATAAATTAACCGAAATGAAACAACATTTAACGGAAGCAGGCTTTGTAGTAGAAACAATCAAGGCAGATCTTTCTTCCAGAGAATCTATTAAAGAGGTAGTTGTAAAAGCTCAATCTCTTGGCAATATTATGGGATTGGTCAACGCAGCCGGGGTTTCACCTTCACAAGCTAGTCCTGAACAAGTTTTGAGAGTAGATCTTTATGGAACTTCGGTTTTATTAGAAGAATTTGGTAAAGTAATGGCTCCCGGCGGAGCAGGAATCGTGATTTCATCACAATCGGGTCATCGTTTGCCGGCTTTGTCACTAGAGGATAATCAAGCTTTGGCAATGACACCGACTGAAGAACTATTAAATCTATCAATTTTACAACCAGATGTTATCAAAGATTCGTTGGCAGCCTATCAATATGCTAAACGGACTAATGTTTTACGAGTGGCCGCCGAATCAGTTAAGTGGCAAAAACGTGGTGCTAGAATCAATGCAATTAGTCCTGGTATTATCATGACACCGTTAGCTGTTGATGAATTGAATGGACCACGTGGTGCAGGCTACAAGCAAATGTTTGATTCAATGGTTACAAAACGTCCAGGTACGCCAGACGAAATTGCTAATTTAGCTGAATTATTAATGGATCGTCGTGGTGCCTTTATTACGGGTAGTGATTTCTTGGCTGATGGTGGTATTACCGCTCAATATTGGTACGGCAATGTTTCAGAGGTACGTAATATTGGAGCACAAAAATAAATTTTTGAGGAGATTTTAATTATGAAAGCAGCGACCTTTGTAGAACCAGGAAAAATGGAAATTAGAGAATACGCTAAACCAGAAATTCAAAAACCAACTGATGCAATTATTAAAATTGTTCGTGCTTGTGTTTGTGGATCTGATCTTTGGTGGTATCGTGGTATTTCAAAACGTGAACCAGGTTCAACTGTCGGACATGAAGCAATTGGTATCATTGAATCCGTTGGTTCAGAAGTAAAGGATGTTAAAGTCGGTGATTTCGTTATCGCTCCATTCACCCATGGATGTGGTCACTGTGCTGCTTGTCTAGCTGGTTTTGATGGTGATTGTTTGAATCAAGAAGCTGGTGGCAATGGTGGTTATCAAGGTGAATACTTGAGATTCACTAATGCTAACTGGGCTTTAGTTAAGATTCCTGGTCAACCTGAAGATTACTCTGATGATATGCTTAATAATTTTCTAGCTTTGGCTGATGTTATGGCAACAGGTTTCCATGCTGCAACTAGTGCTGAAGTAAAAAAAGGTGACACCGTAGTTGTTATGGGTGATGGTGCTGTTGGCTTGAGTGGTGTTCTTTCAGCTCATCTGTTAGGCGCTAAGAGAATTATTGCCATGAGTCGTCATGAAGATAGACAAAAGTTGGCTAAAGAATTTGGTGCAACCGATATTATTCCTGAACGTGGTGACGAAGCAGTTGCCAAAGTTATGGAATTAACTGGTACAGGTGCTGATGCGGTTCTTGAATGTGTCGGAACAGAACAATCTGTTGATACAGCCGTTAAAGTAGGTCGTCCCGGTGCTGTCGTTGGACGTGTTGGTGTACCGCAAAAAGCTGAAATGAATACTAATAATCTTTTCTGGAAAAATATTGGTTTACGTGGTGGAATTGCTTCAGTAACAACTGATGATAAGAATGTTTTATTAGACGCTGTTTTGAGTGGCAAAATTAACCCCGGAAAAGTCTTTACTAAGAGATTCACACTTGATGAAATTCAAGATGCATATGAAGCAATGGATAAACGTACAGCTATCAAATCTTTGATTGTTGTGAGTGATAAATAGGAGAAAATGATGAAAAAAGTTTTAATTATTGGAGCAACTGGTACGATTGGTAGTGCCGTTCGTCAAACATTATTGAATGAAACTGACGATCAATTAACTTTATTTGCTAGAAGCGCCAGTCGTTTGAATGCCAGTGACCGTGAAACAGTTTTGGCTGGGGATGTAACGAAAGATAGTGATTTGGATAAAGCTATTGCTGGGCAAGATGCAGTTTTTGTCGCCTTAAGCGGTAATTTAGGCCAATTTGCTAAAAAGATTGTTGCAGCAATGGATCGTAATAACGTTTCACGCTTGTTGTTCATCACATCAATGGGTATTTATGATGAAATACCCGCTTCAGTTGGTGCCAGTGGTAACTTGAGTAGTAATTCAATGTTACGTTCATATCGTGAAGCAGCTGATGTGGTTGAGGATTCTGATTTGAATTACACAGTTATTCGTCCTGGTTGGTTTACTAATGGACCTGTTGACTATGAAATTACAAAGAAGGGTGAACCCTTTGGAGGACATGACGTTTCAATCAGTTCAATTGCTGATTTTGTAAAGAACGCGATTGCTGACGATAATTACTATTCACATGATAGCGTTGGTTTGAATACAAAATAAGAAAAAGTAGTCTCTTTGACAGAGACTACTTTTTTTTAGGATAAATTAAATGGTAACAAATATAGTCAAAAGCGGTGACTAATAATGTGATTGAGAAAAGCCATCCAAATGGATCTTTGAAATTAAGACTGATATCGAAATTGTAAACTCCATGATTGATGGCAACATTCTTTATAGCGTATGCAATGATTAAAGCCCATAACACTGTAGTTAAGATAGAAGTATACTTACGCATATTATCATTTCCTTTTAGTGAAATTGTTTATAATATTAATAATAGTTTAGGAATATGCAAATTAATAGTAAAAATTGAGGTGCAAAAATGTTTCAACAAATGCAATACTTTATAGCAATCGTAAAAAATCACAGTTTTACGCAGGCAGCGGTCGATTGTAATATTTCACAATCAGCTATTTCACAACAGATGAAAGAATTAGAGAGTCGTCTGGGCGTGAAATTGTTGAACCGGAAAGGTCGTAGCTTTGAAGTGACTGAAGCTGGTCAATATTTCTATACGCATAGTCAGGATGTCTTGGCGGATGTTGATCAATTAGTTAAGAATACTATTAAATTTGAAAAGAATGATGAAGTAGAACTCCATGTTGGTTATTTAAGAAGTTTCGGAACGACTGAATTTTTACAAACGGTATCTAAATTTACGCAGGAGTTTCCTAAGGTTAAAATCAAGATTAGCAGTGGGACCCATGAAGAACTTTATGAGTTGTTACGTACAAATAAGTTAGATTTAAATTTTTCAGATCAGCGTCGGGCCTTATCTAATGAATATCAAAATGAGTTTTTGACATCTAGTGAATTTATGGTTGCGGTAAATCATTCTTTACCAGTTGATAATAAAAAAATTGATATCGTTGATTTGGCTGATATACCGTGTATCTTAATTCTAGATGGTAATCAACAGGAAGCTGAAGAAGCGTATTATCGAGACGTTTTAGGCGTGAAGAGTGAATTCATCTTGGCAAAGAATTATGATGAGGCCCAGATGTTGATTGCTTCTAATCAAGGCTATTTGATAATTAATCATCGAATGCGTAAGCAATTGGATCAAGACATCGTGAAAATGATTCCCTTAGTAAAAGGTGATCGCAAGTTGATTCAGAATTATTACGCCTATTGGCAGGCCGACAATTCTGGTTATTATATCGAAACGTTTGCGGATTTATTGAAACAAAGTTTTGCATAACTTTTACTTATGAATAATCCCTAATTTTAGAATAGTTTAAGTGTGAAAATGTTGGTATCATGCTCTTTGTAAGTTAGGAAAGCGTGATAGAAATGATGGATAAAGAAATAATTATGCAATTATACCGTGATGAAAATACAGCAATGGTAAAGAAAGATATTAATCGTTTAAACGAAATTTTAGCTTCATCAATGACTTTGACCCATATGACGGGTTACGTTCAACCAAAATTAGAATGGATTGATCAAATTCAAAATGACGAAATGCAATATTTATCTTCCAAAGAAGATAATATTAAGAATATTGAAATTGATGGTAATAAAGCCAGCTTAGTAGGTCAGAATCGAGTTCAAGCCAAGATTTGGGATGGCGGTGTAAATACTTGGCCTCTACAAATGAAAATGTATTTTGAGAAAAAGAATGGTGAATGGACCGTTACTAAACAAGTTGCCAGTGCATATTAGAGAATAAAAAATCTAGTGTAAAAACCAATTATTGGAATTGGTTACTACACTAGATTTTTTTGACTATTTCTTTTATTTGTCTACCGATCATTTCATAGTCTAAAGGATTTAAAGGGACATTGATGAAAAGAGTGGGGGTTTTAGAATTACGTAGAGTGAGATTGGTTAGAATAAAGTCTGATTGTTGTTGATTTTCCATTACTTCCAGTTCAACCTTATTAAAATATTGTACTAATTGTTGAATTAATTGCTGACGATTGAAAAAGTCTGAGTCTATTACCATGGAAAATTTAAGATGTTCTTTTAAATTCTTGTCAGCAGATAATTCACATAATTTTAGAGCCAGTAATTTTTGATGATTGGCCTGAGTAAAAAGAAAATGCCTTTTACCAGCAGATATGAATTGTAAATATTCATCCAATTGTTTTTGACGGTCGTACAATAGTGGAACATTACCAAATAAATGGCAATATTGTTTGACTTGATCTAAGCCAGATTTATTTAGTTGTAAGAAATCTACTTTACGTATTAGATTGATAAATTCTAGTTCTGAAATTTCTAAATGATGTTGTTTAAGTTGACGCTGTTTACAAATGGCCAGCCAAAAACTAAAACGTAATTTGTCATAACTAGGAACATTTGAGTTTTGTTTGATTTCTTCTTCATTTACAAAAAAAGGCCAAGTAACACTACCATAAGTATTCCAATAATATTGAAAAGCCGCATAGCGAATGTTGGGCTCTGGCCCAATCAAATGTAAACTTTTAGGATCAATCTGGATACGGTAGTCAATTAAAGTATCATTAACAAGATTGATTAAGCGCCGAGTGGTTGATTCACTGACATAGATTTTATTAGCTAGGCTTGAGATGGTTGAGTAGTGTTCATTAAAAGAACTTTCAAAAATGATAGCTGTTCGCTGATCAGTTAGCATGGGTAATAAGGCAGCTAAATTAAATTTGGCAACACGATGGTAATCAATGCCTTGATTGGACAACGTGATTTTAATATCGTTTAAGCTTTGTTGATCGATTATATGTGTAAGTTGTTTAATTGCTTTGGTTACAGTAGCTCGATCTATTTTTAATAATTCGGCGAGTTCAGTGTAACTGCAATTATTTTGTTGTTCAAGAATATCCAAAATCCGAATATTCAGATTATCTTGATTAAAAAAGGGTCTCATTAGTCATCCTCCAAAATTTCCACTTTAACTGTGGAATATCTGATAATCACTAATTATAAATTTTGTTAGGATTGTGTCATAAGTTAATTATACAGGATATGAGGTTTTTAAAAATGGAAATAACACATGTAACAATAAAAGATTTACCAACGATTTTGAGAATTGAACGTTTGGGATTTACTGCAGAAGAAGCAGGAACTGAAACGCAATATCGTGATCGTATTGAAAAACTGGTTGATACTTTTCTAGTAGCCAAAATTGACAATCAAGTGGTAGGTTTTGTTGTAGGACCAGCAACTAAGCAACCATATGTAGAGGATTGGATGTACGAAGATACGCCCACTAATTTAGCAAGTGGTGGACATCAAATTATTTTTACAATTGCAATTGATCCTAAATATCGAGGACATAGTATTGGTAGCAAATTACTAGATGCGGTGGAGAAGGACGCTATAAAACATCAAAGAGAAACTATTTCACTAACAAGTCTCGATCGTAATATACCGTTTTATTTAAAAAATGGCTTTGAAAATAAAGGCGTTGCTGATTCAGACCACGCTGACGAAACTTGGTACAATCTGGTTAAGAGGCTGAGTTAATAATGGCAAAAGAAGTTCAAATGGCAGAGGTAAAAAGATCACTTCAGACCAGACATCTAACGATGATAGCCCTGGGAGGATCGATTGGAACTGGACTTTTCATAGCTAGTGGGTCGGCAATAACTACCGCTGGACCAGGTGGCTCTTTGGTAGCATATTTAGCTATGGGATTAATGGTTTACTTTTTGATGACTAGTTTGGCGGAGATGGCAACTCATGATCCTTTAAGTGGTTCTTTTGCAGCCTATGCTAATAAATATGTCGGACATTCTCTGGGTTTCGCAATGGGGTGGAATTACTGGTTGAATTGTACAATAACAGTTCCTGTAGAAGCTACCACAATAGGAATTGTTATGAATTTTTGGCTTCCTCAAGTTCCGTCGTGGATTTTTGGATTAATTACATTTTTTTTGATTTTCTTTATAAATTTTATTTCAGTGCGATCTTATGGTGAAACTGAGTTTTGGTTAGCCATGGTAAAGATTGTTTCCGTAATTTTGTTCTTAATTGTAGGAGTAGCAGTTATCTTAGGAATTATGGGAGGACATCAAGCAATAGGATTGAAAAATTTCACTTATAAAAAAGCACCATTTGTTAATGGGTTCGGTGGAATACTCAGTGTTTTTGTTGTAGCCGGATTCTCTTTTCAAGGAACAGAGATGGTTGGAATTGCAGCGGGGGAATCTAATAATCCAGAAAAAAGTATTCCCAAAGCAATTCACTCTACTTTTTGGAGAATCATTATTTTTTATATTTTGACGATTTTTATAATTGCTTGTATTTTGCCATATACAAATAAAAACTTATTGAATGCGAATGTTCAAGATATTTTGACCAGTCCATTTACATTGATTTTTAAGCGAGTCGGACTAGCTGCCGCTGCAAGTGTAATGAATGCAGTTATTTTAGTGGCCGTATTATCTTCCGCAAATTCTTGGTTATACGGGTCAACTAGAATGCTATACTCTCAAGCACGTGAAGGATATGCTTGGAAAATTTTTGGTAAGGCGAACGATAGAGGAATACCGATTTTTGCTTTGATGGGAACAACGTTTGTCAGCTTAATAATTTGGTCAACCCAATTTTTTGATGCAAAAGCGTATAACTATATGATTGATGCATCAGGATTATCAGGATTTTTAGCTTGGTTAGGAATAGCCATAGCACATTTTAGATTTAGAAGAGCTTTTATTAAACAAGGACATGATTTGTCTGAGTTAAAATATCAATCTAAGTTTTTTCCCTTTGGACCAATTTTTGCGTTTGCTCTTTGCCTAATTGTTATAGTTGGTCAAAATGTTGATGCATTTGTAACTTTTGATTGGAAAAGTATAATTGTGACTTATTTAAGCATTATAATTTTTTTGATTTTGTTTTTTTACTATAAAATACGGCACCATACACACCTTATAAATTTAGAAGATATTGATCTATCTAATTGAAAATCAATTGAATAAATAGAAGGTATTCATACAACTAACAAGTATTTTAAAAATGAATCAAAGATCATAGAGGAATATAACGGAACAACATTAACCTTTAAAGTGAATGATCTAGCTCCTTATCTTTTAACAGCATTGATCGAAACTCCTAAACGAATTATTTATGTATCTTTAGGAATACATGTTGGAGCTAGATTAGATATTATGGATTTAGTTCATCAAACGACCGATTATTCATCATCAAAATTGCAATTAGTTCTTTTAACTAAAGCATTGGCACGATTAAACTCTGACATAGTAGTAACAGCGGTTGATCCTGGTTGGGTTCCAACTAAAATGGGTGGCAGAATGGCAACGGATGATTTGACAGAGGGTTATATGACTCAAGTATGGTTGGCAACGTTGGAAGATAAGAGTGTTTCCGGTAATTATTTCCATCATAAAAAATTAAGCCGATACGACCAAAGGGCAGATGATGAACATTTACAAAATGCCTATTTACAAGAACTGGCATCCATTACAAAAGTTAAAATTTAAAAAAAAAAATCCAGCAGCTCAATTTTGAGTTACTGGATTTTTACTATATCTTGAAACTATTTTGAATCCACAATAAATGAGATTATCAAACCAATTATATTAATGATTAGGCCAATAATCATAGCAAATTTGAAAATAGTCGATGTGGCAGTATATTGTGCAGTTAAAGCTACCATAATGGAAATACCGATAGAGCCACCAATTTGATGAGCAGCATTGACTAAGCCAGAGGCCGCACCAGAATCTTCACGACTGGCACCTTGAATTCCAAGATTAGTTAGAGGACTCATTGCAAATCCTTGTCCGAATCCTAATAGAATAGAGGGAATACCAATATTAACCCAGAATCCTCTAAGACCAGACATTAAAATGATTAGACTAAATCCTAAGACTAAAAAGATCATACCTAATAATAATGTATTCTTGTTACCGTGTTTATCAACCATTGCAGGAACCTTGAGAGCTGCAATAAAAGTACAGAAGGTTAGTGGGAAGAATGCAAAACCTGTCATCAAAGGAGAATAATGCAAAACTCCTTGAAGAAACTCGGCGGCAAAGAAGAAGTATCCCATCATCGAACCAACAAACATGGCTCTGACTAGATAGGCGATAACTCTACTTCGATCGGTGAACAGTGACAGAGGCATCATTGGCTTTTTAACTTTCGCTTCAATTATGATAAATGTGGTTAATAAGATAAGAGCCAAAATGAACCAAAGCAAAATATTTTTGGCGCCGTTGATGGAATAAACTAGAGCAAATAATCCCAGAATTGAGAAAAGTGAACCCCAAACGTCATAACGTTCTTTCTTGATAGATTGTGTTTCTAACGCTTTGATTGCAACAATGATCATAAAAATAGTTAAAGGAATATTGATAAAGAAACCGTATCTCCACGATAAAGTACTAGCCAAGAAGCCACCTAAAACCATGCCGACACTAGTTCCAATCCCGGAGACGGAGCTGTACCAAGCAATGGCCTTGATTCTTTCAGGTCCTTCAAAGTTGTCCATCAATAATGCTAAAGAGGTAGGGGCTAAAATGGCGGCACCGATGCCTTGAATAAATCTAGCCAAAATCATTAATGTGGCCTCTTGAGAGATACCGGCGAATAATGATCCAATACCGAATAAGGCTAAAGAGAGAATAAATATTCTTTTTCTTCCAACAAGATCACCTAATCGTCCTCCCAAAAGAACCATGCCGCCGAAGGCTAACAAATAGGCATTTTGAAGCCAAGATAGTGAGACCTGATTTAAGTTCAAATCAGATTTAATCATTGTCAAACCTGTGGTAACAATGGATGCGTCAATTGCGGTCACAAAGTAACTGAGTAATACAATTGTTAAAATTAATTTTTTTTGCATGTGAATCCTTTCTAAAATAATAAATAAAAAAAGAAAATCATTCTCAGATTTTCTTTTAAAGATGTTTAATTGAACTTGCCTTCTTGTAGCCACTTATCGACATTTTGATTCAATAATTTATCGTTATCCATCAACGACATGCTTAATTCCAAACCATTCTTCGGATTGAAAGTAGGCACTTCACGATGTAAAGCACTGGCGTATTTCTCATCATGGTCATAATAAGTCCAAAAGGCTAAGATGTTTTTATTTGAAAAATCATTTTGACGAACGTAGGACAAGATGGGATTGGATGGATTAAAGCCCCAAACTGGTCCACCGATGATGATATTGTCATAGTCATCTAAGTTAGGTAAGGTTCCAGCTAACTCAGGCATTTGGTTGTCAGCAATTTCGACTTGTGCTTGATCCCAAGCATCGTACATACCGCTAGCATAAGTATGGACGGTTTGAATTCTGTAAAGAACAACGTCGCCGAGTTTAGTAGAGATGAAATGTGCCATCTTATCAACGACGCCAGTTTTTGAGTAATATACTATCAAAGTTTTCATGTTTTTCCTTCTTAATATTAAAGTGATTGTCTAGTTGGGCGAATAATTACTTCACTGACGGACATATTATCTTTGGTGCCGATGGCAAATTCAACAGCTTGGGCAATTTGTTCAGGTTCTAGTCCACCAACGTTCTTGAAGTAATCTTGAGCAAACTTCTTTTGATCCTTATCATTGATAGAATTGAATAATTCAGTACCAGTACTACCTGGTGAAACAATGGTAGTTTTAATATTATTTTCAGCTTGCTCAATTCTTAGTCCGTCCATGATGGCACGAACGGCAAATTTAGTACCACTGTAAACAGCACCATCAGGTCCAATAGTATGTCCGGCAACAGAATCAGTTGAGATAATGTGACCACTCTTAGCTTTAGCCATGTAAGGAAGAGCAGCAGCAATACCATTTAGGACACCCATGATATTGATTTGAAGCATATTTTGCCATTCATCACGACGACCTTCAATTAAAGGAGCAGTTGGCATGATACCAGCATTGTTATAGAGAACATCGATACGTCCGTATTTTTCAACTGTCTTATCAATTACATTCTTAACATCTTCAAATTTTGTAACGTCAGCCTTATAAGCGTCAATTTCAGCTTTAGGGAGGTCCTTTTGGATTTCTTCTAATCTATTTAAACGACGGGCAGCGATAACTAACTTAGCACCATCTTTAGCTAATAATCTACTTGTGGCAGCTCCAATACCTGATGAAGCACCCATAATTACAGTAACTTTATTTGATAAATCCATATTTAAAATCCTCCTGTATGAATCAATTTATGTTTATAATATAAGTGCTGAATAGCTTGATGTAAAATAGTTATATTGCAATGCTAGCCATAACTAAAAAGGATGGATAAAATGGAACTACGAGTATTACGGTATTTTATAGAGATTGTTAACGACAAAAGCATCACTTCGGCAGCTGAAAAATTACATATTTCGCAGTCAACTTTGTCCAGACAGATTAAAGATTTGGAAGAAGAATTGGGAACAGTTCTCTTTGAACGGGGCCCGCGGGAGATTTCTTTAACTAACGATGGTTATTTCTTTTTAGAAAGGGCCAAGGAAATTGATCAATTAGTTGATTCGACTTCTTTGACGATTCAGAATAATAAGGTTTTGTCCGGTGACTTATATGTAGCCGCTGGAGAAGGTAAGGCTAATGCTTATTTAACAAGGACTTTTACCAGATTGATAGATAAGGGTGAGAACGTCAACGTTCACTTTGATACTCAAGACGCTGATCAAATTTTTCGAAATTTAGATGCTGGGGTTCTTGATTTTGGCGTTGTTTATACGAATGATTCTTTGGATAAATATAATAAGTTATCATTGCCAATTGAAAACAAAACCGGGGTTGTCATGCCTAGAAAGGATGACAACTCCGGTAAGGATTATTTTGCGGCTTCAGATTTGAAAGGAATGCGTTTGTTGATCCCCAGACAGATGGATGTTCATTCACAATGGGTTTCATATTTAGATGAGTATGTCCGTGACTATAAAATTACAGGTACTTATGATATGAATTACAATATGCGAGCCATGGTTATGTCGGGAATGGGCAATGCGATTACCTTTGATAAGCCAGAATATGAAACTGGTGATTTGGTTTTTAAGGATTTGAATTATATTGATACTGTTAAGACAGTTTTAATTTGGAAAAAATCGCGTTCTTTATCTCGATTAGCAGATGAATTTCTTAAAAATATTATGAGTATGAAAAAAGAATCATAATCCTTTGATTTCAAATTAAAGAAGGTGTTTATATCAACCAAAGTTAATTGGTCAATATAAACACCCTTTTTATTTAACAAAGTTAGTCTTAATACGATCTAAAGGAATTTCACGCGGAACAAATTTTTCGTCTGTTTGTCCTAAAGTTAGAGCAAAGATGCCTCTGAATCCGGTAGGTAGAACGTTGGCAGGAATTGAACCAACACTAGACATATTGTAATTAGCACCTAATCCTTGATCCTCAGCGGCTAATTCCATGTTATGAACGATGGCCCCAGCTGAGACATCCTCCATGGCATCAGGGTCTTCAGCAGAAACCACAATAACAGTTGGAGCATCGTAGATACCGCTCATTTTATTTAGAATATCTGAATTTTGAATAACTGTAAGACGATAGTTGTTATATTCACCCATACCGACGGGACCAGCATTAGCAGCAAGTAAAATCTTATTCAATTGTTCATCGGTGATTTGACCAGTGTAGTGACGAACGGCCTTGCGCGAACGGATCATTTTTTCAGTTTCCATATATTAACACTCCCTTATTATGTTTCTCCCTCTATAATAGTATAAATAAAATTATGTGGATCAATATGTTGCAATCAATTTTTTTGACAAAATTCGGTTATAATTGTTTCATTTTTATAGAAAGTCGTATAAAGTTAACATTATAGTAAATTAGAAAAATATTAAAAATAAATTAGAGGTAGCTCATGTCTGAAATTAAACATTTTTATGAAACATTTCATCCAGCACACTACGATATTTTTATAGATATCGATCGTGGTGCTAAGACCATTTCCGGAACAACTAAGATTAATGGTGATGCTAAAGAAAAGACAGTCTCAATTAATCAAAAATATTTGAATATCAAATCAGTTGAGGCTGATGGCGAAACGGTACCTTTCAAAGTTGATGACGAGAATGAAGGAATTCACATTGATCTTGAAAAGACAGGTGAAACTACTTTAACAATTAGTTACGATGCTAAGTTGACTGATTCAATGATGGGTATTTATCCTTCATATTACGAATTGAACGGTGAGAAGAAACAAATTATCGGTACACAATTCGAAACAACCTTTGCTCGTCAAGCCTTCCCATGTGTTGATGAACCTGAAGCTAAGGCTAAATTCGATATTGCTATTAAGTTCGACGAACAACCTGGCGAAACAATTTTGGCTAATATGCCAGAAATTCGTAACGAAGATGGTGTTCACTACTTCGATACAACTGTACGTATGTCAACATACCTAATCGCTTTTGCCTTTGGTGATCTTCAAGCTAAGAAGGCCAAGACTAAGAGTGGTGTAGAAGTTGGTGTCTTCGCTACTAAAGCTCATAAAGCTAAGGAATTGGACTTTACCCTTGATATTGCTAAACGTGCAATTGAATTCTATGAGGATTTCTATCAAACACCATATCCACTTCCACATTCATGGCAATTAGCACTTCCTGATTTCTCAGCTGGTGCGATGGAAAACTGGGGACTTGTAACTTATCGTGAAGCTTACTTATTGCTTGATCCTGATAACACATCAATTGATACAAAGATGTTAGTCGCTACTGTTGTTACTCATGAATTGGCTCACCAATGGTTCGGTGACCTTGTAACTATGAAGTGGTGGGATGACCTCTGGTTAAACGAAAGTTTTGCCAATATGATGGAATATGTTGCGGTTGATGCTATTGAACCTGACTGGCACGTTTGGGAAATGTTCCAAACATCAGATGTTCCTGCTGCCTTACAACGTGATGCAACTGATGGTGTTCAATCAGTTCACGTTGAAGTCCAAGATCCAGCTGAAATTGATGCTTTGTTCGATTCAGCCATTGTTTACGCTAAGGGTGCTAGAATGCTTGTCATGGTACGTGCTTTGCTTGGTGATGATAACTTACGTAAAGGTTTGAAGTTATACTTCGAAGCTCATAAGTATGGCAATGCCAAGGGTGCTGACTTGTGGAGTGCTTTAGGTGAAGCTTCAGGTATGGATGTTGGTAAGATCATGAACTCATGGCTAGAACAACCTGGTTATCCAGTAGTTTCAGCTAGTGTAGTTGATGGCAAACTTACATTGTCACAAAAACAATTCTTTATCGGCGAAGGTAAAGAAGTTGGCCGTCAATGGCAAGTTCCTTTGAACAGCAATTATGATGCTGCTCCTAAGATTATGGCTGATCAAACAATTACTTTAGGCGATTATGAAGAATTACGTAAAGCAAATGGTAAGCCATTCCGTCTAAATGTTGGAAACAACTCACACTTTGTTGTTAAGTATGACGAAACACTTCAAAAGGATATCTTCGATAATATCGATTCAGTTGATACTATTTCTCAACTTGGATTGCTTCAAGATCTCCGTCTTTTGGCTGATGCTCGTCAAATTTCATATGCTGATGTTGTACCAATGCTTGAAGGCTTCTCAGAAAGTGAATCATCTACAGTTACAGCTGCAATGTATCGTATTGCCAATAACTTGAAGAAATTTGTTAAACCTAATACTGACGAAGAAAAAGCTTTGCAAGCCTTCTATGCTAAATTGAGTGCTAAACAAGTTGCTCGTCTTGGCTGGGAACCTAAAGCTGGCGAATCAATCAATGATCAATTGACACGTCCATACGCTTTGAGTGCTGCTTTGTATGCCAAGGATGAAAAAGCTATCTCTGAAGCTCATAAGTTATTTGTTACTAACAAAGATGACTTGGCAGATTTACCAGCTGATATTCGTCTCTTAGTAATCAGAAATGAAGTTAAGAACTATGGTAGCGAAGAGCTAATCAATAGTTTATTGAATGAATACAAGACAACTTCAGATCCAAGTTACAAGAACGATTTATCTGTTGCTATTCCAAGTACAACTGACAGCAAGTTGATTGGTGAAATCGTTGATAAATTTGAAAATGCTGACATTATCAAACCCCAAGATCTACGTGCATGGTATCGTGGTATTTTGAATAATGACGAAGGTCAACAAGCTGCTTGGGATTGGATCAGAAATGACTGGCAATGGTTGGAAGATACTGTTGGTGGTGACATGGAATTTGCTACATTTATCACTGTCACATCATATGCCTTCCATACACCAGAACGTTTTGAAGAATTCAAGAAGTTCTTTGAACCTAAGATCAATACACCAGGATTGACTCGTGAAATCACAATGGATATCAGTATCATTGAGACTAAGGTTAACTTGGTTGAAGATGAAAAAGATGCTGTTAATGCAGCAATTAAAAATGCTTAATTTTTAATTATAAAAAATTAGAATATTTAAATAAAAGGCCTGAAGAAATGATCAATGCCGTTTCTTCAGGCTTTTTTGCTGTCCAAAAATAAATATTTAGAAAATACTTTTTTCAAAATAGGATATAAAGCTTGTCTAAACATGGGTAAACATATTATGGTATTAGTACTATTATATAAATAAAGTTATTAATGTTAGCGATGCCATTGTGAAAGGAGTGATTGATATCAAAAAATTACTAGCTCTATACGTAGGATTCATTTTACTGGGTCTTTTTTTGATATTGAGTTTTTCAACAAATACTACCTATGCAGCTACTGCCACTCAAGCAACCTTGGGTAAGGTGTTGAGTAATACAGTAGATAATAAAGGTGTAGATCGTACTTTGCCTAAGGGCTTAACTAATATTAACGAATTGTTTAATGTGCCAGCAATTACTGATAATGATACTAAAGTGTTGGCTCCTAATGAAGGTGGTAATAAAGGAAGTGCCGATGTTACCGTATTAACAGAATTAGGGCAAACTAATAAAGTTGGTGCTATTTGGTCCAAGAGAACGCAATCAGATACCAGTAAACAGAATTATATAGATGTAAATAAACGTCAAACCATGTCTATGTGGATGTACTTTGGCGGTGTTGATACTTTTGGTGGTACTAATACTGGTGATGGTATGGCGTTAGTTTTACAAAATGTTTCAGATAGTGCTTTTACTAATAGTGGTGATGTTGATAATACGCCTGGTGAAGCCTTAGGTGTCTGGGGAACTGTAATTTTACCAGTTGATGTTGTTACATCTGCTCTAGCTAAAACAGCCATTCAAAAGAGTTGGGCCATGGAATTTGATACCTATCCTAATTCTGGTACTTATGATAGTAATTTTGATAAGAATGTCAGTGGTGTCAACCATATTGCCAGCAATTATCCGGCTAGAGAGTCAACCTATGGGCTTGGGGCAGAAGGTGCTTATATGAACCATGATAATTTGATTACTAGTATTCCTACTACATCAAAGAGTAGTAATTTCTTAACCGATGATCACTGGCATCATGTGACATTGACATGGACACCAGCACCTAGTGGTTCTACTGAAGCAACAATGACCTTGAATTATGATGACAAGAATATGGACGGGACTCCTAAGTTGACCAGTGCTGGCAAGGTCAATACTAAAGTTATGAAAATTGATACAACTGCTTTTGATCTCAATGGTAGCAATAAACTCTATTGGGGCTTTACCGGTTCAACTGGTTCAAGTTCTGAAAATAATTTAGTTATCTTTGAATCTATTCCATCTTTGGTTGAAGCCGATGCTTTAACTTCAATTATTGATGAAACTTCAGGTAATCGTGAAATTACCGATGCTACAACTGATAATCCTAATGCTAACGTGGTCCATCAAGGAGACAAAGTTAGTGTGAACTATAATCTAAATTACTTGAGTGGTTCAAAGCCTTGGGAAAATATTGATGCCACAATTAATCTACCTGATAAAATTGATTACAGTAGTGCTTTGATTACTTATACCGATGATGCAGGTAAGACATCCACTGAAACAATTGGTGAGTTTAGCGGCATGACTAATAATCAAATTGAACATAAACTAGGTCAATCTTTGTACAAGACAGGAATCACCTCAGCTAATGTTAAATTTGAAGGAACTGTTAATGCCGGTACAACCGCTACAGAAACTGATGTACCAGCGGCACACGCTAGTTTCTATGGTAGTGATTTGCAAAAAGATGTCATGACTAAGGCCTTCGTAATTAAGCAACCAAATAAAATTACGTTAACCAAGACTGGATCTGACGTCACAACTAGTTTTAATAAAGAAGTTTTGTTAAATGGTAAAGTATCATACAGTGACAAGACTAAGACTGTTGATCCATCTAAGTTAACAGTTGTTGCCAGTGTAAATGGTGAAATTGCTAAAACTTCCATGAGTTCAATTTTAGCCAGCAATTCAACTGATACTTTTGCTTTACCAGTATCTTCACAACTATTCTCTAATTTGCATGAAGGTGCTAACACAGTTACAATCTACGTTTACAATGATGAAGATTACAACGTTTCCGACACAATTACATATACCGTAACTATTTCAGGAACGGTTTCCATAGAGACCTCACCGGCCAGCAACTTTAAGACCACGCAATCCTTTGGAGATAATTCAATTATTCCAAGAGGAAGCGGTTGGTCAATTGATGTAACTGATAGTCGTCAAAAGGGAGCAGGTTGGAAATTATTCGCTTCCGCAACGCCGCTAGTTAATGGAGATAAAGAAACATGGACTAATTCTAAAGATGGCCAGAGTTTGATCTTCGTTGATGGGTCTGGCAATACTGATAGTTTAATCAATAATGAAGTCGAAATCAGTAGTGCAGTTAAAAGTCAGACAGCAGCACAGGATTATGATATTGATAGTCAATGGTCGTCTGACAATGGAGTCTTGTTGAAGCGTGGCTCATATGAAAGTGCAGGTACGTATACTTCCACTGTAACTTGGAATTTGCAGGATAGTATTTAAGTAAAATAATTAAAGAAAAAATCATGATTATTGAGAAATCTCTCAATTCATGATTTTTTTGTGTATGAAAACGGATAAATGAAAAGATATTAGTTTAAATATATTTTCATTAGATATACTATTGAGCTATTAGGAAATTTTATAAAAATAATAATAACTATGGGATTCATTTCCTATGTAATGGAAACAAAGGTAAGTATGAGGAAAAAATTTTTAAAGGTTCTATTTTTGATGGCTTCATTGGGGTTGGCTATCAAGAGTGAACAAACAGTGGTTCAGGCTGGTACATCGCAACAAGACTCTATGACAGAGACACGAGAGGGACTGGCTAAAGCACCGGATAATCTTGGATTGAATGAGTCACAATTTTTACATGGTGATTTTTCAGGATTTGGTAGTAGTGCTCAGAATAGTGCCATTTTACAAAACTCGTCAATGCATTCTACGGGAACATCTTATGATCCGTTGATGGCAATTAGAATGACTAATTACACCAATCAGGAAGGTGCTATCTGGTCTAATGTTGATAACGGAAATTACGTTAATATCAATAATAAACAGACCTTGTCATGTTGGTTATATTTTGGACCATCACAACACATTCATAGTGGTGATTCTTTTGGTGACGGGATGGCTTTCGTATTACAAAACCCAGCTAATGGTGTTTCATCGTTCTCTCACAAGGGTACAACAATTGGGACAGGTGAAACTTTAGGAGTCTGGGGTATGGATACTGATAAATCTGTCACATCCACTCAAACAATTGCTAATACGGCTATTCAAGATAGCTGGGCTCTGGAATTTGATACTAATGCTAATAAATCGAATGCTTCGAATGATGATTTTGATGCTGAAAGTGATATTACGGGGCAGCATATTGCCTATGGTTATCCAGGTGATGCTAGTACTTATGTTAGACATGATGCCTCCAGCTTTTTTAATACTAATAATTATTACTCCATGAATCATTCTGGTGTTCAAAATATTACATCATTGCATGATGGTAATTGGCATCATTTAACTGTCTCTTGGGATCCTTCTACGTATAGAATTACTTATAAGTATAATGATAAGAATTTGGATGGATCTAAGAGTGATACACCTTTAGTATCAACCAGTGATCCAGTTCATGCGACTGAATTTGGTGGAAAGAATGCTATGTCTAATAAGTTGCAGTGGGGCTTCACAGCGACTAGTGGTGCAGCTTATGAGCCTAATTTGATTGCATTGGAATCTATTCCTTCTTCTGTTGAAGGGACGGTTACTTCGGATATAACTGACAATACGCAAAACAAAACATTTTCTGAAACGGATACTGATCGAAATGTTAATTCTGGTGATAGTTTGAGTTTTAATTACCATCTACGTTTTGATAGTGGAGAAAATAAATGGTTAAATGATGTGGCTCAAATCACATTCCCAAGTAATGTTACTTTTACAAATGGTGATGCTAATCAAGTATTAGGTTATGTAACTTACAATGATGGCAGTGATGCTAAAGCTGAGCCAATCTATGCGAGTGAAATTGA
The DNA here is from genome assembly GCF_009764355.1 of Companilactobacillus bobalius. Next base: position 53,137 of record NZ_LNUA01000059.1, on the reverse strand, counting down.
TAAAGACACAGGTAGACTAAAACATAGTATAGCTAAAGATTTATATGTCAGTTCGGATGGAACATATCGACCTTCTGAAGCTACGATTACGGTTAATGGGGTGGCTAATGACGTCACAACTACTACTAAAGTTAAAACGGTTAGTGCTCATTTTGACAGTGATAATTTGATTACGGATGTTAATACACCTGATTTCACTATCAAAAAGGCCAAAGCTATCAGTTTAGCCTTAGATCAAAGTAATTTAACTGTTGATAATAGTCATGATGCTAATATTACTGGAACTGTTTCATACGTTGATGGTAGTACTGTTAACAATTCTGATGTCACAGTTCATGAAAATTTGAACGGCAAGGACTTGGCTACTTCTAAATTAGATAGTAATGCTGCCAGTGGTAAATTGAATTTGAATATTCCATCAGCTGATTTGACCCAAACAACTAATACTTTAAAAGTTTACGTTGAGGATGCTGACGGTAATGTTTCAACTACATCGACGGTGGTTATTACGAAAAAGGGTAGTTTGTCATTGAAAGTCGATGATTACTCTTTTGGCAGTATTAATCAAGCGACAGCTGCAATGCTAGTTCCTAGAAAAGGCGATTGGAATATTGTTGTGAATGATGGTCGAGAAAATGGAACGACCAATCCTTGGCATTTATCAGCTACAACTTCAGGTTTGTACAATGGTGATACGGCTTTTAATGGTAATCTAGTTTTCAAAAATTCTAGTGGCTCGGAACAATCATTAACAAATGATGCAGTTGTTAATATTGCTAACGGTTATAAGAGTGCTGACGGGAATCAAGTTACTAATGTTGGAAAATCTTGGAACGATTCAGATGGTATTTTATTGAAGACTACTGGGTTTAATTCAAGCGGACAATATAGTGGGAAAATGAATTGGGTTCTTTCAGAATCCGTTTAAAACAAAAAAAGACTCGAAAACATAGCATATGAGGGCTGACGTTTTCGGGTCTTTTCTTTGAAATGATGATATTACTAGCAAATTAATCTATATGCAAATAATTTGATTTGAAGAAAAATGAAAAGCATAAAACTGTCATTCAGTTTTATGCTTTTTAAATTACCCGGATTTAAAATCTAAGTGCAACACTTAATCAACTAGACCAAAAAGGCCATAAAGACCTATTCTTATAAGTGACCAAACCAATAAGAAAAGAGTGTCTTTATGCCCCAAACTAAGAATACCATGTCTTGCCATTACCAACAACTCAATGAAGTACAACATAAAGCTATTGAAACGCTTTTAAAGCTCAAATGGTCGTATAGAAAAATTGCCCAGTATTTATGCTGTAATGTCAGTACGATTAGTCGAGAGATTAAACGTGGTTCCACAAGACAAATTGGTCCAAACAAAAAACCTTATGTGATTTATTTTGCTGAAACTGGTCAATCGATTCACGAAAAGCGACGACAAGCATGTCATTCTGTAGATTGGCGTGTGAAAGCACCTTTGTTTTTCGAACTTCTACAAGAAGAGTTACGCAAGAAGTATCGTGTTCATAGTGTTGATAGCTTTGTTAATTGGTTTAAAATACATCGTCCTAAGCTTCCTTATCCATCTACGCCTACTGTTTATCGATACATTGATGCTGGCCTTCTAATGATTAAGAATAGTGATCTACTGGCGAAGCTACGCCGCCGAGTAAGAGGTTCGTATAGAAAGCATGCTCGACTGAATAAGCACATTCTCGGACAGTCGATTGAAAATCGACCACCGGAAGCTAATAAAAGTTTGAAGATTGGCCATTGGGAAGGTGATCTAGTTAAAGGGAAAAGGGTTGCGATATGACTCTGACCGATCGTGCAAGTCACTATGAGATCATTGTTAAGATACCCAATTATCATTCAGATACTTGTCAACGGGCACTTCAGGATGTCATTGACGACTATGGGCCATCTCACTTCAAAACGGTTACTTTTGATAATGGCTCTGAATTTGCACAGTTGAGCTAAGTAACTGGTACTGAGGTGTATTTTGCACACCCTTATTCACCATGGGAACGTGGTTCCAATGAGAATCAGAACCAGTTGATACGTGAGTTTCTACCAAAAGATCATTCAATGAGTTCTGCTACTATCACAGAGATTCAAGGTATTCAAGATGTCTTGAATCAACGTCCTAGAAAGATTCTAGGATATAAGTGTGCTCAAGAGTTACTGACTTCCTTTGACTAGCATCTATACCAATTACAAGTGTTGCACTTGGTTTGACAATTCAGGAAGAAAATAATCATAATAAATATCTTGGCATTATTGCTTTGGGAGAAACGATATACTAACATAAATTTAATAGACAATAATTTCAATTGGGGAATATAGGGGGATTTAAACTATGACGGAAAAGCCAAAATTTGGTGTTGGTAGTATGAATAGTGCTGATATTAAGAAGGAAAAGAAAGAAAGTATTTCTGAAAATAAAAGTACTGAAAAATCAGTAGATAAAGATGTACATGTAGAGAAGTCTTTTGGAGTTGGGGTAAAAAACGAAAAGTCTGAAACAAGTAAGAATGGTTTAGGAGAGATTTTTAAAAGCCAAGGGGTATCTTTTTGGATAATAAGTTATGTTGCTTCAGTTTTAATTTTTATGTTTCTTGGCTCGGGCAGGGGACTACTTGACACGATGAATTTACTTTTGTTTCCATTCACGTTAATTTTATTTTCACAATTACAAGTTTATCTCACAGGTTCTTTAACTGGAGTGGCAAGATGGCTGGCTCCAGATTTTAAATCAGGTGCAAATTTTGACTCTGGGCTGTTAAATATTATTTGGTATGTAAGTAAACTAGCACTTTATTATATTGTTTGGGGCTTTTCATACTTTTTAGGGATTATTGGTATTGCATCAATAGTTATTACAGTTAACAAGGCCAATAAATAAAGGAGCATTATTTATGAAACATACTATTACGGTAGGACGTGGATTTGGAAAGAAGCACTTTGATCAAGCTCTTGAAATGGCTGAGTCCGGAGACACAATCCTTATTGAAGAAGGAACTTACGATTTTGAGAATGGGTACAAATTAAGCAAAAGTCTGATTATCAAGGGTATTACGGATAACCCTGAGAAAGTTGTCTTAAATACTAGTTTTTATTTGTATGCAGGGATTCATTTTGAATTGGATAATTTAGTATTGCATCCTTCGATTAAACATAATGGGATAAATGTTAAGGAAGACAGCACTTTTAGCAGCTCTAATACAATATTCAATGTTGAGAATGTAGAAAATGAAAGTAAGTATCCTTTGATATATGTTGAAGATGAATCCAAAGCAGAGTTTATTTCATGTAATATTTATAGCGATAATAATCAAAATGCTGATAAAATTTTGGACGGGATCTATGCTTCTAAGAATGCAAATATAACCCTTACTAGCTCTATTACAGATGTAATTAATTTAGAAGAATCAAAACTAAATATTTCAAATTCTCAAATAACCATTTGTATTTGTTTAGATAATAGTTCAGTCACTGAATCGGCTGATTATGTACAGTTTTTGGGTGCGAATGAAAATCGATATTCTATCTATGAAGTAAATGGTTCCATTGTTAAACTAAATCAATTTGAAAAAGCTGATAATGATATTTATGCTTATCTTTCAGATAGTTTATTAAAAATCAATGAGGTCGAATCTTCAGGTACAGGCGAGTTTGTTGTCAGATATAATGATCAATCAACTGCCGATGTGGATGAAAATAAAGCTACCCTAGAAAATGTAGATGAAGAAAAACGACAAGAAGAAGCAAAAGAAAAAGAGGAAGCTGAAAAGGAAAAAACTGCACAAGTTGCAAATAATAAAGTCTCTGAGTCGAATGAAAATTCTGAATTGGAAAATAAGACCCAACAAAATTCCCAAGAAGATAAAGAAGAATCGGATGATGAAAATAAATCACAAGAGGATGATGCTTTAGAGCAGTTGAATAATTTATACGGTCTAAAGATGGTTAAAGAACAAGTAAAGAGATTTATTAATCATGCCAAATTCGAAAAGTTACGTGAAGATAATGGATTAGTAACGACACCGGTCACTTTGCACTCCTTGTTCTTAGGTAATCCAGGTACTGGTAAGACAACTGTTGCCAGATTACTAGGGAAGATTCTTTATCAAAATGGTGTTGTTTCTACCGATAAGTTTGTTGAAGCTTCTAGAAAAGATTTAGTGGCTGATATTATTGGTGGTACAGCAAAAAATACTCAGGCGATACTTGATAAGGCAAACGGTGGGATTTTATTTATTGATGAGGCATATTCACTTTATTCAGAATCCAAACAAGATTTTGGTAATGAAGCAATAAGTACAATTCTGAAATATATGGAAGATCATCGAAATGAAATTATGATAATCTTTGCTGGATATACAGAGCAGATGCAGGACTTTATTAATATGAATCCTGGATTAGCATCAAGAATTCCAAATGTGTTTGATTTTGAGGATTATTCTCCTGAAGAAATAGCTGAGATTGGATATAAAGATTTAATTAATACGCAGCATAACGTATATCAAAAAAAGTATATGGATATTGTTATTAATCAATATTCGCATTCAATAGATCATAGTAATGCACGTTGGGTTCGTAATTTTAATAATAAATTATTGTCAATTGCAGGAGAAAGAATCGTTGAGGAAAAGAGCGATGATCTGCGTACAATAACTCAAAAAGATTTGGATAAATTAGTTGGTGGAAATAAAGAAGAAAAGCAAGAAAATGTTAAAAAACTGTTAGCTGAATTGGATAATCTCACAGGTCTCGAGAATGTTAAGACTGAGGTTTCAAATCTAATTAAAGAAGCTCAGATTGATGAAAAACTAGCAGAAAAAGGATTATCCAAGCCGTCATATCATATGGTATTTGAAGGTAATCCAGGTACAGGTAAAACGACCGTAGCAGAAATTGTTGCAAAATTATTTTATAATCTTGATATTTTGCCAAAACCAATTGTAAAAACTGTAGAAAGATCAACGTTAGTTGGAAAGTTTATCGGTGATACGGAAGCTAATACTACTAAGGCAATTAAAGAAGCCATGGGTGGTGTTCTCTTTGTTGATGAAGCCTATCAATTGACAGATGATAGTTCTGATAATGACTTTGGGAAGAAAGCAGTTGAAACATTGATAACAGCATTAGAGAATTATCGAGATAAGTTTGTAGTGATTTTTGCAGGGTACACAGAAAATATGGAACATTTCTTAGATGCTAATCCAGGATTAAGATCCAGGGTTCAAACGAAAATAATGTTTCCAGATTATTCAGAAGATGAAATTTCGACAATGGTCAATAAACGTATCACTAAGACATGGACTGTTGATTCACAATATTTACAGCAAATTGTCAAAAAATGTTTTGAAAACGATACTATAGAAAACCAACATTCTAATGGGCGTTGGGCTAGAAATTTTGCGGAAAGATTAGATAAATTACAAAAAGTATATTTGATAGATAATAATGTTTCCGATGATAAATTAGGCATTTTGCCTAATTCAGTTTTAGATAGTATTTGTCAAGATTACATTAATGCATAAAAAAAGAGATATCATATTTTATTAAGTAAAATACGATATCTCTTTTTTTAGTTATTATTACCAAAAATTTGGATGATACTTAGGAACAAGTTGATGAAGTCCATTACTAAGTTAACGGAAGCTAACAAGGCGATGGCACCCAAGTTTTCTGATCCGGCATTGCTTTGATAAATACGTTTGATATTTTGAGAATCAAAAGCAATGTAGAACAAGAAGAGGATGATGATAATTCCACTAACGAGCATCATTAAGGCTGTACTCTTGAAAATGAAGAGGTTGATTGCTTCAACCACGATGATTGAAATAAGACCAATCATTAAAGTACGGCTCCACTTAGTTAAATCTTTCTTGGTAACGAAACCAATAAAAGCTGAAACAACGAAGATAGCCGATGTAACTGTTAATGTTTGAATAATACTCTTAGCTGAGTACATGTAGAAAATTGGAACACCGATAAATGATAGTGTGAACAAGAATCCTAAGTAAGTTAAAAATGTTAAGAAATAAGATTTTGTTGCGAAACGACTACATAAACTGATGAATCCCATTGGAACACCGATCATTAAAATTAATGAAATAATACGGTGATTTGCCATACCTTGGAATAAGGCCATGGATAAAGCAGTGTTCTTAGCGATTGCTTGAGCACAAATCATCCAAAAAGCAATTCCCAAGCCAGTGTATAAGTAAACTAGGGATGTGAATCTAGCCAAACCAGTGGCCTTTACTTTGTCTATACTTTGCATAGTTTCCTCCTTAAAGACTCTATAATTATTGTACAATAGCATAACATTTATTGATATTAGTAGTAAATATTATGAAATTATTATTTTGATTAAGTATGCCATTCTCCACAGAAAAACCGATTGGCTGGAACGATATGGACATAGATTTGAACAATCGGTTTTTCTGTTCCGAATTAAATTTATCTTCTCATCTATTTTTAATACTTTAGCGGGTTACTTTGTAATGAGCATTGGTTTAGTATCTAAGACAGTGATGGAATAAAAACTATTAAAAGTAGAAGGGAAACTGACAATGGCAATTCTAATAAATGACGATAAAAAGATATTTACACTTCAGACACGAAATAGTACCTATCAAATGAAAGTAGGCGACTTTGGTTATCTTTATCATCTTTATTATGGAAAGAGAATTGATCATCAAGATCTTTCTTACTTGTTGTATGATGGACCTTCTCACTTTGCACCTTATCCATATGAATCAAAGAATCGCGTTGGTTCTTTAACGTTGATGCCACAAGAATTTCCAACCGTAGGTACTGGAGATTTAGGGAGTGTGGCCTTGGATGTTGAGAATGCTGATGGTACACGAATTATTGATTTGAAGTATAAAGGCTACGAGGTTTTAGATGGTAAATATAGTTTGACCGAATTGCCCTCATTTTATGCTCACGACAACGATGCACAAACCTTGAAAATCACTTTGGTAGATGTTGTTTCCGATATTGAAGTTGAACTTTACTATGGTGTGTTTGAGGATAAAGATGTTATCACTCGAGCTGTGGTGATCAGTAATCTTAGTGAAAATGCAATCCAGATTAAAAAAGCTCAATCCCTATCACTCGACCTTATTTCAGGTCAGTATGATTTGATCCATTTCCACGGTCGTTGGGCGGATGAACGTAACTTCGAACGAGTTCCGTTGACTCATAATGTAACGACTTTTGGATCAGATTATGGGATATCAAGTGCTAAAGAAAATCCTGGTTTCATACTTTTAGATAAGAATACGACTGAAGAAACGGGGAACTGTTACGGTTTCAATCTTGTTTATAGTGGTAATTTTCAGGCAACGGCTGAATTGGGGACTTTGGAACAAAGTCGAATTACTTTAGGCCTTGGTGATAATGAATTCTCATGGCAATTAGATCCGGGTGCCATGTTTGAAGCCCCTGAAGCAATTATGAGTTTTTCTAGTACAGGTTTGACACAACTGTCACATAACTTCCATGATGCGATAAGGGAAAACCTTTGTCGTAATAAGTATATCAACGGTCCACGTCCAGTATTGATTAACAATTGGGAAGCAACTTATTTTGATTTCACTGGCAAAAAATTATTAGAGATAGCGACAGCAGCTAAAGATATTGGTGCTAATCTTTTTGTTATGGATGATGGTTGGTTTGGCAAACGTTCGGATGACAACAGTTCTTTAGGCGATTGGTTTGTAAATGAGCAAAAACTAGGGTGCTCATTGAATGAATTAGTAACAAAAATCAATACTTTAGGAATGGAATTCGGAATTTGGTTTGAACCTGAAATGGTTAATGAAGATAGTGAACTCTATAATGCTCATCCCGACTGGGTTCTGAACTTTCCACAGCGCAAACCGTTATTGAGTAGAGGACAGATGGTTTTGGATATGTCAAAAGAGGCAGTTCAAAATTATTTATTTGATCGAATATCGGATGTTTTAGACAGTGCCAATGTTAGCTATATTAAATGGGACATGAATCGTCCAATTACTGAGTGGTATTCTAAAAGTTTAACTGACAAACGACAAGGAGAACTACAGCATCGCTATGTGTTGGGACTTTATAAATTATTAGGTCGATTGACTCGAAGATATCCCGACGTTTTATTTGAAGGTTGTTCTAGTGGCGGTGCTCGATTTGATTTAGGAATGCTAGCATATGAACCGCAGATTTGGACTTCGGATAATACGGATGCTATCAATCGCTTAAAGATTCAATATGGAACGAGTTTCTTCTATCCTATATCGACGATGGGTTCACATATTTCTGCTAGTCCTAACCATCAAAATGGACGAGTAACACCATTTGAAACTCGAGCCAATGTAGCAATGGCGGGAACGTTTGGCTATGAGTTAGATGTTACTAAGATGAGTGATGCGGACAAAAAGCAAGCTAAGACTTATACTGATTTTTACAAAAGGGTTCAAGAAATGACTTTCAATGGTGATTATTATCGTCTGGTCAGTCCGTTTGATCGTAATAATGATGTTATGGCTTGGCAAATTGTTTCTAAAGATAAATCGCAAAGTTTGGTTACGATTGTGGCAACGGATGTGGTTGGTAATCCGCCGTTCGTCTATATTAAATTACGTGGTTTGAAGTCCGATGCTAAATATAAAATCAAAAATCATATTTATAGTGGTGATGCCTTAATGAATGCTGGATTGAAATTGATGCAACCAAAAGGTAATTACCCTTCAGAACAAATTTATATTGAAGAAGCTTCCAATTCTAAATGAGTTGGAAGCTTTTTTAACCACTTAGGTTTGAATTTTAACCGCATAAACCAATAGTGTATACATCGGAATGGGGATGTGGTGTAATACATTTAACGAAAGGGTTGTTCGATGTGAAAATAAAAGTAGATATTTCGCCGCAATACTCGGAAAAAGAGATTGTGATTCATGCGAATAAAAATGATGATGAAGTTCAAGAAATTTTACATAACATCAAAGAAGTTGAAACCAGATTTCACAGTCTCAATGGTTATTTGGATGATACTGTCTATTCGCTGCAACTCAGAGAAATTTTGTTTTTTGAGACTAACGACCGAAATGTCTACGCGCACACTAAAGATAACGCCTTTTTAATTCATTATCGGTTATATGAGTTGGAACAAAATTTGCCCGACAACTTTTTACGGATATCTAAATCAGCTATTTTAAATATTGATGAGATTTTATCATTAACACGTTCAGTAACTGGTAATGTTGTTCAATTTCGTGATTCTTACAAGCAAATTTACGTTTCAAGGCGATTTTTGAAAAGCTTAAAGATCAAATTGAATCAAAGGAAGGTTTAATTATGAAAAATAGAAATGGAATCTTTTGGGGACTATTCTTACTATTAAGTGCTGCCATTTTAGTTGTCAGCCAATTACATTTAATTACATATACGTTTAGTTTTTGGACAATTATAGCTACTATCTTTTTAGCAGCAGTTTTGATTAAGAGTCTAGTGTACTTTTCAATTTCAGGAACAGTCTTTTCTTTAGCATTCTTGGGAATTCTGTATGCGAAGCCTTTAGGAATTACAGCAATTGTTCCTTGGACAATTTTGGGAGCCGCCTTGTTAATAACAATTGGTTTATCAATGATTTTGAATCCATTATTGAATAGACATCGTCCTTGGATGAGATACAGAAAAGCCTTTACTAGAGGTCATCGTGGTCCTTTTTTTAGCTATGAGTATAAGTCGGAACCTGATATGAAAACAATCGATGAACCGGATGTCGATGTTTATGTCAAAATGGGAAACAGTGTTAGATATGTGAAGTCGGATGATTTTAAGACAGCCAAGATTGATGTAAATATGGGTGAAGCCAAAGTTTATTTTGATCATGTGACCGTTAAAGATACGGCTATTATTAATGTTAATGTTTCCTTAGGTGGAGCTGAATTATACATTCCTAGTAATTGGAATATTATCAAAGGTGTAAATAATAATATGGGAAATATCACAGAAGATGGTGTTCGCAATGTCGATGAAGATAGTCCAGATGTGACGATTTCCGGGTTGGTTTCCTTAGGTAATTTGAAAATTAGTTATATTTAAAAAAAGAGCCGCGATTATGCGGCTCTTTTTTTGTAAAGTGGCGAAATATTAAAATAGAATAGTAAAAACAAGTTTCTATTTTACAAAAATGGTAGTCTAATAAAATAAAGAAGAGGGGAAGAACTGATGGAGAACTTCACAGTCTACAATGAAGGAATTGATGAATTACCGATTATTATCGATCTACCACACAGTGGGACACAAATTCCTGCTGAAATTCAAAAAGAGATTATTCCAGATCGACTTTTACCTAACGTTGATTGGTTTTTACCAGATTTATACGAGTTTCTACCACAAAGTGGATTCACCACTTTACAAAATAATGTGCATCGCTATATGGCAGATCCAAATCGAGACCTTACCATGATTGATCAGAATGGTGATTATCGTTACGAGGTAGTTTATAGTAAAACGACTTTCGGCAAGGACATTTATCAAGATTTGTTAACACCAGATCAAATATCTCAACGGATTGAAACTTTTTACAAGCCATATCATCAACAATTGAAAAAATTAATTGATCATAAACTAGAGAAGTTTGAAAAAGTATATTTGTTCGATCTCCACAGTTTTGCAGAATATCCACATGAAGACGTCAAGACTGATGATATTGTGTTGAGTAATCGTTTTGATACGACTTCTGATATTAAATTACGTCAATTTATGACGGAACAATTCAATCAAAAAGGTTATTCAGTTTCCAATAATCATCCATTCACAGGTGGCTATATCACACCACATTACGGTCAGAATCCACGTGTAGAATCGATGCAAATTGAGCTAGCTTATCATATGTATATTGAAAATCGTTATTTTGGTGAGGAAGAACTGTCGGGAGTTGATGTGGGTACATTCACAACAGCTAAGAATAGTTTACAAAGCATTTTTATGGAATTACTTAATTATATTTTATCCAAATAAAAATCACTTTTTATAGGTGATTTTTTATTTTTGCCTGAAAACGACAAATAACGTCGTACCTATTTTATAAAATTAGACTGATAAATAGGGGGATAAAAAATGAAGAAAACATGGGGTTTAATCGCGACACTATTAGTAACTTTGACTTTGATTGGCTGTGGTAATCATAAACAAAGTCAGGCTAGTGATTCAAAGGTCAAGACACATAAAGTTGTGAAAGCCAATCATAAAAAGAAGACTGTTAAAAAGGCAACAAAGAAGACCATAAGCAGTAAAACTGATAATACTAGTACGGCCTTTTCAAATCAGAGATTTGCGACATCTTGGATTGATTCTATTTCGGGTATTTTCTTTAAAGGAAATCAATATATCTGGAAATATACTAATCCAGTAAGTACAAATGCAGATAATCAATCAAGTGAGGAAGAAAATTTCATAGTTATGCAAGGAACTTATGAATATGATTCTAATTCCAAAACTATTACTTTGAATATTGCTAATCAGTCCAAGGCTTATACGGGATATGCTTTGGAATTAGATAAGTTTAGTTACCAGAGCGTTACTGGGCCATCAATGCCAAGTACAGTTAGATTGCAGTACGTTAATGATGGTAATCAGAATTATTTGAAGCCTTTAACCAATAATCTTAATAACATGAATATGGATTCAATTAATAAGGATGGAAAGGATTCAAATTTAACCTATGAAAATATTATTAGTAAATTCAACGTTCAAAGGGTTGAATCCTCAATGCAGAAGAACGCTGACAAAATCAATAGTGCTCAAGATTTTGAGAAATTTATGATGCAGTATAACTTTATTCAAGGAAAAACTAATGCATTTAACGGAAACGGTCAGGTTGATGAATTTAAAGTTTACAGTAATGATGATTACCAAGCTGCACTAGGATCTAGTGATGATGTGACACCAGAAAAGACCGTCAATGCCAAGTATACAGTCGCTCCAGATGCTGGTATGGCAATGGATATGTATTTCTTAGGTGATGATAATAATATTTATTATGGTATGAGTGAAATGAGACCAGAAGTTGAATTAGCTGAAGAGGCTAACGCAAAGTATCATCAAATTTATGGTAATTAAGATAGAAAACAAGTTTAAAAATCAATGAGAATTAAAATCTAGGGGGATTTTATGGAAAAATGTAAAAACTGTGGAGCAGATCTTCAACCGGGAGTTAAGTTCTGTGGAAAATGTGGGGCACCAGTTGATGGAAGTATAGAAAATAATTCGACAACGGCGTCCAGATTAAATAAGGCAAACAATAGTGAAACAATTGCTAGTATTAAAAGTCATTCGTTAAATTATTTTTCTTGGTATAAGAAATCAATTTCTAAACCTTCTGAAGTCGACAATAGTAATAAATACTTTGGAGTAGTTTCTATTGTAATTAGTGTTCTATTAGCATCGTTTGCTTTTTACTCAATTATAGGTAAAGTCTTTGCTGGTGCGGAATCAGCTATCAATGAAGTATCAAGATATTATCCGAACCTTTCAAATGCTGGAGTTCCAACTGGCTTTAAACTTTATTTCCAACTCTTTCTAATGGTTCTAGTTTATTATGCAGTATTTATCTTGATTGGATTTGTATGTAAGAAATATATGATTGATAAAGATACGACTATTTTCAATTACACTAATCAACTAGGTAGTTATGGAAATTCAATAATGATTGTGCAATTACTTTTGGTTCTTTTCTTGTTGGTTTCAAGTACGAGTTCATTTATACTTTTGATAGTCTTTATGATGATACTTTCAAGTATTAGTGCTGTGGCTTATATTGGTTCGATTGTAGTAACTAAAGCACAAGCTAAATTAGATAAAATCTATGTTGCTATTATTACTTTATTTGCTAGCAATGTGGTTGTTTCTATTATTTTCATGATAACAGCTCGTTCAATGATTCTTAGATATGTAGAAATTATTAAGAACTTGCTTTAAGACCAAAAATTTTTTGAGATTTTATTAAAAAAGCAACATCTATTAGAAGATTCAAGTATGTTTATACTTTGAATATCTAATAGATGTTGCCTTTTATTTTTACGTATTTATCAAAGAGTTTAGTTAGTAGTATTTAATTTCGATAATTTTTATAGCAAGTGAATGCCGTTCTCATCACATTTCTTACGTAAGTCTTCAGGCCAAACTGCGGCTTGAACTTCACCGACGTGAGCTTTACCAAGTAGTAACATGCAAAGACGTGATTGTCCGATACCACCACCGATAGTGTATGGTAATTCACCTTTCAATAAGGCTTGATGGAATGGTAATTTGGCACGATCTTCAGCGTGAGCCATCTTTAATTGTTCCTTCATTGATTCTTCAGAAACACGGATACCCATACTTGAAATTTCAAGGGCGTGTTGCAAAGGCTCATACCAGAACAAGATATCACCGTTTAATTTCCAGTCATCATAATCAGGGGCACGGCCGTCATGACGTTTACCACTCTTCATAGGTCCACCGATTTGCATTAAGAAGACGGCACCGTATTCTTTACAGATGGCATCTTCACGTTCCTTAGGTGTCTTGTCAGGCCAGCGGTCTTCTAGTTCTTGAGTTGTAACGAAGTGAATTTCGTCAGGTAGATGATGGACTGCTTTAGGGAACTTATACCAAACTTCGTGTTCCATATGTTTGATAACTTTGAAAATTTGTTTAACAGTATTTTCCAAAGTTTCAGTTGTGCGTTCATCTTTAGCGATGATTTTTTCCCAATCCCATTGGTCAACGTAAATTGAATGGATGTTATCGAGGTCTTCATCTTTTCTGATGGCATTCATGTTAGTGTAAATACCCTCATGCATGTCGAAGTGGTAACGTTTCAAAGCTAGACGCTTCCATTTTGCTAGTGAGTGAACGATTTCGATAGTTTCACCAGGAATCCCTTTCATCGTAAAGGAAACAGGTGATTCGACACCATTAAGGTTATCGTTCAAACCAGTACCTTTTTCGACCATCATTGGTGCGGATAAACGGGATAAATTTAATTCTTTACCGAATTCATCTTGAAAAGTTTCACGAATATATTGAATAGCTTTTTGAGTTTCTTTAACAGATAGTTTTGGATCGTAATCCTTAGGTATAATTAAGTCCATTTTGAGTCCTCCAATTGATTGTTGATTCCTTTTATGCAAAATAAAAAAGTCTTTCATCCTAGTTATTAAATTAATAATAACTGGGACGAAAGACTTTTCGCGGTACCACCCAAGTTGCCTATATAAAAATAGACCACCTCAATAAGAGCACAAACATGCTCCACCGATGGTAACGTACCGGTTAACGTCTGTACTTACTTTGACGTAGTCATTTCAGCCAGAAACATAAGAAAGTGTTATTCAGCGATTCCATTTACTAGTTGGGTTCTCACCATTCCCAATTCACTGTCAGTGTGGAAAAACTTACTCTTCTTTCTTGTCGTTTTTTATCTTGTGACACTTATATTAGCATTAAATTTGAAAATGTAAAATAAAAATTTGATAAAAACTAATTTTAGAGTGACTAATTAGAATTGCTCTAATGTAGAGAAATTGTAAAAATTAACTTTTCAAATATCTAAAATTTTAGATTTACAGTTGGCCTACCAAACCTATCCCAATCACCCTAAGTCAAAGGAATTGCTAGAAGGATATTCCAAAGTAGTGAATGATATACATCAGAGTTTAGAAATGTCTCAAAAATTAGTTGATGACGTTCAAAATTTGGTTAAATAGTTAGAACATATACTCTGGAATCACGGTCAGGATAGGGATAGTCGGCGTGAAAATTTTCTGAAGCAACCTGTTGAAAGCCTTGTTTTTCATAAAAATAGTGTGAACGTTCTTCTTTTTCTGGTGTATCCAAAACAATACGTTGGAATGACTTTAGTTTAGCATGAGTCAATAAAGTTTGATAAAGTTGGGCACCTAAATGGTGAGGTTGACCACGATACTTCGGATAAGTGAAGAATTTTTTTAGGACTGCAGTTTTATTGTCTAAGGGCAAAAAAGCAATGGAGCCTACGATTTGATTGTCATCTAAAGCAATCCAAAAGTTACCGCCATTTTTTTGATAGTAGGTTGGAATTTGAAAAATATCGTCCTGTTCAGCCATTTTGATATCTAACTTGGCTTCGATGTTTTGACAATAATTAATTAAATCGACTAACTGAGCTTGATTCTTAGGATTATTTTGATAAGGAATTATTTGCATGGAAAGCCTCATTTCTTAATGATGGTTCAATTGTAATATGAGATTCTTAATATGTATAATTGATATTAAGAATATATGTTATCAAAATAATTGATAGTTAGGACAAAATTATGGATGTACGTGAGTTAACCACTTTTAAAATGATCTCGGAGACACGCAATTTTTCAAAGGCAGCTGAATTATTAGGTTATACACAGTCGAATGTTTCAATGCAGATCAAAAATTTAGAAGCAGAATTAGGAACTAAATTATTCGAATACCAAAAGCGACAGGTCATAATCACGCAAACTGGAATAGAACTTCTACCATTGGTGACGAAGACGTTAGAGAATTTTTCTGAAATCAAGACTTGGAATCAAGAAGCAGAACAGACAGGAATTTTAAAAATTGCAGCACCAGAATCATTAACTATCTCTATGGTGGCACCGATGTTGAGGCAATTTAAACAGAAATATCCTCAGGTTCAAATTGAATTGCAGAATGCGACTTGTTTACATAATGAAGAAACATTGTTGCGTGGTGAAGTGGATGTAGCTTTTATGATGTGGCCTAGTCGTCCTAGTAAGAAACTGATCGATCATGATTTGGGCGAACAAGAAATGGTTTTAGTAGTGCCAACTGATAGTAAAGTTTCATTTCAAAAAATACTTGATGACCAAAACGCCCAATTTATCATTAATGAACCAGAGTGTAGTTATCGCAATCAATTTGAAACTGCTGTTTGGCAGCAACATCAACGTCAATTTAGAACAACTAGTTTAGATAGTATTGCGGCTATCAAAGCGGCAGTGGTTAATGGATTAGGATTCAGTTATTTACCATTAACAATGGTAGAAAGTGAAATAAAGAATCAGAAGTTACGAGTCATTAAAACTGATATTGTGAATCACGTTCACGCCCATTTGTTGACTAGAAATTATAAAGAAAAATCTAATTTGATTTCTGAATTTATTCAAATGTTTTAGATAGAAAAAATATTGTTAATGATGCCTTACAATTACTGATTAAAATTTTGGTAATTGTGAGGCATTTTTTATATTATTAAGGAAGATGCTTGAATTTAATATTTATTCATTGTAATATTAGCTACTAACGTTTTAATTCAACTGAAGAATCATCGGAGGGTCTGTTTTTGAGGCTGGACAAGATGCTAGGTAGCCAGTGCTACTAAGTGTCTTGTTTTTTTTTACTGGATTGGAACTAAACAAAAGGGGGGAAATTAATGAAAGTATTAATGCCATATATCAAGCGCTATCGAAAAGATGTTTATATTGCGCTTATCTCAGTTATAGCTTTAGTATTTGCGACGCTTTGGCAACCACGATTGTTGCAAGTAATTATGAATGCAATTTTGAAAGGTGACAAAAATACTATTTTTCAACAAGGAATAGTTTTGATTATTTTGGCGATAGTCGGAATTATTGCCGGGGTCATCAATACGATTTATTCGGCTCACGTCGCCTTAGGTGTAGCGACTGATTTGCGTTCGGATCTGTATGATAAGGTGCAGTCATTTGCCTATGCAGATGTAGAAAAGTTCTCGGCGTCGAACTTAGTTGTTAGAATGACAAATGATATTAACCAGGTTCAACAAATTGTTATGGCCACTTTTCAACAAGTGAGTCGGATTCCATTGCTATTTATTGGAGCCTTTATTTTAGCCATGATAACAATGCCACAACAGTGGTGGGTCTTGATTGGTATGATGATTATTGTCATAGCGGTTAGTTTGTACACATACAAAAAGATGAGTAGTTATTTTGCGGAAACACAACAAGATATTGAAGATGTTAATACGGTTGCTCGTGAGAATTTGATGGGTATTCGTGTTGTTAAGTCATTTGTGCAAGAGCCGCATGAAATTAAGAAGTTTTCGACTGCTTCAGATAGTTTGACGAAAGTTACAGCCAAAATTGGTTATACTTTTGCCATTTTGATGCCAGCTTTCTTCTTAACGGCCAATATTGCCGTGGTTTTAGCTGTTTATCTAGTTGGACAAAATTTAACAGTTCATCCTACTTACTTAGCTGCGATTACTAGTTTTATTTCTTATTTAATGCAAATTCTATTTGCAGTTATCAATGGTGGCTTCTTAATGATTGCGGCTTCTAGAGCTAATATTTCATTAGGACGTATCGGTGAAGTTATGGGAACTGACCCTAGTATGTCATACGTTGAGGGTAATTCTGATCCGGTCGAAGGGGATATTGAATTTAATCATGTAACCTTTACTTATCCTGGTGATGATGCACCAACATTGAAGGATATTAGTTTTAAAGTTAAAGCCGGTGAAATGATTGGTATCGTTGGTGCGACTGGATCTGGTAAGACGACATTAGCTCAATTAATTGCCCGTTTGTATGATCCCGACTCTGGTACGATCAAAGTTGGTGGAGTTGATGTTCGTCAGCTTTCTGAAAAGTCTTTACGAGAAACAGTTGCTTACGTTTTACAGCGTTCGACATTGTTCTCGGGAACTATTTCAGCCAATTTGCGCCAAGTTAAAGAAGATGCCACACCAAATCAAATGCAGTGGGCAGCTAACGTTGCACAAGCTTCTGAATTTATTGAGCGTTTGCCTTTAACTTATGATGCACCAGTTGAAGAACGTTCTTCTAACTTCTCCGGTGGTCAAAAACAAAGATTGTCAATTACTCGTGGTGTTATTGCACAACCAAAGATTTTAATTTTGGATGATGCGACATCAGCTTTGGATGCAAAATCTGAAAAACTGGTTCAGGAAGCTTTGGATAGAGATTTAACTAAGACTACTACAGTAGTGATTGCCGAAAAGATCTCTTCAATTTTACGAGCAGATCGAATTTTAGTTATGGATAGTGGTCACATTGTCGGAAATGGTAATCACAAAGAATTAGTAGCTCATAATTCGGTATATCAAGAAATTTATCGTACACAAAAGGCTAGAGAGGGGGCAAAGTCATGAGGGATTTAAAAAACGCAGGGAAATACTATTGGCACTATTTGAAGAAATACTGGTTTGGCTTTCTCATGACGGCAATACTGATCGGTATTTCAACCGCATGTATTGTTATTGCTCCAACTTATCTGGGACGTGCAGTTTCTGAGTTAACAACTTACTTGCAACAGTGGACGAATACTGCTGCTCGTGGTGATGCCAATCTAGGTTCTTTCCATAAAACTTTGTGGGTTTACTTAGGATTATATCTAGGTGATGCCAGTACTTTATTTATTGCCAGTATGATTTTAGCTAGAATTACGGCTTATTCAACTGGTACGATGCGTGTTGGGTTATTCCGTAAGATGCAACGAATGCAGGTACAATATTTCGATTCTCACAGTGATGGGGATATCTTGGCACGTTACACTTCTGATTTGGATAACATTTTTAATGCGATGAATCAGGCTTTGATCGAGATTTTCTTATCCGTCGCCCAATTTATCGGTATCCTGATTGTCATGTTTGATCAGAATGTGACAATGGCCTGGGTAACGATGGGTTCTACTCCGGTAGCTTTAATTATTGCGGCAGTTGTTATGAAAAAAGCTGGCGTGGCGGTTAACCATCAACAAGATGATATTGGTAAGATGAACGGTTATATTAATGAACAAGTTACCGCTCAAAAGGTTATTATCACTAATGGTTTACAAAAAGATTCAATTGCCGGATTTAGAAAACATAATCAAAAAGTTCGTCAATCAGCTATGTCTGGTCAAATTTGGTCAGGTGTTTTGAATCCATTGATGCAAGGGATGTCCTTGTTGAACACGGCCATCGTTATTTTCTTCGGTTCATGGTTTGCTTTGAATGGAACTTTATCAACTGGAGCAGCTTTGGCCTTAGTCGTCGTCTTCGTTAACTATGCGCAACAGTATTACCAACCAATCATGTCGTTGACTAGTTTGTACGGGATGATTCAATTGGCTATTACAGGTGCTCGTCGTGTTGATGAAGTTAGAAGTCAACCAGATGAAGTTCAACCCGCTGACGGTAAATCATTGGTTGGAATTAAAAATGAATTGCAGATTGATGATGTTCACTTTAGTTATTTACCAGGTAAAGAAATTTTACATGGTGTTTCAATTTCAGTACATAAGGGTGAAATGGTGGCTTTAGTTGGACCAACAGGTTCCGGTAAGACAACTGTTATGAACCTTTTGAATCGTTTCTATGATGTGGACAGTGGAGCAATTACGATTGATGGGACTGATATTCGTGAGTTTTCTTTGAAAGAACTGCGAAAGAATGTTGGTATCGTCTTACAAGATCCACAATTATTCTCAGGAACGATTGCGGACAATATTCGATTCGGTGATCCTGATGCAAGTATGGAACGTGTTATTGATGCTGCTAAACAAGCTAATATTCATGAGTTTATTGCTAGTTTGCCTAAGGGTTATGAAACAGAAGTATCTGATGAGCAGAGTATTTTCTCAGCTGGTCAGAAACAATTGATGTCGATTGCTAGAACAATTTTGACTAACCCACAATTATTGATTTTGGATGAAGCCACTTCAAATGTTGATACTGTTACGGAAGCCAACATTCAAGCGGCAATGGATCGTGTTATTCAAGGCCGGACTAGTTTCGTTATTGCCCACCGTTTGAAGACAATTTTGAACGCCGATAAGATTGTTGTTCTAAAAGATGGTGCGATTATTGAACAAGGTAATCATGATAAATTGTTGGCAGGGGATGGTTTCTATGCCGGACTTTATCATAATCAAATGGTTACAGATTAAATTACGTAAAAAAACTTTTTAGATTTGAAATTTAAATCTGAAGAGTTTTTTTATTTAAATTCGTGTGATAGATTTAAAATGATAGGATTGATTAAGTTAAATATTATTAAAAGGAATTTTTATGGAAAACAAAAAGTTTTTAGAAGAGATTGTTGGGAAAAAAATAAATTTTTTAATTGGGGCTGGAGCAAGTTCTACATGGTTGAATACTTTGGAAATGGAAAACTCGGGAAAAAGTTTAGAAGATGTATATACTGAATGTGAAGATAAATATGAAAAATTGATACTCATGGCTCTATTTTTTGATAAATCTGTAAAAGAAGGGTTGGTTATAAAAGATATTGAAAATGAAGACAATAATTTAAAAAATACTATTGAGAATTATAAAAATTTTATTGAAAATGTAGTGAATATCGCAAATATGGGTGGATTTGAGCAACCCAAAAGGGTAAATATATTTACCACCAATTATGATACTTTTTTTGAGAATGCATTTGATGAATTGGCACTAATAAATCCACTAATAAAGTTTAATGATGGATCCTCTGGATTCTTCACAAGGGTAGTGAACTATAAAAATTATTATTTCAATTATATACATAGTGGTGCATCAGATTATTTTAGACGTGAGATACCTTCTATAAATCTTTATAAAATACATGGATCGTTAACGTGGAAAAAAATTAAAAAATCTATTGTTTCAGATTTTTCTAATGAAAAAAAGAATGAAATAATGAATATTGGTAATTATGTGAGTGAACTAAGATTTCAGTCTATGAATGTTGAAAGATTAGAAAGAGAATTGAACACTAGTAAAGATCCTGTCCAATATCTGAATAATATTTCCTTATCAGGAGATGAAAAAAATAAATTAGAGAAATTTGGTGATTCATACAAAGAATTGTTAATAGTTAATCCAACAAAAAGAAAATTTGCAGAAACGGTTTTTGAAAACTATTATTATCAAATGCTCAGGGCATTTTCCAACGAATTGGAAAAAAAAGAAACTGTTCTTATAGTCTTTGGTTTTTCTTTTAAGGATGAACATATATTGGATATTATTCATCGTGCACAATATAATCCAGAATTAAAAATCTTTGTAATTCCATATTCGGAAGAGGATATAGAATTTATAAAGGAAAAGATGTCAAATTTTAAAAATGTTGAGTTTATTACGGAATTTGATGAAAAAAAGAATTTTAAAAATGGTGATTTTGATGTATTCAATAGTCTTTTAAGTGGGGAATACGATGATTAATGATGATATAACGGTTGGTAGTGTTATTGAAATTAAAGGAAACTATGTTAGAGCACGAATGTACCAGAATACAAATATGATGACATATTTCAAAAATAATCAAGTTTATAGAGGTGTTGGAATAGGTCAATATGTGGGTATTGTAAATGGACCTTATAAATTAGTAGGAAAAGTTACTAGAGAATTTGCCGATGATAAAAGCAAAGATCCAAATGACCAAGAATTTAGTTTGAATAGATATATCAGAGAAGTGAATATTAATATAATAGGTAATTTCAGAAACAAGAAATTTATACAAGGAATATACGGATTTCCACAAATATTTTCTGAAATTGTTTTGCTTTCAGACGATGAGATAAAGATGATTATTGGGAATAATGTTAATTCAGATTACCAATTGAATATAGGTTACACTGTACCTGATAAAGTTCCGTTTTCATTGGACTGGAGTCATCTATTTAATACACATTTTGCGATATTCGGTAATACTGGTAGTGGTAAATCAAATACTTTGACTAAAATATATACGGAATTATTTAAAAAGGATGAAAATAATGAGATATCTTTAAAAAAGTCAAAGTTTATTTTCATAGATTTTAATGGGGAATATACTTCAAATGAGATTTTTTCGCAGAATAAATCTGTACTAAATTTGAACACTAAAAAGATAAATGGTCAGGATAAACTAATATTATCCAATACAGAATTTTGGGATGCTGAATTTTTATCGGTTTTGTTTTCAGCAACGTCTCAAACACAAGAACCTTTTTTAAGGGCAACCTTGAATTTCTTTAAGCCAGGAAAACATTTCAATAATAAAAAGCTTATACATTATTTAACTGAAGGATTAAAAAATACATATTTTAGTACTCATATGGATGCAAGAACACAACCATTATTAAATAAAATTTTGGCAATATTACATATTGAATTCGAGAAGGGATCAGAATTAGAGGAATTATTGGATAGTAATTGGAATAATAAATATTCCCAATATTACATGCGTAATGGAAGTTATGTGAATAAATTAAATAGGGATGATCTCATAGCAAAATTTGAATCAAAATTTGCACAGAATCTAAAGCGTGAAGTAGAACCTCTAAATTTATTAATGATTCTATTGTATCTTGAAATGATATTTAAATTAAAATATGGAAATAGCCAGTATGAGTATATAAGCTATTTTCTTAGTAGGGTAGAATCAAAAGAAAATATGTTTTGCAAAGTTGTGAAGGTAAGCGATGAATATGTCAATGAAAATAATATTAAAATAATATCTCTTAGAAATGTTAATAAAGAAATTAAATTAATTGTACCTTTGATTGTTGCAAGACAATCCTATAAAAATCAAAAAGAAAATAATGATGGAAATACGGAATTAAAAAGTACAACACATTTAATTATTGATGAGGCACATAATATTTTATCAACGTCTTCCAATAGAGAAAGAAAGGAATGGCGTGATTATAGGTTGGATGTTTTTGAAGAAATAGTAAAAGAAGGACGTAAATTTGGATTTTATTTAACTATATCTAGTCAACGTCCGGCAGATATATCTCAAACGATTGTGTCACAAATGCACAATTATATTATTCATAGACTTGTGAATCAAAATGATTTAGAAATGTTGGATAATTCTCTAAATTCTTTAGATATGATTTCTAGACAGTCCATACCTACATTGTCTGCAGGTTCAGCAGTTTTTACAGGCATAAATTTTGAATTACCAGTTGTGGTAAAAGTAGATAAACTTATGGATAAATTATCCCCAAATAGTAATAGTGCAAATTTGACTAGATTATGGTCTTTAAATAAAAATAATTAGGTATTTATTCATAGAATTCTATATTTTGAATATGTTATTTGTAAATTACGATCGTGTAAATTAAAAAATAGCCAGTAACTCGAAAAAAGTTACTGGCTATTTATTTTGGGATAGAGTATAAAAGTGCCTTTTTTACTGGAAACCCGTAAACTTGAGAAAAGGTTAAGAGGTAAGGGAGATGAAACGAAAACGTCAAATCCTAATTAGTGTTCTTTTTAGTATAATGCTGATTTTTACCGCGATGAGTTTTGATCAATCGAATTTTGATAAAAGCGCTCCTGAAAATAAAATAATATCGAAGGTGATACCTACGGTAACTACTGCAAAGGCAGCGGTAACTCCGTATCGTACGCCAACAGCTGACCCGATAATTCTGTTATTTATTTGGCTGTCTTCGGGATATAATTTACAGCCAGAAAATCAATACACGTACGTCAATAATTCTAAAACTTTATATACCGATTCTGGTCGTTCAGTTGTGGATGCCTTATTAGGCCTGCTATCAAGTCCACATTATACTTGGTACCAATCTACTGATGGTCAGACTTGGACTCAAATGTCACAAACAACCAAAGAGTTAACGGTAACACCAACTAAAGTGGGAACGGTCTATTATCAACAGATGACGCGCTGGTATGGCCTAGTTCCAGGATTGTTGGATACTATCGTTTATTCAAAAGTAGCTTTCATAACAACTTTTCCAAGTCCTATTAACGCTACAGCTTTGGATGTAACAGCTAATGATAAATATTTGTACAATAATCAATCTAGCGCTATGACAACTTACGTAACGGGAACGCCAACTCCAATTGATTCGACAGGAAATATTACTTGGAAAGTTAGTGATACTAGTTTAGCTACTGTTGATAGCAGAACAGGCTTAGTAACAGCTAATACTACTGGTAAGTCAGGAACAGTACGGGTGACGGGAACAATGACCAACAGTAACGGTACTAGTGTTGGTGGGTATGTTGATATTAAAATTGGTGGTGGTCTGGATGACCAAACTGTTGATGAGGGTAAGAAAGCCAACTTTACAATTCAGGGAACTTTCGATGAGAAGCCCACTAATGTTGTTTGGCACAAAGTTGATGCTGCGGGAAAAGATACAGTTGTGACTAATAGTAATAGTGACGTGCTGACTTATACGACGGCTAATACTGTCTACGCTACTGACAATGGAACTAAGTACTATGCAGTTGTAACCGTGACAAGTGGTGATAGTACGACAACCGTTACTACTAATAAAGCTAACTTAACGGTTAGAAAAAATGTCGTTCCTGACGTTTCTGTCAATAATACTATTTTTAATAGTAGTTACGAGGATCACAATAGTGAAAATACAACAATAAATAACGTCGCTGAAAACGATAAGATAGTTCATCGAATCAATATCAAAGATGGCAATCTGAACTCGGTTTTAACGAGAGCTGAAATCCAAATTAAGTTACCTAAGAGTTCGGTGATCGATAATGTTAAAGTGAATAATCAAAATTTTACAGATTATACGAATGTCGCTGATCCAAATAATAATCAAGGGACAATTTTGACTTTACGTAATTTAAATTTTGTAATTACAAAGGAATTCGCAATTGAAATCAATTCAACCGTTGGGAAAAATGAGGCCTTGTCGTTCAACTCCACTGTGAGTGCGAACGGATATGACACTAGTGGTAATTTGTTAGGACAGTATATACCAGCCCAAAGTTTGCAATTGAATTTTGCGGACAACAGTATTAATTTACAAGCGAATGATTGGAGTTATAAAACAATTAATTCGTATACGGAAAATTCCTTAATCGACAGGAGTAAAATGGAAAACAGTCATTTGGAAGTAGTCGACAAACGTCGGAATAAACAGGCTTTAACTTTATATTTATCACAGAGAGAGCCTTTTAAATCTGATGAGAAAGAATTGAATTCCGAGATGCGCTATTATCAACGAGATGGTAGTTATCAAGTCTTGAATGAAAATGGAACTTTAGTTTCTGAAACAACTACCGGACAAACACTTGATTCAGTTGCTTGGCAAGATCACGAAGGACCTAAATTGTATATCGGTGATGGTGTCCATGATGCTGGTAATTACACTACACAATTGGAGTGGTCACTAGTCGAATCAATTAAATAAGAGCGTGGAACAAGTCGCTTAGATTCTGAGCATTTGCAGGACTTTGCGAATTGGCTGCGTAGCAGACGGTTCGTGAAGTCAGGCAAAGCACAGGAATCTGGCTTGTGGAACGCGTTTCCACTATATTGCATAGAACATTGGCCATTCATTAAATAAAAGCAAAAATAAAGCGGGTAATCGAAATACGATTACCCGCTTTTATTTGTTTTAAGTCCAAAAGACTTAATGAATTATCAATGTAATGAAGTTGTAGAACAATTTCAAACCGTAAAGAATGATAACAGCGCCGCAAACCATATTGATAGTCCGTAAAACTTTAGCGTTGAATTTATCTTTAAACTTAGCGATGACTAGATTCAAACCGATAAACCAAACAAATGAAGCGATGACGACACCGCCAATGAAGATTGGATAACTATTGACTGGTAATGTGACTTGAAAAGCCCCCAACATCAGTGATCCATCAATGATTGCTTGTGGATTGAACCAAATCATGACAAAAGCTGTTGAAATGGTTTTGAACATGGTTAATTCAGTATCTTTACTGCCAATTTCAGAAGTTTCAGCACGCAAAAGATTAATCCCCATATAAATTACGATTAAACTTCCGAAAAGAAGAATAGCAATTTTAAGCCATTCAAATTGCTTCATGATTGCTCCAATACCAAAGAAGCAGGCGATTGATAGAGCAATGTCAAAGAAAGCCACAAAAAAGGCAGCAATATATGAACGACGGCGTGATTGAGTTAACGCATTATTGATCACAAATAAATTTGCTAAACCAATCGGCGCTTCAATCGCGAATCCCATAGTTAGTCCTTGTAGAAAAAAGTTCATAATTTTACCTCCCTTGCCAACCAAATTATGGTTTATAATTTAAGCATAATAATGATTATATAAGTGTTTTTAAAAATAGTAACCAACCAAGTTATTTTTATAAACCCAACCAAAGGAGAAACAAATGCGAAGAGAATTTCCTGTCGTAATTGATTGGCAACCAGACAAAAAAAGTTCAGTACCAATTTATCGCCAAATTGTTAAATATGTTTGTGATAAAGTTGCCAGTGGACAATGGCAAATCGGCACTAGATTGCCGTCACAGCGGGATTTAGCCAAAATGTTTCACGTGAATCGGAGTACCATTTCAACCGCTATTGATGAATTGACTTCATATGGAATAATTTCTGGTAAGCATGGTGCCGGGACTCAAATTATCAGTAATACTTGGTCATTGATGTTGCCAACAGCTTTAAATTGGAAAAAATATATTTCTGCCGGCTATTTTCAAGAGAATACGCGTCGTATCCAACAGATCAATCATTGGGAATTTGCTCCTAAGATTACTCGTTTAGGAACAGGGGAGTTGGACCCTCGACTTTTTCCTAAAAAAATGTGGTCGGAAATCATGCAAAAATTGAGTACCGAAATCACATCTTTGGGATATGCGGAACCCTTAGGCTTGTTAGAGTTGCGAACAGCGATTGCTAAACATATGCAGAAATTAGGCATCAATGTTGGAGTGAAAAATATTTTGATTACCTCCGGTGCGTTGCAAGCTTTACAGCTGATTGCTTCATGTCTATTGGAAGATGGTAGTACCGTTTTTACTGAGGCACCAAGTTATTTGAAGTCACTCCAAACATTCCAATCCATGGGTTTGAATTTAGACGGTATACCAATGGATAGAGACGGGATGGAATATTGGCGTATTGAGAAACGTTTGAAAGATAAGGAATCAGTTTTGTACACGATCCCGACCAATCATAATCCTACCGGTACCACGATGTCAGATTTCAGACGTCACGAATTGATGGAATTTTGTATACAAAATAGACTCCCAATCATAGAAGATGGAGTCTACCAGGAATTATGTTTTGACGAACAACCAACCGCTTTGAAAGCTATGGATAAAAACGGGATGGTCATGTATTTAGGCAGTGCTTCAAAAGCTTTGGCACCAGGCTTGAGGATTGGTTGGGTCATTGCATCTGAACCAGTTATCCAGAGACTAGGAGATACCAAGATGCAGATGGATTATGGAGCCAGTTCCTTATCGCAATTGGTATTCGCTGAATTTTTGAATAGCGGTTTGTATGATGAATATCTAATCAATTTAAAAAAAGAATTAAAGAAACGTCGCGATAACGCTTTGAAAGTTTTGGAAGATAATTTTCAGGGAATTGCCACTTGGAATCAACCTATTGGTGGATTTTATATTTGGTTAACATTTAAGAATGATATTGAGGCTGAGGATTTGTTTGAGAAAGCCTTGAATGAAGGGATACTTTTGAATACCGGTGATATTTATGATTTTAAGAAGAACCGGTCTATTCGATTGTCCTTTGCTTATACTACTTGTGATGAGTTTAGTATGGCTATGGGGAAATTGAGAATGCTTATATAGTTTAATTTGTTTAGAAGATATTCTTTTTAGAAAGGGTTTCTGTAATATTATAGTTTTTGAATTGGTAATTAAGGGAGAATAAATATGGTTGAAGATAAAAAGAGAAAGTATGATGTTTCTATCAGATTACATAAGAAAAATGTAACTAAATATGAGAACGTTTTAAAAGATGAGTATAAAAAGGATGGTAGCGAGGGGGACAAAATTAAAATATATTCATTGAGCTCTAAAGGTATGGGACACGGCAAAGCTTTTGCCTTATTACGTCAGAAATCCACACCTAAGTGGAAAGGACTGTTTGAAAATATGATTGGAAAACGTGATGAAATTCCCGATAATTTTTATTCTAAAGCAGTCATCGTAATGAAAATAATGTCTAAAAATGGAGACAATTATTTCATGAGTATATCTTTTGGATACGGAGATTCATTGTTAAATTCGGATACCATTATTAATGATTTTGGGAAGAATATTGCTGCAAAAAAAATAAGTAATCGAATGATAGACTCTGTCAGCACAATGCAGATAACGGATGCCATTGTTCAAAGTAATAAACAAATCGTAGGAAATAGTTCTGAGGGAATAAATGATCTGATAAGTGGTGATTCTGAATTTCCTAGTTCCGTATCCGGAGTATTTCGAAATGGAGCTGTTGAAACAAAAATAGAAGGTTTAGGTAATTTACTTAAAGCAAAGAGAATGATGAAGCCTAATGAGATTGCTGAGGATCTAAAATATTATTTAGATGCTTATTTGACAGATGACAAGGTTTCAGAATGGATATCTAGACTTTCCAAAGTAACTAATAAAAATGAAATTGAAAGATTAAATTATTCTATGGTTCAAAGCATAGAGAAGGGTGAAGAATTTGGTATAGCTTATCCATATTTCGTAGAAGTATCTGATATGGATGTGAGCGGTCTATCCAAGAAAATAGATTCAATGGATGCCTCCTTGGTAGAAAAATTAAGATTGTACATAAATAGTCGCAAGCATACCGCGAAAACAGTATTGAGTAGAATAAAAACAATTAGTAAAGTGACGGTTACAGTTTCAGAAAATGGGGAAAAAAGATCTGAACGACTTTTTAAGTGCATATTTTTAGAATTAATAGAATTAAAGAAAAGATATATTTTATTTAATGGAGAATGGTTTGAAGTTTCCAATACTTTCTATACGGATATGAAAAATGTCTTAGATTCAGTAAAACGATCTAATCTTTGTTTACCAGAGTCAAGAAATAATGAGAATGAAACGGAGTATAACAGTAGGGCTACTAATAAACTTGGAAATGCATGTGAATTACATTTAACAGGTTATAGAAACAGATATATAGGCAAAGGTAGTGTTGAGCCAGCGGATATTGTTACAAGTGATAGGAAATTTCTTTATGTTAAATTTGGTAAATCGTCATCTACGTTAAGTCACCTATTTATGCAGTCGATAGTTCCTGCCCAATTGATGTCGCAAAATGTTGATGATAAGTTCAGAGAAAAAATTGAGAAGGAATTGATTGAAAAAAATTCTCAAATTTTTAAGACTGGTTTTCTAAGTAAAAATATTCCTAATAATAAAATAACAATTGTGTTTGTTATTATAAGAAACAAACAAGAATTACCATTCTTTTCTATGATTAGTTTCTCACGAACAATTAATGAGTTGAGATCTATGGGATTCAAAGTGGAATTAGCATGGGTTAAACAAAAATAAAGTGTCAGTTTTCCACATTCTATTCAATTAATCATTATTATTACAAATTTAAATTGTTCCTATTAACTTTCTTCAGTCAAAAAATGATACAATCCTAAATCCAATTCATGTTCCAATCGAAGTGTAAATTCAACTAATTTGGTTGGCTTACCATCGCTGTTTTTTTCAACTATATCTTTTGCAGTAAGAATACGTGCGGAACCAAGATAGTAAAAATCCTTACCATCTACTCTATCGTTGTTAGATTTTCTCACGAACAACTGAATCATCCCAAAACCTTTATGTTTGAGAATCTCACTCTCAACTGTACTGGACATTGAACGTCCACTTTTAGAGAACAAAGGTAAGGTTGAACGATCCGAGAAGGTATTTTCATATACCATCTTATTTTGAACTTTCACAGTCTTCTTTAAAGATATGAAAACAGGAAGAAAACGTCCATCATCTCTTAAGCCGTAACCACCAATATTTATATAATTAGGCTCATTTTTCCAGTTCAACATCTTGATAATGTCAGGACGGAAATATTTTTCGCCAATGGTAAATCGATTACGATAGATTGCTGGATTTTGATGTACATCCCAAAGTTTTGCATCTAAAGCATCTTCAAAATATTTTCTAAACATTTGTAGTTGCAACATTTGTTGGAGTTCAGAAGTAAATTTCCATTTATCATCGATACGGTCAGTTAACACAACTTGGCCGTATTTTTTTTGTTTTACTTTTGAAAAGTAACTGAAGTCTAAGACAGAAGCCACATTGACCAAAGTTTCACTGTCACAGAAAATATTTTGAGATTGAAGTTCAGATAGAATTTCTTCGTCAGTTAAAGTATGCCGAAGTAACAATTGTTTCAAAATCCATGCTTCAACAGGACGTTTAGATACAGTGATTTCCGCAGAAATAAATTTTAAAAATGAATATTGTTCTTTAGTAAGTGAATCAGAAAGATTATCTTCAAATTTATTTTGCATGTCATAAACAGTCTTAAATTTATCAATTATATCGGGAACGTCAACACTGCCTAGTTTGGCAAAGTCTAATAACATAGGTGACCGTAAGCCAATTTTATCTTTAAGGCTTTGATAAGCAGCTTTGAAACGATTCATATCATTTAAACGAGCTTTTGAAACGGCTGCCAGAATTCGATTACGAGCTACTTCTTCAAAATGAATCGTGGAAACTCCAGAAATACTGGGGCTGACGATCTGTTTGAGGATTTTCTCTTTGTTGCTGGTATGAGAACGATCGAATGCCATTGGAATCATATAATTTTCATCATAATTACCGATAAAATCTAAAATTGTCACGAATTCCTTATGAACAAATTTACGTAATCCACGTCCTAATTGTTGTAGAAATATAATGCTGGATTTTGTGGGACGCATCATGACAATTTGATTGAGGATAGGAATATCCACGCCCTCATTAAAAATATCAACTGTGATGATGTATTGTAGTTTGCCGTCAGTCAATTCTCGAACAGCTTTTTCTCGAGCCTCGACCGTATCCTCAGCAGAAACAAATTGAGCGTTGATTCCTTTAGCGGTAAGCTTAACAGCCAATTCACGACCTTCAGCGACACGACTAACAAAAATTAATCCGTGTACATTATTGCCACGAGGACCGTAATAATTAGTTTTATCAATAATGTAATTTACACGTTCATCAGATACTAAATATTTCAAACTAGTTTTGTCATCGATAACTTCACCGTTTTTCTCATAGTCAGTTACACCGATGTAGTGGAAAGGTACGAGTAGGTCATTGTCTAATGAGTCTAATAGTGAAATTTCATAAGCCAGATGGTAGTCGAAATACTTGTAAACGTTGGTTCCATCGGTTCTTTCGGGAGTAGCCGTCATTCCCAACATGAATTGTGGTTGGTAAAAGTTCATCAAATGTTGGTACATGGATTCTTTTTCATCAGGCTGATTTTGGCTAACGCGATGAGCCTCGTCGATGATAATGTAGTCGAATGCAGCGGCTCCCAATTGTTCACGGACCGATTTTTTAGAAATCATGTTAACCGTTGCGAAAAGATAACGCGCAGTTACTTCTTTTTGATTACCGCTGAGAATACCATAGTCGTTATCAGACCCACCCAAAATTTCTTTGAAACTGGACATAGCTTTACGCAAAATTTGTTCCCGGTGAACGACAAATAATAGTCGCTTAGGATTAAACTGTTGGACATCAAAAGCGGCTAAATAAGTTTTACCAGTTCCGGTCGCCGCCACAACTAATCCCTTTTTAGCATGTTCGACATCTCGTAAATGTTTCAGAGCTTCCAAGGCTGGTTTCTGCATTTCGTTAGGAACAATTTTGTCTGCTGGTTTAATTTGTTTCTTATTTCGATAAGTTGAATAATTAGGTTGCCAATTTTGGCGGTAATCTTCTATCCATGATGGTGTCAAAGGAGCGGCTTGTTGCCAAAGATTATCTAGTTCATTTTTAACATTACGAATAACGTCACCACGTTCAGTTGAAGTGATACGCAGGTTCCATTCGAAATTCTTTTTCAAAGCGTTTTGCGTTAGATTGGAACTACCTATTAGGGCACTTTCGTAAGTGTCATGATTGAAATAGTAGGCCTTTGTATGGAAGCCATCTTGATCCAAAACTTTAACGTCGAGATTAGGGATTTGCAATAAATCGTCGAAGACATCCGGATTATTAAAGCCTAAGTAAGTTGAAGTGATAAGTTTTCCACGGACACCGTGTGTAGCGATGTCAGCCAGAATACTTTTAAGATCTAATAGACCACCCGAAGTAACGAAGGCTACGGCAATGGTAAAGGATTTGGCGTTACGTAATTCGTCTTCCAGAGTATCGAGCACGGTCCCATTTTGATTAGTTATCAATGCTGGTTGATAACGGGATAATGATTGTGTCGAGTTGTCGATGAAGCCAAAGTTTACGCCTTGGTTAATTTCATAATCAGCGTCCATATAATTTCACTTCCAATTTGTAATTGTTCTAATAGACAAGTATATCAGAGCGGTTAAATTTTATAGATGATTTGTGTACAATGAAAGGCAGAGGAAGTGTATTTTATGAATCAAAATGAGAACTCCCAAACCAATTATTTTATAATAGATTCCAGCTCTAGTATTGAACACAATGATGTGGATTTTAAATACTATAGCTATCAAAATCATAATAACAATCAGCTTCACAAAGGTGATCTGATCATTTATCGTCGTTCTGGCAGTGCTTCAGAATGGGGTAATGAATTTTACCTTTATGGTGCTGGAAAATTTGGTGAAGTTGTAAGACAAGATCCAGCTACTGGCAATGATATTGTCACAATTGAACAGCCTTATTTGTTTTCCCATCGTCTCATGAAACAAAATTTGCGTACTTTCGATTGGACATTTCGTAAATTCAAAGGCAAGTGGTCCAACTTCTTTAACATGAATGGTATCACCCAGATAAATGAGCATGATTACAGAGGTTTATTAGAGCGCCAGAAGAATATGGTATCTGAACCAGAATTGTCAGATGCTGAAGAACTATTGGCGGTGAAATGTTATCAGGCTGAGAAGAATGAATTGTACTTTATCAATGATGAGGCTAAGGGTGTAAAAACTTACAATGCGGTTCAAAAGTTCTTTGCGGATAAAGTAAAATTTAATTATCATTATAAATCGGCGGTGGCAGGTCCAGTGGATGAGGATGATTTAGTTGTAGCCAGAATTGTTCCTTGGTCAGCCAATAAGGAAATTCGTTTGGATCCACGTAATGGAATTAGTTTTACCAAAATGTTAGCTGAAGCCTTTACAGCAGGGTATTTTACCTTCAATGATAAAGGTCATATTGTTATTTCTGATGTTGCTGCATCGGATGCGGAAACCAATAAATTATTAAATAAATATAAGAATAGAAAAATACATATGAATTATCAATATTCTCCTAATAAAGAATATTTACAATATCACCGTGAACATGTCTTTAAAAAATAACCCTATTGACGAACACTGAAGTTCCTTGTATTATATGGACAACAACTTTTAATTAAGTCCAGTGAGACTTGGAAAGTGCAATCGCTTATGGGGAAACCCTAACTAACTTTCTTTGTCGCACTGGCAAGGGAAGTTTTTTTATATCTTGAATTTTTAATCAGATCCAGAGAGGTCTCAAAGGTTCAGTCTAAATAATCAATCTAAGACAAAACTTGAGGGATGCTGGATAAAGCATCCCTTTTTCTGTCTCAAATATTGTGAAAGTTTGGAGAATATTATGAAAAGATATCTAGTTTTTGAAGATGGTACATATTTTGAAGGTAAGGCCTTCGGTGGTGATGTTGAAACGATTGGTGAGTTAGTTTTCACAACCGGTATGAGTGGATACCAAGAAGCTATCACTGACCAATCTTACAACGGACAAATTATTAATTTTTGTACACCAATGATTGGTAATTACGGAATTTCTAAAAAATTTAACGAGTCACCTAAGTCATACATCAAAGGTGTTTTAGCTCGTGAAATTGCGGAAGTTGTCGGTAATTACCAAAGTGAAATGACTATCGATCAATTCCTGAAAGAAGAGAACATCCCCGGAATTCAAGGGATTGATACACGTGCCATCACTTTGAAAATTAGAAAGGCTGGAGCTTTAAAGGCAGCCATCGTTGACAATTTGAATTCAGGATTGATTGACCAAATTGCTGATTGGCAACTAGATCGAGCCCAGTTGAATAAAAGTATTGCGGAAACTTCACAAATATTTGCAGGCAAAGGTAAGCATGTCGTGATGCTAGATTACGGCTACAAACAAAGTATTGTCGATGAATTACAAAGACGTGACGTTAAAGTAACTGTTGTGCCAGGTAATACTTCAGTTGAGGATATCGAAAATTTAAAACCCGATGGAATTCTTTTGAGTAATGGACCTGGAGATCCAATCGATCACACCGATATTTTGGATAACATCGTGGAACTAGAGAAGAAATATCCAGTCTTTGGCATCTGTATGGGACACCAACTGCTATGTTTAGCCAATGGTGCGAAAACTTTTAAGATGAAATTTGGACATCGTGGTTTCAATCATCCGGTAAAAAATTTGGAAACAGGCAAAATTTATTTCACTTCTCAAAATCATGGGTATGCGGTTGATCCGGAATCCATCGCTAATACAGATTTAAAAGTGACCCAAGTTGAATTGAATGACCAAACAGTTGAAGGGGTTGAACATACTAAGTACAATGCCTTCTCAGTTCAATTCCATCCGGATGCAATGCCAGGACCACATGACGCCGACTTCATTTTTGATAAATTCTTGGAAAGACTAAACAAATAGCTGGAGGAAAAATTAATTATGCCAAAGAGAACAGACCTTAAAAAGATTATGATCATCGGTTCTGGTCCAATCATCATTGGACAAGCTGCCGAATTTGATTATTCAGGAACTCAAGCTTGTTTAGCTCTTAAAGAAGAAGGTTATGAAGTTGTTTTGATCAATTCCAATCCAGCTACGATCATGACTGACAAACATATCGCTGATAAAGTTTATATCGAGCCAATTACTTTGGAGTTCGTGGAAAAAGTTTTAGTTAAAGAACACCCAGATGCTATTCTACCAACCTTAGGTGGTCAAACCGGTTTGAATATGGCTGTCCAATTGCAAGAATCAGGAATTCTAGATCAATTAAATATCGAAATTATTGGAACTAAATTAAATACTATTAACGAAGCTGAAGATCGTGAAGAATTCAAACGCTTAATGCAGAAGTTACATGAACCAATTCCTGCTTCAAAGACAGCTTATACATATCAAGATGCGAAAGATTTCACTGACCAAATTGGCTTCCCTGTAATTATCAGACCGGCTTTCACAATGGGTGGAACTGGTGGTGGTGTTGCACATGACAATGCTGAATTAAAAGAAATCGTTGAACGTGGTTTGAAAGTTTCACCATCAACTGAATGTCTGATTGAACAAAGTATTGCCGGTTTTAAGGAAATTGAATTTGAAGTAATGCGTGACAGTGCGGACAATGCCTTAGCCGTTTGTCATATGGAAAACGTTGATCCGGTTGGAATTCATACCGGTGATTCAATCGTTGTTTCACCAATCCAAACCCTTTCAGATACTGAAGTTCAAAAATTACGTGACGTTTCACTAAAGATTATTCGCGCGCTAAAAATTGAAGGTGGTTGTAACGTTCAACTAGCTATCGATACTAAGACAAGTAACTATTACATTATTGAAGTAAATCCACGTGTCAGTCGTTCTTCAGCTTTGGCATCAAAAGCAACTGGTTATTCAATCGCCAAGATTGCTGCCAAAATTGCTGTCGGACTGACATTAGATGAAATCACTAATCCAATTACCGGTAAAACTTTTGCGCAATTCGAACCAGCCCTAGATTATGTTGTCTGCAAGATTCCACGTTGGCCATTTGATAAGTTTTCTAAAGCCGACCGTACAATTGGTACACAGATGAAGGCTACTGGTGAAGTAATGGCCTTGGGACGTAACTTTGAAGAAGCTCTTCAAAAAGCCGTTCGTTCTTTGGAAATTGATCAACACGATTTAATCATGGATTCGCTCAAAGACAAGTCTACTGAGGATTTGGAAACATACGTCCAAACACCCAAGGATGACCGTTTATTCTATTTAGCTGAATTGTTGCGTCGGGATGTTTCTTACGAAAAAATCAATCAACTAACAGCTATCAATCCTTTCTTCTTAGCCAAAATGAAGAATATCATTAACTTCGAAAAAGAATTGACGAATGGATCATTGACCAAGGAGATTGTAACCGAAGCTAAACGTCTAGGCTACTCGGATAAGACAATTGCCCGTCTGAATGGTTTGTCAGAAGATATTATCCGTACCTTCAGAATTCAAAGTGGAATTTTGCCAACTTATAAAACTGTAGATACTTGTGCCGGTGAATTTGAAGCCGAAACACCATACTTCTACAGTACTTATGAAACTGAAAATGAATCAGAAAAGATGTCTGATAAGTCAGTCCTAATCTTAGGTTCAGGTCCTATCCGAATTGGACAAGGAATCGAATTTGATTATTCAACGGTTCACTGTGTCAATGCAGTTCAACAAATGGGATACAAAGCAATCGTTATTAACAATAATCCTGAAACAGTTTCAACTGATTATTCAATTGCGGATAAGTTGTATTTCGAACCATTAACTTTAGAAGATGTCTTGAACGTCTGTGACTTGGAAAAACCAATTGGTGCTATCGTTCAATTTGGTGGTCAAACATCAGTTAACTTGGCCGAACCTTTGAAAGAAAATGGCATCAAGATTTTAGGTACACAAGTTGAAGATATCAACCGTGCGGAAGATCGCGATTTATTTGACCAAATTATTAAAAAATTAGAA
This sequence comes from Companilactobacillus bobalius, assembly GCF_009764355.1. Next base: position 16,506 of record NZ_LNUA01000059.1, on the reverse strand, counting down.
ATTCCTCAACCAATTGGTGGAACAGCTACTTCACCAGAAGGTGCATTACAAATTGCTCAAAAAATTGGTTATCCTGTCTTGATTCGCCCAAGTTACGTTTTAGGTGGCCGAGCAATGGAAATTATCAAGTCGGATGCTGAACTAAACAAGTACATGAAAGAAGCTGTCCATGTATCAAATAACCATCCAGTTTTAATCGATAGTTATTTAACTGGTCGTGAATGTGAAATTGATGCTCTAAGTGATGGTGAGAACGTCTTATTACCAGGTATCATCGAACATATCGAACGTTCTGGAGTTCACTCAGGAGATTCAATGGCCGTTTATCCTCCACAAAATATTCCTGATTCAGTCCAAGATCAAATTGTTGAATACGCTAAACGTTTAGCTAAAGAATTGCACTGTGTCGGTATCATGAATATTCAATTTGTTATTCACGATAATCAAGCCTACGTAATTGAAGTAAATCCACGTGCCAGTCGAACAGTTCCATTCCTAAGTAAAGTTACCGGAATTCAAATGGCAAGAATTGCTACTAAATTAATTTTAGGAGCCAACTTCAATACATTAGGATTAGAACCAGGACTAGCACCAGAGTCAAGATTGATTCATGTCAAAGCGCCAACATTCTCCTTCAATAAATTAAACGATGTTGATAGTGCCTTAGGACCAGAGATGAAATCAACCGGTGAAGTTATGGGATCAGGAATCGATTATACCGAAGCTTTGTATAAAGCCTTTGAAGCAACTAATCAACATATCAAAGATGCCGGAAATGTTTTAATCACCGTTAATGATACAGATAAAAAAGAAGCATCTACCTTAGCAAGAAGATTCGAAGAAGTGGGCTTCCAAGTACTAGCAACCAAAGGAACCGCCGACTATTTCAATAAATTAGGCATCAGAGCCAAAGCTGTACCAAAGGTGGGTGAGTCGGATAAAGACATTATCTATGACATCACACACAACAAAGTACAATTGTTGATCAATACAATCGGAGACAAACGAACACACACATCAGACGGATATATCATCAGACAAAATGCCGTCTTAAATTCAGTACCACTTTACACATCATTAGATACAGCCGACGCTATTTTAAGAGTGTTGGAGAAAAGATTTATCGGCGTAAACGCATTATAGAGAAAGAGAGCGAAGCAGGGGCGGTCAGCTCCCGAGGATTAAGACTACTATCTTAGTCGGCAACGAAGTGCCGGCAGAGATAGTTAACTTAACCAGAAGGAGTTGCCCCTGCGTAGCTCGTTTCGATAGAGAGTGTAGTAGGCCCGTTTAGATTCTGAGCATTTGCAGGACTTTGCGAATTGGCTGCGAAGCAGACAGTTTGTGAAGTCAGGCAAAGCACAGGAATCTGGCCTACGTAACTCGTTTCCACTATATTGCAAAGAACAATGGTTATTTAAGAATTGTCCAGAGCTAGCCAAAAAAATCCTCAAAATAATTCTCCCCAAAAATAAAAAGCCGTCCAGAAATGGGCGGCTTTTTTACATTACTTATTAACAATTTCAACCTTACTACGGCCATCACCAAGTTTCTTAATCAAAACCTGTTGACCAATAGTTTGTTTCATAGATTCAATATGACTGATAACACCGACCATGCGATTTTGACCGATGGTTTCCAAAGCAGTCATAGATTTTTCAAGGGTTTCATCATCAAGTGAACCGAATCCTTCATCAACAAATAAGGCATCAATTTGAACTCCATTAGAAGATGATTGAACGACTTCACTAAGTGAAAGGGCGATAGACAAGGCAGCAATAAAGGTTTCACCACCGGATAAAGTATCTGATGAACGAGATTTACCAGTTTCGTTATCAAAGATATTGATATCCAGGCCGTGATCACGCATTTTGTCGCTAGGATCAGCTGACAATTCAAAGGTATAACGGTTGTTAGAAAGTAAGTTGATAAAGTGATCGTTAGCGTAATTGAGAACTTTTTGAAGGTAATTCTGCACGACGTAAGTTTCTAACTTCAATTTACTGTCGTTGTTACCTTGGCCATTCACAATATTGTAGAGATCGGATAATTGACTGAATTTCTTCGCAAAATCACCTTGTTGCGCAATGATATCTTTAATACGTTTCAAGTTCTTGTCAGCATCTTGGAAAGTTCGTTTAGCATTGGCAACTTGAGAAATTAGTTCATCCTTTTTAGTTTGTAGACCAGTTAAAACTGTTCGAAGAGTTTCTAAATCAGGTTTTTCTTTGTTGGTTAATGCAGTAGATAATTCATTGATACGTTTTTCCAAACGAGTTTTTTCTTGTTTGTAGTTAGAAATTTTGATCTGTAATTCGGAAAGAACACCATCATTTATTTCAGCAATCCAAGTACGTAATACTTTGATGTCGTTAGTTTTAGCATCGGAGTCACTTAAAACTGAGTCGATATTCTCTTGTAATTTTTCAATGGCTACCTTTTGTTCGGCAGCTTGTTTTTCAACATCATCTAACTGCGTTTTATTGTTGGAATACTTAATTTGGCTATCTTGAGCCACTTTTTGTGTTTCTGTAACTTGTTCTTGATAGTCCTTAACGGCTGCATCTAAGGTTTTAATTTCTTGAGTGATTTCTTGGCTAGAACGGTTTTCATCGCCAAGTTTAGCAAGAGTTTGTTTGAGATCTTTTTGGTTGGCCTCTAAAGCTGATTTTTTGGTAGCCAAATCAAGTTTAAATTCATTTTGTTTATCAGCAATTTTCTGACTGTCCTTAGTCAATTTTTCAATTTCAGCAGTTAGTTTGTTGGCAGCAGCTAATTGTTCAGTAAGAGAGGCAATTTTTTTATCAAAAATTGATTTTGAAGCTGACAGATTGAATTCGGTAGCAAAGGTTAGTTCAGATTTATCAGTTAATTCTAAATAAGTCTCGTTTAATTTTTGGGTAGCAGTTTTAAGGTTATCCTGAGCTGCATTTAATTCAGTGGTTGTCTCAGAAATATTGTTATTAACTGTTTCAACTTCTTTTTGAGCTGAGGCAAATTGATTTTGTGATTTATCAACTTGTTCCATTGAAGCCTTTAATTCAGTTTCATCGGCATCGATAGTCTTAATCATGTGAGAATGATCGGTGGAACCACAGACAACACAAGGTTCTCCGTCGACCAGTTCTTTTTGAAGTTGAGCAATCATTAGAGCCTGACGATGACCTTTTTTCTCTTGAAAGTCAGCTTGATCCTGTTGAAGATTTTCTGTTTTCGACTGTAGTTGGGACTTTAATTCATCCAAATGAGTTTGGAGACGTTTAACTTCTTTTTGATTGTTAAGTTGAAGATTTTCAAGGGGAGTAAGAGTTTCGACAAAATCATCTTTTTCACGTGTTAAGGCATCCTTTTGTGTTTGGAGCTTGTCACCATCGATTAAAGATTCTTTTTTGGCATCAATTTGTGAAGTGATTTTTTGAAATTCTTCATTTTGTTCAGATAAATTTTTCTGTAAAACTAACAATTCAGGTTCTTGTTTAGTGATTTCCTTACGAATTCTTTCAATACGTTCAATGTCGGGAATCAGAATTGCTAACTTCTTACTTTGGTTTTCTTTTTGATCAAAATCATCTTTTTGAGCAATTAATTCCTCATTCTTAGTCGTAGCTGATTGGTAATCTTTTTGAGAGAGTTTCATTTGGACAGTTAATTTTTGACTTCTATCATTGGTCTTTTTCAACTCTTCATTTTTACTATCGAGATCACGTAAAGAATCCTTCAAATCGTCTGCCCATTGTAATTCTGAGACGTGTTGCTGCTGAGCAGAAATTTCGGATTCCTTATTGACGATATTCAATTGGTAATCATGTTTAGCAGTATCTAAGTCGGAGAATTGTTTGTCCAAATCTTTGGCATTTTGAAAATTTTTGTCGGCGGTTTGAACTTGTTTATTTAGTTCAGTAGCTTGTTTTTCTACCGAATTAAATTCGGTTTGACGTTTATTTACAAAACTTTCAAGTACGACAATTTTTTGTTCATCAGATTCATGACTTAGCTGTTCCTTTTCTTCATCGGTCCAATTATCTGAGTCTAACTGTGCGGCCAAATCAGTGGCAAAAGTTTCATTCTTTTTCTTGTCGGCAGAGTAGAGCTCCTTTAGTTTGCTGGCAAAATCAGAATAGAGTTGGGTGCCAAATATCTTTTTGAGAATGGCTTCTTTAGCATCAGTTTTGGATTTCAAAAATTTAGAGAAGTCGTTTTGTGGTAAGAGGATGATCTTTTTAAATTGTTCAGCCGAAAGATTGAGAATTCCAGCAATAGCAGTACCGACATCACTAGGTTTAGCAGCAATACTGTCAATTTCAGTACCGCCAACTTTATCCACAATGGCTAATTTGGCAATCGGTTTTTTATCCACAAGATTGTCACCGCGCTGACTTTTGAGCCACTGTTCCGGACGGCGAACGATACGATAGAGATTATTTCCCTGTTCAAAATAGAAAGTCACTTCGGTTGCCTTATCGTTGGGAGCAAATTGACTGCGCATTTCCCGAGCATCACGTCCATCGGTTGTAGTACTGCCAAAAAGGGCAAAGGTCATGGCATCAAAAATTGTTGATTTACCAGCACCTGTGTCACCACCAATAAGAAAAATCGGCGCTTCATCTAGTTTTCGAAAGTCGATACTGGAATTTTCATGGGGTCCGAAATAATTCATCTGTAAGTAAATAGGTTTCAAAATTATTTCTCCTTTCTTAAATCAACAAAAATTTTATCCACAATTTGTTTTTGAGTTTTAGATAGATCGTTTCCAGTTATGCTGTGGAAAAATTGATCAACTGTTTCATCAGGACTTAATTCACTAATGTTTTGCACAGTCTGATCTTGTTTATCTTGATAGATGTTCTCGTAATCGAGTTCAACAACAGTTCCGTAGATTTCTTGTAGTTGGGCACGAACATTAATGTGTTTGCTGCGATCGAAATTTTTCACGGTGATGGCAAACCAAGCATTATCAATTGGTTGTTGCTTATAAAAAGTGGGGTCGGTTAAAGTGTCCCAATCTTCCTCTAATACGATTAAATCAGTTTGAGGCTTGATTTCTTTGAAAGTATGAGTGATTTTGTCATTGTTGATTTCAACGATATCAACACCCTTACCTTTATTTTTAATACGGGCTTCTTTGACGTTAAATTTCACAGGACTACCAGAATATCGAATAGTTTCACTTGGAGAAGCAAAACGAGTGTGAATATGTCCCATCATGACGTAATCAAACATTTGAAATTGGTCAGCGGTCAAAGTGGCAAGCCCACCAACAGTTGAAGTAGTTTCGCTAGTTAACTCGATTTTATCTTCTTTGTTTGGTGTGACTGCAAAGTGAGTGATGAGTAAGTGTTTCTTATTAGGATCGAAATTTTTTTGCATGTCTGTTAAAACAAGATTCATGGCATCAACGATTGAGTGAATTTTTTGCGTGTCTTCTTCAGAGACGCCTTGTTGATGGTAGTAAGCTCGAACATCCATCGGATCAAAAAATGGCAACATGAAGATTTGAACTTCGGTAGTTTCAATTGGTTTGAAAGCCTCACTGACTAAAGTATTGAGATGAAAGTTGTTATATTCCATCCAATCACGGCCATAATTGAGGCGCTTGGCACCATCGTGATTTCCTGAGATAGCATAAATGGGTAGATGATGTTCAATATTGATTTCTTTAAACATTTCATTCAAAGTTGTGACAGCATCAACATTAGGAATAGCTCGGTCATAAATATCACCGGCAATAACAATACCGTCGACGTGTTCTTCTAAGGCGATGTTTAAAATTTGTTGAAAGGCGGCTTTTTGTTCATCGAGTAATGAGTAGCCATTTAAAGTCCGACCAATATGCCAGTCGGCAGTATGTAAAAGTTTCATAATTATTCCTCCATGAAGATTATGTTCTATTTCCTTTTTACGTCGAAAAATTGCTTTTATCAATATCAAATTACGAAAAAGATTTTTAATTCGTACTTGTCTTTTGGTCATTGTGAACGTAACAAGTATGTTGAAAAGCAATTAAACAATCGGAGGAAATATATGATGCATTTAATTTTACAGATTATTAGGTGGGGTTCATTGGCTCTTATAATTGTTACGTTTTATAACTTATATCGGAATTGGAATTTTGACCCAGAAGCGGAAGAATTGAAAGATAAAACAGCAGAAGAGCTCACCCAGGCCAAAGATAAATTTGAAAAGGATAGGGGGAGTCAGATCAGCGGAGCTATAGTAGCCGCATTAATGTTTGTTGGGATACCGTTTCTTTCAATATATACTAACACTGCCTCTATCGTTGATAATGAGTATAGTGTGACTGGAAAGAGGCCTTATAGTATTCATATTGTTTCGAAAAATCAGATGTACTATCGTTTTTCTAATGGTACGCAATGGCTTTACTACACGAGAAAAGGTGATACATTGTCAATTACGGATGATGATGTTCAAACTTTGTTTACTAATGGCGACACTATTTCGTCAGTTAAATTCAAATTGAGTGATAATAATAAGATTGCTAAGGAAACGGTTAAAGATCCGGTTTACGGTGATACTAAAGTTACTTTGAAATTGATTGAATAGGAGAGCAGGACAAAACGCGGTCAGCTTTTGAACATTAATGTAAATAAGGACGGTAACTCGATTTTGAGTTGCCGTCCTTATTTTGGATAGTTTTGTTCTGAATAACCATGGTTCCATGATGAATAGTGGAAACGAGCTACGCAGGGGCAACTCCTTCCGGTTAAGTCAACTTTCTCTGCCGGCGCTTCGCTACCGACTGAGAAAGTAGTCTTAATCCTCGGGAGCTAACCGCCTCTGCTTCGCTCTCTAATCATTTAGATTATAACGTAACTTCATATGTTCTGATCCCATTGTAACCATATCTCCGAGTAACTTGGTTTGTTTTTCAAAGGCTACATCGGCTAATTTCTTGTTGGCTTTTTCTAGATACTTTTCGGCATCATTTTGGTTAGCGATTTCTTTATCGGTATCATTTTGGATCTTACGATATGTACTCATAGCGTCTAGTTCATAATCATTTCTCATATCAACGTATAGATCGTAATCTGTATCACCTAATAGGGCAGTGGTACAGCTTAACCAGTACATATTGTTCATGTCAAACTTGCCTGTGGCATTTTTGTATTGTGCTGGGGTGTCTTTTACGTTGGCATAGAATGGAACTACGGTATTAAAGGTATTTGCACCGTATGCTAACCAGTGGATTCCGGCAATTTCTGCTGGAACGTTATTTCTAATTTGTAGAATATGTACGTCGTGGTTTCTGTTGATACCGATTGGTCTGAAGAGTTTCTTTTCGGCTTCGGTACCTGATCCATAAACGTCATACTTAGTGTTTTCAAAGTGTGAACTTAAAACAAATTTTACGTCTTCGATAGAAATCTTACGGTTAGCGTGGCAGATGAATGGTAAATCTTGATTCATTGGATCATCTGGTGTGTCATCGGGACTGAAGAATTTTTGTCCGGACCAAGCACGAGGATTGTTATAAACGGTATCTTTGACTGATGAACTACCTAAGATATGTCTTAAGTTATATTTGTCAAAGTCAGGATTCAAATTGTTTTGGTCAATGAGATCTTTCAAATCATCTGAACAAAGTGTGTCGGCTGAATCGAAATCGAAGTTGTCGATGTTCATGCGGTTAGGTGCAACGACATAAGCATCATCAGGGATACGAACGGCTGCCCAGTGGTGTCCACCAATTGTTTCTAACCACCAAACTTCTTCGTTATCAGCGAAAGAAATTCCGTTTGGTTCGTAAGTTCCGTATTTTTCTAGTAAAGCACCAAGACGTTTAACACCATCTTTAGCACTGTGAATGTATGGAAGAACTACAGTTACAAGGTCTTCTTCACCAAGTCCGTTTTCAACGAATGGATCTAATCCTAAGACACGTGAGTTAGTAGTAATAGTTTCAGTCGCTGACATAGCAATATTTTCACTATTAATTCCGGCAGCAGGCCAGATTCCGTTTGTCAAAATTGAGTTAGGAATTGAAGTGTAACGTAGAGGATTGTCAGGTAAAGCAACGTTTACTTTACTGATAACTGAGGTGTAGTCCTTAGGTTGATCTTCAGGGTTAACTACAACAAAACGTTGAGGGTCAAGTGCTTCGTGACCATCGTCATTTCTAGAAATAATTGTTGAACCGTCAATAGAAGCTTTTTTACCAACTAAAATTGATGTACATGAACCTTTAATACGTTTTTCCATTATTAAATCGCTCCCTTTATGGTTATTAATATCTTAATTATAACTGGTTTAATAATTGAAACCAAATGGACTAGTTATTAATTTGTGCATACGTATCATAATACTCATTAATGATTGTATGGGCGAAGGTTTTAATTTGATCAGATATCACTACTTCGGGTTTAACTAATAGGGAGTGAATCTGATAAATAAAATACTCTTTTAAGTACAGTTCTCCTTTTTCCAAACTTATCTGGTTAACTCTAACATTATCTAAAATTCCATGAATATTGATTTGATTTTGGAAGAGTAAGAATTCTGCGGAAACATCATTAATGATTAATTGTTGCTGTTGGGCAATCTGATAATATTTTTCCAAGGCCTGAAAGTATTCTTCGTAACCGTGACTGAATTGACGATACATTTGTGGATAAGTTTGTTTTAATTCAGTTTTGAATAATTCAGTGGTTGATCCCATTAATAAGAGGGAATTCAAAATAGTTGGCAGTAGATTCTCATCTTCAATTTTTGTGGGGATGGGATTTTTTTGTAGAAATTCTAAGTGTCGTTGAACGACCGATTGGACGATTTCATCTTTATTTTTAAAGTAGATATAGAGTTTAGCACGACTAATACCGGCCATTTTTGCTAAATCTACCATTGAAAAATTATCGAATCCTTGTATGAGAATAATATGGTTAAATTTGATAATTAGTTCTTCTTTTGGTGTCATGCAATAATACCTCCAAAAATAATTATATCATTTATTTGACGATATAGACACTTGATAGTATTATTTGTCTAAATTAAATAAACAGAGGACATAAATTATGAAAAAAGTAGTTGTAACAGGTGGTACAGGATTCGTCGCAGGATGGGTGATCGTCGATTTTCTCAATGCAGGATATGAGGTCAGTACCAGCGTGCGGTCAATGAAGAAGGCAGATCGTCTAGAAAAAGAAATTGCTGGAGCCGTTTCCAAGGATGAAATGAAGAATCTTAGTTTTTTTGAAGCTGATCTAACTAGTGACAAGAATTGGGTAGAAAGTATTAAAGGTGCTGATGGCGTGATCCACGTAGCTTCACCAATGGGGAATGGAACTCAAACTGTTGAAGAATTAGTTAACGTTGCTAAGAATGGAACACTTACAGTTCTAAAAGCAGCTAAAGAAGCTGGCGTTAAGCGAGTAGTAATGACTAGTTCACAGGCAGCGTCCACTCCTGAAAGTGGAAGTACCGCTGTTTTGGATGAGAGTTTTTGGACAGATGTTAAGAATCCAGATTTAGATCCTTATCGTATTTCAAAAGTTGAATCTGAAAAGGCTGCTTGGGAATATGTCAAAGAAGAGGGTATGGAATTGACAACAGTACTTCCAGGTGCAATCTTTGGACCAATCTTGTCAGATAAGGCAGTCAGTTCTAATCGAATTCTGTTACAGATGTTAAATGGATTGCCAATGACACCACATGTTCCGTTAGAAATTTCGGATGTTAGAGATTTAGCCAGGCTGCACCGATTAGCCTTTGAGAATCCCGTTGCTATTGGAAAAAGATACCTAGCTGCTTCTCAAGTATTACAGATGGCAGATGTAGAAAAGATTTATCAGACTAATTTCCCATATAAAAAAATTAAAATCAGAATGATGCCTAATACAGTGACTAAATTATTAGCGCGCTTCGTTCCTAGCTTGCGTGCATTAGTACCAATGTTGGATCGTAAATATCGTCATACGACTGCCGCTGCGGAAAATGATTTGGGCTGGACACAACATAAACCAGAAGAAACAGTCATGGATGCAGCTAAAACTTTGATTAAATTAGGACTTGATAAATAATTTTGAAAAAACAATTGACCTAGACCACACTCTAAGTACTATTGTTAAATCGTTGAGAAAAACGAAAGGAACTTAAAAACTCATGAAACAACTAAATATTGGTAACACAAATTGGAAAGCTTCAGCCGTTGCACTAGGAATTATGCGTATGGAAGCTTTATCAGCTAAAGATGCAGCTAAAACACTTGAAGCTGCTGTTGATAGTGGTATTAACTATATAGATTCAGCCGATATCTATGGCATGGGCAATTCCGAAAAAGTTTTCGGACAAGCTATGAAAGAAGCAAACATTTCACGTGATGATGTCTATATTCAATCAAAAGGTGGAATCGTCTTTGATCCAGCCCGCAGTCATGGAAGTTTTGTTTTCGGTAAAAGATATGATTTCTCAAAGAAGCATATTATTGAAGCCGTTGATGGAATTCTTGATAGAATGCAAATCGATTATCTAGATTCATTCCTATTACATCGTCCAGATCCATTGATGGAACCAGAAGAAGTAGCTGAAGCCTTTGACGAATTGCAAAGAGATGGAAAAGTAAGACACTTCGGTGTATCAAACTTCAATCCTCAACAATTCCAGATGTTGCAAGAAGCCGTTGATCAAAAGTTATTGATTAACCAATTACAATTTAGCATTGCTCACACAGGAATGATTGATTACGGAATGCACACAAATATGACCGATGCTCGTTCCATAAATCATGATGGAGGACTATTAGAATTCTCCAGAAGAATGGGAACAACAATACAAGCATGGTCACCATTCCAATATGGATGTTCGAAGGAACATTCATAGGCAGCGACAAGTTCCCAGAATTGAATGCTAAGTTACAAGAATTAGCAGATAAGTATGGGGTAAGTAAGAATGCCATAGCAGTAGCATGGATTTTAAGACACCCAGCAGGAATCCAAGTGTTGATAGGAACAATGAATCCAGAACACGTAATTGATAGTGCAAAAGGTGCCGATGTAGAGCTTACTAAACAAGAGTGGTATGACGTATACTTCGCAGCAGGAAATGACTTGCCTTAGAGAGCGGAGTAAGTCCGTTTAGATTCTGAGCATTTGCAGGACTTTGCGAATTGGCTGCGCAGCAGACAGTTCGTGAAGTCAGGCAAAGCACAGGAATCTGGCTTACGTAGCTCGTTTCCACTATAAAACATAGAACTATGGTTATCTAAAAACAGAACAATAGTTATCTAAATAAGAACATCAAAAAAACCGCTAAACTTCCCAAAAAAGGAAGTCTAGCGGTTTTTAATTTATTTAGGCAAATCAATCCCAGCACCAGTAATACCAGAAAGATATTTCTCCAACAAAATATTTCTAACATGGAATTGAGCACCTGGTTTGGTATAAGTAGCGACCTGAATAACCAAAGTGCCATCAGGTTGATTAGAGAATCCAACAATATAAGGCTTTTTAGTAATTTGCAATTTTTTCAAATCCAGATCCTGATTGATCTGATTAATGATTTTAGTGATTTCCTCAAAAGGAGCAGCACTAGAAACAGGGATTTCCATCAAGGCCTGCATATTATTACGGGATTTATTGCTGACAACGGTAATATTTCGATTAGGAATATAATTTAGCGTTCCATCAACACTTTGAATTTGAGTTGTTCGGATACCAACATAAGTGACTTGGCCTTCAACACTATTAACTGTAATCGTATCACCCACGCTGATTTGTTGTTCTAAAAGAATGAAAAAGCCATTGACCATATCGGAGACGAATCCTTGAGCACCAAGACCAATAGCCAAACTGAAGATTCCGGCACCGGCAATTAATGTACCGACAGGAATTCCAATGGCTGATAGTAGGGCATAGATCCAAAAGAACATCAGGATATATTTAAAGATGTTGAGGGCTAAAGTGTAAATGGTGTCTAATTTCTTTGGTGAGATACCACGCTTATAATTACGCAGTCCCGTTTTAAAAATATGACGAATGATTTTCTTACCAATCCAGTTAATCAAAAGTAAGACAACTGTTAACAAGACTAATTGGAAAACAACCGAGATTACATGTTGTAATAGGGACTCCCAATCGACCTTCAGAAAAACTTTTTTAATAAGAGTATTTAAGTTAAGGGATGTATTCAAAATTTCCGTTCCTTTCAAAAAAGTAGCTGAAATAATGATAGCATAAACAAAAAGACAGCTAAACCGATTGGCTAGGCTGTCCTCTTATTAATTTAAGTAACTTTTGGGAACGAAATCTTCAACTGCGACGTATAACTTGTCGGACAATTCCTTGTATAATTCGTGTTCTCCAGTTTGTAAGGTAAAGTTCAAATTGTCGCAAGATTCGATTAACTTAATTGCGGCTGCAATCTTTAAGTCATCGTGGGAATAGTCGATATTGCTGTTTCCCGTAATAGAGATATCTAATGTAGGTTCTTCTTTTCCTAAAGTGTAGTCTTGAATGTTTTCTGTGATCAAAAATATGTACCCTCAGTCTTTGGATTTCATTGGATATACAAGATAACACAGAATTAGTTATATTTATAGATAAGTATACGGATCGTAAATATTAAGTTATAAATATTGATATATCAAGGATGCTTGTAACTCTAGCTTTTAATTCTGTCACTATATCGGTATAACTAATGGAAAAAGGAGCTGAAGGAATGGACTTTGGATCACAAATAAAGAAGTTACGTACCAGTAGAAAATTAACTCAAGAACAACTAGCTCAGAAATTGAATGTTTCACGACAAACAATTTCTAGTTGGGAGAATAACCGTAATTTACCTGATTTGGAAATGGTCGTTATGATTGCTAAAACGTTCCAATTATCGTTAGACCGATTAATTCTGGGCGATCCAACGATGACGACAAAATTAATGAATGATAGTAGTGAGGTTAGAAAAATGCGGATCAATCTATATGCAACGATAATTATGATATTAACTGGGATCGGTTGTTTCTTGTTGTCTACGATGATCGGTTCAACAATTGACAGTAACGGCGTTTTACATGAGCCATTCTTCTTGATTCCCATAGGATATCTATTCTTACTAATGGGATTGATCAGTGGATTTATCTACTTGTTTAGAAAATTGCGTAAACAAAGTTAAGATATTTCACTACGTAAAATTTGTTCCATAGTTTTATTGTGGGCCAGCTCATCGACTAGTTTGTCCAAGTAACGAATCTCTTGAACTAAGGGATCTTGGATATTCTCAACGTGGATGCCGAAGATGGTTCCTTTGATTAAAGCAGTATTTTCGTTTATGTGTGGAGCACTTTGGAAAAAATTTGCTAGTGTTGCACCTGTTTCGATTTGTTCCGATAATGATTGATCGTTATAACCAGTTAACCAATAGATTATCTGATTGACTTCGGATTGTGAATGACCCTTGCGCTCAACTTTTTGGATATAAAGTGGGTAGAGATCTCGAAATGCCATTTGGGTTATGTCTTTCTTCTTCATATATACCTCCGTTAACCTTTTTAGTTAGTGTAACAAAATAAAGTCAGTTACCACCTGTACTTTGATTTAGTATGGTAAAGTAGGTTTACTTAGATTAGATAATAGAAGGGAAACAACAATATGACATATCCACAATTGGATTTAGAAAATGCCACAGGCAGTGTAGCAACAATTAAAACGAATCACGGAGTAATCAAAATTCAACTATTTGATGAATTAGTTCCTAAGACAGTTAAGAATTTCATTGAATTAGCTCAAAAGGGTTACTACAACGGAATTATCTTCCATCGTGTTATTCCTGATTTCATGATTCAAGGTGGAGACCCAACTGGTACTGGTGCCGGTGGTGAAAGTATTTATGGTAAGAGTTTTGAGGATGAATTCAGCGACCAACTATATAATTTGACTGGTGCTTTATCAATGGCTAATGCTGGTCCTAATACTAACGGTAGTCAATTTTTTATCGTTTCAAACGAAAATATGCCTAAACGTATGGTTAAAGAAATGGCCGGTGCTGGTTATCCTGAAGAAATTATCACTGCTTATAAGAACGGTGGTACACCTTGGCTAGATCATCGTCACACTGTTTTTGGACAAGTTATTGAAGGCATGGATGTTGTTCAAGAAATCAGTCGTGCTAAACGTGATGGTAATGATAAACCTAAAGAAGACATCGTTATGGAAAGTGTTGAAATCAGTAAGTAGTAGAATTCGTTTCTTGAAGATATGAAGCAGTTAATTCCTGATAAGTATTTTTAAAATAAGAATTTTTGAGAAAAACTAGATTAATGGGATGTTCAATTTTGAACCCTGGAAAATCTAGTTTTTTTAATTGTCCATTTTTAATCTCCGAGGTGACGAGTGATTCATAGATGAAAGTGACACCGGAAATCTGTTTTAGCAGTTCAAGAATGGTATTAGGACTGGCAATCTCCATCACTTTATTGAAGTCGTTGATTTTATAGTTTTGAGTAGCTAACCAATTTTCGAAAATATTGCGGCTACCGGAACCGGGTTCTCGGATTAAGAGAGTTTGATTGAAAAGGTCTTCAATGGTTGAAATGTTAAGTTGCTGATGAGAAATACAGACGAAGTTCTCTTTTTGTAAGAAGAAAGAATCGAATTCATCAGTATCAAAGTTTCCCTCAACTAATCCAAAATCAATTTTGCCATCACGGATATTTTGTAAGATATGGTCGGTATTCTTGATCTCGGTAGTCGATATTTGGATTTTATTACTTAGATGATTTAAAAATTTTGGTAGTAGTGTTGAACTAAGCGAAAGAGTACACCCCATATTGAATTTGGCGGGTGTTTTTAAAGAGTTAAGGACTTTTTGACTTTCGAATTCGACTTGTTTAGCATAATCAGCTAATTTCTGACCGATATCGGTTAAGTGAATACGATTGTGATCACGGATGACTAAGGAAAGATTCAATTCATTTTCCAATGAAGTTATTTGTTGAGAAACAGCTGGTTGAGTAATAAATAGTGTTTCAGCCGTTTTAGTGAATGAATTGGTGTCAGCCAATACGACGAGTGTTTGATAACGTTTATCTAACATAATTGCTCCTATAATAAATTTTGCTTATGCAAATGTAATAAATACTAATTTTTACTTATGATAGTTCTATATTATCCTCTTAAACAGGGAGGATTAACTTATGTATTTAAAATTTTTTGAAAAAAGCTTCTATTATGCGTTTTTTATGACCTTATTGTGTTCAATTGTTGGTAGCTTCTTAGGCGGCTTACCATATTTAACAGTGATCGGCGCATTAGTGCTTTCACTGATATTAGGGATGTTGTTTCAATTCTATCGTCCAGCAATTCAAAAAGCTGAGAGCGGAATCGGCTTCATTTCTAACAAATTTCTTCGATTAGGAATCATCTTGTTAGGATTCAAACTGAATTTAATTGATTTAGCCCATGCTGGTGTGAAAACAATTCTTTTTGCAATGGTGATTGTTAGCGGAATGGTTGTCTTGACATATAACATTGCTAGAAAGTTCGGAGTCAGTAAACGATTAGCTATTTTGACTGCTAGTGGAACTAGTATTTGTGGGGCGGCAGCTGTAATGGGTATCTCACCTCAAATCAAAGTTTCCAAAGATCAAGAGGCTGATAAACATAATGATGAAGTATTGGCTGTAGCAATTGTCGCCATTTTAGGAACAGTCTTTACTTTAATCGAAATTGCTATTAAGCCATTGTTGCATATGACATCAATGCAGTTTGGAGTTATGGCTGGAGGATCACTGCATGAAATAGCTCATGCGATTGCAACAGGTAGTGCCGGTGGACCAGTTAGTTTGAGTGCTGCAATCATAACTAAATTATCTCGAGTCTTACTATTAGCACCAGCTGCTTTGATAATAGGTATTTGGTATCAACACCAGGATAAAACTAATGAGGGTGAAAAAGGTAAATTGCCGATACCTTGGTTTATGGCAGGATTTTTATTGGCTAGTGTTATTGGTACTTTTGTTCCTATGTCTAGCGCTTTGTTGAACCAGTTAGTTAAGTTAGCTTATCTAGTACTAGGGATGGCAATGGCTGCTTTAGGGATGAGTGTTAATTTCAAGGCTTTCTTGAGTAGTGGACGTAATGCTGTTTTAGCCGCTTTGTCTGCATCAGTAGTTTTACTGACATTTACAATCATAGTTAGTAAGATGTTCTTCTAAAATGCTTCACTTTTCCTATGGAAGGGTGGGCTTTTTTGTTTGTTTTGAGAGAAGACGCAAAGTCAATGGACATGTTTGGCAATCGTGGTATAGTAATAAACATAAAAGTCATATTGAAGTTATATTCGTTAACTATAGGAAGAAACTGAATTGTTTTTAACTGATTAACAAAAAATAATAAAAAAGGGTTGCAACGTCGTAACTGAACGGGTAATATATATCTTGTTGTTGCGACAGAGCAATGGAATCAACGCTTTGAAGCTTTATTGCTTCTCCGTTGATTCCAAATTATTTTAAAGAAGTGCTTGACATGTTCTTGTTACTTCGATATGATAATTAAGTTGTCTGTT
>NZ_LNUA01000058.1 GCF_009764355.1 Companilactobacillus bobalius | reverse complement strand
AAAATGATGTTTCTGGTTATGAAGCAACTTCTACTTCAACCGATGCAACACATATAACAATCATTAATAAGCACACACCTAAATCAGTAACTCCTTCTGATAACAAACGTACCTTCACTGTTATTAAGAAATGGGCTGACGACAACAATGCCGATAGTACTCGTCCAAGTGAAATCAAAGTTCAATTAACTGCTAATGGTAAAAACGTCGGCGATCCTGTCACTTTAAATGCCAAAGGCGGATGGACCAAAACTTGGTCAGATCTTGATAAACAAGAAAACGGCAAAGATATTACATATTCAGTCAAAGAAATTAAAGTTCCTGGCTACACAACAAAGACTGTTACAAAAGATGGTCTTGCTACAATTACTAACACTTTGAATCATGTAACACCACCCGTTGATAACAAAACTAATTTGACCGTTACAAAGACTTGGAACGATAAAAATAACCAAGATAAGATTCGTCCCGATCAAGTTAAAGTTCAATTATTAGCTGATGGTAAAAACACTGGTGATCCCGTTATTTTGAATGCAGATAATGATTGGTCATACACCTGGAATAACCTTGATAAGAACGCTAAATATTCTGTTAAGGAAACTCCAGTTACAGGTTATACTACCGAAGTCAAACAAGTCGATGACAACAATATTTCCATTATTAACACTCATTCGACTAACACACCAGTAAATCCTGGTAAGCCAGGCAACCCTGACAAACCAACGACACCAACAAATCCTACAATTCCAACTACTCCAACAGAACCTGAGCAACCTACAGAACCAAGCAATCCTAATACTTCTACCGATACTGATTTGATTCCATCAGAATCTAATAACAATGAATCTACATCAACAGATTCAACTCCATTACTTCCTGACAATCCTCTCACACCGGCAAAAGCTAGTGATCCTAATACTTCAAACGAAGATGTCACGAAAGGTTTATTACCACAAACCGGCAATCAAACCACTTGGATACTTAGTTTGCTTGGTCTAATTGTTTTGATTGGTTTAGGATTTTATGAATTGATTAGAAAATTAGCTTAAACAAAAAGCTGACCGAAAACGGTCAGCTTTTTTAGTATGATAAAATCTATTCATTTTTTAAATCTACTTCTTTATTGTACTTTTCACGTAAAGCCTTAATTCTAGCTTCGACAACTTCATTATGATTGATTTTAGCAAATGCCAAAGACTCGCTCAATAATCCTTCAATTTCTGTGTGTGGCTTCTTTTCATTAATAGCAATCACAGCTGAAAGGAACTTTAACCTTGGTAGATAGTAAGTAATATGTTGTTCCGAACAAAGTCTTATTCCCCGTGAGATCAATTCATTACTCTTCTCGTAATCATTAACCTTTATATAAAACTCTGCCGTATAAAACACAATTGTCAAAATTCTTAAATAAATATTGATGCCATTTTTCTGAAAAGTTTCATCTTTGTGAACATCAATGTAATTCCAAACCTTTTCAAAGAAGAAACTAGCCTCTTTAATCAAACCCATTTTAGAATAAAAGATACCTAATCCTACATACGCTAAATGAGTATAGATAGTTTGATGTCTTTCGTCCAAATCTTCTAAAATTCGCGCAAAACAATAGAAGGCGTCTTCAAGCTTATCATTTGTTAACGCGTTAAATAATCCCCGTTGATAATAATATTGCATTTTTAGCGCATTATTATGAATTTCATCTGCGTTAATTCCAGATAAACTTTCTGAAACATTCGAATAATCTTCCATCATCAATTCACTTTCGGCTTTATCCAAAATTGATTTCATATGAGTTGTAGAAGCTATTGAATTCTTATACAGATCATCTACGGAAAGTCCCAATCTCTCACATAATTTACTTAAAATGGTCAACGAAGGTATTCGACCATTATTTTCAAATTTACTAAGAGTTGATTGCGTGCAAATGCCTTTACACAGTTTTACTTGGGATATTTTCAGCGATTTTCTCCGCTCAATAAATATATTAATATCCATAATCTCATCCTATTATTTTTAAATCCTAAAAATATTTTGTGCGGGATATCAAGGTTTTTGACCACCTTATATTCCGCACATTTTGAGATTTAAAAACTTCCTTTACTTATACACTATCATTATCTAATTTATACCTTAAATTGTAAATACATATCATTATATTTATATTGAATCACATTTAATTAATTTTTATTTTAAATTATGAATAACACAACTCATATTTCACCTATCCTATTCATATATGACAAGTAACTTACTTAGTGAAAAAATAAATGACAATTTCATTAATCTGCGGTATCATATAGTCCATGTAAAAAAAACATCTTTTCACATATTATGAACACATTGTATGGAAAGAAGAAGTGAAGTTAATATGGCAAAGAAAAACTTAAGTCGGAGTCTATCATCTAGACAAATGCAAATGATTGCCTTAGGTGGAACAATTGGAGTTGGATTATTCATGGGATCCGCTTCAACCATCAAATGGACCGGCCCCTCTGTCCTATTAGCTTATGGATTAGCCGGCGTCATCCTTTACATGGTAATGCGAGCTCTTGGAGAAATGTTATACGTTGATCCTTCAACCGGTTCGTTTGCCAAATACGCAACTGAATATCTACATCCCGTAGTTGGATATTTAACTGCTTGGAGCAATGTCTTCCAATATTTAGTAGTAGGTATCAGTGAAGTTATTGCGGTCGGAACCTATCTAGAATTTTGGTTCCCAACTATGCCAAAGTGGATAGCTGGTGTAGTAGTTGTTGTTACATTATGCCTGGCTAATCTTTCATCTGTCAAAGCATATGGTGAGTTGGAATTTTGGTTTGCCTTAATCAAAGTTTTAACAATTATTATGATGATTATTCTAGGATTCTTCGTTATCGTCTTTGGAGTTGGTAACCACGGTCATCCCGTTGGTATCAGTAATCTTTGGACTCATGGCGGTTTCTTCACTGGTGGATTAAAAGGATTCATCTTTGCCTTATCAATCGTTGTGGCTTCTTATCAAGGAATTGAAGTTATTGGTATTACAGCTGGTGAAGCTGAAAATCCTCAAGAAAATATTGTCAAAGCAATTCGTTCAATCGTTGGCCGTATCCTGATTTTCTATATTGGAGCTATCTTTGTTATCGTTGCGATTTACCCTTGGGACAAATTAGGTACAATTGGATCACCTTTCGTTGAAACATTTTCTAAAGTCGGAATTACTTTTGCGGCCGAAATTATTAACTTTGTTATGTTAACAGCCGCTATGTCCGGATGTAACTCTGGTATTTTCAGTTCTAGTAGAATGCTTTATACATTGGGACTAGAGAAGCACTTACCTAAATCATTCGTGAAACTGTCACGTCATAACGTTCCCTACATTCCTGTATTGGCTATTTCTATTGGTATCTTAATCGGACTAATTTTGAACTATTCATTACCCGTTTTATTACATACTTCCGGTGACGTCTTCGTTATTGTATATAGTTCAAGTGTTCTTCCAGGTATGGTACCTTGGTTCGTTATTCTCTTTAGTGAATTGAAGTTCCGTAAAATCAATAAAGATAAGATGAAGGATCATCCCTTCAAAATGCCACTCTTCCCCATCAGTAACTATCTAGCAATCATTTCTTTAGTGATAATTCTGATATTCATGTTCTTAAACCCTGAGACAACCGTATCGCTACTTGTAGGAGTTGTTTTCCTAGTTGTCATGTCAATCATCTATTTCCTAAAAGAACGCGGTAAAGTGCCTGTTGAAGACACTAAACCGGAGTCATTTTCAAACTTTGAAGAAAATGAAGACTAAATAAAAAAGCTCAATGCAGCTACTATCAACTAGTAGTGCATCGAGCTTTTTTTCGTTTTTACATAAAATCAGTAACATTTTTAACGTCATAACGAACAGACTTAGTATAGTCGCCTTCTGGTTTACCAATAGCAACGGCCGTAACTGGGATATATCTTTCACTATCCAAGCCAAAAGTTGAAGCAATTTTACCAAAATCATAACCTGACATTGGATTAGCCTCATAACCATGAGCACGAGCAACTAGTAGCAATTGCATAGCAGCCATACTACCGTCGATTGTAGCATCCTTTTCAAGGAAACTTCTGTCAGCATGTTCATACAAAGGTAAGAAAGTCTTGAAGACCTTATCGCGTTCCTCAGGACTAATTTGACCATTCTCACAAGCCTTATTCCAAACATCACGGTACTTGTAGTGTGATTGAGTATCACCTAAAACAAAGATGATAGCTGAACAACTGTCAGTCTGTGGGTAATTGAAAGGCATCATAACAGAATGAGCTTTCTTCTTACCCTCTTCATCATCACAGACAACAAAGTGCCATGATTGTAAGTTACAGGCTGAAGGAGCAGTAATAGTTTCTTCAAGCATTTCTGAAATTTCTTCACGAGAAATCTTTACATCACTTTGGAACTTTCTATATGAATGACGATCGAACATAATATCTTTAAAATCATTATTAACTAAATTCTTTGTTTCATCCATTAATCTTCATCTCCAAATATTTGTCATACTTAATTCTACCGCCTTAGTTGACCCTTGTAAATACTTTCACAAACGGTATGAATAAAGTAAGAAATATACTTAAATTCCCGTCCTCCGTAAAAATTGGGAATGCATTGGAACACTATAGGCACGATTTGAAACTAATTATTTTACACTTCGTGCAAAATAATGGATTTCCAAAGTCGGCCTTATTGTAACCGGCATAGCCGGTAACAATAATCTTATAGTTGAACGCATTCCCAATTTTTACTCCGGACTAGAGAGTGCTTCTATTTTTTAAACCAAAAAATGAAACACAATCTTAAATCCAACACTATCTTCCATCCAAATAAATATTAATCCACTATTCAATAATTCAAAAACATAAAAGACAAGAACAACACACCAGTCCGGAACAACAAGAAAATTAGCTCAGCCATGAAATTTGCCTTAGCAATTTATTGCTTAGGCAAAGGCCGAGCTTGAAGATCCATGATTTTGTGCGAAGTACAAAATTATTAGCTTCAAGTCGGCCCATGGCGTTCCAGCCAAATTTTCTTGTTGTGGAGGACGGCAAATTTCCACTATCTCCAATAGAACCATGGTTATAAAAAAGATCCAGCAACTCAACATCGAGTCACTGGATCTTTTATTTTAACTATTTAGTTTCTTTTGAAGCTTTCTTTTTCTTAAGATCGCCATGTTCACTCATTTCATGCCATTCGGCTAAACTGATCAAACTGGACATAGTCATAGGTAAGATGAAGACTAAGACAACTAATCCGATAATTACACCTAGAGCAACTTGAATCAAGGTTGTAACACCACTAGGAATCAAAGCGGCAAAGGTACCACTCAAGATAATAGCAGCACTGATAACAACCGCACCGATTGCTGTAGCAGCTCTTAACATCTGACTCTTCAAGTTAGCATCATCGTGATCATCCCTGTAACGAATCATTAAGAAGATACTGTAATCAACACCTAAAGCCATCAACATGATGAAAGTAAAGAATGGTGTATTCCAACTCAATAATGGTCTACCCAAGAAGGTTGCAGAAATCATTCTTGTTAAACTCATTGAAACAGCATAAGCAGTTAACAATGTACCAATAATCATCATTGGTTGCAAAATTGATCTAATAACAACAATCAAAGCAATTCCAATACCAATCAACATGATAATAGCTGTACGTTTAAAGTCACCATTAGCAAGAGTTCTCAAATCGTTATCTTGTGATGTTTGACCACCGATAGCAACTTTAGTTCCAGCTAATGCGCCATGTTTAACTTGGGACTTCAAATCTTTTTGCATACGTTTGAATTGGGTATTAGCTTTAGTTGAATTTGGATCACCCTTTAATACAACGGTTAGAGTTGTAATCTTATGATGATCTGCCATATATGTATCTAAGGCTGGCTTGAAGGCCTTTGACTTAATTGTAGCCTTAGGTAGATAGAAATCATCACCAATATATGACTTACGTAATTCAGTCAAATATTG
This sequence comes from Companilactobacillus bobalius, assembly GCF_009764355.1. Next base: position 48,042 of record NZ_LNUA01000058.1, on the reverse strand, counting down.
ATTCATGGTATCACTACCATCTGCCAAGGTTGTTAATCCATCAGAAGCACTACCAAGTCCTTGTTGTAATTGTTCAACTTGTGAAGACATTGATTGTAACTTAGTATTCAATGTTTGAACACCCGTATTAACTTGTTGACTAGCAGAGGCAACGGTACTTGCACCGCTATTCAAAGTAGAACTTGATGCATCCAATGTATTAGTACCACTAGCTAAAGTACTTGCCCCACTAGCAATTTGTGAGTTAGCACTGGCAAGACTGTTAGCACCTGATGACAATTGACCAGCGCCACTGGCAACTTGGTTAGTACCACTTGCTAGAGTTTGTGTACCACTAGTTAATTGACTAACTTGGCTTGTTAAACCAGGAAGTGAACCTGTAAATTGATTGATACCGCTATTCAAAGTACCGGCACCACTGTTTAATTGATTAATGCTACTTACTAATGTAGAAATTTGGTTAGCACTTAATTGACCACCGGTTGCTTGGCTAAGTGCACCACTACCTTGTAATTGAGCAAGCAATGGTTTTAATTGGTTAACTGTTGCAGTCAATTGATTCATTTCAGTAGCTAAAGTGTTGCTCCCTTGACTCAATTGTTGAACTTGACCAGTCAATGTAGGCAAACTAGCTGCCGCACTACCAACACTAGATGCTAATTGATTAGAGCCACTAGCAACTTGGTTAGCACCACTAGCCAAAGTCTGTGTACTTGAAGCTAAAGTATTAGCACCGCTGGCTGCTTGGCTACTACCTGAAGCTAATTGTTGAGCACCAGAGTTGGCACTTGAAACACCAGCTGTGTAGTTGCTGATACCTGATTGCAATTGTTGTGTACCAGATTGTAACTCTTGAGTACCATCAGCCAATTGTTGAACTTGACTCATGCTACCACTGATATTTGCATTACTTAATTGTGTATTAGCACTATCCAAACCTGATTTAATAGTATTTAAACCTTTTTTAGATGAGGCTAAACCTTTAGTAATAGTCTTCAATTGATCCTTCAAATACATTGAACCAATCTTACTACCACCTGGTTCAGTTGCAGAAGCGACTGTCTTAACACCATCTTCTTTTTGAAGATATTGTGTTAATTGATCGACAGCAGCTAGTTTAGATTGAGTATTCAACTTCTTATCGCTTTGAATATAAATTGTGATAGGAGCTGTCATACCTTTAGAAAAGTGCTTTTGAATTATCTCATATCCAGCTTTTGACTTATAGCTACTTGGTAATTCATCAGCATTATTAAAGTTCAAATCAGCGTTCATAGTCATGACAAATGGAATAGCTAAAATAACAATTACACCCAAGACAATAGCTGGTTGTGCCAAAGCTGTCTTAGATAATCCATGCCATAAACGACTTGAACTACTACCGTTAGAAATTTTACTTGGCCAGAATAATTTTGGACCAAGTACGGCCATGAAGAACATGTTCAATGTCAATAGAACTGGCAATAGAACAAGAACACCAATTGCGACAGCTGAAGCACTTTGATAGAACGAGAACTTAGCTAGCCACAAAACTGAAAATCCGATTAGAACTGAAATTCCTGAATAGAGAACTGTACGACCACCGTGTTTACGAGTTGACCTCATCGCCGAAACTGGATCCAGTCCCTCTGCCAATGCTCCCTTAAAGTAATCGTAGAGCAAAATATTGTAATCAGTACCAATACCAAACAAGACAACGACTAAGAAGACTTGGGTAAAGTTAGAGATTGGGAATCCGGCATGCTGTGCTAGATTCATGACAACACTCAAACTGGTAACAAAGGCTACACCAACGTTCAATAAGGAAATAATTGGTACGATTGGTGAACGGAAGACTAAGATCAAAACGATAAAGATGAAGATAACCGCAATAACTTCAGTCTTTTGAATACCTTTCTCAGTAACTGTTGAGAAGTCATCATTCAAGGCATCACTACCTGTGACGTAAGTATTAATTCCAGACGTCTTTAACTGACTATTAAGCTCTCTAACTTGATGCTTAACAGTTCCATTAGCTTTGACCGTAATCTGAGCTAACTGAGTAGTTTTGTCTTTAGAAACCAACTGCTTCTTTGTTTCAGCATTATCTGTTGGTCCCATAACATTTGTAATACTCAAACCTGATTCATTCTCTAAATCAGACAGAGTATCTTTAATTTTTTCGGTTTGATTGGAAGAAAGCTTTTGATTTCCATTACTAAAAACGGCTGTGTAGGTACGAACCGATTTATTGTTATTCGCTTTTTTCTGAATCTTATTAGCTACTTCACTCTCCACTGTGTTGGGTAGCTTTATCCCACCATTTTCTCTGACTAACTCTGAAACATTTGGCATAGCGACGATTGCAATCAAGATTACAACCAACCATACGATCAGTGCTGGCCACTGTTTACGACGAAAATCTTTCATAAAAATCACATTCCCTTAATCAAATTCAGTTATCCATACTTGGACAGTTGTAAAAATACAAATGTAATGATAAGGTTAATTACGAATTTGGGCAAGAGACAAGTCTTGTCATTTTGTCTAAACTTTGACATTTTATGAAAATTGTCCAGAATTGAGGCGCTTACATTTTGAAATACGATCCAAATATTAAACAATCACGTGGTATTGAACGCACCCAACGGGCATTTGCGACCGCTATGTTTGATTCCTTAGCCGAGAAACCTTTTGACAAAATTACAGTAAATGCTCTCTGCGAAAAAGCCGATTACCCGCGTGCCACTTTCTACAACTACTTTGATGACAAATTTGATCTCTTGAATTTCTGTTGGTTCAAATTAGGACAAGACACTCACTTGGATGTCAACAATACTCAAGAAAACAAATTAACTATTAAAGAGACCTTCGCACAGATTTATAAATTATTCGAAGATTATCAATCCCTACTATTAAGTATCATCGAGAATAATCCAATCGACAGCCCGCTGGTCAATCACTTTGTCCGCCACTTTACCGATGTCATTTACGCATCAATCAAAAATAGTGTTGATACCAAAGTTATTCATACTCCATCAGAATTAGTAGCTCAACATTGTAGTACAACAATTATCGAAATTCTGAAATGGATCTACTTAGGACAACATAAAGTAACCCTTGACGAAGCCGAAACTTACTTGACTGAACTACTCTCCGGACCGATTCATTTACAAAAAAATAAACAATAATTTCTCAATTTCACCACTCTTTGCAAAAAAGAGTACCATAGAAGTTATATTTACTATTGAAGGGTGTTTTTTATGGGCGTTTTCTTCTCAAGTATTCAAGGAATTCTAATAATCATAGGCCTTATTGCCGTTGGTTATGGTTTAACCCATTTAGGCTGGTTTTCAGAAAATTCAACACAGCTAATTGCAAAATTAGTTACACAAGTTGCTTTACCTACCTATATGATTTCAACCATTACTAAAGACTTTACTGCTGAAAAATTGATCAAACTCTTACCCGACTTAGCCATTCCAGTTTTGTCGATGACCATTTTGATCTTTGTTTCTATAATTTTAATCAAAGTTTTGAAAATTGATCCTAAACATAAGGGGTTATTTTCATCAATGTTTTTCAATTCTAATACCGTCTTCGTCGGTTTACCTGTCAATATGGCGCTATTCGGTGAAAAAAGTTTGCCTTACGTTTTAGTCTATTACATGGCTAACACAACTTTTTTCTGGACACTTGGTACTTATTTGATCCAAATGGATGGAGAAATCAAAGGTAAATTCAAATTGAAGACAACTCTTAAAAAGATTTTTTCACCACCATTGATGGGATTCATCATCGGATTGATTTTAGTCATGCTTCATATTCAATTGCCTAAGTTCTTAATGTCAGACTTTGAATATCTGGGTAATTTGACTATTCCTCTATCGATGATTTTCATTGGTATTTCTATCTATAACGCCGGTTTGAAGAATATTTCATTTCACAAAGACAATTTGGCAATTCTCTTTGGAAGATTCTTGTGTGCTCCATTATTAATGGCTGCTCTCTTCCTATTTATTCCTGCCACGCCTTTGATGAGACAGGTCTTCATTGTTCAAGCAGCTATGCCCGTTATGACCAATGCCCCCGTTGTAGCAAAGCTTTACCACGCCGATTCTAATTATGCTGCCATCATGGTTACTGAAACGACTCTATTGAGTTTGATCGTTGTGCCTATCATTATGGTTCTAATTAAATAACTTCTAGCTTGTCATTAATTTGGCAGGCTTTTTTTGTGAAATTTTATTTCTTCATTCTTCGAAAGGGCTTACAATAAAACTAATCAATTAAGAAGGAGTGAAGTATATGTTCTTTATCGATACATCTAAAAATGGAAAACCAGTTTATAATGCCATAGTTAATCAATCTTTGGACAATTACCTAGTGAATGATCTTCGTCTACCAGGCCATGGTTTGATCCTCTATATCAATAATCCTTCGGTCATCGTGGGTGTTCATCAAAATGCTTATGCCGAAGTTAACTTCCCTTACCTTGAAAAAAATAAAATTCAACTAGTCCGTAGAACTTCTGGTGGTGGTGCTGTTTATCACGATTATGGAAATCTAATTTTCGAAAATATCATTATTGGTGACGACGAACATTTTGGAGACTATGCTTATTTTGCCCAACCAATCATCGACGCTTTGCATGACATGGGCGCTACTGGTGTCGAAATGCGAGGTCGTAACGATATCGTTGTCGATGGTAAGAAATTCTCTGGTATGACAATGTTCAAAGTCGGTGATTCTTACGCCGCCGGTGGTACTCTGATGTTCGATTTGGACATGGATACTGCCAGTAAAGTTCTAACTCCTGAACAAGACAAGCTTGAATCTAAAGGTGTTAAGTCTGTTAATAAACGTATTACCAATATCAAACCTTATCTGGATGAACCTTTCAGAAGTATGAATGCCAATCAATTCAGAGAGGAATTGTTGAAACGAATCTACCATGTCGATAAACTTTCCGATATTGAAACTTATACTTTGAACGACCATGATTGGGACATTATCGATTCTCGTCTAGAAAATAAATATGACACTGACGCTTGGAATTATGGTAAGAATCCCGGTTTCACTAATTATGTTTCTAAGCATTATGACATCGGTACTGTTGCCTTCAATTTCTCTTTGAAAGATAACAAAATTTCCAACATCAAAATTTATGGTGATTTCATTACCGGTGGTGATATTACTTTGATTGAAAAAGCCCTTTTAGGAACCGAATTTACTAAAGAGGCTTTAATCTCTGCTTTTGAAAAGGTTGATTTAACAGCCAACCTAGGAAAAATTGAGCCAGCAACATTGGCTGACTTGTTATTATCTTAAAGGACATACTTTCATTATTAAAAAACAATAAAAAAGACTAGTGTAACGGCCACTTTTAATAGCTGCTGCACTAGTCTTATTTATCGTTATAACGATAAATTAATTTACAAAAGTCGTATGTTTAGCTTTCCAATCTTCCAATTTGATATTAACCCAAAATGAATAGATACCAATTGTAATGATCGACAATAAGAACCACTTAATCCAATTACCAAATAGTTCTAAACCAGTTCCATTAAAGTGCATTCGGTGGCCTTCAATTACGGTATGATTAATTTTCCATCCATAGACCAAACAAAGCGCCCAAGGATAAAGAATTCCAATCGTAAAAACTGTCATAATGAATCCGCCCAAACTCAGCAAGATCAATTCAAAAAGTCCCCCGTCAAAATACGAATATCTTCCAAACTTCATATTTTGGGATCTAGCTTGTCTCGTACTTGGTTGTTGTCCCTGATTATTCATATTTTCCCCCTGATACAAAATATATCCTGTAATTATTGTAAATCGTTTGTTCAGTTTCTTGAGCACCAGATAACATTTTTTACGGTAAATAAAAACAGCAACTATTTAGAAACATAAATACATACGTTTTATTCTAAATAGTTGCTGCTACCTTTACGAAAGACAGATTCTTTAAACAAATCTGAAAATTTATTTGTTATTTAACTGAATAATTAGGAGCTTCTTTAGTAATTGTTACATCATGTGGATGTGATTCCCTTAAACCAGCATTTGAGATTTGAACAAATTGAGCGTCTTGTAATTCCTTCAAATTATGAGCACCAACATAACCCATACCTGAACGTAAACCACCAAGTAATTGATAAATTACATCGCCAACAGCACCTTTAGCTGCGACACGACCTTCAATACCTTCGGGAACTAACTTATTAGCTTCGTTAACACCACTTTGGAAGTAGCGATCAGATGAACCATGTGACATGGCAGCTAAACTACCCATTCCACGGTAAGTCTTGAAACGACGACCTTGATAGATTTCAAATTCGCCAGGTGCTTCATCAGTACCCGCCAACATTGAACCAAGCATAACGGCGTTACCACCACCTGCTAAAGCTTTAACGATATCACCTGAGTACTTGATACCACCATCGGCAATGATTGTCTTGCCATATTCGTGAGCAACACTTGCGGCATCATATACGGCTGTTAATTGAGGAACACCGACACCGGCAACGATTCTAGTTGTACAGATTGAACCAGGTCCAATACCAACTTTAACAACATCTACTCCAGCATCGTAAAGTGCTCTTGTACCTTCAGCAGTAGCGACATTACCTGCGATTAGAGTTGCTTCTGGGAATTTAGCTCTGATTTCAGAAATCTTTCTTAAAACTCCGGCTGAGTGGCCATGAGCTGTATCAATAATAATGGCATCAGCACCGGCATCAAGTAAAGCTTTTGCACGTTCGAAAGTATCGCTAGTAACACCAACAGCAGCGGCTACTAACAAACGTCCATATTGATCTTTAGCGGCATTAGGAAATTCTTTTACTTTTTCAATATCTTTGATTGTAACTAATCCACCTAGGCGACCATTCTTATCAATCAAAGGTAATTTTTCGATCTTATGTTCTTGAAGGATCTGTTCTGCTTCTTTTAGAGATGTTCCAAGTGGTGCAGTAATTAATTCCTCACTTGTCATTACCGTACCGATTTTAACTGAGAAATCAGTAATGAAACGTAAATCTCTGTTAGTAATAATACCAACTAATTTCAAATCAGTTGTATTAGTTACAATGGGAACACCACTTATGCGGTAAGTACTCATCAATTTTTCTGCTTCACTAACTTTGTCATCTGCAGTTAAATAAATAGGGTCAATGATGACACCATTTTCAGAACGCTTAACTTTTGATACTTCATCAGCTTGTTGCTCAAAACTCATATTCTTGTGAATGACACCCAAACCACCTTGACGGGCCATTGCAATAGCCATTGGTGCTTCGGTAACTGTATCCATACTTGCACTCAAAATTGGTGTATTTAACTTAATATTCTTAGCTAGTTGAACTGATAAATCTACTTCATTTGGTAAAACATGACTCTCTGCTGGTATTAATAAAACATCATCAAAAGTGAATCCTTTTTTATCAAATTTTGTATCCCATGCCGACATGATCTTCCTCCTAATTATTTGTTTTACCTAAATATAGGTAAAATTTATAAACATGTTATCCGATTTTTCGGTGATAGTCAATCAATAAAAAGAGGCCATCGTCATAACGACAGCCTCATTCATACATTTTTATTGCTATAACTTTATAATTCCATAAATTTTGTTTTTTTAAATAAAAATCGAATCGACGTTTCTTTAAATACAATTTATATTGTATAACGTCGTTCTGTTTAGAAATATATTCATTAAGTCGATGTAGCTCGTGATTATTATTTCTCTTCAAATAGGAAGAAGTTTTCTCGTCCAAAGCGATATCATCAATCTTTTGACGATTAGCTAAGACATCCTTACAAGCAAACTCCATTCTTTTACGAATTAGGTCATTTAGAACTAGCAAAATAATTATAATTATCATTACTAGTAACAACAAGGCACCACATATTTCTGTTATCTCTACACTTGAAATACTCATAATAATCAACACTTTTATATTTATTTTAATTAAATAATATCATGATGATATTATTGTTATCAAATTCTCAGCTTCTGGACTTTTTGTGTGGTAAGATTCTTTTACACAACGTTTTAGGGGGAACTTACAATATGAGAAAATTGGTTCGGGACAAAATACCCACTATTATCAATGACGATTCTAAATTTGAAGTACTTTCAAACGACGATTACCGCCTCTCTTTACGTGAGAAAGTAGTTGAAGAAGCTACTGAAGTGAAAGCCGCTACCACTCGCGCTAACTTAGTCGAAGAATTAGGGGACCTGGAAGAAGTTATTCGCGCAATTCTTGATGATGCTTCAATTACTTATGAAGAAATGGATAGTCTTAGACACGCTAAAATCAATCAAAAAGGTAAATTTACTGAAAAATTTGCTATGATGAATACTAAAGAAGAATCATAAGCTTTTGATTCTTCTTTTTTGTTTCCATTGTATGATTTTTTAAAACAGGCTAATATAATACTTATACTTTTTAATATAGAAAGAAGATTAAAATGCAAATCTTAACTTTATTTTTAGTTGCACTAGTGGCCTTAGAACATATTGGTATTGCTGGTCTAGAAATGTTTGCTAAACCAGAACAACAAGCTAAGGCTTTCGATATGCCTCTAGACTTCGTTAAAAATGAACATGCCAAAACTGCTCTAGCTAATCAAGGCATTTATAACGGTGCCTTAGGTATCTTAATTCTCGCAATGATTCTTTTCTTCACTGGTACAACTTTGAAAATTATCATGATCTTATTGATGCTTTATGTCATCATCGTAGCAATTTACGGTGCTATGACAGCCACTAGAAAAATTATTTTTCTACAAGGATTACCCGCTCTAATAGCTTTGATTTTCGTACTCTTCTTTTACCGTTAACCAAAAGCTTCTATAATATAAGTAATTTTATAAAGAATGGATAAAAAAATGAAAAAAGATTCATTACTAAAAAGTTCCCTGTGGATTTCCATTAGTGGAATTATTTCTCGTATTCTAGCGGTTGTTTATATTATTCCCTGGAATATTTGGATCGGTCCGTTAGCTGTTAACGCGGCTAATGCCATGTACGGAAAAGTTTATAATATTTACAATCTCTTTTTGATTATCGCTACAGCAGGTATTCCTTCAGCTATTTCTAAAGAAGTTGCTGCTCACAATGCCTTGGGACGCTTTGATCAAAGTGAGAAACTCTTCAAGAAGTACAGTTTCTATATGACCTTAGTTGGTATTGGTTGTGCTGCAATTATGTTCTTCGGTGCAAAATATGTTGCCATCGTTTTAGCGGCTGGCGATATGCGTGTTGTAACGCCGATTAAATATTTGAGTGTTGCAATGCTAATTATTCCAGCTCTAGGTATTTTGAGAGGTTATATTCAAGGTTATGCCTTTATTTCCTATTCAGCCTTTTCACAAGTTATCGAACAAATTGCCCGTGTTGCTTATATGCTTTATGCCACATACACAATTATGATTTTACAAAAAGGTAACTATATCTCAGCTGTTAACCAATCAACACTTGCTTCATTTATCGGTGCCACATTGGCTTATATCTTCTTACTTTGGATTCGTGTCAAAGTCAGACGTTCAGTAACAATTGATGATATCAAAACAAAAGATGATTTACCTACCGATGAAACTATTGATATCAATTTTGGTTCGATGTTGCGTTCGGCGATTCCATTTTTGCTAGTCGATACTATCATGACTGTCTTACAATTATTCGACCAAACAACTTTCACATGGATCTATCAATTAATTCTTCATGCTAGTGAAAAAACAATTGATAATCTCTATGCGATGTTCGGATTCCAGGCTAATAAGATTATTATGGTCCTTGTTTCCCTTGCCATTTCCGTATCTGCTTCCGTTATTCCAGCTCTGTCAGCTATGGTCAGCAAGAAGGTTTCCAACGAATATATTCAAAACTTCATGCGTAAAATTGTGCAATTCACGGTCTTCATCATTCTTCCAGCTACTTTCGGAGTCATGGCTATCAGTCGTCAACTCTGGACCGCTTTTGTCTTCTACGATCAAAGTATCCTCGGTTCAAAAGTTCTGATAGTTTCATGTTTTGAAGCCTTCTTCTACTGTCTATTTATGATTTTGGAAAACATTCTTCAAGTTACTCATCATATGAAGAAATCAATGATTTATCTAGCAATCGCTTATGTACTAAAGATTGTGCTTCAATTACCATTAACTCTGGCTTTAGGTGTTTACGGACCAGTTGTTGCAACAACTATTGCTTTTGTAATTATGAGTCACTTCGCATTTAGACTGATCAACAAGCAATTTGAAATCGTTGATAGGGAATTAGGTAAGAAATTAATTCGTATCCTTATTGACGGTGTAATCATGTTAGTAGTAGTAGTAGTTGCTAACTTATTAATTGTTCACGTAATCTCTGACGCAACTAAAGTTGGAGCAATTATCGTTATTGCTATTTGTGGAATCCTCGGTATCTTAGTTTATGGTTTCCTCAGTTACAAAGATGGTTCACTCAATATTCTTAAAGATATTCGTGATACTAAGATTTACTAATTCAGATTAAAAAAGGAAAACCGCTAATGGTTTTCCTTTTTTATTTTTCTAAGCTGAGTCTACCATTTGCCACGTTATGGTTCCGTTATAGTTACCTGACTTAGTATTGCTATCCATCTTTATTTTCCAAGAACCGGCTCCGATATACTCTGATAAATCTAAATTATCTTGTCCGCCTGAGAAGCTCTCTGACTGAATTCTTGTTCCGTTTGCCAAAATTGGTTGCCACGTTCCGGAATCAGTGACGCTTGTTTGGCGTTGACGGAAGAATAAAATATTTCCCAAATCGTTGCTTAAAGTGTCACCATCACTATTCTTCATCCGTAAGTCTGGATCAGTATTATCGTAGGATACGGAAATCATGAACGGATTATCTGTCGGATGATTAACGATCAGCTCACCGTCAGTCTTAACATTATTTGCTTCCAAACTAGAACCTGCAAAGTTATGCGTTCCAAAGTCAATCATTTGTGGAACTGACGTAATACCGTCAACATTTTCAATTGAAACTTCAGCGTTATTAGAAATTAGATCATCCAAATCTTTATTGGCTACGACTCCACCTTTCAAAGTAGCGTTAGTCGTTATCTTACCAACTGCTGCCGAAGTAACTTTGGCCTTATTCTCGACAATAACTGACTCGCCAGCTTTTACTTCTCTAACAACTCCGGTATTGGTACCACCTTGCGGATAACTGTTTCCATCAGCTCCTGTAACGGTAATATCATAAGGTGTACCCAAACTGCTTGGTAAAGTACTAATCATATTGGTAGCACTAGTTAGTGGATGAGAACTATCACTTGCCACTTCAAATTTTGTCTTATAACTGATGACATCTCCCACTTTAGCAGTTGTTTGATCCGCATAATATGTTTCTTTATTAGTTTCATTTTTAACTTGGCGTGTAAAGTTATAATTGAAAGCTAATTTCTCAATTGGTACGTCGATTGAAGCTAAATATTTTTTCTGTGTTGCTCCAGATACTTTTTGATCAGTTCCAAAGAATTGTGCTGTATTTTTAATTGTTGTACCAGCACCACTTTCAACAACAGCTTCAAAAGTTATCGTTGCAGCATCGTTATCCTTTAGAGAATAACCTGGCATAACAGTTAAAATTCGATTTGTATCATCATAACTACTGGCTGGAACTGCGGTAAAGTTGGTTCCATCGTTGGATTTTTTTATTGTTGAAGTATCTATTTGCAAACCTTCAGGAATCTCATCAATCAATTTATCGTAAGACCACTCTGATCCATAACCATCATTAGTTACTTTCAACGTAAACTTCAAACGATCTCCAACTTCATTTTTACCTGTAGAATTAGTTTTATTAGTATAAGTTTTTGAAACGGATGGTGAAGCAGAAGATTGCGGCATTGCTCCCATGGTTGAAACAAAGTGAGCTGTCTGTCCCGGTTCCAAAGTAGTAGGATTCCATTTCAGTGCATACGCTGTATCAACGACTCTCGGCGAACCATCACTAGTTTTGAAAAGTGAAGTTCCGTAAGCATTATTGTCTTTCTCAGCTCCTGAACCATCAATACTACTTTGATTCTTGCTGTTCTTGAAACCATCCAACCAATTAGTCGGATTAGTTAATAAATCTCTAGCGACTCCCGTATACTGGTCAAATCCATCCTTAACTTTATTAGTAATTAGAAGAGTATATCTATCTGAGGAATCAGCTCTAGAAGTTATAATCAATCCACGACTTTCACCCATATCATAAATATATGACTGATCAGTTTTTCCCATTAGTCCTAAAGCGGTATCTTCAGCGAACATGGTTGTGAACTTCTGTGTCGTCGAACTAGGATTATAAACATACATTTCTCTTTGAACAACAGCTCCATTGTTAGGATCGGCGCGCATCAATAATTCAACTTTTAAATCGAACACTCCATAGGTCTTACTATTACGTTTCAAATCGCCAACAATTTTATAAGCAGCATTTCCATTCTGGTCGGTTCCAATATAATACTTTTTGTTCGACATCCGATTAGTTGGATCCGTCCCCGAAAATTGTGATGGCAAAACCGAATATTCCATCGCTGTAACTTTAGTCGTCGTTGAATCAGACGGTACAATCATAAAATCTGGTGACAACGATGAAGCCAGACTACGATTCGTCTCAATACTGCTCCCTGCACGATTTTGGAAAAGGGCATTAACGTATTTATCACCTTTTTTCAAAAAGACATCCATCTTAGAATATTGAACCGAATTACCACTCGCAATTGAATCCTTAATGATTGAGTCATCGCCACCATTCAAAAAATACGGTAATTCACTGGAATTAGAATTATATCCCTGGGCCAATCCAAAAGTATAACCCAAATCCAAATTATCCCCCATCGGTAACAAACCTACTTGAGTTGTCTGACTAGACGGCGCATACCAGTTATCTATCCCGTCATCTATTTCCGCAGCCTGCACATTTTGAATTGAAGACACGCCAAATATAGCCACTAGAAATAAGAGTAAACATAATATCATTTGCTGTATTCTATTGGTTTTCATATCCTCCACCTATCTAAATTAAGAATAATAATTATGATTTATTATAAATGGTAGCGCTTTATTATATTATTCAAGACAGACAAAAATATTTTTACATTTTTGATAATTAGGAATATGCCATTTTGTATCATTATTTCTATGAAAATATAAATAGAAGTATACTAATCAAGTATCAAAATATTGTTAACCAGGAGATACTACTTATGGCATATGACAAAAAATTTATGGATTTGGCCGCTCAAGAGGCTCAAAAGAATGTGGGAACACAGATTGGTGGACCCTTTGGTACCGTTATTGTTAAAGACGGAGAAATTATTGCACAAGGTCGTAATCATGTTTTAGCAAATCACGATCCTTCAGCACATGGCGAAATCACAACCATCAGAAAAGCTTGCGAAAAATTGGGAACACACGATTTGTCCGGCTGTGAATTATATACCAATGCCTACCCCTGCCCAATGTGTTTAGGTGCTATTATTTGGTCTAATATCAAAACTTGTTATTACGGAAATACTGCTGAAGATGCTAAGGACATTGGCTTCAGAGACGATTTCATTTACAAATTCCTATCCGATGGTTTGAAGGATAAAAAAGTTTTGAATCTTGAACAACACGACAGAGATACGACTATCAAGGCTTTCAATGATTTCAAAGAAGACTCATCACATACAATCTATTAACTAATCAAAAATACCTCATATCAGTTTAAATGTTATGAGGTTTTTTGATTTAGAAAATATTTCTAATCATTTTATATTCATAATTTTCAAATTATTTAAAAATATTTTTTCATTCTTTCATAAATCAATTTGACGTTGAAAACAAATAATAGTATCTTATTAGTATTGAAAACGATTACTAAGATTGAGGAGAGATTATTGTGTTAGTAGGAAGTATTGAAGCAGGTGGAACAAAATTCGTTTGTGCTGTTGGTGACGAAGATTACCGTATTAAGGATAGTGTTCATTTTCCAACGACTACACCGGAAGAAACATTACAAAAAGCAATCGATTATTTTAAACAATTTGATATTGAAGCTTTAGGAATTGCATCATTCGGTCCTATCGAACAACGTAAGAACTCACCAAAATATGGCTATATCACATCTACACCTAAGCCAGGTTGGAAAGATACTGACTTCGTTGGTAAAATGAAAGAAGCTTTTGACATTCCAATGTTCTGGACAACTGACGTTAACGGTTCAGCTTATGGTGAATATGTCATGTCTACTCTATCTAATGAAAAAATTGATTCATTAGTTTACTACACTGTTGGTACTGGTGTCGGTGCCGGTGCCATTGATAAGGGTAAATTTGTTGGTGGTATCGGACATCCTGAAATGGGTCACACACTTGTAAAACGTCATCCTGACGATCTAGATTTCAAGGGTGTTTGTCCATTCCATGGTGACTGTCTAGAAGGATTAGTTGCTGGTCCTACATTTGAAGCTCGTTTAGGTATCAAAGGACAAGATGTTCCTTTGACAAATCATGTTTGGGATATTATGGCTTACTACGTTGCTCAAGCAGCTCTTCAAGCTACACTTATCCTTAGACCTGACAAGATTGTCTTCGGCGGTGGTGTTGTTAGCGAACTATTCCTAGATAAAGTTCGTGCTCAATTCAAAGACTTACTAAACGATTACGTTGAAGTACCAGATTTGAAGAAATACATTACAATGCCTGTAATTAAGAACAACGGTTCAGCTACATTAGGTGATTTCGCCTTAGCTATCCGCGAATTACAAGAATAATTTTTACTAGAAAAGACAGTAAAAAAAGGATTGAAAACCAACTCGTTTTCAATCCTTTTTTTGTTATCCATTTCTTTTTCTGAAAATAATAAATTTGCTAAATACGTAATTTAAAATGATAACAACTACATTATCTAAAATTTTGACGATTAGCGCATTGCCATGCAATAGGGAAACACCAATAGTCATAATACTTTGATCAATTACCCACGAAGCTGCTCTGAAAAGGAAAAATGAGAACATTTCCTTAAAAAAGTCTTTCCAAGTTGCCGTATGAGAATTAAAGACCCATAGTTTATTTGTTACATAGGCAAACAATACAGAAAGCCAGTATGCTAATACATTGGCAAACTGATAATTCCATCCCAAGAAGTGCCATAAAACATCGAAAGTAATAATATTAACTAAAGTTGTCAAGACTCCAAAGAAAGCATAAGGAATCATATCTTTATATTTATTCCATAGTTCTTTTAACATTTATTCAGATCCTTAATGGTTTAATTTCCAATTTTTATAGCTTAATCCTAAGAAGTAAGCAATTACTTCAAAAGCTGAAATAAAGAAAGTTACTGGCCAATTTGTTACAAAAGCTAAGTATAAACCTAGCCAAACTCCGGCTAACGACAATCCAACTGAAACCATAATCAATTTTGGCACCGAATGTACTAAATACTTGGCCGTCGCTCCTGGCAAGGTCAATAATACAAAGACTAATAGTGAACCAACGATTTGAGCTCCAATACTGACGCTCAGAGCCAAAGTTACTAAGAAAGCAACTGATAGTAATCTTGTTTTCAAACCGGCAGCACGAGCGCCAATATGGTCGAATGAATCAAATGATAGTGGTTTATAGAAAATAATGAAGACAAATATGACGAATAACGCCAGAATCATTAATTGATTAACCTCTTTAGAACTGATGCCGACGATACTACCAAACAAGATGTTAGTAGCATAACTACTCGACTCTGAGGACAGCGACAAGAACAAAATTCCTAAACCAATGAACAACGACGATATTGCACTGATCGACGCTTCTCGTCTAGATGATTCACTACTCAAACTACCGACTGCCACTGAACTGATCAATGTAAAGATAATCATCCCTGCTAAAGGCGATATCCCAACTAAAATTCCAAAAGAAGCTCCGGCAAAGCCAATTTCGGATAATGTATGAGAAAGAAAAGACATATTTCTAGAAACAACGAATACACCAACTAATCCAGCAGTGATGGCGATGAAAGTACTAGCAATAAAAGCTTCTCTCATAAATTCATATTCAAACATGCTTAGCCTCCCATCTCAAACATATCTTCTGAAACATCTTTAACATCAACTTCTTGTAATTCATGATCTCTGAAAAAGAGTGCTCGATGTGTATATTTTTTAGTTAATTCATAATCATGTGTAATGAAAATGACCGTCAGTTTTTCATTTTGATTCAATTCAGCCACTAGATCCATCAGTTGCATCTTAACTTCAACATCCAAACTAGCAGTCGACTCATCCAGAATCAGTACTTTAGGATCATTCAAGAGTGCTTGAGCCAAATAGGCTTTTTGTTTTTCCCCTCCTGAAGCTAATCCTAAGGGTCGATCTTTCAAAGCTGTTAGTCCCGTTTTTTCAAGAATTCTTTCAATCAATTGATTATCTGATTGACGCTTTTTGGGACTCAAAGTGAATTTGAGATTCAAGCGGACGAATTGTTCGATATTCAAAGGATAATCGATATCAATATTTCTAAATTGTGGTACATAACCGATAGTTTGCTTGTGATCAACGATTAGGTCACCACTAGACTTCTTTTCCAAACCCATAATCATTTTGACTAAAGTAGTTTTACCAGAACCATTTGGTCCAATCAAACTGATAAAGTCACCATCATTGATTTGAAAATTTAAATTTTGAAAAACCAATTGTTTACCAAAACGTTTGGTTAAATTGACTGCCTTAATAACGATTATTCCTTCACTATCCTTTCAATCTGACTAATATTTTGATCCATCCAACTATAATATCCCAAATCACTTGGTAATGTTTCCGTGAAATAAATAATTGGCACATGATGTTTCTTTGCTAAAGTGGTCATCTTAGTAATAATTCCACTGGTTACTTGCTTATTAACGACTAAGAAACTAACTTTATGATTATTCAAACCAATCTCCATATTTTTCACATCTTTAATAGACGGATCAGTGTCTTCTTCGATGGCTTTAGCAAAATGTTGATTAGCAATTGTCACGTCTAGATCTTTCAAGAGATAGTAAGGTAGTGGTTCAGTTACATAAGCCTTTTTACCAGCCGTATATTTCTTCAATGCTTTTTCTCTTTGGATTAAACGATTCAATTTTAAATAATATTCCTTAAAATTAGCTTGATAGTACGCACGATTTTTCGGGTCGACTTTGGCCATATGCTTATAAACTGCTCGACTGAGTTCTTGGACATTCTTAACTCCAAACCAAACATGCTCATTATCGCCATCTTTCTTTTTCAAGACATCTCGAGAAAAATCGATCATATTATTTTCTTGGCTATTAGCAGCCACAATTTTTTCAACCCAATCATCGTACCCCAAACCATTAGCGACAATCAATCGTGAATCAGCAACTTGTTTAGCGTTGTTGCTTGAAGCTGAAAAGCTGTGTGGGTCGACATTGACGGATTTAATTATTGATTCAACTTGATACTTATCACCGACAACACTCTGTATCGGTTCCTTATAAGTATTAACTGTTGTCGTTATGATTTTTTGTGACGTATCACGACGACTACAGCCCCCTAATACTATCAATAGCGAAAACAAAGCTAGTAAAATAAAATTTCTTTTTCGCATTCTTTCCCTCTATTCAAATAATTGCCAAACTAAAACAGAGGCCTGAACAAAACATAGTTTTGACCCGACCTCTGAAAAATATAACTAATTCTTATTATAAAGGCAAGTGATTTCAG
The DNA here is from genome assembly GCF_009764355.1 of Companilactobacillus bobalius. The sequence goes on along the minus strand of NZ_LNUA01000058.1, from coordinate 30,326 downwards.
ATTACCAAATTTGGAAATATTGACCATTAGCTGGTACTAAGTAACTGCCAACTGGAGAGTCTGAATTCTTGCTATAAATATTTATTTGATAACCATTAACATTATTCCAAGTAACTTTACCATTCGCAACATATTGTGTATTAGCTTTATCATACGTTGTGCTTAACTTATCAGCTAAGAAAGAAGTGGCTTGATCTGCTGTCGTAATATTAACCCCTGTTTGTGATGATTGTGCTGTATTCTGATTTTGTGATGATTGGTTATTATTTGTGTCAGTACTGTTGCTATTATTATCAGATTTTGTTGAACTTTGATTTGTTTGTGTAGAATCATTGTTCTTATTTGTTGTGTCAGTATTATTGTTGTTACTATTACTGTCACTGTTATTATCATCATTAGTTGCTTGGTTATCATCATTTGATGAAGACGAAGTAGAACTTGATTGGTCAGACTTCTCAGATTTCTCTGGAGTTGACTTCTTAGTACTCTTTTCTGTTTGTTCAGATCTAGTATTTGACTTTGTACTTGTAGCTTGTTGACTACTGCAACCTGCTAATAAAACCCCTGACAAAATCACTGTAAAAAGCGATAATCTCTTAAACATAGTATAAAAGTACCTCCTTGTACTTGTTATTATATAGGAATGACGTATTTTATTGCAATGTTCCACGAGAAACATTACCGAACCGTAAGAATTAGACAGAAAAATAGCCACAATAATCTGTTTTTGATTATTGTGGCTATTATTTTACGGTAAATAACCAATGTTCTATGCAATATAGTGGAAACGAGCTACATAAGTCAGATTCTAACCGGGCTTATTCCGCTCTCTTTATCCATAAATTTTCGTATAATCAATTTTTTCGCCATTACGAATTTTTTGGCCAAGTTCGATTGATTTATCAACAATAATTCCTTGTCCATCAATAACTTGATAAGGATGATCTGGGGCTTTTTCTTGAGCATACGATAACTCAGTACATCCCAGGACAATAACATCGCAATCAAATTTATCATGCATTGTTTGTAAGATTTTGTGATACTTTGGAGCATTCATCTTACCCTTAATTTTGATGTCATCATAAATCAAGCTTTCAACTTCATCTTGCACTGCTTGATCACCAAGGCTTAATTCAAAACCGGCATTCTTAATTTCGTCTTCATAGACGTGATCAGCAATTGTTCCTTTAGTAGCAATCAAACCGATTCGCTTAGCTTTAGGATATTTATTCTTCATTACACTAATAGCCATATGTGGCATGTGAATTAGTGGAATATCAGTTGCTGCTTGTAATTCTTTATAGTAATAATGAGCTGTATTACAAATAATTACCATAAATTCAGGTTTCAATAAACTTTGTTGTTTAATATCTTCTGTCAATGGAGGTAAAAAGCTGGGTTTACTGTGATCTAAAATATGTGCAGTTCTATCAGGCACACTTGAATGATTGACCAAAATATAATCTAGATAATCTTGATCCTTATTACTAGGTGTCCTCTCATTTAACAAATGTATATAGCTTTCAGTGGCAAGGCTACCCATACCGCCAATTACTGTAAAGAATTTCTTCATGTTTCTAACCTTCGATATCCTTCAAAATTTTCTTAGCTACAACTGGATCACTTGGATAAGGTACATCGACACCCTTAGTCTTTTGATATGGATCATTACCTTTTCCGGCAAGAACGATAATATCTCCATCTCCACTTGAGGTAATCATTTCACGAATAGCTTCTTGACGATCGATTACCGTCTTAACTTGAACTTTTTCGTGGTCAATTTGATCATCGATTTCCTTACAAATTTTAGCTGGATCTTCAAATCCAGGATCGTCTGTTGTCAAAATCGCTGAATCAGCTAGTTCCGTTAGGACTCTAGCAAAGCCTGCACGTCTAGAAACCCCTTTGTCACCAGGGCTACCAACTACAACTTTAACTTTTGATTCAGGATATTCACGCTTAATGAAACTCAATAGAGCGTTCATACTAGCATAGTTGTGGGCGTAATCTACAAAGATTGTCCCGTGGTTCTTGGTATTAATGTGTTCCATTCTCCCCGGGACGAACGCTTTTTTTAAACTTTCAGCGATCACCTCGTTATCAATACCCATAATTTTAGCCGCTGTAATAGCAGCACCAGCATTTAACTCGTTGAAGTCACCAACAAGACCTAATTCATAAGTATATTCACCGTGGTCTTGTAAATCTTCAGCTTTGTCACTTTCGGCTGTATAGGTAAAGACGGAATCATTTAAATTGGATTCTTTGTTGCGAATACTAAAGTCAGTGTCACCGACTTCATCTTTAGCAAATTTGTAAATATCTTTGTCATCACTTGTCTCTTTGGCTGCGGCTAAAACTGTATCATAGTCGTTTGTTTGACGATTAATGATATTTACTTTGGAGTTGATCATCAATTGCTTCTTACAATTCAAATAATCAGCATAAGTTGGATGTTCATTAGGTCCGATATGATCTGGAGTGATATTCAAGAAACCACCAATATCAAATTTCAAACCATAGACACGGTTCTTCTTGTAGGCCTGTGAAGACACTTCCATAACCAAGTACTTCATTCCATTATCAACAGCCCTTCTCATATCATGGAATAATTCCATTGATTCGGGAGTTGTTAAATCTGATTTGAATTCATCACTTGGATTTGGTCCGACGATTCTATCAACAGTTGAGAACAATGCAACTTTCTTAGGATAAGCACTGTTCAAAATGTCATATGTGAAGTATGAAGTTGTCGTTTTACCTTTAGTACCTGTGAAGGCTACGATAAACAAATCATTTTGCGGATTACCATAAAATTCGGCACTCAATAATGCCAAAGCCTTTGATGCATCCTTAACGATTAAACGATCAATATCAGTACTATATTCCTTTTCAGCAACATAGATCTTGGCACCATTCTTAATTGCTTGGTCTAAATATTCTGCTTTGAATTGATTTCCCTTGCAGAAGAAAATTCCATTGGCTTGGTCTTCTCTAGAATTGTAACTAATATTTGTTACTTCGAGATTTTCATCGCTTACTGAATCAGAAACTAGCAAGTCATGACTTTTCAAAATCTCAATAGCTTTACTTACTTTCAAACTCATTCTTTCACCTGCTCCTAAAATAGACGTTTCCATAGATGATTAAAAAATTCAACGATCTGATCCCACCAAGACTTCTGGCTAGTCTTCTTGTGTATTATTTTTTTAACATCTGCCTTTTTAAACGGAAGATAACCACTAGCAGTATTAGCAGCAATTAATTTTACCGTTTGCTTGTTGCGTTTCGCAGTAAAACCTAAGTCGTTACTACTTTCATTATAGCTTAAATTTTCAACATTAAAATTCTTTGGTACCCAAATATAACTAGATTGATTAATTTCATACTTTTTTTTGTTAATAGTAACTTCTGAGCCCTTTTTCAAGGTTTCTTTGTATTCAAAATTATCTTTCACATAGCGAGCTAATTTCTGTGCACTACGGAATCTCTTATCGACATCATTACTTTCACCCTGAGCATTCATCACGATTGTGACAATACGAGTCCCATTCATAGGTAACGTTCCTACAAAAGACTCACCAGCTTGCTTAGTTGTACCAGTCTTTAAACCATCAAACTCATAACCTGCTTGATAATCACGTTGTCCTTTTAATAATAGATTCAAAGAATTATAAGTTTTAGTTTCATTATCGGCAGGAAAATCCAATTTAGCCATTGAGGTTGTTTGCAAAATTTCTGGATACTGGTCCAAAACATGTTTGACGATCACACCAATATCATTGGTTGACAGTTTATTTTCTCCATCAGCACTACCGAGATACATGCTAGAATCCAAATCAGAGTTATTCAATCCTGAAACATTATTTATTTCAGCATCCTTGATACCCCAATTTTTCAAAGTCTTTCTCATCATTTTGACAAAGGCTTGCTGACTGCCAGCCACTTTATCCGCCAACATCATCGCTGCTGAGTTAGACGAAACGATCCACGCTGCTTGATACAATTGCTTAACAGTATAAGAACGACCAACATCCAATTTAACATTGGTTAATTCATTATCCTTAGTCATATCAGCCTGTGCTTGAGTTGGTTGCAGTGTATCTTGTTCAGTAATTTGACCTTCTTTTAAGGCCTTAGTTACCAAATAGAGAGTAATTATTTTGGTAATTGAACCAATAGCAACTTTTTGATTTGCATTCTTGCTGTAAATAACTTGGCCACTATTTTCATCAAAAGCCAGTCCAGCCGCCGCATTCAAATCCAGACTGGGTTGCGAATCAGCCTGAACAGTTGATGCAAACAAAGGTAATGTCAAAATCACTAACGACATTATCAATGCTAATTTTTTAAAGAACTTTTTCATTATTAAACCTCGCAAATCAATCTTTATTGAGTAATTGGAAAATGACTGATAAATGATGTCTTTTCCTTGTTAGATGTAACTGCTATTGTTCCACCGTGTAATTTCACCATGCTCTGGGCAATCGCTAGTCCTAGACCGGTTCCCCCAGTCTTCTTTGATCGTGAATCTTCAACTCGATAGAATCGGTCAAAGACATGTTTTACAGATTCCTCAGGAATAGCCGGACCATTATTAGCCACCGTTACAACGACTTCATTATTCTTTTGTTCGGCCGTTAACCAAATATGAGTGGCTCCTTTACCGTATTTAAAGGCATTCATGATGAGATTATTGAAAACACGACCCAATTTTTCGGTATCGCCTTTCATCATAATCTTATCTGGATGTGAATTGACGATTATTTCCATCCCACGTTTGTTAGCTTCCAATTCAAAATCAGCTGATAATTGATCTAGCATCTGTGCCATATCAAATTGAGTCATATTGAGACGACTCGTTGCATGTTGCACGTTGGCAAATTCAAACAACGAGTTAACTAAATTTTGCATCTCCAATGATTTCTTATAAGCAATGTGGGTATACTTCAAGATTTGTCCTAAATCGTTATAATTCTTACTCTCAATCAATCCTAAATAACCAATAACTGAGGTCAAAGGTGTTCTAATATCGTGACTGACATTACTGATCAACTCATCCTTACTCTTCTCAGATTGTTCCTGCTCTTTAGAACGACGATTCATGTTCGAGATCAATAAATTATAATTATCAATGATTCCTTGTAAATTCTGATTCACTTTTACCCCAATTGGTTGCGGTAAATTAGCTGTAGCGCTCTTTTGTAAAATCTGTTGAACTTGGTGCAATTCGAGACGATGATACATAGTCAAAGCCATCATAATGGTCAAAATCAGTTGTACCAAAAGGGTCAAAACTAAGATCCAAAGTTTATCACTGATAAGATTGGATAGATTAGTTTTGACATTTTCGACAAATCCACTTTTGCCGATAGCTCCTATTAAAACTATATTGATAATCTGAAATAAAAGAAAGGTGCCTATTCCTTCTAAAAGGAGGACACCTTTTTCTTTTACATTCAGTTTGATTCTTTTATTCAAAATCAAACCTCCACTTTGTAGCCAACGCCCCAAACGGTTTCAATAACTTTTTCACCATTAGTTGCTTCTTCTAGTTTGTCGCGCAAATGACTGACATGAACCATAACGGTTTTTGCCGAAACGACGCTCTCTTGTTTCCAAACTCTTTCAAAAATTTCATCCGCTGAAAAGACACGATTTGGATGGCTAGCTAGTAAATAGAGCACTCCAAATTCTAATGCCGTCAACTGCACTTTTTGATTAGAATCAGTTACTACTTCATGTGAATCTTTATAGATAGTAATTGGTCCTACTTCCAATTTATCTGGAACATTCTTGGCTGTTTGTTGAGAACTACGACGTAACAACGAACGAATTCGTGCCATTATCTCTAATGGATTAAAAGGCTTCGTTACATAATCGTCAGCACCCGTGATAAGACCTTGAATTTTGTCCATATCAGTCGTTTTGGCAGAAACAATAATAATTGGAATTTGTGAGTTTTTACGAACTCGTTTAACGACTTCAATACCATCGATTCCAGGCATCATGATGTCCAAAACCATCAACGCTATATCGCTATGAGCTGCTAATTGGTCTAAAGCTTCTTGACCAGAATTAGCTGTCACAGGTTCATAACCTTCATTTTTAATATAAATACTAAGTAGTTCTACAATCTCTTTATCATCATCAACCACTAAGATTTTCATTTAATAGACCTCTCAAGCGTACATATATTTACAAGTATACAACTAGTTAGTATTATACAATAAGATAGAACTAGATTACTAATTAGACCGTGAAAGTGAGTTTTTATGGATTATTTAAAAAAACGTTTAAAATTTATTTTGATTATCATTTTTTCAATTGCTGTGATTGCATTCGTTCAATATGAATTACATTTTGATCACAACTTAAACATCAAAAAAGTCGGTATGATGATGACTATCCTGCAGGCTGCCGCTGGTGGTTATGGTTTATATGGTCTAGTGCAGTTTTTCCGAGTTAAATAAAAATCTCTCAATCCTTTTGGATTGGGAGATTTTTTGATTTTGAATTTCTATTTAACTTCTATTTAGAATAACCACTGTTCTTTGCCGAATAGTGGAAACGAGTTGCACAAGGGCAACTCCTTCCGGTTAAGTCAACTTTCTCAGCCGGCGCTTCGCCACCGGCTGAGAAAGTAGTCTTAATCCTCGGGAGCTGGACGCCCTTGTTCCACTCTCTTTAGAAAAATGTCTTTTCTTTGATTCCCATGTAACGACGGAAAGCAAAACGGATACCATATGCTACTACTGCAGCTACAAAGTAACCTACTGCATTAAGTGTTGGATTAATTGTTGTTGGTACAAATGCCATTGCTCCTAAGAAGACAAACATCAGTACTAAACCTAGTGCCAAGTAACCAATTGTTTTACCCCAACCAGGTCTCTCTGATTTTGGCATTCTCATTTGGTTGTTGAACCATGTTAACAATGCACCCCACATTAATGACAAGACGATCAATGTTAAGACACCTGTTTGATTATTAGGATCTGTCTTCTTCGATGTCAATGCAACGACTCCGTATAACAATCCAAACAAAGCAAAGAATAACAAAGCTGTATCGATCCATAGTCCCCAGAATGGTGTTTTCTTAGGCTTTTTAACTGGATGAGCAATCTCTTTAGCCTTTTGAGTAACTGGTCCATAAAGTTGATTAGCAGGAATTCCTTTAATCTGATTATCAATCATTTCAGGTAACATTCCATCGATGACTTCTTTGGCTTCTTCTTCTTTGAAACCATCGTCAAGCAAGCGTTTGTTAAGTTTAAAAACATATTCCGCATTTTTATTACTTAACTTTTTACTCAAATCATCAGTATCTGCACTGTAAATTTGGCTTGTGACTTCTTCTTTTTTCTCATTTTTAGCTGAAGCAACTTTTTGCTTTTCAGCAGCCTTTTTATTCTTTTCTCTTAAATCCTCTGACATTTTGCTCCCCCTGGATTAGACATTGAAACGAAATTCGATAATATCACCATCTTGAACTTCGTAATCCTTACCTTCAACACGTAATTTTCCGGCTTCCTTAACAGCCTTTTCACTACCTAGTTCGTCTAGATCACTAAAGGCCATTACTTCGGCACGAATAAATCCACGTTCAAAATCAGAATGAATGATTCCGGCAACTTGTGGTGCTTTCATTCCTTCATGGAAAGTCCAAGCACGTGTTTCCTTACCACCTGCAGTAAAGAATGTTCTAAGACCTAACAACTTGTAACTAGCTCTGATCAACTTATCAAGTCCTGATTCTGTAACACCTTCAGCTTCAAGGAACTCTTTTCTTTCGTCATCATCTAATTCAGCAATTTCTTCTTCTGTCTTAGCTGAAACACCAATAACTTGAGCATTTTCTTTCTTAGCATAGTCTTCAATCAACTTGTAATACTTTGAACCTTCAGGGTCAGCCATATCATCTTCAGCGATGTTAGCAACATACAAAACAGGTTTTGATGTTAATAGGAATAATCCCTTAACAATCTTTTGTTCTTCTTCATCGAAGTCAATTGATCTAACAGCTCCACCTTTTTCAAGTACTGGCTTAATTTTTTCTAGAACAGCGAATTCAGCTTGAGCTTCTTTATCTTTAGCACTCTTAGCTGCTTTTTCAACTCTTGTGTAACGCTTGTTGATACTATCAAGATCAGCGATACTTAATTCCAAATTAATTGTTTCAATATCATCTAGTGGATCAACTTTACCAGTTACACTTGTGATATCGTCGTCATCAAATGCACGAACGACGTGAACGATAGCGTCAACTTGTCTGATATTTTCCAAGAACTTGTTACCAAGTCCTTCACCTTTACTAGCACCCTTAACGATACCAGCGATATCAGTGAATTCAAAAGTAGTATGAATTAATTTTTTAGCAGGAATCAAAGAATCGATTCTTGATAGACGTTTATCTGGTACTTCAACCATTCCCACGTTAGGGTCGATTGTTGCGAAAGGATAGTTAGCCATTTCGGCACCAGCCTTTGTAATAGCGTTAAATAAAGTTGACTTACCAACGTTTGGTAGTCCTACAATTCCGGCAGTTAAAGCCATTAGTTATTCCTCATTTCTTTTAATAAAATTAGGTGGCATTAATTGATCTTTAGTCAAATAATGTTGCTCATTTTCCGTTTTCACCTGGTCGGCTTGAGTTAATACTTTTTTGAATTTCTTTTTAAATTCAGCACGTGGAATCATAACGATGTGACCACAGCCTAAGCACTTAACTTTAATATCCGCACCCATTCGGATTACTTCCCAGCGGTTAACCCCACAGGCATGGGGCTTTTTCATTAAGATAATATCTCCAAGTTTAAACATACAATTCCTCTAATCTAAATGGATTCCTAATATGTCTAAAATACGGTTCAAATCATCCGTATTCGAGAAATCAATTTCCAGTTTTCCATGACCGCTCCGATTCTCTCTAACAACAACAGGAGTGTCAAATCTTTCCACCAATTTTTCTTCAGTAGCTTTGATATATGGTGATTTTTGAACAACTCGTTTCTTTCTTTTACTATCGTGTTTGGATTCGGTAGCTAATTGTTCCAATTGACGAACAGTCAAATCTTCATCGACAGCACGTTTAGCGAGTTTATCAATCTGTTCTTTATCTTTCAAACTAAGCAAGGTTCTAGCTTGTCCCATTGATAATTTACCGTTTTGTACTAATTTCTTAGTTGCATCAGGTAAATTCAATAGACGTAAGTAATTAGCGATATAAGGACGACTCTTGCCCAATCTTTGGGAAACTTGTTCTTGTGTCAAATTCAATTTTGTTATCAAAGTTTGATACGCATCTGCTTCTTCTAATGGCGTTAAATCTTCACGCTGTAAGTTTTCCAAAACTGCAATTTCCATCATACCTGATTCGCTTAAAGGACGAATAATTGCTGGAATAGTAGTTTTCTTAGCAATCTTACTTGCTCTAAAACGACGTTCACCAGCGATAATTTCAAAACCATTAACACTTTCACGGACGATGATAGGCTGAAAGACACCATTCTGTTCGATTGAACGAGCTAGTTCATTTAAAGCATGTTCATCGAAGGTTTTTCTAGGTTGATATGGATTAGGACGAATGTCATCGATTGATAGATCAACTACAGTTTCACTATTTTCATCGATTGCTTCGAATTCGGAGAAGATTGCGTCAATTCCTCTTCCTAAACCCTTTTTATTTTTGCTTGATGCCATTACGCTTTAACACCTCCTTAGCAAGATCACGATAAGCTTGTGCACCTCTTGACTTGTCGTCGAAATCAACGATTGGTAGTCCATAACTTGGAGCTTCAGCTAAGCGCGTATTTCTAGGTACGATTGATTTATAAACCGAATCGCCGAAATATGATTTCACTTCATCTACAACTTGAGCGCCCAAGTTAGTTCTAGCGTCTAGCATAGTGATCAGAACACCTTCAATAGCAAGGTTTGTATTAAAGTGCTTTTGAACTAAGCGAATTGTATTCAATAACTGACTTAATCCTTCCAAAGCGTAATATTCACTTTGAACAGGAATAATGATTGAATCACTGGCTGTAAAAGCATTGGTTGATAATTGACCCAATGAAGGCGGACAATCAATCAAAATAATGTCATAATCAGCATCCACTTCTGCAAGTCCAGCACGTAAACGAGTTTCACGAGCCATCATCGAAGTTAGTTCCATTTCCGCACCAGCTAATTGGATTGTCGCTGGCACGATATCGAGATTCTTATGTTTGGTATGGATAATGGTCTTTTTGAGTGGATATTCATTAACTAAAACGTCATAAACATCTTTTTCTACACTGGCCTTTTTGATTCCCAATCCACTTGTAGCATTTCCTTGAGGATCAGTATCTACTATTAATACTTTTTGGCCCAGATCAGTTAAACATGCTCCCAAATTGATGGTGGTTGTGGTTTTTCCGACACCACCTTTTTGATTTGCAACAGATATTTTTCGTGCCATTTTATTCCCCTATCTCTAGAAATTGCTCAACAATTTCACAAAATATTATCTATGGTAATCACTTTTTGGCGCTTTTGCCATAACTATATAATCTTATCATTTTTACAATATTATTTAATAGTTTGGAATTATTTCACGAGCGGTTTTTTAGTTGGAGTACCGGGTTTTCGAGGATACTTTTTAGGTGTCTTAGAAATTTTTTCAACGAAGATAAAGTTACGAATACCGGCATCATTTGGCAATTCAACTGATTCTTGTTGTTTAATTGCTCCACCCAAAGTTTCAATAGCGTATTGTGCATTTTTAACTTCTTCAGGGGCTTTTTCAGATTTCATAGCTACGAATTGACCACCGACTTTTACCAATGGCAAACAGAATTCTGTCAAAACATTCATGGCTGCCACTGCTCGAGCTGTCACAACATCAAATTTTTCACGGAATTGAGGATTCTTACCAACCTCTTCGGCACGACCATGAACCAAACTGACATCAGTTAGATTGAGTTTATTAACTAATCCCTCCAAAAATTTAATTCGTTTGTTTAATGAATCAACAATCGTAATTTTTAATTTAGGATTGATAATTTTTAGTGGCAATGATGGGAACCCTGCACCAGATCCAACATCGCACAATGTTAATTCCTCATTTAAGATTTTTTCATCAACAAAACCGAGTACGATTGAATCATAAAAATGTTTCAAGTAGACTTGGTCTTCATCCGTAATTGAAGTTAAATTCATTACCTTATTAGTCTCAACTAGTTCATGAAAATAAGTCGCAAATTGTTCCTTTTGAACACTGCTCAATTCAATACCCTTTTGGGCTAAAGCTTCAAAAAATTCTTCCGGTTTCATTAAATACCTCCACTCGTGAAACAGTGTTTCACACTCTCTAATCGTATATTAATGCGCCACTTAATTCAATGATGAGTTCAATAAGTCTAGTTGAAATATAGTTGCATTTGCAACAATAAAAATATATACTAAATTTAATTTAAACCTCTGAGGGGAGAGCTTATGATAATTGTCAAACATACTAATGAATTGAAACCAAATGAATTAATTGAAATCTTCAAGCAACGAGTAGCTGTTTTTGTCGTTGAACAAAATTGTCCTTATCAGGAAGTTGATGATGATGATTTTGACGATTTGCATGTTTGTTTAATGGAAAACAATAAGCTTAAGGCTTACACCAGAATTATCGACAAAGGCGATCACATAACTTTTGGACGTGTGCTTGTAGTCAAAGAATATCGTAAAGATGGCCTTGGTCGTCAAATCGTTCAGGCTACAATCGATGAAATTAAAAAGAGATTCCCTAACCAACCAATTCAGATTCAAGCCCAAGCTTATTTGCAAAAATTTTATGAAAGCTTTGGCTTCAAAGCTATTTCCACAGTTTATTTGGAAGATAACATCCCCCATTTAGATATGTTGCTAGAAAATAATTAGAGGTGTTCATAATGAACTTAGTTACTTTACCGGTAAATATTGAAGAAATTGATTACGCAGAATTACCTAAATTACAAAAATTGAGTGTTGAAACTTTCAATGATAGTTTCCGCCATTTCAGAGCATCTAAGGATTTTTCCAATTACACTTTAAAAAATTATAATTATGGTCAGCTAGCAAAAGAGATGCTTAACCTTCGATCAAGGTTTTATTTCATTTACTACAATCATAAATTAGCTGGTTATCTTAAACCCAATTTTGCGACTGAAGCTTTAGAAATTGATAGATTCTATTTACGCAAAGATTTTGAATATATTGGTTTGGAAAAACAATTATTAGAGTTCACATTAAAGAAGGCCAAAGAACTTCGTCAACATCATATTTGGAGTCGTATTTGGGAACATGATGATTCAGTACTTCATTTTTATAAACAATTTGGTTTTCAAAAAACTACTAGTCGTAATTTTTCATTAAATGGTGTATTACAAAAAGATCTTATTATGGAATTGAATCTATAGAAAAAGACGGTACAAATCACATTCGTGAAATGTATCGTCTTTTTTTGACTCAATGAAGTATCCAAAGTGGCTGCTTCATTTGCCCCTGCCAAGGAACTTAATTATAACTCATCCTTAGCACATATGTTCACAGCCATCAGGTAAACAATCACAATTTACCTTCTCTGGAGCTGTTTTCACTTTATTATCCAGCGTTTTCTGTAATAATTCAATATCGCTCTTACTAATATCTAATGAGTTGATCAACTCATTTAAAACTGAACCCGTCTTATGAGCACAGAAATCATTGAACAAACTATTAGCGTATTCATCCATCGTCTCTTGTTCGGAAACAGTTGTCGAATAGATATAACGACCGTTTTCTTTTTTACGGCTAAGAAATTCTTTTTTAGTTAATCTAGTTATTAACGTTTTAATCGTTGAGTCAGACCAATCCTGCTTTTGTTGCATCAGATTGATAATTTCCGTACTAGTCACGTGCTTCAAAGTCCACACGATACGCATAATTTGCCATTCCGCTGAAGAAATTTCAACTTTTTTCTGTTCTTTCTTTACTGCCACAGTATCCATCAAAATCTTCCTCTCTTAACAAATTAATTATATAACATAACGTTGACTAGTTTGTGAATATTTTTTGAATTCAGGATTTATTTAGTTGTCCTTCGTCATAAACTTCAACACAATAATCCTTCTTGCCGCAGACTGGACAAGTTAATTTGCGTGCTCTGATATTATGTTTGGCCCAAAATGCTTCTTTTATACTTGGTTTAAATTCGGCTCCACAGTTAGGACAAATATAATTAGTCTTTTGAAAATAGTATCTAGTTACCAAAGTAGCACAGATAATTAAAAGAACAATCGCAATTAAAAATGGCCACCACTGACCCTTAATGATTCCCCAAGCCAAAGTACCGTATTCCAAAATATTAAAGGGAATCCCATATAGAACCATTCTCAAATGAACTTTACGCAATTCTTTCTTGTTTTTCATAACATCTTCTATGTCATCAATTGTATTTAATGATACCTGATCGATTTGAGGTAAATTTTTTCTTAACTCTTCGATTGTTTTCAATTGTTCACGCGAATCTCTTAAAGTATCTTTAATAGCTTTTTGCTGCTGCTCCAAAAGTAAATTCAAAACCACAATTGAATTTTTACTATTTAGAATTTCAGCAATTGCTTTTAACGGTAAACCTAACTTCTTCAATAAAAGAATTAACTTTAATCTACTCAAATCCACATCGGTATATATTCTGCGGCCACTTTCAGCAACTTTACTAGGCTTTAGTAAGTCCTTTTTATCGTAATATTGTAGTGTCCGGACAGAGACTGAAGCTATTTTAGCCAATTCACCAGTTGTATATTCTGACATAGATTTTCACCTCTTTCTATAATCACTTTTACCTTATTACCTGAGGTCATTAGCAAGTACTTTTTCTCTTTTATTTCATAACGGCGTTATGCAATTAAACAACCTAGCTGATTAATTGCCTTAATTTTTGAAAAGTCATAAAATAGTTCGATAGATGATAAATTCAATTAAATTTAAATAAAGGAGGAAAGGATTACGAAATATAGTTTTTTTGTTCAGCCACAGATAAACAAAGATGATGATTCAATTTTCGGTTACGAGGTTCTTTTGCGTAAAGAAGACAATGGTTCTTGGCATTTACCAGAGGACTTTACGGAACTTTCGATTGAACGACAAACTAAGTTGCTCGAAGAAACTGTTAAATCTTTGGAGAAAAATACTGGCAAAGATGATCGGATGATTTCCTTCAATTTAAATCATGATCAAACTAATGATCCAACAACAATTGATGAGATTATTTCTTTAAAGAAAAGAATTGCTCCTGTTTCACTCACAATTGAACTAACTGAAGCTGTTCCCTTAGATAAAGTTAAAAAATTGAGTTCACTATTACATCAAAATAGTATCTCTTTAGTTATCGACGATGTCGGGACTGGCTCTAATACTTATGAAAATGTTAAACAGGCATTACCCTATGTTGATCGAATCAAGTTTGCAATGCAAAATTTTCGCATGAGTGGTCACGCCGAACTAATCCCTAAGTATCTTGATTTTTGGGTTAAACAGGCCGAAAAGTATTGCTTAGATATGGTAATCGAAGGTGTCGAAGATTATAAGGATCAAATTTTAGCTAAAAAATATGGTATCGATATTCAACAAGGATACCTTTATGGAAAACCAGCAATGGTTTAATTATGTTAAAAAATAATAGCCTCAATAACTCGGTTTTGAGTTATTGAGGCTATTTTAGCTTGTTTTATTTTTTACGATAATGCATCCCATGAAGGTAGAACAACTGGTTCTTGATCAAGTTCAGCTAATTCTTCATCGTTTAAATATTTCTTATTAATAACGACTTCATAAGTATTATCTTTGAACCATTTTTCATCCATCAAATAATAACCATGAACTCCGTTATCTTCACCCCAAGAATTTTCAACTTTCCAACGGTTAGGTTGACCATGCAAAATGTTAACACCGGTGATGGTCATTGCGTGAGAAACTTCAGCTTCTCCATAGTCAAGAGCGAGTCCCTTTTCAATTTGACTATCCATGCCGAACAATTCGTCATATTGATAAAGATCACCCAATAAGTAACCATTCTTACGGTCTGATTGCTTCAAAACATCATTACCGAACCAAACCAATTGATTATTCTTCAATTGTTGAATAGTTAATTCTTCAAGACGTTCCATCGGTAAGTTCAAGAAGACATGCTCTTTACCGCCAATAACGTTATTTTGGTTCTTAATTGAATAAACTTGATGATATTTCTTACTCTTTTGAGGAGAATTCTCAATTGTCACAAAATCATCCAAGTTAGTTGTAAAGTAGTTATTAAAGAATTGTTTTGGTGTGATATTTTCTTCTTCAATCAACTTATCATTATCAGTTTGCAATGATAGTTCAAAACTCTTTGGTGGCAAGCCGAATGAGTATACACAAATCTTGTAAATTTCTGACAACATTTCGTTGACGCGTTTATCAATATCTGCTTGAGCAGCTCCATCCTTAACTAATTGGCGTAGTTCAATTCCATTTTTGCGCAATAATTTATTAAGGACGGCGTCGAATTCACGTGTATTTTCTGAAACAGCTGTTTCTGGCATAACGTAGTTAGGCACTACACCATACTTACTAATCAAGTTAGCAGCAGAGCTCCAAAAACCACCATCACCATTAGGACCACTGAAAACATCATTTACCTGACGATCTTCAATTGGTAAATCGGCTGATTCTAGAACCTCTTGATAAAAGGCATTAGATTTTTCTAGTCGATCCCAAAATGATAAATAATTTTGAGACAATTCAAAATCTTTCATATTGTTTCGTAAAGCAAATTCGGTTCTCAAAGTATTAAGTGCAGCAAATAGCCAGCAACGTCCGGATTGCTTCTGGTTAGAGACCTTCCCTGAGTTGACCATAATATTAAATGAAGGATTCAACTTCGTTTTTACTTCTGGATCTTCTGAAGCTTTGTAAATTCCAACCTGTGCTACAGAATTTTTCAAAACATTATTACTTGCATCTTGATTTAAGTTCTTGTTAAAATCTGCTAAAATCTCTTTATTGATTTCTTTTGTCAATTCCATCACCTCGTTACTAAACTATATTACAATTATTTAACTAAATTACAATGTTTCTAATCTAAATTGGAGAAATTATGTCTGAAACTATTAAAATTGCTTACTTATACGAAGATTTAATGAATACTTACGGAGACAGTGGAGATGTTAAAATTCTCAGCTTTCTTCTTAAAGAACAAGGTTATGATACTCAAGTTGATAACATCAGTTTGGATATGGACTTTAACGCCTTTGATTATGACTTCCTTTTCTTTGGTGGTGGTCAAGATTTCGAACAATCAGTTGTCGCAACTGACTTACAAAGACATCGTCAAACTATCAAAGATTATATTGAAGATGACAAGCCAATGCTTTGCATCTGTGGTGGTTACCAGTTTCTCGGAAAGTACTATGAAACAAGTGGTGGCAAAACCATCCAATGTCTCGATGTCCTACCCCTACACACAGTTTTCAAAGCCGACAGTCGTATGATCGGTGATACTGAGTATAAGACTGAATGGGGCACTGTAAAGGCTTTTGAGAACCATAGTGGCCGTACTTACTTCGATGATAAGAAAATGCTTAAACCTTTCGGAACAATGATCCAAGGCTATGGTAACAATCCTGATGACAAACAAGAAGGTATGCGTTACAAGAATGTTATTGGCAGTTACTCACACGGACCAATTTTAAAGAACGAAAATGTTGCCCGTGCCATTGCAGATAAAATCGTTCAAGCTCATAAAGAACGCATGGCAGCTACAAGCAACAAATAATTTGAAAACATAAAAAAGATTTTAATCAAAAAACGGCCTCAATTAAGCATTCAAGATATATTCTTTACTTGAATCCCTTATATAGAGGCCGTTTTTATATATTATTAATTATCCAAAAATTTATTAGTTTTCAATATAGCACTAGAAATAGCTGGGGCAATAATGATAGCCGCAATCATTTCTGGAACACCATTGGTTCCAACAATTACTAACAATAACTTATTCAAAAGGTCAGTTTGAGTAGCATAGGCTTGTGCCATAGTACTTGCATACATCAAACGCATCAATCCTAATACTAGGCCGGTGTTAACTAAAGAACCAACTCCGGAAGCTATGGCCATCCCTAAAACTTTTTTACTTGTATGATGTTTGAACCACAAATAGATCCACCCAGCAACCAATCCGACAGCTACTCTGGGCAAAACGGCCACAACTGGATTAGTAAAAACTGTTGTATCAATAATTGAAGTTGGATTAGTGAAAGCACGGATAATCGTTCCAATTCCCCAGACTAGACCTACAATTGCTCCATCTTTAGGTCCCAAAACAATAGCAGCTACGATAACAGTAATATGGATAATCGTTATATTAATAAAACCGGTTGGTATGAAACCTAAAAAAGGCACCATTGATTGCACAAGAATAATCGCCATTAAGATTCCTAAAATTGCTGTGCGATAAGCTTTTCTTTTTTGCAAATGTCTTCACGTCCTATTTTGATTTTCTTAATTTTACCTGATTACACTGTAAAGAACAAAAAAATAACTATTCTGAAATAATTATTTCTCTACAAAAAAAATCCGATTTGACCAGATATTAAAAATATATCTGAACTAATCGGATTTTTTGATTATTGGATCAATTACTCTTCGGCTGCATCAACAGCTTTAATAACAGCATTTCTAAAACCATATTCTTCTAGCGCAGCCACACCGCGAATTGTTGAGCCACCTGGTGAAGTAACCTCATCTTTCAAGGCAGAAACATTTAGTTCTGATTGTTTAGCTAACTTACTAGCACCAATAGCCATACCGATAGCAGCATCATAAGCCAACTTACGATTTAAACCATGCTTTACACCTGCATCACTCAAAGCTTCGATGAAGACATCCAAGAAGGCTGGTGAACAACCAGCAACTGTTCCGAGAATTCCTAGTTGATTTTCAGGGACTTCAACTAATTGACCTGTATATCCCATGATTGAAGCAACTTTCTTCTTATCAGCGTCCTCAAAATCGTTTGAGTAAGTGATTCCAGTAAACCCTGCTCCAACTTTAACCGGAGTATTAGGAATGGCATGAGCAACCTTGGCATCACCTAATACCTGTTTCAAATGAGAAATTGTAGCACTACCGGTGAAAGCTACAACCAATTTGCCTGCTACAATCTCTTTTAGTTCTTTCAAAACACCGTCCAAAGCATTAGCTCCAACGGCAATGAAAATAACATCAGTATCTTCTAATTGTTTAACTTTTTTAACTACTTGGAATCCCAACTGTTCACCTAAAAGGTTGGCATGGTTAGAATGACCACCTTTAACAATTATTTCATCCGCATTAAACCCATTTTTAATAAAGCCCGTTATAACGGCTCCACCGATACTACCGGCTCCAATAAATCCAATCATAAAATCTTCTCCTTTATACGGTCTATTGGCTTTATTATAAACGAAAATGATTTTGAAATAGTAACAATATCCATTCTTAATTAGTTTCGATTTTTTCATAATTAATGTATGATTAATTTTTTAGGAGGATATAAATATATGCAAAGGTATAAAACAAGGTATGAATTAAAAACTGAAGTAAAATCACTTTTACAGGGTAATTGGTCCAGAGCAGTTCAACTTTACTTAATTCCGGTCATTGTTATGATCATTAACATTAATGTCAGCCGTTCTAACTCAACTGATGCCATGAAAGATGCTGTTTATAACAATGGTGGTGCTTTTTCAAGTTTACTCTCAACCAGTTTAACTTCTTACATTATCAGTTTAGTTGTTTTATTAATCTCACTATCGAGTGCTTTCAGAGGATTAGATTGGATTGAAGATCCTCAACTAGATTTTCAACCCATCAAAAGTAATTTCACCTATTTCAGAAGTCCTGATTGGTGGAAACTAATTTTAATCTATATTCTCGTAGGTATTTTTTCATTCTTATGGACCTTATTATTAATTGTTCCTGGTATTATCAAGATGATGGCATACTCTCAAACTTACTTTATCTATAAAGATCTCAATGATCGTGGTGAAGCTGATGGGCTTACATTAACTGATTACATTACTCGTAGTCGTCGATTAATGGTTGGTAATAAAGGTCGTTACTTCGTAATGCAACTTAGTTTCTTAGGATGGTGGATTCTAGGTAGTATCACATTGGGTATTGGTTTCATCTGGATCTATCCATACTACAAATTGACTATGGCTAACTTCTATCGTGACTTAGTTGATAAAAATGCAGCAAATAATATTTAATGAAAAAAGAGCAAATCATTTGATGATTTGTTCTTTTTATATAACGCCGTTATATCTATTTGGTGTACTTATAAATGACATCCCGTAACAATTGGACAACCTCAGTATTAGCCTTATCGTCATAATATTTAGCAAACCGTTTATCTTCTACATACAGGTCAACTAATCCTCGATGCATTTTCTCATTATATTTAGGCCACGTATAAGTTAACCATTGCTTATGTTCTTCAAAAATCTTTTTAGCCAAATCTGAATTCAAGTCTGGATGTTTTTTCAATTCAACTAAATTCTGAATCAATTCTATCTCTAAGTTATTCATAGCTTGATATTTTTCTTCACTCAACTTAGCAAACTTATCATTAGAAGTATTAATGACTTCTTCACCGTAATCCTTACGAATTTCTTGACCAAATTTTTGCTCATTTTCCTTTATTTTTATCTGTTTGAAAGTATTGAATTTCTCAGTATCAGTCATTTTAATTTCTCCTTGGAAACTCTTAATAGTCATATTGATATTTGTTAGGAGATCATCCAACTCATCGCGCTTAGCTTTTAAAAGTTTTTGTTGCTCTTTTAAAGCTTGTAGTCGTGAAAAATCAGGATCATTGATTAGTCGTTTGATTTGATCTAATGGGAAGTCAAGAGCCCTGTAAAAGAGAATCTGTTGCAATTTATTTACGTTTTTTTTATCATAAATTCTATAATTCTTTTCATTAACTTCACTGGGTTTCAACAAACCAATTTGATCATAATATCTTAATGTACGCGTACTCACACCAGCCAATTGTGCTAATTTTTTTATTGTATATTTCATAAATAAATCTCCTAACAATTTCGATTTTAAGGGATTACGTTACGTCAAGGTCAAGGGAAATATGATAAATCCCCCTCACAAATTCACGCTTTCTGTTAATATAAAGGAAACAATTAATTAGGTGGGTGACTAACATTGAATAAATTTATTCAAGTACTAACTATTGCTGGTTCTGACTCTGACGGTAGTGCCGGTGCACAAGCTGATCTAAAGACTTTTATGGCTCGTGGCGTTTATGGTATGTCAGTTTTAACTGCTGCCGTTGCCGGTAACTCTTACGGTATTCACGATAGCGTAAATATGCCAGCCAAGTTTATTAATAGCCAAATCAATGATATTAAAGATGATTTTAAAGTTTCTGCTTTCAAGACAGGTATGCTTTCTGATTCTGAAATCATTCACACTGTCGCTGAAGCCATCAAGGATAAGCCTTTTGGTGCTTTTGTTCTTGATCCAGTTATCATCACAAAACATGGAGCCATGCTTTTAGAAGCTGAAGCTTACCAAACTTTGATCGATGAATTGTTCCCATTAGCCGATTTAATTACTCCTAATTTTTACGAAGCTAAAAAACTTTCTGGATTAGAATTGAATAATAAAGAAGAAATTATTAAGGCTGCGCATAAATTACGCAATTTAGGACCAAAAAATATTATGATAAAGGGTGAACATAGTGACGACTCAATCAGTGAAGTTGAAGACTACGTTCTACTAGAAGATGGCGAATCTTTCTGGATCTCTGAACCCTTTGTAAAAACTGATCATATCAACGGTACTGGTGATACACTATCATCATGTATCGTAGCTGAAATTGCTAAGGGCAAGAGTATGGAAGATGCTATCAGAATTGCTAAAACATTTACTTACAATGCTATTAAAAATGAAATTGATGTCGGACATAAATATGGTCCTATTAACCATTTTAT
The DNA here is from genome assembly GCF_009764355.1 of Companilactobacillus bobalius. Next base: position 9,309 of record NZ_LNUA01000058.1, on the reverse strand, counting down.
AAAGGATGATATACAATAGTATTTGTTAGTAAAATCGGAGGTTTCTTTATGGTAAGAATAACAAAAATTTCTGCCGGTATTTTATTGCTTATACTATCTATTATCCTAATGGTTAAGTCCGGATTTGAAGGCTTTATTGCTGCTCTAGTTGGTACAGGTGCCATTGGTGGTGCCGCTGGTATTTTGATGGCAATAACTTATATTATCTCGGCTGCAATTTACATCTTAACTAACCGTACGTATAGTATGGTTCCTGATATCGTAGGCTTTATCATCCTGATTCTTGGTGGACTAATGGGCCTCTTCAATGCCAACATGCCTGGTGCAGGTTTTCTAAAAATCTGGGCTTGGGTTGGTATCATTATTGGTGCAATCGATTTGATCATCGTTATCGTTGATACGATTCTCCATCCAATTCCTGAAGATGAACCTGAGGATCCTACTAATCAGTATGGAAACAATCCATATGATCAAAATCCTATGAATCAAATGAACCCAGAGCAATATAATGCACAACCGAACAATTTTAATCAACAAAATTATGGCTATAATCCTTATCAAGCTCAAAATAATCAAAACTTCAATCAACAACCTAATCCTAATCAACAATATCAGGGACAATATAACCAACAACCTATGAATCAACCGGGATTCAATCAACAAGCTCCAAACCAGATGAATCAGAATCCTAATGCAAATTTCAACGGTAATGGTAATTTTCAACAACCTATGAATAACGGTTATAACAATCAACAACAGTTTCCAAATCAATCGATGAATAATAATCAAATGTCCAATAAACCAATGAATAATGGTGGTCGCAATAATCAACAACCACAAAATAATTTTGGACAATCTCAGAATCAACAACCTATGAACGGCAACAGACGTCAATTCAATAATCAAAATTATGCACCTCAAAATAATCAAAACTTCAACCAACCAAGACCTAACTTACAACAGAGATTTGGCAATCAAAACCAAACTCCAAATGGGCAACAACAATTAGGTCAACCACAAAATCCTTATGGTCAAAATCCAGGAAATAATGGAAATGTTGGCTCAAGAAGTCGTAGTAATCGTCACAATTAATAAAAAGACACCAATTCACTTATCTGAATTGGTGTCTTTTTATTAATGGATCAACGGCACAATAACATTGGTCCATAACCATGAAATTGGCATAATAACTATCATGATAGGAATCATATCCGCGGTTGGAAACATTTTAATTTTCGTAATCCGAAAACCACTGGCTAACATTAAAACTCCCCCAGTGGCTTTAAAATCAAGAATCATATCAGGCGTAGTTAATGGAACAATGAAATTAGCAAGAGAAAATATTATTGTTAGAATGATAATCTGTGGAACGGCTATTAGTGAAACCACTGCACCTAAATTAGCACCAAAAATAACAGCTGCAAAAAAATCAAGAATGGACTTCGATATCAAAATTGTCGCATCACCATTAATTCCCTCAGTAAGGGTACCGTAAATTCCTGTACCACTAGCACAAAATAGAACGATCACAGTTACTAACGTAGTCTCAAAAGTTACTTGATCCATCTCTGATGGTGCATTAATAAATTTCGAAATGAAATGTTGCATTCCTTGGGCACCACGATTGATAGCTTTTCCCAAATGAAAAATAATTCCTAAACTAGTTCCAAGTATGACAGCAAAAACAACGGCTGCTAAATTTTTCATAGGAGCAATTGCATAAATTCCCATACAAATCGAACAGAGACTGAAAGTCATATTAAGACCTTCTTTAAAACTATCCGACATTATTTCACCGCCTAAGGCTCCAGCAATTCCACCGAAAAGGATGGCACAAACATTCGTTATAATCCCGATTGGCATAGAAAGACTCCTTGCATTTAATAAAATATAATCACAAGTAAAAGTCTAATAACCATCAAAACAAAGAACAATTCTGTTTTAGTGTTAAACTATTCAGAATAATAATAGTTAGGAGTATACGGTGGATACTAAAAAATTGGCAGTTTTCCTTGATTTGGCAAAGACACAAAATTACAGTTTAACAGCTCAAAGAATGTTTTTATCACAATCAACAATTTCAAAATACATCATGATTTTGGAAAAAAATTGGAACGTTAAATTGTTTGTACGCGCTCATCGCCAAATCAAACTAACTCGAGTTGGAAAATTAATTTTGCCTAAAGTAAAGAACGTTTTGGAAAAAGAAGCTGAATTAAACCAACTAATTGCAAGCGAAGCCTGGTTAGAAGAACGTCCATTAGTTATTCAAGGCATGCCCTCTTTATCCCAATATCAAGCATTTCATATCATAACTGACTTTGCCAAACGTTATCCAAAAATAAGATTACAGTTTAGCGAAGAAAACGTTGATAAATTGGAACATTCACTGGATCAAAAAAATGTCGATATTGTATTTACGAGAATCTTTGATAATGATTTTCCTTCTTATGATTTAATTGTCAGTGAGATGGACAGACTTGTTGTTTTAGTACCCAAAAATAATCATTTGGCTGATCAAGACTACATCACCCCCGATATGCTCAAAAGGGAATCACTATTACTTTTAAGTAACACAATAAGCATGAGTAATCCTCTTTATTCAGCTTTTCAAAACCTGCAATTACGTCCACGTGTCACTTATAACGGTCAAAGAATCGATTTGATTCTTGAAATGCTTAATCAAGGCGATGGTATTTCAATAGTAATGGACAAATCATTCGATCTTACAGGTTTTGATAATATTAAAGTCGTGCCGCTTGTACCAAAGATTACTAGTCAACTGGTATTCATGAAACAGCACGATAACACATCTAAAATTGTCGAGTTATTTTGGAACTTTGCAATAAAAGCCAACCAATGTCTTACTAATTAAGCAATTTAATCATTCCAATATCGTTATAACGGTAATATGTTAAAACAAAGTATCTTTTCGTAAAAATATCTTGCCAATAATGATGATAAAAACGATTTCAAAGGACTATATTTTAATTAGGATATTATCTTATATATGTATTTTTATTTAAGCAATCATCGTTCATTCATTGTTTTATTTATGTCACTGTTTTCAACGATGGAACCGTTTTTTCACAAGTCAAATGTGTTGCTTATAATATTAATTAATCATATGATAAATCTGTATATATTAGGGTTCTTATTATGTGTTCTAAGGAGGTTTTTACCATGCTTACTTTGGGTTTAAGCATTGTCTCTTTGGCTCGTTTTCAATTTGCGATGACAACTGTCTTCCATTTCTTCTTTGTTCCATTTTCAATCGGAATGGGCTTTTTAGTCGCTATCATGGAAACTATTTACGCCGTTAAAAAAGACAAAGTTTATTTAGATATGGCAAAGTTCTGGGGAAAGATTTTTCTCCTAAGTTTTGCTGTTGGTATAGTTACCGGTATTATTCAAGAGTTCCAATTTGGTATGAATTGGTCTGAATACTCACGTTTTATGGGTGATGTATTTGGTGCCCCACTTGCTATTGAAGCTCTTCTTGCTTTCTTCATTGAATCAGTCTTCATCGGAATCTGGATGTTCACTTGGGATCGTTTCAAACCAGGTGTTCACGCATTTATGATTTGGATGACATCTATTGGTACCATGCTTTCCGCTATTTGGATCTTAGCTGCCAATAGTTTTATGCAACATCCTACAGGTTTCAAAATTAACAACGTAACACACCGAATTCAATTAACTGATTTTGGTGCTGTGGTTAGAAATCCTCAACTTTGGAAAGTCTTCCCACACGTTATCTTAGCTGCCTTTATGACTGCTGCTGTAGTTATTGCAGGTATGAGTGCTTGGGGTCTTTTACGTAAGAAGAAAGATGAAAATCACTTCTTCAAGACTTCATTACGTTTTGGCCTATGGGCTAGTTTGATTTTTGCGCTTCTTTCAGCCGGCGCTGGTGATCTTCAAACACAACAAATCATCAAAGATCAACCAATGAAATTTGCCGCTACTGAAGGTATTTACGAAGATACTAAAGATCCTGCACCTTGGACAATTGTCGAATTGATCGATGCTAAAGATCATAAGGCAAGTGGCAAGATTGAAGTTCCAGGTGTTCTAAGTATCTTGGCTTATCATAAACTCAGTGGTTCAGTTAAGGGTATGAATTCCATTAACAAAGAATTACATGCTAAATATGATAAAAAATTTGGTAAGGACATGAACTACTTCGTTCCACCTAAGACTTTATTCTGGAGCTTCAGAGTTATGACTGGTATTGATGCTTTGATTATGCTGATTGCTCTAGTTGGATTGATCTTCTCACGTAAGAAGAAAGATACAATTGAAAATCACAAGTGGATGTTAGTTGTTCTTGGTATTGCTATCTGGCTACCATTCATCGGTAACTCTGCCGGTTGGTTTATTACCGAATTCGGTCGTTATCCTTGGATTGTTTACGGACTATTTACAATTGCTCAAGCTGTTTCACCAACTTCAACTGTTGCTAGTCTATTATTCAGTAATATCGTTTACTTCTTACTATTTACACTCTTGGGTGGCGTTATGGTTTGGTATTGCAGACAAACACTTCATCACGGTCCATATTATGAAGAAGTCGATTCCAAGCAAAACGTTGATCCATTTGCAAGGGAGGCTTTTGGAAAATGACTCTAAGTACATTATGGTTCATCATAATCGGACTCCTGTTTTCAATCTTCCTCTTTCTTGAAGGCTTTGACTTTGGTGTTGGAATGTCAACTAGATTTCTAGCTAAAGATGAACAAGAGAGAGCTGCTTTAATGTCAACTATTGGTCCCCATTGGGACGGTAACGAGACTTGGTTAGTAACTGCTGGTGGTGCAATGTTTGCCTCACTACCACTTTGGTACGCAACCTTATTCTCAGGTTATTACATTCTCTTCTTATTAGTCTTAGTTGGTTTAATCCTTCGTGGTGTTTCATTTGAATTCCACAAGCATGCCGAAACTAGAACTGGTAAAAATCTATGGATGTGGGCATTCTTTGCTGGTAGTATTATCCCACCATTCTTCCTATGTATGATTCTTTTGAGTATGGTGCAAGGTGTTCCTATCAATGCCAATGGCGATGCCTTTCCTAAATTCTTCGATGTTGTCAATCTATTATCTGTTGTTGGTGGTGTCGCAGGTGTACTTCTATCACTCGTTCACGGTCTCAACTTCATCAGATTAAGAATCGAAGGACCATTACGCGAACGTGCTCGTAAATTAAATCAAATTCTATATCCAATTCTCTTCTTAGGTGAAGTTGTCTTTGCTGTTCTTGTATTCTTACAAACAGACTTTTTTACTAAGAGATTTGGAACATCTCTTTTCATCACAGCTCTAATTGTTTTGTTCTCACTATTAGGTTACTATGGAGTCCTAAAGGATAGAGAAGGCTGGAGCTTTGTTGGTAGTGGTTTATCACTCAGCATGGTCATCGTCTTATTGTTCAATGGACTATTCCCACGTGTCATGATTGCTACAAATCCAGCACACAGTATATTAATCAAAAACGCTGCTAACTCACAATACACGTTAACAATTATGACAATTGTTGCATGTATCTTAGTTCCAATTGTGGCTATATACTTCATCTGGTCATACTCTCTATTTACAAAGAGAATAAATCCAAGGGAAAATGCGGTGAAATATTAATGATTGATAAGCGTTTATTTCGCTTACCAGGAACAAAAAAACTTCTATTGATGCTTGCAGGATTAACTCTCTTGCAAGCATTTGTTATTTTATTCCAAGGTAAGTACTTAGCAGAAGCACTAGTTAATTCGTGGGAACAAAAATCGTTACAGACCATCATTAATCCGATGATCTTGTTTGCAATTGCTTTTATTTTGAGACACTTCTTTACACTAATTAATACCAAAATCGTTGAAAGTTATGCTAGTAAAACTTCTGAGAATATCCGCTCTCAGTTGCTAAACAAGGTTTACGAAGCTGGGCCAGAAATGATTTCTGATGAAGGTACTGGTAATTTAGTTACCTCTTCCCTTGATGGAATTGATCTAGTTGAAAATTATTTCAAATTGATTTTTACCAAAATGATGAATATGTGCATCATTCCGCCTGTTTTATTGATTTATATTTACATGCAAAATATTGCTTCAGGAATTACTTTAACAATTATTGTTCCTCTAGTAATACTCTTCATGATTATTTTAGGATTGGCCGCCCAAGCTAAAGCCGATTCTCAATACAAACAATATACAATCCTTTCCAACCACTTCTTAGATGCTTTAAGGGGTCTACCAACTCTAAAAATGTTGGGTCTAAGTAAGCGCTATGCTAAGAATATTTACACAGTTAGTGATGAATATCGTCGTCGGACCATGAATACCCTCAGAATTGCCATCTTATCAACTTTTGCGCTCGATTGGTTAACTACATTAGGCATCGCTATTTTAGCCGTCTTCCTCGGTTTAGGCCTAATTAACAACAGTTTTCCACTCTTCCCTGCTTTAGTTACTTTGATCTTGGCTCCTGAATACTTTTTACCATTACGAGATTTCTCTGGAGACTATCACGCCACATTAAATGGTAAGAACGCTTTAAATTCTATTTTTGAAATTCTAGAACGTCCAAGTAAATCCGAAAGTACTGAACTTAAAGCTTTTGATTGGAATCAAGACTCACAAGTTGACATTCAAAACCTACAATTCTCATACAACGGAACTGGTCAAAATGAAGTCAGTCTAGATATTGATGAATTGAATCTTCACGGTTATCAAAAAATCGGTGTTATCGGTAAATCTGGTTCTGGTAAAACGACTTTAATCCGTACTATTGGTGGTTTTATCGTACCTGAAAAAGCTGATATTAAAATCAATCAAGAAAAAGTCGCTAATTTCAAGCAAGCCAACTGGCAAAATAAGTTAACCTTTTTGCCACAAGATCCTTATCTATTCGCCGGTTCTATTGCTAAGAACATTGCTTTTTACCGTCCTGACGCTTTACAAGAAGAAATCGAACAGGCTGCTTCAGATGCCGGTTTAGATGAATTCATCGCTACCCTTAATGATGGTTATCAAACTCTCATTGGTGAAGGTGGACGTGGTATCTCAGGTGGTCAACAACAACGTATTATGTTAGCTCGTGCCTTTCTGGCTAATGATCGTCACGTTTTGATTTTCGATGAACCAACGGCCCATCTGGATATCGAAACTGAATATGCCCTCAAAAAACCAATGGAAAAACTATTCCAAAATCATTTGGTAATCTTTGCCACTCACCGTCTGCACTGGATCAAAGAAATGGATTATGTCGTCGTTATGGATAATGGAACGATTGCTGAACAAGGTACTCCTAGCGAGTTAAGTAACCATAACGGTGCTTATTCACAATTAATCAAGAACATGCGGGGTGATCAACTATGAATTTCTTTAAAACATTCAAACATGATACTTGGGTCAAACCTTACATCAAGCAGTACAAGGGACTTTTGATTACCGCCTTACTTTTAGGACTACTGACATCTTTCTGCGCTGCAGCTTTAATGTTCACTTCTGGTTACACAATTGATAAAGCGGCTACTCACCCGGTCAATATTCTCTTGATTTACGTACCAATTCTTTTAACAAGAGCTTTTGGTATCGGACGGCCTGTCTTCAAATACGTTGAAAGACTAAAAAGCCACAATTGGGTTTTACGAGTTACTTCGGATTTAAGAACTAGACTTTATAGAACCCTTGAAAGTGACGCTTCTTTCTTTAATGAACACCACAAGACTGGTGATATCATGGGACTTTTGTCTGAAGATATCAGCCACTTACAAAATTTATATTTAAGAACTATTTTTCCAGCCGTAATAGCTTACTTGGTAACAATCATCGCTTCAATTGCTTTAGGAATCTTTAATCCGTCCTTTGGCTTCTTCGTTTTCTTATTACTATTTATCGAAGTTTTTCTAGTTCCATTATTTTCTGTAACGATTGAAAGCGCCAGAAGAGCCTACCAAAAACAAGTTAAAAGTGATCTCTACGTTCAGTTGACCGATAACATTATGGGAGTTGATGACTGGATTATTTCTGGTCGTAAAAAAGATTTTCAAAATTTAACTACTAAAAATATCGGTGACTTGGATAAGTCAAAAAACAAATCCAAAGCTTTCCGACGCAATCGTGACTTTGCTTTACAACTATTTTTCGTTGCCTTAGCAGTTTGTTTCCTAATCTTTACCAACTTAACCATGACTCACAATCAAGAACAAGCTAACTTTGTTTCAGCTGTTGTTTTAGCCATTTTCCCACTGTCAGACGCCATTATTCCTGTCAGCCAAGGATTTGAGGAATGGCCACTCTATAAGGATTCCATTCTTCGTTTGAACACTTTGAAACCAATTCAAAATCATTTACCTGAACAAGTCGATTTGAAGCCCGAAGACTTTCAAGAATTAAAATTGGATAACGTTAACTTCGAATATGATGCCGACTCACCAATCCTAATTAAGAACTTCTCACAAACGATTACTCGTGGCGAAAAATTAGCTCTCTTAGGTCCTAGTGGTATTGGTAAAACAACCATCTTACAATTGATTCTCGGTGATTTATCACCTCAAAAGGGACAAATTACCATCAATGGTATGAACGTTAATAAGATTCAAAAGAACCGAGAAAAAATCTATTCCGTACTAAATCAGAAACCATTCCTATTCAATACTACCTTGATGAATAATGTTCGTTTAGGTAATGAAAATCGTTCTGACACTGAAGTTAAAAAAGCTTTGGAACGTGTTGGACTAAAGGATTTAGTTGAATCATTACCCGATAAATATAACACCATTGTCGGCGAAAATGGTTCTCACTTCTCTGGTGGTGAACAAGAAAGAATCGCCTTAGCACGTATTCTATTGCAAGACGCACCGATCGTTTTACTGGATGAGCCGACTGTTGGATTAGATCCAATTACCGAAAATGATTTATTAAAGACCATTTTTAAAGTACTAGATGGCAAGACCATCATTTGGGTCACACATCATTTACAAGGTGTTAATCATGTTGATCAAATTGTCTTCATCAATAGTAAAGAAATTGAAATGCAAGGTTCACCAAAAGAACTCTATCAAAATAATCAACACTTCCGTGATCTTTATCAGATGGATCAAGGATTATAGTCGTTATAACGTTACATCCATTGATAACAATTTTTAATTAAAAGAACGGCCTCTATTAAGTATTCAAGCTATGCATACTTGAATCTCTTAATAGAGGCCGTTCTTATTTATTATTTAGATTTCACAATGAACTTAACAAAGTAGGATTTAGTCCGGAGCAACAAGAAAATTGGCTCAGCCATGAGATTCCCTTAGCAATTTATT
>NZ_LNUA01000057.1 GCF_009764355.1 Companilactobacillus bobalius | reverse complement strand
TAGACCCCTCTTGAATCTGTTTATCAAGTAGGTTTTGTCTGTTTATCAAGTAGGTTTTGTCTGTTTATCAAGTAGAACTATAAAGTTGACTACTTGATAAACATAATCTAAAATTAATTTGTAATCATTAGGAGGTACAGCATGGGAAATGAAATTATTAAATATGATCCAGAGTTAAATACCATTCCACTTCGAAAATTTACTCCAGTTGAAATGAATTTATTTTTTTCGATTATTTCTCGTATGCGTGATAAGAGTGATCAGACCATTCGTTTTACTTTTGATCAATTAAAAGAGCTAAGTGCTTATAAACCTACTGCAAATAACCGTTTTGAAGATGACATTCAGAGAACTTATGAAAAAATGATGGGATTACATTTTGGTAGACGAAGTAAAAGTGGATTAACTCGAGAGTTTTTTGTTTTGTTTACAGAATTTAAAATTGATGGAGATGCAGAAGAACCTTATGTAGACGTAAAAGTTTATGAACGTGCTTTACCCCTTTTAAACAAGCTTGAAAGTTGGGTTCGTTATGCGTTGGCAGAGTTTAGAGATTTAAAAAGTAGTTACGCAAAAACAATGTTTCGGTTACTAAAACAGTTCAGAACCACTGGATATGCTTATTTTTCTAAAGAAGACTTTTTTGAATTACTAGATATGCCCAAAAGTTACTGGAATAGTCCCTCTAACGTCGATAAATTTGTTATAAAACCCATTAAAGAAGAATTAACTCCTTTGTTTAGAGGATTAACGGTTAGAAAAAAATATGGTAAAGGGCGTGGGAAACCAGTTATTGGCTATTCGTTTACCTGGAAACCAGAAAAGAAAGATGCCAATGATTTCTCACAAGGCCAATTACAAGATGAGCGTCAAAAGCTTTTTAATATTCAGCATAATGGTGAATTAACAGAGCAGGAAAAATGGCGCGCCATTGACAAGGTTAAGGGGTTAACTTTAGGCTCTACTGAGAAACAAGCATTGGCTGATAAACAGGCCGAGCACGATAAAAAAATAAGAGATCAAGCAAGACAAGAAGCACTTGCTGAACTCCGAAAGGGGTTTGGAAATCATGCCTAAAACTATTAGAGAACTTGCTGATGAATTGGGCGTTTCAAAGCAGGCTATATGGCAAAAGATAAAAAGAGATGTGTCAATCGATTTACGTCAATTTACATCAACAAAAGGCAATACTGTTTACGTTGATGTTGATGGGCAAAAAGCTATTAAAGCAATGTTCTCAAACGATTCATCAACAAGATACCGTCAACAAAAAGATGATGTTGACGACAACAAAAAAGATGCGGTTGATGGACAAGATGAAGTGAAATTCCTTCGAAATTTAGTATCAGAATTTCAATCTGAAAAGAAAGAGTTACATAAGTTACTAGATCAGCAACAAAGATTGGCCTTACAGGACAAACAACTGCTCGAAGAATACAAGGCAGAAATTAAGGACTTGAAAGCCTTAACGATGGCACCGCATGATAATAGTGAAAAAGAAGTGACGTCAGACAAACAACCGGAACCTGAAAATAGCACCCCGGAGTCACAACCTAAACCTAAAAAGTGGTGGCGTTTTGGTAAATAGTTACAACTAAAAAAGAAAAGAAGACTAGTTAAATAGCGGAAGATAAATTTGAACAATCTGTAGCTGCCAAGCTAAAGGGTGAGGGCTGGGACTGTCCCACAGATTATTCTGGTGGGTAGATTGTAAAATTAATCCGAACGCTGTTCGGATTAATTCAAATCTTTATTAAAAAATATTTCATCTTATTTAACAAGAAACCATATTTATATAACAACATAAAATACACTAAGTTATTTTATTGAACATATATCGTACTTTATCTATCCGACTATTTGGACGACGGGGCTGGCAAACAGGTTCACCGGTAGTAACATGGTACCCTTTTAACTCTGTTAAACAAACACTACGTCCATTTGTAAAGAAAGTTAAATCACTACGATATTCTTGAATACACCGAGCAGGGATTTCTCCACTAAGAATGACCTCATTATTTTTCAATTGAGTGTCTACGATGTTCGCACAATATTTAGGAGCATCGTTGTATGCTCGTGAAAGATATTCCTGTGGCGCATAAATTTTAAAACTAAGATATGGCTCTAACAATTCTGTTCCAGCTTTTTTTAAGACTTGTTCCAATACAATAGGAGCAAGCATCCGAAAATCTGCTGGGGTACTAACAGGGCTATAGTATAAGCCATACTTAAAACAGATTTTACAATCCGTCACATTCCAACCATATAATCCTTGTTCGCAACCATAGCGTATCCCTTCCATAACTGCATTTTGAAATGATTGATTTAAGTATCCAAGAGAAACCGAGCTCTCATACTGCATTCCACTTCCCAACGGAAGCGGTGATACAGATAAACCAATGGAAGCCCAGAAAGGATTTGGCGGCACTTCGATGTGAATGGTATATTCTGCATTTTTTAACGGTCTCTCCATATAAATGACTGTAGGCTCTTTTAGTTCTATCTCCACATGATACTTTTCTTGCAACAGTGCACTAATCACTTCCATTTGTACTTTCCCTAAGAAAGAAAGTATAATTTCATGTGTCGTAGAATCCACGTAATATCGTAGAAGCGGATCACTATCTGAGATTTCCAAAAGGGCATCAAGCAACATTTCTCTCTGTTCAGGTTTACTCGGTTCAACAGTTGTTTGTAGTAGAGGGTGCGGATTTTCAATCTTTTTTCTCTGTGGCAATAGTTTTGTATCTCCAAGAACACTATTTAACTTCAAAAACTCATTTTGCAAAATAACAATTTCTCCAGAATAAGCTCTATCAATCTTACATAATTCACCATTTATTGAAGTATACATTTCTGTAACTTTTATTTTTTCTTTTTCTGATACTCTAACCGAATCTCGTAAATGTAGTACTCCACTATAAAGGCGTATATATGCAAGACGTTGTCTTTTTTTTGTATATTCAATTTTGAAAACATTTCCGCAAAGTTCAGACGGACCTCGATGTGTTGATGAATAAAATTTATTCGTAATCACTTCTATAAGGTTATCAATCCCTATATTGTTTTTTGCACTTCCGTGATAAACAGGGAACAGGGAACAATTATGAAATCTTATGCTTTCCTCTTGTTCGAGTTCCAATGCTTCTAATGATTTACCGGACATATATTTCTCTAAAAGGTCATCGTTTCCCTCTATTACCGTATCCCATTGTTCAGATTCGGTAAAGTTCGTCACACACATATTAGGATACAGTTCTACCTTCTGTTTGATTACAATTTCGGCAGAAAGTTTCTCTTTAATATCCTGATAAACCGTTGATAAATCAATTCCATTTTGGTCAATCTTATTGATAAAAAAGATTGTGGGAATCCCCATTTTCCTAAGTGCATGAAATAATATACGAGTTTGTGCTTGTACGCCATCTTTTGCAGAAATCAGTAGAATTGCCCCATCTAAAACTGATAATGAACGATATACTTCTGCTAAGAAATCCATATGTCCTGGCGTGTCTATGATGTTCACCTTCGTATTTTCCCACTGAAAAGAGGTTATTCCTGTCTGAATTGTAATTCCTCTCTGACGTTCTAAAAGCGTATTATCCGTCCTCGTTGTACCTTTGTCCACGCTTCCTAATTCTGTAATCGCTCCACTGTTATATAATAAGCTTTCTGTTAAGGTAGTTTTTCCTGCATCAACATGAGCTAAAACTCCAATATTAATAATTTTCATGTGATTTTCCTCCATTCAAAAACCCAAAAGGGCATAAAAATCCCAGTGATAAATACTTTTATCACTGGGATTTTTATGCATAACCATAGGTATACAAAGCATACAGATATTCTCTGGATACTTTAGAATCACATGATAAAGGTATTCTTAAACTGGGTACAAAAAACTAAGCCCTCCTAAAAAAGGACATCTAATTATTTGTTCCCGCTATCAAATTGACAGTTTATTTAAGAATACCTTGCCGCATATTTATTAACTCCTTTTAAATAGTCACTTAAATAATAGCACGTAAGAGCATATTTGTAAAGGAATCTCCAATTTTTTATCAAAAAGAGTACATGATTACAAAGTATCTGTAATCATGTACCAATATTTGTTATTTTACAATCTTCCAATTATCTTGTTTTTCTAATATCAACTCAAATTGCGAGATTTGGGTTGCCTTTGTTTCTTGATCTAAATATTTCACAGCGACATTCACGATTACTTGGTTATCTTTTCTGGTAAAGATAGGATTCACCAATTCCTCGAAAACATATTCCTTGTTAATCATAGGTAACACATGATTACTTACATAGTAAGTCAATTCTTTTTCTGTGGCGGTAGGATAGAGCTGGAAGAACGTTTCTAAAAAGCTAATGATTTCGTCCATCGTTTCTGTATCTACTGTATGGTCACTTTCTAGCTGTTTGGGTTGGTAGTCCGATTTTTGAGGTTTCTTACTCATTGTCGGATTTTTGATAATAACCATATTATCTGATTCATCTATATGGACAACCACATGAAAGCTAGACGATATAGTTTCCTTGTCTTTGTCTTCGGTAATAACTTGTTCAACAGAAAACAGTACCTCAAAGGTGTTCTCATTCACTTGAGAAACCTGCCACACCTGTATATCGTTCACACTAGAACTAGTAGGAATATCCTTACGAATCATTTCTTCATTTAATACCTGCAATTCTTCCGTCAAATAATGGGTCAATTTCTCATTTCGTTTATCAATGGCTTCTTGGGATTGGAGAGGAGAGTAATTTTTTCAAAGAAAAGGGGGTAAAAACTATGATTAAAAAAGGCATTACAAGAGTAATAATAAAAGTAATGAATTCTTGGAGTTCAATTTTTTCAACGTTACCAGGGTAACTTTTGGGAATCGGAATTAAAAAGTCGAGGAAGATTGGTAAATATACAATGCTATTAACTATTACAACACTACTTATTCCGATTACGTAATGAACCATAGAAAAAGTTAGGACTTGATTGTGTCTGAAGTATTTTTTTTGAGCCTGCTGTACAGTTTTTTTCCTAGTTACAATGTCATGCCTTGCAGCGTTGAATAGGAGTGAAAAGCCTATTAATGCAACAATTATTAATATAAAGCCGAATGAATTGGTAACTCCAACTTCTGAAGTGAAATTTAGAAAAAAAGGGCCCAAATATTTGGAGATGAACCAACTAGATAAAATTGAAATAATAATTGTAAGAATGTTTTTAAAATAGCCATTTTCAATGATAGTATCATTTATATGGTCACATAAATATAAAAAATCAATTGTTATGAGAAAAAAAACAACTAATATTACGATTAACCATGAGTACAAGGCTGATTCAACCTCCTTAAAAATTATTTGCTCAATATCCGAACACACGTTCGAGTAGACGGCTTAATTTTAGCACAGAAAAACAAGAAAACAAATTTTTGTCGGATTATTTTCGAACAAAAAAGATCTTCCAGGAAAATGGGAAGATCAAGTAAGCTATATATTTTTAAGGGCCCATTTTTAACAAATAACCCCTCAAAAACATTGTTAAAATAGCCCCCAATATCTATAATGTAGATATTGGGGGCTATTTTGTTTCTTTTATCAATAAATAACATCTGCTTTTCAGAAAAATTGTTGGACCTTTGTACTAATTGAACTAATTTCTTGCTGAGATAAAGTGGCCACAACTTCGCCATCTGATCGTTTTGTTGGATCGACAGCACGGACATGTTGCAATAACGCTGTCCCGTGAATTTTCCCGTTATCTATCCTGATAAATAACGGCGATTTAGCATACTTTTCTTGGGTACGATATTTGTCAGAGGTACTGATTGGCACAACTAGCACCGTATTAAAATAGCGATTATAGTGATCGTTGCTTACAACTAAACACGGTCGCTTTTTCTTAGTTTCAGTGCCTTTAGCCGGATCTAAATTAATCCATAAAATAGCGCCTTGTTTTAATTTCATTAATCAAAGTCTTCGCTTTCTACGTCTTTACCCCAATCAACTTCTGTTGTACTGAGATTTCCAAACTTTTTTTCTTGTTCATCAACAAGTTGCCATAGATCCGGTTTACTACGGACAATCATTACTTTACCATTTGGTTCAATCTGCCATTCAATTGTGTCAGTAGACCGAACTTTTAACAGTTCACGTACTGTTTTAGGAATTGTAATCTGATTTTTACTTGTGATCTTCGAGCTAACCTTAGTTACATTACCTGCGCTCACAATATCATCTCCTTACTTTTTCCTTACAAAAATAATAACATAACTGCTTTAATATCTCAAGAAAAGGAGAAAAGACTATGCAACAAGTTGTCTTACCCATCAAAGATTCAAACGTTCTTAAAGAGGTTCAAGATACGTTACTCAATAACTTTAAAGCTGGCCGACGTAACTATACGATTTTTCAAGTTGGTAAAGCGACGCTACTGCGAGTGAGTGACGTTATGGGCTTAAAACAGGCCGATATTTTTAATCCGGACGGTTCTATTAAACAAAATGCGTTTATTCATGACCGAAAAACTGGTAAACCTAATACCTTGTACCTTAAACCTGTTCAAACAGAGCTCTTATTGTACCGTCAATGGCTGCTTGATCATAAGCTGGATTCTGAATGGCTCTTTCCTTCAATTCAACACCCAGAACGCCATATTACTGAAAAACAGTTCTACAAAATTATGAGTAAGGTTGGCGATCTATTAGGCATTAATTATCTAGGTACTCATACGATGCGCAAAACTGGGGCTTATCGTGTTTACACGCAATCAAATTACAATATTGGCCTAGTCATGCACTTACTAAATCACTCAAGTGAATCAATGACTTTAGCTTATTTAGGCTTGGATCAAGCAAGTACAGAAAACATGTTGAACCAAATTGATTTTGGGTAAATTAGTTTGATTTTGTTGTCGCCAACGGCGACTTCTGATACAGGTTTTTAATGGGTCTAGCACAACATAGAATAAATTCTATGTATAAGTGCGCATTAAACTCATTTCATTCCGTTTAATGACGCTAAAAAATAGCTAACTTGATCATTGAAATAAAGGTTGTTTTTTAGTTCAATGCGCACTTACACACAACAACTAAAGTTGATTGTGCTTATACTAAAAAAAGTTGTATTAGATTTCGCTGCGCTCAAACAAATCTTTTTAATTGCTTTACACCGTTTTTCTTTCTAAACTTAATTACCATCTTTGAATAACTAACTATAAAAAGATGCCTTTAATTTAAACCTGAAATAATTAGCTAATGTTAGGAGTAACTCAGATGGACGAAAAAAAAGTATTAAAGCCAATTGATGAAATGCTTGCTGATCCTTGGCAAGTTGATATTCAAGAATTGTTTGAAGCTTTTGTTCATGAACCTGATGAGATCAAACAGAATTTGTATAATTCCTTGTACACTTACATTTTGCAAAAAAGACAAGAAGATATTATTAATCGACCAGGATTTGTAATTTAGCCCTCTAAAAGCTCACTGAGGGCTTTTTATTTTGTTTTGGTATAAATTATATGTAAATATGCTTAAAACTGCTGAGAATTGAAAATAAAGGCCTTAAAAGGGACATAGCAGTTAAATTCTTATTATGTTTTAGAAAAGCTAACTGTTTGCTGTCAATGGTAGCGGACGAGCAAAGCGTGGGAGCATAAGGAATTGACAGCTCTAAACCAGTCTTAACACTGAATTGGCGAAAGCCAAAGTTTCTATAAAACTTTGCTTTCCTGCCTAACGGCGAGTGAAAAAACGGTCAAGCTGTTTCAGCTTGACGGGGTGCGGGGCGTCAGCGCCCGTATAAATGTGGCTTGCCACACCTTTTTAGGCAACGAACGAAGTGA
>NZ_LNUA01000056.1 GCF_009764355.1 Companilactobacillus bobalius | reverse complement strand
TCATGGGTGCTTTGTTGGTAGGTGTATTTTCAAGTAATTTCTTATATGTCTTATTCGGATTCTTCTTACTTTATTCAACTTACAATATGATTCGTAAGTTAATGGATAAAAAAGGTGAGAGTGTTTATACCGGACATGATCCAATCGTTGATAAATTTAAATTATCGAGTACTTATTATGATAAAGCGGAACAAAAACAGATTGATTATTCAATGAAGAATGTTCCAGGTGGATTCATCATGATGTGGGCTGCTGGATTAGCCAGTGGTTTATTAGGTATTGGTAGTGGTGCTTTCAAGGTTATCGCTATGGATACAATTATGAAGATGCCTTTAAAACCATCAAGTGCTACAAGTAATTTGATGATGGGTGTTACTGCTGCAGCCAGTGCAACGGTATACTTCTTTAATGGTTCAATTCGTCCTGATATTGCTGCTCCATTAGCAATTGGTGTTTTAGTTGGGGCAACAATTGGTGCACGTTTGATGCAAGTCTTGAAGCCAAGAATTATCAGAATGATTTTTATTCCTATTATTCTTTACATGGGAGTACAAATGGCTCTTAAAGGATTTGGGGTGAACATCTAATGAATAATAATACACATGAAGAAACACGACAGGTCGAATTAGTAATTGGTAAAATTTTACGTATCGGTGTTATCACTTCAGCAATCGTTATTTTAATAGGTATGGCCTTATACTTTATGAGTGGTAGCGGCTATGCCTCAGGTGAATTTCCACGCCGATTCATGGCAATCTTTGCTGGAGTAGCGTCTGGAAAATCATATGCTGTTATTATGCTAGGTGTTTTTCTACTTATTTTGACACCGGTATTACGAGTAGTTGTTTCAATTTATGCTTTTTATAAAGAGCATGATAATCTGTATGTAATTATTACTACGATCGTTTTGGTAATCTTAATATTTGCCATGTTTATGGGATATCGTAGTTAAAAAGATAAAAAATAGAGTGTGAGGATTTTTCCTCACACTCTATTTATTTGGAGTGGAATCAATTAGTGACCACGATATCTTACTTGTGTAGATTCCAGCTTTGTTACCTTTTTTCACGGCTAATAGTATTCCACTATTGTCAGTCCACGTATCAGCAATATTTTTGATTTGAGTATCGTCAGTATCTTTTACGTATGTGGCGACGGGAAAATCTTTATCAATATCATAATCTTTCCCATCGGTATCTCTATAAAATAAGTTGCCTAATAATTTATTTTTATCTTCTGAAACTAAATCACTGGCCTTGGCCTGAACAGACCACTGACTTCCTTTTTCACGACTGTCAACGACATTGATTTGCCATTTTCCAAGTCGTGGTAGGATTCCGTCAGTGAAGGAACCATTGATAGGTTTGAATGAGACTATATTTTGTACATAGTCAAATGCTAAATTTCCACCGACTGTGATTTGGCGTGTAATAGTATTACTAGTATTTCCATCTTGATCCTTAACGTAAAAGGAAACAGTATTAATTTTGTCTAATGAATAGCTATATATAGGAAGTTCAAAATTACCATCTGAATCAAAGCTAAGATCTTGTGTTTCAACAGGACCATTATTTAATTTTTGATAAACAGTTAGATTTTGATAGTAAGGATTGTTATTACTACCGGCGTAAGTTACTTGGGCTGGAATAAAAACATCTTCATTTGGCTTTACCTTAATAATATTAGGTGAATCACTATCCAAACTTAGCTTTCTGTATCTGATTTTGAATGGGATAGTATTGGCATCAGTAATAAGATTATCACCTTCAAAAGAGGCATGAGATGAGGGGACCGTTAAACTTTCTGTAGCATTTTTTTCAG
The DNA here is from genome assembly GCF_009764355.1 of Companilactobacillus bobalius. The sequence goes on along the minus strand of NZ_LNUA01000056.1, from coordinate 1,037 downwards.
TTTTACCATGTAATTCAATAATGGCAGTTCTACTTTTAGGTGTAAGTTTATCTGGTAAGAGAAACTTAAGTTTAGTGGCATTGGAATCGTTAAAAATACTTGGATCTATTTGATGTGGCTTGTTGTCTGCTGAATTTGGATAAGTTATTGTTCCACTAGTGAATTTAACATGGTCAGGTATGTCTACTTTGGTATTAATTTTATCCCAATTTTTAGTCCAACCTTTATAGTTTAATGTGTAAGTATATCTAATATCACTATTGGGGTCGACGGTGTTGTTACTTTCAGTAATTTCAGTTCCACCTTGAGAATCATCATAAATAGCCGGAACGGCTTCAGCGTCGACGAATGAAGGAATGGATTCAAAAACTAATAAGTTATTCTCAGAGTATTTACCAGTAGAACCAGTAAATCCCCAGTAGAGTTTAGTATTATCTCCGGTTAGTCCAAAGTTCTTTGTATCAATATTAAAAGATGTTTGGACTACCTGTTTAGGGTCAGTAATGGGAATTCCTGATTGGGTATCTTTATCATTGTAAGCATAAGTTATAGTTCCTTGTGAATGATCGGTATCACTTTTAGGTGTCCAAGTAATTGTAACGTGGTGCCACTGATCATCTACTAAATGGGGATGAATTTTGTAATTATTTCCGTGATTCATTGTGGTATATCTAGGAAAATTACTTTTATCGTTATCATAAGTACTTGCTAGTGCTGGATAATTACCGGCAATGTGACGATAATTGTTCTCTGCATTACCGATACCCCCAATATTAAAATCAAAAGAAACACCTTCACTAGTACTTGGTTTGTATCGATTAACAAAAGTATCGAATTCCAGGGCCCAACTATTTTGAATAGCAGTCTGGGCAGTTTTTTCAGGAGAACTATTATCCCCATGGTCCCAATCAGCTCCCCAAACACCTAAAGCTTGTCCATTAACAGGAATTCCATCTGCAGAAAGTGCAATTGAATTTTCTGCGTTATTGTCATTTTGGAGAACAAATGCCATGCCGTCACCAACGAATCCTGTGTCG
>NZ_LNUA01000055.1 GCF_009764355.1 Companilactobacillus bobalius | reverse complement strand
AACACCAAATGGTAATGGATTAGTAGATTGTCATTTTGATGACTGGGAAAATATTGACTTAATTAATTCTAAATTGTCGCAAATGACAGGTGTATTGGGAACGTCTTATTTTAAGAATATTGTAACGGATGCACTTTTAGCAACAGATGATGATGTAAAACATATCAAGAAAGAAGATTTATAGCTATGAAAAAATATAATTGGGGAATGATTGGAACTGGTTGGATTGCTCACGAAATGGCAGATGCTTTAAACGCCGTTAATGGAGAAATATACGGGGCCTCTAATATGAACGCCGAAAAAATGGCTAAATTTGCCCAAGAGAAGGGGATTCAACATCAATACAGCAACCCAACGGATATGATTAATGATCCTAATATTGATGTTATTTATATTGCAACACCACACACATTCCATTATCAATATATTAAAGAAGCATTGAATGCAGGGAAACATGTCTTCTGTGAGAAGGCTATTACAGTTAATGCAAATGAATTTGATGAAGTTCAGGCCTTGGCTAAAAAGAAAAATCTTATTTTAATAGAAGGATTTACGTTATTACATATGCCACTTTATCAACAAGTTAAACAATTGATTTCTGATGGTAAAATTGGTCAAGTAAAATTAGTGCAAGTTAATTTTGGTAGTTTGAAAGATTACGATCCTAAAAATCGTTTCTTCAATAAAGAGTTAGCTGGTGGGGCATTACTAGATATAGGTGGATATGCTACGGCATTTGCTAGAAGTTTTTTGAGTAAGCAACCGACAAATATTTTAACTACAGTAAAATATTTTGAAACAGGTGTTGATGAGCAATCAGGAATTATCTTGAAAAATGATGATGAACAGATGGCTGTTATGGCCTTGTCAATGCGTGCTAAACAGCCAAAACGAGGAGTGATCTCTGGAACAAAAGGATATATTGAGATTAGTAATTATCCTCGTGCAACTGAGGCAGACATTACTTATACGGCTGATGCTCATACGCAAACAACTGACAAAATTGTTGTTGGTAACGATGACAAGGCACTTCAATATGAAGTTGCGGATATGCAGAAGTATATTAATAATGGTCACGATGATGGACAATTAGCTTTATCGCATGATGTAGCTCACATCTTAAACGATGTTAGAAATGATTGGGGAATGAAGTATCCCTTTGAATAGGTAAAAAATCAGTTTCATTTAACTTGAAAACCAGTCTTATTGTTTGTTTCAAATAATTCATAAATCTAAAACAGCATCCATTTAGAATTCTAAATGGATGCTGTTTTAGATTTTTAATAGTGTATGTTTTGAATCCACTCATTTGGTCCAACTTTACAATATGAGATTCCACGGGGAAGTTGAATTCTCTCATCACTAGCCCATGTACCGGCTGCTAATCGGTGTCCTGTATAAGTGAATTCATAAGTTTTGCGGTTAAATTTCCAAATATTGTGACCTGTAGAAATTGTAATGGGGCGATTGATATCTTTATTTATTAAAGCGACATCGTCAGTACTGACCCATTCATTAGTTGCGACTCGATAATAGTGATCGTTACCAGAGTCTTTTCCAATTTTATCGGTCAACCAATCTGTTTTAGCTTTAAGCTTAGGTTTCTTTATTCGAGTGAAGTCATAGGTAAAATCATCTTTTTGATCACTTCTGGAAACCATTGTTGTCTTTTTAAACGTATGGACAAAACTAACAGCTTTAACTTCGGTTGTATTTTGAAAAGAAAATATTCCGACTATTGCCAAACATAAAATAAATAATAAATTATGTCGCTTCATTTTATGAAACCCCTCAATCCTAAATTAAGACCCCATTCTATCACTAAATGTAAAAGAAGAACATGTTACTTAGTATCGTGTTCTTGATGCCATTGTTCGATATATTCTAGGCGTTGCTTAAAGAGACGTTCTTTACCTTGTTCAGTTGGTCGGTAGTATGTGCTATTTTCAACTTCTTTGGGAACGGTTTTCATGGTTGTTAACTTGTCAGCATAATCATGAGTTAATTGATAATCCCTTCCATAACCAAGATTCTTCATAAGTTTCGTAGGAGCGTTTCTGACTTGAAGAGGTACAGGAAGATTACCATACTTCTTAACGTCTTTCTGAGCTCTTAATAAAGCTTGATAAGTGGCATTAGACTTAGGAGCGACGGAAAGATAAATTACAGTCTCAACTAAATGAACATTGCATTCAGGCATACCAAGAAATTGGCAAGCTTGGAAGGCATTGATTGCGACATTTAAAGCATTAGTATCGGCTAATCCGATATCTTCACTGGCAAAACGAACTAGTCGTCTGGCTATGTAGAGAGGATCTTCGCCACCTTCAAGCATACGAGTGACCCAATAGATAGCTGAGTCGGTATCACTGTTACGCATTGATTTATGCAGGGCTGAGATGATGTTGTAATGTTCTTCACCATTTTTATCATAGCGTAGAGATTTAGTATTGAGTAATTGACGAATATCTTCCAGGTCTACTTTGGCAATCTTATCATGAACCGTTGAATTGATAACGGCCATTTCTAGGGTATTCAAAGCTACTCGAGCATCACCGTTAGCGTAATTACCAATCAATTCTAAAGTGTCATCGTCAATTTCAACTTTTAATTTTGGAAAAGCTTTAGAATTAGCGAGAGTTTTTTTCAAGAGATCGACTAAATCATCTTTAGTTAAAGACTTTAAGACGAAAACTTTACATCTCGATAGTAACGCAGAGTTGATTTCAAAGGATGGGTTTTCAGTTGTGGCACCAATCAAAGTGATGCTGCCTTTTTCGACGAAAGGTAAGAAAGCATCTTGTTGAGCTTTGTTGAAACGATGAATTTCATCAATAAAAACAATAGTCTTTTGACCCATTTCTCGATTCATTTCAGCTTCCTTCATAACCTTTTTAATGTCATTGATACCACTAGTAACAGCACTAAAAGTAATGAAATT
>NZ_LNUA01000054.1 GCF_009764355.1 Companilactobacillus bobalius | reverse complement strand
CAAGAACATGGCCACACGCAAATTTAACATGTCGTCTTTTAAGTACGCAATTGTAGAGCCAGAACTCGTTGCAATAACTGAGATGATACTAGCACCAATCGCATACTTAATATCTAATCCCATCATAATAGTTAGAACTGGCGTAATAATCATTCCGCCACCAATCCCCAAAATTGCACCAAGAACTCCAGCTCCTACTCCCATTACTAAAAGTAGTAGCATTGAATTCATTATTTTTCCTCTTTCTCGTCTTCATCTTTTTTAGAGAAATTCTCTAGAGAAGTTTCATAGTTCCCTTTCATTATATCCATTGTGTGCTTTATTTCATCATTTTTTAAGCTATTTTCAGAAATTAAGTCAATATGGAACTTAGAGGCGTTCAAATAATCGCAACTAGTTGAGAGATAAATCTTTGTCTCAACTTCAGCATCATCGTCAAAGAAATGTGTTACTTTCTTAGCATCTGCGAATGGTAGATTGATAATTCCACTTTCTAAATAAAAATCGATTGGAAATTCAGCATCTGCAACATGAATAATTACTTGTGAAAGCTCATTATCAGCCAAATCTTTTTCCAATTGTTCCTTAGCCTTATTTAATGACCAAAGATCTTCTTGGAGTAAGTCATCCTTACTTATATCTAACTTAGTCTGTTTGAATTTTTCGTCTTGAATATTTTCAATAAAATCGGTAACTTTAATTTTCATTATTTTCTCCTAGAGGTACAATTTCAAAAAGTTTTCCACAGCACCTTGATATTTTTTAGAATCCACATAGTAGCTCCGTATATGAACCCCTTGACTTTCATAAGACATTCTCGGGAATTTTCCACATGTTAATAACTTTTCACGCATTTCAAACGGTACGGTAAAATCATTTTTACCATGCATAAATAAAATCGGTAAAGTATTCTTAGACAATGCCTTTGTACAATCCGCTTGCGCATATGAAAAACCAGCTCGTATTTTTGAGACTAGTGAGATTCCCTTAATCAAATATCTGCCTTTAATATGATACCTTTTTTGACAGTGATAACTCAAGATGTTCGAAGCACTCGTATATCCAGAATCTTCAATCACCAGTTTAACATTCTTTGGCAATTGATACTGTGTTGTCAACATGACGGTCGCTGCACCCATAGAGGCACCAAATAAAATAATTTTATTCTCAGGATATTTAGCGATGACTTCCTTGATCCATTCTAATAGATCCAAACTCTCAATATAACCAAAGCCCAAATACTTACCTTCACTTCTACCGGCAGCTTGATTATCAATTTGTAATGTATTAAAACCTAATTTATCAAATAACTGTGCATGAACGTCTAACGATTTATGATCGACTCCGAATCCGTGAACCAAAATAACGGTTGTGGAACTCTGATTATCAGTAAACCAACCGTATAACTTACTATGAT
>NZ_LNUA01000053.1 GCF_009764355.1 Companilactobacillus bobalius | reverse complement strand
AGTCTCATCATAATATATTCTGAAATTTGTTGCAACTTTTTTCACTAAAGATTTGGATTTTCGCTAACTTTCTCTTCTGTCCAGATCTTGTAAATCAAGTTTAATAAGCCACCCATTTGTCCATCTACACCGTTATACATCCAACGATAGATACATACATCTTTACCCATTTGATCTTCTGGTGGGTTGGCACTATTAGCAGTAACAATAATATCAGCATCCGTAGGATCACTGACGATCTTTGCGTATGGTAATGATTGTAATGTTACTGACAAGTCTGAGTAAACCAAGAAGAATGATTCTAATTCGAGATAAACTTTGACCTGAATGTTCTTATTATATAGTGAGAAGAATCTATATGCGATTGCATAAATAGCTTCTGAAATTTGTTTAGCTTTTCCATTCAATGATTGATACTTATCACGAAGCATTAAATGTTGAACAGTTGAATAGATCTTACTTTCAAGTCCTTCATCATTCAACTTGCTAATAGCATCACCAAAGCCTGAATATAAGTTAAGAATTTCAATATAATTATGATCAAGTGCTAAGACACCAATAATACATGTAGTTAAATTATATTTATATCTCAAAAATTCACTGTGTGACATTGCCATATCAGAAATTGTTTGTTCAACGTCAATTGGAATTAATTCCAAGAAATCATCAATAAAGTTAGCAAACAATGGGTTATATCTAACTAATTGTTTCGAAACTGATTGAAGATAATCTTCTGATACTTCAAATGTAGCGGGAACACACATCAAAAGGATATAGAAGTCAGCTGATTGGAACATTTGCTCCTCATAACTAACATCTTCCTTAATAGCGCGTTTCAATTCACGGACTTTTTTACTACCAGTGTCACCCTCAAGCATTGAACCAGCACTTTCAAAAATGTTAGGGAAAGGATAATTGATAACATTCAAAGCATCCATATTCTTAACATGATTGCCAGCTAAGATACGATACAAGTGAGCCATAACAACATAAGCATAAAAAGTCTTAGTAATATGGTTAGTTGGTTTGAGACGATATTTGTCCAAAGCAATATCAACGACTTTAAAAGCTGTCTTTTGTGTGAAATCTTCAAATGGCCAAACGTATCCCCTAGTAGCATTCCAGTACAATGCCGCGATAGCCAAACGGATAGATTCCTCATCACCTACAAAGCGCATTGGTTCATAAGCTATTCTGACACCGAAACGCTTCAAATAACCTCTCATTGGCTTTAAGTGGCGTAAAACAGTTGCCTTACTACTATCAAGTGTTTGATAGAAATGTTTAAATGAACTTTCTTTTTCTTTTACGATTGCATCTAAAAATAGATAACCATCGGAATTAGTCGTTAAGTAAGCATGATAAGCGTCTCTGGTAACGTCAAACATCTCTTCAGTCGAATACTTACTCTTCTTCAAGATTCGTTTAAAGTCTTCTTGAATCCCCAAAAAAGTATTGTAGACACTACCATAACTCTTATTCATTTGATAAGCAGCTTTTCGTAAATTAATATCCTTTACCTTAATATCACGGTTACGATATGTTCCGATAAGATCTGCACTAGCTAATTGATTAGTTCTTATTAACTTTATTTTATTAAATAATTGTATTTTCTCGATTTCGGACTTTGATAAAAATAAGTCAGTAAAGCTATCCAAGAACTCCACCCCCATAGATATAAATTAATTCTATTATAATAGAATATACCCAAAGTTTTGTAACTTATATTTATATTATCGTAAATATTTTCTTAAATAAGTAACCTACAACATTTCAGAACTTAAATAAATAGACAAGATATTTATAGAAATATGAATATATTTTATTATCTATACCAATAAGTTATTTTACGCCTTATTTTAAATAAGTATAGTCCCTGAACGTTCCTTAATTCAGAAAAAAATAATTTTCATAAAAAGTAAAAAATCAGATTGAAAGAATCGATCTTTTTGAAAAATATTATCTTTATTTCATAAGAACAATAGGGTATTTGAAAAGGGACCTTTATTTGTAAAATAAAGGTCCCTTTAAAATAGACATATTAACTAATTTGAAATAAATACTTTAGAAAATTATATTTATAATTTCTGAAAAGAATCTTTTTAAGCATACAAAAAAAGGAACCAACCATTT
>NZ_LNUA01000052.1 GCF_009764355.1 Companilactobacillus bobalius | reverse complement strand
TTTTTAAATATACTTCTGTTTGTTCAACTAATCCTTCGTCCATTTTAACTTTTGGTGCTTCTGCTCCCAAAGCCTTCGAGCCTCTTTTTTGAATAAATAAAAAAAAGGCGTTCAAAATTAGAACGACTAGTAATAACAATATCAAAAGAAAAATTATCATGATATTCCCTCACTTACGCTAATTCTTTAACGCCTATCATAGCCACAGCTACGATAATCATTGAAATAGTAATTCCGACAAATAATGTCGAGAATGATAATGCCGTAATGATTAAACTACCGGCATAAGGACCAACCGCACGACCTAAAGAACCAAAGATACTATAAAAGCTTTGGAAGGTTCCACGATTCTTATTCGTCGACATCTTACTCAATAAAGCAGGAATAGTTGGAAAGACCATTGATTCACCAACTGTCAAAACTAGCATACTAGTTATGAATGCTAAATAAGTCTTAGCTCCTGGCAATAATAAGAAAGATGAACCCATAATTACAGTTCCAATGAAAATTTGATACTTCAAAAGTTTGAATATTTTTGAAATGACACGATTCATAACTGGTTGAATAATTAACAATGAACCAGCATTAATAGTAAAGACCAGTCCATACTCACGAGTTGTGTAACCTTGATTAAGCATGTAAGCCGACAAGTTGCTGTCCCATTGCGAATAGCCTAACCAAACGATAAAGATTGAAGCACAGATAATGAAAAGATTTAACTTGAAACGTCCTAAACCAATTTCGATTCGTGGATCAACGTTATCATTATCATAACTAGCCAATTCATCAGAATCGTCATATTCTGAAACATGCTCCAATAAATTAGCTTTAAATAGTAAAATAATTGCACTTAAAACGAATAACAACATTGGTATAAAGAAAGTAAAGAAAATGCTCCACTTGAATATGAATCCAACTGCAGTTGAACCCACGGCAATACCAATATTTGATGCCAAATACATATTATTAAAGATTACTCGACTATTTCCCGACATTTGTTCCGCCACAAACGCCGTATAAGCATTAACTGCTGTATAAATTAGTCCCATTCCGAATCCTAAGATAAATAACATAATGGCATACGTTGGCCAAACATGATGAACTGACATACCCAACAAAGATACGATGGAAATTATATAACCAATGTACAAAGTACCACGTTTGGAAAAACGATCAAACATAATTCCACCCATGGCATTTCCAATCATCATAAAAGCTGAATAAACCATTAATGTAAATCCAGCCGTTACCAAGGATTCATGCAGATTTTTATGAATAAAAATTGTGTTAACTGGTAAAATAAATCCCATTACCAAATTAAACGCAATGTTTAAAAGTAGTAACCACATTCTTTGTGCTCGCATTTTTTCACCTCTTCTATAAATTTTCCTATAAAAAAAACCATGGTATAAATTAACCATGGTTTTTTTGGTAGTACTCAAAATGAGTA
>NZ_LNUA01000051.1 GCF_009764355.1 Companilactobacillus bobalius | reverse complement strand
GGTGATAGAATAATAAGCTATTTTTTTCATGGTTAACCTACGAGGTCTTTAAGACTGTCTGGGCGGAAACCGACGATAGGATCGCTGACAGAATTCATAACAACAGGAACACTCTTAAAACCTTGTTGTTTTAAAAGATCTAGGTATTCTGGGTCTTGATTGATGTTTCTTTCTTCGAAGGAAACGTTGTGCTCCTTCAAGTATCTCTTAGTCATTTTGCATTGCATACAGTTGTTCTTGCTATATACGATTACGTTATTCATAGTGATTAACTCCTTTCAACTTGCTATTCCCAATTAGTATAATCATTTAAAATCTTAAACACAATATATAGTGTTCGATATAACGGCTAATACACGATATAGCGTGGTTATACTGTCATTATAAAAATTCGACAAACGTATGTGCCCACACAATTTCGACCGTTTTGTATCTCAATTTCAAATATTTTTTCGATTCGTGGTAAAATTAGCGTAATGACTATTATAAAGTTATGGAGTGTTTAAGACAATTAATTTAGTTGGGAGAAAACTATGAGTTCTTGGAATTTTGTGGGAATTATTGCATGGATTATTGTAATTGCACTATTAATCTTTGTTGTATTTAATATTAGAAATCGACATTTAAAAATTCTTGTTCAACAAAAGAAGAAAATTACTGGAGTAACAATTTTAACAGATCTATTGGAAATTGTTGTCGTCATATTAGCTGTTAGTGGGATGTTATACACTAGTTTATTTACCAAGGTTGATTTGAACGATAAGGATAATATTGCGGTTAGTTATAAATATAATCCGATGATCGTCCAAACAACGAACGATGGACAAGGTTATTACGTTAAAATTAATAAGCAGGAATCTAGTTCATCAACGGATGTTTATCAATATTGGTTGAATAACTCTAAATATACGGTCTCAAGTCAAAACGCTACTATTTCGGATGCGACATTACCGTTTACTGTTTCCGGATTACGTTTGAATTGGCCAGTTAAAAAGATTAAGAAATTGGATTCTAAGTATCAGGATGCTTATGTCATAACAATGCAAGCTAAGTACAAGAATAACTTCAGAAATGGATTAGGATTAAAAGCTAACCATTTTGCAATGGAGTATCGTGTCTTGAGAGTACCGGCTAGTTCATTTATTAATGTTGAAAAATAAAGAAAACAGTTTGGAATATAATATGATTTTTTTCGTTTAAAACAAATAGGAGCAGGTAATCAAGTACGATTACCTACTCCTATTTTCCTTAATGCTTGGAAATACATATATTTATAATTACTTAGCTTTTTTGATTTTCTTGATGCTTACAACAATCTTGTTGTTTAGTTCAGTTTTATTAGCATTATCTTTAGGATCATTTTTTACAATTTCCATTAAAGCAGAGTGTTCGTAGATTTTTTCAACTTTGCCTTGGAATGGGTAATCCATATCTTCATCAACGGAGCAGTCGTAAACAGTTCCAACCTTTAAATCTTCTATTTTCATATGTAAAATCTCCTCGGATTAATTACTTAACAGACTAGTATATTAATATAGTAGAAGAAATATTTCAAACATAGGGGTTCTATAATGGATAAAAAAATTATTGTAATTACCGGTGCAAGTGGTACCGGCAAGACTACCATTAGCAAATATTTGAAAAATACTTATCGTATACCAAGTGTCATCACTCACACTACTAGATTACCACGTGATGGTGAAAAAAACGGCATAGATTATTATTTTGAAACAGAAGATTCATTCTTTAAAAATCATTATTTGGAAAAAGTCGAATACAGTGGTCATTGGTATGGATCATCGGAAGAAAGTCTCAATAAAACTTGGAAAAAGTACAATACTGCTAGTATTGTTGTGGATACACAGGGAGCTATTTCTTATAAGGAAAGATATGGTGAGAATGCCATTGTGATATTTTTAGAAGTGGATTATGACACCGTTGCTCAACGGTTAAAACTACGTGGAGATGATCACAAGCGTCTGATTTCACGTATAAATAGTGATGAATTCCTCAGAGATTTAAGAATTCCTAAAGAATTAGAGGGAAAATCCTATAAAATTATTAATAATGACATCGAAATCACTAAAAAAAGGGTCGATCAGATAATAAAAAGTGAAAAAGTAAATTAATTTGTTTTTTCACAATGGGGCAATAAATATTGATATATCAATGTTTATCGCCCTATTTTTATGGAATTTTTCAAAGTGTAACATTCTTATACAATTGTTGTAACAGTTCTGCAATATTCGGAGAGTAATATAGTGGTCGTTGAGTGATAAGAAATTAATAAATAATAAAAATTTAAACAATTAAAAAAATATACCAATTCATGGGGGATTTCAATTTTGAATAATAACGTTAAAAAAAGTCTAATTTCATTTACAGCTGCTGCAGCAATGGCAGTTACAGGTTTAGGTCTATCAAACGCTTCTTCAGCTAAGGCTGCAACAACTGTCCAAAATGCTCCTTCAGTTGTACGTACAAAGAACAATTCAGCACTATTCAGCACACCATCTTCAGATTCAAAGATTTCTAACCGTATTCTTGGATCAAACACAAGCTGGCGTGTAGCTAAGGCTGTTGTAGATGACAATGGTACAACATGGTATCTTGTAGGTAACAACGAATGGTTAAGTGGTGCTGATGTAACAACTGCTAGTCAAGCAACTACAGAAGCTGCTGCAACAACTGCTACTACTACACAAGCAACTGCTGCTAACGTTATTAGTACAGCTAAGAAGTATTTAGGAACACCTTACGTATGGGGTGGTAAGACACCAAGTGGTTTTGACTGCTCAGGTTTCACATCATATGTTTACAACCAAGCAACAGGTAAGAACATTGGTTCATACACAGTAGCTCAAGAAAGTGCCGGTACACAAGAAGCTGTTTCTCAAGCATCAGCCGGAGACCTTCTATTCTGGGGTGGCAAAGGTTCAAGTTATCACGTAGCTATCTACTTAGGTAACAACCAATACATCGCCGCACCTCAACCTGGTGAATCTGTAAAGATCTCATCAATCTCAAGTTACTTCATGCCTTCATTCGCTGTTAAGGTTCTATAATACATAGCATATTCAAGATTAAAATCGTTCATGAGGAAATCATCCGTAGGGATGGTTTTTTTTTATACCATCGTAATTCAAAAAAGATTTCAGGTCCTATAATATTTATAAGCATCATGATGGTCTGTGTATTGACAGAATCTTTTTGTTTTAAATTTGATAAAATACAATTAGAGGTATTAATAATTATGAAGAATATAATTGATGTCATATATAATAAGCTGCCACATATGTCAGTCACAGATAAAAAAATTGCACAAGTTATTTTAAAGAAGCCCCAAGATGTGGTTGACTATACAATTTCTCAGTTAGCTATTGAGGCTGAGGTAAGCGAAGCCTCTGTTTCAAGATTCTGTAAAAACTTAGGTATTGACGGATTTCATCAATTAAAAACTCGTTTGGCCCAGGTTTCTGATGATAGTAACGTATCATTTACTGTTGATGACGATATTCAGGCATCACTTAAAAATATTGCTGAAAAGAAGGATTCGGAAATCAGTAATACTTTGAAGAACTTGTCAACTGATAAAATGGCTGCTGCCTTATCAATAATTAAAAATGCTCGTTTAATTCAGGTAGTAGCCGAAGGAAACACTTATCCAGTAGCGATAGATACAGTTTACAAATTTAATCAAATTGGATTGCTGGCAATGAGTGATGCAGCCTTTGAAACTTCAATTGCGCAAACACTAAATATGTCGCTCGAAGATATTTTGCTGGTTATATCAAATTCAGGTGAATCTAAGTCATTAATAAAGCAGATAGACGTGGCTCAAAAACGGGGTATCAAAGTTCTTGCCATAACTAACCGTTCCGATTCTCCTATTGCCCAAAGAGCAGATTTACATCTAAAAACATATGTACGTGAACAAATATTTCAGTCTGAGTATTATTTCTCAAGAATAGCAGCGTCAACTATGATCGAGGCTATTTTTTTATTATTGATTGGTCAGGATAAGGGAACATTAGATAAAATTGCTCGACATGAGGAATTAATATCAGATCGTAAAATTTAATATCTTGCTTGACAGGGTATTTTTTTTATTTTATTATGAAAATTAATTTCAAGAATACTAACATCATGAAAATATATTTCTGATAAGGAGCCCAAAAAATGGAGAAATTAATTGAAAAGGCGTCAAGAATGATTGAACCAAATATGATCGTCAGTTTTGGTGGGGGTAGAACGGTAAGTCGATTGATAAA
>NZ_LNUA01000050.1 GCF_009764355.1 Companilactobacillus bobalius | reverse complement strand
CTTTTTCGAGTTGTGATCGTTTTCTCGCAAGGTCTTTAGTGCTTTTAAAATATCACGGTCCATTTCGGCATCATGTAGTTTAGCTTTTAGATCGAGAATTTCTTGTTAATATTTCTCTTCTTTTGTGGAATTTAAACGTGTTTGTTTCTTCTTTTTCTTGGCCATTAACGGTCGTCTCCCTCTGGGACGACGCCTTAATCCAATAACACCATAGTGATTATATCTATATATCCATGAATTAACCTGGCTAGGTGATATTTTGAAATAAATTGCAGTATCAAGGCGACTGATCTTATGTAATTTATAATATTCTATCACGGATAATTTAAAATCTTGAGAATAGTCTTTATGAGATTTTTTAGTTATCAAATAATTAAGTCCATTTGCCTCCGCTTCATGGACCCAGTAATAAATCGGTGATTTACTGGGCATTCCATATTTTTTTGATAATCCAAGTATAGAAATTTGTCCATCAAAGTATTCATTTACTAGTTTAACTTTGAATTCTGAAGAGTATTTGGTCATAAAAAAAGTGCTCCTAAAATTGTTAGATTATGTCTAACAATTTTAGGGCACTTCAAATAGTTGGCTATTTACCATGTCACTTTTTTTAACGACGTATATAATAAACTGGAAAATATTTAGACTTTTATAATGTTAGGAATCTTATAACCTAATAATTGGAATATGGAATCCGTTGATGGAAGTGTATTTAAAGTATTTTTATTCTTTTTTATGGGCACAATTGGAAGAACGGTTTGTGATCTTTTTTTAAGAGAATATTCTATTTTTATGGGACGAACCAGAATATAAAAATAATCAGAATCAATAATATACTTAAATTTACCATAGGAAGAATTATTTATTGATCTTTTATCAATATTGATTCCATTGTCAAAAAAAATAGTGTGGTCTTTTTTTGCTAAAATCTGAACATTCTTATTAATAAATATTTTCCACATTAAAAATTTTAAAAAGAAAATACAAAAAATCATTGCCAATAGATCTTGTATGGAATATATCAATTTTACTAGTGTTAGTTCATGAGGGTCATCAAGTAGAGAGATAATTATAATAAAGGAAAAACTTATTACAGAGAGAAACTGGCAAAATCTGATTCTTTTATTAAAAGAGCTTAGAATGTTATTTTTCTTCAACAATAAAAAAACATATTTCCAATCTGCTTTTGTTAAATTGTTATTTATTTTAATCATAGAAAAAATCCATTTCTTAAAAATTCATTTCTTAAAAATTCATTTTCACATATTTGAAAATGTAATAAAAGCCCGATTATGGTATATGAAAATAAAAAAAAAATAATGTGAATGAAAATCTTTTAGAAATATAATCTAAAAGATTTAAGAAACTTGATCGGAAAATTAAATAATATAAAAAGAACCTAGATAATTTTTGATTTATTGAAGTGCAATAAAAAAGTTAGACAT
>NZ_LNUA01000049.1 GCF_009764355.1 Companilactobacillus bobalius | reverse complement strand
GAGTTACGTAAACATCGTGATTATCAGTCCGCTTACCATTTCTTGAAACGATTATTTACGACCGATGGTCGTCCCCATTGTTTGGTAACTGACCAATATGGTGGAACTTTAAAAGCCATTAAGCAAGTGATTAAAGACGGCTTATTGGAGAAAGCAAATCACGAATGTTCCAAATATCGCAATAATCTAATTGAGCAAGACCATCGATTCATTAAAAGACATCGGGTTCGCTCAGCTGGTTTTCAAACCATCCGAACTGCCGCTAAAACTTTAGCCGGGGTTGAAGTTGTCTATGCGATTCGAAAAGAAACCCGAAGAAATGGTAGTTTCTTCGGGTTTTCAGTAACCGCTGAATTGAAGCAATTATTGATAGCGTAAGCTGTCAATATCCAAGAAAAGTTAGTTAATGTGCATTTGTTTTAAATTTTGCACCAGAACCCTTTTGAGTATCTTTTTGCTCTAGACTGTGTGACTGGGTTCTAGTGTGGGCATCATATAATTTTATTTTGTGATGTTGTTGATCAGTAAGGTATATATTTTGATTGATCAATGTTAATCCATGTTTAGGATCGCTTTTAATACGAAATACGACTTCTTTTGAGCCAAATGGACTATGGGTTTGTTGGCCATTAATCTGGACATTGTCTTTATTAATATTATAACCGTAGGCACTTCCATTGCTGTTGTTGTACTGAGTGAAAGCACCGCCGCTATAACTGGCAAAGGTGGGCTTTAATTTGCCATATAGGTAAAAAGTAGGTTTTCCATTTTCCATGGCGAAAAATGTATTGTAGATTTTGACATCTTGAATATGCAAGTCATCAAGCTGATTGCTCCAAAAGTTTAGTCCTAAAAACAATAAAATAGTTGCCAACAATAGGCCTAAATACTTTAAAATGCTGATACTTTTTCTGTAAAGAGTGCTTTTCATAATAATATCTTTTCTCAAAAGTTTATCTTGACCTAAGAGCTCGTCAATACTGATATCAAATATTTTACTGAGTAGTATTAATTTATCGATATCGGGATAACTTTTATTTAGTTCCCACTTAGAAGCTGTTTAGTATCTTTTAAGAAGTAGCCTGATAAAAGCTAACGAAACCATCATGAGACTAGTGTTGAGCTTACGCTCACAGTTACGCCATAAACGGTGATAATTTCCCAACCAACTAAATGAACGTTCAATGAGCCACCGTTGGGGGATAACCGAAAATTGGTGTAACTCATTTCTTTTAACGACGATTACCTTGGCTGACGTTAAACTGCTAATCTCATTAGCAAAATTTTGGCCGGTATAACCACTATCAACCATCATGGTTCGAACCAATTTAAACTGCTCTAAATTAAGGGTAACGAGTGCAATCGCCCCGTCACGATCAGTGATGTTAGCCCGGGTAATATGGATCGCTTGCGGGAAGCCATTGATGTCGACGGCTAAATGCCGTTTAATTCCCGAGATCTTCTTGCCACCATCGTAACCCTTATTTTCAGCGGTAGCGGTGTTCTTGATACTTTGGGCATCTAAAATGACGAACGAAGTTCGGGCTGATCGCCCTTGCCTTAATCGTCGATCAGCGACAATTTTTTTAAAACCTGAGTTAATAAAGCTGGTTTATCAGGGGTGGGGGCTTTCGACCAATTCATCCAATAGTAGTAAACAGTGGACCACTTTGGAAAATCAGCCGGCAAATCACGCCAAGTACAACCATTTTTAAGGACATAGAGCATGGCACAGAAGATATCATAAGGATCAATGTGTTTTGGATGAGTTCGTTTTCTTGAAGCTTCCAGATCCTGGCGGATCAAATCGAATTGTTGCCGAGAAATATCGCTTTGGTAATGATGACTAAAATGTTGCATATGATCACCAACTTTTTTGACAGTAGTTTATCAAATTATTGGGTCAAAATCAAAGATACTAAACAGCTTCTAAGGGCGTGTGGCATGCTTTATATTGTAGAATTCATATTTTCCTAAGAAGCGAGAAGCCCAGCATAGCGCTCTTCATTTTTGGTTTGATTGATTGTTTTTGATAAATTTGAATAAGTTAACCTCATCACGATTACTTTTGCCAGTACTATCATCAAAAAAGACAAAGACAAAATAGTGTGTCCCTTGGTGACATGTACTAGCCTTCTTCCATCCACTTAGCAAAATTTGGGGCTTTCGTTTTATCGTAATGGCCATCCTTAGCAACATCAACTGTTTCAGCTGGCACATCCTTAAGTAAATGATGCCAATCTACTTTAGTTGGCACTTTTGCGATAACAATTTCTTGATTATCATTAAGTGAAACAATGACTTCATCGCCTGAACTAATATTGAGCTTTTTACGAAATTCTGACGGTAGAACAAATTGGCCTTTCACGGAAAACCTTTTGGTAATTGTCTTATTTATCATAATTAAAGCCCTCCATAAAGTACCCTTGGGTCTTACTTCATTTAAGATTATATTGGATGAAAGATTTAAAAGTAAAGGGACTTAATTCGACGCTTTATGCAGTTGTTGACATTTTGATCACTGAAGATTTGCCTGGCTCCCCCCAAAAAAACAGTCTTGAACGATGAAGACGTTTGGTATAAACTAGCATTGACGTCTACATATGTAAACTTGCTGACACAATTAGGAGATGGGGATATTGAAGAAGAAAACAGCGTGGATCATCATTGGCGTGATTGTGGCGATTATCGTGGTGGGAAATGTCGGTTGGTTTGTCCATACCCAACAGCATTCACAGTCTTCCAGCTCAAATCGTAGCGGAATGATGGGCAGCTGGAGTGGATCTTCCGGTCATTCGATGATGGGTGGTAACTCATCCGGTCGCGCCCAGCGAAATTCGGATACGGATGTCCCACTCAAAACGGCGACCACTGCAGCGAAAAGATTGGCGGTACCGCCAATCTTAAAGCCGACCAAAAAATCGGGTGATTCGGTTTACTACACATTGAAGGCCGAGGCCGGCACCACAACCTTTAAACCAGGCGTTAAAACGAAGACGATGGGCTATGATGGATCGTACCTCGGACCGACAATTCGTGTCCGTCGGGGGCAAACTGTCCACACTAAGGTGGTTAATCAATTGAACCAACGGACTTCGCTGCACTGGCACGGTGCCCTGGTTCCTGGAAAGGCGGATGGTGGGCCGTTCGAACCAATTGCTGCGGGAAAGACCAAGCAAACCACGTTTAAGGTTGACCAGCAGGCAGCCACCTTGTGGTATCACCCCCACGCCATGGGTACCACCGCCAGTCAGGTATATCACGGCTTGGCGGGTTTCATGTTGGTGGACGACCAGAACAGCCAGAAGTTGAATCTCCCTAAAAAGTACGGTGTTGATGACTTTCCATTGGTCGTTCAGGATCGAACCTTTAGTAAGGCGGGTCAGTTCGACTATCAAGCCGACTACAACGCTGATGGCACCGAAGGCAATACGCTTCTGGTCAACGGGACGCTCAACCCATACATTAACGTAACCACCAATCAGGTGCGGCTGCGACTGCTCAATGGTTCAAATGCCCGCACCTATCATTTCACCTTAAATCATGGCGCCACGATACGCCAAATCGCGACCGATGGTGGATTCCTCAACCAGCCGGTGAAGATGAATCAGATTGATCTGGCACCGGGTCAGCGGGCAGAAGTGGTTGTCAATACCGCTAACGCAACTTCGAAGAACGTGGCTCTACGGACCAACGGGCAGCGGGTTCTGCAACTGCGACTACATTCCAAGCGAACCGGGAGCCGAACATTGCCAGTTAAATTGAATCACCTGACGCCCACCAAGCAGCTGAACCAATTTGGCTTGAAACACCAGACAATTAGTTTTAGCGGCATGGGGCGGATGGTTCGGATTAATGGTCGGGTTTACAATCCCGATCGAATTGACCTGACCGCCAAGCCGCACACCAATCAGATTTGGAACCTCACCAATAACGATTCGATGATGGGCGGCATGGATCATCCGTTTCATATTCACGGTGCCCAATTTCGAATTCTGTCCGTCAACGGTAAACGTCCCTCAGCAGCAGAATCTGGATTAATGGACGTTGTTAACTTGAAGCCTGGTAAGAAAGTCCGCGTTCTAATGAGCTTCCATGATCGTGGCATCTTTGTTTATCACTGTCATAATTTGGAACACGAGGAGAATGGGATGATGGGGCAGGTTAAGGTGGAATAGCGGGCTATTTCTTGTTCGGTCCGCCTTCAAGCCACTTTGATTGACCACCCAATCGTTCGAGACTAAACTGACTCCAAAAGTGAATCGAGGGGAAGGATCATGACAGACAAACCGTTAGTAACCATTTCAATTCCTGCATACAATCTGGGCAGTTACCTTGATAAAACGCTGACCAGCATCGCAAATCAAACCTATCAAAACGGTAGATTGTAAAATTAATCCGAACG
>NZ_LNUA01000048.1 GCF_009764355.1 Companilactobacillus bobalius | reverse complement strand
CAGTTCATGCCAAGAGTTACTCATCTATCTTCAGTACTTTAAATAGTGCTGAAGAAATCGAAGAGATTTTTGATTGGACGGATCACAATGAATACCTTCAAAAGAAGGCTAAGTTCATTAATGACATCTATCAAAACGGTGAACCACTACAAAAGAAAGTCGCTAGTGTTTTCCTAGAAAGCTTCCTTTTCTATTCTGGATTCTACACACCACTTTATTATCTAGGTAATAACAAACTAGCTAATGTCGCTGAAATCATTAAGTTGATCATTCGTGATGAATCAGTTCACGGAACTTATATTGGTTATAAATTCCAATTAGGTTTCAACGAATTGAGTGAAGACAAACAATCCGAATTAAAAGATTGGATGTATGATCTACTCTATACTCTCTACGATAATGAAGAGAAATATACTAAGGAATTGTACAAAGAAGTTGGTTGGGTTGATGAAGTTCTTGTTTTCCTTCGTTATAACGCTAACAAAGCTTTGATGAACTTGGGACAAGAGCCATTATTCCCTGATGGCAATGCTGAAGATGTTAACCCTATCGTTATGAACGGTATTTCTACCGGAACAAGTAACCACGACTTCTTCTCACAAGTTGGTAATGGTTATCTTATGGGTAAAGTTGAAGCCATGAAAGATTCCGATTACGATATCGGACGTACTGGCGACAATAAAACACCAGATGAAAATTCATTATTCGATAAAGTTAAAAAGTTAAAGTAATGAGCTATAAAATAAGGATTCACCTTAATTGGTGAATCCTTATTTTGTTATATTCATAAATAATTTTTTAGATAAATCTTCTAAAGTATTCCATTCATCAGCGGTAAAATTACTCTTTGCCACCAATATCTCTGGTAATTCATTGATATCCTTACGCTTAGAAATTCCTAAGTCAGTCAATTCTACATTAACAACTCTTTCATCATCTTTGCTACGTTGACGAGTTACTAAACCCTCCTTTTCCATACGCTTTAACAGTGGTGTTAAAGTCCCTGAATCAAGTGAGAGTAATTCTCCTAGTCCTTTAACCGTAACGTGATCATATTCATAGAGTGCGACTAGTACCAAATATTGTGGATACGTTAATTTATTTTTGCTAAGTCCATCGTGATATAACTTTTGAATCGCACGTGAAGTTGCATAGAGAGAGAAACATAAGTGGTCGTCCAAGGGGATTGGCTTGGTAGCATCAATAGCGATCTTTTCTGCCATATAAATCATCCCTCCTTATTTCATTTTATGCCTACATTTTATTCTTAATCTAAGAAATTGTAAACCATTCTATTTCACACAACCTAATTTTAAAAATCCCAAATATAACATAAATTTTTATAATCAAATATTTATATATTTTAAACTCAAATAACAATAAAAATACTTAAATTATTTGGATAAGTACATATTGACTTGGTACAATCTGTATGACATAAGGATTTTTTAATTGAGAGGGATTTATATGAATAATTTTTATCGAAAGAAACTTTTAATCTTCGGTATCTTTTTATGTACTTTAATTTTGTCCTTAAATATTTTTTCTATTTCTGTCTCCGCAGATGGAGATTCTGACTACGATCACGCCCTTGCTACCACGCCAAAGGGATTGAACTGGGATAATAATAATTTTGTAATTGCTAAATTCCCACCAAAGCCAGCTAATGCTCCCGCCACCAGTCCAACAGGAAAAAAATATAGCTATGACAACAATGCTTCTATCGTTCAATCAACAAATCCAGCAACTAAAGGTACTAGTGTTATCAGTTTGACTAACGGTACCTATCAAGTTGGTGCTGTTTGGAGTAACTTTGAAAAAGATAATTACTTTGACTTAAGTCACGAACAAGTAGCCTCAATGTGGATCTATTTTGGTAATACCGGTGGTGAGGCTCCTGGTGACGGTATGGCTTTTGTTTTACAGAATGACAAAAGAAAAGAGAATGCTATCGCTCTT
>NZ_LNUA01000047.1 GCF_009764355.1 Companilactobacillus bobalius | reverse complement strand
GAATAAATTATGAATAAAAATATTGCTCCAGTAAAGATTAATAATAGTTGTTTCAAACCATTATGTTTAGTCATGAATATCCCTTTCATCTGACAAAATCATTTTACAAGAAAATTTTAACAAATAAATGAATATTTAACGTGATATATATGACTAAAGTTTATTGTATTTTTATATATAAAAAACAAATAAATGATATTTAAGAAATATCATTTATCTTGTAAAAGTCATTTATTGACTAGTGAATCAACTAATGACCAGTTTATTTCTCCGGAATAATTACCAGCTTTGTTTTGAGAATTGGAAATCAAAAGAATTCCATCTTGTGAATTCCAATTTTCAGTTATATCTTTCGATTGAGTTTCATCATTATCCTTGGAGTTTTCAGCGATTGTTAAATTGTTATTCAAGTATGATATCTTGCCAGTATGATCTCTATAAATTAAGGCCCCATCGAAATTTTGATGGGTGATTGGATTGGTTAGTTTGCTAGCGCTGGCCTGAACTGTCCAGGAGCTACCTTTTTCACGGTTATCAATTACTTCGACTTGCCAATTATTCATTCTGGGGATGATTTCATTGGGAGAGGTAAGATTTACAGTTTTAAAACTCAGTTGTGGTGAAACCGTTCCAAATTGGACAGTGCCGCCTACATTGATTTGCTTAGTGATGACATTGGTTTTATTACCTAAATTGTCCATAACGTAAAATTTTACAATATTTATCTTAGAGGGTAATTGATCATTACTTAAGTGGAGTGTAAAACCACTGGCAGGGTTAGCATCACTTAGTCTAAAACTAGGTAAATTCTTATTATTTACTGATGGATAAACGATCATATTGGAATTGACTAAAGGAGTTCCATCGTGATATTCCAATTCGGCAGGGATATCGACATCTTCATGTTGACCAATTTTTTTAATATCCGGGAAATCACTTTTTAAAGTTAATTTACGTGCCTGAATGAAAAAGGGAATTGTATCAGTATCGGTAATTAAATTATCACCTTCAAATGAAGCATGAGCGATAGGAACATTTAATTTTTCAGTGGCAATCGTTTCTGTATGTCCTTTGAGCTCAATTATTGCCGTACGACTATCTTGACTGAGTTGTTCTGGGAGAATGTCTTCAATAGAAGTGGGATCATTAAGAAATTTATCGCTAGGTATTTGATAGGTATTACCGGTTGTAGGATAAGTGACTGTTCCGCTTGTGAAATGAACATTTTTAGGTACGTTCATTTTGGCATGAATATCATTCCAAGTTTTAGTCCACCCCTTATAATCCAGATTGTAGAAGTAACTAATATCATCATTAGGAAAAACTTGGCTATCATTGTTTATGATATCGCGGTTCTGAGTATTATCACGAATTCTAGAGGTTGCTTCTGCATCAACAAAGGAAGGAATAGATTCAAAAATCATTAGATTATTTTCATAATATTTACCAGTGGAACCGGTGAATCCCCAATAAAGTTTACTGTCGGATTGAAGACCAAAGTTAGCAGTATCCAGGTGAAAACTAGTTTCTTTTATATCAGTAGGATTGGGAATACTACCATCGGGATTTTTATCATCGTATTTATAAGTCATTGTTCCGCCACTGGGAAGTAATGTGTTATTTGTAGTGACATCGGGAGACCATTTGATAGTAACGTGATGCCACTTACTATCAACTAAATTTTCTATGCTAATAAAATTATCATGATGCATTGTGTAGTAATAAACGGGAGCGCCATTATAGTATTTAGAATTCTTTATATAAGTTTTTGATAGGGCCGGA
>NZ_LNUA01000046.1 GCF_009764355.1 Companilactobacillus bobalius | reverse complement strand
GTGTTGGAAAGTATTTCCATTCCAAAAGTACTAGGCTCTAATTTAAAAGGCTGTTCGTCAAATCAAGTTGATGGCGGTTCAAGTTAACAGTTAGACCATAAATGGTCTAGCTGTTTTTTTATTTGGCTGATGAGCTTGCTCGAAGCCAAAACATTTGAATATTTATACGTTCAGTAAAGTTGTTCCAACTACGATATCCATAGGCACTACTTTTTATCTTTTTTATTCTTCCAATGATTCCCTCTAAAAATCCGTTGGAATATTTAAGCTTCAGTGCATTTAATACTTGTTTACGATATTTTCTTAATGATGTCATTGTTTGATCCATAGCGGTATTGAGTGGATGATAATTGAGTAGTATCTGATTCATTGTATCAGTATTGCCTGTTCTAATAGCCTTTAAAATATCTTGATATACTTCGTAGGACTTGGCGAAACCTTCGTCCAAATCTAAACACTTTGTGATTAAATTTAGATCCGTTTCATAATAACCAACACTGTACTGATACTTAGGGTTTATCTTTTCGATGGAATCGAATGATTCCAAGAATTTTTTCCAATCTCTCTTCATGAACAAGTATTCTTTACTTCTTTTAGGCATTCGTTTCATTACCTGTATTCTAGTTGAATTGAGAGAACGATTCATCATCTGAACGATATGAAATCTATCAACAACGACTTTGGCCTTTGGAAACAACTTTGGTACTAAATTAATGTATCCGGCATTTAAATCCAAAGAAATAGTTTTTACCTGTCTTCTGACTTTCAAAGGAAATCGACTGAAGTATTTACTGATTTGATATGAAGTTCTTCTGGGCAAGATATCACCCGTACGATGATTATCGCTATCTAACCAAATAAAGCTCATTTTGTCAGTAGACATAAATTCATCAAATGCCATGTGCTTAGGAAGATGTTCAGGAAGTGATTTCTTGTGCATCTTGGCTTCTTCATCGATGATACGTTGAACGGTCTTATCGGAGACGTTAAAACGTCTGCCGATATCCTTCAATGATGTATTAAAAGCAGTTTCTGATAAGATCATTTGTCTAACAGGTTGTGCGATTTGACAATATTCCCAAACATAACTAGTTTTGGCTACAAAGATAGAGTTACAAGATTTACATTTATACTTTTGACGTTTCAGACTTATATACGTTGGACGTAATGATAATGATGGAACGACTATCATATTTTTATTAAATCCATTCTTAACTAAGTGGCCTGCAAGGCCACAGTTAAGACAACGGTCAATCTGTTTAGTTAGCATTGCAAAATAGACTAAGGACTTGATGCCATTAACTAACATAAATTTTGGGTCTTCAGTAAAGATAATATTCTCATCTTTCATTTCAAGAGCGTTTCGTATAGACTTATTACTTAGGGACATCATTCAAATTCCTTTCATTGTGAAGCTGTAGAGGGTAGAACATCTAAAGGTATGGATGGTGTCTTTTTGATGTTCTAAAATAGTTTTATTAATAAATGGTATACAAAAATAGAGTTGATGGCAAAATGCCTATCAACTCTATTTATCGTACAGCCATTTAAAAAGCCATTGATAATGGATCAAAAAGACCAATAGGGTATGCCCTATTGGTCTTTTTTATTTTTGTGCTATACTAGGAATTACAAGTGTTCATTAGAACTGTCCAAAAGGAGAATTGGAAATGGCTAAAATCGGTTATGCGCGTGTGAGTTCCAAGGAGCAACATTTAGATCGACAGTTAGCGGCTTTAAAAGACGTTGATAAATTATTTACGGATAAACTAAGTGGGGCGAATACTCAGCGGCCGGCTCTGCAAAAGCTGTTGACCTATATTCGCGATGGGGACATTGTCCTGGTCACGGAATTAGATCGCTTGGGACGGAATAATCAAGACCTAACTAAGATTATGAACACCATCCAAGCCAAGGGTGCTACCTTAGACGTCTTAAACTTACCCTCCATGACCGGAATAGCGGATCCCAACTTACGGCAACTGATGACCAACCTGATTATTGAACTCTATAAGTATCAAGCCGAAAGTGAACGGAAGCGGATTATTGATCGGCAGCAACAAGGCATTGCGCTAGCCAAACAACAGGGCAAGTATCATGGTCGCAGACCCCAATATACCCAAGACGATCCCCGCCTGCAGCATGCCTTTCAACTCTACCAAACCGGTATGAGTGACGCAGACATCGCCAGAACGACCGGCATTAAACGGACCACCTTTATTCGCTACCGGAAAAAGTATGGGGTTCAACGACCGGAACGATTCAAAAGTCATTAAGGGCGACTCCGGCAAGCTTTAGCCAGGGAATTTAAAATTTCATTTGCTCATTAACAGTTTGCTTTTGCTGGTAATTAAGAAGTAACGATTTAACCGCGACTTAATGACCTCAAAGCTTTAGTTATCTTGGTTGAAGGTGATGGGGCCAAATAACTTTCGAGTTAGGATACCTGCCGAAAATAAACTGATGATAATAATGATAATTTGGGCAATGCTGTCCTCTGACAAACTAGTATGAGACACAAAGGGCATTAGGAGAGCGTAAAATATCTTGTGTAAATGGTAGATTGTAAAATTAATCCGAACAGCGTTCGGATTA
>NZ_LNUA01000045.1 GCF_009764355.1 Companilactobacillus bobalius | reverse complement strand
GATCAGTTGTTGCACTAGTCTTTCCACCTAGAATATCTGCTAAAGCCGCAGCCTCATCGGTATTATCAGCTGGGTAATAACTTCCAAATGTGACACTATCCACGATTGAATTATTCTTAACAATCGTATTAGTTTCTCCACCTTGTTCTGAGAAAATGTCTTCACCAGAAGTAACTGTTACATCTCCATTTAGAGTTGGAGTAAATTCGGCAGCTTCTACCGTAACCTTTTGAAGATAAGTTACCGTATTAGCATCCTTATCAATTTGAGCATCTGTAGCACCTTTGATTGTATAAGAATTCAAGGCACCTTCCGTCAAATGAAGAATAATTGTACGATAGTAAATTCCAGCTTTACCATAAACTGCTCCATTTACTGGATCAGTTGTTGCACTGATCTTTCCATCTAGAATATCAGTCAATGCCACAGTTTCATCAGTATTATCGGCTGGGTAATAATCTCCGAATGTAACCTTATCTACGAGTGAAGTGCCATTAACACCGGTAATCGTATTAGTTTCTCCACCTTGTTCTGAGGAAATGTCTTCACCAGAAGTAACTGTTACGTCTTCTTTAAGTGTTGGAGTAACCTCGGCGGCTCCCACGGTAACTGGTTGAGCAAATGTGACTGTCCCATCGCCATTATCAATGTAATCTGTTCCGCTTATTCCGTTGATTGCATAATCACTCAACAATTTACCATTGGCTAATGTTAGTGTTACTCGACGATAATATGGTTTATCTGATGTAGTTACTGTTGTGAATGCACCCGTTGTTCCATCGATATTGTTCAAAGCATTAGTTGCACTGGTGAAGTATTGATCTCCATAGGCAGTTTTATCAATGATTGAACCTGTTCCATCATTTAACGTTATATCTGTTGTCCCATTATCTGATACATTATCTGCAGTTTCGCCAACCTTAGCAGTAGCTCCTGTTATTTTAGATGTTACTTTTGGGACTGTTACAGTGACCTTTTGGAGATAAGTTACTGTATTATCATTCTTATTAATTTGGGCATCTGTAGCACCATTGATTGTATAAGAATCTAGGGCACCTTTCTTCAAGTGAAGAACAACTGTACGATAGTAATCTCCAGCTTTACCATAAACTGTTCCATTTACTGGATCAGTTGTCGTATTAGTATTATTACCACTTAAGATGTCTGCCAAAACTACAGCTTCATCGTCATTATCGGCTCGGTAATAATCTCCGAATGTAACCTTATCGACGAGTGAAGTACCATCAACTCCGGTAATCGTATTAGTTTCGTTACCTTGCTCTGAAGAAATATCTTCACCAGAAGTAACTGTTACATCTCCTTTAAGTGTTGGAGTAACTTCAGCAGT
>NZ_LNUA01000044.1 GCF_009764355.1 Companilactobacillus bobalius | reverse complement strand
AACTAGATATTAAGATTATGAATTAAATTAAAACACTTCAAACTGCTGTAAACTCTTACTCGGTTAAGTCCTCGATCTATTAGTACTGCTCAGCTCCATGTATCGCTACACTTCCACCCGCAGCCTATCTACGTCATATTCTCTAACGGATCTTACTTCCATAAAGGAATGGGAAATCTCATCTCGAGGGGGGCTTCACACTTAGATGCTTTCAGCGTTTATCCCGTCCATACGTAGCTACCCAGCGATGCGCCTGGCGGCACAACTGGTACACCAGAGGTATGTCCATCCCGGTCCTCTCGTACTAAGGACAGCTCCTCTCAAATTTCCTACGCCCGCGACGGATAGGGACCGAACTGTCTCACGACGTTCTGAACCCAGCTCGCGTACCGCTTTAATGGGCGAACAGCCCAACCCTTGGGACCGACTACAGCCCCAGGATGCGATGAGCCGACATCGAGGTGCCAAACCTCCCCGTCGATGTGAACTCTTGGGGGAGATAAGCCTGTTATCCCCAGGGTAGCTTTTATCCGTTGAGCGATGGCCCTTCCATATGGTACCACCGGATCACTAAGTCCGACTTTCGTCCCTGCTCGACTTGTCAGTCTCGCAGTCAAGCTCGCTTATGCCTTTACATTCTACGAATGATTTCCAACCATTCTGAGCGAACCTTTGAGCGCCTCCGTTACATTTTAGGAGGCGACCGCCCCAGTCAAACTGCCCACCAGACACTGTCCCTCACCACGCTAAGTGATGTAGGTTAGAGTTTTCATATAACAAGGGTAGTATCCCACCAATGCCTCCTTCGAAACTAGCGTTCCGAAATCAACGGCTCCTACCTATCCTGTACATGTCACACAAAAACTCAATATCAAGCTACAGTAAAGCTCCATGGGGTCTTTCCGTCCTGTCGCGGGTAACCCGCATCTTCACGGGTATTATAATTTCACCGAGTCTCTCGTTGAGACAGTGCCCAAATCATTACGCCTTTCGTGCGGGTCGGAACTTACCCGACAAGGAATTTCGCTACCTTAGGACCGTTATAGTTACGGCCGCCGTTTACTGGGGCTTCAATTCTCAGCTTCGCAAAAGCTAACTGATCCTCTTAACCTTCCAGCACCGGGCAGGCGTCAGCCCATATACGTCATCTTACGATTTAGCATAGACCTGTGTTTTTGATAAACAGTTGTTTGGGCCTATTCACTGCGGCTGGCTGTTACACCAGCACCCCTTCTCCCGAAGTTACGGGGTCATTTTGCCGAGTTCCTTAACGAGAGTTCACTCGCTGACCTTAGGATACTCTCCTCGACTACCTGTGTCGGTTTGCGGTACGGGTAGTTTATTTCTAACTAGGAACTTTTCTTGGCAGTGTGAGTTATTGTGCTTCGTTACTAAAATTTCACTCCCCATCACAGCTTGTCCTTAAAGATATAAGCATTTGACTCATATCAAGACTTACTGCTTGGACACGCATATCCATCAGCGTGCACACATCATCCTCCTGCGTCCTTCCATCGTTCAAACAAAATAAACTAGTACAGGAATATCAACCTGTTATCCATCGATTACGCCTTTCGGCCTCATCTTAGGCCCCGACTAACCCTGGGAGGACGAGCCTTCCCCAGGAAACCTTAGTCTTACGGCCGACCAGATTCTCACTGGTCTTTCGTTACTCATACCGGCATTCTCACTTCTAATCACTCCACCACTCCTCACGGTATGGCTTCAATGCAATTACAACGCTCTCCTACCACGTGTCTTACGACACATCCACAGTTTCGGTATCATGCTTAGCCCCGGTACATTTTCGGCGCAGAATCACTCGACTAGTGAGCTATTACGCACTCTTTGAATGAATGGCTGCTTCTAAGCCAACATCCTAGTTGTCTATGCGTTTCCACATCCTTTTCCACTTAGCATGAATTTTGGGACCTTAACTGGTGATCTGGGCTGTTTCCCTTTCGACGGTGGATCTTATCACTCATCGTCTGACTCCCGAGTAAAGATCAATGGTATTCGGAGTTTATCTGAATTCAGTAACCCAAGACGGGCCCCTAGTCCAAACAGTGCTCTACCTCCACGATCCTAAACCTCGAGGCTAACCCTAAAGCTATTTCGGAGAGAACCAGCTATCTCCAAGTTCGTTTGGAATTTCACCGCTATCCACATCTCATCTCAGCATTTTTCAACATACACGAGTTCGGTCCTCCAATGCGTTTTACCGCATCTTCAACCTGGACATGGATAGGTCACTTGGTTTCGGGTCTACATCAACATACTTAGTCGCCCTATTCAGACTCGCTTTCGCTACGGCTCCGACTTTTCATCTTAACCTTGCATGTTAACGTAACTCGCCGGTTCATTCTACAAAAGGCACGCCATCATCCATAAACGGACTCTGACTACTTGTAGGCACACGGTTTCAGGATCTATTTCACTCCCCTTCCGGGGTACTTTTCACCTTTCCCTCACGGTACTGGTTCACTATCGGTCACTAGGGAGTATTTAGCCTTGGGAGATGGTCCTCCCGGATTCCGACGGAGTTTCTCGTGTTCCGCCGTACTCAGGATACTGAATGGAGTGGATCAGATTTCGTTTACGAGGCTTTCACTCTCTTTGGCCAAGTTTTCCAACTTGTTCGACTATCATAACCTTTTGTTCTCACAACATCAGTCCTACAACCCTAAAGAGCAAGCTCTTTAGTTTGGGCTATTCCCGTTTCGCTCGCCGCTACTCAGGGAATCGAATTTTCTTTCTCTTCCTGCAACTACTTAGATGTTTCAGTTCATTGCGTGTTCCTCTTGACTGCTATGTATTCACAGACAAGTAAATATCCATTACGATATTTGGGTTCCCCCATTCGGAAATCCCCGGATCAAAGCTTACTTACAGCTCCCCGAGGCGTATCGTCGTTAGTTACGTCCTTCATCGGCTCCTAGTGCCTAGGCATCCACCGTGCGCCCTTTATAACTTAACCTAAATTAAATTACAAAAAGTAATTTAAAACAATTTGCCATGATTTTCATCACAGCTGGCAATCAAAAGATTGCCGCGCAGTTTTCGGTGTTTCTTTAATTCATTAATTCTTAATATCCAGTTTTCAAGGTACGAGTATGACATCTCTGTCAATGGAGGTTAACGGGATCGAACCGATGACCTCCTGCTTGCAAAGCAGGTGCTCTCCCAGCTGAGCTAAACCCCCATAGTACTTATTCAATTATAACAGAGAAAATGGGCCTAAATGGACTTGAACCATCGACCTCACGCTTATCAGGCGTGCGCTCTAAACCAGCTGAGCTATAGGCCCGAAAGCGCCAGGTAGACCTCTCAAAACTAAACAAAGTTTTAACAATTGTGTATTTCCGTTGGTACCAAAGTACCATATCCTTAGAAAGGAGGTGATCCAGCCGCAGGTTCTCCTACGGCTACCTTGTTACGACTTCACCCTAATCATTTGTCCCACCTTAGGCGGCTAGTTCCCCGAAGGGTTACCCCACCGACTTTGGGTGTTACAAACTCTCATGGTGTGACGGGCGGTGTGTACAAGGCCCGGGAACGTATTCACCGCGGCATGCTGATCCGCGATTACTAGCGATTCCAGCTTCATGTAGGCGAGTTGCAGCCTACAATCCGAACTGAGATCGGTTTTAAGTGATTTGCTTGCCCTCGCGAGTTCGCAGCACGTTGTACCGACCATTGTAGCACGTGTGTAGCCCAGGTCATAAGGGGCATGATGATTTGACGTCGTCCCCACCTTCCTCCGGTTTATCACCGGCAGTCTCACCAGAGTGCCCAACTAAATGCTGGCAACTGATAATAAGGGTTGCGCTCGTTGCGGGACTTAACCCAACATCTCACGACACGAGCTGACGACAACCATGCACCACCTGTATCCATGTCCCCGA
>NZ_LNUA01000043.1 GCF_009764355.1 Companilactobacillus bobalius | reverse complement strand
TTAAGCTTCTCCACGCCGAAAGTAGTTGGTGGGAAACTACCCGCGAGGATAGGTAGCTGCCACGCTAATGGTAAGGAATCAACCAAATGGTTGGTTTCTTTTTTTGTGTCCTCAAGCATTTTCAATGCTTGGAGGCACATCCAATAATAGAAGAGACCAGTCAAGATGATTCTAGCGAATCACTCGACCGGTCTCTTTTTTACTTATATATAAAACTAATAATTGGGCCGTATAAATTAGTTATCAACTGAGTTATTTAAACATATCATATGATTTCTACTCATATTTTTAGGATCTTAGATAATCTGGAATCACACAATACCATTCTGTACTCAATGTAATTCCAACAATAATTTTTATTTATATATTATTATTTGTTTTAAATTTACTAATTGTAAAATCATTATCCATTGCAGTTTTTAGAGTCTTTAATAAAAAATTAAGATTCCGATAGTAGTGCAAAAGTATTAATATAGTACAAATAGAAAAATTTGCGATTAATATCAATCATTTTATCTATAGTGATCTTTTCAAAATTTTTGTCCGTTCCATTCAACAATATGTTTTGTATGTCATAAATTCATTATTATTTTCGGATATGCTTATTGTTATATCAGAACTGTGATTGTAGACTTCTTTTTAACGGAGAATACTTTGGTGAATTCAAAGTCGCCATAGAAATGATCTGTAAATCAAAATATTACTTTGAGTCATTTATTGAGGATAGATAAATCCTTAGTTAAGGTGTCAACTGGAATTAAAAAATTAGAATGATTACGAATAGTTCATTCTTATTTATGGTGGTAAAGGGGGATTGTATTGGTCGATATATCTATGACTGAAGATATTAATCAAGAGTTGTTTGGATCAAGAGGTATAAGATCAATCTTGAATATATTTATATAACTCATGTATGGACCACCTCTTTAGGTTAATGTGATTAAAGAATTTTTTTCAGGTGTAAAGATCATTATTATGAAAACTACAGTGGATGGAATACCCGCAGTGATAGAAATTCTGCATGCAGATAAGTTACTAAGGCGATGGCGGAGTTAACGATAATTTTGATTTAGAAAAGTTATTTGATTGAAATTATTAAAAACAGTTTTACCGATACTCACAATATAACTAGCTGTTGAATTTCAGATGATTGATTGTTGCCGGAGATGTTGCGTATAATGAAATTCTGTTGTAATTACTCCGACTGGAGACAGTATTATGAATATAAGGTTTCTGTGAATGATGATCCCATTATTTTTGATAACACGATTCAGTACCTTGAGGATTTAAATCGATTAGTTGAAGATACAGAGGTTCCGGATATTTACTTGAACAGATGATGAAAAACTATCTTAACTTTGTAAACCTTGGATTACTATAAAGTGCTGTGTATTCAATCGTATATTAAAAGTGTTTATAATGGCCGTTGCTAGTAATTGAGATTTGTATTACTAATTACAGTAGAATAATCAATAATATAGGGAAATGCCTTTTTCGAATAGCGTTCTTTACGTACAGTTATGTATATTGAATCCAATAAGGCTTTCTATATGTATGTATTTGGATATTATAGATAGAAATGGAGTTGCTTTCGATTTAATATGAAGATATTCGAGTTACCAATATGTTTTATGAAGGTCAATATGATACATTTGTTAGAAGAATGGAATTCATAATAGTTAAAAGTCTGAATCTTAATTATATATTTAAATGGATTACTCAGAATTTGATTACGTCACCTGTAAAATAATCCGAATAATATGTGATTGATTTATAGGGAACACACGGCCGTCGGGTAACATTGAAGTTCCAGAATATATTAATATTTGTCTTTAAAAAAACCTACAAATTATTTGCATATTTTTGTTGACGTATCGTTCTGAGATTGGTATTCTAATATACGTTGTCTCGTAAGTTACCAACTAGACCAATTCAAACGATTGAAATTAGTTGTTGACAGAGATAATGATAAAATGGTATTATTACTAAGTTGTCGCTTGAAGATGACTTATCAACAAGAAACATTGTTAAATCAATTTTCTTGTTGACATCATATCATTTAGATGATATGATAATTAAGCTGTTAAGTTAATTAACAACTGGTAGACCTTTGAAAACTGAACAAAGTTTTAACACTAAAATTGTGTAGGCCAACATTTATTTGTTGGATTTACAACGAAGTCAATTCGCTAGTATTTTTATTTATGAGTCACAAACTTTTAATATGAGAGTTTGATCCTGGCTCAGGACGAACGCTGGCGGCATGCCTAATACATGCAAGTCGAACGAACCAAACTGTTGATTGAAGCTTGCTTCTTGATTCAGATCTTGGTGAGTGGCGGACGGGTGAGTAACACGTGGGTAACCTGCCCAGAAGTGGGGGATAACATTTGGAAACAAGTGCTAATACCGCATAACAACTTAGATCACATGATCTTTGTTTAAAAGATGGTTTTGCTATCTCTTCTGGATGGACCCGCGGCGTATTAGCTAGTTGGTGAGGTAATAGCTCACCAAGGCGATGATACGTAGCCGACCTGAGAGGGTAATCGGCCACATTGGGACTGAGACACGGCCCAAACTCCTACGGGAGGCAGCAGTAGGGAATCTTCCACAATGGACGAAAGTCTGATGGAGCAATGCCGCGTGAGTGAAGAAGGTTTTCGGATCGTAAAACTCTGTTGTTGAAGAAGAACATATGTGAGAGTAACTGTTCACGTACTGACGGTATTCAACCAGAAAGCCACGGCTAACTACGTGCCAGCAGCCGCGGTAATACGTAGGTGGCAAGCGTTGTCCGGATTTATTGGGCGTAAAGAGAATGTAGGCGGTTTATTAAGTTTGAAGTGAAAGCCCTCGGCTCAACCGAGGAAGTGCTTCGAAAACTGGTAAACTTGAGTGCAGAAGAGGAAAGTGGAACTCCATGTGTAGCGGTGGAATGCGTAGATATATGGAAGAACACCAGTGGCGAAGGCGGCTTTCTGGTCTGTAACTGACGCTGAGATTCGAAAGCATGGGTAGCAAACAGGATTAGATACCCTGGTAGTCCATGCCGTAAACGATGAGTGCTAAGTGTTGGAGGGTTTCCGCCCTTCAGTGCTGCAGCTAACGCATTAAGCACTCCGCCTGGGGAGTACGATCGCAAGATTGAAACTCAAAGGAATTGACGGGGGCCCGCACAAGCGG
>NZ_LNUA01000042.1 GCF_009764355.1 Companilactobacillus bobalius | reverse complement strand
TACTTTTGGAATGGAAATACTTTCCAACACCAAAAATTCTAGACCCGATATTATTACCCTAAAAACGAGTACCCGGTAATACTGGGTACTCGTTTTTTTGATCCTTTGGATGATCAAGCAGGGACGCGCGGAAACTCATTTCGTAATGGTAAGTCAGCTAAATAATAGGTCATAATCAGTGAACCAAGGTCGGGACTATGCTACGATAAATTTAGATTGAATCAGCGAGGTGAGTGGATGGAGTGGCAACAATTATTAATGGAAAATACGGCGTTGATCAATGCACAGATTGTTCAGATTGGGCTGGAACGGGAAGGCCAGCGGGTAACGGTGACCGGTCATTTGGCGGATACGGCATTATCACCAACACTTATCATCGAGTTGTCCGGCCTGCAACGGGACTTTGCGGAGACACAGTTGGAGTTAGTCACCCAACCGCAAGCAAGTGCGGTTGCTGCGTTGCACGCCTTAACGATGCTCACACAACAAGTCCGGCAAAGGCTTCTGCCTGAACTGATTTGGCCGCTAAGCATGCTGCCCACACTTCCACGAGAAGACCGGGATATTCCAATTGCTAAGTTGGATGCGGCCGCTGTCGCCTATCGACAAGGACTTGCTCACCGCTATGGCCGACGACGTCAAATGTTGTCAGGTGTTCACTGTAATGTGAGCTTAGCGGCTAGTCTGATGATGGGATTGTATCAGGCCCAGACAGATAGTCGTGATTTCACTACCTTTCAAAATCGCTGTTACCTGCACATTGCGCAGAATTATTTGCACTATCGCTGGCTACTGACGTATCTTTATGGCTGCTCACCACGCTGCTGGCCACAGTCTGGTCTTACGCCACCAGCCCAGCCCGTTCGAAGCTTACGCAACAGTTCTAGCGGGTATACCAATCGGCCGGGTGTTACGGTCTCGTACGCGTCGTTAAATGACTATTGTCAAACACTGCAAGCGGCCGTTGATAATGGAAAATTAAGTGCGACCAAGGAATTTTACGGTCAGGTTCGATTGCGTCATGCCGGTGGTCATTCACAACTATGTCAGAATGGGATTCAATACTTGGAATTACGTAACTTAGACCTGAACCCATGGGCCGGTGCGGGCGTTGATCTGTCCCAACTGACCTGCTTAACGTGGTTCGTTTTACTGATGCTCTGGTTACCAGTGCCAGCTAGTACGGATAATTGGATTCAGGCGGGTCAGCGCGCCAACGAACAAGTTGCCATCGAAACCCCCATGCAAGTGACTCGACAGCTAACTGAAGGCGAACAACTAGCTGACGCGCTACAAACTATGGCTACCAGTTTACATCAACCACACGCGTTGCAAGTCGCCCAACATATCTTAACTAGTCTGCACGACCCGGCCAACACACTCGCGGCCCGCTGGGAACAACAAACAAACGATTCGCTCGAACGTGCAACCCAACTTGCACTCCAGCTGGCTGCGACACCACATTTTAATGCTTGAATATACTGAAATCGGCGTACACACGTGTTGGCACGTTAGGACGCACATCGGCGGACGAACAACAAACCAACTAATAAGGGTTCTGGTGCAAATTTTCCTCGCTGACTTGATTTTAGTATACTTGGTACCAAGAAACGAGGGATTGCGCGCATGAATCACTTTAAGGGACGCCACTTTCAAAAGGACATCATCTTAGTAGCCGTTGGCTACTACTTCAGATTTAATTTGAGTTATCGTGATGTCGTTGAGATTTTACGTGATCGTGGAATTACTGTTCATCATACAACGATTATGCGCTGGGTTCATCACTACGGACCAATCTTTCAGGTGTTGTGGCGTCGGCATAAACATTCAGCTTCTCAAAGTTGGCGAGTGGATGAGACTTACATCAAGGTTAAAGGTCAATGGTGCTATTTGTATCGCGCCATTGACAATCAGGGATTAACGCTAGACTTTGAGTTACGTAAACATCGTGATT
>NZ_LNUA01000041.1 GCF_009764355.1 Companilactobacillus bobalius | reverse complement strand
GATTCAGCAGATACTAGACAGGTTCTTAGACGTACTTGGGGCCATCATTGGGATTTGTATTTTAACGTGGGTTCAAATTCCTAACAATGAAAAAATTGATCAGCCAATGCATGTGCTCCACAACACCCGCTTGGGGATCAAACAACTTACGAACAACAAGGGCTTGTGGTACATTACGTTGATCGGCGCCGTCTTCACACTAACCTACATGCCTGCTGCCAGCATGTATCCACTCATGACCATGAAATACTTTCAGGGAACCGTTAGTCAGGCTGGCTTAATTGAAGCCATTTATTCAACTGGCATGCTAATCGGCGGCACTATCATTGGCCTCTTTGGTAAGTGGCAGGACCGGATGAAGCCCGTAATCATCGCGTTTTTCCTGGTTGGCATTCCAACCGGTATTAGCGGCATTTTGCCAAGTAACCAAACCGGATTTTTATGGTTCGCAGCTTTAAACATCATTGAAGGAATTGCGACCCCATTTTTTACAACGCTTTTAATGGCAATGATTCAACAAAGTTATCCAGCAGAAGAGTTAGGGCGGATTCTAGGCGTTTTGAATTCTTTGTTGAATCTAGGTGAACCAATTGGCTTAATTTTTGCCGGTCCCCTAGCTGATGTGATTGGCATTGAACGCCTATTTGTGATTGCAGGAATCGGTGCTGCCATTTGCGGGGTGGTCGCGGTGTTAATGCCAATTACCAGGCAATATGACATTAGGCTGCATCAAAAATTGGCGAAATTAACTGAGCAACCAGATAAGTAATTAACATGATGATCAAAAAGAGGAGAAAGACCAGACTACCAGCTGATCTTTCTCCTCTTTTTGTCATCACTTAATTACACGTTTTTAATCTTTTCACCAGTCAATCCCATCGCATTAATTGCCACGATAATTGTCGACATCGCCATGACCACAGCACCAACGGCTGGGTCTAGAATGATTCCAATAAATGACAACACACCGGCAGCGAGTGGAATTGCGACAATATTGTAGCCTGCTCCCCACCAGAGATTTTGAACCATTTTCCGATTTGTGATTTTAGCCAAATCAAGAAAATGTAAAATATCGCTGGGTTCTGATTTAACCAACACAACATCAGCGGAATCAATGGCAACATCGGTTCCGGCACCAATTGCAATTCCAATATCGGCCGCGGCAAGACTTGGTGCGT
The DNA here is from genome assembly GCF_009764355.1 of Companilactobacillus bobalius. The sequence goes on along the minus strand of NZ_LNUA01000041.1, from coordinate 2,818 downwards.
CATTTACGCCGTCACCAACCATGATGACGTGATTGCCCTTTGCTTGATAATCAGCAATAATCTTTTGCTTATCATCTGGTAATAGGCCTGCATGGAATTCAGTCAATCCTAGTAAGTTAGCAACGTGTTCCGCGGCTTTTGGATTATCGCCAGTGAGCATTACGGGGGTAATTCCTCGCCTCTGAAGACCACTAATTAATTCCTTAGCACCCGCTTTGATGGTGTCGCCTTCAGCAACCATTCCTTGAACTTGGGTGCCCTGCAATAGGAAGCTGACGGAATTACCCTTAGCAGCCCATTTATCAGCAGCGGCCTCGTCAAACCTGATCCCTTGCTTCGTTAAATAGTTACCATTAACAATCGTATAGTCAGTGCCATCAACATTACCGGAAATACCAACGCCCGGAATATTTTGAGACTTTTCAGCCGCAACGACTTCAATGTCCTTCGCTTGGGCTTCAGTAATGATTGCTTGGGCCAGCGGATGAGTCGAATTATTTTCAAGGGCGGCCAGTCGGCTTAATAACGTTGTTTCGTCAATCCCATCATTTGGAATCAATGCATTCACCGTAAATTTACCTTCTGTTAACGTGCCAGTTTTATCCAAGAGAACGTGGCTAACATGTTGACTTGCTTCAATGGCTTGGCGATTTCGAACTAATAGCCCATTTTGAGCGCCAATCGTAGTAGAACGAGAAACCACTAATGGAATCGCTAATCCTAATGCATGCGGGCAAGCAATCACGAAGACGGTCACCATGATCGTCATTGCAGTCGCCAATCCCTGGGGTAACCAGGCAAAGAAAGCAATAATCCCAACACCAAATGCCGCGTAAAATAGATACTTGGCAACTAAATCAGCTTTATCTTCTGCTTTAGATTTAGTTTGCTGGGCATTTTGAACCATTTTCATTACTTGAGAAAGATAGCCGGAGTCACCAGTACCACTAATTTTAACCGTTAGCGTCCCGTTATTGTTGGTTGCACCACCAATGACCTTATCGCCAACGTTCTTGGTAACGGCAGCAGATTCACCGGTTACCAGTGCTTCATTCACGGTCGACTCCCCAGCCGTAATAACACCATCGGCTGGAATACTCTCACCTGAACGCACTTGGAAAGCTTGACCAACTTTTAAATCAGATACTGGCACTTCTTTTGTTTCACCATTATCTGTAACTAGATGGGCCGTCTTAGGCAACAGGGCCGCCATCTTTTGTAAGGCATCCCCAGCCCCCATCAATGCATTCATTTCAATCCAGTGTCCTAGAAGCATAATTAAAATCAGGGTTGCAAGTTCGAACGAAAAATCCATTACATGATTTGCCGGGTTCAAGAAGTTGTTGGCAATAAATGCGTACAAACTGTAGAAATACGAAACGGAAATTCCAAGGGTTACTAGCGTCATCATTTCAGGAGATTTATCCTGAATTTCCGCTTTAGCCCCCTTTAAAAATGGCATTCCGCCATAAAAGTAAAGTGCTGTATCAAACAAAACGATGATAATGCCAACAATTAGCGGTGAACTGAAACTAAGGATGGAAACGTTTAAACCCATGATTGGTGCTAACAGTAAAACTGGAATCGCTAAGACAACGGAGACCCAAAATTTAACTTTCAAATTCCCCATATGCATCATTGAGCCACCGTGCATCATCATGTCGGTCCCAGCCATATCCATATCACCGTGATTCATCCCACTCATATTCATAGTTTCGTGATTCATATTCATTTGGCTGTGATCCATGTTCATTTGATTATGATCCGTTTCGGTCATATCGTGATCCATTTTCATGTCATCATGATCCATATGACTCATATTTGATTCATTATTTTCCATATTCTTAGCACTCATGTTTTTCATGTTCATCTGGTCCTCTTTATTTGCCATGATTATCGACCCCCCCTAAAAATAAGTGTGCGTAGCAAAGCGGTTAGAAGCCGGAATATAAGTTCCTTGTATGGAAATCCCCGGGCTCGGGATTTTTCCACCAGGTTCTTATATTTAGGCTTCTGCTTTGCGGAGCACCATGCCACTATATGAATGAGAATTACGACAAAAATTCATAAGTTTCCGCCATCAGAAATCCCAGATTCTGGATTTTTGTGCAGCAATCCTAAAAGTAAACAGAACACCACAGTCTTAACACGTTTGATCACCTGGCAAGCAGTTACACTGAACTTCCTCGGGCGCTGTTTTGGCCTTTTCAGCTAGAATCGCCTGTAAGTTCGCAATATCCGCCCGTGAGAGTTCCCTTGACTGAATAACGCCGGCAATTGTTGAACCAGCCCGCATCGCACACATATGGTCAAACAAATCATCTGCCGCTGCCGCCATTGATTCCTTCTCGCCAACAACCGGCTTATACGTGAATGGTCGACTGCCGCCATGCTGCGCAACCGCCTGTTTTTGAATCAACCTGTGAAGTAGCGTTTTGGTTGTTGAAGCTGACCAGCCTTCTAATTCGTTCATAGCATCGATTAGTTCACGACTAGTCGCATGTCCCATTGTCCAAATTGCTCTCATAACCATCCATTCAGAATCGGTGATGGTTACATTCTTTGCATCCTTCAATTGGCTTCCTCCATTAATTGAATTCTAAGTTTACGTTTGCAGCCTCTTAACACTTATTAGTTTACAACTGTAGTCACAATAATGCAACCTTTCTGCCAGAAAATACCATGACATTAAAAAAACGCCTAGATAATATTCCAGGCGTGGTTTGATACGATATGTTAAATTAATGATCTGGGAATTTTTGGTTTTCTTGTTAGTATGGTGAAATGCCTCTTAGAACCTGTCTAGTATCTGCTGAAT
>NZ_LNUA01000040.1 GCF_009764355.1 Companilactobacillus bobalius | reverse complement strand
ACTGTGAACGTGCCCTTAACAGCAGTATTTTGCATGGCAACATATGCAACCGCTTCGGCTTGGGTTTCCTGATAAGCTCGTGGCCGATCTTTAAAGGCTGATTTTAATGCGTGTAGCTGGCTATGCGCATATTCGTGATATAACGTCTTTAGTTTCAAAGCATTGTCGGGCTCACCGCTAGCTTGTGACACGTCAAAGACGGGTAGATAACGGTATCCGACAATGGCGCGTTCATCGGTGGTATCAAGACGCTTTTGCTCGGCTGGTGTTAACTTCTTAATAATCGGGGCCGCAATCCGAATCGCTTTTGCGCCTCGTTTGACGGTGCGGTTAAGAGCCGTCTGCCATTGCTTAAAGCCCGCGACTTGAGTGGCTTGCGGATTTTGCACATAAATCAAATCAATGTTTCTGGCGCTATAATGATGAAATTTAGCCAGGGTATTAAGATACTGTTTAAATCGGTCACTATCGGTTAATTTTAGGATTTGTTGTTCGGCTTGGGCGACTAATTGTGCTTTCCAGGCTTTAACGTCTGCTTTACTCGGCATTGTCTACCCCTCCTCATTTTCAAAAATATCATTCAATATAGGGGCTACGTTGATTTGAATCGGGGTCGTGCCATAAAGGGCGATGTAGCCATCAGCTAATTTTTGCCAAGCCACTTGATAATAGGCTCCGTTACCAGTGATTTCTTTTAAATACTTGTAGGTTCCTTTTGGTGTGATTTTTTTATTTTGCACCCGACTTGAACTAGCATCACTAATATCATAAGCTTAAATTAGGAAATTATACGGATTCAACGATGATTGGGGGCGTTTTATGAAATTCTTTACGGCACACACCACTACCGCAAGTAAAATCGTGACGCTGATTTATATATTTTATCGGTTAATTGTCATTTTTATGTTAGGCAATAGCATTTATATGCAAGAATGGTCACACGTCGCTTTGTTAGTGCTGACATTAATTTTGTTTATGCTACCATATTTAATTGAAACTTATCTGCATATTAATATACCTAGTTTGCTAGAATTGATCGTAATCAGTTTTATTTTTAGCTCAACAGTGTTAGGTGAACTAAATGACTTTTATAGTCATATTCCAGTCTGGGACACAGCGTTACACGCACTAAATGGGTTTTTGGCTGCTGGAGTCGGTTTTTCGCTGATTTATTTGTTGAATGAAAATATAACGATTCTGAAATTAACACCGCTATTTATTGCGGTGACCACGTTTTGTTTTTCAATGACGGTCGGGGTTGCTTGGGAATTTGTCGAATTTTCAGCGGATCGTTGGTTGAATATGGATATGCAAAAGGATCGCATTGTGCGCCAAATCAATAGCGTGGATCTAGGCCAACGTAACAATAAAGTGGTCCAGCTGAAAGATATTCAACGAACGACGATTGAAAGTGAAACCGCTGATGGCAAAAAAGTGACTACTGTGATCCATAACGGCTATCTCGATGTTGGCGTGATCGATACTATGAAAGATCTATTCGTTAATTTTATTGGTGCGTTATTTTTCAGTATTTTTGGCTATTTATATATCGATCATGAACATAAACGATTTCAGTTTATTCGTAATTTTATTCCGACCAAACGGAAATGAATTTTCCAGTAAATAATAAGATAGAGGGTACGCGTGCAGACGCCCACTTTGTATATGGTTTATCAAAGGGACCAGGCAATCAAAAACTTTAAGCCAGAACCTTATTTTGAACTAAATGCGGAAATTTTAGCTAATCAGCAAAAATTCTTCGCAAAATTAGACCCCTATCAGCGATTTAAAGACGAAACAGGGCTAATGACATTCATGCAGGCTAAACACGTTCAGAAAGGCTCACAGGGCGGTTTAATCAAGGACGTCCAAAAGCAAGGCAAAAAACGAGCTAGTCCCCAACTATTCTCGCTATCTAGTCTCCAAAGTGCCATGAATAAACGTTATCACGCCAGCGCCAGCCAAACCTTAGCGGCTATTCAAAGCTTATACGAAGACAAACTGCTCAGTTATCCCCGCACCGATTGTGATTATATCACTGATGAAGAATTTGATTATTTAGTGGCTAATCTGACGAAGTATCTGGGCTTGGTCTCTAAGCCGGTCGCTTTAACCAATACCACTCCGAACAAACGCTATGTTGATGGGAAAAAAGTTGAAGAACACTATGCCATTATTATGACTAAAGTCGTGCCAACGAAAGAGAAGCTAGCCAGCTTGCCTAAATTACAGCAACAAGTCTATGACCTGGTTTTAAGGACGACGTTAGCGATGTTTGCTGATCCGTACGAGTACGAAGAAACCACCATTATTACCCAAGTTGGTGACGCCAATTTTAAAGCAACCGGTAAGGTCCCAACTAAGCAAGGTTGGCAAGCTTTATTTGATGATCACAAAGCTGACCAGCAAGAGGCAGCCACCCTACCGATTGTTCACCAAGGCGACCAAGTTCAAGCGAATCTGCAAACGCCGAAAAAAGAAACGACACCTCCGGTACCCTTTACCGAAGGGACATTAATTACGGCCATGAAGACCGCTGGCAAAACGCTTGATGATGAAGAAGCCCAGGCGATTCTCAAAGATGTGCAAGGCATTGGGACAAGTGCGACCCGGGCCAATGTGCTGGAAGTGTTAAAGAAACGCGGCTACTTAGTTACTGAAAAGAATAAGTTGCACGTCAGTGAAGCCGGAATCACTTTATGTAAAGCAGTCGAACTCGAACCCTTGCTAACTAGTCCAGAAATGACAGCTAAATGGGAGCAAGCGTTACAGCAAATCAGTACCGAAGAACGCACTCAGGATAATTTTTTGAGCCAAATCAAAAAGTTCGTGGCAAAGTTAATCGCTGATGTTCCCACGCAATTAACTGGCAGTGCAGCCATTAAACAACAAATTGATCATCAACAGCAAGCACAAAAGTCCGCCGAGGTGTTTTTAGAAACACCACAAGCAACTGTCATAAACAAACAAAAATTTTACATTGTGAAGCCTAAGCAAGGCGAGGACTTTACCCTACCCAAGAAATGGAGTAGCAAGACACTTGGTAAGACCGCGATTAAAGCGCTGGTCACCAAAGGGGAAACCAGCAAATTAAAGGGTTTCAAGAGCAAAAAGGGAAAGTCGTTTAACGCCAAGTTAAAGCTTGACGGCCATAAATTAAGTTTTGATTTTGATTAGAACCTGCCTACCGCCCTGCACTACGTTCCGGTTGGTGAACCCGTCATTTAGGTTCACTTTTACAACCCTAAAAGTAAACCTAAACAACGGGTGAGATTAGCAAAGCAAAGGAGATCATAAAATGGATAATAAATTAGCAGTTATTGGGAGTGAATTACCAGTTTTACAGGCTAAAGTAAATAGTGTGCCCAGAAAATCTTTTTCTATGAAATAACTTAGTCTGAATCGTCGTCACTACGACGTAATCATAATTCGACCGAGCTACCTTTTCACTGACAAGCTTATCAAACTACACTTTTGACTGAGCCATTGGAATTCAACAATTAGCGCAGCAACAATTCGGTGCCCTAAATATAGTTTTCTGAATGTTTTAACCATCAAAACTCATGTAGGCATTATTATCACACCTGATAATCCGCATCTAGGTTGCGTACTTTTAATGGCAAATATAGCACCCATTGAACACATATGTGTACATTTATCTTTACATTTTGATTACAAGTGCATGCCCCCATCTTCATGTCGGTTTCGAGTTTGGTGTTGCCGTTGCTTTTTCGTCATTGCCCACTCGGTCTCTTTTAAGCCACGTAGTTGCTGCTTTCTTAGATAGTCCGTGTTCTTCGCATATAAAATGGTTATTAAAGCTTCGTCCAAAATATTAGTCAGGTAGTTTTTCGGGCTAGTTGGGTAATAATTAATGGCCTGATAGTCCTTAATTTGGTCTTGCTTATATTGATCAAAGCGCATTGTCTGTTGTTTCAAACGGGTTTGCACCATTTCAATTTGTTGGTGATCCAACTTAGGATCTTGGCCACATTCGCCAATAAACAGTTGCCGGGTGCCATCATGTTTTAAGACCCGTTGCAGTCGATGATCCTGAATATCTTTTAATTCCATTTTACCTAACAGGTAATTTAAACCGGCTTGGTGTTGCTGACTAGTAAAGACTACCGGTGGCTGCTGTTGCAATTGACTAAGATCATTGGCGCTTAACGGCTTTAATTCTGGGTCATAGTAAACCACAGCGGTATAGATTTGCTCCTTGTCAATCGTCTCTAGCTTATCGAGGTCACTGTCCGGAAAAGCAGTCGTTAGAATGCTGTTGTATTGAGTTTGCACTACGGCTTTAACTTCCCGCATGACCCGTAAATTTTTCACCGCTTTAGAAATGAATTCGAGTTCGTTAGGTTGATAAGCGGCTAGCATGCCCCGATCAGTAGGCTTCAAATCGTCTAACTGGTGACCATGTTTGGCTAGCACCGTGGTTAATTGCTTCTCAATTGTTTGGGCCTGCTGATTAACTAACTGCCAGCTGGTATATGGCCGCTTGGTAAACGTCAATAATTGCTGGGTTAATAAGTCACTTCGAATATCCGCTAACCGTTCTGCCAATTCGCTACCCTTAAAAATCGTTTGTTCACTATTAGTTTCTTTAATCAGTTCCCGTCGTTCAGCTGCGGTTGTCTGTTCAAAATTAAGTTCCGGATAAAGCTTTTTCGTTGCTCGTTCCACCACTTTATTTAACAACTGGTTAGCTTGTGCTAGTGATGTCGTTTGCTGGTCAATAGTCAGCAGTTGTTTGGTTACATCTTCACCAATGGCATGTTTGATTAATAAGCTGTTTTTCCAATTAAACAGCATGCGCTGTTTATCATCTAAATGTTCTAAATCGACATAGGTTTTCAATTGCTGACTTAGATGACTAATTGTGTGTTTTTCAGAGAACGATAGCTCGTCAGTTAACGCGTCAAAATGTTCATGATTTCTTATCTTTTCGTCAAGATTATGATATTTAGCTTGGGCGCTTCTTTGTGCGCTAACTTGTTGATTAAATGCTTTTCGATTTTTTCTTTGGCTGTTAATGCCTTCGTGTTGGGTAGGTGTCTCTTGAATCCCTTGATCGACAAACGATTTTTCACTAATCCGATCCGGAATATTTTTTTGTGCTAAAGACTGATTAACACTTGTTGCCCAATTATGCCGCCACTCATTAATTTTTTCCTTTTTATCCCAATCAACCAACCAAATTTTTCTTTGTTTTGGAAACCCGCTTTTGGTTAAAAGTTGCTTGCCATTTTCATCTTTAATGTACTGCGTCTTTGCTTTTAATCCCCAACTACCATCGGGGTTAAATGGGCGATTGGTTAACATCACATGTGCATGCGGATTGTCTGGGTGATCGCGATGAATTGCTACGTCAGCTACCATACCTTGATCGACAAAATTTTCTTGCACATATTTTGTCAGTAATTCTTTCTGTTCGGATTCACTTAATTCTACCGGTAAAGCCACGTTAAATTCTTTTGCATACCGTGAGTTTGATTTACGATCGTTCTTTTCAACTTCATTCCATAATTGTTCTCGATTACTGGCCCATTCTGGTGCATTTTCGGGAGTTAAAATAAAGCTTTCTGGCATAACCGATCGGGCATAAAAATAGTGGCGGCCTTCTTGATTATCAAATAATTTTTCACCACTTCTATAAGCGGCACTGGCAATAGCACTGCGTCCTTTACCAGCACTAATATTACTAAAACTCATATGAAATATTGCCATGTTAGTCACCTCTTTACTTTGATTCTATGGGCTTGACTTTGTTGTCGCCATTGGCGACTTCTAATACAGTATTTTGGGGTTAGTACAACATAGAATTCATTCTATGTGTA
>NZ_LNUA01000039.1 GCF_009764355.1 Companilactobacillus bobalius | reverse complement strand
GCTCACGAATTTAAACTAGCTACTAAATCTATTTATAATTGGCTAAATCAGGGGAGAATTGATTTCTCCTTGAATGATCTACCTGAACATGGCGTACGCCAACGGCGTAACGTTGACCAACGATCCAAATATAATCAATCTTTGGGGCGATCAATTGAACAGCGTCCCATGATGATTAATCAACGTAATCGCATCGGCGATTTTGAACTAGATACAGTCGTTGGTCCTCGTGGGTATAGTAAGGCAGTTTTATTAACTTTAATCGATCGAAAATCACGGTTCCTTTGGGCATACCGGTTAAAAGATCGGACGACAGTGACTGTTAATGAAGCACTAACTAAGTTCCTAACCACTTTTAATGGTCCGGTGCACAGCTTTACTGTGGACCGTGGCACTGAGTTTAGTGGGCTAGTATCACTTGAATCACAATATGGTATTAAGACCTATTACTGCCATGCTTATACGCCAGCCGAACGTGGTAGTAATGAACGCTTTAATCGGAATTTACGTTATTTTTATCCTAAAGGGACTCGTTTTGAACACATTAGTGCTCAAGATTTAACGACGACGTTACTCCAAATTAACCAGCGACCGCTTAAAATACTCGACTGGCAAACACCGTATCAGGTTATGCTGACAAATTTGTCCAAAAATTCGGATTAAATTTGCAATCTACCTATAGTTTAATCTATGGAATCAGAAAAAGTATACTAGTGGAAAAGTATATTTAGCGACTAGTATACTTTTTAAAATGCTTGTTTATCAGTGATTATAGGCCAATTATCATAAGTATACTTTTGCACTAGTATACTTATGACTGTTTTCTCTGATAAATGCTGTCGAAGATTTCTCTCTCTCTATCTGAAAGCGTGTTTTGCTTATATGCCTCAACAGCACTTTCTACAAGTTCATACATTTTCACGTCTTTAATGTAAGCTAGACTCTTTATCGTGTCAAAAACAGGTGGATCGACCCTTAGGCTTTTTCTGTCCGCTGCGGAGTATTTAGTAGTTTTTTGTTCATCTCTGGAATCATCGACTGTTTTTTTTATGTTCACTTCGAAGTGATCAGCATCTTTTTTAATCAAGGCCATCAGCACTTATCTCCTTTCCAAGTGGTGTTAGTTTTTTGCCATTGAGATATTTTGGCGTGTAGACATAATCGTCAGCAATATCTCCTTTACTTTCGAATTGGTCTATTCTTTCCATTAATTCCGCGTAAAGATCGGAAAAGAGTGCGAACATAGCACGATCGTGGTAGTCTTCAAACTGAACTCCGTATTCACCATAATTTTCAAGGCGTAAGTGACTTTTGATAATGGCATTGAATATATTCTGTTTACCAAAATATTTAACGGTCTTATCAACAATGAGCTGTTCAACCGTGTGAGTTTTGTCAAGCATGACTAACAGTATTCCCGCGACCTGAACATTAATCTCGTCGCTGAAGTCATCGTATAGAGTTTGAAGATAAGTGTTGGTTAGTTCCTTTGAACCCTCAAATGCGAATCTCTTGGTTTCTTGCACAACAATTACATAGTCAGTTGCAACCATTATGTTGTCGACTTTTATATCTGTTGCTGGTGGAGTGTCTATAAAAATAAAGTCATAGTCGTCTTTGATTTTATCTAGTAATTTTTTGAAGTAAAAGGTTCGTTCGTGGACACCCTTTATATGGTCGGCTACCCATGTGCCCCAGTTTCGAAAATCAGAATCTCCTGCAATGGCATCTAGATTTTCTGTTAGATGCGTGATTCCCTTACTTAGATCCTTATCATTTAAGCATCTTGTTATAGAAGCGGGCCAATTTGATTTATTAAAGGTCATACCGAGCATGAATGTACTGTTTGCTTGGAGATCCATATCAATATGTAAAACCTTTTTATGGAAAACGGTGGCAAGAGTGATTGCGAACATCACATTATTGGTCGTCTTGCCAACGCCCCCTTTTTGGTTGCTTAAAGCGATTACGTACGTCATTGATAACACTTCTCTCATAAGTATACTTCTGCTACAAATATAGTATACCATATTGAAACCTGAAATCAAGCTTTTTTATCAAAAGTATACTAATATAAAAGTATACTAATATACTCTTATACTTTTACATTAGTATACTCGTGGATTTGTGGATTAATATACTAAAAAACATCAAAAGTATACTTTTGATGTTTTTGTTTACATTTTCTTTGTTATGGTGTATGGTTACCTTAAATAAAAGAAAAGCGCCACCCAACGGCAATTGGGAAGCACTCGACAAAAAAATCTTTTTCATTCAACTAAAGAGATTATACCAGCAAAATGGTAAGATGTCGAGAATGGTGTGATTTCAAAACGGTAGGGGACAAGCTGCCGGGTAAAAACAAAGGGGACACGTGTGGTGAGCGACTTCTGTGCAAATTCACTGGATCTAGTTAATTAGATCCGTAGGCGGTAATTTAAAAATTTAAAAGTTTATTCGGGGGTAGTCGGACTACGTCCACCTTAAGCAACTTGGCATAACGCTAAGTTGCTTTTTTGTCTGCGCTTTTTCGGTTTCTATGTCATTTCTATTAAGCTAACTTAGGTGTTTATTTTGAAAGGAGGTGAGCTCACCATGTACGATTTAAAGACGGTTCAGACTGCACAAAAGCTGGTATTACACGATTCATTACATACCTATAAAGTTAAAAATAGTCGTTCTAATATTGCCGGACAAGTGATGGAAACTCCTACAAAAAAAGGGGCCATTGCGCTCTTCAGCAGTAAAGATTCAATGCAAAAAGCACATGGTGTGGTTATCACCTCTTTTGAAGCACTTGACGCCATCGCCGATCGTATGACTCACTGGACGCCCAATACATTCAGCTGGCTTGGCTATACGCAAAATCGGTCGAGTGTTCGGGGACACCGGGAAGCTAACTTAGCTCAGATTAATACCTTGGTCGTTGATATTGATTTTGCCGACGCACAAGAACGAGACGCGCGTGAGCAAGAGGTCTTGGGGGCCGTAACCGTTGCTGACTTATTCATTCCCACGATGATTTTGCGGACTACGAAGGGATTCCATATCTACTACGTTTTTGATCAGCCTATGTTTTTGCGGAAAACACGCGGTCAGTTTCCAGTCTTAAAAGCAGCCCAAAAAATGTCGAGTTTTGTGCGGCAATGGATTCAAAAACGAGTGGCAGGGGTCGATGTCGGCTGCAATAACTTTGGAATTTTTCGAATTCCCCGGCAAGACAATCTAGTCTTTTTTGATGCACATATGTTGGTCCAGGTGAGCGCTCTGATGAAGTGGTCACAATATTATGCTGCCCAAGTTCCGGTTACGAAGCCGGATAAACGACAGGTGATTTCTCTAGCCCCAGATGAAGGTCGGCAGGTTGACCAAGCTTGGTTTAAAGCCTTATTGAAAGTGACAACAGTCAAATCAGGTCAAGGTTTAGCCCGTCACAACACGGTTTTGACGTTAGCTTTAGCGATGTATCAGTCAAAAATCTCGCAACAACGTGCGAGAGACGTGCTTGACGTCTTCAATTCAAATCTACATGATCCGTTGGCCGATCGCGAAGTTGTACAGTGCGTGAGAGACGCCTATTCAGGTAACTATCGGGGGGCAGCACTGAGTTATGTTCAAGGACTATTGGATCAATGGGTGCCTAATTTTTCAGGTAAAGTTGTTGCTGGGATTGGCTGGCATAAATTTGCTAAGCCGCGTGCCGAACGACAATACAGTCATGCCCACGAATGGCGTAACGATGTGCTTGCATTGATTAATCGAATGGGTGGTTCTGCCGCTTCGGTTGCCATGTCAACGCGTCAAATTCAAGCTGAATTAGGGATTTCTCCGGCGAGTTTGAATCGGGTTATGAAGCAACTACAAGCAACTTCGCAATTGAAGCGGGTGCAGCGTGGTAACCAGCCAACTTTATTGACGACGGTGACCATGTTATTTAAGTCGGCTATGGTGAGCCGTCAGGCTCAAAGTAAAGCGTGGACAGGGTATTTAACGACACTAATGCCAACTGTAAGCAAAAATGTTTATGAGCCAACAGTTGGTACTTTAACTGAGATACAAGCGGTGAGTGGTGATTCAGAGCCACCGTGGGGAATGGAGACGAGAAGAAGAACGGGGTGAAAAGTGCTGCTATCAATTGCCATAGGTATATATCTAGAATAGGCTTGTTGCTGTGTGAGGGTATTGTTAGTTTGGTGGTTTGTTGGGGAACTCACAAAAATATCTTGGCAAACTTTAGGAAGTGCGGTAAACTATAGTCAGTCAAAGGGAACATATGTTCCTGATGTGGCCAACTTAATAGTTGGCAAATTCTATAATTAATCTGAACAGAAATTAAAAAGCCCAAAGCAATCACTTACAATGGTAGTAGCTAATTCCAACCAATATAGGGAGTGATTACTTTGGGTACATCTACTTTATCACGTTTTCAACGTGGCGCACTAGCACAACTGGTCAATGAGGGGAATAAATCTTACCAAGTAATGGCTGACGCCTTAGGCGTCGCCAAAGCTACGATTAGCTATGAGTTGGACCGGGTTAAACCTTATGATCCAGAATTAGCTCAGCAAGATGCAGATCGCAAAAGGCGGAATTGCGGTCGTCGTTCGATGCTGACGGCAGCATTAGCGACTTTAATTACCAATCACTTACGATTAACCTGGTCACCAGAAACCATTGCGGCCGCTTATAACTTGAGCACTGCGTCAATTTATAATTGGCTTAATCGTGGCTGGCTCCCCTTCAAATTGACTGATCTACCCAATCGGAATGTCCGCCAGCACCGAGTGAGCGAAAATCGTGGGAAATTTACAAGTGGGACTTTCATCGAACAACGGCCAACAACTGTTAATCAACGGTTAGCTTTTGGTCATTGGGAAGTAGATACGGTGCTTTCTAGTCGAAGTGAGTTACGATCATGTCTGGTTACATTCGTAGAACGTAAGACTCGACTTCTATGGGCCATCAAAGCCCCTAATAGAACGGCTAAGGCTCTAAACACCGCCTTTGGCAAGTTTATGGGGGCCTTCGGTCCCCAAGCAAAATCCATTACTGTTGATCATGGTAAAGAGTTTGCCAATTATCAGGCCTTAGAACAGGATTATCAGATCAAAGTTTATTTTTGCCATCCATATTCACCATGGGAGCGAGGTTCCAATGAATATTTTAATAGACGGTTACGCTGGTTCTTCCCGAAAAAGACCAATTTTAGCCAAGTAACGACTGATGAGATCCTAGCAGCACTTGAACTAATTAATCAACGACCATTAAAAATACATCATCAACAGACTGCCATTGAAAGATTCCGGGCTTGTTCGGATTAAACTTGTAATTTGCCTTGCCATAATCAAAAAGTCGTCAAAATTAAAAAAGAACTCGAATCCGCTCATTTGCTGATGCAAAAACAACTGGGCTTTAACCCAAAAACAAAAAAGAATGAACCGAATCGCTTATATCTGTCCAAGCTCGATGTGAAAGCAACCGATGTCTATTTACGCGGTGAAGATAGCCCAAAAGTGTCTCAAACCCTTGCTACAAGCGGAACTGCAAAAAGTGCAGTTAATCTATATAAAGAACCTAAAGAAAAAGATAAAGATAGATACAAGATAGATACTCAAAAGTTAAATTTTTCCACAGCTAACTTTTCACCAGCTGAAATAGAAATCCAAAATCGGGATTTAGTAAAACATGCTGATGAGTTCTTAACGGATTCAGAAAGTGGCTGGGAAGTCTTCTTAGAACCCGAAGCCATTCAGCTGCTCAGTTTTTGGTGCCGCACTCCGCAACAAATGCGGCGCTTCATTGGCATTATCTTAAATGCTAAGTACCGAGTTGAGAAAGATCACAAAGATATTGGTGTCATAATCCCACTTGATGATGAGGAACTGAAACCTTTAATGACTAAAGCCTTGAGACGCTACTTTAACGCCCTGAGAAGCAATGAGAAGCACATCAAGAATGTTGAGAACTACTTATACGGCACCATGCAAAACCTATTTGGCGTTTGGTGGAATAAACAAGCGGCTAGAGAATATGCGGCCAAACACCCCGAAGAAGAAAAGCCGGCCGACAACGATAACAGTGGGTTGTACTACTAGCCCTAAAAGGCTACAAAATCCTTTCTAAGCGATTTTAAGACTTACTAACCTAATTTATACTTACTTAAGCTAGAGTTAAATGGCTTAAACAGAAGAATAGGGGCTTTTAAATGAGTGTCAGAGCTAACCAGGCTAACTAAAAAGTTCAGCCTTTAGATCAACGCCAAGCTCAAGTGATTTGAGGCCAAGGCTTTATCTATTGATAAGGTACTCAAAAGGTAGTATAATGGTAGTAGCAAAAAAGGAGATGAGACAATCATGGCAGTTAAGGAAAAGAAACGGGTCCAAGTCAAGATTGATAAAGATTTGGCCGATGATACCGAAGCAATTTTAAGCGAATTGGGCTTAAATCCAACCACGGCCATTAACATGTTTTACAAGCGGATTGTTGCTAATGGTGCTTTACCTTTTAATGCGTCTTTAAGCGAAGAAGAAAGAGCTAATTTACGCTTTTTAAAGGCGACCGAAGGGACACCAGTCACCGAGTTCAAAGACGCTAAAGAGGTCGCTGATTGGCTCAACGATCCAGATGAGGACTAATGACTTAGTCAGCCTATACGTTAGTTTTGTAGAAACTAACGGTGGCAAGTCTCGGCCAGTTTTAATTCGTCGGGTATCAGAACAGAAGGTCGAAGCTTTTAAAATTACTAGTCAGTATGAAAAGAAGTCGGCTTATATCAAGCAACAATATTATCCGATTCAAAATTGGCAATCCGCTGGGTTGAAGAAACCTTCCTGGGTCGATCTTGGTAATATTTATCGCTTTCCCAAAGCCGGTTTAAACTTTAAAGAAATCGGTCATTTAAGTAAGCTAGATCAAAATAAAATTTCAGATTTTACGCTTGACCTAAAATCAAAAAGAAGAGGTAAGGGTCAAAAGATAATTCAACAGCGATCAAGTAAAAGGAAGCACAAAGAAAGTAAAGCAGAGCTTACACAAAGAATTCAAAAACAGTTAAAAGACTTTGCTAAACACAATCCTGAAAATAAAAACGATCGGCCTAGTTATTAGGTTGATCGTTTTTGAGTTTATTTGGTTTATGGACATTAACGTAATCGGCAAATATTTTTAAAAGCTCTTCGGTTTGTTCAACCGAGAGATTATCAGCTTGAAAGTATTTTTCTAGCAAAGCCCCTTTTTGAATTAATCGGCGAGAACGGGCTTTGCGGGCTTGTCGATTTTCATAGTATTTAGATTGTCGTAATTTAAAATCTTCCCGATCAATTTTTTGTTTTAAACGCGCTTGCTGCTCGACTAGTTTTTCATATTGATTAGACATGGAATTTCCCCATCTCGTATGGCTAATGATCTACGGACTTTACCTTTAAAAATTCAGAAAATTGCTTAGCTAAAAGCTTAATCTGATCGTTAGACAAATTAGCATAATCTAAATTGGCTTGACTGATGATTTGTTTACCTAGCCGTTGTTCAATCTTATTTTTTTCGTCCTTAATTTTTTGATTAAGGGCTTTTAATTTAGCTTCTTGTTTTTCTAAGTTACTTTTAGACATAACGATCCCTCAAATCATATTAGAAATAATCACCGAAACTATATCATATAGGAAACGTTAAGTCAAAGTATAAAAGTTGAAATAGCGAAGCGGAAGGCATACACTAAAAATAAATTCAGGAGAATCAGCAGACCGAGTGAAACGAGGTCAATGCGCA
>NZ_LNUA01000038.1 GCF_009764355.1 Companilactobacillus bobalius | reverse complement strand
TAATCCGAACGCTGTTCGGATTAATTTTACAATCTACCATTTACACAAGATATTTTACGCTCTCCTAATGCCCTTTGTGTCTCATACTAGTTTGTCAGAGGACAGCATTGCCCAAATTATCATTATTATCATCAGTTTATTTTCGGCAGGTATCCTAACTCGAAAGTTATTTGGCCCCATCACCTTCAACCAAGATAACTAAAGCTTTGAGGTCATTAAGTCGCGGTTAAATCGTTACTTCTTAATTACCAGCAAAAGCAAACTGTTAATGAGCAAATGAAATTTTAAATTCCCTGGCTAAAGCTTGCCGGAGTCGCCCTTAATGACTTTTGAATCGTTCCGGTCGTTGAACCCCATACTTTTTCCGGTAGCGAATAAAGGTGGTCCGTTTAATGCCGGTCGTTCTGGCGATGTCTGCGTCACTCATACCGGTTTGGTAGAGTTGAAAGGCATGCTGCAGGCGGGGATCGTCTTGGGTATATTGGGGTCTGCGACCATGATACTTGCCCTGTTGTTTGGCTAGCGCAATGCCTTGTTGCTGCCGATCAATAATCCGCTTCCGTTCACTTTCGGCTTGATACTTATAGAGTTCAATAATCAGGTTGGTCATCAGTTGCCGTAAGTTGGGATCCGCTATTCCGGTCATGGAGGGTAAGTTTAAGACGTCTAAGGTAGCACCCTTGGCTTGGATGGTGTTCATAATCTTAGTTAGGTCTTGATTATTCCGTCCCAAGCGATCTAATTCCGTGACCAGGACAATGTCCCCATCGCGAATATAGGTCAACAGCTTTTGCAGAGCCGGCCGCTGAGTATTCGCCCCACTTAGTTTATCCGTAAATAATTTATCAACGTCTTTTAAAGCCGCTAACTGTCGATCTAAATGTTGCTCCTTGGAACTCACACGCGCATAACCGATTTTAGCCATTTCCAATTCTCCTTTTGGACAGTTCTAATGAACACTTGTAATTCCTAGTATAGCACAAAAATAAAAAAGACCAATAGGGCATACCCTATTGGTCTTTTTGATCCATTATCAATGGCTTTTTAAATGGCTGTACGATAAATAGAGTTGATAGGCATTTTGCCATCAACTCTATTTTTGTATACCATTTATTAATAAAACTATTTTAGAACATCAAAAAGACACCATCCATACCTTTAGATGTTCTACCCTCTACAGCTTCACAATGAAAGGAATTTGAATGATGTCCCTAAGTAATAAGTCTATACGAAACGCTCTTGAAATGAAAGATGAGAATATTATCTTTACTGAAGACCCAAAATTTATGTTAGTTAATGGCATCAAGTCCTTAGTCTATTTTGCAATGCTAACTAAACAGATTGACCGTTGTCTTAACTGTGGCCTTGCAGGCCACTTAGTTAAGAATGGATTTAATAAAAATATGATAGTCGTTCCATCATTATCATTACGTCCAACGTATATAAGTCTGAAACGTCAAAAGTATAAATGTAAATCTTGTAACTCTATCTTTGTAGCCAAAACTAGTTATGTTTGGGAATATTGTCAAATCGCACAACCTGTTAGACAAATGATCTTATCAGAAACTGCTTTTAATACATCATTGAAGGATATCGGCAGACGTTTTAACGTCTCCGATAAGACCGTTCAACGTATCATCGATGAAGAAGCCAAGATGCACAAGAAATCACTTCCTGAACATCTTCCTAAGCACATGGCATTTGATGAATTTATGTCTACTGACAAAATGAGCTTTATTTGGTTAGATAGCGATAATCATCGTACGGGTGATATCTTGCCCAGAAGAACTTCATATCAAATCAGTAAATACTTCAGTCGATTTCCTTTGAAAGTCAGAAGACAGGTAAAAACTATTTCTTTGGATTTAAATGCCGGATACATTAATTTAGTACCAAAGTTGTTTCCAAAGGCCAAAGTCGTTGTTGATAGATTTCATATCGTTCAGATGATGAATCGTTCTCTCAATTCAACTAGAATACAGGTAATGAAACGAATGCCTAAAAGAAGTAAAGAATACTTGTTCATGAAGAGAGATTGGAAAAAATTCTTGGAATCATTCGATTCCATCGAAAAGATAAACCCTAAGTATCAGTACAGTGTTGGTTATTATGAAACGGATCTAAATTTAATCACAAAGTGTTTAGATTTGGACGAAGGTTTCGCCAAGTCCTACGAAGTATATCAAGATATTTTAAAGGCTATTAGAACAGGCAATACTGATACAATGAATCAGATACTACTCAATTATCATCCACTCAATACCGCTATGGATCAAACAATGACATCATTAAGAAAATATCGTAAACAAGTATTAAATGCACTGAAGCTTAAATATTCCAACGGATTTTTAGAGGGAATCATTGGAAGAATAAAAAAGATAAAAAGTAGTGCCTATGGATATCGTAGTTGGAACAACTTTACTGAACGTATAAATATTCAAATGTTTTGGCTTCGAGCAAGCTCATCAGCCAAATAAAAAAACAGCTAGACCATTTATGGTCTAACTGTTAACTTGAACCGCCATCAACTTGATTTGACGAACAGCCTTTTAAATTAGAGCCTAGTACTTTTGGAATGGAAATAC
>NZ_LNUA01000037.1 GCF_009764355.1 Companilactobacillus bobalius | reverse complement strand
AAAATATGCGGAAACTGATTTACCTAAGCGGATTGACTATGGAAAAGAAAAATACAAGGAAGTAGTGCGTGATTTCAACGATTTAGCAGATAGATATAATAATAATCTAGAGAAAATTGATTCGTTGGAGAAAGAGAATAAATCGCTTAAAAACGAAATTAAGGGCATTTACAAAGGGTTTAAAGAGTACTTTAAAGATTCTAAGCAAGTTACAACTGAACAGGTTAAAACGCTTGTTAGTGGCGTTTTAGACAAAGTAAAAGAATTTGTAAAAGGTGGAGAATTTGAAAAAATTCATAGAAATGAAACTCAAACACGAGATAGAGATGAATTAAGTCGTTAGAAGCTCATATTTGCGTTCTAAGACGTTTTAAATCAATTCGAGTATATTTACACGTGATTATTACTTTTCGTCGGCATAAGCGTTTAAAATGGCTATAAATAATAAAGACAAGGGCGAACAACGTGAGCAACGTTTACCCTTGTCTTTTTATTTTAGGCATTTAGCTTTTGCTGAGCGACGAAAAGTAATTACGTGATAAAGCTACTTTTCAGAGGCATGATCAAACGCATTGCGTTTGTCAGGGGTGGGCGGAAGCCCACGGTTTTTAAAAGGGTTTTTGCGGAGCAAAATACCCTTTTCTTCTTATCTTGATACTATTAGGGGTCCCGAGCGCCTACGAGGAATTTGTATCGATAAGAAATAGATTTAAAAATTTCGCTGTTATTTTGTACATTTAACTTGACGGTGACATCTCTCTATTGTGAGTTATTAGTGGTACAGTTTTCAACCGTTTTAATTATAAAAAAGTGGTGCATTTTTAAATTGGCACAAACAGGTAACGGTTATTGCAGGTGTATTTCTTATCTATGGGTTTAACATGGATTTTATCATTAAAATCATGAGTATTGTCCGAGAGTGATTGGTCTTGCGTATGGTTAACCCTAAAGTTATGGAAATAAGACTTAGAAGCAAACTTAAGAGTGTGTTGATAGTGCATTATCTTAAAATTTTGTATAATAGGAATTGAAGTTAAATTAGATGCTAAAAATTTGTAATTAAGAAGGAGGGATTCGTCATGTTGGTATTCCAAATGCGTAATGTAGATAAAACATCTACTGTTTTGAAACAGACTAAAAACAGTGATTACGCAGATAAATAAATACGTTAGATTAATTCCTACCAGTGACTAATCTTATGACTTTTTAAACAGATAACTAAAATTACAAACAAATCGTTTAACTTCTGTATTTGTTTATAGATGTAATCACTTCAGGAGAGATTACATGAACAAAAATATAAAATATTCTCAAAACTTTTTAACGAGTGAAAAAGTACTCAACCAAATAATAAAACAATTGAATTTAAAAGAAACCGATACCGTTTACGAAATTGGAACAGGTAAAGGGCATTTAACGACGAAACTGGCTAAAATAAGTAAACAGGTAACGTCTATTGAATTAGACAGTCATCTATTCAACTTATCGTCAGAAAAATTAAAACTGAATACTCGTGTCACTTTAATTCACCAAGATATTCTACAGTTTCAATTCCCTAACAAACAGAGGTATAAAATTGTTGGGAATATTCCTTACCATTTAAGCACACAAATTATTAAAAAAGTGGTTTTTGAAAGCCGTGCGTCTGACATCTATCTGATTGTTGAAGAAGGATTCTACAAGCGTACCTTGGATATTCACCGAACACTAGGGTTGCTCTTGCACACTCAAGTCTCGATTCAGCAATTGCTTAAGCTGCCAGCGGAATGCTTTCATCCTAAACCAAAAGTAAACAGTGTCTTAATAAAACTTACCCGCCATACCACAGATGTTCCAGATAAATATTGGAAGCTATATACGTACTTTGTTTCAAAATGGGTCAATCGAGAATATCGTCAACTGTTTACTAAAAATCAGTTTCATCAAGCAATGAAACACGCCAAAGTAAACAATTTAAGTACCATTACTTATGAGCAAGTATTGTCTATTTTTAATAGTTATCTATTATTTAACGGGAGGAAATAATTCTATGAGTCGCTTTTGTAAATGTTGGAGAAAGAGAATAAATCGCTTAAAAACGAAATTAAGGGCATTTACAGAGGTTTTAATCAGTTTATGGAAAATACCCTTGGTGCAACTGTTGGACAAGCTAAAAAGCTCATGAATAACCTTGTGAGCGAAATTAAAGAGTTTGTAAAAGGTGGAGAGTTTGAAAAAATTCATAGAAATGAAACTCGAACACGAGATAGAGATGAATTAAGTCGTTAGAAGCTCATATTTGCGTTTTAAGGCGTTTTAAATCAATTCGAGTATATTTATACCTGTTTGGTCTTTTCGTCGGCATAAGCGTTAAAAATGGCAATAGAAAAAGCTGCAAGGGCGAACGTAGTGAGTGCATTTACCCTTGCAGCTTTTTTTGTTGTCATTTAGCTTTTGCATAGACGACGGAAAGCCAACAGGTGTGAATGTTTAGCTACTTTTCAGAGGCATGATCAAACGCATTGCGTTTGTGGGTGTGGGCAACGCCCGCGGTTTTATTAGTTTTTAGGAATTGGGAAGCAAACTGGGGGGAGATTTTGAAAAAATCGACCAACTCATGGGGGCACTACGACACCCCCCATGTGTCCATTGTCCATTGTCCAAATAGATAAAAAGATTAAATGTCTTGTAAATACCTTTATATGAACGTTTTAAGCACCTATTTCGAGGTGAAAAAAAGTTTTTTGTAAAATCTTGTATTCCTGTCGTATGTATAATATAATTACAGTGTAAAAGAGATTTTGAAGAGAATTGAGGTGTATTTTGTGGTTGAAGTTGAGAAGAAAAAAGTGACTTTATCTTTACCTGTTGAATCGAATGACAAACTAGAAAAAATGGCACAAAAATATGGAATGACTAAATCAGGTTTGGTTACATTTTTAATTAATCAAGCTGATGATAAGGGGACTATTTTTAAATAAAAAAAGCCCTGCTAGGAAGATAGCAAGGGCTCGCAAGATTTGGTTTTCTTTGATTTCGCAACTCAAGTTTATCAAATTTTCCCTTGTTTTCCTAGTAGAGTAACTAGGAAGGTGTAGAAAAATATGGAAAATGAAAATAGAACAGATTGGGCATTGCCTAGAAAGAATTTAAATCCAAAAACTAAACAGCCTTATAAGCGAGGTCGTAACTGGTGGATTGTTGTTTATCCTGAAAGTTTGCCAGAGAATTGGAAAGAGATTATTTCAACTGAACCTGTGGCAATTAGTCCATTACATGATAAAGATGTTAATGCAGACGGAACAAAGAAAAAGCCGCATTATCATATAGTTTTTAATTACAAGGGCAATAAATCATTTGAACAAATGGACGAAATGGCAAGAGCTTTAAGGGCACCGATTCCTGAAAGAATAAGTGGTTTAACTGGTGCTGTTAGATATTTAACGCATATGGATAATCCTGAAAAGTATCAATACGATAATACAGAAATACAAGTGTTTGGTGGATTTGACCTTGAAAGTTGTTTAGCGTTATCTACTGGTGATAAAAGACAAGCGTTAAAAGAAATGCTTGGTTTTATTTCGGATAACAATATTATGCATTTAAAAGATTTTGCTGATTATTGTATGTCTGACCGAGCTCCTGCTGGTTGGTTCGAATTGCTAACAGAGAGGAATACTCTTTTTATAAAAGAGTACATAAAATCGAATTGGCAAAAAGAAAACCAAGTTTATAAAGAGTGAGGAATTAAATAAAAAATATGCCCCCTGCTGAAAAGCCAAGGGGGTTATTTTTTTGTGTTTTAAGAGTTGGATTACATGAGCCAACTCTTTGTTTTTTGTATCAGCTAATTGCACCATAAGGGTGCGCTGATACTCGGCTCAAAAGAGCCGAATAAGCCGTCTGCAAGACCCCTCGGCGAGCCCACCTTTACGAAGTAAAGTATAGTGGGTTATACTTTACATGGAAGCTGTCCCGAAGTTAGGAGTGTTTATATGTCATTTGTAGTGGCGAGAATGCAGAAGGTAAAATCAGGAAATTTAGTTGGGGTAGGTAATCATAATCAGAGAAATACAGACAATCATTCCAACAAAGATATTGATGTTGAACGGTCACATTTAAATTATGATTTGGTCAATCGGACAGAAAATTATAAACGAGATATTGAGCAATTTATTAACGACAACAAATCAAGTAGTCGTGCTGTCAGAAAAGATGCTGTATTAATAAACGAATGGATCATAACTTCTGACAACCAATTTTTTAAAGATAAAGATAGTAAAGAAATTAAAGATTATTTTGAAGTTGCTAAATCATATTTTTCAGAAAAATTTGGTGATGAGAATATCCGCTATGCTCAAGTTCACTTAGACGAAACGACACCGCATATGCACTTAGGAATTGTGCCGTTTAATGACGAACACAAGCTATCAGCAAAGACTGTTTTTAATCGTCAAGCCTTACAAGCGGTACAAGACGAATTGCCAAAGTATTTAAATGAGCGTGGTTTTGAGCTTGAACGTGGCGAAAAAGGGTCAGAGCGTAAAAATTTAACAGTGCCTGAATATAAAAAGGCAAAGGATGAATTAAAAGAGCTGACTACCACGCTGGAACAGCGGAAGTCAGAAGTTTTAGCGTTATCGAACGATAAAACACCAACAATCAAGAAAGAAAGTTTAGATTTAAAAGACGAAACGAAAACGGTCAAAGTACCAAGTGGCGAAACCATTGGTATTGGTAAGTTGCGACATGAATTTACGAAAAATGAAGAACGAAAAACAGGAAATGTGATTATCCCTGAAGATAAATTAAATGCCTTAATACAAGGCTATGAAGATTTATATAAATCGAATGAGAAACTAAAGAAATATGCGGAAACTGATTTACCTAAGCGGATTGACTATGTAAAAGAAAAATACAAGGAAGTAGTGCGTGATTTCAACGATTTAGCAGATAGATATAATAATAATCTAGAGAAAATTGATTCGTTGGAGAAAGAGAATAAATCGCTTAAAAACGAAATTAAGGGCATTTACAAAGGGTTTAAACAGTTTATGGAAAATACCCTT
>NZ_LNUA01000036.1 GCF_009764355.1 Companilactobacillus bobalius | reverse complement strand
GGAATGGCTTTATATCAACGTTTATCGCACCACTCAACACCAAAAAGCACACCACTCAACACCAAAAAGCACACCACTCAACACCAAAAAGCACACCACTCAACACCAAAAAAATAAAAATCACTTTACTTTAGTGTTAATTAGTAATAGAGTGTATTTATAAAATAAAATGTATGTTCGAAAGGAAGAAAATTTATGGTCGATAAACGCAATATGTTATGGGTCAGTGACCGTAACTTTAATAAAGAAGATTTTAAAGACCAACAATATTTTCAGGTGGCTGAACATAATGACCTAATTACTAAGGCACGTCATGATTTAAATGCCCGTGAATTGAAGATTATGGACTTTGTTGTTTCTAAGATTAAACCTGATGATAAACACTTTAATATCATTCATACGTCAATGTATGAGCTGTCTAATGTCCTTGAATTAAAGCGTAGCGGTCGTACGTACTCGCAACTTGCCCAAAATTTAGAAGACATGCGTGCTAAAAGCCTTCGTATTTATAGTGAGACGGATCGTCGTATTACTCTAACGGGGTGGTTTGAAGTTGTGCATATTTGGGAAAATGGACAACTTCAAATCAAAATCAATGAAGAATTTGCGCCATTTTTGTTGCAATTAAAAGATAAAGGGCACTACACCCAATACTTACTCGTTGATACCGTTAAACTGAAAAGTAAATATTCTATTTTGTTATACAAATTGATCCGTGAAGCTGATAAAGATAACGGTAGTTCAATTGCCATTGTTCAAGGAACGCCTGATGAGTGGAAAGAATGGTTAGGTTCGCCTGAAAGTTACACCTATGGACGTTTAAAAGATAAAATATTAAACCCAGCTATTGCAGAAATTAACCTTGAAATTGATGATATGGACTTATCTTTATTTCAAGCACGCCGTGGTCGTGAGGTAGTTCAAGTCGAAATTCACAATAATTTTATTCGTAACCCACGTTTTTAATATAAGGGGGGAAATGATGTTCATAATAAAAAGAGGGATACCGCCCTAGCCTCCACAGCTCACGGTATCCCTAAATTTAGCAAAACAACCAACCATTTGAAAGGAAGTTTCACTATGAAGAATAGTATCACAAAAATAAGTCTAGTTGTATCAGTTATCAGTCTGTTGGTAGTGGGTTTTCTTGCGCTACAAATGCATGAACTCACCACAATTACAACGAGTTCACACAAATTTAACTTATAAGTTATGTCTTTTGAACCTTGAGTGAGAATGTAGTCGAGTACTAGGCATGAGAATTTTTTGTAGGTTTCAAAAAATATTACCCGTTCTTGACGGAATGAACGACTGAAAACCGAAGTTAGTTACATATTATATGTACGAAGGCATTTCATTTACACAAGATTCTTGACGCTACCATAGCTAATGAATATTCGACTAGATTGCCAAAGCGATCAAAACCTCTTCTAACACGATTAAGCGCCAAAGTATCCGACTTACCCAATAACTCCTTGTCATCATCTTTTAGATTAACGGCCTTGAATTCATCTTTGAAACTAGCCACTTCTTGACCACTCTCTTGGAGTATTTTGTAGAGTGATTTGTGACGCAAATCTTTCAATTCATTTTGAATCGCAACATTTGGAAGATAGTGTTCAAAAATTATGAACGGCTTATCATCCAGTGAATAAAGACGTTTAATATACAAAACCTGTTGCTTACCAGATTCCTCAAAAGGAGTTCCCTTTGGCGAAACTAATTTGATCTGTAGAATCTTCTTAGTTAAATCACCGTGTTCATCGACAATAGATGAGAATGATCTGGCTTTTGATAATTTATTGAACAAGTTGTTGCTAATAACCGTCGTTCCGATTCCACTTTTCTTAACCAAATAACCCTCACTGACTAGTAATTCAACCGCATTACGGACCGTGATTTTGCTGACATTATACATTTTCTCTAATTCGTTCTCTGTTGGTATAAGGTTTCCTACTTCATACTTACCTGATAAAATATTCTTTTTAATATCACTGGCAATTCTCTGATATAAACTTCCTGCTATCATTTTATTATCTCCATGGTTCATCTATATTAATTATTATGTATTCTTACATTATAATATATGTAACGGCTGTTAAATAACAGCAATTAAATTTAAGGAGCATCTCATGAAATCATACCCCGATCCGAATTCAATCTATCCCAACCCCAATATCAAAGAAATGGTCTACATCAAAAATACAATCAAATCCCCAAATATTATCGTGGGCGACTACACGTATTACGATGATAAATCTGAACCAGAGAATTTTGAAAAACACGTCACTCACCATTACGAATTCCTAGGTGACAAACTAATAATCGGCAAGTTCTGTTCAATTGCCCAAGGTATCGAATTCATTATGAATGGTGCAAATCACGTGATGAAGGGCATTTCAACTTACCCATTTAATATTCAGGGTAACGGTTGGGAAGCCAACACACCTACTCTAGATGACTTACCTCTAAAGGGCGATACGACAGTCGGTAACGACGTATGGTTTGGTCAAAATGTCACTGTTCTACCCGGTGTTCATATTGGTGATGGTGCCATAATCGGTGCAAACAGTCTTGTAACTAGCAATGTGGAACCATACTCAATCGTTGGCGGTAATCCTGCCAAACTAATTAAACAAAGATTCTCTGATGATATGATTAATGAACTAGAAAAGCTGCAATGGTGGAATAAGGATATCGACTGGATAACTGCCCATATCAAAGAACTTACTGTTAATGAATTATCATTGGATAAGATCAAAGAATGGACAAAATAAGTATTTACAAAAAAGGTCCTCGCATTTAATAAAATGCGAGGACCTTTTTATAATTATTTATCACTTCAAGAATTGTAATCTAACAGCGTTTAATACCGCTATAACGGTGACACCGACATCGGCAAATACTGCTTGCCACATGCCTACGAAACCGAAGGCTCCCAGAATTAAGAACAAAACTTTGATCCCTATGGCAAAACTAATATTCTCCATAACTATTTTTCTAGTCACCTGAGCAATTTTAATCGTCTTAGAAACCTTGGAAGGTTCGTCACCCATAATAACAATATCGGCCGCTTCAACTGCAGCATCACTACCAAGACCGCCCATGGCGAACCCGATATCAGCCGTCGTTAATACTGGCGTATCATTGATACCATCACCAATAAAGGCCACTTTTTTATTTTTCTTCTTAGATGTTGCAAGTAATTTTTCAACAATATTAACCTTATCTTCAGGTAACAAGTCAGTATAGACATTGTCTAACTTAAGCTTATCCGCAATCGATCTACCAACTATGGCATTATCACCAGTCAACATGGCACTCTTAATCCCACGTTGATGTAATAATTCAATTGCATCCTGTGCATCTGACTTAGGCTCATCGGCAATCACAATGCTACCCATAAACTTACCGTCAACACTGACATAAACAACCGTACCAATTCCATTATCTCTGATGAAATTAATTCCTGACATTGCCTTATCATTACCTACTACAACTTGTTTGCCATCGACTATAGCCTTCAAACCATGACCAGCATGTTCGTTCGCATCTGTGACCTGATACTGACTCATATCGTCGTTATAAGCTTTGATAATCGACTGCGCGATTGGATGCGTAGAATTCTGTTCCGCTGCAGCCGCAATACCTAATAAATCTTGTCTCTTAACTCCAGCTACAGGTTCAATTTTAACAACTTCAAATTGCCCCTTTGTCAAAGTACCAGTCTTGTCAAAGGCTACTGTATCAACACTATTCAAGGCTTCAAGATAACTGCTACCCTTTACTAGTACACCTTGTTTAGATGCTGCTCCAATCCCGCTGAAGAAACTCAGTGGAACTGAGATAACTAGAGCACAAGGACACGAGATAACTAAGAATACCAAGGCACGTGAGATCCATTCACCCCAGTTGCCAGTAAACAGTGACGGAATTATTGCTAGTGCAACTGCCATAGCAACTACGATCGGCGTATAGATTTTGGCAAAACGTGTAATGAACTTCTCTGCCGGAGCCTTTTTATTGCTTGCATTTTGGACCATATCCAATATTTTGGCAACTGTAGAATCACTATATATCTTTGTGACCTTAATCTCCAAAGTACCGTTTTGATTGATAGAGCCACTCATGGCGGCATCGTTTTGATAAATACTACGAGGCATCGATTCACCTGTTAAAGCTGATGTATCAACCATCGATTGTCCAGACACGACCGTCCCATCTAAGGGAATCTTCTCACCAGGTCTAACAATAATAATCTGTCCAACTTGAACTTTAGATGGATCAACTTTCTTAGTACCTGAAGCCATTTTTATAGTCGCAAAAACTGGTTTAACTTCCAATAATGCTGAAATAGATTTTTTAGAATTATTTGTCGCAATATCTTCAAATAAGTTACCTACTTCATAGAAGAACATGACCGCGACAGCTTCCGGATACTCTCCTAAAATCAGAGCACCAACCGTTGCAATTGTCATTAAGAAATTTTCGTCAAAAATTTCACCATGAAAAATATTTTTAACTGCTTTTAAGACGATACTTCCGCCAATAACGAAGTAACCCATGAAATAAAGGACGATATTAATCGGTTCACCGAATATTCCTATGAATCCAGCAATCATAAATACAGCTGAAATAACTAATTTCCATAGTCTGACAGTGGATTCATGATCTAATTTATGTTTTGATTTCGTTTGCTTATTTTTTACTTGATATTCGGATTGGACATTGTACGATTTCATTAGAAACATCCTCCCTACAATTGTGTAAGTGTTTACATGAATATATGAGCATTCATTCATATTTCATCTATAATATAATATATCCTACAGGGAAATTCAATGATTTGTAGAAAAAAGGTGAAGTATTATGGTAGAAAAAGATTTTTCAGAACAAGAACATCAAGCTGCTCTGAATCATTTGAAGGAAAGTATTCCTGCCAATGAAGAATTAGAATCAATGGTCAACATTTTTAAGGCTTTTGGCGATATGACCCGTGTAAAAATTATCCTGGCATTGTCAAAAACACCCTTGAGTGTTGGCGAAATCGCCGATACTTTGGACATGAGTCAATCATCAATTTCCCATCAACTAAGTCTATTACGTCAATTAAATCTTGTTACGAGTGTGCGACACGGTCGAAATATTCATTATCGATTAAGTGATCAACACATAATCACGATTTTTGGACAGACAAAAGATCACATTATTGAAGACGAAAACGACTGATACTACTGACTTCCGATTATATGTACGAAGGCATTTCATTTACACAAGATTCTTGACGCTACCTTTTAATGATTTACATATTTTAAAACCAGATTGGAAAATTATTAAACGAACTTCCGATAGAGCTATTGTTTTTATGTTATTAAGTGATGAAGAAGAATGGGGCAAAATTCATAGAAATTCTAGAACGAAATATAAAAATTTGATTAAAGAAATATCCCCAATTGATTTAACGGAATTAATGAAATCGACTTTGAAAGAGAACGAAAAACAATTGCAAAAGCAAATTAATTTTTGGCAACGTAAATTTAGACTTGGGAAGTGAAAAAAACAATGAGAACTGAAAAAGAGATTTTAAATTTAGTTTCTGAATTTGCTTATCAACGAAGCAATGTAAAAATTATTACTCTCGAGGGTTCAAGAACTAATGAAAATATAAAAAAAGATAAGTTTCAAGATTATGATTTTTCGTTTTTCGTATCAGATATTGAGTGTTTCATACATGAAGAGAGTTGGTTAAGTTTATTTGGAGAATTATTGTTCATACAGAAACCAGAAGATATGGAATTATTCCCTCCTGATTTAGATTATGGTTATAGTTATATAATGTACTTTAAAGATGGCATAAAAATGGATATTACATTAATTAATTTAAAAGATTTAAATCGTTACTTTAATGACTCTGATGGTCTTGTAAAAATTTTAGTTGATAAAGATAATTTAGTGACTCAAGAAATTGTTCCAGATGACTCAAATTATTGGTTAAAAAAACCAACAGAACGAGAATTTCATGATTGCTGCAATGAGTTTTGGAGTGTTTCAACGTATGTAGCAAAGGGCGTTTTTAGAAGAGAAATATTATTTGCTTTAGATCATTTCAATAATATTTTACGTCCTGAATTATTAAGAATGATGTCTTGGTATATTGGTTTTAATAAGGGTTTTGATTTTAGTTTGGGAAAGAATTATAAGTTTATAAACAAATATTTAACTGATAAAGAATTCAATATGTTTTTAGCTACTTTTGAGATGAATGGATATAAAAAGACATACCAATCTTTTAAGCTCTGTTGTGAATTATTTAAATATTATTCAAATAAAGTAAGTTGTTTAGGAAATTATAACTATCCACATTACGAAAAAAATATCGAGAATTTTATTCGTAATAATTATGAAAATTAATTTTATTAGCAACCACATTTTTGGGGTTCTGGTGCAAAATTAACAAAATAGTCTTTGTAATACATTGGGACGATTGTTGAACGGATCATTGTACTAATAATTCGATTAGTGATTGTGACGACGAAAAACCAAAGAGACTTGGTTCTCTTTGGCTTACTTTATGTAGTTGATGCATGACTTCAATCCCACTTAGCGTTTTTAGCGCAGTTCGTAGTGATTGAAAACCGCTTGATTTTACTAAGACGTGTTTAATTAACCGATGATCTTGTTCAATCAAATTATTACGATATTTAGAACATTGGTGATTTGCTTTCACCAATAAGCCGTCTTTAATTACTTGTTTAATAGCCTTTAAAGTGCCAGCATATTGATCAGTAACCAGACAATCAGGACGACCATAGGTCGTCAATAAACGTTTCAAAAAATGATAGGCGGATTGATAATCACGATGTTTACGTAACTCAAAATCTAGTGTTAATCCATGACTATCAATGGCTCTATCATACTCTATCACAAGATCCAAACATCAATATTTGGCTGGCTAGACTGCTTCCTATTCTTATTATTTTTATTGTGTTCTTTTCTCTGCAATGGATAATCAACACATTTGAAAAGGAACCTTATAAATTTTAGTTATTATATTGGGCTGAAACCCTTGCTACAAGCGTGAGACGCTTGCCCTGTTCGGGGAGAACTCTCCATGAAATGGTCTGCTGGAAAGCTCCTGCTGAAAGCATGCGTCAAGTGCAAAATTTGTCTTGATGAAATCATGCTTATTATGCAAAATAATTCGGCAGACAGCCCCCGTCGGGTAGACGCCATTTGCGGAATAAATCAGCAAATGGCATACGCAACGATTGGTAAAAAGTGGCTAGCATATAGCTAGTCATTTTGCCGTGAGTTTGCGTAGCTAGGGGGTCAAGGGGCGAGCGCTAGCGTCCCCTTTGCAAGCACCACATCAGACACGTAAGTGGCTAGCATGTGGGTTGCTTGCCAAACCCCGTGAATTGATTTATTATGTGAGTAGAAACCCTAAGGGTTTCACGAGCTTAATCAATCAATTCACTTGCCTGAAAGGCAAAACAAAGGGGGTGGGGTTTGTGAGCGAACAACACAATATGTCTAGCCATCTATCCGATAAACAACCCAATCGGAAAGACAGTCGGCAAATCAATTTTAGAGTGAGCGAGCAGGACTATTTAAAGCTTTCGCAATCTGCGAAAACTTTAAATATGTCCGTGCCTGCTTTTGTCAAAAAGAAGGCACAGGGGGCGCGGATCGTTGCCCCTAAGATTGGCGCAAAAGAAGCGCAAGAGTTAGCCCGTCAATTAGCAAAAATTGGGGGTAATCTCAACCAATTAACAAAACACGCCAATCAGGGGGGCAACGTCCCCGCCCAAGCATTGCAGGAACTTCAAAGTGAGGTGGCAAAGATATGGCAACAACTCACATAAAGCGGTCTGCAAGTGCGTCACGGCTTGTCAATTATGCCGAAAAACGTGCGGTCTTAAAGGACGGACTAAACCTTGATGTGAACTATGCTAAAAGTCAATTTAAACAAGTCCGTGAAGTGTACGGTAATCAAGGTAAAACACAAGCCTATGCTAGTCGTATTTCGTTTAGTCCAAAGGAATTTGACCCTAAAAACGAAATCGACCAGAAAAAAGCTCTCGATATTGCCAAAGAAGTGTATCAAAAGACTTATCCTAATCAACAGGTGGCGCTATATGAACATGCTGATACGGACGCCTTACATATTCACGCTGTCATTGGGGCAATTGACTTGGAAACTGGCAAGAAAATGCATGGAAATTGGCAAGAATATCGTGAAAAGCTCGTTCATAACACCGATGAAATCGTACAAAAACATGGACTAGAAGTAACACACACTGACCCTGAACGGTATGAAAAGCGTTCTATGGCCGAAATCAAAATGCAAGACCGCGGACAACCGACTTGGAAAGACCAAATCAGACAAGCAGTTGATAGTACCATGTCTAATCAGCTTATATGCGATTTTCAGACGTTTAGAGACGATTTAAAGCAAAAAGCAATAGATGTATGGGAACGAGGTAAAGACCTTACCTATCAGCTAACAGGGACGAATTATAAGGCTCGTGGTAATAAACTTGGCACAGCTTACGAAAAGGAGGCAATTTACAATGAGTTGGAAAGACGTACCAGAGACCCAGATACAAACAGATTTAACAGCGCTCAACCAGACCCTGAAAGAAATCAGGAACTATCAGGGCACACAAATTCAACTACAAAGCAAACAACAAATCGAACTGACCGAACAGCTGACACAAATCGAACAAACCAGCCAAAAGGTCAATCAAGCCTTTCAAGAGACCTTGAACAATTTAGAGAACAGCAAAGAAACCAGCAGAGAACGATTAGTCGCTCTGCTCAAAGACGCTCAAAATCAGTTCAACGAACAAACAAAGACGGTCAATCGCAAAACAATCGACGAATTGCAACAGATAAACAGTCTGCAAAAGAGCAACAACACCACGTTGAAAGCCCTAAACGACAGCCTAAACCAAACCGTTCAAGGGACTATGGACCAAGTCGCTAATCGTTTATCTACCGAAATTGACCGTACACATAAACATATGAGTTGGTATGAGATTAAAAATTATCTGTACGCGGTTATTCCGACTGGGTTGCTCTCAGGGCTCGTATTTTGGCTTCTGACGCATTTCTTTGCTTAACAGGTGTATTTTATGAAATTATCTTTAAAATGGCTTAGAATGCAAAATATTGATGAATTAGCTAGGTGTCGACGCACTATTTAACTGTCTGTCAACGGTAAATCGAATTAAAGGGGCTTTCTGCTTTAGCAGTTAGCCCCTTTTTGAGGCTTTAAGGAGTTGATAGACTGGCGGATAAAACACTTTTGCGCATGCAAAGAAAAGCACCCTTGCTTTTTTTGCCTGCCTAACGGCGAGTGATTAGGTGGTCAAGCGAACTTCGCTTGTGGGTTTGGGCAACGCCCAAGATCTTTTTATGTAACGACCATAGGGAGGCGCAATGAGCAAAGCGAATGAAGTTAAATGTGAGAGCTTGTCTCTCACTCCTTTTGTTTGTGTTGTTTTGTTTTATTGAATTGCGCTCACAAACATAGCGCTACGCGCGCACCTAATTTATTAATAATTCTATTAATACTTCTAAATACTTAGGGAAAAAGGAATGGCTTTATATCAACGTTTATAGCACTAATAGAACACCAAAAAGCACACCACTCAACACCAAAAAGCACACCACTCAACACCAAAAAGCACACCACTCAACACCAAAAAGCACACCACTCAACACCAAAAAAATAAAAATC
>NZ_LNUA01000035.1 GCF_009764355.1 Companilactobacillus bobalius | reverse complement strand
TTTTATTTTGACTTTGGTATAAATGTATATAAGTAGCCTTAAAATCGCTGAGAACAAAAAATAAGGCCCTTAAAAAGGGACATAGCAGTTAAATCTTTATCAAGTTTTAGAAAAGCTAACTATTTGCTGTCAATGGTAGCGGACGAGCGCAGCGTGGGAGCATAAGGAATTGACAGCTCTAAACCAGTCTTTACACTGAAATGGCGAAAGCCAAAGTTTCTACAAAACTTTGCTTTCCTGCCTAACGGCGAGTGAAAAAGCGGTCAAGCTGGCTCAGCTTGGACGGGGTTCGGGGCGTCAGCGCCCGAATTAATGTGGCTTGCCACACCTTTTAAGCAACGAACAGCGTGAGGCGCAAGGAGCTGTGCGACTGGAGTTTAATGTGAGCCGTTTTTTGGCTCACTCCTTTGTGTTTTTTTGTTTTAGGTTTGTATCTCGTACAGTGGTGCCTCTTATATACCTCTTTTATAAACCTCTTTTAAACCTCTTTTAGACCCCTCTTGAGCCTTACTCTCCCAAGGCTCACAGAAGGTTATCAACGAGGTTTTGTCTGTTTATCAACGAGGTTTTGTCTGTTTATCAACGAGGTTTTGTCTGTTTATCAACGAGGTTTTGTCTGTTTATCAACGAGGTTTTTAATAGTGATCGTTGATAAACAATCGTTGATTTTATATAATAGTTGTGGAGGTGTAATTATGAGCAATGAACTTATAAAATATGATCCAGAACTTAATACTATTCCCTTACGTAAATTCACCCCTATTGAAATGAATCTATTTTTTTCAATTATTTCTCGTATGCGTGATAAAGGGGATCAAACAGTTAGATTTTCTTTTGAACAACTTAAAGACTTGAGCAACTATAAACCAACTGCAAATAATCGCTTTGAAGATGATATTCAAAGAACTTATGAAAAACTAATGGGACTTCATTTTGGAAGACGTAGTAAATCTGGATTAAATAGAGAGATGTTTGTTATGTTTACTAAATTCAGCATTGTTGGTGAAGCTGATTCCCCTTATATAGATGTTGAAGTATATAAAGATGCTTTGCCACTTCTTAATAATTTAGATACATGGGTTAGATATGCTTTAGCGGAATTTAGAGATCTTAGAAGCAGTTACGCCAAAACTGCTTTTAGATTGTTAAAGGGTTTTAGAACAACAGGTTATGCTTTTTTATCAAAAGAAGACTTTTTTGAATTACTCGATATTCCTAAAAGCTATTGGAAAAAGTCAGGAGATATTGATAGGTATGTTATAAAGCCCATCAAAGAAGAGTTAACACCATTATTTAGAGGCCTAGCTATTAGAAAGAAATATGGCAAGGGACGTGGAAAACCAGTAATAGGGTATTCATTTACCTGGAAACCAGAAAAGAAAGGCGCTAATGACTTCTCACAAGGCAAATTACAAGATGAACGACAAAAACTTTTCAATATTCAGCATAATAGTGAACTAACAGAACAGGAAAAATGGCGCGCTACTGATAAAGTTAAAGGATTACCACTAGGATCCACTGAAAAACAAGCATTGGCTGATAAACAGGCTGAACATGATAAAAAAATAAGAGATCAAGCAAGACAAGAAGCACTTGCTGAACTCCGAAAGGGGTTTGGAAATAATGCCTAAAACAATTAGAGAACTTGCTGATGAATTAAAGGTCTCTAAACAAACTATTCAATACCACTACCAAAGACTACCAACAAAGAACCGACAAAAAGATAGTCAAGGTAAAAACGTGATCAGCCTTACAGCTGAAAGGATTATTAGAGGCAAGGTAGCAAAGAACTTGGTAGCAAAGAACCAACAAACAGGTAGCGAAAAAGCGACAAAGACTAGCAAAGAAAATAATGAGCTAATCGCTACTCTAAGAAGAGAAGTAGCAGATTTAAAGTTTCAACGGGACAAACAGCTTGCTACCAAAGATCAGCAAATAAGTAGCAAAGACCGACAAATTAATCATCTAACCAAATTAATAGATCAGCAACAACAACTTCAGTTAACAACTGTGACAGAAAACAAAGAACTAAAAGAACATGTACACAAATTAAGTGACTTGATTGAAATCTCTAATCCAGGCCAAAAACAGCAAGTGAATGACAAAGAAGATAGAACACATAATAATAAAAATTGGTGGCATTTTTGGAAATAGAAGTCAATTGGTAGATTATAAAATTAATCCGAACGGCAATCTTTTTCATTATTCATGTGATACAATATAGATAATCGTCTATGTTTAATGTGGAGGAATTTACTGATGCACTATGAGTATAAAGATTTGGCATCACTTTTAAAGGTGGTTGCTGAACCTAACCGTCTTAAGATTTTAGAAATGCTGTCCTGTGGTGAGATGTGTGGGTGTGATATACTTGCACACTTTAACTTTACACAACCGACTCTATCCCACCATATGAGTATTCTGGAAAAAAGTGGATTAGTTAACGTAAGAAAAGATACTAAGTGGCACTATTATTCTTTAAATTCAAACAAAAAAGAAGGACTGATTAGTGAATTAACACAAATACTATCTAAAACTGACCATTGCATATGTAAGGATTCACATTCAAACTGTTAGCTTTTTTATTTTGCATTATACATAGATAAATATCTATATGGAGGGCTATTATGCGTACTTCTAAAAATTTATCATTCATGGACCGTTATATGACCTTATGGGTATTTTTAGCTATGGCACTGGGAATTATTAGCGGTTTAGCTTTTCCATCGCTCCCTAAAATAATTAATAGTTGGTCTATCGGTACAACATCAATTCCAATAGCAATAGGCTTAATATTAATGCTATATCCACCACTAACCAAAGTTAATTATGGCAAAATGGGTGATGTATTTAAGGACAAAAAGGAACTTGCTTTTTCATTAGTTCAAAATTGGATCGTTGGCCCTATTTTAATGTTTGCTCTTGCTTTTATCTTTCTACACAATTATCCAAACTATATGATTGGTTTAATCATGATCGGTTTAGCACGGTGTATTGCTATGGTTATTGTGTGGAATGAATTAGCGCAGGGTAATAACGATTATGCTGCTGGTCTAGTAGCTTTTAACTCAATTTTTCAGATTTTGCTATATTCCGTTTATGCATACTTCTTTATTAGTGTCTTACCAAAATTCTTTGGGCTACAAACACAGACAATTAATATTACAATGAGTGAAATTGCTAAAAGTGTTTTTATTTATCTTGGTATTCCTTTCATTTTGGGCATTGGTTCTCGTTACTTTATCATTAGCACAAAGGGTAAAGAATGGTTTGAAGATAAATATGTACCAAAAATAAGTAGAATTACTACTTGGGCTTTACTCTTTACAATAGTAGTGATGTTTTCTGTCAAGGGTGCAAAAGTAGTTCAACTACCAATGGACGCAATAAGAATTGCTGTTCCTTTATTACTATATTTTGTCTTAATGTTCTTCATAACCTTTTGGATTGCGAAAAAGACTAAAACTAGTTATTCAATTTCTGCGACACAATCTTTCACCGCTGCAAGTAATAACTTTGAATTAGCTGTTGCAGTAACAGTCGCTATATTTGGCTTGAATTCTGGAGAAGCATTTGCTGCCGTTATTGGCCCAATGGTTGAAGTACCGGTAATGATCTTATTAGTTGATGTAGCACTATGGATTAAAAGAAAATATTATGATTAAGGAGTAACCAAATGAAAAAAATCTATTTTCTCTGTACCGGGAATTCATGTCGAAGCCAAATGGCCGAAGGATACGCAAAAGAACTTTTTCCTTCCGATAAATTTGAAATTAGAAGTGCGGGCGTAGAAAAGCATGGTTTAAACAAAAATGCAGTACAAGTTATGGCAGAAGATGGTGTCGATATTAGTCAGCAGTATTCAAAACTGATTGATTTAAATTACTTCAATTCAGCTAATCTAATTGTCACTTTATGCGGTGATGCACGAGATAAATGTCCAGTTATTCCACCACAAGCTACAAGTATTCATTGGCCATTACCCGACCCTGCAAAAACCACTGGAACAGAAAAAGAAAAACTACAAGCCTTTAGAAAAGTTCGAAACAAAATAAAAGA
Organism: Companilactobacillus bobalius; assembly: GCF_009764355.1. The sequence continues at coordinate 12,057 of NZ_LNUA01000035.1, read as the reverse complement.
TAATCTATTCGAACTTGTACAAAATTATAAATAGGGTCCATTTTTATAAAATCGCCCCTCGAAAACATTGAAAGAATAGCCCCCAATATCTATAATGTAGATATCGGGGGTTATTTTAATTTATTTTTTTATAAGTGCCCCTAAACTATAGCTATTGATTCAAGATTTCATGGGAGCCAGTTGCAACCAATAACAAAATCAATTCATCATGATCTAGCTGATAAATAACAATCCAGTTGTCATAATTTTTACCATAGTTTCCATATCTGGCAGGGTGAAATTCACGATAGCCACGCCAATTTCCTTTTAATGCATGATCTTTAATCTGTTTCAAAACAAGTACATCTTGTTCAACAATTGCTTCTAAACAAGGCTTCAAGACAGTTATTGGGAAATGTTTTTTGACTAGTTTTTTTAATTCACGTTCAAAAGATTTGGTCTGTTTAATTTGCATCTAGCTTATCGATCCAATCTTCAAAGTCAGTCAATGAACCAATGTTTTTGACCTGCCCTGTTTCTGCTTCTTTTTTAGCGGCTAAGGCTTCCGGAGAATCTAAAAAGCTGACTAATCGAACTTCATTATTGGCCGCTTTAACTAACGATAAGCGTATATACTCAGAAACGGTTAGCCCTTGTTTTGCTAGATTAGCTTTAGCCCGTTCACTAATGTCAGGTGTTACACGAGTTGAAATTGTCTTGTTTTTAATAATAGTATTACTCATTCTAATCCGCCTCCTTTAAGTTTACCATCGTACTACATTATAATATTCGATTTTTAGGTTTTCTGCAACTAAATTAATTTTAAAGTAAAGGAACTAACAGCTTATGCGACAAGTTGTCTTACCCATCAAAGATTCAAACGTTCGTCAACCACCATCGACTAAAGTCGATGGTGGTTGACCAAATGAAACTGGCAAGGGCGGAGTTCAACTTAATCAACGTAAGGGCCAAATTGCACGTGAAGATGTGGCTGAAGTGATTGTTGCAACGTTGCATAATGATCAAACAATTAAGAAAGAGTTTGCAATTAGCGAGGGAAAAACACCTGTCAGTGAGGCAGTTAGCCAGGTCTAATTCTATGTATAAAAATTCATTTGAAACATGTTCCATTTAGGACACATAAGCCCTTTATTTAATGGGACATGTTTTTTATTTGGGGAATAACTTTACAGTAAGACATTTTAAAGCTTATACTGGATTTGTTGAAAGCGCTTTACGTTACATGATCTTCGGCCGAAGATTTTCAATTATTATTTGAGGTGATTTTAATGAATGATTGGATTAACAACAAACTTCTTCCTCCAATTATGAAGTTTGTTAATACCAAAGCAATCACAAGCCTAAAGAATGGTATGTTAGTCAGTTTGCCATTTATTATGAGTGGATCTATATTCTTGCTTTTAAGTGCCTTTCCATTCGCACCAATTGCTAATTGGATGAAAGCAACTGGGTTAATTCCTTACTGGACGCAAGCCTACAACGCTTCTTTTGGAGTGGTAGCAATTTTTGCCGTAGTAGGAATTGCCTATACTTGGGTAAAAGATGATGGTTTTGAACCTTTGCCGGCCGGCATGACGGCTTTGGTAAGTTTCTTCCTAATTATGCGTCCTACGACAGCTGTTATGAATGGTACTAAAACTGTGGTTTCTGCTTCACAGGCACCAACGATGTTAACTGGATTTATTGATCGGACTTGGCTTGGTGGTCAAGGTATGATCGCTGCTATTATTGTTGGATTGTTAACTGGTTGGATTTATTCTTGGTTTATCAAAAATCATGTGACCATCAAATTACCAGATCAAGTTCCACCAGCAGTAGCAGAATCATTTGTGGCCTTGATTCCATCCTTTGTCATTATTACCGGTTGGTTAATCGTTTATATCTTATTTGATGCAACTGCTCATACAACTATGACACAGTGGATTTATCAAACTATTCAGACACCATTACAAGGAATGACAGACTCATTTGGTGGCGTTCTTATTATTTCACTATTGATTCCATTCTTCTGGTTCTTTGGTATTCATGGTGCGGTTATTGTCGGTGGTATCATGGGTCCAATTTTAGGTGCCAATAGTTTATCGAATGCCGCAATTTTTAAGGCACATGGTGTTGTGACAGCCGCAAATGGAGGTCATATTGCCGTTTCATCCTTACTTGATCAATTTGGTACTGTGACTGGTTCCGGTATAACAATTGGATTAGTTTTCTTCATGGCATTCTTTGCCAAGTCAGCTCAGATGAAGAGTATTGGGCGTTTGTCATTCGTACCAGGACTCTTCAATATTAACGAACCCGTTTTGTTCGGAGTTCCAGTTGTTATGAACCCAATTTTAATTTTGCCATTCATGTTTATGCCAGCCATATCAATGGGTTCCACATATTGGTTAATTAAATTAGGTGTTATTCCATACTTTACTGGTGTTCAGGTGCCATGGACCACACCACCAGTTATCTCTGGCTTATTAGTCGGTGGTTGGAAGATGATGATTTGGCAAGCAATTGTCTTAGTACTTTCGTTCTTCGTTTACTGGCCATTTGTACACAAACAAGATCAAATCTTGTATGGACAAGAACAAGTTGCAGCTGATAAAGAAGCACATATTAAAGAAGCTGAAGCTGCTGCCACTACAGAACACGCAACAAGTAATTAATATTTTATGGTTTGTAAAGCTCCCTGTGATGTAATTTTCATGGGGGCTTTTTTAGGTCTTGGGAGTATTTTATTAGTAATAAATTGATAAAATATGTTTCTGAATTAAATACCATTTCCTTGCGGAAGTTTACTTCAATTGAAATAAATTTATTTTCCCATTTATCTCTCATATGTATGATTATGATAATAAAATTAGACCGTTCGATCCTCTTATTATTAACTTCAAAATTTGAGTAACTATAAACCAACTTTAAATATTCGCTTGGAGAAAAATATGCGATAAACTTATGAAAAACTGATGGACTCCTATTTTGATTGCTGAAGTAACTCTGAATTAAATAAAGAATTATTTGTTATGTTTACTAAGTTTCGAATTGCTCCTATGTCAATAAATGGCACATCTTTTTCTAAACACTCGTTCTAATTCTGTCGGAATTAAACCAACTGATGTAATTTGAGGTTCGGATTACCAAGTCCTCAAAATTGGAAAAAGTTGTTTGAAAGGCAAACTCTCTCTTCAACAATGAGTGAAAAGCTTCAATTGGCCCATTATCATAAGGATAACCTTGTTTTGAGTATGAGTGGCTAATCTGATGCCGTTCAAGTAAAGTTTCAACTTCGTTGCTGGTGTACTGTGAACCCATGTCAGAGTGAAAATATTGTGGCTTTTGATGACATTCAAGCGCCTGATTAATCGTTTCTACAACTAACGTCGCCTCCATCTGACGACCAATCTTGAAAGCAAGAACTTGATGAACCTTTGGTTCGTAAATAGAACTGAGATAACCCCAGGTTCCTGGACATAATTCCAAATAAGTAATGTCAGCACGCCATATTACTGAAAAGCAGTTCTACAAAATTATGAGTAAGGTTGACGATCTATTAGGAATTAATTATCTAGGTACTCATACGATGCGCAAAACTGGGGCTTATCGTGTTTACACGCAATCAAATTACAATATTGGCTTAGTCATGCACTTATTAAATCATTCAAGTGAATTAATGACTTTAGCTTATTTAGGCTTAGACCAAGCAAGTACCTAAAGTATGTTAGATCAAATTGATTTTGGGTAAATTAGTTTGATTTTGTTGTCGCCAACGGCGACTTCTGATACAGGTTTTTAATGGGTCTAGCACAACATAGAATTCATTCTATGTGTAAGTGCGCACTGACCTTGTTTCACTCGGTCTTCTGATAACCATAAAATCAATTTTTGTCGTTGTTGAATTGACTGTATTTTTAATTCAATTTATGTTTGCACCTAACTAAGATTGTTATGTTTTAAATATTTAAAAAGTGTTGCGGATTACGCTGTTTTAAGCCAGATTTTTTTAATCGTTCTGTGCAAAGAATCTTTATAAGTTTGGTAACAAATTTTGAATAACGGTACTGTAAAATCTGTAAATCTAAACTGAAATCATTATTTTGATGTCAGGAGTAATTAGGATGGACGAAAAGAAAGTATTAAAACCAATTGATGAAATGCTTGCTGATCCATGGCAAGTTGATATTCAAGAATTGTTTGAAGCTTCTGTCAATGAACCTGACGAGATCAAAAAGAACTTGTATGGTTCCCTGTATACTTATATTTTGCAAAAAAGACAAGAAGATATTATTAATCGCCCAGTCTTTGTAATTTAGGCCTCTAAAAAGTCGCTGAGGGATTTTTATTTTGACTTTGGTATAAATGTATATAAGTAGCCTTAAAATCGCTGAGAACAAAAAATAAGGCCCTTAAAAAGGGACATAGCAGTTAAATCTTTATCAAGTTTTAGAAAAGCTAACTATTTGCTGTCAATGGTAGCGGACGAGCGCAGCGTGGGAGCATAAGGAATTGACAGCTCTAAACCAGTCTTAACACTGAATTGGCGAAAGCCAAAGTTTCTATAAAACTTTGCTTTCCTGCCTAACGGCGAGTGAAAAAGCGGTTAAGCTGGCTCAGCTTGGACGGGGTTCGGGGCGTCAGCGCCCGAATTAATGTGGCTTGCCACACCTTTTTAGGCAACGAACGAAGTGAGGCGCAAGGAGCATAGCGACTGGAATTTAATGTGAGCCGGTTTTTGGCTCACTCCTTTGTATTTTTGTTTTAGATTTTGATCTTGTACAGCGGTGCCTCTTTTATACCTCTTTTATAAACCTCTTTTAAACCTCTTTTAGACCCCTATTGCGCCTTACTCCCCCAAGGCGTACAGAAGTTTATCGACTACATTTTGTCTGTTTATCGACTACATTTTGTCTGTTTATCGACTACATTTATTTACTCCTGTATTCAAATAAGGTAGTATTATTCAAGGAGGTTATTTTATGAGCAATGAATTAGTCAAATATGACCCTGAATTAAATACAATCCCCTTGCGAAGGTTTACTCCTGTAGAAATGAATTTGTTCTTTTCTGTAGTTTCTAGAATGCGTGATAAAGGTGATGATACTGTTAGATTTACCTTTGATCAGTTAAAAGAGTTAAGTGCCTATAAGCCAACCGCAAATAATCGGTTTATTGATGACATACAAAGTACATATCAAAAAATACTAGGTCTTAGATTTGGCTCTCGAAGTAAAGATGGTCTTGATAGAGAGATGTTTGTCATGTTCACTCGATTTGAAATTAAGGGATCTGCAGACGTTCCTTATGTTGATATTCAAATTTATCCCAAAGCGTTGAAACTTCTAAATAATCTCGAAAGTTGGGTTCGTTATGCTTTGACAGAGTTCCGAGATTTAAAGAGTAGTTACGCAAAAACAACTTTTCGTATTCTTAAACAATTCCGAACCACTGGTTATGCTTATTTTTCTAAAAATGATTTCTTTGAACTACTAGATATTCCACAAAGCTATTGGAGTAAGCCTGCGAACGTTGAATCTAGGGTTATTCGCCCAATTAAGGAAGAACTAACCCCTTTGTTTAGAGGCCTAACTATACGAAAAAAATATGGTAAAGGTCGTGGGAAACCAGTGATTGGTTATACTTTTACTTGGAAGCCTGAAAGAAAAGACGCAAACGACTTTTCTCAAGGTAAGTTCCAAGATGAGCGTCAAAAACTTTTTAATATCCAGAATAATGGTGAATTAACAGAACAAGAAAAATGGCGTGCTACCGATAAAGTTAAAGGCCTACCACTAGGCTCAACTGAAAAACAGATTTTAGCCGAACGACAGATTGAGCATGATAAAACAATAAGAGATCAGACAAGACAAGAAATGCTTGCTGAACTCCGAAAGGGGTTTGGAAAACATGCCTAAAACTATTAGAGAACTTGCTGATCAATTGAATGTCTCCAAACAGACTATTCAATATCATTACCAAAGACTACCAGCAAAGAATCGGCAAAAAGATAGTCAGGGTACAAACATGATTAGCCCTAAAGCTGAAAGGATTATCAGAGACAAAGTAGCAAAGCCTTTGGTAGCAAAGAACCAACAAACAGGTAGCAAAAAAGAGACAAAGACTAGCGAAGAAAATAATGAGCTAATCGCTACTCTAAGAAGAGAAGTAGCAGATTTAAAGTCTCAACGTGACAAACAGCTTGCTACCAAAGACCAACAAATAGATCATCTAATAAAACTGATAGATCAGCAACAACAACTTCAATTAACAACTGTAGCAGAAAATAGAGAGCTAAAAGCCCATATTCAAAAAATAAATGGCTTACTTGAAACTTCTAAGTCATCTCAGAAACGACAAAACAATTCTCCAGAAGAGGACATGTATAAAAATAAGCGCAATAAAAACTGGTGGCACTTTTGGTAAAGATTTCTTATATTAGCAAAAATTTTATATAGTTAATTAACTGAATAAATCATATTAGTGATAAAAGAGAGGGGTATATATTTTGTATAAGGGTTTTAACTTAACTTTAAATCGTGCAGATAAAATGGATTTTATGGACATTTCTTCTCAAGATCTTGAATTGTATTCATCAGGTTTACGTAAACTTCGTTCAAATTTATTGGATAGAGTTAGCTCTAATATAGATTTGAAAGATGAAACTGGAATAATAGACGTAACTAAATTAAAAAATAATTGGTTTCCAGAAAACAATTATGATGTTTTCATATCACACTCTCACAATGATGTGTTGATTGCTAAGAGAATAGCGTGTTGGTTAAAAAATGAGTTTGATATTGATGCCTTTATAGATTCAACCGTTTGGGGATACTCAAATGATCTTCTTAAAAAGATTGATGATAATTATTGTGTTTTGTCTAAAAATAAAAAAAATGGCATGATAACTTATGACTATGACAAGCGAAACTATTCAACTAGCCAAGTAAATTTGATATTGTCATCAGCATTGCATGACATGATTGATTCTTGTGAATGTATTATTTTCTTAAACACAGAAAATTCTATTAGTGTTGTTAACACTATTAAAAATAAGACTAATTCTCCATGGATATATGATGAGCTTCAAACTACTAGGCTTATAAATAAAAAAGTACCAGAAAGACTACTATTAGAGACAGAAATTAGACAATCTGATTATATCAATAAGAGTTCTAATGAACTCCCACCTTTCCAGCATGATGTAACTCAAGAACTCACCAAATTATTAAAAATAACGAGAGATGATTTAGTGAATTGGAAACGCCAGTGGAGTTCTATACAAAATAAGGGTAACCGTAAACCGTTAGATCTATTATATTCTCATAGATTATAAAACGGTCGTTATTAAATTGGGGGAAATTGTATTGGGATACAAAGTTTTTGTTTCATACAAATACAAAGATAGTAATGTAGCATCACTAAGTGGATACTATAAAAATACCGTTAGGGATTATGTTGATTACCTGCAAACTACTAAATTTAGTGGCGATGATTTAAACAAGGCCGAAAATGATGACCAAGATCTAAGCGTATTTAAAGATGAAACTATACGTACAAAATTAAAGGAAAAAATATGGGACTCGTCAGTTACTTTAGTTTTGATTTCCCCTAATATGGTTGAACGCTTCAAGCCTGAAAAAGATCAATGGATTCCATGGGAAATTGCTTATTCTTTACGTACACAAACAAGAATAACAACAAGGAGTTTACCCAACGCTATTATTGCAGTTGTTCTTCCTGATGAACTTAATAGTTATGAATATTTTATAACTCATTGGACTTATGAAGAACAAGATAATCCAAAAGAAAAGACAGTAAGAACAATACATACAGATAAAACTTTTCAAGTAATAGCTAAAAACATGTTTAATCAGAAAAATCCTGATATTAAAGAGATTTATGGAAAAACTGTCTATTTTGGTAATAGCTCATATATTACTGCTATCGAGTGGAAAGATTTTATATTAGATGTTGATGGCTGCTTAGACAGAGCTATCTCTTTAAGAAATAGCATTGCTGACTATAATATGTGCAGGAAGCCCTAATAGGCTAATTTATATTTTGGAGGATATATACGTGAAAAACGGTGAAAATAAGCGTTTGCATATTCAAATGATTGAAGACGTTATTAATCGTATGTCATCTAATTCATTTCTTATAAAAGGGTGGTCATTGACGATACTTGGTGGATTAATAACTGTGTATTTAGCTAATATCAATAAATCTATGAGCTACTTAATTTTGTTATTATGTCTCTTTTTTTGCTTAATGTTTTGGGTTAGCGATACTTTTTATCTAAGAGAGGAAAGATATTTCCGAAATCTTTATGATGTTGTAAGGAAAAAAGATGAAAAAGATATTGATTTTTCAATGCAGCCCATTAGATCCGGAGAATCTTTTTTGTGTTGTATGATGAGACCCATATTTTTGATGTCCTACTTACCAATCTTCATAGTAATTATGGGTGCTCTATTATTGTTAAGACATAATTGAAATTCAATTTTTCAAATAATACCAAAATACTTATTGCCATTTTTAGTTAAAAATCATTCAGGGTCTATAATTAACAAATAGCCCCTCAAAAACATTGAAAGAATAACCCCTAATATCTATAATGTAGATATTGGGGGTTATTTATGTGTTTATACAATTTATAGTCCCTTGATAAGGACCCTATTTATATTATTTCTGCTTCAATAATTTTTATATCTTTTTCATAATCTCTTTCTGAATAATTCTGTTCAAATCCCCTTAATAACTCTGAATTTAGTTTCTTAGCTGACATTTCCATTCCAATCATAGTTATACTTCCCGAAGTAACCCCACCAACGACTGGAACAATTTTCGCAATTCCAGAGGCTAGTCCCTTTTTGGTTAGTGTTTTGCTAGCAACTATACTAGTTATTTTTTTTAATAATGGGTACCACAAAGTTTTCATTAAAGGTTTCCCTAATATTTGTTTAGAAGCATACTTTATAGCATTAGAACTTGACACCCGCAACAAAGAAGCTGATCCATTTACTCCAGCCATTGTTCCTAAAAATAATAACAATCCATTTGTTTGAATTTTTCCATCTTCTTCGATCAAATCATCAAAATCATATATATAGGCTAATTGTTGAGCCAATCTGATGGAGTAAACCATGTTTTGAATAATATCGCCAGGTATTGTCCCTGCTATTGCAATTCCCCCGGGAATTCCAGTAAGAAAAGAAATAACAGTAGTATTTCTTACCGTTGCTGTAATTTGTTTTTGTGCAACTTTTTTTCTTTCTTTTAAGGAAATATCTAAGTGCCCATTGATAATATCTGATTCTGTTACTTTAAATACTTTTGCTAAATATTCAGATCTGTTAACATGTGCAACTGGATTTTCAACGACTAATTTTAAGAGTGAGCGAAAATCATTATTTGTGATTGCTTCTAACATTTTATTATTATTTAATGATTGCTTACCTGAATCCATTATTTCTAACTCCTTAGCATTGGTAGTTTTTAATTATATTACCGGCATAAATTGAATGGTTAATCGCTGATTAGTTGCCTGCGCAATCTCAGACAATACCCTAGTCGAAGCATTCATTGATCCATTTTCAATTCTAGCAATGGTTGATTGTGGTTTACCAATTAGACTAGCAAATGCACGTTGACTCATACCCATATTTTCACGGAGATCACGGACTTTAACTGCTACCTCTAAATTGATGTTTTCTTGTTCAACGAGTTTTGCAAAATCAGGATTGTTTTTACTTCTTTCAGTAACATATGCGTCAATTTTACTCATTGTTGGTCCTCCTTGTTAAAATACTTGCTGCGTCGATTCCGAGCAATTTTCTTTTCACTTTCTGGTGTTTTTTGCGTTTTCTTTGTGAATGCATTGGTGATTAAGTACTGAGATCCTTGTACTTGGAAATAGATAGCTCTCTGAATATTTGAAGCTCTCTTAGAACGAATCTCATAGAGATTGTTTTCTAGCTTTTTGACCCATAATTGACGTTCTGCGATGATTAGACCGTTATTTTCAATATTTTGAATGGTCGCAATTAATTTGGCAGCGTCTTTATCAGGTAATTGATCCAAAAATTGTTTAAATTCATTCCAGTCATAATAGTCAAATTCCATTTTTTTCATATTCACATGATAGCTTATTGGCTATCAAAAAGCAAACAAATATGTTATTACACAAATCCTTGGTACAAGCGGAAGTGTGAAATTCATATTTCCGCTTGTACCAAGGGATTACGTCTCCACCAACGAGGTGATTTTTATATGCAACAAATTGTCCTACCAATCAAAGATTCAAATGTACTTAATGATGTTCAAGATACTTTACTCAATAACTTTAAAGCTGGCCGGCGTAACTATACAGTTTTTCAAGTTGGCAAAGCTACGCTACTGCGAGTGAGTGATGTCATGCGCTTAAAACAAACCGATATTTTTAATCCGGACGGTTCTATTAAACAAAATGCGTTCATTCACGACCGAAAAACGGGTAAGCCTAATATCTTGTATCTTAAACCAGTTCAAACAGAGCTCTTATTGTACCGTCAATGGCTACTTAATCATAGACTAGCCTCTGAGTGGCTCTTTCCTTCCATTCAACACCCCGAGCGCCATATCACGGAAAAACAGTTCTACAAAATTATGAGTAAGGTTGGCGATCTGTTAGGAATTAATTATCTGGGTACTCATACGATGCGCAAAACCGGGGCTTATCGAGTCTACACGCAATCAAATTATAATATTGGCTTAGTCATGAATCTGCTCAATCATTCCAGTGAGGCGATGACTTTAGCTTATTTAGGTTTAGACCAGGCCAGTACCGAAACGATGCTGGATCAAATTGATTTTGGTTAGGAGGCTGGCTTTATGGATTTAGATTTTGAAACCAACAAGTATGATCTTTTTGATGATTGGCATCAAAACAAGACTAAACAAGCCTTTACACAAAAGTTGCAACAACAAGCTCAAATTGAAAAAACACAATTACCGCAATTATTGTCGCGTGAAGACTTAAAAATTCGTTGGCAGATGAACTCTCGTCAAAGTGTTCATCAAGTTGCTAATAAGCCTGATTTTCCGCAACCCGTTTTTGCTTTTAATCATGGTAAGACGCCACTTTACTTAGCAACTGAAATTCAAATTTTTGAAATTAATCACCCCTGGGTGATAACTCCTGGTGCTCGTCTTGCTTATAGTCATTGGATCCTTCGTAATGTGATTGATCAATCTTGATATTCAGCTCTAGGTTTTTGAGGGTTTACTCTAGGTTTTTTATAGTTGGCGCTAGCCTTCTAATACAAATAATACCCATCGATGGGGATTAAATCTACCCTTGACACTTGTCAAGGGTGTAAGTGCGCATTGACCTCGTTTCACTCGGTTTACTGATAACTATAAAATCTGTTTTTGCCGTTGTTGAATTGACTGTATTTTTAATTCAATTTATGTTTGCACCTAACTAAGATTGTTATGGTTTAAATATTTAAAAAGTGTTGCAGATCCCACTGTTTTAAGCCAAAATTTTTTAATTGCTTTGTGCAGATAATCTTTATAAGCTTGGTAATAAATTTTGAATAACGGTGCTATAAGATCTGTGAATTTAAACTGAAAGCATTATTTTGATGTTAGGAGTCATTAAGATTGACGAAAAGAAAGTATTAAAGCCAATTGATGAAATGCTTGCTGATCCTTGGCAAGTTGATATTCAAGAATTGTTTGAAGCTTTTGTCAATGAACCTGGCGAGATCAAAAGGAATCTGTATGATTCCCTTGATACTTATTTTTTGCAAAAAAGGCAAGAAGATATTAATAATCGTCCAGGCTTCGTTATTTAGCCCTCTAAGAGCCTGCTGAGGGCTTTTTATTTTTGTTTTGGTATAAATATATATGAATAGTCTTAAAATTGCTAGAAACGAAAAATAAGGCCCTAAAAAACGAACATAGCAGATAAGTTCTTGTTAAGATTCAAAAAAACTAACTGTTTGCTGTCAATGGTAGCGGACGAGCAAAGCGTGGGAGCATAAGGAATTGACAGCTCTAAACCAGTCTTAACACTGAATTGGCGAAAGCCAA
>NZ_LNUA01000034.1 GCF_009764355.1 Companilactobacillus bobalius | reverse complement strand
ATAATTACAATCAAATGCATGCTAGAGCAAGGCGTGAAGCCGACTCGTTAGGAGATAAACTGACTAGAACAACGTGGGAATATAATGACCTCGAAAGAGAAAATGTTCGTTTGCGAAAGTTAGGCGGAACACTTCAAGACATTGTGCGCAATGTTGATGAGTTTCTACACAAAAAACTAGGTATTAATTTACCTGAAAAGTGGCTAGAGCGTGCAGGACTAAAAGAACCGTCTAAAAAAGCCCCTGAAAGCTCACAGGAATTCGACAGGCATAAATCTGATGAATTAGGCGGTCCACATCTTTAAAACACTTATATGGGCTTAAAATGGCGTTTAAGAGCTTAATTTAACATCTCACTAGATTGAACGTAGTTAACTTTGTGTCTGTCAACGGTAAATCGAATTAAAGGGGCTTGCTGCTTTAGCAGTTAGCCCCTTTTTTGAGGCTTTAAGGAGTTGATAGACTAGCGGATAAAACACTTTTGCGCATGCAAAGAAAAGCACACCTGCTTTTTTTGCCTGCCCCACGGCGAGTGCGGGGTGAGTTTGAGCGGGAGCTCCCGCTCATTTATGGGGTCAAGCTGACACAGCTTGCGGGTTTGGGCGGAGCCCATATTTTGGTTTGAGTGGAATAAAAATTTTGAAAATCAGGGGGCAGGGAGCGATTTTCGCTCCCGTACTACGACCCCCCTTTTAAGTGCCGAGTGCCAATTTTGATAAAAAAGTGATTTTAAGCCTTTGATATCAATGGTTACAGAGTTTTATATCTCGGCGAGTTTTTGGCGAGTTTTTAGCGAGTTTTTAGCAAAATAGAGGTTTCTAGCACATATTGTTGACAATAATGTTGCAAAAACGCATAATAGTGGTGTACTTAAAATTAATTTAGTTTGGAGTAAAAAATATGGCTACAAATAAAAAAAGAATTACGGTCAGTTTAACTGAAGACCAGTATTCTACTTTGGAAAAACTTGCGAAAGAAAAAGGTTTTTCCAAGTCTGCGATTTTAGCTTTAGCTTTAGAAGATTATTCAAGAAAGGAATTAGAACAAAAAAAATAAGCGAAAACTCGGCTTGGGCAAGACGAAAGTTTCCGCTAAACATTGTTGTTCTAACAAGGTTATTCTACCATTATGGCAAAAGACAAATCAAGATACTTCACCTTTTTGTTATATCCCGAATCTATTCCAGAAGATTGGAAGTCGAAATTGGAATTAATTGGTGTCCCAATTGCTGTTAGTCCATTGCATGATAAAGATAAAAGTACTGTGCCAGGACAAGATTTTAAAAAGCCACATTATCATGTTGTCTATGTGGCTAAAAACCCAGTTACTGCTGATAGTGTTCGGTACAAAATTAAACAGCTTCTAGGCGATCAGAGTATTGCTAAAGTACAAATAGTCATCAGAAGTATGACAAGTATGTATTTATATCTTACTCATGAGTCGAAAGACGCTATCGAGAAGAAAAAGCATAAATATAATAAACAAGATATTACGCTGATTAATAATTTTGATATTGATAGATATATATCGCTTGATGTGGAAGATAAAGACGATATGTTGAATACTGTCTGTGATTTGATTGATGAATATGGGATAGCTAATATACGTGAATTGAAGCGTTTTGTTAGAGTTCATGGTAATGAGTATGGGCTTCCTAGTATGAAAATAATTAACTCCGTTTTGCGTGCGCATACTGCCTTGGTAAGGCTATATTTTGACGCAGTCTATCAAGAACGAAGATACGGCAGGGGCGATATTGATAAAGAAACGGGCGAAATATTGAACGATAAGGAGATTAGAGATGAAAAACAGAAATAAAACTGCATTTTGGATACCTTTTTCTATTACGTTTTGCGTTTTTTTGTTTTCCCTTTTTGCTGAGCCTTTTTTGGATAAAATATTTGGTACTCACCCTTTTTTATATCGGGTAATTGCTACCTAAATATTACATGATTAATGGAGGAAATTATTTATGACATTTAGTAACGTAGAAAATACACGAGTATGGTTTATTACAGGAGCGAGCAGTGGACTAGGATACGAGTTCACTAAAAAAGTACTAGAGTCAGGAGATAAGGTTGTTGGTGTTGCTAGAAATATTGAAAAACTTAATGAGTTAAAATACCAGTTTGAAGGAATGTTACTTCCGTTAAGTCTTGATGTTACTGATAGAAGTGCTGTTTTTACTACAGTGGAAACTGCCATTAAACATTTTGGAAGGATCGATATTGTCATTAACAATGCAGGAAATATGGTATTGGGAATGATTGAAGAATTTAGTGAAGATGAAGTTAGAAGTCAAATGGAGACTAATTTCTATGGTGCAATTTGGATTTGTCAAGCAGCTATGCCGTACTTACGGACACAAGGATCAGGTCATATTATACAGATATCTAGTATTGGTGGACTGATTACTGGTCCAATGTCGGGAATCTATAGTGCTAGCAAATTTGCTTTAGAAGGATTTAGCGAGGCATTAGCACAAGAAGCTGCACATTTTGGTGTAAAGGTATCTATCGTTGAACCCGGAGGCTATTGGACGAATCTATACTTAAAAATGAGTTTTACCACACAGAACAAAGAGTATGATTCATTACGTGAGAAGTTGGCTCAACAAAACTCAACCGAATCAGTTGATAGTGACCCTAAGTTGGCTGCCGAAGCTATAATGAAACTGGTTAATAGTGAGAATCCGCCTCTCCGATTGATTCTAGGAAGCCTTGTTTATGATTTAGCTGTTGAAAATGCAGAAAAACGTATATCTACATGGAAAGAGTGGGAATCAGTCAGTCGTTCTGCAGAACATGGGATTCCTGCACCAGAAGGATATGGAATAATCGAGGAATAGAAGATCAAAAAAATATTGAGATTATTTTTAAGTATGCCGCAATCGGGCGCGATTGTTGAATAAGTAAAATTAAGAGTGGCTACGGCTACTCTTTTTTTATTTGGCCAGAAGGAAAGATAAACGGGAAGTGTCAACGGTAAATGTCTGACTGGAGCAAAGCGGAAGGAATTTAAGGAGTTGATACGAGCCACTGATTTTCCACCCTCTCGGCATTGACAAAACTTTGTTTTGTCCTGCCAACCGGCGAGGGAGCCCCCTCAAAAAGTGAGGGGGTTGGGGGAGTTTTTTGGAGGGGGTCGAGGGGAAATTTTTCCCTCGTGGGTTTGGGCAAAGCCCATGGTTTTTTTACTTGATCTTGGGAATGAATTTGCAACCGTTGCGGAAAAGCGCAAAGGTGAAAATCTCATTTCTGTTACTAGGAAAAAGAAACGGCAGCAGCGGTTATTTTTTTGCTTTTGACTTTGGGAATCTGGCACAAGCCAGGTTCTTGCTTTGACCCTCGGAGAGCACACCTTTACGAATGTAAAGTATAGTGTGTTATACTTTACTTGGAAGATAACTCCGAAATGAGGTGCATACAATGAGTTTTGCAGTGGCTAGAATGACGAAATTAAAAGCTGATAATTTAGTCGGCATTGGCAATCATGACCAACGGAAAACGACTAATCACAGCAACGAAGATATTGATGTTTCCCGCTCCCACCTGAATTATGATTTGGTGGTTGGGCGCACTGATAATTTTAAAACGGATATTGAAGCCTATATCAACGAAAACAAAGCGAGTAAGCGGGCAGTTCGCAAAGACGCTGTTTTAGTCAATGAATGGATTCTAACCAGTGACAAAGATTTTTTTGAGCAATTAGACGAAGCCGAAACCCGCAAATATTTTGAAACAGCCAAACAATATTTTGCAGATAACTATGGTGACGAAAATATTCGCTATGCAGTCGTTCATATGGACGAAAAGACCCCACACATGCATATGGGCATTGTGCCCTTTGATGATGATAAAAAGCTCTCAGCTAAGCGTATATTCAATCGTGAAGCCTTACAACGTATTCAAGAGGAATTCCCACAGTACCTCAAAGAAAATGGCTTTGATGTTGAACGTGGCAACAAAAATAAAGAGCGTAAGAACTTATCAGTACCCGAATACAAAGCTATGCGGGAAGAATTGAAAAAAATAGAGACCGAAAAACAAGAGACACAAGTAAAGCTTGCACATACAAAAAAACAGCTTGATGAAATCAAGCCACGGGATAACAAAAAAATTGCTAGTAAACCCACCTTGATGAATAAAAATAAAGTCACGGTTGATAAATCTGATCTCGCTGATTTGGAACAACGGGCGTCTTTTAGTGATAATTACAATCAAATGCATGCTAGAGCAAGGCGTGAAGCCGACTCGTTAGGAGATAAACTGACTAGAACAACGTGGGAATATAATGACCTCGAAAGAGAAAATGTTCGTTTGCGAAAGTTAGTCGGAACACTTCAAGACATTGTGCGCAATGTTGATGAGTTTCTACACAAAAAACTAGGTATTAATTTACCTGAAAAGTGGCTAGAGCGTGCAGGACTAAAAGAACCGTCTAAAAAAGCCCCTGAAAGCTCACAGGAATTCGACAGGCATAAATCT
>NZ_LNUA01000033.1 GCF_009764355.1 Companilactobacillus bobalius | reverse complement strand
TTAGATTCTGAGCATTTGCAGGACTTTGCGAATTGGCTGCGTAGCAGACAGTTCGTGAAGTCAGGCAAAGCACAGGAATCTGGCCTGCGTAGCTCGTTTTCACTATAAAGCATAGAACCATAGTTATTTAAAACAGAACATCCAACCAACTAAGAAAAAGAACGATAAAACAAATAAAAGTTTTATCGTTTTTTTTATATTCAAGAGCAAAAATTCGCACACTCAAGATATAACTTTCCAACCAATCTAACAGAGATCTATCTTAAAGGTAACAAATACGGAGGTAGGGAAAATGAGTCATAAACAAGATTGGTTATCAGTCGTTCTAATTATTTTGTTAGTACCAGTTACGATTTTAATAGTTGATGCAATATATCCGATTGTGAAGTTTGATCAAAAATATGCACAAATAATTTTGGATGCATTACTTATCTTGATTGCGGTGACCTGCAATCTTAAATTCTGGAAATTAAAAGTTACATTCTTCAATACAGACCATATTCTCAAACAAGTTTTGAATATGATTCCATTATTAGTATTTATGTTATTTTTTGGAAAATTCAATAATTTAGGATTTCCCAAAGCAGGGTGGAGTGTATTTCTGACCGTGTTGTTAATTGGAATTGGTGAAGAATATGTCTATCGTGGTTTGTTGATGGCACAACTAGAAAAAATTTTACATTCGAAGCCATTCTTAGTGATCCTGATAAGTTCAGTTAGTTTTGGATTGATTCATATTGGAAATATGTTCAATGTAACCAATAAATGGGTCGTAGTAGCTCAAATGATAGTGGCAGCCGCTTCAGGAATGTTGTACGGAGTGCTTTACAATCAGACACATAACTTGTCATTAGCAATTATGTTCCATATCTTTGATGATTTACCAATGCTCTTTTCAAAAAGTACAGCAACGGCTGAATCCTTATTTCCAAAACAACAGCTTGTCCAGTTTCTCTTGATAACATTAGTGATCTTTGCTATTTGTTCTTTAATTGCATTCCTACAATTGAAACTAAATAATCTTCATTTTAAAAAACATAGTGAGATTAAGATTTAATAATCTTTTTCTATAAAATAATTTGTAGATTTTTACCTTAAAGATGTATTCGCTTTCCACTATAATAGATGTATTAAGAAAGGTGAGAGCGTATGGCATATATCGAAGTGAGGAATGAATCGAAAAAGTACCAAATGGGAGAAACAACGATTGTCGCCAATGACAAATTGACGTTTGATGTCGATAAAGGTAAATTGACAGTCATTCTGGGACCTAGTGGTGCTGGTAAATCGACTGTTTTAAATATTTTAGGTGGAATGGATACACCAACCGATGGTCAAGTTGTTATCGATGGTACGGATATTGCAAAGTTTTCCGAACGTGAGTTAACTACCTATCGTCGTAACGATGTTGGCTTTATTTTTCAGTTTTACAATTTGATTCCTAATTTAACAACAAAAGAGAATGTTGAACTGGCTTCGGCAATTGTTAAAGATGCTCTAGATGCGACCGATACTTTGAAAGCTGTTGGTTTGGGTAATCGAATCGATAATTTTCCTTCTCAATTATCTGGTGGGGAACAGCAGCGTGTTGCGATAGCCCGTGCTTTAGCCAAGAATCCCAAGTTACTGTTATGTGATGAACCAACCGGAGCTTTGGATTATGAGACAGGTAAGCAAGTTTTGACGCTCTTACAGGATGCTAGTCATAAGAACAATAAAACAGTAATCGTCATTACCCACAATTCAGCATTGGCCAAGATGGCTGATCGCGTGATTCGGATTCATGATGCAAAAGTTCAATCAGTTGAAGATAATCAGACACCGACACCAGTGAAAGATATTGAGTGGTAAATCATGAAACCTTTAACGAAAAATATGATGCGCAGTATCAACAAAGCCAAAGGACGATTTATTGCGATTATCCTAATCATTATGCTAGGTGTATTGATCTTTGTCGGTGTCAAAGCAACAGGACCTAGTTTGAATGATTCATTGAATAAAACGGTTGCCGATAAGAATTTGTCAGATGTACAAGTCTTGTCGACGACTGGTTTTGGAAAAAAGGATATCCAGTTGGCTGAAAAGGTTGCGGGAGCTAAGGCTGAAACAACTAAATTCAAATATGTCATGGGTGGCAAATCTAAAGTTGCGATTGCCCTGTATGGCTATGATAAAAATGCTAAACAGAATCAATTGATCATTCGAAATGGACGCTTGCCTAAAAATGATCATGAGATTGTTTTAGATAAGAATGCTCGTAATAAATATGATTATAAAATAGGCGATACTTTTAAATTTTCTAAAAGTGCCGATTTGAAGCAACGTTCTTATAAAATTGTTGGTTTCGTCGATTCGCCACAGTATATTGATAATCAGTCCCGTGGTGTAACTAATATTGCTGATGGACAGGTCAGTTTGTTTGCCTACATTCCTAAGAGTCAAATGAACCTTTCAACAGCTACTTTGTTGAATATTCATTTCAATTCTTTAAAGGATAAGAATACTTTTAGTAGTAGCTATAAAGATGCTGTGGACAAAAAGGTTAAGGCTTTAAAACGTGAATTCAAGTCACGCCCTCAGCAAAGAACAAAAGAAGTAGCTGGGAGTTATCTAGCCACTTTGAATCAACAACAAACAGCTCTAGATCAATTAAAAGCAGTTAATTCTACAGCAGCAGCTGTACAACAACAGAAATTAGATGCTGCTAAAAAGAAGATTATGAAACAATCCAAGACGACGTATACTTGGCAGACTCGCCAGGATTTGACTGGATTTTCAGCTTATGGTGAAAGTTCTGATCGAATCGCGGCCATTGCCAATGTCTTCCCAGTCTTCTTTTTCCTAATTGCGGCTTTGATTACTTTCACAACAATCACAAGAATGGTTGAAGAAGCACGTGGAGAAATTGGTACCTTCAAGGCTTTAGGATACAGTAAATGGGCGATTGCTCGAAACTATATTTATTATGCTTTGTCGGCTGGTCTAATTGGAGCAGTATTAGGTGCTGTGATTGGAACGGAGACCTTGCCTCGAATTGTATTGTCGATGTATAAACAGTACATTGCTTTAGATTGGGTCATCGGTTCAACTTGGCAAACGTTATTGATTGCCTTAATTTTCTCCCTACTAGCGACTGTCGGTGCTGCCGTTATTGTGGTTAGAAGAGAATTGGATGAAGGTCCAGCTTCGTTGATGTTACCTAAATCTCCTAAGTCGGCTAAAAAGATTTTATTGGAAAGAATCAAACCACTTTGGAATCATTTAAGTTTCAATCGAAAAGTTAGTTATCGGAATCTTTTCCGTTTCAAATCCAGAATGTTTATGACTATTATCGGAATTGCTGGCGGAACGGCTTTGATCTTAACTGGCTTTGGAATTCAGAATTCAATTACAGCCAGTGGTAACTTGCAGTATAAGAATATTTTCAGTTATCAAGCAGTTGTAAAAATGAACGAGGATGCTAATTATAGTAAAGTCGATAAAATTTTGAATCAAGATAAAACTTATCAGAATGACACTAAGATCAATTCTACAACGGCTAAATTGAAAGCTGGAGAAAAACAAGTCAATGACGTTAACGTCTATACACCACAGTCTGTGAAAAACTTTAAGAAGTACGTTCATTTGACTGCTAATTTAGATAAAAATAAAGTCATATTGACTAAGAAAACGGCCAAACTTCTTAACGTTCAGAAGGGTGATCAAATTCATGTAACAATGACCAATGGTAAGAAGCTCAATTTGAAAGTTGGTGCTATTACCGAGAATTATGTCGGTCACTTCTTATATTTGAGTCCACAAATTTATCAAGATAAAATTGGTACTTTGAAACCTAATACCTTGTTGCTTGGTTTGAAGAAGCAGACTAGTGCACAAAGAAAACATTTGGCTAATCAATTGCTAGATTCTAAAGAGGTAATGGGAACTAGTTATACGCATGATGTCTTTGATACGGTTTCTAAGATGTCGAGTCTATTACGTCCAATTATTTTAATTCTGATTCTCCTATCAGGAATATTGTCATTTGTTGTACTTTATAACTTAACGAATATCAATGTTTCAGAACGAATCAGAGAACTTTCTACTATTAAAGTTTTAGGGTTCTATAATAATGAAGTTACAATGTATGTTGTTCGGGAAAATATAATTTTAACGATAGTTGGTATTATTATTGGATATGGAGTGGGTAATTTATTGACCGCTTATATCTTGAATCAAGCCGCGACAGAACAGGTTATTTTCCCATTAACGATTCACTGGTTCGGTTATATCGTCGCCACATTGTTGATGATAATTTTCACAGCAATTGTTATGCTAGTTACACATCGGAAATTAAAACACATCGATATGATCGGTGCATTGAAATCTAATGAATGATTGAAGGTAAATTTATGTCTTTAGAAAATGATAAAGTTCTCGTTATTGGGGGAACTTCGGGGTTTGGTAAAGAAGTAGCTATCATGGCTCAACATAAGGACGCTGACGTATATGTCATTGGCCGTGATCAGGAACGTGTAAATCAGTTACGTTATGAAGAGAATATTCAAGGTAGTTCGTTAGATGCACAAGATGAAAGACAGTTGAAACGATTCTTTGAAAAGTATGGTTCCTTTGATCATGTGGTATCTATGTTAGGTGGCGCTATGAGTGGTGGTTTTCTAGATAGTTCAGTTGCCACTATTAAAAAGGCAATTGATGATAAATTTTTTGCCAACTTGCAACTGGTGCAAATTGTTAGTAAACATTTGAATAAGAATGGTTCAATCATTTTAACTTCAGGTTCAGGTGGTCATCCTTACGATGCCTCAGGTGCCATTGTGGGAAATCAGGCTATTAATACGATGGTTGACGGTTTAGCAGTAGAAATGGCTCCAGAATACCGAGTGAATGCTGTGTCACCAACTTGGACACCAACAGGTTTGTGGCGGGATTTGAGTTCAAAACAACTCGCTAAGCAAAAGCATAGTTTTGAAGAGGCAGTACCGTTGAATCGTGTCGCTACGGTTGAAGAAGTGGCTTCAGCATATATTTACCTAATGGAAAATGATTTTATTACGGGTCAGATTCTAAGAGTCGATGGTGGAGTTGATTTGTAGAAGATGTTATACTTGAAGTCAACTTTAAGCAGAAGGTGAAATAATGCCAGTAAATGAAGTAGAAGAGACAGCTAAATATCGGATCAGTGACTTTGCCAAAATGGTAGGATTGAACAGTCCTACGTTGCGTTACTATGAAAAGGAAGGCCTGATTAACCCTCATCGAACTGATAGTGGCATTCGTTACTATACCGATCAGGATATTCGCTGGGTCAACTTTCTTTTACATCTCAAAAGTACCGGGATGTCAATTGAACAATTAAAACGTTACGTTACATTACGTGCGCAAGGTGATTCAACCATCAATCAACGAATCGAATTGCTAGAAGAAGTTCGTCGTAATTTTGAAGTCGAATATCAAAGACTACAAGATGGCTGGACGATTCTCAATGATAAGTTAGATTGGTACAAAGGCAAGGAAGGCGGCCACATCGAAGATAGTGAAAGCTTTTCTGAGTATTTACAGAATTTGAATCATGGTTATTTAGAAGATAGATAATATTTTTTATTGTTTGCTTCAAATTTAAAGCAGCGTCCATTTAGAATAAACGTATGATTACGTTTCTAAATGGATGCTGCTATTTTTTTCTTTATAGTATCAATATATTTAAATTTCATTTATTATTTATAGCAATAAAGAATATTTATTACCTATAGTAATGAATTAAGAATGAATTTCCGTTAGTATATATACTATAAATATATTTTTAGGGTGGATTTTATGGGTGAAATTAATGAATCAGCAGTAAGTATTACTGACGATAATGAACCAAAACTAACTGATGAGGAATTGGAACGGGCAAAAACATTATCAAAACAACTAACAGTTGATAATCAAACTTCAGTTCTCGACTATGGGAAAGATGTTGAAGATAAATTGAGTTCTTTTTCAGACGGAGTATTGGTAAAGGTTCAAAATAAGGACTTAGGTGAAATTGGTGATAGTTTGCGGGAATTAGTTACTAATTTGAATGAAACCGATCCTGATAAATTAGGATTAACTAATCAATCTAAAATTATGCGTTTCTTTAATCGTGTTAAATCATCTATCTTTGAAATGACGGCTAAGTATCAGCAAGTTAGTGTTCAGATTGATCGATCAGCAGCGCAGTTGAAGACCCAAGAAGAATCTTTGATCAATGACAACAAAACGCTGGATGAAATGTATAAGGCTAATTTTGATTATTACCAATCCTTAAATGTTTTAATTGCTGGCGGAAAAATCAGATTAAAGGAATTAGGCCAAGAAATTGCTGATGCGCAAACTAATACTAGTGCTAGCGATCAAATGGGTGTTCAACGTATTCAGGATTTGATGGCAATGCAAAGTAGATTAGATAAGCGAGTTAACGACCTAGCTTTGACACGTCAAATCTCTATTCAACAGGCTCCACAAATTCGTCTAATTCAAAATACTAATGAAGTTTTGGCTGAAAAGATTCAATCATCTATTAATACTGCTATTCCACTTTGGAAAAACCAAGTTACGATTGCGTTAACTCTATTGCGTCAAAAAGATGCCGTGTCTACACAGATGGCAATTACAGATGCAACGAATGACTTATTGAAGAAAAATAGTGCAATGTTAAAACAATCAACGATTGATACTGCCAAGGCCAGTGAACGTGGTGTAGTCGATATTGATACTTTGAAGGAAACTCAAAACAATTTGATTGGTGCCGTGGAAGAAACAATTAAGATTCAGCAAGATGGTAGTGCTAAACGTAGAGATGTTGAAAACCAATTAAGACAAATGGAAACTGATTTACAAGTGAAGTTAAGTGGTAAGTCAAAAGAAGATCCTAAAGACGTAACACCAGGGGATACTAAATAAAAAGGATAGAGTCACTATCATGTTAGATTGTGGCCTTTTTTCTATATCAAGTTAGTGGGATTAAATAATGACATTAAAAATGAAAAGTGCAGTATTTGATAAATCAGTTCGAATTTGGTTTGAACTGTATTTTGTCTTGGTTGTTATAGGGACATTATTAATAAATAGATTGCCATTATTATTAGATAATCGGAATCCACTCTATTTATTCTTTTGGTTTGTGGCCATGGTGATTGGCTGTTTGAAGGCCATTAGAGTTAAATTGGCCGTAGATTCAGAATATAGGGCTGTAGAAATAGTCGAAACCCGTAGAGGGATAAATCTTTATTTAAGAAATTATTGGCGACCTATTTATGTGCCGTTTAAATGGCTCAAAATTAAACAATCCGATGAGAATAATGATTTTATCCTAAGTTACGATAAGGCTATTCAATTTAGATTTGGCAAAGCATTATTGGTATCAGGTAATCAGGTTGAATTCAGCGAGAAATACTTTGTCTTTGAAGAAATGTCAGATATCTTTGATGTTATCGCTAACCTGCAAAAAGATCCTAATGTTGTCATTGATTATGATAAATTGAATCCGGTTGAAAAAAATGTGACTAAGGATAAGTGGAGAACGGCTAAATTCTTTCCTTGGATTCTTCTAGGGACTAGTTTAGTAAGTGTCATTTTGACGGCAATTATCAGTGATGAATTCTTTTCACCCAGTCCGTATACGCTTCAAATGGAGACCAGTTTAAATTCACCTAACTATCATAGAATTTATGATTATTCCAAAGGTATGACTATTTCGACTAATTTCTACAAATTCAAAATTCTGCATGCGTACAAGGTTCAAGAAGCAGATACTGATGATGATTATATTGTGTTGAATATTAATGCAAAAACGGCCTCGGAATATGCGACGATAAGTGACGGTAATTTTATGTCCTTTGATAATTGGAGTATGAAAGCTGAAAAAGATTCTAATGAAATAGACGATGCAAATAATAATGAGGATCTCGTTATTAAGACTCACGGGCGGAAAAAAGGTGTTATTAATATGCTTCGAAGTGGCTGGGATGGCTCCGAAGGAAATGATAACTATACCTTTAACGTCGCTTTGAAAAAAGCGTCAGGACGGACAGATATTGTTTATGCCGGATTCCAGGCCATCTTGAGTAAGAGTAAGCATGAAGATACTTCCTTTGTACTAAAAATAAATCCTAACGACTTGGAGAAAATATAATGAGACGTAAAATGTTAATTACTTTGTTATTAGGACTTTTATTTTTGGGATTCAATAGCACTAATGTCGTAGCAGTTAAGCAGCCAATAATTGATAGAAATTATAATGGCAAGACTGTGGAGTTTGATCAGGAAGATCTACATTATGAGATTTTAGGGTACAAAGTTCTAAGCAATCCTTTACCACCTTCATCAGATGGAGATTATAACGGATTGGAAAGGTATCTCGTATGTACTGTCAAAATAACTAATGAATCATCTGGCAAAGAGGCCTCGGCCGAAGAAGTCATTGCCTATGACTTTATGGGATGGTCCGGTCCTAATACCTTGTATGCCGTAAGAAAACCAGCACATTATGAAAATCCAGAGGGGACCGTAACTTTGGAAACAGATTCTGATTCACATAATAACTCGGATACACTTAAAGTGAGTCCAGGATCCTCTAAGACATTATCGTTTTTCTATATTGTTTATCCAGATGATAATTTAAATATTACGGTTACCGGATTGAGTGGAACTATTGAGAATATTTCGCTTAAAAGAACGAATTCAAATAATGGAATCGTTGCAGACTAGGAGTAAAAAATGATACAAAAAAAATCTAATCCAATTTTTAAGGTTTTAATATGGATTGCATTCATTGTTTCTTTGACGGCAATTTTTTTTACTGAAGATAGTGATATGCAAATGCTTTTATTAATGGTCTTGCCACCGTTAAGTTATTCGGCGTTTTTCTCAATTAGACTTAGCTGGTTATTATTAGGTCCAGTAACAGATTTAGTATTCTATACAGCTTTGAAGAATATGTTTTTAAAAGAAATTGCTAATCAGCGTTTAGGTACTTTCTTATTAATAGTTTCTATTGGCATGTTGGCACTTTATGCTTTATCCGAGGTAGGCTTATTCATTGACCGATCTAAAGCAACAAAGCCTTACTTTAAAGAGATTACAGAAGCTAAACTTCAAACAGGTCCTTTGGTTTTTAATGAGATTGCGCTTCATGATTCTAAAATGACTGAATCAGAGCAAGAATTCTTTCGTTCAGAGATGAAAAAATATCATAAAAACTATGAGTATCTATGCGACGTCGATTCAGAGATAAAGTTAATGTTACCGACTTATTCAGAAGATATGAAAGTTATGGATGGAATCTTCCGAGAATTACTGAACGCACCAGTACAATTACTATCGGCTTCAGATTTTCTTTATCAAGATTTGCCAGACTATGTAAGCCTAGTTCAAGCAACAGAGAATGTTTTAGATAATGTGGTTAAAAGTGACGATGATAAAAAAGTTTTGGCCGATGTTCCAGATAAGATTGCATTAATATCCCAGAATCTACAGAAGGATTTTGAGAAAGTGACTGATAGTGAACGAGAAGCTCTGAAAAAGCAGCTAAAACAAGTTCAAACTATTAGAGATAGGAATAAGTAATGGCGATATTACGTATAACCAAGGCCAAGTTTGATAGATATATGCAGGCCTGGTTCTTGCAGTATCTCCTTTGGGCAGTAATAGGTACTGTGATTATTAACCTTTTACCATATTTCAAAAAAATTACATGGTTGAATATTTTCTTTTGGATAGTACTTTTGGTAATTGGAGTTGTTCAAGCTCTCAAAGCAAAGAAATTAGTCGATCAAGAATACAAGATTGCTGAATTATCTGAAACCAGAAAAGGGATTAATTTATATCTAAGCAATAATTTCTTTGAACCTATATACATTCCCTTTGAATGGTTAGCTGTTACAAAATCGGATTTGAAACAGGAATTTACTTTTAAATATAGTAAATCTATTAATTTCGGATTTCGTGGACGAGTACAGGTTTTTCCTAAGAATAAAATTAAATTGGATGATAAGTATCTTGATCCAACCGAATTAGAGAATTTCGTTGAGATTATTGGAAAAGTACAAAAAGATACTAATTTCAATATTAACGGTTTGGATTTGTATGAACCCCAAGAGCAATATAATACTGGGAAATGGAATTTCTGGAAAAATGGGCAAGTATTTTCTTGGATAATTTTATTATTGACGATTCCTACTGTGCTTTTTACGACGGTGGTAGAAAATAATATGCACTACGTTCCCTCTAAGCAATCTACCAAAAAGAAGACTGATGTAATTAATTATCATGCAATGTATAATTACAGTCCTAAAATGACAATTAAAACTGATTTTTGGAAGTTTAAAATTGAACATGCTTACTTGGTTAAGAACAGCCAAACAGACGGGGATTTCGTAGTTTTGAATATTCATCCCAAACTGATTACTAATAAGGATTATGTTGATTTTTATGCGGGCATGTTTGAGTCCTACAGTATGTGGACTTTAGACAAGGAACAAAATTATGAAAGTATTGATTCAGCGGATAACAATCCTACCTTTGTTGCGGATGTTAATGGGAATAAAGAACGAATTATTAATATTTTGAGAGAGGGCTGGGGAATTGATAATAGTTATAATCCCAAGAGTTTTAATATAGTCCTTAAATTAGCCAAGGGAAATCATACCGATATTCTTTATCAAGCTTATAGTGATAAAAGAACAAAAGATGACGATAATGACTTTGTTCTTTCAATAAACAAAAAGGATCTGGAGACAATTAAATGAAACGGAAAATATGGATCGTAGTTTTTATCGGTTTACTCTTTATTGGTTTGAAATCAACTAATGCCCAAGCAAAAGTTGAAAATAAAAACTTTACAGGTGAACCGATTACTTTTTACCAAGAGGGATTACGCTATAAATTACTTGATTATAAAATTATAGATGATCCACTTCCTACCATGAACGCTCAAGATACAGAAGGTGTCGAAAGATATATTGCTTTTAAGATTGATGTAAAAAATATGGAATCGGATGATGATTCAGATGATCCAGGGGAGCTTGTCACTTATAGTGACTTTTCGTGTCTGACTGGTCCGAATAAAGTTATAGCTGAAACACAGCCTTTGGATTATTATGATTTAGATTCTTGGGGCGAGACGCTTGTGCAAGGTGGCAAAGAACAAAGATTGAAGCCAGGGGAGGAAAGAACTTTTAAGATATTCTTCGTCATTTATCCAGGTGATCCGATTAAATTGGAAATAGGTGGGTCTTATCAAGATAACAGTTCAGTCATTTCCGTTGAGGATAATGTTTCTAGTAATGGGGTAACTAGTAAGGTGAATAGCGATGATAAGTAGAGAGTCGGATCGATTTTTGAAGTTACTTTTTAAGGGCTTAATTGTCGCCTTAATAGTAATGGTATATTTCTTAGGGAATGGTTATTTTAGTGCAATCATTTTATTGATTCTACCAAGTTTAGCTTTCTCAGCATTCTTTTCAATCCGTCGTAGTTGGTTGTTGTATGGTCCATTGGTAGATTTATTTTGTTTGTGGAGAAACAGGTTTGATCTGCCGGGGACTCAGTATAGCGAATTCTATCACTATGCTCCTCTAACTTTGTTCATTATTTTGATAATAGGAATAATTGTTGAGTTAGTAATGTATGTTCATAGTGTTAATCAAAGTAAAAATTACTTTAAAGAGATTTCTGAAGCTAAAGTTCAAAAAGAAGCTTTGATGTTTAATGAATCAGCATTAAAAGACTCAGGGATGACGGAAGCGGAACAAGACTTTTTCCGGTCAGAAATGCGTAAACATCATGCTAAATATGAATATTTGTGCGATATACCTAATAAAGTGAAATTGACTATTCCTAACTATAAAAAAGATATGACCATTATGAATGGAATATTTAATGAATTATTAAATGCACCAGAACAATTATTAGCGGCTTCTGATTTCCTATATCAAGATCTGCCTGATTATTTGAATATAGTCAAAGGTCTCGTTAACCTTTCAGATAATGTGGTCAAAGATAAAGAGGATGAAACAGTTATTGAAAAAGCTGAAGTGGAATTGCAGAAACTTTCTGGCAACTTGGAACCGGACTTTAAAAAGGTGACGGATAATGAACGAAAAGAATTGGTCAAAAGTCTAGAACAGGCTAAGAGTGTTAGAGAAAGGGTTAATGAGGGGAAAGATTAATATTTCATCAAATCTTTTTTGTATTTACAATAGTTATTCTTACGGGAATATTATTTATTCTTCAAATCTATTTGGTCAGAAGACGGCAAAAGAATCATTAAAAGTCTTAAGAACAAGATAAATCTTGTTTTTAAGACTTTTTTTGTTTTTCTCTTGACTTAAAGTTAACTTCAAGTTGTTTAATGTACTTATCAACTTGATACGAGGAGGAATTGATTATGGCAAAGAAACAAACTGCTGGACGTGACATGTTGGGAGATTTTGCCCCACAATTTGCAGCATTGAATGACGATGTATTATTCGGAGAAGTTTGGAGTAAAGAAAATGAACTTTCTGCCCATGATCGTTCATTAATTACTATTGCAAGTATTATTTCTGCCGGAAATATTGAACAGTTAGATGCACATTTAAAAATTGGTAAGAAAAATGGTATTACAAAAGATGAAATTGTTGCCGAAATCACTCACTTAGCATTTTATGCTGGATGGCCAAAGGCTTGGAGTGCTTTCAATCGTGCAAAAGAAATTTGGAAGGAAGATTAATTATGGCAAAAAATGAAGAATTAAAGACAGATGGAGTTTTTCCTGTTGGAGATAAAAATGAAGCTTATGCTAAATACTTTATTGGTCAAAGTTATTTGAACAGTTTAGTAAAACCAGAAGATAATATTGATTTTGGAGTTGGAAATGTAACTTTTGAACCAGGTTGTCGTAATGATTGGCATATTCATCATGATGGTTTCCAAATTTTACTTGTTACTGGTGGCGAAGGTTGGTACCAAGAATGGGGCAAGCCTGCTCAACTATTAAAACAAGGTGACGTCGTTGTTATTAAGGAAGGCGTTAAGCATTGGCATGGTGCAACTAAGGATAGTTGGTTTAGTCATGTTGCTATTACTAAAGGAAAGTCAGAATGGCTTGAAAAGGTTACTGACGAAGAATATAACAAATTGTAAAACTTAAAATGATTGATTGAAAAAGAGGACTGAAAACAGTCCTCTTTTTTTACACATAATTTACATTAAATAGATTATATATATACATAATTCCAACATACTATAGCTAATGACTTATATGGAGGGTTAAATATGTCTACATTATTAACAAATGTTTGTAAACAATACGATCAAGGAAAGACGGTTCTAAAGAATGTTACCGCCGAAATTGAAACGGGTGAATTCTTCGTAATCGTTGGACCATCTGGTTGTGGTAAGAGTACTTTATTACGTATGATTGCCGGACTAACTCAAATTAGTGACGGTGAGATCAGTATTGATGGTCAAGTAGTAAACAACTTACCACCCAAGGATCGTAACTTAACAATGGTTTTCCAAAGTTACGCTTTGTTCCCATTTTTAAGCGTTTGGGATAATGTTGCTTTTGGTTTAAAAGCTAGAAAGCATGACCAATCTGAGGTTGAAGAACGTGTTAACAATGCTTTGAAGATGGTTAACTTGGAAGATTTGAAAGATAGAAAACCTCGTGAATTATCTGGTGGTCAAAGACAACGTGTGGCTCTAGCTCGTGCCGTAGCCAGCGATGCTAAGATCTGTTTGATGGATGAACCATTATCAAACTTGGATGCTCAATTAAGAATTAAGATGCGTCAAGAAATTTATGCTCTACAAAGAAAATTAGGTATTACTTTAATCTATGTTACTCATGATCAAGTTGAAGCAATGACAATGGCTGATCATATTATGGTTTTACATGATTCAAAAGTTCAACAAATCGGTACACCGGCTGAAATCTACAAGACA
This sequence comes from Companilactobacillus bobalius, assembly GCF_009764355.1. Next base: position 162,650 of record NZ_LNUA01000033.1, on the reverse strand, counting down.
CCAGCTAATGAGTTTGTTGCTGGATTCTTCGGAGTTCCACCAATCAATATTCTTTATGCAACAAAGATTTCAGACAAGGCTATCCGAGTTAATAATGATTTCCAAGTAGATCTTGATCAACCAGTTACTGAAAAGGAATTAAAGGTTGGTATCAGACCAAATGAATTAATTGTTGAAAAGGCTGACGAATTATCTGCTAACGCAACAGTGCAAAACGTGGAATTCTTAGGGGACGAAAAGATCGTTTATGCAACATTCAGTAATGGTAATGAAGTATCAGCTATTGTTCCAAGTAATGCTCATTTCGATATGTTTGAAAATATCAAAATTACCTCAACAAATAATGTCTTATTATTTAATCAAGATGGAATCAATATAACTGCAAATGAGGAGGATCTAATCAATGCTTAAGACTTCAGCAACTGATGTCATACCTGAAAAGAAAGTTGAAGCAAAACAAAAGAGTAAATTCAAATTAACTGCTAATGATAAATACTATGCTTCCATTTTCGCTGGTCCATCATTATTTCTTTTAGGTCTTTTCGTTTTTTATCCAATGTTTAGAACTCTTTATATCAGTTTGTTCTTAACTAATACTTTCGGTGACACAACACTCTTTGTAGGTTTAGAAAATTATGTAAAACTAATTTCTTCACCAGATTTTGTTTCTAGTATGTGGGTAACACTAGTCTATGTTGTCGGAGTAACGTTCTTTACGATTGCCATGGGTCTATTATTAGCCAATTTGGCTAGTCAAAAGTTACCAGGAATCGCTATTTTTAGAACACTTTATTCAGTGACAATGGGAGTTTCTGTTTCAGTTGCGGCTATTTTCTGGCTATTCATTTTTAATCCATCTGCAGGATTCTTCACTTTGTTAACTAAGATGTTGAATCTCCCAACAATCAATTGGTTGGCTAATCCAACTAATGCGATGTGGGCAATTATTATTACAACAGTTTGGATGCATTTAGGCTTTGTTTTCTTAGTTTTTCTTGGTGCTATTGAATCAGTACCAACAACACTTTATGAAGCAGCTGATGTTGAAGGGGTTTCTAAACATTACCAATTTTTCCACATTACTTTGCCAATGATTTCTCCAACATTATTCTTTATTTCTACAATTACGATTATTGGTTCATTTAAGAGTTTTGGTTTGATTGATCTTATCACTAAGGGTGGTCCAACCAATGCAACTAACATGCTGGTTTACCGTATTTATAATGATGCTTTCTTTGGCGGAAACTATGCTAAATCAAGTGCAGAAGCAATTATCTTAACTGTAATTATTGCCTTCTTTACTTACTTGCAATTCAAATTCCTAGAAAAGAAGGTAAATTACTAATGGCCAATATTGATGAACGTAACGTTTTGAAAAATATTTTTAGTTATTTTCTTTTAATTCTATTGGCTGTAGTTATCTTAGTACCATTCTTCATTGGTATTTGGACAAGTTTCTTGCCAACAGCTGATATTTTAAAAGGTAATTATTTCAGCACTAATATTTCACTTACTAACTATATCGATGCTTTTACGAATACACCAATTCTACGTTACCTAGGTAATACCATTGTTGTGGCAACAATTACGATGTTTGCTCATTTACTTTTCTGTTCAATGAGCGCCTATGCCTTTGTTTTCTTAGATTTCAAATATAAAAAATTCTTCTTTGCTCTATTTATGATTACAATGATGCTACCATCTGAGGCTGCTATTATTCCTAATTTCCAAACAGTAAAGGCCTTAGGATTATTGGATCATTATTCAGCAATGATTGTTCCATCTTTAACATCAGCTTTCGGTACATTCATGTTGCGTCAATCTTTCATGCAAACTCCTAAAGAATTGAAAGAAGCTGCTGATATTGAAGGCTTGAATCATTTCCAAATTTTCTGGAAAGTCGTTCTACCATATAACCGTATCAGTTTGATCACATTAGGTGCTTACAGTTTTCTAGGTGCTTGGAATTCATATCTATGGCCAATTTTGGTTACATTCAGTAACAATTCACGTGTAATTCAAAATGGTTTGAAACAATTACAATCAGAAGAAACATTTAACAACTGGGGAATGATTCAAGCCAGTGCCGCAATTATTGTTATTCCAACAATTCTTGTTCTATTCATTGGACAACATTACTTCAAGTCAGGATTGAATGAAGGAGCTGTCAAATAATGTCGAAATATAAAAAACTAGTTCTGCCCTTGATTTTAGTCTTGGCAGTTGCCGTAGTAGCAATGTTTGGAAAAACATTGTCGACTAAGTCGGCAGCAGTAAAGGATAATCGTACAGAAGTTGTCTTTTGGCATGAAATGGGTGGTCCTGCTGAAAAATCATTAATGAAAATTGTTGATGGTTTTAATAAATCACAAACTAAGTATCGTGTTGTTCCTAAGTATCAAGGTTCATATGATGCTGCAATTCAAAAGATTCTTCAAACTCATGGTACTGGAACATCTCCAGCTGTTTTCCAAGCTTTCGATATTTCAGCTGCTCAAATGATGCACAGTAAGTTTACAGTACCAGTTCAAGATTTCATCGATAAAGATGGTTTTGATGTAAGTAAAATTTCACCAGTTGCTCGTTCTTTCTATTCTAATGACGGTAAACAACAAGCAATGCCTTTCAACACATCACAACCGGTACTTTACTATAATGCTTCATTATTAGAAAAGTATGGAATAACACCACCGCCAGTATCACCTTCATACAGTGATATCACACGTGTGGCAAAACAGCTTTATGAAAGATCACATCATCAAGTTAAAGGTATGACAGTACAAATCTATGGTTGGTTGTTAGAACAAGCTATGGCCAATGCTGGTGTAGGACTTACTAATAACAATGATGGTCATACAGGTATTCCAACTAAGGCAACAATTAACAATGGTGCTTCAAAGGAATTCTTTGAATGGATTCGTGAGAATCAAAAAGCTGGTGACTTCATGAACTATGGTTCGGGTGCAATGGCCGGAACTAACCAAACAACAGGTTTCCTAAATGGTAAGATCGGTATTTATATTCAATCATCAGCAAGTATTAGTCAATTGAACAAGAAGAATAAGAATAAATTGGGAATCACATACTTCCCACATCCAGATGGCAAGAAAGCTAATGGTGTTGCTATCGGTGGTGCTGCTCTTTGGATCTCAAATGACAAACCTAAAGAGGTTCAAAATGGTGCCTTTGAGTTCATCAAGTATTCTCTAAAACCAGAAGTACAAGCTCAATGGCAAAAGGATACAGGATACCTAGCTTTAAATAAGGATTCACAACAAACATCAATTCTTAAGGGACTTTACAAGCAACATCCAGAATCCAAAGTACCTAGTCAACAATTACAAGAAGCTGTTCCTAATCACTTCAACTCAGGTATTTTGATGGAAGGAATGCAAAAGACTCGTCAAATTGAACAATTTGCAATGGAAAGTATTTATAACGGTGGCGATATCACAAATGCCTTGAAGGATGCCGACAGGAAAATTGATGATAATTTGACAACTACTAATCGAGCTAACGGTTATCACTAAATACTTAGTTTAATAGGGATGGGGTAGTTTATGTCTAAGTATAAAAAAATAATCGTGTCTGTAACTGCTATATTGGGTATTATTTTGATAGGTTTCTTCGGTAAAAATGTTTTGGCTCAATCTAAGCCGCAAGATAATCGCACGCAAATTGTTTTCTGGCATGAAATGGGTGGTCCTGCCGAGAAGACTTTATTGAAACTGGTTAATGATTTCAATAAATCACAGAACAAATATCAAGTAATACCTAAGTATCAAGGCTCTTACGACACTGCAATTCAAAAGATTTTCCAAACTCATGGAACCAATACATCTCCAGCTGTTTTTCAATCTTCAAATGTTTCTACGGCTCAGGTTCTTCACAGTGGTTACACTACGCCAATTCAAAAGTTTGTTGATCAAGATCATTATGATCTAAGTAAGATTTCACCAGTTGCTCGAGCTTTTCACGCTCAGGGTGGTAAGCAACAAGCGATGCCTTTCAACACATCACAACCGGTACTTTACTATAATGCCTCACTATTAAAAAAGTATGGAATTACACTGCCGTCAGTTTCGCCTTCATATAGTGAAATCACTAAGATTGCTAAAGAACTTTATGAAAAATCCAATCATAAAGTTAAGGGAATGACGGTTCAAATTTATGGTTGGTTATTAGAAGAGGCAATTGCTAATTCCGGCGGAATGTTTGCTAATGAAAATGATGGACATACTGGAACGCCAACAAAAGTTAACATCAATACTCCTGAATCCGTTGAATTTTTCAAATGGATTCGTGAGAATATTAAGGATGGCGACTTTATAGATTACGGTTCCGGATCAATGGCAAGTACAAACCAAACTTCTGGCTTCTTGACCAATAAAGTAGGTATTTATATTCAATCATCAGCTAGCATGAGTCAATTGAATAAGAAAAATAAGAACAAATTGGGTATTACTTATTTCCCACATCCAGATGGGAAAAAAGCTAACGGTGTTTCCATTGGTGGAGCCGCACTTTGGATTTCTAATGATAAATCTGAAGCAATTCAAAAAGGTGCCTATGAATTCATCAAGTACACAGTTAGACCAGAAGTTCAGGCTGAATGGCAAAAATCAACTGGGTATATGGCTTTAAATAGAGACTCGCAAAAAACATCAATTTTGCAAAAATTCTATGCTAAACATCCAGAGGGTAAAATTCCGGGGCAACAATTAGATAGCACGGTTCCTAATTACGGTAACTCTGGAATCTTATTAGAAGGGATGCAGACAATTCGTAAGTTAGAAGAAGATGCAATGGAAAAGATTTACCGTGGTAGCGACATTGAACAAGTTTTAAATAGTGATGAAAAAGCTATTAATGATTTGGTTTATAGTCAAAATCGCGCCAATGGTTTAACAAAGAAATAAAAAAACACGTCGTCAATTCAAATAGAATTGGTGACGTGTTTTTGTTTTAATTATGATTTTTATAACGAAATTTTAGCCTAAAGAGATTAGGCGGTAGGGCTTGTAGGAAAGTGATACCTAGAATTAGTAAAGCACCAATTAATTCAGCACCACTTACCTTGGTATTCAACAATGTTACAGCTAAAACAGTCGCTGTCAAAGGTTCAAAAGCACTTAGCATCCCTGTAGTTGAAGGTGTTAAATAGTTGAGACTCTGTAAGTAAAATAAATACGAGAACATAGTTCCTCCGGTAACAATAAAGATAATGGAAATCCAAGCTGTACCAGTTAAAGTAGGAACGTTAGTTAGATCAGCAAAAGGTGCAAAGACGATACCACCCAACAACATAGACCAGCCGGTTACAATTCGAGCGTCAAAACGTTTCAACAATTCTCTTGGTAAAAGAGTATAAGAAGCTTGACTCAAACCGGCACAGACTCCCCAAAAGATTGCTGCTGGTGATAGCATCAATTGACCAATGTGGCCATGTGTTACTAGAAGAAAAGTTCCTAATAAGGCTAAAGCAATGGAAATAATATCGATTCGTCGAGGCCACTGTAATTTTCGTAAGGATAAATAGAGAATAATGAAAAGTGGTCCTAAGAATTGTAGAACCGTAGCAGTCGGTGCATTACCATATTTGATAGCCATGAAATAAGTATACTGAGCTGGAAGCATACCTAATAATCCAAAGGCCAATAATTGAATAACGTAGCGTGGTTTTTTCAAGATAGCGAATAATTCCTTAGAATCGGCGAAATAACACCAGATGACAAGCATCAAGCCAGCAAAAATTAAACGAATACCGACGATCCACTGTGTGGGGATGCTTTCTTCGGTGAAGAGATATTGAGCAATACTGCCAGAAAATCCCCATAGAACTGGCCCCATAATTGCGTAAAAGAATCCTTTTTGTTTGTCAGTCATATAAAATCCCCCAAGACACATGTTAATCCCTACTGTAACATAAGTATTTTCATAAGAAAGGTCTTGCTTAAACACAATATAGATAAAACTCTGTATAATTTAATTTAGTAACAGTACAAGGGGGAAAGCCAATGCTAAAGATAGATCATATTAGTAAACAATTCGGCGAGTTACAAGCTTTAAAGCAAGTAACTTTTGATGTTGCCGATGGTGAAATTTTAGGGTTGATCGGTCAAAATGGAGCTGGGAAGTCGACTACCTTTCATAGTATTTTGAACTTTCTGAATTACCAAGGTACTATTTCTTGGAATGATAAACCAATCACAGAGAGTGTTTTCGATGAAATTGGTTATCTTCCGGAAGAACGTAGTCTAATGCCAAAGTTGACGATTGAGCAACAAATTATTTACTTAGCTCGATTGAAGAATAAATCAGCTAAGGAGATTAGACCAGTAATCGATGACTGGTTGAAAAAGTTTGCGGTTAAAGGGACTAAAAAGGATAAGATTAAGGATTTATCTAAGGGTAATCAACAAAAAGTACAATTAATTTGTACTTTGATTCATGATCCTAAGTTAATTATTTTGGATGAACCATTTAGTGGTCTTGATCCTGTTAATTCTGATTTATTGAAACAAGCTATTCTGGACGCTAAAAAGCGTGGTGCATCGATTATCTTTTCCAGCCATGATATGGAAAATGTTGAAGAACTGTGCGATAAGTTAGTAATGTTGCGTAATGGAAAAGTCGTTTTGCATGGAACCGTCCAAGAAGTACGTGATTCCTTTGGAAAAACTAGAATTTACGTTACAACCGATAAAACTATCGATGAATTAGCCATGTTGCCACATGTGGTCGCTGCTAAACCATTAGAAAAACGCCGCTTTGTTCTTTATTTGGATGAAGAGTCTTCAGGTAAAGCTATTTTTGATGAAATAACTCAAGGCCAATATATCGAAGAATTCAGTCAACAAGCTCCAACTCTGAATGAGATCTTTAGAAGAAAGGCTGGTGAGAAAGATGAATAAGTTATGGATCGTAACTTTTGAAACCTTTTTGAGACAAGTTAAGTCATGGAGCTTCGTCATGTTGATTCTGGGACCATTTTTAATGTTAGGTATTACGATTGGTGCAGGGTATCTAGGAGCCGCTGGTGGGGCTGATAGTTCTAATGTAGCGGTTATCAGTTCACAGCCAACATTACGGAAGAGTTTTTTTAAAGAGAATTCAGATGACATTGATAAAAAGGTTACTGATGAAAAAGTAGCTACTAAGAAGATGAAGAAAGATAATTTAGCAGGTTATATTGTTTTAAAGGCCGACAATAAGTGTGTAACGGCCAAGTATGTGGGAACAACCTCATTAAGCTCATCAATGAAATCAAAAGTAAATTCTTTCTTAGTTCAGACTCAGCAACAATTGAATATGTCACGAGCAAAGTTGTCGGCTCAACAGTCACAAGCTTTACAGCAACAACCTAAATTAACAGAGCATATTCAAAAGAAGGCCGGAACCGCTAATTTGGGCAAAATCATATCCTTCTGGATCACAGTTATTATGGTCTACATGATTTTGATTACTTATACTAGCATTACAGCCCAAGAAATTGCTTCAGAAAAAGGTACTAAAGTTATGGAAATTATTTTTTCCAGTACAACCGCTTTGAAATATTTCTTAGGTAAGATTTTTGGTGTTTTGTTAGTCATTTTGACACAAATTTTAGTTTACTTAGTAGGTGGTTGGGGTGCGTACATCTTTGCCGAGAATTCATCGCTGACCAAGTCGTTTGTTAACGAGTATCAAACGTTGATTAATTCAGTTATGCATAATTTGTTAAGTGTTAACCTGATTTACCTATTATTAGGAGTAGTTATTTACACCATCTTAGCGGCCTTTTGTGGAGCTTTAGTTGCGAAAGTAGAAGACGCGTCGAAAGCAGCTCAACCGGTCATTATGTTGAATTTGGTGGCATTCTTCGTTACATTTCCATTCCAGAATAACGTGGATTCAATTGTTGTAAAAATTTTGTCTTACGTTCCATTCTTTTCATCATATTTCATGCCGCTACGTTTGATCAATAACAACGCTAGTACCATGGAAATAACGATTTCACTATTAATTCTCTTAGCAAGTATCATTTTGTTAGCAATGTATATTGGTAAAATTTATCAAGGCTTGATGTTGCAGACAGATGATTCTAGTTTTTGGAAGAGATTCAAACGGGGATTGTCATATAAATAGAAAAAGAGCTATAACTTCTGTTGCGAAGTTATAGCTCTTATTTTTGCTTTTATATTAATAACCATGGTTCTATGTTTTATAGTGGAAACGCGTTCCACAGGCCAGATTCCTGTGCTTTGCCTGACTTCACGAACTGTCTGCTACGCAGCCAATTCGCAAAGTCCTGCAAATGCTCAGAATCTAACCGGCTTGTTCCACGCTCTATTGAAATACGTTCCACAGGGACAACCTTTTCCGGTTTGCTACAGAAGTGAAATCATCCGCAAAGTTCAACGGATAATTCCACTTCTTAGGCAAATCCTCGGAGGCTAACCGTCCCTGTTACACGCTCTCTTTAGAAGAATGCTCCATATAACTTAACGGCACAAACCGCACCTAAGATTGGAGCAACAACTGGAACCCAGCTGTATTTCCATTGAGAAGAACCTTTTGGATTTAAAGGTAATAATGCATGCAATAGACGTGGTCCTAAGTCACGAGCTGGATTCAAGGCAGGTCCTGTTGGTCCACCAAATGAAACAACTAAACACATAACTAAGAATCCTAATCCGATAAAGTCGGCACGTGGATCAATGTGATCTGATGTCAAAGCAACGGCACCAAAGACTAAAATAAATGTTCCAATAAATTCGTTAATAAATCCGTTGATACGACTGTTTTCAGCATCGATAGTTGAGAATGTTCCCAAGATACTTTCGACGTTTTCAGTCTGATTGTAATAAGGTTTGTAGGCGGCAACGATCATCAATTGACCGAAGATGGCACCTAAGAATTGAGAAATGATATATGGACCGACTTCAGCCCATGGGAATTCTCCGTTGAAGGCAAGTGCCAATGTCATGGCCGGATTAATTTGTCCACCAGAGATGGGACCAAACATCATGGCTGGAATCATAACACCGATACCATAACCAAATCCAATCAAAATCCACCCACCGTGGAAACCTTTTGTTCCTTTTAATTCAACGTTGGCAACAGAACCGTTACCGAGGGCAACCATGATGGCTGTTCCGATAAATTCAGCGACACAACGTACTAACAACGTATAGTGCATAATAGATACTACCCCTAAATATAATTTAAATTTTCTCATTAGATTTATATTATAGTTAGTAAAACACGAATATTAAAATTCACTCAAAAATGGGTCAATCGTTTGTAATTCGCTCTAATTTGTCTTTCAAGAGTGCAAATTAACATAAAAAAATTGTCCCACCAATACGGGGCAACCATCACTAACACAAATAGTAAAATAAATCAAATAATGAGCAACGTGTAATATTGTATCATACATTCCGAATATTTTTTGACAAACAATTAAATATTGGGTAGTTTTTGCTATATAGTAGGAGCATAACCTAAAATTAAAAATGAGGTAGAAAGATGAAAGTTCTTAGTTTAGTTAATTTAACCAAAAAACAACGAGAGAAGATCGAATCAATTTCTAATATTGATTTACAAGTTGTATCTCCCAAACAGGTGACACCAGAAGATTTTGATGGTGTGGAAGTACTTTATGATTGGTCCAATACTTTGAAGGACGCCGTAGTTAAAAGCGATACTTTAAATTGGATTCAAGTTGTCCGTGCAGGTGTTGATGCACTGCCATTACCTGAATTAAATAGTAAAGGCGTTATTTTAACTAATGGATCAGGTGCTAATGCAATTAATATTGCGGAACAAACTTTGGCTTATATGTTAATGTTTGTTCGTCGCATGAATTTGACAGCAAGACATCAAGATGCAAGAGAGTGGAAGCATGATGAAGGTTATGACGAAGTTTATAACAAGACTGTCATGATTGTCGGTGTTGGTCATATTGGAACTCTGATTGCTAAATACGCCAAGGCTTTGGGTATGAAGACTATCGGTGTTCGTCACAGTGATAAACCAGCCGAATATATCGATGAAATGATTCCTATGTCAGAACTTTCTAACAGAATCAATGAAGTTCACTTTGTGATCAATGCCTTACCAGACACAGACGAAACTTTAGGTATCTTCAATAAAGATTTATTCGATGCTATGTCTAAGAAGGCTTATTACATTAATATTGGTCGTGGCAAGACAACTAATATGGATGATTTGGTTGAGGCTTTGAATGATGAAGCTATTGCTGGTGCTGCTTTGGATGTAACTACACCAGAGCCATTACCAAGTGACAGTCCACTTTGGGATATGAAGAACGTTATTATCACGCCACATGATGCAGGAATGAGCGTTCATTATGAAGAACGTGCCTTTGATATTTTCAAACGTAATCTTAAGTCATACGTTGAAAATGGTGAAGTTGTTGAAAATGTGGTCAATTACTCACTAGGTTATTAATATGTTTTCGTTTACAAAGTGAAAGTAACTTGAGAAATTCGACAGAAGTATTTAAAATTGAGTTAGATATATGAAAGGAAAAATAATGTTATCTAGTGACTATTTTATAGGATTCATGTCGATTTTCTTGTTTTGGCTCTTACTTTTACTTTTGGAAATAATTTTAAACATGAGGAACACGATAATAGAATTATCTTTCTTTTCTGATGAAAAACTAAGTACGTTAGATAGAAAACTAGATCAGCGCTTTGGAGCCCGATTTCAAGGACCCTTCGAATTTATTGAATTTTTGATTATCGGTTATATCGTCTATGCAGTGTTGACCGATTTGAGATTCCAAGGTTTTCAATTGGATGCATCATCATTTGGGCAGATTATCTTTTTATCCGTCATTGTTGTAGCTGTAATGGTGGGTGACATACTGTTGATTGCTAAGGATTTACATATCTATAAATTTATTAAGCACTCAGTTACGCTATCTAAGAAAAATTAAAAGTCCATAATTTTATGGGCTTTTTTGTTTGATTTTGTCTCAATGTCATATGGTGACACATTGATTTCATATAATTGCCCTAGATATTAAGTGGAGGGTTTAAATATGAAAGAAAATGTTGAATATACGGCTAGTACTATAGAGGATGCTGAGGCAGCCATGAATGAAGCTAAGTCATTTGAAAATGATCGAAGATGGGTAATTACAACTATGATTGGTCTTTTGATGACACTGAAAGATTGAATCAAATGCCCTTGAAAGAACTTGTAGGACACATGAAATCTCTAATTGGAGCCAAATTAGAATTGGAACAATTAGGCAAAGAATTTATTCAAGATGTCAATCAATATACAGAGTCGTTCAATCAAAAAGTAGATCAAATTGATGGTCGATATGAGGATTTTGCATATGTATGTCGTCATCCTAATGAAGAAGCATATTGTGCTAAGCATAATGGAATGTTGCCACAGACTAAACCGATTGATTATTTCCGAAGAACATTTTCTAATAGAGCTATTGTATTAGGTATTATTATGTGGATAATTCCAATTACACGTATTCTGGGAATACCTCTTTTAATTCTGGGAATTATTTTCCATTCTTTTGCCAAACGTGGATATAGAATTTCTCAACCGATTGCAAGTTTAAAAAATCATTTAATAGTTTCAAAAAAGAATAGCATCCTAAATGCTGATAAGAAATATTGTCAAGATCATGACTGCAGTGATACTACTTTGAAAGAAAAATTTAAATATGATTCAAGTTTGACACCAATTTATTCGGCTTTTACAGATCAAGTCAAGCTTGATAAAAACCAGGCAGAATATAAATTAAGTTATTATAGTGAAGTTATTCGACAAAACATTGTATATTTTCCTAAAACGGCGACTGATAATATGCATTACTTTTTTGAAATATATAAAACCCTATTAGAGGGAGTTCCCACTTGGGAAAAAGCCCTGAGATATGTGGGTCAAAATCAAAAAATTGAAGAAATGAAAGATACTCTTACTGATGCAATTAAAAATGCGACTTCAGAAATTACACAAGAAATTAGAAGTGCCACAAGTAAGGTAACATCAGAACTTAAGAAGAATAATGAAATGTTAAATAACGTAGCCCAAGAAACACATCGTCAAACCGATGCCATTAATTACTGGAATACTGTTCAAACTACTATGGAAGCATATCAAATTAGTGTTATGAACGAAACCAGAAAGAACACTGAAACTATAGCTGCACAATATCGTAACTAAAAAAAGGTACTTCCGTTCACGGAAGTACCTTTTTGAGTCTAATCATATCTTTTAAAACTAATTTATTTTCGATGATTGGTTCGGAATAGTTATCAACAAAAAAATTGTTATCAATGTTAACAACTCGAAAACCGCATTTTTGATAAAGGTAGAGTTGTGCAAAACTAGTGCTACCAGTTCCAATTTCAATTGTCTTGTAATTGTGTTTCTTAGCCCAATCACAAGTAAAGTTAATTAGATACTCGCCTAGACCATGATTACGATGTTTTCCATCCACAGCAATATTCACAATTTCCACTGTTTTTGGGTGAGTGTCTAACAGTAAAACCACGCCCAATAAATCTTTTCCACAGACTAATTCAAATTTATAGGCTCGTGGTAAATAGCTTTTAATTATTTCTTGAGACGGATCGGCCTCTAAAAATAGTTGCCTGTGTTTATCGGTGATTTGTTTGATAGGTTGAATTTTATTTTCTGATTTGTCCATCGCCTTGTACCAGATACTTTGTTGTTGTTAGTTCGTTGGCACCCATGGGACCTCTAGCGTGTAGCTTTTGAGTACTAATACCAATTTCAGCACCGAAACCGAATTGTTGCCCATCAGTGAAACGAGTTGAGGCGTTAGTGTAAACAACTGCGGCATCAATTTGTTTCATGAATTGGCGACTGCTACTATAGTTTTCGGTAATAATTGATTCGCTATGCTTAGTGTTGTATTTGTTGATGTGTTTGATAGCATCGTCAATTGAATCGACAATTTTAATGGCAATAATATAGTCGTCGTATTCGGTACCCCAATCTTCTTCAGTAGCAGGCACAATATCAGGTACGATAGCTTTAGATAAAGTGTCGCCACGGACTTCAACACTATTAGCTCTTAAAGCATCAAAAAGTTCAGGCAAAAATTGATTAGCAATGTCGCGATGTAAAATTACTTTTTCAGCGGCATTGCAAACGGAAGGGCGCTGAACTTTGGCATTGATGATAATCTTAAGAGCTTTGTCCAAATCGGCATCCTTATCAACATAGATATGGCAATTACCAGCACCGGTTTCAATAATCGGAACTTTAGCTTTGTCGACGACCATCTTGATAAATTTACCACTACCACGAGGAATCAAGACATCAATGTATTGGTTCAATTCCATCATTTTTTGAGCTGTTTCATGACTAACATCATCGATCAATTGAACAGCATCTTGGTTAATACCGACTTTTTGAAGGGCATGACGTAAAGTTTCTGAGAGAGCAATGTTGGAATTGATAGCTTCCTTACCACCACGCAAAATAACAGCATTACCGGCTTTAAAACATAAGCCGGCGGCATCAACGGTAACGTTAGGACGAGCTTCGTAAATCATTCCAATAACACCTAAGGGGACACGCTCTTGAGTAATGTCGAGCCCGCTAGTTGTTTGCCAGCCACGATCAACTTTGCCAATGGGGTCAGGTAGTTCGACAACTTGACGTAAGCCGTTAGCCATATCATTGATACGATCAGGTGTAAGCAACAAACGATCAAGCATCGCTTTTTTAGTACCGTTCTCCTTAGCTTTGTCATAGTCCTCTTTGTTAGCAGCGACAATTTCCTTAGTATTCAATACTAGACTGTCGGCCATAGTCAAAAGGGCTGTATTTTTTTCTTTGGAACCTAGTTGTCCTAATTCAAAGGCAGCATCTTGGGCTTTTTGGCCCATTTCTTCGAGATTAGTCATTATTTTCACTCCTAAAACGCTTTCTAATGTTTTAAGTATATCAGTTATTGGAAAAAGTAGTTACGCAAAAAAATAGTGGACCAATGTCCACTACTTTCTTGTCTAAGTAATTTTAATTTTTTTGCGTTGTGTTGTTGTCAACGTAATTAGTATTCTACTCTATTTTATGTGGCTGTCAACATATTTAACTGTTATTAATATTTTGACTAATCTTGCCAATCATTTCTAAGAAGAGACGTTGTTCCTCAGTACTTAAACCTTCAGTGGTACTTTTTTCAGCTTCCAAAAGAATAGCGTGTAGTTTTTTTGCCATTTCAGTACCACTGTTAGTTAAGCTAACGAGTGTTATACGTTTATCTTCTTTAGATTTAGAAGTTGTTACCAAGCCAGCTTTAGTCATACGGTTGATTGATTTGGCAATAGTTGAGTGGTCGACACATAAAGTAGTGACTAATTTATTTTGTGAAACATTATTATTTTTGAATAATTCCAGTAGAATCATATCCTGACCAGGGTAGAGTCCCAAAGGTCGAATTCTTTTAGTAGCGAGATTCTTGTAACTAGTAATCAAAGTAACGATAGCTTTGGCAATAGGGTATTCGTTGTTCATATTTTCCTCCTGTAGGTCATTGAATGTTTTTGGAGAAGAGAGTCCCAACTGCATCGCCGGAAAGAATATTGAAAATAACATCAGGATTTTTACCATTTGTAAGAACCATCTGTTGATTATGTTTCAAAATTAATTCTGCGGCTTTTAGTTTAGTTGTCATACCACCAGTTCCATATTTAGTTCCGTGACCACCAGCAGCGGCAATAATATCAGGATTGATTTTGTTGATACTGTCGATTAAATGAGCATCAGGAACTTTGAGTGGATTAGCTGAATAGAAACCATCAATATCTGATAACATGATTAATAAATCAGCATCGACTAAATTAGTTACGATAGCCGACAATTGGTCGTTATCACCAAATTTAGTGTGATGATCCAATTCAGAAACAGTTACAGTATCATTTTCGTTGACGATAGGGATGGCATTGTCCATTGACATCAATTCTTGGAAACTGTTCATCACATTAGTATGACTTTCGGGATAATCGATTATATCACGAGTAATCAACATTTGGGCGACTGACATTCCATATTCGTGAAAGGCTTCATTGTAAATCTGCATCAATTCTGCTTGTCCAACAGCGGCAACAGCTTGTTGTTTGGAAATTTTGATAGGACGCTTATCGATTCCCAGTACCCCCATACCGACACCAATAGCTCCAGATGAAACAAGAACGACATCTTTACCATCTTTTTTTAAAGTGCTAAGTACATGAGCTAGTTCTTTAATAACTTCTAAGTTGATTTTGCTGTTTTGACGAATCAGAGTACTAGTACCAACTTTGACTACGATTCGATCACCATAAATTTGGCGCTTATTTTGCATTTTTTCCATCCTCTAAAAATAATTGATTAAGTTTGTTGACTATTTAACACTAATATTATTATGCTAAGGCAAGAAGTGAAATAAGAAAAGGGTGTATTTAAATTGTATAAAGTATTAATCGTGCTTCACGAAGGCGACGACTATATCCGCATGAATAAAGTTTACATTGAAAGTATGCCCGTTGCTGGACAATATATCATTCATACAGATGGTTTGGCCTATTATGTAGAAGAAGTAACCACCTTTGTTGGTTATGTAAGTAGTAAGGGCGCTATTGCAATAGTAGTTGTTCATCCAGCTCCTAAGGATTCAGCTGTTAATAAGTTATATGGTGTAGATATTGAACGGGATTTGGATGATCCTGAATATAATAAAAATTAAATAGTATTTTAAGGGTGAGTTTAAGATGCCGCCCTCCACAAAAATCGGGAATGCATTGGAACGCTATGGGCACGGCTTGAAGCTAATTATTTCACACTTCGTGCAAAATAATGGATCTTCAAGTCCGGCCTTATTGTAAACGGCAAAGCCGTTAACAATAATCTCATAGCTGAATGCATTTCCGATTTTTGTTTCGGGCTAGATCCTATTCTTATTATTTATTTCGGGGTAAATAATAAATAGCTATTCGTTAGATGAATTAAAAGCAGTATCTATTTTATGGGATTAGTACACTTAAGTGTATTGAAAACTATGAATAAATACTGCTATTTTTTATCAGTTATTTCAAAAATTTAGAAAAGAAACAATACATAGAATACGTTTACTAGTCTGGAGTAACAAATCCAATTGGTCTCAGCTGTGAAATTGTCCTTAGTGGGTTTCCCACTTAGGACAAGACCAGTATTTGAGATAATTGTGAACTTCAATTAGCTCAAATCTGTGTCCACAGCGTTCCAGACCAATTGGATTTGTTGCGGAAGACGGCATATTTCACATAAAATTAATAAGAAAAACGTAATTTACAAATGTAGGCTTGCAATTTCTTGGTTTTAGTTTTAAATAGAAGCTGATAAGTCTATATTTGTAAACTTTATTTTCGAGAATTGGTATTAACCAATGTTCATGCGCTTTAGAGCAAAAAAAATAAAGGCCTACCACTAGCCTTTATTTTTGCGAGAAATTTAAACCAGAGCCTACCACTAACCCTGATTCCTAAGCAGTTGAGAAGGAGTACTACTCTAAAAGGATAACAATGAAACATTGTTAGGTTAATACATCTCGCCTATATAACCAAATTAATTATAAGTCTGATATAAATTTATTTCTACAATTCAGGAAAATAATTTGAGCAAAAAAACAAGATTTTAAAAAGATTCATAAATTAAATACACTATTTTGTTGTATTTGATGACATCAATGACAGAGGATACATTGAATGTCATACTCTAAGTACGTGTAGAATACTGATATTATATAACTTGTTCAGAAAAGTATAAGTATTTTATATAAAACTGGAAGCACATCAGTGACATTGTGATACATAATGGACATTGATAAAGAGAGATTATTGCATATTGAGGATATCTTATAGAGAAGGGTGGTATGACTTTGAAAGAAGTACGCATTTCTAGCGTGGAACGTGATAACTTTATTCGATCAGTAGAGGAGTCTGTTGGATCTTTTAACTTGGGTCGTGAAGGATCATTAATAAGACTAGTGTTCAAGCACCTAGAATTACTAGAGTATAATGACAGTTTGGAAGACGAGTTAAATAACTTTCGACGTGATTTGATTGAATATGATATCAACACGGGTCATCGTCACAATCGTGATGTAGAGGAATTATTATTCAAAATTAAAAATCGTAATTTACCGTATATATAATATAAAGTAGGAATATTCTGTATTCCTACTTTTTTTGTGCTTGATGCGATAATATTATGGTCATGAGGTGTGAAAATGCTAAAAATAATTCCTAGATCTATCCAAGATGTGCCAACATTAGAAGTCATACAAGAAGAACTAATTAATGAACCTTTGCCACTAGTAGTTTTTTATCACGGTTGGCGTTCAGCCAAAGAACAAGTTTTGACACAGGCCAGAAAATTAGCGCAGAAAAATATTCGAGTTGTTTTACCTGATGCACCTAATCATGGAGAACGTCATGCGGATGTTTCCTCGGTACCTTCAGTGACTTTCTGGAACAGTATTCAAGGCAATCTCAGTGAATTCTCGCTAATTTGCCAGTACTATCAAAAAAGTGATTTGATAAAAGATCAAAAGATCGGTGTTGGTGGTTACTCGATGGGCGGTATCACTACGGCGGCTTTATTGACGCAACATCCAGAAATCACCGCTGCTACAGTAATCAT
The DNA here is from genome assembly GCF_009764355.1 of Companilactobacillus bobalius. Next base: position 144,977 of record NZ_LNUA01000033.1, on the reverse strand, counting down.
GGGCACACCTAATTTAAAAGGTTATGCTCAATTGATTATTGATGATGCCCAAAAACGTAATTTATATATGCCAGCTGATTTTGATAAATTGGTAGCTTGGATCGGTAATTACGATCTCAATAGTCGGCCTGAAAAAATCAATCGCCGTCCAGTCTTATTTTGGCATGGGACTAAAGATCCACGAATTCCATATCGGATGTCAAAAGATTTCTTCGATAATTTGCAAGGAAAAACTTATGGTGAGCAAGTAGCCTTTATTACTGGGTACAGAGCAGGGCATTTAGTGGAACCAAGATTGATGGATAAGATTGCTAATTTTTTTGAGTACTATTTAGAGTGATTTGCTTTAGGAACGAAGATAAATAGGATACCAAGATTGATTAGTCCTAAGATGACTAAAACGATAAATGCATGTTGAGTACCAATGGCAGTTGATGTTGCAGTACTCAAATGAGTGTTATTTTGACTTTGAGCGATAATGGCGGAAACAATTGAAGTACCAGTAGCTCCAGCAAACTGTTGTAAGGTGTTGAATAAGGCGTTACCGTCAGCTTGATCGTTGTTGGAAAGATATTTGAGACCGTCAGTCATAATGTTACCGAACGACATACCCATACCTAACATGTAGATAATGTAGAACCAAATAATCATTGTGTTACTTAACTTCAGACTGAAAATTGTAAAGATAATCAATGAAATATTAGCCAGAGTTACACCGGATAAAATTGGAATTCTGGCGCCAACCTCGTCCAAAATTTTTCCACCTAAAGGAGCTAAAATAGCGCCGACAACTCCGGCAGGTAAAACGGCTAAACCGGCAACGGTGGCGTTATTACCGTTAACCAACTGAATATAGTTTGGCAGTATAAAGGCAAAACCTAGAGACAAGATCTGAAATAGGAAGAACTGAATAGGTGACCACTAAAAATGTGATTTTTGAGGACACCTAAATTCAACAATGGTTCACTAAGACTGTTGGAGCGAAGGATGAACCAAATTAAACCGATAATTCCAATAACAAAGGCTAAGATAACAGTTAAATTCATTTGGCTCATGTTACTGAAACCAAAGATAAGGCCAGTAAAAGTTAGAATCAAAGCAATTAAACTCGGCAAATCAAATTTAGACTTTTGCAAAGGACTCTTTTGATTAATGTTTTTAATACCTAAAAAGAAAGAAATAATTAATACTGGTAGTAAGATGACAAAAATATAACGCCAACCGAATGAACTGACGACTAGGCCACCGAAAGTAGGACCAATAGCGGGAGCTACAGCTGTGATTAAGGTACCTAAGCCCATCATCAGACCGATTTTACTTTCGGGAACATTTTCTAAAATGATATTGAACATTAAGGGTAAAGCAATTCCTGTTCCTAATCCTTGAATAACACGTCCTAAAAGAAGTGCAGGGAAGATAGGGGCTATGGCGTCAATTAAAACCCCAAGAATGAAGAAGAGGTTTGCATAGATAAATAAAGTTTTAGTTTTAAAATTGCGTTTAAAAAATGAAGATAAGGGAACGATGATGGCAACGACTAACAGATAGATGGTAGTCATCCATTGAACAGTTGAAGTGTTGATGTTGAATTCTTTCATCAAAGTAGGGAAGGCTATGTTCATTGAAGTTTCAACGATAACCCCACAAAATGACATTAGCCCTGCCGCAATGACTGCCAGCAGAACTTTTAGTGGTATCTTTTCTTGATTTTCCATTATTTTTCCTCCTGAAAAGCTTGGAATTTAAGAAATTTCTCAACAATGGTTAATTCCTCAGTAGTAAAATTTTTCTCTAATATTTGCTGTTGATGAATCATGTAGTCACTGATTTTCCTTTCGAGTGCATGTGCTTTGTCAGTTAGATAGACTGATTTTTGGCGAGCATCTTGAGTTGAAGGTTTTCGATAAATCAAATCTTTTTTTTCCATTCGTTGTAAGGCAATCGTGGCCGTTGAACGTTGGATAAAGAATTCTTCCTCTATATCGCGTTGAAATAGTTCTCTGTCTTTATTGTGACTGAGAAAGTCAATGATCGACATTTGAACCCAAGTCATATCGTAGTCTTTGGCAAAAGCATCGAAGCGTCGGGACAATTGAGTGGATGCAATTTTTAGTAATGTATTGGTATTTTTTGACGTCATAAGTTAACCTCTTTAAAATAAATGTTAGATGTCTAACGATTAATTATCTTACTACGATGTTTTTTTGAATGCAATATGAAAAATGCCATCTTACACAACAAGTACGATTGGTCTCGAACGAATACTATTAAGAAAAAATCCTGTTAGGCTTATGTATAATCGGCCTTAACAGGATTTTGTTATTAATTTCTATAAAATTTTATACTTCATTTCGAATAGCTTAGTATGTAAAATCTTTCCACTGGTAGTCTTAGGAATTTTCTCGACTAAACGGAATTCAGTTGGGACTTGATAGTCGATTAAATTGTGACGACCAAATTCTTCCAGGGTAGCACCACTGAGATAGGCGTTCTGCTTTAATTCGATGTAGGCTACTGGGACTTGGTTTTCTAAATTATTATCAATTCCGACGATACAAATATCGACAATACCGTTGATACTGCGATAAATATTTTCAATTTCACGTGGATAAATAATTTTGTTACCACGATAGATCAATTCCGACTTGCGACCCTTGAGGTAAAGAAAATTGTCTTCGTCCAAATAACCCATATCGCCAGTTTTGAAGAAGCCATCTTTGGTGAAACGTGATTGGTATAGTTGACGTTTATTCAAATAACCAATAGCAATAGTGGGTGATTTAACCTCAATACAGCCGATATTATCTTGATTGATATCGGTAATTCTTATTTGTTCCGTGAAAAATGGTTGTCCACAGGATCCAGTTTTAGCCTCAGCATCGTTGAAACTTAAGGCGGCAATATTAGAAGTGGTGTCAGTCATGCCATATGATTGCAATACGGGGATGTCGAGCATGTTACAACGCAAGATAGTCCAGTTATCGACTAAACCATAACCTAGGAAAACACAACGGAATTTAGAATTGTAGCTTTTGCCTTTGGGTAAAGTGTTTAACAAATCTCGCAACATTGGTGGCGTAAGTGAGATTATTGTGGCTCTTTCATTGATAAGAACTTTATTTATCTGACTAATATCAAAACCATCAATTAAATAAACGCCAATACCATAAATCAATGAACGCATAATGATTGAAAAACCGGGAGCATTGAAAATTGGTAGTGTTAGAACCCAAATATCTTGTTTGGTAATGCCTAAACTCAAAGAAGTTCCCATAGCAGAGAAGAAAAAATTGCCATAAGTCAGCATAACACCGATATCATTGTTATCATTAGGAGTATAGAGAATAACAGCAACCTGATTATCGTCGAATTCGGAAACCGGCGTGTAGTCAGCACTTTTGTTAAGGCTCAAAATATCGGACATTAAGGTCTGTGACCAGTCCACTTTGGTAATCTCTTCTGTGGAAGCAGAGTCACTGATCAGGATAGTTTTGGGCTTGCAATCGTGAATTTGATAATTCAATGAATCAAAGGAAAGCTCGGTATCAAGCATGATTGTCCGTGCACCTAATTGTTGAAGTGCTAGAATGGCAACGTAACCGTTGAAACAATTATCGGAAAATAATGCTACGGGATCATTTTTGCGAATTCCGCTGGTAAATAATTTGCTAGCAAATAATTGAACACACACATTTAGTTCTTTGAAGGTGAAATCCGCATGTTCTAGGATTAAAGCCACCTTATCTGGATCTAATTTTGCACGTTTGACTAACCAATTTTCCAAAATGTGACCTCTTTTCCTTTAGTAATTTGATATTATTAAAATTGCTATAACTTGATTGTAAAACATTTGAAGAATAAAATTTTAACTAATTATGAAAAAAATTGAGGTAAAAAATGAGTTTGCTAAATGATTTGGGAATTGAAGTAGTTGAAGAAGGAAAACATAAAGTGGTTTTGCAGATGGATATCAACGACGAACATCTACAAATGGAAGAAAAAAAGGCTGGCAGTATCAATGCTATGTTGTCAGAAACGGCTGCTAGTATTGGGGCTAATTTGAATATGGAAAACAATGATACGGCTGCTATTTTGAGTGTATCGCTTCATAACCTCAATTCATTGAAAATCGGCAAAATTCAAGTAGAAGCAATCTCAATTAGAAATGGTAGTAATATTCAAACGTGGCAAGCCACGATTCATTATGACAACAGCGCTATTACAAATAGTTTGAGTACTATTACCTTAAAAAAAATCCAGATCTAACTTAATGACGATAGATTCTGGAATTTATAATTTCGAAAAAGGCCAATACAACTAGGCTTAATCCGAATAATTGATAAATGAATATAATTGTTTTAGAAGGGTTCAGAATAAACACAATACCTGCAAGCATTAGAAGGGCTGAGTAAAAATAGTCCAAGTAGGGTGTTATCTGAACCCTTTTTGTCATCTCGTGAGAATCTCGGAATTGATTGATACCATTCACTAACAAGATGATACCTAAAACGGGAGGTACCAAATTAACAAAAAAACGTGCAAATAGTAAAACCCCTAAGGCCAAGAATAAAGCGCCGACACCTAATCCAATAGCAATATTGTTTTCCCCTGTACTTTTACGAATACTTAAACCGTCGATAATTGATAGAACACCATAGATGGCGATGTAAGTAGAAACGATGTAGATGATGATATCAAAACTCTTGATTGGTGCAATGACAATTAGAATACCTGCCACTAGTAAAAAAATGAAACGCAACCAACGATAAAGCTGGAATTGCTTAACCATATTGTGATCCCCCTAGAAATGTCTAAATATATGATAACAGAAAATAGAAAAAATAGAATTACTCATAAATAATGTGTTCACAATCTGAGTTATCAAAATATAAATAAATTGATATATCAGGACGTGAGCATATTGCTTCTATTGTGAAATTATTATGGTACGGTATAAGTAACTGATACTAGGAGGGACAACTATGAGTGTTCGTGCATCTGATAAAATGGTCGAAGTTTTAGAAAAATGGGGTGTCGATAATATTTACGGAATACCAGGTGATTCCGTTGATACGACAATTGATGCTTTGTATCGTTCACAGGATAAGATTAAATTTACACATGTTTTGCATGAAGAAGTGGCTGCCTTGTCGGCTGCCGCACATGCTAAATTAACAGGTAAGTTAGGTGTTTGTTTGTCGATTGGTGGACCAGGAGCTATTCATCTGTTAAATGGTTTGTATGACGCTAAGATGGATCATGCGCCTGTTCTAGCAATTTTAGGACAAGTTCAATCGAAACTATTGAATACTGATTTCTTCCAAGAAGTTGATACGCATGTTTTGTTTGAAGATGTTGCCGTTTACAACAAAATTATCATGGATCCACAATCACTGCCAAGAATCATGGATGAAGCTATTAGAACAGCTATTGCTAAAAAGGGTGTTGCTGTTTTGACAATTCCAGATGACATTCCAGCACATATGATTAAGGATAATTTCACTCCTAATGTTGATAATTTCAAGTTAGATGACTACAAAGTTAATGATGATCAGATTAAGCAAGCCGTGGAAATGATGAAAATTCACTCTAATCCGATTGTTTTAGCTGGTGTTGGTATCAAAGATGCTAAAGCTGAAACAAAAGAATTCATTGAAAAATATAAACTGCCAATTATTTTGACAATGCCTGCCAAAGGGATGGTAGACGATGACCATCCTTATAACTTAGGTCAGTTAGGTAAATTGGGGACTAAACCGGCTTTTGAAATGATGCAAAAGGCTGATTTGGTAATTATGCTGGGTACAGACTATCCTTATGCACCATATTTAAATAAGAAAGTTGATGCTATTCAAGTTGATATCAATGCCGATCGCTTAGGTAAACGTCGTCACGTCAATTTAGCTATTCAAGGTGATACCAAAGAAGTCTTGAGTCGCTGGAATGAATTAGGTGAACCAGTTAAGGAACGTCATTTCTTGGATCTAGCAGTTGCAAAGATTGGCCAGTGGCACAGTTGGATGCATGATGTTTATTCCAAGAAACACGATGGTGTCTTACCGTCATTAATGTTCCATAATCTTAGTAAGAGTGCTCCTCGAGATACTGTATGGTCGATTGATGTTGGTACTTCGACAGCTTTTGGTGCTAGATTCTTAACCGCTAAATCTAGTCAGATGTATACTATTTCAGCTTGGTTAGGGACGATGGGCTGTGCTTTGCCAGGCGCGATTGCCGCCAAGATGGATATGCCTGATCGACCAGTTTATGCGATTGCCGGTGATGGTGCCTTTTCAATGGTAATGCAGGACTTTGCAACAGCAGTGAGATATAAATTGCCAATGCTATTTGTGGTCTTGAATAACAAACTACTAGCCTTTATCGAATATGAACAACAGTCAGCTGGGCAACAGAATTATGGTATCAGTTTGCCAAATATTGATTTTGCCAAGTTTGCTGAAGCTTGTGGCGGTATCGGTGAGAGAATCACAACTGATGAACAGTTCTCTGAAGCAATTGCCAAGTATCGTAACCCTGAAAAACCAGTTCTTTTGGATGTAGCAGTTAATGATGAGGCTCCACTTCCTGGTAAAATTATGATGGATGAAGCCCAAGGCTATGCTAAATTTGGTTTTGGTCACGTTGTTGATAAGAAGAGCTTGCCAGAATTACCACCAATGAAAGAAATTTTACGTTCATTCTTATAAAATTGAGATACAAAAAACCCGCCAATCTTTTTTAGATTCGCGGGTTTTTGTGTATCTAGTTATTAACGTCTGATATCAACATCATCAGCTTTAACAAATTCATCAGTAGCGACACGATAGTACTTTACACCATTAATGTAAGTAGTGGCATCGACTAACCAATTAGAACTAGCACCAAGAGTGCGTTCCTTAACTAGTTGACCTTTGTCGTTATAAACATTTTTAGCTGAATCGGCATGAGTTGTAACAACCAACTTGGCTGGTGTGTAAACATAAACGTCATCGGCTTTGACAAACTTGTTAGTAGCGACACGATAGTATTTATCACCATTGATATAAGCAATACTGTCAGCTTTCCAATTAGAATTGGCATTGAGGACGTAGTTTTCGACTAATTGACCTTTAGCATCATAAACTTTCTTACTTGAATCAGAATGAGCTGCCACGGTCATCTTAACTGGTGAATATACATAAACATCAGTGGCCTTAACAAATTCATTAGTAGCAACACGATAATATTTTTCACCATTAATGAAGTAAGCCTTTCGATCAGTGATCCAGCTTGAACTTGGAGCTAATGTCTTATTAGCAATCAAATCTTCTTCAGCTCTGTAAAGTGGTTTAGCAGAGTCATTGTAAGTTCTGATGTACAAATTCAAAGCTTCGTATGGATAGGCTTGAATAGTTTTGACGAATTCGTTAGTAGCAACGCGATAATAAGTTGTTCCGTCGATTGTGATAACGGCATCGCTCTTCCAATTAGTGTGATGAGGGAGGATACGACCTTTGATTGCTGTCATTGTATTGTCAGAATCAAGTCCATAAACTTGAACATCTGGTTTGTCAGCGTAGGTAGAAATTGTCTGATATTTCATTTCAAGAGTGGTTTCGTTACCAGTAACGTTTGAATTACTGTTATTTGAAAGAATCTTTGTGTAAATGACCTTATCAGCAGTAGTAATGCTGCCATCGGGATTGATAATGGCTTTAACTGTTCTGACATTTGAGCTGTAACCATCAATTTTTGGTACGACAACTTCTAAGGTATCTCCGACCTTACCGCTTAAGCCAGTAATTGTTTGGGTAGCATCTTTAGAATCCTTGGTTGTAGGAATATTTAAGGATTGATTGTTAACTGGATTACCAGTGTAAGTAACTTTTTCATTAGGAGTGACGGTTCCATCAGGATTCATAGTACCAGTGATAGTAGATTTATCAGGAGTATAGCCTTGAACATCAGGAACCTTGATAGTTACACCATTCTTGTTGTCGACTGTACCAGTTAAATTAGTGATAGTTTTATCACCATCGGGTGTACTGATAGTGATTTTACCGTTATTAACAGCATTAGGAGTGTAATTGACAGTTTCGCTAGGTGTGACAGTTCCATCAGGATTCATAGTACCAGTAATAGTAGGTTTGTCAGGGGTATAGCCTGGAACGTCGGGAACTTTAATGGTTACTCCATTTTTATCATCGACAATACCAGTTAAACCAGAAACAGTTTTATTACCTTTAGATGTACTAATAGTAGCTGTGACATCTTTAATATCGTTTGGTGTGTAGTTTACTTTTTCATCAGGAGTAACAGTTCCATCAGGATTCATGGTGCCAGTGATAGTAGATTTATCAGGAGTATAACCTTGAACGTTAGGTACCTTAATACTTACGCCACCTTTTTTATCAACAGTACCGTTTAAACCTGAAATTGTTTTACTACCTTTAGGTGTATTGATAGTAGTTGAGGCGTCTTTAATATTATTAGGAATGTAGTTAACAGTTTCATTAGGTGTGACAGTTCCGTCGGGATTCATAGTACCAGTGATAGTGGATTTATCAGGGGTATAACCTTGAACGTCGGGCACCGTAATAGTTACTCCGTTTTTGGCATCAACGACTCCATTTAGTCCTGTAACAGTTTTATCACCCTTGGAAGTACTGATGATGGTTGTGACATCTTTAATATTGTTAGGAGTGTAGTTAACAGTTTCATTAGTAGTAACGGTTCCATCAGGATTCATAGTACCAGTGATAGTAGATTTATCAGGAGTATAACCTTGAACATCGGGAACTTTAATGGTTACCCCGTCTTTTTTGTCAACGGTACCGGTTAAGCCGGAAACAGTTTTATCACCCTTGGAAGTACTGATGGTAGTTGTGACATCTTTAATATTGTTTGGTGTGTAATTAACAGTTTCGTTAGGTGTGACAGTTCCATCAGGATTCATAGTACCAGTGATAGTAGATTTATCAGGGGTATAACCTTGAACGTCGGGTACCGTGATAGTTACTCCACCTTTTTCATCAACAGTACCAGTTAAACCTGAAATTGTTTGACTACCTTTAGGTGTGCTAATAGTAGTTGAGGCACCTTTAATATCCTTTGGAGTGTAGTTAACTTTTTCATCAGTAGTAACGGTTCCATCAGGATTCATGGTACCAGTGATAGTAGATTTATCAGGAGTATAGCCCTGAACGTCAGGAACCTTGATATTTACACCATTCTTATCGTCAACAGTACCAGTTAAGTTAGAAATAGTTTTATTCCCATTAGGTGTACTGATAGTGATTTTACCATTATTAACAGTATTTGGAGTGTAGTTGACGGTTTCGCTAGGAGTAACAGTTCCATCAGGATTCATGGTACCAGTGATAGTAGACTTATCAGGAGTATAGCCTTGGACATCAGGAACTTTAATAGTTACTCCGTCTTTTTTGTCAACGGTACCGGTTAAGCCGGAAACAGTTTTATTACCCTTGGATGTGCTGATAGTAGTTGAAGCGTCTTTAATATTGTTAGGAGTGTAGTTAACGGTTTCATTAGTAGTAACAGTTCCGTCAGGGTTCATAGTACCAGTGATAGTAGACTTATCAGGAGTATAACCTTGAACATCGGGCACCGTAATAGTTACCCCGTCTTTTTTGTCAACAGTACCGGTTAAGCCGGAAACAGTTTTATCACCCTTGGAAGTACTGATGGTAGTTGAAACATCCTTAATATCGTTAGGAGTGTAGGTAACAGTTTCATTAGGAGTAACGGTTCCATTAGGATTCATAGTACCAGTGATAGTAGATTTATCAGGAGTATATCCTTGAACGTCGGGGACCTTGATAGTTACTCCACCTTTTTCATCAACGGTACCGGTTAAGCCGGAAACAGTTTTATCACCCTTTGATGTACTGATGGTAGTTGTGACATCTTTAATATTGTTAGGAGTGTAATTAACAGTTTCGTTAGGAGTAACGGTTCCATTAGGATTCATAGTACCAGTGATAGTAGATTTATCAGGAGTATATCCTTGAACGTCGGGGACCTTGATAGTTACTCCGCCTTTTTCATCAACGGTACCAGTTAAACCAGAAATAACTTTATTACCTTTAGACGTATTGATGGTAGCAGTACCGGTATCTATCTTTTTAGGGGTGTAAGTTACGACATCCGTAGAAGTGATGGAACCACCTGGGTTCATAAGTCCAGTAACTGTAGATTTGTCTGCTGTATATCCCTCAACGTTAGGAACGTTGACAGTCACAGTTTCACCAACTTTACCGCTAAGATGATCAACATGCTGATCACCGAGATTAGATTTAATTGTAGCTGGCGAGTCTGTATATGCAACGCCAACATAGTTGACTGGTTCTTTAACTAAAACTGTTTTACCGTCAGGTTGGATAATACCTTTAACAGATTCGGGGCTAGTATAACCTTCTTTAGTTGGAACTTTGACATCAACAGTGTCGCCGACATTACCAGAAATTCCGGCAACAGAAATATCTGGTAGCTTCGTAGTGCCATTTTGAGTTGCTTTGATTGTTGCAGAAGCACTAGTTACTGGGTTACCCGTATAAGTAATGTCCTGATTTGGATCTAAGGTAATAGTTCCATCAGAATTAATAGTACCAGTAATTTGAGAGGGACTTGCTGTGTAACCATCTGCCTTAGGAACATCAATTTTAACCGGCCCAACAGGACCAGTGACACTGACAGTTTGATCAGGGAAATTAGACTTTATGGTTACAGTATTAGTGTATTGTTTTCGTGAATAAGTTGGATTGTCAAAATCAACATCAACATCACCTTTGGAATTAATAGTCCCAGTTATAGTGCTTGAAGTGACATCATATCCAGCAACGGTTGGAGTATTAAAAGTAACTTTGTCACCGACTCGTGGATTTTCACCAGCATCATTTTTAGTACCAGTAATTTCCTTTGTTGAACCATCTGGTAATTTTACGGAAGCGGTCCATGTATTAACAGGATTGCCTGTATAAGTAATGTAATAGTTAGTTGTGGCAGTGGTGTCGTTAATGATTGTTCCATTAACTTTAGAAATATCAGATTTGTATCCGGGTAATTGAGGAACTTTGACATCAGTAACTGCACTGTTAAGGGTTCCCTGGACAGTAACATTTTGATTACCAAGGTTAGAAGGAATTGACATTGTGGCGTTAATAATTGTGACAGTTTCATCTGGGTTAGGAACCAAATTGATTTTTGAAACAGCGGGAACTGTATCAGTAAATAGGGTTCCAAGAGTTTGTCCGTTATCATTGGCAGCTAAAGTTGAAAATTTTATATTATTGTTGCTGTCGTACCAGTGATTGGAAGCTTTAGAAGGTAGATCAGTATAACTCTTAAAACGATTGTATTTGGATAATGTGATTTTATTTAAGTTAGTACCATCAAACATTCCCTGACCTATGGAAGAATCTCCAGTTTCATTAGGAACAGGGCTTCTGGTCATATCCCATGTACTTAAATCAAGATTGGTTAAATTAGCATCATTTTGAAACATACCAGTTAAGTCTTTGTGGTTACGGAATTGCCAGTTGGCAAGGTTAACAGTTTTAAGATTAATATCATTTTTAAACATATAGGAATCATCAGTAGATTGAGCAAAAGTTGAATATTGATCAGCAGGTAGGTCAATTTCAGTGACAGAGCTGTCGTTTAAAAACATTTTGCTTGAATTTTTTACAAAGAACAAATTAAGAGATGAAAGATTCAGTTTTTGATTGTCGGCAGTATGTGTTTCCCCTGCATTTGTTGCATCAACTAAATTAGTATCATTAGCAAACATACCAGAAGTATTTTCTGTATCAGAAACATCAAGATTATCGATGTTTTTAATACTCTTCAAATTAGTAAGGTTAGCAAACATATGGTTCATATCAGTAGCGGCTGTAACTTTACCATCAAAAATAATGGTATTGATACTGTCAGCATTAGTTGCCCATGGAGAAGTTGGGGTAGTTGATTCAGTTGTAGTACCAGTAGTTGAACTGCCGGTAGATGTTTTATCAGTTGATTCACTAGTCTTGTTAGTTGTAGTTGCAGTATTGTCAGCTAAAGCAGTTGTGGATGATGCTGTACCAAGATGAAGAACGCCATCAGTAGAAATGTACCAAGGGGTAGTTCCTTGGGTACTTTCAGCGATATTTCCATCAGGTAAGGTGGTAGCTTCTGGTGTAATTGAAAGAAGTTCTGCCTTAACACCTAAATTGGCTAATTTGGTTTTTGAAATCGCCAAATTAGTAGCTAAAGTTTTTTCAGCTACAGGAGTGTCTTTGGATTCGGTTGTGGTTGTGTCAGAACTAGTTTTAGAATTGACATTTTCATTAGTAGTATCGGCATTTGAAGTGTCTGCCTGCGTACTATCAGTTGAAGTTGTACCTGTTTCAGGAGTAACTGTTTGTGTTTCAACAGCTCCTGATTCTTTTGTATCAGTAGTTGAACTTACCGGAGTATCAGTTGGCTTAGATACAGCAGCGGTTTGATCTGTTGCTGTTTTTTTGGCTGTGTTGTCAGTAGTAGTGTTGGCAACTGCAGCAAGTTTATCTGTGGCTGATTGAGTTTCCGTCGAAGGGGCTTTGGCAGTCAAAGTTGTTTGTACTTGGTCATTAGTTGTATCAGCTTTAACCAAAACACTTGGTGCGCTTAGTAGAAACAATCCCCCTGCGATTGAAAGGCTACTAAGAACAACCCAGTTCTTCTTTGATTTAACGAGACGCTTTTTCTCGATAGTATTTGGATCGTGCTTTAATTGTTGAAATCTCATAATTATTACCCCTTTATTCTATAAAGAATATAAAACATCACGGTATTGATTATAGTTCTCTACTATTTTTATAATATTTCAGAAATGATAAACAATTCTTAACAAAAATGGAACATTTATCGTCAACAAAAGTATTAATGAAAAAATTATATTTGTGATAAAAATAAATCATTTATATATAATGGTATATACAGGATTAATGCGGATCTAATTTATCGAAAAAACATATGGCTAGGATATATATTGAAAATTCAAACTTTCCAGTCTTGATAGTGCTTCCAGCCTTTATAAAAGTCTTGCAAGTAAATTAAAAAAACATTAAAATAAGACGAATTATATAAAATAGTAATCTGAATTATTCAATACAAGATTTCTTGTAAGAAGGGATGTTTATATGAGAAACCTTTTTAGGCGTTTGACCCTAAAAGAAGATCCGAGTATTTATGAAGATAAAGATTCACATTTAGTGAGAGTTTTAACTGTTAAGGATTTCTTGGCTTTGGGAGTGGGGACGATTGTTTCAACTTCTATCTTTACTTTGCCAGGGGTTGTTGCGGCTCAACATACAGGGCCATCAGTTGTTTTTTCATTTATAATTGCGGCTGTTGTAGCCGGATTAGTAGCGTTTGCCTATGCTGAAATGGCGGCAGCAATGCCATTTGCGGGTTCAGCTTATTCATGGATTAATGTTATGTTCGGAGAATTCTTCGGCTGGATTGCTGGTTGGGCACTGTTAGCGGAGTATTTCATTGCTTTAGCATTTGTTGGTTCGGGGCTGTCAGCTAATTTCCGTGGACTACTGGAACCGATTGGGATTCACTTCCCCAATGCAATTGCTAATACTTTAGGTAGTAACGGTGGAGTTTTGGATTTAGTCGCGGTTATCGTAATTGCGGCCGTGGCATGGCTACTTTCTCATGGAGTTAGTGGTGCTGCTCGAGTTGAAAATATTTTAGTTGTTTTAAAAGTTTTAGCGATTTTAGCTTTTATTGTTGTTGGACTAACAGCAATTCATATTGAAAATTATGTACCATTTATTCCTAAGTACCATTTGAATAGTGATGGAACTGCTTTTGGTGGTTGGCAAGGAATCTATGCCGGTGTTTCAATGATTTTCTTATCCTATATTGGATTTGATTCGATTGCGGCCAATTCGGCTGAAGCCAAAGATCCAGGCAAGACGATGCCACGTGGTATTTTAGGTTCATTGTTGATTGCGGTAACTTTGTTTATCGCTGTAGCGTTAGTTTTAGTAGGAATGTTTAAATATTCTTCATACATTAATAATGCGGAACCAGTTGGTTGGGCATTACGCCAAGCCGGTCATCCGTTGGTAGCTAGTGTAATTCAAGCCATTGCGGTTGTCGGTATGTTTACAGCGTTGATTGGTATGATGCTGGCAGGTTCACGTCTAATTTATTCCTTTGGTCGTGATGGGATGTTGCCTAAGTGGTTAGGTAAACTTAATCAGAAGAAACTTCCTAACAATGCCTTATTAGTTTTATCAATTGTTGCCATTGTTTTAGGTGCTGTTTGTCCCTTTGCTTTCTTAGCACAATTGATTTCAGCTGGTACTTTGATAGCCTTCATGTTCGTTTCTTTGGGAATCTATCCATTGAGAAAAAGGGAAGGTAAGGATATTCAGAATCCTGATTTTAAAATGCCGTTCTATCCAATTTTGCCAGCTTTAGGTTTTCTAGGTTCACTAATTGTTTTTTGGGGACTAGATATTCAAGCAAAACTTTATGCTGGCGGTTGGTTTGCTATTGGTTTAGTTATTTACTTTGCCTATGGAATGAGACATTCAACGTTAGGTAAAAAGTCTCAAGAGAAACAAAAAGAAGCTGCCAAGTAAATGGCAACTTCTTTTTGTTTCTCGCCCGAACGATTGTCGATCATCCAATCCATCGCTGGGTTCGAGTAATAATTTTGTATACTCAGTATAACAAGTGACCAAGCAAAAATAAAGTCAAATTTCAATCAAATTTGTTATACAAAATGTATAATTTCAAATATATCTTTCGAAACATATAGTTATCAATATCTATAATTAAAAAAATTATGCCAATTGCAATAATTATCGAAAATAATAAACATTTAGTGTGTCACTTTTTCAGATTAGAACTATAATGAACTCGTAACTAAGGAGGTTGTTGAATTATGGCAGAAGTAGATCCATCAAAGATGGCTGATGCAGCCATTGCAAAAGAACCAGAAGTATTAAACCTAAAGATGAGTGAGGCTTTCGACTGGAGTGACGATAAGACAGTCGTTCGTGACGCTATTTGGGATTATTTCATGGAAAACAACGATCACGACACAGTTAAGGCCGAAGAAGCTGAAAAACCATTCTTGGATATGAAAGATGCAGATGTCCGTGACTGGATTGAGAAGAATCTCAAGAAATAAGCTAGTCTTTAAATTTAAATAGTACCAACCTTCCTTTAGAGTACGAGAAGCGTTCTCTAAAGGATTTTTTTATGCAAAAATTAATACAGAATTATCATGATATATAAAAGCCCGCCTCTGATTTCAGAAGTGGGTTTTGTGTTATTTCAAAAAGTGTTTGTAGGTATCAATGTGATTCTTCCAGTAAGGAGCATTTTGTTGATTCATTAGATCGTTGAACCAAACAAATTTTACGTAAGGTACATGTTTTGTTAACTCTTTCTTACCATTGTAGTAATCAGGGTCACTGACACGTATTAGGTTAGCGTGATAATTAGCATACATCATTGACTGATAAGTATAACCACAGACAATTAGTGTCACTAACAATACAAGATTGATCAAATAATTTTGTATTGGTAATTGATCTAAAGCGGATAGGACGAATTTCATTCCGATTAAATACATCAAAATATAAGATAAGAAATAGCCACGGCTGTTCACGGGGGAAGAAACGAATAACAATTGTCCAGCAATAACACCAGTCAATAAGTAATAGAGCCACATTTTAGGATCATCTCTGAAGAAGACCCAAATGCAATAACCGATAAAAATCATTAGTGCGATACTGACTAAACTCTCCGGTACGGCAATGCTTGCACGAACTGTTTTGTAGCCATACATCGGATTTAAATGAAAATTATTTCTGAAGAAATTGTTGATAACGATGTAATAAACCAAAAAGATAATTGAAAAGATAGAAACGGCCAATTTATTTTCTGATGAAATCTTAGTTTTGATTGCTAAGACGAAGATGGCCAAGAGAATAGCTATCAAAAGAATAAGATTGAAAGTAATCAACCAAAAGTGAGTGACTTTAGAATAAGTATCCCAAATGGTACTTAGAGTATATGAAGTTTTACGGTAAGTACTGGCCTCGTGATATCCCTTATGAGTAAACATGATAATTGCTGAACCAATTGTTCCTAAAAAATAGGTGATATGGTAACTTTTGAGGCCTTTTTTCCAATAAAAATATCCCAAAACTAATAATCCTAGGGCTAATTGGGTGATGTTCCAAACTTCATTAAATAGACCACCTGCCAAACCTAATAGTAGCAACAAAACAGAAACTATTGGAACAAATTTCTTTGCAACGCCTTTGTCGACGACGATGATATAAATCAATCCCATAACAACAGGTGGGACATAATTTACGAACCCAGCATTCCAACCTAAGATGTTATTAATGAAAGCATCTTGCATGGTGAAAATGAAGAGAAATGATAATAGAAGTGATGTGATGGTCTTTTTAGATAAGTACCAGATACACCACAAGAGCAGGGTCCAAAAGATTCCGTAAGCTAAAATGGCTACTGGCAATTTGTGCATGGTGACAATTTCCAAAAGATTTCCTAGGTAGCGACCATTACTACTACCACCATACGTGGCTTGGGGACCATAGAACATGTGATTCATTAAGTATTTCCCCATTTTACCCAACCAGAAGTAATCATCGCCAGATGGGATCACTAAGAATCGAAAGGCACAAAAGTATATAAATGATGCTCCAAACATTATTATCGTAAAGATTTTTTTGAGTGTACTATTACCACTTATTTTTTTGGACATGAGGTTGATTAGATCCTATCTATAATTATTTAAAATTTATTTACTAGATGTAAAAACATTAGAAAAATCGGATGAATATTTGTTGATTGTAAATTGTTTATACTTGTCTAGACTACGATGTTTTAAAGTAAGAACCATTGTGTTATTGATAATATGATTATCAGTACGAATATAGGGTTTAATTCGATATATCAAAGCATATTCATGTAGATTTTTCATTTTATAAACATCGATGGAAACCGTTTGGTAATTATCCCAATCAAAAGGGCCATCTTTTTGGTCAATGGCCTTTCGCGCTAGCTTAGTGAACTGTTTTTTTTGGTAATCATTCAAATGATGTGTTTTGTCATTTTCCAAAACAATCTGTTTGCCAGAGAAATAGAAGTAGGGAGCTGAATAGTAACTGCGATGAACCTGGGGAATAATAAAGGCTGCCAAAAGTAAAATTAGACAAAAGAATAGAACGACCTTATCCAGAAAATTATGTTTTTTAGCTTTAACTATGTTATCTTCCCCCTATACTGAATTCCTAGTACATTAAATGTACAAAATCAAAAATCTATTTTAAATAACGTTCCTCAATTTGATTTTCTTCGGATAATAAACTTTTTATACTAAGTCGAGTTTCAACTAGTTTATCATTTAACTTATCGCGATAGTATTGTTGTACCAGTTGTTTCATAGAATCAATTTGGTAGTCAGTACCGTCCCAATTTAATGTACCATCTTTTACGAATTTTTTTGCAACTTCATCAAAAGATTTTTGAGTCCATTTAGTATTTTTGGTATGAGTTGACCTTTTTTCTAGTTCATGTAGCACATCCATTGCCTGTCCTTCAAAGGATAATACTTGATCAACATAGATTTTTTGAAAATATGGATTAGAGATGCGATCGATTTCTTCTAAATTGGTTTCGTAATTGACACCTTTAGAAGTGAATATCTGAAATAAGCCTGGGTAAATCTCTTTGAATATGCGATCCTCAACGCTAGATTCATCGTCTCTTAAAACGTGGTCCTTCAATTTAGTGATATGTCTGACAATGACGTCATCAGGATGAAAGTCACCATTGGTTACATCGATTAGTTTTTTGAAGGTGACATTTGATTTGTAACCATAGTTATTGATGATTTTTAAAACTTTACTTTCTAAGACATCTTTAAGATCACCATAGTATAGGTAGTCACTGCTGGTATTAAGTACTGTCGATAAACGGTCCATTGTCGTTTTCTTAGGGAGTCCACGACCCTTTTCCCATTCATTAATAGTACTTTTACCACTGACACCGATAATGTCGGCCAATCCTTGCATGCTTAGATTTTTACTTTTTCGTAATTTCATCAGGCGAACACCAAAATCGGATTTTGAAATATTCATATAATTTAACATCACCAATCATTTTTGATTTAGTACTATTATTAGTACAACTAATGCACAAAAGGATAATAAAGTGGTATATAATATAATGTACAATTAGTTAATATCTAATATTATTAATAGTATTATTTTATTAAAGTGCGGAAAAAAAAGCATTTCCATAGCCCACATGACTAAGAAATGCTTCTTCCATTATTATTAGTAATAACTAATTAGAAATGTTAGTTGCAAAGTTTGGCTCGCAGGCACATGCGTTAGCAATTCTTTGATGTAGATTAATGCTAATAATTTTGAGCTTTGATTTTATATAAAAGGGCTACGAGTTAACGTAGCCCGGTACGCAATTATCATAGGATTGATTTGTCAGATGTACCAACGTTTAGTTATTTGAGGGAGTAACTTACTTAATAAACTACCGCATTTATTAAGAGTATAAGAGTCCATCTGTGACAAATACATGAATTCATGAAGGCTGTTTAAATTACTTTTTAATATTTGACTGATTCCACCCTAGAAATATATTAATGATGTAATTTTTAGCAAATGAGGATTATTATGTGCGTTCAATTCGAAATATAATAATCACGTACTTTTTTATGATAATACTAGTATAGAATATTCGCAATATTTTTATAATATGTATCAATTTTTAGCCGTATAGCCATATAAACAGTGAGTAGTTAGAATAATTTGAATTAAGAGGTGATGCCTATGGTTAAGCGCTTTAAGTTTATTCGGGATAAACGTAATGAAATGGGGTTAACCATAGAACAATTGGCTGATCGAGCTCATGTATCTCCAGATTTGATATCACGTTTGGAACGAGGTAATAGAGATGACGTGTCTCTTTCTCGTTTAGAGAGTATTTTAGACGCTTTGAATCTAAAATTAGGTGATGTCTTTGATCAAACTGAACTAGATGAGCAGAGTAACCAATTTGTACAGGCTTTTTATTTAATGGATAGTGAAAAGAAAAAGCAGTACGCAAAAGTCTTTATGGAGATTATAGACTTGAATAGTTGATTCAAGTCTTTTTTTATATTTTAATCTATTGGCTATGGAGTCCATTGGGAATTATCGCCACCATCAGGAGCAGCCATATTTGAATATTTACCAGTAAGATTTCCATTTACATCGTAAAAGTCACCATTGGGTTTAACCACTGTTACAATTGGGTTATTTAAATTGTTCAAATAGACGTGATAACCATCTGGCTTAGCCTCAACACTAAATGATGCGGGAGAAGCCCCACCATTGGCATGTGCAACTAAACTTCTAGCTTGATCTGCAGTAGTGATAACTGCGGCTACCTGCTGATTTGTAGTTGCTTGTTGATTGTTGTTAGAAGTAGCTGTGCTTTGGCTTTGACCCTGATTAGTGTTTTGAGTTTGTTTTGAACTCTGCTGGTTATTTGAATTTGATGTTGTATTTTGGTTGTTAGTGGAAGAATTTGTTTGTTGATTTTGTTGTGTCTCATCATTGTTGGAAGTAGATGCTTCCTTTTTTGATGAGGCCTTTTTTTTCGAAACTTTTTTCTTAGAAGAACTCTTCCTGGCTTTTTTATGTGATTCTGTTTTGACAGTTGAATCTTTTGAGCCAGCGGAATTTTGACTATTGTTAGAACAACCTCCAAGTGCTAATACGGATGCTACCAATAAAAGACTACTCAATATTTTGAGGGTAGTATGTTTCATGTTGTTATTTCTCCCTATATCCAAATTTTGAAATAAATCTTAATACCGATTTCATTGATCACCACCTTAATCCGTACAATTCATTATTTTATAGTCGACACAGAATATTAGCAACAAAATCTATTTTTAATAGATTTATTGCCACGATGTAAATCTAATAAAAAGCCCCTTAGCTGGAAGCTCTACGAGACTGTCTGGATATATGCAAAGATGAATAGTACTCATATCGTCTTTGTAATAATTCTGTAACATTATTGTAGCATTTATGTAACAATTAGCAATATCAAATCAAAAATTATTAATTCTGTACGCAAAAAAAGGGCCTCCATTCTTTTGGAGGCCCACTATATCAGGGAGGTAATTATATTTAGTTTATATTATAAGTTAGTATCCAATATTCTTGTTTACCAAGTACTATATTAGATTATAAATGTGAAGAAAATGTGAAATATACAAATATTAATATAATTGTTCCGATTATTGTGTAACAGATGTTGCAAATTCAGGCTCACTACTTACATTATTTCCAGCGTCATTTTGATTTAAATGCATATTTGAACTTTGTGCCCATTCATTAGTTGATACTTGATAGAAGGTATGACCGTATTTATTTTGAACCATTTGGCCAATTTTCCAGTTAGATCCTTCAGGTAATTGACGGTCTGAGAAAGAGTCCATTGAAGTATCATATAAATCAGCGGGACCATTAACAACAGTACCAACTACTGGTTGCTGTTGTTGTGTGGTAGTTGAAGCAGCATTGGTTGTAGCGTTATTTGTAGTGTAACTTTGATTAGGTTCAGTCACTTGAATGTTCAAGTCATTAGCAGCGACCCATTCATTAGTAGCAACTTGCAAATAAACATTTCCATTAACATTTATGGATGCACCAAGTTTCCAATTAGTTCCAGCTGGTAAAGTTACCCCAGTAATAGCTTGGCCTTGACTGTTAACTACAGCAGAAGCCCACTTTGTCGTTCCAACTTTAGTGGCGTTAACATCAATTTGGTTGCTAGTGTCTGAACTAAGATTAGTTACTTGATGGGATGAATTACTGATATCAATGCTATCAGCAGCAATCCACTCGTTAGTAGCAACTTGATAATAAGTAATGCCATTGATTTGAGTTGAAGGACCAAGTTTCCAAGAGCTGAAGTTAGGAAGATAAGTACTTGTAATAGTTTGACCCTGGTTGTTAACCAGAATACCGCTACCACGACGAACAGTACCAATCAATCCGCTTTCTGTTGATGTTTCTGCCGCACTCACGTCTTGAGGCGACAAATTAGACAGAACAGTTGGGGCAATTAATAATGCCAGTGCTGAGCCGAGTAGAACTTTATTCTTTTTCATCTTTTAAACCTCCTCGTCTTATTTTGCGGTTCATAGTAAACCTATAATGCAATCAGATTTTAATCAATACGTTTAAAAAACTGTTAAGAGAAACGTTACGTTTTCTTTAGAATTAGCTCAATATTTTTGTAATATATTTGAAATAAATGAATTTATATATAGAAAAAAAGAGTGATGCCGACTTGATATATCGGTGTCACTCCTTTTTTATAACCATATTTCTTGGAAATCAATGTGCTAGAACTTTTTTATTGAATCTTACCATCAGATTCTTTAACGGTTGAACGTCCATCTTTAGCAGCGTTCTTAATAGCACGAACAATATCATTGTCACTCCAGGCATCAACGTTCTTAACACCAGAGTCAGTTAATTGTTGTCTAGCTTTGGCGATGTCGGAATCAGTAATGGTTTTACCATCGACTTCTTTCTTTTCAACATCGAAGTCGCCACCTTTAGCAGCTGGATTATTGCTTTGGTCGCTTGATGAGTCAGCACTACTATTATCAGTAGAATTGTTGTTGTCAGTTGTAGTTGTTGTAGAACTATCATTATTAGTATTACTGTCAGTATCGGTACTATCTTTAGTATCAGTAGGTAATGACTTAAGCAGAGTATTGGCTTGTGTGTAAAGATCTGAATAATACTTACCCTTAATACCCTTGAATGTTGTGATTTGTTCTAGTAAAGCTTTAGCTTGATCATTAGCACCTTGTTTGATTAATTCTTTAGCGTTTTTGATATCAGCCTTGAAGTTACTACGATTGAATTGAATCTTCTTTACTTGTTTAGTCAATTTCTTAGCTCTGGAAACCATCTTCTTGTTTCCGTTATCTTGATCCGTAACCTTATTCAAAGCTGATCTGGCAGAATCAAACTTACGTTGGTTCATAAATCTCTTCGCCTTGACCAAGTTTTGAGCTTGGATCTTTGAGTCATGTGCTTTGTCAGTTTTTTTCGCCTTAATTGCTGAATCAAAGTGATCAGCGGCCTTTGAATATTCTTTATCGTCTACGGCATCGTTACCTTTAGTCATTTCTGTCTTGTAAGTATCACTACTATTATTAGACTTAGATGCTGAAGAGTTGCCGTTACTGCAGCCAGCTAGCAATAGTGCTACCCCTGTTGTTGCTAGTAATAAAGCTTTTTTCATTTTTGAAATTCCTCCATATAAGTGCTGGTTGAATTATAACATGTTGAGAAAAATTTCAAAAAAAATTTCCGCTTTGGATACTTTCAACCGTTACTATCTGTGTAAGTTACTTAAACCGGCCGATTAGTTCTTACAAAATATAAAAAAGAGGTAATTAATAATGTGGAAGAAAACAGCAATCGTCGTAACAATGGCAAACGAAAAGTATCCAAAAGGTAAGAGAGCAATTAACTTTAATAATATAGTAGAAAACCCAACTCAAGAACAAATTGATCTCCTCACGCAAGGACTAGTTCTACTATCAGATGGCGATGCACTTTATGGAACAGAAGTAATTAAACACAATACAATGGATGCAGAATAGGGGCGTAAATTATGAAAAGATTACAATTGAAATTTAAAACAGCAGATGGCCACAGTAAGAATTTAGTTTTGAGTTATGTTAAAGCTGATTTAGATCCAGAAACAGTCAAGACAGCGATGGACAAAATTAGTGCCAGTAAGCTATTTGAAAAAGGTGCTATTCAACTTTATCAAGAAATCACTGGTGCCAAATATGTTGAACGTGTTGAAAACAAAGTATTCTAAGCCTTTTCAGATTTTAGTAAAAATTATTAAAATATTTAAGGTATAAACCTTGAGCCTACGTCTTATTTAGAATAGAATAAAAGTAGGCTCTTTTGGGTTAACAAAATTAATCTAGTCATTGTTTAAACGTTAATTACATGACAATTAGAGTTTTTTTCTTGGAAAAAATTTGATTTTGACTGTAAATGTGTATGGAATGTTACAAAATCGTGATATTTAATACAGAAATGTTACAAAAACAGTGACTTTTTAAATTTCAGTTGATTCACAAGCCGGAGTTTCATATAATGGTTGTCAGTGGGATAGCCCACGACAATTAAAAATAATAAATTCTTGTAGTCCAGGGGAGGATTAACATTGAAAAAATCTATTAAATATGCAGGAATCGCTGCTGCTACACTTCTAGCTGTTGCACCAGTTGCTGCTCCTGTTGTTTCAACTACTGCACAAGCTGCTGTTACATCAGTTGCTACAGACCAATCAAAACAAAATGATGCTGTTACAGCATTTGGTAACCAATTTGCTGACGTTACTGCTAAGAGTATCGTTGACGGTGGCAAGAGTATTACTCTTGGTTCACAAAAGTTATCAGACTTTGCTACTAACAATGCTGATTTGATTAAGACTGCTGCTACTCTTGAAAATATGAACGATCTAATTGGTAGCGGTGCTACTGTTACTGTTTCTGCTAAGTATGGTTCAACATCAATTAACCAAGCTGATCTTACAAAGATCTTGGCTGATGAAACATATCCAGCAGTTGAATTTACAATTACTTTGAACTACAACAACTTGAATGATCAAGCTGTTTCAAAGACATATACTGTTAAAGCTACTAGAACAACAACTGACAACAATGCTAACGAATTGAAGACAGTTAATGCTAAGTTCACAACACCTGTTTCAGTTGCTTTGGACTCAACAACAACAAGTACACAATTGACAGCTACAACTGACATTCATTTGACAGACCAAAATGGTGATGGTGTTGTTGCAGGTACTGTTAAGGCAGATACTAACTATTACAACACATATGCAGATGCTATGAATGGTAACACTACTTCAGCTACTAATACTGTTGTAAACAACAAGTTTACTAAGGCTGGAACATATTACCAAGCAATTTCATTTACTGCTGGTAATGGTTCATCATTAGCTACATTTATTAGTAACTATACACAAGACCCATCATCATACACTGTATATGTAAATGGTGCTAAAGCATCAGCTGGTTATGACTTCAAGGCAAGTACTGACAACACAACACTTACATTTGTTCGTGCAATCAACGTTTCAAACACAACTGATAACTGGACAACAACAGATACTACAGGTGTTGTTACAACAAAATCTGCAAGCAAGTACTACACACTAAAGAACGATGACAATGCTACAATTGCTAACCGTGCTTTAGGTGCAAACACACCTTGGAGAACTGACAAAGTTCGTACAAACCAAGACGGTGTAAAACAATACCGTGTTGCTACTGGCGAATGGATCGATGCTGACAATGTTGTTTACTCAAACGGTGACAACAACAACAGTAACAATGGTTCAG
Organism: Companilactobacillus bobalius; assembly: GCF_009764355.1. The sequence continues at coordinate 120,469 of NZ_LNUA01000033.1, read as the reverse complement.
GCTTGACAGATATCAAGACTGTTTCAGGTGTTGCTACTTTGACAAAAGCCAAGGGTTACTTCATGGCATTGTTCAACGATGAAGGAAAGGCTTATGATAACAAATATCTTGGCTCACCTTCAGCATGGAGAGTAGACAGAACTGCTAAGGGTGCCGATGGTAATACTTACTACCGTGTTGCTACTAGCGAATGGCTACAAGCCGGTGAAGGCGTTTCATTCAAATAATTTTTAATTATTGAATATTAAGAGAACTCGCATATGCGAGTTCTTTTTTTATGCCATTTTTAGAAAACGGTTGCATGTACTCCTCAGTATTATAAAATTAATATATTAACAATTTTATCGACAATGGGGGGCATAATTGTGGAATCGAAATATGAGGTATTAACGAAATTAAATGATTTGAATTACAGTCACTCGTTGCCAATTAATACTAGTGATCTATCTCAACAGGTTAATCTTAGTCGTTCGGTTACTAGTCATTACTTGAATCAATTACTAGAAGATGGATTGGTAGTTAAACTAGAAGGTCGGCCGGTTTTGTGGAATTTAACTGAATCGAAAAATAATAAAAAAATTTTACCGTTCAATGATTTTATCGGATCGAATGGTAGTTTGAAAAATGTTGTTTCTCAATGTGAGGCAGCGGTAAATTATCCGCCCAATGGATTGAGCATTATCATTACGGGAAATAGTGGTGTCGGAAAGAGTTTCTTAGCCAAACAAATCTATAATTATGCAGTTACTTCAAAATCAATCTCTAGCAATGCACCATTTCTAACTTTGAATTGTGCTGATTATGCTAATAATCCGGAATTACTTTCGAGTATTCTATTTGGATATGTCCGAGGAGCCTTCACAGGTGCTAATGATGACAAAAGTGGTTTGTTGGAACAAGCTGATGGTGGTTATCTCTTCCTCGATGAAGTCCATCGCTTATCAAGTGAGAACCAGGAGAAACTTTTCAGTTTTATCGATAGTGGTTCTTTCATGCGAATGGGTGAAAATAAGCAGACTAAGACTTCAAAGGTTCGTTTCTTGTTTGCCACTACGGAAAAAACAGACGACGTTTTACTGGAAACTTTCCGTCGACGAATTTCAATTGCGGTTCATTTACCGGATTACCATAATCGACCAAGAAATGAACGTTTAAGTTTAATCTATTCTATTTTTTATCATGAAGCACAAAAGATGCAAAAGCCATTAAGAATTGATGATGGGGTAATTGAGTCACTGATCAATTTGAAGTCAGATGGAAATATTGGAAGATTGAAGAATATTATCCGAGTTAGTTGTGCCAATGCCTATAAAGATCAAAAGCTTAACGATGAAATTAAGATTCAATCTGATTCGGTTATTCTTAAACAGAAATCCTCCGATACAGGTAATTTCGTAGATATAGATCCAACACATCAATATAATTTTTCCGAAGTTTCGATTGGTGATTCGTATCAGAAGAAAATAGAGAAGATTATCAACGATTTGAGTTCTTCAGACGTTAATTCATTCCAATTTCAAAGTAAGAATGCCATTCACGATATTGAAAAGCTGGAACAGTCGGTGAAAATAAATGAATTGGATCAACCAACTTTTCTGAAATTTCAAAAACAAATGGAGAAGGTAATTGGACGTCGCTTTGGTATTAAGGAGATTGCTGATATCAGTTCAATTATTTTCAAGCTGTATCGTTCTAATTTTACTTTGCCTGTGGAAAACTTGGATAAACTTGATAAAAAATTACAGAGTCTTTGCCCACGTTCAGTTCATGTAGCTGATTGTTTCTTTAGAAGTCTTCATTATCGGTTAACGACAAAGTATCATTCATTAGGTATTGTATTGTCAATTTTGTTGAGTGATCACGTTGACGAATCGATAAAGTTGAGAGGCTTGTTATTGGCGCATGGGGAATATACTGCTACTAGTATTCAAGCAGTAGTCAATCAGCTCTGTGGCAATTATATTTTTGATGCAATCGATATGCCAATCGATACGGGATTGGCTGATATTGTTCAGAAAACTAAGACGTTGTTCGATTCTTACGATACTTCGAACGGTACAGTGATGATTGTTGATATGGGTTCACTCAATCAGCTTTATTCGGAAATTAAGAATCATCTTAATGGTGATTTATTGGTGGTTGATAATCTAACCACAGCAACAGCTTTGGATGTGGCTTTGAAAATTCAAAGTAAGGAAAAATTTAAAGCAATCGCGGCCGCCGCTGAAAATGAATACGAGATTCATAGTCAGTATTATTCTGGCTATTCGAATAAGAAGAACATTATCATTTCTTGTATCTCTGGTTTGGGAATATCGGAGAAAATCAAAGAGACAATGTTGCCTTATTTTCCCAAGGACATTCAAATCAATACGCTTGATTACTACGATTTGAAGAAGAATATCCATCAAAATGACAATCATTATTTTGATACGACTCTGTTTGTTTTGACAACGACTAGTTTGCCGGATGATTTCATTATTCCTAATATCAATATTTATGATTTGTTGGATGCTAAAGGTGAACAGAAGTTGACTAAATTATTGACGCCTTATTTAAAAGCCGATGCGATTGATGATTTGAATCAGGAGTTATTACGTTTCTTCTCGATTGAAGGAGTCAGTGAGCGTTTGAGTTTCTTGAATCCTAAGATCATCATCAAAGAAGTTGAAACAGTAATTTATAAGTATGAGAGTTACTACAATCTTAAATTGGATGGGAAAGTTAAACTTAATCTTTATATGCATATTGCTTTGATGATCGAACGTTTAATGATTCGTAAATCACAAAAAATGCCAGAGATTAAACCAACTGAAGATGAACAAGAGTTTATTTCGATTTCCAAGAGTATCTTCCAACCTTTGGAATTAAAGTACAATGTGGAAGTTAATGACTATGAATTATCACTGATGTATGAAGTGTTCAAGCAACTGTTTTAGTGTTCAAAATAAAAGAGAGCTAGTGTTTAACGTTAAACACTAGCTCTCTTTTTGTCGTCAGAATAGGCTTTTTAAAAGTTGGCATGAAACTTGCTTATATAAAGGTGAAGACAATGCAAGGAGTAAGGGGATATGAATAAAATTTTAATCGCGAGTCATGGTCATTTAGCCAGTGGCGTTCAGAGTTCATTGGAAATATTAACAGGTATGGGAAATAAGGTCACAGTAATCGATGCTTATGTTGATGATCATGACTATGTACCAGATATTAAAAAGTTCATTGACGGGCTAGATGGTCAAACGGGAATTATTTTCACTGATTTATTTGGAGGAAGTGTAAATCAAAAGGTCATGCTTGAAGTTGCTGACCACGAAAATGTTTTTGTGATTACTGGCACAAATTTACCAATTGTTTTGTCAGTCGTTTTGGAAAATGAGGCAATAACCAAAACAAAACTGGAAGAATTGATTGCAGCTAGCCAAGTACAGTTAGTTGAAGAACCAAAAGATGATACAGATTTATCAGATGACAGTTTTTTAGAATAATTGGAGGAAGAAATTATGATTGCACAATTAAGAGTAGATGATCGTTTAATTCACGGACAGGTAGCCCTAGTTTGGACTAAAGAATTGGATACACCAGGAATCGTCGTTGCTAACGACAATGCAGCTAGTAACGAAATGGTTCAAATGACTTTGAAGATGGCTACACCAACAGGTAAAAAACTTTTGATTAGATCAGTTGATGATGCCATTAAAGTTTTCAACAATCCCAAGGGTAAAGGAATGCGTATGTTTGCTTTAACTAACAACGTAGCCGATGCCTTGAAGATTGCTCAAAATGTTTCTGATATTGATGGTATTAATGTAGCAAACGTTGGTCGTTTCGCTGATAAATCAGAAGGTGAAACTCATCAAGTTGGTAGTACGTTGATGTTAAGTGACAAGGAATTGGCAGCTTTGAAAGAATTAACTAAATTAGATGTTCCAGTCTTTCAACAAGTTGTTCCAAGTAATCCTAAGTCTTCAATTGCTTCAATGCTTAAAAATAAATAAGGCCTGAGGGGGAAATAATTATGTATAGAGAAGCGTTTTTAGCCGCTTTGACCGTTTTCGTTTGTTACGGTGGAAATTGGCTATTCGGTCAAACAATGATTGAACGTCCACTTGTTGTTGGATGTATTGCCGGTATTATTTTTGGAGATATGCGTGCCGGAATTATCATGGGGGCTTCACTGGAAGCTATCTTCATGGGAGCTGTTGATATCGGTGGTGCTTTATCAGCCGAACCAGTTACCGCTACAGTTTTAGCCACAACATTCTCAATTGTATTGAATGTTAATGAAAAAGCTGCCTTGGCATTGGCTGTGCCTATTGGAGTTTTAGCCGCTTTTATTTCTATGTTTATGAAGAACGTCGTAATGAACTTATTCGCACCACTTGTTGATAAATATGCTAAGGATAACAATCCTCGTGCTATGGCAATCATGCATTATTCAATGTGGTTTATTAATTACTTTGTATTCTCACTAATTACATTTTTCAGTGTTCTTGAAGGAGCAAAACCAGTTCAACATATGATCAATAGTATTCCTGATAATTTGATGGCTGGACTTTCAGCTACTGGGGGACTATTACCAGCTGTCGGATTCGCTATTTTGATGAGAATGCTTTGGAGTAAGAAGTTAGCTCCATACTTCTTCTTAGGCTTTATTATGGTTGCTTACCTCAATTTACCATCCGTTGCTGTTGCAGCTTTAGGTATCATCTTAGTTCTAGTAATTAGTTTCAAAGACAAACAATTATTAGATATGGAGAACAAACAAAAAGAATTAGAGAAGAGACCAGTGGCTGCTGCCGGAACTGGGGCTTCTAACAACGAAACAGCTGAGGAACAAGAAGAGGAGGATTTTTTCTCATGAAATTAAATGAAAACATTTCAAAAGAAGATCGAAAGATGCTAAATGGTATCTTCTGGCGTTCATTTACCGTTTTTGCCAGTCGTGCCGGTGCTACAAAAGCTCATGCTCCCGGGTTTATTTACTCAATCACACCTGCTTTGAATCGTTACTACAAAGATGATCCTGAAGGCAGACGTGAAGCCATGATGCGTCACACAACTTGGTATAACATCACTCAAAACGTTGGTACTTTCGTTATGGGATTAGTTGCTTCCATGGAAAAGAAGAATGCACAAGAAAAAGACTTTGATGCAGAATCAATCGTTGCCTTGAAGACTTCCTTGATGGGTCCACTATCAGGTATTGGCGATTCAATTTTCTGGGGTGTTATCCGTGTTATCGCCGCCGGTGTTGGTATCAGTTTAGCTGCACAAGGTTCAATCTTAGGACCAATTTTGTTCCTATTGATCTACAATATTCCTTCAATTTTAACGAGATATTATTTAACATACATGGGCTTCTCATTAGGTTCATCCTTTATTGAAAAAATTTATGCTAACGGAAGTATGAAGATTTTGAATAAGGCCGCAAGTACATTGGGTCTTCTAATGATTGGTAGTATGACTGCAAGTATGGTCAAGTTTGAAAGTAAGTTGTCTGTTCCTATTGCTGGTGGCAAGCCAATCTTGATTCAAACTTATTTAGATCAACTATTCAAAGGCTTGATTCCATTGAGTATTACACTTCTTTGCTACTGGTTATTGAGCAAGAAAGTTAACGTTAACTGGATTCTATTAGGCGTCTTAGTTCTGGCTATTATCCTAGGACTACTTGGTGTTGTTTAGTTGACGACTCAATTGGATGCCATCACAGTAATTACGAGATTATTGATGGCAACAGTTTTTTCCGGGGCCATTGGGATTGATCGAGCCTATAAGCACCGACCTGCCGGATTAAGGACGCACATCTTGGTTTGCTTAGGAGCTTGTATCATCGCAATGATTCAGAAGAATCTCGGTTTCAATGCATTAATGGTTGCCCAACAATATCCTCAATACAAAGGAATATTGCGAGTAGATGAAGCTAGACTGATAGCACAAGTTGTCAGTGGAATAGGATTTCTCGGTGCAGGAACGATAATTGTTGAAAATCATTCAATCCGAGGCTTGACTACAGCAGCTAGCCTTTGGGTTGTAGCTTGTATCGGAATCGCAATTGGAATGGGCAACTACATTATTGCAATAAGTGGATTTTTGGTGGTGTTTGGTGTGGTAGCATTTTTGAAAAAGATTATCCGGATCAGTCCGGTACGAAAACTAAAAGTTGAATATAAGCAGAAAGTAGAAACGAAGGAATTTATCGATGGTTACTTTAAAGAAAATAAAATTTCTGTTGAAGACGTAAAATTCCGCGTTTCCAAATTGAATAACAACAATAGTATTTATACCAACATTTACTCGATTGATTTTGGCAAAAATGTTGATTACGTGGATATCGTTGAGAATCTATCAATGAATGAAAATATTGTTAAAGTTGAGACTATTAACGTGTAATGGGTTTGTGAAGTATGCCGTCTTCCACAAAAATTGGGAATGCTGTTGGAACGTTATGGGTACGATTTGAAACTAATTATTTTACACTTTGTGCAAAATAATGGATTTCCAAAGTCGGCCTCACTGTAACCGGTAAAGCCGGTAACAATGATCTCATAGCTGAACGCATTCCCAAATTTTGCTCCAGACTGAATCTCACTTTGATTGTTTAGCTTGAGATGAATAAATTAGTCTATTATTTTTCATCATAAAAATTAATTTTAATTCGAAAGAAATGTCCGTAGAGCCAATGTATATTGGTTAATACGGATATTTTTTAGTGTTGATAATTTTGAGGTAGAAAAAACATAAAATAAGTACAGTTATAGTAGAAAAAACAGCTCCCTTTACGTTATGATGAAACTTGAATAATGAAAAGGGAGTTTTTACATTGAAGAGCTTAAAGAAAATAAGTATCTTTTTAGTAGCTTGTCTTTTAGTGCTTAGTTCATTCTCATTTGTCGGGATAAAGAACGTTCAAGCTGCTGACACAGATCAAGCACAATACACGATTGGAACAACTAAAAATATTCCTTCCGCTGTTGCCCAAATGGGTAAGGATTTAAATGCTTATACGAACAACAATTTAAATGTTGATCTGAAAGCATATGATTCTACTAAAGAATTGAATAGTGCTATTGCCGATGGAACGGTTAATGCGGCTGTGACTGATTTAGTAAATTATGCAGCTATTTCTAAGAAACATTCAAATTGGAAGATTGCTGGTACTATGCCTGGTTATAGCGGTTTAGTTGCTAACAAGAAGTACAAGAGTGTTAAGAAATTAAAAGGTAAGACAATTGCAGTTGATAAAACTGACTACTCAATGTTCTATCTAAAGAAAGCTTTGAAGAAGAGCAGATTAAAGTTATCTAGCGTTAAATTGAAGCAAGTTGATTCTGAGGCAGATCGTGTCAGTCAGTTGAAGAGTGGCGACGTTGATGCTGCTGTCTTACAAGATCCATCAATGACTGAAGCTAAAGTTAATGGTGCTAAGGTTCTAAATAGAGATAAGATTAGTGCTGATAATGGTAATGTTTTGATTGTTAATAACGATTATGCTAAGAAGAATGTTTCTAATACTAATATTCTATGCAATGTTATGAAGCAAGAAGTTAAGAAAATCAATAAGGGTAACATGTACATCATGCTTAACAAGACATTCTCTAACTATGGAACTAGCGATAAAGCTGTTGCTAAGTTGAACAACATGAATGTTAAGTTTAAGACAATGCATAAGGTTAAGAAATCTGATTTTAAGAAAGCCTTCAAGTATGCTAAGCAACAAAAGTTATACAAAGGTAAAATCAATTATAAAAAAGCCAATATGAAGCTTAGACAAGTTAAGTAATCAAAAAAAGTTCATCTGATGATGAACTTTTTTTCTTGCTCAGATAATAATGGTAAAATGTTCTTATTATTTAATTGATTTGAGGGAAATATCTTGAAGAACAAAAGACTAATCTATGTCGATACGATTAGAGTTTTTGCGATGTTATTGGTGGTTTTGGCGCATTCTTGTGCTGATGATTTGGCTAACTATCAACCAACGTTAAAATGGGGTGTCGTAAATTCCATCGTTATAGTGACAGAAATCGCAGTGCCACTTTTTTTCATGATCAGTGGTGCCATGGTTTTAAACAGTAAAAAAACTTATGATTTAAAGTACTTATTCAAGCATCGATTGGTCAGAGTCGTTGTACCATTCTTACTTTGGTCAGTTGTGTCAGCTTATTTGGCTCGTGCCATGTCAGGTCCAGTTGATATGAAGGATTTCAGCAATACATTGTTAATGATGTATCATAAACCAGTATTAATAGCATATTGGTTTATGTATCCATTGATTGCTTTGTATTTATTGTCACCATTTTTGAAAGCTATTGCTGATAAGATTGACGATAAGATGTTGATGTATTTGTTAATTCTTTGGGTCATCATTGATATTGCATTGCCAACGTTAACAACTACTACACCTAAGAATATTGGAGTTTACTTCAATTCCTTTGATTTAGGCCGAGTGGTTGTTTCCAAAGATATTGGTTACTTCTTTATTGGTTATCGAATTTCTAAGATTGACAAACATTCGTTAAAACTCAATATGAATATCCTGATAGCGGCCGTGTTAATGGCAATCAATATTCTAATCAGTTTTATCAGTTTGAAACCAAACCTACAATTCTTGAATGCCATTGCTAACATCAATACGCCAATCATTGCAGCATTGGTCTTCATGCTCTTCAAACGCTTTGAAACAAGTTATGGTAAAGGATTTGCACGAGTGATTGAATTGATAGCACCATTGACTTATGGAGTTTATCTAGTTCACGGATTATCAATACAGTTTGTGATGAAGTATTATGTGAATGCTAACTTCTTATACGTATTCGTTTTAGCAACTGTCTTATCACTATTAGTAATTTTGATTTTAAGCAAGATACCAGTTGTAAAAAGATTGTTCACTTAGAAAAATTAAAATGGCATCTATTCAGAATTTCAATTTCCGTAATAATTAGGGAAAATGAGGAATCTGAATAGGTGCTATTATTTTTACTCATCATTGCAGGTCATTTCTTTATCTATTAATGTATAATGTAACTAATATTAACTTTAAAGGTGGTATTGCAATGCTTGAAAAAGTACAAGGAATCGTTAAAGTAACTCAAGACGATCGCTACGTTGTTTTCTTATTTGATAATTATGAAGTTAACCGTAAAATGCTTCAAGACAAATACGTTAAAGGTCAAACTGCTTGGTATACTGATGCCAAGGGTACAGGTGAAGACGGAAAAGAATTCTATCGTATCGCTGAAGATGGTGAATGGATCGAAGCTGAATATGTTGAATTCATTCCTACTGAAGGTTAGTGATTTTAAATCATTAAAAAAGTTTAAAAATATCCAAATTTCTTAAGGTTTTATTGTCGAATTCCAAATTAAATAGTAGTCTAAGCATTAGATATACAAGAATTTGGGAGGAGACAAATTATGAATAAAAAATGGGTTGCCTCAACGGCATTAGCAAGTTTTTTAGCCGCTGTTGGTATTTCTTCTAATACTTCTCCAGTTAAGGCTGCTGTTTCTGATGACGAGGGTAATCAAACTGACGACCAAAATCAAAATACATCTGAGACTAAGGATACTACTGTTGCTAGTGTAATGGACAAGAGTGGTGCACCAATCAATGAGGATGCAGCTGACGCTATTGAAGCTAATCAAAAATCTGGTAGAAGTAGTGTTTTGCCAGCTAATGCGGTTGCCGCTTTGACACAAGCTGGAACAACTAAGGGAGCATCAACTGCTCAACAACAAGCCTACTTGGCTAAGGTTGCTCCACAGGCACAACAGGTTGCATCAAAATACAATTTGTATGCTTCAGTAATGATGGCACAATCTATTTTGGAAAGTAGTTGGGGTACTTCAGTATTATCATCACAGTATAATAATTACTTTGGTATTAAAGGGGACTATCAAGGTTCATATGTCTCACTACCAACTCAAGAGTGGAGTGCCGATAAGGGCTACTACACTATTTATGCTAACTTTAGAAAGTACCCTAGTGTTTACGCATCTTTTGCTGATAATGGCGATAAGTTACGTAATGGTATTCAAGGAAATAGTGCTTTCTATAAAGGTACATGGAGAGAGAATACCTCTTCTTATAAAGATGCTACAGCTTGGTTGCAAGGACGTTATGCCACTTCACCAACCTATGCAGCTGTATTAAATAATATAATTGAGAGCTCTAATTTGACACAATATGATGGAAAAGCCAGTACAAATGGTACTGGTAATGAAAATGCAATTGAAGGTACACAAACAAAATTAAACGATGTTGTAACAATAACTAATAAAAATTCAGCACATGTTTATATAAACGCTGATAAAATAGCTGCTAACCGTACTTTAGCTAACGGAACTAGATGGAAAGTTACATCTAAGGTCGTTAAATCTGACGGTACGACTTATTATCAAGTCTCGACAAACGAATACGTAAAGGCTTCAGATGTTCAATTGGAATCTGAAAAGACTAACCCACCAGTTAATATTGCTGATACAGCAATTATTATTAATAAGAGTGGTTCCGTAGTTTATCGTTTGCCTAATTTGAATACGGCTACGAATCGAGTTTTGCCATATCAATCTTCTTGGATTACAACTAAGTATGTGTTGGATAATTCTGGTAATAAATTCTACTTTGTAGGTAACGACTGTTATATCAAGGCAACTGATGTTTCCTTGAAATCAACACAATCACATGGTGACTATACTAAGGATAAAGTAGTATCTTATCCCGATATCGTTAACATCACTGCTAATCCAGGAGCCAAAGTTTATGATGATAAACATAATCTTTTGGCAGTTAGTCTTTCAAACAGAACTGATTGGAAGATTGATCAGAAGTCTACTCATTCAGATGGTTCCATTTGGTATCGTGTAGCTACTAATCAATGGGTCAGTGCTAACGATGTTCAAGTTAAAGGATCTAACTATGTAACAAGTGTTAGTGGTATGGCAAAGATTAACTATATTCCTGGATATGGTGTCAACGTTTATAACAGTCCTGCTGCCAATAATAAATTTACAGGAACTCGTCTAGCCGATGGTACGACTTGGCGTGTAACCTCAAAACAAATTGTCGATGGTCAAACTTGGTATAAAGTAAATGCCGGTTGGGTCAACGGAAAATACTGTATTTTCAATGCAGATTAGGAAGTCCTTAGGGGCTTCTTTTTTTGTACAAATTACGTGAAATTATTTTGAATAAATTATATATTTTGGTATCTTCAGAACATATATTCTTGTTATATTGTTGACATACTCATGAAAAGTGAGTAAATAAATATTTTAGGGAAAATAAATGATGATATCAAATTTTAAATCCATTAAGGATGTAATATCTAAAAGAATCTTTAGTTCTCTCAATGTTTGTAAAAATTTTAAAGTTGATTATAAAATTGAAGCCTTGTTGGATATTTCAGATATCACTAATTTGGGAAATACGATTGTTGTTCATGCTGAACAAGGAATCTTTATTGACTCAAGAACGACCAGGAAGATTATGAATGAGATGTATTTGATTAATGGAATAGGATTTGCCATGGCCAAGTTTTTAGCTGATTTGTATGGGATGACTCACTATACGCCGTTTATTCATGAAGATATTGCCTATATGCCAATGACTGGGGCCAGTCGAAGAAATGCCGATTGGATTGCTGTTCACTTCTTAGAATGCTATGAACAAATTGAAAAGAAAGCCTATTTTGTCACCGAGAGCAGCCATAAGATTCAATTAGATTTTCCAAGGGGAGATTTGGAAAAAAGATTGCATGATATTTACTTTTTAATGAAGTGTTCATTAAACGTATTTGAAATGATGGTTAATGTTGGTAGTTGTCATTTAAAGTATAAGTGTAATAAATTATTTTCTACGTATGATAGATGTCGTTGTGATTTGCATTCAAAAATTTGCCTATTGAACAGTTTGCCGATATTTTACTGGCATTTGATTGAGTTTATTTTGATAAATCAAGGTATTGAAGGATTAGGTAAACTCGAGACGAAAAAGTATTACCATCAAAATTTAACCAGAATTAAAAAATTATATTAATCGCCAAAACCAAAAAAGAACACTGTTTGTGGGTGTTCTTTTTTAATCGATCGAATTAAAGCCTTATTCTTAGACTGTTTTGGCAACTAATTTTTCTAGTCTAAATTAGTTATCCTAGTTTTACCACAAGCGCTTGTGAGTAAAACTAGGAGATGCTCACAATGAATCTAGAATTAGGATTTCAGCAAGCATTAGAGAATCAACAATTAATTCATGGAGCTTTGAAACGAGTTCATATTTATGTGACTCGTTGTGATTATGAAGATTACTTTCAAGAAGCAGTAATTATTTATGCACAAACTTATTTAAAATACTGTCAAAGAGATCAAAATATGACTAAGTTCAAACCATATGTGTTTCAAAAATTGGTTTGGCGGTTAACCGATATGTTGCGACAAGAGAAACAATACTTCGATTTTCATAGTTTAGAAGAGTTTGATTTTCAAAGAGTACCGGAGACAGAAATTACTCAAATTAATTTCGTTGATTGGCAAAAATTATCTGAATTGGAAAAAGAAATATTGCAGGAACATTTCATGAATGGGATTTCACTCACAACAATTGCTCAACATCATCAACAGACGCCCCGTAACCTTAGATACCAGCGAAATAGGCTTTTAACCAAATTAAGAGCAATGAATCAAAAGTAAATTTTACTATCTGTTTACATATTTGTTACTTTTCTCAAAAATGCTTTGAAAATTGTTATAATTTATGGGTTAAGGAAATTAACATTGGGAAGGAAATATATATTATGGTCTCGAAGAAATTTATTACAAGTTTAGCTACTTCAGCTGCACTTGCAAGTGTCGGTTTTGCAACTGTTGGACAAGTGGTTCCACAACTAGGTTCACAAGTTCAAACAACACAAGCTGCAACTTCAGCAATCAACGATTACATTAATAATAACAACATTAAACCAGTTTCAATTCAATATCGTGCAGGAACATTTAACAAGATGTTCGGTTACGAGAACGGTGTTGGTAAGCCAGAAGGGGTCGTTATCCACGAAACTGCAACACCTGGTGCTACAGCCGAAAATGAAGTTTCATACTTTAATTGGTCATGGCCAACAACATACACTTATGTTCATGCTTTTGTCGATGATAAAGAAATTATAAATATCCATAGTGCTGACTATGGTGTTTGGGGAGCAGGTCAAACTGCTAATAACAAATACATTCAAGTTGAGTTGTGTCGTGTAAATACAACAGATCAATTTGCTAGATCCGTTGCTAACCAAGCTTACTACGCAGCCTTTAGATTAGTTCAATATGGATTACCATTTACACCTGGTAAGACAGTTCTTTCACATAACGATGTTTCAAGAATGTACAAAGAAACAAATCATACTGATCCAGTTGGCTACTTTGCTCAATGGGGTTACAGCATGGATCAGTTCTATGATTTAGTTGGTAAGTATTATAACCAATTAAAGGGCAGCAACACTAACAACGGTGGAAATGCTAATACTAATAATGGTAACCAGGCAAGTAACATTGGAATTCTTAGAGTTAAAGATGGTTCGAAAGAATATATTTCTCTATACTCATTGAATAATGATACTATGTCTAGAATTACAAACCGTGCTTTAGGTACAGGGACTGATTGGCAAATGGATCAAGTTAAAGTAGTTAATGGTATTAAGTATTATCGTGTTGCTACTAATGAGTGGGTTCCAGAAAGTTCAGTTGGACAAATTATTAAACCACTAGCATAATTTCAATATAGAATGAAATATTCTTTGATAACAAATTATTACAAAAGACCCGCTGAAAAGCAGGTCTTTTTTTGCTATCATTATTTCATAATAGGGGTTAATCTTGAAGTTGTATAATTGTCTTCAGAAAGGCATTGAGTGAACAATATGGTTAAAAAATTCTTAGCGGTTCTTGGAATTCTTTGTTTATTCCTAACAATCTTAGGATGCAAGCCAAAGGAAACTGATGAGGTAGTTTCCAGTAACAAAACTTGGTATTTGTATCAAGATCAGGGAGAAAACGATACTGTTTCAATTAAGTTTTTAAAGAACCAACGAGCAGAAATAAAAGATGTTTCTACTATTAATGGTAAAGTCGGCATTAACCGATTTGATAATCAATTTAACAATCCAAAATACGTTTTAAATCGTGATGGTAGAACGATTACCTTTAAGACGGCTAAAAAAGATTTAGTTTTAAAAATTGAAAAAACTTATCATGAAAATGTCTATGGTAAACATATGAAGGGTTATTCGGTGTCTTCTGGTGGTGACACGTATAAATTTGCCTATATTACTAAAGTAGACAAACCGTCTACTGCTGCTAATAACACGAAAAAAGATTTGTCTCAAAGTATTTCTTCTAAACAAATGCCAGATCATATCATCGATGTTAACAGTAATGCTAAACCGTTAACGGCTAATAATGTGATGATTGGTAATTATAACTTCAAAACAATTATTGACTATCGTCGAACTGATGGGAATCTAACGATTAATCAGAATGGGACTTATCAGCTGACTTTAACGGAACATTCAGCCCAGAAGTTAAATGATGATACCGATAGCAAAGTTGTCATGGAAACGTTAATTGAAAGTGGTCAGGTACAGAGTTTATATGGTAAGTACTATTTAACCCCGAAGAACCTGTTGACGATTAATTACTATTATCATGGACAGAACACGGATCGACTTTTGCCTAAGAGTGTTAATTTGAAGGTTAATTCAAAAGCTACGGGGAATCAAATCAAGCGAGCTAACATTAGAATTGAAACGGATTCTAATCAGTTGTACTTGTATTCAGGTGACTACACGGTCCGAGTTCAGGATGGTCAGAGCAATAAGAATGGTAATTTATTGACTAAATCGGATACTGCTCAAACTGATTTGAAAGCAGCCATTTCACAGACTCAAGATTACTACGATAAATATAAAGAAAATCCTTTATCATCGAATGCTGATTTAATGCAATTGGCAGGAGCTATTTCGGATAATAATGATAAAAAAATTGGCAATTTAGGGGTTAATTTTGGTGGTCAATATGGAACTAATTTACAACCGACTGACTATCAAGGGATTAGTGTCAACGGTAGTAAACAACCATTGATGCAATATATGTTTTTAGTATCACCTTCAGCTTATTCACAGAATGGACCGGCTGTTACAACTACTAAGGGTAAATTTTTAGTTTATGGTTCATTGGACAATCGATTATTTCTTTTGAAACAACCAGATAAAGATTCAACAACAGTAACCTGGACTTTAGTTAAGGACTTTCCATTGAAGGTTCCAAAATTAAAATTCAGTTTAGATTAAGCCATGGAGGGGAATATGACTTATTTATTAATATTTGCTGTATCAATGATTGAGGTAATGATTATTTATAAAATAAGGTATGCCTATAGTCGCTTACCGATTTTTGCCATAGGAGTTGCTGTCATAACCATAGCGGCGTTATACTTCATTTCGATTGTTTCAGTAGATAAGTATTTACGTGCCTATGCGTTCAATTTTGCAACGGTGGATTTGATTTTGTTAGTGATCATGTTGGTTTATATGTATCAAATGAAACGTGATTTGCGCGAGTTACCGGCCGCCAAACAACCAGATTTCTTAGTTGTTTTGGGTAATAAATGTATGGGATCACGAGTACCACCAATATTGAGTGAACGTTTGGATAAGGCAATACAACTATACAATCGTTTTGAATATAAACCGAAGATTATTGTTAGTGGTGCTAAAAGTTCAGAATCATCATATGGAACCGAAGCTGAGATGATGCGCAAGTACTTAATAGATAGAAATATTTCGGAATCGGTTATTATTAAAGAGGATGAATCGATCAATACAGTACAGAATTTAGAGTATTCGGCGATCGAAATTCATCAAGCATGGCAGAAAAAAACACGGCCAAGGGTTATTATAGTAACGAGTGATTATCATATTCCTAGAACTAAATGGCACGCCAAAAGATTGGGCTTAAAAGTTCAATTTGCGGCCGCTTGTACTGTTAGAATGTTGAAGTGGCCAGCAATGTTTCGTGAGTTTACGGCGATTGTTTGGTATCATCGTTATTCATTGTTGACGTTATTAGGAATGGATTTGGTATTTTCACTAAGTATGTGTATGTGAGGAGTTTTATATGAGTTTGTACGATAAGTTCGTTGATAACAAACGATTGAGAAGATTCACGTTATTAGCTTTAGTCATATTGCTGATCTATCTTTTTCGAGGGATGATGAGTCTATTTCTACTAACTTTTACTTTTACCTTCTTGTCAGTTCAATTAGTTCGAGTAATTCAAAGAAAGTTTCCCAGAATTAAACCGATTTGGGTAATAGCACCAGTTTATTTGATAATTATTGCGTTATTAGTTTTTGTCATTGCTAACTATGTGCCGCAACTGATCACGCAAACAGCAAAAATGTTCTCATCGTTACAGAAGTTTTATGAAAGTAAAGAAGTACGTTCGAATCCTTATTTGAATGTTATTTATAATTATTTGCAACAAATTAATTTGGATAATCAAATTAAGGGAGCCATCACGCAAGTTGTAAACTACATCAGCAGTGTTGGTGCAGTCGGATTCAATATTGTTGTCTCATTCTTATTGAGTTTCTTCTATGCTAGTCAGGTAGAACAAATGAATTCCTTCGGAAGACAATTCTTGGACAGCAATTATGGTTGGGTATTCTCTGACTTAAAGTATTTTGGACAAAAGTTTGTCAATACTTTCGGTGTTGTTCTGGAAGCACAATTGATGATTGCCGTTGTTAATACAGCCTTGACGACAATTACTTTGTTGTTCATGCAGATGCCAGGGATTATTGCTTTGGCAGTGATGGTCTTCATCTTGTCACTGATTCCGGTAGCTGGAGTTATTATTTCGATGATCCCACTGAGTTTCATTGCTTATACGGTTGGCGGTATCAGATACGTTATTTATATCATTATCATGATCGTGATTATTCATATGATTGAAACGTATTTCCTGAATCCACAATTCATGTCCAGCATGACACATTTGCCAATTTTCTTTACATTTGTTGTATTGATCGTATCAGAGGAATTGCTTGGTACATGGGGATTGATTATTGGTATACCAATCTTTGTTTTCTTCCTTGATATATTAGGCGTTCATTCGATTACTAAGAACTCCAAAAAGAAGAGAATAAAATTAAAGAAAATGTTATAATTAACTTTAAAGAAAACTTGTCATATATAATGGAGATAACTAACTGACGTAGATAGGAGATTAAGTTATGTCATTTTTTGATAGAAAAAAGAAAGACAACGATGATAATTATTCTGATCCGAATAATTCTTCTTATCAGACACCTCAACAACCAGACCAAAATAATTTTGATCCTAGTCAAGGCCAATTCAATAATGACCCTAATATGGGGATGGGGACTCAATTTACACCTAACAATCAAGATTTTAATAGTAGCAACAATAATTACTACTTTGGGCCACAAGAGCCTCAACCTCAAGCACAAGCACCGGTTCAACCGGGACAACCTGGCAATGAGGATTGGGAATACACTGAACAAAGTTTACAAAATACTTTGGATCAAAGTGCTGACCTTAAGTCACAATTACGTAGTCAATTATTAGCTGACCGTAGCTATTGCAATCATCTTTTGAGAACGGTTGGTAGTGACCAAATTGATGAGAGAAGACAGGCAACTGACCGTATCAATGATATCAATGATTCATTGAAAGAATGGTTTGGAACTGATGAAATGGCTAATGAGATCTATTTGGATCCTAATACAAGCTATTTTGTCTTTACTGATGATTTGCCTGCCAATCCAGATAGTGATGTCACATCAATGTGGCAACAGATGACAATGACTTTAGCTGATCGGGGATTATTGGCTAATGCAATCTCTGTTACTTATAATGACCAAATTGACGCAACTTGGATGAATTATCAAAATGCCGGTTTCGTTGATGGGAATGCTTACTTATTGAATATGTACAATGAGTTGCAAGGTCGTGACTTGAATGTACCTATCACGCCTGCTGAGATACCATTTGATGCTGATTATCGTGTTCAACATGTGACTGATAAAGTTGATAAAATTTTGGATGCTAACGATAAATTAGTTATGGAAGTTTCTCGTGATTCCAATCATCAACTACAAATTATTCGTCACTATAAAGATGAACAAGTATTAAGTCGTGATATTTTTGACGTTAACGGAGTTATCTCTGCCACACAATTTTACGATCATCGTAATGCCAACAAAGTGGTTCGCGAGAACTTTTATCGCCAAGATGGAACACTTGTCTTGATCAAGAGTTATACAGGTGACGAGCCTTATATTCAACTCTTCAGTGAAGGTAACGTCTTGATGAGTACATTTGACAGTGATGAAGATTTAATTATCTGGTGGCTTAAGAATCAGGCCTTGAAACAAAGTACATCGACTATCTTCGTTTCGATTGGTTCAGACTTCTATAAGAAGCTCTTGTCACTACGTGATAATGGGATTGAAGTGATTCCAATTGTAATGAAACAAAGTGAAAACGCTGATAGAATTTCCAGTTTGATTGATGGTACAGATAAAGTTTCTGCAGTGATTGCTGGAACTGATCAAGTAAATACTTACTTGAATAAGAATGCCAAGAACAAGATGGATATCACAACTTTAAAGGAAATCGAGACACCAATTTATAAAGAACAAAAATAAATTTTCATTAAAAATATTTTTTTCATGAGAATGATGCCAAAAATTAGTCTTTTAGGCTAAATTAGGTGTCACTCTCTTTTTTTTATTGGCAATATCGTGTAAAATGTAGATTGTTAAAGAAATGAAAAGAGGATCATATAAATGGCAAAATTAGTTTTCATTCGTCACGGACAAAGTGAATGGAATTTATCAAACCAATTTACTGGTTGGGTTGATGTTGACTTAAGTGAAGAAGGTGTAAAGCAAGCTCAAAACGCTGGTAAACTTCTTAAAGAATCTGGCATCCAATTTGACCAAGCTTATACATCAGTATTGACACGTGCTATCAAGACATTGCACTACGCTCTTGAAGGCTGTGACCAATTATGGA
The DNA here is from genome assembly GCF_009764355.1 of Companilactobacillus bobalius. The sequence goes on along the minus strand of NZ_LNUA01000033.1, from coordinate 101,382 downwards.
TTCCTGAAACAAAGACATGGAGACTTAACGAACGTCACTACGGTGCACTTCAAGGTCTTAACAAAGCTGAAACAGCTGAAAAATACGGTGATGAACAAGTTCATATCTGGAGACGTTCATACGATACATTACCTCCACTATTGAAAGCTACTGACGAAGGTTCAGCAGCTAACGATCGTCGTTACGCAAACTTGGACCCAAGAATTGTTCCAGGTGGTGAAAACCTTAAAGTTACTTTGGAACGTGTAATTCCATTCTGGGAAGATGAAATTGCTCCTAAGCTATTAGACGGCAAGAACGTAATCATCGCTGCCCATGGTAACTCACTACGTGCTTTGACTAAGTACATCGAAAATATCTCTGATGCTGACATCATGGATGTTGAAATGACAACTGGTGAACCAGTTGTTTATGACTTGGATGACAAGTTGAACGTTGTAAGTAAGAAGAAGCTTAACTAATTTTTGATTAGTTTATTTTTAATAAAAAACGCCTATATACAGAGTAAATCTGTGTGGGCGTTTTTTTGTATAAATGGTGAATAAAGGAGATAATAAAATTTTTAGACGAATAAAACAAGACGGACCGACCTGTTTAATTTATGAATTCGTTAATGGTTTAAAATACGTGTCAGGTAGCAGAGATGAGAATAAAGAATTATCCCAGTTAGCTAAAAATATGCTGAACTTTTTTACAAAAGAGAAGAAGTGTTCATATGTCGGTGAATTTTTCGATAGTAACGTAGCCGTAAAGGCTTTAGATGATTATTATCTTAAAAGTAATAATGAAAAGTCACTTTTAGCATCTGAATATAGTGTAAATATGAAAATTTTGGATGATGATCTTGTTAAAAATGTTAATGATTTAAAAAATAATGAATTTATTTTAATACAAATAATTGAAAAACATACTCACTTTACGAACTCGCACTGGTTATGTATTGTTCAACCGAAAATGAATAAACATTATATTATCAACAGTGCTAGTGCAACTCCACTAATACAACATGATGTTAAATCAATTAAATTAAAGAGGATAGAGCAAAAAAATTTGGCATTGGTAGGTAAAATTTTTGATTGGAAATACTGGAAGAAAATGAAAAAGAATAGAAAATATTCCAATGAAAATATTCCAGATGATAAATATGAATTCAAATATGTCAAACCAATCAAAATATCTATTAATAAATTAAAATAGAATTGATTCATTTAAAAAACTCAACAAAACTATATTTAAAGATGATAGCTGTATTTAATCAAAAATACCGACCTGATAGCCACTTAAAATGCTATCCGGTCGGTATTATTTTTTTTGAACTAATATAAATTTTTCACATCAGTAGCTTTGATCCATTCATTTGTAGCAACACGATACATCTTAGTGCCATTGATTGTTGCTGCTTGATCAGTCTTAAGACTCAATGATGAAATGGTTCTTACCACATTTTCGTCACTATCAAATATTTTTACATGAATTTTTGTATTAAGAATTTTACTGATTGGTTGGTATTCAAAAACATTTTCAGCATTGATCCATTTATTCGTAGCGACACGATAATACTTCTGATTATTGAAATAAGCGTATCTATCAAAGCGCCAATTGCTGTTAGCATTTAGACTTGCATTCGCGATAATTTTACCCTGTGAATCGACTAAGGGATAGTTGCCAGAGTAAGTTTTGATGTAGCCTGTATTATTATAATAAACATAGGTATCACTAACTTTAACCCATTGGTTAGTGGCAACACGGTAATAGGTCTGACCGTTTAAACTCATTTTTCTATCGGTTAACCAATTGGAGTCCAAAGTAAGTGTCCAGTTTGTAAAATTACCTTTGTCATCATATATTTTGGCATCTATTGTTGAAATGGTAATAGTTCCATTAAAAATTTCAGTATCGTCAGAGTTATTGCTGTCGGGTTGATCAGTGGAATTGTTATTGGAATTGCCTGTACCACTACTGTTGGAGCCATTGTTGTCAGCCGGATCTTTAGTAACTGTTATGGTAGCTGTGGACGTTAAAACTTTTCCGGTAGTATCAGTATATGAATAAGTTATTTTATAAGATCCGACCTTGGTTGTGTCAACTGAATCTACTGTAGAACCTGTACTATCTTGGATGGTATAGGTAAGAGTCTTATCAGTTAAAGCCTGACTAGCTGTTAAACTATTACCAGAATAATCGACTATAGTCTTTACATTATCTACAGGATTCCAAGTGTTACCGGTTTTCAATGTACTATCTTTGGTTGATAAAGCACTGTTATTAACTACAGGATTACTTACTGTTACGGTGATTGGTGGGTTGATGGTAGTTGAATTACCCTTATCATCCGTATAAGTATAAGTAACCTTGTAATCTCCGACATTAGTCGTATCGATTGAGGTAACGGTATTTCCGCTTGGGTCGGTGATGGTTACCTTAATTGAACCATTGTTAATGGCATCGTTGATTTCGTTGGTAGTCATATCCGAACCATCAGTTTTAGTTACGAAAGAAATATTGTCGCTAGGCTGCCAAGAGGCACCATTCTTAATTGTAGAATCTTTAGCTGTAATACTGCTTTGATCTTTAGCGTTAACGGTTAGAATAACTGGTTGAGACGAAACAATTTTTCCATTAATTGTGTAAGTATAGGTAATTGTATATTTACCAGCTTTAGTAGTATCTGGAGAGTTTACCGTATTACCATCAGAATCAGTAATAGCTGTAGTGATAGTTCCATCTTTAATAGCAATGACTATTTCATCGGTAGTCATATTTGAACCATCAAATTTAGTTACAGAGGAAATATTGTCACTAGGTTGCCAAGAGGCACCATTTTTAATTGTGGAATCTTTAGCAGTGATACTGCTTTGGTCTCTAACATTAATAGTTAATGTGGATGATGCACTAATGGTATTTTCGCCTTCATCTTTATAGTTATAAGTAATCTTATAAGTTCCAGCCTTAGTGGTATCTAGAGAATCAACTGTATTACCGCTTGAATCAGTGATAGTTGTTGTAATAGTTCCATCTTTAATGGCAGTAGTTGTTTCATTGTCAGTCATATCTGAACCGTCAGATTTAGTTACAGTAGAAATGTTGTCACTAGATTGCCAAGAAGCACCATTTTCAATTGTGGAATCTTTAGTAGTAATGGCACCTTTATCTTTATCGTTAATTGTTAGAGTGATCGGTTGAGATGAAACAGTGTAGCCGGTATCATCTTTATAAGAATAAGTAACAGTATATTTACCAGCTTTGGTAGTATCTAATGAATCAATTGTACTGCCATCAGCATCAACAATGCTTGTAGTGATGTCTTTATTCTCGATAGCAGCGGCTATTTCCTCATCGGTCATATCTGAACCATCAGATTTAGTTACAGAAGAAATATTGTCACTAGGTTGCCAAGAAGCACCATTCTTAATGGTTGAGTCTTTAGCAACGATACCACTAAAATCTTTAGCCTCAATAGTTAGAGTAATTGGTTGTGATGAAACCGTCTTTCCAGTGACATCTTTATAAGAATAGGTGACTGAATATTTACCGGTTTTAGTGGTATCTAGAGAATCAATAGTGTTGCCGTCGGAGTTAGTAATAGTTGTTGTAATACTTCCGTCCTTAATGGCAGCGGCTATCTCTTCGGCGGTCATGTTTGTACCATCAGCTAGGGTAACTGAAGAAATAGTATCGTCAGGATTCCAATTTTGTCCGTTAGATAATGTAATATTTTTACCTGAAATGCTTGAAGCAGAATTATTTTTAATTGTGGATATTATTTTGCCATCTTTATTAACAGTATAGGGATTGTCTTCATCAAGAAGAGAGTAATAAGGTGGAACATTGTCTTTAATACTTTGGATAGCGTTGGAAGTAGTAGTTAGAGTGAAATTGGATACTTCTTTACCAGTTTCATCTTGGTATGAAACAGTTGGGGCATCGCTTGTTTTGTAGTTTATGACAGCATAGTTGAGACCCGCAGAGGGAAACATATTTAGAAGGGTACTTATTGTGTCAAATTCGGTTAACTGATCTGAAGTGAATGTGGCTTGGACTGCATCGTCTATACCGTAACTGATTGAATCAATATCTTTAACGTCATTTTTAAGCAATATTTTCGTAAAAGCTTTGTTAGTAGTCTGAGAGTCAAAGACAATATCTCCATTGACCTTTTGAACAAGATGAAGAGTAAGTACATCTGAAACGTGAAGGTTTAGAGTTGTGTTCTTTTCTGTAACCGTATGATCTTTAATGGAATCTACCATATGGTACGAAGGATTTATAGTCGCAATATCTTTAGGAGTTACAGTCTGACCGACTTCACCACGCAATTTGTCGGTATAAATTGTATTACCGTTCTCGTCTGTATAGTTAACGGTAGTATAGTTGAGATCATTTTCTAATAGATAAACTGTTAACGAATTATTATCAGTTACGGTATAAGGCAAAGTAGGATCCATTTTCCAATAGGTATATTTTTTATTATCGATGTTTAAAAAATTAGAGAAATTACTAATTGAATCACCAGTTAAAATATCGGTTCCATCATTATATTTCTTTGAAGAGTCAGTAAATAGTTGTTTACCCTGGTCATCTAAATAGTTGACATTTAAAGACTGGTTAGTTGGAATATCATAAATGGCATAAATAATATATACATTTGAAGAGTCAGTATCACTTATTGCAGGCATATCATAAGTAAAAGTTATTGTGCTGCCATTAGCAGTGGGAAGATCATTGCCATTTCTATCAACCAACTTTGTAAACGCATAGCCTTTGAAGACATATTTGTCTACACTACCCAAACCGTTACTATACGCTAAAGTAACGGGGGTTCCATATGGAACATTGTAAGTTGTATTACCGGAACCCGCTCCATCGCTATTCTTGCCATAGACTTTCATAATCAGGTTGGTTTTGTTAGCGGTAACTTTTAGATTATAATCAGTAGTTCCTGCGGTAATAGTTGTGTTTTGACCAGCATCTATTTTATAGGCTTTTTTTAAATCGTCTGGTAATAAACTGGTAATATCGGTTCCAACTTTATATTTGTCAGAAAGGGAAAACTCCTGGTTTTTACTATTAATTACTTTGTTCCCATTTGAATCAGTGAGGGTAATGTTGGATTGTTGCAACTCATTACTGTTAGTAGATGTGGAATCTGAAGCATTATTAGAACTAACGTTGTCGACGGTGTTAGAAGTATCTTCAGAATTTGATCCAATGGAATTTAAATTAGCTGTAGGATCAGGGGAACTAGTGAGGGTAGAGGGAGTTGAAGAATCAGTGGAATTGGAATTATTTTTTGAATTAGAGGGACTGTTAGAACTAGCAAAATCGGTAGGATTGGAAGTACTAGAAGAACTTGTAGAGGAGTTATCCTTAGAAGTACTGGTTATTGATGGATTGTTTGCATCAGCTTTGACCTGCTGAATATTTAAATTGCCAAGTACTATTGTCGAAAAGAATGAAATACCAATAGTAGCTATTAGTGACTTATTCAATTTCATAAATATTTCCCTCCAAAATTAAAACGCTTAAGTTATTAATAATTATATTTCATATAATGTTAAAAAACACAAAAAGAATTAATTTTATATATATAAAGTATTATAAGTTACATTAATAGAACAATTAATTAAGCATATAAAAGATATTATTAATGATAATAAAAAGTATCCTTAGATTGATCCAAGGGTACTTTTTCACAACATCATTGATGTTTTTAATGTCTGGTATCAATGCAGGTGGATAGATAAACTAAAAACATCGTTATGAATTCAAGCATTTTCTATGAAGTACTGTGGAAAGTATTTTGAAAAAGAAATATCCTAAATTATTAATGATTCGTTTTTTATCAATAAAAATTTCAAAATTTTAAGCTTAAGTAAAATATTAATTCGATTGTTGAAATTATATAGTCTTTTCAAAATATCCTCCAAATGTAATATACATTAATTATGAATTAATTTGTTATCCAAAGAACTAATATTTCTTGATGGTCATATGAAAATATGGCCTTTTTATTTTTATGTCGTATAGTGATCTCTCAAAAAATTAGTCTAATAAATTGAGAAATAATGTTGCAAATTGACCATTAGATTAAAAGAATGATTAGTTTCAGGTTATGGTAATTTGATGGGATTAGTAGGCCGAAACTTCAATATGAATATTAACAAAAGATTGTTTTGTGGGCAAAATATGACTTTAAAAGTTCATTAAATTAAATGATGTTTTGATTTAAATATAAGAAAAATATTATAAAAATAATATGATATTTGTTTACAGGGATGTTTATAAATGCTAACCTAGTAATTGTTAAATAAATCACAAATATATTAGAGGTGAGAGTATGGCTATTAAAAAACAAAAAGCATTGAATGTAACACTATATACTTCGAGTGGAGTTCTATTATTAATGAACGCTAGCTCAGGAGTGGTGAGTGCAGCAGTAGAAAGCAATCATAAACAAGCTCAAGAAAGTACTATCATGCCGACGGCTGGTTTAGCCGATATTTCAGTTTTAGGTAATGCCAGCTTGGTTTCTACAACTGGAAATACCATGACACCTAATTCACAGGGAAACTATGATCTATCCTTGAAATATTCAGGGATGGGGTTAGCAAGTGTTGGAGTGGCTGATAAAAAGGTATTAGTTTATTCTTTGCCACCTGAATTACAAGGAAAGGTTGTGGGAGGAGCGACAGTTCAAATTGATGCTCAGTTATTGCCAATTGTACCTGCGGATGTTCCTGGAGTGGATCTTTTATTTGCAGCGGTAGAGGCAGCTGTTGATGTTTTTGCCGGGGCAGTTAAATTATTGGGCGTGGATGTTAGTGGTTTGCAAGATGCAATTGATGATTTAAAAGGATTAAAGGAATTAGGAAGCTATCATGATACCTTGCCAGGTATAGTTTCAGCCGATGGTAAAACTATTTCAGTCGATTTCACACAAGGATTAGGTAATTATGTTAATCAGGCATACTCATCACTTTTTAATGGTTTAGAAGATGCGGTCAATGGTATTAGTTCAAGTAATCCAGTTGTTAATACGGCCTTAACAGTGCTTAAACGTAGTACGACACCGCTCTTTGATTTAATTGATGAGATTGCCAATGGAAGTTCAACAATTTTAAGTTCTGCTTTAAATGCAAATATTCTGGGTCAAACTAGTGGTACTTTGACAACGACAGTTAGTGACCCTAATACAGCTACAACAACAGTGAGGGCATCAGTTATTAGTAATGCTGTTTTATCAGCCGATATCATTTCACTGATAGATCAAGAAGGACAACCAGTAACTTTGAATTTCCCTAACGATGCGGTTGATCCATTAGTTGATTATGAAGTGGCTTTACCAAGTCTTGATCCGGCTACTGAGGGAGAAACAACAATTAGCGGGTCGGTAGCGCTCAATGAACCGATTCCGGAGGGAACAACTTTTGCTGCAATTGCAACATTAGACGATGGGACTGAAATCAGCGGTAATGTTGATGCTAGTGGAAGTTTTGTAATTGAAACTGGAGTCTTACAAAAAGATCAGATCATTAGCGTAAAAATTAAGGCTACGAATGGTGCTTATACTAAAGATAGTGAAGCTGCATCCTTAACCGTTCAAGCAGGTCAGACAAGTGAGAATCCATTAGAAAACTATTCGGTAAGTGTTCCTACAGTATCGCTATCTTATGCAGGAGATACTTCTATAAAAGGTTCGGTAACCTTAAATCAACCAATTCCAGATGGTACAACATTTAATGCAACTGCTACTCTTAAAGATGGTACAGAAGTAAGTGGAGAGATTGATGAAAATGGTAATTTTACTTTAGATACAGGAATGTTGAACGAAGGTGATATTTTATCAGTCAAAATAGTGGCAACGAATGGAGAATACACTAAAGAAAGTTCATCAGTATCGGTAACTGTCCAAGCAACAATAGGAACTGAAAATCCGTTAGCTGATTATGACGTCGCTACACCAACGGTTGATTCAGCCTATGCAGGAGATACTTCTATAAAAGGTACAGTAGCTTTAAATCAACCAATCCCTGAGGGCACAACTTTTGAAGCTGTGGTTATTCAATCCGATGGAACTGAAGCCACAGGAATAGTAGCAGAAGATGGCAAGTTTGTAATTAATACCGGTGAATTAAAGGAGAAGGATAATTTATCTGTAAAGATTAGAGCTAAAAATGATGTCTATTCTAAGGATAGTGCTTCAACGGCAGTAACAGTTCAGCCACTTGAAATTACTAATCCGTTGGAAAACTATAATGTGTCTTCACCAGCTATTAACCCTGCTGTGGATGGTGATACATCAGTTGAAGGTTCAGTTGAACTTGAACAACCAATTCCAGAAGGTACAATTTTTGAAGCTGTTATAACGATGCCGGATGGAAGTGAGAAAAAAGCCGCAGTTGATGCAGATGGAAAATTCACGGTTGAAACAGGAGAGTTAAAAGAAGGAGATGCTATTACAGTTAAGGTGGTAGCAACTAATGGTGAGAATACGAAAGAAAGTTCTCCAGTATCAATAGTTGTTCAACCAGGGATTGAAGTGACGAATCCATTAAATGATTATGAAGTTTCGAAACCGGATGTCGATGTTCTGACTGAAGGAGATAAACAGATTAAAGGATCAGTTGATTTAGTACAACCTGTTCCGGAGAATACAACATTTGAAGCAGTAGCAATTTTAGCTGATGGAACTGAGAAAACAGGTTCTGTTGCTGCAAATGGTGATTTTACAATTGAAACCGGAATTTTGGAAAAAGATGCAATCCTATCTGTAAAGATCAGAGCTCATAATGACAATAACGTGAAAGATAGTATTTCTGTTTCAGTAGTGGTGCAGCCAGCCAAGGTAACAAATCCATTAGAAAATTATAATGTGATTTCGCCAGTAGTTAATCCTGTTACATCGGGTGATACGTCAGTTGGTGGTTCGGTTACACTGGAACGACCAATTCCAGAAGGTACAACGTTTGAAACCGTTATAACGATGCCAGATGGAAATGAGAAAAAAGCTATAGTTGATGTTGATGGTAATTTCACGGTTGAAACAGGGGAGCTAAAAGAAGGAGATGTTATTTCAGTTAAGGTTGTAGCAATTAATGGTGAGAATACAAAAGAAAGCTCACCTGTGATGATATCTGTACAACCAGAAATTACTGAGACTAATCCTTTGAGCAACTATGAAGTTTCAGTACCTTCAGTTGATACAGTTACCGAAGGAGATATGCAGGTTAAAGGATCAGTTGATCTAGTCCAGCCAATTCCGGAGGGTACGAGTTTCGAGACAGTTGTAACGTTGGTTGATGGAACTGAAAAGATGGGTACGGTTGATGAAAATGGTCAATTCACAGTTGAAACTGGTGCTTTGAAAAAGGATGAAATTCTTTCCGTTAAAGTGACAGCTAAGAACGGAGATTACTCTAAAGATAGTGCTTCTATTTCGGTAAACGTGCGGCCATCAGAAGCAACCAATCCTCTGGAAAATTACAATGTAGTTTCACCAGTAGTTAATCCAATTATATCGGGAGATACATCGGTTACTGGATCAGTAAACTTGTCACAACCAATTCCGGAAGGCACAACATTTGAAGCTATAGTTACACTTCCAGATGGTAGTGAGCTAAAAGGTCAAATTGATGAAACTGGTAACTTTGATATTAGTACTGGTGAATTGAAGGAAGGAGATACTGTTTCAGTTAAAATTGTTGCTCATAATGGCAATAATCAGAAGGACAGTAGTCCAGTATTAGTAATCGTTGGTCCAGCAATTGAAGCGGGGAATCCATTGGCAGACTATGACGTATCACAGCCCGTAGTTACTCCAGTCAAGGCGGATTCTACCTCTATCAATGGATCGGTAGAACTAGTACAACCAATTCCAGAAGGAACTTCATTCAAGGCAGTAGTGACACTAACAGATGGTAGCCAGAAGGTAGGCGTAGTTTCCGCGAATGGAAGTTTCACTGTAGAGACAGGTTCGTTAAACGAAGGTGATATTCTATCAGTTAAGATTACAGCCGAGAATGGCGAATATACAAAGGATGGAGCTTCAATTTCGGTAACTGTCGAGCCTACAAGTGAAGTAACCAATCCATTGGAAAACTATAATGTAGCTTCACCGACAGTTAATCCAATTGTATCTGGAGATACTTCTGTTAGTGGTTCAGTGGAAGTGACAAAGCCAATTCCAGAGGGAACTAGTTTTGAAGTGATAGTTACTTTACCAGATGGTACGGAAGTGAAGGGACAGATTGATGAGAATGGTAAATTTACTGTTGAAACTGGTGAATTGAAAGAAGGAGATACTGTTTCGGTTAAAGTCGTCGCTCATAACGGTAATGACCAAAAAGAAAGTAGCCCAATTTCAGTGACAGTAGGATCAAAAATCCCTGACACTAATCCATTAGCAAATTATATTGTTAATGCACCAATAGTTGATGAAGTATTAGAAGGTGCAACCACAATTAATGGTTCAGTGAATTTAACCCAACCAATTCCAGAGGGAACAACTTTTGAAGCTGTGGCAACTCTTGCTGATGGCACAGAAGTGAAAGGACGGGTTGATGAAAATGGTGATTTTAGTATTGAAACGATTGCCCTTAATACTGGGGAGATTATTTCAATTAGAATTACGGCGCAAAACGATGGCTATTTTAAGGACAGTGCATCAATCTCAGTAACCGTAGGTGAAAAAGAAGAAATCAACCCATTAGAAGACTATGAAGTAGCAACACCAGTGGTTGATAAGATTACAGATGGTGATATGAAAGTAAATGGTTCAGTTGTCTTGAATCAACCAATTCCAGAGGGAACAATATTTGAAGTAGTTGTAACTTTGTCTAATGGAATGCAAAGAAGCTTTATGTTGGCAGACGTACAACCATTTTCGAATAGCAATCCACATACGGGAAGTATTGATGAAAATGGACGATTCTCAATTGACACTGAAAAATGGAACAGCGGAGAATATGTAGACGTACAAATAATTGCGAGAAATACAAACTTTGAAAAATCTAGTCAGAAAGTTTCAGTACTCGTTGATTCTGGACTGCCATCAATCGATAACCCTCTGAATGATTATGAAGTTAGAGCACCATCCGTTGATTCGATTATTGATGGTGACACACAAGTGACAGGCTCGGTTGAATTTAATCAACCAGTTCCGGAAGGAACAGATTTTGAAGTAGTTGTCATCTTGTCTGATGGATCTGAGAGAACCGGTGCAATTGGTTCAGACGGTAAATTTACTGTAGAAACTGGTAAATTAAACAAAGATGATCAAGTAAGAGTTAAAGTGGTGGCTAAGAATGGTCAGTACTCTAAGAATAGTAATATTGTTCAAATAAACGTTGGTGCTAATGATACTGGCGGCAACACAGGTGGCGGCGACGGAAACAACAACAACGGCGGCAATACAGGTGGCGGTGACGGAAACAACAACAACGGCGGCAATACAGGTGGCGGCGACGGAAATAACAATAACGGCGGCAACACAGGTGGCGGCGACGGAAACAACAATAACGGCGGCAATACAGGTGGCGGCGACGGAAATAACAACAACGGCGGCAATACAGGTGGCGGCGACGGAAATAACAATAACGGCGGCAATACAGGTGGTGGCGACGGAAATAACAATAACGGCGGCAACACGGATGGTAATGCTGGTAACAATAGTAGTGGACAATCTGGTAATAGTGAGTTTGAAAGTTCAGTTGTATCTGGTGGTATTAATTCGAGTGGAGGATTACAAAATGAAAGTCTTTCAAATAGAAACGGTCTATCATCCAGTGGTCAAGTAATTGGTAACGGAAGTATTGTGAAATCTAACAATGCTGATGGTCAAAATGTGGCTGAAAAATCTAATAAAACTGGAATGTTACCGAAAGCTGGTGAAAAAACTGCAGGTATTATTTCAATTGGAGGTGCATTATTAGCATTGATTGTAGTTATGTTCAAAAAAGTATTTAAGAAAAGAGAGAATCAATAAAAATAGTTAATATAAAAGACACAAAGTCTAGTTGATGGCTTTGTGTTTTTTTGCGTTGTCGAGTCTATTATTTTTGAACTGGACTGATATTGTGTACAATGATATATGAGAGGGGGTAATAATATGGCAATGAAACCCCAGAAAATCGTGAAAATACTACGACAACATGGTTTTGTTAAAAAGTCGCAGAATGGATCGCACTTAAAAATGTATAATCCCGATACCAATGTGACGCTACCAGTGCCGATACATCATGATAAGGAGCTCGAACATGGAATTGAGAGCAAAATTTTGAAGCAGGCTGGTATTAAGGTTACCGATATCTAAATAAGGTTATGTAATGAACTTTTCATGGAAAGAGTCATTACATAGCCTTATTTTTGTATCGAAATTTAAATTAGTGTAACAAGTTAAAAAAGTGCTGACGAATCTAGATTTGGATGGTATTTTTTTAAACAGAGGAGGAGCCTATGAAAATTAATTATCAGCTAATCGATGATTATGCCACTGATGAAATTGGGATTCGCATGCATCCTAATAATCATGAACTGATTTCAACTATTGAAAAGAATTTAGAGACGAAACATTTAGAAGTAATTGATCCCCAAAATAGTCGACAGTCAAAATTGAGAATTGAAGATGTTCTTATCATTGAGGCCATGGATAATTTGTCCAAACTTTATACCACTGACAAAGACGTTTTTTATTTGAAAGGTAGATTGAAGGATTTAGAATATTTAACAAAATATGGAATTTTGAGAATAAGCAATTCAGTTATGATCAATTTAGATAAAATTGTTAGTTTTAAAAATGGAAAGTACGCGCGCTTAGAAGTTTACACTGACAATGGAGAGAGTTTTGTTGTCAGTCGACACTTTAGTAAAAAAATTCGGGAGTATTTAAGATGATTAAACAATATAAGAATCGCTTTATTCAAGGAACTCTACTGACAATTATTTGGATTGTTTTTCTAACTGGATTTACAAGGCAAACAATGGAGGTAACTTTTTTTTGGAACATTTTGCTTATTTCGGTTAGTTTGAGTTTGATATTTGGTGTTATTTATCCGTATATTTGGAATTACAGTACTTGGATTGCGCCAATAAGTATTATTCTGTCTTCGGTAATAAATTTTTTGACGGGTTATTTTGTTTTATATCTTTATTCAAAAATTCTTTTTCATCTAACGTTGCCATATTGGTTGGTAATTCTATGTGTAACGATACTTCTTCATGTAATATTCTTTTATTTTTATAGAAAATATCAAAATGAAAAGATGGCACGGGAATTGAATCAATTACGTCAACGTTAATGCTTTGGTTGCCAACGACATTAAAAAAAGTCTACTATTAATAGTGTATTTTTAGTGAGAGAGGCTTAATTATGAAAAGCAAACATAATATTTTGACACTGTTTGCGACCAGTTTTATGTCGTTCATGCAATTGCTTGATGCCAGTATCGTTAATGTAGCGATACCTAGTTTAACTAAAGATTTGCATGTACCAATGAATCGGGCCGAATGGATTGTGTCAGTCTATCTGATTATGATTTGTATGCTATTGTTGTTCTGGGGAAGAATGGCTGATCAAATCGGATACATTAAAATTTTTCAAACGGGGACTATTTTCTTCACGATTGGTTCATTAATATGTGCGATGAGTCCATCGTTATACATATTGTTATTTGGGCGAATTGTTCAAGGACTTGGAGCCAGTATGAGTATGGCAACTAATATTGGTATTATCGCAATGATTTTTCCAATGAGTCAGCGTGGCCGGGCCTATGGTATCAACAGTATCATTGCCCAATTAGGAAATATCTCAGGACCTGGTTTAGGCGGATTAGTACTAAGTGTTTTATCTTGGCACTGGATTTTCATTATCAATATTCCAATTGGAATTATTGTTTATATCTATGGTCGTTTTATGTTTCCTAGAGAGAATCGTAGAGTTAAAAAAGTATCTTACGATTGGATTGGTCTAATAACCTATGCCGTTGCAATAGCCACTTTCTTTGTCAGTATTTTTATGGGACAGGATATTGGTTTCGGCAATCGAGCCGTTATACTGACCTTTATGGTTAGTTTGATATTCTGGATTGGTTTCTTCTATGCTGAGAAGCATATTAAATCACCGTTGATCAATTTCAAGATTTTTAAGATATCTCGTTTAACTTTGAGCCTAGTTAGTGCCTTGATAGTCTTTTCAATTGGGTATTATGCCAACGTTATAATGCCGTTTTACTTAACCAATTTTAGATCATTAAGTACTTCATTGACTGGATTAATTATGATGGCAATACCATTTGCTAACGTAATTGCTGCACCAATTGCCGGTTATTTTACGGACAAATATAACGCCGCTAGTGTCTCGATTGTTAACTTGTTTATCTATGCTATTCCTATTGTATTTTTGATGCAGGTTTCAAAAACAGATAGCTTAATAGTCTTTACGTTCATGTTGCTATTTCTTGGAATTGGTAACGGTGGGTTTCAAAATAATCCAATGATTATGGGGTATGCACCTCAGGCTTATCAGGGAATTGCTGGTAGTTTAGCCGCCTTATTTAGAAATCTTGGTATGGGTATTGGCGTCAGTATGGCGACGACTAGCCTTTATTATGGTATGAGTTTGAAAGCTAATAAGCAGATAGCTTATTATCCAACGGCTCATCCAAATTGGTTTTTAAGTGGTATGCATTTTGCTTATTTAACAGCATTAGTATTGCTAATTATTGCAATTGTTTTAGTTTATATGATTCATCGAATTGATAAGCATAACGCCGTTACAAGAAAATACCGATAACTAAGTTAGAAATCATTATTACAAAAGAATCTCGAAAGTAACAATTCGAATAAATCAATTGCTAACTTTGTCTCACTAGCTTCCTTTCTAGTATAATGTAGTGAAAATAGAGAGTAAGAAAGGCGGTAGGGCAATGGAACCAATTTATAATTTTAAGGAAACTGAGATGAATGGTGGGATTATTAATTTCAGAGATTATCAAGGTAAGGTTCTGTTAATCGTTAATACCGCAAGCAAATGTGGCTTAGCACCGCAACTTGAATCCATTGAAAAACTTTATAATAAGTATCGAGCTCAAGGTCTTGAAGTTTTAGGTCTGCCTTCTAATCAATTCCATCAAGAACTTGATAGTGATGAAGAGACAAGCGATTTTTGTCAGATGCATTACGGAGTGACTTTCCCTATGACTCGCAAAGTAATTGTGAATGGCCTGGATGAAGATCCACTATTCACTTATTTAAAAGATCAATCAGGGAAGGGTCGAATTAAGTGGAACTTTACTAAGTTCTTGATTGATAAAGAGGGCAACCTGTTGAAACGTTTTGCACCAATTACAAAACCTGAAAAAATGGAAAACTTGATTATAGATGCTCTAAAAAAATAGATCTCACAACTGTGAGGTCTATTTCTTTTCCTTTGTGAAATCCAACATGTATTCAACTGCTTCATCTAAGGATTTTAGGTGATGTTTTTGACGAATTTCTTCTAACTTTTTTTGTGATTGTTCACTTAATTTTGAAACAGAAAGCTTCTTCTCTGGTTTACTCATTGTCTAATTACCTTTCTAATGGAAGTGCTTTAACTAATAATTCTAATATAGAGGCATGTTTTAAGGCAAATAAGTTGTTTTATTTACAAATTAAATAAATTGTGTTAAAAAACTTGTAGTGGTAGGCTTGCTTCAACGTAGTTCTATAAATAGATGGGATATATTTATATTGCAATTTCGTTTATCAAACGTTAATTAAGTGAAATGGTGGTGAGAATATGTTTTTAGCGATAAAGGAAATTCTTCACAATAAAACAAGATATTTCTTAGTTGTTTTCACAGTCTTTCTGATCAGTTATATGGTTTTTTTCCTAACTAGTTTAGCTGTAGGTTTGGCAAGGGGAAATAGAACGGCAGTAGATCAATGGAATGCTGAATCAGTAGTCGTTTCCAGCTATTCTAATAAGAGTTTGACAGTATCAAATATTCCTGAAGGATCTTATAAGGAATATGAGAGTAAGGATGTGGTACCACTTGGTCAGATGACTGTTGTTACAAAGCTCAAAAATTCAGACAAAAAGATCAATACCAATATTTTCGGTGTAAACTGGAATAGTTTTATTAGCCCTAAGTTGATAGCTGGTCGGATGCCGAAGAATGGTAAAGAAGTCATTGCTGATTCGAAACTAGGTAATGACAATATTAAGCTCAATTCAGAGGTAAAGATCAATGGTAGTAAGGATCTCTACAAAGTTGTTGGGTTGACTGAGGATAACAGTTTCTTCACAGTACCGATTATCTTTACCAATATGAATACCTTTAGGACTTTGAAATATGGATCAGATCAAGCAAAGAATATCAGTGCTTTGGTTGTCCGTGATAAGACTAAAATCAAAAAATCTGGATTGTCACAAATTACGATTCCTGATTTGATCAATCATATTCCAGGGTATACGGCCCAAATCATGGTCTTTGCCTTTATGATAGGAGCAATGATTATCATTACTTTCTTGATCATTGGAATTTTCATGTACATCATAACGATTCAAAAGATCAGTCTTTACGGTGTCATGAGAGCTCAAGGAATCAGAACAGCCAGAATCATAGCGGCGTTATTCTATCAGATTTTGATTTTAACGGCACTTGGGGCTGGCTTAGCTCTAGTGGCAATTGCGGCAACTCAATTGGGATTACCGAAGACAGTACCATTCTACAGTAATTGGCCGGCATATGGCTTATTGACCTTGGCAATTATGATCATGGCGCTATTGGGTGGAACCTTATCAATGCGCAAAGTTCTAAAAGTCGATCCATTATCAGCTATCGAAGGGGGTTAAACTTATGCATTTAATTGAAGTTAAAGATGTAGTTAAACAATACGGTTCAGGTCGAACTTTAGTCGAAGCATTACATAAAACTAATTTTACCCTCGATGAAGGTGAGTTCAACGCTATTATTGGACCATCTGGTTCAGGTAAAACGACGTTATTGACCATTTTAGGACTATTACAAACACCAACCTCTGGTGAAATCTATGTCGGTGGAAAAGATGTTACTAAGTTAAGTGCCAAGAAAAAAACAGATTTACGGTTTAATAAATTTGGCTTCATCTTACAGGCATCCAACTTGATTCCGTTTTTGACAGTTAAAGAACAATTCAAATTAGTTGATAAGTTTACTCCGGATAATAAGGAAAAAATGAATCAAGCCGATCTATTGAAGATGTTGGACCTGACTGATGTAGCGACCAATTATCCTAGTAACTTATCTGGTGGTGAACGCCAACGTGCCGCAATTGCCAGAGCTTTATATAATAATCCTGACGTGATTTTAGCGGATGAACCAACAGCTAGTTTGGATTCAGAAAGAGCCAACCAAGTGGTAAGCTTATTAGCCAAAATTGCTCATGAATATCATCGTGGTGTGATTATGATTACCCATGATACACGTTTGTTAACACCGACGGATCGGGTATTTGTTATGCGAGACGGTACCTTAACAGAACAGAAAAAAGAATAAAAAAATCCTCAACCGATTTGGTTGAGGATTTTTTACTCGTCACACAGGGAACGTTCAATTAAATTGTGATTAACATGAGTATCACCCCAAGTACAGATGGCATCCAAGATAGGAATCAAAGATTTTCCATTTTCACTTAGTCGATATTCAACATGTGGTTCAGCAGTTTCAAAGTCGTGTCTGATAATAAGCCCGTCAGCTTCTAATTCACGTAGTTGATTGGCCAATGTTTTATGTGAAACATTTTGAATATGTCGTTGTAATTCACCAAAGCGACCCTGACCAGTTTCGGCTAATTCATAGAGAATGATGATTTTCCATTTTCCTTGAATCATTTGCATGGTGGCATCAAACTCGTTTAAATATTTTGCCATAAGTTTTCCTCTTAGTTTTCCACAGCTAGTAACCTGAAAGTGCGTACTTGTTGTTCATAATACCTGCCATTATACTTTAAAGCGTTGAAAAAATCTTTTTAAGTATTGAGGATATAAATATGAAAAAATTAGTTGTAATAACAGGTGCAAGTTCAGGTTTTGGTGCTGAAATTGCTAAAATTTTTAATGCTGATGGATTTCCATTGCTACTGTTAGGACGTAGGATGGAAAAACTTCAAGAGGTAGCTACAGGTATGGAAAATGTCATGCTTGATTCGGTTGATGTTACTGATTATAAGCAATTTGAAAAGGCTATTCGCAAGGCTGAAACTAAATATGGTAAAACTGACCTTTTGGTTAATAATGCCGGTGTTATGCTGTTAGGAAATGTTCAGAATCAAAATCCACAAGAATGGCAAACGATGTTGGATACCAATGTTATGGGTGTTTTGAACGGTACGCAAATTGTTTTAAATGATATGTGTGAACGTGAACACGGGACAATTTTAAATATGTCATCAATTGCTGGTAAGAAAACATTTGTTAATCATGCTGCTTATGTGGCTTCTAAGTTTGGTGTTCATGGATTGTCTGAAACTGTTCGTGAAGAAAATTCTGCTAAAAATGTTCGTATCATGATGGTGGCTCCGGGTGCTGCCGAAACAGAATTGTTAACGCATGTGACAAGTAAATCAGCATTGAGGGATTATGCTGCTTGGGAAGAAACTATGGGCGGCGTAGTGCTTGATCCTAAGCGCGTTGCTGAAACGGTCAAGTTTATGTATGATATGCCTCAAGAAGTTAATATTCGTGAAGTCGATATTGCGGCCACACGTCAAGATTCATAGAGTAAAAAAAGTCTCGATTGTAATAGTCGAGGCTTTTTACTACACTAATTTAATGGCACGAATATTGACGATGACAATAGAAGTTTCATCGAAAGTTACTCGTCCTTTTTGTGGTTCAATCTTTTTAAGATATCCTTTGAGATGTTCGTAATAACCGGACTTGTCGTTGAAGTAATTCACATCCACTTTTAAAGGGTGTGTTTCTAAATAGTTTAATTGTTGTGTAATGCATTTTTCCTCAGCCGCTGTGGAATACTTTTTTCGAGTATAATCTTTAGTTTTATCTTTAATGAGACTACTGAAACCTTCTAAGGCTCCAAAAGGGGCGAATTGCGCAGCACGATCGATTTGTTCCATTGGTAAATGACGTTTAGAAGAAGTGTAGGGTAAGTCCATAATGTCTTGATATGCAGAGGTGTCATTAAATATTTGTTGTTCAATTAATTTCTTTTCGTCCATTATGCGTGATGACCACCAATCTGATTGTTTCTTTCAATCGTAGTTGAACCTTCTACTAAATCGGAAGCTTTCAAGACAATGTTGCGACTGCCAAATTTCCTTTGTAAATCGAGAATAGTTTCCTGAATTTTACGATCACGATTACGTTCAATTTGAGAATGTTGATCCTGGATAATTTCCTGTGATGTATTGGAAAATAAATCAGTCTGTTTAAAAGTTATTTGTTGCTGGGCTAATTTTTCGTCAGTTAAATTATTGGCGGTGAGGGTGACACGTCGAATTAACAATTTACTGTTGATATTGTCTTCATAAAGTTTTTTGAAAGTCTGTCGTAGCTCGTTAGATGAAGAGGTGAAGGCAGACATTTTAACGTGATTGTGATCCGGTTTAGGAGTTTTGCGACCATAGTAATCATCAACTAATTCGCCATTAAAGCTGTTGTCGATCTGCAAACTTTTAATATCGTAGTCAACGATTAGACCAATACAATTAGTTACTAACTTCTTTTGAACCAAATCGAGAGCTAGATTATCGCTCATGCCACGAACAATTTTTAAGCCATCATCATAAGAGGTTGGTTTCATTAGAACTTGACTGGAATAGAGTCCGTGATTGTCAGACCGATAGTTTTTAATATCGGCAAGTGTAGCCGTTTCATGCCCCCAAGCATGATCAATCAATAGTTCAGCGTTCTTTCCAAATTCATGATAGAGAATTTCTTCATTCATATCGTCGGACAAGCTTCCTAAAGAGCAGCAGGCAATATCTCCCATTGTGTTCAAGCCTAGTTTCTCTAGACGCTTAGAGTAGCCACGACCAATACGCCAAAAATCAGTTAGAGGTTGATGAGCCCAAAGTAATTGACGATATTGATGTTCATTCATTTGTGCAATCCGGACGCCATCTTGATCAGCAGGGATGTGTTTAGCAACGATATCCATCGCTACTTTAGCTAAATAGAGATTAGTTCCGATGCCGGCTGTAGCCGTGATACCAGTTTCAGCTTGAATCTGCTGGATAATAGTTTTGGCTAAAGTGTGAGCGGTAATATTATGTTTTTCTAAATAATCAGTAACGTCCATTAGAACTTCATCGATTGAGTAGACGTGAATATTTTTGGCCTCGATAAAACGTAAATAAATACCGTAAATTTCAGCACTTTTATACATGTAAAAGTTCATTCTCGGTTTAACTACTTTATAGCCAATTTTGAGGGTTGGTGATTTCAATAAGTGTTGGCGGTCGATGGAAGAATATCTGGTTAAACGGTGATGGGGAGCACTATTCATCTTTTCCCGGTTTAGCTTGTAGACGATTCTTTCAACTTGAAATAGTCTAGGACGTCCTGGTACACCAAACTTCTTGAGTGCTGGAGAGACTGCTAAGCAGATAGTTTTGTCAGTTCGTGAGTTGTCAGCAACGACTAGATTATCATTTAAAGGATTTAAATCATGTGCGATGCATTCGACCGAAGCATAGAAAGATTTCAAATCGATTGCCATATAAGTTCTTTCTTTAGTCATTGCTAAACTCCTTTTTAAAAATGTACAAACATACGTTCTTTTTAAAATTATACCATTACAATTTGTACGTTTAAATGATTAAGTCTATAATTGAAAGATAGATAATTATTTTCAGTAAATATCATATTTATACGCTGTAGAAATAAGACATTGCACTCTGTGTGGGTCTTATTTTTTATGGAATTTGTAGGGGAAAGAAGTAAGGATATGAGTAGGAATAGAAAAATTCTGGTTACGTTCGCATTAGTTTTGTCGAACATGATGGCTGGACTCGACGCAACTATTATTAATACCGCCTTGCCAGCAATTATTAGTGATTTGCATGGTATTCAATATATGGGCTGGATCGTTGCTATTTTCCTTTTGGGGATGGCCGTTTCGACACCGTTATGGAGTAAATTTGGTGAGAAACGTGGAAACAAAGTTGCTTACATCACAGCAACGATTGTCTTCATGATCGGAGCGCTATTCCAAGGATTAGCTCCTAATATTATTTGGTTCATTACCGCTAGAAGTATTATGGGAATTGGTGCCGGAGGGATGAACACGATTCCTTTCATTATCTATTCACAAATTTTTAAGAATATTAAACGTCGTTCGCAAGTTATCGGAATTGCCTCGGCTGGTTTCAGTGGAACATCAATTATTGGTCCTTTAATTGGTGGTTGGATCGTTGATACCTTCAGCTGGCATTGGGTGTTCTATATTAACTTACCTTTGGCATTGCTTTCTATCATCATTATCGCTTTCTTCTTTAAAATCAAAGAGAAGCTCAATCATGCTAAAGTTGATTATCATGGGGCCATCTTGATGGTTTTAGGATTATCTTCAATCTTAGTAGGTATTCAATTGTTAGGTGTTTCCTCAATCTTTGTCACACTAGGGTTTATCATCGTGGGACTACTATTGATATTGTGGATGTCACGAGTTGAGAATCGGGTTGACGATCCTATCGTACCTAATCGCTTGTTTAAAAATGAGAAACTAGTAATCGATTTGATTTTGTTTGCTTTATTGTGGGGATCGTTCGTAGCCTTCAATATCTATATTCCAATGTGGGCACAAGGAATTATGGGCTTGAGCGCTCTAATAGGTGGTATGACGCAGATTCCCGGAGCAATCGCTAACTTCATTGGTTCCGAGTTAGAACCTCTGATTCAGCGAAAAATTAGTCGTTATTCGATCATAGGTATCGGGGCAATTGCTTTCTTGATCTCGTTTGCTGGATTGTATTTTGCAAAACAAACTGCCAGTTATACTTTTCTATTGATCATGGGCGTTTTTGAAGGATTTGGTGTAGGTATTTGTTTCAATGCTTTATTGATTGCTGTTCAATTTGATGTTGAACCACGAGATGTACCAATCTCAACGTCATTTGCCTATTTAGTTAGAATCTTGAGCCAAACTTTCATGTCTTCAATCTATGGAGTTATTTTGAATATTGCTTTGATGCGTGGAGTTAGAGAAAGTCACGGTAGTATTACAATGGCAATGATGAACAAGTTGAGTAATGCTGCTGATGCCAAATACTTACCACAACATTTGATTCCTGAAATGAGACAAATCTTTTTTCAAGGAATTCACAGTATTATGCTAACAGCACTCATTTTGATTATCTTAGTTATCATTATTCTGTTGTATCTCTTCAGACGTGAACATTTGAATCGCAAGGCTTCATAAAATATGAAGTCTTTTTTTGTTATAATCACAGTAATCGCTTACAAATAAGAGGAGATAAAATGACAAATATAGAACGTATGCAACGAGGGAAAGTTTATAATCCAGATGAACCAGAGTTAATGCAGCAACAAATTATTGCTCAAGAAAAAAATGATGCTTACAATGCTTTAAAGAGAAGTGATTTCAAAGGTCGTACGCAGTTGTTAAAAGAGATGTTTGCGGAAATGGGGACAGATTGTATGATTGAAATTCCATTTTACGCTAATTGGGGTGGGCAACATGTTCACTTTGGCAATGGCGTTTATGCTAATTTCAATTTGACGTTAGTTGATGATGGGGATATTTTTGTGGGAGATAATACAATGTTTGGTCCTAATGCGACAATTGCAACGGCAGGGCATCCAGTTTATCCACCTTTACGATCAGAGAAGCATTATCAATTTAATAAATCTGTCTATATTGGTAAGAATGCTTGGTTAGGTGCAAATGTGACGGTCCTACCTGGTGTGACGATTGGTGATAATACCGTAGTTGGTGCAGGTAGTGTGGTCACGAAAGATTTGCCGGCCAATGTTGTAGCAGTGGGGACACCATGCAAAGTATTGAGGCCGATTGGGCAGCATGATCACGATTATTTTTATAAGAATGAAAAACTCGATATCTGGAGTTAAAGATATTTTTGTAATCTTTATAATTTTGTCATTGAAAAGATAGTGGTTATTAATTGTAGAATTTATTAAAGCTAACTAGAATTAAATTTGATTATTAGATATATTGTAATTATAAGCAGGAGGCAAATTTTGACCGTACATACTTTGTCAAAAGAAAAGATTGTTGCAGCGGCGGTTCAAATTATAAATAATCAAGAATCCTTAACTTTTACTAGGTTAAGTAAGCTGTTGGGAACACGTTCGCAGGCTATCTATAATTATTTTCCCGATGTAATGGCGATTAAGACCGCTGTAGCGATTGATTTTTATAATCAATTGTCACAAAGATTAGAAGTAGATCTTTTAGGATTGTCTGGCAAACAAGCAATAAAGACCTTTGCAAATGTCAGTGTTCAATTTTCTTTGAGTCATTTTTTAGTAGTTCAAAAAGTTTTAAGTATTCCTGCAAATGAGGATTATGATAAAACTTCAAATAATGGTCTACCTGCAGTTCTTAAAATATTAAATAAATTATTGGATTCTCTCATTGAGGACCAAAAATTACAACTAATAATTTCTAGAATGTTACGTAATTTAATTATTGGAGAAATTATTCACATAGGAAATGATCGATTTAATGATAAGCTTGTAGCGGCGCGTGATAGCTTTGATAAAATGTTGAACATAACGTTACTTTCACTTTAAAAGCACAGTAAATTATGCATGTAGTCTTACATATACAATGTATTTTTAGTGCTGTGCATTTTTTGATATTTTAATTATGTTAGAAAAAAATATCGTTGTGGAGGGAGTGCAAATGCGCAGCAAATTAAATTATGATATGTTACATCCAACGTATAAAGCTTTATACGACATAGTTGGAGAAGATAACTTATTGAAGATATATGAGCTATTTAGGGGGACGCAGTTACAATTGCCTATGAAAATGTACGATCGGGTCGCTTTAAAAGAAGCCATTCGTACAGGTAAGTTAGATGATATGACGAACCAAGAAATATCTTTAGAATTCGGTTATTCACCACGTTGGATCAAAGGTATTAGAGAAAAAAGAGCATAAAAAAATTCCACTAATTCAAAATAAATTAGTGGAATTTTTTATTGATTATAAATATTTTCTAATCCTTCGATGTCTCCTTTGGATAAGGTTGTGACACCTTGATCAATAGGGTACATGACTGAATTAGTATCTGAACTGTGGGCTAAACCTAGAGCATGTCCTAGTTCATGCAGAGCGACTGACTCTTTAATAGATAGATTGGGGTAATCTAGATTTAAACCGGCTTGACCAGTATTAATTGCATAGTGATTGATTACTAATGCTGATGGACCACCATTTCCTAATTCAACAGTATTAGAAGCAATATTTTCTATTTTCTTATGGTAAACAAAAAAGGTAATACTGTTTTTGTTAGTTTCAGCACTTCCTGGAATTAGTTGAACAATACCGGTGTCGTTATATGCGTTGACGGCGGTAGTGAAGACATCACGGACTGATTGAGGAACGTTCTTCTTGAAATGAAAGTAATATGTATCAGAAGTTGTCACATTTTTTAAAGGACTTTCCATAGGAGTAGTGGTTTTACCAACTTGTTTATTATCAGTAGTTTTAGTTTTTCCGCTTAATTTGCGGTTGACAGATGCTTGTAATGAATATAGGTAGGGTTGAAGCTTAATGTTAGTTTCACGTACTTGTTCTTTAACTTGTGTCATCAGTTTAGGATTCTTAGTAATTACTAATACGACTGAGGCTAAGATCAATAGCCATATCCATGATTTTCTTTTCATATTGAGTAAGTACTCCTTTAGAATCATTGAAATATCTCAATTATGATAAATGTTTCATGACTAAAAGTCCAATATTGGCTCTTCTAACCCGTCTTCCGTAAAAGTTGAAAATGCTGGTGGAACGCTGTGGGCACGGCTTGAAGCTAATTATTTCACACTCCGTGCAAAATAATGGATCTTCAAGTCCGGCCTCATTGTAAGTGGCAAAGCCACTAACAATGATTTCACAGCTGACCGCATTTTCAACTTTTGCTCCAGACTAGTGAACTGTTCTTTTGATTTAGAATTTTCATTTGGATAATGTGGAGTTAAGAATTTCAAGATGCTGCGTTTTTACTCGCTAATATTAGGATTAAGAACACAGTTGACTTTAATTTAAATTTCGGGCTATTATTTTTTTGTAAATGAGGACATTAAAAAGGACTGAAGACGGCAATCTTCAGTCCCAAAAATCTTAATGTCATCGCCTGAATATATAAAAAAACTATGTGTTACTCAAGGTCAGACATGCCAGTGTCTGGCCTTTTTTTGTAATTCAATCATACTAATAATGTTTCTATTTGAAAGAATACATATAATGATTATGAAATTACTTTTTAATCAATTATTTAAAAGTGTAAAATTAAGGTAATTACATTTCCACCAAAGGAGAATGTCGCGATGGAAAACGTTATTTCACAAAGAGAATTAGAAAATAAAGAATTAGCTAAAAATGCAGCTGAAGAAGGTATTGTTTTATTACAAAATCGTAATGCTACTTTACCGATTAAAAATAAAACAGTAGCTTTGTACGGAAGTGGGGCTTTTGCCACAATCAAAGGTGGTACTGGTTCTGGTGATGTTAATCAACGAAATATGGTTAGTATTCTGGATGGACTAGAGAGTCATGGTTTCACGGTTACTACTAAGGCTTGGTTGAACCGTTTGAATCGCTATTACCAAAAAGAAAAACAGTCACATGATGAAAAATTAAAAGATGATCCTTTAGCTTTATTAGCACCAGCCTTTAAATTTGATGACCCAGAAGTCGGTGAATTTGAAGATAGTTTAACTGGAATCTATGTTATTTCAAGAAGTTCTGGCGAAAATTATGATCGTAAAAATGAAGCTGGCGATTTTAAATTAACTGATAATGAACTTTCAAATATTAAACGAATGAGTGAATATTACACTAACAGCATTTTGCTTTTGAATGTTGGTGGTGTGATCGATACTAGTTTTATTGATGAATGTCCTTTGTTGGATAGTGTTGTTCTCGTTTCTCAATTGGGAATGACAACTGGAGATGCGGTCGTTGATATTATTGACGGTACAACAACACCTTCTGGTAAATTAACAGATACTTGGGCTTATTCATACGATGATTATCCAACTTCAGAAAATTTTGGTATGGAGAATCCTAAGTACGTTGAGGGTATTTACGTTGGTTATCGTTATTTTGATAGCTTCAACGTTAAACCAAGATATGAGTTTGGTTACGGCTTGAGTTACGCTGATTTCTATTTAAAAGCACAAAAAGTAAATGTTAATGAGAAAAAAATTAAGCTAAGTGTTAATGTCGAAAATATTGGCAATAAGTATTCTGGTCGTGAAGTCGTTCAAGTGTACGTTTCTAAGCCACAGACGGGAATTCCTACGCCTTATCAAGATTTAATTGGCTATGAAAAAACATCTGTATTGCGTCCTAATGCGCAACAGAAGGTGGATTTTGAAATTGATACGAGTGATTTAAGTGTTTTCGATGATGAATTAGGAGCTTATGTTCTAGTGCCTGGGACTTATCTTTTGCGAGTAGGTAACAGTTCACGTAATACGAAAGTCGTTGCTTCGTTTAAACTTGATGAAAAAGTTATTTTGAAAAAAGTTGATTCATTGATGAAGCCGGAAACTGATCCAACTGTCTTTACAGAGAACAAAGTTGAATTGGAGAATGTGACTGACGTACCACGTTTTATTTTGAAAGCTAATAATTTCCCAGAAACTGAATTTATCCAATATCAAGAAAAATCTGATGTTACAACTTTCATCAATGATGAAAATCCATTGCCTGGTAAAGGTTTAGACGAAGTTGTAGAACAAGTTCGCAATGCTGCTGGAAAAACACTTGATGACGTTAATAATGGTGATGTCGAGCTGGCTGAATTTGTGGCTAGTTTATCTACTAAGCAATTAGTTGATTTAGTCGAAGGACAGCTTTCAACTAAAGAGAATAGTGTGGTTGGTATCTCGTCAGATATTTTACCTGGTGCTGCTGGACAAACTGGAATGATCGATCATAAAGGGGTTCCCGCTTTAGTTATGGCCGATGGACCTGCTGGAATCAGAATAGAGCCAGTCTTTGAACGAAACGGTCAGACAATTACACATTATGCAACTGCATGGCCTATTGGAACAGCATTGGCTCAGACTTGGAATAAGAGTTTGGTTAAAAAAGTTGGATTCGCCATTGGTAAAGAAATGGTCGAGTTTGGAGTTGATTTGTGGTTAGCTCCAGGAATGAATATTCACAGAGATCCACTAGGTGGACGTAATTTTGAATACTTTGCTGAAGATCCATATCTTTCTGGAACGATTGCTGCATCAGAAACTAAAGGGGTACAAGATCACCAGACAATTGGAGTAACCTTGAAACACTTTATTGGCAATAACCAAGAGAGTTTCCGTAATTCCGGAGATAGTTTAATTGGTGAACAAGCTCTACGTGAAATTTATTTGCGTAATTTTGAGATTGCTGTGAAATTAGGCCAACCAGTGGCAATGATGACTTCATACAATCAAGTTAATGGAACGTTCTCAGGTGCTAATTTTGAATTATTAACGAATATTTTGCGTGATGAATGGCATTTCAAGGGATTAGTAATGACCGATTGGTTCAGTTCCGCTGATCCTAAAGAAAGCATGCATGCTGGAAATGATTTAATTATGCCTGGAAGTTCCAAGGAAGATTTGCTCTGTGCAGCTAGTGATTTTGGACCAGAGTTTGATGATCAGGGCAATATCAAAATTAAAGAAGAACTTGATATTAAAACTAAGGGCATCAAGAGAACAGAAATGTGGAACGACTTCGTATTAGATGCCGATGGGGATGTGTTAGTAAAAGTTAGAGTTGATAGCAATTCTAATTTGAATAAGCAAATCCAAACTTGGGTTTATACTGGAGAAGCTCAAATCGTTGATGATGATCACGTCTTGTTAACAGGAAAGTGGAA
The DNA here is from genome assembly GCF_009764355.1 of Companilactobacillus bobalius. Next base: position 73,317 of record NZ_LNUA01000033.1, on the reverse strand, counting down.
AGATAACAATACTTTGTACTTAGGTGATTTACAAAAATCTGCAATCAATATTTTAAGAACAGTTTTGAAATTGAAGTTTAGTTAAAATGCCGTCCTCCGCAACAAGAAAATTTGGCTGGAACGCCATGGGCCGACTTAGAGCTAATTATTTCCCACTTCGTGCAAAATAATGGATCTCTAAGCTCGACCTTTCCCTAAGCAATAAATTGCTAAGGGAATCTCATGGCTGAGCCAATTTTCTTGTTGCTCCGGACTAAATTCTGCTTTGCTAGGTAGTGTCATTGTAAAATTTGAATAATAAATAAGAACAGCCTCTATTAGGAAATACTCAAGTATATAGAACATATATCTTGAATATTTAATAGGGCTGTTCTTTTGATTTGAAATTTTTATTTAAATTATGTAGATCTAAAAATCTCGAAACATTGCAATTTTACTTGATAATATTAGAACTAGGGAACTAGTCGGTAGTAAAAAATCTGTGGACCCTCAGTCGTGTCCACCACGTTCCAGTGGCCCACAGATTTTTTGCGGACGACGGCATTTTACACAAAAAAAGAATAAGGGCGTAGAAATCAAAATTAACTTCTACACCCTTATTCTTTTTTGATACGTGATAAACTGTTTGCAATAGACTGATTACGTACCGAAAGTAATATTATAACATTATATTAATATCTGTTTAATAGGTCAACATAAGCATCAACAATACTTTGTAAGAATCCGACAGTTCCCTCAGCAACATTGCCGTTTTCATCAAGAATATTTGTCACATTGCCAATGTATGCTTCCGGTTGTTGAAGAACTGGCATGTTCAAGAATACTAGTGATTGACGTAGATGGTGGTTGGCACCAAACCCACTGATAGCACCGGGTGAGACGCTGACAATAGCAGCTGGCTTCATGTCCCAAGCACTTTGTCCATAAGGTCTTGAACCAACATCAAGAGCATTCTTCAATGCAGCTGGAACAGAACGATTGTATTCTGGTGTTACAAATAAAACACCTTTAACATTTTTAATTTTATTTCTGAATTCTGTATATTCTGCTGGAACTGATTCAGGTGTATCAATATCCTCATTATATAGTGGTAAATTACCAATTTCGATAAATTCTGGTTCGTATTGGCTAGGGAAAAGCTTAGCAAGATTCTTAGCGATTTGCTTTGAATATGATCCTTTACGTAAACTTCCCACTAAAACAGCGATTTTTTCTGACATATGAAATTCCTCCGTAACCTTTGATGTTTTTAAATTATCATAAAAAAGAATAATCAACAAATATTTGTTCTCGCAAACAAAAATAAATTTATTCTGTAAGAAAACGATTGCAAAAGAATTACATGTGTGTTCACGATTTATCGACAGTTGTATAAGTATGCAGAATGTAACATTTTAATTGCAATAATATGACCTTAATTACAGGAGTGTTACAAAAACAACTTCAAACTGAATTTTTTTATTCTGTTCGTAATATGATTGAAATATTTATCTTGTATAGTTTCCTCTGGTAAATGAAAAACCGGGGAGAGATTAGTTGTTAAAGCAAATTAAATTAGAAGCACTACTTATCATTAGTTTGATCGTTACTGGGGATATGGGATATACAGTTGCTTATGCCGCAGATTCATCAGCAGACCAAACAAGTAATGCAACGGATTTTAGAAAAACACTGACTAATTTGGAAACAAACCAAAGAGTCGATGAAAATGCCGATAAACTAAATAAAAAAATTGTGTTATCAGGTAATAAGGAATTTATGCCTGGAATCGAAAATAGTGAAAAAGATCCAAATGTGAACATGGACGAGATTGCATCACAAGTTCAAACAGAACAAAAACAACAAGATGTTGATCACGCGCCAGTTCAAGAATCACAGCCAGAACAAGTTGAAGAGTCACAACAAGCAATTACACAAGCTGCTTCAGAACCACCTGTAGAAATGCAAACAGCTGGTAAGAGTGTTGGTACTTTTAAAATTAGTTTTTATGATCCTGCAGTTTTAGGATCAGATATGGGCTATTCAGGGGTTGCTACTAATTTAAGTGTTATTCCACGTGGATCAAGCTTGAAGATTACTACAGCTCAAGGGGATGTCTTCTATCGAACAGTTAACGATACAGGAACATTTGCCTATGACAATCCTTATCAAATTGATATGGCAATGCCAAATAGTATGATTCCTTCATATGGAATTACTAGTGCTACTGTTGAAATCATTGGTTAATTGAATTAGTTCTGAAAAACAGCCAGTAACTCACAAATTGAGTTGCTGGCTGTTTGTTTTCTATTATCATGAGGGGGTCAAAAATTTAATTAACTATCTTCTTATTGTAAAATATAATTATTAAAAAGAAGGTTAGATAAATGAAAGCATTTGGAGTAACTAATAATAGACAAGATAGTTTTGTAGAATTCGATAAAGCAGAAGAATTGCCTACAGGTAAAGATTTGTTAGTTAAAATCGAAGGTATCTCAGTTAACCCAGTTGATATTGCTACACGTAAAGGTATCAATACTGAATTAAAAGAGCCTAAGATTTTAGGTTATGACGGTTACGGTGTCGTTGAAAAAATTGGCGAAGCCGTTAAGAATTTTCAAGTAGGTGACAAAGTATTTTTTGCCGGTGATTACACTCGTGATGGCTCATATCAAGAATATGAATTGATTGATGAAAGAATCGTGGCTCATGCACCTGCACAAACTTCGATTGAAAAAAGTGTCGCTATGCCATTGGTAGCTTTGACAGCTAGTGAATTGTTATTTGAAAAACTAAATATCAACCCAGTTATCGATAATCGTGAAAAAACAATTTTAATCATCAATGGAGCCGGTGGTGTCGGTTCTATTGCTACTCAATTGGCTCATTTGGCTGGTCTAAAAGTTATTGCTACAGCTTCAACTCCGGAAAAGGTAAAGTGGGTCAAGGACTTGGGTGCCGATTTAGTGGTTAACCATCATCAAGATCTAATTAAGCAAGTGCACGATTTGGGAATTGAAAATATTGATTATATTGTTGGATTAAGTAACAACGATCCACACTGGCAAGAAATTGTTGAATTGATCAAACCATTTGGTACTTTTGCAACTATTACTAATTTACGTGAATCACAAATAGGTGATTTAAAACAAAAATCAGTTAGCTTTGCTTGGGAATGGATGTTCACCAAGGCTAAGTTCAAGTTAGACTCAATGTCTGATCAAGGGGCTTATTTAGAGAAACTCGCTGATGGTTTAGACAGTGGCATGATTAAGTCAACGGTTACTAAAGTTTTCCATGGATTTAACGTTGAAAATATTAAAGCAGCCACAGAATTAGTTGAAGAAGGACACATGATGGGAAAAGTCGTTGTTTTAGCTAAATAGTAAAAAAGCAGGTAATCGTGTTTTGATTACCTGCTTTTGTTTAATTTAAGCGCAAAAAGTTATTGAGTATTAGATTAAATTGTAGTGTTTTAGACCATTAACGATACCACCGTTAACGTTTTCAGTGGTAACATAAGAAGCAATGGCTTTGACCGAGTCTAAACCGTTACCCATGGCAACACTGTAATCAGCAAATTCAAGCATTGGCAAGTCATTATTACCATCGCCAAAGGCATAAGTTGGTTTGTCTTCAAGGTCTAGTTCCTTTAATAGATGTTTGATACCACTCATCTTAGAAACACCCTTATTGACAGTATCAACTGATCTAGGACCTGTCTTATAAAAAGTAAGATCATCGAAGACTTCTTGATAATTGGAGCCATCACCTTCAGTAACGATAACAATCATAGGAACTTTGTTAGATTTGTAGAAATCAGGATCAATTTCAGGTAGTTCTAAATGAACACTTTTGTAAAAATCTTCAACAAAAGGGTTAACTTCGTTAAGATATGATTGATCAGCTGAATGAACACTAACAGTGTCACCGAATTTTTTAGCTTGTTTAAGAAGCTTTTCGATTAAGTCTGGTTTAATATTGTTTTCGTAAACTACTTTGCCTTGAGATTGGACATAAGCTCCATCCAAGGTAATATATGTATCAATATCAGTTGAGTTAAGCACTGGGTCAATTTCAATTGGAGCACGTCCAGTGTTAACGACTGGTAAATAGCCATTTTCTTTGAGTTCACGTGTAGCTTGTGCAACGTCTGCATCAATTTCTGAATGGGCGTTTAGAAGTGTACCGTCGAGGTCGAAGAAAACAGTTCCCTTATAATTTGTTTGCAAAAGATCACCAACCTAAATAAATTTTGTATACTTATAACATATTACCAAGTTTTAAAGAAAAGATGGAGTGATATTAATGAAAATTTTAATGATTGAAGATAACAAGTCCGTCTCCGAAATGATGGGAATGTTCTTCCAAAAGGAAAAGTGGGATGCCAGTTTTGCATATGATGGTAACGAAGCCGTCGATATGTTCAATGCTAGTCCTAACGATTGGGATATGATCACCCTAGATTTGAACCTTCCAGGAAAAGACGGAATGGAAGTTGCTAAAGAGATCCGTAAAGTATCTAAAACTGTACCAATTATTATGTTAACTGCCCGTGATACCGAAAGTGATCAAGTATTAGGTCTAGAATTTGGTGCTGACGATTATGTCACAAAACCATTCAGTCCTATCACTTTAATTGCTCGTATGAAGGCTATTCACAGACGTGATGAAAATATGGCTGAAAAATTAGCTGAGAGCAAGAGCGTTAATGCAACGGTGGAAGAAGCAGATGATGGGTTCGACATCAATACTGGTTTCTTTAAGCTCAACTCAAGCACGCGTGAAGCTTATTTAAATGATAAAGAAATTCCTGATTTGACACCAAAGGAATTTGATTTATTGAAGACTCTAGCTAGCAAGCCTAAGCAAGTCTTTTCACGTGAACAATTACTAGAATTAGTTTGGGATTACGACTATTTTGGAGAAGAAAGAACAGTCGATGCCCATATCAAGAAATTGCGTCAAAAGATTGAAAAAGTAGGTCCACAAGTTATTGAAACTGTTTGGGGCGTGGGCTACAAATTTGACGATACAACTGCAAGGGCTGAGGCATAATGAAATTAATTTACCAAAATATGCTAAGCTTTTTGATTGTTATCTTAACGACCTTGGGGATCATTTTATATTCAGTTACGAGTGCCTCAACTAGCTGGGAATATAATCGGACTTACAAGAGTTTGGAAAGCTATGCTGGTAATCTGGAAAAGATTGCTTTGAAGACTGATCCTAAAACAGGACAGATTCATAATATTACTGGTGACAATATTCGAACGGTTGAACAAGTCTTGTCAGAAAGAAACGTGCAATTCGCTATTTTTGACTACAACAACGACCAAGTGTACCCAACGCCACCAACTAATGTAAAACTACATTTGAAAGATTCTTATTGGAAGAAACTTAAGCAAGGCAAGACAATCCGTAATGTGCAGAAGTTGCAAGACACTGATGGAAATCCGCGATTGCGAAAGGATGATAACCGAAGTTATGTTTATGTCCTAACGCCGTGGTTCCAAAATGGAAAGTTAATTGCGGCCGTTTGGGCTGGATCAGATGTTTCCGAGTTGCAGACTAATATTGGTGAGATTAATAGTCGTCTGTATTTTGCACTCTTGATTTCGCTATTAGCGGCAATTATTTTGAGTTTCTTACTTTCGAGATATCAGGTTAATCGAATTAATCGATTACGTAGTGCGACGAAGAAAGTTGCTAATAATGACTTCTCGGTTCATATCGAGAGTAAAGGTCGCGATGAACTAGATGATTTGGCAGAGGACTTTAATCAAATGGTTAAGTCTCTAGAAGCCTCAGATACTGAAATTAAGCGTCAGGAACAACGACGGAAGGAATTCATGGCAGATGCATCACATGAAATGAGAACGCCGCTAACGACTATTAATGGACTATTAGAGGGATTGGCTTATGATGCTATCCCTGAAGAGTCTAAAGGTCAAAGTATCCAGTTGATGAGGAATGAAACAAAACGTTTGATTAGATTAGTTAATGAGAATTTGGATTATGAGAAGATTCGGACTAACCAAATAACAATGGCTAAGCGAGTCTTTGACGCCAATAAGCCTTTAACCGATATTACTTCACAATTGGAGAAGAAGGCTGCTGGATCTGGCGATGAATTGATTTTGAAGAAGTATGATGGTGAATTAAAGACCTTCGCTGATTACGATCGTTTTGTTCAAGTTATGTTCAATATTATTCAAAATGCAATTCAGTTTACTAATGATGGCAAAATTTTTGTCAGTGGAACTCGTGAAGAAAATCGTCACGCCTCTGTCTTTACCATTTCTGATACCGGAATAGGGATGTCGGAAGACCAAGTTAAGAACATTTGGGATCGTTACTACAAAGCTGATCCTTCACGTAAGAACCGTAAGTATGGAGAATCTGGTTTAGGACTATCAATCGTTCATCAATTGATTGAAAATCATGGTGGTGAAATTGAAGTTAAGAGTAAGGAAAATGAAGGGACGACCTTTACCGTAACGCTCTTTGACGACGGTTATGAACATAAACCAAATGAAAATAAAGAAGGCAGTAATCGTTAAGTCTAAAAGATTTTGCCTAGATTTAAAATAAAAGAGTGCTCACAGCAAACTGAAATATATCAGATTTGATGTGAGCACTCTTTTTAATCCCTTTCAAATTTTTTTAAAATGTGAATACGCTTAAATTTCCAATTCTTACTCCAGACTAAATAACATTTCAATTATTTTTCTTGAGGTAAGTATGTTTAATACGTGATTTTGTAAAATAATTTAGTCCAGTAAGATGAAAACAGCCTCTATTAAAGGATTCAAGCAAAGTCTTGAATATTTAATGGAGGCTGTTCTTTTAATTTAAAATTTCTATATTTTTAGGTTTAAAAATACTAGAACCAACTAACTAGTCGGTAGTAAAAAATCTGTAGGCCCTCAGTGGTGTGATTTTACTTAGCTTGCGTAGCAAGATTAGTAAAAGACCGAGCTTCGAGATCCATGATTCCGTACGAAGTGCGGAATTATTAGCTTGAAGTCGTGTCCACCACGTTCCAGCGGCCTACGGATTTTTTGCGGACGACGGCATATTTCAACCACATTAGTTGGTGTGATTATTTCTCTTTTTTACCTAAGTATGACCAACTGTCGATTGGTGAACGGTCATCTTGTAATTGCAAAGCATCGGTATTATACAAATTAGTAGTTGATTTGTTGCCATTACGAGAATAAATGCTAGTAGATTTAACGCCTAGTTCATCACGACGTTTGACCAATTGTTGAACTTGATTCTGATAAGAGTAATTAGTTGGATTAACAGGGATGAATCCTGTTGGTGTATAGAATCTCAAGAGATTTTTGTTATTAACGTTGTCAGAAACTTTTAATTTTAGACTGACATCTTCCAACCATTTGTCGGCCTGCATAGCTAATCTTGGATTATCCTTCAAAGGAATTTCTTGACCGGTTTTGTTTTCATAAACGGTTGGACTACCAGAATCATTAGGGTAGACCGTATACTTCGGTGTAATCAAACTCTTATTTCGGAAGGCTACAACGGAACTATGTTGTTTCGATAGTAGATCTGTTCCTAATTGAACGTATTGACTAGTGTTAACTCCGGCCAAATGTAGAACTGTTGGTAAGACGTCAATTTCGCCACCGTAAGTATGTTTGATTCCGCCTTTAAGACCATTCATGTGAATCATAAAAGGTACACGTTGATACTGTGTTTCGTTGAATTTGCTCCAAGTGTCAGGATCTTGACCAAAGAGACCAGTAGCTAATTCTTTGTGCTGACTATCGCCTTTACTGTTCTTGTCAAGACCATAGTGATCACCATAAAGTACAATCATACTATTTTTTGACAGTCCAGTATCATTCAAATAATTGAAAAACTCTTCGACAGATTTATCTAAATAATGAGCGGTCTTAAAATATTGATTAATTTCGTCATCGTCAAGATCGGTAGATTTGAAATTATCATTATCTTCGTCAGCAAATTGATAACGAACGTGATTAGTAACGGTTAAAAATTTAGTATAGAAAGGTTGTTGCATCTGTTCAAGATACTTAGCACTTTCAGACAGCAACAATTTATCCTTAATACCATAAGTGTTAAGTGAGGCGGTATCAGGATTTTTAGTGTCGTAATAACTTTTATCGAAGAAGTAATTGTAGCCCATATTCTTATAAACAGAATTACGATCCCAGAAACTACCAACATTTCCGTGGAAAACAGCACTGGTATAACCCTTCTTTTGTGCAAGGATGGCGGGTGCTGCTTGGAAGGTATTTGAAGTTCCCAATTTGGTAAAGACAGAAGTACCCGCAGGAAGGCCAAATAGTCCAGATTCTAGCATTGTTTCGGCATCACTAGTTCGACCGCTACCAACTTCGTTGAAAAAGTTATCGTAAGCAATAGTATTTTTGTCATGATAAAGCTTATTCAAGAACGGTGTAACTTCTTGACCATTAACTTTCAAACCGATAAGGAATTGTTCAAAGCTTTCCAGATGGATGATGATGATATTTTTGCCATTAGCTTTACCGAAATAAGTTGGGTTGGGCGCTGCATAGTTTTGATGGACATAATCAAGGACTTTATCCATCTCTGATTCAGTAGCAGTTGAGCGCACTTGGTCATTTTGAGCCGATCTAATCGAATCATATGGTAGGAATGCGTTTATTCCTAAATATTTAACGATATAAGAGTGGTCAAAGGTTCTTCCTAATAATTGGGGACGATTAGCTTCAGAACCCGCCAAATCGGCTGAAAATAGCATTAAGCCCAAACAAGTTGTGGCTACGGCATTCAATTTTCTAAAAGGACGACGATCAACCTTGATGAAGTGGAAAATAAACAGAAGTGCAATAATGACAATATCAATTAGATAGATGGCATCACGTGCTTGGACAACACCTAAAGTTGTAGTACCAAGACCTTTGGCGACTTTACCGACACCAGTAATGGAATTGAAGGAAATAAAATCAGAAAATGATCGGAAGTATAAGACATTGCTGTAAATAAAAATTGAATCAGCAATATAAATAATCCCCATGGCAATGTAAGATAAAATTCCTCTATTGAAATAGAGCGCGACACTCATCAATAAAACCAGCGTAGCGAATGGATTAACAATTAATAAAAAGTGCTGTAAAAAGTTTTCGATACCTAAAGAAAAATCGAGATAGTAAGTAACGATGGTTTTTAACCATAGACAAAGAATTAAAAAGGTCATAAATCCTAATCTAGTATTTAGTACGGATTTAATTTTTTTCATAAAAGTTCCTCATAACATAATTAGTTCACTACGTAATAATACTTTATCTGGACCAATAAAAAAAGCCAGCTCTAAGCTGACTTTACTTGTTGGAGGTAGAATTGTTGCTCTTATTTTCAGAATCTTCTTTTAAGATGCTAGACCAACTATCAATATAAGTACGATCACCGTTTAATTCAGGTGCATCGGTGGTATATAGACTAGTTGTCGACTTATTATTATTTTGCGAATAGACGCTGGTTGATTTTAGACCTAAGTCATTACGCGTTTGAACAAGTTTTTGAATTTCGTTTTGATAATCATAATTCTTAGGGTTAACCGGTGTGAATCCACTTGGCGTGTAGAATCTCAAAAGATTCTTATTGTTAATAGTATCTGAAAGTTTAAGTTTGACGTTGACATATTCTTGCCATTTTTTAACCTTTTGCTTGAGAATCGGATTCTGACTGAGGTCGACTAATTCACCAGTTTTATTCCGATAAACCTCAGGCTGATCACTATTGCCTTTTAAGACAGTGTAGTGCGGGGTGACAAAATTCTTGTTTCGGAAAATTACGATAGGATTATGTTGTTTTGAAAGTAGGTCAGTTCCTAATTGAACATACTGTTTTGTATTGATTCCGGCTAAATGAAGTAGTGTAGGCAAGACATCAATTTCACCACCATAAGTGTGGTTAATACCACCCTTGAGTCCCTTCATATGAATCATGAAAGGCACCTTTTGCATTTGTGAATCATTGAAGTCGGTCCAATCTTTCGAATCAATTCCTAAAACAGGTGCTAGATCAGTATTTTGACTATCAGATAATCCATAGTGGTCACCGTAAAGTACAATCATTGAATTATCGTAAATTCCACTGCTCTTTAAATAGTTGAAGAATTCTTTCAAGGCATTGTCCAAATAGTGAGCTGTTTCAAAGTAACCATTAACAGTACTGTTGTCAGTATCCGGTGGAGTAAAATCGTCTTTATCTTCATCAGTTAATTGGAACGGATAATGATTGGTTACAGTAATAAATTTAGCGTAAAACGGTTGTTGCAATTGCTCAAGATATTTCACACTTTCTGAAAGCATTAATTTATCTTTCATACCGAATCCCAACATTGAATCATCACTCTTATTAAAGTAACTGGAATCAAAGAAATAATTATAACCCATATTTTTGTAAACGGAATTACGGTTCCAAAAACTTCCAACATTACCATGGAAGACAGCACTAGTGTAGCCTTCTTTTTGTCCCAAAATAGCCGGGGCAGCTTGGAAAGTATTGTCACTTCCTAGTTTGGTGAAGAGTGATCCTTCTGGTAAACCAAAGAGACCAGTTTCTAGCATATTCTCGGCATCACTAGTCCGTCCTTGTCCTACTTCGTGATAGAAGTTATCAAATGACATTGTGTTTTTATCGTCATAAAGACTGTTTAAGAACGGCGTTACCTCCTGACCGTTAACTTTGTCGTTAATCAGGAATTGTTGGAAACTTTCCAAGTGAATAATGATAATGTTTTTACCCTTAGCTTTACCAAAATAAGTTTTATTCGGTTTAGCGTAATTCTTTTGAACATCAGCTAAAACATCATCCATATCGGTACCAACGGCTTCGGAACGGACTTGATTATTTTGAACTGTCTTGATTGAGTCATAGGCTAAAAAAGTATTTAAGCCTAAATACTTAACAATATAAGAACGATCGAAAGTTCTTCCTAATAGTTGAGGACGATTGCTTTCCGCAACGGTTAAATTGAATGAGAATAAGAAAATACCCAACATAGTCGTCGCTACAGCAGTCAATTTTTTCATGGGACGAGGATCAATTTTAATAAAGTGAGTAAATAACAAAATAGCAATAATAATAAAATCTAAACCATAAAGGATATCGTGAGCTTGGATTAGACTGGTGGCACTGCCACCAAGGCCTTTAGAAACCTTTGAAGCACTGGTGATAGTGTTGAAAGATAAGAAGTCACTTAATTCGCGGTAATAAAGCACGTTTCCATACAGAAGAACTGATTCAAGAACGTATATCACTCCCATAACGATATAAGAGATTCTTGGGCGAGTGACATACAACGATATACTGAGTAAGATAACGGAGGTAGCGATAGGATTAAAAATCAAAATCGCATGTTGTAACGGGTCCGTTGCGCCTAGAGAAAAATCAGTATAATAAGCTATAATAGTTTTGAGCCAGAGAGTAAAGACTAAAAGGGTTAGAAAACCTAATCGTTTACTCAAGAAATTTTTTAATCTATTCATTGATAATTCCTTATTTGTAAAAATTCTTTAATAAAATCTATTTAAGTACTAAATAAATTGTTTAATTGTTAGTATAATACGTTATAGGTAAAAAGTGGGGAAGAATAAGAAAAATGATATTTTTAGGACCGTTGTATACATACATTTTTGAAAAGTATGCGTCAAGATTCAATCATTTTCCATTGATTAGGCTTTCTTTTTATGCTGTGGATAAAGCAATATTATATACCTTATTTTTCGTTATCCTTAGGTATATATGGGTAAAAGTTAAAAAGAAAAATACAACCTTTGGCCGTGAATTTGGCCTAACTGTATTTGTCTTCTATGTTCTCCTACTTTTTGCTTTAACAGTCTTTCGAGATGGCTATTTCATTTGGCAATTCAAGTTTTATTGGCATCGGCCGTTATCCCAAATTAATATAATTCCACTAGTAGAAACGATAAAATTATTAAATGGTCAATCATTAGTCGACTTTTTTTATAATTTATATGGTAATATTGTGTGGTTCGTACCAATGGGAATATTTATACCTGCGCTTACAGAAAGACACTTTGGATTTCTAAAAGTTGTCCTAATTGGCGCTTTGATCTCGACTTCGATTGAAACGCTTCAGTTTATTTTGAACACTGGTGTAACGGATATTGATGACGTTATCTTTAATACTCTCGGCGCTGCGGTAGGATATTTTTTATATTTTGTAGGAAAATGGATAAAAAAGCTAATAAAAATTTGAAATTTTCTTCAAAAATGATTAATCTAGTTTTGACGATATATATGGAGGAGAGAAAATGACACAAATTAAATTTGATGATTCAAAATTGAACAAATTCGTTCATGAGAATGAAGTTGGCGAAATGCAAGCTCTTGTTACAGCTGCTGACGATGAATTACGTAAGGGTACTGGTGCTGGTGCTGACTTCCGTGGTTTCATCGATTTGCCTGTTGACTATGACAAGGATGAATTTGCCCGTATTAAGAAAGCTGCTAAGAAGATCCAATCAGACTCAGAAGTCTTTGTTGGAATCGGTATTGGTGGTTCATATTTAGGTGCACGTGCTGCAATTGATTTCTTAAGTTCATCATTCTATAACGTTAAGAATGAAAAAGATGTTCCAGAAGTTTACTTCTGTGGTAACTCAATTTCTCCAAATTACCTAGCTGATCTTCTTGATGTTATCGGTGACCGTGATTTCAGTATTAACGTTATTTCAAAATCTGGTACAACAACAGAACCTTCAATCGCTTTCCGTATTTTGAAAGCTAAGTTGATTGAAAAGTATGGTGTTGAAGGTGCTAAGGGCCGTATCTACGCTACAACAGATCGTGCTAAGGGTGCTTTGAAGACAGAATCTGATGCTGAAGGCTACGAAGAATTCGTTGTTCCTGATGATATCGGTGGTCGTTTCTCAGTTCTTACAGCCGTTGGTCTATTGCCAATCGCCGTTGCTGGTATTGACATCGATAAGTTGATGGAAGGTGCTGCACAATCACGTGAAGACTACTCATCAGCTGATCTAACAAAGAACGATGCTTACAAGTACGCTGCTTTGAGAAATATCTTGTACCGTAAAGGTTACACAACAGAATTGCTAGAAAACTACGAACCAAACGTTCAATACTTTGGTGAATGGTGGAAGCAATTGATGGGTGAATCTGAAGGTAAAGATCAAAAGGGTATCTACCCATCATCAGCTAACTTCTCAACTGACTTGCATTCATTAGGTCAATATATCCAAGAAGGTCGTCGTAACCTTATGGAAACAGTTGTTTTGATTGACCAACCAAGACATGATGTTAAGATTCCTGCTGAAAAAGATAACCTTGATGGTTTGAAGTACTTGGAAAACAAGTCAATGGACTTTGTTAACAAGAAGGCTTACGAAGGTGTTGTTCTTGCACATACTGACGGTGGCGTTCCAGTTATGACAGTTCACATTGAAAAACAAGATGCTTATAACTTAGGTTACTTGATGTACTTCTTTGAAATTGCTGTTGGTATTTCTGGTTACTTGAACGGTATTAACCCATTCAACCAACCAGGTGTTGAAGCATACAAGAAGAACATGTTTGGTCTACTTGGCCGTCCTGGTTATGAAGAACTTGGCGAAGAATTAAACAAGAGACTATAATTTTATAAGTTAAATTAATTAAACCTCACGTCGAAAGATGTGAGGTTTTTTGTCGACCAATAATTCTTAGTAAAATTTTAGCTATCTTTTGTCTATTTGATACTAAAATTGCTACACGAATATTTCATCTCGGTATAATTCCTCTTTGCAAACACTTTTGGCTTGATTGTAAACTTGGTTCTGGTTTAAGCCTCAGTAAACTTGTAAAATACAATTACTATAAATGGAAGGGGAGATTGCGACGATGGATGATTTGGTTTATACGCGATATTTAGGTCATCTTAAATCGTATGTTCACCAGAGACCTGAAAAGAAAGCGATTATATTGTTGGGATATATTCAAAGGGATTTTCTTCGATATTATCGTCGAGGTGACTTAATAGATGGATTTAAATTTATAAAAGAAAATTTTGAAAGAAATACTGACTTAATGAAGTATTTGACCATAACTCAAATAACTGCTCAAATGCATAGTTTTGTCGATGATTTAGCACATGAAGGTATTCAGAATCATGTTGAAATTTATCCATTTTTAGAATTGCAACAGAAGTATCATAGTTTATTGCAAAATAAGCCTGTGAAGGACTATTTGGAGTGGGTTCAGAGAATAATATATGACTTTAGTTTATTGATGAGAGTGGATAATCTATCTTTCTCAAGCCGCTTGGAACCAACTTTGGATATTATTTATTATATTAATACTAATATTTATCATAAAGTTACTGTAAAAGATGTTTTGATTCATGCTAATCAATATTGTAATCCAGCCAGAGCCCAGAGAGATTTCAAAGCTGAAATGAACATGTCAATAAGTGAATTCATTAGTACTAAAAAGATCAGTGTTGCTCAAAAGTTATTGCGCGATACGGATGATTCAATTCAAACAATTGCTGAAAAATTGAAATTCTATGATTTGAATGACTTTTCCAAACAATTTAAAAAGAAAGTTGGAATATCGCCATTGATGTATCGTAAAAATAATTATCAAAAAGAAAGCAGATGAGATAATTAATATGTTATTGAATATAGGTATTGGAATATTTGCTATAGGTTTCATTTTTGCGGGTATTGCCACGATTAGTTTTAAAATTCGGGCAATTGCTAATAAACCAGCTTGGGGTGGAATAACAATTCCATTTGGAATTATTGGATTCATTGCTCTTGTACTAGGAACAATTATGGTAGCCGGGACCAGGATGTAATAAAAGGAATCACTATGAAATTTAAACGTCATAGTGATTCCTTTTATTTTGTAAAGATTATTTCATCCAAATTTCCATAAGCAGTATGTTCAACCAATTTTTCTTCAGTAGATTCGAATCCAAACATTTCATAAAAAGCTTGAGCAATCAGGTTATCTTTTAGAACAATCAGATAAAATTTATTGAAGTCCTTTTGTAAGATATTTAGGGCAGATTGGAAGAGCTTTTGACCAATGCCTTGATGTTGAAATTCAGGTAAGACGTAAATTGAATAGATTTCCCCATAACCGACATAATTTTTCCGACGTGCAGGTCCATAACTACAGACACCGACTATTTTTCCATTGACGATAGCAATTAAGGTATTGTTGACACGTTTTTCAGGATGCCAGATATCGGTTGTTAAGTGATCTAAAAACGATTGTGGAACGATACCGATATATGCGTAATTCCAAGTCTGATAATAAACTTCCTTGATGGCTTTAAAATCAGTTTGTTGATTGGTTTTGACTATTTCAAAATTCATTTTAATCTCGACTTTCAACGGTATTGTTGATGCTTGCTAAGTTACCCAATTTTCCGACAACTAATCCTAATACGAATCCAGCCAATGTCAATGTGACCCAGCCCAATCCTAAATTTGCCAATGGAATGTATTGATGATAATATCTCAAAGCCAATTTGACAAAAGTTAGGTTAGTGACAGCTGCAGGTGAGGCATTCAACATATCGAAGATAGCAGGTAGAATAGTGAATGCAATGGTCATTTTGTATACTACACCAGCATATGGTTTAGCGTGGACAGTTAAGGAAGCTAAAATTAGAGCCAATGATAAAGGATACAGAAGCATCAGTACTGGTAATGACCAAGCAATGATGTTATCAAGTCCGGCATTAGCGACGATAAATGATAGGAAAGTTGTAACTCGTAACCAAGCTAAATAACTGACTTTAGGGAATAACTTGTGGAAATCTTGTGAGAATGAAGCAACTAATCCCATAGCCGTGGTGAAAACTCCCAAAGTAACTAAAACACCGAGAAAGGCTGTACCGAAGCTACCAAAATAATAATTAACAATACCTGAGAGGGCATCTCCACCGTTAGCTGATAAGTTCATTTTATTTAAACTAAAGGCACCTAGTAGTACTAATCCGAAATAAACTAAAATTTCTAAACTGATACTTAAAGAACCAGCTTTAGCAGTTAAACGAGACATCTCTTTATCCTTGTATCCTAAACCTCTAACGGCATGAACAAAGGTAACACTTAAAGCTAACAGAGCAACAGCATCGATGGTGTTGTAACCCTCAAGTAAACCATTGACGGAAGGATTAGTTTGATAAGCTGAGGTTGGCATATGGTTCAAGCCACCCATAGGTTTTAGAAAAGCCACGATGAAAATAATTGCTAATAAAACTAGGAAAATCGTATTGAGATATTTTCCAACATATTTTAATAATTGACTCTGATGTACCGTTAAAATGTAAGCTAATCCGAAGAAAAGGGCTGTGAATAAGAACATACCAATAGTATTGAATTTTGCGGGTAAGAACGGCTTAGCCGCCATTTCATAGGCCATAGCAGCAGTTCTTGGTGTTCCGAAGAATGGTCCGATTGTTAAATGAACAAGAACTAAAAAAATAGCAGCATAATATTTACCAACTGGTCGAGCCAAATCATAGAGGCCGTCACTCTTAGTAACAACGACCGCCAAGATGGCTAGTAGTGGGAATAAAGACCCAGAAACAGCAAATCCCAAAGCTGCCGGGAACCAGTTATTACCAGAAAGTTGTCCTAAATGAATTGGAAAAATTAAATTACCTGATCCAAAGAACATTCCAAAGATCAATGAACTGACAATCAATAGATGCCAAACTTTATGTTTGGGTTTAGTTTCCCCTGAAAAATTATAATTAAAATCGTCTTGCATGTGATACACGCCCCTTTTTGAATAATATAGATGTCTGGAATGAAGATTTTCTTTCTACGTTATGGGTTGCCTTTAAATGCTTGAAATCAAAAGGCGTGGAATACGGATATCTAAAGATATCCCCATAATAGTCTCTAGAGTGGCAAAGCCACTAAAAGATTATAAAAGGAATACGGGCATCTTTGGATGCCCCCATAATAGTCTCTAAAGTGGCAAAGCCACTAAGAGACTATAAAAAAAGAGCCCTTCTCCAACTAAGGAAAAGGGCTCAAGTAGAACGGTACCACCTTTTTTGAGTATTCAAAAAATACTCACTCACTTAACGGACAGTCATCCGCTAGCCAGATAATGGTGGCAACCACGAAAACCTACATTTCGGCCTCGAACTCGGAAATGATTTTCGAAATTCCTGTTACGGTCACTTTGCACTTAACGTGACTCACTTAGCGAATTCAGGATTTCTACTTTTTTCTTCAACGTTTAATGACTGTATTATAGGCATTCATAATTTGAATATCAAGTATTTTTCTAATTTTATTATAAGAATTATAATTTATTAGGCGTGCGATTAAGGAAATGTTTAGCGCCATCTATAACGTGGAAGTAGGTTGCTAACTTGAACATATCAGTGTTTATGCTCTTTAAGAAAGGCCATTCGCGTAACGAACCTCGGATGACGGAATTATTTTGTTCAATAAATTCTTGACCAACCTTTTGGGGCTGATCTTTAAAAGCACCAGACTGATAAAGATAATTAGAATAGTCGAAAAAGTATTTAGCCGTCTGCGGATCGTTAATATTGTTGCGTAGAATTTTAGTACGTAAACGGATAAAACTGACACTATTTCTTAAAACTTGGCGACTTGTTTTTGAACTGGATAGGTAGGCAAATAACTGTTCAAAGAAATTCTGATAGGCATGAACTTCACCACTGTTTAGGTATGCCCGAGGATGATTTTTGAATGGATATTTCCAATTGCTTAAATTGTATTCCCATTTTTGACCAATCCAGATAGTGAAAGGTAATTCGTAAAAGACTTGTGTCATGTCTTGTTCGAAAACTTCATTGATAATCTGTGAATAGTCATGTGGCAAGAGGCGATTGATCTGTTGGCATAATTCAGGTGTGATAAATTTGACATTATCATCATCATTTGTCAGCGCAAATATTTTTTTCCAAACATCATCAGAGAAAAGTGTTGGTTTCACATGCTGAATCAATTTTAAATTGACAGGAGCTGAATTAAGCGTGTAGCCGCCATCGAAACAGTAATCCATCAATTGTAAAGTTTGCACGAAATGTCCGCCTAAAGAGTGACCTAGTCCATAAATCAAAGTTTGTGAGGCAACATTATCCTCAACATAACGCATGAAATCACGAGCAACATTTAGTTGACTGAGATTCTTGTCGCTACCAACTAGAATGGCATTAACATTATAATCCCAATCCTTATAGGTTTCTAAAATGGCTTTTTCAAAACGCTTGCTACGAGAACTGACAGTATAATCAACATTAACTTCGGTTCCCTTGAATGTAACGTAGCATTCCTTTAATCCATCAATGGAAATCTCATAAGCAATTCCGGAGAAACCACATTCAGTCGCCTCGGGAATAATGTCACGCGCATCGTAAGATTTTACATAATCCAGCATACGGCGTACCCGCGTGTAAATAAGAAAACGTAGGTAATTTTCAGGTTTAAATTCCTGATAAAGATAACGGTCATAATCAAATTGAAGCAATTTTGTTCGAAAATCGTTATTATGCAACAATTCGCCAGCCTGGTAAGGTTGCTTACGTAGTTCAATCGGTAAGAGATGGTGAATTAAGAGGATGACATAAATTTGATTTAAATAGCCATGGCAGAGATTGAGATTTTCATCTTCAATCTTGTCGATCAATTGTTTGAGTTTATTGACCTTTCTGTTTCGAGAAGGTTGTTTCAATTTTTGCTTAGTGTGATTTTCATCAATATTTTTGAGTTTTAAAGCTTTATCGATCAGCTGAGGATGAATCGTTTTATTTAAAGAGAATTCAGGAACACGTAAATCAATCACTTGATTCAGAAGAAGGTTGGTCAGACGTGTTTTTTCTTTATTTAAGTAAGAATAACTGAATTGAAGACGTTTGTTCTTAGGTAAAAGTTGTTTGCTGTCGGCCTTGTTGAAAGTCAAAGGCAGATCCTTGTGGGCACGGAAATTAAGTAAATCAAGTTGTTCATAAACATGATTTAATCGGCTTAGAGTGCTTAATAGTTCTTTCATTAAATCACCTCTCATTAACCTCATTCTAACAAATTGTTGATATATAAGGAATTGAGAACCGTTTGGTCAGGAATAAAAAAATATTGAAAATATGTTACATTTGTGGTACTTCACACTTGTGCTATATCACAAACGTGCTATAATGTAGTTGTGGAGGTTGAGGATATGCAAATAGATATAAAATCATACTTAGAAGATAATCATTTAACAATTTATGTAATTTCAAAGAAAAGTGGGTATGGTTACACGACTTTGCATAAATCCTTTAATAAGAAACAATCTTCCGCCACACCGCTCAATTTGCGCGATATAGAGGCAATTGCCAAGGCGCAGGATACGGAAATGTGGAAAGTTCTGCGTGAATTGGAGTTGCATTATCTGAAGTGAGGAGGCTTTATATATGGCAAGATCATTTTGGGACGACGATCCATTTAACGATAATATGGACGAAATATTTAATAGATTGATGAATCAACAAAACGGTAATTCGCAGGCTAAGTATTATGTGAATGGTCATGAGTTGACTCCAGAAGAATTAGCAAAATATCAAGAGGCAAGAACTATAGGACAAAATATTCCAATTAGTGATAATAGTAAAAATAAAAAAGGTACCATTTTAGAGAAGCTCGGTCGTAATTTGACTAAAGAAGCTCAACAAGGACTTCTTGATCCAGTTATTGGTCGTGATAAAGAGATTCAAGAAACAGCAGAAGTTTTAAGTCGTAGAACTAAGAACAATCCAATTTTAGTTGGTGATGCGGGTGTTGGTAAGACTGCGGTAGTTGAAGGTTTAGCACAGGCCATTGTAAAAGGTGACGTACCTGAAGCAATCAAGGATAAGCAGATTATTTCAATTGATCTATCATCTCTTGAAGCTGGAACACAGTATCGTGGATCATTCGAAGAAAATATTCAAAATTTGCTGAAAGAAGTTAAAAAGGCAGGCAATGTAGTATTATTCTTCGATGAAATTCATCAAATTATCGGTGCCGGATCTTCAGGCTCTGATTCCGGTAGTAAGGGTTTGGCTGATATTATTAAACCAGCCTTGAGCCGTGGTGAAATTTCCATTATTGGTGCAACTACTCAAGATGAGTATCGTAATACAATCATGAAAGATGCTGCTCTAGCAAGAAGATTCAACGATGTAACAATCAATGAACCAAGTAAAGAAGCAACATTGGCTATCTTGAAGGGACTACGTAAAGCCTACGAAAATCATCATCATGTTAAATTATCAGATGAAGTTTTAAAGGCTGCTGTAGATTATTCAGTTCAATATATTCCTCAAAGATCTTTACCTGACAAGGCAATTGATTTGATTGATATGACCGCTGCTCACTTGGCAGCTAGAAATCCGGTTACTGACAAAGTAAGTTTGGAAAAGTCATTGAAACAAGCTGAGAAGGATAAGGAAGAAGCTGCTAAGAAAGAAGATTATGAAAAGGCCGCTAGTTTGAAGAAACAAATTGAAGATCTTCAGGCTAAACTCAATAAGGGTGACGAAAATTCTGATGAGCCAGTAGCAAAAGTTAACGATATTGCAGAGTCAGTTCAAAGATTGACTGGTGTCCCTGTTTCTCAAATGGGTGCTAATGATATTGAGCATTTAAAGGGAATGGGTAAGAGATTAAAAGACAAAGTCATTGGACAAAACGAAGCCGTAGATATGGTTGTACGTGCCATTCGTCGTAACCGTGCTGGTTTTGATGATGGCAATCGTCCAATTGGTAGTTTCTTATTTGTCGGACCTACCGGTGTTGGTAAAACTGAATTAGTAAAACAGTTGGCCAAAGATATGTTTGGTAATAAGAATGCTATCGTTCGTTTGGATATGAGTGAGTATTCTGATTTAACCGCTGTATCTAAATTGATCGGTACATCTGCTGGCTATGTAGGTTATGAAGATAACGGCAATACTTTGACTGAAAAAGTACGTCGTAATCCATATTCCATCGTATTATTAGATGAAATTGAAAAAGCTAACCCACAAGTTTTAACATTGCTTCTACAAGTAATGGACGATGGTCGTTTAACTGACGGTCAAGGTAACGTGGTCGATTTCAAGAATACAATCATTATCGCAACTTCCAATGCTGGATTCAGTGATAATACTGATAAAGATAAGAAGTTGATGGATAAGTTGGCACCATACTTCAAACCTGAATTCTTGAATAGATTCAATGGTATCGTTGAATTTACTCATCTATCCAAAGACGACTTGAATCAAATCGTTGATCTAATGATTGATGATGTGAATACCAACTTGGCTAAGAAGAATATCACTTTGAAGATTACTCCTGAAGCTAAGGAATGGTTGATTGATGAAGGTTACGATGAAGCCATGGGAGCAAGACCATTACGTCGAGTTATCGAACAACAGATTAGAGATAAAGTTGCTGAATACTATCTCGATCATCTTGATGTAAAGAATTTACAAGCTGATTTAGTTGATGGGACTATTAAAATTTCTGAAGCTAAATAATGAAAAAGTACCGTTACGAACGTTGTAACGGTACTTTTTTTGTCTAACTTGTTCTAGTAAGTTGATTTGTTCAAATATATCAATCAAACTGTAACGGTTCAAGGGATAATTGTTTAGAAGAATCCTACCGATAAAGTTAGTATGACTAAGTGGCAGATTGATTAGGGTAGATTTTCCACTGCCACTTTTACCAACTAGTAAATAATGTTTAGTGGAATCAAAATTTATAGAAATGTTTTTCAGAATATTCTTTTGTTGATCACTGAAGGAGACGTTATCGTAATTGAGTGATTTCAATTTTGGAAGTGTCAGGAATTTATTTTTCTCAGGTGAAACATTTACTTTTGAATTGATTTTTTGAGCGGCTTCTTTGCCTCCTAAAACGTCACCGATTAAACCGGATGCGGATTGAATTGGTTCGGAAATGAAGATCATCAGTTGAGAAAAGGCAACTAATTGTCCTAAAGTGATCGACTTTTGGAGGACGAAGTAGATACCTACAACCCAAGTTCCTAGGTACAAGAAGTTATCTAGAAGTTGACTGATACCGCCAATCTGTTTACGGGTCAACTGATCTTTGTTTTGACTTTTTAATAGTTCGGAGTTTTGATTTTGAAAGATATGAGTAAGAATTTTTTGGAGATTGAATAACTGAATGGTTCGCAAACCATTGGTGATATCTTGTAAACGTCCAGTATATTTTTCAGAGATATTAATCAATTGATGTTTATTCTTTTTCAGACTTTTTTGTCGAAAGAAAGGTAAGAAGAGTCCGGGGATGCAGAGCAGGATAATGACGAAACTCAAAGCTGGTTTGATCATTAGTGATAAGACTATCGCAATAACAAATTGACAAATTTCTTTATAACAGTTGATACTGCCTTGAAGATAGTCAGAACGAAGAATGTCAGTGGTGGAAGTAAAATCGTTGTAGTAGTCGGTAGTTACTTTTTTAACATCGTGACCAACACCGGTATTTTGTCGAAACATGGCTGAGAGTAATTTATTCTTGATAGCGCTGATAATGTCGTTTAAGGTCGTTTGCTCAAGATATGATGAAGCAAAATAGACTAAGGCATCAACAATAATATAAATAATGACGACGGAAACTAGGTTGATATAGGATAAAAATCCTTTACCGGTAGCGGTATCGGTAATTAATTGAAGTAGATATGAAACGGAAATCTCAATGGCCGATGCAATTGGAATCAGAATTAGTAAAAAGAGGGATTTAGATTTGGCCAGCTTAAAGTATTTTGATAATAACATTAGTATTTCCTTTATAATTATAATTATTTTAATTTAATTATAGACTTAATAATTAATTTTAAAAGAAAAATAAAAAACGTCTCCCAATTAAGGAGACGTTTTGTAACTTCAATCATCTCAATTCAATTATTTAAAAAGATTAATTGCAAAGTAAGGTTCGTAAGCAGATGAGTTAGCTAGTTCTTCTTGTAAGACATTGTCAGTAAAAATTGAGCTACCTAGTGGAATCCATTCGTTGTTTGAAACTTTAGCAAAGAAGTAACCAGCACTATTTTCAACAGTAGCGTTGACTTTCCATGATGATCCAGCTGGAAGTGTTCTAGTCATTGAATTGCTTGAAGTATCGTAAAGTTGAACTGGTTTAGCCAAAGTAACTGTAGCAGTACCTTTACTGAATACAGAAGTATTCTTATCTTCAGTAGCTAGGACCCATTCGTTAGTGGCAACTTGATAGTATTGATGTCCATTAATGGTCTTTTCTTGAGCAACTTTCCATGAAGAACCCTTTGGTAGAGTTGTTCCTAGACTAACACCATTACCATTATATAGAGTAGCGTTTGTACGTAATGTAATTGGTTGATGTGCTGTTGGTGTAGTTGTAACAGTCTGACTATCATTGTTTACTGAAGATGCAACATTAAAGTCTAGTGCTTTGACCCATTCGTTAGTTGCGACACGGTAGTATGGATAACTATTAAAGTATCTAACTTGATCAACTTTCCAAGCTGATCCTGCGGGTAGAGTTACGCCTGTGGCAGCACCATTATTATTAACAATAGTAGCAGCTTTACTACCAACGGTTTCAACACGGTTGATGTAGGAAATTTGATTATTGATTGGATTGAGTAACTTTCCATTTTGTGTGATATCCATAGAGCTGGCATCAACATATTCGTTGGTTGCCACTTCATAGTAAGGATTACCCCCGATAGTAATTCTTTGACCAAGTTTCCATGAAGTAAAGTTACCAAAGGCAGCACCATTGATAAAGTGACCGTTACCATCAACGGCAACAGCACCTCCACGTCTGATGGTACCGATCAATTGAGTGTCAGCATGAACGATTTGTGTAGTTGGTAATGTATTTAAGGCAGCAGGAGCAAGTAAAATAGCAAGAGTAGAAGCTAAAACAATTTTTTTCTTATTCATAATTAATCTCCCTATAATTAATGTATTATCCAATTACAAATTACCACTACCATATTTTTTTAACTTAATAAATAGACCATGTTAATAAAAACTTAATCGTTCGGTAAAATACGTATTAGATATTCATATATCCATGATATAGTTCATGAAATGAATATTTTGAATTTAACTGATAATATTAAGAAAAATGGTCCTTAGTATGTTTATTAATAGTATAAATAAATAAAATTATTACTGAATACGAACAATATTAGTGAAAAACTATATAAAAGTTTTTATTTAGCTTGAAAAAGTACTTAAAGTCTGTAATACTATATGAGTTCTCAAAAGTTTATTATTTTACAAGGGGCGAATTATATTGAATTCATTAGATAATAGGGGAAACTTGAGCTTACTTGAGCGCTTGTTTCACTTGGAAGAAGCCAAAACGAACGTTAGACGAGAGATTTTAGCTGGTTTAACTACTTTTGTTTCAATGGCTTACATTTTGTTTGTTAATCCTCAAGTTTTGGGAGACTCAGGGATGGACAAAGGATCACTTTTCACAGCTACCGCATTAACTGCCGTAGTTGGTTCAGTTTTAATGGGAATTTTGGCTAATTATCCGATTGCCATTGCCCCAGGTTTAGGTGATAATGCCTTCTTTAGTTATTCAGTTGTTATTGCGATGGGAATCCCTTGGCAAACAGCTATGGCCGGAGTATTTGTTGCCAGTTTGATTTTCTTAGTACTTTCATTGATGAAGATTCGTGAAGTAGTTATCAACGCAATTCCTAAGGATTTGAAGTTGGCGGTTGCATCTGGATTAGGTATCTTCATTGCCTTCGTTGGTTTACAAGGTGGGGGATTGATTACAGCAAGTAAAGATTCACTTGTTGCGATTGGATCATTTACTAACCCAACCACATTGTTAACAATTGCCGGATTATTAGTTACAGCAATCTTAATGGCACGTAAGGTTCCAGGATCAATTTTTATCGGAATGGTCTTCACAACAGTTGCCGGTTTGGTAACAAAATTAATTCCAGCACCAGCACATATTATTTCAGGAATACCTAGTTTGAAACCAACCTTTGGTGTTGGTGTGGCACATATTGTTGATATCAAGGAACCTCAATTGTGGGCCGTAGTTATCATTTTCCTATTAGTAGCTTTCTTTGATACTGCTGGTACTTTGATCGGATTAGCTGAACAAGTTGATGTCATGCAAGACAAAGATGGTAAAATGCCAAGAATTGGTCATGCTTTGATGGCTGATTCTATCTCAATGGTCAGTGGTGCCGTCTTTGGAACAACTCCTCCAACAGCATACGTTGAATCATCAGCTGGTATTGCTGTCGGTGGTAGAACTGGGTTAACATCAATCACTGTCGGAGTATTGTTCGCATTATCAATGTTCTTCTCACCATTGTTGTCAGTCGTAACAAGTAATGTTACAGCACCAGTACTAATCATCGTTGGTACTTTGATGGCACAATCAATGCGTGGAATTCAATGGGATAGATTCGAAATTGCATTACCAGCATTTTTAACAATCGTTGGTATGCCACTAACATATAACATTTCATACGGAATTGCTTTCGGATTCCTAGTTTATCCAATTACAATGTTAGCCGCAGGTAAGAGAAAAGAAATTAATCCAATTATGTACGGATTGTTCGTTGTCTTCGTTATCTTGCTATACATTATTAATATTTTGCCAAAAGCTAGTTTGGCTTAATCAAAAAGTCCAATTGTTTCTATTACTGTATAGAAGCAATTGGACTTTTTTATCTTTCAATTAAATCCGGATGTTCACGAGAAAAATCAACTAACCTTCTTCTTGATATATCACAAGATGAACCATCTTTGAAGTAAATCTTACGTTCTTGTTTATTTATGGACTGAATATTGTCAGGATTGATTAATAAACTTTTGTGGGCCCGGTAGAAATAAGGAACTTTGTTTGAAATAGCCTTTAATGTGTCGGGAAATTCGATATTTTGATTAATTGCATGTAGGAATACGTTGGTTGTATTTTCTAGAGATTCAAAATAATTAATTTTATCAATATCGAAATTATACTGTTTTGAACCAATTCGGAAATTAAATTCTTTTAATCGCTTATTCTGTGGTCTGACTAATCGCTCAACAGTGATATCTAAATCAGTGTATATTTTTCTTTTAATATTATTAATTCCTTTTTCCTTAGTAATATAATCCAGAGGTTCTACTTTTCGTTCAAAAATCATTGGCATCAGTTCTTCATGTGTCGTAATGAAGACAATTTTAGCGTTCAAATCATTTTTTCTAATTTTAGTGGCTAAATCTATACCTCTTATTTTTGAATTAGGAAATTCAATATCCAGTAAAAAGAATTTCATCTCTTTTGGATTGTTGTCTAAATAAATATTTACATCATTAGGATTTCCAGTAGATAACATAATTTTCATATCAATGTCCGGATGAGATTTAATGTAATCCTTGATTATTAATTGATAGTACATTCTAAGGGTTCTGTCGTCTTCGCAAATTATTATATTAAGTAGCATTATTTATCTTCCAATACAGTTAGGATTGTTGAAAAGTAACCGTCTTTAACTTTGTTTTGTAAGAGTAGATTACTATTTGAATGAATGATTTTATTAACAGTCGATAGTCCCAAACCATTATGATCTTTTTTAGATGTATAACCAGTTTGGTAAATTTGATCCAAATTGATTTTTTCAGATGAGGCAATATTGTTTTTTATAATGAATTCTAGATAACCATCAAATACAACAAGAGCAAAACTTATTTCAGGATTGTTAGTTAATAGGGATGCTTCAATAGCATTATCAAAAAGAATTCCCAGAATACGAGTTATTTCAACCGATAAAGCTTTAGGAATGAGGATACTTTGATCTACTTCAAAGTTGGTTTCAATATGCTTATTTTTTGCAGCTACTAATTTTGTAATAATAATTCCCTTAACTAGATCGTCATTAAGATGATATAAATTAGCATTTTCAACGGTTGAAGTCATATCAACATTACTATCTGCATAATCAAGAAGCCGTTGAATAGAATCGTTATTAGAATTGTTAGATCTTAATGAAACCGATAATGATGTAAGGAGATTTTTGTAATCGTGTTTGAATCTTCTCAATTCAGTATTCTTTCGTTCAAGTTCCTCAATGTATAAATTTCTTTCCTTCAGATGTCTAATTTCATATTTGGATCTCACTTCTTTCATGTATCCCATTACCAACATGATGCTTCCTATTACTATAAATATAGTAGACATTAAACTGACTAATAATGTTGTTTTTAAATAGGTTAATTGATTAAATTCATGTCTAGACATTAATATTAATGATGCATAAGAGACGGTTATTACGATAGTTGATAAAAGAGCCATTTTAGTTACTGTCTTGTTATGAATAATATTTTGAATAGTGTCTAAATGCAATATAAATTTTAGAATGATAATAATTAGTAATGTTAAAGTATAGTTTATTAATGTTAGTAGAATTGTTCCTAATAAAGTTGTAAATGAATAAACACTAAATCCCAAGTTAAAAACTTTTATTACAAAGTAACTAGCTATTCCTTGGGTGAGGGAAGTTAATAAAAAAGATACCAAGAATAAAATGATTTGAATTGGTAAATTTATATTCAATTTTGAGTGTTTTAAAAATAAGAGGTATGTAAAGAAAGTAAGCAATAACGAAGCATTAGGAAAATAAAAATCAATAAAAGTAAACAGTAAACTCAAAGAAAAAGATAATATTACATTTCTTTTTGAGTATAAGTTAGGAATTAATAGAAATATTGATATATACATTAATAAAGTATTTGAAAAATCAAGAACTAACCAAGACGGTATTATAAATTGTTCCAATTTTAATTCTCCTTACTTTATATTTAATGGTGACTCATATCTCTGAGTAAATCGAAATTTGCTAAAATTTGTAAAGAGTCAAACATATTTTTTTCCTTTCTTATAAAAATCTCAAACAACGTAGTATATCATATAAAAATTCTTTATTAAGAAATTACGTTAAAAGGTAAAATATAATTCCAAATGGTACAATTATACTAACTTGTAATAATGATTAGTGAGGTAGAGACGTGTTCTTAGGATCAGTAATTTATGATAAACGACGTAGTTTGAATCTAACTCAAAGCGACTTGGCTAGTGGTTTGTGTAATCAAAATACTATTAGCAAAATGGAAAAGCATAATATGACACCTCAAATGGATGTCTTGATAAAAATTTGTCAGCGTTTGGATCTTTCTCTGAATGATATTTTTAGTGAATTCTCCAGTGATTCCAAACCTGAACAAACTTTTATTTTGGATGATATCGAAAAAGATGTTCTTTTAGGTAATTTAGATTCGATTGAAGACAAAATTGCTTTGATTCAAGATAAAATTAAAGCTAAAGATAGAGCACAGTGTGACTTTATTCTTGGCGTTGTTAAATTCAAAGCTGGTAATTTTGAATTGAGTTCTTTCCATTTTGATAAAGTTTTGCGAGAAACTAAGACGGATGAAGATAATATTTATACTTTGATGTCATATTTATTCAAAGGTAAGATATATTATCGTCAAGAACATTTCGGTGAAGCTGATTATTATCTCAGCTTGATCAGTAATTCTTTGAAAGAGAATCTTAATGTTAATAATGCCAGTGGTTTAGAGGTGATTTTTCTTGCCAAAATGGTGGGTAAGGCTTACTTACAAATAAAGCAATTTGATTCGGCAAAAAGTATTTTGGAGCGTGGTCTGAAATTTGCCAATGATAATTATTTATCCTATTTTATAGATGAGTTGAATTACAATCTTTATCTAGTCTATCAAGCGGATGATGATAAAGCTAAACAACAGTTATATAAGAATCGAGCTTTTTATTGTGCAGATGTATTAAACAATCATGAGCTCCAAGAGAAAATTGAACATAAATAAAGACAGCCAAACGGCTGCCTTATTTTTTTGCGATTATTATTTGAAAAGACTGATAGCAAAACTTGGTTCGTAAGTAGCTGAGTTGGCTAACTCTTGTTGAAGTAGTCCATCACTGAAGATTGATCCGCCTAATGGAATCCATTCGTTGTTAGATACTTGTGCAAAGTAGTAACCGGCACTATTTTCTACAACGCTAGAAATCTTCCAAGAAGTTCCAGCTGAAAGTGATCTAGTCATGGAGTTTGAAGCGGTGTTATATAATTGAACGTTTTTAGTTAAAGTACCAGTAGCTGCACCGTTACTGAAGATAGAAGTGTTCTTATCTTCGGTAGCTAGAATCCATTCATTTGTAGCTACTTGGTAATATTGATGACCGTTGATAGTTTTTTCTTGAGCTACTTTCCAGGAACTGTTAGTTGGTAAAGTTCTACCCATGTTTTGACCTAAGCCATTGTAGATGACTGAATTAGTGCGAAGAGTAATGGTCTTTTGAGCAGTAGTATTGGCAACAGTATTGTTAGTGTTACTTGTACCGTTGTTGTCAGAAGTGAAGTTCAAAGCTTTGACCCATTCGTTAGTAGCGACACGGTAGTATGGGTAACCGTTGATAACTTTGTATTGGTCGACTTTCCATGAAGTTCCATTAGGAAGGGTAACTCCTAAGCTGTAACCATTATCGTTAACTACAGTAGCATTATTGTCAGTGATAGATTTAACAGCATTAACATAGGAAACTTCTTTTTGAACAGGATTGATTACTTGAGTACCATTGCTGATATTCATGGCTGTGGCATCAACGTATTGGTTAGTTGCGACTTCATAATAAGGATTGCCACCGATAGTGATTCTTTGACCTAATCTCCATGAAGTGAAATTCCCTAAGTAACCACCACGAACGTAATTACCATTGGCATTAACCGTGGCGGCACCACCACGTCTGACAGTTCCAATTAGCTGAGTATTGGCAGCATGAACAGTTTGATTTGTAGGTAAATTATTAAGAATAGATGGGGCTAATAAAACAGCAAGTGTTGAGGCTAAAACAATTTTCTTTTTATTCATAATTAATCCCTCCGAATATATTATTCAAGTATAAAATAGCACTATTTAATATAATGAAAGAGAATTATTATCTTTATTAAGAAAACTTAACTTAATAAATTGCTTATTTCCACAAAAAAATATGAGATGAAGATATTAAATTTATCCTCATCTCATATTTCAATTTAATCATTAACCGTTATATTTTGATAATTTGAAAACAACTTTGTCTTTGTTGTGCAATTTCTTTTTGTCAGCTGAAACGTTAACTTGTTTGACATTAACAGTGAATGTCCAGTAAATTTTCTTCTTGTTATTTTGTTTGTGACCGTCGATAGCTGAGATAAAGCCGCCTTTGTCGTTAACTTTCCAGCCCTTTTTAAGACCATCAGTAACAGTGGCATTCTTTTTCAATGTGATAGTTTTCTTGGCAATCTTCTTTTTGTTCTTCTTCAAAGTGTAAGTAACTTTGATATTCTTGGAAGCCTTAGCTTGAACGGTTGTTGCAGTTGCTGGAGCGAATACCCCTAGTAACATTAATAATGACAATAAAAATGCTGTAATCTTTTTCATTATTTTCCTCCTCGATTTGTACAACGATTTTTATTATAACAAAGAAAAATCCAAATGAATCAAATAGATTTTTTTCGTGAATAAGTTAAAATAGGAATATTGAAAAAGGGGTGCGATGATGAATAAGCTGATTTTAAACTTTCAAAAAAGAACCAATAGTGTGACAATTTTTGTCTACTTGCTGGGAATTATTCTAATAGCACTCCTCTTTAATAATCCAATTATTTCTCTTATCAATTTAATAGCTTTAATCTTTATGGCTATTCTGGTTAACCGTGAGAAAATAAAAACATATTTTAAATTTTCTTGCGTAATTTTTATTGTGACCTTTGCGTTTAATCTAATTTTGAATCAACGTGGAGAAGATGTACTTTGGAAGTTTTATTCGTTTCAGCTCACACAAGAATCACTGCTTAATGGGTTCATTTTGGGTATATCTTTTGTAAATTTGTTGTGGGCTTTTTATATTTATAATGCTCTGATTCGAGTAAAAACAGTCTTTGAGTTGTTGTCTAGTTTGTTGAAAAATGTAGCATTGATCTTTATTTTGACGATTCAATTCATTCCACGGATCATTCAAATTTATAATGAAACGAAGTCGATTAGAAAGTTTCGAATTCAAAATGAGGTACAACAATCTAAATTAAAGTCGACGATGGATCTAATGGAGATTATTTTGAATAAAGCTGTCGCTAGTTTTATGAACGTCTCAGATACATTAATTTTGCGTGGTTTCAATAATCATCAAAAAAGTATTGGTAAGCTGGAATACAGAGGTGCCGATTTTCTGTTATCAATTTTGATGGTGTCGGGTTTGGTTGTTGATATTGTGATGGTTATTGGTAAAGTTGGAGTCATTAATTTGGGCTCAATCGATGTTCAACTGATTTTTACTAATTCAGAACTTATTTTACTTTTGATCAACATGATTTTAATTTTATTACCAGTTATATTTGGAGGGGTAAATTACTTATGGTGGAAATTTTACATTTCAAAGATTACAGCTTCAAATACAACAACAGTCAAAAAGTATCGTTAAAAAATATTGATTTCTCCGTTCAAACGGGGGATTTTGTCGTATTAATTGGTGAAACTGGTAGTGGCAAAAGTACTTTATTGAAACAAATGTTAGCTGATTTAGCGGTGGGAAAAGTTCTATCAGGTGAATTGGTGACTGACTTGTCATTGAACAATAATAATTTTGCCTATGTTTCACAATTTGTTGACAATCAGATGGTCATGGAAACCCCGCGGGATGAATTGAAGTTTGTCTTAGATAATCAAGGCTGCAGTCAAAATGAGATTCAGTTACGAATTACGGAAATTGCCAGTTATTTAGGAATTATTGATTTGTTGGATATCAATGAAAAACGTCTCTCTGGTGGTCAAAAGCAATTAGTCAACTTGGCTAGTGCCTTAATTTTGAAGCCGAAGGTCTTGTTATTGGATGAGCCGACTTCACAATTAGACCCCATTGCAGCTGAAAAGCTATTACAGGTGGTACATAAAATTAATGAAGAGTTGAATGTCACGGTATTACTGGTTGAGCATGAGATTGATCGTGCAATTCGCTATGCCAACAGATTACTAGTCATGGAAGAGGGCAGCTTGATTGAGGATGCACCGGTGGATAAAGGGTTGCGTGATATCTATCAAAATCCTCATCTCAAAAATTATTTGACTCAAGTTGATCGTTTGATTTTGGAGCTGAATCTTCCTACAGACCAACAACTGCCTTTGAGCAATAAAGAGGTTGGGCTCCTAATAAATCAGCACAGGACATCATTAAAGAGTGTTCCTCGCAAAATTTTGGTCGACACTACCGCTGAAAATATTTTGGAGATCAAACGTTTGAATTTTCGCTTTGACTTCAATGGTCCACAGATTATCAACAATGTTAGTTTTGAGCTGAAAAGAGGTCAATCCTATTGTGTCATTGGGCCTAATGGGATGGGGAAGACGACGCTGTTAAAGACGATGACGCAACAATTGAAGCCTCAATCGGGCAAGATTTTGTTTGCTGGTCATAAGGTTCAAAATGATTTCTATCAGAAAGTTTTCGTCTTACCACAGAATCCGGCTATCCTGTTTATGGAGGATACGGTAGCTGAGGAAATCAAATATCAACTACAATTGAGTAGGCGTGACACTACTTTTGAAGCAGTGTTAGAAAAGTTTTCTCTAAAAGGTTTGGAGAAGACGAGTCCTTATGACTTGAGCGGTGGTCAGCAAGAATTCTTAGCTTTGGCTCTAGGTTTCATCAAGAACCCTCAAATATTGTTCTTGGACGAACCCACTAAAGGATTAGATCCTAATAAGAAATTAGAATTGGGTCAAATGTTGAATCAGTTTCAAAAGACTGGCGGGACAGTATTCGTGAATAGTCATGATTTATTATTTGCGGCAAGATTCTTCGATCAAATAGCGATGATGTTTGATGGTAAGATCAGTCAATTCACAACGCCAACGGTCTTTTTCAAGGATAAGTTTTTCTATACAACAGAAATTAACAAGGCATTAAGGGAAACTTTTCCATTAGCCTTATCGTGGGAGGATATTAAACGAAGTGAATCGTAAATCAATTTCATTGCTAGGTTTAGCAATTTTAGTATTAGCCTTAATGGCTGTATTTTCGAGTAAAAACTATTTACTCTTTTCTTTTGGATTTTTAATCTTAACTTTGGGTATTTACTTCTGGAAGTTTGAGAAGTCACCTCATACTTCACGGGAAATTGTTTTTATAGCAATTATCTGTGCTTTAGCGGTAGTGGGAAGAATTATCTTTGCGGCTATCCCAGCAGTTAAACCAGAACTATTTATTTTAATTTTGGGAGCTATTGTCAGTGGACCAGAAACGGGCTTTTTGATGGGAACAATCATCGCTTTAACATCGAATATGTATTTCGGCCAAGGCGCATGGACTCCATGGCAAATGTTTGCCTTAGGTTTGATTGGTTTGATATCAGGATTGATGTTGAAAAAAGATATTTCTACTTGGAAGTTAGTCCTCTGGGGCTTTTTATCAGGCTTTATTATGGGCTGGATTATGGATATTTACTATATTATTGGTTTTGTGAACCCAATTAGTTGGCAGAGCATTTTGGCTTCTCTGGCAGCAAGTTTTTATTTCGATGTTGTTCATGCTATCTTTACTGCCGTTC
This sequence comes from Companilactobacillus bobalius, assembly GCF_009764355.1. Next base: position 39,675 of record NZ_LNUA01000033.1, on the reverse strand, counting down.
TACTATTATTAGTCGGTAAGCGTTGGATTAAGCTGTTTGGTAATTACCAACAAAAGTATGATTTATTTAAGAATAATAACTAATAATTAAAGGTACGAATATACTTAAATTTCCGTCTTCCGCAAGAATTGGAAATGCGTTGGAACACTATGGGCGTGACTTGAAGCTAATAATTTTACCTTTGGCAAAATTATGGATCTCTAAGATCAGCCTTATTGTAAGCGGCAAAGCCGCTAACAATAATGTCATAGCTGAACACATTTCCAATTCTTACTCCAGACTAAATGGTATTTTGATTATTTTACTTGAGGTAAATACGTAATTTTGTAAGGTGATTTGTTCTAGTAAAATAAAAACAGCCTCTATTAAAGTATTCAAGCAAAGTCTTGAATACTTAATGGAGGCTGTTTTTTTGATTTAAAATTTCTATATTTGTAATGTTAAAAATACCAGAACTAAGGAATCAATAGATATGCTAAAGCACCGATAGCTCCACCAGCTAGTGGTCCGAGAATTGGTACCCAACTGTAGCTCCAATCAGAGTCACCTTTGTTAGCGATTGGTAGAATTTGATGTGCTATTCTTGGTCCTAAGTCTCTGGCCGGGTTAATAGCATAACCAGTAGTTCCACCAAGTGAGAATCCAACAGCAGTGATTAAAAGTCCTACAACGATTGGATTTAATCCTTGAGTGAATTTACCTCTAGTAAAGGCTAATAGGGCAAAGACTAAGACAAATGTCCCAATAAATTCACTGATGAAGTTCATTGGATAGTTTCTGATAGCTGGACCTGTGGCGAAAACGCCTAAAATAGCTTTAGAATCTTTAGTTTCTTGCCAATGTGGGTAATAATTGATCCAGACGATCACGGCTCCAACGATTGCTCCTAAGATTTGGGCAATCATGTAAGGAACTACGTAACTCCAATTGAAGACGCCTGCGATAGCCATTCCTAAAGTTACAGCGGGATTCAAATGTGCTGGACTTAGAAAGGCTGAGCAATAAATACCTAAGGTTACGGCTAATCCCCAACCAAGAGAAATGGCAATCCAACCGGAACCCTCAGCTTTAGATTTTTTCAAACTAACTGCGGCAACAACGCCATCACCTAGTAGAACTAATACTAGTGTTCCAATGAATTCCCCGAGTAATTGTAATGTTAAACTGTCATGCATAAAACTTACCTCCCATCCATATTGATATCGGTTGCATAAATTGATTATATCTAGATAAAGTTGAGAATGCTAAGAATAGTCATCTTTTAAACATTATTTCTTGGTATAGTTGTTAAGAAGAATAATTATTAAGCGAGGACTATCAAATATGAAAATTTATACACGTACTGGAGATAAAGGTAAAACTAGAATTATTGGTAATGATGTTTTATATAAATCAGCCCAAAGAATTGAATCGTACGGAACAATTGACGAATTGAATTCCTTAGTTGGTGTAGTGATTGCTAATTTGTCTGAGAAAAATTTAGTTTTAAAAGATGAATTACAGGAAATCCAACAATTGTTGTTCGACTGTGGAACTGATTTGGCAATTTCAGCTACTGATAAAAAGCATGAATTTATTTTTACAGAGGATAACAAAGCGGTTGACTGGTTAGAAAAGAAAATTGATGATTATTCTGCTAAAGTTCCTGCCATTCAAAAATTTATCTTACCTGGTGGTTCGAAAACAGCCTCTAATTTACACTTATCAAGAACTGTAACTAGAAGAGCCGAACGAGAGATTGTTGCCTTGATGCAAGAGGAACCAATCAATGATTATGTGCTTAAATTTGTTAACCGTTTGTCTGACTACTTCTTTGCCGCAGCTAGATATAGCAACGTTTTGGATGGAGTAGACGATATTCAATATCGTAATAGTAAACCTGTTTTTAGATAGCATAAGAATTGTACCTATTTGCTTTTGTAAATGGGTATTTTTTTGACAAAAAATTGTTATTCTTGATGTATGAATTTTTAAGGATAGAGGAATATGACGATGAGATCACAAAAAGAAAAAATGTTAGCTGGCGACTTATATATTGCACATGATCCAGAACTTAAAAAGGATTTTTTAAAAGCTAAGAAACTATTAAAGGAATTCAACCAATCTGATGAAGAACAGGTTCCACGTAGAACCGAAATTTTACAAGATTTATTCAAAGAAGTTGGCGAAAAGCCTTATATAACACCACCGTTCTATACAGACTATGGTTGCAATACGACTATTGGAAAGAATTTCTATGCTAATTACGACCTAATCCTTTTAGATATTGCACCAGTAAAGATTGGTGACAATGTCATGTTTGGTCCTCGTGTTGGAGTTTATACAGCTGGTCATCCAATTGATCCTGTGATTCGAACAGAAGGGTACGAATATGGTAAACCAATTGAGATTGGTAATAACGTTTGGATTGGTGGTAATGTGGTGATTAATCCAAACGTTAAAATCGGTAATAATGTCGTTATCGGTTCAGGCTCAATAGTAACTAAGGATATTCCTGATAATGTGGTAGCAGTTGGTAATCCTTGCAAAGTATTAAGAAAAATCAATGACGAGGATAAAAAGTATTGGGAATTAGAGAAACAACGTTACTTTGAAAATTAAACCAAGCAAAAAGCTCAAAACCGTCAGCAAGCGATTTTGAGCTTTTTGTTTGAACTGAATCCGTAAGAAACAGTTTTTTAGTTGTTAAGGATTATACATTATCTATAGGGGAAGGATAACCAAATATTTTCTTATTTGATTATGCTTATACTTTACCGCCGAGATATGAATTAATTATTGAAAAAAATCGATGTTTGTTCTAATTAAATGTGAAGAAAAATCGATTTTACAATTCAAAGACAGATTCGAGATGTTCGAGAACACCTTGTTGATTATTATTAGTTGTTTGATATGGAGCTGTTTCTAAGACAATATCACTAGCATTTTCCATAGCAACACCATGACCGACATAACGTAACATTTCAAGATCGTTGCCACCATCCCCGAAAGCACACATTTCTTCTGGTTTGATATTTAATTTTTGTGATAAATATTCTAAACCTGTAGCTTTATTAGCTTGTGCCTGGATGATATCGATATCGCCGTGACCACTGGAAACAACGGAAACATCTTTGCCAATACCGTTAGCTAAATGTTCCATATAAGCTTCAGTTTCAGTGAGTGGGCAGTTGACTGAGAACTTGAGGATTTCGTCGTCAATATCTTCAAAACTGTCGACACTTGTAATACGTGGAAAGTAGAATTTACTAATATTGTAAAATTCCTCAGTTGCACTGTTGAGAATATAGGCCGATTTGCGACCACAGGCAATATATTGAATATGATCAGTGTTCTCCAAAACTTGAATAACTTTCTTAGTTACGGCAGCTGGAAAATGCCAAGTTTTAAAAATCTCTTGATGATTACCGACTAAAGCACCGTTTTCTGCGACAAAAAGTGTTTCAGGATAATCTTTAAAAAAATTCTTCAATTGATAATATTGATTACCACTAGCAGAAACAAAATAGATATTGTGATCAGTCATGTATTGATAAATCTTGTCGAATCTCTTAGTGTCAAAATGTTTACTGTCATCTAAGAAGGTAGCATCCATGTCAGTAGCAACTAATTTAATTGTCATAGTTAAATCCTTTCCAGTTCAGCAAAATTTTTACGGTATTGATAGGGAGTCGTGTGCTTCCAATTCTTAAAGTTTCTGATAAATGATTTGGTGCTGTTAAAGCCACTATCAATGGCAATATAGTCGATGTTTTGGTTAGTGTTGAGTAATTTCTTTTGAGTCGCTAGCAGACGTACAGTCGTGATATATTTATTGATCGACATTTGAACGGTCTGGTGAAATTGTTGATTCAAAGTTGTGACTGAGGTATTTAATTCATGAGCCAAAACCGTCCCATTCAAATCTTCAGTGTAATTACTATTGATTATTCCTAAAGCCTGGTCGATCAAACTTTCGTTGACCGAAATGTTGGAAGTGACTTTGTGGGAAAAATTATTGATTAAATTAGCCATCAAAATATAGATCCGTCCAGTCAGATTGAGATTGAAAGTGCCATCCCGAGGCTCCTGCAAAAGTTGAATCATCATTCGCAGTTGCCTTTCCAATTCTTGGTAGTTAATTAATTGTTTTAGACAAGCCGGTTTACCTTTCAGGTCAAAATGAATTTGGTCGATATCAGGATAGATTTTTTTGAGGAAGTCATAGTCAATCAAAAGGCAGAAGACGAAGACTGATTTTCTATTAACAAAAGTAGTCTCGTGAATATCTCGTGAATTGATGACCCAAATGTCACCTTGATGATATTCGTCTTCTTGATTATCATCTTTGACTAGTATGGTGTTCTTAGAAACCATGAAACCTAATTCAATATTACGGTGCCAATGTGGGGTAACACGTTTAGGTGAATTTTCATCATGAAAATAATATTTAAAAGGTACTTTTGGTGTTGGTTGAACTATTTCGTGCGTAATTTTCATTAAAGGACATACTTCTTTAGTGCTTTGGCGATACCGTCGTTGTCGTTAGTATCAGTCACATATCTAGCGTGTTCCTTAGCAATATCTGAACCATTGCCCATTGCCACGGCAGAACCAACGAAATCAAACATTGGTAAGTCGTTCTTTTCATCACCAAAAGCCATTATTTCATCGCTATTTAAACCTAAAATTTCAGCCAAAGTAGTTAAACCTTCACCTTTGTTAACCTCGGGATGCATGATTTCGATGAAGTTAGCACCGGCACGTACAACATAGTATTCATCAGAAAATTCATCTTTTACCGCTTGTTCATATTGATCTAAAGTTTCTTTTTCACCAACGATGGCAGCCTTAGCAATTTCGAAATCGGAGGCTAATTCATTCGGTTCACGAACAAAGATACCAGCACTGTTTTCCCAAGCTTGAATAACGGCAAAACGGTTAATATCGTGATTAGAAGTATAGACATTACTATTGTCATCAAGCACATAATATTGCATTTTGTGTGCTTCAACAAATTTAACGATTCTGCGGTAATCTTTATTATCGATTGTCTTACGAGAGAGAACCTTGCCAGCAGCTGTTTCTACGAGTGCACCGTTATAAGTAATAACGTATTGATTGTCGCCTTGCACGCCCAATTCATCTAGGTAATGGCTAACACCAGCTAATGGTCGACCAGAACAAAGAACAACTTTGATACCTTTAGATAAAGCTTCTTTTAAAGCCAACTTGGTAGATTCAGCAATCTTTTGGTTGGAAGTTAGTAATGTATCATCAACATCTAAAGCAATTAATTTTATACTCATGTGCTTGCCCCTTTTTAAACTTAGTTAATTAAGATAGGGATATTGTACCAAAAAAGTTAAGCGGTTTCAATTGCCACTTAACTTTTTAAAAATAATATTTCGACCAATAGTAGCCAAACCAAGCAAATAATCTTCTTGGAAATTGCGATTAAAATCTAATTTATAGTTTTGATGCAGCGGTAAATGTCGGTGGAGAGTCTGAACAATCTGGTTGATCTCTAAATCGGTTAGATTCAGCTCATCAATATAGGCAATGAGTAAATTAGGATTGATCAGACTGATAATATTTTGTAGGTGATCAATAATCTGACTTTTAGGGGATTCGTGTTGGTTGACGGTACCGTATTGAACTTCACCTGCTAATCCGTCTGCACCTGTAATAAGCTGATCATTAATAACGATTCCAACTCCAGGACCATAAAATTTAGGAAAGTAAATTCCAGCGGCAATGTTCTGACTTTCGTGTAGTGAAGAAGCTGCTCCAAAAATACAGGCATTAATATCGTTGACGATGATAGTGTCAATATTAGTTGAGACCTCAATGGCTTTAGATAATTTAATACCGCGCAGTTCTTTGACATCAATCAGTTGCAAGTATCCGTTCAATTCATCACCAGGAATACCAACAATTATCTTTTGCGGTTTGTTTTGGGCTGTCTGCTGTTTGATAAATTCTAGAAGTTGTTCGACTGAAGTTATTTTTTCATCATACTGAGTTTGAAAAATAATTTTCCCTGACAGATCAATGAGGGAATAATTTGCTTTGATATGATCATGAATTTCATTGAGTTGCAACGCCCCAAGGGTGAAGGCTTGATAATTTATTTGATAAGTTTTAGCTCGACGACCTCTGGTATCGGTAAAATCGACTGTGAGAATATTTTTTAATTCCAATAGTTCGATTAATTTATTGATGCTGACAACACTTAAACCGGTGAAGGTTGAGAGTTGTTTAGCAGAGAGGGACTTGTGGATATCCAGTAAGTGTAGGATTGATTGTAGATTATGTTCCCGGGCTGAAATTTTGCTGTTAGATGTCACTGTATTTCCTCCTAATAAGGTGTTTGGGATTAATCAATATTAATAAAAAGTTTTGTTATAATTTAGTGGAAAATATGTTTAAACAGGACGTATACTATTTGTAGTATAGATAATACGAATTGACCTAAATAAAAAATAAAGGATGGCTTTTATTATGATGAATAGCGATTATAACGTTGAGTTGAGCCGATTGAATCAGATTGAGTCAGTCGATATTCCTCATCTAGAAAATGTCAAAATGATTGTTAAAGATAGGGTGGATGCCCATTCTTATGAGCCAATGATTTGGGATCACTTGAAAACCTTGAGTGATGATCCACAACTACCTGATGATCTGACACAATTACGTGCTGGGAATCAAAAAGCCGATGTAATTACTTCTGATTCGACAGTTAGAATCGATGTAGAAATGAGTAATAAGTTAGATCGAGAAGTTAGATATCTGAAAATTTATCGCAACGACAGAAATTTATCAACTGAAAAAGCCTTAATTTATGTTCATGGTGGGGCCTATTATGGTGGGTCCGCTGAAGATACTTTACCATTTCTACGTTTATTAGCTGCTAAATTTAATGGAGTAATCTATAGTGTAGATTACAGTATCGCTCCAGAAAAACCTTATCCAACCGCTATTCAAGACTGTCTTTCGGTTCTGATGAATGTATGTGATAAACACCAACAAATTTCTCTAGCAGGTGATTCAGCTGGGGCTTCAATTGCTTTAGGTGTAAGTCAATTGAGTAGTAATATGGGTGTTTGTGAAATCTATAAGCACATTTTATTCTACCCAACAATTGTTCAAGGTTCAGATTATAATGGTCCACTTTGGAATGATCATTTGATTCCGATTAATCCAGAACAAAGACAAACACTTCATAATAACTATACACAATTTAAACGTCTAGATAAGATTATGACGAAATATTATTTGAATGGTGCTAATTATAACCTTTCAGCACCACTTATTTCACCAATGTACGCTGATCCATTGATTTTTAAAAAAGTTTTGGTAATGACAGGTGAGTTTGATCCGTTTAGATTACAAGATGAAGCCTTCGTTCAAAAAATTGGTATGGCAGGATGCGAAGCTGAATATATCCGTTACGGTGGTTTAGCACATGCCTTTTTGAATTATGTAGGTAAAATACCAGCAGTAGAAGATGCTTTAATCGAATGTGCTGAAGCTTTAAACAGTTAAAAATAGCTCCTATTTAGAATGTACATATTATCTAAATAGGAGCTATTTATTTTGTGAAAGTCTAGTAAAATGTGAACGTCATAACGCCGGCGATACCAATGAATAAAGCAATAACATCGGTAGTCCAGAGGGCATATGCGATAAAGGGTGAAGGATTGGTTATCTCGCCCTTTTTTAATTTTTTAAATGTCTTTGCTACAGAACGAAAAGTTTGAAGAGAAAGTAAAATTAGAATTACACCTATGACAATAGCCCAGATTCCCATAATAACATCTCCCTAAATATCTATTTACGAGTATCGTATCATTTCTATATAATCGGATAAAAAAACATCCTGAATGTAGTCAATTTATATCATGAGTGATGATTAAAGACAATAAAAGAATATCTTAGTAATCATAAAGATAGACAGATATATGTATCCTATGTGGTTGAAATATGCCGTCGTCCGCAAAAAATCTGTGAGCCGCTGGAACGTGGTGGACACGACTTCAAGCTAATAATTTCGTACTTTGTGCGAAATCATGGATCTCGAAGATCGGTCTTTTACTAACCTTGCTACGTAAGCTAAGTAAAATATCACCACTGAGGGCTCACAAATTTTTTACTATCGACCGATTCTTTGGATCTAATTATGCAACATCTAATTTTAAATAATGGGATGTATGGGGTGTTATTTAGTTTACTTTAATTTTTAAATCATCTGATATTTACATATATCTGAATATGAAAAAAAGGAAACCTTATAATATTAGGTTTCCCTTGATTAACGGTAGAAAACGACTCCTATTGAGTATTCGAAATATATCCTTTATTTAAAATTCTTATATAGAAGTCATTCTCGTTTATTATTTATTAAAGCAGGATTTAGTCCGGAGCAACAAGAAAATTGGCTCAGCCATGAGATTTATCTTAGCAATTTATTGCTTAGATAAAGGCCAAATTTGAAGATCCATTATTTTGCACGAAGTGTAAAATAATTAGCTCCAAGTCGGCCCATGGCGTTCCAGCCAAATTTTCTTGTTGTGGAGGACGGAATTTTTAACCACAACTAGGTAAGAAATTAGCTATTCTGAAGCTGTTTCCTCGTGATTCAGAAGGTTCTTCATATTTTTCAGTTTCTTAATCTCGATATTCCAAGTACTTACTAATACCAATACTGAACCGGTCCAAGCCAGTGGATTAGCCATGGCAGCACCGTAGAATCCGAAGATACGGATAAGAACGACACCAGCAAAGACTCTCATTAATAGTTCGGCAATACCTGCAATTGTTGGTGCTTTTTGATTGCCCAATCCTTGTAATGTATATCTGACAATGAAGAGAATTGACAAGATAAAGTAGGTCGAACCATTGAAGTAGTAGTAAATTTGAATCAAATTCAAAACTTTTGTTTCACTACCATTCATGAATAGATGAGAAATTGATTGACCAAAGAAAATCAAAAAGATTCCGATGACAAGACTAGAAATTACTGAGACTAAAATTCCATCTTTGACACCCTTCAAGATACGATCAAATTTCTTAGCACCCATATTTTGAGCAGTGAAGTTAACTAGAGCCAAACCAAAACTAAAGGCTGGTAAGGTGGCAATTTGTTCAACTCTTCCTGCAACCGTGTATGCAGCAACCGCATTGGCACCTAAGGTGTTGAGCATGAATTGTAGAATGATTGAACCAATAGCGATGATGGAAGATTGAAAGCCCATTGGCAAACTAATTTTTAACAATTCCTTGATTTCGTCCATATCAATTTTGAAATCATCACGGGTTAAAATTAAATATGGGATGTGTTTTCTAATGTAGAAATAAAGAATTACAAAAGTGATTGTTTGCGCAACAACAGTGGCTAAACCAGCACCAGCTACGCCCATCTTCAAATAGAGAATGAACACTAACTCTAAAAGAATGTTTAAAACTGTACTTACGATTAAAAAGAATAGAGGCACTCTTGAATCTCCAAGTGCTCGCATTGTGTTTCCCAAAAAATCAAAGCCTACAAAAGAAAAGATTCCTGCAAAGATAATCTCCAAAAAGATAAATGAGTCATGTAGCAACACTTTAGGTGTTTGCATGGCGACAAGCAGTGGATAAGCTACTAAAAGAGCAATCGTTGTAAAAACAACGATGATAAATAGAGAAATGATGATTCCTGAAGCAAAACTTTGTCTTACACCAGCCTCATCGTTGGCTCCATATTTTCTTGCGGTTAAAATAGTTAAACCACTGGTCATCCCTTGAGCAAATCCAATGACTAGTGCTGTTAATCCCCCTGTCGCACCAACGCTGGCTAAAGCATTGACACTGATAGTTTTACCAACAATTAAGGTATCAATAAAGCTATAGAATTGTTGGAAAAAGTTACCTAATAGCAAAGGTATGGTATACAGAAAAATAACTTTTATAGGTCTGCCGTTAGTCAGATCTATCATATGTCTAAACCCCTCCATAAAGATTATGAATATTCTATCATTTTATTTTTGATTGGTAAGGGGGTAGAACCGAAAGATTAAGTTATTTTTGAGTAACTTGTCACATCTGGGTGTAAGCGTATAAGTAAAACAAGCCATACTGACCGTAAAAGAACTCCAATTACAGTTGGTATAGCTTGTTTATTGTTATTTAGTAAGTCAATTGAATCTCTTGGTTAGCGGTTAATGGTAATTTTTGGTTAAGAAATTTGATTTCCGTATCCTTATCAGTCGTTACGATAAAAGTATTGTCAGTAACTCTGAATTTGAAATTGACATCCCTAAAAGTCATTTGAAAATCTACTTCTTCCCATTGCTTTGGCATGTGTGGATTAACTTCAAGCATCTTGCCGCGATAGTCTACACCAGCAAAGTAGGAGGTAACGACATTTAATGTTGCACCCATAACACCTAAATGGATACCTTCGGCAGTCGTACCACCTTGAATGTCATAGTAGTCGCTAGTAAGTGCTTCGTAGAATAGTTTCCAAGCTTGTTTGTCTTCACCGATTTTAAGCATCAACATTGAGTAAACGATTCGAGAAAGAGTGGAGCCATGGGTTGTTCTGGCAATATAGTATTTAATATTGTCATGAATAAATTTATTAGGGTTAACAATTGGATAATCTAAATCAAGCATAATTTTTAGAAAGGCACTCTCACGAATATTAAATAGGGCCATTAAAGTGTCAGCTTGTTTAGCAATTTGGTAATTATCAGGAGAATCATGATGGGCTTTGAGAATTCGGTCCATTCTAGAAATATTGCCATATTGTTGACGATACTTGTTAAAGTCGATTTCCTTGAGATCAAAGTAACCTTCAAATTGACCAAGAATGTCACCACTGAAGTCTAATTTGAGGTTGTGTCTGATATTATTCAGATCTTTGATGTTCTCTTGGGTGAAATTAGTTCTCTTGAGATTATCATCGATTACTTTAGCAGGTTCATCTTCAATTAATTTTGCAAGTTTCTTGAAGAACCAACTGACCATGATATTTGTATAAGCATTGTTCTTTAAGCCTTGGTTATCAGTATCACCAGGATAATTTTCGTGGAATTCATCTGGTCCCATGACATCGGAGATTGTGTACTTTCCAGTGTCAGGATCAAATTTGGACATACTAATCCAGAATTCAGCAATATCAAAAAGCATTTCCAATCCATATTGACTCATGAAAGCTTCATCTTGGGTAGCGTTGTAATAATTTAGAACATTATAGGCTACGGCTAAGGAAACGTGACGTTGTTTTCTAGAATTGTCAGGGTCCCAAGTGTTAGTCATGGGATTTAGGTGAACTTCTTGTGATTGTTCGTCACCATACATGCCACTTTGCCATGGGAACATAGCTCCTTTGTAATCGCTAGCTGCGGCATATTCTTCGGCGGCATCTAAACGGTTATAGCGATACATCATTAAGTTTTTAACCAATTCTGGATAGTGTAGGAGATAGAAGTTCATATCAAAGAGTTCATCCCAGAAAATATGTCCACGATAACCTTCACCAGTTAGGCCTCTGGAACCGACTGAAACATCTAAATGTTTGTTAGCAAGTTCTTGTGCAGCAATCGTCATACTGAAACAATTCAAATGTAATAACTTTTGTGCAGTAACGTCCCCAGAAACAATGATATTTTCTTTCTTCCAAACATCGTGCCAAGCCTCTTTTGATGCTTCTTGAGCACCTGCAAAGGTAGGGATGAATTTGTGATTTCTGGCGGTGTCAATCATGTCAGGGTTGGTTTCAAGTGAAGTGAAAATGCTGACGGCCTTTTCTAGAGTGTAAGTGTGGTTTGGTTTGACATTAAAAGCAATAAATTGGCTAGCTACCTCAGATTTATTCTCCATATAATATTGAGCATTGTCGATATCAGGATAGGAAATATTAGTCTTAATAGCTAAATCAATTTGAGATTGGTTAGTGTGAGCTAGCATTAGTATTTCTTTGTCGTTGTTTTCAATATTGTCGACGACTAAGTGTTTATTGGCCAAATTACGATATCTAGCGACATTGCTGTTCACAACTGAAGCGTCTGTTTGAGTCAATAAAGTTATTTTGCCATAGAAATTCAGGGGTGTGACAGAATATTGAAGGTAGTAATCGTGATAATTTTTCAGGTCGGCCAATTTTTTAGCAACTACTTTCAATTCTTTGCCATCATCCAACTTTATAATAGTAGAAATTGTTAAAATTCCATGTTTCATGTCTAGAGAACGTACGGATTCCTGAACCAAATCATCTTTGATTCTAAGATAGTCACCTTCATCTACTTTAAAGCTGATATATTGGGAATTTGGCAGGTTAACGAGGTCTTCATTGATAACTTCACGGCCATTGATTGGAGTAGATAATTGATTGAAGACGCCAGCAACATACGTGGCAGGATAATTGTCGTCATTAGCTTTGGCTTCTAAGTAAGTACCCCTTAAACCTAAAAAGCCATTACCGATTGTTTGCATGGATTCTTGACCGTATTGACGTTTGTCGTGATCCAAATGGTTGTAGTCCAAGTGCCAGCCGGAGTAACTAATCGCATTGTGAATGGCCAAAGCCAGACCATCTTTGCGGATGTCTTCCATATTGACTACTGGAACGTGGAAGATATTTTCCAAATCATTGCGACAATCGATCGTTTGGCCATTATAGGTAATTAAATTTTTATTTAGTAAACTTTCATGTGTATTTGTAAGTATCAAAGAATCGATTGGAGTCGAAAGATTTTTTGCAAAATCCTGAAAATTTTCTTTTAACTCTTGTCCAGGATTAAGCTTATAACTTTGTTGATCAGTTAGATCTTTATTGTCGGAATAAATAATTTCATCATCTGTAAACTTTAAATATAAGGGTTTCATGACTATTTCCTCCATAAATAAAAAGCTATATATTTGTTTAAACACATTATTACAATACGTATTATACACCCCGTCAATACGGTTTTAGTGCGAATTTTATAATAAAAAATGTTCTAACTTGATGTTTATACATGACAAGACGTATTATTATTATGAATGAAAGATGTAACCGGTTACTAAATTTAAGGAGGTGCTATTCTTATGAAGAGTACAGTTAAAATGCTTGCTCCCGTAAATGGTCAGGCTGTACCAATAACTGAAGTTCATGACCCAATGTTTTCTGAAAAAGATATGGGTGACGGATTTGGAGTTATTCCTACTGGAAATGAGATTTTGTCCCCAGTCTCTGGGAAAGTTATGTTAGTAGCTTCAACGAAACACGCAATTGGATTCAGTACTGATGATGGATTAGAAGTTTTGGTTCACATGGGTGTTGATACAGTTGAATTAAACGGTGCTCCTTTTGAACTATTTGTTAAAGAAGGAGATACAGTTACAGCTGGTCAAAAGATAGCTACAATGGACATTGATGCTGTCAAAAAGGCTGGTAAAGTAACAGATGTGATCGTTGCTCTTACCAATACTAATAAGATGGTTAAAGATGTTAACGTCACTAAAGGTGATGTTAAAGCTGGTAACAGTGTTGCTGAAGTTAGTTTGATGGCTCCTGGAGAATCTACTGCTAAACCATCAGGCAAGGTCGATTATGACCAGCTAGGTAAAGATATCGTTAAGAATGTTGGTGGAGTAAGTAACGTTGAAAATGTTATTCACTGTATCACACGTGTTCGTTTCTATTTGAAAGATGACAACAAAGCTAACGATGACACTATCAAATCCATGAAGGGTGTTCTAGATGTCGCTAAAGCTGGTGGACAATATCAAGTTGTTATTGGACCTGCAGTTGAAGATGTTTATGATGCTGTTGTTAAAGCTTTAGGACCTGGATTTGGTGGAGATTCTGAAGTTAAGAAAGAAAAGGTTGAAGCTCCAAGAGGTGTTTGGCCTAAGACAAAGTTTTATTTCAGTGCTTTAATTGGTGTAATCACAGCCAGCATGATGCCTATCATTGGATTGTTAGCTGCATCAGGTATTTTAAAGGGATTATTAGCTTTAATCGTTTCAGCTAAATGGTTATCTGCAACAAGTTCTACATATATGATTATTAGTGCAATGGGTGATTCAGTATTTTATTTCCTACCTATTCTAGTTGGTTTCACAGCTGCTAAGAGATTAGGTGCTAACCAGATCATCATGGGTGTTATCGGTGGTGTTTTGGCATATCCAACCTTGGTACAAGTAGCAACTAAAACAAGTAGTACCGCAATGAATTTCAACAGTAACTTCTTTGGTATTCCTATTCATATCGCAAACTATACTTATTCAATTTTCCCAATGATCGCTGCGGCATGGATTGCTTCAAAGATAGAACCATGGCTCAAGAAACACATTGTTATGTCACTACGTATGATCCTTAGTCCTCTACTAGAAGTATTTATTGTCAGTGCAATTATTATCGTTATCGTCGGACCAGTTATTACACTTCTAAGTTCTTACTTAGCAAATGGTATCGTTGCTCTATTGAAGTTCAGTCCTGCTATTTCTGGATTGTTGATCGGTGGATTCTATCAATGTTTGGTTATCTTCGGTTTACACTGGGCTGTTATTCCCGTTGTTGCTAGTCAAATTGCTACAACAGGACACAGTGCATTGAACGCTATTGTTTCTGCAACAATGGTTGCTCAAGGTGCTGCTGCAATGGCTGTCTTTGTTAAAACAAAGAAGAACATTGATATGAAACAAATTGCCGGTGCCGCTACACTTTCAGCTTTTGCTGGAGTTACAGAACCTGCAATGTATGGTATTAATTTGAAATATGGTCGTATCTTCTGGACAGCAAATATCGGTAGTGCCGTTGGTGGCTTGATTACCGGATTAATGCATGTTGATATGTGGGGCTTCGCCGGTTCATTAATCGGATTTGCTTCATTCATCAATCCAAAGGGTATTGACAGTAGCTTCACAGGATACTTAATCGCATCAGCTGTTACAATTGTTGTTTCATTTGTATGTACATACCTCTTCGGATTCAAAGAAGAAGACCTTGAAAGCAGTCATGCTGTTGAAAAGGTAAGATTAGGTAGCCGTGAACCTGCACAAGCTAACTAATAAAAAAATTAATATTGAACTAGAAAGAATTTGCCATATAATAATGACAAGTTCTTTTTATTTTGGAGATGATTGATTTGTCAAAAGTAGAATTACGCCAAGCACAGCCAGAAGATCTAGAAGAATTTTGGCAATTAGCTTTTAGTGATCCCAATGCGGGGTGGACAAAACTAAACGGTCCATACTTTCACGATGATTTACCTACTAAAGAAGAGTTCATTAATGAACTAGCACCAAAAGTTTGGTTAGGCGATAAGGAACATTATTGATTACAAACGATGGTAAAATCGTTGGTTCCGTTGGTGGACATTTTAAAGATGGAAAATTAGCAAAGTGGTACGACATGGGAATTACCATTTATGAGACAAATACTTGGGATAAACATATCGGAAGTCAAGCTCTAAAACTTTATATTACTTACTTATTCAATCTTTTTGACTTCCCACATTTAGGCTTAACAACATGGTCTGGAAACCCACGAATGATGCACGTAGCCGAAAAAATTGGAATGAAACAAGAAGCAAGAATTCGTCAAGTTCGTTTTTATGAAGGTAAGTATTACGATTCAGTTCAATACGGAATTTTACGTGATGAATGGAAGTAAAAAATAACAAAAAACATCTATTAAGGACACCATAAGTTTGTGTAGTGAAATTAATAGATGTTTTTTGTTTTTGTAAATTTGGTTCTTTTTTGACTATATAGAGTTAAAAAATTCAAAATGCTGCGGTTTTACTTGATAATATTGGAAACGAAAAACTAGTCGGTAGTAAAAAATCTGTGAGCCCTCAGTGGTGATATTTTACTTAGCTTGCGTAGCAAGGTTAGTAAAAGACCGAGCTTCGAGATCCATGATTTCGCACAAAGTGTGAAATCATGGATCTCGAAGTCGGTCTACCACGTTCCAGCGGCTCACAGATTTTTTGCGGACGACGGCAATAGAAGTACATTTTTTTCACGTGATTTCAAAATATCATACTACTACAGTTAAGATTTCTAAAAATTATTTGAAAAATATGCAATAATATTAATAGTCTAGAAAATCACGTGAGGAGTTTAGATATGGAATATATGATTGGCGTTGATATTGGAACGACCAGTACGAAGAGTGTCTTATACGACATGGAAGGAAAGGTCATTGCATACGCTAATAGTGGTTACCAATTATACCAAGATGTCCCTGATATGGCAGAGGAAGATCCAGATGATATTTTCGATGCTGTGGTAGAGGTTCTGGGACAAGTTATTCGTAAAGGTAAAATCAAACGGGGTGAATTGAAGGGAATTTCGTTCTCATCAGCAATGCACAGTTTGATTTTAATGGATAAAGATGATCAACCTTTGACTCGTGCTATTACTTGGGCAGATAATCGAGCTGCTAAATATAGTGAAGAGTTGAAAGAAAATGGATTGGGTGCTGAGATTTACGCTAAAACAGGAACACCAATTCATCCAATGGCTCCGTTATCAAAAATTCTTTGGATAAAGAATGAGAAACCAGAGTTGTTTGCTCAAACTAAGAAGTTTATTGATTTAAAAACTTACATTTTCTTCAGATTATTCGGTGTTTATAAGATGGAATACTCAATTGCTTCCGCAACTGGGATGTTTAATATCTTTAAATTAGCCTGGGAACCACAAGCCTTGGAACTCCTGGGTATTACTACTGATCAATTACCTGAATTGGTTGAACCTACTGATACAATTACTGGGCTTAATCCCAAATATGGTAAGTTGTTGGGTATCTCTAAAAATATTCCATTCGTTTTTGGTGCCAGTGATGGTGTTCTTTCAAACTTGGGTGTCGATGCAATTGATCCTGGGGTCGTGGCTGTCACAATCGGAACAAGTGGTGCCGTCCGTGTTGTCGTCGATAAACCAGTTGTTGATCCAGATGGACATTTATTCTGTTACGCTTTGACAAAAGATAAATGGGTTGTCGGTGGACCAGTTAATAATGGAGGAATTGTTTTCCGTTGGGTTAAAGATCAGTTGTTCGCTCCAGAAAAGATTACTGCTGAACAAATGCAAGTTTCTACCTATGATATTTTGACACAGATTGCTGAAAAGATTCCTGCTGGGTCTGATGGTTTGTTGTTCCATCCTTATTTAGGTGGAGAACGTGCCCCAATTTGGAATGCTTATGCGCGTGGATCATTCTTCGGTTTAACTAGAAAACATACACGTGCCCACATGGTTAGAGCTGCTTTGGAAGGAATCGTTTATAATCTCTACATTGTGATGCTGACGATTGAAAGAGTAACTGGTAAGCCTAAGAGTATTCAAGCTACTGGCGGCTTTGCTCGTTCAGCCCTTTGGAGACAAATGCTAGCTGATATTTTTGAGCAAGATGTTACTATTCCTGAAAGTTTCGAAAGTTCCTGTTTGGGAGCTGCCGTACTAGGCATGTATGCCCTAGGATATGTTGACGATTTATCTGCTGTTAAGGGTATGGTCGGTGTTACAGACGTTCACAAACCTAATGAAAAGAATTTTGAAGTTTATCGTGAACTCTTACCAATTTGGATTCGCTTGTCACAAGTTTTGGAACCTGAATATAAGAGTATTGCGGAATTTCAAAAGAAACATATGAAATAAATTAAAGTGCGCTAATAACGCATTTTTTTATGTCAAAAAATTTAAAGGGGATTACAAATGGCTTTCTTGGTATTGATTTTAGGTGTGGCATTACTGCTGTTCTTGATCATCAAATTAAAATTTAATACATTTCTTTCATTAATAATTACTTCTATAGTAGTGGGAATTGGTTTAGGAATTCCCTTAACCAAAATAGCAACCAGTATTCAAGATGGGATTGGTGGACAATTAGGTGAACTTTCAATTGTCTTTGGATTCGGTGCGATGCTTGGCCGTTTGGTTGCTGACGCTGGGGGTGCCTACCGAATTTCGCACACTTTGATTCAAAAGTTCGGTAAAAAGAAATTACAACTAGCAATTGTTTTAGCTTCATTCATTATCGGAATCGCTTTGTTCTTTGAAGTGGGGATGGTCTTGTTAATTCCTATTGTCTTCGCTATTGCTGTGGAAGCAGGGGTTTCAATTCTTTATTTAGGAATTCCAATGGCTGCGGCTTTGTCAGTTACTCATGGATTCTTACCACCACATCCAGCCCCAACAGCTATCAGTACAGTTTTGAGTGCTAATGCGGGTCAAGTGTTACTTTACGGAATTATTGTAGCTATTCCAGCAGTAATAGTAGCGGGTCCATTGTATACGAAATTGGCGCAAAGAATTGTTCCAGATGCTTTTAATCGTAAGGGAAATTTAACGGCCTTAGGACCTCAAAAGAATTTTAAACTGGAAGATACACCTAGTTTTGGTATTAGTGTTTTAACATCATTGTTCCCTGTAGTCTTGATGGCTATTACAACTATCTATCAATTAGTCATTGATGGAGGTTCAGTTCCTGACAATCCAACTAAATTAGATTCAATCATTGCTTTTATTGGAACGCCAGCTATTACAATGACGATTTCTTTACTACTAGCAATTTACACAATGGGTTGGGCAAGAAGATTCAAAACACCAGATATTATGAAGAGTTTGGAAGATGCTATCAAATCGATTGCCATGTTACTACTTGTAATTGGTGGTGGAGGGGCCTTCAAACAAGTCTTGATTGATGGTGGTGTCGGTAATGCGGTTATGAAATTATTTACTGGCGTTAATATTTCACCTTTACTTTTGGGATGGCTAATTGCTGTTGTATTACGTATTGCTTTAGGTTCTGCAACAGTGGCTTCATTAACAGCTGCTGGCTTGGTTTATCCTCTGATGACCTCAGCAGGTGTAAATCCAGCTTTAATGGTTTTAGCAATCGGTGCTGGATCATTAGCAGTTTCTCATGTAAATGATGCTGGATTCTGGATGTTTAAGGAATATTTCGATTTAACAGTTAAGGAAACATTAATGACTTGGACGGTGCTAGAGACCTTGATATCAGTCGTTGGCATCATTTGTGTAATGATATTGAGTGCTTTTGTTTAATGATTATTATAAGAATACTCTCATATTTTCAGAATAAGTTTTAATTATTTTCAAATTCATAAAAAGTAAAATCTTATTATACCAACGATAGTTAGACCTATTGTTTCAGAATTGTTACTAAAATTACAGAAAAGCCTGCTTTTGTAATTTGACAGACGTAATTGTGTAATAAACACCTGTTAGTATATGCAACATAGCAAATGAGGGCTAGACAATAATTTTAAATATAAGGATGTAATTAATTCATGAAAAAAGTTTTATCTATCGCTTTAGTAAGTACAACAGCTTTAACAGCACTTGCAGCAACATCACAAACTGCTCAAGCTGCAGTACAACTCGACAGTAACCATGTTCAAGTTGAAGCAGGAGACACATACAAGAGTATCGCTGCTAACTCAGGTGTAACAATCGCCGAACTAGAACAAGCAAACGGCCGTGAAGTTGGCGGATTTGACTTAATCTTCCCTGGTGAAACAGTTACATTGCCAGGTGCTACTACAACAACATCAACTACAGATGCTCAACAGACAGTAACACCACAAACTGATGTTCAACAAACAAGTAACCAAGAGACAACTACACAAACACAAAGTACTACACAAGAAAATACACAAACACAAGCAGTTACACAAAGTGCTTCTGAAACACAAACAACAAGCACAAATACAACTGGTACATCACAAGGTACATTCAAGATCAGTTTCTATGATCCAGCCGTATTAGGTTCAAACATGGGTTATAGCGGTGTTGCTGCTAACCTTTCAGTATTCCCTAAGGGTACAACACTTAAGATCACACTTTCTGACGGTACAGTATTGATCAGAACAGTTAATGATACAGGTACATTTGCATACAGTAACCCTAACCAATTAGACGTTGCTATGCCAAATAACCAAATTCCTTCATACGGTGTTACAACAGCATCAGTTGAAGTACTTTAAGAATAATTCTTAAATAAACAAATAAGTCGATGAATGAAAGTAATATTCCATTCACCGGCTTTTTTTGTTTATAACTATTTTGTTGGAGTTAATCCTTTAACGATAAACTCTGTGACGTGTTCTATTTCCAAAGGTTCGTCCCACTTCTTTTCGTCCACGATAATATAATGTTGGATCAAGTATCCTAAAATATTTGAGGCTAGGAATCGAAAAATCTCAAGATTGTCCCAATCAATCAATAAATTTTTTTGCTTTAACTCATCCAGAACCTGATTGAACTGTTTAAATGATTTTTTAGGAATACTTTCAATCAAACGGTCATGTATATCTTGATCGTAGATAAATTCGTTCAAGAATATCTTCATTATTTTATGGTTGTATTTAAAGAGTGAGATACGATCATTTATCATAGTTGTTAAAAAATATTTTAAATTAAGGCTGCCATTCTGATAAGTGGTTTGAGAAAATTGATCTAAATCCTGGGGTAGAATTTTATGGGTCAGGGGTGTCAGAATTGCCATCAATAATTCTTCTTTATTTTTAAACTTACGAAAAATGCTTCCTTCAGAAACTCCAGCATGCTCAGAAATTTCTTTAGTTGAAGTATTGGCATAGCCTTGCTTAGAAAATAAGTCGATAGCTGATTGGAAAATCAATTTTTGTTTTGGCGTTAGCTTTTCAGTTTTTTCTGCTTCACGATAAATATCAAATTGATTGTCCATATGTCATACCTCATTTTTTATTGATAGTTCCATTCTATCCTAAATGGAACACAAGAGGTAAAACTTCGAAATATTTTTAGGCATGTTTGATAGTAGTGCTGTTTCTGTAACCAAAGTAGAACTGAACAAGGGCAACGACAATATTTGCGTAATTCATAATATTGAACCAAGTATCGATACCACTAACTTTGGTGGCTCCGAAGTAAACCCAGAATCCAACGATAACGGCAACTACATTAATCCAAGCAAAAGTCTTTTGAAGTTTTTGATTATCAGTTACGAACCACATCCGAATTACATTGATAATGAACCAAATTGCTAGAATCCAAAACATTGTTGTAAACATAATATCCTCTCCTTTGTATGATAGTGAGTACTCACTATCAATTTACAAATTCGATTATAGTTCTTTCTTTTAAAAATGCAACAAAAAAATGTTTTAAAAAAAAGAATATAAAAATAACCCTGATTTATCAGGGTTATTTGGTATTTGGAATTGATTATTTGTTCAAACGAGTACCATTGATTGTCTCACGAATCTCTTTAAAGACATCAGTCGTTTGTTTGTCATCTTTCATAGCAGTCAAAACAAAGAGAGTATCAATCAAGGAGATTTGGGCAATAATAGCGTGCAAGGCCTCGTCTTGATAGTTTGTTTCTTCGGAAATCGATAGTAAGGTCAAATCAACAATTTTAGTCAAAGATGAATTGCCATAACTGGTGATTCCGATAGTTTTAATTTTCTTTTCGTGTAACTTTTGAGCTAATTTCAGGGCATCCTTATTCTCACCACTGTGTGAAATTATTACGGCACAGGTATCAGATCTCAAAGTAGTTGCCATCATTAATTGCATGTGAAAGTCATTAGCAAATAATGGAGTTTTATCTGATTTCAAGAATTTGTGGTAGCCATCTAAAGCAACGATAGCTGAAGCACCTAATCCGAAGAAAGCAATAGAGTTCTTACTGGCAATTATTTCGATAGCCAATTGTAATTGTTCTTGGGTCAGAGTATCAATCGTAGCATTTAAGGCTGACACATTAGATGTGAAAACTTTTTTCGCCATTTCTTTAAGGGTATCGTCAGAATTGATCTCTTGAAAGAGGTTATTAGATTCTTTCTTGTCTGTTGTTGATGTGAGCAGATTGATTTTTAATTCTTGGAAACTATTAAATCCTAATTTCTTTGCAAAACGAGAAATAGAAGAAATAGAAGAATTAGTCTTTTTAGCCAAATCGGTAATGGTTAGAGCCGAACTAGTTTGGGGATTTTCTAAAAGATAGTCAGCGATATCCTTTGAAGTCCCGGTTAAGTTGTCATAGTAGGATTTGATCAACATATTAAAATTATTTTGCATAGGCTTTACCTCACAATAATAAGATAGCACAATTTTATTTGTCTGAAAAGTTTTTTCTATAAAACTATTGATTTTTAAAAATAATTTTCATATACTATAGTCAATAAATGAAAGCGCTTTACAAAGGGAGACAATAAATATGAATTTAGCAATGATCGGTTTAGGAAAAATGGGAATCAATTTGTGTGAGAATTTAATCAGAAATGACAATCAAGTAGTTGCTTTTGATTTAAACGAAGTGGCTAGACAAAAAGCTAGTGATATGGGCGCTCAAAGTGTTGCTAGTTTGGAAGAGGCCGTTTTAGCTTTGAAGAAACCTCGTATTATGTGGGTCATGTTACCAGCTGGTAAGCCAACTAATGATACGATCGATAAATTAAGTCAACTTTTAGATAACGACGATATTGTGATTGATGGTGGTAATTCATTTTATGAAGATTCACTCAGACACAATCAAATTTTAAAGGCTAAAGGAATTAAATTCTTCGATTGTGGAACATCTGGTGGTAAAAGTGGTGCTAATCAAGATGGTAACTTCATGATTGGTGGCGATGACTATAAAACTTTCCAATATATTGAACCAATTTTCAAAGGTATTGCGATGAAAGATGGTTATCTCTACACAGGTAAAGCGGGTAGTGGACATTATCTCAAGATGGTTCACAACGGTATTGAATACG
Source organism: Companilactobacillus bobalius (assembly GCF_009764355.1). The sequence goes on along the minus strand of NZ_LNUA01000033.1, from coordinate 16,945 downwards.
GAATGATGGAGGCTATCGCTGAAGGATTCGATGTGTTGGAACACAGTAAATTCGAATATGACAATGAAGCCGTCGCTAAAGTTTGGTCCAACGGATCAGTAATTCGTGGCTGGTTGATGGAATTAGCTCAAGATGCCTTTTCTAAAGATAATAATTTACAACATATCAAAGGCACAATGCATTCATCTGGTGAAGGTAAGTGGACTTTAGATGAAGCCTTGAAATTACAAGTACCAACACCTGTTATCGGAATGTCATTGATGATGAGATATCGTTCTATGGAAGATGATACTTTCACTGGCAAAGTTGTTTCAGCGTTACGAAATGAATTTGGTGGACATGCAATCGATAAGAATAAATAATTTTGAGTTTATGTAAGGAGTTTTAATTATGGAATACATGATTGGCGTTGATATTGGAACTACTAGTACAAAGAGTGTTCTCTATGATATGAAAGGAAAAGTCATTGCCCACGCTAACAGTGGTTATCAATTGTATCAAGATGTGCCCGATATGGCTGAAGAAGATCCAGAAGATATCTTTGATGCAGTAATTGAAGTATTGGGACAAGTTATTCGTAAAGGAAAAGTCCAAAAAGGTGAGCTAAAAGGGGTTTCCTTTTCATCAGCAATGCACAGCTTAATTCTTATGGATCAAGATGATCAACCATTGACTCGTGCGATTACTTGGGCCGACAACCGAGCAGCCAAATATAGTGAAGAATTGAAAGCAAACGGTATCGGAGCAGAGATTTACGCTAAAACTGGAACGCCAATTCATCCCATGGCACCATTATCAAAAATTTTATGGATCAAGAATGAAAAACCAGATTTATTTAAGAAAACTAAGAAATTCATTGACCTTAAAACATATATTTTCTTCAGATTATTTGGAACTTATAAAATGGAATATTCAATTGCTTCCGCGACTGGGATGTTCAATATTTTCAAATTGAAATGGGAACCACAAGCCTTGGATCTATTAGGCATTACTACAGATCAATTGCCAGAATTAGTTGAACCAACTGACACAATTACTGGTATTAACTCCAACTATGGTAAGGTTTTGGGAATTACGAAGGATGTACCATTCGTATTTGGTGCCAGTGATGGCGTATTATCAAATCTGGGTGTTAATGCGATTGATCCTGGAGTAGTAGCTGTGACAATTGGAACTAGTGGAGCAGTCAGAGTAGTGGTCGACAAACCAGTGGTTGATCCTAATGGGAGATTGTTCTGTTATGCCTTAACTAAAGACAAATGGGTCGTTGGTGGTCCGGTTAATAATGGTGGAATTGTTTTCCGCTGGGTCAAGGATCAACTCTTTGCGCCAGAAAAAATTACCGCTGAACAAATGCAAGTTTCAACTTATGATATTTTGACACAAATTGCTGAAAAGATTCCTGCTGGTTCTGATGGATTGTTGTTCCATCCTTATCTTGGTGGCGAGAGAGCTCCAATCTGGGATGCTTACGCTAGAGGATCATTCTTCGGTTTAACTAGAAAGCACACTAGAGCACATATGGTTAGAGCTGCTTTGGAAGGTATCGTTTATAATCTGTATATCGTTATGTTGACGATTGAAGGAGTTGCCGGAAAACCTAAGAGTATTCAAGCTACAGGTGGATTTGCCCGTTCAGCTCTATGGAGACAAATGTTGGCTGATATTTTTGAACAAGACGTTACAATTCCTGAAAGCTTTGAGAGTTCCTGTCTAGGTGCCGCAGTATTAGGAATGTATGCCTTAGGATATATTGATGATTTATCAGCTGTGAAAGATATGGTTGGTGTAACTGATGTTCACAAACCAAATGAAGAGAATTTCCAAGTTTATCGTGAATTGTTACCAATTTGGATCAGACTATCAAGAGTCTTGGAACCGGAGTACAAGAGTATTGCCGAATTTCAAAAGAAACATGTGAAATAAAAAAGTGCGTGTGAACGCGCTTTTCTTAATAGATTCACTGTAAGCGGTAACAAAGAGGAGGAGACTAATTATGGCTTTCTTAGTATTAATTTTAGGTGTAGCCCTATTACTATTTTTAATCATTAAATTAAAACTGAATACCTTTGTTTCATTGATCATTACTTCTATAGCTGTTGGGATTGGATTAGGAATTCCAATGACTAAAATTGCCACAAGTATTCAAGACGGAATTGGCGGACAATTGGGTGAATTGTCGATTGTTTTCGGTTTCGGTGCAATGCTAGGTCGACTGGTTGCTGACGCCGGTGGTGCCTATCGAATTTCGCATACTTTAATTGAAAAGTTTGGAAAAAAACGACTACAGTTAGCTATTGTTTTGGCATCATTCATCATCGGAATTGCCTTGTTCTTTGAAGTAGGGATGGTTCTTCTGATTCCAATCGTTTTCGCCATAGCTGTCGAAGCTGGAGTTTCCATTCTTTATTTAGGAATTCCGATGGCCGCCGCACTTTCTGTAACTCATGGTTTCCTACCACCACATCCAGCACCTACTGCAATTAGTGCTGTTTTGAATGCCAATGCTGGTCATGTTTTACTTTACGGAATAATTGTTGCCATACCAGCAGTTATTGTTGCCGGTCCAGTTTACACAAAATTTGCTAAAAAGATTGTACCTGATGCCTTTAACCGTAAAGGTAATTTAACTGCTTTGGGACCACAAAAGAAATTCAAGTTGGAAGATACTCCAGGATTTGGTATCAGTGTATTAACATCATTGTTCCCAGTCATTTTAATGGCAATTACCACAGTCTATCAATTGTTATTCAATGGCGGTTCCGTACCAAAGAATCCAACACTCTTAGATTCAATCATTGCTTTTATTGGAACACCAGCTATTACTATGACAATTTCATTATTAGTAGCGATGTACACTATGGGTTGGGCCAGAAGATTTAAGACCTCAGAAATTATGAAAAGTTTGGAAGATGCCGTTAAATCAATCGCCATGCTACTATTAGTAATCGGTGGTGGCGGTGCTTTCAAACAAGTTTTGATCGATGGTGGAGTCGGTGATGCCGTAATGAAACTGTTCACTGGAGTTAATATTTCTCCATTGATACTAGGTTGGCTGATAGCCGTTGTCTTGAGAGTAGCACTAGGGTCAGCAACCGTTGCTTCATTAACTGCTGCCGGATTAGTTTTACCATTGATGACTTCAGCCGGAGTAAATCCTGCTTTGATGGTGTTAGCTGTTGGAGCTGGTTCATTAGCCGCATCCCATGTTAATGATGCAGGTTTTTGGATGTTCAAAGAATACTTTGACTTAACAGTGAAGGAAACCTTGTTAACTTGGACTGTTTTGGAAAGCTTAATTTCCGTTGTTGGTATTGTTTGCGTTATGATTTTGAGTTTGTTTGTTTAAATGAAATACAAAAAAATCTGAGACTCGCGGTTGCATAGATTGAGTCCCAGATTTTTTCATTTGTGTTGGAATTTTTTATAAAGTACTCCCTCAGGAAGTGAAGTAACAATTAAAGTAAGTAAAACCGGATAAATAATGAAATAAAACATGTGAGGCAGAAGAGAATATACATTTTGCTGTATTATGACTGCCATGAAAATCGCTACTTCAAGTATGTAAATTCCTGGTGTTTTAAACTTTTTATGGATAGAACCTTCTTCGGGAACTGAAATAATAATCAGAATAATTAGGACTAAGCAAGTTACATAATAGGACATCGAGGATAGAATGGTATATTTACTTTGCTCTACAATAATGTCGATTAAAATCATGACTGCAAATAGGTACATTCCTTGTGATAGGTAATGCATTATCTTTTTCATCATACGGTGTTCTCCTTTCATCTCTTAAAGTGACTCCTGTACTCATCTTTTATTATGAAATCGTTTTCTTTATAATTAAAGAAAGGAGTTCTTTCGAAAGAGTTCCTTTCTAATCTTAGTTAGGGAAGGAAAAATTATGGGGATGTCTGAGAAATTGAAATATCAGAGAAAAAAGAATGGATTGTCACAAGGGGATGTTGCTAAGAAATTGAATATTACTAGACAAGCAATATCGCAATGGGAGAGGGGAGAAAGCCGTCCCGATTTAGAAAATTTGCATTTAATATCAGGTATTTATCATGTTGATTTATCTTATTTTTTTGATTAAGTATATAGAATAAAATTATGATTATTACAAAAGAAGGCACTTCTCATTTTGATTGGAGAAGGCCTTCTTTTTTGTTGTTCTTTCTAAATTGAGAGGGACTCATGTTAAATCTAATATAGAATTCTTTCCTAAATTGATGGTACGTAGAGAATCCACAATTATCGATGACCTGCATTATTTCTACATTAGTATTTTTTAGATAATCTTCGGCGTGTTTCATTCTTACATTGGTTAAATATGTATAAAATGTTAATCCAGTTTGTTTTTTGAAAAAATCGGAGAAATAGGCTGGAGATAAGTGAATATAATTTGATATTTCTCTTAATGTTATGGGTGTAGAGTAGTTACTTTCAATGTAACCTATGGCTTGCCCCATTCTTTTGTGATATTTAAAGTTTTTTGAAGCAGATTTAGAGGTCAGAGTTGTATAGAAGTTAGTAGTCAAAAGATAAAGCAGATCAAATAGGGATGATAATCCAGATAAATAAGCATTTGCTTTATGGTTTTTATTAAGAAAGAAATCCATTCTAACGATATCATCTTTTAATTGAGTTATTGCTGGATGTTGATTATTGATCATAAAGTGGTAAGTCGAAAAATTTGGAATGAAATTGATTAAAAAATCATAGGATATTTGTAATACATAATTTTGAATATGTGTTGAAGAACTCATTGTTGAATGAATATCATTGGAATTAATAATATAGACACTTCCTGGATTTAATTCGGTAACTGAATTATTATCAAATATTTTTACATTACCTTTTATTAGATAAATAATTTCAACGTCGTCGTGATAGTGAGGAACTATGTACGAATGATCGGTTGATTTGGGATGTTGATCACTCATGTATATCTTAAAAGGAATATTAGGTAAAAGATTAATTAGTTCATGTTGGACATTATCCCGATTTTCATTATTATTTTTTAGCATTTTACGATCTCCAAAATCAATTTAAAATCTTTAGTTAATTATAATTTTATAAAAATCGAAATATAAGTACAATATTTACCAAACTAATGGGCTAATTTATATTTGAATAGATGCTAGAATTATCAATTGTAAGCGATAACAATAACTTACAAAATCATTAGGCCTAATGATTAATTAGAAAAAGGGGCAAAAAGATGATAAAAAATAAACACAGTTTTTTATTTAAAGCCTCCATACTTGGGATATCTATTGATACAACGGCAGCGGGTGTTATTTCAGGAGCTATTCCCGTTATTAAAGATAGTTTTCCAGGAGTGGCTTCATCAGCTATTGAATCTATCACAACTTTACCTAGCTTGGCAATTTTAATATTTGTCGCCATTAGTCCTTTAGTAACAAAGAAAATTGGGTATAAGAATACAGCATCTTTAGGACTATTAATTTCATTTATTTCCGGAATTGCTCCGGCATTTATAAATAGTATCTATGGAATATTAGTTTGTCGGTTCTTATTTGGTGCCGGAATCGGATTATTAAACCCTCTATCATACAGTATAGTTTCTTACTTCTATGAGGGGGATGAACGTGCGCAGATGTTTGGTTTTATAGGTACTGTTTCAAATTTGGCAAGTACGTTGTTAACTATGTTAGCGGGAATATTACTTCAGATCAGTTGGAGATTTAGTTTCCTGACATATTTCATACTGTTAGTTGTCTTGCTACTAGTTATTGCTTTTCTACCTAAGATGAACATTCAACAAGAAAATAAAAAGATAAGTATAGTTAAAAGCTTAAAGAAATTAAACGGAAAAGTATTTGCATTTTGTGCAGCTATGTTTTTTATGCAGTTTATCTTTATGACATTAATGATTAAATTGTCATTGTTGATTACAGATGTCGGTTATGGAACAGCCACTTCAGCCAGTTTCATATTAAGTTTCACATCTTTAACTGGGATGTTTGTTGGGGTCTTATTTGGAAAAGTTCATCAGTTATTAGGTTCAAAAATGTTCCCGTTGTTCATCTTGATTCTTAGTGGAAGTAGTATTCTCATTACATTTTCGAAGAATCTATTATTCACAGGTGTTCTAGTAATTATTATGGCCGCATCATTCACATTTTTATCACCATATATGTTTTTAAGAATTTCAGAATTATGTCCTAAAGAGTTAACTAATTTTTCTAATTCGTTAGCTTTGGTATTCATCAATATCAGTGTTTTCTTGACACCTTATATTCAACAAATAATTGGTGATGTAATTGGAAATCAAACTCCAGCTGCTGCCATGATAACAAGTGGTGTTGTTGGATTAATAGTACTTATCGTTGTAATTTGGAATTCATTTGGTATGCAAAAGAATTCATTAAAAAATAAAGTAAATTAAAGGAGTAAATTAATTATGTATAATTCATTTCGTCCAGGACAAGTTTGGTTAGATACAGATGGTAACAGAATTCAAGCACATGGTGGTTCTGTTATGTATATAGATGGTACATATTATTGGTACGGTGAAAACAAAGAGAAGTCGGATGGTAAGAATGGAATTTGGCAATGGGGCGTTCGTTGTTACAGTTCTCAAGATTTATATAATTGGAAGAGTGAAGGAATTATTATTCCAGCTAATACTGATGATCCGGAATCACCATTCTATTACAAAAATCAAATGGATCGTCCACATATTATCTATAATAAGAAAACAAAGAAATATGTCTGCTGGGTCAAAGTAATGCATAAGGATGATACTCAAACAGAGACAGTTTTGACAGCTGATAGTATTCTTGGACCATATACAATTGTTAACGAAGATATTTCTCCATTAGGCATGAGTGCTGGTGACTTCGATTTGGCTGTCGCCCCAGATGGCAAAGGCTATTACTACTTTGAAAGAGTTCATTCAGAAACAATTTGTGCCGATTTGACCGATGATTACACTGATCTAACGGGTTATTACACAACTCACTTCCCACATCGTTTCCCACCATATGTACGTGAAGCTACAGCTCATTTCATTAGAAACTATAAACACTATTTATTGACTTCAGGTACTACCGGATACTTCCCAAGTCCTTCAGAAGTTGCTATTGCCGATACATGGCATGGTCCTTACACTGTTTTGGGTAATCCTAGTCCTCAAGACACAACAAAGACTTCATATTATTCTCAAGTAACTTCAGTCTTTAAGGTACAAGGAAAGAAAGATTTGTATATTGCTTGTCAAGATCGTTGGTTACCTAATGAAATGAATCGTAAATATGAAGATTATGCTAAAACATTTGAACAATTCTTCAATCCAGCAATGAAAGATACAAAACCTGATAATTTGGATGATGTAGTTGTTGCGAATACATCAATTGCAGATTATGTATGGTTACCAATTAGATTTGTTGGAGACAGACCATATATTGATTGGCATGATGAATGGTCTTTGGATGATTACGAATAAGCGATAAAAATATAGCAGTGATTTCACTATGGAATCACTGCCTTTTTTGGAGGTAGTTAAATGTCATTTAAGTTTCAGATTAATGAAAATATAAAATTTACACGTAATAAAGAATTTTTAGAAAAAGCGGAAGAGAGTAAATCAATTTTAAATTACGAAAAATATAAACCAGTTCGTTGTATTGAAGTGAATTCTTCTACAGAAATAAAAAACACTCAAATTAAAGATTTGCATAGTAAGCAATTTGGACGGGATGACAGTATTATTTTAGATTTTGGTGAACATCACGTTGGCAAATTTTCTATTGATATTAATAGAGTTGGATCAATGATGGATGCGCCTTTGACGATAAAGTTTCAATTTGCGGAAATTTCTAATGAACTTTTGAGTAATCCTGATGAATATGACGGCTGGTTATCTCGCTCATGGATACCAATAGAAACTTTGCATATTGATGAGTTACCTTGTAAGTTACATTTACCAAGAAGATATAGTTTCAGGTATGTAAAAATTACTGTAATAGATACTTCACCAAAATGGAAGATAGAATTAAATAATCCGATTGTTGAAGCACAGAGTGCAATTTTGAATAGAGAACTATCAAATATAGAATTGTCGGGAAGTACTCAATCATTACAAAATATTGAAAAAGTTAGTCTAAAAACCTTGGCAGAGTGTATGCAAGATGTATTTGAAGATGGACCTAAACGGGATCAAAGATTGTGGCTTGGAGATTTGCACTTGCAAGCATTAGTGAATTATTCAACTTTTAAGAAGAACTCATTGGTCAAAAGATGTTTGTACTTATTTGCAGGAATGACGACCGAAGATGGGAAAGTTAGTGCAAATATTTTTACTAGTAAGGATGAGGTGCCAGATGACACCTTTTTGCTAGATTATAGTTTGTTTTTTGTAAGTACGTTAAAGGATTACTTGGAAAATACTCAGGATCAAGAAACTGTCAGGGAACTTTATCCGACAGCTAAGAAACAAATTGATCTAGCACTCGCATGTGTTAATGGGGATGGAAAATTAATAATTCCAAATGAGTGGCCTTCATTTATTGATTGGGGAGATGGTTTTGACAAAATTACCGCCACTCAGGGTGTACTTATCTATGTGTTAAAAGATTTTCTGGAATTGAGTAAGGGTTTGATAATTGAAGTTGATGATGAATATAATAAAAAATTGCAACTCTTATCTGATTATTCACGAAAGAAATTGTATGACTCTTCTAGACAATTGTTTATTTCAGGTGAGAATGCAGAGTTAAATATTTATAGCCAAGTATGGATGATTCTAGCAGGAGTATTTCCTGAAAATATTGAAAAATCAATCATGCTTGCTACGTATAAAAGATTCTTTCCTATTAAAAATATTGAAACTCCGTATATGTATCATTATGTTGTAACGGCATTATTGAAGGTTAATATGAGAACAGAAGCCATTGATTTAATAAACAATTATTGGGGGTCTATGATCAGTAATGGTGCTGATACTTTTTGGGAGGCATACAAACCTGATGAGCCAAACTTTTCTCCGTATGGAAGTCCTTTAGTTAATAGTTATTGTCATGCTTGGTCTTGTACTCCGGTTTATTTAATTAATGAATATAATCTTTGAGTGAAAATTTAAACGTTTTCTTTAAAAAAATGAAAATTATAATTTTTCTAATAACCCCTCTAGATTAAACCAGACTTTAATTCTATACTGGTTTTATATAAGGGAGGGAACGAAATGAAAAATCCAAGTTCCGATTGTACTGAAATTCTAGTTGGTAAAGCCGCTAGTATGGATGGTTCCACTATAGTTGCCCGTAATGAGGACGGCTATGGCCCAATTAATCCGATCAAATTTGTCGCACATGCTGCTAAAGATCAAGAAGATGCATTTTATATTTCTAAAACGACAGGTGTAAAAGTTCCGCTACCTAATCATGCTTATCGCTACACAGCAACTCCACAAGCTGATCAAAGCGATGGTCAATATGAAGAAGCTGGTATCAATGAATTGAATGTTGGTATGAGTTCAACTGAAACAACTGCTACTAATGCCCGTGTTTTGGGCTATGATCCATTAGTTCATAATGGTGTCGATGAAGAAGCTATGTTAACTTTGGTATTGCCTTATGTAAAGACTGCTAAAGAAGGTGTTCTTCGTTTAGGTGAACTACTTGAAGAATATGGTACTGGAGAATCAAACAGTATTGCCTTTAATGATAAAAATGAAGTTTGGCTTTTAGAAACAGCCGGTGGACATCACTGGGCTGCTATGCGTTTGCCAGACGATGCTTATGCTATTGTTCCTAACCAAACTGTTATGGAAGAGGTTGACGTTAGCGACCCTGAGAATTATTTGATTGCGACTGATTTAATTGATTTTGTTGAAAAACATCATTTGAATCCAAATCCTGACCATTTTAATTTCCGTGAAATCTTTGGAACACAAAGTGAAGCTGATGCATACTACAACACTCCACGTACATGGTATGGTCAAAAATTATTCAATCCTGAAATTGAACAAGAACCTACATCTCAAAAGATGCCTATGGTTAGAAAACCAAGTAAGAAGATTGCAATTGAAGATGTAGAATATTTCCTATCATCACACTATAACGGTACTAAGTACGATCCATTTGGTACTTTTGCTTCTGGTACAGCAAATGAACAACGTCAGTTCCGTTCTATCGCGATGGATCGTAATCAAGCATCATCAATTCTTCAAATTAGAAATGATGTTGATGATAATCATGCTGCTATCCAATGGTTAGCATTAGGATTCTTCGCATATAGTCCATATGTTCCATTCTATACAAACATTACAGATACACCTGAGGACTATAAGAATACGACAAATGAAGTCTCAGTTGATAACATGTACTGGCTAGAAAAAACTTTGTCCGTTATGATCGAACCTCACTATCATGAATATTCAGATATGGTTCACGCATATTTGGATGCTTGTCAATCATATGCTCGTCAAAGAATTGAAGTTACTGATGAAGTGATTGATGGTTTCAACAATGACGTCTCACAATTCTTAACTTCAAGCAATATGAAGACTGCTGCTGAAGTTACAAAACGTACACATCAACTATTCAATGATTTAGTTAAAAAAGGTTTGATGCTATCCAAGACAACTTGGGAAAAAGGTCAAAACTTATAGTATTTATAGATTGATAAATTAAAACCGATCTCAATAGAGGTTGGTTTTTTTGTTGACTAAAATTGGATTTGATTTAAACTTTGATAATAAATCAAATTGGTGATATTCATGAAAAAAAGAAATTTATTAATAAGCCTGTGCATAATTATTTTTGGCCTTGTAACGGTGGAATCATATTCACAGCAAGAAGTTTTAGCTGTCACAAATAATCAAAGTCAAAAGCGGCAGGTGCCTACGCTATTTTTTCATGGCTTTGGAGGCACTGTTCATTCGATGGACTATTTAATCGATCAATCTCAAGCTGATGGTTATGCTACAAGAACCTTAACTATTTTTGTTTCTCCCAAAGGAAAGTTGAGCTTTGATGGAGGGTGGCCTAAATCGGCTAAGAATCCTGAAATTCAAGTTTTGTTTGGTAATAATCACGAATCTGATTATCATCAGACTGCTAAATGGATCGATTCAATTGTGAAAATGTTACATCATAAGTATGGCGTTACAAAATTCAATGCGGTAGCTCATTCTTGGGGTAATAACGCCGTTATGTATTATCTTGAAAAATACAGTGATGATAAGAATCAGCCTCAAATTGATTCACTCGTTAATATTGCAGCTCCAATGCAAGTCTTAAATCATAATATTTATCGTCGTAATGAGTGGCGTTATTCACCGCAACTAACGAAGGATTTTAGATCCTATACTGCTCCCGATTCGGTGATTCATAAATTACATATTCGTGAATTGAATATCATGGGGCAATTATCGATGAAAGATCACTTTGATAAGGCGGTCCCAGTGTCTTCAGCTAAGTCATTAAGAAGAGTCTTTAAAGGTCCGCATCAAACATATGAGGCACGTATTTTCACTGGTCGTAGAGCCGAACATAGCGCTTTAACGAGAAGAAATCCACGTGTACTGCATGATATTGAAAGTTTTCTTTGGGAAAGAAATAAGTAATCAAAATTACATAACAAATTCATTAATTCGTCACATTTCTTTTGTAAAGTTCTTGTTATCGAAACTTAATTAGAAATGATAGGTGACAGGATGAATTTCTTAATAATGGTAGTAATTTTTATAGCAGGGCTGTGTTTAATAATGTCGGGCAGTCATATGAAAAGTAATATTATCTCTAAACTGTTTTATTTCGTTGGCACATTTAGTGTTCTCTTAGCAATGTATATTGCCTGGCCAAAATAAAAAGCATGTTCGTAATTTGAACATGCTTTTTTGTCTTATTCAATTGAAATTAGTTGTACATTATTAACAAAATCAGATTGCTTCAGTTTATCAAGCAAGTCATCAATCGTACCATTTAAATGACCTATGTCTAAAGAAATCACGACAGTGGCAATATTATGGATAGGAATATTTTGGTTGATAGTTAGAATACTGGCATTAGATTCGGAAATGTCCACCAGTACTTTAGATAGAATTCCCTGTTCATGATGCAACATCATTGAAATGACGGCTTTACGATCGTTCATTTCTTCATCAGGTAGAAAGACTAGATCCTTATATTTATAGTAAGTACCACGACTGATACCGACTTCCTTTACGGCCTCACTGACATTGTGGACTTTTCTCGTTTCAAGCAGATTACGTGCTTTAATTACTCTATCGAAGGATTCAGGAAGAATAGAACTGTCGACAATATAGTATTTTTCCATTGCTAATCTCCTTAATTGTGCTTCTTATCTCTTAAATTATATCATTCAACGAAATTCATTTTAGCAAAATTTCAAAAATAAGTTGTTCAACTGTATAAGTCCGCTAATCTTTGCTATTCTAAAGTTGATTGGAGATGTTAATTTGAAAACGTTAATAATTGTTTCTCATCCGGAAATAAATAACTCGCAAACACAGCAATTCTTGATGCAAGGAGCAAAGTTATTTGATGTTACATGGCACCATGTTGAAGGATTGAAAAAAATTGATGTCGATAATGAACAGAAATTGTTAAGAGATGCCGACAGAATTATTTTTCAATTTCCGCTTTATTGGTATGCTGCCCCAGCTGGTTTAAAAGATTGGGAAGATAAGGTTTTGACTCGTAATTTTATTTACGGTGATGGTAATGACAATCTACGCGATAAGGAATTTGGAATCGTTGTTAGTACTGGTATGCCACTTAAAGAATTTAGACGGGGTGGAACGGAAAATATTACAATTGATCAAATTATGGCACCGTTACGTGCTATTGCTGATCGTGCTAAAATGCAAAATTTACCAGTTTTTGTTATTTCGCAATTTCAATATTTAAAAGAAGAACAACAAATGCAAATATTGATTGATTATCAACGATATCTAACTCAGAAGTATCCTGATACATTAGATAATCGTCAAGAATGGTTTGAACAGGAGTTTGCTGATCGATTGAAGACTTTCGATGAAACAAATTGTACTGAGTGTGAAACAATTTTGAATACATTTATTCAACAAAAAGAAGATTTAAGCCAATTAAAGAGCACCATTAGTCTGATCAAGCAAGGGGAGGACGAATAATCATGGCAGAAGATACCGGAATTTGGTTGAGTAAGGAACTTTCCAAATTAGTAGATAAACAGAAGGCCTATGAAAATCGCGCCTTTTTAGTAGCTATGAAAAAAGTTGTCAAAGAGCAAAATGATCGTATGAAATTATTACAGGGTGAAGTAGATGGTCGTCTATGGAATCATGAACAGTGGTAAAAACTAGCGTCTAATAGGATTTGTTATACATATTCACGTGTGTGACGAGTTTATTGGATGCTTTTTTAAACTTTATATTTGTTATCTTGTTATTTATATAGTAACATGTAGTAGAAAGTTGAAGGTGATAGAGATGAAATATATTATAACTGGTGCTACAGGTCATTTAGGTAATCATATTTTTAATGAATTAATCAAATTAGTTCCTAGTTCCTCAATAACAGCTGGAGTTCATACGGTTTCTAAAGCCAGCAAGCTAGCTCAAGCGGGTTCTGAAGTTGTCAGTATCGACTTCTTTAATGAAGATAGTTTGATTAAAGCCTTTCAAGATAAGGATGTTTTAATTTATGTTCCAAGTAAAAGTCACGATAGTTACAGTCGAATAACAGAATTGGAAAATGTTTTGCAAGCAGCTAAAAAGGCTTCAGTTGGTCATATTTTGGCAATGGGCTTTATTGCTGATCAAGTTAATAATCCATTTGATTTATCAGCATTCTATGGCTATTTGCCAAGAAGATTAGCTGAATCAGAAATTCCTTATACGATTATCAGAAACGGACTTTATGCAGATCCTTTAGTTCCATATTTACCAGAATTAATTGAACGCCATAACGTTATCTATCCTATGAAGGATCAAGCTTTGTCCTTTATTAGCCTAGATGACAGTTCTAAAGCCTTTGCTAAAGTGGCTGCTACAAAGTCGTTATTGAAAAATGGTCGTATTTATACTTTGACACAATCAAGAAATTATACGATGCCTCAATTAGCTGAAGTATTGTCTGAAGTTGCAGATAGTGAAATAGGTTATCAGCCAGTAAGTCTGGATGAATTTGGAGCTATGTATAATGAGGGCAACGAAGGTCATATGTTGTCTTCAATGTATAAAGCCGGTGGTATGGGTCTTCTTGATGAAATCAGTTCAGACTATCAAGAAATCATGGGACATCCTGCTACTGATTTGAAGAAATTTTTACAAGCAAATTATCAAAATGATTAAATAATATTCTTATTTTAAATAAAATTTTGTCACTTGGCATGGAATTGTTGTAACATAATCAACATACTGTGAGGAGTGATAGCATCAAAAATTCAATACAAACGAGGGTAATCGGACTAGTGAGTGGTCTGATCCTGAATGCTTTTGGTAATGGTTTGTGCATAACTGCTGATATGGGAAGTGGATTATGGACAGCCGCTGCTGTTAATTTAAATAAATGGTTTTCTTGGAATACCGGGTTAATTTTATTTGCTTTCGGTGTCATTAATGCGATAACTAATCAATTTTTAATTAAAAAATTCGATGGTAAGAGATTGGTTGGACAAATCTTATACGTTCTGTTTTTCAGTTATTTCGTTAATGTGTTTACCGATTTACTGACCTATGCAGGTGTTCCCAATTTACCGATTGTCGTCAGAACAATCTTATCTTGTTTAGGAGTCGTTTGTTTCTGTGTCGCCATTTCACTATATCAGAGAGCTAACATCGTAATGCATCCCAATGATGATACGACAAATATTCTCAGATTCTTCTATTTGAATGGCAATTCAACTAAGGCACAGATTATCGACTTTCTACCACCAATTATTATTATCTTAATTGCTGCGGTTGGTATTCATAATGTCTATTCAGTTAATATTGGGACATTGTTCTCATTTATCTTTAATGGGATTTTGATTGCCTCAGCTGATAAGCTTATCTGGCCACAATTGAAACATAATTTCAAAACACAAACTGATTAATATCTTAAAATTTTGGTTTTGACTGAAATTTTTTACTATAAGTCGTATAATAGAAATACAAGATATAGAAAACGCTTACACAAAGCGATATCTTGCGAGAGATTTTAATAATTAATTAGGTGGTGCGTATTGATGAAATTAAATGACAATACAGAGGCAAAGAGAATTCTATCGGAGCTATATACCGATATTAATAATAATAAAGAAATCGATAAAAACGACTATAGTAAAGATTTTGTTTTGAAAACATATAATTTGTTAGATAAGAATTATTCAGAAACATACTTATTTGGTCGTTTGCGAGATGATCGTCAGGTTCAAAGCGTTTTGAAACATATGGATAATGGTTCAGAATATCAAGAAAGTATTGATCAACTTTCTCGTAATTTAGGTTATGCGGTCAATTAGATACAAAAAATGGGCTCTTTGTCAAATCGTATTGATGAATAGTTTTTGTATAGAAGGCAACCTCATGTAGGTTGTCTTTTTTTATGCGCAAATGAGTCTTATTCTCTTAAGAAAATGGTCAAGATTTCTGAAGCCATAACTGATATGTTTGAGTTTTTTTATCTTTCCAATGGTCCCTTCAAGAGGACCATTGGAGTACGGCATTGTGCAACTATTCTTTACATAATTTAAATTCTTACGTAACGTTGAAATAGATGTATCCATAGCGGTATTATTCTTTTTATATCCATAGATGGTTTCTTTGAGTAATGATATATCGTGTTCATGTATCGCTTTCTGAATACCTTGATAAATATCATAAGTATTTTTAAAAACTGGTAGATTGTCAGTGGCTATATCAATAACGTTTCGCGTTGTAGTATATTCGTTGATTCCAAAAATATATTTTACTTTCTTGTCGTCTACATCTGCCTCAGGCAGATGATAGAGACGCCAATTAGACTTAAGTGCTTTATACAAACGGGAATGTTTATCATTTATTTTTTTAAGACAACTGATTCTAACTTGATCCAATGCCCGGCTACATAGCTGAACTATATGAAATCTATCAACTATTATTTGAGCATTGGGAAAAATTCTATGAATGACCGACTGATAATTAGCATTCAAATCAATAGAGACAGTCTTAACGGCTTGCCGTTCTGACAAGCTATAGTTATTTATAAAGTGTTCAATAACTGTTTTAGAGAGTCGATCATGAATCAGCTCAATTAGATGATGTGTTTGTGCATCAATAGCTATAAAAGTAAATATACCGTTAACTGAACGAAATTCATCAAAACACAGGTTTTTTGGAAGACAATCACATCTATTTGGTAATTTGGTATTGTCATATAAGACTCTGCTTACTGTATTTACTGATACTCCGATGATCTTAGCTATTGATGTTAAAGTAAAGGATTCCTTTGCCATAACGAATATTCTGTTTTGAACTTGTTTAGTCATAGTATGATTTTTGATTAATAAATCACTGTGGGCACCGCAGGTGCCACCACAGTTCTTACAAATATAACGTTGTTTATTGAGCATCAAATGATACTCAATACCGTTAAAACTGGCTAATCTAGCATTAGTTTTTCTTTTTCCATTTTTGACTAATGAATTTAAACCACATTGTGGACATCGATACAGTTTATAAGTTAAATCAGCGTTTACGATCTTTATATGCTTTATAACGCCACGATTTTTAATCGTAGCGTCCTTGACTGAAACATTACTTATATTATTGTCTTTTATATCGAGTGCACATAGTATAGAATTGTCTTGGGACATTATTGTTTTCTCCATGTTTGATTGGGTTTGGTCGCTTAAATCTTAACATGAGAACAGTGATGTTCTTTTTTTATTTTCTAGAGATTAAAAAACTGGTATTGATTATTCATCAATACCAGAAAGTATAGAACTA
>NZ_LNUA01000032.1 GCF_009764355.1 Companilactobacillus bobalius | reverse complement strand
ATCTTAACATGAGAACAGTGATGTTCTTTTTTTATTTTCTAGAGATTAAAAAACTGGTATTGATTATTCATCAATACCAGAAAGTATAGAACTAAAAAATGGCAACGAGGGGTTGCCATTTTTTATATTTATCTTTTTGTTGCAAGTGCAACAAAAAGATTGTACAATACTTTTATTGAAAGCGAGGTAAGTTGGTGGTAGAAATTTTGCGCTCAATTGGTGTAATTGCACGTTCCCTAGATTCAATCAGCAATATTGAATTTAAAGAGTATGATTTGACTAAGGGACAATACTTATATTTAGTAAGAATTTATGAAAATCCTGGTATTATTCAGGAAAAATTAGCCGGAATGATCAAGGTAGATAAGACAACAGCCGCTAGAGCTATTAAAAAGTTAGAAAAAAACGATTTTGTTGTCAGGAAGCAATCGGCTGATAATAAAAAAGAAAAAAAATTATACGTAACCGATAAAGGTAAAAAAATATATCCAATCATTTATCGAGAAGATATCTACTCAAATCAAATGGCCTTAAAGGGTTTGGATGCTGCCGAACAAAAGCAAATTCTAAAGTTGTTGAAGAAAGTTGAAGATAATGTAGCAGCCGATTGGGAATATGTTAAGAAGGGTAATAAGAGAGAATATTGAAAATTAGACGGTGCAATGTAAACGACTTAGAAGTTCTTCAGGATTTAAGCAGAGAGACTTACACGGCCACTTTCGGTCAGGACAATACAGAAGAGAATTTGAATGCTTATTTGGAAAAAGCTTATAATACTAAACAGCTTACTTCTGAATTAACGAATCAAGATTCAAGATTTTACTTCATTTACCAAGACGAACAATTAGCAGGTTATCTGAAACTTAATATTTTAACAGCTCAATCGGAAGAAATGCCAGATAATTATATGGAAGTTGAGCGGGTTTACTTTAAAACAGCTTATCAACATTTAGGATTAGGTACTAAAATGTTTGAGTTTGCTGAAGAGCAGGCCGAAAAATTATCTAAAGATAATATTTGGTTAGGTGTTTGGGAGTTCAATTACCCAGCTCAAAAATTTTATCAAAAGATGGGCTTTGAAAGATTTAGTGAACATAAATTTGTAATGGGAGATTCAGTACAAACTGATTTCTTAATGAAAAAGAATTTGAGGGTAGAAAAATGACAAAAGTAGTTATTGATCAAAAATTTTGGGATTTATTTCCAGATGCACAAATTAGTACTTTGGCAATTCATCAAATAAATAATCACGTTGATGAGAAAGATGATCCATATTTTGCTAAATTGTTGAGTGATGGTGCTGAAGAATCAAAGAAATTTATCAATGATGAGGTTTTCCGTGAGAGTGAAGTAGTAGATCAATGGCGTCAAGCCTTTCGCGAATTCAAGACTAAAAAGGGTGCACGTTGTTCAATTGAGGCCTTGTTGAAACGGGTAAGCCAAGGAAGAACTTTTTCACCAATTAATCCGTTAGTTGATATTTATAATAGTGTTTCTTTGAAATATGCGGTACCTTGTGGTGGTGAAAATCTAAACGCTATGGCAGGTGACTTACATCTTGGAGAAGCTCAAGGTGGAGAAGGTTTTAAGCCATTAGGTGCTGATGAAGATGCTCCAGCTTTACCAGGCGAAATTATTTATTATGATAATGACGGTGCCATTTGTCGTTGCTTAAATTGGCGTGAGGCTCAAAGAACAATGTTAACTGAAGAAACAACGGATTCAGTTTTGGTTATCGAGTCCATTAATCAAGAGCAGGCTCAAAGAGCTAATGAAGCAATTAAAGAATTAAAGCAATTGATTGAAGATTATTTCCATGTGGATGGAAAAATAGAGATTTTGACAAAAGACAATTCAGAAACAGATGAATTGTAATTCAAATTTCTTTAGTAATATCAAAACAAGTTTAAATTAAAAAATTCACCCCATAAATTGGAGTGAATTTTTTTAGTTTAATTTTCTATTTGAATATTTTTTTGATCATTGTCGACCATTCCGAAGACTAATATAAGAATACCGATAATTAATGAACCGACGAAGTAGAAAAAGATGGTTGAAATACTTAAATTAATACTTAATGAGAAACCAATTAGGTAAGGTCCGATAGTAGCACCGATACGTCCAATTGATTGAGTGAATCCAATACCGACACCACGAATATTCATAGGATATTGAGTTGGTGTTAAAGCAATCAGAATTCCCCAAGCACCTAAGGTGAAAAAGGAAAGTAGACAACTGCTAAAGACGACCATAAAGACATTTTGTGCAGTTCCAAATAGGAAAGCTCCAATGATGGTTCCAACCAAATAGATTCCTAAAACCCTTTTACGACTCAATTTGCCCATTAGATAGGCTGCTAAAAAGTAACCAGGTAATTGAGCAAAACTCATTATTAATGTATAGCCGAAACTGTGAACGACTGAGAATCCTCGTTTGATCAATACGCTTGGCAACCAAAGAAACATACCGTAGTAGGTAAACATAATGATAAACCACAGTATACTTAAACAAATAGTAGCACGGCGATACTTTTTAGACCAGATTTCATTTAGTGCAATTCGCAGGTTTAAGCGTTTATTTTTAACATTAGTTTGCTCTGGTAAATGACGACGAATTACCAAGGTGTATAGAGCCATAATGGATGTAGCGATAACTGTGAATCTCCAGCCGTATAGTGGCATGAAAAGGAAAGCTAGAAGAGAAGCCAAAATCCAACCAATCGCCCAAAAACTATCAACTAGAATTAACATTTTTGAACGTCTATGACCGGAGAAGGAATCGGCAATGATAGTTGTGGCAACGGGCAATTCTCCACCCAGACCAATACCAGTAATGAAGCGAACAAGCATGAATTGTTCAACATTGGTCGTTAAGGCTAAGACCAAATTGCTAACAGAAAAAATTAAGAGCGTGATAATGATAATGTTCTTCTTACCGAATTTGTCAGCTAAGTAGCCAAATAATATAGCACCGAACATCATACCGACAGTAGTAATAGAACTGACTAATCCAATTTGATTGTCATTCAAAAACCATTCTTTTTTGATCAATGGCATGATAAAAGATAATAATGCTACATCGGCCGCATCAAAAAGCCAAGCAGTTCCGATGACCATTAAAAGTTTAAGTCCACCTTTTTCAGTTGTTTGTGTGTCCAAAACAGGAAATACCTCCTAAATTTATAAAAACAAATAAATAATATTATTAAAGGTAAAAGTTACCTTTAATAATGTAAAACAAAGACTATCATTAGTCTTATTTAGGGTCAAGCGTTTCACGCAACTTGTATAATTTTGCAGGGCGTCCACTCTTACCGTGTTCAGTTCCAATTTCAACAAAAAGATGTGTATGGGTTTTACGAAAGTTAGAATTATCAATAGATTGATAGGATTGCTTCCAAAATATTGAATAGACCTCACGTGCTTCTTTGAGAGTGAAATCGTCACCTAAAATCAAAAGAATCGTGGGTAAATAATCCAAACGATTTGTAACTCTTTGGAAGGCATTGCGTAAAATTAAAGCATGATCGGCACTCAAATGCTTGTCATCATTGTATTTTTCCAAATGTTCGTAGAAGTCTTTATCCGATATTTTTTCACTTAAAGTTTTGAAAGTTAGATTATGATGTTTCAACAAAAAACAATTTTGATCATAATTAACATTGAACCATGCAACTTCTTTGGCACCATAACCAGCTGTTAGTTCTGGCATGTAAGGTAAGTAAGTCATGTAACTTAAGGCAATTTCACGGTCCTGTGGTGTACGGTTAACATTACTGAAAGTGGCTAATTGTTCAGTATAAAAATCAGGTAATTGAATACCGATTTTTTCGTTGATTAATCTTAAAGAGGCTTCCTCGGCATCTTCATTAGCACGTAACATTGTTGTAGGTAGACCCCATTTGTCAACATTAGGTCCGAGTGAATTTTTAACTAGAAGAATCAATACTTTATTATTAGTGGTATCAAAACTCCAGATGATGTTAACGACACTGATCTTTAATCGGTCGTTGGTTGCTGTATCTGTCATACTATTGGCTCCATTCTAGATATGCCCTCATTATAATTTACTTGTTGTACAGTTCCAACGTTTTGACGAGCTTATTCTTGTTTATTTATCTTAAAAAATATATAACGTATGCAGAGATTGAAAGAGATCTCTATGTGATGGATACTTCTCCAATCCAGCAGAGTCCGATTGATCCATCACATTAAGGCTCTGCTTCATAGCGACTAACAGTCGTTTATGAGGGGGAAAATATTATGAAAAAACTCGTAAGAAATAGCATGCTAGTAGGGGCAGCTGTTTTAGGAATTGGTTCGTTGGGTGCAGTTGCTCAAGCAGCAACGACAGCAACACCAGTTACAAGTACGGCTACGGCCGATATTACGCCTGGAACGATTACCTTAAGTTCGGCCCCTAGTTTTCAATTTGGTACAGTAGCAGCTTCAGCAAATGATGCTTCATATACATCAACTTCCACATCAGGAATCTTGGATATTGCTGATGCCGGTACCGGTACTGGATATACTGTAACTGTTGCAGCATCACCATTCACGGCAACAGGCGGCGCAGCCTTAAAGAATGCACAACTATCATTAGATAATAAAGAAACAGATCCTATTAAAGCAGATGATGTTGATAATGTATCAACACCTCCAACACTTGTCGCAAATCTTTCACTATCAAGTTCTCCAGTAACTGTTCTTAGTGCTGCAGCTGGTAGTGGTGTAGGTGCTTACTCTGGAACATATGGAGCTACTGATGCTTCACTTAAGGTCCCAGCTGGTAATATTGGCGGATCCTACAGTTCAACATTAACATGGACATTGGCTAATGCACCTGCTTAAATATAAAAATTGAGGGCTTGTAACTTAATTGTTGCATGCTCTCTTTTTTTCTTCGGGAGATGATATTTTGAAGAAGCGTATTTGGATTTTCATGTTGTTTTTAATTAGTGTCATAACTTTTGGTTGTTTGAGTACTCAAGATGTTTCGGCCGCTACCTCAGAAGCTCAACCGGCAGTGACTTATAATATTGTGCCAGAACTTTCAAATAATCAGATCGACAAAAAAGTCGGCTACTTTGATTTGAAAGTGACGCCAAATGAAAAACTACAAGCTAAATTTAAAATTAATAATAACGATACTAAAACGCATACTTATACTGTAATGGTGAACCGGGCTTCGACTGATACCAATGGGGTAATAGTCTATAACGAACATAATGTTAAAGCTGATTCATCTTTAAAATATGATATTGAAAAACTAGTCACATATCCTAAGAGTGTTATGGTTGATGCAAAATCTTCTAAAGAAGTAATTGTTGATATTAATGCCCCTAAAGGAAATTTTGATGGCGTTTTGTTAGGTGGTATTTTTATCGAACAGAATAATCAAGTCAGCAAGAGTAACACTAAAGGTGTAACGCTAAAGAATAAGTATAATTATGTTTTGGGCCTACAATTGAGACAAAGTACTGACACGGTTGAGCCAAATTTGAAGTTGGTCAAAGCGTATGAAGATACTCAAAATGGTCAAATTTCAGTCAACGCACTATTAGATAATGATGTGCCAAGATTGGAAGAAAAGGTTGATATTAAGGCAAAGGTAACATCGGAGAATAATAGTAAGGATGTTCTCTTGCAATCAGAAAAATCAAATATGTCAATTGCTCCAAATAGTTACTTTGCTTATCCTATCAATGTTAATACCGTTATCGGTACTAACAAGAATAAGAGATTGAACCCAGGTACTTATATGATGTATTTGGATGTGAAGGCTAATGATGGTCAAAATACTTGGAAACTTCAACGTAAATTTACCGTCACTGGTAAACAAAGTCGTGAGATCAATAAGAAGACACCAGTTAAGAATAGTCATGCTAAATCCAATATGGTTATTATCGAAACAGTTGCTGCAATTGTAGTAGTTGCTGGATTAGGTGTTTGGTATTATAGAAAACACAGAAAGTAAAATATCTCAAAAATAAAGGACCTAATAACCCAGAGACGAGTTATTAGATCCTTTATTTATTGTTTATTAATGTATTCTGACTAGAATACATTAATTAAAACTGTGCCTGAGACAACTAAGAATAATCCTGCAATTGAGTAAATTGATAGTGTTTCATGATAGAAGACAATACCAGCGATAGTAACGAGAATTAAGCCAACGCTACCCCATGTAGCGTATGTAAGGCTAAGTGGTAGTCTTTTAAGGACGTGGGAAAGAACAAATAGACATATAAAGTATGACGTTAAAGTTCCCACTGTAGGTAAGAGGTTGGTAAAACCATCTGTTTTCTTCAAAAGTGAAGTTCCCAAAACTTCAAAACCGATGGAGACCAACAATAGTAAGTAGTTCATAAGCATTTCCTCATTCGAAATTTCTTTCAATATCATACACGAATTTAAACAAAAAAACACCAATTATTTTTAAAAATAGAAAAAGTTTTTTTAGTGGATTCCAATATAAATGAAAAGGTTTACAAATGTCGATATTGTGATAATCTGAACTAGAAAGCGAGGGATTGTAATGGCAGATTATAAATTTTTGAAACCATACACGTTTGAGAAGAAGGGGGTTACAGTAAAGAATCGTATTGTTATTCCACCAATGACCGAGGAAATGAGTTTTTCAAATGGTGAAGTAACATCAGATGAATTACGTTATTATCATATGCACAGCGGTGGTGCAGGGATGTTTGTGACTGCCGTTGCCAACGTAAATGCATTGGGTAAAGGTTTTGAAGGTGAGCTTAGTGCCGAGGATGATAAGTTCATACCTAGTTTAAAAAAATTGGCTTCAGCGATGCATGTAGATGGTACCAAAGCTATTTTACAAATTTTTAGTGCCGGCCGTATGTCTTCGACTGCTATTTTACGAGGACAACAACCAGTCAGCGCAAGTGCTGTCAAAGCAACCAGAAATAATTCAGAAGTACCACGTGAGTTGACGGAAGAGGAAATTGAACAAACGATTAATGATTTTGGTCAGGCTACAAGACGTGCAATTGAAGCAGGCTTTGATGGTGTTGAAATTCATGGTGCTAATACATATTTGATTCAACAATTTTTCTCACCACATTCAAATCGTCGGACTGACAAATGGGGTGGTTCAGTTGAAAAGAGAATGACTTTCCCATTGGCAGTAGTTGATGAAGTAGAAAGTATTATTGAAAAGTATGCTGACAGACCATTTTTGATGGGGTATCGTATTTCTCCAGAAGAGATTGAAGATCCAGGTATTAGATTCGAAGATACTTTGAAACTAGTCGATGCTTTGAAAGAAAAGCCGCTCGATTATCTTCATGTTTCAATGGGAGATGTTTGGAGAAAATCACTTAATGATAAATCCGTTACTACGCCATTGAACCTAACTATTAAAAAACATATTGGTGACTTACCGTTAATTGGTGTTGGCGATATTCAAACACCCGCTGATGCTGAGAAAGTTGTTGATGAAGGATTAGATTTTGCAGCTATTGGTCGTGAAAGTTTACGTGAACCACATTGGGTTCAAAAAATTATTGCCGGCGATGAAGATGCTATTCGTTACACGATTGCTCCAGCGGATCATGAAGAACTAGGTCTTTATGGAACATTCTGGGAATTCTTGATTACAGCCTTCCATTCAGGTTTGCAATTGAGCAGTGAACCACATACAAAAGAGAATCGTAAAGAGTTTAGTGGCATTTTGGACCACATCTTTGGTGGCGGAGAATAATGTTTAGAGCTGTCTGAGAGGACGGCTCTTTTTTTATAAAAAATTCTAATAAAAAGTTATATCAAACAGCTAATTGACAGTAATGGAGACCTATATTAATTTTGTTAGTAAATATTTAATTGTTATAGGGGATTGCTAAATTTGTTTGAGAAAGATTGGAAATTATTTAAACTGCAATTAAAAATGGTTATGCAGGAAAAGATTGTTTTCTTTTATACTTTAATAGTGCCGATAATTATAGCTTTTTTGAACAATAATCTTAATTTTCGGGGAAATGAAGTTTTATATGTTTATTGGGCGTATATTGTTGTAACAACGGTCTTGAATGGATTTTTAATGAATCTAATTCGAGTTCGAGAAAGCGGCTTTTTTAGACGGCCGTCAAATTTGATTGATTCTAATTTTTCAATTTTGTTTACGGCATTTTTTGTCCAATTGTTTGTTATTCAAATACAGATTTTTATTTTTAATTTGGTGATCGATTGTTTTATCACACCAGTGTCACCATATACGTTCTTATATGGATTCTTGGTTTCATTTTTAACAACAATCATTAGTATTTCGATGATGTCCTTACTACTACTATTTAAATGTAAGCAAAGAACCTTCTATATGATTATAAATTTGTTTCTATTCGGTGGTTTATTACTATTAAATGTACGTCCAGAAGGGGTATGGAATTATATTCTGACGGTGATCAATCCTTTCCAATTCATCTATGCACTCTATTCAGTACCATGCATCGTTAATTCTTTCAGTTTGATTTTAGGAGTATTTACCATTTGTTATATGTTAATGGGAATTATTGTTTTAAGTCGTTTAACTAAAAAAGATGATTAATAAAAGGGCACCTTCCATTAAAGTGGGAGGTGTTTTTTTTGCAATTTTAATAATCGTTATAACGATGAAGATTGTTTTGAATTAAAAATCAGAAGCAACGGTTAAAAGATTGCTGAATCACTAATGATTGGTGATTGCGAACATTTAAGTTGCGCAAATATCTATTTACTTTTGACTAATTCTTTAAATTAGTTGCTTGTTGCTTAGATTGATTAGTACAGAATTAAAGTTAACAAGGATACGAATGGGGGAATAAAAATGTTGTCGATAAAGAATGTAACTACGTTCATTGAGGGTAAGAAAATCATTCATGATGTTTCTTTAAATATAAGTCCAGGGGAAATTGTCGGCCTGATTGGACCTAATGGTGCAGGAAAAACGACTTTCATGAAGACTATATTGGGATTGACTAAATTTACAGGAGATATATCGATTGATGAGAAAAATGTTACTGAAGATAATCATCAGGCTTTAAGAAAAGTAGGGGCATTAATAGAACATCCGGCAATATATCCATTTTTAACGGGGCGGCAAAATTTATTATTGTACTCAGAAAGCAATAATGACTTGGAAGAAATCGTTAGCACTTTGAAGATGGAAAATTTTATTGATAAAAAATCTAAAGACTATTCATTGGGAATGAAGCAAAAATTAGGAATAGGGATAGCATTATTAAATGATCCCGAACTTGTGATATTGGATGAACCTATGAATGGATTAGATATTGAATCGACTATTATGATTCGTGATGTTATTAGAAAGTATGCTGAACAGGGATGTATGTTCCTAATTTCCAGTCACATACTGGGCGAATTGCAAAAAGTTATGACACAAGTGGTGCTTTTACGATCGGGAAAAGTGATTTTAAACAGATCAATGGCTTCGCTTAATCAAGATAGTAGCAAAAAGTATTTTGTTCAGGTAGATAAAGAAAATTTGATAGAAGACTTACTTAATCACAATAATATTTGCAATCAACGAGTTGGAGATTATTTAGAAATAGACTCTCAGAATGTGAATTTAATGGAGAATTTAGTTTTTCAAAATGGATTGTACTTAACTAGATTAGAACCTGAAAAGTTAAATCTAGAGGAAAAAATAGTGAAAATATTAACTGACAAAGAAGGTTCAGATAATGAGGAATAATCTATGTCAGGAAATGAAAAAGTTTTGGTATCAGAAGAAGCCCCTTTGGGGAGTCTTAATATTATTTATTTTGATGTATTATTCATTGATTACGGGGCATCACAATGAAAGGGATGTAATCCAATTATTTGGAGCTGGTCAATGGACGCTGATAATTTTAGTTACAATCTCATCGGCCTTTATGTCTATGGAATATCGTGACAATACTATTGTTACTATGCTTTATAAGAGCTCAAATCGATTCAATATTTATTTTTCGAAAATTATTGTTCTGGTGCTATATAGCGTATTACTTAGTTTTTGCGGAGCAATGTTCACTATTTTAGAAGTCGCATTTAGTCAACAATTATTGACCGTTAATGTTTTAAGGACACTATTATTTAATGTATTTGGGACATTCCTGTATTCAATTTTTATCGTTACATTATCGTTATTGTTAATTTCTTTAGTTAAAATTGATGCCATTGTTATAGTCGCAGGGTTAATGCTCGGTTTTCTAGGTGCTACATTTTCCAACATTCTCATGTCCTTGTTTCACAATTGGAGTGAGCTAATAAGATGGAATCCGTTGAATATGATTTATATTGTTAATCAATTGTCTGATTCCAAATACTTTAAATATACTTCGTTGACCAATGTGGAATTGGTGTTGGGTACAGTTAGTTACGCAATGATCTTTCTAATAATTGGTTATTGGGCCTTTAAAAAGCGTCGAGTCTGAAGGGAGTAGTGGAAAATGATAAGTGATTTAAATAAGGAAGTTTATAAATTAATTCATCAGAAAATAACTTGGATTGCGCCACTAATTGTGCTTGTTTTGATGATCATTATGGGTATTTCAATGAATGGTTCTGAACAAAAGCTGTTGATCATGGCGAGTTATGATTCAGGTGAATGGATTTTATTTGCATTAGTTGTTGTATCATCTACGATATTTACTTTGGAATTTCAAAATAATACTATTTTGACAATGTTGTATAAATCTGACAACAAACTACAAGTGTATGGTTCAAAGTTAATGATTGTTTTTATTTATAATGTTATTTTGCATATTTTAGCGGTTATTTTTACTGTGTTATTACAACTTACACCGCTAAATGTGCATCTTTCTTGGTTGATGATCAATCAGTATCATCAGACATTATTATCAAACTTATTAATAACTACTTTAGTCGATATTGTTTCATCCACTTTGATAATTAGTATAATATTTTTTACTTCATGTATTGTGAATGTAAATTCAATAGTAATTACTTTGAATTTAGCAATTGTCTTCTTGGGACAAAGTGCGTCTTCTAGTCTTATGATGGCAAATTTAAAATATATTGATGTGGTTAAATGGAATCCACTAAATATGATTAACTTAACAAAGCAGTATTATAACTACGGTTCATATCATTTTGTCAGCCATTTAAGTAATTCGCAACTATTAGTTGGAAATATTCTTTATTCATTGTTATTTTTTGTTTTAGGTTACGCAATTTTTAGAAAGAAAAAATTTTAGAGATTAGTTTCTATATTTCATACATAACAAAAAGGCATTACATAGACGTAATTCTATGCAATGCCTTTATTTAATTACCAATTAATCACTAACGACGACATATGATTTGATAACTTTTCTATCAGTCATTTCTTGATAAGCGTCATTGATCTGATCAAGATTGAAACTCTTGGTGAAGACTAGTCCAGGATTGATTTCACCATCTAGAACAGCCTTTAATAGACGACTCTTGTCATAAGTAGTAACGGATGCAGGACCACCGGCAATGATAATATTTTTACCAAATGATGGAGCAATGTCTATTTTTCCAGTATGTGGTAAGCCGACACGACCAACAACAGAACCGGGACGTCCAACTTTCAAAGCCGTTTCAGTAGATAATTCAGTACCGACACATTCTAGGACGGCATCTGCACCAAAGCCATTAGTTAAGGCTAAAATCTTTTTAACACCTTCATCGCCACGTTCAGCGACATTATCAGTTGCTCCAAACTTTGCAGCCAAAGCTTGGCGATCGGGATGACGACTAGTTGAAATTATTCTCTTAGCACCAAGTAATTTAGCAGAGATAACTCCACAAAGTCCAACAGCACCGTCACCCATAACAACTACCGTGTCACCATGTTTGATGTTGGCAACAGTTGCGGCATGGAAACCAGTAGCCATAACATCGGCCAAAGTCAAAAGTGATTTAAGCATGCTCTCACTGTAATCACTAGGTTTTCCAGGAATCTTGACTAAAGCCCATTGTCCATGTTGAAATCTGATGTATTCAGCTTGATTACCATTACTGAAGTTATCAGTATGGGATTGACAATCACCATCAAAACCAGCTAAGCAAGCGGGACAGTGACCACATCCATGTGTGAATGGAGCAATTACGAAATCGCCTGCTTTGACAGTTGTAATATCGGCACCGACATCTTGAACAATACCGATTGCTTCATGTCCAGAGTTTTCAGAATTTTCAGATTTGTCCTCTAAACCACGATAAGACCATAGGTCTGAACCGCAGACACAAGCACGAATTACTTTGATAATAACGTCATCTGGTGCTTGAACTTTTGGTATTTCAACATCTTCGACCTTCATTTGGCCGACTTTTTCAAAGATTGCTTTTTTCATAAAAATCCTCCCTTAATTTGCTAATTTAATTATAGCGTTTCCAAAAAATATTTTAGTGTTAATTGAAACTTTATTCTAAATTAATCGTTAGTTGTCCTAGTTGTTCGATTTTACTAATTAACTGATCTCCCGGTTTGAGAAATTCTTGAGGATTTCGTCCTGTACCGACACCACCAGGAGTACCAGTAAAGATAAGATCTCCCGGATATAGTTCGGTAATAGAAGATAAGTAGCTGACCAGTTTTTCCGGTCCAAAAATTAAGTTACCTAATTTGCTGTGTTGTTTTTCGACGCCATTTAATTCAGTGGTTATGGTTAGATCTTCTAAATTTGTGATTTCATCTGGAGTAGTTAGCCAAGGTCCAATGGGTGAGAAATTCTCATAAGATTTAGCTAGAGAAAACTGTGGATTATCGTTGGCAAATTGTAATTGACGGTCAGATAAATCTTGTCCAACCATGTAACCGGCAATGTGTTCATTGGCGATACTTTGTTCAATATTGCGACCACCTTTACCAATAACGATAACTAATTCAGTTTCCCAATCTGTTTTAGAACTAGGAATTGTGACAGTGGGATTGGGTCCAGTTAAAGAACTGATGAATTTAGTAAAGATATTAGGAACCTGAGGTTCTTTAGTATGTAACTCGTTTAAGTGATCTCGATAGTTAAAACCAACTGCAAAAATTTGTTTAGGATTAGTTATAGGTAAAGAAAAAGCGTTCATTTCTGGTAGAGTCCGTTCACGACTTAAAAATAATTTCTTGTTTAGATTGGGTAAAATAGACTGCACATTTTCGATACCATTGATAAGTTGTAAACGTTGATTGTCATTGATAACGGCAGCTCGACCGTGATACATTCCTAATTTCATAATTATGCCTCTTTTGTATAAGCTTTTATTCCATTTTAATGCATAAAAAAGTTCTTATGTATGTTATTAACATACATAGAGTTTTTAGTCTAATTGACATGTAAGTAAATTAAAATTATTATAATGTCTTATACATAAAAAGGGGGATTATTATGGATGACAGTTTAAGTGTCGAGAGTGGTATAAAGGATACATTGCCAACTGTTTTTGGTTATATTGGAATTGGCATTTCCTTTGGTATTGTAGCGGCATCTGCGGGGATGAGTGTATTAATGGCAACCTTGATGTCAGTAATCGTATACGCAGGGTCAGCACAATTTATTTTGGTTAGTTTACTGGCAATTGGCACACCAATTGTTTCAATTGTTTTGTCAGTTTTTTTGGTCAATTCACGAATGATCTTGATGAGCATGACTACGGCCAATTTTTTTAAAAAGAATTCGATATTTGAAAATATTATTATAGGTAGTTTGATTACAGATGAAAGTTTTGCTTTGAGTATGAACAAGCTTAATTATACCGATGGCAAACTATCTTTTAAGTGGTTCAACACGGTTAATTTATTAGCCTATTTAGTTTGGGCAGCATCGACGATGGTTGGAGCTATGTTGGGTAAAGTCATCAGTAATCCAGAAAAATTAGGCTTGGATTTTGCCTTAGTAGCGATGTTTATTGGTTTATTGTATCTACAATTAATTAGTGACAAGTCAATTTCTTTAAAGGTACAGTTGATCGTTGTAGCTATCATGTTACCATTGGTATATTTTGGCTTGATTTTTATTTCCAGTGATTTGTTAATTCTAGTTGTAACCTTAATTGGCTGTGCGTTAGGAGTGATTTTGAAACATGCCATCAACTAAATTTGTTTTATGGACATTAATTGCTTGTGGTTTGACGACTTGGCTGTCCAGAGTTCTACCATTTGTTTTATTGAAAAAATTTAATCTACCTGCAAAAGTAGTCGAATTCCTTGGTTTTGTACCAATCACCATTATGGCTGCCCTATGGTTTGAGAATCTTTTTCATCAAAACCTTGGTCATTTGCCACAGATTGATTACGCTAATTTAATAGCCTCAATACCAACGGTTCTAACAGCTGTTCTAACTAAAAAATTATTATTGATTGTAGTTGTAGGCATTATTTCCCTAGCATTAGTTCGATTAGCCATATAATAATGTTAATGGGAGGGAAAGTTAATGAAAGCTATTGTTGTTAGAAAAGCCGGTGGGCCAGAAGTTTTGAATTATGAGGATGTCCCAACTCCTCAAGTAAAACCAGGTTGGTCACTAGTTCAGGTTAAAGGCTTTGGTATCAATCATTCTGAAATTTTTACGCGTCAAGGATTGTCACCAAGTGTCAAATTTCCACGTATCTTAGGTATTGAATGTGTTGGTGTCGTAACTGATAGTACTTCGGATGAATTGAAAGTCGGACAAAAAGTCATTTCCATTATGGGTGAAATGGGACGTGACTTCGATGGTTCATATGCTGAGTATGTGTTACTACCAAACGAACAGATCTATCCAGTTCAGACTGATTTGAAATGGTCTGATTTGGCTGCTGTTCCAGAAACTTTTTATACCGCGTTTGGTTCGTTGAAACATCTTCAAATAAAGTCAGATGATTCAGTTTTAATTCGTTCTGGTGCCAGCGGTGTTGGTATTTCAGCTTTACGATTACTTAAATCTAAATACCCAACTATGAAAATTGCTGGCTCAGTTAGAAGTCTTAAGAAACAAGACGTTCTTCTGAAAGCTGGTTATGATTCAGTGATTGAGGATAAGAATGGGCGTTTACAAACCGATAAAAAATTTAATAAAGTCTTAGAATTGGTTGGACCTGCTACATTGAAAGATACATTTAATCATGTTTTGCCATATGGAATCGTCTGTAACACTGGTGAATTAGGTGGTCAGTGGTATATGGATGGATTTGATCCGATTGTTGATATTCATGAAGGCGCTCTGTTGACATCATTATCATCAGGTGAAGTTAATAGTCAAAAACTCAATGAGATGTTGGATTATATAAAACAATATCAAGTTGAAGTTGCACCAACTAAAATTTATAAATTGAATCAAGTTAAAGATGCTCATGAGTATTTGGAAAGCGGGCATAACTTCGGTAAAGTTGTTATTGTTAATTAATTATAATGAGATTGGATATGTTTATGTCTGATCTCTTTTTAACTTTTAAAAATATCTGTAAAATAAAAAAGTGTTCATATCGATCTGTATTGAGATTCTTTCCCAATGATTGATCAATATAAGCACTTTTTTTGTAAAAATTTTGATTACCAAAATTCGTTTCTATGTACATCAATTACAAATTTTGAGTGATTTTCATCAAATCTAGATTTGGAATATTCAAAAGCTTCACCTTTCTGATCATATGCAATTTGTTCAATAACCAGTAGAGAAGCACCTTCGTCAACATTTAAAGCTTGAGCGCTTTCCTTACTTGCGGATTCGGCATAAACAACTCTTCTGGCATCTGTCATGAAGATTTTCATCTTGCCACCGAGGTAACCATAAATAGTTCCCTTTAAAATGGATTCGTCTAGTGGAGCGATTCTTGTGGGCATAATTGTGTGTTCATAACTGTAGATTTTATCATCACGTAGACGAACACGTTTAATTTCATAAACAGGTTCGTTAGCTTTTATCTTTAGATTTTTTTGTTCAACTTCATTGGGCAATCTTGCACCAAAAAATAATATTTTGCTCGTTATCTTTTGATCTCGATGAGAGTAGGTTGCTCCAATAGGAAGGTCTAAAGGAAGTAATTCAGGTGAATTTTCATCTAATTGCGGACGTACATATGTACCACTGCCTTGCTGAGTGTGTATTAGGCCTTCGTCTATTAGTAGGTCTAATGATTTTCTCAACGTTATACGACTAATATTGTACTTTTTTGCAAGTTCGTCTTGAGTAGGCATTAATGTTCCCGCACGATAATGATTTCGTAAAATATCTCTTTTTATATCAGAATAAACTTCTTTATATCTATACAAATTTCTTCACCTCAATTGCCTTTATTATAGTCAATTATATCACTCACTGATAATTTGTATACAAATTATCGAAACATAGTTAAAATTCATCTATACAAATTTATTAAAAAGTCTTTACATAAAAATAAATCAAGATATAATTGGTGTTGTAGAAAGCGCTTCCAAATAAATCAAGGGGTTGAATATATAATGAAGTTTGATGTTAAAAAAGTTCAAGAGCCTATATTAAAAGCTTCAGTATGGGTTCAAGGTAATAGCATTCTTCAAGCTATCAAGAATGCCTTCATCATGACTATTCCGTTCACAATTGTCGGTTCTTTTTCAAATGTTATTAAAATGCAACTTGATCAATTAATTAAAAATCAACATATTCATAGTGAAATTTTAACCAATATAAGCAATTTATTTGGTTACTTAAATGCAGCAACATTAGGTATTATCGGAATTATTGTTGTTTTATGTTCTTCATATTCCTATGCGAGAGAGCTAAAGAAAAAGTATAAAGAAGTTAATGTATTTCTTGCCGTTATTTTAGCTTTGGCTGCATACTTCGTAATGGTTCCAAATAATGTTAACTTTGCGGATCCTAAGGCAAAAGTTATTCAAGGATTCTCTACTAATTTCTTTGATTACCAAGGAATGTTTACAGCCCTGGTCGTTGGTATGATTGCAGTTTGGATTTACGCTCGTTTTGGTAAAACTAAGTTCAAGATCAAAATGCCTGATAGCGTACCACAGAATATCTTTGATTCATTCGCATCTCTTGTACCTATCACCGGTGCATTAATGATTTTTGGTATCATCCGTATTATCATTCAAAGTTTAGGTTACACTTCAATCATTGAGATTATTACGGTTGTTTTAGTTAAACCTTTATTATCTGTTGGTACTGGTTTACCCGCAATTATCGTAGTAATTTTGATGGAACAAATTTTATGGTTCCTAGGATTACATGGATTTAACATCGTTTGGGGTGTTGTTTCAGCATTCTGGTTACCAATTTATCTACAAAATTGTGCACAATATGCAAGAACTCAGAGCTTCGCAGGTATTGGAATCGCTCCTAATACAATGACAAATGTTTATGCCATGATTGGTGGTTCTGGTGCTACATTTGGTTTGTTGATTGCTATGCTTATCTTTACTCACAAAGGTGAAAAGGAACGTGAAGTTGCAAAATTGGGATTCATCCCTGGATGTTTTGGAATTAATGAACCTATCATTTTTGGTTTACCAATTGTTTTAAATCCTATTATGTTCTTACCATGGATTTTTGTACCACTTATCAATGCTGTTATTGGTTATGTCGTTACTAAGATTGGATGGGTTGTACCGCTGGTTGTTTTGAATTCCGGTAGTGAACCGATATTCTTTAGTACTTGGCTAACCGGTGCGTTCCACACAAGTCCGGTTGTATTAACACTTGTATTAGTTATTTTGGATACGTTCTTATACGCTCCATTCGTAATTTTGAATCAACGTAGTGAGCGTGCCGCTATTGCAAAACAAAACGAACAAGAAAATGATGAAGATAAAACGGTTTTCAAAAATGAAACTGAGGAAGAACCAAGTGATGGTCCTGAAACAGCTTAAATAATACTAAGAAAGAAGACTCAACAATGAAAAAAGTATTCGTTATTGCTCATACTCATTGGGACTTCGAATGGTATTTCACCAGACAAGATGCTCGAATCCAATTCATATATCACATGGATGAAGTACTTCGAGCCTTGAAAAATAATGTTATTGATTACTATCTATTAGATGGACAGATGTCTATTATCGATGACTATTTGGAAAGTGTACCAGAGAATGCTCCAGAATTAAGAAAGTTTATAAAAGCCGGTCGTCTATTTGTAGGTCCTTGGTACACTCAAGTCGATGAAATGGTTACGTCTGGAGAATCGATGGTCCGTAATTTACAGCAAGGAATTAAACTTTCATCTGAACTGGGTAGAAGTGTTCCTATTGGATATTTGCCCGATTCATTTGGTCAAAATCATGATATACCAAAAATTTATAATGGGTTTGGCATTAAGAATGCTGTTTTCTGGAGAGGAATGCCTAAAGAAAAATCGGTTAGATACTTCTATTGGACAAGTGATGATAATTCAAAGGTTCTAGTTGCCAATCTAAGAAATGGATATCCTGTTGGCGTTGATTTAATGGAATCTCCAAACTATTCTGACTTGTTACATAAGATTAGTACAGATACTAACGTCAATAATTTAGTACTTCCTGTAGGTGGCGATCAAAGACCTGTTGATTTTAATTTAAAGCAAAGAATAAAGGAAGCCAACGATTCACAAAATGAATTTAAATTGGTAGAAGGAACATACCCCGAATACTTTAAAGAACTTTCTAAGGAAAAGGAGTTACCTACTTATTCTGGTGAGTTTGTAGATCCTAGTACCTCTAAAATACATAGAGGAATTTATTCTTCCAGAGCCGATCTTAAGATGTTGTATGACAGATTAGAAAGGTTAATGACGTATGAGGTAGAACCATTAATGGCTATGGCACAATATCATGGTATTGAAACAAAGCCAGGAATAATTTCTCAAATTTGGAAGACCATTTTTAGAGGTCAGGCTCACGATTCCGCGGGGGGATGCAATAGTGATGAAACTAATCGTGACATTTATCATAGAGGAGAAGTCGCCTTACAACTAGGATTGTCATTGAAAGGCTATCTTCTTCGCAAATTGAGTAGCAATGTTACCGATAAGATGGATTTGTTCTTCTGGAATCCTACCGTTTCGCCTATTACAAAAGTTCATAGAACATATGTTATTACCCAAAATCCTGATTTCAAACTTGTTAACGAAAAAGGGGACAAAGTAGAATATCAAGTTATTAAGCAAGATAAGATTAATAGAGCAGTATTGCGTCATAATGAAAAAGAAATGGTACCAGATTATTATTACAAGACAACAATTGCTGTAGTGCTAACCATTCAGCCTACTGATTGGACTGGAATCTTAATAAAAGAGAATGTTGTTGATAAAAATATTGTACCTAAAAATTCTGATGTAATTGAAAACGAATATTATCTAATTTCAATGAATCATTCTGGTCTTACATTGACTGATAAGAATAGCGGAAAAATTTATCATGATTTTCTTACTGTTGAAGATGGTGGAGATGAAGGAGACACGTACGATTATTCACCTGCATATAAGGATTGGATTCTGTCATTGAATTTCAATGATTCTGAGACTAAGGGAATTAAAGGTGAGCTCTACAGTTCACTTTCCATTAAGGGAGATTGGTCATTACCAGCGGATTTAGAAGAAAGAAGTAAGAAACAAAAGAGTAAGAAGTTAAAATATAATTTACAACTTACTTTGGAGAAAAATAACCCAGTAATTGGTGTGGCATTAAATCTAGCCAATAATGTTTTAGATCATCGATTAAGAATGGTGATTAATACTGATATAAATGCTAAGAATAGCTATTCAGATACACCATTTGGAACAATTGAGCGTCCGGTGATTGATCCACATTTGAAAGATTGGAAGGATATTGGCTATCATGAAGAGCCAACCTCAATTAGACCATTTCTTCATTTTACTAACATACATAATTCTGAATCGAGTGTTTCATTTATTGGATTGGGAGAAAAGGATTTTCAAGTTATTGGTGATTCGTTCAGTAGCCTTGCTGTGACATTATTTAGAGGAGTCGGATTCTTAGGTAGACCTGATCTGTTAAGGAGACCGAGTGATGCATCTGGTCTGCAAACTAAATATGTTCCGACACCTGATAGTCAACTTCAAGGAGATATGACATTCAGAGGCGGAATCATTGTTGATAAGAAATTTGATCCTTCCAAACTACAAAGAGAACATAACTTATTAAGTGTTGATGATTTGTTCTACCAAAATCAGGATATAGACAAGTTTACGATGCGTGTTCAATATTTCAGAATTAATAAGAATATTGAAACGTTAAATCATAAATCATTGGTTAATGTAAAAGCTGATAATTTGGTAGAAAGTTCATTTACATCAACAACAGATGGGACAGGCCTAGTTGTAAGATTATATAATCCATTTAAAAACACGCTTAAAAATCCCGGTAGTATCTCATTGTATGACAATTGCAACATCAAAATTTTAGACCTCAATAATCAAGTGATTGAAAATGGCGTTGATAACGTCAAAGAATATGAATTATCATCATTTGGTCCAGGTGAAATAAGAACTTTTGGAATATATCCAATTGAATAAAAAAACTAAAACACTCTATTCATATAGGGTGTTTTAGTTAGTTATGGAGAATAATTATGAGGGAAAAAGTAAAAGGTAATGTGCTTGAATCAGTAATTGTTAGTCTTAATCAATATTCATCTAATCATGAATTAAACAATACTAGAAACACAAGATTGTTTAGAGATCTATTAACCGATGTTTTAACCAAAGCAACGAAGTATGAAGACGATGGATCATATTTTGTAAAAACGGGAGATATTCCTGCTATGTGGTTAAGGGATGCTACATTTCAAGTTCTTCCATATGTATCATTAATCAATGAAATACCAGATTTATATGATTTATTAACAGGAGTATTAAAGAGAGAATTACGTTTTGTAAAAATGGATCCTTATGCAAATGCGTTTAATCAAACTTCATCGGGAGCACATTGGAGTGATGATGATTCGAATATTCCTGTTTCAGATCACGTTTGGGAAAGAAAATTTGAAATTGATTCGTTATGTGCACCATTATTTTTAGCAAATAATTTATATGAAAAAACAGGAAATACTGATATTTTTGATGAAGAATTTTGGAATAATCTTTCAATAATTATAGATGTATTCAAAACTGAGCAGCATCATAATACTTCACCATACTATTTCAAACGCAAGGATTGTCCTTCGAATGATACTTTATCAAATGATGGAAAAGGAACACCAGTCAAGTACACAGGTATGATTTGGGATGGATTTAGACCAAGTGACAATGCATGTGTTTATGGTTATCATATTCCTTCTAATATGTTTGTTGTTTCTGTTTTAACGCCATTATTGGATAAGGTTCCCGAAAGATTTGCAACTTTAAAGAATGAAGTATTAACTTTATTGAATGAAATTAAATCAGGAATAAATCGTTATGCAATTGTACAATTATCAGATGATACGACTGGATATGCTTATGAGGTCGATGGAATGGGGAACTATAAGTTAATGGATGATGCGAATGTACCGAGCCTTTTGTCGCTTCCGTTTATTAAGTATTGTTCAAAAGATGCCCCGCTATATGAAAATACGCGTGAATTCGTTCTAAGCTCGAAAAATCCTTATTATTATTCGGGAACAGTGTTGCAAGGAATTGGAAGTAACCATACACCAGTTAATTATGTTTGGCCGATTAGTATCGCTATAGAAGGTTTGACTTCAGATAATTTAGATAAAAAGGTTCATCAACTTGATGTTATTTCGGAAACAAATAATAAAACGTCCCAATGCCATGAAAGTGTTGATATGAATGATCAAAGCAAGTATACAAGAGAGTGGTTTTCTTGGTCGAATATGACATATTGTCAGTTAGCATTAGATTTCATTAATGAAAATGTAGGGAGGTAGCGCTCTTGTTTCCTTATCAGAATAAAGATCTAACTATTAGAGAACGGGTCAATGATTTGATTTCTAGAATGACATTACAGGAAAAAATTGGACAAGTTAATCAACATCTTTATGGATGGCAATCATATTATAAGGATTCATCAGGTATTAATTTAACTAATAAATTCAAAAATCATGTCAATTGGGGACAAGGATTAGGTGCTCTTTATGGATTGTTTAGAGCTGATCCATGGTCTAAAAAGAATTATGATAATGGTATTCGTGCTAATGAAAGCGCACAGTTAGCAAATATGATTCAGTCATATGTCATTAGTAAATCTCGTTTAGGAATACCAACTTTAATTGTCGAAGAAATGCCTCATGGACATCAGGCATTGGATTCCGTAACATATCCAACCAATATTGGTAAAGGAAATACATTCGATCCAGAGCTTCTACAGAGGTCGGCTGAATTACAGGCTGAAGAGCTTCAACTTAAAGGTGGAAATTTGGCACTTGTAAGTTCTCTGGATTTATTGAAGGATCCTAGATGGGGGAGGTCGGAAGAGACTTTTGGTGAGAGTCCATACTTAACGGGATCCTACACGAAGGCAATAATTGATGGCTTTCAAGGTGATCTCATTAGTGATACCAATTTTTTAGATGAGAAGGTATCAAAAAATGCTCGTAAACATGTTGGGGTTGTAATTAAACATCTTATTGGTCAAGGTGAAGCATTAGGTGGGCATAATTCCGGTACAGTTCCAATGGGACAAAGGGAATTCTTGGAAGTGTATGGTCCACTTATTTCTAGTCTCAAGAAAGCTGTCGGAGTGATGGCCGCATATAATGATATTGATGGGGTACCTTGTCATGCAAATCGTAATTTGTTAGATAATTTATTACGTAAGAAAAATGGCTTTCAGGGAATTGTCATGGCTGACGGTACTGCTTTGGACCGATTAGTGGATCTTTATGGCAATTATAGTGAGTCAGTATTTGCCGCATTAAATGCTGGAGTTGATTTGAGCCTTTGGGACGACGTATATACGCACATCGGGGATGCAATAGAAAAATATCCTCAATTATTACTAGATTTAAATAATTCAGTAAAACGTGTGCTTTCAATAAAATTTCTGTTGGGACTTTTTGATGATCCGTACGTTGATGAGGATGATACAAATATAGAAGAAGTAATAAATGAAAGTAATGATTTAAATTTAGAACTTTCATCTGAAAGTATAACTTTAGTTAAAAATGGAGTACCATCAGATAAAAATTCCAGCGTACTGCCACTTAAAAAGGGAACCAAGCTTGCTGTAATTGGTCCACATGTAAAAAATATTTATCATTGGTTAGGTGACTACACTGCACCTCAATTAAATAGTCAATACACTTCATTCATCGATTCCTTGAGTGAATATACCTCAGATATTACATATGCTAAAGGAAGTAATATTAGAGAAGTTACTCAAGATAAAAAATTGATTAATGATGCAGTGAATATTTCCAGTAACGCTGATGCCGTGGTACTAACGATGGGTGGTTCATCGATGAGAAACTTTGATATGAGTTTTTTAAATAATGGTGCTATGAGCGACGAAAGTATTTTGAGAAACACAGATACTGGAGAAAATGTAGATGTTGCAAGTCTTAGTCTCGGAGGTAATCAAATTGATTTATTAAAAGCATTAAAGAAGACTGGGAAACAGATCATTGTAGTTATGATTCAGGGGCGTCCTTATGATATTACTGAGATAATACAATTAGCGGATGCCGTATTATTAGCGTGGTATCCTGGACAGCAAGGTCCTAAAGCAGTGTCGAATATTTTATTTGGAAAAATGAATCCAAATGGTAAATTGCCAATCAGTTATCCTAGAAATGCAGAACAATTACCTGTCTACTATTATCAGAGACGAGTTTTAAAAAATGAGAATTATTTTGATGAAACCGGATCCCCTCTTTTGAGATTTGGTTATGGACTTAGTTATGCATTTTTTGATTATAAAAATTTAAAAGTAAATTATAAAGATAATATTGCTCGTGTATCCGTGGATGTAAAAAATATCTCTAATCAGGATGGTAAGGAAACAATATTATTATTTTCAAGCTTCTTTGGAACCGATGTACTCCCACGTCAAAAGCAATTAATGGACTATAAGAAGGTTTCTTTAGAACCCAATCAAATAAAAACAATTCATTTTAAGATAGAGAGCAATAGATTGTTGTACGTAGATAAAGATATGCAACGCAAAAAGCCGAAAAAAATTAAGCTATCAATAAAGGAATTAAGTGGATTAATTGAACTATAACAAATTTGATTTTTTTATTGATGAAAGTGGTATTACGATTGAATTACCGATGTATTAAAACTTTAGGTAAAACAAAAAAGAAACGATTATTTATTCGTTTCTTTTTTGTTTTCAACGTTATTTTTTAACTAAATATCGTAACCAAACAGCACCGTCTTCATACGTTTGGGCACTCTGTAATTTCAATGGCATTGGTTTACGGTCTTGGGGACGACCATCGAAAACAGCAGGCATGCCTTGGCGTCCATCAACTCCAGGTCCAATTAGTAGACTGATTTCATCAATCAGACCGGCATCTAAAAATGATCCATCAATATGTCCACCACCAACAATTGCCATTCTTTCGACATTAAATTGTTCTGCCAAGATTTCTACGGCTCTAGCTAAATCAATTTGAGTTTTTCCGGTTGCAATCCAAGAAATTTGTTTAGAATCTAGGTAATTTAAATAATCTTTTTTTACTTGTTCGCTAGTAATAATGATGTGTGGCTTACTGTAGTTATAATCTTCGTCCCAGAGCAAAACTCCTTTGGTATCGACAATTACTTCGTATCCGGCGGCGTCATTGTTTTTATTGAAGGTTTCTTTATTAAGAGCTTCGTTAGTTTTTGATTCGAATTCGCCAGTTTGTGCCAATTCTAATTGAGCAGTAACACGACCGCTTAGAGTAGTGGGAGCTTCGATATCTTTGAGAGTTGAGTAGTATTCCTGTGTTCCTTGAAGTTGGACGGTCATATCGCAATCAATGCGACCGTCAACTGATGTCATCATATGACAGATAATATAGGGTTTAGTCATGTCTATTCTCCTTAGTAAATTAGTTGATAAATTAACCTTATTACTTAAAGTCGACTTGAGGTCAAGCTTAAATTGCAATTTGACAACAATATTGAGCTGATATATATTAGAAAAGTTGATTATATATCAGACTGATATATTGAAGGGGAGTGAGATAATGTATGACTTGTTTGTTTTAGGACAACTTATGGATGAGTCGATGAGTGGTTATTTGATGCGGCAGATTTTACAACAAATTGTGGGTCGGCAACGAAAAATCAGTTTTGGAATGATTTATCCATTGTTTAAACGTTTGAATGAAGCTGGCTATATTACTTTGAATGACCAAGTCGATGTGGGGAAACGATCGAAAAAAGTGGCGACGATTACTGATCGCGGTCGGATTCGTTTTAAGGAATTAATGATACAAAAGGTACCTTTGAATCCTAATTTGGAATTCACTTACAGTGTTAAATTTCGTAATTTTCATCAAATAGAACCTGAATTGCGTCGAGAAATTTTAAATGAATATAAAAATTATTTGTTAGAAAATCAGAAATCGTTATCTCAACAGATAGTTGATATGAAAGAGACACCTATCTCAGCTCCTGATTTAAAGAATGCTCAATGGGTGATTTCATTAAAACAAGTACAGATGAAGGCTGCTTTACAATGGGTTGATTCGTCACTGAAGAAATTTGCAGAATAGGGAGATATTAGTTTGGAAGAGACAGAGACTTTGTCAAAAAAGACCATTTTATTGATGGCGGTGGTGACTGGAGTTATTGTTGCCAATTTGAATTTTATTCAACCAATTGAAAACTTGATTGCGACTGATTTCAATATTTCTAAATCGGTTGTGGGGATGTTAGCCATGATCACTCAATTGGGTTATGCTTTTGGATTGTTACTGATTGTTCCTTTAGGGGATATTTTTGATCGTTATCATTTGATTCAATTCATGATGATTTTATCGATTATTTCGTTATTATTAGCGTTTTGGGCACCGAATGCTGGGATATTTGCAGTGGCAACAGCCTTGATAGGGATAACTTCTGTGGCACCACAGATTATTATTCCATATGCTGGATATTTAGCTCCAGTATTGCAACGTGGTAAGGTTCTGGGTATCGTGTTGAGCGGCTTGTTAACAGGTATTCTATTGTCACGTTCATTTAGTGGTTTGCTTGGTAGTATCATGCCTTGGCAGTACATATATTTAATTGCGGCCGGAGTGGATTTGGTTTTCTTGTTGATAGTGCATCTTTTCATGCCTCATGATAAACGAGGACATCGTGATTTGAAGTACTTTGCTGTAATCAAGACTTTGCCTAAACTTTTCATTGAACAAAAGGAATTACGTGGTTCAGCTATAAATGGTTTTTGTATGTTTGGGATGTCTAACGTTTTATGGTCTACATTGGCATTCTATTTAGCAGCTCAATATCATTTAGGCAGTAGTATTGCTGGACTATTAGGGTTACTAGGTATTGCTGGTATCTTGGTAGCACCATGGGTCGGCAACTTAGTTGATCAGAAATCTCCCAAATTAACAATCGGTCTAAGTATGATTTTGTCTGGTTTAGGATTTGTAGTTTTCTGGCTAGTGGGATTCTGGATGATTGGTCTAATAGTTGGTATCGTATTGCTTGATTTGGGAACACAATTCAGTCAAGTTTCTAATCAAGCAATTGTACAGTCATTGAATCATCAACAGAGTAGTCGTAATAATTCAATCTTTATGTTTAGTTACTTTTTAGGCGGCTCCATCGGAACTTTAGCCGCAACTTGGGCTTGGAGTCGTATCGGTTGGATCGGTGTCTGTCTAGTAGCCTTAGCATTCTTAGTTATCGCTATTGTTGATCATTTTGTTATTGGTGAACCTGAAAAATTGAATACTGAAGTAGAGTAATTAATCAATTAACAAAAAATAAGTCTAGTGTAGTTATCATT
Organism: Companilactobacillus bobalius; assembly: GCF_009764355.1. The sequence continues at coordinate 829,425 of NZ_LNUA01000032.1, read as the reverse complement.
TTTTGTGGTTGCTATGCTGGACTTTTTTAGATGGGAAAAACTATGCTCTGTTTCAAGTTGGTTTTTTTGACTTTTTATTGATAGATAATTATTGTTTTTGTTGTTAATTGATTTTTTATTTTGGGATAATTTTGTGTTTTGTTTTAGAATAACTATGGTTCTATACTTTATAGTGGAAACGAGCTACGCAGGCCAGATTCCTGTGCTTTGCCTGACTTCACGAACTGTCTGCTACGCAGCCAATTCGCAAAGTCCTGCAAATGATCAGAATCTAAGCGGGCCTGCTTCGCTCTTTGAGGTTTTGTTATGGGAAAATTTGCTTTATTGATCGTATTATTCGCTGCTTTGATTACGCCTCTTATTACGGCTAGGTTTCATTTGCAACGGATGCCTACGGCTATTTCAGAAATTATTATGGGGATCATCATTGGTAAGACTGGTCTCAATATTGTTCATCCAGATGTCAGTGTTCAATACATTGCTAATTTGGGTGTGATCATGCTGATCTTTTTAGGTGGGATGGAGATTGATTTTTCTCTATTGGAGCCTAAGAAGGATAAATCGGTTTATTCGCCTTTGGGTAATTCATTTGCTGGTTTCATATCGATATTTATTATGTCGATGATTTTAAGTGGCATTTTGTACGTTACTGGAATTTTCAGTGAATTTATTTTGGCAGTCATTTTATTCAGTACGATTGCTCTAGGTGTTATCATTTCACTCTTAAAAGAGGCTGGATTGCTGAATACTAATTATGGGCAAACGATTTTGTTAACATCAGCGTTCGGGGAATTTATTCCTTTGGTGGCTTTGACAATTTATTCAGCTGTTAAGCAACAGCATTACATTTCCGTATTAGGCTTGCCGGTTATTTTTATTATTGCAATTGTTCTGTTGCATCGTTTCAATCGAATCTATGTCTTCTTTGATAAAATCGATAAATCAACGACACAATTAGATATCCGTTTAGCTTTCTTCTTGATTTTCACTTTGGTTACTTTTGCTGAACAAATTGGTGCTGAAAGTATTTTGGGTTCCTTCTTGGCAGGTGCTGTGATGAAATTGTTGAAGCCAAAGCCTGACACTGAAGAAAAATTGAGCTCAATGGGTTATGGATTTTTTATACCAGTTTTCTTCATTACTACAGGAGTAAATCTAAACTTGAGAACTTTGTTTACTAACAAACAGGCTCTATTGTTGATTCCAGTATTTTTGGTAGCTTTCATCGTGTCAAAGGCAATTGTTTACTTTGTCTTTCGTAAACGATTTGGCAGACGATATGCCAGTGCCGCTGCAATTGTTACGTCCACAACGATTACTTTAGTTTTGCCCATTCTACAAGTTGGACGCAATTTGAAATTGATTACTACTGCTCAGTCAGGAGCAATCACGTTGGCGGCCATTATTACTTGTTTAGTCTGTCCAATTGTCTTTAATAAGATTCTTAGTTCAGACGATGAAGCTATAGAGTGAGGGAGAATTTTTAGTGACAAAAGATAGATTATTAGCATTTAGCGATGGTGTTTTTGCCATTTTGATTACTATTTTGGTTTTGGAATTCACGGTTCCAAGTTTTAAATCTGGGCATCTGTTAACCGCCATGTTTCATCAATGGCCAATTTTGATAGCCTATATAGTTTCATATTTTTACGTGGGTACGTTGTGGTTATTTCATCATGATTACTTCAATGCACTCAAAGCCATCAATCGCAATTTGAATTTGATCAATCTCTTGATGTTATTCACAATTACATTGATTAATTATCCAATGGCATTAGTGGCGGACACCTTGAGCCGTGGAAATTTAAATGATATCAGAGTAGCATTCATTACATATGACTTAGTAGCGCTTATTATTTCGTTTATGTTTTACGTTTTGTACTCGTATATCGGAAAACATCACGAACTAAAATCGAATCGGATGGAAAATAGTGCTTTTGCTAAGAATAAATATGATCCTTTAGTCAGTGTTAGTCTTTATATCTTGGCTATCATTAGCTCATTATTCTTTGTTCCATTAGGAGCGTTTTTCCTGTTAGCAGGAATTGGTTTCCATTTTGTGGCTTATCTACGATTAAGTAATGTTTTAGGACATAGGTAAACTTGAGATTACAATCAAATAGAAATTTTAAATTAAAAGAACAGTCTCCATTAGGAATTCAAAATGAATTTGAATCTCTTAATAGAGACTGTTCTTATTTATTATTTAGATTCCACGATAATTGAAAAATAGAGATTTAGTCTGGAACAACAAGTCCGATTGGTCTCAGCCGTGAGATTCTACTTAGTGATTTATCACTTAGTAGAAGACCTGTATTTGAGACAATTGTGATCTTCAATTGGCTCAAATCAGTGTCCACAGCGTTCCAGACCAATCGGGCTTGTTGTGGAAGACGGCATTTAACACTAATATAAAATAAATTATTTCATCAATATTAAAAGAAAAATTGATATTTTCGGAACAAATATCAGCAAAATTTACAAATGTAGGTTAAACTGATCCTGTTGAACAAATACAAGTAAAAAGGATGGGATTTTTAATGAAAAAGAAGTATGAAGCAAGTACTGCTGAAAATCATGTAGATATTCTAAATATTGCTGGTCTAGAGGCTCGTGTGAAGGATCATATGAGTAATGAAAAGGGCGCCTTTGGTTATATCAGTGGTGGTTCTGAGGATGAATGGACTAAGAAACAAAATACTGAATCCTTTAATAAGAGAAAGATTGAACCACGTGTACTTCAAGGTATCGATCATGCAGATCTAAGTACTAAATTATGGGATATTGATTTGAAGACTCCTATTATTCAAGCACCTTCAGCTGCTCAAGGATTAGCACATGCTAAAGGTGAAACTGACACAGCTAAAGGTGTAGCTGCTGCCGGTTCTATCTTCTCAATCAGTACTTATGCAAGTACTTCAATTGAAGATGCTGCAGCCGCTGCTCCTGATGCTCCACAATTTTTCCAATTATATATGAGTAAGGATGATAATTTTAACGAATTCCTAATTAAAAAGGCTGTTGCTGCTGGTGCTAAAGCTATTGTCTTAACTGTTGATTCTACTTTAGGTGGTTATCGTGAAGCTGATGTTGCTAATAAGTTCCAATTCCCACTTCCAATGCCTAACTTAGCTGGATATTCAGCTGGTGACGGTGAAGGTAAGGGAATCTCTGAAATTTATGCTTCAGCTAAACAAGGAATCGTACCTACAGACATTCAAAAGATTAAGGATATGTCTGGTCTACCAGTTATCGTTAAAGGTATTCAATCACCTGACGACGCTGAATTAGCTATTGAGTTTGGTGCCGATGGTGTTTGGGTATCTAACCATGGTGGCCGTCAACTAGATGGTGGTCCAGCTTCATTTGAAGTTTTACCAGACATTGCTGATGCAGTTGATCAACGTGTACCAGTTATCTTTGATAGTGGTGTTCGTCGTGGTGAACATGTCTTCAAAGCCTTGGCTAGTGGTGCTGATTTAGTTGCTATTGGTCGTCCAATCATTTATGGATTGAACCTCGGTGGTGCTCAAGGTGTAACAGATGTAATTGAACACTTGAACATGGAATTATCCATTACTATGCAATTGGCTGGTACAAAGACAATTAACGATGTTAAAAACACTGAATTGCTTTGGTAGATAATAGTTTAATTTGATGTTAATTAGCGGTATTCTTATTTAATTATGAGAATACCGCTATTTTTTTATAATAAAATTAAAATTATAGCCAGAAAACGTTTTCTGAGTTGCTTTAAAGTTAACTTGAGGGTGTAAGGTATTAATAATGTAATTTTTAGATTGTAGGTGAGATGACATGGGGATTTTTTCACGACTCAAATGGTTTTTTAAAAACCAATGGAAACAATATTTAATCGGAGTCATAGCTTTAATCATTGTCGCAATTGTAAATGTTATTCCTCCTAAGATTATCGGAAATGTCGTTGACGCGGTTAGTAAACGTAACGTCACGGGTAATTTTCTATTAGTAAGTATGTTGATCTTTTTGGGGACAGCGATTGCACAATATCTTTTAAGATTTTTATGGCGAAAAATGATATTTGGAAGTTCTTTCGTTTTAGAGAGGGATTTAAGAAGTCGACTTTATCGTCAATTTATGAAGATGGATGCTACTTTTTATAAGAAATGGCGTACTGGTGATTTGATGGCGCATGCTACCAATGATATTGATGCGGTACGTGATGTTGCAGGACCAGGTATTTTAACTTTGGCCGACTCCATAATTACCGGAACTTCTACTATTCTAGCTATGGGGTTATTCATTGGTTGGAAGTTAACAATTCTAGCGGTATTGCCACTTATTCTTTTGGGAATTATGGCTAATATTTTAGGAGGCAAGGTTCATGATGCCTTTTCTAAATCACAAGCAGAATTTTCTAGTATCAATAATAAGACTCAGGAAAGTATTGTTGGTATTAAAGTTTTAAAGGCTCTTGGTCAAGAACGTGAAGATGAGGCTGATTTCAACAATTATGTTGATGATAACATCAAGGCCAATCGTCGTTCTTATCGTTTGGATGCTTTATTTGATCCGTTGACGACACTGATCATGGGGATTTCATACGTGATTACGATCATCTTCGGTGGTCTAGCAGTATTGAATAAGCAGATCACAATTGGTCAATTAGTTTCATTCATTACATATATGACTCAATTAACATGGCCAATGTACGCTGTTGGTAGTTTGTTCAATGTCTTGGAACGTGGTTCAGCTAGTTATGATCGTATTAGTGATTTATTAGGTGAAAAATCTTCACTAATTCGTCCTAAACATGCAATTGAAACAATTACAGATTGTAATTTGGACTTTAATGTTCACTCTTTCCATTATCCTGACGATGATAGTGCCACAGCTTTGCATGATGTTCATTTTGAATTAAGAGAAGGGCAAACTTTAGGGATTGTGGGTCCAACTGGTGGTGGTAAATCAACCATTATCAGTCTATTGATGCGTGATTTTGATCATTATGATGGCTCAATCAAGATGGGCGAAAATGATATTCGTAAGTATGATATTGATAATTATTTAAACACGATTGGTTATGTGCCACAAACTAATTTCTTATTCTCAACTGACATTAGAGACAATGTTCGTTTTGCCAATATGGAAGCTAATCAAGCTCAAGTTGAGGATGCCAGTCGGGTAGCCGATCTTGATGCTGATATCGAAAAGATGCCGAATGGCTACGATACAGAGGTCGGTGAATTAGGAGTGTCCTTGTCTGGTGGTCAGAAACAACGCTTAGCAATTGCTAGAGCTATTTTGAGTGATCCTAAATTGTTGATTCTGGATGACTCTTTGTCTGCGGTCGATTTTAAAACTGAACGTAATATTGAACAAAGAATTGCTCATAATCGTAAGAATGCGACAACTATTATTGCTGCCAGTCGTTTGAGTTCTGTTGAGGCAGCTGACCAGATATTGGTTATGGATCATGGAACTATTCTTGAAAAGGGTACTCATCAAGAGTTGTTGGCTCAAAAAGGTTGGTATTACGATACCTTCCATTTACAAGAAAAGACAGCCGAGTTAGAGGGGAGGCTGAATGATGAAAAATAATGAACAAGAGAATATCCTAAAAACTGTACAATCATTGTCGCACAAGGATCGAAATAAGATTCTGAAATGGCTTTTTCAATTTGCTTGGGAATTTAAAATGCAATTTGGGATTGCTATTGGCTTTGCCATTGTTTTGAGTGTTATTAATATTATGTTGCCCAGAATGTTGCAGTATTACATGGATCATTATTTGACTAACCAGAGTACCGGTGTGCAATTGATTATCGGTTTTGCAATTCTTTATGCGATTGGAACTATTATTCAAGCCATCGTGCAATTCATTCAGAATTTTTTCTTCTCAATGGGTGCGGAGCGGACTTTGGAAAAAATTAGAAGTCAACTTTTTCATAAACTACACACTTTAGGTTTGAAGTATTTTGATGTTACTCCAGCTGGTTCAATCGTTTCACGAGTAACTAATGATACTAAAACGTTGTACAACTTTTGGACTTTGTTTTTGATGATCATCATCGCGTTATTCTCAATGGTATCGTCATTTATTGCTATGGCATCAGTTAGTGTACCTTTAGCAATCTTTACGGCGTTGTTCGTTGTACTTTTGTACTTAGTTGTTTGGATTTATCAACATATTAGTTCAAAAATTTATCAACGTTTACGTGAGTATTTGAGTCAAATCAATACTAAATTGAATGAATCCTTGATGGGTATCAGTGTTATTCAACAATTTGGTCAACAGGGACGTAAAACGGCTGAATTTGAAAATAAGAATAATGCCTATTATCAAATGCGTTCGCAGATGATCAATGTCAATTCGTTTTTATTGAATCCAATGATCAATCTGATGTTTACTTTGGCTGAATTAGTTGCGTTATTAGGCTTTGGAATGAAGAGTATGAATAGTTTGGTAGCAGCGGGTGTAATTTATGCCTTCTTGTCATACCAACAAAACTTCTTCAATCCTTTGTCTAACGTAATGAATTATATGTCGTTCTTCCAAGATGGTTTGGTTGCCGGTTATCGAATTATGCGAATGTTCAACAATGATTCTTATGCTCCTAAGCAAAATGAGGATAGTAAAGAAAAAATTGTTGAAGGTAAAATCGAGTTCCGTCATGTTACTTTCGGCTATAATCCAGATGAACCAATTTTGAAAGATATTTCCTTTACGGTTGAACCGGGTGAAAATATTGCTTTTGTTGGCCACACTGGTAGTGGTAAAAGTTCAATTATCAATATTATGCTGCGTTTTTATGAATTCGGCGAAGGTCAAATTCTGATTGATGATCATGATATTCGTGATTACTCGACTAAAGAATTACGTCGACAATTAGGCTTGGTTATTCAGGAACCATATTTGTTCTATGGTGATATTGCCAAAAATATTCGAATGTTTGATGACAAAATTACCGATGAACAAGTTGAACAAGCAGCCAAGTTTGTTGATGCAGATGAATTTATTGAGAAATTGCCCGAAAAATACCATGCGCCAGTAACTGAACGTGGTGGTAGTTTTTCAACAGGACAACGACAATTGATTTCTTTTGCAAGAACGATTGTTAGAAATCCTAAAGTTTTGATTTTGGATGAGGCGACTGCTAATATTGACCCTCAAACTGAACAAAGTATTACGAAGAGTTTGAAAAAAATGCGTGATGATCGAACGACTATTTCGATTGCTCATAGATTGTCGACGGTTCAAGATGCTGATCAAATCTTAGTTTTGAGTGCAGGTAAGATTGTTGAACGAGGTACACATGAAGAACTATTGGCTTTAGGTGGTAAATATGCTGAACTATATGCCTTACAATCAGTAGAAAATAGTTAGTCATAACAAAAAGGTATAGTTATGTATTTAGAATAAGTATTTAACATATCAATGACGATGGATAATAATTATTATCGTTAGAAAAATTTTTTACAAAAAGGTTTGGCAATTAAATGAAGAAACAAATAAATGAAGGTTATTTTGATGGTGAACGTCCTTTATTCAAAGAACACGACGCTCAAATAACAGATACAACATTTGGTGAAGGTGAATCTCCACTAAAAGAAGCACGCAATATTGATTTAAACGATGTCGTTTTCAAGTGGAAGTACCCACTTTGGTATGCTAAACATGTTAAGGTTGATGATTCTATTTTTGAAACAATGTCACGTTCGGGTATCTGGTATACCGATGATATTGAAATCAACGATTCAGCTTTGCAAGCACCAAAGCTTTTCCGTCGTGCTTCTGATATTAGATTGAACAATGTTCATTTTGCTGATGCTGAGGAAACAATGTGGACTTGTAAAGATATCAAGATGAAAGACGTTGAAGTAAACGGTAATTACTTTGGTAAAGATAGTGAAAATATATATGCTGAAAACTTAAATGTTGTCGGTAACTATGTTTTCGATGGTGCCAAGAATGTTGAAATCCACAATTCCAGTTTTGTATCAAAAGATGCCTTCTGGAATTGTGACAACGTTACAATTTATGATTCAAAAATTAGTGGTGAATATTTAGCTTGGAACACTAAGAATATTACTTTGATTAATTGTACAATTGAGAGTGATCAAGGCCTTTGTTATATCGATGGCTTAAAGATGGTTAACTGTAAATTGCTCAGAACTGATCTGGCCTTTGAATATTGTTCAAACATCGATGCTGAAATTACAACTGATGTTATGAGTATTAAGAATCCAATCAGTGGTTCAATCCAAGTTAAATCTGTAGACAATATTATTTTTGATGACCCTGAAATTGATAAGACTAAGACCTCAATCAAAGTAACTCAAAAAGTTTAAGGAGAGTGGCCTGATGAATTACGATTTTGAAACATTGAATAAAAAACGCGCTGGTAATTCGGCTAAGTGGGATGTCGGACAAAATGAATTGCCAATGACAATTGCTGATATGGATTTCAAGACAGCTCCAGAAATCATTCAAGCTTTGCAAGATAAGATTTCGATGGGATTATTCGGTTATGAAGAGATTCCTGATGAATATCGTAAAGCTGTAGCTGATTGGTACGAAGCAGAGCACCATGTGCGTCCACAAGAGGATTGGATGATTTTTGCAACCGGAGTAGTACCGTCTATTTCTTCGGCAGTGCGTCGGTTAACCTCGTTAGGTGACAATGTCTTGGTACAAGCACCGGTTTATAATATCTTCTATAATTCGATTGTAAATAACGGTCGTCATGTGGTTTCAAATGATTTAGTTTATGATCAGGCGACTCATCAATATTCGATTGATTTCGATGATTTAGAAAAGAAAATGAGTGATCCGCTAACTAATATGATGATTCTATGTAATCCTCATAATCCGGTAGGAAAAATTTGGACAGTTGATGAATTAACTAAGATTGCAGCCTTAGCTTTGAAGTATGATGTTAAATTGTTCAGTGATGAAATTCACGGGGATGTTACTTTCAATGAAAAAGGCTATAATCCTGTTTTCGGATTAGAAGAAAAGTATCTCAAGAATGTTATTGTCGCTGTATCACCAAGTAAGACTTTCAACGTGGCTGCTTTACATGCTTCGACGGTAATTGTGCCAGATGCTAATTTAAGAGCTCAAGTGAGCCGCGGCTTGAATAGTGAAGAACTAGCAGAACCTAACTTGGTAGCCATTCCTGGAACAATTGCGGCCTATACAAAAGGCCATGAGTGGTTACAACAATTGAAACAAAAAGTTTTGGAAAATAGAAAGTTAGTTTTAGATTTCTTAGCTGAGAATATTCCAGACATCAAATGGGTTCAAGGCGATGCCACATATTTACTTTGGTTCGATGTTTCTAAAATTACGAAAAATGTTGATGAATTGACTGACTTCATTCGTAAGGATACTGGTTTGATCGTTACGCCTGGGGATGTTTATGGTGGAGACGGACAACACTTTATTCGTATGAATATTGCAAGTCCAACAGAAATGATTCAGGATGGTTTGAATCGTCTGCAAAAAGGTATAAATGATTATAAATAGAAAAAGTATTTAATATTCAGTTAATAGAAAAAGCTACCCCGTATTCTTCGGAGTAGCTTTTTCTATGTCTAATAAGTTATTTGTCAGTACGTACTTTATTAATCAATTCGTTCATTCCACGGTTCATTTTAATATCGTCCTCTTGCGAAAGGTCTCTAGATGGTTTTCCAGAAGAATCCTTGATAGAAGGTTCTTTTACAATTCTTTCATACTTTCCCTGTGCATTTTCAGGAAATAATCCTTTGCTGGCGAAATCAATTGACCAGAATTCACCTGGGATATTGTCGGCTTCGGAGGGCTCTTTAGTAAGTAAGAATGCAAAATTTTCACCAACTTTTGGTAGAGGCATGTCAGGATTATTTACTGTTACAATTTCTTCAGAATTAGCTTCTTCAGGTGAAATATTCATAAATGGTTTATCAGAAACGGTGGATAATAAAGCCTTACGTGTTATATTTCCTCCTGGAAACATTACTCTTATAGTTTTATTTGTTTGATCTTTGTCGCCTTTTAAAACGTATTTAATTTTTGTATCTGCGATAGTATTGGGCATATTTCGGTCTACAAAACTATGGAGGTTAGTTACTTGACCAACAACGACTAACTGACTTATGTTAATCAATCTTGAGAATGTCGAGGGATAGCCAACTAAAGCATTTTCGGCACTTTGATTAATCTTTTTATGACTATAAAATTTGTCATTGATTTCTTTTGCATTCTTTAAAGTATTAGCATCTTTATTTTTAGTTTTATTGACTATTTTGTTTTTGATTAAAGTGCTATGGCCGCTGTTATTCGTTTTATTGTGGATATAAAAAGGAGTCAAGCCGGTGATAAGTAAAATAAAAAGAATGGAACTCAAAACAAACTTTTTTTTCAATATGTTGCTCCTTCGTTAATAAGAACGCTTAGTATTCTTAAATATTATCAAGAGAATATATATTAAATGTATATTTGGAATAATAAGTATAAATTAACTATGGTTATAACCACATGATTAAATGGTACGTTCCAATCGTTGACAACGGTTACAATATATAATATATTAATTGATGAATAAATATAATATTTTAGTAATTGGTTGGTGATATAAATGTCAAAGGTACTAATTGTTAATTCAGGAAGTTCAACATTTAAGTGGAAGCTATTTAATTTACAAGATGAGAAATGTATCGCTGAGGGTATGGTCGATCGTTTAGGTAAAGAAGATTCCGTATTTAAAATAAAATTTGATGGAAAGAAATTAAGCGAAAATAAATATGTGCCAACGCATGAATCTGCCGTGACGAAAACGTTGCATACTTTGCTTAAAATAAAAGCAATTAAAAGTTATGATGAGATCACACGTGTCGGACACAGAGTTGTTGCCGGTGGTACTATTTTTAAGGATTCTGTTGTAGTTGATTCTAAAGTTATAAAGCAAATTAGTGAATTATCGGAATTGGCACCATTACATAATCCTAGTCAAGTTGCGGGAATTGAAGCATTTGAAAAATTATTGCCAGATGCTATACAAGTTGCAGCGTTTGATACCTCATTCCATCAAACACTAAAACCGGCAAACTATTTGTACGGAGTTCCTTATGAATATTACGAGAAGTACGGCGTTCGTAAGTTTGGGGCACAAGGTATTAGTCACCGATATGTATCTACACAAGCTGCTGAATTTTTAGGAAAGCCAATAGATAAACTTCGAATTATTTCTTGCCACTTAGGTAGTGGAGCTTCTATAGATGCTATTGAAAATGGAAAATCAATAGATACATCGATGGGCTTTACTCCAGAGTCAGGTTTAATGATGAGTTCACGTGCAGGGGATATTGATCCATCACTAGTAACATACCTTATGAGGAAGCTAAATATTACTAACGCTGATGATATGACAGACATCTTGAATAACGAATCCGGCTTATTAGGCATTTCAGGTATATCACCTGATCTTCGAGATTTAATGGCAGTTAAAGATGAAAATCCAAGAGCTAAATTAGCTGTAGATATGTATATAAATCGAATAGTTAAGTATATCGGTTCATATATTTCTTTGATGGACGGTGTAGATGCAATTATCTTTACTGCAGGAACTGGTGAAAATAATCCGGATATTCGATCAATGATTATGGAACATTTCCGTTATATGGGTATTAAGTTAGATGATGATACCAATAGAAATAGTAAAGGAACTCGTAAAATCAGTTCAGAAGACTCTCAAAGTGATGTATTAGTTATTCCAACTAATGAGGAGTTAATGATTTTAAGGGACGTGGTTCGTTTAACTGGTAATGAGGATGTTCATAATGATAAGTATCAAGAAACAGTAAGCACATTTTAATAGTAAGAAATTCCGTCTTCCACAAAAGTTGAAAATGCTGGTGGAACGCTGTGGGCGCGGCTGACTGCATTTTCAACTTTTGTTCCAGACTGGTAAACGGTTCTGTTTATTATTTCCTTCTGAATTTTAAAAAATAACGGTATCCATTTAGAATAAGTGTATATAATTACACTCCTAAATGGATGCCGTTTTAGTTTCTGAAGAAGAAAATTATTTTGATTGTAGTTATTATTTTTTAAAGAGCTTAGAAAAGATTATACAGTTTAAACTTATTTAGAATTAGTTCAACTTTTTTGTCCAGTGACAAGAGACCGTCAACAACCAAGTCTGCATCGCTACTAATATATTTGTCGTGATTAACAAAGATTGGTCTAGCAAAATCTAAATAAGTTTTAGCCCAATCACGTATCTGTTCACCATCATTGTTTGTGTAATCACGTAGGATTTGACGGGCAAAGCAAACATCTAGGGGTGTTTTAACATAGATAACTTTGTCGATATAGGGTTTCAATGTGTCATGCCTATAACCAAATGGAAAGTCGACTAGTATGAAATGATGTTTATTGTAAACTTTAAGGAAATCATCCATTAACATACTGATATCATACTGGTTAACAGCTTCCTGAATTGGTGTGTCAATAGGTGGTGCAGAGGGTAAGGCATCTATACTGTAGTCGTCAAAAGAAATAACGGTACTATCAGGTAGTTTATGATTTAGTTCTTGAACTAATGTGGTTTTTCCACTGGCAGTGACACCACTTATGACAATGACATAACTTTTCAACATTTTTTTCACTTCCTAAAAGTAATATAACTCTTCTATTGGGAAAATAAAAAGGCGTTCAAAATATGAACACCTTTTTATATTAATTTGTTTGGGTTTGATTCAATTCTTGTTTAGGTTTATAAGTATCGGATAGGATCAAGGTATAGGAGTTAACACCGAAGAAGGCGACAATTACCATTAATCCGGTCATGAAGAAACCTAAGAACATGAAGCCTAATCCTAATGCAAGGCCGAAGAGGGCAAAACATAACATTAAGATTTTTGAAACATTGACAAGACTACGTTCACTTTTAAAGACATATTTGTAAATTACATCGATTTTTCTTGATTTATATACAACATTTTCAACTTGATGAAGCTGAAGGATTATTCCATATGGTTCAAAACCATTTTTTATAATATCTTTATCAAAATCAGTCGGAACAACTTTTTTGTATCTACCACCGGTTATTTTTATTGTGGGATAAACTTCTTGAGACATAATCTTTTTAAGATGAGAATTTAGTGGATAGGAGCCGATCACGACAGTTTCAAAACCGGGAATACGGGCTAGGACATTAATTTTCTTATCAAGTATATTTAAGCTGACAATAGCCGAATCAAGATTAGCTAATTGATGAATTCGAAAAATAAATTTGTTTTTTAGAATATTTTTATCCTTTTTACCTTCATATAGGTCTTCGGGATTGATAGTTCTTACATAATTAATATAATTCTCAATAAAAGTTGTTGAATCCTCGTTTAAGGTTAATTTCTTATCAAATAAAATAGTCATGTTTCCCCCAAAAATTGTAGCGACTAGTGACAGTATAACAAAGATGTATGCGCTTTTGTGGGAAATTATGAAAACGTTTTAATTTATTTGCTAATTTTTTTATTTAGCCAATTTATTAATAATTTACTTACAATATTTTGTTGTTTCTGATTACTAATGGAAGCCGTTTTATCGCCACTCTGTTTGCCATAGCTACCAAAGCCAGCGTGGTTACCACCAGAAATTTGTTCATAAAGTGTATTACTTGGTAGTAACTTTTTGGCCTTATTGTAGTTCTTCCATTTCAAAACTCCATCATTTGAAGCGGTAATTGATAAAACTGGGACCTTAGTTTTCCGTAAATCACCTTTTTTTTCAGGATAACTGGCTAAGAAAAAGACTCCCTTTAGATTCTTAGGATTATTATGAGCATAGCGACTAGCCATAGTTCCGCCTAGTGAGTGGCCTCCGATAACGTATCCGTTATTTTTAGAAATTTGATTAGCCATGTTGGCCTTTAGAACAGCTAAGTCTAATGGAAATCTTACGATGTAAACCGAATATCCCGCTTGAGCAACTTTCTTAGCCCAAATGCTGTAACTCTTGGGTTCTACTAAAGCACCAGGATAGAAAATGACTTTAGGATTTTGACTGTTTCCTGAAAACTCAGTTATGTTGTTACTTGTGGTACTAACTTTGCTGGCTGACATTGCTGCTGTTGAAGGTTGGTATTCCTTATTTTTAACAACAACAACGGAGATCAACATTACGACGACAAGGGCGATGATGATACCAATTAACCATTTAAAAAAATTTTTCATGATCTTCCTCCTCAATATCTATATTCTACTTTACAATTTGGTCAAAGTTATGCTACATTTAAGAAAATTAATATATCAAAAGATATTAAAAGAAGGAGTACTGTATACTTTATCCACAGGGAGTTAAGGCAAGTGAGAACTTAACGTGTCGGTATATAGGAAGAACATCTTTGTTATTCTAGCTGAAATCATTAGAGAGTAGGTTTAGACGTGACCCAGTACGTTATAATTGGAGAGTATTTAATGTACTTTTGAGGTGTTTTTTAAAAAACTTGGGTGGTACCGCGGAAAGATCTTTCGTCCCTTTTATTGGGGATGGAGGATCTTTTTTTCGTCTACAGTATTCCAAATGTGAAAAGGAGAAATCAATGCAAAACGTTTTAGTTAAAGATTTATATAAAAAAGAATTTGCTGACGGTGATCAAGTAACACTTAATGGTTGGATCCGTACAATTAGAGGTTCAAAACGAGTAGGTTTTATTGAATTAAATGATGGTTCATTCTTTAAGAATGTTCAAGTTGTTATTACTAGTGACATGGACAACTATGCTGATGTTGTTAAGTTCCCAATCAGTACAACAATTAAAGTTGTTGGTGAAGTTGCTCTTACTCCTAAGGCACAACAACCATTTGAAATTCATGCTACTGAAGTAGTTGAAGAGGGTGCTTCAGATTCAGATTACCCACTACAAAAGAAAGCTCACTCATATGAATTCATGAGAACTGTAGCTCACTTGCGTCCTAGAACAAATACTTTCTATTCAGTATTTAGAATTCGTTCACTAGCTGCTTTTGCTATTCATGAATATCTACAACACAATGGTTTCGTTTATGTTCACACGCCAATCATCACTAGTTCTGATGCTGAAGGTGCCGGTGAAATGTTCCAAGTAACAACATTGGATATGAATAACGTACCAAAGACTGACGATGGCAAAGTTGATTATAATGAAGACTTCTTTAAGAAAGAAACTAACCTAACTGTTAGTGGACAACTAGAAGTTGAACCATTCGCTTTGGCTTTCAGAAATGTTTATACTTTTGGACCAACTTTTAGAGCTGAAAATTCACATACTGGACGTCACGCTTCTGAATTCTGGATGATCGAACCAGAAATGGCATTTGCTGATCTTAAAGATGAGATGGATTGTTCAGAAGAGTTGCTTAAATATGTTATCAACTATGTAATGGACAACGCCAAAGAAGAATTAGATTTCTTGAACGAAAACGTTGATAATACATTGATTGACCGTTTGAAAGCTACTGCTGGCGAAGAATTTGCTCATGTTACTTATACTGATGCAATCGATATTCTTGAAAAAGCTACTGATGTTGAATTCGAAGTTAAACCTTACTGGGGACTTGACCTTGAATCAGAACATGAACGTTACTTATCAGAAAAAGTTTACAAGAAGCCTGTCTTTATTACTGATTATCCTAAGGAATTCAAAGCCTTCTACATGCGTGCTAACGAAGACGGTAAGACCGTTGCTGCAGCTGACTTGTTAGTTCCTGAAATTGGTGAATTGATTGGTGGTTCACAACGTGAAGAACGTCTTGATAAGCTTGAAGAGAGAATGTCAGAGCTTGATATGAACGAAGAAGACTACAAGTGGTACTTAGAATTACGTAAGTATGGTGGTACAGTTCACTCAGGTTTCGGTATTGGATTTGAAAGATTAGTTATGTACATCACAGGTATGGAAAATATTCGTGACGTCATTGCTTACCCAAGAACACCAGGTAATGCCGAATTTTAGAGAGTGGAACAAACTGTTTAGATTTTGAGAATTTGCAGGATTTTGCGAATCAGCTGCGAAGCAGACAGTTTGTGAAATCAGGCAAAGCACAGGAATCTGGCTTGAGTAGCTCGTTTCTACTATAAAAATTATGAAGACCAGCACTATAATCAAAAATGATTATGGTGTTGGTCTTTTTTGGTCACTTAAAAAAATAATGTTTTTTGATTAGAAGACTTAATTAAATAAATGTACTTATCTTTTTATAAGAATACTATTATAGGTGGTCTCCCAAAAATTATAAATATATGAAAAGCTTGACTGTAACGTGTATGTATAGTTTATTCTGTGAAAAGTAAAGAAATGGAAAGTTATTGCTATTTAAATAAATATTATTATGCTAATTTTTTGTCTAAAGGTTGGAAGATATTTATTATTAAAGTAAGTCAATTTTAGAGAGGGGAAATAAATTGATTACCTATAAAGATGTTGGAATGAAATACGAGAAGAACGTCGTTTTACATGATATCAATTTAACGATTGATGATGGTGAACTGTTTGTTTTAGTTGGTCCCAGTGGTAGTGGTAAAACTACTTTATTGAGAATGCTGAACAAATTAACAGTTCCTACTGATGGGGATGTTTATTTCGATGATAAGAGAATTAAGGATTACGACGTACAAAAGTTACGATTAGATATGGGTTATGTTTTGCAAGATAGTAGTTTATTTCCCAATCTAAATGTTGAAGATAATATTGCTATTCAGTTGGAACAAAAAGGTGTTTCCAAACAGGAACGTCATCAGCGTGCTGCCGAATTATTGGAATCAGTTGAACTTGATCCTAAAAAGTACGCTAAAAGAATGCCAGATGAATTATCCGGTGGACAGCAACAACGTGTTGCTATAATTCGTGCCTTGGCAACTAGTCCCAGATTAGTATTGATGGATGAATCTTTTAGTGCCTTGGACCCTGTTTTGAGACGTAAATCACAGGATCTAGTTTTGAAATTGCACGATAAATACAAAATGACGGTTGTCTTTGTAACTCATGATATGCAAGAAGCCTTACGAATGGGCCAAAAGATCGCTATTTTAAATCAAGGCGAAATTCAACAAGTAGGGACACCACATGAGATTATGCAAAACCCAGCCAATGATTTCGTTAAGAAGTTCTTTGGTACTAAGACACCGCATTGGTGGAACATGGACTTCTTGATTGGTTCTAAAGTTTTAACAGAAATTCCCAACTCGACTGATTATCCTGAGGTGGAGCATTTTGGCGAATTAGTTAACAGTTTAAAAGATCATGCTGAGATAAAATTTAGATATCAGGATAAAGCTTATTCATTGACCCCTCAGCAATTGTTAGCTTACTTTGAAAAAGAGGGGGACAATCAATAATGCAAATGTTATTACAGACTGTTATTAATCAACGTGCTGAAATATTAAAATCGTTATATGAACATATTGGTATTTCCTTCATTTCACTGTTGATTGCCATGTTAATTGCAATTCCGTTGGCTATTTTATTACGAAACCATCGTCGCTTTGGTGAAGTAGGATTGCAAATTGCCGGGATTATTCAGACTATTCCCAGTCTAGCTTTGTTAGGATTGTTGATTCCAATCGTGGGAATTGGAACTGTACCAGCAGTAGTAGCACTGACTATGTATGCCATTATGCCGTTGTATCAAAACACTTATTCAGGATTGACCAATATTGATCCTAATTTGGAGGAAGCTGCGGTTGCCTTTGGACTATCTAAGTGGAAGAGATTGCAACGTTTGGAATTTCCTTTAGCTTTACCGATGATTATTTCTGGAATTAGAATTGCTTTAGTTATGATTATTGGTACAGCCACATTAGCCGCTTTCATTGGTGCTGGTGGTTTGGGTGATTATATTATGTTGGGAATTCAACAAAATAATAATTACTACTTAATTATCGGTGGTGTTTTGTCGGCCCTATTAGCCTTTATCTTCAGTGGTCTCCTGAAATTCATTGGTTCATCGAAACGTCGGATTTATACTGGTGGCGTGGTGATACTGTTGTTACTACTAGGATTTGGTGGTAATAAGGTTTATCAAATGGTAAAGCCACAACCAGTTCAAATTACGATTGCCGGTAAATTAGGTAGTGAGCCAGAAATCTTAATTAATATGTATAAGGATTTAATCAAGCAAGATAATCCTAAAGCACAAGTTACTTTGAAACCTAATTTTGGTGCCACAACTTTCTTGTATAAGGCTTTGAAACGACAAGATGTTGATATTTATCCAGAATTTACAGGAACGGTTTTGGAAGCATTAGTAAAATACGATAAACCGACGCCTAAGAATCCGGAAAAAACTTATCAAATTGCTAAACAAGAATTATCGAAACAAGAAAATATGAGTTTCTTAAAACCAATGGAATACGAAAATGGTTATGATCTGGCTGTAACCAAGGAATTTTCCAAGAAGTATCACGTTACAAAGTTAAGTGATTTACAACGAGTAAGTGATAAAGTTATTGCCGGATTTGATCCTGATTTTTCCAATCAAGCTGATGGATATCTAGGATTGAAGAAGAAATATAATTTAGATTTTGGTAATGTTAAACGAATGGAACCATCTTTACGCTACAAGGCGATTGCTAATGATCGTGTTAATTTAGTAGATGGTTATACGACAGATCCGCAAGTTCAACAATATCATTTAGTAGTTTTGAAGGATGATAAGCATTTCTTCCCACCATATCAAGGGGCTCCTTTGATGAATGAAAGTTTTGCTAAGAAGAATCCTGAGGTTGTTAAGAGTTTGAATAAGTTAGCTGGTAAGATTTCTGCGGAAGATATGCAGAAGATGAATTATCAAGTCAGCGTTAAGAATAAGAAGGCCAGTGTAGTGGCTCATGATTATTTAGTTAAAAAAGGTTTATTGAAATAAAGAGATCCCGATATAATAGCTATCCTTTGATTGCTATTATATCGGGATTTTTTTGTTATAGATTATTCTTATCTATTTTATTTTTATTAATAAATAAAAACTATAAAATAATTTTGTACTTTATGTGTTTATATTTGTGTTTTGTAATCGCTTGCTATACCATGAATTTATTAAAAAAGGAAGGTATACAAAATGTCAAATAGAAAAGTTGAACCGGAACGTACAGTTGATAACGCAGGTTGGATTGATCGAGGTCCTAGAAATTACGAACGTGATTTGCAGAATCCCGATTTACTTGTACCACCAATAACGGATCATGGTACGGTATCTAACTTACGTTTTAGCTTTTCTGATGCGCATATGAGAATTGAAGAGGGCGGTTGGACACGTGAAGTTACTAATCGTGAATTACCAGCTTCACATGATTTAGCAGGAGTTGATATGTGCTTGAAACCAGGAGCATATCGAGAACTTCATTGGCACAAAGAGGCAGAATGGGCCTTTATGATTGCTGGAAATGCTAGAGTAACAGCTTTGGATGCTGAAGGTCGTAGTTTTATTGATGATATTAATGCTGGTGATCTTTGGAATTTTGAAGCTGGAATTCCTCACTCAATTCAAGCTTTAGACCAGGGTTGTGAATTTTTACTAGTCTTTAGTGAACCTGATTTCTCAGAAAATAATACTTTCTTATTAACAGATTGGTTGGCACATACTCCAAAAGATATTATTGCCGCTAATTTTAAGGTTGACGAAAGTGTGTTAGCTAACTTGCCAGGTAAAGAGAAATATATCTTTAATGGTGAGGTTCCTGGTCCAATTTCTGAAGTTAAAAAGAACAATCCTAATGGGGATGTGCCATCACCATTTACATTCCATATGAGTGACTTGAAACCACATGAATTTGAGGCTGGTAAAGTTTGGATTGTTGATTCAAAAGTCTTCCCTGTTGCACAAACCATTTCGGCTGCAATTGTAGAAATTCAACCAGGTGGTATGCGTGAGCTTCACTGGCATCCAAAATCAGAAGAATGGGATTATTTTGTTCAAGGCCATGCTAAGGTTGGTGTCTTCAATTCAGCTTCACTTGCAAGAACATTTAATTTCCAAGCCGGAGATGTCGGTGTAATTCCAATTGTTGCAGGACACTATATTAAGAACATCGGTGATGAACCTTTGATTTTCCTAGAAGTTTTCAAGAATCCTGTTTATTCAGATATTTCTCTAAACAAGTGGTTGGCTACCTTACCAACTCAAATGGTTTCTGATCATTTGAATATTAGTCCTGAAACAGTTGATCAATTCCCTAAAGAAGAAGCTGCAGTTGTTTGGTATGATCAAAGTCATTCAAAAAAGAATGACGAAAGTACCATTGAAGAAACGCCACAAGATCTTCAATATAAGGCTGGACAAGTATTCAAATAGGGAGTGATTAAATGCAATATGATGTTCTAATTGTTGGAGGAGGAGTAGGTGGTGGCTCCACCGCTTTGAATTTGGCAGCTCGTGGATTTAAAGTAGCAATTGTTGAAGAACGCGATTGGGGCGGAACAACAATCAATCGTGGAAGTACTCCTAAACGTGCGTTATTAGCCAGTGCCGAAACGCATTTCCGAATGGCCCAGTTAGTTGAAAATGTTGCACCACTCAGTTGGTCAGAAATGGCCAATCACAGTGCCAAGATAGTTCTGGCTGCTAATCAACGGTATGGCAATAACTTAGTTAAAGCAGGAATAACTACTATCGAGGGTCATGCGACTTTTGTAAATTCAAATACAATTTTAGTCCATGGGCAAAAATATCAGGCTAAAAGAATTATTCTAGCTACTGGTGCACGTCCCAGAGAATTAGAATTTTCGGGAAGTCAGTACATGGAACATAGTGCTAGTTTCTTAAAAACATCGAATTTACCTGATAATATAACAATTGTTGGTGCGGGAATTATTGCTTTTGCGTTAACTAGTATAGCTACTGAAGCAGGAACAAAAGTTACTATTGTCCAACATAATCAGCGTGCCCTAGGAATACTTGACCAAGGATTAGTCCAAATTTTAATTAAACGTTTGGAGAATGCTGGAGTAGTATTCAAATTTGATAATACTATTCAAAAGATTACTGAACTGTCAAATGGTTCTTATCAGGTAACTACAAATCAGAGTCAGTTTAAAACGGGTGCAGTTTATTGTGTAGCTGGAAGAATACCAAATACGGAAGATTTAAATTTATCTGTTGCTGGCGTTAAGGTTGGTTTGAAAGGTATTAAGGTTGATAAAAATTTAAGAACTAGTAACCCTCAGATTTTTGCGCTTGGAGATTGCTGTGATGCTTCTGTTCCTAAACTAAGTAATTACGCTATCTATCAAGGCAAATGCTTAGGTAATAGTTTGGAAAAACCAGTGCAATTTCCTATTAAGTATCCAACACCAGCTTTAACCGTGTTTAGTATACCTAAGTTGGGACAAGTTGGAATTAGTACGCAGCAGGCTTCTAATAAACCAGAATTAGAAATTAAAACAATTGATATAAAGAATTGGCAAACGTACGCTCGTAATGGTGATGATTTAGCTGAATTAAAGATAGTCTTTAATAAAGGCAGTCAACAAATCGTTGGAGCAGAGGTTTTGAGTCAAGATGCGGATCAATTAGTTGATTATTTATCATTGCTAATCCAACAACACGTCACTGCAAATGATTTACAACAGCAACTATTTGCTTATCCTAGTCAAGCTAGTGATTTATATGGAATCTGGCAATCAAGATAGGTATTGATAAGTAATAAAAGCCAGAACAGAATTTTCTGCTCTGGCTTTTATTTTGTGAATTTTTACTTGATTATTTGAATTGTTATTGTATGTCATAAATTTTAGATTTAACTAAAATTAAATACTGCAGTGATGAAGGTTGCTGCTCCGAGAAAAATACCGGGAATATTAGCCCAAACAATTGGCCAATCCTTTTCTTTCTTGAGTAATCCATAAGCTGTCCAAATAGTACAGTTGATAAAAGCAACGAGTGGTTGTATAGGATTTCCCTTACTACCAGATAGGTTGGATATAATCTGGGGAATATATGAAACGTACATTAGAACAGACATAGCGCTCGCGACTGTTCCGATTCTCTCTACCTTTTCTGAACTGATTTTCTTCAATTGAATTAACTTCCCTTCGTGTTACAAACTATTCTTACTGTTAGTAAAATATGTATGCTTAAAAAAAAGTCATTGTTGATATAATTAATTTGCACCAATTGACCATAACTACAAAATAAACCAGACAAAATGTATTGTCAATCAATACGATGTTTCACAAGGCTGAGAAACAAAAAGACGTTAGTCCGTGTGACTAACGTCTTTTATAGTAAATTTTAATTGTGAATTTCAGCAACTTGGCGTACCATCATTAACTCTTCATCAGTAGGAATTAAGAAAACTTTGATAGCAGAATCAGGGCTACTGATAAGTCCTTCTTGAGCGGCTTCATTTAACTTATCATCCAATTTTACGTTAAAAATGGAAAGTTCATCGATGATTTGTTTTCTTAACCAGGCATTGTTTTCGGCAATACCACCGGCAAAGACTAGAGCATCAGCACGATGCAATTCAGTTAAGAAACTACCAGCATATTTAATGACACGGTTAACGAAAATATCAATAGCCAATTTAGCTTGTTTGTCAGTATCTTCTTTAGCTTTGATATCACGCATATCGGAAGAGAATTCAGCAATTCCTAAAAGGCCGGATTCTTGGTTGAAAATGTCTAGAACTTTATTAGGATCATCAAGCTTTAATTCTTTCATCAAAAAGGGCACTAAGGCTGGATCGATGTCCCCGGAACGTGTTCCCATTGTTACACCATTGAGAGGTGTGAATCCCATTGAAGTATCAAAGGCTTTACCATTTTTAACAGCGGCGAGTGATGCACCACTGCCCAGATGCATGGTTACCAAGTTGACATCTGATTGTGGCTTGTCGAGCAATTCAGCGGCACTTTTGGTCAAGTAAGTGTGAGAAATGCCGTGTTCGCCATAACGACGAATCTGATATTTCTTAGTTAACTCATATGGCAAACTGTAAATAGCATTTTTCTCTGGTAGATCAGTGAAGAATTGACTATCGAAAACGGCATATTGCTTAACGTTAGGCAAAGTTTCGGCCATTGTTTCAATTCCCTTAGCTTCCATAGGATTGTGAAGGGGAGCAAAATCGCTAAGATCCTTGATTTGTTGCAACACGTCAGGTGTAATTTCAACAGCATGCTTGAAAACTTGACCTCCCGCAACGACACGATGTGCTACGGCTGTAATTTCTGATAGATCTTTGATAATGTCTAAGTTTTGTAACTCTTCAAAGACCATTTGAGCAGCTTGATTTTGAGTTAAATTATCTTGTGTTTTTTCGAACTTCTTACCATTATATTTCATTTTGAAGAAGGAAGCGGGGGCATTAATTCTTTCTACAGTACCACTTGCCAAAACTTTTTCGGATGGCATTTCAAACAATTTCCATTTTAATGATGAACTGCCGGCGTTGACGATCAACGTTTTTTCCATTACGAAATCACTCTTTTCTATTAATATGAAGCTTTCATCATTAAATATGTTATATAAAGAATCGTGTCATTGCAATAACATGGGGACTAATAAATATGGAATTGTAATTTAATTTTAAAAAGGAGTAACCCTTAAGTACCTAAGAGTTACTCCTTTTATATTAGATTTAAGTACATATTTATCTCTTAACACTTCTAGATATACCGGCGATGTAGTGACGGTAACCTGAAATAGCTTGCTTCAATTCGGAAATATTTTCAAATCTATTTCTCTGAGCATCGCCAATATGTTGAATATCAAAACCGATTTCTTTATTTTCTAGTGCCATTGTTTTGATAATATCTGGTTGGCTAGATTCTTGAGATGTTCCAATGGCGCTCATAGCCAAGATTCCATTATCATGAGCTAAATCAACAGCCAATTTCAAATCTTCTTTTCTTATACCCCAAACGGTTCCAACTGAAGGAAGTAGAAGAATGTCAGCTCCTGCTTGAATGTAATCTTTGACAACTTGTTCTGTAAAGATAGGCTCATTTCCGCCTGCCTTATGCATTTTACCAGCGATAATAACACCACCAAAATACTTTTTTGCTAATTCAATCGCATGGGTAATAGCTTTATTAGAAGTTCCAACTCCTGGATTAGCGGTTAGGCAAACGAAGTCGAAGCCTAATTCTTTAGCACGCTTTAAAGTTT
This sequence comes from Companilactobacillus bobalius, assembly GCF_009764355.1. Next base: position 805,311 of record NZ_LNUA01000032.1, on the reverse strand, counting down.
CTTCGTTTGCTTGTCGACCCTTGGGGATTTCTAATCTTGTTTCTAACATTTCAGCTTTTAAATCTACTGGTTCAAGGTTTAATCCTAAAGGTCTTCCAACATATTCTTTTAATTCCTTAACAACAGAGTCTCTAGGAATAGCGTTTTGAACGTTTTCTTGATCAGGCATTCCTAAAATAATGGGATTTAATGTATCAAAGGTATTTAAAAGAATCATATCGGCACCTGAAGCTTTAGTCATTTCACTGATGGTTATTCCATCTTCAACGGGCTCATGCATGACGACATTTTCACTTAAAACTACACGTCCTTCGCTAGCCTTAATTGAAGTTAAAAGTTCCTCTTTATTCATTTTAGATATTTCACTTGCAGTAGCACTAATTAATCTTGTCGACATTTATAATTCTCCTATGCTTTTTCTTCGTCTAATTTTTCAGTTAAAACTTGCTTGTTGTTGATTGAGGCAACGAACGGTAAATATATTAGAGTACCAATCACTAAATTAATAATTTGAATGACAGCACCACTGATACTATTGGTTGCTAAGTATCCTGAAATAATGGGTGGCATTGTCCAATTTAAGACAGTGCCAGTTGGCTTAGCTACCAATCCCCATTTCATACTTAGGTAAGTAGTTGTCGCAAAAACCATAGGTACAAGAATAAATGGAATGATAATGGCTATGTTGAATACAACTGGGTATCCAAACATAACGGGTTCATTAATATTAAAGATAGCTGGAGCTGCACCTACTGAAGTAATGGCCTTACTTTCGGCACTTGCCTTTTTCATAAGAACAAGGATGAATAAAGCAAGAATTAAACAGGCAGTAGCACCTGATCCACCCATATAAGTAAAGTTATCCATAAATGAGTTGGTTACAATATTTGGTACTTCTTTACCATGTTGTAGAGCCAACCTATTGGCATCGGAGTTCATCAACCAAATAGGATTCATAGCTGAATTAATAACAGTACCATGAACACCAATACTCCAAACTAAACTGTTTAGTCCAACAGCAATCAGGGTACTAGCTAGAGTGCCACCTAAAAATGATAGTGGTTTATTTAATAATTTCAGAATAACTTCATGTATGTTGTTAAATCCAAACATACCGATAATAATAGCAACTAAAATCCACATAGCAATGATTACGAATCCCGGTAATAGAGCACTGAAAGTTTTGGAAATTGCAGGTGGAACACTTTCAGGCATTTTAATCTCGATATTATGTTCAATGAACATCGAAAAGATCTTAGCAGAAATCAAGCCAAGAATAATAGCAACGATAAGTCCCTTACTTCCTAAATAAGTTAAATCGACACCTGTTTGTCCAGCTTTATTTGTGATAACGGGTGTAATTGTTAAATATGAACCTAAAGCAACGAAACCTGAACCAATCGACTTTAATTCATCGTGAATATGGCTTTTAGTAAAGCTATATGCAATACCGAAGACAGTTGGAATTACCATAATTCCGAAAGTCATGTTGGTCATCATATTTAAAAGATTACTTAAATTATCAAAGTATGGAATTTTGATTCCTTGTAAAGTTTGTGTCCAATTGTCAAAAGGTAAACTATTAATAATAAGTGGAACAGATCCAATAATGATTAAGGTGATAGCAAATCCAACACCATCACGAATGGCCATTAAAGCCTTATTCGCGGCTAATTTGTTAGCAAATGGCATGATTTTCTTGTTTAAAAATTCAGAAAATCCATTTTTCATTTTATATTCCCCCAGAATATGTATTAATAATCATTTAAATTAGTAAATTGAAGATTATTTACTAATAATTCTTCCCTTAAATTCACCTCTCTTGTATCCGCTTACAATATATCATCACTGTAATTATATGTCCACATCATTTTATAAATAAGACTAGTCTTTTAAAATAAAAATGAAGTCAATGTTAAATGATGATAAAATCTTTTATAAGATATAGGAGAAAAATTATGGAGTACAAATATAAAAAGATTGCTGAAAATATTAAATCAAAAATAAAAAATGGACAATATAAGGCGGGGGATATCTTACCTGATCAATCTCAAATTGCTAAAGATTTCAATACTACGAGAAGTACGGTGCATAAAGCTTTGAATTTATTAGTCATTGAAGGAATGATTTACTCTAAACGGGGTGCTGGAACTTTTGTCAGAAAAGATTTTAATCTAGATACAAAATATAAAAGTGTTTCAGCTTTAGAAAAACCATTAGGTGCCACTTATACTCATCAAGCTAATAAAGTAACTAGCAAGATTTTAAGTTATTCGGCTAGACTTCCAACAGAAGAAGAAATGGAAAAGTTACTAATTGAATCTGATGCGCCTGTATATGATATTCAAAGAATTCGATATATGGATGGAAAAATTTTTGCTTACGAACATACAATTATGCCAACTACGATAGCACCAATAAATGAGGATGTACTAGAACATTCTATTTATGACCACTTGAAGAATTTGGGATTGAATATTGAAGGATCTCATCGAATAGTAAAGGCTGATAGAGCTGATAAAACTGATCTTGAAACTGGAATAGCTAAAGACAAAGTGGATCCTGTGTTAGTTATTATTCAATTAAGTTATTTAGATGATGGTCAACCGTTTGAATTGTCTGAATCACGTTTTCCATTTGAAAATAGTGAATTAATTGCCGATATTACATTATAGTTAATCAAGTATGTGCCTTGTTATTAATCAAAAAGTATTACATTAAAATCTTTTGTAAATCCTTGCTTAAGGACAAGAGATTATATTACAGTTAAATAACTGCTATATGAAAATTTAATTATCAGAGGAGTTATTAATGAAAACAGCAATATTTTTTATATTAAACGAATATGCAGATTGGGAAGGCCCTTATTTGTCTAGTCAACTGAATCAAAACTCTGAATGGACGGTTAAGACCGCCTCATTTTCCGATGAAGTGACTTCTATTGGTGGATTTAAGACGGTAACTGATTATCGAATCGATAAATTACCTGAAAAGATCGATTTGTTAGTTCTGATTGGTGGTAACTCTTGGGATGTTAAGAATGAAACATTGAAAAAATTAATTTCTGACAGATTGAAAAATAGTCAACCGGTTGGCGCTATATGTGGTGCTGTCGATTATTTGGCTAGCAATGGTTTATTGGAAGGTTACCAACATACGGGGAACTCTCAAGCAATTTGGAAAAATTATTCAGAATATAATAATCCTGATCAGTTCCTACCTCAACAAGTGGTTAGTGATAGGAACTTAGTAACTGCTAACGGTACTGCCGCTTTAGAATTCACTGAGGCTGTTTTAAAATTAATTCAATTTCTACCTGATAAACAACTGAAGCCTTTGATTGAATTGTATGACAATGGTTTTTACGAATACTGTAAAAAATATGGTAATCCATTCTAACAGCATATTCCGTGCATAGTTTACTGGAATTTAATAATATATAGAATATAAATATTATTAAGGAGGATTAACATTATGCATTGGTTATGGGTAATTATTGTCGGAGCTATTATTGGTGCACTTGCGGGTGCAATTACTAATAATGGTAAATCAATGGGATGGATCAGCAATATTTTAGCTGGTATTGTGGGATCAGCCTTAGGTGAGGGAATCTTAGGTGCCTGGGGTCCACAACTTGCAGGAATGGCAATTATTCCTTCATTAATCGGAGCCATTATTTTAGTCTTAGTGGTATCATTCGTTGTCAAAAAAATGTCGTGAGGTAAATAATTATGGATACTGTTAAATCAATTTTTAAGTTCATGGCTGTTAGTACATTAGTGGTCGGAGGTGTTCTTGTAGGTGGAACTATTTTAACTGCAAAGGGCATCGATAAGGCCGGCGATAAAATTCAAGCAAAATTACATGAATAAATATAAAAGACACTATCAATTTTTATTTAATTGATAGTGTCTTTTATTTTGTCGTTTCATTTTTCAGAGCTTTTAAAGTCGAAATTTGAAAATCAGCCAAAAGGACATGGATATCGTTGATGGTTTCAACTTGGCCACTAATTAGCCATTCACGCCAAATGGCATAGACACCGGCACCCATGAATTTGATCCAGTACTTACGTTGCATGGTTGTGAATTGACTCCAATCCATTGTTTGATCATAAAATTTTGCCATGTTCTCGTTAAAAATATTTTGGATGATCAGTTCATAATGCTTGTCGACTGCCATTTTTAAGGTACAGGATATTTCTTCAAATAAGGAGCCTAAGGCATTTATTTTTTGATCTTGTGGAATTCTGTTAATGATATTATCAAAGCCAGCACTTATTTTTGGTTGAATATAGGCAATTAGGACATCCTCTAAAGTATCAAAATTTCGGTAGAAGGCCATACGACTAACACCAGCTCGTTTGACGACTTGGGTAACCGTGATATCATTGAAATCCTTTGTTTCCAATAGCTGTAATAATGCGGTGATGAGATATTCTTGGGAATCTTGTTTAATTTTTTGTGAATGTTCGGTCGCTGCCATTACATTTTCTCCATTCTGTCACAGATGCTTCTGATTTGCTTGAGAAGCTGTTTCTTACATAGTAGGATACATTCATAAGCGTTACAAGTGAAACGTCAGTTAAAGTAAAATGGAGATATCAATTATGAAAAAACAATTAGTAGTCGTTACAGGTGGTAGTGGTTTTATTGCAGTACACATTATTTTGCAATTACTGCAACAAGGGTATGCGGTTAGAACAACGGTTCGATCAGCCAAAAAAGAAGATGTTATTAAAGAAATGCTATATACGGGTGGAGTGAAAGATTTTTCTGATTTATCCTTCTCACAAGCAGATTTGACTTCCGATAAGAATTGGGAAGAAACGATGCAAGGAGCAACTTATGTTATTCATGTGGCTTCACCAACTCCTAAATTGAACTTTAAAAATGAGGATGAGATGATTCGTCCAGCTGTAGATGGAGTTTTGCGTGTCCTTAAAGCCTCTAAAGATGCTGGAGTTAAACGAGTTGTTTTGACATCAGCTTATGGTGCCGTTTTTGCAGGTCACAAGAATCGTACAACACCATATACTGAAAAGGATTGGTCAGATCTTTCCGCTAAAAATATACATCCATATCAAAAATCAAAGACTATGTCAGAAATGGCCGCTTGGGACTTCATCAAAAAGGAAGGCGACGGTTTGCAACTAGCTGCGGTTAATCCGGTTGGCGTTATGGGACCAGTTTTGTCAGCTAAATATTCCCACTCTAATGTTCAAATTCAAGAAATGTTAGAAGGAAAAATCAAAGCCTTGCCTAAAGTTGATTCAGGTTACGTCGATGTTCGTGATGTCGCTAGCTTACATATTTTGGCAATGACTTCACCTAAGGCTGATGGCGAAAGATTCTTGGCTACAACAGGTGAAACTCTATCAATGATGGGTGTAGCCGACATTTTACGTGAAGCTTTTCCTGATTATGCAAGTAAAATTCCAACTAGAACTATACCGAATGCAGTTGTAAAAGCTGCTGCTTTAACTAATCCCCAACTTAAGATGATTGCTTCCATTGTTGGTAAGTACGCTGGTACTAGCAATAAGAAGGCTAAGGAGTTGTTAGGTTGGAACCCTCGTTCTGCTAAAACAGCTATCATTGCAACAGCACAATCTATGATTGATCTTGGCATCGTCAAATAAAAAAATGACTCTCAATTAAATTTGAGAGTCATTTTCGACTTTTAGAGGAGCAATATATTTTTTGAGAATAACGATCGAACCTAAGAAAAAGGTAGTTGCTAGAACAGCTGTCAGTGGCAACATGTGAAACATACTAGTAGGTAAAACTAAGGCCAATAGTGGAAAAGCAAAGGCAGCTGGCAATTTGATTTTTAAAAGTTGTAGTAATACGAAAACTAGTGGTAAAGCAATGATGGCCGAGATCAACCAAGAACTGATGAAGGTGTGAACTAAAACACCAATACTGGCTGCACCGACTAAAGCAATGAAATGTTTAATGGCCATTTTCCAACTGTATTGTGGTTTTTGTAGGACTTCGAAGAAAACGACCATAACCGGTGGAATGGCAGCCATTTGTGAAAAGCCAAAGAACCAAACAGCACCAACCCAGATAAGGGCCATGATGGCAAAAATCAGCATGTGATGTTTTTTGATAATGGAGCTAGGAGTTGTTTCCTTATAACTACCCTGAATGAAGACGCCGGTTGTCAAAACTAGTGTAAATAGTAGGATAGCAACGATAAAGGACCAATGGGTAGCGTTAATGATGATCGGCAATAGTCCAGTGGCAAATGATGGAGCCAAATTTGAGTGAAGAACTCGTAACAAAATTAGCATCAAGAGAAGACCCAGAAGGACTTTTTGTGCATAACCGATAGCTAACTGGTTGATTAGAAAACCAATAATGGCCGTTCCTGACGGAGCTAAGAAAATCTTCAATGGTTGATTGATCCAGCCACCATTTTGATAAATCCATGTTCCAGCTGTTAATGCTCCAATTTCGGGTAAAATGATCTCCATATCGTTAAGTAAAGTAGCACTGGCTACCATGATAATAATGAATGAAAATCCAATTAGATAATTTCTCTTCTCAATAGTACTTAAATGCATGTTTGTTTCGTCCTTCCGTAATGTAAATAGCTGATATCTTTTCAGCAAAACGAGATTAGTTTAACATACAATTATAATTATTTAAAATAAATAGTATATAATTTTGGAATATCGAAGAAGAACGGCTTCACCAAAATAAAACTTTACATTCTGGATAATTGACTAGTTTTAAATTTTAAAGCTATTAGAATGGGGGTCAAAGAAGTGAGTTACATATAGGAAATAGAAACTATGTCAATTCACTTGAAATTTGAAGGGAGTATTTATTATGGACGAATGTAAGGAGAAAGATTTAACTAGAACTTATGATATGGACGATATCGACGATTTATTGTGCGAACTGGATGACTCGAAGATCAGAATCAATGCTTTGATGGATTACAATTTGAAAATCAAGCGCATTAATGATGATCAAATCAACAAAAATATGGTGTCGCATGAATATCAACGACTGAGTCCGATCATCGAACTTTTGAATACTGAGATTTTTGAATCAATCGATAAATCCATCGACATTTTGGAATCTAACGTTAAGAAACAAAGTAAATAAGGATGAGCTTGACCGAAAAAAGTACATCTTGGCTGTTGTTTCAGTAGGGATGTTCTTTTTTTCGGGAAAAATACGGTTATATTTATAAGGAATAGCTGATTACTATTGACATTACAGCGTTTTTTTTATAACATTTTATTGTTGTTTAATACTTTTAATCATTAATGGGCATTCGCCAAATGGTAAGGCAGCGGACTCTGAATCCGCAATTTATTGGTTCGAACCCAATATGCCCAATGTATACACCAAGAAACCCTTATTATATCAAGGGTCTCAGCGCTTGAAACCGAAAATGTGGCACAAATTGTGGCACAGCTAGAAATTTACGTAATTCGCGTATTTCTGGGCGGTTTCTTTTTTTTGCTTTGAAGTAACTTCCGTGTAAATATCCATGGTTGTTTTATAGTTTTTATGGCCTAACTGTGATTGTACTTCTTTAATGGTTGCACCAGCTTCAAAAGCCAGTGTAGCAAAAGTACGCCTAAATCCATGAACTGTAATGTATTTCAAATCAAAACGATCAATGGTATCTACTAACCATTTACGTGGTGTGGTTGGTACGAACATTTCATTTTTTGTGTTTGAAAAGACTAATTGATTATTGCCAGTAGCATTGAATCCTAACATCAACAATTGTTTTCTTTGTTCATTACGCCAATGCTTTAGTATCTCCATAGTTTTAGGGTCAACATCCACAGTTCTGATACTTGTGGGTGTTTTAGGAGTATTAACTAACAGACGTCCATGTTCGCCCTGTGACTGAGTTTTATTGATACTAATCTGGTTAGTTTCAAAGTTGACATCAGTCCACAAGAGGGCAAGAGATTCACCTTTACGCATACCTGTAAACGCAAGAACTCTAAAGTAAACTTCTGCAATACTATTATCCATATCATGAAGACATTCAAAGAAATGTTTGAGTTCGGGTAGATCATAATAGTTTTCAGCCATAGTTTTTATTTGAGAGGTATTAACAGGCAAGATAACTCTATCAGCTGGGTTGTTTTCAATTATTTGCATCTTGTAAGCCCATGTTAAAACACGGTTAATGTAGTTATAGAATCTTTTATATCGTGTTAAACTTTGCTTAAACCATTTATTTATTGCTAGTTGGATTTGTACAGTAGTCAATTTCGATATTTTTGTTTTACCAATTTCTGGTAAAATATGAAGTGTAAAATGTTCATCAGTTTTGGAATAGGTAGATTCCTTGACTGTTAACTTGTACTGATCGAACCATTTAAGGTAAATATCCTTAAACGATAAATTTCTATATTGAGAGAAGCTTCTATTATTAAATTCCAATTGTGCTTGGGTTAATAATTTTAAAGCTTCTTTTTTTGTTGCAATACCGCTTTTAGATACTCGTACTTGTTTTCCAGTGACTTCATCATAGCCAAGGAATGTTCTGAATTTATATGCTGTGGTTCCGTTTTTCTTTTTATATTTAGTTATTTCACTCATTTTATTTTCTCCTAAGTTTGCGTGGGAGCAGAGTTTAAGAGAGTAAGTAAGGGCATCACCTCCTTAATTTTGATGTTAAATATACACAGTCATCATGCTATACGTGATATAATATTATATGGAATATATTAGGAGGACTATATGAATTTAACATCATTAATATCATCACTTATAGTTTCTGGTAGTTTAGGGTATTTAAATTTTGTTATTCTACTCAAACAAGGAACCATAAATTATTATAAAAATAATAACGACGAGAAGAAGATACTACTGGTCTTCTTTGGTGGAATGAACTATTTTTTGTATTTGTTAATAGGTAGTTTTAATTCAAATGTAAGACAAGGTGATTATTTAGCGATATCACTGAATATCTTATATGTGGCTTTAGTAAGTCTTTTAATTTCTTTTGCAATTGCCCCATGGATTGTTCGGCTTGCTAATTATATTATAAATAAAATTAGAGATAGAAAGGGTATCGGTGAAATAGACACCCTTTCAGCTAATGATTATTTCTTCCAGTCTAGTGAGGTTCAAAGAATTTATGTATTTAATTTAAAAAATGAATTAGTAACATGTGGATACTTGGAGTATTCTCCTAGTACAGATTTCTCAGAAAATAGTTTGGTATTGGTTCCTTTTGAAAATGAAGATTATGAAAAGAATTATGCTGAAGTAAAAAGGGATGCTAGAAAGTATAAATCGAGAGAGCTATTTAATGCCGACCTTGGACTAAAAATAATAGATTTGTATTAGTCCTTTTTCTTTGGATCATTGATACTTGGTTTATTTTTTACGTTATCTGGTACCTTGCTTTTGATACCAAAGTTAGCTCTTTTCTCCACATCGTCGTGGCGAGTATTCATATCTTTTCTTAAATTATTATCATCGCTCATAATAGAGCCCTTCCAGTCACGCTTAATGGCGTGGCTTTTTTAATTTTGGTAAAAATAAATAAGCCTACATGAGACTTATTTACAATTATTTAGTTCCAACGGCTTCTTTTTGAAGGTAATATCATTAATATAAAGAACCAAATTGTACCGATTACTGGAATCAAATCGATTAATAACCACCAGCCTGAACGATCGGTGTCATGTAATCTACGAACCTTTACTGTAAATGTTCCTATCCAAACGATGATACTTATAATATAAAGCGCCCAGTTTGCTGTCAAATCGGTGAGGTTATATATGTCCTCAATTGGGTGCCCCATCATTTTTTGAATGATGCTAATAATCAAACCAGACAAGATATAATTTATGATTACTGGCCACCAATAATCAGAGCGAGAACTAGTGCTTGAAAAATTAAAAATATTATTCCAGAATTTTTTATATGAGCTTATCATTATAAATGTCCCCTTTGTTTTCAGCTTTTAATGTCGTTCAGTATTTGGACTGAAAGCCTACTTGAGACTTAGATTTATTTTTTAAATGCTAGATAAAGAAAAATAACAAATATAGCCAACGCCAGAAGTCCACTATGGAACATCGTAATTGCAAATATTGGAGCAAATATTGCAATCACAAGAAAGCATCCACCGCGATTTATTTTGTTTTCATATTCAGCACGACCATCTTTATATGCCTTTTTTGTTACTTCATATTTTCGTTTTTCATCATCATTCACAATAATCTCCCCTTAACATCATTTGTGATAGACAGCAATTTTATCAGGCATTGTTAAAATAACATGTTTGTCCGAATAGCTTTCACTAATACCTGAATTTATTTGAGCATCGTTAATTTTACTTGAACCATTCAAAGCAACTTGAGCGGTCAATTTATTATGTAAACGAATTTTCTTCTTGGATTTTGTAACTAGTAAGAAGTATTGACTACTATGTTTAGTGGGCGTTAACAATACATGATATTGTTTCATTGAATCAGCACCTACATCTTTTACATAGAACTTATTCAATGTAACAGTGCCAAATAAGTCATTGTCTGAATATTGAGACATGTTTGTTATATCAAATTTAGATTTAATATTTGGATAATCAGAATTTGGTGACAACTTTTTAACCGTTTTAGTATCATCCGATGCATAAACATTTATTGTCGATATGGTTTCTAAACTAGCCGTCGCACTCATTAATATAGCCATACCAGTGATTAATAGTTTGTTATACTTATTCATAATTTCCCCCATAAATATATATTTAATCAGTATAAGTATATCAGAAGGGATGGATTAAAAATCACATTACAGCCATTTTTCTTTTGGCAATGTATTCATATCTCAATGGAATACAGAATTGCTGTAGAAACATAATATAGCTATTGAAGTGGATATCATAATCTTTACAATATTGTAGTAGTAAATCTATGGCTACCTTATTAGCAGCACTTTCAGCATTAATTTTTCCCACACTAGACTTGTCATACATATAGCAAGAATCACCATTAAGCATATGACCAATCTCATGAGCTACCACCATTGGTAGTTCCTTTTGCTTGTACCAATTCGTATTAATAAACATCATGTTACGTTCTGGTATAGCTAAGGAAGGCCAATCAGAATCTATTCCATTAAGTAGTTCGAATCCTATGTGATGATCTAGTGCGTAATTCAGTAAGTAAGTTGTAACATCACTCATATATTATTTTCCCCCGTCTAAGATACGCCTAATCATTTCTAATTCCTCCGGTGGTATTTCTCTACCACCATAACTCATAACAGTGTAATCGTCTTGCATCGCATCTTTGATATCTACTTTCTTAGACTTAGTGTTAACATCCGGATCATCGGTTTTACCCAATAGGTAGTCTACAGATACGTGTAAAACATTAGCAACCTTAGATAGGCTTTCAGTACTAGGCGTTTTAGTTTTCCAATGATATATGGAATTTGTGCCTAAGCCAGCTTTGTCATTTAGTTTTGTTAGGGAATACCCCTGTTCTTTTGAAACTTTTTTAATTCGTTCAAACGTTGTCATAACAATGTTCTCCATAAGTTTGACGAATTTAATTAGCACAAATGCGTAAATACACTTGCAAAATTAGCATTTGTGCGTAATAATTAATTCATCAAGTAATTGAGCAACAAAAACAAACGACCACCGATACAATGCTTTGGCGAGAATTGCGGTAGTAATAGGGTTTAAATTGCTTATTTGGTATGCCTTCATATTAGCACCTGTGCTAATTGAGGTCAATAACTTGATGAAAAAATAACAGTAAAGGGGGAAAAGAAATTGTATTCATATCAAAAGATGAATCCATACCTTTCATACGAAATGTTCTCTGATAAAGATTTAGTTGATCAGCTACTAACAGTGGTAAACAGATCTGGTAAATCATATGAGACAAAAGAAAAAGCACTCCATCTGGTAAATGAAATGCTTTTCTATGAATTAGTTAATTCAAATACACGAGATACTAGTCATCAAGAGAAATCGCAGAAACCTTTTGGATTCTAATCACTAGAAAATCTAAGTGTTTTTCAGTACCAAGTATAGATACATCGTTCAAGATTATAAAATCTTTAGAATTTGAATTTTTAGCACGCATCTCAGAAAACTCTTTTATTAATGGGTTATCAATTTTTTCTAAATCATTTTTCAATGGCAGCCCAGTAACAAAGGTTGAATCAATTCCAATAATTATTCTTTTGTTCTTTTTCAATGCATCTTTTTGAAAAAATGCAACAGAATCTAATATTGAATCGGTCATATTTTTCACCTCGAATATATATGAATTAATCAAATTATAACAATAGAAAGGAGTGAGAAAGATGAATGATCAAAAGTATTGGTTCATGTTAGGAATATCTACCATTCTTTCAATATTTGCTCTGGTGTTAGGCATTCTGCAGTTGATAGGTTAACTTCATAAGGTTCGAAATCGGTTTCAATTTTTACCTCGAATATATGGAATAAACAAATTATAACAATAGAAAGGAGTGAGAAAGATGGAAGAACAAGAAAAAGCTTTAACTACCATTAATAGTCAAAGCTTCAACAAATTTAATTTGGATATATTGATTGATGAGAAACAATCAGAAAAATCAATAAAGGCCCTTAATCAAGCTCTAAAAAGTTCTTTAAAGCAAGTCTAACTAGGTTATCTACACGTTGTTGCTGATAGATGTGTTCAGTATTAAAGGCGATATCCTCTTCACTATCAGTATTTTTTAAAGCAATTTTACCTATTTGATCCATATTATCTTTTGAATCAAATGATTCATTAAATTGCTTTATGAATTCATCAAATTTTTTATCAAATTCTTGTTCAGTCATACTTTTCACCTCGAATATATATGGAATAAACAAATTATAACAATAGAAAGGAGTTGATTACATGCCAGAACAACAATTTGCAAAGGTAGCACATGACATTGAACGATCAATTAAGATTGCATTGCTTAATCGAGATATGACTCAAAAAGAGTTAGCTGAATTGATTCATGCTAATCCACAGCAACTAAATAGAGCTATTAAAGGTGACATGACACCTAAATCACGTGAACTACGTGAACAAGTAGCACGAGTTTTAAATCTATAAAAAAGAGGGAAGTAAATAATGAATAACTTACAGGAGTTTAATTTTAAAGGAAACAATGTACGAACGGTACAAATTGATAACGCACCTTATTTTGTTGGTAACGACATTACAAATACCTTGAAATATAAAAATGGACGTAAAGCCATAAGCGATCACGTTGATGTCGAAGATGTGAGGGAGGAACGAATCGTTACACCCTCTGGTATTCAAAAAATGAAAGTCATTAATGAATCAGGACTTTACAGTTTGATTCTTTCCAGCAAGTTACCAGCCGCAAAAGAATTCAAACGTTGGGTTACATCAGAAGTCCTACCAACTATCAGAAAACATGGTGCTTACTTAACTGATTCCGCAATTGAGCAAACGTTGACTGATCCTGATTACTTAATCAAATTAGCCACACAGCTAAAAACTGAACGCGAAGGCAGATTGATTGCTGAACAACAAGTAGCAGAGGACAGACCAAAAGTTACTTATTATGACAAAGTTCTTGCTAATCCATCATTAGTAACTATAACTATCATTGCTAAAGATTATGGGATGAGTGGTAGAGAAATGAACGCTAAACTTCATGAACTTGGAATTCAATATAAACAAGGTAAAACGTGGTTGCTTTATTCTAAATATCAACATAATGGTTGGACTCATTCAGATACAACGATGGTTAAACGAAAAGATGGAACTGAAAAGGCTGTTTTAAACACTAAGTGGACTCAAAAAGGTCGTTTAGGACTATATGAAGTTCTTAAGCAGCACAATATTTATCCTATGATTGAACAACTTATGGAGGTCTAACCAATGGATAACCTTAAAGGCTGGATATGGGCAATTTTCATAGTATTTTATCCGTTTATTGAAATAGGAATAATAATAATTTTACTTTTGATGATGTTTTTCTTATTTTTTTAAATTCAATAAAAGAATAAGAAGTGTAGTAATTACAGTTACCGCTACTGGAACAAGAATACTTTTTAAAAAGAAAAGAACTAATGTAGTTTTCCAAGATTCAAAAAATTTCATTAACTTAGCAGTTGGACGAAACCCGTATATCCCAGTTGCTGTCATAAAACCAGAAAAAAAACCGTTAATGGAATCAATGTAACCAAGTCTATATAAATATTCCAAATTTAATTGATCATCATATTTTGGAAATTTTTTTCTAATATCAAGTGCATTAGGTTTATTTCCATTTTTGGTTTCAGAAACGATGTAATTCATGATTCTAATAGATGCTATATCTAATTTTTGTTCCATAATTATTTTTCCTCATATTTAGGTTAATTAATAAAATTATAGCATTGAGAAAAAGGAGGTCTAAACAATGGGAGAAATTAGACCAATTGAAATGTTGCTAAGCGAACGACAGTTTCAAATATTGATAGATCAAGTCATTAAAGCTTTAACACGTAAATGGCTACGAACTAAAGACTTACCGAACTATTTAAGCATGGCTGACAGTACGATTCGCAAGAATTTACCAGGGCTACCATTCCATGTAATAGATGGCATCAAGCTTTATGATCCGAATGAAATAGACGATTACATTAAAGATTTATAAAAAAAAAACAAGTGTGGGAGCGAGTTTTATGAGAAGCATATCAATACCAGCAATCGTGTGGGTGCCAGTAGCAATAATTGCGATTGTCAGTTTAACCATATACATGATGATTGGCGATAATTTCAGTAAGTTTTTACATAAATATACAGACTTTTATATGTAAGGAGGGATGTTATGAGTGCATTAAAAAAAGTCATCACAGGAATACATGAGTGGCTTAGAGATTTTGATTTTGACTGGGAAGTAGTAGGAATGATTTTACAAGGAATATCAGTACTTTGCTGGATTGCAGTGGCCGTAATGGAGAGTATTAAATGAAGAAAGAACTAATAGATAGTAGTAAGGAATTCAATGACGATTGGGATAAAGTTAGTCAATATATTATGAAAACATATGAGAAGGAGTTTCATCATTTTCCGAACTCCATTGATCTCGTGGTAAGCGATGGTTCTCAAAGAATTGAAATTCACTTATGAGGAGGTAACCATATGAAAAATAAATTAAGCAAAGTGTTACCAAGCATAATATCGGGAATAATATGGTTGATTTTAGGCTATCTACTAGCCAAATTTACCAAGTAAATAACCAATAACACCAGTTACTGTTCCAGTTATTATTGGATAAAGAATTTTATCCTTCCAATGATTCTTACGTTTTTCAATCGCTTTAGATAATTCATTTTTACCATCTACGGTTAGTACATAAGATGTGGGATACAGTGTCTCTTTATTATCATCCCATTCCATTGTCGCAAGGATTAATTCATCTTTATACATTAAATCTTGAAGTATTTGATTGTTGTAATAGTAGTCCGGATCAGTATTAATACTATTTTCTTTAACTTGTTTTAACAATTTCATTTGTTCTTTAGAAAGCTCCATTATTATCACTTCCTTTCTCAAGGAAAATTATATCAAAGAAGATGAGTACATGGATAACTTCGATGCGTGGCTAAGAAATGAGCCATTGCCAGAAGAAGAATACGACAAAGTAGGTGACTGTGAACCATACGACTACTTAGAGGACGAAAAAATGGAGGAAAACGATGACAGAAATTAATCAAGATGTTTTAGATATCAATGAGGCATTGAACCGATATAAGGACACAAGCGAGTCCGTTGGATATGCTGATGGTTCGATTGCTGAAGTAATGAGTGAACGTGACAATGCTAATAATCTAGACGATAAAGAAGCGTATTCAAATATGATTGAACGTACAGACGCCATGAAAGCAATGATCAAAGACGACCAGGCTAAAGCACGAGAAGACGTCAAACGGGCTTTTGAGCACTACTACTCATAGAAGGGAAGTGAGAGTGTGGTAACAATCAGTGAGCACGTAAATCGTGTAATTATGGCATCCATCCACTACCGCAACAGGCAACTATTGTTTCATTGGATTATGTCTGATCGTAATCGTGAGAAATACCACGAAACTGCTAGAAAATTAAAGCAACAAAAAAACGCCTGTCTGACGGCAATCAGAATGGGCGCATACATTAACTAACATTTAGTTAAATTATACCACAGAAGGAGTACGAAAATGAGCGTTTATAAATTAACAGGAAAATTGTTAGATTTACAAAATCATGCTGATGATATTGATCCCACCACATTTGATGACACTGCTGATTCAATCAAGCTTAACTTAGGCAGTGAATACGATGACGTAATGAATTTAATTACTAATCTCAAATCTGATGTAGATGGAATTGACTCCGAGAAAAAACGTCTTACATTACGAAAAAATGCAATTAACAAAAACATTGCATATCTACGTAACATAATTGCACAAAGTATTAACGCAAGTGGCCAGACTAAGGTTAAAACTGCTAGTCACACTTACAGTGTTCCGGGAACATTCAAATACGAAGTAGTAGTTAATAAAGATACATTACCAAGTTCTTATTTCGTTATGAAACCACAAACTGATAATGCATTGATCAAAGAAGACTTGTTGAAAGGAAAAGTTGTTGGTGACGGTAAATTAGTTAAATCGTTACGAATGACAATTAGATAAATGGAAATAGTAAAAGCAGCAGATATTACTAAAGGAAAAGATTTTTCAGTGTTGATTTATGCACAACCAGGAACTGGTAAGACAACCACTGCTAAGTATTTGCCTGGTAAAACACTTGTAATCGATGTGGATAGAACAACCAATGTCCTATCTGGACTACCAAATATTGATATTGTTTACCTTGATACAATTCATCCAGCAATTAAGACAAAGCAATTGTTGAAAGACATTCATGATAACTACTTAGATAAGTATGACAATATTTTCTTTGATAACCTTTCGGAATTTGAACAATCATGGTTCGGTGAAAAGGCTAATGAAAGTAAAACTAAGTCTGGTAAAGATATGGGAACTCCACAGAAAGGAGATTACAACCAATACACATATTATCTCCACGATATGATTCAGTATATTAACAGTTGGCAAAATGTTAATAAGATTTACACAGCTTGGGAAGGCAATCGAGAAATTATTTCCCCAGAAGGTCAATCGTTCACGCAACTGATTCCTGATATTAGAGAAAAGTCAGTTAATAAAATCATGGGACTTATGAACGTCGTCGCTAGATTAGTTATCAATGATGAGACAAAGAAACGTGGTTACTTACTAGCACCGACACCAGCTTATTACGTTAAGAATCAAATTGATAATCGTTCATTTGCATTACAAGGTGATTTGTTTAAGTGGGGTGAAACAACTGATGACGAAAACACATCTAAAGAGTAAGCATCCACTTTATGGAGTTTGGAATGGAATGAAACAGAGATGCAATAATCCCAATCAAACTAAATATAAAAATTACGGTGCTAGAGGAATTCATTTATGTGAGAACTGGCAAAATAATTTTGAAACTTTCTTCAATTGGTCAATATTAAACGGATATTCGTACGGGTTAACCATTGATCGTATTGATGTGAATGGAAATTATGAGCCAAACAATTGTAGATGGGTCAGTCAAAAAGTACAGCAAAACAATAGAAGTAACAACCATTTAATTACAGATGAGAATGGAGTTACAAAAACCTTAGCAGAATGGGCTGATAGTGCAAAAGTAACCGAAGTGGCTTTGGCTAGAAGAATTAAAAACGGAATGAGTGTTAATGAGGCTATAACAAAAGGCAATTTGCATCCAAAGTTTATAACTATTAATGGCGAAACACACAACTTAAAAGAGTGGGGAGCTATAAAGGGATATAGACGGGGACTGATACCCTCAAGAATTGAACGTGGTTGGAATCCCGTAAAAGCAGTGTTAACACCACCACGTAAAGGCAATTATGTTCATTCTTAGAAACTATCAAAACAAACTGATCAATGACTTAAAGAATTCCTTAGTTCACGGTAATCACAATGTAGTGGTTCAATCCCCAGCTGGTTCAGGTAAGACAGTAACAATGGCTGCTATTGCTAAGAGTGCTACTGACAAGCACAACAACGTTCTATTCGTTGTTCATAGACGAGAGATTGTTGAACAAGTTAAGCAGACGTTTAAAGCATACGGAGTTGATATGACTCTCTGCTATGTGGGTATGGTGCAGACAGTAACAAGGCGATTGGAAAAATTAGACAAACCGCAGTTAATTCTTGTTGATGAATGTCACCATGCACTAGCTAAATCATACACTCGAATATTTGATTATTTTAAGCAAGCTAACGTTGTGGGATTCACAGCTACACCTATTAGATTATCCGGACAAGGATTATCAAAAGTGTTTGATGATTTAATACTAGGTCCACAGATTGATTGGTTAATTGATAATAATTTCTTGGCGCCTTATGAATACTATTCAGTCAAGTTAATTGATGATAAGAAATTGAAGAAAAATTCAACTGGAGATTTTAGTTCTAAATCTATGGATAGTGCATCTAAAAATATTATCTATGGGGATGTCATCAAAACATACAAGCGAGTCGCTAGCAATACTAAAACTATCATCTATACACACAACGTTGAATCAAGTATCAAGGTCGCAAAGGAATTTAATGATGCCGGTTTTAAAGCATTACAAGTTGATGGTAAGACACCAAAAGATAAACGCAAGCAAATCATGGATGATTTTAGAAGTGGCAAAGTAACAATCCTGGTCAATGCTGAGCTATACGGTGAGGGTGTGGACGTTCCAGATTGTCAAACAGTAATAATGCTACGTCCCACCGAATCGCTATCACTATTCATCCAACAATCAATGCGTTGCATGAGATATCGTCCAAATAAAACGGCAACGATTATTGATCACGTTGCAAACTATACAAGATTCGGATTACCTGATACTCCTAGAAAATGGAGCTTAGAGGGACGAGACAAGAAGAAAAATAGTGGGAATAGTTCAATTGCTATCAGAACATGTCCACATTGCTTTGCCGTAATATCAGCAGCTTATAGCACTTGTCCCATATGTGGCTATGAAATTGGAGTAGAGAACAAAGAATTAAAAGTAGACAAGTCAGTGAAAGTTGAAAAAATTGGTAAAGATTTTCACTTTAAAACTGATTATGAAAAGGTCCGATACAGCAAGATGGACCCGAAAGATGCAACGAGTTTTAGAGATTTACAGAAGATTGGCAAAGCCCGTGGTTATAAGCCTGGTTGGTCATTCTTTCAAGCAAAGGTACGTGGATTCGTACATCAATAACAAAGGAGACAAATTAAATGTCCAGAATAGATATAGAGAATGGGGTAAAAATCGGGTATGAAGTACTTAGTGAATATCCATCCGATGGCGACAGCTGTTTAACTGAAATTACAATAGATAGTGATGGCGGAAATTTTGGGTCATACGTTGATTCAAAAGGAAAAACACATTTAGTATTTCGCGGAACAATAGAATTTGAAAATTTGCGTGATGGATTAAAGTTCATTCTTAATAAATTAAACGATCAATATAACGGGGGAAACAATTAAATGTCATTTATCAAAACAAATTACTCAAAGAACCAAGAAAAGAAATATACACCGCTGCCAACAGGCGATTATGAAATGATTATCGAGTCAGCACAAGAAAGAGCAACTAAGAACGGTGCGGAATCACTTCAATTAAAACTAGTTGTTCGTAACGATCTTGATGGTGCAAGTGAATTGCAAAAGAAACATCATAACCGAAGCGTATTCATGGATAACTGGAAACGTAAAGCAACCAATCAATACGATATGCAAGGTTTCCAATATATCTTAGACGCTTGCAAGATTCCAGAAGGTACAGATATTCCAGATGTTCAGTCTTTCATGGATATCATTTCAAGAAAGCCGGTACTTGTTCATGTTGAAAAGACAACCGATACGTACAACGGTAAAGAACGAGAAATCAATCAAATTGCACCATGGGGAATCAGTCAAACTAAGTTCCCAGACGTTCAACACAAATTTAAAGATCCTAACCCAGTAAATGAGAAAGCACCGGAAGTGTCAGACAGCGACCTTCCATTCTAGGAGGTAACTAATGGCAGAGAAGTTAGTAACAAACTATGACCAAATACCACAAGAAATACGCGACTTAAAACAATGGGGACTATTCAAACTAAAGTGGGTTCCCGAACGTCAGAAAAATACTAAAATTCCTTACAACGCTATCAATGGTGAAAAAGCCCAGAGCAATAATGCAGACACGTGGACCACTTTTGATCAAGCTAGAGCAGAGTTGGAATTGAATAAGGATTTTGACGGATTGAGTTTCTTTTTTGCTAACGGATATGCCGGAATTGATATTGACCATGTGGAAGACGACATTCTCAGATACAGACAAGGTGACTATGAAGAAAACATCGTTGCAGAGTTCATGAACGCCACCAGATCGTATACAGAAATCAGTCAATCAGGCGCAGGAATTCACATCATTATCAAGGGTGAGATACCTGGGAGCAGAAGACGTAAGAATAACATTGAGATGTACGATAATGGTCGTTTCTTCGCTCTCACAGGCAATAGTTTTGGTAGTAGTAAAACTATAAGCAAAGCTAATATAAACGCTCTGTACGACAGATATTTAGCTGAGAAGAAGATTGTTCCACTAAGAACTTCCACAGATTTAGAGCCTAATAATCTATCGGAATTCGAGATCATTAAAAAGGCTATCGATAGTAAAAGCGGTCAGAATTTCAAAGCTCTAATGTATGGCGGTTGGGAACCACTATATGGCTCTCAATCAGAAGCGGACTTGGCACTAGCAAACTACCTAGCATTTTGGACTGGTAGAGATTTTGGAAAGATGGATGCTATATTCCGTCAATCGGTATTGTATCGAGAGAAGTGGGACGAGAAACACGGTAAAACTACATACGGCGTAGCAACTCTGAACAAAGCTATCAATGATACAAACAATGTTTTCACCAATCCTGAACATAGAACAGTTAAACATTACAACCTTGAATTCATGAAAGAACCTGACAAGGAATTGCCAAGACGTTCATGGGACGATACCGGTGAAGCCGATAGAGTAATTGATCAGTTTGGTGATTTAATTAAATACTCTTATATCAACAAGTGCTGGTACATATTCAATGGCAGTTATTGGGAAGTTGACCAATCAGGCAAGATACATCAATTAATTGATGCTATGACAGAAAGCATTGGAAAAGAAAAAATTGAAATCCCAGCTAATGCAGAGGAAAAAGAAGAAGCTGCTATCAAAAAAGCATTCGATAAATTCGTTAAGCACTCACGTAGTAATTCAGCTAAAAAGGCTGTCATGGACGAATTAAAACACAGAGTGCCAGTCGCACCGAATGAGTTTGATATTGATAAAACACTATTAAACGCAAGTAACGGTTATATCGATTTAGCAAGTGGAGAGCTACATGACCATGATATAAATAAATTGTTTAGCAAAGAAGCGAATGTAGAGTATTCCGATAAAGCAAGTTGTGATGAATGGATTAAGTTTTTAGATCAAATATTCGACCACAATCAAGAACTAATTGATTACGTTCAAACGGCTGTCGGATATTCAATGACTGGTTCAATCAAAGAACAAATTATGTTTATCCTTTACGGGAATGGTCGAAATGGTAAGTCAGTATTCCTAGAAACGATCAGCAATATTTTAGGAACATATGCAAAGACTATTCAAGCAAGTTCAATCATGGTCAAGCAAAACTCTGGTGGTCCGAATTCGGACATTGCCAGACTGGCGGGAGCTAGACTGGTAACCAGTTCTGAACCAAATGAAGGTTTAAGAATGGACGAAGGATTAGTTAAGCAATTGACTGGTGGAGATAAAGTTGTAGCACGTCAATTGTACGGTAAGGAATTTGAGTTTGAACCTGAATTTAAACTCTGGTTAGCAACTAACCACAAGCCTATTATCCGTGGTACTGACGATGGTATATGGAGACGTATCAGATTGATTCCATTTACGGTGCAGATTCCTGATGATCAAGTTGATAAAGACTTGAAGTACAAATTAGCTCGTGAATCAATTGGAATACTCAACTGGGCTGTTGACGGAGCATTGAAGTGGCAACAACATGGCCTCCACACTCCAAGAGTGATAGAGAGTGCAAGTGAAGGTTATCGTGAAGAAATGGATGTATTAAGTCAGTTTGTATCAGAATCATGTGATACAGGTACCGAATACACGATAAACGCTAGTCAGTTATACAAACTTTATAAGTCATGGGCTGAAGACAACGTTCAATATCAAATGAGTAATACGAAGTTTGGTAGAGAAATGACTAATCGCTTTAAGAAAGTTCATACCCGTGCAGGAGCAATATACAAAGGACTAAAAGTTAAAAGTGACACCAGATTGAACTGGATGGATCAAAAATAAATATGTGACGGGATTGTGATGTGTATGTTTCACAGGCTATCGGTTGGTACTGTAAGTGTTTCACAGCTATATATATACTGTGACGGGTTACTTCTTTAAAAGTAATAAAGAAAATAATATATATATATATATAAGAAACACGTATATATAAGCATAGAATAAAAAGTTTTTGAGTCACCCGTCACATATAAAAAAATATGGTCTGAAACCTTACAGCCGTAAGGCTCGTGGACGTTTGACTACCCGTCACTAAACACGTCACATTTGAGGTGATTTTATAAATAAAGCAGAAGAACACGAAATTCAGTCACAAATTATGATTGATGTAAGTAAACATCACTGTCATATCTTTAGAACTAATACAGGTACCGTGGAGATGAAAAGGGGCGGATATTTCCGTGCTGGACCACCCAGCGGTTTCCCAGACTTAACTGGATTTAAAGATAGCAATGGAAAAATATTCTTTATAGAAGTAAAGCGACCGAGTGGCCGTGCACGTGAAGATCAGAAACAGTTTCATTACATGTTAGCTAATCATGGGATTATTCACGGTATAGCACGAAGTTCAGAAGATGCATTGAAAATAATAGATGAGGAGCTGGTCGGGTATGGATTCGAATCATAATGATTGTGGAGGAAATAGAAAATGACTAATTCGGTAATAAAGATGGTTCAAGCTATTGAAGCTGATTATGGGACAGTTAACTGCAAAGAAGCTTCCAATGATCCTCGCTTGAAAGCATTACAAAGACGTTTCTCTGATCCGATTGAGCATCCCAAGAAGGTATATAAAAGTGACCGACTACGTAAGGCACAACGACTACTTGATAATACCAACCTTCCTAAATATAAAATTGCTGAAAAGGCTGGTTATAACAAAGATTATTTTGGAGCATTATGTGTAGATGGCTTCCTGGATGATAGCAAGTGGTATATCAATCGAAAACACCTTCATAATTATAAATATTTTTGTGATGACAAACTAATTGCCGAAGGCACGATTAATCAAATAGCTATGAAGCTAGGCAAAAGTCCCAGTACAATTCGTGGATGTACATTAAGCAGCTATAAAAAATACAAGCATGAACATGTTTACAAATTAGTAAAAGTTAAATAAGGAATGAGAGAGAGGAATAACAATGAATAAAGACATTGACAAGTATTTAAAGTGTATTTACACCATTCGATACGGCTATGAGGTGGAAAAATGAAATTAGTAAAAGAATTTATTCCTGATCAAGCAATTTGGGCTGAGACTAATGTTTTGAATAAAGTTAATGATTTTTGTAAGCAAAATAGCGTTGCCGATATCATTCCTAAAGTTTTTGTTGGAATGGATGGTACACCAATGCTTGCGTATGTCGTAATTTATGAGGTAGAAAAATGAAAAAAATAACGGGCTTAGAAATTGAGAATCCTTATAGATATAGAGGCTATGAGGTGGGCAATACTCCAACATATGCAATTGAGAACAGCACATTTTTATTAGATGATATTGACAAAAAAATAGAAAAAATTAAGTTCAGTCTAGAACTGCTTGCTTATCAAGTGATTTTTATTGATGGAAGTTGTACTGAAATTTCAATTAATCAGTCGGGATTGATAGTACATACTGATGCGAATGAGGTTGAAGATGATGAAGGATTGGATTGATCGTGGATTTGGAAATATGAAAGTTGGCAATCTTGTGAGACTACATATTTCTAGTAAGGAACGGCTAGAGTTCTCTTTAGTTCACGGCTTTGCCGTTACTAATGAGCCAGTGAAGATAACTAAAAATGAAGCCGTTAGACTAGCTAAATATATTCTTATGATTGCGGAGGAAGATTAAAAATGGATGATAGTATTTCAGGATGGGCCTTACAACTGGCGGTAGAAATACTGGGTTATAGCAATGTTGGAGAGATATATAAAGAGTTGTTAAAACTAATTTATGATTTAGCGGAGGATTTGGATGATTAAAACATACAGAAAAGTAGCAACCATCAAGGCCGAACAATTTGACGGTTCTAATGAAATGGTTAATAGATATGACATTAAAACAGGCGAAAAATATCTCATTTGAGGAGTAAATTTCGACATCACTTTTTAAACCTTAGAAGATGGAGAGTTCCTCTATATAGGTAATTGGATTGCTACCGGAATAGATGGAGAGCATTGGATAATTCAGGATGACATTTTTAAGAAGACTTATGTGGAGGTCAAGTGATGATTTAAATTTTGAGAATAGATACTTCTAATTGTGATATAAGATTTTAAATATGTGAAGGGGAGAGTGAACACTATTAGATCAGACATAAAGATTAGACCTGATATTCGCATTAGAGTAGAGGCAGTCTTAAGAGATTATCCAGACTTAGAAACTTTTATTATGAAACGCAAAAACAGGTTTATGATTCCACATCGTGTGATAGAGGAGAAAATATAGGGCGGGAAATCTTCTAAAATTTCTCAAACACAAGAACAAATGATGATTACGCTTTACGCTGATAGCCGTCTCAAAAGTCTTGAACGTGAAAAATCAGCAATTGAAAAATGTTTTTTTGAATCTGATACTGATACACAAATAATTATTAAAGAGCTGTATTTTAGAAGATATCCAAAATATACTACTGAAGGATTATCATTAAATCATGTGGTAAATTGTTCAATTCGCACTATTAAAAGAATGTAAGGAGCTTTTTTAAGAAGACTAGCTAGTGAGTTAGATATTTATGAACCATAATTGGCACGAATATGGCACTATTTACCATCAAAAAAAAAATAGAATAGTATTATAGCAAAGATATGTAATCCAAAAGTGGGTATATAAAATGAGCGCAAGATATTGTTGGGATAGTATAAAAAAGGTCAAAAACACTTTATCTGAAGAGACAGAGTCTAACAGGTTTTTGGTGCATAGAAAATGTTTAGAACCATGTAAGGAATATGAGAATGATCTTTACGATGAATACAATCGAAATCGGATGGAAATTTTTTGGAACAAGGCACTCAGAAGCATTAAAAAGAAATATAAAATAAATATATATTTCTAAAAAGAGCAAATTTTTTACGACAAGGCAATGAGTGATTATAAAAAATTTCAATCATCGCAAGAAATGATGGCGGCAATGGAGCTTATAAAAGAAAAAATACATACACAAGTTCTAAATCTAATATTAAATAATAAAGTTTATTTTTTTTAGTCACAAAAAAAAGTATCATTGGAAAATGACGGTGGACTGCATAAGTTCCAGATTGTTAAAGATTCTGCAAAAGAAATAGCGATTATGAATGAGTAAAACAAAAAAAAGATTGTCTGGGAGGTTATTAGGATACCCATCAATATGATATAAAAAGACATATAGAGGTTGGTTCCTCCGCTATAAATATTTTATAAAAAAAAACAAGAAAAACGAAAAAAAAAAAGTGGGTTTTTTTAAAAAATATGTGGTAGGACCAATAGAGATATACAATTAGAAATTCTCAAAGAAATTGAGATAAACACAGATTCCTATATAGGTTTATTAACTCTTAAAAAAAACCAACAGCTACATTAAAAATATTACAGAGTGGTGTGGAAACCCTCTGCATTCTGTGAGAACGCATGGGCGAATCAGTAGAGACCAAACAATACAAAACGATACCAACAAATTATATCGTTGCTCAAATTGATGTTAGGTTCGAGACCTATTTCTTACATTATGGAAATGGCAGCTTCCATATTAAAATCCTCCTTTCGGGTATAATTTGGCTGGTTAATCCCAGTCTTATGTTTCGGTAGCTCAACGGTAGAGCGTTTGGTTGTAACCAAAAGACTGTAGGTTCAAACCCTACTCGAAGCTTTGATTGTCGGAAAGCGATCTTATAAAATAAAAGAAAGAGCTTTTTATTCTTTTTTTTATTTTTTGAAAAAACAACGGTAGACAGTGTGGCAAAGGGGATAACTGTGAAAACGGGGGTGTGTGGTTCGATTCCATGCCTGACTCTAAGGTGTGACATGGTGAAACGTATACTAGTTAATGCGCTTGTGGGTTCGATTCCCACTCCCACTCACACTATATTAAAACTGATCGTGTGCTTGCACGCCACTAGCTGGTAGGTTAATTCCTATCGGCTTTTTATTTTGGAGGAAACAATATGTTAAAGATTAAATATTATTATTTTGAAAAAGGTTCATTGGTTTCAGACGATGCTTACATTAACCCTAATCTTATTTCGTCAATTACTAAAGGATATAAAAAGTATAGGAAACTTTATTACGTGAATATTGATGGAAATACTTATTCAGTTAAAGAAAAGAGTCTAAATAAAATTTCAGATTATTTAGGTTATAAGTTTAAGTTGTAACGGGAGGCATAAATATGAAAGTAATCATACATCCTAATGAAGCACCAATTATATATGACGACTTAGGTAAACGTATTGAGGGAATATATAACTTTGATTATCTTAACGCGACTCAGGGTGCTATCACTATCCCTCCTCTTACAATTATACTGAGACTTTATTACTGGTCCGATGATGATATTAACTACCAAAGCATGTTACATCAAGGCTGGGATAAATATAACAGTAAAGAATATGTGACTACACCAAAGGTTAAACCACAAGGAATACTTCATTATGTTCCCAACAATTTTAATGCGTATCTTACTAAGGGAGACTTTGAGGTGCTTGAGAAGATAAAACATGATCGTTCTATTACCAGAGAAAACAGTATTCATAATGTCCTTCGTTAGAAGATGTAAGCATAGTGGCTGTCATAACTTAGTGAGTGGTAACAGTCCATTCTGTAATGAACACACAGCAGACCTATCAGCATATGAATATCGCATAGCGAAACAACGCGCACACACTAAGAGACATAAGAGAGAGTATAAAGCTACAGTTCGTGCTGTTCATGATGAAAGCAAAAAACGTGACGGCTTCTATCATTCAAGAGAATGGAAGCACATCCGATTGTCTGTACTTGAGCGTGACAACTACGTTTGCCAATACTGTTATCTTTTTGTAGTATTGAGACCAGCCACAACAGTTTACCATATCTTACCAGGACAAATTGCACCTGAACTTATTCGTGACACTTCCAACCTTGCAGTAATCTGTCGTGGATGTCATAGCCGTAAGACAGATTGGGAACATAAGTTCTATCACACAGGATACAAAAAAAATAATCAAAAAATACAAAAAGAGATTTTATAATAAGACATATCAGAATTGCCGAACTCTTTAAAATAGACCCCCGCCTACTGTCTCTAGGGAGACAGCTCGCATAGTGGGCATGAGCTTTAAAAAAAGTCCGAAAATTAAAAATTTAACGCAGGGGGTGAGAAATTGTACACAAGAAAAGCAGGTAGAAAGCCTAATTTATCTGTTTTAGACACTCAACACACAGAAAACAAAACACGCCACACAGCCGTTAAACAAGCTAGAAAAGGGCTTAAAAAGCTTCCTAAAAGAGAGCCAAAATACTTATTGCCAGAAACTAAGAAATTGTGGAAGAGATTATTTTTCAAATTTGAATCAGTCGGATTGGTGAGTGTTTTAGATCAAAATCATCTCGAATTATTCTGTACACACAATGCTATATACTTAGATGCAGTCAATAGTATTTCAGAGCATGGTCAAGTTTACATGGATGAGAATGGAAATCTCAAAAAGAACCCAGCCGTTGGTATTGTTGACAATTGTTCGAAGGCTTTAAGAAGTTTAGGTATGACTTTGGGAATTGATTTTAACTCTTACTCTCAACGTATAGGAGTTAATGGAAATGATTCTAACAGCATTGACATTCAAAAAGAATTGAAGAAGTTTGGGGGCCAGTAGATGGACTTATCTAAAAAATAACGTAGACTACGGTCACATGAACTTTTGTGAAAATACCGGTCAAGAGACATCTGAGATATAAAAGAAAAGTATAAAGACGAAGGAACAAAATATGCTTTTAAGGTCCTAGATTTGGAAGTTATTTCTGGGTACAATATGAAACTTGCAGCGTATAGACAGTTGAGAGACCTTCAATGCGTTGAAGATTCAACTTATAACTATCCTTATTATTATGATGTTGAAAAGTGTCAACAAGTTTTAAACTTTGCGGACATTTGTCCCAACGTTGATACAGGAGAGCCAGTTCCTTTAATGGATTGGCAAAATTTTATACTTTGCTTAATGTTCGGCTGGCGAGAAATCAAAACACAAAATAAACGTTACGGGTCAGTTATTATTTTTGTTTCTCGTGGACAAGAGATGAGTCATTTAATGTCTATCATTGCTTGCTATTCATATTTAATTGAAACTATGGGACTGGATAATCAAGATCTCATGGTTACTTCAAACATCACTGATCAGGCAAGAAAGATCTATGGTTATATTTCAACGATGATGAATAAAATCATTGATAAGAATGTTGTATTTAATGAATTAAAGAAACAAACTGATTTAGACGTTCAATATAATAAAGTGATCCAGCGCAAAACTAATAATAGGTTATTACAGCTATCAGCAGAGAGAGGGAAATTTGATTCTTACACCTTTTTGTTTGCCGTTTATGATGAAGCTGGAGAGACAAATCATTCTGTTGTTTCTAGTAAAATTACATCTGGTCAAGTTAAAGTTCCTAATTCGCAGTTCACTCAAATTTCTACTGCTTATCCCGATTCTACAGTTCCTTTTAAGCAGGAAGAAGATTCCATCATTAAAATTATGGAACGTGACGAACATGAAGAGGGCGACCGTAAATTAGTTTTGATTTGGTCTCAAGATAGTGAAGATGAAATGAATGAGCCTCAAAATTGGGCGATAAGTATTCCTTTGCTATTATTGCCAAGCGAACATAATAATTTGATGTGAGGGTTGAAGCAAGAACTTGATGATAAGCGCTTGTCGGGTGAAGAGTTTAGATTTGCTAACAAAAATTTAAATCTATGGTTAGATTACAAAACCAATTCCTATATTGATTTAGACGACTGGGAAGCTACTACTTCTACTACTGATTTTGATATTAAAGGTAGAGACGTATATATCGGCTTTGATGCCAGTCTTACATCCGATAAAACATCGTTTTAATTTATATTTCCTTATAAAGAAAACGGAATGGAACGTTACCACATCATGCAGCATTCATTCATTCCGTGGAAGTTAATGGGTTCCATTTCAGCAAAGGAAAAGTCAGATGGTATAGTGTATCGCAAAATTGTTGAATTAGACTATTTTACGATTTTAAACAAAGAGAGTGGACTGATTATTATAGATAAAGACTACACATGGGTTATGTCATTTGTATAAGAGAACAAAATGAACGTTTTTTACTTTGGGTATATTGTGTTAAAAACTCTTAACTCCTCACTAACACTTAACAATAAGACTGTTATGAAAATTATGGCGATCAAAAACACATCTTACATTTTTTCTGAGACAATTAAATATATTCAGGATAGTTTCTTCCACAGAAATATTTCTCATGAAGACGATGAAATTATGAAGAAAGCGTTAATGAATGCTGAAGTTGGTGAGAATAGGGCAGGTATGGAGATTGGAAAGTCCAAACAGTCATTAAAGATTGATGTGGTTGATGCTTTAATTGATGCGATGTATCAAGCAATGTATTACTTCAATGACATGAGAGATCGTGACGATCCACTCTCTAGATATTCTGATGACGATATTAAGAAATATTTGAATTCAGGTAAATTTAGTTTTTAAAAAAAGAAACAAATGTTTAAAAATCTAATAGCAAAACTTAATATTTTTAAGCGCTGGCTTCTAATTAAATTAGAGACAGTGCTTTTTTTATTGGCAATTTTAATTGTTGATATAAATACATACCACTTTGTGAAGCTGATATGTAAATATGTTTTGAGTGCTACTTTAATAATTGTTTCATTAATTTTGAATAAGCCTACTAAGTAACCGCCTACTATAGAAAGGAGGTGAATAAATGATATTTAGATCATTAAGACCATCTAAGGAGCCTTATACATCTTTAGGCAGTGGATATACAGGATTAACTTATTCGATTAAAGATAACAAGATTGTTTTTAATTCTGATTTTGTATCTGCTAGGGATGCTTTAAAAAATTCTGATGTATTCGCAGTTGTAAATAAATTGGCGGAAGACATGGCTAGCGTACATATTAAAAATCTTATTATATACACAAAAAAGGTGTTAACTAATACTAGTCAATTAACTAATAGTTTTTCTTTTTGGCGATCAATGTACGCTCAAATGCTGTTATCTGGTAACGCCTATGCATTAATTTGGGGCGATAAATCAGGTAGAAGTGATCACTTAGAATATTTGAAAACATAACAAGTCGATATTTATAAATCGGCAGATGGGACTCAGCTAACCTATGACATTAATTTTCCTGACACAGAAAAGCGAAACTTGAATACAGTTCCTGCTAATCAAATTATTCATTTAAAAAGTGTTTCGCTAGATGGTGGTTTGATTGGTATTTCACCATTACGAGCGTTATCTAAAGAAATGCAACTTCAAGACGCTAATAAAGGCTTGGCGTTAGGAGCGATGAAGAATGGGCTAAACATTACTGGTCTTTTAAAGATCAATATAAGTGGGTTTCTTGAAGGTGTGACAAAAAAGAGTGTTCGCAGAGATTTCGAGAGGCGGGCGGAGAGTGGTCATATCGTTGTTTTAGATGACTTGGAGGATTATCAAGCACTTGAAGTAAATCGTGATATTTCTAAATTACTTTCTTCCACAGATTGGACCAGTGAGCAGATAGCTAAGGTATATGGAGTTCCTCAAGATTATTTAGGTAGTGAATCGGAACATTCAAATATTGAAATGGTGGCTATCCAATATGCTCAAACAATTGGTCGTTATATTCGTGGAGTTGTTTCAGAAATTAAGAAGAAATTTTATGGTGAGATTGACTACGATATTAATGATATTTCTGATATTGACAGGCAACAAGTTGAGAAACGTGTTAGAGGGCTTGTTGCTGATAGAGTTATTGGTTATAAAACTGCTCAAAAGATTTTAATTCGTGGTGTCACTGATTTGTTTACACAAGAAGACATCGTTTTTGTGGATATTCCGTTTCAATCGGGAGTATCTAAACTGAAAGGAGGTGATAATACAGATGACAAAGAAAACAGTGGAACAACGGGCGATCAATAACAGTAATTTCAAGATTGAAAAACGCTCAGAAGATGATAATTTTAATACGTTGTCAGGGTATGCAATTGTTTTTGTCCAGCCAAGTGAAAACTTAGGCGGATTCATTGAGTACGTTGATCGTTCAGCATTAGACAATGTGGATATATGCACAATACAGCGACTCTATAATATCAATATAGAGAAAATATTTGAAAGAGCAGAGATAACCACTTTGTCTCATTCACTGGATAACACAGAGCTGTTTTTTATAGCTCAAATTCTTATAACACCGCTTGGAAAAGATGTTTCCGAGAAAATTAGAAAAGGGAATATAAAGGGATGTAGCTTTGGTTTCACTATTGATGGTGATGATTGGTCTAACTTGGATAAAGATACCGCTACACGTCGTATCACGCAGATTGGCGACTTATTCGAGTTATCAATTACACCAATGCCCGCATACAAAAAGAAATCAGTTTCTAAACGTTCTCTTTCAGAATTTGAGAGCAAAAAAAATAAGAAAGAAGACTCCAATTTAAATAACGAATTGGAGCTTTTAAGAATGGAGACAGAATTATATGACAAAAGAAGAACTTCAAAAACAAATTAAAGAAGCTCAAGAATTTATTCTTTCTAAGAATAATACTCACGAAAATAAAAACAAAAAGGGCAATGTACTTAAAGAAATTACTAGAAGTTTCTAACAAACTCAAAGTCTCATAGATTTTTACGATGAATTGGGTGAATTTAAAAATGACGACAAAGAAGATAGCTCAAAAAGGTGTCCCCAACACGGCGACAAGCGCACTATGATGAAAGAAGAGAAAAAACCACATAAGGGAAAGCGTTCAGAAAACAATGATTATCTACATTCTGGCGGTACTCTTCGTTCTCATAAACATCAAAATTCAGAAGGCACGGATAAAAATTTAATTATTCCAACAGAATTAACACGTGATGCACTAGATGGTATTAAATCTGCTGATGTTAATCCAACAATTCCTACATCGATTTCTTATATACCACACGATAAAGTTAAAAATGTTGTAGATTTATGTGGATATTTAAATAATAAGAGTGTCACTACTGTTATTGGTTTTCATCCAAACTGTATGAAGACTATACTTAAATTTAACACACTTGTTCAAATGTGGAAGAGAACTGAACTAGCAAAACCAAACTTTACAGAAATTTGATTCAAGGTTGTAACAAGACATGTTGCAGAACCAGTTTCTCAAAAAAGTATCGATGATTCAGCCGTAGATTTGATTCCATTCTTAGTAAACGATGCTAACGAACAAAAGATTAATACAACTAATGCCGATATTGCAGCAATCTTTGAATCATTTAAACCACTAACTGTTAAGACACTTGATGATATTATACATATTATTAACATGTAGTTTTAGAAAGCGTATAATAGCTCAATTGTTGCACCACGTTCTTTCTATCAATGGCTAGACACTTTAAAAGACGGAAACGGTCGTTACCTACTACAAACTGATGTTAAGACTGCTTCTGGGGCATCTATTTTCGGTATTCCAGTATATAAAATAGATGATGATCTATTTTGGGCTAAGAGCGATGCTCATGCGTTTATTGGCGATTTGAATCGTGCCGTTTTCTATGCCGATCGTGCACAAATTACTGCTAGATGGGTTGATGATACTGTCTACGGTCACTATCTTTAAGATTGTACTCGTTATGACATCGTGAAGGCTGATGAAAACGCTGGTTACTTCTTAACAGTTGATAATAAAACTGCTACTGCTGCTGATACTTCTAATGTTGGTACTACGACTGCAGCTGGTAAGTAATCATGGATGATTCACTATTAAGCGACTTGAAATTAAGTTTAAGACTTGATCCTGACGAAGAAGAGGATATGATTTTGAATCGCAATTTAATCGCTGCTGAAAGTTATGTTAAAGGTGCAATTGGTAATGATGACGGTCTTATGGAAGGATTTTATGAGCTTGATTCTGTTAAACAGTCTTATGAGATTGCTGTAATCGCTTTGGCAAGCTCGTATTATACTTTTAGATCATCTGGTATGACCGGACGTATAACAACACTTTTTATGACTCTTGATTCAATTATAGCTCAATTTCGCGGCAAATATTTATAAGAAAAAGAAAAACATGAGACCGATAGTGTACAAAATAAAACCTAGTAGATTGAAATATCGAGTTTGTTTAGGCAAAGCAGGATTCGTAGAAACACCACAGGGGACTAATAGACCCGATTTTAAAGAAATTAAAAGTCTTTGGTGTGGAATATATACGATGTCGATGATACAGCAGATTACTCTTTTAGGTTCTCCAAATACTTTTTACTTAGAGTTAATAATTATAGATCAGTGTGATAGTTTAAAAAGCGTTAAATATACGCGTTTTATGAACCAGTTGTATATATATTTTGGTAGTTCCCCCGACTTTGACGATTCACCACGTGCTTTTGAGTTAATAACACTAAAGAAAATAGATAAAAATGGAATATCTTGAGAGGGGCGTAAAAATAGAGAGAGGACTATCTAATTTATCTTTAACTCCTAGTCAAAAGAAAGCTATGACTAAAGCAGGAGCAGAAGTTTATAAAGAGAGTCTTAAAAATAATTTGAACAGTAGTTTACATAAGGGTCCACACACACGCAGAGCAAATATCAAATAAGCGGATGAGATCTGTCTTTAATACAAGAGCACTGATGGCGCTACTTATGTAGGCTTCAAGAAAACTCCTGGTCATTTTGGCTATGTAGCTAGAATTCTTAATGACGGCTACATGGGTCATGGTGGTAAAGGTGCCAGTGAGCACACCACTAAATATATATCGGGATTGCACTTTCAAGAACGAACTATAAATGAAACGAAGGCTTTAGTTTTAGCAGCAGAGGCTAGAAAATATAAAGAAATGTTAGGAGACTAGCATGATTTCAAAAGATGTTAAAAATATTTTATTAAAAAAATTGGATGAGTTAAAAATTAACCCGTCCAACATTTTTATCCAAAACATTCCCCAGGATTTTACGGAAGTTGACGAAACAGCGGTTCTTATATCTGAGATTAACAGTATCTACTCAGGTCGAGCTAGTGATGTTTCTACCACTAAAGATAGCCGGATAGAAATACAAATTTTTTATCGTGGAGATACTAGCCCAGATATTACAGAATCAATCATTAATCAAGAATTAGAAAAAAATTGGTTCTATCAATACGACTCATATCCGAACGTTGATCCAGATACGGGCTTTTTGACTAGAACCATGAAATACGAAAAAACGGAGGGCATTTAAATGGCATTATCAGGTTTTGAAAAAGAACATGTCGGTATCTATACCGATAAAACTGAAACAATTGACAAGGACAAAATTTTTACAATTGAACCCAAAGAAGGGGGTTCAGTAGTTAGTGCGACAATTTCAAATTTATCACCAACTATCACACCTGTTTATGGGTCTGATCAAGAATGGAAAGAAGGTTTTAAAGGTCATGGTGCGATATTTGTATAATTTCTTTCTATCGCAATATCACAAAAGGTCAGACAAAAGATTTTGGGAAAGACACCATTTTACGGGGGCATTTCTGATGTTGGTAAAAAAACAGAATCTCCATATAGTGTTTTTGAAATGATTTCACATGACGCAACAGACGAAAACATAGGGGCTCATTTAGAGTTTGTTATAGAAAGAGTTCATATCACAACAGTTGCTCCAAAGACAAACACAAATACAACAGCTTATAATAAAGAACAACTTACATTCAGTGCTACTGATCGTGATTCTGATGGATTCGCATACTTTGAAGCCTTGGAGGATGGAAAGAATTACGATGCAGGCAAGTGGGAAACAAAGATTTTTGTTATGCCACTAACAACAAATGGTGCTACTCCTGCTCCAAATGTTCCAAGCACACCAGCCGCTTCAACAGGAAAATAGAAGGGAAAGATTAATCAATGTCTAAAGAATTCGTATACATCAATGCGTTCGGCCGTCGCTTTACGGTCAAGAAAAGTAACAAAAATTTGAGACTTTCTTACGCATATTACACAAACTTAAGAGTTAAAAGAAAAAAAATGATAGCTGTAGAGGATAAAACAGACACAATATAAACTCAAGATTTGGGGGAACGTGAAGTTGCTGAGCAAATTATGAACAGTTTCGATACAGCTTCTAAAGCTGCATTAGATTTACAAAATGTTCCAGTTAATTTTATTAAGGAAATTTTGAAATTGACTCCTAAGCAAGTATCAATGCTTGACGACATGACTACATCAGAAACAGGTGCTTTGGCAGGCCGAATCGCTCACGGTGTTACTTCGGATGATGAGGATATTGACCCAAAAAAGCCACACAAGAGGAGCAAGTAGATCCTTTTACCGTCTATCAAGATTTCTTAAATTACGAAAAACAAATTATGCAAGAAACAGGTTGGGACTTAG
This sequence comes from Companilactobacillus bobalius, assembly GCF_009764355.1. The sequence continues at coordinate 769,338 of NZ_LNUA01000032.1, read as the reverse complement.
AAACAGTTGAGTCTCAGCCATTTTTTGTACTTGCAGAAATTTTAGACGATAAACGTGAATCTAATAACACCAATAATTCTGTTGGTCCTATGAGTTTGACCGACTTTATTAAAACGGGTGGTGTTTCCTCAATTTTAGAGAAAGGAGGATAAATATAAATGGCAAAAGATATGGAACTGAATACAGGGATCCATATTGATTCAATACAAGCTGAAGGCTCCCTCCAGTCTCTAAAAAATATAGTGAAAGAATTAAAATCTGTGAGGAAAAATAAAGAGCAAGTGCAACGAGCGCATGTTGATTATCTATCAGCGTATCAAGCAAAGGCCCAAGGATTAGGGCGAGCTATTGAAGGACAGACTAATTATCTTAACCGATTAAAGTCTGAAATGAGTAACCTCGATAGAACTACTACAGAAGGTAGTCAAAAGTTTAGTCAATATACTAATCAGGTCAATACGGCTACACGTCAATTAAATAACATGGTTATGCAACAAGAACGTGCTAAATCTACTTTGAACTTGTATACGACTGGTATTAAAGACCAAAAACAAGCAATGGAAAATGCTATAAACATTTCTCAATCACTTGTTGTGCGTTACAAAACGCAAGAGATAAAAAATATGAGATATGCGCCAGAAAGAACGCCGCTGAAAGCACGTATTCAAGAGCTAAACTCTCTGTATTCAAAGGAATCAAGCGAGCTAGAACGTGTTAAAAAAGAATCTGGTGAAACATCTAAGGAATATGCTACACAGACTAAACGTGTTATAAAACTTGTGATACAAAATTCTCTAAAACTCATCCGCTATCGTGAGTTAGGCAGTGAGTTAGGTGGAATGGGTACACATTTCACTGGTATTAGGCAAGCGGCTGCTACTTCTAAAACTGCTATTGGCAATATGAATAGCAGTATTAAAAATAGTATAAGTCATATGAAGAATATGGCTATGACAGCAGGTATAGCGGGTGCAGCAGTTACTGCTATATTCGTTAGAGGGGCTAAAAAATCTGTTGAACTTGTAAATAGCTACAAACAGATTACTATACTGGCTGTGACGGGGGTCGAAAAGATAGCGGAAGCTACAATGAAAGTGTCTAGAGTGCGAGAGGACGGTCAAAAATACACGCTATAGTGTATGATATCTCAACAAGAAATAGCACATGTGTACAAAGACTTAATCTAACGTGTATATATGACAAAAAAAGCATTGGGTGTTATAAGATCTGAAAAACAGGCTTCTGTAGCTTCTGGTGATGATTTCAAGGACGTTGTAAAAGTATCATCACAAACGCTTGAAGCATTCGGTATGAAAACAACATCTACATCAGGAATGATCAAGAATACTAAAAAAGTTGTTAATGATTTAGCGTATGCAGCCGATATGACAGACACAGAATTTATAGAGTCGGGTGTTGGTATGTCGTATGTTGGTTTTATTGCTCTTATAACCGGATACAGTTTAAGTGAAACTTCGAGAGCGATAGGGATCTTATAAAAAAATGTGGTTTAGACAGAGACAGCGGGTATACTGTTACGAAAAGAAATTAATAGTTTGATTTCGCCAACTAAGACAGGTGCTTCTGCACTTCAAGAATTAGGATTAAGTACCAAAGATTTTACCGATAATAAAGGTAATATGAAGTCCATGACTGACATATTCGGTTTATTGCATGACAAGATGCAAGGCATGGGTAAGAACAAGCAAACCGATATTTTCCATAATTTATTTGGTATAACAGGTCAACAAGCTGGTTTAATCTTGGCTGATAATGCTAAACAGTTAGGCGAATTGAACCAAAAGGTTGCTGATTCCGCAAAGAATGACTATGTTGGTAAACTAGCTAAAAAGAATAGTGAAACAGGTAAAGTTGCATTAGATATAGTAAAGCAATCTGTCAATGCGATATCAATGACACTTTTGAGAGCGCCGCAGTCAGCCATTTCACAAATTGGTGACAAGTTAGCTAAAGCAGCAGGTACTAAAGAGTTTGGAAATGCTGTAAAAGGTGTTGGCAAATGGGTTGGAAATCTAACTGATAAAGTAGCTGATTTCTTTACTTACTTAGGCAAACATTCCAATGATCTAAAAGGTATTACACATTTGTGTGGAAAAAAAGTTAAAGATATAGACCCTGGTGCTTGGGATACGTTTTTTGGAATTATTATGGGTATAGGTAAAGCATTTGGACAAGTTTTTACAAATGGCAAAAAGGCCGAGGAGCTACAAAAAAATTTAAACGAGTATTTAAGTGGCATAGCTATGCACGTAAAGGCTCTAAAAACTATTGGGGGTCTATTAGCTGGCATTTGGGTAGCGGATAAAGTAGCTAATTTTGCAGTTAAAATCAACGATGTTGCGGATGCTTTCGGTGGATTAAGTAAGAAACTTAAGAACTCAGGAATTCAAAATGCTGCTAGTGAAAAAGTCGAAAAAACAGGTGAGAATATTTCTAAGGGCACTTTAACAAAAGCTGAAAACAGATCTATATGAATTATATAAAAAACGCTTTTTGGTTCTCGAAGGTGAAAAAATTTTATCGCTATGTGAGTAGAACACGTCGGATTTGTTGTTATAGGTGCGACAAAAGCTCTAAATCTTACTGATAAAGCTAAAAATATCGGTGGAGGTATTGGTTCTGCGTTAGATGCAGGTATTGCAGGAATTTTTTTGGGACCAGAAGCAGCAGTCTTAGGGGCACAACTCGGAGATTTAATTGGTAAAAATGTTGGACCAGGTATTAGCAACTATCTTGATCATGGAAATACATCCCCTAAGGGCTCCAAATCAGATATTAAGAAGCGTCTGAAAGAAGCTCAGGATCAATATAAGGCAAATAAGCGAGAATATAATTGGTTTCATTCATCCGTTAGTAAAGATGCTTTGGATCTAAATGATAAAAATATAAAGAGATATGAGAACCAGCGTATAAGTGTTGAGAATGATAAGAAAAAGCCAAAGACGACTTCCACTGCGAAAGCAATCAAAGATGTAGCAACGACACATGTATCTAAAACAGATATTAAGAATGTTAAAGATATGGTGCCAGCTATCAAAGATTACGAAAAAGCTATTAAAAGCCTTAAGTTAAACCTTAAAAATAACAGTCCTTCTAAGGAACTATCTAAAATTGATAAGTCAATTCAGGGTAAGTCTAAAGAATGGAAAAATATGGTAAAACCAGTTAATAATGTAGCTGGTGCATTTAAGAAGCTTTCATCTTCCACTAAATTTATGAAGAAAGATCCATTTTCTGAGTTGAATAGTGATTTAAAGAAGTTAAAGAAAACCCTTAAAGATAGTAATATTACAGATAAATTAGATTCCATGGCAAAAGATTTAAAGAAAAATATACTTGTGAGAGAAATAAAGACAGTGGCGAGTTTTATTAAAAGTAATATAAAGACGCGGAGTATATTCGCGATACCACTTATAGATGTTCAAAAAACTTTTCAAGAGCTTAATAAATTTACTAAGACGTATAGTAAATCTGATCCATTTGCCAATTTGGATAAAGATATTCAAAACTTAACTAAGACTTTAAATAATCAGAATATCGGTAAAATTCTAAAATCGCAGATAACTGAGGCCAATAAGGCAACCTCTAATGTTACCTTTGATAAAGATTTCAAGACTGTGACGGATAATGTTGTGGAGATCTTAAAAACTTTTTAGATCAACATTTAGAAGACTTGGAAAAAGATGTGGGCTCATATAGATTCTGAAGAAAAAGAGACATTAGCCACAGTTGTAAGTAATTACAGCTCTAAAATGAACTCGATTTCTAAGAAAGAGACTAGTTTTTCTAGCGACTATTTAAATAAATGGAGTTCGTGGTTAAAATCTGTTACAAGTTCTTTTATGACCCCTTTTAATTTTCTACATGGGGTCGCAAGAATAACACTAAGTAAGGTCACATCAGAAATTAAAAAAGGGATTTTCGGGGAGATATCATTGATTGTAGTTTTCGCTGTGAAATCACTGAAAATAGAAAAATATGTTGTTTGTATTGTTGTTATTCTTGGGGGGGTATTAGATCTTGTGGGTGTGCGCAGATATGTGATCGCTCATGTCAAAACTAATGTAATTTTTCCCGTTGGCTTATAAGGCGAAGAAGAGCTCTATTTATGGGATGACACAGCGATCCTTCCACACCTTTTATCAGAGCAATTTATGGGAATGGTAGCTAACCTTCCACACCATGCAACTGGTAAAGGTGATACAAATAAAACGTCCGAAGACATGACCGATTATGTATTTGAACATTTGGATGAACTAAAAAAAGACCCAGTTCCATTTTTAAAGAAACCTTACTTTGAAAAGGCTAATTTTAATGGAAATGAGTTTATTAGTCGTTTTGGAAATGCTATTTCAAATGGTTTCCTGAAGGCTATTTCACAGCCATTTTAAAAAACATTATCGGATATAGACTTTATAGTGGCTGTTGGTGCTAGAGCACTTTTAAAGTATAGTCCAATGATTAAAAACGCTGCTGCGCTTATACACCAGCAAATATCAGCTTTCAAAATGGATATGATAGAGAGAAACATAGCTATTAAAAAAGAGGTTGATACTAACGTTATAATAAATTGTGATAAGAATACTAAAGCAGATCTCCCCTCACCTGTGATTCTCCAATATATACCACCCACCTCTTTAAACTACGCTATGCCAGGACATACTATTATCTACACACTATTAGAGATGTTGTTTGTGTGATATAACACTACAACATGGCGTATGGATATGGGGATGGGCTATAATGGGGGAATCGGGGAATAGCGTGGGCAAGCATCAGGTCCAAGTGGTCCAAGGTTTATGTACGACGGTGGATTTATTACTAAACCTACAAGTATCATCGGTGGCGATGCTGGTCCGGAAGTTATGATTCCACTTAATAATAAGATGAGAGCAATTCAAATTCTTCAAAAAGCTAAAGATACAATTGGCGGTCCTGATGATAATAATGTAACTACATCAGTTGATACGGCCAGAGTTGAAAGCAACCAACAACAACAATTGATGATGACACAAGTCATGGTTAAATTATTGAGTAAAATTGCTGATGGTTCAATGGCTTCTGAGATTTCAAATGGTGTCATATAATAAAATGTGATATCAAATGCTTTAGATAAAATTGGGTTATCTAATCGAAAAATGACTAAGTTCCAAGGAAAGGGAGGTACAGCGTTTGCCTAAAAGATTATCAGATGGACATTACAGACAGAACTCATTACTAATTAAATCCGATGGACAAAATGAATTTGAAATTAGTAATTATCATGATTTGATATTTACTAGACTTATAGAAGGTTCACCACAGACGGGTCTTAATCTAAAGAGAAATATAGATGTAGATGGGCAAGTCCACACAGGCCCTCTGTTGTATACCTCACGCACAGCAAAAGCCGACTTTTTATTGAGAGTTGATGATGGAATTGATTTATAAAATCGCTTCCATGTAATTTTTAAAAAGTGCTTTTAAATAGGTTTAGAGAGAGTTCTTCAAAGCTATGATATTGGCCGTTGCTTTTATGGAATACCTAAGCCCTTTTCATATACAGATGTTGGATTTTACGATAAAACTTTTTCAGTAGAGTTCGATATTCCTAGTGCTTATATGTATTCAGTGGCTAGATCAACGGACTTTCCAATTGATCCAAGTAAGGAAGATTTAATTTCTAATAATTTAAACCTTTCAACAACTGATTTGAATTACACTCACTCTCAAGGAACCTTTAAAATATTTAATCCCAGCGATTTTGATATCCAACCGTATGAACAGAATCATGAATTAAATATTATTTTTAAGGGGTCTGGTAGTCCTAGCTTGACTAATATAACCACCCAAGATGTTTTCTCTATGAACTCAAATATTTTTTCAAATGATTCTCTAGTTTTAAAAGGTGTGCACCCACTGCTTAATGGTGATTCTTGCGAAATAGAAACTAATCACGGTCACATCAATTTAAAGAAAGGTTGGAATGATTTCAGCTTGGCAGGCTTTAGTGGCACTGTCACATATGATTTTTCTTTTATATATCTATGATTAATTTTAAAAAATATAGAGTTCAGGATAGAGAAGACAAGTATGATGAAACTCTTACTTGCATTGATAGAGGATCATTGAGCAATTCAGAAGAAATGAATAAGACCAATCAAATTGATTTCACAGCGATTAACGATAATTCTATAGGCTATCAATTATTGCAAAATGAAAATTATATTGTATTTGATGGTCAAAGATATCGTATCAAGCAGGCCGAAAAGGACGATGAGGGGTATGACTTCAAACGAACTGTTTCAGCCACACATATCTGGTTTGATTGCCAATATGTTTATCAATACGATAAGATCAAAGGTACTAAAAAACTTTCAGCCAACGATTTGATGAGCTTCGTTTTTGATCAAAACGAACTCGGTAATCATGGGTTTACTTGGAAAGTTTCTGGTACAACTGATAAATTAACATTCACAGACTACGGTGAAAAATCAGGGCTTGAATGTGTAAATGATTGTATTGAAAAATTTAATTTAGTTGTTGTAGCTGATAACAAAAATATTACTTTAATTCCTATGAATGATTGGCAGCATAAGGTTAATAAGTCATTTAGATACATTAACAACACGCCTACATTCACAGCTAACATTGATACCACAGAAATTCAAAATATTGCTAGGGTTTACGGCAAAGCTAACGCACCAGTTACCTCTCCTATTGGTACAGCTATTGGGACTATCAATACGATGGAAACTAATGGTGCTCCTGTTGTGGATGATCCTAATAAGCCTACTAATGCAGTCCAGAACTTGCCTAACGGAACTAAATGGGTAATGGATTCTAAGGTAGTAGCTAATGGTGAAACATGGGACCGTGTATCAAACAATGGTTGGGTTAACGAAAAGTACATTGTATTTGATAAGAACGGCGATGTTCAACCAGAAAATCACATTATTACTCAAGTGACCGGACAAGGAACAATTAAGACTTCCACAGACTCACTAAAGGAAGATACTTCTAGTGGCAAAGTTCTACCAGTAGGAAATGCTATTGGTACAGTCAATACAATGGTTTCAGGGGGTGCACCTGTGTTAAGTGATCCATTGAAACCTGATTCAATAGTTAATCACTTGGTCAATGGGTCAACATGGGCAATTCATAACAAAAAAGTTTTTTAAGATATTTCATATAACGCGAAAGATACTCATAAGTGGGTTGATTTTCAAAACACAAAAATTGATAAAGAGGGAAGCGTGTAACCCGAGAATCATACTATATAACCTGTAAAAGGACAGGGTATTGTTTAAGGACCTGAGGCTGTGTCTCGAATTGATATTGCATATAACGTTTATGTGTATGATATACACTTTACACATCAAAACAAAACGGGTGGAAAACTAGCACCAGGAACTCAATGGGTAATTAGTTCATCTGTTTCCGATGGTGCTCAAGGCAAATCATGGGATCAAAACTGAAACCATCTATATGTAATGCAGGATAAATAAGATTTCAAAGCAAAAACCGCTGTATGTGCATCAGAAGAAACACCCACTCTATATATCGTTTATGATTCTCCTTGGACTCCGCGGCATGAAGTGGGTAGAAAAATTGCTAACGGAACACAATGGGAAAAAGACGGTGAGATTACTGATGGGGATAACGGTAAGACATGGGATCGTGTAGCAACTAATGAGTGGGTATGTGCCGATAATTTCGTATTTACTGGTGATACAGATGTTGAACCAACGGAAGTTAAGAAGTCAGATGATGATAATGCAGAAGATGACCATTCTACTGATTACTTTCATCCTTTTATAATTAGAGATGAAAAATCTATTCAAGAGTGGGGTGAACGTCCTGGCCCAGCCGTTACGAACAACGATATTGAAGACCCTGAAGAAATGAGAAAATATGCACTATCTCAAATGAAGACAGAGCCAACTGTGGATATCACAATGACTTATTCTGGAGATGAGACTTTCAATATTGTGGATATGGTGTATTGTGATATAGAAACACAGAATTTTATTCTTTGGGGCACACTCGTGAGTATTTTATATAAACCGCTATATTTTGCAAATACTTATGAGGTTACATTAAATAATACGTCCCAAACACTATCAGACTATGAGTTATCAGTTCAAAGTTCTTTAGCTAACGCTAGATACAATGGAGCGCTTTCAATCTCAAATGGAATTATTGCAAGTCCCTATTTTACACAGAAAGTATACGAGGTATAGTGGAAAATATACATATAATTGCTGATCCAATTACTAAAAAGTTTTATTATCCACAGACACATTATTTAGCCGTGATTGACTTAGACAATCATATTAAAGATTTAATGAATCAAAATAATACTTATGCGAAATACGTTAAGGACATGGAGTTAATTGATACTTCGGGTCCTTTTTATTTTGATGAAAATACATTAAATAAACCCGCAAATATCCCAAAAGGATACCTACGGGCAACATTTATAGATTCAAAAAATGGGATTGTAGAAATTATTACAACTAACGAATATTACGAATTTTCAGACGGTGAAATGTCTGAATTAAAAGAAAGTGTGTTTATTATTGGTGAAGTGGTTCCTGATATTGAAAAGCATTGGCAATATATAGAATCAGAATATGAGGCAAATTAAAAGTAAAAATGTGAGATAATACAGAAAGGGGAGGCGCTATTAAAATGTCTGTTTGAAATTAAATATTAGATGACAGGGGGCGTGATAAATTGTACTTACCAGACGGAGTAGTTAAATCAGAGTTTCCAGGCTTGAGTATGCAGTCTAAAGATGGAAAGACAGCAGTTTTAAGTTTTGACAATGGTGAAAAAGTAATTATTTCAAAGCAAAATTCTGATGGCACTACTGATTCAGAAGTATATAACTTTAAAGCTGTAACTGATGAAACGGTATTCCCACCAGTTCCTGAGTCTTCTAATTATTGGCATGATGTTGATTTAGATAAATGGAATGGTGTAATTGATAGCAATTTTAAAGATAGCTTAAATAGCAATAATGATCAGATTCAGAAATCTATCAATTCATTGTATGAATATGAAACTGATCAAAGAAACTTTTTTGCAAAGCTTAAAGATATGTTAAGCGACTTTTAAGGGTGTGTTGTAACAATTTTTTCTGCTAAAACAGCGCAGTTTTTTAGTAAATTTTTTGATAAAAATTTTATAAAAGATGAGATAGCCAACAAAGAACATGTCTTGCAGTGACAAATAGATAATTTAAAAAATGTAAATTCTACTTCTCTCAGAGTTAAAAAGCCAGGAGAATTTTATAAAGGAAGTGAAAAAATATATGTAACAACAGATTTACCAAATCTTCAAATTATGATTTTTGATATTGGTAAAGAAGAAGCATTTTATTTAGACAGATTAGATTCATCTGACGAAAACAATATGAACAGTCCTCAAAGTGTTTATATGCGACAGATCACAAAACGGGTTATGCCAATTCTTTTGGCTAAGAACAGCGAAAGTGGTTTGGCTACTGTTGTTGTGCTGATGCTGAATTACACGATTAAAATTGATCTAACAGGCTGTCATGTAGATTTTTTTGGGGAAGATTCTGCAGATATTCCAATAATACAAGTGAATAATTTTGATACTAAAGAGCTACAATCAGGTTTGTTCAGTTTTTCTTAACCAAAAAAGGCAACAATTTATGCGGGAGATAATCGAAACGCCTATTTCAAATTTAGAGATAAGAATTTAAATGTTGTTAAAACTTTATTTTTCAATGTGCGAATTTTAGAAGATAGTAATTATTATCCTGATGAACTCCCTCATAAAGAATATTGGGGGGAGGGTGAAAGAGCTTTATACGAGTTAGGACAGCTTCAAAAGTCATATACAGATTTGTTAATAAATAATATTTAAAATATAGATGATATAGTGTTGGCCAAGATATCTCACTACAAAAACCGTATATCCGTTATATAGAAGACTATCAAAAACAAAAATTTTTTACAAGCGATTTAAACAGCTTTAAATAGTGATTTCGCTATTGGTCAAGTTGATCCTGATATTGAAAAGCATTGGCAATATATAGAATCAGAATTGGGGGCAGATTAATGGTAAATGTAATTGATAATGAGGCACAAAAAAGCAGTAACATGATGCCTGTTGGAAATAAAATAATTGATGAGAAAAAAGACGTATCTCACACTGTAAAAAAAGATATAGATACAAACTATATTTCTTTAGAATCAAAATGGTTTGGCTCCTCATCAAACAATACTGGTGGCAGTACAGGCGGTAACGCTGGAGGAACTACTCCTGTAGAAGCAATTGGTGTGGGGGCTCTTCTTAGAGAAAAGTAACACAATTGCCATCCACTTTAAATCTGTTTAGTGGTTCAGCAGTTGGAAGGTTTTTGCTATCGGGTCAGTTAATGGAGCAACCATTACAGCTAAGTAGCCTTTTAATCACTTTAAGCAATCTAACTTCAGATACTCTCAGTGGCCCAAGCTTTGGAAATCGTAATATTCGTTTTGATTTATCATCAGTCGGTTTAACACCAATTAAGATTCCTAAAGAAAAATTAGTTGTTAATAGCTCAATTGATATTTCTGACCAATTGTCACAATATATTGGTAAAAAAGTTCAAGCCCAACTTAGTGATGGAAACTCTTGGGAAAAAATTGATGACTTCTATAATAACATTTCAGGTTTCACCATTAAAAGCTTTGGAGGAGCATCAATTAAGGTACTTCCTAATACAACGCTTAGTATTAATCTTACTGCACATATATTTGGTGATTACACGGATGGTGATTTCAAAATCCCAGTAATTCAAGTGAATACTTATAAAAATTAGGAGGTACAATAATGAAAATTTCAGTTTATTTAGATGATGATAGAAATATTGTCGGAGTCAATAACACGAGCAATTATGCAGCAGAAAATCAAGCAAAGGAAAAAGGCTGGACACTAATTAAGAATAGTGATCCAGCCTTTTCAATCGATGAAATGTTTAAGTGGACAGTCAGACAATCTGATAATAAATTAGTTCACATTTCAACAGGCATGACACCAGATGAAGAAACTAAAAAGTCACTAACCAATTTAACTAAAGAACAATTAAATGACAGTTTAACCAAAGATCAACTTCAAATGGCCTTGACAACTTTAACCAAAAAATATATCGAAGATAAAGCTAATTCAAACTTGGTTACCACTGAATTAACTAGGCAGATAGCAGATCTAACCATCAAGTTAGATAAAGTAATGGGAATTGATCCAACTCCAACTACACCGTCAGAAGTTAAGTCTGTAGCAACAGTAGACGGAGCAGTAATTTCAGCACAATAAAAATAAAAAAAGGAAGTATTTAATTATGGCAGAAGTAGATCGTTCAAAGGATATTGAAGTTATTTATGATAAGGCAGGAAATAAAGTTGGCGAAAGTGAAATCGGTGTAGCTAGTGTTGCTGTTACAGGACTAGCAGCAGGTACAGTAGTTGCTGATGGCGATTATAAAATCACTTTTAAGGATTCAGTTACAGGTCTCGAATCAGAAAAAGTTGATGTAAAAGGCTGGACAGTTCTAACACCAGCACCTGAAGCACCAACAGATGTAACATCCACAGCTACAACTAATGGAGCAACCATTACAGCTAAGTAGCCAATAAAAGCATGCTCCCTTACTGGTAGTGGTGGAGGTTGGAATAATTTTAAGGAGTAATTAAAAATGACGGAATTACTAAAGATGGAATTCGGATGGGGAACACTCAAGGCTGCTGACATCGTGGATTATGTTCCTATGATTATATCTAAAGATGATTATAAATACATCACTGGACAAGAATATCAAGAAAACAAAGAAGGCTAGCCGTTTGGCTAGTCTTTTTTTAGGGAGATGAATATATGCCACCACACGTAATAATGGGATATTCACTAACTGAATGGTTGGCACTTTTTTCACTATTTTCAATTTTTATTGGAGTTTTAACCTGGTTTGTAAATATTACAATTATTAAACCATTAAGATACGACATCAAAGATTTATCTAGTGAATTTAAATCATTTAAGGAAGAAACAAAGAGTGATAATCATACGCTTTCCGAAATGGTTACAGACCATGAGAAAAGACTAATAAGAGTGGAAGATAAGGTAGGTAGATGAATAAATGAAAAATAAATTAACTTTGGATACACATTCAAAGACATGGTGGGTATCACTAATTTCTTTGATTCTAGTATTTGGTCAACAGGTAGGACATTTGCTAGGTTGGGAAATAACTTCAGATCAAATTAATCAGATTATGGCAATCGTTAATACAGTACTACTAATTGCAGGATCACTCGGGCTAGTATATGAAAATATATTACGATTGTGTTGATACGCCAGATGCATTATATATGCGTGGAACTCGTGGGACTCCTTTAGTTTGGAGTTCGTGCATTAATGAACCAATTATCTTGAGACAAGGCGAAAAAGATGTGACAGGTGAAGATACGGCTGGTAAAGATATTTCAATAAAAATTACAGGAATTAGCTAAAACTGGTTCCTTTTTTAGTACAAAAAAATTAGGAGATGAAATATATATGTATGCACCAACACCAGCACCGCACATCGGGTTTATGGAATGGTGGGTTGCTGCTGAAAAGTTGACTGAGAATCCTTGGTTCACAACATTCATTATTATTATTTTAGTTGATCTAGCTACTGGATTTTTAAAAGGATTCTTTAAGAGCTCTAATGAGCGAGTAAACTCAACTACGGGGAGGAAAATATCAATTAGTTCTTAACTGATACCGAAAATGGCTGGTACTTTTTATCCTTTAGTAGATTGTTGCAAATTAGTGGACTTGATATTCCAGTGCTTAACAAATTTTACCGGACAATATGGTATTTCAATTGTAGAAAATTTAGGAATTATGGGTATTCCACTTCCAAATTGGATTACAGATAATTTGGAGAAACTAAGAAATAGGAGTGATAAAAATTGAAAAATAAATTAACTTTAGATACACATTCAGCAGTTTCTATCAAGGCCACATTGTCACTTGTAGGAGTATTGGTACAACAAGTTGGGCATCTATTTGGCTGGGAGATTACAGGAGAAGAATTAAATCAAGCTATGGGAATTGTCAATACGGTGTTAACTATAGCGGGTTCACTCGGACTAGTATATGACACGTCGAAAGATAAAACTAACGATCTTAATACCGTTCAATCTGATTTGACCGAAGTTAAAACTCCAGATCTAAAGAATAGCTCAAATGCGGCTATCAAGGATATGCAAAGCAATCAGAGTACAGCTATGGCTAAAGTTAATCAGGATATTAGCAACGCAAATATCAGTAGTTAATGCTGGCGTATCTGGTATTATGATCAAGACTACCCAAGGTAGTCCTGATGGAGATAACTATTTAAATCCTAAATCTACCAATCAAGCACGGAATGCTTTAGCAGCTGGAATGAATGTTGGTTTCTATCATTATTTTCTAGCTTCAAGTGTTGCCGATTCGATCAATGAAGCTAAATTCTTTGAACAATCGGTTGTTAATTTAGGCTTTGGAAAAGATACACCACTTTGTGTTGATGTTGAGGATTCCACATTAAATACTTCAAACGTAGCGAGCTATGTTGATACTTTCATTAATTACCTTGAAACACAAGGCTATACAAATGTATTTCAATATAGCATGGCTAGTTGGTTCAATCAAGGCATCTTAAATGCTAATAAGCACCCGACTTGGGTAGCAAGTTATGGATCAAGTGATTGTGGAGCAAGAGGTAACATTGTAGCTTGGCAGTACACTTCGAATTGGGGCGGTGGCTCTCAAGACATGAGTTACGACTGGGGAATCTTTGATAAACAACCAGCTAAAATTGAAGCAACCACGCAACCTACAGTTGAACCTAAACACCCAAAAGTAGAAAACGTTATCAAATTGACTGAACAAACTCATCCAGTAGATAGATTAGGAATTGAACGACCTGAAATTTACGAAGCTGGCTCAACTTGGAAGAGTTCAAATATTGTTATGATTAATGATGAACCAAATTACCAAATTGCTACCGATATTTTTGTTCCCGTTTCAAAGACGACTTTTAAGGATTTTATCATCGTTAAATATATGGGCGATTCACCGGCACCTGTCTTTGATTCAAAAGGAAACAGGGTACAGAATGCGTCTGTCAGCACTGGTAAATCCTTTAAAACCGCTGGATTCAAAGTTATCAATGATATTCCAATGGCTAAGATTGCAACTAATGAATTTATTCCACTCGAGTACACATCGGGATCAAAATTTGAATAGTAAAGACTAGACAAATTAAATAATATGCGTTAATTTAAAGGTGTTCATTGACGTGGACAATACTGTAAATTACCTTGGTTTTGGATTAACTTTGATAGTGTTAGAAGAGCCCATCATCTATTAATTTAGGTGGTGGGCTTTTTTGTGCTATTTAAAAAACTTAATTTTAAAGATATAGCTGTGATATAATTTGAGCTGTTGAAAGACTATCAATTCTAAATGTTTTCACCATATAATAGGTAGGAAAACATAACAAAAGATAAGGCTTTGCGCACATTTTGCGCATATGTCAAATAGGGTCTGATATATAGGCTTTTTAAAATCCTGTACTCTCCTTATTGGAATTAAATAATTATTTGAAGTACATATTGTACGGATGAGTGTGTAAAAGATGGGATGCCTTTAAAAAGGGTGTCTCTTTTTTTATTAATTGAATTCAAAATGATATTAATTCTTGAACTTTTTAGTAAACCATCATAGAATGTAATCACTTACATAGGAGGGCTGAAATATGAAAATGAAAAAAGAAATCGTCCTTTTTCTCTCTTTAAGTCTCTTTATGCTATTTGGTATTAAGTCACAATCTGTACAAGCAGCCGAAACCGATACATATCAAACTAGTGAGAGTGACTATAAAACAGTAATCAACACTAGAGATAGCATGGTTAAGCTTTATGCCAAAGGTAGTGATGGAGTCTTTAGAGTAATTAGCAATAGGGTTTTAGGGTCATCATCTTCATGGGCAACAGATAAACAAATTTACAATGGTGTAAAAGATGATGGAACTCACACAACTTTCTATAGAGTTGCTACAAACGAATGGATGGCAAATAATTCCGATGGAACAGCCTTCGGATTTGAAGTAAGACTTCAAAAGTTGCCAGGACAAGTAGATAATTATCCACCATCAGATGCTAAAGTGATCACTGTAAAGAATGGTGTTAATGCACCTATCTATGATTCTTATGGACATAAAACGGATAAGACTTTACCTGCTAACAGTTCATGGTTAACAGACAGATATTATTCTTATGGTTCAGGTATACCATTGAGTTTTGTAGCTTATAGAATTGGTAATAATCAATGGTTAAATCTTGATGATATTAATGTAACAGCAAGTTATTAGATGTGTTCAAAAAGTCGTATTCCTTAAATACAAGGGAATACGGCTTTTTAAATGTTACTTATAATTACCGTTGAAAAAGTAATCATTGAACTTATAATTCAAACGGTTATGCCAATAGACCGGGGATTGCATCATCAATTCATCGCTTTGTGAAACAAAGCCTGGGTACGGAACTTTGTGTTTTAAGGTCTCGTATTCATAGAGAAAATCAGGATCCTGGACACGATTCATATTGGATTGGTGGTTAGCAATCAACATAAACATTACTAATGCGTAGGAAGAACAATGCCAATCATGATAATTTGAAAAATTTTATGAGCCAAAGTGGTTAAATCGACAATTGCGATAACCTTGTTGACATAAATAATTCCTAGAATATACAAAAAACAAATGAACTAAAGTATTCACGAATGAATATTGGTGACAAGATGAATAGAAAGGGAGTAAACAAAGCTAAAGCCATAATCAAAGAAATTTTAGTGCGGCCAGTTAAGTACTATAAACACCAGATAAAAGTTGTAATGATACTGGCATAAAAATAGCTGCAAAAATAGAACTATGCATGATTAAAATTTCTAAAAGGTTACCTAGATGGCGACCATCAGAACTATCTCCAAAGGAAGAATCCAATCCGTAGAAAAGATGTGTTAATAGATATTGTCCCGGTTTGCCCCACCAAAAGAAATCGTCACCAGCTGGAATAATTAGGGATACGTAATGAAGAAATATAAGTATAAAATTGAAAAAATGATTTTGTTATTTAGCTGAAATTTGAAAGGTTTATTCATAAATAAACGCTCACCCCAATTTAAAACTCATAGTTTACGTATATATTATGATGTAGATGGTGTATTTTCAATGAATTATAAATAAATTTGTTTAAATAAATATATAAAAAGACATCAATATTTGCTTATTGATGTCTTTTTTCGGATTAAAATGGGTATAATTTTTAATTATTCAAAATTAATTATTCGACATTTCACAGTTAATTTAACATGGCTACGCCAATTGTCAGGTAGGTAGCAAATAATATCCAGATCAGATAAGGAACTAATAAGTTACTGGCAAGCCGATTGATCCGTCTGAAAAATACGATACACAGGAAAACGACGATATCTAATATTAAGATTATTATTAATCCCCAAATGTAATGTTCATTGAAGAAGACAATTGACCAAATGAAATTAAGAAACAATTGTAGCCAAAAAAGAATTGATGAGGCTGTTTTCACGCGATTAGGAGCCCGATTTGAGAAAATAATTAGATAACCTGCGATTGCAATCAAAAAGTAAAGTATCGGCCAAACAATACCGAAAATGTAGTCTGGTGGCGACAGTGGTGGTAAATTCAATATATTATATTTAAGTTTTATGTTACCAGCAAAAGCCGAAGATAAGCTTCCTAGTAATTCCACGATGACTATAAAGATTATTAAGGAGAATATTCCTTTTTTGATTCCTAGCCTCTGCATGATCTGCCTCCTTTAAGTTTTTATTAATTGTATTAAATTGAGGAGAAAGTCTACAAGGAAAAACTAGATTGAAATTTGCAAGTAAAAAGATACTAGAAATACAAAAATTTTTCATAATCGGTGAAGTAATAAATAATTGACTCTAAATTAAGTAAGCGCTACCATAAATACGAATTGGATAGTAAATGAGTGATTGGGGATCACGATGAAATATGTAGGAACTACGTAAACCTACTTAGTCCGTTTAGTTTAACGAGGGCTGAGTAGGTTTTTTTGCGTAAAAATTTAAAAATATTGATGGAATTGTATTATGCGTATTACTTGAAGAAATAACGTTTAAAAGATTATTGTTACCGTGAAAATATCACTATAAACCCGGGAGTGAAGATCATGGAATATGAACAGATGGATAAGCAAATTATTCAGGGTGTTGGTGGCAAGAAGAATATTAAATCTGTTATTCATTGTGCCACACGATTGAGATTTGTTTTGTACGACGAATCAAAGGCAGATGATAAAAAGATCGAAAATATTCCAGGAATATTACAACTGGTAAAACGTGCTGGACAGTATCAGATTGTTATTGGAGGCCGAGTTGAAGACGTTTATAACAAATTAATTGATATGTTAGATTTTGACAATGTGTCTAATAGTTCGTGTGATTCTCAGAAAACGTTGAAGAAACAAAACCTAGTGGATAGGGTAATCGAAACGGTTACAGGAATACTTTCGCCAGCTATTCCTTTATTGGCGGGGTAAAGTTCAAGAAGCAGTTGGTAAAGCCAAGGATATATGATGGGTGTATTATCATCCAAAGGCCAAACCTATATTATGCTGAATCTGATATTTGACACTGGGTATTATTTCATGCCAGCCTTTATTGGATTCTCCGCCGCTAAGGCTTTTAATTCTAATCAAATTTTAGGAGCCTTTATCGGATTGGTAACAGTTAATCCCGATTGGGTGGCGATGGCAGCTGCTGGTAAACCAGTACAGTTCTTAGGTTTACCAGTTGATCTTGTATCATATTCCTCAACTTTTATTCCTGCTATTTTGTCAGTATGGGCGATGTCCTATATTGAAAAAGTAGTTAAGAAATTCACGCCTGATGTCGTTAAGGTGTTTGCGGAGCCAATGTTAGTAATTCTATTTACAGCACCATTAACATTCTTAATTATTGGACCAGTAGCTAATTTGATTTCTAAAGGCATAGCTAATGGCAGTATGTTTTTGTACAACAATGTGGGTATGATTGCTATTCCGTTGTTAGCTGGACTCTATCCTTGGCTAGTTTCGATGGGAGTTCACAAAGCCCTAAGTCCGATTAGTATTCAATTGTTAGTTTCCCAAGGTTATGATCCGATTATTCGAGTAGCAGCTCTGTGTTCGAACATGTCTCAAGCGGCTGCAAATTTGGCAGTGGGATTGAAGACTAAGAATAAAAAGTTAAGAAGTTTGGCCTTGTCATCCAGCGCTACCGCTTATTTGGGTGGTATCACTGAGCCGGCAATGTTTGGTGTTAATTTAAAATTAAAGAAACCAATGTATGGAGCCATGATTGGTGGCGCCGTTGCCGGAATATTTGCCGGATTTATGAAAATGAAGGCATTTGTTTATGTCACACCCGGTCTGTTAAGTTTACCTATGAATTATTTAAAGACTGAAAATTTCATATTGCCTGCCATTATGACAATTGTGGTTTCCAGTTTAGTAACTTTTGTGGCTACTTGGCTGATTGGGTTTGAGGATCCGGTAGATGACCCGGATCTTAAATTTGAAAAAAATAACGCTAATAAAAAAACTAATGCGAAACAAACACTCAAGAGTCCGGTTGAAGGTAAAGTAATTGCCTTGAGTGAAGTTAATGATAAAACTTTTTCCAGTGGCATTATGGGCAAAGGAATTGCAGTTATCCCTAGTTCTGGAAAAGTGATTGCACCAACTGATGGTAAAGTAGCAGCTTCGTTTGCAACTGGACATGCCATCGGGATTCACCTAGATAATAATGCTGATTTGTTGATTCATGTGGGAATTGACACAGTAGAATTAAAAGGAAAGTATTTCCAAACATTAGTCCAAAAAGGTGAACGATTTTCTGCTGGTCAAGAATTATTAAAATTCGATGTTGAAGGTATTAAGAAATCAGGTTATGATCCCACAGTTATGGTTATTGTACTCAACAGTAATGATTTCTTAGAGGTATCGCCGATTCCAAAAGCAGAGAATGAAGTCACTATAAATAATAATTTATTGATGTTAGCGTAGTAGGAGGCTCTTATGAAAAGTTATCAGATTGATCCTAATTTTCTATGGGGAGTTGCTACATCTGCCAACCAAGTGGAAGGTGGCTGGAATGAAGACGGTAAAGGAATGTCAATTGCTGATTGTTTAAGATATCGTCCTCAATTAGATGTCACTAATTATAAAGCTGCTAATTCAATTAGTAGTAAGCAAGTTAAAGAGGCTATGTCTGATCTTTCAACGAAGAATTGGGCTAAACGTCACGGAGTAGATTTTTATCATAATTATCATGAAGATATTAAGCAATTGGCCGCTATGGGTATTTCAGCGTTCAGATTTTCAATCAGTTGGGCGAGAATTTTTCCCAATGGCGATGACCAAGAACCTAACCAAGCTGGGCTAGATTATTATCTGGATCTAGTTAAAGAAATGAATAAGTACAATATTGAACCAATTATGACGTTGTCTCATTACGAAATTCCTTTGAATTTAGTTTTGAATTACGATGCCTGGTACGATCGTCGGGTGATTGATTTCTTTGATAAATTTGCCAAGACGGTCATTGATTATTTACATGATTATGTGAAATATTGGATTCCTATTAATGAAATTGACAGCATCATTCGTCATCCATTTTCATCAGCGGGATTAATTGAAGATCGGTTTCCTAATAAGAATTTCAAAAATGTTATTTATCAAGCGATGCACAATCAATTTGTGGCTTCAGCCAGAATCATTAAGTATTGCCACGAGACGTATCCTGATTTAAAGATTGGTTGCATGATCACTAGTACAATGGTTTATCCATATAATAGTGATCCAAGAAATGTTTTAAGAGCCACTGAAATCATGAGAAACGTTTATGCTTTCAGTGATATTCAAATTAGAGGTAAATATCCTAAGTATCTTCTGAAGAAATTAAAGGAAGAAGATATTAAAATTGAAGAAGAAGCGGACGATACAGATCTTATTAAAGAGAATACAGCTGATTTTATTGCATTCAGTTACTACTCATCGGTCTGCACAGCCTATGACACAACCGGTTTACAAGTAACTAAGGCTAATCGAATTAATGGGGTCTATAATAAGTACCTACCCGAAAGTGAATGGGGTTGGCAAATTGATCCAATTGGTTTGAGGCTCTCGTTGATCAAGCTTTATGACAGGTATCAGAAACCATTATTTATCGTTGAAAATGGAAGCAAAGATGATGATGTTTTGCCAAATGACAAAAAAATTCACGACGACTATCGTATTTGCTACTTGCGGGACCATATTCAACAAATGTTGATTTCTTTGGTTGAAGATGGAATTGACCTAATTGGTTACTGTGTTTGGGGCACTACCGATATGATCTCAGCATCATCCAATCAGATTTCTAAGCGTTACGGTTTAATTTACGTGGATCTAGACGATGAAGGTAATGGAACTTACAAGCGTTATAGAAAAGATAGCTATTATTGGTATAAGAAATTATTGTCCTTTGGAAATAAGATTCCAATGTCATTTTTTGATGAACCGTTAACGCATGTGAATGAGTCAGCTGTTAGTTAAATAAACTGATAAAAAGGTGGTGTTGATCATGAAAACAGTAGAAGAGACTTGGCTTGAAGAAGGTAATCGGGCAATGCAAGGTTGGAACTTTGAGCATTTGGATGGTCGATGGCAAAATGAATCACTGCCTTGGGATTATTCCAAAATTGTCCAGAAATACTTGCAACCGACCGACATTTGGTTAGACATGGATACTGGTGGCGGTGAACTGATGACCAGTTTTCAACATGATGCTCAAAGGACATATGTAACTGAAGGTTGGGATTCGAATATTGAATTTCTCAAGCAAAAGGTTGTTCCCAGTGGTGTGACACTTTATGAAGATCCTGCTGAGAATCTTAATTTGGTCCCAGATGAAAGGTTTGATATTGTGACTAATTGTCATGGTGCCATGCCAGTACCAGAGATCAGTCGTATTTTGAAAAAGTCAGGGATGTTTATAACTGAACAAATTGGAGCCACCAATAATTTTTCTTTATCTCGTTTCTTTAGGGATGATTATCAGCCGGCTTATCCTGACAATACCTTGGTTAATAATGCGATCGCCTGTCAAAAGGCAGGTTTAAAAGTATTGAAATCAGATGTTAGTTTTTCTAAAATGTCGTTTTTTGATGTTGGGGCCGTCGTTTACTATGCGACAGTTGTTCCATGGGAGTTTCCTAATTTTGATGTAAAGGATAACTTGTCGAAACTCTATGAATTACAAAATATCATTGAGCAAACTGGACAGATTGACACTTATGAAGATCGGTTTCTGATTGTTGCGAAGAAACAATAATATAAAGAAGAGGAATGAATTTTTGATAAGAAAATTCATTCCTCTATTTTTTTTGTTTCTTTAGTTCATCAATTTCATGATGTAATTCATGATTTTCCTTTTCTATCTTGTCTAATTTAACTAAAATTTGATCCAGTTTATCATCACTTTTTTCGGAAGTCTCCTGAGTAAAGTAATTAGTGATTGTACTAGCTGTTGTTATCGTCCTTATCTTAATCGTTGATATGAAGGGGAAGAATGCTAAAGCACCTTATAATGTTTTGACATTGATGGCTAATGTTTCGACTGTAGAAGCAGTTACAATGGCCCTTCGAAAATATCCACTCTTTAATACAATTTCAGCTAAAGAATAGGAAATAGCTGCTGTGACTAAGACGATTCCACAGATGATAATCAGGTAAATAAAACCATTGATCCGTAAGAATTTTTTTGCGTTCTTTTGCATCTTACCGGCCGTTCCGATAAAGCGAATCAATGTAAACACTTTAGCAAAACGAAGTACATTGACTACACGGAAGACTCGAAAGGCGTTGAATATAGTATTGAAAGGCAGAATTGCTAAGAGGTCGAGAATATTATGTCGAAAGAAATCTCCTTTGTCTTTAGCTAAATAGAGACGTCCAAAGTAATCGAAACAGAAGATCAAAAGTGTTGCGATGTCGATTTCAATATAGGGTGAGCGTGAGATATTAAAATGAGGGATATAGCTCAATACTAAAATAACAAGTGAAAATAGTCCTGCTAGAACAATGACAAAATAATATCCATTTGAATGTAAAAATTTATGAAACTTTTTCATGATCTCGGTTCATCTCCGTTTAGTCTTACTAATTTGTAATATAGCACTAACGGTTGTGTTAGGTGTATTTACAGGGAAAATAAATTTTTGGATAATGAAAATTATCAATTCAAGGAGATTATATATGCGACAATTCACACCCAGTATTACACACAAGGCGCTGAATCGAGATACATTCAAGTTTTTACTAATGGGGTTAATGGTTTTAGACCATATTAGTTATTTTATTTCACCCTACTTAGCAGATATTTTTCATATTATCACTAGAGTAGTGGCGGATGCAAAAGATACGTAGACAAGAAATTCAATTGCAAAAAGGCATTGCCGCAGAGATTATCTGTTTCGCTTAGGTATTTGGGGTATTCTGATGGTCTTAGGAAACTACCTTATGAATCTATTTGTTTTACGAAAAGATTATGCAATGTCCATTACGGGAGACAACATTTTTCTAACACTCTTAGTCGGTGCAATTATTGTTTGTCTTTGGGATAACCATCAGGAACAAAAAAGGAAGCGACTATTGAGAGTCGTTTCTGTTATTTTGGTTGTGATAGGGATTATTCCTATTTTGGAAGGTAGCTTTATTATTTTCCCATTTATGCTGATAACGCAAATAACACATCAGAATATTAAACAAAGAAATTTAAGTTATTTAGCTTTGATGTTGGTTATGGCAGTTATTGTAATAAAAATGGCACTGTCGATAGGAACGTCTTATCCATTGATGTTGTTTGACAGTGTTGCCATGAATGCTAGCGATACCTTCTTTATTCTGATTGTGCCACTATTAAGTTTTTACAGTGGAAAATTAGGTAAGTACGATAAACAACTAAAATATGTATTTTATTTGTTCTATCCATTGCATCTGTGGTTTATACACTTATTAGCTAGTCTGTTGTGTCGTTAATCGTTCCATTTAAAATCCTTATTATCTAAAAAGAGTGATCGTCCGAACTGATTTCCACCACAGAAAACAGTAACTGCGAGACCTTCTGAATACTTAGAAGGAGTTACGGCTTTAAAATCATCCAAATATGAGAGTGCCAATTGTTGAACTGATTCAATGATTTGGGCTCTTTTTTTATGTGAAAGAGTTTTGAATTCATCAGTAACATAGACTTCGATTTGATCATTTTTTAAGTAATTAATACGTTTAATGAAAGTTGACCAATAGATTTTTAGATTTCCAGATTTTTTAATAGTGGATTTGGAATCAGCTTTGAATTTGTGAATCGCCAATTTGGTTTTATCAGTTAGACATTTATTGAGTTTTTCATTAAATTTTTTTGATTTTATTGAAAAATTTTTCTGCGCGAAGTTCGTCATAGTGGTCAGTACCATTTGAAGCTGCCATTACTGGTGTAGCTAGATTTGTGAACGTTGAGATTGATAGAGCTATTAAAATGAGTAATAATCGTTTTTTCATATAATCTCCCGAAATATTTTGCTAAATTATAACCGATTCGTATACATCATGCTATTCAAAGATAATAATACTTGAATATTAAATTGATTTTAATTATTTTTAACTTAAAAGGATGCAATTTATAAATTGAATCATAATTTAATGTTAGTTTCGTTAGTGATACAATTATTAGAAATATTTTTATTTGAAGGGGAAAAATCTAATGAAAAAGTATGTTAATCGTTCATATTTTTGTTTAGCCATTATATTTAGTTTGTTAGCGGGGTTAGAAATACCATTCAATACAATCACTTATTCTTATATTTTCTACTTGATTAGCAAAAAATCGGTGAGTCTGATCATACCATCAGTGGCCTTGATTATTTTTGGTTATGCTGTTTTTGCAATCTTGGGATATACCAAGAGCGTAGTTGTGAATAAAAATATTTATTTGATAAATCGTAAACTGAAGAAAAATTTCCTGACAAGTAAGATGGCTAATGTCACAGAGGAACAGGAAGATTTTGAATCGGGGAACTTATCTTTCTTTTTAAATGATTTAAAGCTGTTAGAAGATAATTATTGGCGACAGATTTTTGCCTTACTGGGTTCAATTGCGATGACCATAGGAACCCTGGTATATGCACTCTACAGTAATGTTTATATCACCATTATCTTAACCATTTTTGTGTTCTCCCTTGTTAATTGTAAATAATCCTTTAATAAAAATTTTCAAATAAGAACTGATACTTGGGTTTTTAATATTTTTTTTATGATACTTTCAACATCCCGTTTGCTACATGGAGCTTTACTATTACGCCGTTATAATGCAACTAGTGGTTTTTCAAAACGAATGAATCGTTCTATTTCTGAAATGGAATCTTCTAATGCCAGTTTGAAAAATCAGATTGCTTTATCTAATAATGTTATTGGGATGCTTTTCTCCACCTTTTCATATTTGCCTATTGGCTTGGGAATTTACTTTACTATTACTGGGAAAATAACCTTAGCTCAATTCGTGGCAATTCAATATTCATCATCGTGGATTCTAAATGGATTTAACCAGATTATCACTAGTTGGAATACTATCAGTAGTACAAAGAATATCCGTACAAAAATTGAACAGTTGAAGTTGGCTAAAGTTATTACACCAACTGATAAAACAATCGCAATGAATGAATTGTCAGTAAACGACGTCAGCTTTAATTATGATCAAAAACAAATTTTTCATGATGTATCATTTTCAGTAACCCATGATGAAAAAATTTTGATAGGTGGTAAATCAGGTATTGGTAAGTCAACTTTAATTCGAATGATTCTTCAAGAACTGCAACCAACCACTGGAAAATTTTTATTCAATAATCATTCTTACTCGCAAATCGATTCTTACAATAATTTCGGAATTGTAGGGCAGACGCCAATTATATTTGAAGATAGTCTCAAGGATAATATTACTTTGGGAGATAGTACTGCGGATGATCAAAAGGTTATTGCTGCTTTAAAGCAATCGGGATTGGAAGAATTTGCCAATGAAAAGTCGTTACAAATGAAGATTAATGAAAATGGACATAATTTTTCGGGAGGGCAACTAAAGAGAATCGAAATTGCTCGCGCACTGTACTTTAATCGTCAATTATTGTTGATTGATGAAGGAACGGCATCACTAGATCCTGAAACAGCAACTTCAATTCATGAGTCAATTCTGAATAATAAATCTTTAACCGTAATTGAGGTAGATCATCATATTCCGGCTGAAGTTAAAAAGCTCTATGATAAAGTTTATGAATTAAGTAGCACTGGTTTGGTACTACAAAATTAAAAGAACAGCCTCTATTAAGTATTCAAGATATGTCATCCTTTACTTGAATCTCTTAATAGAGGCTGTTTTTGCCTTACTAGAAAAAATTATTTTACAAGATTATGTATTACTAAATTCTTGTTCTTCATCCGAATGAACATTATTATGCTTATGTTTAATTTTCATCTGATTGGATGCGGACACTTGATGCACAGCAAAGCTACTATCATTCGTATGCTGGTTAACGATAAAAAAATCACAGATAATCATTGCTGAAGTGAAAAAGATGTTTAACCTAATTATCTTTTTTAGATGTTTTTTCAATTATTACTCCTAATCTTTTTTTATAGTGTATCCAAAAAAAGAAAGACAAGCTATTTTAGAGCTCAAAAAAAGGCACCGCCGAGGAGCAGTGCCGTTAAGTTAGAAGAATTATTCTATAGAAGGATTGTACTATTGAGAATATAATATTATTGCATATTTTGGGTTTCTTCCAACAAACTTATTATATTACAACTTATAGATAAAAGTACGTTTATATAAAAAATAAATAAAATAATAGATATTATACTTATAATCAGTAAAATTTTTGCGATGAATACTCTTCGCCAGCCTTATTTAGCATTTCTTGCCATGAGGAGAAGGTTGTTGTCATTTGAACTTGTTGTTCCCAAGATTCTTGGGATACTGTATATAGAGAAATACGGTTGGTTATGCCTAATTCCTTAAAGAAATCTTCAATACAAAAGAACTGTGTGTACTTTTCCATGAACTGATTAGAAAAGTAATGAGTGAATTGAATACTTTTCAAATCTTGTCGCAGTCTACATTCTTGTTTGATAATCTCCAGTCGTTGGTTAGTTTTCATAACAATAATCCCCTAAATTTACCATTATTTGTTTTGATTATAACAAATATCCAATATGTAAATAGGTCAAAAATGTCAATTATTCCTGAACTTGGTAAAATCTAGCTAAAGATATCAAGATATCTTGCTAGGAGGTGCTAAAATCATGTTTAATCGAATTCTTGTAGCTATTGATGGAAGTAAAAATTCGTACGATGCCTTGAGTGCTGCAATTGCCTTAACTAAACAATTTAATTCGAAATTATTTTTAGTTTCGGTCGTTAACACAGCTAATTTGCCAGTGAATGTAGGTGTTTCATACGCTCCTGGATTAACTCATGATCTAGAAGAAGGCGCTAAGTTCGATCTACAAAAGGCTGAAGATCTTGTGAAGAAAGCAGGTTTAGTCTGTCAGGTAGAACTTTTAAATGGCGAACCTCGTTCGGAACTAGCTCATTTTCCTAAGGATAAAACAATTGACTTAATCGTTATGGGTAAAACTGGCTTGAATGCATTGGAGCGTGCTTTTGTCGGATCAGTAACACGTTATGTTTCAGAACATTCTAAAACCAATGTCTTAATGGTTGATTAGGGTACTAAGACTGATGATGTTATAGGTAATTAAAACAGCACTCATTCGGGAAATATTTGTTGCATTGAGATTCAAAATCATGCGCGTTATATTCCTAAATAAGTGCTGTATTTTTGTATTAAATGAGAATCGTTTACTGATTTAACATCTCTTGAACAGCCGATTCATTGTGTGCTAACCAGCCACAGGCACCAGCAGCGATAGCACCGACTAAATCATCCAAAAAGACATTAATTTTTCCAGTAGATTTGTCGTTCAACTTAGCTAAAATTCCGTGTTTTAATTTATCAACGTAACCATAATTAGTAACGGAAACAGAGCCATACAAACTAGCCAAAGTGATAGCCATATTTTCATCGATACCGTAAGTTGATTCGTCGGTACGCATGATACGTTGCATAGGTCCGGATAGAAGACCCTTTTCAGCTAGTACATCTAATTCGATTCCAGTCATGATAGCGTTTTGTGCTTCACGTTTATGTAGAACTTTTTTAATAGCATGAATAGCTATTTCAGTGTTTAAACCAGGAATATAATCCTTTTCCAAGAAAATAACGATTTCCGCAATATCATCCAATTGGACACCACGGTCGCTTAAGTTTCTGATGATATGATCAAAATATTCTTTGTCTTGTTCTTCAAATGATACCAAAATTAGAATCTCCTTATTATTTATTTGCGTCCCACTCGGCTTTGAATTCGTCTAGAAAATCGAGCATATATTGATGACGTCCCTGGGCAATTTTTTTAGCAGTAGGTGTGTTCATCATAGCAGTTAATTTCAACAGTTTCTCATAAAAGTGATTGATAATAGTTTCATCGTTTAAATTACGATATTCGGCTTTTGTCATTTTTTCACGTGGTTTGATAGCCGGATCATAGATGGTTTCGGAATTATTTCCTCCATAATAGACAGCTCTCACGATACCAATGGCACCGATAGCATCTAGTCGGTCCGAATCCTGCACAATTTGCCCTGCTAATGAGAGCTTAGGCGGATTGTCCAGTGTTCATTATGCTGCTAATCTAGAAAATGATAATGCTTCTACGGATGATAATGAACATAATGCAAGCGGTGGCTTCGATTCGGACCGATTCTTGAAAGCCAATTTAACTGGATCAGAGACCAGTTTATCGTCAGCTACGTCATGCAGGTAGGCCGCAGCCAATGTAATCAAATGATCAGCCGGTTCTTCCTTTAGAATTCGTTTAGCAGTCTTGATAACTCTTTGAATATGATCAAAATTATGCCCAGTCGTGTCCTGTTTCATCTTATTAAATGAATACTCACGAATGGCGTTTAGTTTTTCTTCGTCTGTCATTAAATCAATCCTTCTTCAAATGAATAACTATATTGTCACACAAAAGGGTTTGTATTTAAAATAATAGTCAATATTTGTTATTATATACATGTTTAAACATGTTCTTTGGCTAGGAGGATTTTATCGTGAATTATATTAATAAGGAATTACCTGAATTCAATGTTAATGCATATCAGGCTGGAGAATTAAAAACTGTTACTAAAAACGATTTGTTAGGAAAATGGTCAATCTTCCTTTTCTATCCTTAGGATTTGATATTTGTTTGTCCCACAGAGTTAAGTGAGTTACAGGATTTATATGAAGAGTTTAAAGCTGCAGGAGCAGAAATCTATTCAGTTTCTGTTGATAGTCAGTACTCGCATATGTCTTGGGCTGAAACGACAAAGACTATTGGTAAGATTCGATATCCAATGTTGTCAGATCAAAAGCACGAATTAACAGATTTCTTCAATATGATCGATGAGACCAGTGGTCAAGATTATCGTGGTGTCTTTATCGCTGATCCAAAAGGAATTATCAAGTCGTACACTGTTAACGCTATGGGTGTAGGTAGAAATCCTAAAGAAATTTTACGAACTCTACAGGCGGCACAATTTGTTGAAGAACATGGTGATGATGTTTGTCCGGCAAATTGGCATCCTGGGGAAGGTACAATTAAACCAAGTGGAGATTTAGTTGGTAAAATTTAAATTTGTTATTTTAGGAAGACATTCAATATTTTGGATGTCTTTTTTATTTTATTACTCCGTTATAACTATATATAGTGATATGAAATTAGAAAAATCTATATCTTGTATCAAATGATAAATTCCTAATTTAGCAAGTGAGTTAAGCGCTTTACACCGATATGTCGTCAATATGCTCAAGAAACCATTTGCCAAATTTAGTCCAATTGGTGGTATGATTTTAGCTGTCGGTTAAATTGATATTTTTTAGAAATACGGTTTAAGGGATAAATAAAAATTGATCATTTCAAAATATAAATGCCACAATCATATATTTTGGCAATGGTCCAAGAGGAGAAGGATAAATGAGTATATTTAATCCAAAATGGTATGTTGAACAAATGAAACACTGGAGTTTCAAGAGTTACATGCTATTAATGTTTGGCTTGGGGGCCATCACTGCATCAACACTTTCACATTCTATTAATGCAATTGCTGTTTGGACATGGTTTGCGGCCGTTTTAGGTTTCACATGTACAGTTGCCATTACTAATGCAAAACCTTTAAATGGTGTTTTAGGATTAGTTTCAGCACTTATTTATATCTTTGTAGCTATTAATGCTAAGAACTTCTCTGATGTTGTTCTTCAATTAAGTTACATTATTTTGCTAGATATTCCTGTTCTAGTTAGTCCACAATGGGCTAAAGATGCT
This sequence comes from Companilactobacillus bobalius, assembly GCF_009764355.1. The sequence continues at coordinate 739,732 of NZ_LNUA01000032.1, read as the reverse complement.
GAAAAGCATATCCATGGTCTAACCGCTATCAAGTGGCTTTGGACAGCACTATTCTTCTTTGCTTCATGGGGATTACTTTATTTGATGGATACACATCTATTCATTAGTCCACGTCCTGTAATTGATTCTGTAGCTGCTGCCATTGGATTCACAGGTGCACTTCTATGTACATTACGATTCCGTGAACAATATTACTTCTGGACAGTTCAAGGTATTATGTCAATCGTACTTTGGGGTGTTACTGCTACACAAGGTGACGCTAGTCCCGTTCTATTCTTGACATACATCATGTACTTCATGAATGATATGATTGCTTTCTTTGACTCACATATTCATTGGTTCCATAAAGATGCTACTGAAAACAGAGCTAAGAGTGAAGAAGTAGCTAACAATTAATCTGTTTTTTGTTGCATTCAAATTACCAATTAGATTATTATTGTTGAACATAGTAATCTAGAAGGGTAAATGAAACTGTGAAAAAATTTGTTAAAATTACTTTATCAGTCGTTATAGGCGTTACATTACTTACTGATGTAGCGGCTGGTGGATATATGTTTAATTATGCATTCAGTAAGAGTGGTTATAGTAGTCAGATAAAAGGTCACTTGAGTAAGAATAGCCAATGGTTTTTGAGACAGAAACCACAGATTTGGGAACAGACAACCAAGGACCATCTAAAATTGAAGGCTCGTTATTTACCAGCTGAGAAGGAAACCGCCAAAACAGTGGTTGTTGTCCATGGATTTGGTAGTGCTAGTAAATATATGGGATCGTATGTCAGAATGTTTCACAACGCTGGATATAACGTTTTGGCACCGGATAATCGTTCCTTTGGTATGAGTCAGGGTAACTATGCAGGATATGGTTGGAAGGATCGAACCGATGTGATGAATTGGATCAAACGACTTAATCAGAAGTTTGGCTCTGATTCACAGATTGGATTGTACGGTATCAGTATGGGTGCTGCTACAGTCATGTATACTTTGGGAGAACATCCCAAGAATGTTCGATTTGCCATAGCTGATTGCGGTTATTCTACTATTTCTGGTGAATTATCTTATCAATTAAAAGATATGTTTCATTTACCAAGCTTCCCAATTGTGCCCACAGCTAGTCTCTTTGCAGATTTCTTAGCAGGGTATAACTTCTATCAAGCTAGTACCAAAAATAGCTTGAAGAAGAATAAGGTGCCGTTATTCGTTATTCATGGTTCAAAGGATGACTTTGTACCGACGAAAAATGCTTATTTAAATTATGATTACACTAAGGGTCCCAAAAAACTTTGGATTGTTAAAGGTGCGAGTCATGCTAATTCATTAAGCAAGGCTGGACAACTTTACATCGATAAAACAACGGACTTTGCTAATAAATATTTCAACTAAAAATAGTCAGTAACTCGAAATGGGTTACTGGCTATTTGTGTTTTTATTCACATTTTTGGTATATGATGACATTATTAAATGAGGGTAGGTGATTGAATGCAAGAACAAGGTGATTTACGTTATTTTTTGAATCAAAAACAAAAATTTGATGTTCGAGCGGTATTAATCTTATTACATAAAGGTAAAGTCTTTGTTAGACGAGAAAATACGAAGCAGGACTTGTATATCCTACCTGGTGGAGCCGTTAAATTCAATGAAGAAAGTCAATCTGCTGCCGAGCGTGAAGCGTATGAAGAGCTGGGGTTAACTGATTTGAAACTGGAATTTGCAGGAATCTTGGAAAACTTCTGGAAATTGAAGAAAATCGATTATCAACAATTGAATTTGATCTATCGTCAAGAAGTCAACGATGAAATATATCATCAGTTACAACATTTGAATTACCGGAATTTTGATTTGCCACCTAATTCTGATTTGCAATGGGCAAGAGTTGACCAAATAGAAGATACTTTGCATCCAAAAGGGATTGTCAAAACTTGTTATCCTAAGGTTGAAATACAGCATTTGATCAATCATCAGAAATTTGGTTTCTAAAAAATGATTCGTTATTGATCTTGTTATCGGTAACGATTTTTTTTTGCAAAATTGAATTGACTATGAAAGGTGTTTTTAATAGTAGTACCATTTTTCAAAGACAGTAAACGCTTACTATATTTAAAAGGGGGGATTTAGATGTCGATGATTGAAGTATCTAATTTAACAAAGGATTTTCGAAAAACTATTAAGTCACCAGGACTAGTAGGAGCCTTTAAATCATTGATTAAGCCAAAATACGAAACTTTTGAAGCCGTCAAAGATTTGAGCTTCGAGGTACCTAAGGGAGAAATTTTGGGCTTTATTGGTGCTAACGGTGCAGGTAAATCAACAACCATTAAGATGTTAACAGGAATCTTAACGCCGACTAGTGGATATTGCCGGATCAACGACAAAATCCCTCAAGAAGATCGTCAAAATTACGTTAAGGATATCGGAGTTGTCTTTGGTCAAAGAACTCAATTGTGGTGGGACTTGCCATTACGTGAAACATATTCAGTTTTAAAGGAAATCTATAATGTGCCTGATAAAGATTTTTATAAACGAATGGATTTTTTGAATGAAGTTTTGGATTTGAATGACTTCATCACTAGTCCAGTAAGAACTTTATCATTAGGACAACGTATGCGAGCTGATATTGCGGCCTCGTTATTACATAATCCTAAAGTTTTGTTCTTGGATGAACCAACAATTGGTTTGGATGTATCAGTTAAGGATAAGATCAGACATGCTATTGAACAAATCAATCAAGAAGAACAAACCACAATCATTTTGACGACACATGATTTAGGCGACATCGAATTATTATGCAATCGTGTCTTCATGATTGATCATGGACAAGAAGTTTTTGATGGAACAATCAAGCAATTGAAGAATCGTTTTGGACACATTAGAGAAATTGAGTTTGAATTGGTCAATGCGGAGGATGCGAACCGTCTAAACTTTTCTCAATTTGGTTCAGCTATTGAGTATTCGCAGAATGAAAAGAATGTTCGAGTTAAATTTGATAGTAGTAAAGTATCAGTTCCTGATGTTATCAGATTGACCTTGTCACAAGTTGACGTTCAAGATATCAGTGTTAAAGATGCAGATATAGAAGACATCGTTAGGAGGATTTTCCGAAAGGAGGCGGCCGAACATGACTAACTTCTTGAGAAAATATCGTCCCTTTGTATCAGCAGGTATCGAAGAGGCAATCGTTTATCGTGCTAACTTTATTTTGTTTGCATTAGGTAATACTTTAGGAGCATTTGTAACTTACTTTCTATGGAAGGCTGTCTTCCAATCGAGCACGAATTCAAGTTTAAATGGATTCACTTTTCCAGAGATGGTTTTATATATCTTTTTGAGCTTCTTTACCGGAATTCTCACCTCAAGTGATGGTTCTAGCAGTGTTGGAGACGAGGTTAAGGACGGTTCCATTGCAATGCGTATCCTCAAGCCAATCAGTTTTACGGCTAATTACTTTTATGAAGAAATTGGTAGCAAACTTATCGATGTTGGTGTATTAGCAGTGCCACTGTTTGGTGGAATTTTAATTTATCAAATCGTTGGTGAAGGGACACCAGTTCTTAATTTGGTTAATCTTTTATTGTACTTTTTCAGTGCAACAATTGCTTATCTAATTAATTTTTATTTTAATATTTGTTTCAGTTTCACCGTGTTCTTCTTTCGGAATCTGTGGGGTTCAAATGTTTTGAAAAATGCCTTGGTAATCTTTATGTCAGGATCACTGGTACCTTTGGCATTTTTCCCACCAGTACTACAAAATGTTCTGAAGCTATTGCCATTTTCATCGCTGTTGTACACGCCAGTAATGCTGTATCTTGGAAAGTATAGTGCACAGCAAACTGTTTCTGTATTGCTCTTACAAATCTTTTGGTTGATATTCTTTATTTTTTTAGCAAAAATTGTTTGGCATTTTGCTATCAAACACTTGAGTATCCAGGGAGGTTAATATGAGAAGAGTCCTACATTTAGAAAAAATCTTTATTTCACAATATTTAAAGCAAACGATGGAATATAAAGCTGACTTCATCGTTGGTGTATTAGGAGTTTTACTCAATCAAATTTTGAATTTGATCTTTTTACAAGTTATTTTCAGTCAGGTACCAAAGTTGGCTGGTTGGAGTTTACAACAGATTGTTTTTATCTACGGATTCGCCTTGATTCCTAAAGGATTAGATCATCTTTTCTTTGATAATCTCTGGATTGTTGGTCAAAAATTAGTTAGAAAAGGTGAATTTGATAAGTATTTAACACGTCCTATCAATCCGTTATTTCACGTTTTGGTTGAAACTTTTCAAGTTGATGCTTTTGGAGAATTATTAGTTGGCGTTATTTTACTAGTCATGTCATCGGCCACAGTTCATTGGACCTTGTTAAAAGTAATCCTATTTGTCGTTTCAATTCCATTTGCTACGGCTATTTATACAGCTCTAAAGATTGGTACATCGGCTGCGGCTTTTTGGATGAAGAAGAGTAATACTATCACTTACTTGTTTTACATGTTTAATGATTTTGCTAAGTATCCTGTCAGTATCTTCAACCATTTGATTCGTTGGATCATTTCATTTGTTATTCCATTTGCTTTCACAGCTTTTTATCCGGCTAGTTACTTCTTAACTGGAAAGAATGTGCTGTTCAATTTAGGTGGATTAGTGGTTATCTCAGTTGTCTTCTTGTTCATCTCTATTAAGATTTGGGACAAAGGAATTTCATCTTATGAAAGTGCGGGATCATAAAAAAGAACTTCCTTTCGCTATTAAACGATTGGAAGTTCTTTTCTTTATGCGTTTTGTGTTTGACCACTGATACTTTTAACTGACAAAGTATCATCACTGACTTTTTCTTCAGTTTCCATAGCTTCAACATGTTCTTGTTTATAAGCTGCTCTATCAAGAACTTTAAAGAATGGAAGGTAAACCGCAATAGCAATAACTAACTCAATTAATTGCCATACTGGAGCACGCCAGTCACCACCAGTAATTAAGTAACCGTTGATAAAAATTGGTGTTGTCCATGGAACTTGGGCGATAACCATACCAATAATATGAGCTTTCATTAAGAAGTATGTGATACCTTGCAAAACCATTGGAATCAAAATAAATGGAATTGATAATGTTGGGTTTAAAACAACGGGAAAACCAAACATAATAGGTTCACTAATTTCAAAGACTGAAGGGATAGCACCTAGTCTAGCAAGTTGTTTGTAACGTTTACTTTTAGCAAACAATAAACAACAGATAACTAAGGCAAGGATGGCACCAGTACCACCAATGTTCATACCAAAATCAAGGAATCCGTCTGCAGTAATGTGTGTGGGAGCAATGCCTTTAGAAACGTCCTTAATATTTGCCATTAGGAAGTAAGTATAGATAGGTGAGGCTACAGCACCTAAGACGTTGTTTCCATGAATACCGACAGTCCAAAGAATTAAGGTTAAGAATAACGCAAATTCAACACCCCAGAAACTATTTAAACCTCCAACTAGTGGGGAGAAGATTGCTTGAATAACGGCATTGATTTTAATATTGAAGAGAACTCTGATAATCCAGAAAAATCCTAAAGAAGCACATGCCGGAATTAAAGCCACAAATGAACTGGCAACTGCTGGTGGAACAGAATCTGGCAAAGTAATGACAATGTGTTTTCTAATGAAGAAAGCTACAATTTCACTAGAGATAATTGAAACAATAATTGCAGTAAACATACCATCTGATCCTAAGGTTGAAGGATCAATTTGAAATTTATCATTCAACATACAAAGTAGAAATGCTGAAACACCAATAGCTGTACCAGATAATGTATCAACTTTATTTAACTTAGCCATCTCATGACTCATACCAATAGCCACAATGACGGCTAAGATACCAAAAGTAATGCTAACGGCTGATTGTAATTTTGCTTGATAGGGCGCAACTAATTGTGTCCATCCTGGAATTGGTAAATTTGCTAAAATCATAAAAATACTACCAAAAATCGTAAATGGAACAGTGATAATCATCCCATCACGTAATGCCAACATATATTTCATATTACTGAATTTTGCTAATGCTGGACTAAAACTATTTCGAAACCAATTTGTAATCGCTTTCATAAGTAAAATCTCATTTCCTTTCCGTTTGATTACCTTTAATCTAGCATATGGAAATGATATTGTAATTAAAGATAATGCCAGCTAAATATAACATATTGAAGATGGACTAAGTGAGATACAGTTTCAAAGCAAAGGACAGATCATTGCCATTATATGTAGATAGTATTGGTTATAAATGGCGACAAGAGAATGTGTCTAGACCGAAAGGATATAATTATGTTCATTGGTTACAAACATATTCGGGTACAGGAATAGTAAATATTGAAGGTAGAACAATAGAATTGAAAGAAAATCAGGGTATTTTGATAAATCAAGATATTCCTCATTCGTATCATTCTAAAAGCGGTCTCTGGATTACAGATTATTTCTCATTTGGTGGTTTATTAATTTCAGAAATAACCAAAGTGTTAGGATTCCAAGACTATCTCTATATTGAATCTCCAGAAGATAAATTAAGAGATTTTATTGAAGTCCATCACAAAGAATTTAAAGAAAATAATCGTTTGGATATTTATGAATCATCGACATTGGTCTATGAATTCATGCTTTTGATAAAAAAATATTGTGTTGTTAATCCTCATAACTATCAGTTGAATAAGAAAATCATAGATCCGATTTTACAATTGATTCGTAATTCATATCAACAGGATTTAAATAATGATGATTTTGTTAAACTAACTAATTATAGCTTGCAATATATTTTGGAAGCTTTCAGAACTAATTATGGCAGTTCGCCACATCAAATTTTAATTGATTATCGTATCAAAAAGGCTAAAGAATTGTTATTGAATGAACCAGAACTTTCAATTGACGAGATTGGACAGAAAGTTGGTTTTAATACTAATAGCTATTTTATCTCAATGTTTAAACGTGGTGAGAAGGTTACTCCGGGAAAGTTTCGTGGATTATATAAGTAGTTTCAATATCTGATACTTTTGTACTATTCTCCTTAATTACTAAGCACAATATCTGTGGTAAATTGATTCATAATTAAACAAAAGGAGAAATGACTATGAAATTTCCTGAACATTTCTTGTGGGGTGCGGCTTCGGCAGCTTATCAAGTCGAAGGTGCCTATAATACTGATGGCAAAGGTCCATCAATTTGGGATGAATTCTCGAAAATTCCGGGTAAAACTAAGCATAATACTAATGGTCAAATTGCAGTTGATTTTTATCATCATTATAAAGAAGATATTGTTCTGATGGCAGAAATGGGACTTAAGGCCTATCGTTTTAGTGTTTCTTGGAGTCGTATTTTACCCAATGGTGAAGGTGAAGTTAATCAAGAAGGATTAGATTTTTACGAAAAGGTGATTGATGAACTTCAAAAACATCAGATTGAACCTATCTTAACGTTGTATCATTGGGATCTTCCAGAAGTCCTCCAAACTAAATACGGTGGTTGGGAAAGCCGTCATACAATCGATGCTTTTGTGGAATATTGTCGAATACTTTTTGATAAATTTGGAACCAAAGTTAAATATTGGATTACTTTTAATGAACAGAATGTATTCACGTCATTAGGCTATCGTTGGGCTTCTCATCCACCCAATGTTTCAGACTCTAAAAGAATGTTCCAGGCTAATCATATTGTCAATTTAGCAAATGCTAAAGCTATTCAAACATTCCATCAGGTGGTCCCTCAAGGTAAGATTGGCCCTAGTTTTGGCTATGGGGAAGTTTATCCATTGACCAGTTCCCCTGCAGATGTCTTGGCTGCCGTTGATGCTAATCAATTTAACAATGATTGGTGGTTAGATGTTTATTGTCGGGGCGAATATCTAGAAAGAATTATGCGCTTGTTAAAGCAGATGCATATAGCACCAGACGTGACTATTGAGGATAAAAAAGTTTTGCAAACAGGTAAACCTGATTTTCTTGGAATTAATTATTATCACGGAGGGACGGTCAAGGCACCTGATACTGAAAAGGTTATTACAGGAAAGAATTTTGATAAAATTGATCCTTATTTGATGGCCGGAGATGCACAAAGTAATACTCCTGAATCACAGTTATTTCAATCGGTTGAAAATCCCTATCTAGATAAAACCAATTGGGGCTGGGAAATTGATCCAATTGGTTTTAGAATTGCTTTGAGACAGGTTTATGAGAAATACCGTTTACCACTCATTATTACTGAGAACGGTTTAGGGGCTTTCGATAAATTAGAAGGTGGTCAAGTAGATGATCAATATCGAATTGACTATTTAAATGATCACTTGGTACAAGTTGGAAAAGCTATTTCTGACGGAGTACCAGTGTTTGGTTTCTGTGCTTGGTCATTTACTGATTTGTTGAGTTGGATAAATGGTTACGATAAGCGTTATGGATTCGTCTATATCGATCGAGATGACTATTCTCCTAAATCATTGTTGAGAATTAAGAAAAAGAGCTTTAACTGGTATCAAAGAATAATCGAAACCAATGGTGGAAAGTTAGAGGTAAGATGATGTCAATTTTGTACGGTGGTGACTATAATCCTGAGCAATGGCCTGAAAATACTTGGCAAGACGACTGGGACAAATTGAAACAAGCACGTGTTAATTCAGCGACAATTAATGTTTTCTCGTGGTCTTTGTTAGAACCAGAGGAAGACGTCTTTAACTTTGATAAATTAGATAAAATTGTTGCACTATTAGAAAAGAACAATATAAAAATTGTTATGGCAACTTCTACAGCGGCATTACCATTTTGGATGACTAAAAAGTATCCGGAAATCAATCGTGTAGATGATTATGGAAGACGTCAAGTTGGTGGAAAACGTGAGAACGCTTGTCCTAATAGTCCTGAATTTCAACGTTTGGCCAGTCAATTGGTTGAAAAAGTAGCGCAACGTTATGCTTCAGTTAAGAATATTACGCACTGGCATATTTCGAATGAATACAATGGTTATTGTTACTGTGAGAATTGTACGAAGGCTTTTAGAGAATGGTTGAAATATGAGTATGATAATGATTTGGATAAAATCAATCAAGCTTGGGGAACGAATGTCTGGAGTCATACTTATCATAAGTGGGATGAAATTGTACCTCCAATGAGGATTGGTGATACATACGATAATGGGAAACCAGTAATGTCAGGATTAGATATGGCTTATCGTAGATTTCAATCCGACAGTCTTTTGAATAATTTTAAGATGGAACGAGACATCATTAGAAAATATGACCGACGTCCGGTAACAACCATTTTAATGGGTTCACAAAAAGATTTGGACTACTTCAAATGGGCTAAAGAAATTTTGGTTGCTTCTTTGAATTTTAGAAATATAAGAACTACGTCCTATGGTTAAACTGCTATGACTAAGAACTTAATGCGTGGGGTCAAAGATCAACCATTTATGTTAATGGAACAGACACCTAGTCAACAGAATTGGCAGCCATTTAATTCTCTGAAAGCACCCAATCAGATGCGGATGCTCAGTTATCAAGCAATGGCTCATGGAGCCAAAACCGTTCAATTTTTATGGTTGAAACAGGCTCGTAATGGTTCATAAAAATTGCATAGTGCTATGATTTCACACGCTGAATCAACCCATACACGTGTTTTTGGTGAATTAAAGAAGCTAGGTAACGAATTGAGTCAATTACCTGAAGATTTGGAAAATTCACGTAATCAATCGAAGGTTGGAATAATTTTTGATTGGAATAGTTACTGGGGGCTAGAAGATTGCATGGGGCCAACGACTAATTTAGATTATGTTCAAGAAGTTTATGACTACTATAGAGCCTTTTACGATCGTAAGATTGGCGTTGATATAATTTCCAAAGAAACAGATTTGGAAAAGTATCAAGTCGTTGTTGCGCCAAGTATGTATATCAATTCGCCAAAAATGACTACTAAGATTGAAAAGTTTGTTCAAGATGGTGGTATTTTTGTCACTGATTACATGTCTGGTTTAGCTGATAAAGACGATAATGTTTATCTCGGTGGTTATCCTGGACTTTTAAAGAATGTTTTAGGATTAAAGTATGAAGAAACTGATGCTTTACCATTTGATCAGACGCATGATTTGGTATTCGACGGCAAAGTTATTGGAAAAGGTAGCTTAGTTTGTGATTTGGTTCAACCACAAACAGCAGAGTCACTAGCTCATTATAGTGATGAAGTCTTCTATCAAAAAAATTCTGTTTTAACGAAGAATCATTTTGGAAAAGGTTTTGCTTACTATGCGGGCAGTAGATTGAATGATCAGGCTATGGACTTTTTTATGAAGGACATTTTGCAACAGGCTCAGATCAAAGCAGATGAGACAAAAACTGGCGTTGAGATTATCACTAGAACGGGTAAGACAGCCCGCTATACTTTTGTTATTAATACTGATGGTAAGGCTAAACAAATTAGAAATCCTTATCCCAATAGTAAAGATTTGTTAACACAAACGATGACAACTAAGGAAATTGATTTGAAGCCTTATGATGTATTGATTTTGGAAAATAAATAAAATGAAAATTCCACAACTTGAAAAATAGCTGTGGAATTTTTTATATTTCCATAATGTGAAAAAGATTAAAACAATTAGTTTTATTTTAATTAAGATGTTGTTTTACTGAATTTTAATCATATAATTAGACCATAAGTAGAGATGTGACGATATACAAAGGCGTTATGTCAATTAGGAGGATATATGTATGTCAATGATTGCGGTGAAGAGTAAATTATATTCAAAGAATGTATTTGGTGATAAAGAATAATAAGAGTCACCCATACATTTGAAAAAATAGTAAACGGGTGATATAAGTGTCTTCAGTTCTCTCAGTAAAAAAATTACGTAAAGTTTTTGAATCAAATGGAAAAGAATTTGACGCGGTAGATGATATTAGTTTTGATGTTCATGCTGGTGAAATCGTTTCTTTATTGGGCCCCAATGGTGCTGGTAAAACGACTACTGTTTCTATGATTGGTGGTTATCTATTACCTACTAGCGGTGAAGTTGTAATTAATGGAAAAAACAGATATAAAAATAAAATTAAGCCCAAAGTAGGTGTCGTCTTAGGCGGAGAATTAGGTTTTTACGGAAGAGCTACGGCATTGGATAATTTATTATTCTTTGCTGATTTGGCTAGAGTTCCACGTCGGCAACAACGACAAGAAGCATTAAGAGTATTAGATTTAGTTGAATTAACTGATGTGGCAAATAAAAAGGTACAATTTTTTTCAAAAGGGATGAAGCAAAGGTTGCATATAGCTAGAGCCTTACTTGGAAATCCGCCACTATTGCTTTTAGATGAACCTACTAGTGGATTAGATGTAGAAATTTCAACTGAGATTCGTAAGATAATCAAACAATTGGCAGATCAGGGTGCTGCAATTTTGTTAACTAGTCATACTATGAGTGAAATTGAATCGTTAGCTGACAGAATATTATTAATTGGTGCTGGTAAAATATTTACTTCGGGGACTGTGGCAGAGATTATTAAACAATCTGATGTGCACCATATTGATCGTCCTGCGACTTTGGAGGAATCATATTTGGCAATTGCTCCGCAACTTAGGAGGTCTGAACAATGAGATTTCTTAGATTATTTTGTTTTCATTTGAAAATCTATGCATCAAATCAATATTTTCTTTGGTTGACAATTTCAAGTACGATATCGCTTTTCTTATTACAGTTCATAGTAGCTTATGCGACTAAGCAATTGAATGATACTAGTCTGTGGATAAGAAGTGGCATATTCGGATTGTGGTCATCTGCTACGACGTCTGCCGGATGTATAGGGTTTCAAAGGTTCCAGGGGTTGCTTGAAGCTTTTCAAGAAATAATTCAATATCATCATCCATCTTTTTTATACCTTCCTTTTAAGGCATCAAGTTTTGGACTGCTGTCTTTTCCGGTTTCGTATCTCCTTGCAGTCTTATTAGGTGTGTCGCATTCGAATGTGTCTATGCGATTAGTCCTATTAGTAGGTACGTTGTGGTTGGCCGCTTCGTTAATGGATTTCTTGATTGCAGGACTTTTTCTTCTAACTACTAATGCCATTGTGTACGAAGAATTGATTACAATTCCGTTGTTACTTTTGTCAGGATTATTTTCTTCAGCTCCAATATTGAAACCAATTCTAATACCATTTCAATGGATAATTCCAATTGCTTCGCCCATACATGCCTTGCTTAATTCGACATCAGAATTTAATTTTCTTGGATTTATTTTAAGCTGTGTGTTATGGGGCGTAGTAACCTGGATTTTAACAAAATATTTGTTAATACTGTCTAAGCGAACCGGAAATGTGAGGTTGATGTAAAATGAAAATTCAATTTTCGTCACTCTCTTATTTGCAAAATTGGAAAACAAGATTTGTCCATTTTATTTTGATACCTTTAATTAATCTGTGTTTATTAGTATTAATTGATGCACAATATACTAATAGTTTTAGCTGGTCTGTAGCAGTTGCTACAGTGGTACTCTCGGGTGGAACTTTATCAATGTCAAGCATGGCACAATTATTTGTAATGGATCGAAATTTAAAAATTGATAAAGAAATGGTAGTTAATCGACCGTATTCTATTAATTATTGGGGCACTAAGATATTAACATCTGTTTTGGCTGGATTAGTATTGGTCATAATTAACCTAATAATTTTATTCTTCTTTAAAGTACCATTTGAATTACTAGTTAGAGCCATGTTTATGACGCCCCTAATAGTTATTTCTGGAGTGGTAGTTGGTTTTGTAGCAGCAATAGGTGCTTGGCAAAAGGGGAATCCATATTTTTATGTAAATATTGTAAGTTCTTTGGCGACGATTGTAGCAGGAACTTTAGTCTTAGTTGATCGTTATCCGCAATGGCTGCGGGTAATCAGTTATGTTTTTCCTTTTTCACAGACAATTCGTTATGTTGTTATAGGGAGAGGCGACGTTTATTTGGATATTTTAGTAGATTTTCTTTGGTTAGTATTGGGAATTATTTGCTATAAAATTCAAATAAAAAAGATATTACGACATCCGATTCAACTGTGGTAAAAAATAGAATATATCAAAAAAGTGCATCTCGAAATGTAGACGAATTAGTTCTACGCTTTGAGATGCACTTTTTAAATTTACTTTAGTATTTGTTCAACTGTCTTACGAGGGACCTCTTTCTTCTGTACCTTTTCCCAAGAAAGAACTTTGTCGTATTTACGGTTATAAACGACTTTTAAATAGTTATCAGCTTTGATAGGACGACCGATGGTGCTATTGAACTTTAATAACTTTTCGTTGCCATCCTTGTCGTAAGCTTTTTGCTTATAGTAATATTCCTTATAGTCGGCACCAGAATCATCTTTTTCGATAATTTCTTTGTATGAATCACCAACGTAAGTATAATAATCATCTCCAGTGAAGTTAGGAACGTACCAGAATTGATAAACCATAAATGGTATTAAAACGATTAATGCAATTACTAAACTAATGCCAACTTTTTTATTCATCATCTATCCCTCCGAATTCACTAGGAATAATATCATAGATACTAAAACAATAGTCCTAACGGTTTTGTAAGGTCTGTAAGATGAATAATAGGAAAGTTTTCATAACAATGATTTGTCCATACTGAAAATGTTAGATTCAGACAGTAAATTTTTCCTCAAAATGATTGATTTGGTCGTGATACTTCACAAAAATACTTGCATCCTGATTTTCAGCAATTGGATAATTAAAGAATTGACCGGAAAAAATATCTTTTTGATTAAGGTATGAAAAGTCGACTGTATCACTTTCAATTTCGTCGATTCTAGCAGGACTGTTACCGACATTACGGATTTCAATAGTTTGTTTTCTGATACGACGACAAATCACGTAAGGGCGACTCCTTTGGAGTAGTAATTTGTTTTTAGTCCTGATCAATCCCTTGATTTGGAAGAGACTGGTTGAAATTAAAATTAAACCAACCAGAACGGATAGGGCCAGAATGAAACTGGCAATAACTAATAAAACTTGCGTTGCTGAATTCATGATTTCACCTCAAATTTATTATTTCATAATCATGTTTATCTTACAATTCCGTCACATCAAACTAACAGTTTAGTTATAGAGCTATTTGTTAGTTTACATTTGGGTAAATAGATTAGATAATTACTTTCGATAGATACATACATTGCGTATCTATCAATCAAAAATAATTCAAAAAGGTACATACACCAGTACGTTTACTCCGTAACCAGAAAGTCGTCTATAAGGCGACTTTTTTGCTATATAAAAATGATGATGAGATAATTATAGCTAATAAGAGGTGAGGATTATGAAATTTAATATATTTGTAAATCAAATCCCTAAAGATTTATATTTTCCTAATTTTTTAATAAATCCTTTTATTGGAGCAATAGTTGTAAGTTTGATTATTTTCATTGTAATAGAAATTACATATAAAATTAAAAAATAAATAAAAAATCAGCTAATTCGATTTTGAATTAGCTGATTTTTAATTGCGTTGAGTTTTATCCCAGCCAGTATGTCCAACTAGTAAGTGATAACAAGAAATAATCAAACTGAAAAAAAGAATAACGTAGATATAAGAAATTAGACCAATTGATAGAATTATTTTTCTGAAATGCAATTTTTCATTGATCATATCTTCTTTTTGAATAACCAAATGTGATTTGTCATGTAACTTTAGTTCCTTGTGGTAGATAATTGTAAAGACCGTTCCAAAAAACAAGCTAATGAAGGTCATGATAATGAAAGCTATGAAGATGAATTCAGGATTCTGCACATATCGTGTAACAAAATTGATGGTTAGATAAATGATACTGAAATCGGCCAGAATATTTAAAATGGGTTGAATAAAGAAGAAATAAGTATCAAATTTCTGTCCAACTGAAATGACTTTAGAGGTAGTAATTTTTTTTGCGTATTTCCAACAATTAAATCCACCTTGAGCCCATCTAGCACGTTGTCTAACTAATTTTTTAACTTTTGTTAGAGCTTCTTGCTCGACATAAGCTTCATCGACATATTTAATCACTAGTCCGTGTAATTCCATTCGTAGAGTTAATTCATAATCCTCAAGTAAAGCATTGCCCCAAGGTTTTTCGCCTAGACTGTCAAGAACTGTTGAGACTCTGAAGAATTGCCCATTGCCGCATAGAGCCACGGCTTTAAGATGGGTTCTAGTTAACTGGATCAGATGATTAACAACAAAAAATTCGATATCTTGAAAGGTTTGTAATATTTTTTTAGGACTTTTCATTTTGATTCTTATTTGAACAGCATCAGTATGTAAATCCTCAAACGATTCATTCAATTTATAAATACTGTTGGCGCTAAGTACGCTGTCGGCATCAAGGACACCAATAATACATTTTTGTGGATCAAGTTTTTTGTCTTTAATAATTTTTTGTACTGTAGGAATAGCACTGTTTAAGGCATCGCCTTTACCAGTTTGTGCGTTAGGTAATTTTCTTTGTACAATACTAATGGGGCCGGTTGTACCTTTGGCTTGGGCCACAGTGTCGTCAGTTGAAGCATCATCAATAACAATAATTTGTTTACGACCTTTTAGATTATTTAGATAGGTCAAAGAATTTTTGATGACCTTTCCCTCATTTAAGCAGGGCAGTAACATAAAATAGAAAAATTGGTTTAAATCTTGTTCTGATCCGTAAGGGTTCTTCATTTCCTTTTTAAATCTTTTGTGTTGGGTAATGTAGATGTAAAACATAATGAAACACTGAATCATGAAAACGGTGATGGCTATTAAATAAATAATCATTTTTATCATCTTCTCAATTAATATTCGATTAGATTTTTGCTCAATTATAGAAGATGTTCAAACATGTTGCTCATTTAAATAGTTTTAAATACAATTAGTCAAATATTAATGGTTAAAAATACTATTTATTTAATTTTATAAAAAAGCTCCTGAAAGGGCTTTTAAAGTGTTATATAATTAACTTGTGATGTATGGAGGGGAATTCATGACCACTTTATTAGATGTAGCAAAGAAAGCCAATGTTTCAAAAATGACGGTTTCACGAGTAATCAATCATCCAGATAAGGTTACTGATGAATTAAAGCAATTGGTCTATGAAGCGATGCGGGAGTTAGATTATCATCCTAATGTAATTGCCAAAGCTTTGGCCAATAATAGTACACGAATTATTAAGCTATGTATTTTAGAAGATATTGATACAACGGAACCTTATTATATGAATCTGATGATTGGTATCGCTAAGACTTTAGACCTGCATCAATATTCCTTGCAATTAGTTACACGTCGGAACTTTGATATTGGTAATTGTGATGGATACATCATTACGGGGATGCGTATTAGTGATGTTGACTGGATCAAAGATCTAAAAAAACCAGTGGTTCTATTTGGCGAGAATCGTTATGGATTTGACTTTATTGATACAAATAATAAAGCAGGTACTTACTTGTTATCACAATTAGCCTTAAAAAAGGGATATGAAAAGCTGATTTACGTCGGTATCGATAGTAAAGAATCCTTCGAGTATTCACGTGAAGCGGGTTATTTACAACAAGTTCAAGAAAAAAGAATGGTTCCTGAATTACATCGATTTGGTAATCACAGTCATCTGTCTGAAGATTTTATAAGACAAAATTGGGATAAGATTCCTAAAAATACAGCGTTTATCTGTGCTTCTGATCGTCTAGCACTTGGAGTAGAGCGCGCTATTGTTCGTTGTGGAGGGAAAGTTCCTGATGATTTTGGTGTAACCGGTTTTGATGGCGTCTTTTTGAATCAGGTTGCTTCACCAAAGATAACAACAATTAAGCAATCAATTATTCAAATGGGTAGTGCTTGTGGTGAGACACTTTTGGATAAAATTCAAAGTGGCGAATCACAAGGCTCTCTAGTCTTTGAACCCAAACTCAGTTTAGGTGGTACTTTGAGAGACTAAACTGTTACCGATAACATCAAACAAAGCCTTGCGGTTGTGGGGCTTACTTTTTTATACTGGTATGTAAGGGTTTACAAAAGGGGGGCCATGTATTTTGAACTGGTATGATAAAGCAATTGTATATCAAATTTACCCCAAAAGTTTTCAGGACACCAACGATGATGGTATCGGAGATATTCAAGGAGTAATTTCGCATTTAGACTATATTAAGAATTTAGGCTTTAATACTATTTGGCTAAATCCAATCTTTGTGTCACCACAAATTGATAACGGTTATGATGTCTCAAATTATTTTGCAATTGATCCAATTCTCGGGGATATGGATGATTTTACAGAAATGATGAAAAAGGCACATCATCTAGGATTACATATAATTCTAGACTTACCAATCAACCATACTTCGGATCAACATCCGTGGTTTAAGGATGCCATTAACAATCCTAATAGTATTTTCAAGGATTACTATATTTGGCACAAACAAGTAGATAGACATGAACCTAACAACTGGGGCTCATTTTTTGGCGGTAGTGTCTGGGAAAAGAATCCTAATGATCCAGATGAATACTATTTCCACTTATTTGATAAAAAAATGCCTGATTTAAATTGGAAGAATCCAGAAGTACGTAAGTCAATTGCGGATATTGCTAAGTTTTGGATTGAAAAGGGTGTTGATGGTTTCAGATTAGACGCCTTTATCCATATAGCTAAAGCAAATTTGGAACAAAATTCTTTAATCCAAGGTGAACAATTCCCAGCAGATGACACTTTCTACGCTAAATTGCCAAAGGTTAAAGATTACTTAGCTACATTTGTCAGAGAGATCAAAGACTTCAAATCGGATACTTTCTTGTTTGGCGAAGCATCTTCAGCTAATGCTTTAAATGCAGCCGAATATACTAGACCAGATGAAGATGGTTGTGATGTAGTGGTCAATTCAGGCAATTATGGTGAAGTTTATGATGACAGTAATCCAGATGTCCCAGGTTTTTTCCAAACAAGACGTTTGTCGCTTGACCGTTTGAAAAAAACTTATGTGACATGGGAAAGTGTGTTAGCAGATATTAGTCTGCCAACGTTAACTTGGGGTAATCATGATATTAGTCGTTTACGTGATCGCTTGAATTTACCAGTTGATAATGAAGACGTCAGCAAGTTATTAGCAACTTTGATGTACTTGCAACGCGGTATGCCAATTATTTACTATGGTGAAGAAATTGGAATGCACGGATTGAAGTATCAACAAGTATCTGATTTTGACGATCAGAGAGCTGTAGATTTAATTAAAACGCTGCGTGAGAAGTCATTTGCAGACGAAGAGATTCTAAAGCTGTTAAATAATCAGGATGAAATGACGGCTCGTGGTCCTATGCAATGGGACGATTCCCAATATCGTGGTTTCTCAACTAAAGAGCCATGGAATTGGGGTCAGACGGATGCAACTAATGTGTCAGCTGAGTTAGAAGATTCCAAGAGTTTAGCGGCATTTTACAAGAGTTTATTAAGTGTTAAGAAGCACAATTGTTTTACTAACGGTGATTACCAATTATTGATCACTGATCCAGAGATTTATGCATACTTGCGTCAAACAAGAGATAACAAGGGCATTGTTGTAACCAACTTTTCTAATAAAGTGAAGAAATTTACTTTACCAGAGGCAAAATGGAAAAAAGTGTTAACTAATGAAGTTAAGTTGACTAATAACGAACTAACACTTGATCCGTGGGGAAGTTGTGCTTTGGAATCAAAATAATAGTAGGGGTGTAAATTATGGCAGATAATACTGATGTTAAACTAAGAAGAGCTCAAATTTATAGTGTCTTCGTAAGAAATCATACTAAAAAAGGAACCCTCAAAGCATTAGAGGATGACTTACAACGTATTAAAGAATTGGGAACTGATTACATTTGGCTTTTACCAATCTATCCAATTGGTAAGAAGGATCGTAAGGGTAAATTAGGTTCACCTTATTCAATCAAAGATTATCGTTCAATTGACCCTAAGACTGGTTCATGGGATGATTTTGTTCATTTTTCTAAGAAAGTTCATGACATGGGTATGAAGTTAATGATTGATATTGTTTACAATCATACTTCACGTGATTCTGTACTTTTGAAAGAACATCCAGGCTGGTTCTTACGTGATAGCATGGGCAATTTGATGAATAAGAACCCTGATTGGACTGATGTTGCGGAATTAGATTACTCTCATAAAGATCTATGGAAGTATCAAATTGAAACTTTGAAGAAGTATGCTGACTTAGTTGATGGCTTCAGATGTGATGTAGCACCACAAGTTCCACTTGATTTCTGGAAAGAAGCTCGTAAGGAAGTTGCAAAGGTCAATCCAGATATGGTTTGGTTAGCTGAAACTTCTGGTGGTGGGTACATTAAATACTTGAGAGATAGAGGCTTCTGCGCTGAATCAGATAGTGAAATGTATCAAGCCTTTGATATGACTTATGATTATGATGTTGATGAGATTTGGCGTAAGTATGTCAATGACAAGGTTCCATTGGAATGTTATATTGAAGCCTTGGATCAACAAGAATATATTTATCCAAAGAATTACATTAAGATGCGTTGCTTGGAGAATCATGATCAAGTTAGAGCTCATAAGATGTTCATTAATGAAAATGATATGTTCAACTGGACTGCTTTCTCCGAATTCCAAAAAGGTTCAACTTTGATCTATGCTGGTCAAGAGGCTGGTATGAAGCATACTCCAAGTCTATTCGATAAAGATAAGATTGATTGGAAAGATCAAAAGATGGATCTTAGTGCTCTGATGGTTAGAATGCATGAATTGAGTCAAGATGAGATTCAATATGCTGGTAACTATGAAATCGAGGCTTTGGATAATGATGTTGTCAAAGTAACTTATACTAAGGGCAACAAGATTAGAGTCGGTTTGTTCACATTGAAAGGCCAACCAGGACGTGCCAAGGTTAATGTAAGAAGTGATCAATATACTAATTTGATCGATAATTCACTAGTAAATGTCCAAAATGGTATTTTAACGATTGACTATGATCCAATTATCATTGAAGGAAAAGCTATATAATTAACAATTTTTAGCAAAAGAGCTACTCATAAACGTTGAGTAGCTCTTTTTTTAGCCATTTTTTAAGATGATTGTCTTTATTTTAGTAAACATTATAACTGAAATTGTTTCTGTTAGCGGTAACATTGTGAAAGCGATTGCAACCTGTGAAAAAATGGGTAATATAGAAGTTGTTAAGTGATTAGATATTTTTTAGGAGGAGAAAAGCATGAAGAAGAATTGGAAAAAGATTCTTTTAGGTGGAGTTGTTCTAAGTATGTCAATGCTAGTTTTAGCTGGTTGCGGCAGCAAGAGCAGCAGTTCATCTAGCGATAGTAGTAGTACTCAAAATATTAAGGTTTGGATCGATACCGAACATGTTTCCGCTATCAAGGGACAAGTTAAGAAGTTCGAAAAGGCCAACCCTAAGATTCACGTTACCGTTAAGGCTGGATCATCAGCTGATGCTCTAAAGGATGTTTCAAAGGATCCTGAAAAAGCTGCTGATGTCTTCATGATGCCTCATGATCAAATTGGTCAAATGGCAGATGCCGGATTGCTTTACCCAGTATCAAAGAAGTATACAAAGACTGTTAAAGCTAACAACGTTCAATCAGCTGTTGACGGTGTTACATGGAAGAACAAAGTATATGGATTCCCATATGGTGTTGAATCACAAGTTCTTTACTACAACAAGTCAAAACTTTCAGCAGAAGATGTTAAGAGTTGGGATACATTAACATCTAAAGGTAAATTAGGTACAAACTTCGCTGAAGCCGGTGCTAACTATATCTTCACACCACTATTCATGAGTAATGGCGATAACCTTTACGGTAAGAATGGTGAAACAGTTAAGGGAACAAACTTCAATAATGAAAAGGGTATTCAAGTTCTAGACTGGATTGCAAAACAAAAGAGTAACTCAGGTGTTGTACAAACAAACGCTGCTGCTCTATCAAATCTACAATCAGGTAAGACAGATGCATTCCTTTCAGGCCCATGGTCAAAGAACGATGTTAAGAAGGCTCTAGGTAAGAACATGGCCGTTGCTCCATATCCAACAGTAAACTTCGGTAGTGGCGACGTTCAAATGAAGGCATTCTTGGGTGTTAAAGTTTACGGTGTTAACCAACAAACTAAATCACCAGTTGCTGCTATGAAACTTGCTAACTACTTAAGTAATGAAGCTACACAAAAGGTTGAATTCAACAAGAATGGTGTTGTTCCTTCAAATACTAAGGCTCAACAAACACAAGCAGTTAAAGATGATGAAACAGCTAAGTCAGTTATGACAATGTCAGCTTCAGATCATTCAGTTGTTATGCCTAAGGTTCCAGAAATCACAAACTTCTGGCCACAAATGGACTCAATCATCAACGATACATACAAGGGCAAGATTAAGTCATCAGATTATCAAAAGAAATTAGATAAAGTTGTTTCAGTTTCCGCAAAGAAGTCAAATTAAAAGAACAATTTTCTCTAAAAAAAAAGTAAGGGTGCGATTATATGTTTAAGAAACATTCCACGGAACAACATATAACATTTAGAGAATTGTTTATGAAGGGCGGATTGCCAGAAAAGCTTTCATTTATCATTATGGGCTTTTCAAACTTTGCAAATAAACAAATTCTTAAAGGGTTAATATTTTTAGTTGCTGAAGTTGGATTTTTATTCTGGCTAATTCGCAATGGTATTCATGCTTTAGCAATGTTGCAGACATTAGGTACAAAAAAACAAGGCTTGGTATATAACTCCAAGTTAGGTATGGATGTGTTACAAAAAGGTGATAACTCCATGCTTATCCTCTTGTTTGGTATTGCAGCAATTTTGATTTGTATAGTTCTAGTAATTCTTTATATCGTTAACTTGAAGAGTGCAAGAAATATTTATGAACTTAAAGCAGCTGGTAAACCACTTCCATCTACTAAAGATGATTTAAAGAGTCTTTTGAATGAAAGATTCCATCAGACTCTTATGACAATTCCTCTAATGGGTGTATTGTTCTTCACAGTTTTGCCACTGTTATATATGATTTCAATTGCTTTTACAAATTACGATCATAATAATTTACCACCAAAGAATTTATTTACTTGGGTAGGCTTTCATAACTTTTCTAATGTTATTACTGGTGATATAGCCTCAACATTCTTCCCAGTATTGGGATGGACTCTAGTTTGGGCTGTAATAGCCACAGTATCATGTTTCTTCTTTGGAGTTATTCTAGCTCTATTGATCAATACAAAAGGAATTAAACTCAAGAAAATGTGGCGTACAATCTTTATTTTGACAATGGCTGTTCCACAGTTCATTTCACTATTGATTATGCGTAATCTTTTAAACGATGCTGGTCCTATTAATTCTATCTTGAAGAGTTGGGGTTGGATTAGTAAATCTATTCCATTCCTAACAGATCCAACAATGGCTAAGTTCTCTATCATCGTAGTTAACCTCTGGATTGGTATTCCAGCCACTATGTTAATTACAACTGGTATTATTCAAAACCTTGATCAAGAACAGATTGAAGCTGCCGTTATGGATGGTGCTAATAAGTTCCAAATCTTTAGATCTATTACATTCCCACAAATTCTTTTCGTTATGATGCCATCTTTGATCCAACAATTAATTGGTAATATCAATAACTTCAATGTTATTTACCTATTAACTGGTGGTGGACCTACAAACTCAAATTACTATGGTGCCGGATCAACCGATTTGCTTGTAACTTGGCTATATAATTTGACTGTAAATACAATGGATTATAATTTAGCTTCTGTTATTGGTATTTTGATCTTCATTCTATCTGCCGTATTTAGTTTATGGGCATACACACATACTAATTCATATAAGGAGGGATAATAGAAATGGCAAAAAGAGAAATTAATTATAAAGCTCAAAAGAAACGTACTAAAATACTAGTCTATGCTATCCTGACAATTATGTCTGTTGTGTGGTTATTCCCAATCGTGTGGATTGTATTGAACAGTTTCAGACAAGAAGGTGGAGCTTTCGTTCCATATATTATTCCAAAGCATTTCACATTATCAAATTATACAAAGCTGATTACTGATGCTTCAGGCAACTATCCATTTGTCCGTTGGTTTGTTAATACATTAATCGTTTCCGTATGTACATGTGTTTTGTCAACCTTCATCACAATTTCAATGTCATACGCCTTGTCTCGTTTAAGATTCAAGTTACGTAGACCATTTCTAAAGGTTGCTTTAGTTCTAAACATGTTCCCAGCTTTCATGAGTATGATTGCTATTTACTACATTCTTAAGGCTCTAAACCTAGCTGGTAGTTTACTAGCTTTGATCCTAGTTTATTCAGCCGGAGCTGCTCTAGCATTCTATGTTGCCAAGGGATTCTTCGATACAATTCCAATGGCCTTGGATGAATCAGCTATGATCGATGGTGCCAACAAATGGCAAATCTTTACTAAAATTACATTACCATTATCTAAGCCCATCATTGTTTATACAGCATTGACAGCATTCATGGGTCCATGGATGGACTTCATCTTTGCTAAGATTATCATGGGTGATGATGTTAAGAATTACACTGTTGCCATCGGGTTATATTCAATGATGACTCAGACAACTGCTAATTCACTATTTATGACATTCACCGCAGGATGTGTTCTGATTGCGATTCCTATTACATTACTCTTCATCTATATGCAGAAGTACTATGTCGAAGGTGTCACATCAGGTGCTGTTAAGTAATTTAGCTTTAGAACTTTGATTCTGGAAACTTGAATTACTAAATTCGTATAGTTTATCTGGCTCTGCATTTAATTAACTCAATACGTGAATGTCTTGAATTTATTTAATGCAGAGCTTTTTTTATTCAAATTTTTTAAAAATGAGAGGTTATTTCAATGAATACACCAGCAATTTATCATCGCCCAGACAGCGAATTTGCATATCTATACAAAGATAATTTAATGCATATTAGATTAAGGACCGCTCGCGGAGACGTCAAAGAGGTAGGGTTACTTCATGGTGATCCGTATACGCTAGATACAGATCATTGGCAAGATCAACCAACGCCAATGAAACGCTATTTGACGACGGACTTGTATGACTTTTGGACTATTGAGGTTACAGAGCCATTCAAACGTATTTCCTATGCATTTAAGGTTACTGGTAACGATGGTATAACCATATTCTATGGCGATCATGGTGTGTTCTCATTTGAAAAGAGCGTCTACGATAGTCCTGATAATTACTTTAGATTGCCATATTTCCACGAAGTGGATCGTTTCAAGGCACCAGAGTGGGTCAAAAAGACCGTCTGGTATCAGATTTTCCCAGAAAGATTTGCTAACGGCGATAAGTCTAATGATCCTGAAAATACTTTGCCATGGGGTTCTAAAACTCCAAGTGCTACAGATTTCTTTGGTGGAGATCTACAAGGTGTTATCGACCACCTAGATCATTTAACCGATTTGGGCGTCAATGGAATCTATTTCTGTCCTATCTTCAAAGCTAAGTCTAATCACAAATATGACACAATTGATTATATGGAAATAGATCCAGCCTTTGGCGACAAAGCTACTTTTAAAAAATTAGTTCAAGAATGCCATAAACGTGGTATTAAAGTTATGTTGGATGCAGTTTTCAATCATATGGGGGACAATTCATCACAATGGTTGGATGTTGTTAAGAATGGTAAAGATTCTAAATATGCTAACTGGTTCCATATCAACAAATTCCCAGTATCATATAAGGACGTTGGTTTCGAACAGGCCAAGAATATTTCTTACGATACCTTTGCCTTCACACCACATATGCCAAAATTGAATACTGCCAATCCAGAAGTTAAAGAGCATTTGCTGAAGATTGCTAAGTATTGGATTGAAGAGTTCGATATTGATGCTTGGAGATTAGATGTAGCAAATGAAGTTGACCATGAATTCTGGCGTGACTTTAGAAGAACTTGCGACAGTGTTAAGAAAGACTTCTATATTTTAGGGGAAGTTTGGCACTCCTCACAAGGTTGGCTCCAGGGAGATCAATTCAGTGCTGTAATGAATTATGCTTATACTGATTCGATTTCTAAATACTTAATTAAGAAACAAATTCCAATTGAAAAAATGGTTTCAGATATCAATGACCAATTGATGCTCTATCGTGATCAAACAGATCAGATTCAATTCAATGTTTTAGATTCACATGATACAGCTCGATTATTGACTGAAACGAATGATGATAAAGATTTAATGAAACAAGTACTAGCTTTCACATATTTACAACCAGGTGTGCCATGTATCTATTATGGTGATGAAGTTGGTATGGATGGCGGCAATGATCCTGAATGTCGTAAGTGTATGGTTTGGGATAAATCTCAACAAGACTTGAATCTATATGATTTCTTTAAACATTTGATTGCTTTTAGAAAAGATAATCAAAAGGTTCTTTCTGAAGGAGAAATGGTTTGGGAGAAGATTTGTGATGATGGATTATTGATCTTGAGTCGTAAATTAAATGGTACTGAAGTTAAAGTTATTTTGAATGCAGGCGATGCTCCTAAACAAGTAACAACTAGTCAGAGTGTAGTTTTGAGTAACTTAGTTACAGAAAATAATCATGAATTAACGGTTGATCCTAAAGGATTTGCATTAGTTAAATAGAGAGGTGCTTAATTTGCAAAAACATTGGTGGCAAGAGACAACAGTATATCAAGTTTATCCCCGCAGTTTTAAGGATTCAAATGGTGATGGAGTTGGTGATCTTAAGGGAATCATCAGTAAATTAGATTATTTAAAAGATTTGGGCATCGGTGCAATTTGGCTTTCACCAGTTTACCGTTCACCTAATGATGATAACGGTTACGATATTTCTGATTATCAAAATATCATGCAAGAATTCGGTACGATGGCAGATATGGATGAATTGATCAATCAGGCTAAAAAGAGAAACATCCGTATTGTTATGGACTTAGTCGTTAATCATTCTTCTGATGAGCATAAATGGTTCATCGAATCAAAGAAGAGTAAAGATAATCCTTATCGTGATTACTACATTTGGCGTGATCCTAAAGATGGGGACGTACCAAATGATCTTCAATCAACCTTCAGTGGTCCAGCTTGGCAATTCGATGAGAAAACCGGTCAATATTATCTTCATCTCTTCAGTAAGAAACAACCTGATTTGAATTGGGAAAATGAAAAAGTTCGTCAAGCCGTATATAAAATGATGAACTTCTGGATTGATAAAGGTATTGGCGCGGTCAGAATCGATGTTATCGATTTAATCGGTAAGCAACCAGATAAGATGATCACTGGTAATGGTCCTAAGCTTCATGATTATTTACAAGAAATGAATAAAGCAACTTTCGGCGGTAAAGATATGCTGACAGTTGGTGAAACATGGGGTGCTACTCCGGAGATTGCTAAACTTTATTCTGATCCTAAACGTCATGAATTATCAATGGTTTTCCAATTTGAACAAGTTGGATTGGATCAACAACCTGGCAAAGATAAATGGGACCTTCGTCCATTACAAGTCGGTGAACTAAAACAAGTTTTAGCTAGATGGCAAACAGAATTGGATGATCAAGGTTGGAATTCTTTATTCTGGAATAATCATGATTTACCAAGAATTATTTCTCGTTGGGGTAATGATAAGGAATATCGTGTTGAGAGCGGTAAGATGTTCGCCATCCTCTTACACATGCTGAAAGGAACTCCTTACATCTACCAAGGCGAAGAAATTGGTATGACGAATAAGCCAATCAAAGACTTTTCTGAAATTTCTGATATTGAGAGTCGCAACATGTATCTTCAAAGAATTGATGAAGGTTATAAGAAAGAAGACATTATCAAGTCTATCAATACTAAGGGACGCGATAATGCTAGAACTCCAATTCAATGGGATGAAACAGAACATGCCGGCTTTACAACAGGAACTCCATGGTTAGGAGTAAATCCTAATTACAAGTCAATCAATGTTAAAGCTGCTTTAGCTGATAAGAATTCACTCTTCTATACTTACAAGAAATTGATTCAGTTGAGAAAAGACAATCCAATCATGATATGGGGTGATTTCAAATTACTCGATACACAAGATGAAATTTTTGCCTTTGAAAGAGAGTATCAAGGTGAAACATGGTTGATTGTCAACAACTTCTCTAATAACAGACATAAGCTACAGTTAGCAGATGTTAATGTTGGTGAAACAATTATTCAAAATTACGATCATAAGATTACCGATGTTTCTGACTTAGAATTAAAGCCTTGGGAATCATTTGCAGTGAAAGTAGTGGTCTAAAATGGCAGATCAAACATGGTGGAAAAATGCCGTAGGCTACCAGGTCTATCCTCGTAGTTTTAAGGATTCCAACAATGACGGTATCGGTGATATCCGCGGAATCATTGAAAAACTTCCTTATTTAAAGGACTTGGGTGTTAATTTTATTTGGGTCAATCCAATTTATAAGTCACCTAATGTCGATAATGGTTATGATATTTCTGATTATGAAAGTATCGAACCTGAATTTGGAACGATGGATGATTTTAAAGAATTATTAACTAAGGCTCATGAAATGGGCATTAAGGTTATTCTCGACTTAGTTGTTAATCACACCTCGGATCAGCATCCATGGTTTATTGAATCGCAAAAGAGCAAGGATAATCCATATCGTGACTATTACTTGTGGGCCGATGCAACGCCGGGTAAAATGCCAAATGATTGGAAGAGTTTCTCTGGTCATTCAGCTTGGACCTATGATCCTAAGACTGAACAAGCATATTTCCATGTTTTTGCAGCTCAACAACCAGATTTGAATTGGAAGAATCCGAAAGTACGTGAAGATATTTATAAGATGATTCGTTGGTGGCTTGACTTAGGTATTGATGGTTTTAGAATGGATGCCATTAGTCATATACAAAAAGAACCATGGGATTTCAAGATCAAAGATAATCCATGGGCACCATTTATGAATGTCAAAGGCATTGATAAATACATGACCGAATTACGTGACATTTTCAATGAATACAACGTTATGACGGGTGGCGAAGCCAGTGGGGTTACAAGTCGTAAAGCGATTAATTGGACTGATCCTAACCGTTCAGGCTATATCAATATGATTTTTGAACTTGAGCAGAATGTTCAAGAAGGAAAACCTGGTGAACAACGTATTAATCCTTTAGGCTTCAAGAAAGTTCTAGCCAGATGGCAACGTGACTTAGCTGATGGTGGTTGGAATGCTCTATATGTTGAAAATCACGATAATCCAAGATTCAATACCGTTTTGGGAAATGAAACTAAACATTCAGCTAAGGCCATCGCTGCAACCTACATGTTGTTGAGAGGAACACCATTTATTTATCAGGGTCAGGAATTGGGGATGACAAATTTCCCATTTACCAAACCTGAACAAATGGATGACGATGATACAAAGGATCGTGTTGATCAAAAGATTGCCGAGGGACATACACCAAAAGAAGCGATGAAGATCATTTCTCATTGGTCACGTGACAATGCTCGGACACCAATGCAATGGGTTAATAAAGCCAATGCTGGTTTCTCAGATAGCAAGCCTTGGTTAGCAATCAATGAGAACTATCATACGATCAATCAGGCCGATGAAGCTAACGATGCAGATTCAGTTTTGAACTTCTACAAACAATTGATTGCTTTAAGGAAGAGTCAACCAGTGTTTGTCGATGGAACATTTGAATTGATTCTTGATAATGATCCAGACATCTTTTCCTACATAAGACAGGATGATAAACAAGAATATCTTGTCATCAGTAATCTCAGTCAAAACGAACATGAAGTTACGATGCCAAATAAGATCGTCAAAAATAAATGGCAAGTTAAGTTAACTAATACTAATAATGAAGAAATTGAATTGAACAAGAATATGACCTTACAGCCATACGATGTTGTAGTAATGGAAAAAATTAATTAAAAGATAAATTTATATATGGTGGGTTTGATTATGAAAAGAATATTTGAAGTGGCTCCTTGGAATGTAGTCACACACAAATTGGATAAGGAAAATAAACGATTACAAGAAAGTTTAACTAGTTTAGGTAATGGTTACATGGGAATGCGTGGTAATTTTGAAGAAGATTACTCAGGCGACAGTCTTCCTGGTAGCTATCTAGCTGGTGTATGGTATCCTGATAAGACTCGTGTTGGCTGGTGGAAGAATGGCTACCCAGAATACTTTGGTAAAGTTATCAATGCCGTTAATTTCATTAAGATGAACTTTTTAATCAACGGTTCTAAATTGGATTTATACACTGATAAAATCAGTGACTTTACACTTGATCTTGATATGAAAAATGCCGTTTTGAAGCGTTCATTTATCGTTGAAAAAGATGGCGTTAAAGTCAAATTCAATTTTGAAAGATTTTTAAGTGTTGCTCAAAAAGAACTATCTGTTCAAAAGGTCAGCTTTGAAAACTTGTCAGATGATTCTGTTGAAGTTAAAGTTATTTCTTCATTGGATGCTAACGTAAAGAATGAAGATGCTAACTATGATGAACACTTCTGGGAAGTTTTGGAAATTACTGATAACAGTATCATTGCTAAAACAAAGCCAAATGATTTTGGTACACCAAGATTCACATCAGGTATGCAAGTTGGTTATGTAACTGGACTTAAAGAAGTCGATCAAACAGTCGATAAATTGGAAACTAGTAAGACTTTCGTAGCTGATTTGAAGGCTCATGAAGTTGGTACAATTGAGAAACGTGTTGCTGTAGTTACATCACGTGATTACGAAACAATTGATGACTTAAGAGATGCTATGGAGGGTATTGCTGCTAAAGTTAGTGGTGTTTCCTATGAAGACTTGTTAAGTGCACATGAAAATGTTTGGAATAATCGTTGGAATCAATCTGATATTAAGATTGATGGGGACACTGATGCCCAACAAGGTATGCGTTTCAATCTCTTTGGACTATTCACAACATATTCTGGTGAAGATTCACGTTTGAACATTGGACCAAAAGGTTTCACTGGTGAAAAATATGGTGGGGCTACATATTGGGATACCGAAGCATTCTGTATTCCAGTTTATCTAGGAGTTTCTCAACCAGAAGTATCACGTAATCTATTAATGTATCGTTATAACCAATTAAAGGGTGCCTATATCAATGCCCAGAGACAAGGACTAAAAGGTGCGTTATATCCAATGGTTACTTTCAACGGTATTGAATGTCACAACGAGTGGGAAATCACTTTTGAAGAAATCCACCGTAACGGCGATATTGCTTTTGCTATTTATAACTACACTCGTTATACAGGTGATAAGTCATTTGTTCTTCATGAAGGTAGCAAGATGTTGACTGAAATGTCACGTTTCTGGGCTGACCGTGTTCATTACAGCAAACGTAACGAACAATATATGATTCATGGTGTTACTGGACCAGATGAATATGAAAATAACGTTGACAACAACTGGTACACAAATTTCTTGGCTCGCTGGACTCTGAAGTATACACTTCAAATCCTTGGTGAAGTAAGTAAAGATCAATTTGAAAAGTTGAATGTTTCTAAAGAAGAAATGGATCAATGGCAAGATATTGTAGACAAAATGTATTTGCCATATGATGAAGATCTTGGAATTTTTGTTCAACATGATGGTTTCTTGGACAAAGATATTGAACCAGTCAGCTCAATTCCAAGTGATCAATTACCAATCAACCAACATTGGTCATGGGACAAAATCCTACGTTCACCATATATCAAGCAAGGTGATGTTCTTCAAGGTATTTGGGACTTTATTGATGATTTCTCAGAACGCGAGAAGAAACGTAACTTTGATTTCTATGAACCATTAACAGTTCATGAATCAAGTCTTTCACCAGCAATTCACTCTGTTTTGGCCGCAGATTTACATTATGACCAGAAAGCGGTTGCATTATATGAGAGAACAGCTAGACTAGACTTAGACAATTATAATAATGATACTGCAGATGGTTTGCATATTACTTCAATGACAGGTGGCTGGTTAGCCATGGTTCAAGGATTTGCGGGCATGCGTGTTCACGATGATGGTACTTTGAGTTATAAGCCATTTTTACCTAAGAAATGGAATAGTTACTCATTCAGACAAGTATTCAGAGGTCGTGTCATCGAAGTAGCCGTCAAGGAAAATGGATCAGAATTCAAGTTGGTATCTGGTGATCCACTTCAAATTCAAGTCAACGATAAACCACTAATGCTAAAATAATTGTAAACTTAAGATGCCTGGAAGTTATTTCAGACATCTTTTTATCAAAGGAGTTAATAACGCGATATGGTAAAATTTGAACAAATTAAAGGTTTCATCTTCGATTTAGATGGTGTAATCGCTAATACATCAGTCTATCATGCAAAAGCATGGCATCAATTAGCAGATAAATTGGGCGTTACATGGACTGAGGATTTAGCTAACCAACTAAAGGGTGTTGGTAGAATGGATTCACTTAACTTGATTTTAAAGTCTGGTGGTAAAGAAAACGATTACACTGAAGATGAAAAAGTTAAGTATGCTACTGAAAAAAATGATAATTATTTGAATCTTTTAAAGGGATTGACTGATAAGGATATTCTCCCTGGTATGAAAGAATTTATTGAAGATTTAAGTGCTAATAATTACTTAATTTCATTAGCCTCGTCTTCTAAGAATTCGCCTAAGGTATTGCAAGCTTTGGATTTGGAAAAATACTTTGATGCCAGAGTTGATCCAAGTACTTTGAAGAATGGAAAGCCAGATCCAGAAATTTATGTTCGTGGTGCCGAAGTATTGAACTTGAAGCCTGAAGAATGTATCGGACTTGAAGATGCTGTTTCAGGTATTAAATCGGTTAATGGTGCTCATGAAACATCTGTTGGTATTGGTGATCCGGGAATCTTAAATGAAGCCGATATTAACTTCACTGATACGTCACAAGTAACATTAGCAAATATTAAGAAGGCAATGAACTAAAAAGAGGGGTAATAAAATGGGCGTTTCAAAAACAATTTTTGGGGAAATTGATTCTGAACCGGTTTACCTCTATAAAATTACTAATAAAAATCAAACAAGTATTAGTATTATGAGCTATGCTGCGACTTGGCAAAATTTTGAAGTCGTTGAGGATGGTAAAAAACATTCATTGATTGAGCATTTTGATAATTTGGAGGACTACATTAAAACACCTTATCAAGTTGGTAAAACAATTGGACGTGTAGCCGGAAGAATTAAAGATGCCACCTTTAAGATTAATGATGCGAGTTATCAAATGGAACAAAACGAAGGTGAAAACTTTTTACATGGCGGTAGTCATGGACTTCAGTATCAAAACTTCTCCAGCCGACAAATTTCTAATAAGGCCGTGATGTTTAGTCATACTGTAAGAGGCGAGGATGGCTTTCCCGGAAAACTTGAGGTCAATGTTATTTATATGTTGACTGATGATGATGAAGTTTACGTTACTTATGGAGCAAATACGGATCACGATACTTTGTTCAATCCAACTTGTCACGTCTATTTCGATGTTGATGACGAAAATATCAGTCAGCAACAGTTACAAATAAATTCTGATAAATTCCTAGAAGTTGATGATGGTAAGATTCCTACAGGACAATATTTGCCAACTGAAGGACCTTATGATTTCAAGCAATTTAAGACTATTGGTAAAGGATTGGATCAATTGTCCTTATTAGATAAGCATGAATACGACGATACCTTTGTCGTTGATGGACATGCTGCTACAATCAAATCTGATAAACGGTTCGTTGATTTGTATACGGATCGTAATGGTATGGTTATTTTTACCGCTAATCCTGAAGATGCTCAAAAGGCAGCAAAATATGATTATAGTTGTTTGGCAATGGAATTACAGACGTTGCCAGATGCTATTCATCATCCAGGCTTTGGAGATATTGTTTTAAGTAAGGATAAAAAAGTAGCCTATACTAATAAGTATAAATACCGAAAATTAGATTAGAGACTGTATTCATTAATATTGCCGTGTCATTTAGTTCAAATGAATATGTTAACGAATTTAACATTTTAAATTTTAGTGAAAAATAATCGATATGAAAATTCTGAAATTAGAATTTTTGTACCGATTTTTTTTATATTTATGGATACGTGTTATACGAACTATATACATAAAATCTATTGACCGTGTTCGCTATTGGACGTTATATTAAAAAAGTTAAATGAATAAGGAGGAAAATAATAGTAATACCACGATTTAAAAATAAAAGGATAACAGAGTAGAGAATAAAGCGTTAAGTGTCAAAAAGACGGAATGTGCTTTTGAACGAAGAAGTAAATTCGCGGTTTTATTCTCGCATTCGCTGCATAAAAGATATGTAGCAGCTCTAAGAGGAGATGCTCAAAATGAACAAGAAAAACAGTATTTATGCAATTTCAACAATGGGTCTTTTAGTGGCAATGATGATTGTCTTAACTAATTTTTTAAGTATTCAAACACAATTTCTACGTATTTCATTTGAATTTATACCACAAGCCATTTTAGGAATGTTTTTTGGTCCACTCTGGGCCGGAATTTCATCAGTAGTAGCTGACGTTGTCGGAACAACGCTTTTTGGTAAAGCCAGATTCTTCATTTGTTTTACATTAAATGCGCTTATTTCAGGTGTGTTATACGGACTTTTCTTCTACAAAAAAGAAATTACTTTAAAAAATACTTTCATCTGCGTTTTACTAAATACTATTATTATTAGTTTATTCTTAACACCACTATGGTTATCGATCATGTATCATGTACCATTCTTTAATATGGGACTTTGGATTCCTAGAATTATCAAAGCAGTTGCTATGCTCTTTATTCAAACAGGCTCAATCATGTTCTTTGGCAAGGCACTGCCACTAAAAATGCTTGCTAGTCGTTACATGGCAAAGGGGTAAAAATGTTTACAACAGGTTCAGAAGTTATTGAATGGATTATTTCACGAGGTTATTTTGGCAGTTGTCCAGGATTAGAACGTATTACTGAATTATTACGTCTACTCGGTAATCCTGAACGAACCTATCCAACGATTCATGTTGCAGGTACTAATGGAAAAGGATCGACAACACGCTATTTGGCTAATTTATTACGTGCTGATGGCCTAAGGGTGGGTACTTTTAATTCGCCATTCATAAAGGATTTTGCTGAACAAGTGGAGATCAACGGACAAGAAATTGGCAATTCTGATTTAGTTAAACTGGGTAATCAGATTAAACCGTTAGTTGAACAAATGGATAATCAAAAGAAATTTTATGGTATAACTGAATTTGAAATTCTTACTGGGTTAGCATTTTACTATTTTAAAGGACGAGTGGATTTAGCGATTATTGAAGTGGGTATGGGTGGCCTGCTAGATAGTACAAATGTTATTGAACCAGAATTGATCGCCATTACGACGATTGGATTAGATCATACTGCTTTTTTAGGGGATACAATTGAGAAAATTGCTTATCAGAAGGCCGGTATCATCAAAGAAAATACGCCATTGGTCGTTGGAAATGTTTCTGAAGCTGCTCTGAAAGTCATTAAGACTCAAGCACTTAAGAAGAATTCAACGGTGTATGTTTGGGAACGGGATTATCAAACGGATTATCGGGGATTTGTTGAACAGCAGTTTGAAAAATTTGATTTTCGTAATCATGATATAAAATTGAAAAACTTAGAAACGCCACTTATAGGTCATCAACAAGTT
This sequence comes from Companilactobacillus bobalius, assembly GCF_009764355.1. Next base: position 705,118 of record NZ_LNUA01000032.1, on the reverse strand, counting down.
GAAAATGCAGCTGTGGCATTAGAGATGTATTATCTCTATATGCAGAAGCATGATTTATCATTTGATAAAGAACAAATTATGCACAGTTTATTGCAAACCAGATGGCCGGCTCGAATGGAGATTATTAGTTCAAAACCATTAGTAATTATGGATGGGGCCCATAATCCTCACGCTATTAAACGGTTAAAAGAGAATCTTTTGAGTGACTATCAGGATTATCATGTAAGAATACTATTTTCGGCCATTGTTACCAAGGATATTGGAACAATGCTGGAAGAGTTATTACAGATACCTAATGTTGAAATTACTTTGACCACTTTTGATGATAAAAGAGCCTTGAGATTAGAAGATTTCAAAGCTTGGCAACCACGGATAAAGTTAAGTGCAGATTGGCGTAAAGCTTATCGAGAGTTAAAAGATAATTTGAAATCTAATGAGTTACTTTTAATCGCAGGTTCGCTATATTTTTCATCAGAAGTACGTTCACAAATCAAATAAGAGATTGAGATGTAATTATTCAAATTATGTCTCAATCTTTTTTGTTATTCAAAAAATGAATTTGTCTAAATACAAGATAAGTATTAGACGAATACCCGTCCTACCCTTATCCTAAGGATAAAGAGGTAAGAAAATGGATGCGTTAGATAAAGCTTTAAAGGGTGGAGTTCTGGATTATAACGAGGCTGATTTTAAATTGGTTGATCAAACGGTAGAGAAGAATACACAGATAATTAATGAGATTAATTATCAAAATCAGACAATTGATGACGGTAAGGAACTGTTCAGTCGCTTGTTTGGTTATCAAGTTCCTAGTACTAGTGATATTAAAGCACCGTTCAATGCTGATTTAGGCTGTCATACTTTTGTTAAAGGGAATGTCTTTATCAATAAAGATTGTTTCTTCATGGATTTAGGTGGTATCTGGATTGATGAGGGTGCTAAGTTGGGTCCGAGAGTGAGTCTAATTACAGTGAATCATGGTGAGGCTCCTGCAGAAAGAAGAACTTTGATTACCAAGTCAATTCATATTGAAAGGAACGTTTGGTTGGGAACTGGTGTCACAGTACTTCCTGGAGTGACGATTGGAGAGAACTCAATTGTTGGAGCAGCTTCAGTAGTGACTAAGGATGTGGCTCCAAATAGTGTTGTAGTTGGGTCACCAGCTAAAAAAATAAGAGATGTTAGGGGATAACTTATGATGACAGAACATGAAAAATTATTAGCAGGACAAGAGTATGATTATCGAGATTCCGAATTACAGCAGATGATTGTACGTGGTAAAAAAATGATTCAAGAGATCAATACTCAAACTGATGTCAAAGAAAGAAATGAGACAATGAAATCATTGTTCAAACACGTTGGAACTAATTTAACAATTAATGGTCAATTCGGTGCTATCTATGGTTCACATATCATTTTTGGCGACGATAATTTTATCAATGGTAACTGTTACTTTCAAGATTCCAATTTAATTACTTTGGGTGATCGTGTCATTGTGGCTCCGGATACTAAATTTTACTGTGGTGAACATTCAATTGATGCCAATCATCGTTTTGGTGTTCATGAGGATGGTAGCCATTATTTGATTACCCACACAGAACCCATTTCAGTTGGTAATGATGTTTGGATCGGCGTTAGGTATTGATTGATCGGTGGCGTTCATATTGGCAATAACGTGATTGTTGGTGCTGGAGCTGTAGTTGTAAGTGATATACCTGATAATTGTGTTGTGGGTGGCGTTCCTGCTAAAGTAATCAAGAAATTACCCAGCTTAAAAAAATAGTGAGGTAGATAATTGTGAAATTACTAAAGAAACCAATTTTCAGTTTGTACAAATTAACCATTGATCCTAAGAACAGACAGGATTTTCTAGCAGAAGGGATGAATAATCTAATAACTTCTCACAGAAATGAAGCAGGTACTTTGATGATGTGTGCTACACACGAAGATGAGGCTGGTAGTGTTAATTATATTTTTGAAATGTATCAAGATGAAGCAAGTTATCAAATTCATGCCGCTTCACCACAATTTCAACGTTATGCCAAATTTGCTCAAAAGGTGGTTCAATCTAAGAAGATTCACAAATTGAACTTAGAGACACTTCATGCGAATGATCAAGTGTTAGAGATTAAAGATGAAAATCCGTATTTTGCTCGGTTACTTGAGATAACTACAGATTATAGCAAGTTAGAAGTTTTAAAGAGCATCTCTCAAAATACCATAGCCAGCTTTGTAAGTAATATTGATTCTGATCATTGGGTGATAATTGATATTTTTCAGAATAAATCAACTATGGAGAAGGTAAATATTAGTCAACAGTTATCAAAAATTTCGGCTGAATATTCAATTCATGAATTGAATATTGATACAATGGTTAGTCAAGACGATTTAAAATTAGAATAATCAGCAAAATCAGGTAAACGTTTTCAATAGTCTGCTACAATAGAATATGTAATTATTTATAAAGCAGACGAGGACTTTAAAATGTCAAAATATTTAGTATTTATGGATTTAGATGGAACGCTCTTATCAAGTGACCATAAACATATTTCAGTTCGTACCAAAGCCACAATTGAGCGTTTGCAAAAGCATGATGTTAAATTTTATATTGCTACGGGTTAAATGCTGTTTAAATTATCCATGGAATTAATAAATTAGAATCCTGAAGTTGGCTTGATTACTTCCAATGGGGCTGTTTTCGATGGTATTAATGGTCGTGAAGTGACTTTGCTAGGCAGTAAAACGGTTGAATTGGCTTATCAAATAACGCAAGTCAATAAGTTGCCAATGATGTTGTTTACACCTGAGACAGCTTACTTCACTGAAAAAATTCCGCACTTCATTGCACAGAATGCTGGTAACTTTGATGAGGCCTTTGGTTATAAAATAATTAAAGATATTAAGAAGTCATTCTATCAAGATGATTTAGATGGAATTAGTGATAAATTAAGTCGTGGGGATATGGATGAATTGAATCAAGCTAAAGCTAAATTAGCTGACAGCAAGAAGTTGCGTCTATCATCATCAGGTCCTGACAATATTGAAATGATTCCTTTAAAGACCGATAAGGCCACTGCTATTCAACAAGTTCAGTGGGAACAACGTATTGATGCAGATCATACTTTTGTCTTTGGTGATGGAATGAATGATTTAGGAATGATGCAACAAGCTAAGTATTCGGTTGCCATGGGTAATGGTGTAAGTACAATCAAAGAACAGGCCAATTATGTGACAGAAACAAATGCTAAAGATGGTATTGCTGTATTCTTGGAAAAATTCTTTAAAGATGAATTCTAAAAAATTTTAAATATCAAAACTCACAAATATTGTATTTTGTGAGTTTTTTTGATTAAGGAATTGAATTAATGAGTTATACATGTGTATAATGTAAGCGTTATCGTTAGTTTTTTGTTTAAAAAAACTAACTAAAATTGTCTTGATAGGAGGCTGTAAATAGTGAAATTTACAAATGGTTATTGGATGAATCGTGAAGAGTATCAGATTGATTCACCAATGGAAAATTATGATGAAAAAATAAATAGGAATAATCTAAAAGTTTTTGCACCCTTTAAAAGAGTTCTAAGTAGGGGTGACCAACTCAATTTAGGAGCAACAACTATAACTCTGAATTCCCCTATAGAAAATGTTATTGGCGTAAAATTAGAACATTTTGATTCTGAAGATCATGGTCCTAGTTTCAAAATCAATAATTTAAATCCCAAAGTAGACATTCAAGTGAAGGATAAAATGGCCTCTCTAGAAAGCGGTGATTTAAAGGTCTCATTACCGTTAAAAGATGATTTTCTGATGAAATTTACTGCCGATAGTCATTTGATCACTGAATCAGTCCAAAAGGCTCAAGGGGTCATATACAATCGTGATAAGAAACAAAGTTTCATGCGTGAACAGCTATCAATGGATATTGAAGAAAAAATTTATGGTTTAGGAGAAAGATTTGGCAATTTCGTTAAGAATGGTCAGTCGATAGATACTTGGAACCAAGATGGTGGAACTGGTAGTGAACAAGCTTATAAAAATATTCCGTTTTACTTGAGCAGTAAAGGCTATGGTATTTTTGGGGATGAACCTCAAAGAGTTTCATTTGAAGTAGCATCAGAAAATGTTGATCGCGTGCAATTTAGTACTGAAGGTCAGTCTCTACAATATTATGTGATTTATGGGCCAACACCTAAGGAAGTATTGCATCGTTATACTCAATTAACTGGAAAAATTAATCTGCCACCAGCATGGGCGTTTGGTCTCTGGTTGAGTACTTCATTTACAACGGATTATAGTGAAAAAACCGTTCTTAAATTTATTGATGGAATGAAGAAGCACAATATTCCTTTAGATGTCTTTCACTTTGATTGTTTCTGGCAGAAAGGATTTGAGTGGTGTACTTTAGCTTGGGATAAGGAACAATTCCCAGATCCTGAGGGTTTGCTAAGAAAAATTCATGAGCGTGGCATAAAAGTATGTGTATGGTTAAATCCTTATATTGCTCAGAAGTCGCCTTTATTTAAAGAGGCTAAGGAAAAGGGCTACTTGATCAAACGTCAAAATGGCGATGTCTGGCAATGGGATTTGTGGCAAGCTGGTAATGGATTCGTTGATTTCACTAATCCAGCCGCTAAAAAATGGTATCAAGATAAATTAAAAAAATTATTGGATATCGGCGTAGATTGTTTCAAAACGGATTTTGGTGAGCGTATACCTGTTGATGACGTCAAATTTTACGATGGATCCAATCCACAACAAGAACATAATTACTATACTTTACAGTATAATCAGGCTGTTTATGATATCATTGCTGAAGTTAAGGGCAAGAAAGAGGCTGTTGTTTTTGCTCGTTCAGCGACAGCAGGTTCACAATCATATCCCGTTCATTGGGGTGGAGATTGTCTATCTAACTACAATTCGATGCGAGATACATTACGTGGTGGCTTATCATTCTTAGTATCTGGTTTTGGATTCTGGAGCCATGATATTGGAGAGTTTGAAGACGGGGATGATAGACCAACACCGGATCTATATAAACGCTGGACTCAATTTGGGTTATTATCATCTCATAGTCGATACCACGGCAGTAATGTTTATCGTGTGCCATGGAACTTTGATCAAGAGGCTGTTGAGAACACCAAACGCTATGTAAACTTGAAATTATCGTTGATGCCATATCTTTATACACAGGCTGCTTATGATGCCAAATTTGGTAATCCCTTGATGAGACCGATGTTTTTGGAATTTGGGGATGATCCTAACGTTTCGGACTTAGCTACGCAATATATGTTTGGTTCCCAAATTTTAGTTGCACCCATTTTTAATGACCAAGGAAAGGCACATTTCTATTTACCAGGTGGTAAATGGACTAGTTTGTTGAATAATAAAGTTTATCAATCGCCTAAATCAGGAGAATGGCTAAATGAAATATTTGATGAATTAAGTTTGCCAGTGTTGGTACGTGAAAATACTATTTTGGTGCGTAATGAAAAAGCTATTCATGCTGAATACGATTATGCAAAAGACGTCGATATTCACTTATATCAAATTAAGAATGGAACAGTTTCAACTAATATTGTCAGTTCTAAAGGATTAGAGACAGCTTCCATTAGAGTTCAAAGAGATGGTCAACAAATTAAAGTGTCAACTATTGGCGTTAAAGGCAAAGTAAAGGTATATTTACATGAGAATGAAAAGATTATACCAAAAGATTTAATTGATAATCAGGCTTTGTTTAATTTGGAATAAAATTATATTGGCAGATTCGTTTAAAGGATGAATCTGTCTTTTTATTACTAATAGTTGCTGACTGGTCTATACATATGTAGTATGTAACTAGGATTATTAAATTGTTTATATTAAAGCCGTTGAGAAGGAATATTTATGAATAGATTAACTATTAGAAGGATAAATGAACTGAATGTATTGCGTGAAGTATTTAATCGGACACCAACTTCTCGAGCTGATGTAGCAAAGAAATTGGGTCTGACTAAATCTACGGTCTATAACATTTTTACTAAGTTAGCCAATGATAATTTAGTATATGATATTGGTCAGGGAAACAGTACTCGTAGTGGTGGGCGCAAGCCGGTTTTGACCAATTTTAATGCTCAAGCTGGGTATACTATAAATACAAAAATTAATCAGACTACGATTAGTTGTATGACAAATTGGCTAGACGGAAGTATTGTGAATTATCAAGAATTTCCTATTGATGGCAAAGATGCTTCTAAACAACTGTTGGCGTTGTATCAAGCTATCAAATTATCTACAATTGATAATGCTGATTTAATGGGGATTTCTGTAGCGGTATATGGAGTAGTTAAGGATAATCGTATCGTCAAAGCCATGAATCGTGATTTGGTCCAGTATGATTTGGTTCAAATTTTACAAAGTAGATTTAACGTACCAGTATTACTAGAAAATGAAGCTAATCTAGCAGCTTTAGCAATAAAAGATTTTTCAGGTACTTCAATTCAGGATGCCGTAGCGCTTAGTTTGTCTGATCAAATTGGAGTTGGCTCAATTATTAATGGTCAACTTTATTCAGGAAGAAACAGTCGGGCTGGGGAAATCGGTTTTGCCAAGTATTACGGTTTGGGAAATAAAAGTCCATTGCCATTAGAAGATGTTGGTTCCGATCAAGCTGTTTTTAAGCAAATTCAGGATTTAAAACAGACTTCAGTGGTTATTGCTGACATTCGTCGTTGGTATGATTTGGGTGATGAGATTGTACAAGAAGTTCTGAAAAATTTTGAAACTAGTATAATTATAATTTTGCAAAATATCTTTTTGTTATTTGATCCCGAAAAAGTAGTTATCAACTCTCGAGTATTACAAGCCATTCCTGAAACAATGAAGTATGTTGAAAAAAAATTGTCAGAAGTGATAGATCATGAAATTAACATTGAGGTCTCCGATAATGTAGGCAGTAATAGCTTATTAGGAGGATGTTCGATGATAACTAGAAAGATATTAGAACTTCCAGATGCTAATTTACAATTCAAAAATAGAACTATACCTACGGTTGGTGATTGATGAAAAAGACTGATACTGAAATATTAGTCTTTTTTATTTACAAATTTTTCGAATAGATTTATTGAGAAGGACTTGACGTTTCTTTAGAAAACGGTTACATTCTAGTTAGTTCTTTTAATGAAAAAACTAACTAGGAGGGTTACTTATGAAAAGTATTATTTCTGGATTCCAAAATAAATTTTTGCCAGCTTTAGCAAAATTTGGAAATCTGAAGTATATGGTTGTTCTTCGTGATGGAATGATTATTACAATTCCATTCACTATTTTTGGAAGTATTTTTATGATTGTCGCTAACTTACCATTTACTTGGTGGGCCGACTTTATTAAGCCTATATCAGGTTATTTGAATGCTGCCGTTACAGTTACTTTTGGTATTTTAGCTTTAATCGTGGCTATGGGAATTAGTTATCAATCAGCTAAGGCCAATAAATTGGATACAATGACAGGGACGGTTATTCCTACTGTTGCATTCTTGTTGGCAATGTTGAACAATAAGTTGACTATTGATCCAGCCGATCTTGGATCGGGTGGTATCTTTACGGCTATTGTTATTTGTATTATTACTAGTGAAATTATTCGTTTCTGTGTTGCCCGCAATTGGACAATTGAATTACCCGATTCAGTTCCACCTGCAGTTGCCAAGTCATTTTCATCATTGATTCCTGGTTCAATTGCATTGTTCCTTGTTTGGTTAGTTAGAGTTGTATTACATGTCAATATTAATTCAGTCATCCAATTGATTTTCTCACCACTTGTTGTTGGATTAGATAGCATTTGGGGTATTGAATTGGCCATCTTCTTGGTTGTTGCATTATGGGTTGTCGGTGTTCATGGTACTAATGTTATTGGAAGTATCTATACACCAGTGTTTCTAAGTTTCTTAACAGCTAATATCAATGCTGTAGCTAAAGGTCATGCTCCAGTACATATTGCTGCTGATGGATTTTTGAACTTTGGACTAACAATTGGTGGTACAGGTGCTATTTTAGGATTAGTTCTTTGCATGTTTACTGCTAAGAGCAAACGTTACAAGGCCATGCGTAATTTAGGGTTTATGCCTTCGGTATTTAATATTAGTGAACCTATTATGTTCGGTTTACCAGTTGTTTTAAATCCTACGTTGATGGTTCCATTTATTGTTACACCAATGGTTCTAGAATTTATTACATATTATCTTATGAAATTTGGTGTTATCGGAATGATTGTTGCTCAAGTTCCTTGGACAACACCTACTGTTATTAGTGGTTTTCTTATGACCGGTGGAGATTGGCGTGCTGCCGTTTGGCAATTGATTGAATTGATTATTGCTGTAGCTGCTTACTATCCATTCTTTAAGGTTTTAGATCGTCAAGAATTAAAGGTCGAAGAGGCTGAAGAAGCCGAAAAAGAAAATATGGTTCCAGATGATTCAATGAACACTGATACTTCTGTAAAGGGAGCATAATTAATGTATTATCAAAAATTAAAAAAATTTCCTAAGAATTTTTTGTGGGGAGCAGCTTCAGCCGCTTATCAAATTGAGGGCGCATTTGATGAGGACGGTAAAGGGCCATCGATTTGGGATACGTTTTCCAAAATTCCCGGTAAGACTTTCAATGGAACTAATGGTGATATTGCAGTTGATCATTATCATCGATATAAGGAAGATGTCCGTTTGATGTCAGAGATGGGATTGAAGGCTTATCGTTTTTCAATCGCATGGTCAAGGATAATTCCCGATGGTGATGGTGAAATTAATTCAGAGGGTTTAAAGTTTTATGATAATTTAATAAATGAATTAATAAGATATCATATTGAACCAATTGTTACTTTATATCATTGGGACATTCCGCAAGCTTTGCAAGATAAATATAATGGATGGGAATCTAGAAAAAACATTCAAGCATTTAAGAAATATTGTCAAACTGTATTTAAAGCATTTGGGGATCGAGTTAAATATTGGGTAACCTTTAATGAACAGAATGTTTTTACAGCGATGGGATATCGATGGGCTTCACATCCACCTAATATTAGTGACGTTAAACGAATGTATGCGGCCAATCATATCGTTAACCTCGCAAATGCTGAGGCAATTAATCTGTTTCATCAAATGGTTCCGCAAGGTAAAATTGGTCCTAGTTTTGGTTATGGTCCGACTTATCCAATTACAGCGGATCCTAATGATGTTTTAGCAGCGGATAATGCCGATGATTTTAACAATAACTGGTGGTTAGATGTTTATTGTCGTGGAACATATCCGGCTTTGGTTATGAACCATCTAAAAGATCTTGGAATTGCTCCAGAAGTGACTTTAGATGATAAGAAATTATTGAAATCTGCCAAGCCCGACTTTTTAGGCATTAATTACTACCATGGGGGGACGTTCCAACAAAATCAAATTGAACATCCTGATAAAACTAGTCAACATGAAAAAGATTTTTCTAAGACTGATCCATATTTGATGCAACCTAAAGATACCCAAGCACAAACCCCAGAGATGGCAATGTTTAACAATGTAGAAAATCCTTATTTGCATAAGACACAGTGGGGATGGGAAATTGATTCAGTTGGTTTCAGGATAACTTTACGCCGAGTTTACGAAAAGTATCAGTTACCAATAATGGTTACTGAAAATGGTTTAGGAGCTCACGATAAGTTAGAAGGTAATAATGAGGTTAATGATCAATATCGGATTGATTATTTACAAACTCATATAACTGAGATGCAACGTGCTTTGACCGATGGTGTAGATTTATTAGGATATTGTGCGTGGTCCTTCACAGATTTATTGAGTTGGTTAAATGGGTATAAAAAGCGTTATGGATTTGTATACGTTGATCGTGATGATAATGGTCCTAAAAATTTGACGCGAATACCAAAGAAGAGTTTTTATTGGTATCGTGATTTTATACAAAAAAATTCTTAAATGAAAATCTCCTAGACTGAAAAATCTAAGAGATTTTTTTGGTTATTTGATTTTTTGTATTAATTAAAAGTTATGTTTAACATAACCAATAGTTAATGCGACAAAATATTGTCAATAATTCAATAGTTATTTTTCTCTTTTTTGTTACAGTTTAATTACTATCAGTGAACAAAACTGTAACTTTCAGTCATTGTCAAGATTTCTGCTTTATAATTTGTTTTGTTGCGATGGCAACGAAAGGGAGAAGCGTACGTGTCAGTTTAGATGAGAGTAAATTGGAGCTCTTACTACAGTAATGTCGATAGTTTTGTTTTTTGTGGGTGCAACAAATGTCCAAGCTGCACGTGCTGATATGGTCGATGTGTCCAATAACAATGGGGCGATGACTGTTTCTAATTTTACTGATATGCATAATAATTATGGTATCAAGGCGATTGTCACTAAGGTTAGTGAAGGTACATCATTTAAGGACTCAACAGCTGCCGGTAATATTGCAGCCGCTAAGTCTGCTGGCTTGTATGTTAATGGATATCATTATGCTAGATACAGTACTGTCAGTGGTGCCAAAGATGAAGCTGACTATGCTGCCAAGATTGCTCAAGCTGATGGTTTACCAAGTGGAGCCGTTTTAGCAACTGATGTTGAAAGTTCAGAACAACAGAATTTATCAACAGCTCAAAACGATGCTAATAATGCAGCCTTTATGAGTGAAGTTGCTAAATATGGATATCGTTCATGTATTTACACTATGGGTTCATGGGTTGGTACAACTATGACTGTAAATCAAGGTTGGATTGCCGCATATCCATATAATGCTACAGGTGTAGAAGAGTATACAACTCAACACGCATGGCAATGGTCAAGTTCATACACATTCAATGGTAGTTATGGAAACTTTGATGTTTCAGAATTATATGATAGTTACTTTGCCAGCTATACATCACCAACTGGTTCTAGCTCAACAACTACAACAACGACTACAGATAACAGTAGCTCAAGTAGTTCAGCTTCAACCGATAGTGGTTCAAATAGTGCAGGTGCAAGTGCAGATGTAATTACTGTAAAGAATTCTTCTAGTAGTTACGTTCCTCTAATGGCACTTCAAAGTGATGGTACGATGAAGAGAATCACTAATGAAGTTTTAGGTAATAATACACCATGGAAGACAGATCAAACTAAATCAGTTAATGGCGTAACTTATTACCGTGTTGCTACAAATGAATGGGTTGCAGCAAGTTATGTAACTGGAAACAGTTCATCATCTGCAACTACTAATAATAGTAGTTCAAACAGTTCATCTAGCAGTAATGTCATTAAGGTAAAGAATCCTTCAGGATCATATGTTAAGCTTCAAGCTTTACAAAGTGATGGTACAATGAAGGACATTACTAACGAAGTCCTAGGTAACAATACACCATGGAAGACAGATCAAACTAAAGTTGTTAATGGCGTTACATATTATCGAGTTGCTACTAACGAATGGGTTAGTTCAGCTTATGTAGTTGCCTAATAAAATTTAAATTTATTCAAGATGTTGTGAGTTTTCACAACGTCTTTTTTTATAGAAAAAATAGTTAACTTGTTCTTTGCTTTAAATTTTGGATTCCTTTATAATAAAATTACAACAAGGGAGTAACTTGCAGGTTGCTGTGACAAAATCGTCAACAAGACGTAGCTCTGGTTTTGTCTTAATTAGTGAGACTTGTGCGCATATTTAGCGTGCAAGTCTCTTTTTTTATAGAAGGAAGGGATACTAATGAAACAAGTCGAAGATAAAAGATTTTCTCGATACTATGCTTTAAGTAAGGAATCCTTACTAAGTAAATTTAAAACTAGTGAGGATGGATTAAGTGACCAACAGGCCGCAAAGCTTTTGAAAGAAAACGGCCCTAATGCTCTAGCTCAAGGGAAACGGAAGAATATTGTTCAACGTTTCTTAGATCAGTTTAAGGACTTCATGATTATTGTTTTATTGGTAGCAGCTCTAATATCTGGATTAGTAGCCAAAGAATGGGCAGATGCAGCTCTGATTTTAGCAGTTGTCATTATCAATGCCATTTTTGGTGTTTTTCAGGAATCAAAAGCTGAGGAAGCTATCGATGCTTTGAAAGAAATGTCGACCCCAGAAGCTCACGTAAAACGAAATGGAAAATTGGAAACCATTAGTAGTGAGAACTTGGTCGATATCTAATTTATGGAGGAAATACTATGAGAGAAATCGACTTGGATACAAAACTTACTCCATAAGACCTCCAAGAAGGCCGTGGAGTCAGCTTTAACTGGTGAATCAGTTCCTGTAGAGAAATCTGCTGAGGTATTAACAGACGAGGATATTCCCTTGGGTGATCGTAAGAACATGGCCTATATGAATAGTAATGTGACATATGGACGAGGTGTCGGAATTGTTGTTGGCATCGGTATGGACACACAAGTTGGACAGATTGCTGGAATGATCAATCAAGCTGAAGATACTGGAACACCGTTACAGGATAATTTGAATTCTTTAGGGAAAACTTTAACATGGCTAATTTTGATTATTGCGGCAGTTATTTTTGCAGTGGGTATCTTCAATAATCACGATGGTCTACCAATGAATGAACTGGTTATTAATATGTTACTGGTAGCAATTTCATTAGCTGTTGCCGCTATTCCTGAAGGGTTACCCGCTATTGTGACAATTATTTTGGCCTTAGGAACAACAAGAATGGCCAAAAGAAAAGCTCTAGTTCGTAAGTTACCAGCTGTAGAAACATTGGGTAGTACAGAAATTGTTGCTTCAGATAAGACGGGAACATTAACACAGAATAAGATGACCGTGGAAAAAGTTTATCAATACGGTAAATTACAGGATGCTTCAGAACCAATTTCAGGTACTGATAAAGTTCTACAAGTTATGACCTTTAGTAATGATACAAAGATTCAAAGTGACGGAACTCTAGTGGGTGATCCAACTGAAACTGCTTTGATACAATTTGGTTTTGATCACGATTACCAAGTAGAGGATGAGTTGGTTAAAGAACCACGTGTTGCAGAAGTACCATTTGATTCAGAACGTAAATTGATGTCAACGATTCATCGATTACCAAATAATAAGTATTTGGTAGCCGTAAAAGGTGCACCTGATATGTTATTACAACGTATTACCAAAATTCAGGTTACACCAGATGAAGTACGAGATTTTACAGATGCCGATAAGGCTGAAATTTTGAAGCAGAATAAAGGTATGGCTGTTCAGGCTTTACGAGTATTGGCAATGGGTTATAAGATAATTGACCAGGTACCAACAACAGTTGATTCTGATACTGTCGAAAATGATTTGATTTTTGCCGGATTGATAGGAATGATCGATCCAGAACGTCCAGAAGCTGCTCAAGCTGTAGCAGAGGCTAAAAAAGCTGGTATTCGTCCAATTATGATTACTGGTGATCATCAAGATACGGCTGAAGCTATTGCCGGGCGATTAGGTATTATTAAACCAGGTGATGATAACACGGTTATTACTGGGGCTCAGTTGGATCAATTGAGTGATGAAGAATTTGACAAAAAAGTTCAACAGTATTCGGTTTATGCACGTGTCTCACCAGAACACAAAGTTAGAATTGTTAGTGCTTGGCAAGACAAAGGTAAAGTTGTAGCAATGACAGGGGATGGAGTTAACGATGCTCCTGCTCTAAAATCAGCTGATATTGGTATTGGAATGGGTATTACCGGTACTGAAGTATCTAAAGGTGCCTCTGATATGGTCTTAGCTGATGATAACTTTGCTACTATCATTGTAGCTGTTGAAGAGGGCCGAAAAGTCTTCTCAAATATTCAAAAGTCGATTCAATATTTACTTTCAGCTAATTTAGGTGAAGTTTTGACTTTATTCATGATGACACTATTGGGTTGGGACATTTTACTTCCAGTTCAACTACTGTGGATCAACTTAGCAACCGACACATTTCCAGCAATTGCATTGGGTGTTGAACCTACAGAACCGGGCATTATGGATCGTAAACCGCGTGGTCGTAAATCCAGTTTCTTGGGCGGAGGAATTGGTTCTTCAATTTGAATCAAACAGTTAAGAGAAGGTCTGATCACATTGGTAAGTTTGAATTCGGTGATGTTGAACGTAATTTATACCACTAATGCTGCTATGCACGCCGATGCTTTAACAATGGCTTATGCTACTTTAGCCTTGATTCAGTTGTTCCACGCATTTAACGTTAAATCGACTTATCAATCAATTTTCAAAGTACATCCATTTAAGAATAAGATGTTTAATATTGGAGTTGCCACTTCATTCATTATGGTTGCAGCGACAATTTTAGTACCAGGCTTTAATGGTTTATTCCATGTAACTGAATTGAACATGTTACAATGGTCGATTGTTTTAGGTGCTGGTGTCTTGATGGTACTTATCGTTGAAATTGTTAAGTTCTTCCAACGTCGTGCTGACAAATAATAAATAGAGCGATTCTAAAATCGTTATCTTTTATTAAAAAAAGATTATAAGCTAAAAGGGTGTTCATATTAACCGGTCTGGTTGATGTGAACACCTTTTTTATAGGTTTGTTATTTTAATTAATTGGTCTAAATCCTTGATCTCATAAGTTTCTTTGAATGTAGTTTCATTAGTAATCTCTTTAGGATTGAACCAAACGGAATCCAGATGAGCAGCATTGGCACCAGAAATATCTGCTGTTAATGAATCACCAATAACTAACATTTTTTGTTGATCAACGCCAATTTTATCGATAACAGCTTTGAAGAAATTAGGATCAGGCTTTTGGTAACCAAGATCTTCGGATAAGTATAAATCGTCAAAGTCAATCAATAGATTAGAGCGAGTTAATTGTGAATATTGCTTTTCTTTAGTACCGTTTGAGACCGCAAAGATACGGTGAGATTGATGCAAAGTGTCTAAAACTGACTTAGCGTGTGGTATAAGAATATTTTCCAGTTTAAAAAGTTCGAGATAGGTTGCATTAACTTTAATACCGTCAACTTTTTTACCAAAATGATCAAAGTATAATTCAAAACGAGTATTCAAAAGGTCGTCACGTTCAATTTCTTTGCGTTCCAATTTTTCCCAGAGGTCGTCGTTTAATTCATGCCAGTAGGCAATTTGGTCGTCGGTAAAGGGAAAGTCAATTTGCTTTGACAATTTGTGTAGAGCTTTTTCGGCGTTGGCCTTAGTGTCAAGAATGGTGTTGTCGAGGTCGAATAGTAAGATAGGATATTTCATATGATTCCTCCATAAAGATTATGTTACATACATTATACCGATAAATTTGTTCGCAAAAAAAAGACTTAGGAAAATTGTCCTAAGTCTTTTGTTTAAATGTAATTTGATTAACAGATTTGGTCACCAAGTTTAACCATCTTTTCACGACGTTCTTCAGCAGTTTCAGGTTTAACGTTTCTCCAATCAACAACTGAAAGGGCACCGTCAAGGATACCACTATTGTCTTTAAGAGCTAGAGCATTATGCCATAGTGAAATATTCAAACCATCTGTTAGTAAGTCGGCATCAGAAGGGGATGTCTTCAAATCGTAACCAGCATCATTTTCAAGATCTACGGTATATTTAGGATCTTCATCTTTTAAAATGACAATTTGAAATTTATCACCGATAGCACAACTACCACCAAGACTAGAATATTTGTTTGAACCATCATCTGTTGTAAGAATCATTGGGAATCCACTAGGAATTCTTTCTGCTAAATATGCTTGTGCTTCATCTTTAATATTAATTTTCATAGTTGTTTTCCTCGCTTATTTTTTATTTAAAAGTTCTTTTGATTGAATCTTTATTACAAGTATTACTATACATTATATTTAAGTTGATTGCAAATGAGTTGCACACAATCTTTTGCTTTGAAGAAAAAGATGCAATTCAATTACATCTTTTTTAATTTATTAGCAAATTTGATCGCCAAGTTTAACCATCTTGTTGTGACGTTCTTCGGCAGTTTCAGGTTTAACATTTCTCCAGTCAACAACTGATAGGGCACCATCAAGAATACCACTATTATCTTTAAGAGCTAAAGCATTATGCCAACGTGAGATATTCAAACCATCAGTAAAGAAGTCAGTGTATTGTTCTTCAGTACTCAAGTTGTAACCAGCGTTATTTTCGATTGGAACAGTATATTTAGGATCAGCATCTTTAAGAATAACTAATTGAAATTTATCACCGATAGCACAGCTACCACCTAGACTGGAATATTTATTAGAACCGTCATCTGTTGTTAAAATAACAGTACTACCGGCTGGAATCTTGTCTTCCAAATATTTTAGTGCTTCATCTTTAAAGTTGATTTTCATAGTTAAGATCCTTTCCATTGATAAATAGATTGTGCAATTGCTATTTGCACACAACCTTTATTACACTTATAAATTTACAGCATATATAATTTAGGCGCAAATAGTTTGCTCATGATTTTTTAGGAAAGATGGTAATAATGGAAATAATAAAGAGAGTCACTGTGATCCAGAGTAATACGTTGCTAGTCAAATTTTGAGGTCCGAAGTTTCCCAAATAATTCCAGATCAGTGGAGCAAAGAAAGCACTAATAATCGTAGAAACGGTCAAGTAACTACTTAGTGAATTAATCTGTGCTGGTTCTAGCCCTTGATTACTAGCAAAAACTAAATAGGGCCCTGTAAATGAATAAACAAAATTAAATAAAATAGCTGCTGTAATTGCAATGTAACTGGTATCGGTAGCCCATAAAATCAGAACAGTAAGGGTAGCCCCTAAATAACCCATCGTTAAAGTAAAACGGTGAATTTTCTTATGTAGAGTCCCAAACAGTACGTATTCTAGTTTAAAGAAGTTAAATTTAATTTAGGATATGATTGGTCATACTTTAAATCATTATTTTGTATGATATAATTTTGGTTAGCGTAATTTTAACTGTACACCCCAAATTAATAGATAAGTGATAAAGGTTAGGATAATTAGTTGCCATTTTTGCCAAGGAAGTTTGACTTTTGAATTCTTAGTCTCTATGGAAGGTTTCTCTGGTTCGGGTACGAAGAGACCAATTAGAATGGCAATAAAAATAAGAATCAAATAAAGTCCAAAAACCGCATGCCAGATTCCCACTAGTAATCCAGCTAAACCTAGTAAAATTGCATTGCCTAGAGCTGTTAAACCTGTTTGATACCCTAATAATTTGGCCCGAAACTCACCACTATAGTTGTGAGCAATTAGACTGATAGCGTGTGGTGAAAAGAGGCCCACACCTAATCCTAGAATAAAACGACTGCACATTATCAGTAGAAAATTATTACTGAAAGCAGGTATTATTCCGGCAGTAGCACTAATAAGTAGTCCAATAATAACAACTTTTTTAATACCTAATTTTCGGCTGAGAAAAGGATTAGGCAATATCGTTAGCAAAGCACTGAAATTGGCAATAGTGACTAGCCATTCAATCATGGTTGTTGGTATGTTGGGAAATTCCCGTCTTAATTGGGGAATAACTCCTGTAATAACAGTAGTTATGTTACTAACCGTGGAAAGACTAAGAATACTAATAGTTGTTCTAGTGGATTTCATAATGGCCCTCGTTAATTAATTGATAGGCGTAGTCTATCATCGAAAGTTAATCATTAGCGGACAGTTTTGAAAGTGGTTAGTGACAATTCTAAAATAAAAAACGACTAATCATAGTCGTTTTAAAAATGAAATTCATTTATTATTTAGTAGACCTCTGTCATGGGAACAAAGTGTTCAGCACCTACTTTATAATAAGTTTTCTCGGCAAATTTCTTTTGACCGCCTAATGAACAAACAGTTCCTTGTGACAAAGTGTGTGATAATTTGGTTCCTTTAAGATTGTATGTGGCAGTTTTAGGAACCAATACTTTAACCATATAATCGCTGGATGAGGTTATTTCATCCATTTCGTCTACATCATGTGAATTATTAGTAATTATTTCAACACCTTTAGCTTTAACTAGTTCATCCTTGCCAACGAGGAAGTAGAGATCTTTTTCATTGAGCTTTTTAACATCACATTCCTTAGTAGTGGAAGCTGCTTGAGCAGGTATAGTTGAAATTGTTGGAACTAAACCAATTGTAAAAAGAGAAGTTAATAATAGACATTTGTTAAATAGTTTCATAATATTATCTCCCAAAGATACATTTATCAAGTAATGAATTAATAACAAGCTACCTAATATCCTGTTATCGGAAACATAATAACGCATCATATCAGAAAGGGGATAACATGAGAGATTGTCAATTGGTATAGCTATTAATTAACAGAAATAAATTTGAAAGATTGGCAATCCGTCAACTAAGTATTGACGATAAAAAGATACTAATGTTAACCTTTACATGTTATGAAAGGGGATTTTAGATTATGGCAAATGTAGAACCTGCTGAAGCCTTGATGGAAGCAATTCATGTTGCAAGTCAAGATAAAGAAGTTCAAAAAAATTCGGAATTGATGGACCTTCTAATTAAGAGTGCTAAACAATTGAAGTCCACAAACAACTACCATCAAGTAGCTGCTAATCTAAATAAATCACTACAATATTGGGGAATGGGACATGTTGGTGGCCCAGCTGCTATTGATACTTTGTATCAAGCAACAATCAATGACACACATGGTCGTGCTTATCAAAAGTTACCTACAGGTATGGAATAAAAAGTGTAAAAAAATAAAGATACATAATCGTATCTTTATTTTTTTTCGTTGATTTAATCCATACCCCAATAATCTATTTCCTTATCAATTGCCTTTTGAGCAACTAAATTAAGGTAATTGAAGGGCTCATCAAAGTTAGGTGAGAAGAGCATATCAACATACATTAAGTCTTCGGTTCATTTATAAAATTAATGAATATTAAAAGACGAAAGATCTGATTGTACGACTTCATGAGAACTCATAAATTGAGCACCTAGGACACGACGACTTTTGCGGTCATAGACTAATTCGATATTTATTTTAGTATTGGTTGGCATAAAGTCAGGACGATAATTGCTTTCGAAGAAAACATGATGAGCATCATAATTAGCCTCTTTAGCAGCGTCTAGAGTGAGACCGGTACAAGCAATTGTTTGACCGAATAACAACATACCACTAGTTGCTTGACTGCCCATTGATTTACGACGACGTTTGAAAAGATTCATGCCAGCCAGAGTGCCTTGACGAACAGCATGGGATGCCAAAGGAATATACTTGGAAGTTAAAGTTGGATTGTATTGGATTTCAGTAACATCTCCGGCAGCAAAAATATTAGGATCAGATGTTTGCATGTAAGCGTTAGTGATGATGGCACCATTTTTAGCAATATTAACTTGACCTTTAAGTAAGTCGGATTGTGGAAGAACCCCTGGACTGATAGCTACCATATCGACAATATATTCGCTATTCTCAGTTGAAATCTTGATATGCTTGTCTTCAGTATCACTGAATCGAGTTACGTCGGTACCAGTCAAAACATTGACATGATTATCCTCTAAAAGTTTCTTAACTCGATCAGAAATAGTTGCGTCAACATACTCATCCAATAGTTGTTTATTTCTTTGGAATAATACAACTTCATGTCCAGACTTGACGAAACCTTCAGCTAATTCAACACCAGCATAACCACCGCCTAAAACGGCAATCTTATGGTTATTTTTAGAAGTTTCGGAAAGGTGATGGGCTTGATTGCAAGTTTTACATAACATGACTTTGGGATTTTCAATTCCTGCGATGACAGGAATACTTGTTCTTGAACCTGTTGCCATGATAAGTTTATCGTACTTATCATGAAGAAATTCACGTGTTTTCAAGTTCTGAGCCAAAATAGTGTGAGCTTGAGCATCAATTTTAATGACGTCATGTTGCATACGCATGTGAACACCTTTTTTAACAAATTCTTCTGGGATAGCGTAAAAAACGTCTCCTAAATCTTTTACAGCGCCGCCAATATGCAAGTAAGTTGCACAGGATAAATAGGATATGTCTGCGTTTTATCAATAATTTGTAATCTCTGCATCTGGATAATATTTCAAGCATTGATTCATGGCAGAAATACCTGCGTGAGTGCATCCTATAATGGCTACTTTCATTCAATTACCACGACTTTTCTATTATTTTTACATTTATCAATTTTCATAAATTTATTTATTTATTCTAACTTATAGTATACTTAAAGTATAGACGTTTAATATCAAAATTGTAGAGAATTAATACTTTATTTTAAATTTAGAAGGCGATGTAATATTGAAACCGATTTATCGTTATTTTGTACAACCACAAATAGATGTAAGAACTCATTCTATTTTTGGTTATGAACTTTTAATCAAGCAATGGACTCCAGACGGCTGGCGACTTCCCGAATCTTTTGTCGATATTGACTTGAATGTGAACGCAAAGTTGTTGGTTGAGACAACTAAAATATTGGGGAAAAAGGTTCAATATTGTTCTGTAAATGTTAGCCGTGAACAATTGATGGATACGCAAATGGCTAAGGCTATCATTAAGAGTCAGATGCAACTGTATCCCACTAAACTTGTTGTAGAACTGACTGAAGAGCAAGGACCACAACAATATTGTGATTCCAGCCTGGTACCTTATTTACGTAATTTTATGGAACATGGCATGCAAATTTCATTGGATGACGTAGGAACTGGCGACAATAGTTTTGATAGTGTACGTAGTTTCTTGCCATTAGCTTCAGAACTAAAATTTGCTTTGCAAAACTTTCGTTCAAATATTGAAGATCCTAATTTACGTGAAAAACTTCGCGCCTGGAAAGGTATTAGTACTGAATATGGACAACGTTTAATTCTCGAAGGAATTGAAGATTCTGAGGATGATGAAATCAGCAATAAATTGGGAATTAATTTCCGCCAAGGCTATTATTATGGAAAGCCACAGTTGTTGCCGTTGATTGGTGATTCTAACGAAATGAAAAATATATAAAAATGGATCATAAGAGAAAATCTTCTATGATCCATTTTTAGTTTATAAATTATTTTTTCGTGCAATTGGCAAGTAAGCTATTAACATGATCAAACTTGTGGCAAGGATAGATAATGGTAGTGAAAGAATAGTTCCATTGTGAATGAAACTCACTAGATAAGTTAATCCACTGACGATCAAATAATAACCGAAACTGAATAAACCACTGGCACTGCCAATAACATCTTCATAACCCTTTAGAGCTAGATTTAAGGCAATTGGTAATGTCGTATTCAAGCCTAGAAAAATCAGGAAGAATCCAATAATCATTAAAAATGAGCTATCGAATTGGAGACTAATTACTAAAAGTAAGGCCGAAATACTGCTAAAAGTAAGTCCAATCAAACCGATATATTTGGCTTTGATGTACTTGGCTAGGAAGTTGACTAAAATGGCACCCAACAAACTGGCTAGTGCCAAAGACATGCCTAAACTTCCATATTGGATTGAAGAGTAGTGGAAATGTTTGGTAAAGATAAATGGTGCCTCGGAGTAATAACCGAATAAGATGCCATTTATTCCGCCAATTAGAATACTGTAAACCCACACGATTGGATCTTTTAATAGTCTAAAAGTTACTTTGAGTAGTGAGACTTCTTGAATATTTTCACGATCAATCGTTTCCGGCAGACGGTAATAAGCATAAAGTAATGTGGTCACGGCCATGGCGATTAAAAAACTGAAAACATTTTTATAACCTAGATAGGTCTGAATTAGTCCACCAATTAGTGGACCAAAAGCGGGTGACAAAGCCATTGCGGCTCCAACCTTGGAGAAAACTTTGGTACTGGCAATACCAGAAAAACTTTCACGCATGATAGTTTGTGTGACGACTGAGCCAACACTAGCTCCAAAAGCTTGAACAAAGCGGGCCACTAATAAGTAATTGAAATTAGAACTCAGTAATAAACCAAAGTTTCCTAGTAAATAAAAGATGATTCCGATTAACATAGCCAAACGACGGCCAATTTTATCAGATAATTGACCCCAAAAGAGAACTCCGATGGCAAAGGCAACAAAGTAAATACTCATTGTTAATTGAGAGGTTCCAGCGCTGACCTTCATTTGAGAACTGATTTGAGGTAGAACGGGTGTAAATATTGATTCGCTGATTTGAGGAAATCCCACAAGTACAATGATCAATAAAAGTGATGGTACGGTGTTACGGACGTTTTTCATTTTAGACTCCTAAATTTTATTTTGCTGAAAAACGTCCTGCATCATTTGCGGGCATACAAGCCATGATGTTAGTTAAATTCATGGTTTTCACCTGATTTCTATAAAGTATACTTATCATGATATAAGACTTATTGAAAACTTACAAATAAATTTATAACGGATGTATTTTCTATTCAATGTTTGAAAGCGGTTTCTAAAAATTAATGTTATATTAAATTTATTAAAGATTGAAAGGGGAAGATAGAATGGATGAAGAGACACCACGTGTTAAATCAGTTCTTTTGTTACCAAATTTTTACCTACGAGTAAATTATGATAACAATCAAGTGAGATTTGCTAAGAGTAAGATGTATTATATGGAGACTCACGTCTTCCAACGTCCACACTTGGGATTAACATCATTGACTCCGGGCTGGTATTGGATCGGTAGTGATATTAAATTATTGGATGACAACAAATTCTCTGTTAACGATGCAGTTTACGATGGTAATGAGATTTACGGCAGTAAAGTAAAACCGTATTAGGGAAAATAGAGGCAGGTAATCAGTTTTGGTTACCTGCTTCTATTTATTTTAAGTATGTTCCATGTTTATCTTGATCAACAAGATATTCCATTTTTTGTGTAATTTATTGTTAGATAAACTCATTTTTTTCAGATAATTTGGGTGTTTTTTATGGATAAAAATTGATAAGAAGTCAATAATATAAAATTGAATAACGAACATACTTTGTTGAATAGTTAAGAGGGGTAAACATGGTCACTCGTTTATTGAATTCTTTTGCTCAGATTCGTAACACTAAAGTTGCGAGTGCTGTTCGTAATACTTTAACGCTATTATTTCCGATTATGTTATTAGGCAGTTTTGCCGATGTTATTAAGTTCGCATTTTTAACTAAAACAGGTTATATGGCACAAATGTTTGGCATTACTAATTGGCTGCCATATTCACGTGAATTGAGTTGGGTTATGGAAGTAATTTTTCACTGTACAATTGATATGATTGCTCTCTATGCTGCTTATGGAATAGCTTATTTCACTGCTAAAGAGTATAAGAAGGACGGTGCCAGTGCTGGAGCTATTGGATTGTTGTCGTTTTTGATTATTTCATATCAACCAACTGAAGATGGATTACCTAATTTTAGTCGCTTCTTTATGTCGCAGGGGATGTTGATAGCTTTGATTATCGGTTATCTCTGTGGTCGACTTTGGGTTAGTTTTGATAATTCGAAGATTCAACAACGTTACAAAATTATTATTCCTGTTTTCATTGTTTTATTAGTTTCAGCAATTTTGAATTTAGCTGGATTATTTGTAGTGAAATTGGAAATACCAACTTATGTGGCTAGTTTTGTAACTGAACATTCTCCGTTCAATTCATTAGTCTATGTTTTAGGCATGGGCTTCTTAACTGACTTACTATCTTGGATGGCAGTTGGGGGTACTTTTAGCAATAACCCTACCTTTAATGATGCGCCTTCGATGGCTAACATGAATGCGGCTTTGAAGGCCGGTTCATCTTGGAATGTACCGTATAAGTTTACCGACACAACTTTATTCCACAGTTTCGCCAATTTTGGTGGTAGTGGGGTAATGATTGCTTTGATTATTGCTATTTTGATTTTTTCAAAAAAGAATCGAAACCGTAATGTCGCCAAATGGTCGATTTTTCCAGCGGTATTTAATAGTCATTATTCTATGATGCTTGGTATACCAGTGCTCTTTAATCCAGTTTTTCTAGTACCATTTCTCATTACACCATTGTTTAATATGATAGTGGCCGCAATTTTTATTCTCTTACATTGGATGCCCGTGGCTGCTTATCCAGTTCCCTTGGGAACTCCAGGCCCATTGATTGCATTTATTGGTACGAATGGTAACTGGATAACTTTGGCTTTAGGGGCTATTTTATTAGTGATTGATGTCTTGATCTATATGCCGTTCGTCAAATTGTCAGATCGAATTAGTCAGAGGGCAGGTGACATCAATGAAAATTAAGCATTGGTTTTGGACTATCCTAGGAATCGTTCTGTCAGTAACACTGATTTTTGTTTCATTGAACTGGTCACATCAGAATACAACCGAATTAGCCAAGATTCACAATTCTAAGCTGTCACCAGTTATAATGATTCCAGGTAGTTCTGCTTCAGTAAATCGGTTTGATACGTTAGTCGATAAACTGAACAAAAATAATAAACATCCGCATAGTTTAATCAAAATACGAGTTACCACCGATAGTAAACTACATATTTCTGGACGTTTGCGTCGTGGTGATAATGAGCCGGTAATAGTCGTTGGTTTTGAAAATAATCATGATGGTTATGACAATATTAAGAAGCAGGCTAAATGGTTCAACGTAGCCTTTAAATTTTTGACAAAACAATATAATTTCAATAATTTTAAAGCCATTGGACATTCAAATGGTGGATTGATTTATACAGCCTTTTTGGAAAATTATTATTCTGAATATTCAGAACAGGTAAAAATCAAGCAATTAATGACAATTGGTTCACCATATAATTTTAATGAAAAATCGGTTCGTCATAAAACTCAAATGTTATCCGATTTTATTGACGATCGTGATAAGATTCCATCAAGTCTTAGTGTCTATTCAGTTGCAGGGATAGAGACTTATAACTCTGATGGATTGGTGCCTCTGGGAAGTGTTATGGCCGGAAAATATATCTATCAGGGACAAGTTAAACACTTTACCTCTATATCCGTTTCCGGATCTGATGCTCAACATTCTGATTTGCCTCAAAATGACCAGATTATCGATTTAATTAATCGATATATCCTTGATCCTAAACAAAGACCACAACGTCAACAAGGAGCCATCTCTTTAAATGGGCAATAGCTCCAAAGAAAAATTGAATAATGCAAACCCAATGGAGGAGTAAATGTGAGTTATAATCAATGTAAGAGTTTACATTAAAAATGAAGGGTTGTGCTGATAATGAGTTTGAGTTTTGGTCATAAGATTAATTATTTACCGTTGATGGTTTCTCTATTTGGTGGAATTATCATTGGATTTTTCTTTTACCTATTATCACGAAAAGTATTGATAGCTATTTTGTTTGGTATTGCTTGTTTGATAGCCATTGTGATGCTATATACTCTTAAAACAAGAGATAATTTAGATCAGTGGATCGTTGATAATCGGGGCATTCATTATCAGGATTACAGCACAACTGGTAAGAGGGTTAAGGCCATATTGTTTCCCAATATATCCAATGAGGAGACTGTAAAATTTAACGAAATTAAGGCCTTCTCAATCGTTGTTGGAAAAGGAATAGATTTGCCAAAGGGAATCGGACCGGATGGTTCAATTGATGCTACGTTTTATGTGGTGGATTCGGCATATCAGGCATTCAATAGTCCTTATTATCTGTCATTAAAATTGGCTAAGGGTAGGGATGTTGATTTAGATTTATCCTCCAATGGCCATGATGTGGCAGCCATAAATGAAGTTATTAAAAAGATTGAAGAAAGAACTAAGTTGCAGGTTAAATTAGAAAAGCAACGTGTATAGTGGCATAATAAGTCGACCGATGAATTATAAATGGGTCGATTTTTTATTATTAAAAAATAAGGAAGAGAGGTGTATAGCAATGCGTTGGATACCGACATTATTTATTTTGCTATTAGCAATGGTCAGTGGTTTATATATTTTTGGCAATTTAAAGAAACTTTCTCGACCATACAAAAGGTGACTCTATTGGCTGTATTTCGTGGGATTGATGGCTGTTTTGTTCATGCCGATTTCTATTGATGGAATAACAGTTAAGATTCTGCCACCTGGTTTGGGACGCGTGAATCTATATGAATTACAATTATCCGGAATTGAGTTTTATGAAAATATTATTATGACTGTACCGTTTGGTTTCTTTATTAAAAAAGTATTTCCGAAATTTCCACTGATATTGTTGGCTATTTTGGGAATTCTGATTGGTTCTAGTTTTGAGTCTATGCAATATGTCTTGTCACATCATTTCTTGATTGATCGTACAAGCGATATTAATGATGTGATTTCTAATGCCACAGGTGTTGTTATTGGTGGCATGATGGCAATGATCTACAATTTCCTTTCAAAAGATAACTGATAACTACCTATTAATACGTTAATATATTAATATGGAGGGTATTTTATGAGTTGGATATTTGTAATGATTTTGGCAGCCACGTTAGCGGGGTTCGTTCAAGGGGTCACTGGCTTTGGTTCAGGAATTGTCTTAATGGTTTTTTTACCACAACTTTTACCGATCAATCAAAGTGCTGGAGTTTCCACGTTAACGATGTCGATTGCTATTATCATGGTGGCTTGGAAGTATCGTAAAGCGTTGAAGTGGCAAAAATTGGTTGGACCATTTTTGATTTATATCGTCATGGCCGTTTTTTCACTGCATTTGAGTAAATATTTAGCAGCAGGGTATTTAAAAATTTTATTAGGATTGTTATTGATAATTTTGGCACTGTACTACACTGTAATGAATTTGAAGTCGATATCGGTTAAGTCAATTCCATTTTATGTCATGGTGGTCTTTGCTTTGATTTCAGGATTTTTCAATGGAATGTTTGGTATTGGTGGACCACTAATGGCACTGTACTTTTTGACTATTTCTGATTCTAAAGAGAATTATTTAGCCAGTATTCAAACGTTCTTTTTAATTGATACGATTATCATGACCAGCTTACGTTTTTCAACTGGAATTCTAACAGTCGACAATTTGAAATTTGTTTTAGTAGGATTTATAGGGGCTGTTTTAGGAACAATCTTGGCCAACCGATTGGTTAGTCATTTGAATATTCGAGTTATGGAATTTTTCATTTATATTTTTATCGGAATTAGTGGCTGTTATTACTTGATAACGGCTCTATAACGAGAATATTTACTTGCATACATTGAAAATAGTCCGTATAATGCAATTTAATTATGTTTAAGAAATGAGGATTATATATTTGATTACTGTAAGTAACGTTAGTTTGCACTATGCTGATCGTAAGTTATTTGAGGATGTAAATATTAAATTTGCCCCAGGAAACTGTTACGGCTTAATCGGCGCAAATGGTGCCGGTAAATCAACTTTTCTAAAAGTGTTATCAGGTGAGATAACTCCTTCAACTGGTTCTGTTAAATTAGGACCTAATGAACGTTTGGCTACTTTAAAGCAGAACCACTTTGACTATGATGACTACACAGTCATGGAAACTGTTCTCATGGGTCATGCTGACTTGTATAAAATTATGCAAGAAAAAGATGCCATCTACATGAAACCTGACTTTAATGAAGAAGATGGTCTAAAAGCTGCTGACTTGGAAGCAAAATTTGGTGAAATGGGTGGCTGGGAAGCTGAGGGCGAAGCCTCACAAATGCTTCAAGGCCTAAATATTCCTGAAAGTCTGCATCAAGAAAAAATGGCTAATTTAACAGCCGGTCAAAAAATTAAAGTGTTGTTAGCCCAAGCTTTATTTGGTCAACCAGATGTTTTGCTATTGGATGAGCCTACTAATGGGCTTGATGTTGATTCAATCGATTGGTTGGAAGAATTTTTGATCAATTTTGAAAATACTGTTATTGTCGTATCCCATGACCGTTACTTCTTGAATAAAGTATGTACATATATGGCTGATTTGGATTACAGTAAGATTCAACTATATGCTGGTAATTACGATTTCTGGCAACAATCTTCAGAATTAGCTCAACAAATGAAACAAGATCAGAACTCTAAAAAAGAAGAAAAAATCAAAGAGTTACAAGACTTTATTGCTCGTTTCTCGGCGAATGCTTCTAAATCTAAACAGGCCACTTCTCGTAAGAAGATGCTTGATAAGATTACGTTAGATGATATTCAACCAAGTTCACGTCGTTATCCATTTATCAAGTTTGTTCCTAACCGTGAAATCGGAAATGATTTATTACAGGTGAAGGATTTGACGATTTCTATTGATGGAAAGACTGTTTTGAAGAATGCTAACTTTATTTTGAATAAAGATGATAAAGTAGCCTTTTTAGCCAAAAATGATATGGTAACAACAGCCTTATTCAAAGTATTGACAGGTGAATTAGAACCAGATTCAGGTACAGTAACTTGGGGTGTTACAACTAGCCAAGCATACTTACCAAAAGACTTTAATTCAATGTTCAATGAAGACACGCCGATTATTGATTGGTTACGTCAATTTGCTGAAAAAGGTGAAGATGACGATACTTTCTTGCGTGGTTTCTTAGGAAGAATGTTATTCTCTGGGGATGATGTTACAAAGAAAGTTAACGTTCTATCTGGTGGAGAAAAAGTTCGTGTCATGTTATCAAAAATGATGTTATTGAAGGCCAATGTTTTACTACTTGATGATCCAACTAACCATTTAGATTTGGAATCAATTACAGCCTTGAATGATAGTTTGATTGACTATAAAGGTTCAATTATCTTTGCTTCACATGACCACCAATTTATTCAGACAATTGCTAACCGTTTGATTTACTTAACAGCAAATGGTGTGATTGATCGAGCAGATACTACTTATGATGAATTCAGAAGTAATGATCAAATTGAAGCACAAATCAACGAATTAGATAAATAAGCAAAATCCCGATTCCAAAATGGAGTCGGGATTTTTTTGTAATGATTACACTAGAATATAATGATATTATGTATTCAAATTTACTTGAGAGGAGTGGGTGTAATGTCAGAGGTAAGGCCAATTTCAGCTCTAAAGGAATATACAAAAGTGTTTAGTGAATTAAGAGAAGGTAATCCAATAACTTTTACAAAAGATGGCAATGAAGTGGGAATCTTAGTTAATTCAAAAGAATGGAATAAGATACAAGCTGAAATAAAATTGTTGAATGGATTGAATCATGAAGATAATTCGTTTGATGGTATGCCGTTGAGTGAGTTTAGAAAGTTACATGATGGAAAATAATTAATAAAAAAGAACCTGTGATTGATCAGGCTCTTTTTTATTATTAATGATAGAAAATAGTTAATGTTCAAGAAGTTACTTACTTAAAATACCTAATCCACCAAGGATAATTCCAACAATTAAAACAGAAACGATTAGTCTTGTTGAATTCATTTTCTTTTTACCTAATAGCCAATAACAAATTGCCACTAAAATGACTGGTACAAGAGAAGGCATAATTTGATTCAAAATAGATTGGGCTTTAAGAACAACCTTACCGGTTTTGAAGACTAAGGGAACTTTAACTGATACCACGGTTGGAATCAATGCGCCAACAACAGTAACACCAAGCAAGATTGCTGAATCGGTAATTTTGTTTAGTTTGTCACCGGCAGCGTAAATTAATTTTTCACCTTGAGAATAACCTAATGGTAATAATGAAAATCTTAAGAATAATACGGCAAAATTAACTAAAAGCCAGATAATTGCGCCAATTGGATTTCCGTGAAGTCCCATATAAGCACCAATTGATCCAAAAATGGTGGGAAGAATAACTCCAAAAATAGTATCACCAACACCTGCAAAAGGCCCCATTAAGCCAGTCTTTAATCCAGCAATCGTATCTTTCGCTTTTATTCCTTCTTTTTCCTCAATAGCCATATCCATACCAATGATGAAACCACCAACGTAGGCATTGGTATTAAAGAATTGGTTGTGCATCTTCATCATTTCTACACGATCGTTATCTTTTGAATAAAGTTTTTTAAGTGTTGGAAGCATGGTATATAGGTAACCAGTAGACATCATTCTTTCATAATTCCAACAAATTTGACTTGACCAAAGCCAACGCCAGTTAGCTCTGAATAAATCTTTTTTTGTAATGACTTTATTAGTTTTCGTATTCACCGAGTTCATTTTCAGTTTCCCCCTCACGTGTAGTATTATCTGAGTTTGAATTATTACTATTATTACCTTGTTTGTAATGCATAATAGCTAAGGCTAGACCTAGAAGGGCAACTCCAAGCATTGGAATTTTGAGATATGAAGCTGCAATAAAGCCTATTATTAAGTAAGAAATAAATTTCTTTGTTGGTAAAAATCTCAATAAAATGGCAATACCGACGACTGGTAGAATACCACCAGCTACATTTAATCCATTTGATAGCCAAGTAGGGATGGCATTAACAATTTTAGTTACAACGCTATTACCAACAATCAACATAACAAACACAGGGATTGATCTAGATAGTCCCCAAGGGAATACACCATAGATGATATTTTTTGCTACATTTGTTGTGTCATTTTTGTCGATATATTTATCGACTTTATGTAAGAAGAAGGTATTTGTGAACCTTGCTAACACATCAAGCTGAACCATTAATAGTCCAACAGGAACGGCTAATCCAATGGCAAAGTTGACTCCTTTACCTGTCATAACCGCGTAGGCGGTACCAATGATGGCACCGGAAAAGAAATTACTGAAAATGATGTCGCCATAAGTACCAACTCCTAAGACCATTAATTGAAGCGTAGCACCTACAACTAGTCCAGTTTTTAAGTCGCCCATTATAATACCCGAAACAAATCCAATTAATAATGGATAATTACATAAGATACCAACAGTAATTTGATCGATAATCATCCAAAATGATAAACAAGTCAGTAATAATATTTGCCACCAAGCAATACTCATAATAATTTATTCTCCTTTATCCAATAATGTCATGAAATTTTGCTTTTTATCATTCGGCACCATTTGATGATATAAATTGATTCCTTTACTATTTAAATCGTTAAAGGTTTTTACATCTTCCTCTGTAACGGCGACACTTTTAGCAACTTGTCGAGCACCTTGTTTCATTGAAATATTTCCAACATTTATTTCTTTCAACTTAACTCCATCATCTGTTAATTTACTTAACACGGCAGGATTTCTAACAATGATGAATACCCTTTGTCCAGCGTATTGATTTTCTTTTATCCGTCTTGCTGCACCATCAGTAGTTAAAATACTTAAATGCACACCACCTGGAACAGCTGTTTTCAAAGTCATTTTTTGAACGTTGCTTTTCACAATACTATCGTCAATTACCATAATTCGGCTAGCGGATAAACTACTTGTCCACATGGTAGCGACTTGACCATGTATCAATCGAGCGTCAATTCTGACATTGATAATTGGATCTTTACCAGGCATCTTCTTAGGCGATTCTTTTCTTGCTATCTGTTTCTTAGTAGTTGCTTTATGTGGATCTGATGGATCGATTTCTACCAAGAATTTTTTATTTTCTTCAAGAGCATTTTCAATAGGAGTACCTGTTGCAATTGATAAAACTAATCCAAAAGAAAGTCCCGAGAATACTCTAACTTTTTTATGCGTTCCTTTAAAAATTAAAGCGGAGTTAGCTGGTGTTCCACTTTTGATATCACAAATGATGTAGAAGAAATCATCATTATTTTTTTCATATAATCCTTGATATTTTTTTACTACATCATCAATTCCCATTGGATCTTTAAAAGATACTATTTGGAAATCATTTAACTTACCAGTAATCATTTCACAGCTACTCAGAGTTTCTTTTGAATAATTACCATGACTAGCTAATACATACATAAAGATTCACCTCCGACATATTTAATGTGTTAACTTAATTTTAAAATCAGCTTAACACATTAAGTAAGCGAATACAATTACATTTTAAAAATACAATTAATCCCTATGTATCAATGATTATCATTGTAAAAGTGTCATTTGAAAAAATGTAACCTAATGTGTTATCCTAATGGCAAATATCCAAAAAGGAGTTTGTAATGATGAGTATGCCTGTAGAGAGAATTAAAAATTATGAACATATGGGACTTGGACTGTTTATTCATTGGGGGCTTTATTCTCAAATGGAACAAGGAGAATGGACAGAATTCATCCATGACATTGATCAAAGAAAATATGAAGAATTAATAAATACATTTACTGCAAAAGATTTTAATGCGGAGTCAATTGTTAAAAAAGCTAAAAATATGGGTGCTAAGTACATTGTTTTGACTACAAAGCACCACGAAGGATTTTTCCTTTATGATACAAAAGGGTTAAGTGATTTTGATGTAATGCATAGTCCAGCAAAAAGAGATTTAATCAAAGAATATGTTGATGCCTGTCATAAATACGATATTAGTCCATTTTTTTACATGGCATCCTATGATTGGCATAACCCCTTGTATAAAGATGACTTCAATAAATATTTAAAGTATTTACAAAGATCAGTAGAGTTATTATGCAAAAATTATGGCAAGATTGGTGGTCTTTGGTTTGATGGTAATTGGAATAAAAAAGATGCCGATTGGCATCTTGATGAATTGTATGGAACTATTCGTAAATATCAACCAGAAGCGATTATTATCAATAACACTGGATTAAAGAATATGGGGAAAGTCATTAATCCAGAAATTGATGCTGTGACTTATGAGCGTGGAATTCCTGACACAATTAATCATGGAGAAAAAGGCCAAAAATATGTTGCAGGAGAAATGTCAATTACTTTAAACAAACACTGGGGTATCGCTGCTAATGATATTGATTATAAATCTCCAGGGGAAGTGATTGAAACCATTTGTCATGGGAAAAAAGTTGGTGCAAACGTATTAGTGAATATAGGTCTTACAGGTACCGGGGAAATTCCGATTATATCTCAGGAATATATGAAAATGATTGGTCTTTGGATGAAGTTTTATGGTCAAGCCATTTATAGTGCAAAACCAACGCAAATAAAAGCCGCGGAAGGACTAAGGGATTTTGTATTAAGTGATGGTAAAAGCGATTATTTATTTATTTATGATATTAAGGTCACTGGAAATAGTAATGTAGTTTTGGGTGGTGAAGGTACAAATCCACGCTCATTCGTTGGAATTGATAAGAAGGTAAAGAAAATAACCTGGTTGGATAACAATGAACAATTAAAATTTTTGCAAAATAATGATATGCTTACTGTTAACGCAACCGGTTTCAGGTATGGGACTGATTTGATAGTCCGTGTTGCCAAGGTTGACTTTGAAAATTAAGGAGAAAATCTCGGTAAATGTCAGTACCTAAGTATAAAGAAATAATAGATGTCTTAAACGAAGAATTAGGTGGTGGAAAATTACATCAGGGAGACAAATTTTATAGTGAATCTGAAATTTGTAGCCGATTTAATGTAAGCTCAACCACGGCCGTAAAAGTATTAAATGTTTTACAACAACAAAATAAAGTTACTAGAATCAAAGGGAAGGGTACTTTTGTTGCCAAGGAAAATCATAAAAGTGTCGTCCTTTACACTGATCTAAATATGTCTAATGGTCATTCAGAAGGAGTTAAGGTTTTAAATGTTGAAATCAAAGATGACAAGACAGTATTAAAAAAAATGGGGCTTCATTCAAGCGACAAGTATTTAAAAGTAACAAGGATAAGATGTATTGGAGAAAAAACATCTCAATATTCTGTAAGTAATATTCGCTTGGATTATATTGATAAGAACAAATTAGATGATGATAGTAACTTTGACTCTGTTTATAGCAGAATTAAGGAAGATGTTGGTCTTGATCCCTATAAGTTGCCGTATACTCAAAAAACAACTATTAGTAAAGTGAAAGATTCCAATATTTTAAATTATTTTAATAGGACAAATAATTTATACGTATATCAGGAAAGATTAACTTATTTACCTACCGTGGATAGTTCTATTCTAGAGTATGCATATACTTATAAATTACCAGAATTTTGGGGTATGGAAACTGAATCGGTTTTTGGTGGAAATATTTAAAAATAACTATTCTGATTAAATTAGAAATAAACAAAAAACACAATAACTTCATAATTTCGTCAATCAATTTTAAGTTTGCTTAAATAAACAAGTTTTAAAGTATAAGTATCAATTAGCAAATGGACAAATTATGAAGGGAGTGTTGGTTATGCGTTTTATACCTTTACTAATAATATTAACTATTTCGATAATCAGTGGTTTAATCATCAATCATAATATTAAGGAATTCGAGAAGCGTCATTTCTATCTAATAAGTTTAGTTTATTTAACTTTTCTAGGGATGATTCTCTTTACGCCAATTTCGTTCGATGGAACATCGGTTTATGTGATGTCAGCGGGAACTGGACGGGTAAATCTGCATCAACTTGATATAATTGATATCGGTTTTGCGGAAAATATTATTTTGACGGTGCCATTGGGATTCTTAATTAGAAAATTTTTCCCACATGTATCGATACTTTCAATGGCCTTCACTGGGTTTATGATTGGTGGTGGAATTGAAACGTCCCAGTATTACTTATCACATATATTCCTGATCAATCGGACTAGTGATATCAATGATGTTTTAGCGAACGCTTTAGGTATCGTCGTTGGTGCCATCTTGATGGTGGTCTACGAATATATCACTAATAGGAAGACAGTTGTTGCAACTAAATAAAACAATTAATAGGTTAATATCGACAGAATTAATCTATTAATTGTTTTTTTATGCTAAAATTTTAAGTATATGGGGGCGCTTACAAAATGGGACAAAAAATAATTGATGCAATAATGGATTTTAGAAAAGGAGCTAAGGCTAACGACGACAAACGTGATGAAGGACTTCCAACTGAAGTTGAAGGTGTTAAACGTGTTGACGATATAGCTTATGGATCAGATCCAAAGTGGAATTTGTTAGACCTTTACTTACCAGAAAATGTTGAAGGACCAATTCCTACTATTATAAATATCCACGGTGGTGGCTGGTGTTATGGTACTAAGGAAACCTATCAATTTTATGGATTGAATTGGGCACAACGAGGATTCGCGTTCGTAAATCCTAATTATCGTTTGGCCCCAGACGTAGTTTTTCCAGAAGAATTGGATGATGTCAACCGCTATATTCATTGGGTAGCCGATCACGCAGCTGAATATGGTCTTGATACCAATAATGTTTTCTTAGTAGGTGATAGTGCCGGTGGACAAATGGCTGAACAGTATACTACTATTTTGACCAACGAAAAATATCGTCAAATGTTCAACTATGAATTAACTGATCTGCATTTCCGTGCTGTGGCTTTAAATAGTTCTGCTAATTTTATGTTTGATCCGGATACAGTTAGAAATGTAACACAGGCTTACTTTACCGATGAATTATTGAAAAGTAAACATGATCAACTGAATACGGAAGAGTACATTCAAGATAACTTTTTACCAACATATATCTGTACCGCTAATAACGACTTTATCCGCAATAATTCTGTTAAATTCGACGGCTTCTTGACGGCCAAAAAAGTTCCACATGTTTTCAGAATGTACGGTGATGAAAAGAATCCACGTGAACACGTCTTCTTGATCAATCAAAAAGATGCAATTGCTAAACAAGCTAATGACGATGAAATGGCATTCTTTAAGAAATATTTGGTTAAATAGACTTGTTCGGTATTAAAAACTTGTCAGAGAAATTATCATATATCATACTAAAATAAAGAGTTATTTATATGATGGAGGTTCAATAATGGCAAAAGTTTTTATTGCTGGCAAAATTCCAGATAAAGCAGCGGCCTTACTAAAAGCAACTGACTTAACAATTGATATGTACACTGATGACAAGCTAATTGGTGCAACAACTTTAAAGCAACATGTGGCTGATAGTGATTTTTTGATTACACCACTGTCAACGCCAGTCGATCGAGATGTGTTAGATCACGCTCCTAAGTTAAAGTTAATTGCTAATTTTGGTGCCGGAACGAATAATATCGATACAGCGTATGCGAAGGAGTTAGGTATACCAGTAACCAATACGCCAATTGTTTCAACTGTTTCAACGGCCGAATCTACTACTGGTTTAATTATCAGTTTGATGCATCGTATCGCTGAAGGTGATCATTTGATGAGGACCACTGGCTTCAATGGGTGGGCACCACTATTTTTCTTAGGCCATGAATTACAAGGTAAGACCTTAGGAATCATCGGATTAGGTCAAATTGGACAAGCCGTTGCTAAAAGGATGCATGCGTTTGATATGCCAATTCTTTATACTCAACATCATCGTCTTCCAGTTAGTCGTGAAGTTGAGTTAGGAGCCAAATTTGTATCTCAAGCTGAACTTCTAGAAAAGTCCGATATCGTGACATTACATTTACCACTCAATGGACATACCAAACATCTATTAGGTGCTAAGGAATTCGCTCAAATGAAATCCAGTGCAGTTTTGATCAATGCTGCTCGTGGCCCCATTATCGATGAAGTGGCTCTGACGAAAGCATTGAAGGAACACGTTATTGCTGGTGCAGCTTTAGATGTTTACGAACATGAACCAGAAGTATCTGATGAATTGAAACAGATGCAAAATGTCTTACTCACACCACACTTAGGCAATGCTACTGTTGAAGCACGTGATGCTATGGCAACAATTGTTGCTGAAAATGTTATTGCGGCTGTTTCAAAGCAACCAATTAAGTATATTGTCAATGGACTATAAAGTGATGGAGGGAAAGCTATGTTTGCTAATTTAATAAATGAGAGCAGTCAAAAACAGTTAACCGTCAAAGTAGGCTTTTCTTGGACTGAAATGTTTTTCGGCTTTTGGACACCAGTATTTCGCTCTGATTTCAAATGGGCTGCCATCTTGGTTCTGGCGGAAATATTATTTGGTTCATTCACTTGGGGTGGTGGAGCATTTCTAGTGACACTTGTCTTTGCGTTCTTTTACAATCGTCTTTACGTGAAAGACATGGTAAATCAAGGCTACAAACCGGCTGATAAAACATCCGCTGATATATTAAAGAGTTATGGTTATATTTAAAATGACTTCATAATAAAAGCTAGGCAAATCTAATATAGAATTACCTAGTTTTTTTGTGTTTGTAAATGTTTAAAAATTAGAGTGATTTTGAAATTGTTATGATTCGTTTCCAGATTGACTCTACCGCCAAGCGTTGTAACAAGGGATTGCACAATACTCAATCCTAGACCAACACTGTGATTGGTACGAGAATTGTCAGCCGTGTAAAAACGATTGAGCAATTGATTACTATCGTGAATGTTTTCGTTGGTTTGATTTTCAAATGAAAGTTGAATGATACCATCTTCATTTTTTAAAGTAATAGCCATGTTGTTTGAGGCGTATTTCAAAATATTACCGATAAGATTTTGAAAAATACGTTTGAACATCATCTCATCACTATTCACAATAACTTTAGGGGCAATTTCTATTTGCGCGTTGATTTGTTTGGCGGTGAGTTGGTCGTAATAGTTGAACAACTCTTTTTGTAAAGTATCGGACAAATTAAATTGAGTGACATTGAGGTTTTTGCTCTTCTCTCGAATCAAATTGAAATCCATTAAGTAGTGTAGGTAGTAGTTAACTGAGTCGAGGTTGTTCTGAACTCGAACTAGATCACGTTGATTTTTTCCAGTGCTCTGTTGTGTTAATAGCTGGACGTAGCCAATTGAAACA
This sequence comes from Companilactobacillus bobalius, assembly GCF_009764355.1. The sequence goes on along the minus strand of NZ_LNUA01000032.1, from coordinate 667,683 downwards.
GTTAGCGGTGTTTTGATATCATGAGTCAAATTAGTCAGCATTTGATTGAATTGTCTATTTTGAATTGCTTGGTTTTCCTTAAGTTGATGAGTCTCGTTAAGATTGAAATTACAAGCTTGAGCTAATTCTTTAATAATAGGCAAACTAGTTCCAGTTGTGACTTCACCATTAGTGCCATTTTTATTGATATAGTTTAAATCTTTAGTAATTCGTTTGATATCGTGCAAAATAAGACTAAGAACCAAAATTAGAATGAAGCAGATAATTGTTAAAAATATAATCATTAAGGAATCCTCCTCAGACCAAACGAATGCCGATGCCCCAGATAGAAACAATATAATTGTTACCAGTGGCCTCGGTTAATTTATGACGTAAATTGCTAATATGAACATTTAAAGTGTTGTCGGAACTTTCAAAGTATTCTTCATGCCAAACCATTTGAAATAGTTGACTTTTTTCATAGACTTGATGGGGATGGGCCAAGAGAATTTGTAGTAAATTGAATTCTTTTTTGGATAACACCAGTGGTTGGTTATTGGCAGTAACCTCATGAGTTTGGTCATTCAAAGTAATATTGTCATAGGATAATAAATGATTGTCGTCAGGTTGAGTCTGATTTCGTAATTGTACAGAAATACGAGCTTGCAATTCAGCAATATCAAATGGTTTAGTCAAATAATCATTAGCGCCGTCGTTAAGTAAAGCGACGGTTTTTTCTTTACTTTGAATGGCAGTCAAGACAATAATGGGAATTTGTGATTGATTACGAATGACTTTTAAAACACTTTCGCCATTGATCTGTGGCAACATTAAATCCAAAATAATCAAATCTGGTTGAACGTTTTTGAATTCATTGATGCCACTGACACCGTCAAGGGCTTTATAAATTAAATAATCATTTGAAAGAACATCGAATAGAAGCGCCTGAATATCTTCATTATCCTCAATTATTAATATTTTTGAATGCATACTTTAACCCCTAATTGTTTGTTAACTTAATTTTATCGTATAAAAAAGTTGGTTTCTTTAGAATTAATAATTAATTAAGGTTTATTTATATCTCAAATTAAGTAACGTTTTTTACTATATTAATTGAAGGGGAGGGATTGTTATGATGAAAACAATTCTATCAGTGAATAATATCAGCAAGTCATTTGGCCGTTATAAAGCCATCGACAATGTGAGTTTCAGTTTACAAAAAGGTGATATTTACGGTCTGATTGGTTCCAATGGTGCCGGAAAAACCACTATTATGCGTTTGATCACACAATTATCGCCACTCAAAGTTGGTGAAATTAAGCTATTTGATCAAAAAAATAATCAGCAAGCACTTAAACATGTGGGAGCCGTTATTGAGACTCCAGCCGCTTTTGGCAAATTGACAGTTCAAGAAAATTTGAAATTAGTTGCCATACAGCGTGGTATCAATGACTCTAAGAAGATTACAGAAATAATGCAATGCGTTGGTTTGACGGAAAAGGTTCATACGGAGGCTAAGAATTTGTCACTTGGTCAAAGACAGCGATTAGGGTTGGCAATCGCTATTTTGCCTGAGCCAGACCTACTGATATTGGACGAGCCAATCAATGGACTTGATCCATCAGGAATTATTGAATTTAGAAAATTATTAAAGAAATTAAATCAGGAAAAACAAATCACCATTTTAATTTCCAGTCATATTTTGACAGAGTTGTATCAAGTGTCGACACGATTCGGCTTTATCTATAATGGACAATTGATTAAAGAAATTACCAAAGAGGAGTTGGATAAGGCTAATCAATCTGGTCTTGTTTTGACAGTCGATGATGTTTCAAAAGCAGCACAAGTGATTGATCAAAAGTTTATGGAAAAATTCACGGTAGTTGACGATAAAAATATCTTGATCCATTCATTAGGGATTGATTCTTCTAAATTGAATCGAGAATTAGTTGAAAATGGTATCTCAGTTATCAGTTTAACTAAAGAGGAAAAATCATTAGAGGATTATTATACAAATTTGATAGGAGGGATTAAGAATGCTCAATCAATTAAGAACTGACTTCTATCGTTTGAGTCACACTTTGGGAATTTATTTAACATTACTCTTTGCTATTGGGTATTCAGCCGTTATTACTGGTAAAAATATTGTTGGTGGAATCATGGTCACGACTGATTCAATGGCAAAACTGGATTCATCAAAGCTTTGGACATTAAAAGACGGTATTAATGCCAGCACCTTATCATCAAGTCTTCTGGTATATGCTTTTATCGGTATTTTTGTAATGACAATTGGCTACGAATTTAGTCAAAAGACGTATAAAAATACATTGGTTTCAGGGATAACTCGAACACAATTTATTATTTCTAAATATTTGGTTATGTTAATAAATATTTTTGTGTTAAGCCTAGTCTACTTTTTTACTAGTATAGTTACAGGGATGTTATTATCTCGTTCTGTAGGTACGAGTTGGTCAAAATTGTTAGCAACAGTTTTTAAGACATCCTTAGTAATTGCCTTTTTCATTAGTGTGATTTTTGGTTTAGCCATTTTAGTATTACTTTTAACTTCGTCAATCGTAATTGGTTCAATTTTCATTGTGATTTGTCCAATTCTAGTAACAACAGTGCATAACATTGCTAATTGGAGTTGGTTAAAGTACTTTGATTTCTTCAGTGTTGCAATGAAGATTAGTTTAGGATTGATTCCTAATAATCAGTTGTGGAATTACATTTCAGTCAGCTTATTAGTACTTTTGGTTACCATTGTGTTGTCGGTAGTAGTGATTAGAAACAAGGAGATGTAATCTGACATGAAGAAGAAATACCTTATTGGAGTAGTGATGGTCATTGTTGTGGTAGGAATTTGGATTGTTAAAAGTCCTCACGAACTGACTACTACCCAGGTTTTGGAAAGGTTCAGTTGGGTTGTAAAACAAAATGGTGATAAAAAAGGTGTAGCAAAATTTACGAAATCAAAGATGAAATTGAAAAATGGTTTATATCAGCAAATTTACAGGTATAAAGTTAATTATGATGACGTATTAACTATTAAGAATGGTCAATATCGGGGAAGTTACGATATGAGAATGGAAGCAACAGATTATAAATTAGTTCCAAAAAAGCACGGTGTTTCATTATCATTGATTAGAAACGATTGATGAATATTACGAATAAAGGCAATCACATATTTAATATAATGTGGTTGCCTTTTTTGTATGAACAGACATATTTATTTTATTATTTTATATCTCGCAGTTATTGAACATGATATAGATTCAAATTTTGATCTTTATTGATATGACAATGAAATGCCGAAAAATTATATTTAAGTATTAATAAATATAATTAATTCTGTTGGGGATTTTTAAACTATTAAATTTCGTCAAATAAATGGGCCAAATAAACTTGAAAAAATGTCTTTCTTTATTTCGAAGTTATTGATAAATTCTAAGCATTAATGATGGAAGTGGAAGGAATAAACGTAATGGGAATTAAAAGATTTATGTCTCTAAGTCTGGCTGTAGCAGCATCATTATCAATTGTCGTGACAAACATTAATACAGTCTCAGCTGATGGTACCAGTTCTTTTATACCGTCAAAAAATAGTCAATCATCAATTACCGGATTTGCTAGTGGCGTAATGGTAAATGAAAAATCTATTCCACTATATGATGTTAATGGGAAGCAACTTCCACGTTTCTTAGGAGAAGGCACTTCGTGGCGAGTCGATATTCAAAATGCTGTTGGTGGAAATATCTATTATCGTGTGGGGAATAATGAATTTGTAAAGGGTGAACAAGTTGTTCTTTACAAGAATGATACAGGTAATATCAAGATTAGTAGTAAAACACCAGCAAGTCTTTATAACAGAAGTGGCGTTAGAATCTCACGTTCTTTAGCACCTAACACAATTTGGCATACTGATCGATTCATAACGATCAATGGAATTTCCTATGTAAGAGTAGCAACGAATGAGTATGTTCAAACGGGTGACTTTGTAGCAGTGGATTAAATTTTTGAATCTTAAAATAATATTTATTTGAATGATTAGGGAGAAAAATTATGTGCGGAATTGTTGGCTTTGTCGATGGAAAGATTGCCGATAAAAAACCAGTTTTGAATTCAATGATGGAAGCAATTAGACATCGTGGACCCAACAGTGCGGGGACACTTCAAGATAAGAATGTAGCGATTGGTTTTAGACGTTTGAGTATCATTGATGTTAATAATGGGATGCAACCAATCTACAATGAAGATAAAACAAAAGCTGTTGTTTTTAACGGTGAAATTTATAATTATGTAGAATTACGAGAAGAATTGAAATCTTTAGGACATGTTTTTAATACTTCTACAGATACAGAAGTATTGGTACATGGATTTGAAGAGTGGGGTATTGACGAGTTATTAAAGCAAATTCGTGGTATGTTTGTTTTTATCATTTATGATTTTGAATCAGGTGAGATCACTGGTGCAAGAGACTTTTTTGGAATTAAACCTTTGTACTATTACAATCATAACGGTACCTTTCTATTTGCTTCTGAAATCAAAGCATTTTTACGTCATCCTAATTTTGAAAAAGAATTCAATGAAAGATCATTGAAGCCGTTTTTAACTTTCCAATATTCAGCGACTGACGAAACTTTCTTTAAAAATGTTTATCGAATTCCTGAAGGTCACTATTTTACATTTAAGAATGGTCAATTAAAGATTGTTAAGTATTGGGATATGAAATTTTCTGAAGAGAATTTGTCGTTAGAGGATGCTGTAGATCAAATTGATCAGGCTATGCATGATTCGGTTAAAAAACATTCTGTTAGTGATGTGCCAGTGGGCTCATTATTATCTAGTGGAGTCGATTCCAGTTATGTGACAGCTATCTTTAAACCACAACATACCTATTCTATTGATTTTGATACGAATACCTATGAAGAAGGTAGCGCTGCTTCAGCGTTGGCTTCTAAATTAGGTTTGGAAAATACCAGAGGAATAGTAACTAGAGAAGAAGCTATCAAATCGATACCGTTGATTCAGTATCATATGGATGAGCCAGAAGCTAATCCATCTTGTGTTCCGTTATATTTTTTGACCAAATTGGCTAGTAAAGATGTGACAGTGATACTTTCTGGTGAGGGAGCCGATGAATTATTTGCTGGTTATGCTAACTACGGTTATCACTCACATTCCAAAGCAGTCCGAATTTTAGGAGAAAATTTAAAGAAGTTGCCAAAAGGAATAAGATACAATCTAGCACGTGGATTAAAACACGTTCCCAATTTTCAGGGTCGATTGCACTTATATGAATCAACTGCTAAGGCAGAAGAATTCTTTATTGGACAGGCCAGGGTTTTCAATGAAACTGAAGCTAAACAAATATTGAAGTCTGAGTATCAAGATTCAGAATCAGTTTCAGAAATAGTGATGAAGAGTTATCAAAAAGTTAGTCAATCTGAAGATGAAGTCAAGAAGATGCAATATCTAGATTTACATCAATTTATGACCAAAGATATCCTTTTGAAAGCCGACCGAATGAGTATGGCTAATTCAACTGAATTACGAGTACCATTCTTAGATACAGAAATGGCAGAGATAGCAGCGAAGATTCCTACTAAGCATCTGTTAAATAGTAAAGATAGTAAATATGCTTTGCGAGTAGCTGCCGAAAGAAATCTTCCTAAAGAATGGGCTAAACGAGAAAAATTAGGGTTCCCAGTTCCGATTAGAGATTGGATCAAAACAGATGATGTATATCTAGAATTTCGTAAATTGTTCTCAACTGATTTTGCTGAAAAATTCTTTGACCGGTCACTAATTATAAAAATGTTGGATGATTGTCATGAAGGAAAGAATGATGATCGTCGTAAAGTATGGACAATTTATATTTTCCTAATTTGGTACAAAGTATTTTTTATTGATGGTGGTAAGAAACCTGATGTTGATCCACAAGTACTACTTCAAGCGTAAATAAAAAGTCTAGTAAAGATGGAATTATTTTCCAAATTTACTAGACTTTTCTTATACGGATTTTTTACAAAAACTATAAATAGCTAGAATAATAAAGATTGCAACATAGATGATATAACCAATGGAAATCTGTGTTAATGATAGTTGAGTCATTTGATGAAGACCGTGACTTTGAATTTGTTCGCCAAGATTCATCATATTTAAGGGATTCCACTTGAGCCAATCGAATTTAGCAATTAATGCAAGTAACATTTGATTAAAGACGTTGATGACGAAGTAACCAATGATACCAATCATTAATGCAAGATTAGAACTATTGAGCAAAGTTCCTAATAGAATGACTAGACTCATTAAGAACAACAATGTTAGAAAGTTGTTGAGATTAGTTAGTAACCAAGTTTTCCAAATTTTATGGGTTAAATCGAGATTATTAGCAAAGATGAATTTGAATGCTAAGCTGACCAGTGAGTTACCTACAAAAAGTAAAATAGTGAAAGTTAATAATGTGATTATCTTACTAGTGATGATTTGAATGTAGGAAAATTTTCGATAGAGCAGAGAACGCAAAGTTCCAAATTGTCGTTCTTTAGTGATGACTGTACTACAGATGGCAATGATAAAAAATGTAATTAGGATAATAGCCATGTAATTGTTAAGAAAGGCGTCTTTATCGCTTAAGAATTTAGGGTACTTTTTGGAACAAAAGACGACTAGTAGTTGAAAAAGGAATAATCCGATTAAAAATATTTGCGTACTACGTTGCTTCATGAGTTTATAAGATTCTTGTCTAATTAATGTTTTCATGCTTATTTACCTTCACTATCTAAGACCTTCAAGAGTGATTCTTCGAGGTCTCCATCTTGTTGTTTAATATCGTTAATCGTGATGTTGTTGGACAACAATAGCTGTAAAAGATTGTTGATTGAAAAGTTATCGGTAATAGGAATTTCTAAAGCTGATTTATTTTCAACTTGATAATTATTTCTTAATAATAAGTCAGAAGCCATTTCATTGTTGCTGGTTTCGATTAAGTAGAATTTCTTATTAGCAGCTAAAAGATTGTCCATAGTTGTTGAAGTAACGATTTCACCATGATTGATGACAATCACATCGTCAGCGATACGTTGCAATTCACTAAGAATGTGACTGGAGATTAGGAAGGTAACACCATTCTGTTTTTCTTGGACGATTAGATCACGTAATTCTTTTGTAGCCTTAGGGTCGAGACCATTCATTGGTTCATCTAGAATGACAAACTGTGGGTTGTTTAAGAGTGCCAAACCAACGCCAAGTTTTTGTTTCATACCGAGTGAATAACCCTTAGTCTTTTGATCGGCAAAGTGATCCATTCTCAATTTATTGATAATACTGTTAACTTTTTGTTCACGATCTTTACCAGTGGAGAAGAGTCTAAGTTGTTCTCGACCGGTCAAATAAGGGTAGAGTCCTGGATATTCAATCAAGGCACCAACTGATTGTAGTGGTCGATGTTGATGTATGGAGACTTCCTTATCACTAATAGTGATTTTGCCATTGAAAGGTAAAATACCTAGGATAGCTTTCATAATAGTTGTTTTACCAGCACCGTTGGCACCAATCAAACCAATAATATGACCTTGTTGGACCGTGAAATTAATATTGTTCAATACCTTTTTGTTGCCAAATGATTTGTTTAAATCTTGGATTTTTAAAAGTGTTGTATTCAAAGAAATTCTCTCCTTTATTGTTCGCCTGTACCAGTACACTAATACAGTAAAACAATAATCACAAAATTTCAACAAGAATTAACAATTAAACTATAATTAGTTTTTAACTAATAAAATTAGCGATAGATTAAAATGGTGATATACTTATATTCATATTACTTAAAGGAGCTTTTTTATGGATATTTGGGAAAAATTATATTTAGCAGCGAAACCATTGTATAAGCCAGCCGAATTGAATGACTTTGTTTATGCAAACAATGTCGTCTGCGCTTTAGAAAGTAAATCCGGAAAAATTTATACGGGATATTGTATTGAAATGGCTTGTGGTACGATCAATCTTTGTGCAGAAAGAGTCGCTCTTTTGAACATGTTGCAAGACAGTGGCGAAATGGAAGTTAAGCGAATCATTGCGTTTAGAGATACACCACCATCAGGATTGGATGGATTACCATGTGGAACTTGCCGTGAAACTTTGATGGAATTCTCTAGCAATAATAAAGATACAGAAATTATGGTTAATTATGATAAAAGAGAAACTACTACACTAGGAGAATTGTTCCCTAATTGGTGGGGAAGCATTAAGACAAAATAGAGGCAAACAATGGGATCAAGAATTATGCATTACTCAATGGCAAAAGTATTGGCCGACAAACATGGATACAATCAAGAATTTTTATTAGGTAGTATTGCACCTGATGTTAATAAGGATTCTAAAACTCCCAAGGCATTGACACATTTTATTCACGGAAAAAGAAATATTTGTCCTGAATTATTTTTTGAAGAATATGGACCAAATCTAACACAATTTCAATTAGGATATTATTTACATTTATTGGGGGACAAATTGTGGCTAGAAACAGTCTTTAAAAAATATATTCTTAACAATAAAAGTTATCCTAAAGCAGAATTATTAGAGGAGTATTATGCTGATTTCACAGTACTAAATCATGATTTGATTCTAAGATATGGCTTGTCTGAACCAAACTTATCTTTCCCAATTGTTACCAATGTTAAAGAAATTGAAGATACTGATTTACCGCTATTAGTTGCTGAATTTAAATCAGATTTCACTGTGGCGAAGAATGAATCCTTAAAAGTATTCAATAAAAACGATATTTATCAGTATATAAACGATGGTATCAGGCTTTTTGAGTCAAAAAAGATTTGAGATAATGATGGCATTTGTGGCTTTTAAGATAAAAGCAGCTATAATTTTCATGGTTTTGTAGAATATAAACGTAGATTGATGGGAACCCCCTTACCTCCCACCAGTCGAAGAAGTGCTGAAATAAATATTTTATTTTCTCGATACATGTATTTTATAATGAACTCATTCTAATTGAATATTGTCTAGGGTGGAATCAGTAATTATGGCTTTGAATTAATGGTTCATCTAAAATACATAAATAAAACCTCTAACAACTAAACTATTCACAGTGGTATTTATTGACGCGCAACTGAAAATCTCGACCGATTGTAAAATTGGTCGAGATTTTTTTAGGAGATTATAATGAATAATAAAGTAGCAAGAATAATTTGGATCATCTGTATTTTAATAATTATGGGAGTTGTAGGAATTCCTAAGTTATATCAAAATTATCATTCAGCACCGTATTACAATTCCACTAATAAAACGATAATATTAGAGAATGAAAAAATTCATCGACTCAATAAATATCAAAAAAGACAATTTACAAAGATAGCAAAAAAGGCCATCAATGAAAAAGATGAACCTTTTAATTGGCAAAATTGTCGCATTAATTTACGAAATGTGTGTAAATTAAGTAATAAGCATGAATATAAAATAATTGTAGAAATTCGATCTACGCTTAATGTTAAAATTGTTAATTCGATGATCATTAAGTTAAATAACCGTGATCTAATTAATCCATATGATTTCTCAGTTAAAGAATATTCATCGGGCTCGCCAGGAATAGGAAAAGTATGAAGAAATGAAACTGTGTTGGGATTTTTATAAGATAAAATGAGGAGATTTTTATGGCAATACTTTTTATTCAATTACTTTTGTTTTTTTTGAATACTAAGGTGCTTATTAAGGATTTACGTTTTAAGAGAGTAGATTTATTTTACTTATTTGTTAATATACCCGTAATGTTTGTTTTGGCCGAGTATGGCCAATTGGCTACAATAATTGGAATGATGGGAACACTTTTGACATACTTGTTATTGTTAACAAAAAGTTTTAAGATTTCTATCGCCATTGCTGCAATAGATTACAGTATTGGAGTTTTATTAGATCATGTAATTGATATTATTTTTCGAATAATGAAATTAGGAAACTATAGTTGGTTTTATAACTCTTCAATATTAATTTGGGGAATAGTTTTGGCTGTAGGATTATATTATTTTCTACAAAGTGACCTAGAAAATAATTTGCAGAAAGATTATCAATTTTCTAGTACAGAAATAATTTTTACATCTATTATGCTGGTTGTAACAATGAGCTTAATTACTGTCACAGAAGCAATGAACGGTAACAAATTACAAAATGTTATTTATAATTTTGTAATTGTTTTACTCTTTGTTATTACTTTTATTGTTGTTCACATAGCTCGAACTAAAACGATAAATAAGGATTTGCAGTTGCGTGAACAAAAAGTTCGGAATGAGAGTACTAACCGATATCTTATTCAAATAGAACAACATTATAATGAATTGCGAAAATTTAGACATGAATATCAAAATACTTTATTATCTTTAGAGGAGTATTTAAGAACTGACGATTTTGAAGGATTAAAAAAATATTACAATAATTCTATTAAACCTATCTCAGTGGATTTGAATCAAGAAAAGTATAAGTTTGAGGATCTTAGTCGCATCGATAATAAGGAGATTAAAAGTATTGTTTTTAACAAGCTCTATGCTGCACAATTAGATGGTATTAAGGTATCATTTGAAGCTAAGGATGAGATTAAGAGTTTTCAAATGGATTCACTAGATTTAGCTTTAGCATTGGGAATTATCTTGGATAATGCGATTGAGGAAACGAGAGATCAAGAACATGGGACAATTCAAGTTGGCTTTATTAAAGAAGTTGCAGCGATTATAATCATTGTTCAGAATTCACTTATAAAAAATAATATTCCCGTTTGGAAAATGAAAGAAAGAGGCTTTTCTTCTAAAGGTTCTAATCGTGGGTTCGGTTTGAAAAATCTAAGCGAAATAATCAATCGGAACAACCGAGCAACACTAGAAACAATGAAATTGAATAATTATTTTTTGCAAAAGATAACGATTAATACGAAGGGATGATGCCAGTGATTGATATCTATGTCTGTGAAGACGATCCAAAACAATTGAGTCAAGTCGTTGAATATATTAAGAATTATCTTCTAATAGAGGATCTTGATATGAGAGTTAGAATCGCGACAGATGATCCTAATGAAATCTTGGATTATTTAAATAATAATGAGATTGATAAAGGATTGTATTTCATTGATATCGACTTAGGTGAGAATAAAATCAACGGCATTGAATTAGCTGCAGAAATTAGAAAAATCGATTTTGAAGGTAAAATTGTCTTTATCACGAATCATTCAGAAATGGTATTTTTAACCTTTAAGTATCAAATTGAAGCATTGGACTTTATTCTAAAAGATTATCCAGAAAAAATTCAAGGTCGAATTATTGAGGATATTGATCTTTGCAATAGGCAATTTGAAGAAAGTGCTTCAGATAGTGAGGAATACTATCAAATTAAAACCGGTGAACTAGTTCGATCAATTAAAGTCAGTGATATTTTGTTCTTTGAAAGTTCGCCTGTACCACATAAAGTAATTGTTCACTTGAAAGATGGACAATTTGAATTTTACAGTACGATTAAAAGAATTGAAGATGAGAATGAGTCCTTCTTTAGATGTCATAAATCTTATGTGGTTAACGTTGATAATGTTGAATCAGTCAATAAACATACACGTGAGGCTACCATGATAGACGGTGAAAAGGTTCTCTGTTCGGTGTTAGGCACCAGAACTCTAGTTAAATTAAAAAAATAAAACTTCAGTTGATCTTTTTTGATCAACTGAAGTTTTTTTATAAATTTACAGTAAACGCTTACTCGAAAGAACTATACTTAGTTTAAAAGGGGATGATGGTTTTGGAAGTTAGTTTTGGTAAGAAAATTAATTACGTACCATTACTGAGTTGTTTAGCATCAAGTATCATTATCGGCTATGCAATTTTTTTGATGTTCAATAATGTATCAATCAGTCTTCTGTAGGGAATTTTGTCTTTAGTAGTGATGATCATGATTTGTACTCTGAACTTAACTAAGAATTATGGATATTGGGAAGTTGATAAACAAAGTATTAGATACAGTGATCTCTCTAGCACCGGGCAAAAAGTAAAGGCAATACTCGTACCCAAGAAGACTAAAGAAAGTCTTATTAATTACTCTGAAATTGAAGCCGTTAAATTAGTGGCAACAGCAGGAATTAAGGCACCATCAATGGTAAAGGAAAGTGGTGCTCTTTTTGCTTATAGTCCGGATACTGTTTTGGACCGTTTCCCATCTGACTATTATCTGACAGTAAAACTAAAGAATGGATATGAAATTAATCTAGATTTATCCAGTTCTGTTTCCGATACGTCCGATATTGCGGAAATGATTGAAATAGTTGAAAAAGAAACTCACCAAGATGTTGCACTAGTGAGACAAGAGAACTAAATAGAAATCATAGAACGATTTAATTGTCCTATGATTTTTTGTTAATTGTATTGGATGAATAATGCAATACAGGAAAAGATAATTCTTGTCAATTTATATTGATAAATTTTTCAAAGAATAAATTACTAATTGTCTATATTGAAAAAACGGGAATTGTTATACTTATTGAATCAAGAGATTACTCGACGGGAGATTAATTAATGATTGAAATTGAGGATTTAAGTAAAAATTATGGAGATAAGAAGGCTTTGCAGCATTTGAATCTCAAAATTAAATCAGGAGAAATTTTTGGATTTCTAGGTCACAATGGTGCTGGTAAATCGACCACAATCAAAAATTTAGTCAGCATTATTGAACCAACTAGTGGTTCTATCAAAGTTGACGGTCTAGATTTACAAGAGCATCGTCAAGAAATCAAAGAGAAAATTGCCTATGTTCCTGATACCCCGGATATTTTCTTGCAACTAACAGCAGCGGAATATTGGGACCTTTTAACGTCAGCTTATAATTTGTCGGTAGCTGATGTACAACAGAGACGCCAAGAATTAGTAACTTTATTTAATATGTCTGAGCACGTTGATGAAACAATGACGAGGTTTTTTCCCGGTATGCGTCAAAAGACAATTATAATTGGAGCTTTGTTGCCTGATCCGGATGTTTGGATTCTAGATGAACCAATGCAAGGATTAGACCCTCAGGCAGCTTATGATTTAAAGCAATTGATGAAAAAACATGCGGCTAAAGGTAAAACAGTTATCTTTTCAACTCATAATTTAGATACAGCTCAACAATTGTGTGATGAGTTAGCAATTCTGAAAAAAGGTGTTTTGATCTATAACGGTTCAGTACAAAATCTTTTGGATCAGAATAACGATGAGTCACTTGAAGAAATCTACTTGAAAATGGCAGGTCGCCAAAATGGTGATGGCTTAGTTGATGATATTGAAGGTGATTCCCATGAATAAGGATCAATTCAAGAATCTGTTGGCTGTTAACTTGAGACTATTGAATCCTCAAGTAACCGACCGTTTGCGTAGGAAAGGTAAGAGTGGTGTTGAGTTAACAAATAAATTGAAGATGCAATTTTTGCTTAATGGACTGATATTTTTCCTTATTTACGGAACGGTAATGTTACCAATTAATTTAGTTGAATATCCTGATATGTTCACTTATTATGTCGTTTTATTTGTTCTGCTAGCTATTTCTCAAAGTATTTCCGGTATATACAGTGTTTTCTTTGCTGGTAAAGACTTAAACAATTATTTGCCATTACCTTTTAAACAAAAAGAGATCTTTCTCAGCAAGGTGACCGTAGTTGCCATGAATGTTATACCGTTTGTTTTTCCATTATTCATAGCCTTTTTTTCAACGGCATGGCATGCTGGAGTTATGATTCCAATAGCACTTTTGTTATCCGTAATAGCTTTTTGTATTATTTTGACAATAATTTTGTTTGCTTGTGCGATTATTGTCTTTGCCTTAACTAAAACTAAGATCTTCCGTAAACATCAAAAAATGGTTATGAACGGTTTAATGGCTGTTACTTTAGTAATTGCTATGGCCGGAATCCTTTTGGTGAATAATAGTGATTACATGGCAGGGAAGCATCAAGCTATCAATCCAATCATATTGCCACTTTTCAAAACTTTTGTAGAACCAATGTCAGTAATAAGCCTGTTGAACTGGGCGGGATTGATCATTGTGTTGCTGATTCTAGGTTTTATTTTGAAACGTTCTATCTTACCTCATTTAGGTAGTCAATTGACAAGTATTAATTCACAGATGTTGTCTGCTTCTGGTAAACGTAAGCACGTTGAGCGAAAGAATCTTAATGCTATTTTGGATGCTTATAATCGTCAAGTATTGAAAGAATCAAATATGTTATTACAGGTACTTGTTAATTCAGTTGCACTACCTTTGATTTTTATTATCAGTTTTGCATTCACACAAATCCCTAATGATTTACCTTTGAAATGGGTGGGAGTTTTCTTCGTTGGTGGATTAGCTTTTAGTGCTTTTACAACTAATTCGACGACAGTGGTTGCTAATATAATTTCTTTAGATCGAGGTAGCTTAGAATTTGTCAGTTCATTGCCAATATCAATGAAACAGTATTTAAAACGTAAATTTCTTTTAGGGTTTATTTTCCAAATAATAATTAATCTGGCATTGATCATAGTGATGATTATTGTGTGGAAATTGAATCTTTATTTGTCCTTATCTATGATTCTCAGTACTATTTGGGGAACTTATTTGGTAAGTTTGTACTATTTTAGTCGTGATTATCGTTTGCGTATAACAAATTGGACTAATGTTACAGAGTTATTTAATCGTGGTGGCGGAAATATGGCAATTGTTTTGAAGATGTTAATCGTCATGATTCTTAGTGTTGGTATCATAATACTTTATAGTTTTTTAATCGGTACTGGTAAACCGACATTTATAGTTAATGGGACAGCGGCCCTTCTAATAATTGCTTTATCATTTATAGTGGTAGAGCATTATCGTCAGAAATTTTGGCAAAAATTTGAATAGGAAGTAAAACTAATGTTGAGAGCAATCGTCATTGGTAGTCCGGGTGCTGGTAAGAGTACTTTTGCAAGAAAATTACGTGATAGAATTGGATTGCCATTATATTATTTAGATATGTTGTGGCATAAGTCAGATCAAACAACGCATACTAAAGTTGAATTTGATGCGACTTTGCGACAGATTCTACAAAAGGATAGTTGGATTATTGATGGAAATTATCAACGTACGATTGAAGAGCGTTTAAAATATTGCGATACCGTTTTTCTTTTGGATTATCCAGTTGACGTTTGTTTGGCTGGGGCCGAATCTCGTGTTGGTAAAACTCGTGAGGATTTGCCTTGGACAGAGACTAGTTTTGATCCTGAATTCAAGCAATTTATTGAAAATTTTGCTCAAGATGAATTGCCACAAATTTATACGTCAATCAATAAGTATAAAGATAAGGTAAACGTGGTTATTTTTAAGTCACGTGCCGAAGCCAATAATTATTTAGACCACATTTGAAAAAATGTGGTTTTTTGTTGCCATAAATCGAATATACAGTTACACTGTATATAGCTTAAAAATATAAAGCTGAACTGTATATTAAAAGGAGCTTCTCCTATGAGAAATAAAAACTTACCCTTAACTGAAACAGTTTATTACATTCTCTTAGTCTTGAATCAACCACTGCATGGATATGGGGCAATTCAAGAGATTGATCGACTGAGTAATGGGGATGTCAAAATAGCTGCCGGAACTATGTATGGAGCCATTGAGAATTTGTTAAAACTACGATGGATTAAAGAAGTTCCTAGTCAGGACAAACGTCGTCGGGTCTATCAAATAACTGAAGATGGCAAGAATATTTTGGAATTGGAAACACAAAGAATGCAACAACTGGTTAAAGTAGCAAATAAATTTGGATATTAGAGGTCAATTATGATGAAAAGATTTAAATTATTTCTATCTTTAAATACAGAAGAAAAATGGATTAATTTAGTTCAGGAGACAGGCTATCGTTTAGTTAAGGTCAATCCCTTTTTACACATTTATACATTTGAAAAGTTAAATTCAAAAGCTGATTTTAATCCGTATACGCGTATCGACTTTCACAATGAAAATATGAGCACCGGTAAGTATTTAGATTACGTAACAATGTTTTCAGATAGTGGCTGGAAGTTGGTGTATGGAAGTCGTCATGGTGGGGCACAGTATTTTCAACAAAAGGATGCTCAATCACCGAGAGATATTTTTTCAGATTCAGAATCTAAAAATTTGCCCCGAAAACGATTCACAAATTTTGCGATAACTTATGCAATTTTATTTTTCACTGATTTTTTTGTTCTTATACAAGCAGGATATTTCAATTGGAAAAATCTATTTGACTTCAAAAGCTGGTATTTGACACCAGGTTTGTGGAATATGCAAGGAAGCGTATTTTGGAGAGCCTTTTTATTTGAGACGCCATTTGCTTTGTTACGATCTGTCTTTTTCTTATTCTTTTTGGCTATGGGCATCTATTACATTTTAAAAGCTATCGTAAATGGTAATGATGTTAGAGACAGTGCAGTTAATAATAAGTAAATTGATGTAAAAATATGAATGGATAAGTTAGTATCTTTGAAAAAGCGTATATAAGTGTAGTTTAATTAAAGGTAGGAGGAATTTAATATGCAATTTAAAACATTAAGTAATGGAGTTTCTATCCCTATGTTAGGATTCGGAACTTATCGTATTGATAATGCTGATATTCCAGCTGCTATCCAAGGTGCTTTGGATGCTGGTTACCGTCATTTTGACTGTGCTCATATTTACGGCAATGAAGCTGCTATTAGTAAAGCCTTTAAGGATGCTGGCGTTAAGAGAGAGGATCTTTTCATCACATCAAAGGTTTGGAATGCTGATCAAGGCTATGACAAGACATTGGCTGCTTTTGAACAAACACTTAAAGACTTGCAAATGGATTATCTAGATCTTTACTTGATTCACTGGCCAAATGAAGAGGACTTCAATTTGACATTGGATACTTGGAAAGCTTTGGAAACACTGTATGATCAAGGTAAAGTTAAAGCTATCGGTGTATCAAACTTCTCTGAGAAACAACTTAAAGAAGTCTTTGCAATGGCAAAAGTTAAACCTATGGTTAACCAAATTGAACGTCACCCTTACAAGACACAAGTTGAATTGGGTAAATTTGACGAAGACAATGATATTGTTAACGAAGGTTACTCACCAATTGGACATGGTCACTTTATTCTTGAAGATCCAACAATCAATAAGATTGCTAAGGCGCACAATAAGACAGCTGCTCAAGTTGTTTTACGTTGGCACATTGATACTGGCTATGTTATTTTCCCTAAGTCATCAAAGGTTAGTCGTGTAAAGGAAAACTTTGACATCTTTGATTTTGAACTTACAGCTGATGAAATTAAGGCTATCAATGGTTTAAATAAAGATGAACATCTTAACTACGATAACTAAAACAAAAAAATATCTAAATTAATAAAGCCCTCAAACGTTATACGGATTGAAAAATTTGTAAATCGTTTGAGGGTTATTTAATTTGTGATATCATGGAAAGATGATTTTTACAGTAAGGTAGAGAAATTATGGCAATCAAATTAGTAGCATTCGATATGGATGGAACCTTTTTAAACGATAAGAATACGTATAATCATCAACGTTTCAGTGAAATATTGGAGCAGTTACGTGCCAAAGATATTCGGGTAGTAGCTGCCAGTGGTTCGCAATATCAACGTCTGCAGGATCAGTTTGCGGAGTTTAAAGATGAAATGGATTTTGTTTCCCAAAATGGAGCAGCCGTTTATAGTAACAATCAACCACTTTTAATTCGTGCTATGCCAGAAGAGGCAGTAACGGCTACTTTGAATGTCATTAATCAGCAATTTGATAAGAAGGATATCGTTGAACACTTAGTAGTTGGTGTGAAATCTGCTTATGTAGATCAGTCAATTTCTCAACCAATTTACGATTTAACGTATCATTACTATAATCATTTAAAGCGAGTTACTGATTTGGCAACAGTGACACCACAACGCTTGCAAGATCAAATCACTAGTATCGGTATAACTTTCGATGAACATGTAGATTTTGATGTTGCAATGAATAATCTTCGTCAATCATTACCAGCAGAATTATCGAGTCAAACGTCTGGTTATAATACTGAACTAATTAGTGAGAGTACAGTTAATAAAGCGGCCGGTTTGCACGAATTACAAGAAAAATATGATATTGCTGATGATGAAATTATGACTTTTGGTGATAATGAAAACGATTTGGCAATGTTGAAATTGACACCTTATGGTTATGCGATGGATAATGCCGTTGACTCAGTTAAAGCTCAAGTCACTCATTTTACGGATTCCAATAATGACGAAGGTGTTCTGAATATCTTAAATAAATTGATATAATATCTTCGTTAACTTTTTATAAAGAAATCGAGCTACTCTATCCTTGTAGAACATGAGATAATATCGCCCAAGGATGGATGATAAAATGAAAAAAATACTGATTGCTTTAATAGCTTTAATATTTGTTTTACCTTTAGCTGCATGTGGTAATACGTCTGAAGACGCTGCTATAAAAGAAAATGCCAGTAAATGGCACAAGACGATTTCTGATTTAGAAGTCGTTAAAACTGACAAGATTGGGAATAACCGTGGCTACATTGCCCAAACAATGAAACAATTGAAAAAAGTTAACAAGTCAGTTATTCAAGGAACGGTTTACGATATGTCCAAAATGGATAATCTTGATAATGGTGCCTACACTAAGGTAACAGTTTACGTTGATAAAGTGATCAGTGGTAAGAAGTCACTTCAAGGTAAGAAAATTGTGTTAGTGATGAATGGTGGAATTACTACAACTAACAGATGGTACAAGAATCAAAATCAAACTCGAGAAGCAAATCATGATATTCTGGTTCAATATAACGAGGCACCACTTCCTAAAGTTGGTTCCAAAATAATTGGTGGAATCAAGCCGATTGGAAAAACTGAACCAACGGTTTATATGAAGACCATCAAGAAGAACAATTTGGCGAACACAAATACCTATGATTTAGATATGCCAGCATTTAATTTTTGGATTAAGGATTCTAAGGATAAGCAATACCACTTGAATAATCCGAAAGCTACCAAGGAATTAAAGGCTAATCCCGAAATGGCTAAAAGTATTAAGAATTTAACTGATGAATTGAATCAGAAATATAATAATTAGAATTAAGTAAAAAGAGTGGCTAATATAGCCACTCTTTTTTAGACCAAATTTTTAATGATTTCAATCGTTTGTTCAGCCATGGCTTCAGGTGTTTCCTTACATCCAGTAGCAATCCAATAAATAATGACATTTAGAAATCCATAGAAGGCAAAGTGAATACCAATTTGTTTTTGAAGTGGTGTCTGCCATTGTCTCCAAGTACGAATATTGTCCTGAATTCCTTCAGCAAATTGGCGAGTCAGTTTATCGGATAGATAACCAGTTAAATGAGCGCCTACCATAATGCTGATATAGTCGTGGTTGTTGCCGAAATATTGAAAACAATAAACTAATAAACCATGCAGATCAGTAATATTTTTTTGATTAAACTTTTCTTTATAGTCCAACATAATATCGGTAATCGCATCATCAAGGACCTCTTTCTTAGATGAATAATTACGATAAAAGGTTGGTCGAGATATTTTAGCGGTTAAAACAATCTGTTTGACAGTTATGTCGTCAAATGAATATTCTTTCAACAATTGCATGAGTGCATCTTTGATCCAGATTCTGGTTTGTAATTGCATACGTGTTACATTTTTACCATTTGTGTCTCTAGTCATAACATTAACTTCCAATCCATTAAAATCAGGCGATTTAAATATATTTACAAGCTGAAATGTTTAATAATGTTCTTGTTGAAACAAGTGTATCAAAAAAATACATAAGTTACAGCATAAAGACTTGAAGGTGAATATTATGACAATGAAAAAGAAACTGATTATCTTAACTTTATCGGTTATAGGTTTCTTAGTAATTTTGGATACAAATATTATGAATATCGCTATTCCGGAAATTCAATCAGGATTGCACGTATCTTTAACCGATTTATCTTGGGCTATTAATATCTATACAATTCTATTTGCTTCCTTTTTAATTCCATTTGGTCGAATTGGCGATATTGTTGGACATGTCAAGTTATTGAATATAGCTTTGATAGTATTCGCTATTGGATCAATGATTAGTGGTTTAGCTTCATCCTTGAATGTATTATTAATAGGCCGTTCAGTTCAAAGTATTGGTGCAGCAATAATGTTACCGTCAGGGATGATTTTAGGCTTCAGACAAGTTGAAAAAGATAGACGTAATAAAATAATTGCTATCTTTGCTGCTACACAAGCTTTAGGTGCCGCACTTGGACCTACAATTGGTGGTTTTATTTCTCAATATTTTGGTTGGCACTGGGTCTTTTTAATTAATATTCCATTAGTAGCAATTGTTTTAACAATGAATTTACTGTTACTTTCAATGAAGAATGAAGAGGTTAAGAAAATTAAGATTGATCTCAGTGGAACAATTTTAATTGCTGGATTTTTATTCTTGTTAACTTTATCGTTAGTAGAAGGTAAAAATTGGGGTTGGATCAGCTTTGAAACCATTGGTTGTTTGGTTTCGTCCTTACTATTATTCATGATTTTTCTTTATCATGAGCAACATAGTAGTGAGCCTATTATTCCATTGAAATTGTTTAAGAATCGCAATTATGTTGGTGCTAACGTAGTAATTTTGATTACCTTTATTGTTATGGCTAGTTTTATTGGCATCATTCCAACCTTTTTAACTAAAGTTATTGGTGTTTCAGAACTTCATGCTGCTTTATTAATTACTCCCATGTCAATTACGTTATTGTTCTCAACTCCAATCGCAACCAAATTGGTGGGGAAAGTTAACAGCAGGGTATTAGTAGGATTCGGTATTATTATTTTAGGCATCGCAGTATATTTTATGGGTCATTTAAATTTGAAAAATAGTTATAATCAACTTTACTTAGTTGATATCTTATTGGGCTTAGGCATTGGTTCAATAGCTGGGCCTGCCATGTCGATTGCAGTAGGTAGCCTAGAAGGAACAGAATTGACGGCAGCACAAAACGTACTGAATGTTGTTAGAAATATTGGTGTGATTATTGGTATTGCACTCTTTCTATCATTATTAGATGGCAATATTGATTCGGCCAAACAAAATGTTCATTCTTATGCGACTGATAGAATAGAGGATTCCAAGTTACCTAAGACAGTACAAAATAAAATGATTAATAGAGTTAAAGAAAATGATAGTACCAGTCAAATTAATTCACAAAGTATCAAACTACCACAGATAGGAACTGATCAAACAGTTAAATTGGCAAAAACTCAAACGAAAATCATTATCGGTACTAAATCCGATGCTGGTATAATTTTGCCAACGAAAATTAAGCAACAATTGTATCAAAAAGTTTTAATAGCAACACAGAATAAAGTTAAAACTATCAATCATGAATTGAAAGGCATCTTTAAGGATGTGAAGCAACATATTCATAATCAATTAACAGATGCATTTTTAAAGTTATATAAATGGGAATTGCCTTTTATCGTATGTGGATTTTTGACCATATTTATTTTTAAAGAAAAACAATACAAATAAAATAACGATTAATCTATATTTAAAATATATGAAAAATTCAATTAGTGTATTCATTGCTATTAATGTATATCAACAACAATAATTAGAATGTATTCAAATTTTTTGTTCGAAAAATATATTCTAATGGGGAAATATACGAATGAATAAGACGGAAAAACAAAGAGAATTAAGAGAGATAGATTTAAAACTTTTGGATCGATTAGAGGATGCTTACAATGGTCTTGAGGTTGAAAGATGGACGAAATTAAAAAAAGTACTTGGTCAATTTATTAACGAATTAAAAAATCAACAGAATATTGATCAAATTTCTTCATTAATATGTAAATACATTGCTAGTGAGTATATGAAAGACAGTGAGAACTTTCCTAAAGCTTTGATTGATTTATACTATGAAGCCAGAAGAATCAATTCTAAGTGTGAAGGTATTGAATGGAGTGCTACGCAAGCAGGTCTAACTTGGTTCGAAAGAATTTAATGGATACGGATAAATTAATAAGCCAACCACAAAACTATTGTTGTGGTTGGCTTTTGTTTTATAATAAATGAAGTGGTTCAAAAAATAGAAAATTAAAGTTATTTTTAGTAGGTCAATTTTTTCCAAATGTGGTAGACAATCATTTTGACAATGCCTAATAATTATTGTTAACTAGATTGATTGGAATGAATTGATAAATATTTTTATAAATGAGGATGAGTGAATGAAGTTTAAATCAGTCGACAACATGGTCTTTGTGGGGATGCTCCTGATATTGATTTATCAGTATACCTTATTGTACTTAAGTGTCATTGATGGATCATGGTTGAACTTCTTGATTGTATCGTTAGTATTCATTTTAGGATTACTTTTGGGACGGACAACATACATTATCTTAGGAAGTGTTCTGTCATTTGTCAGCATGTGTGCTGGAGGATTAATGTTGATGATTCCCTATACTAGAGAATTGTACTTGTGGCCAGCGGTTGCTTTATTGACAATTACACCATTAACTACCTACTTAATGTATTTATTAGATCACCAATTATTGAAGCGGAAAGCTTTGGCTGCTGAATTAGCACAGTTACAACAGGAAAAACCTGATTTGGAAGTGATTACGGGCGCTTTGAATGCACGAGCCTTAAATATTGCTGTTGCTAGAGAGTTGAAACTAGTCTTCTATCATGAAGAAGATTATCGTTTTACTTTAACGATGGTCAAAATAGATTTTCTTGAAAACATAGTTAATTCTTGGGTAATCAAAAATTCAATCGTTTGTTACGAGCAACTGCAGAACATTTGAATGGAATGTTATTTACGGTTGATCATTTGTACTATATTGGTGCTGGTAGATTTGTTATCTTATCACCAATGTTGGGTGCTGATAATGCACCAATTATGAAGAAAAAAATTAAGAGTCACATTGATGATATTGCTGAAGAATTTGGATTGGCTAGAAACGCGTTGGTGTTAAGAATGGGACAAATAACTTATTCTAGTCAAGATAGAGTTAAGAATCGTAATGTTGAGGATACGTTGACACAATTGGAACGTAGTGCAGAAACAGATATCGTTAAAGAATATCTCTGAGGGAGAATTAGATGGTCTTAGGAAGCTTAAATTGGCTCTTTTCATTCAGTTTAGTAGTTACAATTATTTTTGGAATTGTCATTGTTATCTTATCGATCAGTTGGTGGCAAATCTTTAAGTTAACTATCCGTCGTTTTAATACGGAGGATAAACAGCATGATCGATAATTTATATGTCATCGCAATAATTACCATTTGGTTATCGATTTTTATGACCGTAGTTACTTTAAGTGGTGGGGTAATTTTTATTTTCAAACATTTACAGCATACTAATATTGTTAATGGTCCGCCATTAAAACGTTATCCAAGGGTAACTTTAGTAGTACCAGCTCATAATGAGGAATTGGTAATTCAAGATACAGTACAATCAATTTTGCGTCTAAATTATCCACTTGATCGGTTTGAACTGTTAGTCTATGCCGACAATTGTAATGATCATACAGCTGATAGAGTTCGTGAATTAAAACAGATCAAAGAGTTTAAGAATCATAATTTTCGAGTTATTGAAAGAACTGGTACTGGTGGGAAAGCTGGAGTCCTAAATGATGCCTTAAAAGTGTCGACAGGTGAGTATTTGGGTGTTTACGATGCTGACGCGGCACCAGAAAAGAATGCACTTTATTTTCTAGTTCAGAAGGTTTTAGAGAATCCTGAACGTTATGCTGCGGCATTTGGTCGTAACAAGACACGTAATTACCAGCAAAATTTCTTAACTCGCTGTATTAACTTGGAGATCGTCAATACACAAAGAATTCAACATACAGGTCTTTGGCAGCTTTTTAAAATTGGTCGAATACCGGGAACCAATTTCATTATCAATAAGAAAATAGTTCAATCGATTGGTGGTTGGAATAATGGTGCCTTAACAGAAGATACTGCTATTTCGTTTAGTTTAATGCGTTCTGGAAAATTGATTGCTTTGGCACATCGAGCTGAAGCTTTCCAACAAGAACCTGAAACGCTTTTTGCTTATTACAATCAACGTAAACGTTGGGCTCGTGGTAATTATGAGGTCATTTTGGATAATTTAAAGCATCTGTTTGATCGCACATCTTGGCGAATCAAATTGGAAGTTTTCTATTATGTTTGTACATTTTTCTGGTTCAATGCCGCAATTATTATTTCAAATACGATTTTTATTTTGAATATGATCTTAGCGGGAGTGCAGACTATCTTTCCACAAGTTCATCAATTGGTATCGCTGGGAACACCGCTATCAGTTCTATTTATGGTTAACTGGCTAATGATGTTTTTCCTATATTTGTTACAGATGAATATTGCCTTAGCAAGTGATTATGGACAAGAGACGGTGAAGAATTTCTTCTATACGTTAGTCTCATACTTTACCTATGCGCAACTATTTATCATCGTTTCAATTGCAGCCTTTTGGGCCATTTTACGAGATAAAATTACTGGTAAACGTCATACGCAATGGTATAAGACACAAAGATTTTAATGGGGGAAAAGTAATTTGAAGGAACATAAGTATCAGTGGCTGCTTAGTGGACTGATTATTTTGGTTGCTTTCGCAATTGGAACCGCAATTTATAATACTCAGTCACCACAGAGTACCTCGAATGTTAGTACGGCAACTATTAAGTCTCGTTATCGTACTTGGAAGAAAGCTTATTTAAAAGGTTCTGGTCAACAAAGGTATGTTAAGACTAATACTGCTAAGAAAGCACAGACTCTTTCTGAGGCTCAGGGTTATGGGATGCTGA
Source organism: Companilactobacillus bobalius (assembly GCF_009764355.1). The sequence continues at coordinate 642,871 of NZ_LNUA01000032.1, read as the reverse complement.
TTACTGTTATGGCAGCTAAACAAGGCTTTGGGAGTCAAAAATCGTTTGATCAGTTAACTCGTTATTATTTAGCCCACCAGATTAGTACGGATAATCCTTTGATGTCATGGCGTCAAAATCAAAAAGATGGCAAAATGCTCAGCACTAAGGCAGAACAAACTAGTGCGACTGACGGTGATTTGGATATTGCTTATGCTCTGATTTTGGCAGATGAGAAGTGGGGCAGTAAAGGTGATTTGAAATATAATCAATTGGCTAATCAGCTGTTGAGTGCTATTAAGAAATATGAGATCAATCCTACGACGAATTTGCCACGAGTTGGTGATTGGGCAACTGCCAGTAAATCAGCTGATTTGGTTAGAACATCTGATTTAATGACGGCTTATTTCCGTAAGTTTGCCAGTTATACTAAAGATGGCAGTTGGACAAGAGTAGTTCAAAGTAGTCAGAATGCCTTAAAAAAATTGAGCAATCAACATAAAACTGGTTTGATGGCTGATTTTGTTACTGTTAAAGGTAAACAATTGAAATTAGGTAGTGTTAAGGCTAACCAAGTAGCATCTCAGTATGATGCCCAGTATGGATTTAATGCCTGTCGAATACCGTGGCGAGTGGCTTATGATTATCAATTGAATCATAGTCAGACAAGTAAAGCCATCGCTCAAAAAATGTGTGATTTCTTTGCATCAAAGAAGAAAATTACGGCAGTTTATACTTTAAATGGTAAGGCAGTCGAGGCTTATACTAATATCGCTTTTACAGCTCCAGTGGCTTATGCATCTCAAGTACTTTCTGATCAGAAATTAAAACATAATTATACAAAATATTTAACAGCTGAAATACCGACAAATAATTATTATCCAGCTACTATTCAGATGATGATGTTATTGGCTAGCGGTAGTATCGGTCAGAATAAATAAGTATCATAATTGAATTTTTAGTAAAATTAAAAGACTAGACCAATTGTTTTGCAGTGTTAAAAAAGCTCAGTGTAGTGATCATTAAAAATGGTTACTATACTGGGCTTTCTTTGTGTTAATATAATTATGTTTCAATTTATAATTTTGAATTATTTAGGCATATACCAATTATACTTTATTTTTTAAGTTTACCTAATAATATTTATTAGAGAAATGTTAATTAAATTAATTATTCCTAAAATTTGTACTATTTTATTCCTAATTTGATGATATAATATAACAAAATTAGTTTAAGCGAAGGTGAATCAGGTGTTAAGAAGCAATATAATTGGAGGAGCCGGTAACATAATTAGTACCGAATCAACTAGCCTTAAAGATGATTTATATTTAGCAGTCAATGGTCATTGGTTAAGAAAGGCAGTTATACCTAAGGATTACCCACGTGTGGGTACCTTTCCCAATTTATTCTTTAATGTTGAAAAGAGTTTAAGAAGTGATCTGAATGGTTTCTTGTCAGGAACTGAACGCATTCAAGATAAAGTTATACTCCAGGCAGTTAAATTATATGAAATGGCATTGGAATTAAAAAAATCCAACGTTATTAAGAATGATTTAGAAAAAATAAATAATATGAATGATTTGAATGATTTGAGTAGTGAATTAAATTTTTTTATTGAAAATGATTTTATTTTGCCCTTAATTATAGAAGTTCATGAAAATATGAAAGACAATTCTCAGAAGTCATTTTATGCTGCCGGGGCTAAATTGATTTTGCCAGATAAAACTTATTATGATGCCGGTAATTCAATCGGTAAGCGATTACTGGATTTATATTCCCAAGCGGCTAAAGATTTACTGATCAAGTTAGGATATGATGATACATTTGTTTCTCAAACGGTTGAGAAGGCCCTAAAATTTGATCGCAGATTATTGCCAATGGTTAAGAATCCGGAAGAATGGGCAGATTATCCTAATATTTATAACCCTGTCTCTTTTATAGATTTTGGTAAAAAATCGAATTACATAGATTTACAAGCAATAATTAAGAATTTAATTGGTGATGAACCAAAACAAATAATTATTGGGGAACCACGTTACTTTAATCATTTTAATGAATTGGTTAATGATGATACATTTGATGAAGTTAAGGCATGGATGCTAGTTAGCTTTTTAATGAAGAATGCCGATTTGATTGATGAACCTAGTCGGCAGATTATTAGTCAATACAAAAGTGCATTGATGGGGGTTAACGGTGTAGAGAAGCGTGAAAAGTATGCTTGTCGCTTAACTACCAGTCTTTTTAGTGAACCAATTGGTATTTTTTATGGAAAAAAGCATTTTGGTAAAGGTGCTAAGAAGGATGTTCTTAGTATGGTTGCTAAAATTATTGATACATATAAAAAGAGATTGGCACAGAATGAATGGTTGAGTGAGGCTACTAAGAGAAATGCTATATTAAAATTAGATAAGATGATCGTTAAAATAGGCTATCCGGAAAAACTTGATTCACTTTACAATAAATTCATTATTGATACTGGAAAATCATTATATGAAAATGTTCGTCATTTAAGAATTTTAGAAATCCAAAATATGTTTGAACAATATTATAAGCCCTTTGATAGAGCCAAATGGAATATGTCTGGTTATGAAGTTAATGCAAGTTATAATCCCTCAGCCAATGATATAACGTTCCCGGCGGCCATACTCCAAAGACCATTTTATAATTTGAAACAAACCGTTAGTCAAAATTATGGTGGAATAGGCTCGGTAATAGCGCATGAAATTTCACATGCTTTTGATAACAATGGCGCTAAATTCGATGAACTAGGGAATATGAAGAACTGGTGGACTTCAAGGGATTATGAAAATTTTCAAAGTTTAACTCAGAAGATGATTGATCAGTTTGACGGTATTTCATATATGGGTAAAAAGGTTAATGGAGCTTTGGTAGTGAGTGAAAATATTGCTGACGTCGGGGGATTGGCCTGTGCTTTGGAAGTAGCTAAAGCACAACCAAATTTTAATTGTAAAGTGTTTTTTGTTAATTGGGCGCTTAATTGGCGAATTAAGTCAACTAAACAGGTTAATGAGATGCTTTTGTCGGTAGATGTGCATTCACCAGCACCCTTACGTTGTAATATTATTGCGCAGGATATGGATGATTTATATAAAGCTTTTGATATTAAAAAAACAGATGGCATGTGGTTGGATAAAACACAACGTCTGAATATTTGGTAATTTGACTCCCATTTTTTAGGAAAGCGTTTGCTTTTACTTACTCACTTCGATAGAGTGAATAGGTAAGCTTATAACTGAGAGGGATTTAAAAATATGTATAAAATGATTGTTTGTGATTTAGACGAAACTTTAATGAATGATGATGGTAGTTTGTCTGCTAAGAATGCAGAGGCCATTCAAGCTGCTGCAGCTAAGGGAGTTTATTTTGTTCCTAATTCAGGTCGAAGCTATACTTCTTTCCAAAATGATTTAGAGACAATGCACTTAAGAAATCAACCTAACCAATATTCAATTTCTTATAATGGTGGATTGATTTTGGAAAATAAGGATAATCGTCCTATAGCTATTAATGCGATGCCATTTGAAGTTGCTAAGACTGTTTTTGAAGCGGGAGCAGCCAATAAAAAGGCCGCTACACACGTATATACACAAGATAAGCTTTACATTTATAATCCAGTTCCTGAAGATTCAGCTTATTTGAAGAATCGCGGTGTTAGTTTCCAAGAGATGAAAAATGCTGATTTTGATCAATTCAAAGATGACAACATTATGAAAGTTATTATGGCTCTACCAACAATGCCTGAACGTAAACCTATTGATATGCTTGTTGAAGCAAAAGTTGGCTATAACGACTATGCTGTAACTTATTCATCAGATCGCTATGTTGAATTCAACCCAGCCGGAATCGACAAAGGTAGTGCTTCAGTTCAATTAGGTGAATTATTAGGTATTAAACCAGAAGAAATTATTGCTGCGGGTGATAATAGTAATGATTTACCAATGCTTAAAGCTGTTGGTTTGCCAGTTAGTGTTGCTAACGGAATTGATAGTGTCAAAGAGGTCGCTAAATACATAACAGAAGCTGACAATAATCATGATGCTTTGGCTGAAGTTATCAATAAATTTGTTTTGTAATCAAAAAATGGAGGTAGGAATTGAAAAAATTCCTATCTCTATTTTTTAGTTTCGATTAAAATAATATAACACCGTTATGTCTTTAAAATGGTCGATGTCAAATAACTTTGATAGTGGAATAACTCCCGACAGTTTAATCTAAATAATTAAGGGGGTAAGGGTCAATAAATTTCCCTTGGGAAATCAGAAAATATCGAAAGCAATTTAACTTTTCCCAAGAAGAATTAGCTGATAAGATTTATGTTTCTCGGCAAACAATTTCTAATTGGGAGAATAACAAGAGTTATCCCGATATTGAGAATCTACTTATTTTGAGTACATTATTCCATATCTCTATAGATGAACTGATAAAAGGGGATGTCGGAGTTATGCGAAAAGAAATCGATATTCATACTACAGGTGTTTGGACGGGCGTCATGCTAATCTTTCTAATTTTAGGAGTAGTGGTTGGAATTCCACTGACCTACACTTTGTCATGGTGGGGCCTTGGTATAACCATTGTCTTATTAGCAATCGGTATGGGGGCTTCTATTAAAGTGGAGCTAATTAAGAAGAGACACAATATTAAGACCTTTAAAGAAATTGTAGCCTTTACAGAGAATAAGAGCCTTAATCCTGAAGAAAGGTTAAAGAGTCAAAAAGGTTATTGGAAAGAGCAGCTTTTGATGATAGTTGGATCAACAATTATTACTTTAGTATTGGCATTAGTTGTTTTGATTGTCACAAAATTGATTACGAATTAAATCAGATTGAAATGCTTTAAACCTTTCACGATGCCACCATTAATGTTTTCAGTAGTAATGTAAGTCGCGATGTCTTTAACTTCATTAATGCCATTTGCCATTGCAATACCGTAGTCAGCAAATTCAATCATTGGAATATCATTAGCACCATCACCAAAAGCATAGACTGTTTTATCTTTCATATTTAATTCTTCAAGTAAGTGTTTGATACCGCTCATTTTAGAGACACCTTTGGCAACTGTATCGAGCGAATGGTAGCCAGTATTATAGATTTGAAGTTCAGGAAATTCTTTTTGATATTTTTTACCGTCATCATCAGTAATGACAACGAACATTGGAATAGCGTCTTTCTTGTAGAAATCAGGATCAATTTCAGGAATTTCTAGTTTTAGTGCATGAAAGAACTCTTTAATAAAGGGCGTTTGAGCACTCAAAGAGTTTCTAGTGTGTGCATGCATAAAGAGGGAATCGCCATTTTTATGAGCCATATCTATTATATTTTTGATTACGTCAGGTTTAATATCATTGCTATAAATGGTTTTACCTTGAGATTCGACCAAGGCACCGTTTAAGGTAACGTAAGTATCAATACCAGTAACACTTGTGGCTGCTTCAATTTCAATAGGCGCACGTCCAGTACAGATAACAGGTAAATAATCATTTTCCTTTAACTGACGAACAGCAGAAGCAACTGAATCTTCGACTTGAGATTGGTTATTTAGTAGGGTTCCGTCTAGATCAAAAAATACGTTTCCTTTATAATTTGTTTGCAAAAGATCACCAACTTAATTTTTATTTGCGTATTCGTAATATAAATTAAAGATGTATGCTTTACAATCGAAAAGATATTTCAGTTCAAAATAAAAAACAACATCAATTTTGATTGCTTAATACATACAGAGTGTATTGAGTTTTCTAAAAAGATGCTGTTTTTCATAGTGTGTTAAAAACTATTTAATTACGTCAGTAGCAAAAGTTGGTTCAATCGCAGCAGCATACTTTAAGCCACTTACAATTGTATTACCACCAGCATAATCTTGAATCGATCCGTCATTGAAGGGGAGCCATTCGTTAGTTGAAACTTGAACAAAGTATTGACCCTTACTATTTTGAACGGAGCGGTTAACTCTCCAAGAACTACCTTTTGGAAGTGTTCTAGTTAACGAGTTAGTTGAAGTGTCATACAGTGTAATATCTTTATTTAGAGTAATGGTAATAGGACCGTTGGAGTAGATACTATTGGAACTGCCTTCATAGCCACCGTTAGTTACCCATTGATTAGTTGCGACACGATAATAGATATAATGATTCATTGTCTTTTTCTGATCAGTATGCCATGAAGAGCCAGCTGGTAGAGTTTTACCAGTATTATTACCATTATCATCAAGAATGTATGAAGCACTGTACAAATTGATAGTTGTATTTACAGGGGTACTTTGTCCAACGGTATTTGAAGTACCTTTGACCTGAATATTTTTAACAGGTACGTATTCATTAGTAGCAACTTGATAATAGTTATTCATACCAATACCGATAACTTTGCCTAACTTCCAAGAAGAACCAACAGGTAGAGTTACTCCAGATAAATGACCAGTTTCGTCTACAATTTGTGCAGGGTAAGTTACCGTACCAATTTGACCTGAAGCGTTAGTATCAGTACTTGTGTTAGTGTTGCTTTGGTTGTTAGCAGGCTTAGCAATGCTTGTTTTAATGCCATTTTCAAGTGCATATTCGTTATTTCCAACTTGATAGTAGGTATTCATGCCAATATTGTACATGTTGCCTAATCTCCAAGATGAGCCGGCAGGTAAAGTTCTACCAGTTGGATTTCCTTGAGCATCAACTAATTTAACGGCATAGCTCAAAGTACCGATTTGATTATCAACAGCTGGTTTAACCATAGTTGGATTTACAACGGGCATACCATCAGTAAGAGTAATGTGTTCGGAACTAATGTAATTGTTAGTAGCAACTTCATAATATCTTTGTCCATTGATAAGAACAGATTTACCTAATTTCCAAGATGATTTACCAGAAAGGAAGAGACTTGTTTGCTTACCATTGGCATCAACGGTGTAGGCACCACCATAATCAACAGTACCAATTGGATTTTTAATGGTATTGTCTGTAGTAGTTGTGGCAGCTTGAACTGGAGGGGTTGCATTATTTGAAATGTTTCCTAAAACTGTTGGTGCTATTAAAACAGCTAGTGTTGAAGCTAAGATGATTCTTTTCTTATTCATTTTTGTATCCCCTTAATGTGAAAAATATAATTTCTAAAAAATAAATAGGTGACCCTGTAACTTACCCTTTATGTCTATGATTTTAGGTGAAATATAGTTGGATAATGATAAATCTTTCATTTCTTTAATAATTCTTAGACAATAAATGATAACTTAGAGGTCGATAAAATCCAGTTCCATTAATCACCCTTTCCATATATATTTTATGCAACGAATAGGTAATTAATGCATTTTGTCGTAAACGATACTTTTCATATCATAAACAGTAATTAGACGAAAAGGACACATAATCTATTTACGGATTATGTGTCCTTTGACAGTTTATTGGGCTACTTGTTCGTTGATAATTTGACCAGCCTCAGAATCAGTTAAATATTTAATACTGGAACTAATACCGACAACAGAGGGACCCGCTTTAGTAGTTATGGTTGAAGCAGCATTTTTAGGATTGGCAGTATCAACTCTAGTGAAAATATCGACTTGGTTTTGTGGTAGATCAGTTGAAGAAATAGTGTCACTTGTTTTTTGGTATTTTGTTGTTTGACCAGCGCCGATTCGGATCAATTCTTTTTTGTTAGTAAAGAGATATAAATAACCAAGACTATCACCACTAGCGACAGTGTCACGTGATAACTGATACCCAGCTTGAGCAGCTTCTCTTTTTTGTAAGGCATAAGTTGAATTTTGATTTAAAGAGATTAGTGAATATTTACTCAAATCCTGAATAGCTGAACGTTCAAAACTACTATAACGGTGTTGATAAAGGTAACCATCCTTTACTAAAAGCTTTCCAGAATCATTGGCACTAGTCGTTGTTTCAGGAGCAATCCAAGTTCCATTAAGATTGCTTACATCTAAATGTTTAGCTGATTTTTTGTTTTGGGTGTCAACAAAGGATTTACCACGTTCAATAGTGGTGGTTTGCTCAACATCCATGTATTGAATATCAATGGCATATAGTTTGTGACCTTTAGCAACAAATGCCTGATTTAGCATTAAATCACCAATTTCAGGTTTTAGAAAAATAAGATCAGTCATCTTACTAATTTCGAATTTAGCACCTAGAGCTTTCAGAGCTTCATTAACTTGTTTGACAGACATATAGTGAAGCTTTTTTTGGTATGATTCCATATATTGTTTACGTGATAGTTTCTTCCATTCGGAGAAAGATGTTTGTTTGTATCCTGTAGCAATAGATTTGAATTCACCTTTTGAAGTAGTCCATAAATCTAAATCATTGGCTTTAGTTACGACGGAAGTATCCATTTTGCCGGAAACTCCAAATCTGGTTTGTTTAGAATTAATGGCTTCGTTGAAAATCCAAGTTTTGGAATCAGCATTGATGATTTTTTTGGTGTTCGTTTTAATATCATAGGAAGTGGACTTATGTTTAGCAATACTACACCCAGAAATAAAAAATAAAATAAAGGTTAAAATAAATAGACTTGATTTACGCATAGAGACTCCTAATAATTTATTACAAGTATTATCGCTTTATTATAAGAATGATGACAGGGTCAATTTAATATAAATTAATATGGATATATTTTTTTAAATTAGATAAATGATATTGTAACGACGTTATGCATGGTGCAACTTAGAAAGCAAACCATCAAAGTCTGATTTATCAGCATCAATAATTAGTTCCGCAAACTAAAGTTGCGCTAGTTAATGATTTTTAAACGCAAATATGATTGATTTTTTGCTTGTTTATGGTTAACGGCTATACGAAAATATAATTATGAAGATGAAATTTGTGTAGAGGGCGGGATTGAAGATGATTGAGTTTTCAAATCAATTAAAGAAATATAGAACTGATCGTGGAATTACCCAAGATGAGTTGGCCGGTAAATTGTATGTGACTAGACAAGCTATTTCGAAGTGGGAGTCAGGTGAGTCGACACCTGATATGAATAACTTAGTTAAGTTATCTGATATATTTAATGTTAGCTTAGATGCTTTGGTTTTAGGAAAGCAGGAGAATTCAAAGATTGATCCAAATGAATTCACGTTTGATCCGATTCATAATAAGTATGTCAGAAAATATGGCAAAATGAATTTTTGGGATTTTTTGTCGAAGAATCCTTGGGTGATTGTTTTGTTAGCCATTGTTCTATTTTGGGGAGTAATGTTTATACACTGATTCATGTTTTTACCCATGGTAACGTGATACGAGAAATTCTATTGAATTCAAATTACTAGATAAAATTATTTTTATAAAATAAATAATAGCTCGCGGCTAAGCACCGTGGGCTATTTTAGTTTTAAAATTGTCTTTTTACGCAAACGTTTGCTTGACAAAATATCTGCAAGGGCTTACATTAAATTACGCAAACGTTTGCTTTGCTAAAATAATTAAAGCGAGGATGATTGATTTTGAATAAATGGTGGCAAAATGCAGTTGTATATCAAGTATACCCAGCTAGTTATCAAGATAGTAACGGCGATGGAATTGGAGATTTACCAGGTATTACTAAACGATTAGATTATATTAAAAAGCTAGGCGTCGATATTGTGTGGTTGAGTCCTATTTATAAATCACCTCAAGTCGACAATGGTTATGATATTTCGGATTATAGAGCAATTAATCCTGATTTTGGTAACATGGAAGACTTTGATAAATTACTCAGCAAGGCTCACAAATTAGGCTTGAAGATTATGATGGATTTAGTTGTCAATCATACATCAGATGAACATAAATGGTTCCAAGAATCCCGGAAGGGTAAAGATAATCCATATCGTGATTATTATATTTGGCGTGATGGTAAAGATGGAAAAGCACCAAATAATTGGGGTTCATTCTTTACAGGACCAGCATGGAAATATGATGAACAAACTGGTCAGTATTATCTACACTTGTTTGCTCCACAACAACCCGACTTGAATTGGGAAAACAAAAATGTTCGTCATTCCGTTTATGACATGATGAACTGGTGGGCTGATAAAGGGGTAGATGGTTTCAGAATGGATGTTATCAATTACATTTCTAAGCCAGAAGGATTACCTGATGTTAAGAAAGCACCTGATGAATTATATGGAAATCCAGAACCAGTCGTTGCCAATGGACATCGAATTCACGAATTTTTACAAGAAATGAATCAAAATGTCATGAGCAAACATAAGATGGTTACGGTTGGTGAAGCGCCAGCAGTTACAACGGACGAGGCTAAAAAATATTCCAACCTAGATGGCAAAGAATTGGATATGGTTTTCCAATTTGAACATGTGGGTTTAGATAGCAATTCCAATCCAGCACTGGGACGTTGGTCCGATAAAAAGACGTCACTTACTGATCTTCGTGAGAATTTGACGAAATGGCAAACAGCATTAGCTGGTAAAGCTTGGAATTCATTATATTGGAATAATCACGATCAACCAAGAGTTGTTTCACGTTTTGGTGACGATAGTACTGAAGAGAAACGTGTTTTAAGTGCCAAGATGTTAGCAACTATGCTTCATTTCCAGCAGGGAACTCCTTTCGTATTTGAAGGAGAGGAAATTGGAATGACAAATGCTTACTTTGATAAATTAAGTGATTACGTGGATCTTGATAGTATTAATGCATATCACCAAATAGTCGATGAACAACATCTTCTAGATGGGAAAACAATGTTGAAGTATATGGGAATGCACAGTCGTGATAATGCTAGAACTCCAATGCAATGGGATGACAGCAATAATGCTGGATTCTCAGACGGCACACCATGGGAACACATTAATAAACAATATAAAGAAATTAATGTAAAGAAAGCTTTGACTGATCCGGATTCAATATTCTACTATTATCAAAAGATAATTAAGCTACGCCATGAATTACCTGTCATGGTTGATGGTAGTTATGCTTTGGTTAAAGACAATCAAAATGATCCTGACGTATATGCTTACACTAGAAAAGATAATGATACAACATTGTTGGTAGTACTAAATTATACGGATAAAAAACTAAAGAGACATTTTGATGTTCCAGAAGATGCCAAGATACTAATTAGCAATTATGCCGATTCTCAAGGTGATACATTGCGTCCATATGAAGCAAAAGTTTATCAATTTTAATAAGATAGAAGGAACTAGATATGGAGTCAACAGAAAAAGTAAAAACAACTTCGGCTAAGAAAAAAGAAAAATCATTAGGCTTCGATAATGCTTTGCCAAAGTTGCCAATGAAGACAATCCTTGCAATGACCTTTGGTTGTATTGGTGTCAATATGGCGTTTACATTGCAAGGTTCACAAATGAGTAGAATTACTCAAACAATTGGTGTTAATCCTAATAGTTTGGGATGGTTCTTCTTGTTGCCACCACTATTAGGGATGTTTGTTCAACCATTATTAGGTAAGTATTCTGACAGTACTTGGACTCGCTGGGGCAGAAGAATTCCCTACTTAATTGTAGGTGCTCCGATAACGGTTGTTGTTATGGTATTACTACCATTTACCGGATCATTTGGATTCGGATATGGATCAATGACAGCACTGATTTATGCGGCTATAGCGATTGCATTAATGGATTTATTTAGTAATGTTTGTTTAGCACCATACAAAATGTTAGCCGGAGATATGGTTAACGAAGATCAAAAGAACCTTGCTTGGTCATGGCAACAAATATTTAGTTATGCCGGTGGTATTTTAGCAGCCTTGTTACCATTTATACTTACAAAAATGGGTATCGCAAATACTGCTGCTAAAGGACAAGTTCCATTAACTGTTATTTGGGCATATTTAATTGGTGCCGCTATGTTATTGATTACTAGTGTGGTAACAATTCTCAATGTTAAGGAATATAATCCTGAAACATATGCTAAGTATCATAAGATTAAGTCAGATGCACAAAAAGTTACACCAAGTTTATGGAAATTATTGAAGAAAGCTCCAAGAGCATTTTGGGAATTATCAGTAGTTCAATTATTTAGTTGGATCGGTATTATGTACACTTGGACATACGCAACAGGTGCCATGGCCAATAATATTTGGCACACAACTAATCCAGCATCTGCCGGATTCCAAGCAGCTGGTAATTGGTATGGTGTTATGACAGCCTTTTATAGTGTTGCAGCTTTGATCTGGGGACTATTTTATGCCAAAACAAAAGCTAATCAACGTAAATTATGGTATTCAGTAGGATTGTTTGCTGACGCTATCAGTATCATTATTGTTGCCACTACGCATAGTCAGTGGATTGCATTGATTGCCTTTGCATTATATGGAATTGGTAACTTTACTATTAATACATTGCCATTTACTATGTTAACAACATCATTAGATGGTAAAAATAATGGATCATACTTAGGATTATTCAATATTGCGGTTTGTTTACCACAAATTATTGGTTCATTAGCAAGTTTCGTTATCTTCCCAATGGTCGGTAGTAGCCAAAGCATGATGATGATTATTGGATTTGTAGCTATGGTAATTGGTGGCTTTTCAGTAGCTATTGTCCATGAAGGTAAATAGTAAAAATTCACTATTCAAAAGTGAAGTAAACGATTAAAATATTGTTGTAAGCAAATACAAAGAGGGTGGATGAATGTCAGCGACAATAAAAGATATTGCAAATAAAGTTGGAGTAGCACCGTCCACTGTCTCTCGGGTTTTGTCTAATAAGACTAAGTATTATAATTCTTTGACGGCTGAGAAGGTAAAAAAAGCCGCAGAGGAATTAGGATATAAAAAAAATCAAGCGGCCGTTGAGCTGGTAAAAAGAGAAAGTAACGTAATTGCAGCAGTAGTTAGTTCTGTAAAAACCAATTTTGCTGGGGAAATAATTGATGGAATTCAAGAAGAAGCACTAAAGCATGGTTATGATTTGATAGTAGTTTATGCCGGAAGTGCCGATTCTGATGAACAAAAAAGAGCTCTATTAACGGTCATTGAAAGACCCGTGATGGGAATATTATTACTTTCGATAGCGCTTGGAGAAGATAATCTGAAATTATTGAAAGAATCACAAATTCCTTATTGCTTCTTATCAATGGCTTTTGATGATAAAAGGCCTTTCATCAGTTCAGATGATGAAGAAGTTGGTTATAAAGCAACAAAATTATTAATTGATAAAGGTCATCGAAAAATTGGCCTAGCTGGAATTGATAAATATCCCTATACAGGTCGTTTAAGATTAAAGGGTTATAAGAGAGCTTTAGATGAAGCTGGTATTGTTTCAAAAGAAGATTGGATACAGACTGGTGATTACAGTTATCTATCTGGCGAAAAGGCGATGGATCAATATGGAAAAGATACTGACTTGACTGGTATTGTTGCTGTCAGTGATATGGTGGCAATTGGTCTATTGAATAAAGCTAGAAATTTAGGATTGAATGTTCCTGAAGATTTATCTATCGTAAGTATTGACGGTACAGAAATGTGTAGGATCGTACAGCCACAATTGACAAGTGTTTCTCAAAATTTCTTTGAAATGGGCAAGAGTGGAGTACAAAGAATTGAAGATATAAAGAAGCATAAGAAGTTGGCACACCTTCAACAGATGATTCCAACTCGTATAGAAGAACGACAAAGTATCAAAGGTATCTAAAAGGAGTAGTTGTAACCTAAATGGTTATAACTACTCCTTTTTTGTGTGATATATTTTATGCAATTAATTTTTCATATTGACAAGTATAGTATTAACAATTATAGTATGAACATCAATTGATATTATACTTGTTAATATGAAAAGAGAATAAAGATGAAAATAAAACAAATATTATTAATTTTGACAATGTGTATTGGAACTTTTCTGTGTATGCTTGATACAACAGTTATGAATATTGCTTTACCGGCAATTCAATCTAGTATGAATGTTCCTTTGACAAGTTTGTCTTGGGCGTTAAACATTTATACTATTACTTTCGCAGCTTTAACAATTCCTTTATCAAGATTGGCAGATATTTGGGGACGGAATAAAATTTATTTAGTAGGGTTATTAATTTTTGCAAGTGGGTCCTTTGTTTCAGGAATAGCAAACGTCCCAACTGTTTTAATCATTGGCCGTGGTATTCAAAGTATTGGTGCAGCAATTGTTTTTCCAACTAGTATGACGATTGCCATTGATACGATTGATCAAAAACATCGTAGTAAAGCACTTTTAACAATTGGATTGACACAAGGATTAGCAGCAACCTTGGGACCAAAAAATCTTCTTTGATAAATCCTCTTATCAAGCTGACGATGGGTGTTCTACATCAATTTACCGTTAGTGGTTTTAGCAATTGTCGGTGTTATTTTACAATTGCCATTGAGTCATGAGAAAAAGATTGATGCCAAAATTGATGTTGGTGGCATGATATCTTTGATGGTGACATTGTTTTCATTAGCTTTGGGGTTAACACAAGGAAATGATTGGGGATGGATGAATTATCGAATTATTTCTTTAACGTTAATAACAATTGTCAGTTTTATAATATTTATTATTATCGAAAAAAGAGTCACTGATCCTATGATCCGACTAGATTTGTTTAAGAATCGACAATTTTCTGGCTCGGCATTAACAGTAGTTTTAGCAGGGCTTTTATTAGTAGCTGTAATGGTTATTATGCCAACGTTTTTTACACAAGTACAAGGAAAGACTGAATTGATCGCTGCTTTACTAATAACACCAGCATCACTAATGATATTCTTAGTATCCCCAATAACAGGAATAATAGTAGAAAAATTTGGACCGAGATTAATAATTTTTATTGGATTCTTAAGTATGTCAATGGGATACGCTGTTTTAGGATCTGTTAATTCTGAATATTATTGGCAAATCCTTTTGGGATTAATCTTAATAGGTTTTGGTTACGGGACCGTGATTGGACCCATAACGGTTTTAGCGGCATCTGATTTCAAAGGAGAAAAATTGTCGGCATCTCAAAGTGTCATGGGAGTGTTACGACAAATTGGTAATATAATTGCAGTGGCAATTTTTGTATCTATGTTGACAACTAATGTCAGCAAAGCTAAGGAAAATGCTTGGACTGACGCTTAGAAGCTGATTAGTACAAGTGAATTAACATCAACTTCTAAAAAAGACATGTTAAAGGTAACTCATAGCCATTTTGAATCTAGTGATGCCAAAACAAATGGAAATGATGAAAAAGGAATATCTGAAACTAAGGAACAGCGATTAATTCAAGCCAATGTTGCTGAGGCATTAAGAAAGGCTAAAATTAGTCAGTTGTCGGATCAACAAGGAGAACAGGTTAAAGAACAGATTACATCTGAAGTTACTAATGAAATTAAGGAAATGGTAAAAAAGGATAATCGAATAATCAATCGAGATGCTAATAAAATCAGTAAAAATGCTAACCATTTAATCAGTAAGGCATTTTTGAGCCTCTATTTTATGGCATTACCATTTACAATAATGTTTATACCAGTCTGTTTGTTATTTTATAAACGTGATGAATATAAAAAAATATTAATGAAGAGTAAGAGAGATATTAATGATTAATTTTAATCCGTGTGTTAGTCTAAAATTATTAATGAAGAGGAGCTAGATCATCGTGAAGAGTCGACAAATTGTGCTAGGAATTTTAATGAGATCACCACAAACTGGATATGATATAACTCAAATGTTTCAAACAAGTTTTGCCTTCTTTTTCGATAGTTCATCGGGAATGGTTTATCCAGTACTTCGCAAATTAGAAAAAGAAGGAAAAGTTACTAAAGAGGTCGTTCCACAAGATGGAAAACCAGATAAAAATCTTTACACTATTACTCAAAAGGGAAAAGAAGAGTTTACTGAATATTTAAGTTCTCCAGTTGAAAGGCAAATAAAAAAATCTGATTTTCTGGCTCGTTTGATGTTTGGTGACTATATGGAACCAGATCAGCTACGAGAGATAATCGAAGATTATGTTCGAAAAGAAAAAGAAGAAACTGAGTTGCTTAGTGAACGTTTAGAAAAGTACATCAATAAGTCAAGCCGTAAAATGACGGATACGGAGACATTGGCTTACGAGTATGGTGTCGAAGCAAATAAATTTCAAGTGGAATTTTTCGAGAAATGGCTTGAGAATCATCCTAAAATATAAAATTAGGCAATAAGAAAGAACCCTGCTAACTAATTTAGCAGGGTTCTTTTATTTGAAGATTTTTGAATTTCTAAAAGAATAATTTTGATAAGCCGCTTTCAAAAATTCAGGCGTGTGTTGATATTGGAAAGTGGCTAATTCTTCTATAGTAATAGAAGATAAATTATTGAGCCATTCGTTGAATAGTCCCATACTGCCGTACGAGTGGTACTTAATAGCATATTCTTGTTCAGATGTTAATTTAGTTTGATAAAAATCTTCTACGGCTGCTTTAGCCGAAACTATATTGAATTTCTGAATATATTGATTTATCGAATTTTGAGAGTGATCGGTATAAGTTCGTTGGTAAAAAGTTTTTCGCTTTTCCATTTGAATTAGGTTTCTTTTAATACTGGCAATCGAATATTCCGGTTCTTTGTCTCCATAAATTAAAGAGAAATCATATAGAAAAATCCAAGCTACTAATTCATATTTATCATGAAAATGGTAATAAAAAGTTTGAGGAATGGTGTCGCGTCTTTTGCAGAGATTGACGATCCGAATTTTATCCATGGGGATGTTTTTTAACATTTCTTCTAATTTTTTGGCGAACAATAATTTAGTTTGATTTTTAAGCGTCATGGTTAACCTTCTATTTATATAAAAGTGTAATTATATCTAATTTTTATACATTCTGGCATTTTTGTATAATGAAAAGTCTTAGGAATGTCGTTAGTATTATCAACATGTCAAAAGTAAGAAGGAGAAATTACTATGAATATTATGATAACCGGAGCAAGTGGTGAATATGGTAATTATGCCATCGATTACTTGAAGAAATTTGCACCAGAGGCTAATTTGTTTGGATTGGTTAGAAATGAGACTAAGGGTGAGGTGTTAAAAGCTAAAGGTGTTAGTGTCAGAATTGGTGATTACACGGACGCCAATTCTATGATTGATGCTCTTAAAGGAATTGATCGTCTACTTTTTGTGTCAGTCTCTAGACCTAATATTCAACAAAATGTTGTTCAAGCGGCTCAAGTCAACCACGTAAAATATATTGCTTATACAAGTATTTCTCATCCTGAGTATTCAAAATTTGGATTAGAAACTATTCATAAACAAACGGAGAATTGGATTAAAGAAACAGGTATTCCTCATACCTTTTTACGAAATAGTTGGTATACGGAGTTAAATCAAGCTTTATTCGATTATGCTGTTAAAACAAGACAATTTCCGTATTTCGCTAAAGAAGGTAATCTGTCTTTTGCTTTAAAGAGAGAGTATGCCGAAGCTGGGGCTAGAGTTATTGCTAACGGAAATTATGGTGAAGTACTTGATTTAGCAGGTGAACCTAAATCTTATCACCAAATAGCCTTTGCCACTCAAGAGGCCTTGAATACAAAATTAGATATCGAAGAGATTCCAGCTAGCAAATTTGTTTCCACACTAGAAAGTTCCGGAATTCCTGCACAGTGGGTTTCGGTTTCAGAAGCTTATCAGGAATATACACTAAAGGGCAATAATGGTGAGGATAAGGCTGATACAGCAGATTTCGAAAAGATATTAGGTCATCCGTTAATGAATTTGTCATCAGCAATTAAAGAATTAATCAATAAATAGAAAAAATCCCCTAGATAAAATCTAGAGGAATTTTTTATTTGGGAATAACTTCAATAGTAGTGCTACGAGGTCCTGCCTGAATCATTGGTGGAAAGTAAGGACTATTTTGATATTTATCGCGATAACCTTGATCCACCAAATCATTAATTTTATCATTATGTAACTTTTCAAAAATCACTTCATGATTGGAACCAGCTAAGAAAATTCGTCCACCTTGTTGTTGAATAGCAGAACGATACCAACGGGAATTTTGACCATTCCAAGCGCGGATAAATAATTTATCGTCGACAACGACCGACCAGATCCAAGTTGGTGTTCCGTAGGTTTTACCATCACTATAAAATGGCGAGACTCTAAAATCATCAGCTTCGGCAAAATTTTGTAACTGTTCGAATGTCCATTTGTTTTCACTCGTCATAATTTTACCTAATTACCAAGGTTGGTTTGTTGGACCAACGGTAAACTCACTAACATTAGTATCTTCTGGTTGATTGATAGCAAAGGCAACATGATTGGGTCCAATTTGATATTAACCATATTTATACTTCTCCTTGAGTTAATCAATTTGCTTACGTGTATTAGAGTAAGACTTGAATTAGGCAATGTCTAATGCTTATAATGTATCTAAAATCATACGATATTGTAATAGTAAGGAGAAATAAAAATGGAATTACGAGTTTTGCGTTATTTCCAGGCTGTGGCATCAGAATTAAACTTTAGTCGTGCTGCCGAAAAATTACATGTTTCTCAACCAACCATTTCCAGACAATTGAAGGATTTGGAGGATGAAGTGGGCGTAACCTTGATAAAAAGAGGTGGACGTTCAATTGAATTAACTAGTGAGGGTGAATATTTTTCTAATCAGGTCAATCAGATTCTGGCCTTGACCGATAAGACACTTGATAATATGTAGATAGGTCAGGATATTACCGGATCAATTGTTATCGGTAGCGCTGAAACAAGAAGTTTCATTAGTGTAGCTCAGTCAATCAAAGTATTAAGAAATAAGTACCCACATATTAAAGTTAATATCGTCAGTACCAATGCTAACGATGTTAGAAGAAACTTGGATTCAGGGAATTTTGACTTTGGTATTGTAGTAGATCCGGCCTCAAAGAAGGATTTCGAGTTCATTCACTTATTAGGTGAGAGTCGTTGGGGAGTCTTGATGCCACGTAGTTCTGATTTAGCTAATAAAGATCATATAACACTGGATGACCTAGAGAATCGTGACATGATTGTCACACAACAGAACGGCTTTTTGGATACTTTAAAGGATTGGTATGGTGAAAGCACTAAGAAATTTAATATCGTAGCAACTTACAATCTACTTTATAACGCATCATTACTAGTATCAGCTGGAGTAGGTTATGCTCTGTGTGTTGACGGGATTATCAATACTAATCAATCCGATTTAATTTTTGTGCCATTGGAACCACGTCGAACAGCGGGAACAAATCTAGTTTGGCAAAAGGGACGAGAACTTTCTCAAGCCGCTGAAGCCTTTTTGAAACAAATATCTAGTGATATTAATAAATAAAAGCTGCTGGTTTAAAAATCCGGCAGTTTTTATTTGGCACAATAAGCTAAGTACATGTCACTTTATGCCATTAAGATTGACGTCATTTGTCGGTATTATAGGTACATAAATTGAGACACGGAGGCAGACAGATGTCAGTTATTTTAATTACAGGTGCAAGTAGTGGGATTGGTTATCAAACAGCAGAGTTGTTAGCATTACAAAATAATATTGTATATGGTGCAGCTCGTAGATTAGACAAGTTAAATGAATTGAAAAAATATAATGTCCGTCCACTGGAATTGGATATTACTAATGAAGAATCTATTAAAAGTGCCGTTAAAACTATTATCAAAGAAGAAGGACGTATTGATGTTTTAATCAATAATGCTGGTTATGGTTCTTATGGAGCAGTTGAGGATGTCTCAATTGAAGAAGCCAAGCGACAATTTGATGTTAACTTATTCGGAATGGCACAATTAACCCAATTAGTATTACCATATATGAGAAAACAACATGAGGGACGAATCATTAATACTTCTTCCATGGGAGGACGTTTAGTTAGTTATATGGGAGCATGGTATCACGCTACTAAGTATGCTGTAGAGGCTTTTAGTGATGCATTAAGAATGGAAACTAAGGAATTTGGAATTAAAGTTTCCATTATTGAACCCGGTGGTATTAAAACAAATTGGGGCTTCATTGCGGCTGATAAGTTACAAAAATCTGCTCAAGGTGGTGCCTATGAAGGGCAAGCCGACAAAGCCGCTGCAGGAATGAGAAAACAATACTCATCCAATATGATGACTATTCCAAAGGAGGGGTGCAAAGCTATTTTAAAAGCAGTTAGCTCAAATCGTCCCAAAACTAGATATCTTATCGGCTTTGGAGCTAAGCCATTAGTATTTGCTAAAACAATCTTACCAACAACAATTTTTGATTTCATAATGAAGCATGCTAGTTAATAGATAGGAGCTGTTCAATCAATGAAACTGAGTATTTCTAGTCAATTCCAAATTTTTATGAATAAAATGGGCCTCGACATTAATGATATATTGCAGGAGGCGGGAATCAATAAGGTTCTGTGGAAAGAAACCATTGAGCTTAATAAAATAGTGAGTACTGGCGTTTATTGGATGTATTGGATAATAAAACATCTGATCAAAATATTATTTATTTGTCCCAAATAGAAAAGATGAATACTTTTATGCCATCATTTTTTGCAGCAATGACAGCCCAAAATGGGTTAGAGGCTATAAAGCGGCTGGCTGAATATAAATTTCTAATAGGTCCAGTGAAATTAACAATCATGACTAATGAAAAAACCACCTCTATTCATATTTCGGGGATCGATTTACAATTAGAATTGCCCCGTTTTACTGTCATGCTAGAACAACTTTTGATACTTAATCTGTTGAGAACAGGTACTTCGAAGACAATCGTGCCCATTAAAGTGGGGAGCAAGTATGATTATGGAACGGATATAATTGATGTTTTAAAAATGACTCCGGAAAAGTTAATGGAGAACGAAATTATATTTGACAATAATGACTTAGCCCGACCCTTTTTATCTTCAAATAATGTTATGTGGACATTTATACGTCCTGAATTGGATCGCAAGAAGTTAGAAGTAAAGAGTAATAAATCATTGGAAGAAAATATACAGGCGCTTTTGATAAAAAGAATTCCTAGTGGTGATTTTGGAATAGATGAAGTATCGAAGAGTTTAAATATTAGTAAACGAACTTTACAGCGGAATTTGAAAACATTGAAAACCTCTTTCAATGAACAAGTAAAGTATGCTCGGCAAAGTCTAGTTAATCCTTTAATGAAAGATGAAACTTTAACATTGATCGATATAAGTTATTTATTGGGATATTCTGATCCGGAGTCCTTCTCACGAGCCTTTAAGAATTGGTATGGTATGAGTCCGTCGACGTATCGAGAAAAAATACTGCTTAAGTAATTAAAATAAATGATATGCTTTTTAAGCATAGATACATATTAGATAGAGGTATTAGACATCTTTTATAAGTGAACATAGAATATTCTAGTAAGCTAATCAGAAAGCAGGAATAAATATATGAGTACAGTAATGATTATTGGTGCCAATGGTGGTACTGCTAGGATATTAATTGAACGCATTTTAAAGGAAACAGAGAATAATTTGATTCTTTTTTTGAGGAAGGCTGAAAGATTGAGTCAATATCAAGGAAATGACAGAGTCACAATTGTGGATGGGGATGTCCTCAAAACACAAGATTTAGCAAAAGCTATGAGGCCAGCCGATATTATCTATTCAAATGTTGGAGGAACTGATTTAGGTGCTCAAACTAAAAGTATTTTGGCTGCAATGGAAGAAGAGGGAAAGAAGCGTTTAATTTTCATTAGTGCTTTAGGTGCTCATCATGAAGTACCAGGTAAGTTTGGTGAATGGAATGAGCAAGCTATTGCTGCATTTTTACCAGGGTTTAGAGAGTCAGCTACTCTTTTGGAACAATCAAACCTTTACTATACTGAAATTCGTCCAGCATGGTTAACCGATAATGATGAAATTGATTATGAGGAAACAACTCAAGATCAACCGTTCAAAGGAACTGAAGTTTCACGTGCTAGTGTAGCTGATTTTGTACTAAAATTAATCAATAATCCACGTCAAGACCTACGAGCAAGTGTCGGATTGAACAAACCCAATACTGATGGTGATAAGCCTAGCTGGATGTGATTAAGGCCTATCTTGAAATGTACGTTATGGTGTAACATTATTCGTACATAGAAAGTTAGGAGAATATTTCCATGTTAAAACTGAAAGTAATCATATCTGCTGTGTTGGTATTAATCAGTATTATAATTTTTATTTTTAAGGCTTTACCTGAAATTAAACGAATTCGTAAGTACAATAAAACGGTTAATGGACCAAAACTATATCGCTGGACCGCTGATATAATGGAGGAATATCCACAAGAATACAAACGTATGAAACGGAGTATGTATATTTGGATATGTCTTTATTTGTTACTTATCTGTTCCATTGTATTAGGAGTAACTGGTTTTTATGTGGTTCTTAATTATTATGATTATTCTTTGATAAAGATATTTGCCATTTTGATGATAGTATTTTCTTTAGCTTATTTGTACACATATAGATTGTATGCTCAGAATCGAATCAGGTTATATCAACTCATTTTGAAAAAATCTTCGGATCAATTTGTTGAGGACAGGTCAAAAATGGTTAAAGGTTCCGAAATCGGTAATAGATATCACATGCTGGGTATGATAATGCTTGGTATAGCTTTAGCGATTGTTTTATAGAAGACGTTCAGATATTGGATTTATATTCAATATTTGAACGTTTTTTTTGTTTGATAGTTTCATTGTAAATTCTTTGTAAATAGCTTGATTATTTATATCTTGAAATTATTAATTGTGATAATTTTTGTTCTGTAAAATATGATTTCAAAAGGAAATTTAAAATGAATGAGGTTATTAGGTGTAAGAATATATCAGTTAAGTTCAGGAAAAAGTTTTTACAATTAGAAAATAATTATGCCCTACAGGATATTAATTTTGAAATTAAAACTAATGAAATATTTGGTATTATAGGTCCTTCTGGAGCAGGGAAAACCACTTTATTGAATGTTTTAACAAATCAAGTTTCTTTTAAAGGGGAGCTTGACATAGATGGAATTCCTGTTGAGAAAAATGATAAAGTGTTTGAACAAATTAGTCTGTGTGCTGTTGATAGTGGATTATATGACGAGCTAAGTGTGATAGATAATCTTTTGTTATATGCCAATATTTTTGGTAAAGGTCCCAAGAAAGTTAAAAAGTTATTGCGGTCAGCTGGTTTACATGATTGTCAAAAAATAAAAATGTCCAAACTATCAACAGGTATGAAAAGACGAGTGTCTTTGATTAGATGTTTTCTGAATAATGCTGGAATAGTTTTATTAGATGAACCTACCAGTAATGTCGATCCCATAACTAGTAAAAAAATCAGAAATTTGATTTATAAAATTAAAAAATCAGGAAAAACAGTGATATTAACAACTCATAATATGAATGAGGCCGAGAATTTTTGTGACCACTTAATATTGATGAATGAAGGTCGGATTATTGAGCAGGGGAGTCCAGAGAATATCAAAAATAAATTTGCTGGTATAAAAATAGAAGTAACTTGTTTTACGTTTGATAATAGATCAGATATCTTTGTGTTGCCTAAGCAAAATAGTGAATTAGCAGACTTTATTTTGAACAATAGAATAAGAAGTATTCATTCTAATGAACCTACTTTAGAAACAGTGTTCATTCAATCTATTGAAAAGAGAAATATATCTAATGAAAACTAATAATATTCCTGTCTTATTAAAAGTTAAATTTAAGTTATTAATTAAAAATTTTTCAGCTATGGTAGGCTCTATTCTAGCCATATTTTTCAGTATATTATTTAGAACTACTTTGCCAAATATATCGTTTGATGGTCAAAAGGCACCATTCATTTTGATGATGGTGGTTATGTTTAATTCAGTTATGGCATCAATTATGATGATTAGTATCCCTATGGCAGAAGAAAAAGAGAAAAAAAGTTTGAAATTATTAATATCTTCGTCGATTAGTCAAACTGATTATGTAATTGCAACGATTACACCACCATTCGTTGTCATTATGATTACAAACTTTATTTTGCCTTTCTTAAGTGGCGTTAAACTACAAATCATGAGTTACCTTATTTATATTGTTATTAGCATGGTTATGACCTTGATGAGCATGATTGTTGGGTTATTAATCGGAATTTTATGTCGAAAAGTATCGGACACATCATATGTTGTATTGCCAGTAATACTGCCATTAATCTTGATACCTCAATTTGCTACTTTTAATCAATCAATGGCAAAAGTATCCAATTACCTTTATACAGGAATTCTTTTGAAGATGTTAAGGGCTGTTTCATTGAATCAGTCGATTCAATTATCGCTTCAATCATTGGGAATCATTCTATTGGAGTTTATTTTATTGTTAGGCTTTTTCTTCTATCTATACAATTCAAGAGGTATACGTTTAGAAAAATAGAAAATAAAGATATTAAAATTTGTAGGATTTAATTTGATAAAACTAATCTTAAAAATCGTTGATAAATAGTAGAAGCTAAGTCTAGACAAATCGATAATAGCATTGGGATATAAAATGGATTACAATAATGGTTATTATTCTTATGTAAACTGCAATGTTAAAGTGGTTTATGAACTTAGGGGATGTTGAAGATGATACACAAGATTGCAGTTTTTTCTGATGTTCACGGTAATGTGTCTGCTTTGGATGCTGTTTTAAGAGATGCTAAACAAAATGGAGTTACAGATTATTGGTTTTTAGGAGATTTATTCTTGCCTGGTCCTGGAGCTGAACGGCTTTATGAAACTATGGAATCTTTACATCCAGTGGTTTGGCTACAGGGAAACTGGGAACAAGAGATTGATAGTATTATTAAAGGGGATGCTGATTTCGATGATCCTTCTGAGGTTTATTTATCAAGATTGACTGAATACTTAATCAATAACTTAAGCTCTAAACATTATCAGGAATTGATTCAAAGACCAATTTCCACAACGATAACTGTTAATGGATTAAATTTTGGTTTGTCACATAATCAAGCTGAACGTTCGACGGGACATGATTTATTTCCATCTGAGGCACAAGCTAATTTTGATCATTTAGCCGGCGATAAGGATGTTTTATTGTATGGACATACACATCAACAAGTAATGCGTACTTCCAGTAAAGGACAATTGATTATTAATCCGGGAGCTACAGGTCAGCCATACAGTCCTTATGCCAAATTGATGGCCGACCAACGAGCTTGCTATACAATTTTGACAGTTGATGATGAAGGTAGAATAGATGTTTCTTTTAGAAAAGTTTTCTATGATATTGATGAGGAAATTAAACTAGCCCAAGATTTAAATCTTCCTTATATTCATTTATACAAACACTTACGTAAAACTGGGTTCACAGTAACCCATGATCAAAAGTTATTGAAGAAAGTGAATGCTGAATATGGTTATGAACAAGAAGTTCGTAAGTTTTTCAATAAATAATTATTAGTCGTTTTTAGTGAAAACTGAATAACGACTATTTTTATGCAAAAAAGGAGCTACACTCTGTCGTATTAGTAGAATTAATCTACCAATACGATAAAGTGTAGCTCCCTTAATATTTAAACTTTTAATGGTTAAGAATGTGTTTGGAACCTACAAGAATTTAAGCTACTTTTTCAAGAAAGCAAGCACTTTTTTCTCATTTGGTTTCATGCTTCCTGCTAAGAATGCAACTATAATTGCAACAACAGAAGCTAAGAATTCCCATACTGACCATTTAAAGACTAATGTTAAAATCAACATGATAAAAACTGAAATCAACATAACTCCATCTCTGGGGCCTAATTTCAAATAAGGAAACATCATAAGAATCACTTCTTTCATCATTTGATATACATTGAATAAGCTCAACCAGGATTTTATCGTGTATGCAGAATTTCTAGGTAGATTTTTGTTTCCATTTGGATCGTAGCTTTAACTGCGTATCTATTTCTAATAGGAAGCAGTCTAAGAGTAATTCAAACATCCATTTAGTTCCTAAGAATATTATAGCACTTCTTTCGTTTATTATGAAAACTGTTTCATAAAGACGTTTGGGCAAAATCTTTGGGAGAAAGGACTTGATGGTAACTGATTAATCAAGCAAGATCACTAGTGACTAATTTGGATTGCTTGGCGACTCTAATCGGACAAAAAAAGATACCCGAAGGTATCTCTAATTTACATTCACTTGATTTTCTTGAAGCCAAGAATTAGTAGCAATATGGTACATTTTTACTTTTGTCTTGGGATTAACAGCACGTCGATCCATGATCCATTTACTGTCCTTAGGTACGATTTTGCCTGTGAAATTACCATTGTTATCGTAAACCTTGGCATCGGTGGTTGCTGTAACGCTGGAGCCATATAGGAACTTGGCCCATGGCAAGACATCAGCGGCCGAAACGAAACCATTGGTGCTAACGTGATAGTATTTTTTACCATTGATGGTGGCAACAATATCGGAAATCCAATCAGAATTTGGTGCAAGTTCTAAGTCCTTATTTCTGTTTCCATAACGGTCATAAACAGGAGTAGCGTAATTTTTAGTTGTCACGCCACCACGTATGTCAGCTGTGACATAATCTTTGCGTTGAGTATAGTCAGCACCTTTACGGTCGGTATCGGCCAGATCATATTTGGAAGGATTAGCGTAATCATTATATTTGGTCATATAGTAGTCTTTGACAGCACTAGGATCGTATTTACTATATGACTCTTGATCATTACCCATTTCTTGAGAAAAATAAATCATACCAGTATTTGATACACTGACACCAATTCCGACATAGCTTATATATGGATTGAGCATATTCTTTCTGTGACCATAATCGGGGGTAGAATCATATGTTTCGCTGTAAAATTCATCAGTGATTTTTTCAGCAATAATTAGGGGATCAGTTGAGCCAATCATTGAAAAAGGCATTTGAGCAATATTTTCTTCAGCAGTGTAGTTGTATGGATACATATTTGCCGAATGCCAATTGGAGTGATCATCAACACCGCCAGAAGTGATAAAAGAATCAGTTCTAGCTTGAGCGTAGTTGTTGAGAATATCAATTGAAGTTAGTGGCTCTAAATTGTTTTGAGACCTGAGACGATTAAGCTCATTTAGCATAGCAAGTTTAACAGCGGCAAGGTTGATATTTTCATAACCAGCTTGCGTTTTAGTGGTTGATGAAGAAGTATCAGTTAATTCAGTAGAGTTTGTAGTAGTTGAAGCTGAATCATTGTTAGGAGTGGAATCAGTGTCAGCAAGGACAATTGTTCCACCCATACTTGTAGATAAAAGGGCACCTGTAGCAATTAAGATTGCTGTTTTTTTAATTTTAGAAAACATAATAATATTTCCCCCGTTTCTCATAGATCATGACACATTAATTATAATGAACATTTTATATTACTTCCATTAATTAAAACAGATAAGTTTGACAAGTAATTAAGAAATTTATAGAAATTACTTTTGATATTCAGAATCACTGACATTGTAATTGTTATTATGCAGTATAAATCCTTGATATAGAGAGTGTCCCACAATAAAAAAATACTTTTAGTATATAGTGGTTGCTGTAAATGATTATATGTTTTATCTTTTAATCGTTAAGTTACGAAAAAGGGAGGAGAATATGGAACAAAGTAAAGAGGTTACAGTTCTAATGGACCAACTGAGTCGAGCATATACTGATCCTGAAATTAAAACAGACTATTATCTAGCTAAATTCATTTTGAAATGTGCTAAAGTTTTAGATAAAACTAATGATGTTAATCTGGTTTCGGCAGGATACATTGCTATATGAATAGTTATATTTTCTATTTGAGAACTCAAAAAAAGAGTCTTCCTAAATCTGCGGTTGATTTGTATTATTCGTGTAAAAAGAATAATGGGAAGTATGATCCTTCAGAGCTTGATATTTACTTTAGTATGATGAGATTCTATTAAATATTTTTAATTATACTTTCAAAAATTTTTTCTCTACCATAATTTATTAAACCGTTTTGATAAGCTTGATCAATATTCTCATCAAAATCAATTGTGGTTTCCGATATCTGCTGAATTCGGTCATGCAAATTCCTTAATAGTTTATTCCTATCGATTTTTCTATCGGGAGAGAAGACTACTATTTTGTCGGGGTCTAGTAGCGCAATCATGCTTTGAAGATCATTTAATAAATATTCCTCAAAAATATCTTGCTTCATTGGGTAGTGAGTATTTTTATAAGATGGTCCCAAGGATATCTCTCCAGCCGCTCCTGATTTGCCTAAAACAAGATTACCGGAGATTAATAAGCCGACTCCTGGAGCATAGTTTTTGGGATAGTAGATTCCTATAATATTATCTTTTTGATTATTTCCGTTGACTCCTAAAACCATAGCGTTAACGTCATTAATTACTTTGACGGTAATATTAGTGTGTTCAAAAAGATATTGTTCCAAATTTACTTCGGATAATCCGGGGATGTCGCTTAGAATCATTTTTTGAGCTGACTCTACACCGGAGGTTCCTATGATAATTAAATTTGGCGTTATCTTTTGCTTTTGCAACACTTCTTCAATGGACTGTAATAGATCTTCGGGATGTACGATTTCTCTTTGCAAATTGTTGTTAGAGATAATGCCTCCATTTAAATTGATGATTTCTAATTTTGCTATCATTTTTTGATCTATTTCTAAAATACGAATGGTTAATAGATTAAAGTTATTGCCATTAATGGTATATTGTATTGCCCGTCTACCACCAGTTGAAACTTTTTGCAGACTGCTAGTGACAATTCCTTTTTCGGTAAGAATTTTAATTAATTTATTAATGCTGACGACACTTAATCCGGTGTTGTCAGCTATTTTTTTAGATGAAAGAGGACCATTTTGAATGATGGTTTGAATAATGACATTAAAATTTCTTTCTCTCATAAGTTCGGGGACATTTTTATCCATGAATTTTACTCCTTGGTTCTTCTAGACAATTCCATATATCAATGGTATATTAATTTTGCAGCTTAGTAAACTAAGTTTATAAAGATAATTAAAAAACTTTCTGGGGAGTAATAGTATGAAAATTGAACACGTTGGACTTTTTGTTAATGATTTAGAAAAAACAGTCTCATTTTATGAAAAATATTTTGGAGCAACTGCTTCTGAAAAATATCATAATGTTAAAACTACTTTTTCTTCAAGATTTTTAACATTCGAAGATGGAGCAAGACTGGAAGTATGTACCCGTGAGGATTTGAATCAAGATAAGTTAAATGGGTATCCATTAGGATACATGCATATGGCTATGTCATTGGGTTCAAAAGAAAAAGTTGATGAAGTATCTGCACGTATAGAAGCCGATGGATACACTCATTTGAGTGGCCCAAGAGTAACAGGCGATGGTTATTACGAAAGTGTTATTCTTGATCCTGAAGGAAACCAGATTGAATTGACTGTTTAAAATAATTGTATGAAAAAAGGAAATGAGATTAATTCTCGTTTCCTTTTTTAGGTAGTAAAAGACAAACGGCTGATAAAGCTAGTAGTATCATCGATACAATATATGCTAAGGCAGGATTGATTAAATTGTAGATTAGAACGATACCAATAGTACCTAAAGGCATTGAAATAATTGAAACTGTATTCATTAGTCCAGTTAAACTACCGATAATTTCTTCATCAGCAGTTTTCAATAGGGCGGCCGTTAATTTGGGATTAGCTTGACCCATACAGAAACCACCAATAGCCATAGAAATAATGATAAGGATAAAACTCTTTAAACTTAAGAGATTAATATAGAATAGTCCCAATGTTGCGACACAAGTGATCATGACTGACCTGAAAGATAAATTTTTAAACCATCCAGAATGTAAAACACTTCCTAACACTGTTCCAGCTACGAGAACAGTGTTGATAATTAGTACACTTACACTGAAGGGAAGAGGTAATTTATTTCCCTGATCAACTAGGTAGAGATTAATAACGGCATCTAGACTGGACCCAACAGCATTCATGAAGAAAATACTGCCCAGTAAAGCCCAAGCATTAGTGTCCGAACCTTTTTCGAGCGCCTGTTTCATTTGGGCCAAAAGTTTATGAATGGAAGGTGACTTATGTTTAATTTGTTCAACTTTGAGAGAATCGTACCCAAAAATTAGAATAATACCAGCAACTAAAAAGGTTAAAGCATTGATATAGCCGGCCAGTTGATAGTCATTTGTTAAGGCTAATAAGCTGACGCCAATGGCTTGACCGACAGTTTGCATGATAGTCAAGATACCTTGAGTGATACCCATAGCTTCTTCTTGAAATTCACGGTCAATCTTAGTTTGAATAATTGGCATACGTAAACCATTGCTGTACATACCGATAATATCTGAAAAGATGTTAATTAGGATAATAATCATTAGTAAGAAGACTTGTTTTTGAGTAATTAATAGAGCCAAAAGTAAATAGAGTCCAGCTTGAATAAATTTGGTACTAGCTAGCCAAACACGTTTGTTAGAAGTTCGGTCAGCAATTTGTCCGGTAACGATACCGAGGACACCAGGCATAACTGTTGCAACTGAAACAATGGAAACCATGATACTGGCGTTAGCAAAGCTACGTGCATAAGTTAATAAAATAATATTGAATAAGCTCGTACCGATAGTTTCAAAAAAGTCAGCACCAGTTAAGGTCATAAAAGCTTGGTTCTTAACTAAATTTTTCATATTATCACGTCCATCTAAAATTATTGTACGTTTAAATTAATTTAAATGATAAATGAATTTTAATTGTTTGATTTCAATTTGTCAAACATTTATGCTGATAAAGAGGTGAAAATAATGTCCAAAGTTACAGTAGATCAATTTGCCAAATTAATGGTCGACGACAAAGTTGGCAAAATTTTAAAAGCCACTAAAGCTGAAGAGGGACTAACTCCCAAACAGATTTCAAAGGCCACTAAAATCCCCAATAATCAGCTATATTACACATTGAATAAAATGATGGATGCTGATCTTTTAAAAATTGTTAAACAAGAGAAAATTAAGAATTTAACTGAGAATTATTATTCCAGTTTGTTTCTGAATCAAAAAACAAAATATATCGCGGATGATGATAATGTTTTAAATTTCTCAGATGATTGGATTAAAGAACACGCTGAACAAACACTTCAATTAGTGATGTTGCAACATCATGAATTCATTAGCGCTTTGAGAGAAACTATAAACAGTGAAACCGATGAAGACAATACTACTTCAGCACATGGGGAGATAGATTTATCTCCAGAAGGTGAAAAAAAGGTCATGACAGATTTGTTCAAGGTATTAAATAACGCCGAAAAAAATGACCCTAATCCCGATTCAAAAAATAAGCGCCATGTTAAGATTCAGTTGGAAAAATGGTAGACAAGATTTTTTGAGCTAACGTCTTGAATAACCGATTAAATCTCAAGTAAAATAACAAATATGGTAAATACTAAATTGAAAAATCAAATAGATGATAGACAAATTCAAATTTTTAAAGCACTAGCTGACCCGATTCGTTTAGAAATTATTGAATATCTGAAACATACTGATCACGAGATAGCCTGTGGTGAAGTGGGAAGAGCAGTTGATATCAGCAAAAGCAAATTGTCGTAAGAATTCATGTTGTTGGAATCTGCGGGGTTAATTAATACACGACGAGAAGCTCGTGAAAAATACGTTACTTTGAACAAAAGTACGTTTGATAAATATGTGACTGATTTCTATCGGAATATTTAAATATTTATCCTAAATGGCTGAATTCATTGGTATCTTTGAATTACTCAAAAAATGACGTTTTAATGACGTCTTTTTTTTATACGGTTTTTATTGTCACAAATTTTACTGAATGATAATGTTAAATAGTTCAAAAATATTTGAACTATTTTAAAATACTGTACAGAGGAGATTCAAATGGAAGCAACCACTGATAAAAGGATTAGTTCCACCTGGATATTGATATTAACGTCACTAGGATTTTTCATGTCGATGATGGACTCAATGATTGTCACGACAGCCTCAACCGCAATTAGAACAGATTTTCATATTTCAGTGAATACTTTGCAGTGGGCTTTGAATGCTTACAATATAACAATTGGTGCCGTATTGCTGGTTGGTGTTTCCTTGGGTGAAAGAATTGGTCGCCGAAGAATTTATAATATCGGTATTTTCATTTTCACTTTGGGTTCGGTATTTTGTGCATTGTCCAGTAATATTAACGTTTTGATTGTTGCTCGAATAATTGAAGGAATCGGTGCCTCAGTCATGACGCCGATGTCTATGGCAATTTTAACCAATAATTTTTCCTATTCAGAACGAGGAGCCGTGACGACAAAGATTTTCAAGGAGCTTGGAGCTAAGATTCATATTGGGCCATCATTAGGTGGCCTAATTGTTGCTAAACTAACTTGGCAATTCAAGCCGTTAGACAATGTTCCTATTGGACTAGTTGCAATTTATTTATCAAAACGGATATTGCCAGAAAGTACTGGTAATAGTGACAAAATTGGACTGTTGGACTCCTTATTAGTCATTTTCGCTTCAGCGGGTATTATCTGGTCCTTGTCAGAAATAACTGCTGCCAGTTCAAAAGTTATATCAGCCTTGGTTGGTATCTTAAGTTTAGTCTTAGGGATCTGGTTTGTTGTTCGTCCTTATCAACAAGATATTTCCAGTGCTCAAATAAAATATTTTCGTTCAAAGGCGTTTACCGGTGGGAACGTAGCAACTTTTCTGTTGTATGCAGCAATGTATGGCGTGGTATTTTTTTTACCGCAGTTTCTTCAAGTTGTTGGGCGAGCAGACTCTTTAACTACAGGTTTGGAAATTTTACCTTGGACTGGAACTTTAGTTGTAGTGGCTCCTTTTGCCGGTAAGGCAGTAGATAAATTTGGAGAAAAGTTGATAGCGACTTTAGGACTTATTTTGCAGGGAATAGGTTATTTGTTGCTTTCAATTTTGGTTACTGAACAAAGTTCTTATTTAATCATGATAATTCCGTTGGCGTTGGCTGGTATAGGACTTTCAATGGCAGGACCAGCCTTACAAAAATCTGTTTTAGGAGCAGTTGATCCTACATCTATTGGTAAAGCATCGGGAATTTATAATGTTTTCCGATTGATGGGTGGTGCCTTAGGAACCACTATTTCAGTAATTGTATTTTATAGATTTGGCAATACTATAGATGTTAGTTCATTTACCAATGGTTTTCGTGCTGCCATGATGTGTGCTGGTTTGATGTCACTCATGGGTATTCTATTCTCGTTTTGGGTCAAGGATAATAATTGAAATAAAAAACTTCCGAGTATACTGGCCCGGAAGTTTTTCGTTATAAAGATTAATTATTATATTCTTGATTTATTTCATCAGTCATATTTTTTTCAATGATGATTGGGGATGCATCTTGTTTATTCTTAATCAAAGAATTATTCAAAACAAATTCTTTAGCACCAGGTTCTTTGACCCAGAAATGAATGTTAGCCATGACCGGTTGGAAAGTGGTGTCTTCTTTAAAACCATTTTCATCTAAATGTTCATAGCTAGAATAATATGGCCAATCAACACTTTGAATGGCTAGAATAATTTCAGAACCAATTTTAGGTAAGGGAGCGTTATCGTCCTGTATTAATACGGGATGGTCGAATTTCTTAATTCCCTTGTTGGATGTAAATGAAAAACTATTATCTTTGGAAGTTATACCACCCCAAAAGACAAGATTGATTATTTTTTTGTTCAGCTTGTTACTACCACCAATCACTTGATCTACTTTGACTTCGCCACGTGTAAAAACTGGTGGTAATTCTGAAGCAGAGTGTTTTTTATTAATAACTTTGCCTAAATTGAGTACCTTTGCCTTGATAACCCAAGTTTCTGAATTAATTTTCTTAAAGTCGGCGACTGAATGAACACTACCAGCGTAGTCGTCAGAATATTGTGAATTATGAACTACGGCTAGGTCCTTAGTTTGCTCTTCCCATTTCTTTGAATTAACAGCTATCTGTTGGCTTTCAGGTAACTTTTGTGGTTCTGATACTTTGGTTCTTTTACTTGAGCAAGCACTAAGTGGAAAGATGATTGCTAGAAGCATAATTAGTAGCAAAGATTTTTTCATGTATTTCTCCTTAAGTAATAATATTAAAAGTATTACTTAAGGAAAAATCTCTAGCAACAAAAAACAGTAAAAATTTTTATTCGTTAGATTATATATAAAGATATTTGTATTTGGCCTCGAAGACAATACAAAATAAATAGGATGTAAATTTGATTAACCTCAAATTCACATCCTATTTTTGTACAAATTATAGATTCAATTCAAAAGCCAAACGAGCATTATCCTCGTGATTGGCAGCGGGTTCACTAACATAAATTTTTCCACGATGAACGTAACCGGCACTAGTAGCCAAGTGTTGCATTCTTTTGTTCAATTTATGAGTATCGATTCTAAAGTTATGAACGCCGTTTTGATAAGACTGACTAATAAGATTAGAAACAAAGATTTTACCCAAATGTTGACCAGCAAAATCACCACTAATGGCGATACGATGAATAGTTGCATAAGGGTCAGTATTGTTTTCCCATTGACCATCAGTAATTTCACGATAATTAGGATCATCGGCAACAATTAAAGTTGCTGTTCCGGCAACCTTGTTATCGACCATTAGGGCCCTGTCAAGATGTTTACTAGTATCATTTTTGAAAGAAGCTGCTGAAAGTGACGGCGTTGATGCTGAAATCTTCGCTACTGCTTTCAACATTGCTTGAGCTTGACTAATAATGTTCATTATTTCCTTTAAATCTGTAATTTGTGCACGCTTGATGTAGATTGAACTCATTTTGGTCCTCCGTATAAATAAGATAATTTAATTTTATCACTTTAATTTTTCTTGACGATATTTGGATGAAATTTTAGGTGTAGGTGAGCGACTGAATTATGAATTGACCATGGTATAATTGAAGACGCGGTGCGCATGTTAAGTCCCTTTTCGTTTTTTAAAGATAAAGTCAAAACAAAATAAAAATAACATGGTTGATCTGGCCAAACCAGTTCACCAACAATTAAATCAGTATCGTGTGCAACAGATTCAAGCAGTTTTAACACTTTTAGATGAAGGCAATACAGTACCTTTTATTGCCCGTTATCGTAAGGAACGAACAGGAACTTTGGATGAGGTCGCTATTCGTGATATTGAAGATGAAGCTCATCGGCTAATGAAATTAAATCAACGTCGTGATGATGTGTTGAAATTGATTCAAGAGCAGGGTAAGCTAACGCCTAATTTGAAACAACAATTAGAACAGGCTACAGTTTTGCAACAAGTTGAAGATTTATATCTTCCATATAAACAAAAGCGCCGTACCAAGGCTACCATAGCTCGTGAAGCAGGATTGGAACCATTGGCTAAGTGGTTAATGACTTTTCCTGAACGTGGACTTGATGCTAAAGCAAAAACTTTTATTTCTACAGATAAAGATTTACCCGATCTGACATCGGTTTGGGCTGGAGTTAACGAGATCTTAGCCGAAGATTTCAGTGAACGAGCTGACTTCCGTGAATGGATTCGTGGTTATACATGGGCTCACGGAGAACTAACTAGTAAACTCAAACGAGGCGCTAAGGATAAAGATGAACAACAGGTTTATGAAACTTATTATGAATTCACGCAAGCTTTGAAACAGGTTCCACCGTATCGTGTTTTAGCAATAAATCGTGGTGAACGTGAGAAGATTTTAACAGTAGGAATAACAGTTGATGATACTTCAATCTTGCATTATGGAGATTCACATTTAGTCAGACGTCATAAAGGACCAGCAGTAGAAAAAGTTGAAGTAGCCTTTGCTGATGCTTATAAACGTTTCATTGGTCCATCGATTGAACGTGAACTTCGCCGTCAAATATCCGATAAGGCTGATAAACATGCTATTCAAGTATTTGGTAACAACTTGTACCATCTTTTGATGCAGGCACCTTTAAAAGGAAAAGTAGTCATGGGATTTGATCCGGCTTATCGAACAGGCTGTAAATTGGCAATTATGGATGCAAATGGTCGCTTTTTGACTAAACAAGTTATCTATCCACATAAACCCGCTAGCAGTAAACAACGTGCTGAAGCCGGTCCAGAGTTCAAAAAATTACTGGAAAAATATCATGTAGAAATGATTGCTATCGGTAATGGAACTGCCAGTCGTGAATCTGAAGAGTTTGTCAGTGAAATTTTGAAAACTTTAGATCATCCGGTTTATTACGTGATTGTTAACGAAGCTGGAGCATCCGTTTATTCTGCTAGCGCCAATGCTCGTAAGGAGTTCGCTGATTTGCATGTTGAAGAACGTTCGGCTGTCAGTATTGGGCGTCGCCTGCAAGATCCGTTAGCTGAATTGATCAAAGTTGATCCGAAAGCTATTGGTGTTGGTCAATATCAACACGATGTACCTGAAAAGGAACTGGATGAACAATTGGATCGTGTTGTTGAGACTGCTGTTAACCAAGAAAACTCGAATGTATAAACCTTTGTTCATCGTTGAAAATGGTTTTGGAGCTTACGATAAGGTTCTACTGCCAAAAACATTGTGACTTATAGAAATGAAAATGGTTCGTTCTCTAAACGTCAAGATTTAAAATCTGTTCCTCGATTGGGACCTAAGGCTTATCAACAGTCGGTTGGTTTCTTGAGAATCATTGCTGGTAGTGATCCATTAGATAATACAGATATTCATCCAGAAAGTTATGCTGCTACTCGAAAATTGTTGTCAGGTATCAATGTAACAATTGATTCTATTGGAACACCGGAGCTACAACAGAAATTAGGTAAGCTAGATCAAAAACAGTGGGCTGAAAAGTTAGATATCGGTGAATCAACTTTGGCAGATATTATCGCTGGTTTGAGTAAACCGGGACGTGACTTGCGTGATAGTATGCCAGCACCATTGTTACGTCAAGACGTTTTGACTATGGCCGATTTGAAACCAGGGATGGAACTTCAAGGTACCGTTCGTAATGTAATTGATTTTGGTGCTTTTGTTGATATTGGCGTTAAGCAAGACGGACTAGTTCACATTTCACAATTATCAGATCATTTCGTCAGTGATCCTAGTACCGTGGTGACAATTGGTGATATTGTTACTGTCTGGGTTCTTAGTGTTGATCAAGATCGTAATCGAATTCAATTAACTATGCGTAAAGAAAATCAAAAATAATAAAATAAAGGATCAATGCCGGTTTATAGACCAACATTGGTCCTTTATTTTTAAATTAATTTTGTCTGTTATATGCCCAGACTGTTAAAGAAGCAAAAATTAGTACAATACCTAAATCAAATAAAAGAACAATCCATGCGGCATTTGAAAAGGCTCCTGTTGCCAAAATTTGTCGAATAGCGGTAATCACATGTGTCATCGGATTTAAATTAGCAATTATCTGTAAAAATTTAGGCAAAGTATTGATCGGTATAAAAGCGTTTGATAAGAATGATAATAGTAACATCGTCATTAAAGAAATGCTTTCCACCATAGTTGCACTTTTTGCCATTAAACCGATAAATGCATAGATCCACGATATAGCCCAGCCAGTAAAGACAGTGATTAATATGATGACAATAATCCATCCAAATGCTACATTTGGACGCCACCCCATGAGATAACCGGTTGTAAGTGATGCAATAACTGCAAGGACCAATCGTAAAATATCTGCCAGCAATTGTCCAGCAAGGGGAGCAATATGGGCGATGGGTAATGTTTTGAAACGGTCAAAGATTCCCGTTTCCATGTCTTCTTTGAGTTGTGTACCAGAACCTGAAGCGGCAGATAGAATAGTTTGTATTAATATTCCCGGAACGATTATTGGCAGATAGGCATGGACTCCTCCAGCAATGGCGCCACCGAATAAATAACCAAAAAGTATCATAAACATAACTGGTTGAATTAGAACATCCATTAAATGATCAGGATTATGTAGAGTTTTTAGAAGATTACGATAGGCCATGGTATTAATATTTTGCATTATGCTAATACGATTTTTTTTAATTTCCATTATATTTTTCTCCGTATTTAATTTTTACCAATTGTTAGAGCCATAAAGACATCATCTAGGGATGGTTCCTGAATGGTTAAATTTGAAACGTTTATTTTGGCTGTATTTAGTTGAGATAGTCCATCAATTATTTGTTCAGTCATTTTGAATTTCATAGTAATAGTATTGTTGAGTATCTGTGGCTTCGAATTCAATGCGTTTTGAAGGATTTTGGCAGCAAGAAGAATATCGTTATTCTTTATTACCTTTAAAGATACTCTTGATTCACCTGTTTCCTTTTTTAATTCATCAGGTGTACCAATTCTAATTAATTTACCATGATCAATCACTGCAACTCGATCAGCTAAATTATCAGCTTCCTCAAGATATTGTGTTGTCAAAAAAATTGTTGATCCATGGTTTACCAAGTTTCGAATTGTATCCCACATTTGCGTGCGTGTTCGTGGATCCAAACCAGTTGTAGGTTCGTCTAAGAAAATTATCTCTGGTCGTGTGATTAGGCTAATTGCTAAATCCAATCTACGGCGCATACCACCAGAAAATTCTTTAATTGATTTATTGGCACTTGCTTCAAGTGAGAACTCTTTGAGTAACTCATCAGTTCGAGCTTGTGATTCTTTTTTTGTTAGACCATTCAATCTAGAAAAAATTAGTAAATTTTCTTTAGCAGTAATATCTTCATCCACGGCAGCGTATTGACCAGTTACTCCAAAAGTTGATCGTGCCAGTTTACTTTCTTTTTTGATATCATGACCAAAAATAGTTATATTACCAGTAGTTGGTTTTAATAGAGTAGTTATCATACGAAGAATAGTGGTTTTACCAGCTCCATTAGGACCTAATAATCCAAAAACTTCTCCTTTTGTAACGGTGAATGAAACATCATCGACTACTTTTTGATTGTTGAATGCTTTAGATAAATGTTCTACGTTAATGGCAGTGTTATTTTGCATTTTAATGACCTCTTCAAAAGTTAATCAGGTATACCTAATAAAAACAGATTATAAGGTCTACCTGATTAAAAATCAAGAAAAATAATCAGGTGGACCTGAATTAAATTGAATATTCACGTATAATAAGAAATTGGAGGCTACATAACGATGACAAATTTAATTGATCAGGGAAAAACGGCAGGTAAGTTGGTTGAATTTAGCATGTTACAAAACATTGCTGAAGATGACGTGCAACACAAAAATGATTATAAAATGTTATTTCAAGGTCAGGGAAAGATACTGTTAGCATTGTCAGACGATAATAATTTGCCACAAAAAGTTTTAGCAGATAGACTTAACATGACGCCTCAATCGATGGCCGAATTTGTTCGTAAACTTGAAAAGAGAGGCTTGGTTTCGCGTAAAAAATCAAAGAATGATAAACGTGTGACGATTGTTAGTTTGACTGATAATGGTCAATTGGAAATTGAAAAAAGAATGCAAGTAATTCCAAAATACTTAAGAGCTTTAGATGATGAGGAATTGTTACAGCTTAATAATATTTTGGATAAAATAAATGAACAAATGTATCTTGATATTAAAGATGCTGATCCAACTTTGCATAATAAATATCATCAACTTATGTTGAATCACGTATTGACCAAAATTCATACAGATGATTAAAGTGTTAACTCAAAATTGGTGATAAATATATGTTACAGAATACTTAATTAACATAATCTGGGGATAGAAGAATAGTTATTTACTGAAGTGCATCATTAGATAGATTAACTGATTTAAAATTTGGATGGAATTTTATTGGTAATTACAATAATAGGTCGCAAACTTAGAATTTTAAGTTTACGACCTATTATTTTGGAACTTTTTATTAAATTTCAAGTGGTTCATGAAGCATTACGAAGTGAAATTTGGCAATCGATAGGGCATTAAATCCAATGATCATGGCAATCATTATTAGAATATCGGATTGAATACTTAAATTAGTAGAAATGGTTGAACGTAATGAATCGATAAGATAAGTCATTGGTAACCACTGATTCATGGTTTGAGCAAAATGTCCAACTAATTGCATTGGATATAATCCTCCAGAAGAAACTACTTGGGTGACTAAGATAATTGATACCAACCAAGTACCAACACCTCCCAGAAGTGTACTTAAACAAAAAATCAATGATTGAAATAATAATGAACCCAAGATCAACTCACCAAATAAATTAAATTGAGAATTAACCTGTAAATTATTCAATTTTGTCAAAGTGAAAAATAGAATAACTGATTGAACGATGCCAACTGTTGTGACAACAGAGGCCTTAGATAGCCACCAACCCAAGGCTGAAGTTGGTTTCTTACGGGGATCATTGTCATACATGGTTCCTAAAGCAATTCCTCCAACATAGAGGCCAAGTGCGATTGCAAATGGAGCCATTCCAGTACCGTTATTAGGTACTTTATTAATATCGGTTAAATGTTCAGAGATAGGAGTTGCCAAATGATCGGCTGTTTGGTCATTTTTAGAAATTGTATTCAATCTGGCGGCTCCGCTTAGCAAAGCTGCAGCTGGTCATATTTCTGGTTCTGTAATGCAAATTATCAGTGATTGACTGGATATCTGATTAGTAGCTGTCCCAGCTTCGACCATACCATTTTGAGCACCACTTAGAGCTTTGAGAATAACTTTTGAATATGTAGATGTTACTTGTTCAGATACCTTTTGATTAACATTGGTTGCGGCTCCGGTAGTTATTTTAGAAACAATAAAGTTCTGACCAGAATTGATTTTATAATTAATTTTCATTTTTTGAGGATGTGATGAAAGTAAAGTGGTTGCATTTTTAGAAAAGTCTTTGGGAATAATAATGGTCATATAGGATTTACCTGAATGCAACCGCTGTTCAGCCTTTGTTGAACTTGTCTCTTCAAAATCAAAGGTATCTTTATCCTTGAGACTTCTTGTTAAATTATCACCAATCGTAATTTCTTTGCCATTGAAAACTACTGATTTATCTTCGTTAACAATGTTTACTGGAATATGATCTACTTTCCCATAGGTATTCCACATTGAAGAGAGATAGATATAACAGTAAATGGCAGGAATTAAAGCAATTGCCAATAACACTATTAAAAATTTTTTATTATTTATGAGGTATTTCCATTCTGATTTAAACATGATTGAAATCTCCTTCAATAATTTTTTATACAACCGCATAATAGATTTTTAATATTGAGGGAGCAATATGCAAAAACAGATAAAGTGTTGAGTGGATATGACTGTATTTTTAAATAAATCCAAATATGCTTGTGTTGTATCGGTGACAAAAATACGAGAAGTGTTTATTTATTGAATTTAAATTATTTTGGATTATTATCGACTTTAAATAAACAGTCAGTTCATTTAAGAGGTGTTCTCTGATGGAGTCTAATGAAAAAAGATTAAAAACAGAAATGAAAATTCAACGGGCCTTTATCAAAATTGTTAGTGCTGAAGGATTTGATAAGTTGGCGATTAGCGCTTTGATTAAAGATGCTAAAATCAATCGTGGAACCTTTTATATTCACTATTTGGATAAATATGATTTGAAATCTCAATATGAAAAAGAAATAATTTTGGATATCCAAAATATATTTTCAAATTATAAGAAACCAAGTTTAGATAAATCATTGAATAAGAATAATGCTTTTTTACAATTATTCAAATATCTCTATCGTCAAAAAGAATTGTCTATATTGTTGTTGAAGGATTATGATTCCAAATTTGTTAAAGATATTAAAAATTTAGTGCTATCTATTGCATCTAATGCCACAGAAAATGATGATAAATTGCCAAAAAATTATGCTAATGAACTCCTGTCGCAGGGGATATTGGACTTTTTGATCTATTGGCTTGAAGGTACTCCTGTATTAAAGCCTCAAAAAATTTACGATATTTTTATCTATACGAGAACATTGAATCCTGAACAACTTTCCAATCGATGCAAATAAGGCTAGACAAATTTATAACGAATTTGTCTAGCCTTATTTTTTATAAATGAACAGTTTTAATTCATGAAATTGTCTATAAGCAACTGATTAATAAACGGTTTAAAAAATTATTTAATCAACAGAGTGTTCATCTTTGATTATTGTTGAATTAGTATCTAGGTTTTATTATCTGTACTGAAATAAGAAAAGTTATCTTTCAATATTACTTATCAAGGTTGAGGTAATTAACGATGCTTAAGAAAAATATGAAATGGATAATTTATTTTCTTTTTTTTATTTTATTAGCTAGTGGCTTTGTAGAACAATCATCAAAGATAATGCAGATATTCAATTCAAATTATATGTCGCCGATTGTCATGGTTCCTGGTTCATCGGCGTAGATCACAATGATTTGGGTTTTAATTTCCAATCTACCAAGAGAAAAGAATCATTTTAGACATAGTGTTTTAAAAGTCGAAGTGGACGAGAACGGTAAAATGAAATTTCATGGTGGAATTTTAAGTATAGATAATCAACCTATCATAGTGGTGTCCTTTCAAAATAATCGTGATGGATATCGGAATATCAATCAACAGGCTAAGTTGCTTGGTAAAGTTATGCAAAGTTTACAAGCTAGGTATGGCTTTACAAATTTTAGGGCTCTTGGACATTCGAATGGTGGTTTAATCTGGACATTAGCAATTGAAAAGTATATTAAAATTTCAAGAATGCATCTCGATTGTTTGATGACGATTGCGACACCTTATAATTTGCGTGGATCAAAAATGTTGGGTGAGCTAATTCATAACCGCAATAAGATTCCTTATAATACTACAATTTATTCAATTGCTGGCGCTAAAAACTATTCGACCGATGGTCTAGTCAAGGTAGATTCTGTTTATAGTGGGAAATATATTTATCAATCTCAGGTTAGATATTTTACTGAGATTACCTTAACCGGAGAAAACACTAGCCATTCAGATTTGCCAGAAAATAGACAAGTTATTGGGATTGTTTCTAACTATTTATTTAATAATTTGGCTGAAACCAAAACATTTTACTAATTGAAATCTGAACTACATTGTTTTTCTTGGAAATAAATTCCAGCCAAGAGTTCGATCTATCGAAATATGGAGTAACCAAATAATCATGCTACTGGTAAATAAGTTATTTGATTTAGTTATTAAGTTTACGGATAACAGAATAAGTGGTAAGAGTAACGTATGAGATAAGTTATAAGCTTTCTCACCTGTCTTGGTGGAAATGAAAAATCCCAATGCAGTAATATCGGGAATTAAATATTGAATAGGTATCAACCCCCAATTTCCCATGTGGCTATAAACGATTAATAGAGTAATGGATAGTGAAGCGTATTCATAACGATAGATTTTCGTCATCAAGAACATCTCCTATGAATTTATTTAAAAATAAAATAACATGGGACCTAACAACCAAGTCAAATAAAGGAATTAGGCAGGAAAAAATATGAATACTTCAGAATTTACAAAATATAAGTTATTGCTTTTCGATATTAAAATAAAACATGAAAATCATAACTAAGGACTGTCATGAAAAAGTATCCTATTTAGATAAAAAAACTACTAACCCTCAAAAATTTATAGGTTAGTAGTTTTTTGTAATATAAAGTACATTTTAAATGGATTAAGCAAAATACTTTTCAGCAAGAGTCTTGTAGATATCAATATATTGCAAATAGTCGTCTTCAAAGACAAATTCATTAATTTGATGAGCACTTTCATTACCAGGTCCGGCAACAACGACATCCATGTGAATATGATTTTGCGTGATAGCAAATTGAAATTACATTTGTTGGAATTTGCTAATCACGATGCCTTAACTAAAGCTGAAAATTATGCTATCACGCACTAATTGAATGAAGTCTGAATTGATATCAGTCTTAACGGGCCAGTTGCTACTCTTCAATTGAAATTCAAGATTCATACGTGGATTCTCTTGGTTCATCTTGTCGATCATATCTTTTAATTCGGAAATGATTTTGTCATTACCATATTCAGGAATTGTTCTGATTTTAACTGTCATTTCTGCATAATCTGGAATAGTATTTTCTTGTTTACCGGCATTCATAACAGTTACTGATGGTTTAGTTGTACCAAGAACGTCATCCTCGGTAACTACTAAATTCTTGAAGTATTCAGCTTGTTTATTATAGTAGGTAATTAAGTTGTCTAAGGCATTGATTCCCACTTCAGGCATTGAACTGTGAGCAGCTTTACCATGTGAAACAACTTTATATGTAACTGATCCTTTATGGGCACAAAAAGCTGCAATTCTAGTTTCAGGTTTAGCACCATTAGTTTCAACTAATCCGTTGTCAATCAATTGTTCCATAACTAGACGGGAAGAAGAGTTACTTGGTTCACCAACAACAAGGGCATTTAAGTCATCAGCATAGCCTTCTTTAGCAAGTTTTTCGGAACCAATTTCTCCAACTTCTTCACCGACAGTTGCAATGAACTTGATATTTCCGTTAAAATTAGGATCATCATTTAGTTCAATCAAAGCGATGGCAAGACCGGCAAGACCACTCTTCATATCAGAAGAGCCACGACCAAAAATTTTACCATCGATATGTTTAGGATTGAATGGTCCGTAATTCCACTTACTGTCATCAACTGTTGCGACAACATCTTCGTGACCAGTAAAGCCAAGGATAGGGCCATCATTATTTTTGATGGTTGCAATTAGATTATAACGATTATCGGCGTATTTATTTAATTCAACGTTGATACCATGTTTTTCAAATAAATCTTTAAGATAGTTAGCGACGATTTCTTCACGATCATTAACTGTCTCTAGT
Organism: Companilactobacillus bobalius; assembly: GCF_009764355.1. The sequence continues at coordinate 598,299 of NZ_LNUA01000032.1, read as the reverse complement.
TTGATTAAGTCATCTAGAACACTGAGTCTTTGTGCTTTGTCCATTTTTAATCCTCCAAGATAATGTATAATGTTCTTAATAAATGTTTCACTTACTATTTTAGTATTCTTTATTTGAAAATAATAATAAAAGGGATGTATTAAATGAAATTATTAATGAAATTAGACCTTTGGTTGGGAATTTTGCTATTAGTTATTGCAGTATTAGGTTTTATCTTTAAGTGGTTCAGCAATTCCAACCTGATTTCGGCAGCGGTATTAGGGGCACTATTACTGTTAACTAAAACTGAAAATTATGTTGATAAAGTAGAGAAATAAAAAGATCCCATTGTAGTAGCCTTGTACAGCTATTGCAGTGGGATTTGTTTGTTTTTAAAATGTATTTTTAATTAACTTTTTTACGTCCCTCAGGGGTATATTTGTCCCTTTGGTGTTTCTTGTATAGGTAGTGAATTCCACCAATAATAGCCAAGATAACGACCAATGGTAAAATTATATGAATGAAAAACGAAAATAGTAGCAAGGCTATAAAGAAGCCTAAAACATACTTCCAAATATTGTTCATTGAATTCTCCTTTTTTATTGTAAGACAATTCTTATTCATAATTGATTTAAAGTCAAGTGAGACACTTTGGTTGACTTTAAATTCTATAGCCTGTATTATAATCCACAGTCGCTACCCTCTATAAGAAACACGGAACATAAAGGAGGCGTGAATAATTATGAAATACAGAATTCTATTAGATCTAAACGATCAATTATTCACAGCAGTTGATATTAATGATAGCAATCGTTATGGTAACGGTACAACCATTCAAAAAGCAATTGCTAATTTAAAACAAAAAGCTGCATAATAATTTTATAAATTATCTAGTCGAGATGATATTCATCTCGGCTTTTTTGTTATTCTGGATTATCAACCGCAAAATCACCAAATTCGGCATCAACGGCTTTAGCCAAGTCGTGAGGTTCAACTAGTAAGGATTGACCAACTTTCCCAGCAGATACGATGATCTTTTCAGCTTCGTCAGCTTCTTTGGAGAAGTAGATAGGATAATTGTGCAGTGAACGGATGCCGACAGGACTGTTAGCACCATGTTCAAATCCACTGGTTTTAATCAAGTCTTTAAGGGGAACCATGCCAACTTTTTTATTACCAGAGATCTTAGCTAATTTCTTGTAGCTTAGATGTTTATCTAATGGCAACATGCCAACTAGTGGGCCAGTCTTATTACCAGTCAGAACTAATGTCTTGTAAATTTTATAACCGTCGCGCGTACTTTCATCAGTAACCAACTCTTGAGTATCACCGTCGGTTTCAGTTGCAAAGGTCATAGGTTCATAATCAACTTTTTTCTTATCCAGAATTTTTTCTACTAATGTTTTTTGTATTTTCTTCTTTTTACTCATTTTTTCGTCACCAATCCCTAAAACTTAACTCTTACTTAGTATATAATAACAAAGCTATTAATTTTTGAAAGCAATCAAGAATTGTTGGCATAAAAAGATTGTTTTATTTTAAAGCTATTGTTATATAATTAAGCAACAGGATAAGGAGCGATTAGTATGAGTTTGTTTAAAAAACATCAAGAAGATCCTGCCGAAAATGATTTTAGTAAAATTTCACAAGAAATTAAGAATAGTCCTAAAAAATTATCTGAGGCTCAAAAATTATTTAAAAACAATGAATCTTTACGTAAGATGGTCGTTGACAAAAAGGAACAATCCGAGAAATAAGGATTGTTTTTTTTTATAAGTTTCTTTATTAATTAAAACTAATGCTTTTCATAAACAAAAACATATGATATTATATTGAAAACGAAGTGAGGTGTAATCATGGGAGCTATTAATAATAATTATCGCTTATTAGAAACAAATGTTTTATTGGATCGTTTTCTGACATATCGGGAGGTCTTTACAGAACATTTCAAGACAATGAAAGTAATTGAAAGGGGAGAAGCTTTGCGTTATGAAACTTATTCTCGCTTAGCCGATAATTACATTTCAAATGTTCATCGCTTTATTGATCTATGTGAGAGTTATATTGCAAAATATCACCTGGAAAATAGTCAACTAACAGAGAAACTTAATGATTATTTGGTGGAAGTGATTGATGCTATAAGTTGCTTGGATACCGACCGCAACCGAATTGATCATATTAAGTTAGAGCAAGCCAAACGAAAAATTCATCAAAAAGAAATAGAATTTATGAATGCAATTGGACTTTTAGCAAATTAAGCTGCTAAACGTCTTTTTTTTATGGTCGAATTTTAGTAATCTTATTACTAATGGAGGAACACTATGATTTGGAAAAAAGTAACAGTTGCAATACCAAATGATTTCGACCCTGAAATTATTTCCGAAGTTTTCATGCGCGTTGGTGCTAATGGAACGGAAATGGTCGATGATGAAAATAAAGATGTAAAAACAAAAATTAATTCCTATTTTGATGAAGATACATATGATGAAAAGATTGTTAATGAATTACAACAACAAATTAATAAATTGACGCAATTTGGTTTTAATATCAATGGTGTTGAAGTTTCTGTCAGTGAGTTAGACGATAGTAGCTGGCAAAATGAATGGGAAAAGTATTATCATCCAGTTAAGATTAGTCGCTATTTGACAGTTGTTCCTAATTGGGTCGATTACCAACCTAAACATGCAGATGAACATATCATTGTCATGGATCCAGGCAAGTCCTTTGGGACAGGAACACATCCAACAACGTATTCTTGTATGCAAGCTTTAGAATTGATTTTAGGCGATGCCAAGTCACTTTATGATGTCGGAACTGGTTCAGGTATTTTGTCGATTCAGGCTCGACAATTAGGTGTAAAGGATATTCAGGCGTTCGATCTTGACCCAGTTGCGGTTAAAGCAGCTAAAGAAAACATTCAATTAAATCCTGGATGCGAAGATATTGAAGTTTTTGAGAATTCATTATTAGATGGTGTTGATGGAAAAGTAGATGTGATCGTTGCTAATATGTTGGCTGATGTCATCTTGCAATTTATTCCGCAAATTGATTCTCATTTAAATGATAACGGATTTGTAATTTTATCTGGTATTATTAATGAAAAAGAAGCGTTAATCACTGAAAAGATGGCAGAACGTGGATTTGTTGTATTAGAGGTTTTCCACCTCAAAGGCTGGTCAACTCTAATTTGCAGAAGAAAAGAGGAATTCGAGGCAGAAGATGGAGCAATACTTCGTTAAAGAAACAATTGAAGAAGATAAGTTTGTTATTAATGATTTAGAAAGTTACAAACATATCGTCAAAGTTTTACGTCACAAAGTAGGCGATGTGGTTTATTTAGTAGATAATACTGAAAGTCTCTTTAAGGCCACTGTTACAGAAATTGATAATGATAATTCTAATTTGACAGTAGCAATTGAAAAAGACAATCGTTCTACAACTGAATTACCAATTGGGGTAACAATAGCTTGTTCATTGTCCAAAAAGGATAAAGTTGAATGGATCACTCAAAAAGCAACCGAATTAGGTGCTAAGAAGATTATTTTTTTCAACTCAAAGTATTCTATTATGCATTGGAAGAATAATGTCGTTGAAAAGAAGTTAGTTCGTTTACAAGAAATTGCTAAAAATGCTGCACAACAATCTAAGAGAAGAATCATTCCAGAAGTAGTTTATCTTGATAAGCTAGATAAATTGGTTGATATGAAAGAAGATACCAACTTAATTGCCTATGAAGAATCAGCTAAAAAGGGAGAAATCAGTCTTTTAGCGCAAACTTTACAAAAAGAACCAAAATCAATTATGTGTACGATTGGACCTTAAGAAGGTTTTTGATTGGATGAACATGATTTCTTGAATCAACAGGAATTCCTATCGGTTGGATTAGGACCAAGAATCATGCGTGCAGAAACAGCACCCATGTACTTTCTATCAGTGCTATCATATAAATATGAATTAACAGTAAAATGAGGAAATAGAACGTGAAAAATATTTGGAAAATGGTTGAAAAGTCGAAAACGACTTATATCACTTTGATCTCTATTGTTTTGGTTTTTATTATGCCAATTTTGTTTAATTTGTTTCATTTAGGTAGAACAAATCGTATTATTTGGCTATTCTTTATCATTAATATTTTGTTTGCTGGCTTTATTGGTTGGTTTTCAAGAAAATATGGATTGTCTTTCTATAATTTAGTCATCTTTCCAGTAGTTTTTGTTATCAGTGTTTTTGTAAAGTATGGAAGATATGGCTATTTCTTAGCTGGAATATATTTGGTATTAAGTATCTTGATATATTTCTTGTTTGAAGATGAACAAAAATAGTTCCAAATTAAATAGTCCACAGTCATATGATTGTGGACTATTGTTATATAATAGACTTATAGTAATTTTCAATATTTCGGTAAAACGATTTGTAATTTGACTATAAAATACTCATAATAATATATAAATTAAAAAAGCACTCATTGAGTGCTTTTTATTGTAGCGGGGTGAATTCAATGAAAAAAATTAAGGATTATACGCCAGAAGAAGTTTTAGATATTTGTCGTGGTTATATGAATGATGATCATGTTGAGTTTGTTAACAAGGCTTATAATTTTGCGGCCTACGTTCATAAAGAACAAAAACGTGCCACTGGTGAGCCATATATTATTCACCCAACACAAGTCGCTCAAATCTTGGCTTCTTTAAAAATGGATCCTTATACAGTCGCTGCTGGATATTTGCATGATGTTGTCGAAGATACAAATATCACGTTAGGGGATGTTCGTGAGTTATTTGGAGATCAAGTAGCTACTATCGTTGATGGCGTAACTAAAATCAGTAAATATAAATATCATTCACATCAGGAACTTTTAGCTGAAAATCACCGTAAGATGTTATTGGCAACAGCTAAAGATTTGCGTGTCATTATGGTTAAGTTGGCTGATCGTTTGCATAATATGAGAACACTTAAAGCTTTACGTCCTGACAAACAACGTCGTATTGCTAATGAGACTTTGGAGATCTATGCTCCATTGGCTGATCGTTTAGGTATTAGTAAGATTAAATGGGAACTAGAAGATCTTTCACTTCACTATATTAATCCGCAACAATATTACCGGATTGTTCATTTGATGAATAGTAAACGTGATCAACGTGAAGCTTATATCGCCGAGGCTATTGATTACATTAAGAAGAATGTTGACGCTTTGAATATTAAGTATGATATTTATGGTCGTCCTAAGCATATTTATTCTATTTATAAGAAGATGCGTGATAAGCATAAGCAGTTCTCCGAGTTGTATGATTTGTTGGCTATCCGAATTGTGGTCGAGTCAGTAAAGGACTGTTACGCTGTTTTAGGCTCAATTCACTCTAAGTGGAAACCAATTCCCGGTCGTTTCAAGGATTATATTGCCGTACCTAAGGCTAATGGCTATCAATCATTGCATACCACAATTATTGGACCTGGTGGACAGCCACTAGAAGTTCAGATTAGAACTTTTGCGATGCATCAAGTTGCTGAATATGGTGTTGCGGCTCACTGGGCTTATAAAGAAGGTAATTTTGAGGGAGTTCACTTGGATGCATTAGTTAGGAGATTAGGAAAATTCCGTGAAATTCTTGAATTACAGGAGAATTCTGACAATGCTTCTGACTTTATGAGGTCGGTTAAAGGTGAAATTTTCAATGATCGCGTCTATGTGTTCACACCGGAAGGTGAAGTTATTGAATTGCCAAAGGGTGCGGTTACTTTGGATTTTGCTTATCAAGTTCATACTGAAGTCGGAAATCATTCAATTGGTGCTAAGATCAATGGCAGAATGGTGCCTTTAAATTATCAATTGAAGAATGGCGACATAGTTGAAATGTTGACTAATTCCAGTTCTTCGCCAAGTCGTGACTGGGTGAATGTTGTCTTCACTTCTCGTGCTAGAAACAAGATCAAACGTTACTTTAGAACAAAAGATCGTGAAGAAAATATTGTCCTAGGTCGCGAACAGATTGAAGAGGAATTAAAGAATCGTTCCTTATCAGGTAAGAAGTATCTTGATAAGAAACATTTGGAAATTGCAATGAAGATTTTTAACTACACTGAACCTGATGAGTTGTTCAATGCGGTTGGCTATGGTGAGCTTTCACCAATTAACGTGGTACATAAACTCTTAAACGAAGATCCTGAAAAGAAACGTGAAGCTGAAAAGAAGGAACTTGAAGATCAGGTTATCACTGAGACAGATGAGAAACCTAAGCAACCACAAACTGAAAGTCCTAAGCTTCAAAAAGAACGTAATAATGCTAATAATAGTATTTCGGTTCAGGGAATCGATAATTTATTGATTCGTTTGGCAAAGTGTTGTAGTCCTATTCCTGGGGATGATATTGTCGGTTACATCACTAAGGGACGTGGTTTGACGATTCATCGTGCTGATTGTCCAAATGTTCAGAGTGAAGAGGCTAAGAGTCGTTTTATTGATGTTAGTTGGGATAACGTTACGAAAGAAAAACGTTATACAGCTGAATTGGATATTTATGCCTTTAATCGTAATGGATTGATCAATGAAGTTTTACAAGTCATCAATTCAAATACGAATACCCTTAATAATGTTATTGGTCGTCTAGATAAAGAGAAGATGGCAATTGTTCATGTCAGTATTGGTGTTAATAACAAGGAACATTTGGATAACATCATTTCTAAATTGAAGAACATCCAAAATGTTTATGAGATAAAGAGGACGGTAGCTTAGATGAAAGTTGTAATACAACGAGTTTCTGAAGCTAAAGTTACTGTAGATCAAAAAATCCTTGGTCAAATTGATCAAGGATTTTGTTTGTTAGTAGCTTTTGCGGACGAAGACAACGATGAAACTATTAATTATATGGCACGCAAGATAGCTAATATGAGGATATTTTCAGACACAGATGATAAAATGAATTTATCAATAAAAGATGTAAAAGGGTCAATTTTGTCGATCTCGCAATTTACTTTGTACGCCGATACCAAACATGGTAATCGACCAAGTTTTACGGGAGCTGGTAATTTTGAAACTTCTAGCAAAAAGTACGATCAATTCAATCAAGCTTTGAGAGATTATGATCTAAAAGTTGAAACTGGTGAGTTTGGAGCCGATATGCAAGTATCACTCACAAATGATGGACCAGTAACTATTTTAATGGAGCGATAAATGATGAAAAGTATTGTTTGGGATTTTGATGACACGATTGCTAATGGTTATCCGGGAATTGTGTCTGCTACTCAGAGATCACTACGAGAAAATTTCGATATTAGTTTGTCAAAAGATACTATTTTTAAGGAATCAAAGAAGACTTCAGTTCGTCAATTCGTAACTGAATTGTTAAAGGATCAAGAGGATCTTAAGCAAGCGGTCGACTTATTTTATAGTGTTTATCATCGATATGAAAAAGAATATCATGATAAAATCACGTTGGTTCCTCACATTAAGAATGTTTTGAAGTATTGCGATGAAAAACATTATATGCAATTTATTGTGACACATCGTGATCAATCTATCTACGATTTAGCCAAATCATTGGGTATTGAACACTATTTCAAAGAAATTATTAGTGTTGAAAATGGATATAAACGTAAACCTAATCCAGAGATGCTAGAATATTTGATAGAAAAATATGGCTTATCGAAAGATGATCTTTGGGTAGTTGGTGATCGAGAAATTGATGTTAAATTTGGTAAGGGTGTTGGCGCCCATACTATTTTACTCAATGATCAAGAAGTGGATTTTGATTATGAGAATCGAGTTAGTGATTTATTAGAAATTGAAAAAATTATTTAAATATAAAATCTCGACTGATCTTGAATTGGTCGAGTTTTTTATTTTTTGGAGGATAAAATGACTTATCAATTGATTAGGCAAGTGCGAGATGATTTGCCGTTGAGAAATAGTTTTATGGATTTGGCTAAGTCAACTTTTGATTTATCTTTTCAGGATTGGTATAAAAAAGGGTATTGGTCAAATAATTATATTCCATACTGTATAGTTGATCATAATCAAGTGGTAGCTAATGTTTCAGTAAATTTGATGGACTTTTCTTGGAGAGGACAAAGAAGACAGTATCTTCAAATTGGAACGGTTATGACTAACGAGAAGTATCGGTATCAGGGCTTATCTAGGAAGCTGATAAAGACTGTGTTGGGTGATTGGAAGTCTAAAGTTGATGCAATTTATCTTTTTGCTAATGATTCGGTATTAGATTTTTATCCTAAATTCGATTTTATTGAAGCCAAAGAGTATCAGCGCCAGATAACTGTTCAGCCAACTGCTGGAGACTTTCGCCGGTTGAGTATGAAAAGTAATTCTGATAGGAAATTGTTACAGCTCTTTTATAAGCAATCGAATCCATATTCTGCTTTTTCAATGGATGATAATTACGGTCTATTGATGTTTTATTGTGATGGTTTTCTAAGAAATAATCTATATTATTCTGAACGAAATCAGGTTATAGTGGTGGCAGAACAGGATGAATCGATTTTTACGTGTTGGGATGTTTTTGGCTCGACACAACATTCATTACAAGCTATTTTGAGTCAATTAGTTAGTAAAGAAACGACTGTTCAGTTAGGCTTCACACCAGTAATCAAGGATTTGCAATTTCATGTACGTGAAGAAAATGATGAAACTTTATTTGTTTATCGTACTGCTGAAAATTTATTTTCTGATAAGAAGTTGATGTTTCCATTGCTATCACATGCTTAGGGAATGTGTTATTCTAATAAAAAATATAGATAATGAGGATATATCTTTGGATACTGAATTAGTAAAATTAACGTATGATCAAATTGTGGCATTGCATTTACAAATTGAATCTGGCGATGAGATTGTTTTTAGTGAAAAAAGATTAAAGAGTAATCTTGAATTTTTAAATCAGTTTAACGATTTGGAACTCTATGCAACACACTTAATTTGCACAATGATCTGTGATGATATTTTTGAGAAATACAATCAACAGACGGCCTTAGTGGCTTTGGATTTCTTCTTACGTCAAAATGGACATGAATTAGATTTAGACAATGAATCAGAAAGAAACCAATTGTCAGAATTAATGAAAAAGATTAAAGAGGCTGATCAATTGAAGAAAGATGATTTAGAGGAAATTAGATTAGTATTGAGTAGTTGTATTCACACTAGTACAAACGAGTAAATAGTTTTTTTGAATAAAAATACAGCATCTATTTAGGAGCTTTGAAACAGAATCGTTAATTTTTGTGCGAGTGCATTTTATCCTAAATAGATGCTGTTTTGCATTATTAGTAATTTATTTGATAAATACCACAGTACGGTATGCTGGAAGTCATATCCATACCTGTCATCCAGCGAATAACTTGACCATGGGTAACACAACCAATGCAATCATATTTATCTTTATACTTGTCGAGTACTGAACTAACACGATCAATTATTTCTGGACCTGTTTCATAGTCGAAACCTGATAAATGAGTACCATTTAGATAATCATTATGAATTTGTTTCAATTGTTCGTAATTTTCTAATTTTCGACCGGGCTTATCAGGACGCCATTCGTGAAGTAATAATTCTACTTGTGTAGGAATAGTGGGATGTTGTTTGACTATTTCTAAAGCTGTTTCCATCGTTCGAGTATATGGAGAAATTAAAAGTAGTTGGATATCATTGAAAATTGGATTCTTAGCAGCATTTTGAGCAATTTTAATACCATTAGGTGTGATACGGCTAAGGTCACGACCATAACCAACGTAGTTATGACTATCGACCTGTGAAAAATCTGTTTCTGAATGACGAATTAAATAAACTTTCATAAGAAATTACTCCTTATTCTTCAGTTATTTTTTTGTACTGTTGACGATATTTCTTCCATTCAGGTTTGTCCATGAGAAAGGTTTTACCGGTGTCAAGGTTTCGAACGTTCAGTACGTAGGAAAAGACATAAAGATCCAGTAGAGAAGCGACTAGAAATAAGATTCCAACTCCTCGAATCATCAATGTAGCCAAACCGATAAATAATTCAAAATATTGTCGTTTATTATAAGTTCTGAATAACTTAGGCAATTTGCCATCTTGATCATACAATTCAGCGGTGCTTTTTTTAGTTAGTAAGTTTTTAAAATTACGCATATAAAAGGTCCCCTCAGTGATTCATTAAAGGTATTATAACAAAATTAAAATTATATTAAATGACTTACTTGTAATTAATTTCGTAAATTCCGCAGAAAGGAGTCATGCGGTCACCTGTGTATTGAGTCATCACGCCACCATGAGTAACACAGCCGATGCAAGAGGATTTAGCCGTTAAACAATTGGCTACTCAGTTGAAGATTGATTTAACTTCCTCACGTGTTTCAAAGTCCAAATCTGATTTGTGAGTGCCATTTAAATAATCTTTGTAAGCTAAAGCTAGCTGTTTTTCAGTGACATCCATTTTACCAGATTTATCAGGACGCCATTCATGAAGTAACAGTTCGACTTGGTTGGGAATTTGATGATATTTTAAAATCTCTTGTGCTGTCTGCATAGTTCGAGTGTAAGGGGAGATCAGTAACATTTGAATTTCATTAAAAGCAGGGTCTTGCGCAGCTTTGTCAGCAATCTCGATACCTTTTGGCGTCAATCTGGTGAGGTCACGTGCTAATCCTGTGTAACCTGCAGCATCGACTTGGGAAAAATCTGGTTCTGAGTGGCGAATTAAGTATATTTTCATTTTGATGTCTTCTTTAGTGTTTTCTTTTACTATACCAAAAAAACTCTCTCAATCATTAATTAGATTGAAAGAGCTTTCTTTTTAATTTATTTGAAATATTCTTTTAAACCATTTGTGACATCTTGGGCCACTTGTTCACGGTATTTATCAGAATTAATGTACTTATAGTCACTGGTTGAGTTGATATAACCTAGTTCGATTAAGATAGAAGGTTGACTGTTATAATGCAAAACATACAAATCCTTTTGAGCAGTACCACGACTGCCAATAGACAAGCCCTTCAATTGACTATTAATGTCATCAGCCAATTTACCATCTTTATTGTGATTATAGTAATAAGTTGTGACGCCAGAGCCAGAATTAGCTTGGGCACTAGAATCAAAATGCAAACTGATAAAAGCATCGGCTTGAATCTTGCTGGAGAGACGGGCACGTTCACCAAGTGATTTACTATCATCACCGGAACGAGTCATGACAACACGAGCACCAGTTTTTTCAAGTTGTTGTTTAATGGCTTTGGCATATTTGAGAGTAAAGTTCTTTTCAAATGTGTCTTTCTTTGATTCAGCACCAGAGTCGTTGCCACCATGACCAGGATCCAAAACGATTGTAGCTTCAGAAATATTTGTAGCTGCTGATTTAACGGCACTCTTAGTTCCTGAAATAGTTACAACCCAACTGGCAACATAACCAACAGTACCATCAGAATCACGGACTTTGTACCATTTGCCATCTTTACTTAAATAGTCGAATTTCTTACCAACTTTAACGGATTTAACAACACGTCCATTTTGATCTGGCTCAATTCTAACTTTAGTATTTGGTTGTGTGACAGTCACTGTCTTAATATCATTATCAGAAGTATTTGAGGATCCAGAAGTTTTCTGAGTTCCTTGGATAAAGTTGGATTTAACCCAACCAGCAGTACCGTTATACAAGATCTGTGTCCAATCTTGTTCTTGATACATGATAGTAACCTTCTCCGATTGTTCGATTGTTCCGAGAACGTTACTATTAGCATCTGCATTTTTGAAAACAGTTGTGTTCGGTACTTTGACAATGCCCACTTTATTAGTGGCTGAACTTACTTCGGTATTATCAATTAGCCAGCTGGCAATCCAGCCGATTTTATCTCCGGATAATCTTACTTGATACCATTTGTTTTTTTCAGCTAGGATAGCTAGTTTGTCACCTTTTTTAACTTGACCCATATTAGCGTAGGCAAGTCCGGGTCCAACACGAACATTAACTGAGTTCGACTGAACGACGACCGAGTTAGCACTAGCTAAAGCAACCGTTGACCAACTCGACAAGGCAAGTAATAACAAAATAGCAACAAGAATCCGGTTTTTAATGAATAATTTAATTATTTTTTTCATTTAACTGATTCCTTTGTAGTCTAATTTACCGATACTACTATATGTATATATTACTGAAAAAAGCGCTAACTTGAAAGATACAATGTGAATTTTTTGGAAAAACTTCGTAGAAGAGGGAATAATTTTTCACATATTCCCAATAAATTCCAAATCTACCTTGACTTTAAAGGCTATTTCGGATAGTTTATAAATATATTCGAAATCAGATAATTACCTTACAGAGAATCTGGCTGCTGAGAACAGATAGTAATTGATTGCGTGACGTTTCTAATCGTTTGGCAGGCGTTAACTGCAGCAAAAATACTAGGTGGTACCGTGCAAAAGAGCACCCTTGTCTGAATTAGACAGGGGTGTTTTTTTATTAAGGAGGATTTTATGCGTTATCAAAAACCAAAAGGGACAATGGACATTTTGCCTGGAGAATCAGAAAAATGGCAATATGTAGAATCTGTTGCCCAAGATACTTTTAATAAGTATCGTTTTTCTGAAATCAGAACACCAATCTTTGAATCATATGAAGTTTTTGAACGTTCGTCAGGTGATACATCTGATATCGTTTCAAAAGAAATGTATGACTTTAAAGATAAAGGAGATAGACATATTGCTTTGAGACCTGAGGGAACAGCCGGTGTTGTTCGTGCTTATGTTGAAAATAAGTTATTATTACCATTTCATATCAAACCTTACAAAGTTTGGTACAAGGGTCCAATGTTTAGATATGAACGTCCACAATCTGGTCGTCAACGTCAATTCCATCAAATTGGGGTTGAAGCTTTTGGTTCAGATTCTCCTGAATTAGATGCTGAAATTATTACTGTAGGTCTAGAGTTCTTGAATCGTTTAGGAATCAAGAATTTGAAGGTGGCTTTGAACTCATTAGGAGATCCAGAGTCACGTGCAGCTTATCATAAAGCTTTAGTCGACTACTTCACACCATTTAAAGACCAATTGAGCGATGACTCGAAAGTTCGTTTGGAAAAGAATCCATTACGTATTCTTGATAGCAAGGATGCAGAAGATAAGAAAATTGTTGCTAATGCACCATCTATCTTGGACTATTTGAATGATGCTTCTAAGGAACGCTTTGAATATCTACAATCATTATTGGATGATCTTGATGTAAATTACGAAATTGATCCAACAATGGTTCGTGGACTTGATTATTATAACCATACTATTTTTGAATTCATGGTAACTGATCCTGCATTCGACAACAAAGAAATCACTGTTTTGGCTGGTGGTCGTTACAATGGCCTTGTTGAAGAACTTGGTGGACCAGAAACACCAGGTATCGGATTTGGACTTGGTGTGGAACGTTTAATGTTGTTGCTTAAGGACGAAGACATTCCTAGTCAAAATGATTTGGATGTTTACTTAGTAACAATTGGGGACAAAGCTGAACGTGCTTCAGTGAAGATTCTTTCTAACTTGCGTAAAGCAGGTTTTGTTGCAGATAAAGATTATCTACAAAGAAAAATCAAAGCTCAATTCAAGACAGCCAATAATTTGAATGCTAAATACACTGTAACTATTGGTGATACAGAGTTAGAAAATGATACAGCCAATGTTAAAAATATGGCAACTGGCGAACAAGTCAGCGTATCATTAGAAAACTTAGCCGAAGAATTGAAAAAAATCGAGGGATAAACATGGAAGAAAGAACAGATTATTGTGGCAACATTACTGAAAAGTATGTTGGTCAAAAAGTTTCTCTAGACGGTTGGGTTCAACGTCGCCGTGATTTAGGTGGACTAGTTTTCGTTGACCTAAGAGATTATAAGGGGATTGTTCAATTAGTATTTAATACAGATCATCAAGATGTACTTGATGTAGCTGAAACATTGAGATCAGAATATGTTATCAATGTTATCGGTACAGTTAGACTTCGTGGTGAAGGTGCTACAAATGATGATATGACAACCGGTAAAGTTGAAGTTGTCGTTGAAAAAGTTGAAATTCTTAACAAATCATTGACACCACCATTTGAAATCAAAGATGGTATCGACTCATCTGAAGAAACTAAATTAAAGTATCGTTATCTTGATTTACGTAGACCTGAAATGCAAAAGGCAATCAGAACTCGTGCTCAAATCAAGCATTCAGTTAATGAATACCTATATGAAAATGGTTTTATTGATATCGAAACACCAAATCTAACACCATCAACACCAGAAGGTGCTCGTGATTACCTTGTTCCTTCACGTGTTTACCCTGGACGTTTCTTTGCACTTCCACAATCACCACAATTGTTCAAACAATTATTGATGGTCGGTGGCTTTGACCGTTACTTCCAATTGGCTCATTGTTTCCGTGATGAGGACCTTCGTGGTGATCGTCAACCAGAATTTACACAAATTGATATTGAAACTTCATTCATGAACAAGAAAGAAATTCAAACTGTTACTGAAGGACTTATTGCCCGTGTTATGAAGGATGAAAAGGGTATTGAAGTTAAGACTCCATTCCCAAGAATTGACTGGGACGATGCTATGGACCGTTATGGTTCAGATAAGCCCGATGTTCGTTTTGGTATGGAACTACAAAATTTGAATGATGTTTTGAAAGATACAGAATTCAAAGTCTTCAAGAATACTATTGATAATGGTGGTCAAGTTAAAGCTATTGTTGTTAAAGATGCTGCTGACAAGTATTCACGTAAGAATATTGAAAGCTATCAAGAATATATCAAACGTTTTGGTGCTAAGGGACTTGCATGGTTCAAGTACAATGACGATGATATGACTGGTGGTGTATCTAAGTTTATTAAGGATCACAAAGATGCTCTTGTTGACCGTCTAGGCCTTGAAAATAATGACTTAGTACTATTTGTTGCTGATAAGAAGAAAGTTGTTGCTGACGCTTTAGGTTACTTGAGAAAAGCTATTGCCAAGGAACAACACTTATATGATCCAAATGAATTTGCCTTTATCTGGGTTGTTAACTGGCCATTATTCGAATATGACGAAGGAATTCAACGTTGGACTGCCGCTCACCATCCATTCACAATGCCAAATGAAGAAGATGTTCATTATCTAAACGATGGTGAAGATCCTCATAAAGCCTATGCTCAAAGTTATGATATTGTCTTGAATGGTTATGAGCTTGGTGGTGGATCAATCCGTATTCACGATTACAAGATTCAAGAGAAGATGCTTAAAGCCTTGAACTTCACCAAAGAAAAAGCTTATGAACAATTTGGCTTCCTACTAGATGCCTTGCAATATGGTTGTCCACCACATGGTGGTTTGGCTATTGGTTTGGATAGATTTGCTATGCTTCTTTCAGGTAAGGATAACATCAGAGATGTTATTGCGTTCCCTAAGAACTCAAATGCTACAGAACCAATGACACACGCTCCACTTGAAGTTGCAAAACAACAATTGGATGACTTAGGTATTGAAGTAAGTAAAAAAGACTAGAGAGCGAAGCAAGGGAGTTACCCTTTCGTAGCTCGTTTCCACAATTGAAAATGGAACAATGGTTCTCTAAAAACATCAAAATAACCGTGGTAATAATCAATTTAGATTATTATTGCGGTTATTTGTTTTGACTAAAAGTATTTCTGTTTTCATAAATAAATTGTAAAGTCCGCGGATGAGAGAATGTTTTCTAAAGTATTTTTATATCTGAATATTCCATTGCAATATAATAGTTTATTGTTGTAAACTTAGAACAATATTAGAAAACTATTTAAATTGTGTGCAATTTAACAAACTAACCGATTGCGGGAGTATGTTTTTGAGCATATTTGTAGATTTAATATTTCTGATGTTTATACTGGAACCTGTAGTAATAGAGAAGGAGTGTTTTTTATGGCAGAGTATAAGAAAAATTTAGAAGGTTTATCTAGTGAGGAATTAGATGTAACCCAAAATGCAGCAACAGAACGTCCTTTTAGTGGCAAGTATGATGATTTTTATCAAAAAGGAATCTACGTTGATATCACAAGTGGTGAACCTTTGTTTTCATCAGCTAAGAAGTATGATGCTGGTTGTGGTTGGCCTTCATTCAGTGAACCAATCGCTAAGTTAAAGGAAAAACGCGATACAAGATTGAGTAGAGAAAGAACTGAAGTAAGAAGTGAAAATGCTGATTCTCATTTAGGACATGTTTTCACTGATGGTCCACAAGAATTAGGTGGATTGAGATATTGTATTAATTCTGCAGCCTTGAAGTTTGTTCCATATGATGAGATGGATGAAAAAGGATACTCAGATTATAAGAAATACGTTGAAGAGGGAGATGCAGAATAAATGAAAGAAGAAACCGCAATTTTTGCTGGAGGCTGTTTCTGGTGTATGGTCAGTCCCTTTGATCAACAACCTGGTATTATTTCTGTTATTTCTGGTTATACTGGCGGCCTTACGAAAAATCGAGAAGAACGGTTATGGAGCATTGATTTCATTGAATCAAGAAGGCCGAGGAATTGGTTTTATGACGCTGATGTTATTTCTTACCAACAATTAGTTGAAACTTACTGGCAAGTCGCTGATCCAACTGACGCTATGGGTCAATTTCAGGATCGTGGCGATAACTACCGCCCAGTAATTTATTACGCTAATGAAGAACAAAAAGCCATTGCTGAAAAATCTAAAGAGGACTTAGCTAAGTCTGGAGAATTTGATGATCCTATCGTTACTCAAATTCTTCCCGCTAAGCCATTTTATGACGCTGAAGACTACCACCAAGACTTTTACAAGAAGAATCCTCTAAGATACGAACTTGAAGAAAGCGGCGGTCGTGGGGAATTTATTAAAAAACATCGTAAATAAATCTAAAATTCTGATCATTTGTGCTAATATGTTTAGGTAACTTAAGACAATTAGGAGAACTTTTAGTATGGGTGAATTAGATAAGTTGATCGAAAGACATCAATACTTATCCAGACAAAGTTCCCGGAGCAATGGAACTTTTGCTGTATCAGTTGCGGTTAACATGTTTTGGACACCGGGGGGGATTTATGGTTCCGGTGTAACTGGTGCCGCTCAGCTGATTTCAACAATTTCACATCGTTGGCTGCCATTTAATTTATCGACAGCGGTAATGTATTTTGCATTGAATGCGCCACTGTTTGTGTTATCTTGGCGAAAAATTGATCACAAGTTTACTGTTTTTACAGTGATTGCGGTTGCTTTGGCCAGTACGATGATGCATTTGTTGCCTCCAATCAAAATCACTGCTGATCCGTTGGTGTGTGCAATTTTTGGTGCTGTAGCTAATGGATTTGGTACAGGGATGGCATTAAGAAATGGTATTTCAACTGGTGGAATTGATATTTTAGGAATCATTTTGCGTAAGAAAACTGGTAAGAGTGTGGGAACGATTAATATTATGTTTAATATCTTTATCGTTGCCTGTGCTGGCTTCTTATTTGGTTGGGTGCACGCTTTGTATAGTGCGGTCAGTATCTTTATCAATGGTCAAGTTATTGATATGATTTATAACAAGGATCAGAAACTTCAGGTTATGATTGTTACTTCCAAACCTAAGAATGTTATTACACAGATTCAAAATGAAATGAGACGTGGTATTACGATTGTGCATGATGCCGAGGGC
The DNA here is from genome assembly GCF_009764355.1 of Companilactobacillus bobalius. The sequence continues at coordinate 580,691 of NZ_LNUA01000032.1, read as the reverse complement.
GCCTATAAACATGAAGAGAAAACAATTCTGTTTACAGTTATCTCACGTGCTGAGTTACATGATTTAGAGACCGCGATGATTAATTCGGATCCACATGCGTTTGTCAGTGTCACGGATACTGTCAAGGTTATGGGACGATTTTATCAGGCTCATATATATTAAAAAGGACAAAACCGTTTGGTTTTGTTCTTTTTTTGTCGAAATTAGTTGCTTCATGTTTGACTGTATGACTTAAGAATAATTCTTTATATTTGCTGTTAATTTCATAATATTGATTGATTTTAGTATTAAAAATGCTTTTTTACTTGTCATTGTAATTAAAAAAAAGATTGATTAAGAATAAATATTTTATTAATTAAACAATATTGTCACAACTATCCTTGATATATCAATATACAATACAAATTTTTGTTTGTAGAAAATTTTCTACATAAAAATGGAATTTATAAAATATTTGCCACTTACAAAATGTTTTATAAAAGAGATATTAAATAATTCTTTATGTTGTATACTTCTGATGACGAAAGGATTGATATTTGTATGTTTTATTTTGGGAAGAAAATAAATATTTATAATGTAAATTATCGATTGTTTTTTGTGTTAATTAGTACTTTTTTTATGGCGGCAATTTTTTTAAAAAGTAATCAAACAGTTAAGGCGGATACCACAATAGGCATTCAGAAAATGATGACTATAAATAATGATTTTACGACTAACAAAAGTACGACTTCTTTATTATTCACACCGTTAACGACTACTATTGTTAGTAGTGGTAAAGATGGTACTTGTACGTGGGATATTGATAGTGATGGTAAATTAACAATTCATGCTGGAGTTTTAGCAGATGGTCAAGGAAGTTGGATTTCGTATGCTAGTTCAATTACTAGTGTTTCTGTTGATAAAGGGGTCAGTATTTTAGGTACAAGTGGGGATTATGGGCCCTTCTCGGGATTGACTAATGTTAAAACTATTGACGTTACAAATTTGGATGTTTCTAACGCTACTACCTTGAAAGCATTTTTTAGAAATGACTCTAATCTAATTCAAATCAGTGGTTTGAATACTTGGAATACTTCAAAATGTACAGATATAAGCTATTTATTTATAAATGATAAGTCACTGACTAGTATGGATATATCTAAGTTTGATACTTCTAATGTAATAAACTTAAATTATACTTTTTCTGGTGTTGATTTCACAAAGAGCGATTCCAATGAGATTAAAAACTGGAATGTTTCAAAAGTAAATACAATGAATTATTTGTTTAGAAATACAGTTTTTGATTCATTAGATTTAAGCAATTGGGATATTTCCAGTGTAACCAAAATGAATGGTATGTTTTCAGGTGATAATAACATTGATAAAGTGAAGAATATTGCTGATTGGAATACATCAAAAGTAACTAGTATGAGTAGTATGTTTAGTAATACTAAAGAGACTGATTTATCTTTTCTTGAAAATTGGGATGTTTCTAATGTCAAAGATATGAGTTATATGTTTTCGGGAAATTCTAATTTAACGGGACTCGATATTTCTAAATGGAAAACAAATAGTCTTTCCAATGTAGGGTATATGTTTTATAACTCTCGTTTATTGAATGAGGATAATTTAAAAGGGTATCAAACATTGGTAACCGACAAGGTTACAAACATGGCAGGAATGTTTAGTTTTACGAGTTTTAAGACTATTGATTTGTCTAAATATGATACATCTAGTATTAAGTCAATGGATTATCTTTTTATCGGTGCAAGTAATTTAAAGAAGGTAATTGGAGATTTTGATACCAGCTCGGTAACTAGCATGAATTATATGTTCAAAGGGACCAATCTTAGTGATACTAGTGAATTTAATATCGCCGACTGGGATACTTCCAAAGTAACATCAATGGATAATATGTTTGCTGACGCAGAAATATTTGATATTGATTTTTTAAAAAATTGGAATACCAGTTCATTGACCAGTATGAGTTCAATGTTTTCAGGATTTAGTGGTGCAAAAACAATTCCTTTGCAAAATTGGGATGTTTCAAAAGTTACAAATTTTTCCAAAACCTTTTATAACGCAAAAACATTAACGGATTTGCCAATAGAGAATTGGGATACTTCTAATGCAAAAAATTTTAATTCTATGTTTAATTCGATGACCAGTTTGGAAACATTGGATCTTTCAAATTTCGATACTATTAAAGCAGCCACGGTTGCCGATGCTGTTTCAACTAATGAAACTGAAAATAGTAATGTTGATAACATTTTTACTAATGACACTTCCCTTTGGAAAATAGAACTAGGTCCAAAAGTTGTATTACGGACGTCATCAGGAATCCCTGCACCTGTTTCAGGAACGGCTATTCCGGGTACATCTTGTAAAGCAGATAGTGATAGATGGCAAGAGGTAGATAAAGTAAATGGGGGTACTGATCATGTACCAGTCGGTGATTTGATAACTAATGAGGCAATTATGAAGAAATTCTCTTCACCTGGAAGTCCTGCCGTAACTTATGTTTGGCAACAACAACCTAAAATTGACGTATCTTTGAAGGTGCCTGACATAGAGTTCGGAAGTGTTTCAAGCTATTCAGGCTTAGTTCATCGAAAGACGAATGAATTTTCTATAGAGATCATGAATGATAATTATCCAGAAGAAGCTATGCAGGCATCTTTATCAGTTTCAATGGAAAGGCCTCTGACAGATATTTCTGATAACACAAATACTTTAAATAATGTACTGATCTTTAAGGGTAATGGTAATGATAATGATAATGTCCTTTCATCAGAACCAACCGAAGTTTATGATGGAAAAATTGGTGTGGGAACCAATGATTTGAAATGGGATGAGTATCATGGTGTTTTACTAAATATGAATAATGATAAGTATGCATTGAACGGTAATTATTCGACAATCTTAGATTGGACCCTTACGAGTAGTGTTTAAGACCTTTATGTCAGTAATTGAGTATCTTTGGTTCTTTAACTTACGATGATGTTCTATTTCGTTGAATCTGAAATCCTCAACTGAAACATTTTTAATGTTATTACTTTTTATGCCTGGTACACATAGTATAGAATCGTCTTAAAATATTATTTTTTGTGTTAGGTTCAGTGCTTGTGTTTTAATGTGGGAACAATAAGGTATAGAATCTAACTTGTTTGATTTGTTAAAGAGGGAGAAATTTAAATGATAATTGGTTCACATGTTGCCATGAAGGCACCTAAAATGCTAGCGGGTTCTGCTAGAGAAGCACATAGTTACGATGCTAATGCAATGATGATTTTTACCGGTGCACCGCAGAACACGCGTCGTAAGGATATTTCAGAAATGAATATTCCAGAAGGTCAACGTTTATTAAAACTTTATGGAATTGATCACATTATTGGTCATGCCCCATATATTATTAATTTAGGTAATACGGTAAAACCGGAAAATCTTAAATTTGGAATTTCCTTTATGCACGATGAAATAAAACGTGCTGATGCTTTAGGTATTGAGGCATTGAGTTTTCATCCGGGAGCACATTTGAAACAAGGTCCGAATATTGCGCTTAAACAAATTGGACAAGCTTTGAACGAAGCAATTGACCCTAATCAAAAAGTTTCCATAGCAATTGAAACAATGGCCGGCAAAGGAACAGAGGTCGGTACTAGTTTCGAACAAATTGCACAAATTTTTGATAATTGTGTTCAAAATGATAAGTTGTCCGTCACAATGGATACTTGTCACATGAGTGATGCCGGATACGACATTAAAAATGATTTTGATGGTGTTTTGAATGAATTCGATCATATTATCGGTTTGGACAAGTTGTCAGTGATTCATTTAAATGATTCTAAGAATGAACGTGGTTCTCATAAAGACCGTCATGAAGACATTGGCTTTGGAACAATTGGTTTCGATGCCTTGAATTATGTAGCTCATCATCCACAACTGGAAAGTGTCCCTAAAATCATGGAAACACCTTATGTAAAAAAAGATGAGAATGATAAAAAGGGAATCGCACCTTTCAAGCCAGAGATTGAAATGCTTCGTGCGGGTAGATTTGATCCAGAAATGAAAGAGAAATTAATTCAGAACAATTAAAAAAGCTAACTCATTTGAGTTAGCTCTTCTTATATCCATTAAAATTTAATTGTTCCATGATAATAGCAGCGGTTTCCTCAATTGAACGATCGGCTACATTGATCACAGGACAGCCCAATTTTTCGTAAATTTTATTTGAGTAGTCTAATTCTTTTTGAATTTCGTCTTCTTCAGAATAAGTAGTGTTGGCATCTAAGCCGTAAGCAATCATTCTTTGACGACGAATTTTTTGCAAAACATTCATATCATTAGTTAATCCAACTATCTTATGTGAATCAACGGCCCATAGTTCGTCTGGGATGGCTAATGAGGGACCTATAGGTAAATTAGCTACCTTGATGTTTTTATTAGCGAGATAGAGTGATAGGGGTGTTTTAGAGGTTCTGGAGATACCTAGAAGAACTAAGTCAGCTTCTAAGAAACCTTTAGGATTCTGACCGTCATCATTAGTTACAGTAAATTCCATAGCGGAGATCATGTCAAAATAATCTTTATCCAATTCATGTAAGAGTCCTTTTTTACGCAAGGGTTTTTGATGAACCATTTGAGAGAAAGTACCAATGATTGGATTTAGAATATCATAATAAACTATATGATTATCCTGACAAAATTCATTGATGACATTACAAATTTCGGTTGAGACAATTGTGTGTAAAATGACCGCTTGCTTCTTTTTTGCTAAATTTAGGATGTTTTCTAGCTGCGGATTATTTTTTACGAATGGATATTTAGTGTAAGTTGTATCCATGTTGGGGAATTGCGCAAATGCCGCTTTAGCAACTCTCAGAGCCGTTTCACCGACACCATCAGATAGAACGAAGACGTTTAATTTCTCTTTCATAATAAATTCCTCCAAAAAAATTTAAAAAAATATTTGAACATTATCTTCTTTTTGTTATAATAACATATGAACTGCAAGAGCAATAGACAGTTACGTTAGAATGCGGAAGGAGGGATTATCATATGGCAAAAACCGTCGTTCGTGAAAACGAGTCGCTTGATGATGCTCTTCGTCGATTCAAACGTTCTGTTTCAAAGAGTGGTACACTTCAAGAATATAGAAAACGTGAGTTTTACGAAAAGCCAAGTGTCAAGAGAAAGTTAAAGTCAGAGGCTGCTCGCAAGCGCAACAAGAAACGTCGTTAATAGTTTCTTTTAAGGTTAAAACAATTTAAATTGTTTTAACCTTTTTTTTGTCAAAAAAATTCAGCTTTGTGATATCATTCAAAGTAAGATGGAGGTTCGTTTTTATTGACAGAAAAAGTTGAACAAAGTAAAGAAAGCATTCAAATTAAGAATCCTCAAAACGCAATCAGTCTTTTTGGCGTAAATGATAGCAACTTACATTTAATTGAAGAAGGATTAAGTGTTGAAATCCATGCCTTTGGCGATCGATTAGATGTTACGGGTGCAGAGGACAATGTTAAGCATGCCGTTAATCTTTTAAATAAATTCATGGAATTAGTCAACAGTGGTGTGACTCTAGGGTCAGCTGATGTTGTAAGCGGTCTAAAGATGGACGAACGTGGTACGCTGGATTATTTTGGCGACTTATATAAAGATGAGTTGATCAAAGATTTCAGTGGCAAGCCAGTTCGTGTACGTAATTTTGGTCAGAGACAGTATGTCAATGCCATTAATCACAATGACATTACCTTTGGTATTGGACCTGCTGGTACTGGTAAAACTTATTTAGCCGTTGTTATGGCTGTGGCAGCCTTGAAACAAGGTAAAGTTCAAAGAATCATCCTTACTAGACCCGCTGTCGAAGCCGGAGAGAGCTTAGGATTTTTACCAGGTGATCTTAAAGAAAAGGTTGATCCATACATGAGACCTATCTACGATGCCTTGTATGCCATTCTAGGGTCTGACCACACTAGTCGCTTGCTTGAAAGAGGTGTGATTGAAGTTGCACCATTGGCTTATATGAGAGGCCGTACACTGGATGAATCATTTGTTATTTTGGATGAAGCTCAAAATACTACTAGAGAACAGATGAAAATGTTCTTAACACGTTTAGGGTTTGATTCTAAAATGATTGTAAATGGTGATATTTCTCAAATTGATCTACCTGGTCATACTCGTAGTGGTTTGATCCAAGCACAATCAGTTTTGAAGAATTTGCCACATATTGAATTTGTTAACTTCACATCAGCTGATGTTGTTAGACATCCAGTTGTTGCTGAAATTATTGACGCTTATGAGGATTCAGATAAAAAAGAAAAATAATATTGGGGAATTATTATGGACTTAGAAATTTTTAATGATGATAATTTGATCGACAAAGATAGAGAAAATTGGGTGAAAGATATTGTTCAATTTACTTTTAATCAATTGGAATTAAAGGAAAATACACAACTATCAATTCATTTTGTAACTAAAGATGGTATTCATGATATTAATAAAGAGTATCGTAATGTTGATCGTGCGACTGATGTTATTAGTTTTGCCATTAATGATGGTGAGGATTCACTAGACTATCTAGAAAATCAAATTCCTGATTTACCAGTTGATTTAGGTGATTTGTTTATTAGTACTGAGATTGTAGCGGAACACGCTAAAGACTATGAACATTCATTTGATCGTGAATTGGGTTATACAATTGTGCATGGAATTCTTCACTTGAATGGCTATGACCATATCAAGAAAGAAGACGAGAAAGTCATGATTGGTTTACAAGAAAAGATTTTGGGTGCTTACGGTTTAGAAAAATAAAATTGAGAGCAGGTAATCGTATTTTGATTGCCTGCTCTTATTTTTGAAAAAATAAGTGAGCTTTTACTTTTTAGTTTGCCTAATCTCTTGTATTATAAACATAGTAGAAATACAAAAAGGAGACTGAAACTAGTGGAAATTAACGAACAACAGCTATTTGATGTTGCTGATAAGGCTATGCAAAATGCTTATGCTCCTTATTCTCATTATCAGGTTGGCGCAGCAATTCTTTGTGATAACGACAAAATCTATTCTGGTGTTAACATCGAAAATGCTTCATTTGGTTTAACTAATTGTGCTGAAAGGACAGCTATCTTTAAGGCTGTTTCTGAAGGTGCTAAGAAGGCTAAGGCAATCGTAATCACTAATGGGACCAAAGAGATATCAAAACCCTGTGGAGCTTGTCGTCAAGTGATGAGTGAATTTATGGGACCAGATGATATTGTTTTCTTAGCTAATAATCGTAATGACTGTAAGAAATATACTTTCAAAGAAATTTTGCCACTAGCATTCAGTGATGAGGATATGAATTAATATGGATAATAAAAATTATAAATCGGGTTTTGTAGCAATTATTGGACGTCCAAATGTTGGTAAATCAACATTTATGAATCGTATTATTAAAGAACAAATTGCTATTACATCACCTAAAGCACAAACAACACGTAATAAGATTCAAGGGATTTTTACTGATGATGAACGTCAGATTATTTTCTTGGATACACCAGGAATTATGAATAATGAAAACAAATATATCATGAATATGGATAAGGCTGCCATTTCAGCTCTTAAAGAAGTTGATGCTGTACTATTCATGACAGAAGCTGGAGAACAAGCCGGTCCTGGAGATAAATTTATCATCGAAGAATTAAAGAAAGTTAAGGCTCCAGTTTTCTTGATTCTAAACAAGATTGATTTGATCAATCCTGATGAAATGATGCCACAAATCGACGAATACAAAGATTTGATGGATTTTGCTGAAGTTATTCCAATTTCCGCAACTAATGGTAACAATGTTGATGATTTGATTGATTCTTTGACAAAGGCTTTGCCAGTTGGACCACAATATTATGCTGATGACCAAATCACTGATCACCCAGAATACTTTATTGTTGGCGAATTGATTCGTGAAAAGATTTTGGAAGATACACGTGATGAAATTCCTCATTCAATTGCGGTTGTAGTTGAATCGATGAATCAACGTAGTGCTGCCGGTAAACTTCAATTGTCAATTTAGGAGAGAATATGAGTTTAAAGGCAATATTGGTTTGCGGTACAGGTGCATCTTCAGGGTTTATGGCTGTCAGCATTTGGTTCACGTATTAAGATTGAACATTTGTTAGGTGAGAAGATCAATTTGAAACTTTGGGTACGTGTTAAGAAAAATTGGCGTGATGATCCAGCCTTTTTAGCTAGTGCTGGCTATTCATTGAAGGACTTGAATAATTAATGCATCAAACGGCAACTAATTTCTTCGGAATTGTTGTACGACGTCATCGTTATAAGTTAGATGGAAAGCAAGCTTTGGAACATCTTCAAAGTGTACTCATTTGAAATTTTTTGGTTCGTAGTACGCAAAACTCTAAATCAAAAATATCAGGTTCAGTGATTACCTTTTCGTATGGTGAATACTCAGGTGTAGTTCGAGATGATGGTTTGTCATATTTGAATTCAGCTAGTAATATCAAACAATTTGATGAGATCGTACAAGACATTGAATTGAACGCCTACGCTACTTTTCTATTTGACTTGTATCATGAAGCTTTTATTGATGATCCTGTACCAGATAATTGGTATCGAGAACTCTTTAAAGCTCTGCTGTACATTGATAATGGCTATGATGCGCAGATCATTGTCAATATCATGCAAATGAAATTGTTGGATGCTTTTGGAGTTAAACCCAATATGGATGCTTGTGTGGTTGGCGGTGAAACTGAAGGTGTCTTTGATTTTTCCGTCCTTTTAGGTGGATTAATTTGTTCAAATCACTTTGATAACGATATTCATCGTTTGCATATTCCAAAACGAATCATTTGTTTTCTACGTTTGTTCAGTAAAATCAATTTAGATCAAGTTGGTAAAATTGAAATTAAAGAAAATAATAAAGATTTGATCCAACATGCGATTGATGCTATTTATTTGGGGACAGTTGGATATTATCCTAAAAGTAAAACTTTTATCGATAAAATGAAGCGTTGGCGCTTTTAGCCAATTGACAATCTTTATGAAAATGGTTATATTTGTAAATGTGAAAACAGCGACAGGGGATGGTGGAAGCCCTGACTAAGATTTATGGCGTATAATTTTCATTTGAATATAAAAGAGCAGGACTTTGTCCTGAATTAGGGTGGAACCGCGAATAATCGTCCCTTGCAGAGAGTGCCTAAGTGTACACTGCAAGGGATTTTTTTGTGTTTTGCCTGAAGGGAGAAAACATGGTTAAGAAGTTAAATATACAAGATATGATTCTTACTCTTCAAAAATTTTGGGGTAGTAAGGGCTGCATGTTAATGCAAGCATATGATACAGAAAAAGGTGCCGGAACAATGAGTCCATACACATTTTTACGTGCAATTGGACCAGAACCATGGAATGCTGCCTACGTTGAACCATCAAGACGTCCAGCTGATGGTCGTTATGGTGAAAACCCTAACCGTTTATACCAACATCATCAATTCCAAGTAGTTATGAAACCAGCTCCAGAAAACATTCAAGAGTATTATTTGGATTCATTACGTGCTTTAGGTATTGAACCACTAGAACATGATATTCGTTTCGTTGAGGATAACTGGGAAAACCCATCAATGGGTTGTGCCGGTGTTGGTTGGGAAGTTTGGCTTGATGGTATGGAAGTTTCTCAATTTACATACTTCCAACAAGTCGGTGGACTTCAATGTCATCCAACAACTAGTGAAATCACTTATGGTGTTGAACGTCTAGCATCATACATCCAAGATGTAAACTCTGTTTATGATCTTGAATGGGGCGACGGTGTTTTGTACGGTGATATCTTTAAAGAACCAGAATATGAACATTCAAAATATTCATTTGAAGAAAGTAATCAAGATATGCTTTTCAAATTTTTTGATGAATATGAAAAAGAAGCTAACCGTTTGATGGATCTAGGTTTGGTTCACCCGGCTTATGATTACATCTTGAAGTGTTCACATACATTTAACTTGTTAGATGCTCGTGGTGCTGTTTCTGTTACTGAACGTGCTGCTTTCTTATCACGTATTAGAAAGATGGCTCATAAGGTTGCTAAAGCCTTTGTTGAGGAAAGAAAGAAACGTGGCTTCCCACTTCTAGCAAACAGTCAAGCAAAGGAGAACGAAAATGACTAAAAATTACTTATTAGAAATTGGATTGGAAGAAATGCCAGCCCATGTTGTAACTAAGAGTGTTAATCAATTTGCTCAAAGGGCAGAGAAATTCCTTAAAGAAAATCGTATTTCTTTTGATTCAATTGAAAAATTTTCTACTCCTAGAAGATTGACAATCCTAGTTAAAGGTATTGCTGATAAACAAACTGATATCGATGTCAAAGCTAAGGGTCCATATCACGGTCAAATTTGATAGATTTCAAACCAGCATCAGCTAAGATAATACCAATGTAGATAAGTGACATAGGTGTAACGATACCACCGACCATTTGAAGAATTAAAGGGTGTTGAATACGCCTATATTCAAAAACATGAAGATGGTCAAAAAGTTGAAGATGTATTGAGCCATATGGATGAAGTTATTAAAGCTATCACATTCCCTACAAGAATGCGTTGGGGTTCATATGATTTCGAATATATCCGTCCAATTCACTGGTTGGTATCTCTACTTGATACAGAAGAAGTACCAGTTAAGATTCTTGATATTACTTCTGGACGTATGACTCGTGGACACAGATTCTTGGGTGAAGATGTTGAAATCGATGACGCTAAGAACTATGTTGAAAAATTAAAATCACAATTTGTTATAGTTGATGCTAAAGAACGTAAACAAATTATTTCTGACCAAATTAGTAAAATTGCTACAGACAATAACTGGGATATTGATGTTGATGCTGATCTATTGGAAGAAGTTAATAATCTAGTTGAATTCCCAACAACTTTCTACGGCTCATTCGATAAGAAATATTTGGAAATTCCTGAAGAAGTTCTAATCACTTCAATGAAGGATAACCAAAGATACTTCTATGTACGTGACCAAAGTGGAAAATTGGCTCCTTACTTTATCGGTGTTAGAAATGGTAATACAGAACATATTGAAAATGTTATTCGTGGTAATGAAAAAGTTCTTGTTGCTCGTCTAGAAGACGCTGATTTCTTCTTTAAAGAAGATCAAAAGAAGACAATTGCTGATTATGTTGAAAAACTTAAGTCAGTTAACTTCCACGTTAAAATCGGTACAATGTATGAAAAAATGGCTCGTGTTCACCAAATTGCAGAACATTTGGCTAAATTATTCAAACTAGATGAAAATGAAACTAAAGATTTGCTACGTGCCAGTGACATTTATAAATTTGACCTAGTAACAAACATGGTTGATGAATTCCCAGAACTACAAGGTGTTATGGGTGAAAAGTATGCTGAAATTATGGGCGAAACAGAAGCTGTTGCTCATGCTGTTCGTGAACACTACATGCCTATTTCAGCTGAAGGTGAAGTGCCTGCAAGTAAAGTTGGTGCAGCCTTAGCCATTGCTGATAAATTAGATTCGTTAGTTACTTTCTATGCAGTTGATTTAATTCCTAGTGGTTCAAATGATCCATACGCATTGCGTCGTCAAGCTTATGGTATCGTTAGAATTCTTAATCAATATCAATGGTCATTGAACTTGAATGACCTTCAAGATTACTTAAAAGCTAACTTAACAGTTCCTGCTAAATTAGACCTAAGCAAACATGAAAAAGATATTGATGACTTCATGATCGATCGTGTACGTCAACTATTGAAACAACAAGATGTTCGTGGAGATATTATTGATGCTGTTGCTGGTGGTTCAAATGTAGATCCGATTGCTATGATTGACGTTGCCAAAGTGCTACAAAATCATATTTCTGATGATGACTTCAAAGTTGTCATGGAAGCATTGGGTAGAATTGTTAACTTATCTAAGAAAGCTAAGTTTGGCTATTCAGACGATTTGACAGTTGATGATTCATTGTTTGAAAATCCATCAGAAGCTAAGTTAAAAGAACAAGTTGCTGAAGTTAGTGACGAGAATGCTGAGGATTTATTCAAACAATTGGCAGCTCTACGTCCAACAATTGATTCATACTTCGATGAGAATATGATTATGGCTAAAGATGAAAAAGTTAAGAATAACCGTTTGACACAATTAGTTATTGCTAACAATTTGATTGCTAAGCTTGGTGACCTTTCTAAGATCGTTACAAAATAGTTTTATATAAAAAATTAAGCTCTCAATATTCGTTGGAATATTGGGAGCTTTTTTTAGAATTAATTAATATATGTATGAAACTTTATTTATTAAAAAATTTGCCTTCTTTTGTTGTTCAAATAATAGTCAAATGTTATTTTGAAAATATTAAATTGAATAATGGTTGGTTTTTGCAAATGAATATAGAAAGATGCTATCATGGAACAACATTTGGTAATGCAAAAAGAATTATGAAAAATGGCTTTTTATTAGGTAAAATTCCAGGTAAGAATAATATAATTGGTCGTAAGAATTATAATCCTGGGTCTTTAGGATTAGGAATTTATTGTTTTGTGGATGATTATATTAGTGCAGTTTTATTCACCAAAAGAAGAAACAGTTGGACTAAGGAAAGACTTGCAGTTCTAGGCTTTGAAATAGAATCAAATGACTATATTTTAGATTTTACGGATATTAATACAATCAAAATTTTCAGAGCGTTTTGGTCTAAAACATCTCAGGTAATAAAAACATTACGATCCAAGTATAATAATGATGGATTTGCATCAAAACTTGACGGAGCAATTTTGGATTTGTTTATAATCTGGCTTGTAAAAAATAAAAAAGTAGATAAAATTCAAGGAATATATAAATTAAGTCAAAATAACCTGACAGATGTCAATATTTATATAACGGGACTTCCAAATTCAGCGGAACTATGTATTAAAGACAACGAAGTAATAAAAAAGAGTTCCATGTATTATGAAATAATAGATTAAATTGAGGAGGTGTAATTTATTATGAGATGGAATGAAAATGAAAAACAAATCATAAATGAAATAGAAAATACTGATTTAGAAAAATTTGTAGAAGATAATATAGATATTGTTGATTCAAATTTATCTCAAAATTTTGAAAAGCAAAGAAACGTTATTACTGAAATGACCGTGCTGGGGGCTACTGGATATGCAATGATTGCACCGGATAAAAATAAACTTTCTGTTCCAGATAGATTAGTACTTGTACGGCTTGGTCCTAAGTCCTTAGGTAAAAGAAGTCGGATACGCGCACGAAATAGAAAGTTAAGAAGAATAGAAAATAGAAAAGCATTAGGTAGAAACCTTCTAAAAGAAGAACTCATATATAGAAATCAAAATTAATAATCATGTCTTTGGTGGCGTGATTTTTTTATTTGAAATTTTTCTACAAAAAATGATTATCATATTAAATAGGTTAATCACGTGACATTTAAGAAAATCATTTTATGATCATTGCCTCACAAACGACTAGTGGTCCCAGTTTGCACTTTTTTGTGGGAGCACTTTTTTATTCCTAGGTCGTTAGTGAGCAGTTCAACATGTTTGTTTTCTTGAAATGGATGTGTTAAATTGTGTGCCTGTCTTATAAATATTCTGTGAGGAGGTGTATGCTATGGCAACACGAATTCCTCAGGAATTCATCGATGAGGTTACTTCAAAGACTAATATTGTTGATGTGATTAGTAAGTATGTACAGCTGAAAAAATCCGGTAAAAATTTGTTTGGACTTTGCCCGTTTCATGAAGAAAGAACTCCTTCATTCTCTGTAGGGGAATCAGATTCTAAAACAACTGATGGAAATCTTTAAAAATATTTAGATAATAATTTTTTCATTATGGAAATTGAGAATAAGACTTTCCCGGAAGCTATAATTGAAGTCGCTCAAATGGGAAACATTTCTGTACCCGATCAGTACCAAGCAAGTACGCCAAAATTAGAAAATTAAAATGCTATATCTCATCAATGTAGTGTTCAATTTTGTAAATATATTATGTAATTATCACTTTAAACAGAAAATGGTACACAAGCTTTGAAGTATTTGAATAATCGTGATTTGGGTGAAGATTTAATCCAAACTTTTAATATCGGTTATGCTCCAAATAATAACGATCTCTTATTGCAATTCTTTAAGGGACGGGATGTCAGTGAAGATATCTTGAGAAAATCAGGATTGTTTGCTGAGAATCAAGAGGGACAATTATTTGATCGATTTCTAAGAATATGAAATTGATGGTAGTCTGATGATTCTGGAAATATTTTTGCCTTTTCTGGCCGTATTTTAGATAAAACTGCCTCGACAGCTAAGTATCTGAATAGTCCGGAAACGCCGATCTTTAATAAAGGGAAAACGTTGTTCAATTTGAACAATGCCAAAAAAGAGATTCGTGAAAAAAGTAATGTGATTTTATTTGAAGGATTCATGGATGTCATTAGTGCCTATAAAGCTGGTGTCACCAATGGTGTGGCTTCAATGGGTACTAGTTTGACGGATGATCAGTTATATACTTTAAGTCGTTTAACTAATCAAATTAATGTTTGTTACGATGGTGATGATCCAGGAGTTGAGGCTACTTATCGAGCTTTGACCCAGATGAATGATGATCGTTTCACCTACGGTGTTATCAGTATTCCTGATAAGAAGGATCCGGATGAGTTTATCCGTAGTGAGGGTAATGAGAAGTTTCAGAATTTAACTAATAATGGTGTACAGACACCGATTTCGTTTATTCTGAATTACTTTAAACGTAACTATAATCTAAATAACGAACATGATCAGTTAGAGTTTTTAAACCAATCTTTGCATGAGATAGTTAAGTTGCAATCACCGGTTGAAATCGATATGTATGTTGGTCGGGTTGCTGACGAAATGGGTGTTTCCAAAGAGGCAATCAATAAGGAATTGGATGCCTTGCGTCGACAACAAGCAATTAAGGAGCCAGCCAACAATTATAAAGATGTTCAACAGAGAGCTTTAGAGAAAGTAACTTCAAGTGTTAAGCCCAAGTATGATCGTTTGGAGAAATCAGAGCGCTACCTACTATATTGGGCAATTAATTATCCTGAAGTTCGTATCAATCTTAAAGGTGATGGATTCAAATTTATCCATCAGAGTTATCAACGTATTTTTGATAGTTTGTTATCTTATGTCGATTCAGACGATACGGAAGAAGAAATCAATATTTCTGATTTCATGAATGTTTTGGATAATGATGATAAGAATTTGTTAGCTGATTTGGAAATGATGAATATGCCGGAAGAATATAATGATCAAGAAATTGAGGATTATATCGGCAATATTAAGAATTCCAGTTTGGAAGAGCAGATTAAAGAAATTAATGAACAACTTAAAAAGGCGGCGATGGTCGGTGACAATAAATTGCAGTTAGATTTAACTAAGCAATTGATTGAGGTTAGAAGAATTCTTAGCAATTAAGCATACTGGAGGAATATAATATATGGCAACAAAGAAAACAACAGTATCAAAAGAATTAAAAACTGCTACAAAGAAGCTCATCAAGGATCTTAAGAAAACTGGTAAGATTACCGAAGATGACTTACAAGAAAAGATTATCAAACCTTACAAGTTGAAGGGTGAAGCTCTAAATAACTTCATCAGTGAATTGGAAGATGTTGGTATCGGTGTTGTTGATGACAAGGGTAATCCAAGTAAGCTTGCACTTCTTAAGGAAAAGAGCGAAGAAAAGAAGAGTAAGAAGAACGATACAACAGCTCCAACTGATATCAAGGTTAATGATCCTGTACGTATGTATTTGAAGGAAATTGGTCGTGTTCCTTTGCTTAACGCTCAACAAGAAGTTGATCTTGCTTTGAAGATCGAACAAGGTGACGAAGAAGCTAAACAAGCTTTGGCTGAAGCTAACCTTCGTTTGGTTGTTTCCATTGCTAAGAGATATGTTGGTCGTGGAATGCAATTCTTGGATTTGATTCAAGAAGGTAACATGGGTCTAATGAAGGCTGTTGAAAAATTTGATTACAGATTAGGATTCAAATTCTCTACTTATGCAACATGGTGGATTAGACAGGCTATTACGCGTGCTATTGCCGATCAAGCCAGAACAATTCGTATCCCAGTTCATATGGTCGAAACTATTAATAAGTTGATCAGAATTCAGCGTCAATTGCTTCAAGATTTAGGTCGTGAACCACTTCCTGAAGAAATTGGTGCCGAAATGGATATGCCTACTGGTAAAGTTCGTGATATTTTGAAGATTGCTCAAGACCGAGTTTCTTTGGAAACACCTATTGGTGAAGAGGATGATTCACATCTAGGTGACTTTATTGAAGATTCTGATGCTACAAGTCCTGAAGATCACGCTTCTTACGAACTATTGAAGGAACAACTAGAGAATGTTCTAGATGCTTTGTCAGTTGGTTTTGGAAAAAATATTGATTATGTTGACATCGTTGAAGGATTGTGAACAAGAGCTCTTGAAGAAGTTGGTAAAGTATTTGGTGTTACTCGTGAGAGAATTCGTCAAATTGAAGCCAAAGCTTTGAGAAAACTACGCATTTTTAATGATGACTTATTTAAATATTTTAGTCTGGATAATTCGTTGTAATTTGTCTAGACCTTTGCTATCTTTTTGAGTGTTTTTTTGTAAAATCCAAAAAAGACGTTAATTTATTACATAATTTGATGTTATTAAAATAAAAATATAAATGAATAATTTATTAAAATTAAATAATAATATTTGTGAGAATATTATTCACAAATTTATTAACCATTGTTATACTCAAGTCGGTTTTAGATGAAGTAATATTGGGGGAAATTATGAAAAAAATCTATGTACGAGACCGACTACTTAAGAATTCACTATTGACTTACGTTATATTTTGAACCGAAGGGTTTTCAATTTGGACATATTAAAAAATTAGTACCGCTTGTTACGTTGATAATGATTCTACAGAGGTCTCTCAATTACAAAATAGTGCTACGAATAGTACTACAAGTAGCGTTGCGACCAAAGCAGCATCTACAGTAATTTCAGATAAACCTGCAACAACTGCACTAAATTCCGATACAAAAACTACGGAAAAGCAAGTACCTGAGGAAACACAGTTAAAAGCAGCTACATCAGCAAATAGTACGACACAAAATGTTGATGCATCAGAACAGGAAAATGATAATAATGTATCAGATGCTTCAGTTTCCAAACCACAAGCAACACCGGTAACTAAAGCTGATGGCAACAATCAAGTTACGAATGTAAATAAGGATAATTTCAATGATTATTTCACAACTAATGGGACTGCTACCTATGATCAAAAATCAGGAGTTGTTACGTTAACACCTGACCAAAATAATAAAATTGGTAATTTCACACTAAATGAAAAAATTGATTTGAGCCAAGACTTTACTCTTAAAGGTGGAGTCAATCTAGGAAATAAAACGCAAAGTAAAGGTGGAGCCGATGGAATGGGCTTTGCTTTCCATAACGGGAATACCGGTGATCTCGGTAATGCTGGTGGCAATATGGGTATTGGTGGTTTGCAAAATGCCCTTGGATTCAAACTTGATACTTATCATAATAACTATCAGGCACCTAATAGTTCCCAAAATAATGCAGAGATAGATTACAATAATTCAAATGATTTTGGTTGGGCTGCCGATCCGACCAACTCGACTCAATTTGGTGCTTTCGTGACAACTATATAGCCTTTCAAAAAGAATAACAATTATTTAGGTAAATTAAAATGGTGGGCTGAAACTAATGCCAAATCTGTTAAGGCTTTAAGTGCTAGTGATTTGGACAACAAATTTCATGACTTTACAATTGCGTATACAGCCGACAATCGGGAAATAAAAATTAGTTATGCTGATAATAGTAAAGGTACCTTAGTATGGAATAGCGCAGTGCCCACATCTTATGGTGATTCATTAGCCTTGAGTGTTACTTCATCAACTGGTGGCAATAAGAATAAGCATCAATTTAGACTGGACAGTTTGGAGTTCACTAAGGCTGCATCAGTAAATGTTAGACATATTGATTACTTTACAGGTAAGGATTTGGTTGAAGACACAGTCAGCTACCCTAATGGTGCCTCCGTTGGAGGGACTTATCAAACAGCTGTTAAGGATATTCCTGGATATTATTATGTGGGACTAAATGGAACAACAGCAACAATAACTGCTCAAGGACAAAGTGTCTCCCTTCCTATTAAGGTAATTGATAAAGAAACGGGCAAAGCTGTTGAGAATAGCATTCCTGCTATGGGAGAGATGCAACAAGAAGGAAACAACGGAACTGTAGTTTATGTTTATATGCCAATCCCTGATAAAATTGATGTTAATAATGCTATTAAACAGAGTAATGTAAACGAAACAATTCATTACGTTGATGCGGACACTGGTGAAACGATTGCTACAGATTATAAGGCACCAGAAATCACTTTTGTTAAAGGAACTAAAGCCGGTAAGACAATCACGCTCTATCATAACGATAAGGATGGATCTAGTACAGACCAAACTACTTGGAGTGTAAGTAATAATGGCTCGTTTGAAGAAGTTGTAAACCCAGCAATTGATGGTTATAAAATTCAAAGTGTTGAAGAAAATGGTGTTTCACAAGCTGATTTGACAGCAGTTGAATCCAAAGGAACTTTCTTTGGCGATAAGGATAAAGAAATTACTGTTTATTATGTAAAGGATAACGATGCTTCAGTTCAAGTTCGTCATATTGATTATTTCACTGGAAAAGATATTGCAACTGATAATACTCTGACTTATTCAAATGGAGCAATTGTTGGCAGCACTTATACTACTAACCCAATGAATATTACTGGATATAAATATGTGGCTTTGAATGGTCAAACTATAGACGTTAAAGGAACAAAAATTCCTATTAATGTTAAGGGCGTAGAGTCTAGTTTGCCTGCTAGTGGTGATTTAATAAAGGGCGACAACGGGACTGTAACTTATGTGTATGTTCCAACAGATTTTCAAATTATCAAATCTCCCGTTAATGAGACAATTCATTATGTAGAAGAAAGAACAAATCTACCATTAGCCAGTGATTATCAGGCTGATCCAATTGTATTTGTTCAAGTAACTCGAAATGGTAAATCGGTAGTGATGTACCATAATGAAAATGATGGCTTATCAGTGGATGATCCTAATGCTTGGCATAATGCAGACGATCAAAATGCTAATTTCAAAGAAGTTAAGAATCCAGAAATTACAGGTTATCATGTTGTTAGAAATGATGCTAATTCTGATTTGAACAAAGTTGAAATGAAATCAACAAACTATCAAGGTGCTGACCAAGAATATACGGTTTACTATGCAAGGGATGTTGATGCTTTAGTCAATGTTAGACATATTGATTACTTTACAGGCAAAGATATCGTGCCAGATAATACTTTAACGTATCCAAATGGCGCTCATTCAGGAGAAAATTACACATCAAATTCAATGGATATTTCAGGTTATAAATATATTGGATTGAATGGATCTAGTGTAACTGTAAACTTAAATGGACAGACGATGACACTTCCTATCAATGTGTTAAGAAGATAAAAGAGGCTTCTCGCCGCAGGAACCTTAACTAAGGGTGATAACGGAACTGTTATTTATGTTTATCTACCAACTTTGGATAGTGTCAAGACAAGTACTGTCAACGAAACAATCCATTATGTTGACTATGATACTAATGAACCAGTAGCTACCGATCATGTAGCAAATAAGATTACTTTTGTTCAAGCAACTAAGGGTGATAAAACAGTTACTTTTTATCACAATGGCAATAACGGAAGTTTGAAAGATCCTAAAAATTGGAACATCAGTAATACTGGTATCTTTAATGAAGTTAAGAATCCTGAAATTGATGGTTACAAGATTTATAAAGTTCAAGACCAAACTGATTTGGAAAACGTTGAAGCTAAGTTGACTGAATTTGGCGGCAAAGATCGAGACTATACAGTTTATTATGTAAAAGATACTGATGCCCTGGTTAAAGTAAGACATATTGATTACTTTACGGGTGAAGATATAGTTGATGATACTACTTTGACCTATCCTAACGGAGCTAGTCAAGGCAATGAATATTCATCTACAAAAGAGAATATTCCAAATTATACTTATATTGGTTTAAACGGTTCTAAACCAGAAATAAGTTTGGCTGGACTTAATCTGCCAGCAACCATTTATGCAAAAAATAATCGTGAAGTTAGTTTGCCAAGTAAGGGAACTCTAAATGAGATAGGTGATAATGGAACAATCATCTATGTTTATGTACCAACACCTTCAGGAATCAGTTATGGGGCACATACAGTTAGAGAAACAATTCATTATGTAGAAATTGGAACAAATGATACTTTGCATGCGGATTATGTTTCCCCATCAATCATCTTTGTTAGTGGAAGCGCAAATGATAGATCTGCACAACTTTACCATAATAATGCTGATGGACCAGTGACTGATACTGATAGTTGGTACTACGTTGGATCAAAACTTTCAAGAGCCTTGATTAGTAGCGGTGTACCACAATTTTCAGAAGTACCAAATCCAGAGATTGCTGGTTATCACGTTGTTTTAGTTGATAAGAATGAGGTTGATCCTGATAACTTGGATAGCGTTGAGGATAAAGTTACTGACCCTGAAAAGACTAATGCTGATCATGAATATACTGTTTATTATGCAAAGGATAAGGAAGAACCAAGTAACCCAGAAGAACCAGGCAATCCTGAAGAACCAAGTAACCCAGAAGAACCAAGTAATCCTGAAGAACCAGGTAATCCAGAGGAACCAGGCAATCCAGAGGAACCAAGTAATCCTGAAGAACCAGGCAATCCTGAAGAACCAGGTAATCCCGAAGAACCAGGCAATCCAGAGGAACCGGGTAATCCTGAAGAACCAAGTAATCCAGAGGAAGCAGGTAATCCTGAAGAGCCAGGTAACTCAGAAGAACCAGGTAATCCTGAAGAGCCAAGTAACCCAGAAGAACCAGGTAATCCTGAAGAGCCAAGTAACCCAGAAGAACCAGTCAACCCTGAGGAATCAATCGATTCTGAGAATCATGGCGATTCGAATGAAACAAGTAACTCTGAAAATACACTTGTCTCGTTAAATTCCGACGAGAATAGCGAAAATAGTACTGCCAATGTATTAAACAATGTGGTAAAGAAAGAAGTAGGAAGTCTTCCACAAACAGGAAATAAGAAGAATTCTTGGCTATCATATTTGGGAGCCGCACTATTGTTCTTCGTTCCAGCTATTTTTAAAAAACGTATTTAAATGTGTTAAAAGTCAAAAATTAATTTAAAGAAATAGTATTCAAGTTCAAACTAATAATAAGTGTTCATATTGATCAATGATTGGAAAGATTCCAATATAGGTCAGTACGGACACTTTTTTATTGAAATAGAATCTAGTTTAATTGGGGCAAGGGCCATTTAAAAACTGAAATAGGTATAGAATCGCTGTATTTGAGACATTTTTATTAATATGTTTCTGAAAATCAGTAGTTTTAGTTTATATTTTTTCACAATTTGATTTACAATTAATATATCTACTTTTTTGGAGGATGTTATGTTAGATAAAAAGATTTATGACGAAATATTTTCACGTTCATTTACTATTCCTATTAAGGTTGTTTTTTGGGACGGGAAAGAAAAGAATTATGGACCAGAAGGAAAGTCTGATATAACTATTAAGTTTAATGACAAAGTTCCTATTTCTGAAGTTGTAAAACATGCTACCCTAACTTTAGGTGAAGCATATATGGACAAGAAAATTGAAATTGAAGGTTCAATCCAAAAATTGATCACTTCTGCTTACACTCAATCTGATAGTTTTATGTCCAGTTTAAAGTTGAAAAAATACATTCCTAAGTTTAATCACTCAGAGGAAGGTAACAAAAAAGAAATTCAAGAACATTATGATATTGGTAATGATTTCTACAAATTATGGCTTGATAAGACTATGACATATTCATGTGCTTATTTCAGAACTCCAGAGGATACTTTGGAACAAGCCCAAATGAACAAAGTACGTCATATTTTGAATAAGTTAAACACTAAACCTGGTGAAACAATTCTTGATATCGGTTGTGGTTGGGGAACAATGATGTTCACTGCTGCTAAAGAGTATGGTTTGAAGGCAAAAGGTGTTACATTAAGTCAAGAGCAATACAATTATGTAAATCAAAAGATTCAAGATGAAAATTTGAGTGATCAAATGGAAGTTATGCTTGAAGACTATCGTGAAGTTAATGAAAAATTCGATCATGTCGTTTCTGTTGGTATGTTTGAACACGTTGGTAAAGATAATCTACCTGGTTACTTTGAAACAGTTAAGAATGTTTTGAAACCAAATGGTAATGCTCTAATTCATGGTATTACTGGTCAACACTATGGTGTCGGTGTAGATGCTTGGCTAGTTAAGTATATCTTCCCAGGTGGCTATATTCCTGATGTTAAAGAAAATGTTGGTCATATTTTAGACGCAGGTCTTCAAATTGATGACTTAGAACCACTTCGTCGTCATTATCAAAAGACTGTTGAAATTTGGGATCGTAACTTTAATAAAGTTGTAGATCAAGTTGATAAAATGTACGGTGAAAGATTTGTTCGTATGTGGGACTTGTATCTACAAGCATGTGCTGCTTCGTTTGAAAGTGGCAATATTGATGTTATTCAATTTCTTTTGACAAATGGACCTAGTGGTACAGCAATGCCAATGACACGTGAATACATGACAGACTTAGACAAAAAGACTGCAGAATAGAGGTTAAAGTGACTTTACTTTCAAAGAGATTACAAGCCGTTTACCAAATGGTTGATAAAGATACAAGAGTGGCTGATATTGGATCAGATCATGCTTATTTGCCAGTAGAATTAATAGAAGAAAAAATTTGTCAATTTGCAATTGCTGGTGAAGTTGCACCCGGTCCTATATCACGTTCTAAAGCAGACGTTGATAAGTTTGGATTAAGCAAACAAATTGATGTTCGTTTGGGTGATGGCCTAGCTGTTATTAAACCTGAAGATCAAATTGATACGGTCGTAATTGCTGGTATGGGTGGTATTTTGATTCAAAATATTCTCACACGAGCAACCGTAGATCAGTTGTCCAATGTTAAGACGTTAATTTTACAACCTAATATTGGTGAACCGCTGGTACGTCATTGGTTAGTCGAAAATAATTTTGAAATCGTTGATGAAGATATCGTTGAAGAAGAACATCACGTTTATGAAATTATTAAAGCTAACAAAGTTGAACAAGCTAAGCCGCTGAATTCAGCCCAATTTTTAATGGGTCCAGTACTAATGACCAAGAAGACTCCAACCTTTATTGCTAAATGGCAACATAAGCTCAATAGCTATCAAAAGGCTGTTGAGAATATGTCCCATGCAAAGAAGATTGATCAAGCCAAAATTGATTTAATGAACCAAGATATTAAATATATTGAGGAGATATTATAATGGTAGAAATTCAAGTTCAAGATATTATTAATCGAATTGAAGAATTTGCTCCATTGTCAATTAAAGAAGATGGCGATCCAACTGGTTTCCAGATTGGTAATCGTAAACAGACTGTTCATCGTCTTATGACGACACTAGATGTTCGTCCACAAGTAGTTAAAGAAGCTATCGACAAAAATGTTGATTTCATCTTAGCTCATCATCCAATCATGTTTCATCCAGCCCATAATTTAGATCTAACATCACCACAAAATCAAATGTATCGTGACTTGTTATCACACAATATTGCCGTACATGCTGTTCATACTAACCTTGATAAAGCTCACGGTGGTATGAATGATTGGTTAATGGAAGAATTGGGTTTAAATAATGTTAGTTATTTAAATGAAGACGATGATTACTCTTTGGGGCGTATGGGTGAATTGAAAGAGCCGATGGAGTTAGTCGATTTTGCTAAAATGGTTCGTGATGCTTATCATGTTCCTAATCTTCGTTATGTTAAATCAGATTTAGGTCAGAAAGTTAAAAAAGTTGCCATAATTGGTGGCGATGCAGGAAAGTTTTATCCAGAAGTTATTAAAGCTGGTGCTGACACCTTTATTACTGGGGATGTTTATTATCATACTGCACACGATATGATGGCTAATGGTCTTAATGTAATCGATCCAGGGCATCATATTGAGGCAATCTTTATTAAAGAAATGGCAAGTTTGTTAGAAGATTGGAAAAAATCTAATAAATGGGACTTAGATATAGTACAATCAGAAGTAGATACAGAACCATATAATTTCTTATAGGGAGAGTGTAGTAATGGCAATAAAATATGAAAAATTAATTCCTCGTTTCTTAGGATATGTTAAACAAAATACTCGTTCAGATGAAAATTCAACAATGATTCCTTCAACTGAAAGACAAACTGTTTTCTTGAAGAAATTGGCTGCAGAATTGGAAGAAATTGGTCTGAAAGATGTAAAAATTCGTAAGGTTGATTCATATTTGACCGCCGAACTACCATCTAATCTTGATTATAATGTCCCAGTCTTGGGATTGATTTCTCACATTGATACTGCTGATTTTAATTCAGAAGATATCAAACCTAAAATCGTTGAAAATTACGATGGCAAGAGTGTTATTAAGCTTGACGATGCTGGTGAATACACACTAGATCCAAAGGTATTCCCTTCATTAACAAAGTATGCTGGACAAACATTGATCACAACAAGTGGTGATACACTTCTAGGATCTGATGATAAATCAGGTGTTGCTGAAATTATCACGACTATGGAATATTTGATTGCTCATCCAGAAATCAAACATGGTAAGATCAAGATTGGTTTGGGACCTGATGAGGAAATCGGAACTGGTGCTAAGAATTTTGATGTTCCTGACTTTGGTGCTGATTTTGCTTATACAGTTGATGGTGGTCCTGTTGGTCAATTGGAATACGAAACTTTCAGTGCTGCAAGTTTGAAAGTACATATTACCGGTAAAGATGTTCATCCTTCAGAAGCTAAGGGTATTATGATCAATTCGTTGACTGTTGCTCGTGAATTTGAAGACGCTTTGCCTGCTAGTGAAGTACCAGAACAAACTGATGGACGTCAAGGTTTCTTCCACTTACTAGAAGAAAACGGAACTGTTGATCATACTGATATGTCTTATATCATTCGTGATTTTGAACGTGATGGTTTGGAAGCACGTAAGAATAAAGTTACTGAGATTGTTAAGCAATTGAACAATAAGTATGGTGAAGGAACTGTTAAGATTGATATGGGTGATCAATATTACAACATGATCGATGTTATCAAGGATCATATGGATGTCGTTAAGATTGCTGAAAAGGCAATGAAGAACTTAGACATTGAACCTGATGAAGCACCTGTTCGTGGTGGTACTGATGGCTCAACTATTTCCTTTAAAGGTTTACCAACACCTAATTTGTTTGCTGGTGGCGAGAATATGCATGGACGTTTTGAATATGTGGCTGAAGAGTCAATGGAAAAAGCGGTTGATGTTGTTCTTGAAATTATTAAATTAAACAGTGAGAATAAAAAATAGATTCAATTTGGCTCTAGTTGAGGGGAAAACCTTAGCTAGAGCTTTTTTTGAAGTAAGTACTTCATAGTAGTTTTGTTATGTAACCTTAGAACGATTGAATTGACTAAAATGATCAATAATGCTATCTTAGCGGTAATAAAATAACGGAGGAACCGCGTATGCTGTTCATTTAATAGGATTTTCATTAGAACATAGAAAAAATAGGTTTTAAACCTATCTTATTTTGTGTACCCTAATGCCTTGCGAATGGACGAAAGATAACTTTTTCTCTTTTTGTGGTGCAGTGGGTAAACTGCACCCTTTTTTTCGCAAGTTTTAGAGTACCGTCACTTGTGAAGGGAATAAAAAAATTGAATATTATTGAAAAATATGGTTTTACAGATGAAATCAAATCATCAGAGAATAATCTTGGAAAATTAGTTTGGGCACGTGTAACTAGCCAGCATCGAGACTTATATCAAGTCGTAACCAACCAAGGCTTTGTGCAAGCTAAGATCTCGGGAAAAATGAATCATCAAATTATTAATACAACTGAATATCCTGCTGTTGGCGATTGGGTATTAATTTCAGTAGAAGCTAACGCAACAGGAATTATTCGAAAACTTTGGCCACGTAAAAGTATTTTAGCCCGCGAGGCTTCGGGTAATGATAGTAGTGGTCAGGTTATTGCCAGCAATATTGATACAATTTTTATCTGTATGTCGTTGAATACTAATTTTAATCCACGTAGGGTTGAACGCTATTTAACAATGGCTTGGGATAGTGGAGCTACTCCAGTAGTAGTCTTGACTAAATCAGATTTATGCGCTGATATTACTGCCAAATTGCGGGAACTAGAAGATGTTTGCATGGGCGTTGATACAGTCGTTTGTTCGTTTGAAATGAAAACAGGATTGGACAAACTATCGGCTTATATTAAACCCCAAAAAACAGTTGCTTTCATTGGCTCGTCAGGAGTTGGTAAATCATCTTTGATTAATTGGTTTTTAGGAGATTCTGAACTAGAGACCAAGCAAGTCAGGGAAGGTGACGACAAGGGGAGACATACAACTACATCACGACAATTAATACTATTACCAAATGGAGGTATTGTTATTGATACTCCGGGTATGAGAGAATTACAATTATTTGTCGGTAATCTCTCTAAGACTTTTGAGGATATCACAGAGTTAGCAAAAGAGTGTCGTTTTCGTGATTGTAGTCATCAAAATGAACCTGGTTGTGCGGTAAAAGAGGCAGTTAAAGACGGACGTTTGGATGCTGACAGATTGAAGAGTTACCTTAAATTGCAACGTGAAATGTCTTATAGCAAGATGAATTCACGTCAATTGGAAAACGAAAAGATTAATCAAGCATTTGGCAGTAAAAAAGCTATGAAAAAATCACGGAAACATATGCAACAAATTAAACGTCGTTAAAATTTCGAAAGGTAGAACATCAAAATTGATGTTCTACCTTTTTTTTATAAACAATAACGATAGTCCTATTGTAAAATAAAATGTTTTACGAAAACATAACACAAAAAACAAAAAATAAACTTCATTTTCAAATGATCAATTTATGTAACAAAAATGGCAAAAATAAGTAAAAAATAGAATGCCAAGTTAGTTGATGTTCTATTTTTTATGCAAAAATGCAATTAAAAAATTCGAAAATATAATAGCAAATAAGTACAGTGACTCTACATGTTGTTTGTATTTGAAGGGACATGTAAAAAATGACATTCTTATTAATATTGAATTATTCATGTCATATTATGTCGGGGGTATTAATGGGAAAAACGGAAAATTGCTAAGGATTTATTTATAAAACTTATTTTTAGGGGAGAATATGTTGATAAAAAAACAATTGCTATATGCAACTTTGTTTGCTTCTAGTTGCCTTTTTTCAACCACTATCGTTAAGGCTGATGAAGACACCAGTGGTCAACAGCAAGCAATAACAACACAGGCAAGTTCTCAGACAAACACAACAGACAATGTTTCTGAGGACAACAAAAGTTCAGTTTGGATTCAAATTCCTGAGAATTCAAATGAAAAAACTGTTCAGAATAATACAGTTAATCAAAGTGGAGATAAACCTTCTGTAACAACATCCGATAATTCAAATGATGTTCAGACACCGGTTGCATCTCAAAATAGTCAATCTACTCAGGCCGTTCAAGAAGCTCAAGCAACTTATCATGATGAAGCCGTAAATGGTGTATTTACTATTGGTGGTAACGTTGTAAATTTACACGATAATAATGATCAACCAATTACGAATCGCTATTTAGGTCCAAATACTGCATGGCGTGCTGATTATCGTCGTACGTATAAGGACAAAGTCTATTACCGAGTTGCTACTACTGAATATGTAGATTCAACGATGGGAACATACCGTGATTACGCTCAGCCATATGATGGTGTAGCCACAGTTGTCTATAAGAGTGGTGCCAGTGTTCACGATTTCCAAGGTTTTGGTGATAAGGCAGTTTACTTAGGAAGTAATTTACCAACTGGTAGTAGTTGGAAAGTTAATAGTCGCGCTCAATTTGGTGGCAAGGATTGGTACCAAGTTGGAAGTAACACTTGGGTACCACAAGATTACGTTGTCCTTAGTCAAGGCCAATATCAAGATGCTAAATGGATTTCTGGTGTGCCTTTGATTGCTCAAAGACCTGAATTACCAAATGGTTGTGAAATCACTGCTGTAACGATGATGTTGCAATACGCCGGAGCCAAAGTTAATAAGATGCAAATGGCTAAGGAAATGCCTCGTAGCAGTAATCCTAATTATGGTTATATCGGTCAACCTTGGGATGGAACTGGAATTACAATTTTTCCACCAGCCTTGATGAATTTGGTCGAGAAATATACTGGCACGGCCAAAAATTTGACTGGTCAAAATTTCAACGCTATTAAGTATCAAATCAATATCGGTCATCCAGTTGTGACATGGAATACATTATATGGCTTCCCATATCATGCTTTAGTTGTGACAGGCTATGACAAGAATTACGTCTACTACAACGATTGCTGGACGAACCAAACACTCCAAATGGGGATTAATCAATTTATCAATAATTGGAACACGCAAAAAAGACGTGCAATAAGTTATTAAGGGGAAAGAAAAATGAATAAAAAGTTTCAATTTGCTTTTGTTTGCGGTGTAGCCTTGGCTGCAGTTACTTTGTCACAACAAAGTGTTAAAGCTGACACAACAATAGATAATGCTGATCAAACAACTGAACAAGTTGCTAAATCACAAGCTGTTTCACAATCACAAAAGACAGATCAGACTCAAAATCAAGAACAAGTATCTGATGATACTCAAGTTCAAACAGATCAAAATGATCAACAAGTTACTCAAACTGAACAAACAACTAACGATGATGTTCAAGCTCAAAATGTTGCTACTCAACAAACTGCTCAAGATACATCAGCTCAAGCAACAACACAAGCTGATTCTACAGCAAGTAATATCACACCATTAAAAGGAATCGTTGACACAACAGGATTCACACAACTTTACACTCAAGATGGTACTGCTATTTCTAACCGTGTATTAGGTGGAAATACTGCCTGGTTAACTGATCAAAAATTAGTTTACAATGGTCAAACTTTTTACCGTGTTGCTACAAACGAATATGCTAATGCCGACAACGTTGTTTTGACATATGGACACCAAAAGAGTGGTGTCGTTCGTGTTAAATCATGGGGAGCTGCTAGTTATTCTCGTAACGAAGCAGGATTTTACAAGAATGGACAAGCTAATTACGCTGCCAATTCAGTATGGAAATACAATCGTACAGATAGTGCTAACGGTAGAACTTACTACCAAATTGGTAATGATATTTGGTTGAACAGTGATGATTCAGCTGAAGGAGCCGCATATCAAAATCCAAACGGTTGGTTACAAATTCAAAACAGTCAAATCAAACCTAGTGGTGGTTCTGTTGGTTATGACTTATATAACGGTGTTGAAGGTGTCAAAGTTTGGCTAGTTAGAAGATACTTTGGTTACTCAAATGCACACACGATTTATGATGGATCAGTTGCTTCAAGTGTTAGATCCCTTCAATCAAGAAAAGGTCTACCTGTTACAGGTGTCGTCAACTTAGCAACATGGAAAGCCATGGGTTATTCAGAAGCTGATTGGTATGGTATCGATTCTTACGTCGCACCACTTCAAACAAATATTACAAGTACACGTTCACAACACATTGAAGCTATGATTAACCAAGCAAACAAGTATCTTGGTAAGACATGGATTTCTGGTGCCGGAAGTATGCCTGCTTATGGTGTTGACTGTTCAGGATTAGTTACACAAGCACTTTATGCTTCAGGTATTGATTCCGCACCAATTTCAAACATTCAACATGCACAACCAGGTCATGAATGGAACAGTCGTGATTACTGGGCAGATTCAAGAATTCCACATATCAACTTTAATGACCGTCAAAGAGGAGATTTGATTTTCTTCACTGACCCATCAACAGGAATTATCTGGCACGTTGGTATTCTATTGAACCGTGACACAATGATTGAATCATGGCCATACGCCGTTCAAGTACATTCAATTTACGGTAATCGTGGAAATATCGCTGGTGTTAAGAGAGTATTTGCATAATTAAAGTTATATTGAGGGGTTTGTAGAGAATGAATTTTAAAAAACAACGTTTAAATAAAGCGCTTGAGGACAAAATATACCGTGTAAAACTAGTTCATGGTAAAAAAGGTTGGTTGACAGTTGGATTAACTTTTATTACATTGTTAGGCTTTACGGCATTGGGTGGCAAAACAGTTGACGCCTCAGCTAATAATAATGTAGCGGTTGCCAAAGCAGCAAAAGGAAATTTTGTTCAATTATGGAGTGACGTTACATCCAATGGTATTCATAAAACTAATCGTGCTTTAGGTAATGGTACAGCTTGGAAGACCGCTGCCTCTGTTAAGGGTGTTGATGGTGAAACTTATCTATTAGTTGGTGGTAACGAATACGCTAACGTTAAAGATATGGCTCTTCAAAATGAGACATCAGCACAAGGACTACTAGGGGTAGTTCATACAAGAGCAGATAAGGAAATCACTAGACTTTATAACAATCCAACACAAGGTGCTAAATTAATTACTAATCGTGCTTTAGGCAGAGATACATATTGGAAGACCGATAAAAAAGTTGTCGTAAACGGGGAAACTTATTATCGTGTTGCTACAAATGAATGGGTCAAAGCTGAAGACGCTTATTTAACTGGTAACAGCAACAATAGCTCAACTGAGACAAATCAAAATAATAGTGGTTCTACTATCGATAATACCAACCATAATAATGGCGGTACTACTACACCAACAACTCAAAAAGCTACTATTATCGTTCATCATGTGAAAGCTGATGGTACTAAGTTTGGCAATTATGAAACTTTCACCAGAGAGGTTGGTTCAACATTTGATGCCGAATCACGCGATACTACTGGTTGGATGCCTGAAAAGATGACTCAAATTATCACAGTCCATAAAGGTACTAATGAAGTAACATTCGTTTATCACCAAACAAAAGAAGGAAATATTAAGGTTAACTATGTAGATGAGAATGGTAAACCTATTGCTGATGCTGATAACCAATCAGGTTATTACGGGGCTAATGTTCCAGTTGATGCTAAAGATATTGATGGTTACACATTAATTGGTGCTAAGAGTCAAACAGTTAAGGTTAGTGAGAATGGTAATACCGTTATATTTAAATATAAAAAGAATGCCGTTAAACCTAAAACTGCAACCGTTACATTGAACTACTTAGATACTAAGGGTAATGTGATTAGAACAGCTACAACTATGACTACAGAGGTTAATACAACACGTACTTTTACTGCACCTACTATCGACGGTTACAAAATGAATGGTGAAGCTAGTCAATCTATTAAAGTGAATGCAGATAATAACGTTATTAACTTTAAATATGATAAAGAGATTGAACCAGTCCAACAATCAACAATCACAACTAGATATATAGATGCCAATGGTACAGATATAGCTGACCCTCTAGTTAAAAAAACTGATAATGCTAAACCATATATTTCTAAGTCTAAGGATATTGAAGGCTATACAGTAGATGGTGATGATACTCAAACAATAAAATCCGTATCCGGTGATAAAACTTTGGTATTTAAGTATACGAAGAATGCCACTAAGGCTAAAGCTCCATTGAGCATTCAATTGATTAGCGCCGATACAGGTTATGTTGTTGGAAATGGAACTGAGAGAAGCGAAGAAATTGGTAAAAAAGTAACAGTTGACGCACCAAATGTTCTAGGATATGACGTTGTTGGTCCAACTCAACAGACCGTTACTATCAGTGGCAAAGGTGGTATCTATGCTGATACGATAGTTACATTTAAGTACAGAAGAAATGAAACTAAAATGAAGCAAGTAATCTCACAATTGAACGCTGAATTATATAAGATAGAGAATGAATTTAGGGCAGAGCACAATGTTTCACCTCTTGAGTTAAATAGTGATTTACAGGCAGGTGCTGAGGCTCGTGCTGCCCAAATTGTTTACGGAATAGATCAACAAGAGAACTTCATTGGACATAAACAACCAAATGGAACAGATTTCAGTGAAGAACCACACCTAGCTAAGTATGTTTACGAACACAGTGGTGTCGGTGAAAATATTGGAATGAATGGATCAGATGGCAACGATATTTCTCAATGGGCTCGTCACATTTTCAATGCGGAGACAGGTGATGAGGAACATGCTGATAATGCTCTGGATCCAAACTATGTAGCAGGAGGATTTGCAGTCGGAATTTCATCAAATGGAACAGTTTATGGTGTTCAGGATTTCGGTATGTAAGTAGTTTATATAGTGTCGTTGTTTTACTGCAAAAATAAAAACTCTAACAAAAATGTTAGGGCTTTTATTATGTCTAGTATTTTGAAAGGGATTTAATAATGAAAAAAGTATTACAAATTATCGGGGGAATTGCTGTTTTAGCAGTCGTTTTAATTGCTGGAATAGTTATGGGAATGGAACACAACAAACCTTCCGAAAGTAGTTCGGCTAGTGCCGACAAAACTGAACAAACTGTAAAAGTAAAACCTAAGAAAAAGAAAAAAGTTACAAAAACTGCTGTCGATACGAAGAAATCTTCAGACACTAATGATGACAGTAATAGTAACTCCTCAAAGTCGGACAGTTCTGATAAAACATCAGATTCAGATGCAAAGACACAAACTCCAAAGAAATATTTTGATGTGCCATATACTTGTACCTTTAAAGGTGACACCTACACACTTCTATTAAAGAGTAATGGTGAGTATATCTACAATTTGACTAGAGCAAATAATGCTACGGCAGATCCTGGGATTACTTTTGAAAAGGGTACATATGAAGTAAATAGCGAAGGTTATCTCAGATATCCTACACAGACTTCATTTGTTTTTGCTAAATGGCCAACAGTCGGCGATATCATGTCGACGACACCAACAGATGTCAGTTTTACTGGAAAAGGATCTCGCTATCCTCGTGCAGTTCAAACTGGTGCTCGTGCCAATAGTTTCATGATTGTTAATGATGGTGATGTGATTCAG
Source organism: Companilactobacillus bobalius (assembly GCF_009764355.1). Next base: position 547,634 of record NZ_LNUA01000032.1, on the reverse strand, counting down.
GGTAATGAAGATGGCGTGGACTTAAAACCACAACCAGGATTGGAAGTAAAAGATCCTGAAAAAGTTGGTCCAGAACTCCATCAACAATTTATCGACTCACAGAATCACTAAAAATGAAACATAATTATTTTGGAGGGGTTTAAAGAGAATGCGAAGAGGAGTTATTGTATCAGTTATTTTCTGTACATTGTTATTAGCGGGATGTAGTGTTAACAATCATTCAAAAGCTTCTAATAATGACAATAAAGTAACTAAGGTTAGTAAAAAAGAATCATTAGATGGTCGAGGATTCATGAGCCCTTCAACAGATTCTATAGAAAATGGCATTGCATTTAAGGGTGATAAATTTATTTGGAAATATGGATATCCTGTATCAAATGCAGAAAATAGTGGTATTTTTGCTTTATTAACAGGTAATTATAGAGTTGAAGGCAAAAATATTCTTATGTATAACATTAAAAATACCAATTTTTATCAAGGAACATTAAAACAACTTAGTAAGAATCAATATACATTTTCTTCAAACTCTAATATTGTTCCAAAGAAGTTAAGATTTAAACTTAGTAAAAACAATAAGCTTCATCTAATGACAAAAAGTAAAAATTTTGGAACTATTGACATGCTGGACTATGGCACGGTAAGTGGCACTCCAAACTATAAAAAATGGTCTAAGGACTATGCAGTGGACGATATAGATAATGAAATGCAAAAAGTAACTCCTAAAGAAAACAATCAATCTACTGTTAGCCAAGAAAATCAAGATAAAGATGAAAATACAGACGAAAGCAGTTGGGATGACTCTGAATTTTCTGATAAGACACATATACATAATTTAAAAGATTTTCAAAAATTCATAGAGGGTAGTTACCTACTTAATGGAGATTCAGATACAGTATTTCATTATCGAAAAGGTGAATTCAACTGTACGGTCTATTCAAATGACGAAGACCTAAATGATGATAGTACAGAAGATGTAACTGCACACTATAAAGTTTATTGGCAAGATCCTGATGATACTAGCATAACAAACAAAATTATTGTTGCTGAAAACGGATATGTTTATATGAAAAGTGATACTGATGATTCATCTCCTTACCGTCGTAACGGAAATGCAACAAGTTGGTTATGGTACACCTTTGGCAGGGAGTAGACTTCAATTGACAAATAGACAATCGCTAAAGATTGTTTTAGTTATGGAATAAGTTAATTACTGTTTATGAATAAAGGTTAAAGACAAACTTTATGAGACCAATAACTCTGAAATGATAGATAACGATTAACGTAAGCATTTCGAGATTACGCTAGAAATTAGGAAATAAAAATAGGGAATTAATTAAGGGAGAGAAAAAAATGGATTTTAAAAAGAAACGTTTAAACAAGGCTTTAGAAGACAAAACATACCGTGTAAAACTTGTACACTCAAAGAAGGGCTGGTTAACAATTGGCCTAACTTTTGTTACATTGTTCAGTGCTACTATGTTGAGTCAAAAAACTGTTGATGCTAGTGCCGTTAATAATGTTGCTGTAGCAAACTCAAGTAATAGCACTTTCGTCCAACTTTGGAGCGATGTTACTTCTAATAATATTCATAAAGCTAACCGTGGTTTAGGAAATGGTACATCTTGGAAAACTGCTAAGGCTGTAAAAGGTGTTGATGGCGAAACTTATCTATTGGTTGGTGGCAATGAATACGCTAATGCTAACCAAATGGATTTAGCCGATGAAACATCAAAACAGGATTTGAAAGGTATCGTATTAACTAACACTGAATCTAAACTTTATACAAATCCATTAGCTGCCGGTGGTCTCCAACTTATTACTAACCGTGGCCTAGGCGACAATACAGCTTGGAAGACCGATACTAAAGTGGTTGTTGACGGTCAAACTTATTATCGTGTCGCTACTAACGAATGGATTAAAGCAAGCAATGTTTCTCTAACAAGCGTTTCTTCAAGAAGTGAAAAAACTTATACTAAGAACGCACCTGATGCAGAGGCTACTTCAACTAATAATGAAAATACTAATGCTAATAATGGTAGTAATGGTGGTTCAACTACTACTCCAGCTGATCCAGATAAAGAAGTTACTATTACTATCAACTATTTCAAACGTTCAACCACAACAAATGATCACTACATTCTAAAAACAGAAAAACGTAAAGTTAAATTAAATTCAAATATTACAATTGATGCACCTGTATTCAATGGTTATACGGTTGTACCTGGTGAAGATCATTGGACTTATAAAGTTCAGTTTGATGGCGAAGAGTTTAATGTTCCTTATACAAAAGATAGTGAAAATAATGGTGGTTCAACTACTACTCCAACCAATCCAACTGATTCTAATAAAGAAGTTACTGTTACCATAAATTACATTAAACGTTCAACTACAACAAATGATTCATACGTTTTAAAAACTGAAACACGTAAAGTTAAACTAAATTCAAATATCACAATCGATGCACCTAAATTTGATGGTTACACAGTAGTTCCTAGTGAAGAACATGGCACATATAAAGTTCTACTTGACGGTGAAATTTTTACTGTTCCTTATACTAAGGATGATGCTGATCCAACAGGTGCTCAAAGTAAGTTTGTAAGTATTCATTTACTCGATGAACAAGGTAAAGAATTAGTGGGCAGATGGGATATGGCTCCGCTAGGAAAAGAAAAGACTTTTACAGCACCTACTCTTGATGGATATACTCCAGTTGAAGCAAGCAAAACTATTGTTGCAAAAGCTGAAGGTGATACAGATATAAACTTTACATACAAAAAGAACAGCACTCCTATTGACCCATCAGCAAAAACAGCCAATGTAACTCTTAAATATGTTGACGAAAATGGTAAAGAAATCGCTGACAGTAAGACTGAAAAACAAGAAGTCGGCAAAGAACTTGTTGTTTTGGCTCCAAAAGTAGCCGGCTATACTCTATATTCAAATACAAGTGACAGAATTATTGTTAATGAAGCTGGTAACACAATCACTTTCATTTATAAATCAAGTGAAGACGCAAAAATCAATTTGCCAGCCGATGCCACTGCTAACGTAACTGTTATGTACAAGGATGAAAATGCAATCCGTATTGCTAAGGATAAAGTGACAACTGAAAAAGTAGGTTCAACGGTTACTGCTAAAGCAATTGATATTCCAGGATACAAATTAATCTCTATACCAACAACAGATTTGCTTGTTAATCCAGATGTTGGTAACACAACTACTTTCACTTACCAAAAGGATTCAACTACAACACCAGCAACTAAGTCTGCCAACGTAACTGTTAAATATGTTGACAATCAAGGTAAAGATGTAGCTGACGCTAAAACTTTGAAAGATCAAAAAGTCGATTCAACTATTAGTGAAGATGCTGTTAAAGTTAATGGTTATACAGTTGATCAAGCAACTAAGTCTGTTAAAGTAGCTGCTGATGGTTCATCAGTAATTACATTCACATATACAAAAAATGCTATTGAACAAAGTGTGGATACTTCTGTTGCTGCAAGTAAAATTGTTTCGTTATTAAATGAATATCGTGAATCAAAGGGTCTAAAAGCTCTTACTACAGATATTAATTTATCAAATGGTGCTGTAGCTCGTTCAATTACTGAGCAAGGTCATGTAAATGCTAAGAATAATATTTACGCTGCCAATCATGACGAATTTGCAAATCAAGCACAAGCAGATATTAATAAATATGCTTCATACGATAAGGCGGAAAATCTAGCTGTAACTAATGGTTCGACAGCTGATGAAGTAGCACAAAATGCCATGGAGCAATGGAAGAATTCACCATCACATAATGAATCTATGTTGGATGGTACATATATTGCTGTAGGTGTAGGCGTTCAAAAGTTGAATAATGGTATGTATGTTGCTATTCAAGATTTTGGTGGGGAACTTAATATGTACATGTAAGTTTTCAAATTTAAAATTAATTAAGGGGTTGGATCTTTATGGTTCGATTCCTTTTTGTTTTATTCAAAAGAAAGTCTTTTAAACCTTGATTGCTACATGGTATAAAAATTGTGAAACCTTGTTATTTCACAAAAGTTTGTTAAAGTAAAAATGTAGTAAAAATGAATATCAATCCATATATAAATAAAGGAGAAATTATTATGCCTCTAGTGCACATTGATCTTATCGAAGGCCGTAGTCCTGAGCAATTGAAGGGTATGGTTAAAGACGTTACTGAAGCTATTGTTAAAAATACTGGTGCTCCTGCAGAACATGTTCATGTCGTTTTGAATGAAATGGCTAAAGAACACTACGCTGTTGGTGGAATCTTAAAGAGTGACGAAAACTAAAAGCCGAAAGGCTTTTTTTAATTTGGAGGTAAAATGTTAGAATCAGTTTTTCCAAATAAGGACCTTACAAAGCAACAACAAATGATTTTTGATCAAATACTATCATTTACTAATCAAGGATTAAAAAGCCCTCAGAAGTCCATTTTTCAACTAAATGGGGATGCTGGCACGGGTAAGAGTGTTATCTTAACGCAACTATTCTTAAATATTGAAACGTTAGCAAAGCAGAACAAGACGGATAATTACTTTCTAGTTAATCATCCCGAGCTATTAAAGGTTTATCAAGAAAATGCCGGCGAATTCGATCAGTTACGCAAAAATCGTTTTCTCAGACCAACAACCTTTATCAATCGGATGCATAAAAATAAAAAACAGGCCGATGTAGTAGTAATTGATGAAGCACATTTATTACTAAGTGAGAGTGATAATTACAATAACTTTACACAGAAAAATCAATTAACTGAGATCATTAAACTAAGTAAAGTCGTAATCTTAGTTTTCGATGCTCATCAGGTTTTGAAATTAAAGAGTTATTGGTCAGACAACTTTTTACAACAAATTATTCCAGACCAAGTTAATTTTGAGAGTGCAACATTGACAACGCAAATGCGTATGCAAGCACCACAAAAAGTTTTACAGTGGATCAACGATTTAACCGATAATTTGCAAATCACCCCTTTAGAGCAAGAAAATACGGACTATTTATCAATGGATAGTACTTATGATTTTCGAGTTTATCAAGATGCTGAAAAAATGTATCAGGCCTTAAAGGAAAAGAATAAAGAAGTAGGAGAGTCAAGAATCGTAGCGACTGCCAATTATCCTTCGACTCTGGATGGAAAAAAACATTACGTCAATGAAGGTAACTTCCATCTACCATGGGATCAATATAATTATTCCAATACCACTTGGGCTCAGAAGCCAGAAACAATTAATGAAATTGGCTCAATTTATACTGTGCAAGGATTCGATTTGAACTATGTGGCAGTGATTATCGGACCGTCAGTTGCTTATGATAAAAATAGTCGTATCAAGATAGATATCGATAAATATGAGGATCAAGAAGCTTTCAAAAAGCGACATGATAACGATATTATTAATTTGAGTGATGTTAAAAAGAGAATTATTTTGAATTCAATGAATGTTCTATTAAAACGTGGGGTCAAAGGATGTTTTGTTTACTTTCATGATTCCAAAATATTTGATCAATTAAAAAAGTAAGGTATAGAAAAAGCCGACAATCAAAGGATTGTCGGCTTTTTAAGGGTAAACTACAAATATTGCATTATTGATGTAGTTTAATATATTCCAAAATAGTTTTTTCTTCGTCTTTAGTTGCTTCGTAGTCACCTGACTTCAAGTTATGAACACGTTCAACTGAAAGATGGCTTTCGAATGCAAATTGTGTATCATTCATATCTTTATCTTTTTCATACTGAATTATCATTTCAGCAATATTTGGTTTATCCATGAAACTACCTCCAATAAGTTTGTTTAAAACTTAAATCTAAAAGATTGCCCATCTAGTAAATGGCCAATAGCGCCACTTAACTTCACCAATGACACTCTTTTTATTAATGAAACCAATAATACGACTGTCTTTCGAAACAGTTCGATGATCTCCCATAACAAAGTAAGTTCCAGCAGGGACCTTGTTAGTTTTTTCAACTTTTTTTAGATAAGAATTGCTGTAACGTGTCTTATATTCGGGTGAATCCTTAGCTAGAGAACTTAAAGTGAAATCGTAGGTATAACTATAAGGTTTACCAGCATATAAACTAGTGTCAGGTTCCTTTAATTTAGAACCAGCCTTGAGGAAGTCCTCCTTGTATAGTTTACCATTAATATACATTTTGTTGTTCTTAGAAACCACTGTATCTCCTGGCAAACCGATTACCCGTTTGATATAAAATGAGCCAGCTTCGTCCGGAGCTTTCAAGACGATAACATCACCACGCGAAATCTTTGAGTGTCTAGCAGCGATTACTTTATCCCCATTCTCAAAGGTTGGTTGCATCGATGGTCCCGTTACCTTGTCATTAGAAAGAATGTACTTAAACCCTAAAAAGAAAATAGCGTAGATTGCAAGCGTCATAGCAATAGTTTGTAGCCAGAACTTCCAACCTGATTCTTCTTCCTTTTGAGGCCGACGTCTTCTATTATTTTCTGCCATGTTTCACCTCTTATATGTACTAACTAAGATATTACACTTTTTCGTAATTATTGGAAATAAATGTATTATTCTAACTAAAAATTTTAATATTATTTAATTTTTTCATGCTAATTATAACTTTATGTTGTATCAGGATTCTAGTAAACTATTAGCGGTATATTATAAATATCGGATCAATTGGGAGAAAAGATGGATTATATTAATAAATTGAAACAAGACGTAGCATTATTGCCAAATGGGATGAGATTCAATGTCAAAATTAGATTTATAGAACGTGTTTTTGATAGTTTATCTAATCATCAATTGCCAAAATATCATTTTCCTACTTTGGAATTAAGTGAAGATGAAATTACAGATTGCTTACGTGAGAATATGAATATCAAAGAGGCTGATTTTGAAGCTCTTTTGAAAAATTTGGAAACATTTGATCACGATCTCGACGAATTACGTACGCAATTACAGAATGAGTTTGGTTATTGGGCAACGATTACTCAAGATTTTGTTAAAAAATTAGTAACAGAATTTCCAAAACAAAGTTTTTTAGAATTGATGGCTGGTAATGGTTATTTATCTAAAGAATTACGTAATTTGGATGTAGAAACATACTGTACAGATGACTTAAGTTGGGCCAATCATAATCAAACGGGTAGAGATTTACTAACAAAAGTTGAATCAATGGATGCCCTAAAAGCTTTAGATGAGTACGGCAATAAAGTTGATAATGTTATCTTGGCTTGGAGCCCTGATCGTGAAGATATTGATGTTAAAGTGTTAAAAAGAATTCGTGAATTAGACGTGAATTTCTTGGTTATTGGTGAAAAATACGGTGCTACCAACAGCAAAGAATTTTGGGATCAGGCTAAACTGATTGATGATCCCCGTATTGAACGTATCAACCAAACCTATTCACATTATGATTTAGTCCACGATCAACTTTATCTAGTCAAATAGGGTAGAATAAGGTACAAGATAAAATAATAGGTGAGATATTTATGAAAAAGATAATATCAAGTATTGTTATTTTTCTGATAGTTTTGTTAACTGGCGTTGCTATCTCAAAAAGTGATTCGATCAAATACAACAATACAATGAACCGATTAGGTATGAGTGAACAAGCTATTGTTTTGCATACCAAATCTAAAAAGAATTTAGTTACGGCAGTTCAGGGATTAAGTAAGAAAAAGAAGGTTTCATCTTATCAACTGATCTTCTTTGAAAAAAGTAACAGTGATTTAGGATACATTTATGGGCATAATAAGATTAATAAATTACCGATAACTTCGGGACGTTATTTCTCGCAAGATGATTTTATCTCGCAAATTCCATTTGCAGTGCAAGGTAAATCATCTCAATTGGAATCCTATAAGCCTCAAGGCCAAGCGTACATTCAGATGGGTGATCGCTATATTTCAGTTATTGGTAATATCGGTTTTGACGGTGCGGATATTTTAAATGGTCAGACTTTGATCTCCTTGTCACCCAATCAACCAAAATCAAAACTTCATTTGAATCAGGTAACGACGGTCTTGGATGGTAATGCTCTTTCTAATAAGGAAAGTCTATCTAAAATTAAGAATGTTCTACATGCCAATTCATCTCACAAGTATGTACCACAGACGGATGATTTCACTAACGCTGAAACAGCTAATAATGGTGAAATGTATCTGGTTGGAATTGTTTTACTATTCGTTTTGATTGTCATTGTTGATTTCTACATTTTGGTTCCTTTGAAGTACGATCTATCTAGATCACACTTGACTGGTGACTTGAAGAATAATTATCAAAATGGTTTAATGATTCGTTACTTAATCTACACACTAGTTCCCTTTATTGCTGGTTATGCCGCAGTTAATTGGAAAATTGCTATTATTAGTCACAATACATTTAATATGTTCATATTAGTTTCTGTATTAATCACGATCCTAATAGGAATGTCACAAATAATCTTTACCAAAAAACGGAGTGAATAATTTAATGAAAGTCGATTTGAGTTCTGACTTTAAAGAAAAATATCGTAATTTAATGGGTGAACGTGCTGACAAACTATTTGATGCTATTCAACAAGATAGCCAAGAAGCTTTTCGCCTCAACCCACTTAAACCCAATTTTAAAAATGTTTCCTATTCTCTAGATCAACCACTTGAATACAGTAATATTGGTTATTTCGGTGAAATAAATGGTAATTCAATTGATCATTTATCAGGCTACGTTTACAGTCAAGAACCAAGTGCCATGTATGTTACTGAGATTCTTGATCCACAGGAAAATGAAAAAATTTTGGATCTCTGTGCGGCTCCTGGTAGTAAAACTACTTATATTGCTTCAAAAATGGCCTCTAAGGGCCTTTTAGTAAGCAATGAGATAAACACTAAGCGTGCCAAAGTACTGTCTTCTAACATCGAAAGAATGGGAATTTCTAATACTGTTGTTACTAACAATTCGCCTAAAGACTTTGAAAAGAAGTTTGGACAATTTTTTGACAAAATTCTAGTAGATGCGCCTTGTTCAGGTGAAGGAATGTTTCGTAAAGATCCTGAATCAGTCAAATATTGGTCTTTAGACTATGTGGAACAATGTGCTAACCGTCAGCAACATATCCTCGATTCAGCCTACAAATTATTAAATAATGGTGGTTCATTAGTATATTCAACTTGTACTTTTTCACCAGAGGAAAATGAACAAAATGTCGACTGGTTCTTGAAGAAATACCCCGATATGCATTTGGTAGATGTTAAAAAATATTCTGGTATGGAAGATGCTAAACCGGAGTGGGGGAATGACAATCCAGAATTGTCCAAAGCTTTAAGAATGTTTCCTGATCAATTCAATGGTGAAGGACATTTCATGTGCAAGATGGTTAAAGATGGCGATGTTGAAGAACCCAAAGAACGTCAAATCAGCAACAATTTAAAAAAAGACGATCTCAAGTTTGTTCGAAAATTTGCTAAAACCAATTTAACTTCTTTGAATGAAAATAACTGGTTACGCATCAGTGATTTCTTATATCAAGCTGCTAGCTTGGATAATCGTTTTAAGGGATTACATATCTTGAGAAATGGTTTAAAACTGGGAGAATTCAAAAAAAATAGGTTTGAGCCCGATATCGCTTGGATATTGGCACTCAAACCTGAAATATTAAAAACTGTTTTTGAATTAGATGATGATCAATTTGAAAAATATCTTCATGGTGAATCGATCATTTTAAAAGAGCGTCCTGACTTCGATAACAAATGGATTGGCTTGTCTTATCAAGGTAAACTCTTCAGTTGGGGACGTTACAGCAATTCTCAAATAAAAAACGTCTATCCTAAAGGATTAAGACGGTAAAATAATATTACGTTGTTTAGCGTAATTCACTAGTCTTCCATCAAAGATGATGGGGGCTTTTTTTATATCTGCGATTGATTTAGCACCAATGGCAGCCATAATCAATCGTAATTGTTTAACGAATTCATCAAAGAAAATTTCCGTTTCACTTAAAGAATACTTTTGTAAGTGATGTAAAACTAATCCGGACATACCAACTGCACTGGCTCCCATGCGGATAGCCTTGATGACATCCATTGGTGTTCTAATGCCGCCGGAAGCGAAGATAGTCATTTTATTTTGATAGGGGATAGACTCTAAAAGTGATTCGATAGTTGAAAGTGAAAATCTATCTAAATAAGTCAAATCCAATTCATGATTACGAGCACTCTCAATTTGGGCAAAATCAGTCCCACCAAATCCGGAGACATCAACGTATTTGACGCCAACTTTATAAAGATCAGCTAGATTATCTTTTGACATTCCAAAACCAACCTCTTTAACGATTACAGGTACATTGACTGAGGCAACAATTTGTTTAATATTGTCTAGCCACATGAATTCTTTGTCGCCTTCAGGCATTGCTAATTCCTGTAGAGCATTCAAGTGAACCTGTAGGGCATTAGCCTCTATCAAATCAATAGCCGTTTGAGCTTGTTGAGCATTGGCTTTAGCAGAAACATTGGCGGCTACGAATCCTTCTGGATCGTTATCTCGTAGAACAGAAAATGAATTTTTAGTTTCCTCGGGCAAGCGAAGATAGACTCCCATTGAACCACTGGAAACGGGAATATTCAATTTGTGAGCCAATTGAGCTAATTCAGTATTAAATCTGGTCGATTGCTTAGATCCACCAGTGATTGCGTTGAAGTATATAGGTAAAGCCATTTTCTGATTTATGAATTGAGTTGAAAGATCAATCTGTTTCAAGTTCAATTCGGGTAAGGCGTTATGTAATAATCTAACACCATCAAAATCAGCAAATGACTCTTCTGTGAAGTATTTTTCAGCTAAGAAAAGATGTTCAACTTTACGTTGAATTTGGGCATCTTGTTTAGGCATGAGCAATTATTTCTCCGATTTTTAAAGTAAGAGGGGTAATTCCAACTTTTTGCCACTCTTTTTTCAATTCAGCGACATTTAAGTTCTTATCGCTTAAGACGATTCCACAATCGCCTCCACCGGCACCGGAAGTCTTAGCGGAACCACCAAGCTTTTCAGCAATATCACAAAGGCTAGTTAGTAGGTCAGTTTCAATATGAACGTCACTGAATTCAGCCAAATCATCTAGTAAAGAACGATATTTGCTAAACATTTTCTTAATCAAGGCTGAATCATTGTTCTTAAAGCCTTTGATCAATTGTTCAACATTTTTACGGCTTTCTTGTAAGAAATGTTGATATTTTTTAACTTTTTGAGCCTTAGTCAAGGCAATACGATCAACTAGAATGGAGGTAGAAGCTGGAGAACCAGTCCAACCAACTGTTAATTCGAGGTCTTTAGGTAATTCTAAACTTTGAATCTTTAGTTGTGGCCAATCTAAGGATAAAATTTCAGTAATACTGTGATTGCGAATCATGTTAAAGATCCAGTTTCGGTCTGGAGAGTAATAGGCTACGATGCCACCAAAGGCACTAGCAGCGATATCTCCCAAACTACCATTTCCTTGAACGGATAGGTGTGAAATAGCAGCAATTTTGTAAATATCCATCGCTGACAGATCTAAGTGATAAAAATCGCCTAAAGTTTTAACTACGGCGACAGTTACGGCTGCCGATGAGCCTAAACCATATTTCTTACCATCTTGGGAATCAAGTTCACTTGTAACTAGTAAGTCGTAGTAACTTAACTTCTTACCACGTTCTAGGGCGTATTTTTCAATGAACTTAATAGCTGCCAGAATGTATTGGAGTTGACTTTCAGAATCATCAAAGACTAGTTCAGTTCCTTGACGATTCCAGTGAATAAGTTCCTTATTTAAGTTTTTTGACTGGATAGTTCCACCATTCTGGGTCTTATTGACAGTAACGGTAACGTACTTATTTACTGATGTAAGTACGGCGGGAAATCCTGTTTCAACAACAGCATATTCTCCAGCCAAATATAATTTTCCAGGTGCTTTTCCTGTAGACAAAATATCATACCTTTCAATTTATATCAGATGTATTGGATGCCACTACCGATATTAGCAACAACGCAAGATACATTGGATAATTGTTCCTCAATGTATTTTTGAACCTTAGTAATCGATTCATTAGTACATATAATTTTAACATTCGGACCGGCATCAATTGTAGCATATGCAAGGATGCCTTTTTGACGTAATTCTTGAATTATTTGAAAAATTCGAATCGTCTCTGGTTCGAAATATGTAAATGAAGGATTAGCTGAAAGCGTTAAAGCATGCATGCTCATAGCGTTGTGTTCGGCAATTTCTCCAATCCTTTGGATATCTTTTTTGGCAATTGCTTGCTTAATTTCTTTTATCTCTGAAGCCACTAGTGTAACCCAATTTGGATAAAAAGGGGAGGTTTTTACGCTATTTTCCATCCCTACGGTAGAAGAAATCTTTTTACTACCTTTATTAATAACTACAGATAATAACGTTAAATCAATTTGTGGATTCTCGTCAATAGGTGTAGCAAAAGAGGTTTCATTATTATCACCAGCAATCCATTCGACAAAACCACCATAAATTGACCGACTAGCGGAGCCAGAACCATTACGAGCTAAAATTGAAAGTTCTTTTTTATTTAAATTTAATTGTTTAGTTTCATTAATTGCAGCTGCTAAAGCCGCAAATCCTGAAGCCGAAGAGGCAAAACCAGCTGAAGTGGGAACGTGATTAACCGTATCTACGATGAAGTGATCGTCAAAACTATAAAACTTACGAACGGTATCCAAATATTTGAGAATACGTTTATTCTGAGTTTCATCCAATAATTTATGATTCAAATAGACTGTATCGTGATCATTGTCAGCTACCGTTAGTTTAGTATCGGTATAAAAGCGATCCAGTGTTAATGAAAGACTATTGGTCCATGGTAATTTTAAGGTTTGATCCTTTTTACCCCAATATTTGATTAAAGCAATATTTGTAAAAGCACGTGCTGTTCTAACCAATGTCTTCATCCTCCGCATAAATTGATAATGGTTGAATCCAGGTTTGTTCGGCACCAGATTTGATCAAAGCCTTTTGAATCATTTGAGCGTTTTTTAAATTTCTAGCTAAACAAATGATACAACCACCACGGCCACCACCAGTAATTTTACTACCTAAGGCACCAGCATGGTTGGCGGCTTCAATTAATTTGTCAGTTTTAGGAATAGCTAAGTTCAATTTAGTTAAGGCTTCATTAGCTAAAGTGAAGACTAGACCCAATTTTTTGAGATTGCCCTTAATAAGGTAGTCACTAGCTTGAGTAGCGTAGTCGCCTAATTGTTGTAAGTAGGCTCCAATTTTCTTAGGTTCTTGATCATACATTTTTCTAACGTCAGCAACCGTTTCTTTGGTACGACCTTTAACACCGGAATCAGCAATAACAATAAAGCCATCAGAATTAAAGTTGAAGTGTTCAGGTTCCACATCTTTACCGAACTTAATTGGATCATCAGAACTAACTGTCAAGGCATCCAAGCCGCTAGCTTTACCATGAGTAATAGTTTCTGATTTGTTGACGTAATCTAATAATAGTTGGTGACTCAAGTCTTTGTTGAAAAAATTGAAGAAGGCACGTGTGATTGCAGCCGCAATAGCAGCTGAAGAGCCCATACCTCGTTCAATTGGCAAACCACTATCTATATTGATAGTGTAGTTTAAATGATCTTTGTTCAACTCAGAATCCAGTAAGCTAACTAAATACTTTACGCCTGACAATGAGTCAGGGATTTTATCTATTTTTCCTGCATAGTACTTTGAAATTAAAGAATTTTCTTTACTTTGTTGCATTTTGACGATCACGGGGATGCTCAACAGTGGGATTGCAAATGCAGGGTAGCCATAAACTACCGCATGTTCTCCCATTATGATCGTTTTCCCATGACTTTTTCCTATTCCTTTAAGCACATGCTCACCTCAATTTCTCTAAGTCTTTATTTTATACATCTATTGGTGTGATTTCCACTTTCAAACGACCAACTATGATAGAATTTTTTCGGGTGATGAATAATGACATTAAATTTTGTACTAGGTAAAAACCAATTTGATCATCATAAAAAGATGATGAAGTTGTTCCAAGAGGATTATACCAAGGATCCGACCGGACAATTCTTCTTTTTAGTACCAAATCACATAAAATTTGAATCAGAAGTCAATATTTTAAAATATTTTCAAAAAGACAATGATTCATTAATCGCAACTAATAACGTCCAAACCTTTTCGTTCTCGCGATTAGCTTGGTACTTTTTGCGTGACAGTAGCGATTATAATTTAGAAACCTTAACACAAACTAAATCAGCTATGTTATTGAAAAATATTGTTCAAGAACATAAGTCTGAGTTAAAAATATTTGCTGGAATGATCGACAAGCCGGGATTCATTGACCAGATGATTTCTCAATTCGATGAATTCATGAATGGACAGGTTCAACCAGATGACATTGATCTAGCTTTAAATTCTGAACAACAAGGTATTTTTGTCGATAAAATCAAGGAATTGAATCTGATGTACGGAGCTTATTTAGAACAGATTCAAAACTACAATACAAATGACTTTCAACTGAATTCATTAGCTGATTTTTTGAATACTAAGATTGGAACCTTTCATTATTACTTTTACATTGAAGGTTTTTCATCCTTTACAGCGACGGAATCCAATTTGGTTAAATCAATGTTGATCAATAGTGGTAGTTTGAATATCTCATTGGTATTGGATCAACCCGTTTTTGAATCCACTGATGAGTCCGACTTTTTCTTCCGTCCAGCTGCAACGTATCAACAGCTTCACGAGATGGCTAAGCAAAATCGTATTGTAACAAGAAATTACTTTGCCGATGAAAAAAGAATTAGTCCAGATTTGAGTAAACTAGAAGATTACTGGATTGAATCTAATATTGGTGGTATTAAAAAGAGTGGTTTAGATAGTCAAAATTCCGTTCAGATTTGGAAATGTACTGATAAGCAGACCGAAGTTTCAGCTATTAGTACCTATATCCGCCAATTAGTGGCTACACAAGATTATCGCTACAAAGACTTTTTAATTGTAGCCCGTGATTTATCCGAATATGGTTCATTTATTGAGTCCTTTATGGAAAACAACCAAGTACCATATTTCATTGATCTACAAAAGAAGATGGCTAATCATCCCTTCAAACGTTTAATTGATTTACTGTTTGCTATCGTTAATCGTGGTTTACAAGTAGATGATGTGATTAGTTTATTAAGAACAGAATTGCTGATACCGGAAGGATTTAGAGATAACCTTCAACTTTTCCGACAAGCGGTCGACTTAACTGAAAACTATGCGTTGACTAACGGAATTACTAAACGTGGTTGGATGGGAAAAAGCTTTAAGCCAGATGTTAAATTAGATCCCGTAGTTGATAAGATCAAAATATCTGAATACCAATTGATCAATCAAATCAAAGAATTTGTAAAAAATGTTTACAATCAATTGGAAAAATTCTTGAAGAAAGAACACTCTTCAATTGATAGTGTCAGCTTCTTATATAATTTCTTAGAACAGAATCATGTTTTTGACACATTATTGCTATGGCAACAGCAAGCAACTGAACAAAAAAATCTAACTTTAGCAAATCAACCCGAACAAATCGTCAGTTTATTCAATCAAATTTTGGATGAGTATGTTTCAGTTTTCGGTGAACGTGAATTTGACTCCAAAGATTTTATTGAGATTTTGGATGCAGCTTTTGAAAATGCTACTTATTCACAGATTCCCTCAACTTTGGATGCTGTCAGCATTTCAGAAATAGGGATGATTCAACCTAACAACCGAAAAATCACATTTATTCTTGGTTCAACAACCAACAATATGCCCGGAACAACAGTTTCCAACGATATTGTAACCGATGATGAACGACTATTCCTCAATGGTGAGCTAACTGATGGCAAGTATTTGAATGAACCAGATGAAGTCATGAATAATTCTGAGCCATTCTTGCATGACATTACTTTCACAACTGGTTCCCAACGGTTAATTTTCACGTATCCTAACTTTACTGAAGATAATAAGCAGCAAGACTTATCAAGCTATGTAGTCCGAATTAAAAATCATTTTCGTTTAGATGAACAGTTAGTTCTATTGAATCCTTCAAGCGATGATCAATCTGAGAACGAAGTTATCCGTTATTTAGGATCTAAAGCTTCCAGTTTGAATTACCTGATTCGAGTTTCGCGTTCTGCATTAGACAATAAAACCGACTTACCAGATGCTTGGAAATATGTCCGCAGTGTCTTATTAAATGAGGAACCAGAAACTTCAGAATTTGCTTTAAGTTCATTGAGTTACCAAAACATTCCTCAAAGTTTAAATCTAGATACGGTCGAAGCTCTATACGGAAAAAATATCAATGTCTCTATTTCTCAATTAGAAACATTTTACATGAACGAATACGAATATTTCTTAAAGTACGGCCTAAGATTAAAACCCAGACGTTTATTTGAAATTACACCAGCACAGACAGGGTCAATTTTCCATGCGGTCTTGGATAGTTTGGTTAAATACTTACATCAGGAACAAGGCCGTTCATTGCGTGACATGTCTGATGGTGATATTCAGAACTTGGTTACTGATTTGTTTACCGCTCAAATTGATTTACCGGAGAATCGAATTTTTAACTCTTCTGCTCGAATGCAATATATTGCCAACAAGTTAAAGACTACTTTGATTCAATTAGTTAAAAATATGAAGCTACAGTTCCTACGTAACAGCTCTGAACCCGAGAAATCAGAAGTAACTTTTGGTCGTATCAACAATAAACAGGATCTACCTGGTCTTTCTTATCAGATTCCGGGCGGCCATTTAGTTAATGTTCGTGGAAAAATTGACCGTATCGATGAAATGGTTTTGGATGACATCACTTATCTAACTATCATTGATTACAAGTCTGGTAATAAAAGTTTTGATTTCTCACAATTCTTAGATGGAATCACTATGCAGATGCCAACTTATATTCAAAGTGTGCTGAATAATCTTCATCTGTTGACCGAACGTAAAAATGCCAAAGTTGGTGGGGCTCTATATGAACACATTCAGAATCCTTTGATCACTTTGGATCGTTCTTTAATCAATACGAAATCGTTAGATGATTCTGCAGATATTCAAGATAGTGATATTCAGAATAAGATTTTTAAGGAATTCCAATTAAACGGACTTTTAGTAAATGATGAAGAATTATTGGCTAACATCGATACCCAGGCTCTTACTAAGCAAGGGAAAGTTGCTAAAACCTCACCAGTCGTAAAAAAAGGTTCTAATAATGTTATTTCTGAAAATGATTTATTCAGAATATTGAATTACAACGATCACCTGATTCGTCAGGCTGGTGAAAAAATTTATTCTGGTAATTTAAATTTGAACCCTTATCGTTATGGTCAAATGACTGGTTTACAATACAGCGATTATCGACCTATTTTTGAATTCGATGCAATGTTGCCAGAGAACGAATATCATGATGTTATTAATTACAATAAAGAAAATGTTATTAAAGAAATACAAAATATTTTAGAGGATGGTGAAGAGGATGCCTAAATGGACTGACGATCAGGAAAAAGCCATTTATCATCGTGGACACGATATTCTAGTTTCAGCGGCGGCTGGTTCTGGTAAAACGACTATTTTGATTGAACGTATCGTTGAAATGTTAAAAGACGGCGAAAACATTGATAATCTTTTGGTAGCCACTTTTACTGATGCAGCAGCGTTAGAAATGAAAGAACGTCTTCTAAAAAGAATCAAAGAACTTGTAAACGATAGAGACTTGGATGCAGAAACTCACAAACATCTTCAAAAACAAATTTTTCGAGTTCCCATCTCTAATATCAGTACTCTACATGCATTTTGTTTGAGTATTATCAAAAAGTTCTATTACGTCATTGATTTAGATCCTAATTTTCGTCTATTGAGTGATACGACTGAACAGTCGATTATGAAAGAACAAGCCTATGATAATTTGCGTAATAAGTATTATGACAAGGATGATGCCGATTTTATTAAATTGACTGATAACTTTACGGACGATCGTAGTGACGATGGTTTGAAGGATGTTGTCTTTAAGTTGTATGATTTTGCAATCACCAATGCCGAAACGCAACAATGGCTGGACGACTTGATTGCTACATATCAGTTTACTGACAGTTTTTCTGAATCGGACTTTTACAAAAGGGACGTTGTTCCACAACTTAAACAACGTTTAGAACAATTAATTGAATTAGCTAATCAAGGAATTGATTTAGCAGGCGAAGATGATTTAGTTAATAATTCACTTTTCGAGACATTTGACGAGGCTAAGAAAAACTTGGGAGTCTTGGAAGATGAAGTAGGGGCAAAAACATATTCCGAGATCAGAACTGAATTGATTGGTTTCAAATTAAAAACTGCTAAACGTCTTTCCAAAGATGATAAAGAAGGTAACGATCTAACTCTATTAGAAAAAAGTAAAAAAGTACGTGACCAATTAAAACGTCAGCTAGATAAACTGTTTAACGATTTCTTTGTGCAATCAGAAGCGGGTGTTCAAGAATCCTTGGTACAATCACAAGCCATTATTGCCAAATTAGTCGAGGTTGAACGTGGCTTTATCAAAGAATACGGTCGTTTGAAGAATAATAGTCATACTTTGGATTTCAACGATTTGGAACACATGGCCGTAAAAATTTTACAAACTCCAGTTGATGAACATATGGTGGCACTTGATTACTACCAAACTAAATTTCATGAATTGATGATTGACGAGTATCAAGATGTCAATGCCATGCAAGAAAAAATCATCCAACTTTTGTCAAATGACGACAATCACATCTTCATGGTGGGGGATATTAAACAGTCAATTTACGGCTTCAGACAAGCCGCACCGTACATTTTTGCTCAAAAATATGAAGATTTTCAAGATCCGGATAATCCTAGTGAATTGATTCAATTATCTAAGAACTTCCGTTCAGCTAAGTCAGTTGACGACTTCGTTAACCAGATTTTCAAACGTATTTTTGATAAAAAAATCGGTGATATTGATTATGATGATAAGTCTAAATTAATTCCTGGAACTAACTTCCCAGAGACAGTCGATAGTGAAAATGAATTCAATCTATTAGTGAACAATGATGATGAGGACGTTGAAAAGCGTCAATTGTTGATTGAAAATGCTGCCAAAAGAATTCAAATGTTGATTAAAGATCAATACCAAATTTATGATAGTAAAAAAGATGAGATGAGAACAATCAAATATTCCGATATTGCCATTCTTTCTAGAACTAAGGAAAACAATACTGATTTAATCTCTTATTTTGCTAAAGCCGATATTCCTATCATGGTTACTGATGCCCAGAACTATTTTCAAACGACCGAATTACAAATTATGATGTCAATGTTAAACATTATTGATAATCCCTATCAAGATATTCCATTAGTAGCTGTATTACGCTCACCAATTGTGGGATTAAATGAAGAAGAACTGGCCGAAATTCGTCTTGTAGATAAACAAGAATTCTACTTTACAGCTTTGAACGAATATCTACACGCTGAAACTTCAAAAGAAGGCATTAAGAATAAAGTCCAAGCTTTTTTGTTACAATTGGAAAATTACCGTGATTTTGCCAATAAAAATTCTATTGCACGTCTGATTTGGAAGATTTATCAAGAAACAGGTCTCTTAGAATATGTCTCAGGGATGCCTGGAGGTAAGCAGCGGGCAGCCAATTTACATGCTTTGTACCAACGAGCTAATGCTTATGAGGAGACTAACTATAAAGGCTTACATCAATTTATTAATTTTATTCAACGGATGCAGGACCTCGATAAAGATTTGTCACAACCTAATAGCATTGAAGCAACTGATGATACCGTCAAAGTCATGACAGTCCACGCTTCCAAAGGATTGGAATTTCCAATTGTAATTTATTTGGATATGGCTAAACAATTCAACAAACTTGATTTCCAAGGTCAAACTGTTTTTGACACTGACCAAGGAATTGGAATCACACTAATTAATAGTCAGACTCGCTTGAAGTATAGTACTATTCAACATAGCGTTATCAGTAAACGCCGTAAAGTTGCTACTACTTCAGAAGAGATGCGTTTGCTATATGTAGCTTTGACTCGTGCCAAACAAAAATTGATCATGTTTGGTTTTACTAAAGAAGCTGAAGATACCATCAATTCTTGGGATGAAGTTAGTCCTAAGACAGGTGTGATCAACGAAGCTATTCGTCTAAAAGCCAACAATTTCCAAGATTTAGTTGGTATCAGTACTTTATCTGATGAAGATCGTAAAGCGATTTCTGATGAGTTGTATCTAAACGAAAAATGTAACTTACGTCTGAATCTAGTTTATCCCGAAGCTAAAGGCAATCTGGCCTCTAAAATTATTATTCCTAAGAAGGTTCCTGTTGAGCCATCCGATCTATTTAAGAAGACCGTTAAACAGTTGCTCGATTTCGACTATCATTATCAAGAATCAGTTGACACAACAGCTTATCAATCAGTTTCTGAAATCAAAGGTCTGTTTGCTGATCCTGATGATGAGAATATGGCCGAAGACTTGTTAGAGGACAAATCTCGCTATAATTTAGGTTCATTTGCAAAACCACAATTTTTAACAAAGACTAAAAAAGTAACTGCCGCCGAAGTAGGTAGTGCTACTCATTTAGTTCTGCAAAAAATCAGTTTGGATAAAACGCCCGAAATTATCGACTTTCAGGACTTGATTCAGCAAATGGTCAATGAAAAACTATTAACGGATGAATTAGCAGAAAAAATCGATTGTCAGAGCTTAGCTAACTTTTATCAAAGCAACTTAGGGCAGATGATTATCGAGCATCATAATGATGTTAGTCGTGAATTTCCTTGTTCAATTCTGATGCCAGCACAAAAATTGTTTAAAAACTCGTCAAAAGACTATTCTATTAACGATAAAATATTAGTTCATGGTATTATTGATGGAGTAATTGAATTAGATCATGGAATAATAATTTTTGACTATAAAACTGATCATGTGACTGATCAAAATTTTGAAGAATTAGTCTCTAAATATTCCGGACAAGTCAATTTATACGCAGAAGCTATTTCTGTGATTAAGAACAAACCCGTCGTGGGTAAATATCTTTACTTCTTGAAGGTCAATAAAGCTGTTGATTTACAAGAAAAATGAAGATGAGAGGTGAATGATTTGAAAAATTCTTACGCTGTTGTTGATCTAGAAACAACCAATTCTAATTGGCATGACAACGGGCGTATAATTCAATTCGGCTGTGCCCTTATCGAAAACGGTGAAATAACACATATCTATGATCAAAAAATCAATCCTAAAGTACCGATTCCAGGTCGAATCACTGCTTTAACGGGATTGAGTGATGACGATGTTAAAGATTCACCAACATTTGAAGAAGTTGCACCTGATATCTTTAAACTTTTAAAAAATCGAGTTTTTATTGCACATAATGTGAATTTTGATTTGACCTTTTTAAATCGAGAACTTAAACGTATCGGAATGAACCAACTCAATGTTAAAGCTATCGATACTGTTGAATTATCGCAAATACTTTTTCCAACCATTAGTAGTTATAAACTACAAGATTTAACGCATTATTTGAGTATCACACATAAGAATCCGCATAGTGCTAACAGTGATGCTCATGTTACTGCTGAATTGTTTTTGATTATTCTAAAACGAATTCAACAATTGCCAATTCCAACTTTACAAATGCTAGCTAAATTTGGTAAGAATACTATCCGTGAGACTAATTTGGTTTTTAAAACTATTTTAGAAGAACGAGAGAAGAATTCACGTTCTTCAGTCTTACCAGCTTATTTGTATGAGAAGAATGGTTTGATCTTACGTAAAAAAGATTTCCATGTTAGTGAGAGAATTGATCACACAACCAAATACCCCCAAACTCGTGAAGCTAAAAAAGAGTTATTGGATGGTATCTTGGACTATCGTGTCAATCAATCAAAATTGATGGATAATATTTATCATACGAGTCAGCATCGGGATAAGGTTAAGAAATGGAACCTGATTGAAGCTCCAACTGGTGCTGGTAAGACATTAGGATATCTTTTGCCATTATCTTATTTGATCAATGTTGACCAAAAATTAGTGATTGCGACAACTACTAAAGTTTTGCAACAACAAATCGTTGAACAATCAATTCCATTGCTTAATCAAGTTACCGACAATGAATATCACGCTGAAGTAGTTAAGAGTAGTTACAATTTCATTGATTTAGATCGTTTCTATGAGGCCTTGGATAACTATCGTCTGCATAGTCATACGGCCATTTTAAAGATGAAGATTATCGTTTGGTTGACAATGACAACGACAGGGGATTTGAGTGAACTACACTTAACTAATTACAATAGTCCTCTGTTCAGTATCATTCGTCATCGTGGTGAATCTAAAGAAAATACTATTTTTAGTAATGACGATTTCTGGCTCTACCAACAGAACCGATACTTAGAGTCTAAGATTTTAGTTACTAACCAGGCCTTCTTGGCTCGTCATTTAGATAGTCAATTCTGGGGCAAGAACTCTTATTTAGTTATCGATGAAGCTAATCATTTTGCTGGAAGTTTGCGCAGTGCTAGTTCGCCTACAATCGATTTTCTCAAATTGAATGAATATGTTAAGAAGATAAGTGACATCCTTTATCAGAATCGTGTAACTTTGCGCTATGCTTTCACTGAAGTAACGACACAATTGTGGAATTATCAAGATTTACAGGGGATGGAGACTCATTTCCAAGCTATTGACGAATTGATGCAACGTTTGGAATACAATATTTTTGGAACTTATGTTCAAAATAAAGTTAAATTCAAGGATCGTGAAGATTTTGTTTCAATTTTGGATAGTAATCATAAGTTTGGTCAGAACAATCCTAAGTTATTTGAATTATTATCCGATTTGATTGTTGAATTATCACTTGTTTCTAATCGTGTTGAAACCTTATTCGATCAATATAATTTTCAAAAGAATTTTATTTCTGTTGAACTTTCTAAAGTTATCTCAAATCTAACAATTGAGAATAATAAGTTGCGCGATGTCATTTTGAATTTGGATGATTTATTACAAGCCATTCAAGAAAAAGATACTAAATTTGGTGTACAAATTGATATGCGTGATTATTATGAAGTCAGCACACTTAAAATCAGTTGGCGTCAATTTGATATTCAAGGTTTGATTGAGGAAACTACAGAACGTTTCAGTCAAATTTTTGCTATCGGGGCCGCAATTACGATTCAAAAAGACTTTTCACATTTTATTTTGGACACGCAATTGAATCAGAATCAGATCAATCAGATGGTGATTTTGCCCGATGCCAATAGTATTTCTAAGAATAGTAAAATTTATTTACCATCCAATTTACCTGACATCCAATCTTTGAGTAGTGAAGATTATTATGCGATGGTAACAAAATATATTGTCGACGTTTTGGATAATTTGGATCATCAAACGATGATTCTGTTTAATTCATTGAACACTTTAAGTAACGTTTACGACCGATTGATGGAAACGGACGTTAAAGAGAAGTGGGAAATCTTGGCTCAGGGAGTCACTGGCTCAAATGAGAAGATCAAGAAACGCTTCGCTATTGGTCGTCGTTCCGTTTTACTTGGTGCTAACTCTTTCTGGGAAGGAGTCGATTTTCCGAATAAGATGTTAGAAATTCTGATTGTCACAAGGATTCCGTTTGAATCACCTGAACAACCAGATGTTAAAATTAAACAGGATATCTTAAAACAACAGAATCTCAATGTCTTCAAAGTTGATTCTTTGCCTAATGCTATATTGCAGTTGCGTCAAGGTTTAGGACGCTTAGTCAGAACACCGAATGATCGTGGTGTCATTTTGTTATTAGATAATCGCATTTTAACTAAGAGCTACGGCAAGACAATTCTGGATTCTTTACCAAAAGGACTACCAGTTGTTAATGAAGATATGGACACGATTAAAAAAGATATAAATGAGTTTTTGAATTAACCAAAAAATTGCTATACTATTCTGGTAACTGAGAAAAGGAAGAACTTATGAATAGAAGTACAAAAGTTTTATTGACCATATCTCTGATCGCACTTGCTATTGTTTCAGCGTTAACGTATTTAAATCTTTCATTTGCACCATTTTCAAGTGCAAAATCACAGGCTAATGATATTGCCAAGGAAAAAGCCGGAATTGTTCAACCAGATTATTTTGGTAACTATACTTGTAAAAAGCAATATTATGCGGTTGGTGGTTTAACCAAGGGTCAAAAATATCGTTATATTATTATTAATGCTAAAAGTGGTAAGACAGAAATCGTCAACAAGAATACAGCACCTGTACGTCAAACTGTTATTGACGATGTAGCTCAACGTTATGGGGCCAAGAAGATTTTGCATATTAATTTGGGCCTATACAAAAATAAGCCAACTTGGGAAGTGGCTTTTCAAAAGAAGAATGGCAACATCGGCTATAATTTAGTTGATTTCCGTACTGGCAAGAGTATTCAAATAATAAATAACATTTAAATCAAATAAAAAAAGTCGAGATAATATGTTCTCAGGCTTTTTTTGTTAATTGGAGTAATTAAGTATGGAAGATGAATTATTCAATGAATTTGTGGAGAGTGGCAGCACTAATATCAACAATTTGATTCTGCAAAACTATCATAACTTGGGGATGACTGAAAAAGACCTAATTGTTTATCTAGCTCTCTCTATGTATGCCCAAAGGGGAGTTACTTTCCCAATGGCAAAGGACTTAGCCAAGAACACTGGTATGGATGAAGCTAGCATTTATACTATTATTCAAGGTTTAATCAAGTTAGGCGTAATTGAATTAAAAACAATTATGGATCATCATCAACAACGAGATATTTATTCACTAACACCAATTTATCATCGTATTAAAAACTTGCTACAACAAGAACAGGAGTCTAATCAACAAAATCGTTTGATGTCTGAGACTGAAGAATTGTTTAAAAAAATTGAAGTTGAATTTGGACGTCCATTGTCACCAATCGAGCAAGAACAAATTCATCAATGGATTGACGACGACCATTATAGTGTTGAATTGATTGATCTAGCCTTACGTGAGGCTGTATTGAATCAAGCTTATTCATTAAAATACATGGATCGAATCCTTATTAGTTGGGAAAAGAGTAATATAAAGACAGCAGAACAATTACAAGATCGTCGAAAGAAGTTGGGATATTAATGTTAAAAGATGAACAGATAGTTTGGGCCATTCGTCAAATGGAAGACGATATTGGACCCGTTGGACCATCATTAGATTCAAGAACACCATTTCAATATTTAATTTCGGTAATTTTAAGTGCTCAAGCAACTGACGTTTCCGTTAATAAAGTTACGCCAATTTTATTTGCTAAATATCCAGAACCCAAAGATTTGATGAGTGCTAAGGTTGAAGATGTTGAGCAAATTATCAAAAGTGTTGGTTTATTTCATAATAAAGCTAGAAATATTATCAAAACAGCTGGAGTCGTTCATACAAAGTTAAATGATGTTGTACCTGAAACTAGAAAGGGCATTATGGAACTTCCTGGTGCTGGTAGAAAGACTGCTAATGTGGTTTTAAGTGATGTCTTCAATCAACCAACATTTGCAGTGGATACACACGTTTCAGCCATTTCCAAGCGACTACACTTTGTTGACGAGAAGGCTAATCCCTTGCAAGTTGAGAAGAAGATTGTCAGTGTAATGCCTCCTGAAGAATTACATCAAGCCCATCATACGATGATTGAGTACGGTCGTAAGTATTCTATGAAGATTGATCCAGCTAAAGAGACTAATCAATTAATCATTAAATGTGATGAATTGAATGCTGAAAATGAAAAGGATTAATTAAATAAAGTAATGTCAGAAATTTTTTCTGATGTTACTTTATTTTTTTACAGCGATATACTATTAGTATCTCGAAAGCGAATACAAAGGAAAATTATTATGACGAAAACAATCATGTTAGCTTGTGCGGGTGGAATGTCCACTTCTTTACTTGTTACAAAGATGCGAAAAGCCGCAGAAAAAAGAAATATTGATGTTTATATTTTTGCTACTGCCAGTGCAGCCATTTCCGAAGAAGCTCAAAGACATAATCTTGCAGTAATCTTATTAGGACCACAGATAAGTTTTCAATACGATAATATAGTGAATGAGGTTGACGTTCCGGTTGATGTAATTGACATGAAGGATTACGGAACGATGAACGGCGATAAAGTCCTTTCTTTTGCATTATCTAAAATAAGTTAATACTAATTATTAAAGTAAAATTGGTTGTATGATAACGATGAACAGTTAGAATCTATTATTAATATTAGAGCAAATGGGGCATTCAATTTTGAATGTCTTATTTTTGTATCATCATAGGTTTGAGGGGAGTAATTCACAGAATCGCAAAATATGAGAATAATTGGACAAGATAGTACGCTGAATGTAAGCGGTTTATGATGTATTCTGTAATTGTTAATTGAGATGGCCATCTCTTATAAATCACACGATAGAGGTACTCCAATGCAAACTAATTTTTTATGGGGTGGTGCTATTTCCGCCGGACAAACCGAAGGAAATAAAAACCACGTAAAATCCAAATTGTCTAATTTTGACATGTTACCTATGGATGAACGAAGACTCCAACCTGTTTATAAAGACGATGACAATAATATTTTTAATACTTATAATGATGATCATCATCCCAGTGATCTGGGGATAGATTTTTATCATACCTACATTCAGGATATAAAGTTACTACACGATTTAGGAATTAATGCTTTTAGATTTTCTATTTCTTGGACCAGACTTTTTCCGACTGGCGAAGAAGAAATTCCCAATCAGGATGGAATGAAATTTTATAGAAATATTTTTAAAGAGCTTGAGAAATATAATATGGAACCTATCGTAACCTTAAGTCATTTTGAAATTCCATTGAATTTGATAACTAAATATGGTAGTTGGTCTAGTAGAAATGTGATTGATTTATTCTTACATTATGCCGATATTGTTATGACAGAATTCTCTAAATATGTAAAATATTGGATTCCATTTAACGAATTAAATATGATTTTACACATCCCGTTCATTGGCGGAGGATTAGTTTTCACTAGAAAAGATAATGTTTTACAAAAGGAGTATCAGGCGGCACATTACCAATTATTAGCCAATTCTTTAGTAATTAAACATGGTTATCAAATCAATCCAACATTTAAGTTTGGCTGTATGATAGCGGCGGGAATGGCATCCCCATATTCTCCCAATCCTGAAGATGTTTGGGCAGCTAATTTAAGTGACAGAAAAGCATTATTGTTCTCAGATGTGCAAGTAAGAGGAAACTATCCTAGTTATTTTGATAATTTATGTAAACAAAATAATTTGAACTTGGATATAACTGATAAAGATCTAAAAATTCTTCGAGAGAATACCGTAGATTTTGTTTCATTTAGCTATTATTCCAGTGCATGTTCTGCAGCTGATGGTGATAACTTAAAACACACCGCAACTAATGGATTTGAGACGGTCAAAAATCCCTACCTTACAAATGAAGATGGTGTCTGGCAGGTCGATCCACTGGGATTAAGAATTACTTTAAATCAATTATACGAAAGATATGAGAGACCAGTATTTATTGTTGAGAATGGATTAGGAACTACGAAAGATAGAGTAATCGATGGTCAAATTCATGATACCTACAGAATCAAATATCTTGATCAGCATTTTACGGAAATGAAAAAAGCAATTGAAGAGGATGGTATCCCGTTAATTGGATATCTAATGTGGGGAATAATTGACTTAGTAAGTGTTAGTCAAGGAAAAATGTCTAAACGATATGGAGTTGTCTATGTAGATTTAGATGATTCAGAAAATGGAACAAACAAGCGTATTAAAAAAGACAGTTTCTTTTGGTTCAAGAATTATTTGTCACTAAATGGTTTGGGGGAGAATAATAATGAAAAAAGATTATCAAAAATTAGCCACTGATATTATTTCAGGAGTTGGCGGTAAACAAAATATCAACTCTTTAGTTCATTGTGCTACTAGACTAAGATTTGATTTAAAAGATGATGACAAAGCAAATAAAAATCAGTTGGAAAGTTTGGATGGAGTGGTTACGGTAGTCAAAACTCCTAGCCAGTATCAGGTTGTGATAGGCAATGCAGTAAGTTACGTCTTTGATGAAATCATTAAATTAGGTGTAATTAATGGTGACTCTGATACAGTAACTCCTTCCTCTGATACACAAAACGACGTGGCAGAGAAAAAAGAAGGCATATTCAATCAGATTATTGATGCTATTACAGCATGTATGACGCCAATGATCCCTGCGCTAACTGCTGCTGGTATGATAAAAGTTATCCTATCGCTGGCCACAACGTTTAATTGGATGAGTTCTAGTGCTCCAACATACAGAATTCTTGATATCATGGGCGATTCCGCTTTCTACTTTATGCCGATTCTTTTAGCAATTAACGCCTCTAAGCGATTCAAAGTTAATACTTCTTTAGCTGTTATTGTAGCAGGTATCTTATTACATCCTAATTTCACAGCATGGGTATCGTCTGGTAAACCAATTTCATTTTTATCAATTCCAATTGTGCCTGATACTTATGCCGCAACAGTAATTCCTGCGTTACTTATGGTTTGGATTATGAGTTTTATTGAAAAGGGTGTGGATCGTATAACTCCCAATTCACTGAAAATTATTTTAAATCCAACTTTAATTCTTTTAATCAGTGCTCCAATTGCGTTGATCGTCGTAGGACCTTTAGGCTCATTTGCTGGTGCAGGATTAGCTTGGGTAATCAATATGCTTCAAGGACGTTTAGGCTTTATTATGGTTACTTTGTTAGCTGCTGGTATGCCTTTCATTGTTATGACAGGTATGCATCATGCATTAACACCAATCTTTCTATCAACATTTGCTTCAACAGGTCATGAATCATTAATTCTAGTAGCACAAGTTTGTTCTAACTTGGCACAAGGCGCAGCGGCTTTGGCCTTTGGAATCAAAGCTAAGAAACCCAGTCAAAAATCACTAGCTACATCTTCAGGAATCTCCGCTATTATGGGAATTACTGAGCCAGCAATGTATGGTATTAATCTTAAATATAAGAGACCAATGATTGGTGCTGTAATCGGTGCTGGAGTAGCTGGACTTTACGGTGGAATTATGGGTGTTACTTTGTATGTTCCTCAAAACAGTTTTATGGCTATCCTGGGACTAAATGGTTCTAAAGGAATGACAAATGTAATTAATGGTGTAATTATGATGGCTTTATCACTATCTGTCTCTTTCATTGCTAGTCTAATTCTATCTAAGGGTTCCGAAGAAACTGTAGAAAAGAAAAAAACTACTAATGAACCTAAAACCGAAATGAATTTAAATAGTGTTTCATCAATTAATTAAACAATAAAAAAAGAGGGAACGGTTTTTATCGGTCTCTCTTTGGCTTGGAGAATAGTAAAATGATTAAATTATCAAAAATACTTAAGTTGGATGATTTAAAATCGACTCAACCAGAATACTTAGAATCAATTTTTTCTATTGCCAACGGACACGTAGGAATAAGAGCAAGTGATCCAATTAGTCCATCTGGTAATGCAGGAACCATTGTTAATGGATTTTATGAAGAGTCTAATATTATATACGGTGAAAAAGCATACGGATATGCCGAAAAAAATCAGACCATAGTTAAATTACCTGATTTACGACAGATAATTATTTATGATGAAAATGGCAATAGGTTTATACACTCTCAATTACTAGATATGTCATTGGATATGTCACGGGGAATATTGCATTCGTTTTATAAAGTATCTAATGATAAGGGCGAATCTATACGACTAGTTTTAACTAGTGTTATTAATCAAGACAAAAACCAATTTATTGGATTACGTTACGAAATTTCTAGTGACGGCTACGCGGGAAATATCAAATTAATAAAAGATTTTGAATTAAGTGAAACAACCCAGAATAGCGACGACCCACGAAAATCCAGAGGTATTAAAACTTTAAAATATGATTATGTTTTGAACTCAAAAAAGCAAAAAGCTTTAAAGGTAACTACTGATAATAGTAATTTATCTCTTGAAATGGGCTTGTATTCGAATGTAGATTTGAATCAAACATTATCTCTAAACAGTGATCCAATAGTATTCGATGTAATCGCTGTGGTTGGTGATATTAATGAAGCTATTTCTCTTACTAACTCTCCATCCTTTGAAGATATAAAAGAGGAATCAATTTCCTTTTGGGGAAAGTTTTGGAATCAAAGTGAAGTAAAAATTTATGGAGATGATGATCTAAATCGGGCCATTCATTTCAATCTTTATCAACTTGAGTCATCTGCTGGTA
This sequence comes from Companilactobacillus bobalius, assembly GCF_009764355.1. Next base: position 517,338 of record NZ_LNUA01000032.1, on the reverse strand, counting down.
GAAATGGAAAAACCAATATTTCCGCTAAAGGGCTTTCGGGAGTTGGTTATGAAGGACATTACTTCTGGGATACGGAAATGTACATGGCACCATTTTTTGCTTATACAAATCCCAGTATTGCAGCTAATTTAATAAAGTATCGCTATAGTATTTTACCCGAGGCTAAAAAGCGTGCTCAAACCTTAGGTGTAAAAGATGGAGCTCTATATAGTTGGAGAACTATCAATGGTAAAGAAGCTAGTGCGTATTATCCTGCAAGTACGGCTCAATATCATATTGATGCGGATATTGCATACTCTATTTATCGTTATTTCGATGTGACTGGGGATGAACGATTAATTAAAGATTACGGATTAGAAATAGTATTGGAAACGGCTAGATTCTGGGTTAATTTTGGTAGTTTTTCTGAAATAAATAACCAACAGAAATTTTGTTTCTTTGATGTTACTGGTCCAGATGAATATTCCGCTATTGTCAATAATAATTACTACACAAACCGTATGGCAAAGTTCAATCTTGCTTTTGCAGTTAAGCTTATTACCGATTTTCCTGAAGAAGCAAAACGGTTGGGCGTGGATACAGATGAATTAAATGAATTTACAACCATTCGTGACGCAATTTATTTACCTTTTGATGCCCAAAAGGGTATTAATGAACAGGACGACTCATACTTTAAGAAACCTATTTGGCCTTTTGAAGATACCCCTAAACAAAATTATCCATTGTTGTTACATTACCATCCCTTAACTCTGTATAGATATCAAGTTAATAAACAAGCAGATACTTTGTTTGCAGACTTTTTATTCGATGATATTTCCAAAGAACAATTAATTAAGGAATTTGATTATTATGAACGTATTACGACACATGATTCATCACTTTCACGTTCAATTTTTAGTGCTTTGGCAGCTAGATTAGGTTTAAAGGAAAAAGCTTATTCATATTTCTTAGATACTGCTAAAACAGATTTAATTGATCTCCAAGGTAATACTAATGATGGCTTACACATTGCCAATTTAGGTGGTAGTTGGATTGCTATCGTGGCTGGTTTCGGTGGAGTTCAAATCAAAAATAATATGCTTTATATTCAAAATAATTTACCTAACGCTTGGGATAAAATGAGTATTCGTATTCAATATAAGGGACGATTACTTAACATTGATTACTCTCAAGACGACGTTCAAGTAAAGATTATTTCCGGAGATCCTGTCAATGTTATGATTAATGGTGTTAAATCGACTGTAAAGAAGTAGCATAGGAGGAGATTGCTTGGCAATTTATTTGGAAATGCCTAAGATTGATCCTAAATTAGGATTTAAGTTTATTAAAAACAGAGGTGATATCTTAACCACTCCTCATTGGCACCGTGAATATGAACTAATCTTGCTAACAAAAGGAAAACTTAATTTAGGTATAAATGATAAGCAGTATCAGTTAAAAGATAATGGCATTGCCTTCTTTAAAAGCGGCGACATTCACTATATTGTTGCTACACCTGATTCTAATCGATTTGTTTATCAATTCGATATGAACCTTTTTAATGAATCGATGATTAAAGATTCTGATTTACTAACAAAGTTAAATGCAGTTTCACAGGTTAGTACCTTGTGGGATGATTCTATTAGAAAAGAAATGAGTGATATTCTTCTAAAAATCGTCGAAGAAGAAGACAACACTCAAACGGATATGAATTTTATTATCATTAGTTTGATGTATCATTTAATTTCTATAATGGTTAGACAATTGCCAACTACAAAAGACGTTAAGGATATTGATGTCAATTTAAAGAGTAAAGAGATTCTGGAGACTTTGAATAAAGTGTTTACTTATGTAGAGTCAAACTATCAATATCATATATCCTTACAAGATGTCGCAGGAAAAGCTGGATTTAGTCCATATTATTTCTCAAGATTTTTTAAGAAAAATGTTGGACAGACATTCATTGAGTTTTTAAATAATTACCGGATAGATAAATCCAAATGGGAAATAATTAATACTGATGCTTCTATCAGTGATATTTTGGTGAAATCTGGTTTCTCTAGTAATAAAACGTTCTATCGAAATTTCAAATTTCAAGTGGGAATGTCCCCTAATCAATACCGTAAAAAATATTCATTAATAGAATAAATAAAAATCCACCATAAGACTACGGGATAATTCGTAGTTTTATGGTGGATTTTTATTGTCGTTCAGAACCAGGATTATTATGATAGTAATCTCGATATTTTTTATAAAAATCGGTTCGATTCTTCATACCAATCGAGTCAATGATATCTGATATTGGCATAGTGGTGGAAGTTATCAAAGTATGAGCATTAATCAAGCGCTGCTTCATAATTAATGAACTGAAAGTATCACCAGTTTCTTTTTTGATAAAGTTGCTCAAATAGTTCTTATTGTAGCCATATTTTTTAGCTAATTTTGTTAAATTCAAAGTTTTGAAGTCTTCTGAGATATCTTTCAGAATTTTAATGATTATTTGTTGCTGGGGATCTTTGGAAGTAGGGGAGACATGATAGTGACGGACTAACTTAGCCAATAGAATCGATAAATAAGATTTGATAATTGCATTGGAGAATTCTCTCTTAGAATAGTATTCAGTAATAATATCCTCCATTGTTTTATTGATATCGTTATCTACATTTTTTCCAAATAATAAATACTTGATTGAGTTATTTTCACCGGCAGCACGATTGATTAAAAACTCGTAAAGCACTGATTTAGTTCGACTCATATCATTTAAGAAATTAATACTGATATTCTTGTCTCTAAAGAGTAAATTGATCAGAATATCGTTTTCTCCGAGGCGTTTAATGGAATGCGGACATCCTACATCGATCAGTAGTAAATCCCCTTGATTCATATGTACTGGTTGTCCATCTACAACTTGATTACAGGTGCCACTGAGCATATAGTTCATCTCTAGAAATTGATGCGAATGTTCTGGATAATCAGCAAAACGACTGTGCTTACTAATATAGACATCCCGATTACGAAAGAAATAGTCATTTAAAATCTGTCCTTGTTTCTCCTGTTTATTAACAGCATTATTCGGCAAATCATCCACGTGATGGTTTGTCTTTTTTTGTTCAATTTCAATCAATTCATATTGTCTTAAACGTGCTAAGACTCTAGGATCCATTTTATCATCCTCCTGTAAATATGTTACTAAATGAATGTATAGATGACATTGTTTACATCTTTGTAAGCGGTTATATTAACTTATGAAATGTTGATACCGGTACTTAAAGAGATACAAAATTTAGTTTAAATATATCACATTTTGTTATGTTAATTAATCTTACTGAAATAATAGAAAATAAAAAAGGGAGGCGTAGATAATGTCAAAAACATACGTTGCAGTTGATATCGGTGCTTCCAGTGGTCGTTTGATGTTGAGTCAAATTAATGATCAAAAGTTGAATTTGAAAGAGATTCACCGATTCAATAATGGCTTTGAAAAAGAGAACGGTCATGATTGTTGGGAAATTGAACAAATCATCGATGAAATTTTCAAAGGATTGGAAAAAGTTAAAGCGTTAGGATACGACGATATTGTCCTTGGCATTGATACCTGGGCTGTTGATTATGTTCTAGTAGGTATGGACGGCATAAAGATTCAAAATCCGATTAGTTATCGCGATTCTAGAACTAAAAATGCTCTAGAAGAACTAACAACCGATGTACCTAGATCTCTAATTTATAAGAAAACAGGAATTCAATTTCTCGATTTTAATACCCTTTATCAACTCTATACCGAGAATAAAGATGAATTGAAAAATACCGATAAGATCATGATGATTCCAGATTATATCGGTTATGTTTTGACAGGTAACGCTGTGACTGAAGTTACTAATGCTTCAACAACGCAAATGTTGAATCTGCGTGAAGGACTATTTGATAAGGATTTACTGAAGAAAGTTCACGTCGATCAAAATCAATTCCCAAGGCTAGTCGAATCGGGAACCGTTTTAGGGAATATCAGACACGTCTGGCATACCAAATACGATATTCCGGAAACAGAAGTTATTACCGTTGCTACTCATGATACAGCTTCGGCAGTACTTGGCACACCTGGTATTGGTGATCGTTGGGCTTTTCTAAGTTCAGGTACTTGGTCACTTTTAGGAACCGAATTGAACGTGCCAGAAATTGGCGATTTAGCTTTTGAAAGTAATTACACCAATGAGTGGGGAGCATATGGTACTTACCGTTTCTTGAAAAATATTATGGGACTTTGGATGATTCAAAATGTTAAACATAATTTGAATGACAAGTATAGCTTTGCACAATTAGCAGAGTTAGCTGGTCACGAAAAACCATTTGCACAGTTTATTGATGTTAATGATGAGTCATTTATTAATCCAGATAATATGATTCAGGCCATTCAAGATTATTGTACTCGAACGGATCAAAAGGTACCGCAAACCCCTGGAGAAATTTCCATGGCAATTTATTCCAAATTAGCCTTGTATTATGCTAACGAGTTAGAAAATCTCAATAATATTTTAGGTTATAAATTGGACGCTTTAAATATTGTCGGAGGTGGCTCCAACGTTAAATTGTTGAATCAATTAACAAGTACTTTGGCCGATATTCCTGTATTTGCAGGACCTAGCGAAGCTACGGCAATTGGTAATTTAGTAGTTCAAATGATTACTGAAGATGAAATAAATAACATTGCTGATGCTCGAGAAATTATTCGGAATACATATCAGATTTCTGAATATAAACCCGAAATTAATAAATATGGCGGAGTTCTAAAAGACTACCAGAATTTCTTAAAAGGAAAAATTAAAGTAAATAATTAGAAAGAAGGATACAAAATGATCAGTTCAGAAAATGTTGAAAACTCATATCAAGAAGCAAAAGAACGTTACGCCGCAGTTGGTGTTGATACAGATAAGGTTCTTAAAGAACTTAAAAAAGTCAAATTGTCAGTTCACTGTTGGCAAGGGGATGACATTCATGGATTTCTCTTTCCTAATCAAGAATTAACCGGAGGAATTGGTGTCAGTGGTAACTATCCTGGTATTGCTAGAACTCCTGACGAATTAACTAGTGACTTAAGTGAAGCTTTGTCATTGATTCCTGGTAACCACAAAGTTCAACTTCATGCCATTTATGCCGTTACAGATAAGAAAAAGGATCTTAATGATTTAGGACCAGAAGATTTCAGTTATTGGGTTGATTGGGCTAAAAAAGAGAAAGTTGGCTTGGATATGAACGGAACCTTCTTCTCACATTCAATGGTCAAAGATAATTTTACTTTAGCAAGTCCTGATAAAAATGTTCGTGATTTCTGGATTCAACACGGTAAGATCAGTCGTGAAATTTCAAACTACTTTGGTAAAGAATTAGGTCAACAATCAATCAATAACTTCTGGATCCCAGATGGTTTTAAAGACAATCCAATTGATAAAGCTACACCTCGTCTACGTTTAATGGACTCCTTGGATCAAATTATCGAGAAGAAGTATGACGAAAAGAATACTATTGAGGCATTTGAAGGTAAGTTGTTCGGTACCGGAATCGAGTCATATACTGTAGGATCACACTTGTTCTATAACAATTATGCTATCAGTAGAAATAAATTATGGACAATTGATGCTGGACACTGGCACCCAACAGAAGATGTCTCAGATAAATTCTCAGCCTTCTTACCATTCGGTAAAGGTTTAATGCTTCACGTTTCGCGTCCAGTTCGTTGGGATAGTGATCACGTTGTTATCTTTGACGAATCCTTAGTTCGTATTGCTCGTTCCTTAGTTCGTGACAATAAATTAAGCAAGACAAATATTGGACTCGATTTCTTCGATGCTACTATTAATCGTGTTGCCGCATGGGTCATTGGTGCACGCGCTACTCAAAAGGCCATCCTTCAAGCTATGCTTGAACCTATCGATCAATTGAAGAAAGCCGAATTGAACTTCGACTTTACAACCAGATTAGCTGAAACCGAAGAATTAAAATCATATCCATTTGGTGCTGTTTGGGATGAATTCTGTCTTCAAAATAATGTTCCTGTTGGTACTGACTGGCTTCAAAATATTCATCAATATGAAAAAGATGTTCAATTCAAGCGTAACTAAACTCAATTAAAAATTTAATGGAAAAGGTCGTTATCTATTATGAAATTTATCGATTCTAAATTTGTAAAAAAAATGTGTGAAATCACTAATGGTTTATATCAACATGGCTGGGATGAAAGAAACGGTGGTAATGTCAGCCTTCGTTTAACCCAAGAAGAAGTTGATCAGTTTGATGATTTAAAGGCTGTTATTAGAAATATTCCTATCAAATTTGACGCCAGTGCTTTGGCAGGACAATACTTCTTAGTTACAGGAACAGGACGTTATTTCAAGAATGTTCATAATTATCCTGACCGCGATACGGGTCTGGTAAGAATCACAGAAGAAGGAAACTCTGTTGACTTACTTTGGGGCTTCAATGATGGCGGCCAACCAACAAGTGAATTCCCAGCTCATCTAATGACACACATTTCACGTCAAAAAATCGATTCTAATCAACGAGTTGTAATGCACTGTCACCCAACAGACTGGGTTGCACTTTCATTTACACATGAATTGGATGAAGGTAGCGTTAGTCGTTTATTATGGAAGATGCAAGCTGAATCTCTAGTTGTCTTCCCTGAAGGAGTAGGAATTATTCCTTATATGACACCAGGTACTAATGAAATTGGTCAGGCCACAGCTGATAAGATGAATGAATTTAGAGTTGTTATGTGGCCACACCATGGTATCTTTGCTTGTGGTGATAGTATGGATGAGACATATGGATTGATTGAAACAGTCGAGAAAGCATGTATGATCTATACAGCCATTCAAAGCCAAGGTGGTAATATTCTTCAAAGTATTACCGACGATGATTTGAGAGATCTTGCCAAATCATTTAGTGTTACACCTAATCCACGCTTCCTTTCTACTGAAACAGTAAATAGTTAAAATATTTGTTTTTCATACACAAAATAAGCTCAAAATAAATTTATTTTGAGCTTATTTTTTTGTAAGGGAAAATTAATTAGTATCTTGCAATATATCATATGAACCAGATTTTATACAAATAGTAATAATATGCGCGATTTCTTTGCTAGTTGAATTAGGACTTATTTCAAACCACCATTTAATAATCTGCATGGCCGATGCTGCAAATAAATTGGCGTTTAGAATCTGAAAAGATTCAGGAAGATTTTTATGTTTAGTTTTCTTAAGAGAAATCAAAAATTTTTTTGCATAAATATCCTGCATCTGTTCAAAGACATTGCTTTCCATATTTTTAGACCATAAGATCATTAACTCTTTTCGATGATCAAATATAGGTTGAATAGCAGATGGTAGTTTCTCTTCATAGCAATTAACTTCTCTATGTGGAAAATATAAGTAAGAGACATCGATTGAATTAGAAAAGTCGGTTAACCCCTTAGCAAGAATATACGATCTTAAATCGTATTTATCATCATAATATTTATAAAACGTTGATTTGTTTATCATCATGGTATCTGTTAATTCTTTAACAGTTATTTTTGAAAAAGTATTCTTTTTTACACAATCGAGAAATCCATACTCGATTGTTTTTTTTGTTTTTTTAACTCTTAGATCTTCAGTAATGATTGATTCCCCCCTTGTAATAACTATTATATCTTGTAGAAAATATAGAGTAAAACAACTTATTTGGATAAATAGTTGTTTAACCAACTCCTCATAGAATACTGCTGGTAGTATGCGCTTACAAAAGACGTTATAAATTATATATAAACTAATTTGTATATAGAGGAAGGAATTATGGACTATAAAAAAGTTTCTGAGAGAGTAAAAAATGCCATTGGCGGGGCACAGAATATTAATCACATTACTCACTGTTCAACTCGATTAAGAATTAATATAAACGACTTGAAAAAGGTTGATATTGATAAACTAAAGGCTATTGATGGGGTAATTGATGTCATTTATCAAAACAATCAATTACAAGTTATTATTGGCCCTGATGTAGCAGAAGTATACAAGTATTTTAATAGTACTGATAATAACCCATCTGGTAGTAATACGAAATTAGAATCTACTTCGAAGAAAAAAAGCAATATTTGGAGCAGACTAATTGATTTTATTTCGGGTGCCTTCACTCCAATTTTGCCGGCCATTATTGGTGCGGGGTTACTAAAGGGATTTATCGCCATTTTTAATGTAATAGGCATCTTACCAACACGGAGTATTGAATATATTTTATTATCAATGATAGCTGATGCCTGCTTTTATTTTTTACCGATTTTACTAGCATTTTCGGCAGCAAAAAAATTGGATACTAATCCTTATATTTCCGCAGTGTTAGCTGGAGTATTAGTTCATCCCACTTTGATAAAGTTAGTGACAAAAGGTACTGCGTTGTCATTTGCAGGTATTCCCATCAAAGATGTTAATTATTCATCCAGTGTTGTTCCGATACTATTGATTGTTTGGTTCCAATCATACATTGAAAAGTATCTAAATAAACATCTACCAAAAACTATTGGTCTTTTTGTTACCCCAGTAGTGTCAATATTTGTATCTAGTTTGATCGGATTAATAGTACTTGGACCAATAGGGTCATATGTTGGTATTTATTTAGGAATGTTTATCTCCTTCTTAAATAATACAGCGCCTTGGTTAGCTCCAACAATTATGGGTGCATTTTCGCCATTGATTGTAATGATGGGCATGCACTATTCATTGTTTCCAATTGCCATTCAATCAATTTCCAGTTTCGGATATGATTCATTTTTCACACCATCTGGCCTAGTATCAAATTTGGCACAATCTGGTGCAGCCTTTGCTGTAGCAGTCAAATCAAAAGAAAAAGTACTACGAGGAACCGCTATCTCTACCGGAGCAACTGCAGCTTTAGGTATAACTGAGCCTGTTTTATATGGTGTCAATTTAAAATTAAAAAAACCACTATATGGAGCCGTCCTTGGAGGAGCCATCGGGGGATTATATATTGGATTGACGCGTGTCACATCTACAGCAATTGCTAGTCCTGGAATATTGGCCTTAGCATTATTTGCAAAAACTCCAACAAATTTATTAAATGCTATCATTGGGATGATTATTTCGTTTGCTATTTCATTTGGTATAACAATGGTGATTTGGAAACCAAAGGCTGTTAAACAAAAAGATATGAGGATTAGTTCTGTAACAGATGGACTCGTTAAAAATTTAAAGGATGTGGATGACGTAACATTCTCAAGCGGTGCAATGGGTAAGGGCATGGCTTTTGAATCTAAAACTGGGGAAGTCTATTCACCAGTTGATGGTGAGATTGTTATGGTCTTTCCAACAAAACATGCTTACGGAATTAGATCAAACAGTGGAATTGAATTATTAATTCATATTGGAATTGATACTGTTCAATTAAATGGTAAATATTTTAAGACTAACGTCAATAAAGGTACCAAGGTTCATAGGGGAGATAAATTAGGTAGTTTTGATATTAAGGAAGTCCAAAAGGCCGGATATGATACCACGATTATGTTGATCATAACTAATACAAATGACTATGATCACGTTAATACTGATGTTAAATATAATACTGATGTTACGTCACAACAAATGGTGTTAACCGTTTAAGAGAGGATGAAATTAAAATGTTTCAATTAAGAATTTATACATTAAAAGATAATGAAATTGCTTCACTATATATGAATAAGTATTGGCAAAAACACATTGTCAGCCTACCAAAATTCGGTATTAAAGTTGAAGGCGTTTTTAAAGAGAAAAAAAATTCTTTAAACGACACTTGCCGAGTATTTGCACTAGTTTCTTTCCAAAAAAATGTTAATGCAAAAGAAAAGAATGAGGAATACATGAATAGTCCAGAATTCAAAGAAGATATGAAGGGATTTTCAATGAGAAATATTCTAAATGTGGAATCATTGGACATCCAAAAAGATGATTCACTTCCATTCTTTAATGACTTGGAGGTAATGTAATGTTTCCTAAAGGCTTTTTGTGGGGCGGGGCTATATCTGGAAGTCAAGCTGAAGGTGGTTTTGATTCAGGTGGCAAAGGATTAAGCATGGCTGATTTATTACCATATGGTGATAGAAGATTTAAATCTATGCTCAATGGTACGGATGCTTTAAAAAATTATAATTCTGAAAATTTTTATTATCCTAGTCATACGGGAATAAATTTTTATGAACATTACGAAACTGACATTAAATTATTAGCTAATTTAGGATTAAAAGCATTCAGATTTTCCATAACTTGGTCTCGAATATATCCAATTGGCACTGAGAGTTCTCCTAACAAAGATGGATTGAAATTTTATGATCGTGTAATTGATTGCTGTTTAGAAAATAACATAGAACCATTAGTCACAATTGACCATTTTGATACTCCAGTTGGCTTGGTAAAAAAATATGGTGCCTGGAGAGATAGAAAAATGATTGGTGCATATTTGAATCTTTGTCAAACATTATTTGAACGTTATAAAAATAAAGTTAAATATTGGATTACATTTAATGAGATGAATATGATATTAAACTTACCCTTTGTCGGTGGAGGATTATGCTATGATAAAAAAGATAATCTTACTCAATTGAAATATCAGGCAGCTCACTACCAATTAGTAGCATCAGCCGCAGCCACTAAGATGGCTCATCAAGTTAATCCTAAAATGCAGATAGGTTGTATGTTGGCTGCCGGTGAGGTATATCCATACTCATGTAATCCTAAGGATATATTAATGGCTTTACAAAAAAATCGTGAACAGTATTTTTTTAGCGACGTTCAAGTTCGAGGATATTATCCCAATTATATAAAACAGTATCTTGTCAGAAATAATATTTCTTTAAATATAACATTAGAAGATAAAAAAATATTGAAAAATACTGTTGATTTTGTCTCATTATCGTATTATTCAACTCATTGTGTTAGTTCTGACAAAGAAGTGAGTAAAAATAAGACCAAAGGAAATGTCTTTTCATCTGTAGAGAACCCTTATATAAAAAGTAGTGAATGGGGATGGCAAATTGATCCTATCGGATTAAGAATTACTCTCAATAACTTGTATGATCGTTATCAAAAACCATTATTCATTGTCGAAAACGGTTTGGGTGCGATAGACGTTCTTGATGAAAATGAAAGGATTCACGATGATTACAGAATAGATTATTTGAGTAAGCATATTGATGCAATGAGTGAAGCCATCGACGATGGAGTAGAATTAATGGGATATTGTATTTGGGGATGTATTGATATTGTCAGTGCATCAACCGGAGAGATGAAAAAGCGTTATGGTTTAATTTACGTTGATAAGGACGATGAAGGAAACGGGAGCTTAAATAGAATAAAGAAGGATAGCTTTTACTGGTATAAAAAAGTTATTCAAAAAAACGGTATTAATTAAAGAGAAATGTAATAACAGTTTTCTTTTTCACCTTTGGTCAAGAGCCAAATAATTCTTTTATTGCCAAATCTTGCGTATTGCGCTCCTTATTTATAAAATTAATTTCATTTAATCCTAAATCGTTGGCGATAAACGTTAGGTGACAACTGAACATGTTTCTTAAAATAATGATAGAAATAAGTTTCGCTAGAAAATCCTAATTTTTCGGCTATCATTTGTACGGTTAGTTCGGTAGTCGTCAATAATTCCTGTGCTTTATGAACCCTGACTTCTTGTGAATAGGAAGTTAGGGTTTTATTTGTTTGCTCTTTTAAAATTCTATTTAGATATTCGGCATTATAATGCAATTCTTCCTCTAAAGTTTTACGAGTGATATTACCCGTATTATCCTCAATTAATTGAACGATTCGATTTAACAAATAATCTTTCTTTGAATGATCTAACAGATTAGTGGTTACTTGAAAGTGGTTTTTATCCTGTAATTCAGACAACAATCTCAAAATTAATCCTTGCTGAAGATAATTTGAGCCTACTTTAACAGTGGTGATTTCCTGTTGCAGAGAATCTAGAATTATTCTAAAGGTTTTATCTGAACCTATTGTTTGCGTACGAAACTGTAGATAGTTTCTTTGCCAACTATTTTCATCCTTTAAATTATGTTGTAAGAAAGAAAAAACGGCTTCTGAAGTATCAATTCCATTTAAAAGTTGGTTCAACAATGATTCTGACAAGTTGATAAAGGCAACTAAACAGTCATCTTGAAGTTTTTCAGTATGTCTCATTTGTGGATTCAATAAACAACCTTCACCGGTTTTATAAGTAAAGACTTGATCCTCTAAATAGTTAGTAAGTTGTCCCTTTAAAACATACATTAATTCAAAATCACGGTCACGATGCATTTTTTGATAGTCATCAGCTTCAAAAACATTGAACTTACCATTTTGTACCATCGTATAAAGGACTTTTTGATTAGTTTTACGTTTATAAAATATTGATAAAGGTGAATTTGTGGAGATTTCAGGACCGTTAATTGAGGACGGCGTATCTAAGTTATGAAAATCTTCTTTAGTCATCAATCTAAACCTCCAAGTTGGAAAATTACAGTAAGCGTTTGCTAAAAATCGTATATAAACATTATAGCATAGGGCTTTTTACATTAAGATTGAGTTAGATGAAGGGATTGATAAATAATGACTAGAAAAGAACTTCTAAACAAAAATTGGTTGTTTCACTACGGTGAATTAGAACGTCAACCACTTAAAACTACGAAAAAAGCTGTCTCTCTTGGTGGACTTACTGCTCCGTTAGCTAACGAAACTGGCTCCCGTTTGCCAATTAGTGCCGGTGGCAATCACTTTTTAAAGTTAATTGCTCAAGGGAATGCCGAGCAAGGATTATTGAATTTAGCCGGTACTGATTTAACAGATAAGTTATCCGACGATTGGAAAAAAATTGACTTGCCTCATGATTGGAATCGGAAGGTTCCATATGTTAATCAACCAGAGAAATTAATGAGCGGATCTAAACCCGATGCTGTCGGTTATTATCGTAGAACATTCAAACTATCTACTAATGAATTAAACAGAACAAAGACTGTTTTGCATTTTGACGGTGTAATGAGAATGGCCGATGTTTGGCTTAACGGTGTCTATCTAGGGCACAATAACAGTGGCTATAATTCATTTTCTTTTGATATTACCGAGATGGCTCGTTATGGAGAAGAGGGCGACAATGTCATCTTAGTTCGTGCTGATACTACAACCGGTGCTGAAGGCTGGTGGTACGAAGGTGCTGGGATTTATCGTTCGGTTTGGCTCGAACATAGACCCTTAGTTTCAATTGTCAGCGATGACTGCTACATTTATACGAAAAGCTTAGATAACAGTAACGCCACTTTAGGAATTGAATTTTCTGTTAAAAACGATACTGATAAACTTCAAACAGTTATACCAACAGTTTCGTTAGATGATAAAAATGTCATTCGATTTAACGAAGTTGAAATTGCTAGTTATCAAAAATATGATTTTAAAAAAACTATTGAGATAAATGATCCCAAGCTTTGGACTCCTGAAAATCCATATTGTTATAGTGCCAGTTTTGAAATTGAGACTGATAAAATCCAAAAGAGCTTTGGTATTCATACCTTTTCCTATACAACGGATGGTTTCTTCTTAAACGGTCAAAGCTATCAACTACATGGAATCTGTGAACATCAAGATTTTGCTGGTGTCGGTACAGCCATGAATCAAGATATTGTTAATTACAAAGTTAAAGTTATGAAAAATATGGGAGTGAATGCTTGGCGTAGTACTCATCATTTTGCTTCCGAGGAGTTGCTAAATGCGTGTGACCACTTTGGTATTATCCTAATCAATGAGAATCGATTGTTGGAAAGTTCTCCTTGGCGTGTTAATGATTTAAAACAGATGGTGCTAAGGGATAGAATGCATCCCTCAATTGGTTTCTGGTCTATTTCTAATGAAGAACTTATTGGAAACACTCCATCAGGTAGTCGTATTGCACAAAAATTAACTCGAACGATTAAACAATACGATCATGAACATTTGATTATTGGTGCCGAATTACTAACTCCTGAAGGTATTATTGATGAAAATTACGTTAAAAATCTCGATGTCTTAGGTGTTAATTATCCTGAAGCCGGTGTTATGGGTTCAGGTGCTAAATTGATTCATAAAAAATATCCTAAATTACCAATGATGAGCACTGAAAATGCTTCATACTTCTCTACAAGAGGCATTTACAAGGATAACGGGGAAAAGAGACAGTGTAACAATTTTGGATCCTATTTCTCTATGGTATTACCTGGGGTTAGAAAACCTGAAGATCCCGGAGTTGGTGGTACGGCTCATCCTGAAACAGTTATGTCTTATTTGAAAGACAATCCATACATGGGAGGGGTCTTCTTATGGACAGGCTTTGATTACTATGGTGAACCATCACCGTTTAATTGGCCTGCTATCAGTTCACAATTTGGAATAGCTGATTTATGTGGCTTTCCTAAGGACTATTATTATTACTATCAGGCACATTGGACTAAGAAACCGATGGTTCATGTCATGCCTAGTTGGAATAAAGATCAATTGAACCTGGACAAGCAAGGTCAAGTAGAAATTAGAGCATTTAGTAATACTGAAAAAGTAGAACTGTTCGTTAATGATCATAGTTATGGCAAAAAAGATTTAACTGACTGTTCTGCCAATTGGACAATTCCATATGAACTTGGTGAACTAAAAGTTGTTGCTTATCAAAAAGACGAAATTGTAGCTCAGGATAGTCGTTTCAGTAGTAGTAAGACTAAACAAGTTTTACCTCAAAAAGTATATGAAGGAGGGACCACAACATTATTTGCCTTAAAAGCCATTGATGATAATGGTAAATTTGTTGAAAATGCTAACGAAACAGTCAATTTGGATGTTTCTGATGGCAAGATAATAGGCAATGGTAACGGTGATCCTATTGATCAGAATCTGGACAATGATAAAGTAAATCTATTCAATGGGCTTGCTTTAGTAATAGTTTCTAAAAACGGTGATTTACGTGTTCAATTAAATTAAATTACGCAAAAAAAGTATCCTCCAATAATTTGGGGGATATTTTTATCGTTCAAGGTAATAATCTTTGATTACAACACTATCTAACTTCGAAAAATGGATTTTTGGTTTTGCAAGTAAGCGCTAACATATAATTTGTAAAAAACAAAAAACGTTTAGGAGTTGATTTTAATGAGTAAGTTACGTGTTCGAGTCGGTATTCTAAGTATTGCTTTATTATCAATGTGTGGGATTGTGATTACCCCAGTTTTTAGTGAAATTATTCAAGCTTTTCCTAAAGTACCTGCCACTACAGTTCAAATGATTGGCTCACTGCCAAGTCTAGGGCAACTTATCATTAGTTTAATTGTTGGTAGATTAGCTATGAGTATTCCTAAGAAAAGGTTGGCTTTAATTGGTGTTATAGCTGTTATTGTCGGAGGGATAGTTCCTATTTTCTGGCATAGCCAGATTATTGTTTTACTTGTATGTGCCTTTATTGTTGGTATTGGAGTTGGTTTTGTATCAACTTTAACTCCAATGTTGATTTCAATTTTCTTTAAAGGTGAAGCTAGGGCCTCAATGATGGGTTTCAACACCGCATTTAATTCTCTAGGTGCAGTATTAATGATGTCAGCAGCCGGAATCCTCGGAAGCAAAATGTGGTTCCATTCTTACTATGTCTTTTTATTAGCTGTATTGGTATTCTTCCTGGTTCTCTTTATGTTACCTCTAGATAAAGTTGAAAAGGTTGATACAAATTCAATCCAAAAGAAAGTTTCAACCATCGATGTTTTAAAACAGATGAATAAATATGTTTTTGCAATCGCCGGATTAGTCTTTCTAACTATCCTTTTCTATACAGCATTTTCAAATAATCTCTCTATTTTAATTTCTCAAAAACAAGTTGGTGGAACATCCCTTGCTGGTATTCTTAGTTCATTCGGAACTCTTGGTGGAATGATCACAGGATTCTTAATGGCTTATATTAGAAAGATTGCACATAAACATCTTTTGGAAATGAGTGCCTTATTACTAACAGCTTCATATTTTGTTATGTTTCTATCTAATTCAATCCCATTTCTATTCATTGGTGCATACTTATCTGGTATGGGGATGTGCATTGCCATGGCGACAGCGCCTTATGAAATTCCTATTTTGACCAATGAAGAACAGAATTCTTTAGGTATGTCATTATTTATTTTTTCCAACGCCTTAGGGGGCATCGTTAGTCCTATTATTTTGGGTTGGTTTAACGTTACCGCTGGGTTACAGACTTTTTTGGTTATTGGAATTGCTATGCTTGTGATTGCTCTCGTTATGATTTTCTTTAACTTTAGTAAAAAGGTTTCCAATCAAGGTTCTGTAAAGACTTCTAATTAGCTTGATTTTTCTTACGATACTGAATTGGAGTTATTTTGAAAAACTTTTTGAATTCTTGATAAAAGTAGGAAGTGTCAGAATAACCGATATGTTCAGAAATTTGAGATACGGTATCATTGGAATGAATCAGGTAAGCCGCTGCAGCGTTCAATTTTTGCAGAGAAATAAGTTGCGAAAAGGACATCCCTGTGGCCGATTTTAATTTGGCCGACAAGTAATTAGGGTGAAAGTGAAATACTTCTGACATTTGTGTCAACGAAAGATTTCTATAATTATTTTCAATATAAATCAACATATCAAATACATCGGAAGTATCATTGGCGATAACATTTGGTTGTTGAGACTGTCGTAAGCGAATTAACTCAACTAATAATTTCAAAACATCGAGATTAATGATTTCCTGACTACCAAAATCAGGCTTGTAATACTCAACAATAATTTCAATCAAAGTATCTTGAATGGCAGGATTATTAGTTGCATTGAAAAAACTATATTCAGCTTGATCAATATTGTCATTTTGCAAGATAGTAAATAACATTTTTGCCACGGTACTCAATTTTCGCAAAACCATCAACCGTTCTTCAGTTAAAAAGTTGCTTGTAATAGCTAAATTGAAGATAACTGTTTTAGGGTTATTCAAGTTTAAACAGTGAATCGTATTTTGCCCCATTAATAGAATTTGTCCGGTCGATAACTTGATGGTTTTGTTTTTAACCATAATTTCGGCCTGACCAGATAGGACAAACGTCAATTCAATATAATTATGCAAGTGCCACGGAGTTTGTCCCAACGGCTGCCTAGAAATAGCAATACTTTGTTCAACTGTATTTAATTGATGATCTATTCCATCAGATAACGTTCGATAATATCTAAAAACTTTTCCATATTGAGTCTGATTAAAATATTTTGGCTCGAATTTATCCAAAGTCGTAACAACCGGTATCTGGTCGATAATTGTTTTTAAATTTTTATCCATTTGTCCATCCCAAAATCACATTATTAATTAAATTATATTATGAATATTTATTTTTAACAGAGGAGATATCTATGAAAATTACTTCAATGAAACTTAATAACTTAACAACTGGAAATGACGATATTGTTGTTCCTTTAAATAATCTCAAATTTGAATGGAGTGCTGAAAGTAACAAGAAGAACAGTTTACAGATCTCATTTGAGATAATCATTTCGAATGAAGTGGGTGAAGTAATTTACACATCAAATCAAATTAAGTCAGATAATAATCAGTTTCATCTTCATTCAGCGGAACTACAAGATCATACAACTTATACTTGGCAGGTTCGTATTACTGACAATTATCAGACAACTAGTCCTTGGTCTCCCAAGATGGTATTCACAACAGCGTTGAAACATTGGGATGCAATATGGATAGAACCTAGGCAAGACGATGTTGTTGAAGAGGCGCCTTTAGATTTAGCAGCTATGTTTGGTGGTAAACCGATGCCTAAACAAACGGCTCCAGAACAGAGATTACGTCCTGTCCAATACCTTCGTAAGAATTTTGAATTAAAGAAGGCGGTCAAAAAGGCTCAGTTATTCATGACGGCACATGGTATTTATTATCCTCTGATTAATGGTCAAAAAATTACTCAGGCCCAATTCATGCCTGATTTCACCTCGTATAAAAACATCTTACAGTATCAGTATTTCGACATCACCAAATTTTTGGGAACAGATAATGATTGGACGGTAGTTTTAGCCGATGGCTGGTATTCTGGTCGTATCAGTACTACTGGTAATGGCGGTCAATTTGGAAACAAAAATGGTATTTTGGGAGAAATTATTGTTACATATGCTGACGGAACTCAAGATATTATCAAAACTGATCAAGATTTCAGATCAACCACCGGTAAATATGTTTATAGCGATATCTTCATTGGAGAAAAACAAGATCTTCGTCAAACTCCGGATTGGAACAATAGTCAAAAAGTGGATGAAGTTTCGTATAACTTGGATAATCTTACTCCTCAAGACGCACAATATGTTCACCAATTACCAGGTATTTCTGCAAAGAAGATCTGGCATGATGGAGACGCTATTCTAGTAGATTTTGGACAAGTTATTGCTGGAAAAATTAAGTTGTCAACTTATTTAGGTGAAGGAATTTCTATCAAAATTGAGCATTCTGAAGTCCTAGATAAAGAGGGACGTTTCTTTAATAACATTACCGGTCGCAATAAGGATCAAACAGATTACTTTGTTGGCCGAGGGAATTTTGAAACACTGACCCCTGACTTTACTTTCCATGGTTTTCGTTATATTAAAATAACTGGTTTGACGCAAACTCCATCACTAAATGAAATCGAAGCTTTACCTTTAATGACGAAAATGGAAGAGTTAGGTTCACTTGAAACTTCAAATAAAAAAATTAATCAATTAATTAAAAATGTTCAATGGAGTCAAAGAGGCAATATGTTGTCAATTCCAACCGATTGTCCTCAAAGAGAACGTGCCGGATGGACAGGAGATGCCCAAGTTTTTGCACCAACGGCCTTATTCAATATGGACGTAACAGCTATGTTAAAACGTTGGTTAGAAAGTGTCAGAGCTGAACAAAGGGTTGATGGTCAAATTCAAGATTACGCTCCAGCTCCAAAAGAATTCTATACTTCCAGTCCTCAATTTACTGGTACTTATTCTTCCGCAGGATGGGGCGATGCGATAATTATGCTTCCTTGGACGATTTACAAAAATGATGGTGACATATCCATTTTGAAGGAAAACTATTCGGCTATGCAAAAATGGCATGACTACGCCGTACAAAGTGCCGCTGAAGATAAAAGTGATGATTCTAGTCAATATATCTGGGATACTAAATTTCATTACGGTGACTGGATGTTTCCTAGTTATATGTTAGGGAAAGATGCCCTAGGACCAATGGAAACAGCTAAAGCCACTAAAGATGTTGTGGCAACAGCTTTTCTAAGTTATACCAGTAGTTTACTTTCCCAAATTGCTACAGTTTTAGGCGATGAAGAAAATGCTCTTGACTATCAAAATTACGCAAAAAATGTAGCAACGGCTTTCCAAAAAAATTTTTGGAAGAATCAAAAACTTGCCGCAGAATTTCAAGGTTGCTATGTCTTAGCAATAGCTTTTAATTTGTTAGATAAAACAGCCACAGAACAAGCCGTTGAACATTTAGTGACAATGATTCATGACAATAATGATTGCTTAGATACAGGATTTTTAAGTGTTCCATATCTATTAGATACCTTGTGCCAATACGGTCACAAGGACTTAGCAAAAACCATTCTTTTACAAACAAAAATGCCTTCTTGGCTTTACGAAGTTAATCATGGAGCTACCACCATTTGGGAATCATGGGGTGGCATTGCTCCTGATGGTTCGGTAGGAACATATTCTTTTAATCATTATGCGTTTGGTTGTGTTGAACATTGGATCGTAGAAAATATTGGCGGACTATCACCAATTGAACCAGGATATCGTAAGTTTAAAATTACCATTCCGGATAAATCACAATTCACTAGTTCAAAATTGAATTATCGTTCAACTAGAGGATTGATCAAAGTTAATTGGAAATATGTTGATGACGATTTAAGAATTCAAATACATGTACCATTCAATGCCACTGCCCAATTGATGATGAAACATCAAACAAAAGAGCTAGGTAGCGGGGACTATGAATTTAATATTTAAGTGAAAAGAACAGGATTAGGAAAACTAAATTTCCTAATCCTGTTCTTTTTATATGTATATGGTTAAGTGAGGTAAAACTATTATTCTTCCTTATTAATAGGGAAGCGACGTGCTTTATTAACGGATAACTTCGAATCTGTACCTAGAGCATAGATCCCCAATATATCTCCAGTATTCAAAGCACTGATGGCTTCATTTGAAAAATGCATTGCGGCAACTTTGAAACCTAAGTTTTTGTTGTCGATAGTTTGTACTAAGAATTCTTTGTTGGAAGGGTGATTGATAATACTGAATTTCTTTGGTAATTTATTAATTTCAGCAATTTTTTCTTCAACAACTAAGTCAAAAACATGAACTGTTTTAACCAAATCAAAGTGATCATTCTCATTTTTCTTGATCGTCAAACTGGCAAAATGAGTACTGTCGATTGTCACAGCGACACCAATCTGACCATCAGTTAACTGACAATTGTCGACGTTTAATTCAATCTCAAAAGTTTCATCTGGTTCAGTTTGTCTCAAACCTAAGAATGAAGGTGTATCAATGTCTGAAAGGGTTGAGTCAGAACTAGTTAATGTTAAATTATCACGCTCAATTGTTAATCTATCATTTAATGAGTTTCTCAATGAGACCCACTCAGGATTTAAAATTCCATTTTTAAAAGAATCTGTGAAATCATTTAAATTTTGAGGTTGCAAAGTTTTAGCATGTTCTGGAAATTCTGACATATCGACTGTTTCTGTAGGAACACCCTTATTAACAACAGGCCAATCGCCATTCCAATCAACAGGATAAAGTAACGTTTCTCTTCCGGTATTAGTGAAAGTTTTGAAATTTATGTTGATAGGGCGGGTGCCTAAACAAACCAGCCACCAATTTTTATTTTCATCTTGGAATAAATCACCGTGACCAATGTTTTGTAAAGGTTCATCAGCACGATCTCGATTAGTAAAAATCGGATTAGTAGGACAACTCTCGAAGGGTCCCCAGATACTCTTACTTCTAAAAATGGTAATCATGTGACCCAAACCGGTTCCACCTTCGGCGGCTAAGAGGTAATAGTAGTCAGATTTTTTAATGATATGTGGACCTTCTACATCACGACCACCTGTGCCAGCAGTCAATACCTTAGGGCCATCCAAGATACGACCAGTATCTAATTCAATTTCAACTTGTTGTAAGGCCTTTTTTCCAGATTCAAGGTAACCGGTGTATTGAACATAGGTATGATCACCCTCAAAGAAGATGTCAGGATCAATCCCGTTAACATTAATATTGATGCGTTCATCCCACGAAATGTTACCATCAGCTGTTAAACTTCCAGTGATAATAAATGTTTTGAATTCAGCAAAATTAGTAGTGATCACATAAAATTTATCATTATGATATCTGATACAAACGGCAAAAATACCTTCATTAGATTTGGATTTCGTTAAGTCAGCTTGAGAGTGTTTAGTTGCCACACTAGGTAATGTTTCCCAATTGAGTAAATCAATGCTTCTGGCTAAAGTTATTCCTGGATAATATTCAAAAGTACTGTTGACCATATAATAATATTTGCCAACATGAACGATACTAGGATCAGGACGCATTCCTCTAATTATTGGATTATTATACTGTTTCACTAACATCTTGAGCCCTTCTTTCACTTAAAACAGGTGTACTTGTAAGGATTTGGTTGATCTGCTTCATCTCCGAAGTAGGGATATTGATGAATGGGAAGAGCATATTGGCTTCCTTAATCGACATATGTCCCAATCGATCAACATTTTCAGGATCATTGAACATATCTAATTCTTTTGTGACTGATTTGATCTTATCAAATAATTCTTTATCGGCTGTGATAGATGCAAGTTTGCTGTCTATGGTGTATCTGCCAATATAGTCAGAAGTAGGGATATATGAAATTTCGTGATGTCCATTTGTTAGAGTAATTACTTGATCAGTTACTTTTTGGTCATTAACTATAACATTAGACCCAACTCTTGGAAGAGTTAGTTTTACGGTTTGACCATAAGGCACATCAATTTGTAATGCGATAGTGTGGTTTTCATCTGTTTCCAGGTCATACTTGATCTTCAAATCACCATAAGAACTGTCGTAGTGACCACTAATATGTTTCAATCGGTAATCAAATTTAGGTTCAACATAAACAGTTTGATAACCATTGTCTTGATCATGAAGTCCTAGAACGTACTTATAAGCCCATTCCATAATGGCACCAATTGAGTAGTGGTTGAGTGAATTCATACCTTCTGGATTCATTGATCCATCTGACAAAACAGAGTTCCAACGTTCCCAAATAGTTGTTGCACCTAACTTAACTGCGTAGAGCCAACTTGGATAATCTTCATTTAGGAAGATCTTTGTTGCTAACTCATGTTGTCCATTTTCAGATAGAACTTGGCATAAGAATGGGGTACCAACGAATCCTGTTTGCAGATGATCGTTATCTTTCTTCAAACGTTGAACTAAATCAGCGACAACACGTGACTTCAAATTTTCGGGGACAAGATTGAATTCAAGAACTAGGGCATAAGCTGTTTGTGTATCAACGGCAACACGACCAGTTTCAGTAATGTATTCTTTCAAAATATTTTGTTTAATATCTTTACACAAATCCGTATAGAATTTATGATCTTTTTCGTTACCTAAAATTTTAGCTGTATTGGCTACAATGCTTGATGAGTAATAGTAATAAATGGAAGCAATAAAGTCTTCATCAGTTTTACCATTTGGTACAGCTGGATTTTCACTGTCGAGAGATAACCAGTCACCAAATTGGAAGGATCCTGTCCAAAGTCCAGTGCCACTCTTTTCAACATTTCTATGAATCCAATCGACCCAGCCTTTCATACTGGAATAGTTTTGTTTCAAAATGGCTGTATCACCGTATTTACTATACATATTCCAAGGAATAACAGTAGCAGCATCGCCCCAAATTGCAGCTCCACCTTCATCAACGTGAAGGGAAGGAGCGTACATTGTTAACATACCGTCGTGACTATCTTGTTCTACCTTCATATCTTTAGCGTACTTTTTAAAGAATGCATAAACATTCATATTGAAAGCTGAAGTATTAGAGAAAATTTCAGCATCTCCGGTCCAACCTAAACGTTCATCACGTTGAGGACAATCCGTTGGTACATCAAAGAAATTACCCTTTTGACTCCATTGGACATTTTCAAATAAGCGATTAACTTCCAGATTATCGGTCTTAATAGAACCAGTCATCTTCATATCGGAATAAACTACAGCGGCACGAAAATCTTTTAATTGTAGCGGTTGGGTATTTCCAGAAACCTTGATATATCTATAGCCATAATAAGTAAAGTGTGGACGAATCCACTTATTAGTACCATCTGAGATATAAGTGAAGGCAGCTCTTGCTTCGCGTAAATTATCACGATAGAAGTTACCTTGTTGAAGAATTTCACCCATTTGAATAGTAATCTTAGTTCCCTTAGGCTCACGGTTATAAAATTCAATGATACCAACATTATTTTGTCCAAAATCGATAACTTGTTCATCTTTAGGTGTATGAATCAATTCTTTAGCGGGTAGGTACTCTTGAACTTTAAGCGGCAAACTTAATCTATCAGCTAAAGTATCAACAGGGTAGTCCAAGACACTAACTTTAACCCAATTGTCAGGAATAATTGTATCGTCGATATCTTCACCATAATAAATAGCAGACTTAGTAACTTTTCCGGAGGCTGTTAACCATCGATCATCAGTATTAACTATATCTTCAGTGCCGTCATTGTAGAGTAGATGTAACTCTAGAATAGCACGCTGTTGATCACCATAGATCTTATCTCTACCACCATCGAAGCCTAGATTACCTTTATACCAGCCATCACCAAGGGAAATTTCAACTGTGTTATTGCCTTGAGCAAATGCATCGGTAGCGTCATATGTTTGAACTTGAATCAACTTATCATAGTTAGTTGTTCCAGGAGCTAAGAGTTCATCACCAATTTTTTTATCGTTAATATTCAATTCATAGACGCCCAAACCTGACATGTAAATACGAGCTGATTTTACTTCTTTGGGAAGTTCTAAATTACGTTTAAGAAGGGTATTCTGAATATCCTTATTATCGTTACCGATCCATTTAGCAGAGAAAGGTTCATTCATCTTGCCGGTCTCAAAAAAACTAGTTGCGGAAGCAGAGGTATTTTCATTAATATTTCGTACGCTTATGGTGAAATCATATCTAGTTCTTGGCTCTAGTTTTAAATCAGGTTGGAAATAGTTATTCGTATAAACTTGCCAATCAGTTTGATAAATGGGATTATCATCAACAAAAATTTCTAACTTCTTCTCCAAAGATATATTTTTTTCAGAGTTTACCGCAAATTCAATTTTAAGATCACTAAGATCAAATCCTAGTGGTTCAGTCATATGGTTTACTTGGATGTTTTCAATATTCATTTTTTCTACCTCACAGTCTAGTATCTAATCTATTACAAAATGGATCTACAGGGCTCTTACCAAGAAATTCTTCTTGCCCAGTAATTTTCCTAATAACGGCATCGATTGATTCAGGATTACCGGTATAAGCATTAATCATTGTTGAAATATCTGGAATATCAAAGAGATGGTATGGATTACACATGGAAATAAACAACGTTGGAATAGAACGCATATACCAAGGAGCATCAGCGGCCATCAAATGTATCCAATCAATTCTGGTTGTTGTCTGATTACTTGCAGTTTCGATATTGGCCACATAAATAGCCAAATCAAATTTATCCTTTAAATCTTGAATTCCTTCTTCAAATACTTCGTGAAAATCTAAATTCTTACGATCAAATAGTGAAACTTTAAATCCTTGGGCCTCTAGTTCTTTCTTGAAAAGGGAAGTTACATGCCCACCTTCTTTAAAACCACCATCGTCACTGTCACCAAGGACGACCAGACGGACACGAGGATATTTCTTACTATTAACGGGCAAAATTTTATCTCGATCTTTAACCAAAGTAACTGCATGTTTAGCTAAATCAACGGTTCTAGCTTTATGATCCTCTAACTGTAAGTCTAACTTTTCAGGAATCTCTTGAATCAATTGATTATCTGTATTCATGACGCCTTGAGCTAACTTAGTACCTAAAATACGACGAATGGCTTCGTCAACACGTTCCATTGAAACAACCCCGTCGTTTACGGCATCTGTAAGGAACTTATAATCTTCGTCAATGTTCTTATTGAAGAGAATCATATCGATACCGGCATTGATTGTAGCGGGGATGGCTTGTTCCCTTGGCAAGATGGAAGTATAACCAAGCATTGGTGTAGCATCAGTAATTGTCATTCCATTGAATTTCAATTCTCGATGCAATAAACCATCAATTAAAAGTTTTGAAGTTGAAGCAGCGCGTAGATCTTTGTCCTCAATACCGGGGTCCAACTTACGTTCCCAAGCTGGTTGCATGATATGAGCAATCATAACAGCAGGCAGTCCACGTTTGATCAAATGACGATAAATTTGACCATAAGAATTCATCCATTCATCAGTTCCCAAAGAATTAACTGAACTAACAAGGTGTTGATCACGTTCATCAACTCCATCACCGGGGAAATGTTTAGCAACAGGAATAACTTTATTGTGTTTTAATCCCTCAACTTCTGAATCAACCATTCTCATGACACGATATTTGTCGCTACCAAAAGTTCTTACATTCATGATGGGATTACGGAAGTTATTATCAATATCCACAATAGGTGAGAAGGACATGTTGTCACCGACTTGCGCAGCTTCATAACCTGAAATATCACCTAAATTATAGGCTTGTTTAGGATCATCAGTTGCGGCAACAGACATTGGACGTCCAAACCAAGTTCCTTCATTCAAAAGTCCATTACCACCAGCCTCAAGGTTAGCAGCGACAAAGACAGGAATCTTGGATTCTTTTTGAATAGTCTTGATTTCACGCTTTAATTTTTCGGCGCTGTCGGGACGATACATAATTCCACCAGGATGATACTTATTAACGAATTGTTTTAAGTCAACGGTATTCTCATCTTGACCGATTACAAAGAATAACTGACCAATTTTTTCTGGTAATGTCATTTTATTAATCTGATTATTAATATATTCAATTTGTTCTGTTGAAAGGTTATATGGTGTTTTGGTTAAATCTAACATAAAATTCCTCCACAATTTATTGATTTAACTAAATTGTAAGCTCTTGTATAAATTTCAACTATTGTCAAATAATATTATAACTATGTTCATTTCCCATATTTTTTAAAAAGCTTATAATGATTTACAAGTGAGGTAAAACTAATATGAGTAAGAGTATTATTGAAATTCTTCGTTCTAAAAATTCACCTAAAGAATTTTCTAACGTCGTCAAAAAGCTAGAGAAGGTTGAAAAAACTGAAAAAAATATAACTCCGATCAAGACTGCCAATGGGGAACCAGTTTATCGTTTCTATAATACTTATGATGACGATTTAGAATTGAACACTAATCCTATCTCCATTTCAGTACAGCCGATAGAGTCTGTTATTCCATTCCACTATCATAATTTTGTTGATATCGTCGCTCCTTTAATGGGGAATTGTACGGCCGTAGTTCAAGATAAGGAAATTGAAATGCAGCAAGGCGACTTGCTTTTTGTTGGTAATCAATCAGTTCACACGGTTAAACCTATCGGTACTGACGATATCGTAATCGATATTGCTTTGAGAAATACAGCCTTTTCTTTAAATGAACTGAACACTCTTTTACACGATAATCGTCAAACTAGTATTTCAGGGATGTTATTTTCGTTGTTATCGGATAGAAACTACGGGAAAGGCCAATATAGTTTTTTCAAAACCAATAATAATTCCAAAATAAGTCGAAATGTTTGGGAAATTATCGATGAGTATTACCATCCCGACAAGGAATCAGATAAAATCATTCGACTAGAAATCATGATTCTATTTTCACGGCTCATCCGAGAATCATATAAGACAGTTGATGTTAAATGGAAAATGAATGATAAAAAAAGAGCTAATATCTTGTCATTGTTACTTTATATTGAGAGTAATTATGCTGATATAACATTGGAAGAGATGGCTCAACACTTTGGATACAATGCCAACTACTTATCGTCATTTTTGAAAAAATCGACAGGAATGACCTTTATCAAACTGGTTCATTTGCAAAGAATTAACGCTGCCGCAGAATATTTGAATTACACTAATGCGCCAATTGACAAAATCTCTTTTAAAGTAGGATATGAGAATCCGTCATATTTCTATAAAATTTTTAAAAAGGTTTTGGGTATTTCACCAGATCTTTATCGTCAAAAAGCCCATTCTAACAACGGATAGAATAGTATCCTGGTGATAAATAAAAATATGTATTAAAAAAGCCAACCTGTGAAATGAACACAGATTAGCTCGTCTTTGGATATAGCTGAAAGGTACTTTCCAGAATATGATTAATCTGTAAATGAAAGCGCAATCATGATTAATTATAATTTGGAGGTCAGTTTCATGAATAAAAAGAAGATTCCATTAGTTCTTGGTATTTTAAGTATGAATTTGCTATTGATGTCGACATCAGCCGTTTCCGCTGCCATTGCCGCTATAGCAAAATCTTTCCCAAAGGAACCCATTTCAAAGGTTCAAATGCTTGGTTCAATTCCTCAATTAGGGCAATTGATTGCTACGGTGCTCTTTAGTTATTTAGCATTTAAGCTAACCAGAAAAAACTTAGGTATTTTAGCCGTTGCCGTTGTCGGAGTTGCAGGTTTACTTCCAGTATTTTACGGTAGTAGTTTAAATCTAATCTTAGCATGTATGGTTCTTGTCGGATTTGGTACTGGTATCATTAGTAATGTTAGTCCTGTTTTATTGCAATCAAACTTTGATGGTGAAGATCGTGCCACGGCCATGGGTTGGTCAGTCGGTGCTAATAACATTGGTATGATGCTCTTTACAGCTTTAGGTGGTATTCTTGGTGGAAGCGATTGGCATAATCTATTTTGGATCTATGCTTTCTCAATTGTTATTATTTTAATGGTATTTTTCCTAGTTCCACAAGATGTCAAACTTTCAAAGACCGCTGAAGAAAATAATCAAAAAACTAGTCTTAAAACCGTCTTTGGTTCATTAAACAAGCATGTATATTTAATTTTAGGAATTACTTTTGTCTTGTCGCTTTGCATGATGTTATTTATGACAAATCAATCTATTGTTTTAGCTGGCAAAGGTAAGGGTACAGCCTACGTCGCTTTAGTTACAGCTATTGGTAATATCGGTGGTATCGCTACAGCTGTTCTTATCAAATACATCCGTAAAATTACTAAGACTAATACTATTGCTTGGGGCTTCATTGCTTTCATGTTGTCATTCGTTCTAGTCTTATTCACAAATAATTTTGCTCTTCACATTTTAGGTAACATGTTCTCTGGTGTTGGTATCGTACTAGTAAATGCTACACTTCCATATGAACTATCAATCCTTACGGACGAAAAACAATTTACAGTCGCTATTGCTATGAATACCTTTGTTTCCTCAGTTGCTGGTATGTTTGCTCCAATCATTATTTCATTGGTTAATATCTCAGCAGGGGATGGATCATTCATCGCCGGAACTATCTTATCAGCATTAATGTTCTTATTATTGTTCATCAGTAGATTTGGTAAGAAAATTGAAAAAGTTGGTTCATTGCACGCTACTGTTTAGCTAGAAAACATTTAAATATTGATTAGAAAATCAACAATTCTATATAGGATTGTTGATTTTTTGTTAAATAGAACCATTTTCGTGTATACATTTTTGATACCAATAAAATGAATCCTTAGGAATTCTCTTTAAGACCTTTAGATCAGTGTTAGTACGATCAATAAATACTAATCCGTATCGTTTATCCATACCTTGACTGCTAGATAGAACATCAGTGAATGACCATGGATTGTAGGAAAACAGTTTTACACCATCTTTTATTGCTAAAGACATACTTTGTATCATTTGGTTTAAGTATTTAATTCTCTTTTGGTCATGAATTTTCCCATGATCAATTTTCTCCTTAAGAGCTAAGCCATTTTCAGTAATCATTAAGGGCAGGTGATAACGTTCATAGATCTTTCTGAGCGCTAAGCGTAATCCAACACCATCTATATTCCAATTATAATCTCCATATTCCGTGTATGGATTCTTATAGTATTGGGCAACACCCTTTTCACTGCGATTTTGTCGAGGTAACTCGGGCCCTTGATAATCGTCTACCTGACTGTCATCCAAGTATTGACCAACAACTTCAGAAGTATACCAATTAATAGCTAGAAAATCAGGCTTAACATTTTTCAATAGGGAAGAATCTTCTTTCTTTGTTTTAAACATTATGCCCTTACTCTTTAAGTGATTAATATAATAGGCCGGATATTTTCCATAAATTAAAGTATCAATTAAATAGAAAATACCTAAGTCGTCTAAATTCATCGCTAAAAATTGATCCCTAGGATCTGTTGAGGCTGGATATCTAGTAGGGTAGGATAAGCATGGTCCAATTTTGCCCTTTAAGTCTAGTGAATGATAAAGCTTCATAGTTAAAGCATTAGCGATGTTCATATGATGGCTAGCTTGAATACTTTGTGATAAATTATCTAACCCATTAAAAAATGGAATATTTGCCAGAACGTCTTGTTCATTAATTGTTAGCCAATATGGAATACGATCTCCAAAGTGATTAAAGCAAAATTTAGCATAATTCAGAAAGTCTTGAATAGATTCTCTTGAATAGAATCCTTGATATTGATCAATTAAACTCTGTGGTAAATCAAAGTGTAGCAATGTGACAATAGGCTTGATATTGTACTTAATCAATTCATCAATAACATTGTCATAGAATTGAACACCTTTTTTATTAACCTTGCCATTACCATCAGGAAATATTCTTGACCAGGAAAATGAAAAACGAAAACTTCTTAGACCACATTCGGCCATTAACTTAATGTCTTCTTTATAGCGATGGTAAAAATCAGTGGCCGTGGATGTATCAGTTGTATGAAATTGTTGGTTCATTTTTTTGATTCTTATATCTGCGACACTGAGTTTTCTACCATCATCGGCTATAGCTCCTTCAGATTGAAAGGCACTCATACTAGCACCCCATAAAAAGTCTTTAGGAAAATAATTTTCTGTTTCCATTACAATCACCTCTGTTAATATGAATCAAGTATAATGTTAAGTATTGATTCAAACTCTTCAACATTTGAGTAGATGGGGGATATTTATGGAATTACTAATAATTAAGCTTTTAGAATATTTAAGAGAAAACAAAGAGCATAATTCGAGTGCTTCTATTGCTAAAATCATGATTAACAATTTAGAAAAAATAAGTAAGATGTCATTAGAAGAAGCAGCTCAATTTTGTCATTGTTCACCATCGACCTTAAACAGACTTATTAAAAAAATTGGTTTTGATAATTTTAAACAACTTAGAAAAATAATTACATTACCCAAATTGGTTTATCCAACCGATGGATTTAATAACGAAGAATATAAAAAGAATGTCCTACTTAATATAGAAGAAACATCTGATTTGAATATAAACAATGTTGTTCAAAGAATACGAAATTCTGATAGAATCATTATCTTATCCTTTGCTACCAATTATCCATTTGTAACTGAATTTCAAGTTAAAATGGCATTAAAACATAAGTACGTCGAAACGCTATTTGATCAAAATGCAGAACAAGCTTTGGAAGCACTGGATCGTAATGATCTAGTAATAATAATTTCAGATCAGGGGAATTTTTTAATGAATATGAATTTGGATTCATATAAATTTCAAAAATTACTGTTGACTCAAACTATCCCTGAAAATATTAATGTATTTGACGAGGTTATAAAAATAGGCACGTATAGTTATTATGGTGAATCTAAGTATGGTCTAATGTATTTTCTAGATAGGGTCTACGAAGAATACTAAAAGTGGTCAAGTATTGATGAGTTGTGATTTGAACCCAATGCTAATCTAACATTGTTGAAAAAAAGAAAGGGTGTTCAATAATGTTTAACAAATTTAAAATTTTTTTGTCAAATGTGTTGGGTCCATTATCATCAAAATTTGGCAACAATAAAGTAATTCAAGCTGTAGTACAGGGATGTATTGATACAGTCCCCGTTACAATAGGCGTCTCTTTAATTACCATTTTAATCAACTTGCCTATCAGTTCATGGAAACATTTTCTTCTTGCAACAAACATATATAATGCTGGGCAACAAGCAACCAACGTTACTTTGTCACTCTTACCAATCTATCTAATTGTCACTGTTTCTAATGCATATAGTCAGAAAATTGGTATGAAAGGAATGAGCGGTGTAGTTATCTCCATCGCAAGCTTTTTAATACTTATTCCTTCACAATTGAAGGTAGGTAAGAATACTATTACTGCATTAACTGATAGTTATTTAGGCAGTAAAGGTATTTTCTTAGCTATGGTAGTCGGCATTCTGATTACTTATCTGTATGGAAAATTAATGCACAGTAAATTGAGAATTAATTTACCTGACTCTGTACCACCAATGGTTGCTAATTCATTAGCCTCATCTATACCTGCAGTTGTAATCCTGTCATCAGTTTTTGTAATTAAAGTCTTATTCTTATTCACGTCCAAGGGAAATCTATTTGACTCATTTAATGCCATTATTCAAACTCCATTAATGACCTTGGGAACCTCTCCAGCAGCTTATATTTTATTTAGTTTGATCTGCAATTTATTATGGTTTTTCGGAGTTCATCCTGCATCACTTACCGGATTTTACACACCTGTTGTTATTAGCGCAATTGTCGCCAATATGCAGGCATTTAATACGGGTAAGGCTTTACCATATGGAGCATTTATGGTTGTTTATCTAGTTGCCAATCTCGGTGGTTTTGGTGGTACATTGGGATTTTGTTGCTCACTGCTTTTAGCTAAATCAAAAAAATACAAAGAACTACGTAAGGTGCTCATTATTCCTAATCTCTTTAATATTAATGAGCCAATAATATTTGGTGTCCCACTAGTAATGAATCCTGTTTATTTTCTTCCTATGATTCTTTCTCAGCCAGTGGCAGCACTAATAGGTTGGGGAATCTATAATGTAGTTAAGTTCAATATTAATCCTGCATTTCAGCTAGGTTTCCCATGGGTTACACCACCAATTATTACTGCCTTTGCAGAAGGTGGAATTATCTTTGCACTAATCATTATCTTTGCCGTAGCTATTCATTTTGTGTTTTATTATCCATTCTTTAAATACGATGATAATAAAGCTTTTGAAATAGAAAATAAGTAAAATCTCCAAAAAAATAGAGCATTACTCATAAAGGGTAATGTTCTATTTTTTTAATTCATCCCGATATTTTTTAGGAGTCACGCCAACAAATTTTTCAAATCGTCTATAAAAATTGGTCATATTATTAATACCAACTTTTTCAGCAATCTCATTTACAGTTAAAGTTCTATCTTGTAGAAGTACTTTAGCTCTCTCCATACGTTGATGGTTGATTAACTCCTTAAATGTCTTACCCGTATTTTGATGGATAACTCGACTAATATGAGAGGGACTGTAATTAATTTGCTGACAAAGCTTATTCAATTCGCCCTCCTTATAATTTTTCTGAATATACTTGTTAACCTCAGAGATAATTTTTTGAATGTGTAAATTGGAGTTATTAAAACTCGTTTCAACTGGTTGTAATCGAATCAAGGTCATAAATATTATCATAATGTAATTATCAATGACGGTACTGGCGAATTTTTTCTTATCCAAATCTTCGCACAATATATTCTGAATTGAATTATGAATAATTGGTAAATCATTTGTAGAAAAAAATAAAAAGTGATTATGCGCGTACTGATGGCTCATCAATTCAATCATAAAATTAGGTAGAGAATTATCTTTATCAGATTTTATAATGGTATTTTCAAAGAAATTATTATCTAAAATTATATTAATTCCTAAATCATTCTTAGAAGTAGGTAAGACCGCGTGAGGAACATACTTATCCAGTATAATTAGGTCACCTTTTTTTAAAAGTATCTTTTGACCTTCAACTAGCATTGTTATCATTCCTGAATAAACATAAGTTAGAACAATGAAATGAAAGATATGGTAAGGGACTCTGCTCATATTTCGTCGATGTAATTGAATCATATGACTATCATTATCAAATGGCCGATCGTCGTTAAAAATAAAGAGTGGTTCATTCTTATAAGGTACTGATTCATACTTATTTTGGAAATGCTTTCGTATTTCATCACTAGTAGCACGATTATAAGTTGAAGGACCTGATAAAAATTCTTCTAAATCTTGATAGTTCATCCTTATACTCCTTAAATATCAAAAAAAGATACTTTTTAAAACAGATTATCACATTGTGAAAGCGCTGAACTAATTGCTATTATAGCATTGTAAAGAAAGAATAATTCAAAGGGGTGCACTATTTTGAGTAATATTATGGATAAGTTTCAATCCTCATTAGGTAAATTATCAATGGCCTTTAATAAGAATATCTATATAAATGCTATTAAAAATGGGATGTTAGCATACATGCCATTTACAGTTATTACTTCTGTATTCTTAATCATTGGTAATTTTCCAGTTCCAAGTGTCAATGCTTGGATGGCTTCACTTTTTAACTTAACTGTTACGCAATGGTCAACTAAGCTGGCTATTGTTAACGATGCTAGTTTAGCCATTGGTGGTTTACTAGTTCTACTAGCAGTATCAAGAACACTTGCTGACGAAATGAAGATCAACGGTATGCAAGCTATGCTCACATCGGTAGTTAGCTTTATGGTTTTAACACCTTACAAGACAACTAAAGCTGGTAGTTTTTTAGATATTACAACTATCGGAGCTCAATCAATTTTTCTAGCCATTTTAGTATCTATTGCAGTTGCTGTAATTTATCGAGTAATTGACCGTAAAGGTATAAAAATTAAAATGCCAGCTTCGGTTCCTCCAGCAGTTTCATCTCCATTCGAATCGCTTATTCCATCGTTTGTAGTCATTACGCTATTTTGGATATTTAGATTAATTTTAGATAATTTTGCTAAATTAAGTGCGTTGGAACTATTTAATATGATCTTAGGAACACCACTAAAAGCAATGGGTGGTTCACTAATTGGTATTATTCTAGTTAAAATGTTTGGTCAACTTCTATGGTTCTTCGGTATCCATGGTGATTCAATAGTTAACGGTGTTATGACACCAATTTTTCAAGTTCTACAAGACGAAAATAAAACAGCCAGTTTAGCACATCATGCTATTCCTAATATTATTTCTCAGAGTTTCTGGGATGGATTTGCTAGTATCGTTGTTATCGGATCAATCTTCGCCATTATCTTAATTGCACATAGTCATCGTTATAGTGAAATGAAAAAGGTTGCTGGGATTCCATATCTTTTTAATATCGGGGAACCAACATTATTCGGTATTCCATTAATGCTTAACGTAACTTACTTTATTCCCTTACTATTCAGCAATGTAGTATCTATCGTGATTTCTTATACAGCATTTGCTCTTCATCTAGTACCGCTACCAACCGGTTTAGTACAAGTACCTTGGACAACTCCAATTGTAATTAGCGGTTATCTAGTAACAGGAAGTATTTCTGGAGCTATTTTACAACTAGTTTGTTTTGTTGCTGTCATTTTGGTCTGGTTACCATTCGTCAAAATTGCTGACAAAGAAATAATGGTCGAAGAAAAGCAAGAAGAGGAGAAATGAAATGAGTAACAAAGAATTCATCGGTAATTGGATACAAGCTCCTCAAATGGACTATGGACCTGATAATCGCAATTATTATTTGCAAAATCCTAATCCAATCTTCACACAAACTTTTGAAATCACAGATTTAAATAACATTAAATTAAAGATTGCCGCATTAGGATATTATATTGTTCATGTTAATGGCAATCGTGTCGGTAATTTTGAATTGAATAATGATTGGACTGACTTTTCTAAAAGAATTTACTACGACGAATATAACATCACTGATTTAACCAAGAATGGGAAAAATGAAATTGAAGTTGAATTGGGAAATGGAATGTATAATCCATCACCATTAAATTTATTCGGCAAATATAATTTGCGCCAACGTTTATCAAGAATAGGGGAACCAAAGTTTATACTTAATTTATTCGATAACGAAGAACTAATTCAATTTTCTAATACGGAATGGATGGTTCATCAAGGGATAATTACGATGAACAATTTATACTTAGGAGAACACGTTAACTTCACACAATCAAAAGTTAGTGATAACCCTGCAATTGAGGTTCCTATTGATGAAAAAGATCAAAAGAATATGCGTGCCAGTTTCATTCCTAAAGTAAAAAAGGCAAAAATTGTCGCGCCATTACAGGTTTCGCAAGTTGGTAACGATGTATTAATTGACTTTGGAGAGACCATTAGCGGATTCATGAAGTTAACGATTAATGGACATCAAAATCAAAATATTTCTTTAAAATATAGTGAAACCATGGAAAACGGAAAATTATTATTTAATACTTCGTATGTCGGCAATATAGGAGAAATATCTGAAATCACTGGCGGTCCAGGAGCCCCCAAAAAGGCTATTCAAGAGGATCGAATAATTTGTCACGAGGGTATCCAAACATTTGAAAATAAATTCTCATACCACTCATTTAGATATGTTTTAGTTTCTAATATTAACAAACATACTTTATCTGAAATCAAGGGTACTTATGTACATACTGACTTAGAACGAGTCGGAACAATATCAACAGACAACAATTATTTAAACCAGTTATTTGTTGCCGGAATGCGAACAAAATTAAATAATGTACATTCAGTTTTTGAAGATTGTGCTCGTGAAAGATTGCAATACGGCGGTGATATAGTTGCATTGGCCAATTCTAACTTATATAGCTTCGATCTTAAAAAGTTCTATGAAAAAACTATCTCCGACTTCGTACTTGAACAAACAGAAAATGGTGGTATCCCCGAAACGGCACCATATATGGGCATTCAAACTAATGGAACTGGCCAAGGCGAGGGACCTATCCTTTGGCAATTGGTTTTGCCATATCTTCTATGGAAGCATTACCAGTTTTATGGTGACAAAGCCTTATTAAATAAATACTATGATGCTGCTAAAAAGCAATATGATTATCTACAATCAATTCCAGTTGATCAACTAGCCAATAATTGTATAGGTGATCACGGAAGCATTCTTGTCAAAAACTTTTATGACAAAACACCAGATAAATTATTAATTGGTTATTGTACAATTCTTAGTTTCAGTATTCTTATAGAACGTTTGGCAACAGTTTTAAACAAAATCACTGATATTAATGAAATTGATGTTGAAAAAAAACAATTAATTAAAACCATCAAAACCAAATTTACAAATGAAGATGGAACTTTGGGCCAAGGAACACAAAGTGGTCTAGCCTTTGCATTATTATTAAATCTAGGCGACAAAAAGAAGCTTCTATCTGCTTTAATTAAACAAATAAAGAAAGATAAGGGATTATTTACTGCCGGAATATTTGGAATGCCAATATTGTACCGTGTTCTTCATGAAAATAATTGCGATAGAATTGTAAGTAATTGGCTTACACAAAAAAGTGAAATTGGCTTTTATAATATGCTAAATAACGGAAACCAAGTTTTATCAGAACCATTCAGAAGTAAACATTCTTCTGCTAATCACGCAATGTTCTCAAGCTATATCCAGTGGTATTATGAAGCACTCGGTGGAATACAAATAAGCGATTCATCTGTTGGTTGCTCTGATATCAGTATTAGACCTTATTTTGATACTGAAACAAATCATGTTGACTGTCAGTTGAAAACTATTTCTGGGATTATTCAAACAAAATGGCAAAGGGTTGATCAACAAATTGAACTGCAATTACAAATTCCCAAGAATATAACTTATCATTTAAATATCTCTGATAAGTACCATATAGAGTCACAAACTAAGCATATAGAAGACAACAATATTTTAATAAAGTATCTCATTACACAATAATTAATTAGTCAAAAAAATCCGCACTCAACATAAAAAGCTGAATGCGGATTTTTCATTTAACCACTAATTAGAACTATCGGTTGAAGATCCATTAGTAGTAGCTCCACTGTTAGTAGAACCACCAGTATTACTATTAGTTGTACCACCACTATTTGAATCGCCAGTATTAGATGAGTTATTACTATCACTACCGGAATTATTATTAGTTGAGGTACCACCACTATTGCTGTTATTACTATTTCCTGTATTAGTATTGTTACTATTATTGGAATTTGTATTACCAGTATTGGAGTTATTATTTGTAGTAGATGAGTCACTCGAATTATTGGTTGTTGTGTTATCACTATCACTACTATTACTATCGGAACTTGTACCTGTACCTGTTTCAGTATTATCTTTATCAGTTGTATCATTATCAGAATCAGTTGATTCTGATGAACTACTTGAATGATTGTTTGTCGTTACTTCATTGCTGCTGGACTTAGATGCACTGCTTGAGGAATAATCAGAATCCTTATATGGATTTGATGGTGCATGTCCTTTCACAAATAACTCTTTAGTGTAACTAGATGAACTGGAACTAGGGGAGGCAACAATTGGTGTTTCTGAACCAGAGTTCTGAATTCTCATTGAAACAACGGAACTTGGTTTCTTCCAGTTAGGATTGCTGTTAGTGTTCTCAGCTAAGTAACTCATTTCAGCCTTATAAATCTTTCCAGCAACACTTTGATATGTGGATGAAATACCGTTCTGATTTGGAGAATCATAACCGGTCCAAACGCTAATTGAATAATTCTTTGTATAACCGTTGTACCACGAATCTCTGGCTGTACCACTCAAAGCTGAGTTTTGAGCGATAGAATTAGAATCGTAGTTAGTTGTACCAGTCTTACCAGCCTGATGTAAACCGGAAATATTAGCATATGTAGCATAACTTGAAGGAACACCCTTAAGCATATCGGTAATCATATAAGCCGTTGAATCTTTCATCGCCTGCTTACCATTTTTACCATAAGTATGGGTAATGCCATCAGCCGTTTCAATCTTAGAAACATAATATGGTTTATAGTATGTACCACCATTAGAAAAGGCAGAATAAGCTGCTGCACCTTGAAGTGATGAAACATTACCACCGATACCAACTGACAAACCTTTGTCCTTAACTGTAATTCCTAATTTTTTAACAAAGCTCTTGGCATTAGAAAGACCGACAGCTGATAAAGCTCTAACAGCTGGAATATTTCTCGAGTTGACTAAAGCCTTACGCATACTCATTTGACCTTCGTATTGCTCATCCCAGTCCTTCAATTGAATATTAGTACCGGCATAAGTATACTCGGTATCTTCAAGTTGATGATATGTAGACCAGTTTAGATTTTCAATAGCTGGAGCGTAGTCAAGTAAAGGCTTCATTGTAGAACCATTACTACGTCCAGTTTGAACAGCACGGTTCAAACCAAATTGAACATTACCTAGATTACGTCCACCAATCATGGCCACAACTTTACCATTATTAGGGTTAACCACAGTTGCACCAACTTGCATTTTTGAATCGGGGAAGGATACATAGTTAGAAGAATTTACAATATTGTAAAGACGTTTTTGAGCATCGTAATCCATATTAACAGTAATCTTTAGATTATCACGATATGGATCAAAGCCTTTCTTCTTAACTTCTGTAATTGCTTCCTTGATGTAAGGATCAGCGACAATTCGTTTAGAATTATTACTGTTGCTTACTTTTTTATATGGTTGTAGTCCGGAAGTAATTGGTGTATTCATAGCTTCATCAGCCTGAGCCTTAGTGATCTTATTATTGTTATACATTGCTTGAATAACTAAATCACGACGTTGCTTAGCTTCGGTTGGGTGAGTATAGGGATCGTAATTACTTGGAGCATTTGGCAAACCGGCTAACAAAGCCATTTGAGGTAAACTAAGTTGTTTCAAATTCTTGCCATAATAGTATTTAGCACCGGTTTCAACACCATAGATACCATTATTCAGATAAACCTTATTCATATAGAATTCAAGGATTTGTTGCTTAGAGAATTTTTGACTAACTCTCATAGCTAACCAAGCTTCTTGCATCTTACGTTTAAAGGTTTGATCTTTGGTTTCAGTAGAGAAGACCGTTAACTTAACTAATTGTTGTGTTAAAGTACTTCCACCTTGAAGAGTTCCCTTAGTAACATTATTAAAAGCTGATTTGGCAATTCTGACAGGATCAATACCTAATGGTTCATTATAGAAATTCTTATCTTCAATGGAGACAACAGCGTCTTCCATTTGTTGTGGAACTTTATCGATCGTAACGTAATTTCTCTTATTATCGCCTAAAGACGCAATCTGCTTACCAGTGGAATCTACGATTGTTGAGGAACCACCGCTTTGGAGGTTTTCTTGACTAACCGCGGGAGCACTGAAGGCGTAGTATACAAAGACAAACAAGAATATTCCGGCTAGAACAGCCACAATGGACAAAATCCATTTTAAAATATTTTTGAAGGTTAATATACTGGTATTCTTATTCTTCATTTTTTCTCCTTCCCACTTTCGATTAACTGTTGAACAGCATTAATATAGGGTAAAGTAGGATTATAATCTGACTTGACTTCGATGGAACTGTTGACGATATCTTTCAACTGTATTGATTTGGGACCGTCATTTTTTTGAGCATCCCAGTGTAAAAAGATTTCATCAGCAGGCGTTACAAAATAGCGTTTTAATTCTACGTATTTTATAATGACAAAGCAAATGCCACCTTGTTTCTGACACATTTTAAGATGATCAATTTGATGCTGATGGAAATTCTTCAACGGAAAAATATTCTTATTCTTAGTTTCCTTAGCTTCGAAATCAACATAATAGCCATTGTACACGCCGTTGTAATCAGTAGTAGAAGCATGGCGGAAGTAAGCTTCTCTAATGACAGCTTTACTTCTTTTAGGGTAATCTACCTTAACTATTTGAATCGGCGTTGGCTTCTTATATATTACCGCTATATCGTGACTACGATAATACTTATTACTTTCATTAATCTCTTCCTCAAGCGTCATACCACGATCACCAAAAATCATTTTCTTTTTGGCGCTCGTTTCACTAAGAGGAGATTGTGATGGTTTATTGTTAAAAGTTCGACCATCAGGATAGTTTATCTTCAAAATATCAACTCCCACTGTGCAAATTATACCATGATGCCGAAAATATTAATTAGAGGAGAATTCTTTATGCTAAAAAATTTATGGGTAACAGGTTATCGATCTTTTGAGCTAGGTATTTTTAAAGATGATGACCCAAAAGCCAAAGTAATTCAAGACTTTTTTCAAGAAAGACTAATTAATTATGCCGAAAATGGAACAGAATGGATAATTACTGGTGCACAATTAGGAACAGAACAAATTGTGGGTAAATCTATACAAGAAGTTAAGAAAAAAGGCTATAATATAAGACATGCAGTGATATTACCATATGCTGAATTTGGAAATAAGTGGAATGAGAACAATCAGCTATTACTAAAAAATTTTTTAAGAAACGCTGACTATGTCAACAAAGTTTCCAATATGAGTTATCATTCAGGTAGACAATTAAGAGTATGGCAAAGTTTTATGCTACAACATACAAACGGAGCTTTGATTTTCTACGATCCCGATAGCGGTGGTAAGCCAAAGTATGACTATGAGGCTATTAAATCTTATCAGGATGGTGGAACTGATTATCAACTGGAATTAATAGATTTTGATTCTATGCAGGATTTTGCTAATATGTTATCAGATAGCTAGTTTCAGTCGTTTTTAGAATAATAATTAACACTGGGGTGTTTAATAATGAACAATATGAATGGAATGAACCAAAACGGTAGTAACAACGGCAATAATGGTGGCAATGAATTTGCCTTAAACTACCAACCTAACGATATTTTGCAAAAAGAATTTAAGACAAAGATGAGAGGTTACGACCCTAACGAAGTTGATCAATTCTTAGATGGTATTATTAAGGACTACGAAACTTTTACAAATGAAATTGGTCAATTAAAGGCTGAAAATGAGAGTTTAATGCAATCACGTGGTATGAATGCAAATCAATCAGCACAACAACATAGACCTCAAGTTCAAAACAGAAGACCACAACCACAACAAAAACCAGTTTCAAGCTCAATTGCTGAGGCTTCAACTAATTATGATATTTTAAGACGCCTTTCTAATCTTGAAAAACGTGTCTTTGGTCATGACTTTGCTAATGGCGTTCCCGAAAGTAACAATGACGGTGCTAAACAATTTGCATCAGCTGTTGTTCCTAACAACATGAATAATCATGACGGGGTTGAAAGTGGTCATACTGAGATCAATCCTAATATGAATAATGGCTTTAACAACCAAAATAATTTTCAAGGAAATCGCCCTATGAATGGTAATTCTGGACAAAATCAAAATAATTTTAATAATAA
Organism: Companilactobacillus bobalius; assembly: GCF_009764355.1. Next base: position 475,874 of record NZ_LNUA01000032.1, on the reverse strand, counting down.
TAACAATTTTAACAGATTTTAGTGTATACTATTCAAGTCGGTAAATTACGAGTAATCGCGGTCTAGTTATCTAGGCTGAGGAAGGTCCACGCCCGCGCGAGCTGAGATGCTTGCAGTGTTTGTGCTTGGCCCAATAAGCCAAGGTACCTTAGGGTAACGGCAGCGAAAGCACTAAGGTCTTTTGACTATGTGTTAATAGCTTGAAAGTGCCACAGAGACGAATTATTGTGAGAAATTGCAATGGTGGAACGAGGTAAACCCCGCAAGCGGGCAACCCAAACTTTGGTAGGGGCGCTTCATAACGAGAAATGAATCTACTGTGAAGGCTTAATTGTAGATAGATGATTACTAACTGTGTTAGGATTGCCAGCCTAACACATGAACAGAACGTGGCCTATAGGAGTTTATCGAGGCAAAGGGACGACTTGTTCGTCCTTTTTTTATACAATCAATTAAAAATTAAATTAAGAGGGAGCAATATGAAATTAATTGCGACTATGTCAAGCGGCTTTGAATCTGTAACCGCAAAAGAATTACAGAATTTGGGATACGATACAAAGACCGAGAATGGTAAGGTCTATTTTGACGGTGAATACGAAGATATTGCTAAGGCTAACTTGTGGCTTAGAAGTGCCGATCGAATTAAGATTTTGATTGGTACTTTCAAGGCAACAACTTTCGAAGAACTATTCGATAAAGTTTATGCAATCGATTGGGATAATTGGCTACCTTTAAATGCAGCTTTCCCTATCAAGGCTAGAACTGTTAAATCACAATTACATTCAGAACGTGATATTCAAGCTATTACTAAAAAAGCCATTGTTAATAAGATGGCCGATATTTTCATGCGTCGTGGACGTTTACCTGAGACTGGTGCAAAATTTCAAATTGAAACTCGTATTCATAAAGATGTTGTAGAGGTAACCCTGGATACAACTGGTGAATCGTTGTACAAGCGTGGTTATCGTGTTGAACACGGTGCTGCTCCTTTGAAAGAAAACTTTGCGGCTGCCATGATTCTTTTAACTGTTTGGCATCCCGAGGAAGATCCTTTCATGGATCCAACAACAGGTTCAGGTACTATTGCGATTGAAGCCGCACGTATGGCCAAAAATATCGCACCTGGCATTTTACGTCACTTTCTATTTGAGGATTTCGACTGGTTTGATCCTAAGATTCTTGCTAACTTAAAGGAAGAAGCTAAGGCTGGTGTTAAAAAAGATCTTGATTTGGATATCTTTGCTAGTGATATTGATGGTTCAATGATCGACGTAGCTAAACTGAATGCCCATGATGCTGGTGTTCTACATGATATTCAATTTAAACAAATTGCCGTTAAGGATTTGAAGATTGAAGGGGAGTATGGAACAATCATTTCTAACCCTCCTTACGGTCAACGTATGAGTGACATGGCTGGAGTAAGAAAACTATACAAAGAAATGGGAGAAGTCTTCTCGACCGCTCCCACTTGGAATAAGTATATTTTGACTAGTGATGTTGAATTTGAAAAATACTATGGTGAATTAGCTACTAAGAAACGTAAGCTTTACAATGGTTCTATTAGAACTGATATGTACCAATATTGGGCTAAACATTAGAGACTATTGCGTCTGTGTAAGTCCCAAAGAATAATTAAAATAATAACAATGGTAATGATTAATGAAAAGATCCAAGACCATTCTTGGTCAGCAATAGGTAATTTCATATTCATACCGTAAAAACCTGATACGATTGTGGGGATGCTTAAAATGATAGTGTAAACTGTCAGCACCTTCATGGTCGTATTTGTTCTATTGTTCAAAATATTATTGTAAGTGTTAGAAATACGATCAATAATATCGGAACTCAGGTTAACTTGGTTTTTGATTTGTTCAATTTCAATGACTGAATCATGAAGATGTTCATGTGTAGCTTTAGTAAGATGTAGTTGTTGAACCTTACCACTAGAAATGAGTTCTATTTCATTAAGAACCGTCGCATTACCACTAATGGCAGTACTCAAGTACGTTGTTAGGTCTTGTAATTCGGCCAAATCCAAAATTTGATTTTCGGAAGAATGATGTTTTTTGATCAAACGTTGAATTTTGTTTCTCTTGGAATCAGTTTCGCTAATTTGATCGCTGTAATCACTAGAAATCTGATCAAAGGTGTGAAAAATAAGTTCCCACAACAAATTTTCTTTACCTTCACTAAAGTTTTTCTTCGCATAAAGAAGATAATCTCTCACATAGTGAGTAGCGTCGTTTGTGAACAAGAAAAGTTGTTTATCCTTGATAGCAAAGGAAATGGGTAAGACTCTCTGTGAAAGATCATCACTTTGCTCATTTTCATTTTGAACATTGTAAACAATCAAAAAGGTTTGACTGTATTCGTCGTATTCAAATCGAGCTCGTTCATTTTCATCATCAGCGTAATCTAGAATCTCATTGGTCAAGTTATAGTTTTCAATCAATGATGTACGATCGGAATCATTTAGATTCTTAGTTGAGTGAACATCTACTAGTTTGTGTCCTTGGTCTAATACTGTTTCATTAATCATTTTTTATCCCCTCATTAAGGATAATGATACCAAAAATAAAAAGTGGGTTGAGAATTATTTTTCTCAATCCACTTTTTTATGTATATAAATAAATTATGGCGTAAATAGTTTTAATAGTTCGACTTCAGGAATACCTTTGAAATAGTCATCTAAATTAAATTGATCTAATACTTTTAAAACATCTTCACGGTCAAATTTAATATTCAATAATTTTTGTTTAATATCGTTAACATCTTTCATACCAAAGAAATCACCATAAATTTCGATATTTCCGACTTTACCATTTTCAATATTATAACGGACATCGACAGTTCCCATATCAAAATGTTTTCTTTGCTTAGCAGTGAAAGCAGGGGATTTACCGTAAACCCAATCCCAGTTGTAATAGTATTCTTCTTTGATCTTATCAATTTGCTTCTGATCTTCAGGAGTAACAATGTATTCCTTATCTTTGATTTCATCCAAATTGTTGGCATGGAATAATTCTAATAACAATTTGTCACGGAATTGTTCAGTTGTCAGATCTTGATATTCTGGTGCTAAATATGGACGTAAGTTGGTTACTCGACTTCTAATTGATTTAATACCTTTAGAAGCAATCTTATCCTTTTGAACATGCAATGCCTTAGTCAAGACATCTAAGTCCACATCAAGTGATAGTGTTCCATGTGAGAATGTCTTTCCATTTCTAGAATACATAGCATTACCAGAGAATTTCTTACCATCAACTAGTAAATCATTTCGACCAGAAACTTCAGCAGTGGTTGCACCCATTTGATGAAGTGCATCAATAATTGGCTGCGTGAATGACTTAAAATCACCAAAATTCTTATCATCTGAATCAACTACAAAACTAAAGCAAAGATTACCTAAATCTTGATAAACGGCACCACCACCAGAAATTCTACGAGTGACAGTGATGTGATTATCAGCAATATAGTCACTATTTATTTCTTCAATCGTATTTTGATTACGACCGACGATAATACAAGGTTTTTCAATGTAAAAGAGAACTAGGGGCTCATCGAATTCAACATTATTCATCAAATATTGTTCGGTGGCAAGGTTATCACGAATATCGCGATCTTTCATAACAACGTAGTACATAAAAAGTACCTCCTCATCTGAATTGGAAACGCTTTAATACTAGCACAGTTATCAAAATTTAGAAATAAATTAACGGTGATTTTTACGAACAGTCAACATTTTTTGATGAACTAAAGCATGAGCTTCACGATTATCTTTGTCAGCAACATGTTTAATGAAATAGCTAGGAAATTGTTCTAGATTTTGCAAAATTTCATTCAATATAGGTTGATAGTGCTTAGAGTACTTCTTCTCAACGCTATCAACTACAATTTGACTGTCAGAATGAATTAGAACTATCTCATCATTCCAACCCTTTTTTATAATATTGGTTAAAGCTATTTTTAATGCCAAGAATTCTAAAAAATGATTGTCATCAAAATTCTGAATCTGCGCATCAGTATAAATTTTGTTATCAATCCTTATTACAAAGCTAACGACGCCTAGATTTAAATTAGTATTTAATCCGGCATCGGTGTACAATTTAATCATATTTATTAAAAACCTTTCAGGAGAAATTATGTCAAAGAAACATTTTGTTCAACCAGTAGGACCATGGGGGATAATTATGTGGTCGCTTGCACTTAGTCTTGTATGTTTGGGGATTATTTTACAATTGGAGATAATGTCTTTGAGTATTATTCCATTTTTAATTTGGATTTTAGACGCTGTCTATGTAATCTATATTATATCTAACTCTTGGGTAAAGTTTACAAATGGTCAAGTTGTTATTAAGGAACCTTACTACAAAACACGTATTTTCGAGAGTAAAGATGTTAACATTAGGGCAAATAACCAATGGACTTTGGAATTTAATTTCAGTAATCACGACTATTTTCCATTTAAGATTACTTCCACAAAGGGTATTTTAAAATTAATTAGAAAAGAAGCAGGTGAAAGCAATGTCATTTCCAAGTGATATCGAAATTGCTCAAATAAATGAGCACGATAATATGAAAAATATTAACGAAATTGCCAATAAAATCGGTTTGACACCAGATGATATTGAACCATATGGACACTATAAAGCTAAGTTTTCTGGTCGTAGCATTACCAAATCAATGGAAAAAGACGATGGAAAACTTATTTTAGTTACATCGATCAACCCAACTCCAGCTGGAGAAGGTAAATCAACTGTCGCTATTGGATTAGCTGATTCCTTACAATCAATTGGTAAAAAGACTGTTTTAGCTTTACGTGAACCCTCATTGGGTCCTGTAATGGGAATGAAGGGTGGGGCCACTGGTGGTGGTTATGCTCAAGTTGTTCCTATGGAAGACATCAACTTACATTTTACTGGTGATATGCATGCCTTGACTTGTGCTGTTAACACTTTAGCAGCCTTAATTGATAATCACATTCATCAAGGAAATCAATTGAATATTGATCCTCGCCGTATTGTTTGGAAGCGTGCCTTAGATATCAATGATCGTGCATTAAGAAATACCGTCGTTGGTTTAGGTGGTCCTTTCAACTCAATGCCTCGTGAAGAACATTTTGAAATTATTGTTGCTAGTGAATTAATGGCCGTTCTTTGTTTAGCACAAGATATTGATGACTTGAAGGAAAGAATCTCAAGTATCCTTATCGCTTATACTTTTGATAAGAAGCCAATCTTCGTTCGTGATCTTCACGTTGAAGGTGCAATCACAGTTCTGTTAAAAGATGCTCTAAAACCTAATTTAGTACAAACACTTGAGAATACACCAGCAATCATTCATGGTGGTCCATTTGCTAATATTGCTCATGGATGTAACAGTATCTTAGCTACTAAGTTAGCTATGAAGTTAGGTGACTACGCTGTTACCGAAGCTGGATTTGGTGCCGATCTTGGTGGTGAGAAGTTTATGGACATTGTTGCCCCTAGATTGAGCCATGCTCCTAATGCCATCGTCATTGTGGCTACTATTCGTGCTTTGAAGTACAACGGTGGTCAAGCTCTTAGTGACATTCAAAATGAAGATCTCAATGCTTTGAATCTTGGTTTCAAGAACTTGAAACGTCACATTCATAACATGCGTTATTATCACGTTCCAGTTGTCGTAGCTATCAATAAATTTGCTACCGATACTGATAATGAAATTAAGCTCTTAACTAGTCTTTGTGACGAATTAGGTGTTGACGTTCAATTAGCTGAAATTCATCATGAAGGTAGTAAAGGTGGTCAAGCTTTAGCAAAGGCTGTCGTTAAGGCAACTGAAAAAGAATCACAATATACACGTCTTTATGAAGATGAAGAAACTACTGAAGCTAAGATTGCTACGATTGCTTCTGAAGTTTACGGAGCTAACAATGTTGAGTACAGCAAGAAAGCTCGTAATCAACTACAAACTTTGAAGGACAATGCTTGGGATGATTTACCAATCTGTATCGCCAAAACACAGTATTCACTTAGTGATGATCCTAAACGTCTAGGTAGTCCTAAAGACTTTACACTTCATGTTACTGACATCGTTCCAAAGCTAGGAGCTGGATTTGTCGTCGTATTGACAGGAAACATTATGACAATGCCAGGTTTACCAAAGAAGCCAGCTGCTTTGAATATGGACGTTGATAATGAAGGAACTATCGGAGGATTATTCTAGTGCAGTTGATTTATTGGTTGCTTTGCGCAATCTTAGTTATTGGTGATCAAGGACTAAAATATTATGTCACTAGTAATATTGCTCCAATGAGTGTCCATGAATTCATCCCGGGAATTCTTTCCATTACACATATCACAAATACCGGTGCAGCCTGGAGTATGCTTGAAGGTAAAATGATGTTCTTTTACTTGATTACTATTATTGCAGTAGTTGTTCTAGTCTATCTCTTTATTAAAGCTGCAAAAAACGAATATATGTATCGATTTGCATTGATTTTTCTGTTAGCTGGTACAATTGGTAATGCAATTGATCGTTTTACTAGACATTTTGTGGTAGATATGTTTAATTTAGATTTTATGAATTTCCCAATATTTAATTTAGCGGACACTTATATTACGATTGGTGTAATATTAATAATTGTATCTTTGTTTGTCCAATTAGCAGGTGAGAAAAATAATAAGTAAGTCTTTCGAATTAGAATATAATGAACCAAAAAAGAGTCGTTTGGATACCTATTTAAACGGTGAACTAGATGATTTAACAAGATCACAGATTCAAAAATTGATTAAGGATCAAAACGTTTTAGTAAACGGCCAGCCAGTTAGCAAAACTGGTCAAAAAGTTGTAGCCAACGACAAAATTACGGTTAATATTCCCGAAGAAGAACCGATCAAGGCTGTTCCAGAGAATATTCCAATTGAAGTCGTTTACGAAGATCAAGATGTTATTGTCGTTAACAAACCTCAAGGGATGGTAGTTCATCCAGCCGCAGGTCATCCAGATAAAACACTCGTAAATGCCATCTTATACCATTGTCAAATCAATGATGATGACGTTATCCGACCAGGAATTGTACATCGTATCGATAAAGATACTTCCGGTCTTTTGATGATTGCTAAAAACAATCTGGCCAAACAATCATTGATGAAACAGTTAAAAGATAAGAGTAATTTACGTGAATACTTGGCAATTGTTCACGGTAACTTCAAAGAGAAAAAGGGTAAGATCACGGCACCATTAGGTCGATCCAAATTTGATCGCAAGAAACAGGCTGTTGTAGAAGACGGTCGTCATGCGGTTACTCATTTCGAAGTTTTAGAACAATTTGAAGACTATTCATTACTAAAATTAAAATTGGAAACTGGCCGAACTCATCAAATCAGAGTTCACATGCAGTATATTGGTCATCCTGTTGCGGGAGATCCTCTGTATGGTCCTAAGAATACTTTGCCCGGTAAGGGACAATTCTTACACGCGCAAACACTTGGATTTGAACATCCAAGGACCCATGAGTGGATGCAATTTTCGATTGAACCTCCAAAAATTTTTCAAGATACTCTTAAGCAATTACGTTCTCAACATTAAGTCGTGATATAATCTACAAATAGAATTGTGTGCGATTATAAAATAAATTGAAGCACTCACTTTGTGAGTGCTTTTTTGAAAGTAGGGAAAAATATGGCTAAAGAAATTATTGACGGTCAAACAATGACCAGGGCTTTGACACGTATAACTTATGAAATTATTGAAAGAAACAAAGGAATCGAAGATTTAGTTCTTGTTGGAATCAAAACACGCGGTGTCTTTGTTGCTCATCGTATTGAATCACGACTGAAACAATTGGAAAACATCTCAATTCCCGTTGCTGAACTCGATATTACACCTTATCGTGATGATAAAACTCATGAAGAAAAAGATATTTCTAACGTGAAAACACAACCTTTGGATATCGATATCAATAACAAGCATATTATTTTAACAGACGATGTTTTGTACACTGGTCGTACAATCCGTGCAGCTATGGACGCTTTGATGAGTGCAGGTCGTCCTAAGAAAATCTCTTTGGCTGTCTTAGTAGATCGTGGACATCGCGAATTACCAATTCGAGCAGATTTTGTTGGTAAAAATATCCCAACTTCTCAAAAGGAAAAAATCAAAGTTTCAATGAAAGAAATCGATGGAGAAGATAAGATCGAAATCGAATAACTACAATTTTTGAGGAGTTGCTGAAGAATGAAACGTTATTTAATTTTAGAAGACGGAACTGTGTTTCCTGGAGAAGGATTCGGATCTTCTATCATTACCACGGGACAATTGGTAATATCAAATAATCGTACTGGAATTGAACAATCCGTAACCGATCCTAATGCCGAGGGTCAAATTATTGCTTTCACAATTCCTTCTGTTGGTAGCTCAGGAATTAACCGAGATTTTTATGAATCTATCAATTCACAGTGTAAGGGCGTTGTTATTGGTTCATCAAGTATCTCAACGGTTGATGATTCGGTTTCATTTGAAAATTGGATTACTAGTTTGAGAATACCTGGTATCAAGAACGTCGATGTTAGAGCTTTGTCGAGACACATTGCTGAACATGGTGAAATGAAAGCCAGTATTATGGATACTCATGATGAGCACGCCATTGATCAAATCAAAGCTTTAGTTTTACCACCTGATTTAGTCAAAAGAGTTTCTACTCGCCAGTCATATCCAAATCCCAACATGGGACGAAAAATTGTTATTGTCGATTTAGGACTCAAGTACTCTATCTTACGTCAATTGTCCTATCGTGACTGTAATTCAATTATTGTTAATTACAATTCCACGGCAAAGGAAATTGAGAACTTACATCCTGATGGTATTATCTATTCTAATGGACCAGGTAATCCACAGGATTTGCCTAATGTCATTAAGAATATTCAAATTTTACAAAAAAAATATCCAATCTTGGGAATTGGTCTCGGTAATCTATTAATAGCCTTAGCTAATGATTGCCAAATAGAGAAATTAACAACCCCACATCACGAATCGTCCTTAGCTGTTAAAGAAGTTGCCAGTGGCAAAATTGATTTTGTCAATCACAATCATTCCTACACTTTGGATCAAAAATACATTGGTTCATCTGATTTTATCGTTACCAACATTTGTGTTGCCGATGGAACTATTGAGGGAATTCGTCATGAGTATCTACCAATCATGGGTGTACTATTTGAGCCAGAAGCCGCACCAGGACCAACCGACGGTTATTATGTCTTCGATGAGTTTATCGATTTAATTGATTCAGTGAAACAACAAGAGGGGGCTGGAAGTCAATGGAATTAAATGAAGTACATACGATTCTAATCATCGGCCCAACTATTAGCGATAAAAATGTTGATTTATCAACTGCGCTTTATGATACAGTCGATATTTTGCATCAATTAGGATATAAAACTTCAATCATTGTTGAAGATCCAACGTCATTACTTTCCTCGGGAACCTTCTTTGACAAAACGATTGTTGAAAAAGTCAGTGGTGATAATGTACTTAAATTTGTTCAGAAATATCATCCCGATGCTATTTTACCTACTGTTGGGGACCGTAACGCCTTAGGAATCGTTTCTAGTTTAAATGGTAAGATCGGTAGTACTAAGATTTTAGGAGCTAATTATGCCTCTTCTTTGGCCACTTTCAAGCGTGACTTATTTATTAAACGTTTAAACAAAGCCAAATTACCAGTTATTAATTTTATTTCTTCAGATGACGAAAAAGAAATATATAGCTTCATTCGTTCAATCGGTTTTCCAATTATTGCTAGAAGGCGCTATTCTAATCGTCATTCAAGTGGTTGGACTAATATCAATAATCTTTTTGAACTAGATAATTTCATGGCCTTAGATGATTTAGAAGATAGCAAAATTGAAATTGAAAGAAGTATTCGAGGATTCAGTGAATATTCCTTTACTATTTTGCGAGATAGTTTCGACAACTCATCCTTAGTTGGTACAATTGAGGATATCGAACCAATAGGTATTCATCATCTGGACTCAAATCTAATTTCCCCAGCAATTTCTTTAAATGATTCAAAATTGCAACGTTTAAGAAATTACTCAATTAAACTAGCTCGAGTTTTTAATATCGTTGGTGTTTGTACGGTCCATTTTGCTTATAACCACGCTACTAATGAATGCTATATTACAGAATTCATTCCTCGTTTAAGTGAAGAAACTAAATTTTTAGAATATGCAACAAGTTATCCCGTTGCTACTGCCGTAGCGGAACTTTGTGTTGGTTTCCATTTGGATAAACTACAACTTGATGCAGGTAATTTCTTTAATGGAGCAACTGAACCATTTGTCGATCACATTACTTCACGCTTCCCACAGTGGAATACCCCTGGTCAAAAGTATTTAGGCCCTAGCAAGACATCTAATTCCAGTATCATTGTCAATGGTTTTAGTCTCGAGGAGGTTCTCAATAAGGGAGCACTTAATGATAAGTTAAATAATAACTTTGACCGCTATGAACAATTACGCAAGTTAGACGATGACGAGTTATTTGAAAAGATTATTCATCCTACCAATTGGATGTTAGATGTTCTAATGGAAGCCATGCGTCGTAACTTTGAAAAACCAGTTTTATCAGAAATTACTGGCATCAATATGCCATATTTAACGGCTTTACAAAACATTATTGATAACAGTCTTATTATCCGTGAAGGCGAAATTGATGGTCATAATGTTGAACGTATGGTAGAGATGGGTGTCAAAGGAGTAGGACACAGTAAGCTACTATTAGATAGTTCTGATATTGTTACTAAATCAGTTGTAAAAAATAAAACTTCTATATCTGTGGCTAATAAAGATTATCCTAATCACAATTACTTTGTTACTGCCGGTATCAACAATGAATTGAAGTTAAGCGACCGCAAAAAAATTATTGTACGCACACCAATAATTACTTCAAAAACTGATACAACTATCAGACAATTTGTTTTGTTTCAATTAGCTAAGTCAATTGACCAGAATGGATTGGAGCCTATCATTATTGGTCGTGAGCCTTGGAATGCACCGTTAGCTATTCGTCGAAAAATTGTTGAAATTGATGATCCTTACATGGAAATGAAATCTTTAGAGTTAATTCCTAATGATAGTATTTTAAACATTATCGATTTATCAAAGAATTTAATTGATAACGATGATAAGCGGGCATTTCAGTTTAGTGCTCAGGAGATTAAAAATATTGATCTTCAAGCTGATACTTCTGCCAGAGTAATGGTGGTTTCTGACGGTGAGAACTTCCTAGTGCCATCGGTAATTTACCGAACTAAGAAGAATAACCATCTTTATGAAGTTAGTTCCGTTAACAACTTCATGACACCTGAAAACTATAATGAGTTTTCTCAATTGATTGCCCAAGAGCTTGAAGATGAAAATCAAGTAGCAATTTATAATTTTGAACTGATTAAGCAAAAGGATCACTGGTTAGTAACTAAAAAGTATCGTGGCATGACTAATGACATTATTCGACATGAGTTAGCAAGTTCTGTTCATGTTATTGATACATTGGTTAAATTATTACTTGGTAATAAAATTGGTGACAATTTATCACTTGAGGAAATGTTCAATAATTTTGATGAACAATATCTTCTAACAATTGACGATAAGCGTTATAAATTGTTAAATAAAGAAGAAATGGAAGACGAATTAAAGAATTTGGGATAAAAAAAGATCGATAACTTAAAAATTGAGTTATCGATCTTTTTTACTTTATTTAACTTTTAAATCAGCTACTAACTGACGGTCAGGATCAACTAAGATCGTCTTTTGACCTTCAAAAATAACATAACCTGGCTTGGCACCATTAGGTTTACGAATATTCTTGATTTTGACATAATCAACTGGAACCTTGCTTGAATCACGAGCCTTAGAATAATAAGCCGCAATCGTTGCTGCTTCAGTAATTGACTGTTCATCTGGATCACTTGTTTTCAAAATAACATGTGAACCAGGAATGTCTTTGACGTGGAACCAATAATGATTCTTCTGTGATAATTTCATTGTCAATTGATCATTTTCGATATTGTTCTTACCAACGGTAATATCAACACCCATTGATGATTGAAAATCTTCGCCAACATGCTTCTTACGTTTCTTACGAGCATTACGACGCTTCTTTTTTATATAACCTGAATCAATCAATTCATCAACGATACCGTCAACATCTTCAATATCTACATATTCAAGGGATGCCAAAACTGATTCCAAATAGTTAACTTCATTTGTAGTGATATCCAACTGTTCTTGAACATGAGGAATAGAGTTTTGAAGTTTACGATATTTTTTATAATAATGTTGAGCATTGTCAGAAGGGGAGTACTCTGGATTCAATTTAATTTTAACTTCTTCATTATTATAATAGTTAGTCAAAACAATTGAACTGGAACCACGTTTAACTTGTGACATATATGTCGTCAACAATTCACCATAAAGATTGTACTTAGCCATCACATCAGTTTGTGATAACTGTTTATTCAATTTCTTAATCTTGGATTTATCTTTCTTCAAAATGATATCCAAACGGTGAGTGATACTCTTAGTTTGTTGTTCGATTCGATCTACCCGAGCTTTGTCCAGATAGTAATTATCCAAAAGATCACTTAGACTCGCATAAGCGTTAACTTCTGTCGTGGTATTACCAAAAGTAATTGGGAAGAAGCCTAATTTATGTTTGTCATTAGAATTGGCTGTGTTAGGTGCTAAATGATTTTCATACAAATCTATGAAGTCATCTAAAGTTTTACCTGTTTCCGCAAACTTTTCTAACTCTTGTGAAGTATCTAAGCCTATACCTTCGTATTTTTGACGAATATCAGCGGCTGATAAATCTTGAAGATTTTCATTTTTCGTTGAAAATGGATTGATTTTATTCTGTGCAGGCGGTAACTTATAATCGTCCCCGGGAAGGAGTCCTCGGAAACTATTATTTTCTGGAGAAACACGTTTAATTAGGTCGATTATTTTTCCATTTTCTTTGTTTACAAGGAAAATATTACTGTGTCGACTCATAATTTCGGTAATCAACCGATATTCATGAATATCGCCTAATTCATTTTTTGCACTTAAATCTACGATTACGATACGATCATTATTCAATTGCTTGAAGTCTTGAACGATAGCACTAGTGATATACTTTCTTAATGACATAACAAAAGTTGAGGGTTTAGCAGGATTAGCAAATGGCTGACCTGTAATCTGAACTCTTGCGTATGAGGGATGAGCAGATAATAACAATTGTTGATTCTTGCGATTACTTCTAATTGTAAGAATCAATTCGTTAGCGAACGGTTGTTGAATTTTAGCAATTCTACCGCCGCGGAGGTTCTGATTCAATTCGTTTACCATCACATGGGTAAACATTCCGTCAAAGGACATATTTGACTTCCTCTCTATATTACATGATAAATTCTGAAACTTTTGCAGTGTAACAAATATAAACCTGATTGAATATGATATAATCTAATGGTTATACAATCATTATACGTAACCAAACAAGGAATTGATAATTTATGAAAATAGCCATTGTAACAGATAGTACATCTTATTTGCCACAAGAAACAGTCGATAAATATAATATAACAGTTGTGCCGATAGAGGTAGTATTTAATACTAAAACATACCGTGAAGATATTGATATTACTACATCTCAATTCTACAAACTCTTACATGAATCACCAGAATTACCCTCAACGGCTCAACCTTCAATTGGTGAAATGATGAACGTGTACGATAAGCTGGCTAAAGAAGGCTATGATACCGTAATTTCGATTCATTTGGCAAGCACTATTTCGGGATTTGTTAACAATCTCAAGAGTGCCGCTCAAACAATTGATAATATCAATGTTGTCGTTTATGATTCCCATATCACTGTACGCCTAATGGGCTACTTAGCTCAAGAGGCAGCTAAAATGGCTCAGGAAGATAAACCACTTAGTGAAATTCTTGAACGTCTTGATGATTTAAGAAGCTCTATTGGTGAATCGTTTGTGGTAAACGATTTAAAGAACTTAGTTAAAGGTGGAAGATTATCAAATACTTCTGCTGTTATTGGAACCATGTTAAATATTAAACCATTACTAGAATTTGACGATGATTCTCATAAAATTGTTGCTTATGATAAAGTTCGTTCCATGAAAAAAGCCAAGTTAAAAGCTGAAGAAAAGTTAGCTGCGGCTATGAATGATGCCCCATATCCTCTACGTCTGTTAGTAATCGATGCTGACGATAAAAGTGACGGGGATCAATGGGCAAGCGAATTACATGAGAAATACCCTGATATTACACTAGATCGTTCATACTTTGGACCTGTCATCGGTGCTCATTTAGGTAAAGATGCATTGGCCATTGCTTGGATCAAGGATTTTGATAAAGCATAACTAAAAGCCATATGGCTTTTTTATTTTACCGAAATAATATAAAATATTTATTATAAATAATGCTTTATAAATGCTTTCATTGAGTTAAAATGAGTGTAACCATTATTTTCACAAGGAAAAGGGGAGTATCATGTTTTCTAAAACAAAGAGGGCAGCTATTTTAGTAGCCGCAAGTGCATTACTTGCAACTAGTCTGGGAGGAAATATTGTTTATGCTGACACAACATCAGCTGATGCCAGCAATAATACTTCTGTAACAAGCACTACTGCAACTAACAGTGACACTACAACTACTGATACTGGTACAAGTGTATCAACTGCTACAAATAACAATAGTGATACAAACAATCAGGTTGTTAATCCGGCAACTAAGACACCATCTAATGATACAACAAATGCAACTAACAACGACACTACAACTGCTTCTACAGCGACTGCCAAAACGCAATCGACTTACAATAGTATTGATATCGTTGCCGTTAAGACTGCTATGTTGAATGAGTTAAATCGTCTACGTGCACAAAATGGTCTATCAACTTTAAGTCCTGTAACAGCATTGAACAATTATGCTCAATCAAGAACTGATGGTTTCACAAGTACAGGGGTGGATAATCATGCCGGCTGGAATTCAGCTAACATGTATCCATATTACTTGGATGCCGAAGAGAATATTGCTCAAATGCCATATTCAATGTTAGGTACATCTGATCCAACCACTATTGCTCAAAAGATTACACATGAGTTTTATAGTGAAATGTACGATCCAGAACCTAATTATGGTCACAGAAAGAACATGCTTAATCCATATATCAACTATGTTGGTATCGGTGTAAGTGTCGGTTCTGATGGTATGGTTTACTTTTCTCAAGAAATGGGTAATGATCAAGCAGCTCATAGTAAGTACAATGCCTCAGATATTTATTCATACTACTTAACTAATGAAAATGACTATTCCAACGTTTCTAAGTATGATATTGCCGATGCCGGTCGTACAAATGCTGATTATGCTAACCGTGACAACTATGCTGTAGCTGATATAAGAGGTGGCGTAACTACTAAGAATAAGATGACACCTATTTACGATCGTAATGGTAATAAACGTGTTGATCTTGCCTTAGGACCTGATACTTCATGGGCTTCAGATATTATTGCAATTATTGATGGTAACTTCTTCTATCATGTATGTACTAACGGATTTGTTGCTGCTGACGATGCTCTACCATGGGCTAAGTTCTTATCCGGAACAACTGTTACAGCTACAACTACTGCCAAAGTTTACAACGACAGTGGGGCTTATGATGGATACACAGTAGCATCTGGTTCTTCATGGATTGTTGATCGCAGAGCTACTAATCCTACAACCAACGTTAAGATGTACCGTATTGGTACCAATGCTTGGATTCAACAAAATCAATTATCATTAAATTAACAATGACAAATAGGCGATCAGAACATTTAAGTTTTGATTGCTTATTTTTTTTTAAGGAACAAAATTTCCGGTTCGCCCAACACGCTTTAATCATCAGAAATTAATAAAACGTATATAATAATAAATTGTAAAAGATAAAATACTACGTGTTGGTTTTTATTTGAAATAACAGTAAGTGGGGGGACCAAATGAAATTAACTGGTTATGAAGATCTACGTGTTCAAAGAACAATTTCAAGCATATATAAAGCATTTGAAAAGCTGATTTGCGAAAAAGAATATCAAAAAATTACTGTCAAGGAATTGTCGGAGTTAGCACAAATCAATAAAAAAACATTCTATAGATACTACCCAACACTTGATGATTTGCTAGCTGAAATGCAAGCCCAATATGCTAAGGAATACTTAAAAGAGATTGAAAATTTTCAATACCCTAGAGACCTAGCTAAAAGTGTTCGTGCCTTCTTTATATATTCTGCTAAACAGGACGAAGCCTATGATAAAATCACTTCCAGCTCTGTAGGTGGATATGTAGGTATTCGTAAACAGATGATCGACAATGTAATGAATCCAACTTGGGGACAGTCCAAAGAGTTTAATTTACTTGACGATTGGAAAAAACAAATCTTATTAAGATATGTAGAACAGACTGGAATTAGCGTCTACAAACAGTGGGTTGATAATGGTAAAAAAGAACCAATAGATGATGTCATTGATGCAACAATTGCCTTAATGCAAGGTGGAGTCGATAATTTTTTAAAAATGAATAAATAGAAAACAGACGTTGATTTGTAGAGACGTCTGTTTTTTTTACCAAAATTTCAATAATTCGTGATTTTATGACACCTTTTTGTTGAAAGGGTTACTTATGTCACTAATTGGAAAACATTGCCCATTTTTTGGAATCATCAGTCGTTGCATAATGAACTCATCGCAAAGGAACGAGGCATTAATTATGACAACAAAAATTAGTGAAGAAGAAAAAGTAGCGACAGTTGTTCGACAACAAGTATCAAGTATGGTCAATGGTAACTTAGATATTCTGAATAAAGTAATTGCATCAGATGCAAAGTTTATTCATATAACCGGAGCTGTCCAGAGCAAAGATGAATGGTTGAAACAAATTAAGATCGGTAGAATGCACTACTTCAATAGTAAAGAGAAGTTAATGCAGGTTGAAGTAGATGGAGATAATGCTTTAGTGATTTCGAGAAATGAACTAGATGCTAGAATTTATGGCTTTCGTAATACTTGGCCCCTTCAATCAAGAACCGAATTAACAAAAAATAATAGTGGTCAGTGGCAAATCATTAAATCACAGGCCGAGATGTATTAGGGGAGGAAACTTATGACAAAGAGAAGAATGGCAATCGCGACAATCGCATTATTGATTGCTAATTTTATGGGTGGTTTAGACGCCACAATCGTTAACACTGCTTTACCAGCAATCACTAGTGATTTAAACGGGATCAGATTGATTGGTTGGATTAGTTCGATTTTTCTATTAGGAACTGCTGTCACCACTGTTTTATGGGGACGAGTTGGTGAAATAATCGGGAAAAAACTCACTTTTCAAATTTCATTAATGTTATTTGTTATTAGTTCCGTAGTCGGAGGCATGTCGACAAACATGATAATGTTGATTGTTGCTAGAGCCTTCATGGGAATTGGTGCCGGTGGGATGGTTTCTATTCCGTTCATTATTTACGCGGATATTTATCCAAATCCTTCAGAGCGTGCAAGAGCCTTAGGTTGGGTAACTGCTTCATATACACTTTCAACTGTAGTTGGACCACTTATCGGTGGTTGGTTAGTCGATGCACTATCATGGCATTGGGTTTTCTTTATTAATTTGCCAATTGGAATTATTTCTCTATTGATGTTGCAGCTTACCTATCAAGAAAATAGAACTGAAACTATTGATAAGTCCTTTGATTATTTAGGCTCAGGAATGTTAATCCTTACTTTAATAGTTCTGTTGTTTGCTAGTGATTCTATTGCTTCAAGTATGACTAGGGCTGTGATCTTATTAATTGTTGGTTTAATTCTGATGGTTATTTTCTATCGAATTGAAGCATCAAAGAAGAACCCACTAGTTCCAACTGAACTACTAAGGAATTGGAGAATTCAGTCACAAAACGTCATTATGTTCTTGATTAATGGATTCTTTATTGGATATAGCGTTTATGCTCCAATGTGGTCTCAAGGATTACTTGGAACTAATGCAACTTACGGAGGTCTAACTCAAATAGGTGGATCAGTTCTATTACTGTTAGGAACACGTTTTACAGCAAGACTAATGCCAAAAATTTCTTACAAAAGAATAGTAATAATAGGTAGTATTAGTATTTTCATTTCTGCATTAGCAATGATTATGGCGACACAATATTCTCCATACTGGTGGTTATTAATTAGTGGTGCTTTTGAAGGATTTGGTATGGGATTGTCTTTTACGCCGATGCAAGTGTCATTGCAGGATGGAGTTAGAAAAGAATTGATCAGTGTTTCTACAACTTTTGGATTATTATTCCGTACTTTAGGTCAAACATTTATGTCAGCTATTTTTGGAGCTATTTTGAGTATTAGTACGGCCAGTCAAGTTGGAGGAAAAATAACAAGTCGAATGATCAATAAATTAACTGATGCATCTTCTGCTAAGACCTTACCTCAAGATTTACTACCACAACTAAGAACAATTCTCTTTAATAGTCTCCATACCATTATGTTGATTGGATTTGTCCTAGTAGTGGTTGCTATTATCATCAATCTCACAAGAAAAGAACCAGAAAAACAACTTAGATAGAATTTATTACCACGCATTTATAAAAACAGTGGCATAAGTAACTAATTAAAAAATATTGACCATTTTTTTATATCTGTCGAGCCCCCATAATGGGACTTGTAAACAAGAATTATTAAAAATTAAGGAGTATTTATATTATGAACACACAAGAAATTTCAGACCGTATTGAATTAAAGGAACTAGTAGATTTATTTTCAAATTACTCAGATACAAAGGAAAACGATAAACAGGTAGCACTCTTCACTGAAGATGGTGTTGTAAACATTATTAATGATGGCAAAATCAGTTTCACTCTTAATGGAAGAAAAGAAATTTTTAATGCCTTCAGTTCATCAATGGACGAATATTCAGCCGTATTTCACATGAGTGGTCAACAAACAGTTAATTTTGTAGATGAAACTCATGCTAATGGCGTTGCCTATAACTATGTTGTGCTTGTCAAAAATAACGACGAAAATAAGACAGTTACAACTAAAGAGGGCGTTAGATACCAAGATAAGTATCAAAAAGTCGATGGTAAGTGGTTGATTTCCGAACGTAATTCAAACTTTATCTGGCATACAGAAGATATTAAATAAATTACTTGAAGATATTATTATGAAAAATGTATTAATTATTGGAGCAACCGGTTCAATTGGCAATGCAGTAAGACAGATGTTTTTAAGAGAAACAGATGCTCAGTTAACGTTATTTTCCAGACGAGCCAATAGATTAAAATTAGATAATTCTAGGGAAAAGTCTATTTCAGGAAGCGTAACAAACGATACTGAATTGGCACTGGCAGTAAAAAATCAGGATTTCATTTTTGTGGCTTTAAGTGGTGATATGAAGACATTTGCCAAGCATATTGTAAAGGTAATGGATCAAGAAAATGTTCAAAGATTAGTATTCATTACAACAATGGGTATCTATCAAGAGATTCCTTCTTGGTTAGGTAATTCTCCTGAGCCCTATAGCAATAGTATCTTAAGACCATTCAGAGAAGCTGCAGATTTAATTGAACAATCAGACTTGAACTATACAATCATTCGTCCTGGTTGGTATACCAACGGCCCTGTTAATTATGAAATTACGCAAAAAGGGGAACCATTTGGTGGACATGATGTTTCTAGAAACAGTATTGCTGACTATGTTGTTAAATTAAGCGAAAATACCACATTAGATAATAGATCCAGTGTAGGAATAAACGAAAACTAGGAGAAAAATATGGATAAAAAAATCACATTAAACAATGGCATTGAAATGCCGACTTTAGGATTTGGAGTATTCCAAATTCCTGATTACGATGAATGTAAACGGGCCGTTTTACAAGCACTTAAAAATGGTTATCATTTGATCGATACTGCAGCAGCTTATTTGAATGAAGGTGCTGTGGGGGATGCCATCAGAGAAAGTGGTATTAATCGAGAAGAGATCTTTGTAACAACTAAACTTTGGGTACAAGATGCAGGTTATGAAAATACTCAAAAAGCTATTGATGCTTCACTAAAAAGATTAGGTTTGGATTATATTGACCTATATTTAATTCATCAACCACTTGGCGATGTTTATGGTTCATGGCGAGCAATGGAAGATGCCTATAAAACGGGAAAATTAAAATCTATTGGTGTAGCTAATTTTGAAAATGATAGATTACAAGATTTGATGATGCACAATGAAATCAAACCAGCAGTTGATCAAATTGAATTACATCCATTCTTTGCCCAACCAGAACGTGTTCAATGGTTATTAGATAATGATATTGTACCAGAGGCTTGGGGACCATTTGCTGAAGGGAAACAAGGTATCTTTACTAACCCTACAATCAAGAAAATTGCTGATAACCATGGTAAAACAAATGGTCAAGTAATTTTGAGATGGTTAAACCAACGTAATATTGTTGTTATTCCTAAGTCTGTTCATGAATCTAGAATTATTGAAAACTCACAGATTTTTGATTTTGAGTTATCTGCTAAAGAGATGGAACAGATGAACTCATTGGATGAAGGTGTTAGTTTGTTTGGCAATATGAGCAATCCTGAAACAGTTAAGCAATTGGGTAATGTGAAATTTAATTATTAGTCAGTATTAATCAAAAGTGTTGATTCATTGTATGGATACCTTCCATATTTTATAAAATCAACACTTTTTTTAATGTAACATTTAGTATCAAAGAGTTAACGATCATTATCATGTTTCTAGTAAAGAATACTATACGTATAGCGTATAGCAGCATGTCAATCTAGTAATTTTCAAGTCAAATAAACGAATATATAATGTACTCATAAATCAAAGCAGAAACATAAAAATCAAATTATTAGGAGAATTAATAAGTTGAATCTAATTTTTTAGGATTGTACAACGAAGTTCCCGGTGAATTTGGACGTTGGAACTACAAGATGGTCAGATGTGAATACTCAAGGTGAAAATCGTCCAGTTTACTAAGAATTTAACAGATTTTGAAAGTTTAAAAATATGACCCGAAGTCATTGACTTCAGGTCATTAAAGAATTATAGTTTTCTACGTAATAAAAATAGTGTGGTGAGATAAATGACAAATAGACAGGTGGCAGCTGAAGCCACCAGAAAAAAACTAATTGCGACGGCTGACAAATTAATTAGGACTAAGGGTTACGAAAAGATGTCAGTTGAGGATATTACTAAGGCTAGTGGGGTAGCTAAAGGGACCTTTTACAACTACTTCAAAAAGAAGGAGGATATCACTTTGGCATTGAGCCAAAATCATCTTTCTAGTTTGAACAATCTGATTCCTGAACTCGGTGGTTTAGAACCGGAAGATGCTATTCGCAAATATTTAATAAATTATTTGCAAATTGTCGTTAAGTCAGGAGATAAAATGGCTCGGCAATGGATACGCTATATTGTTGATCCGAAAAATTATAAAAAATGGGAATTTGATTTGGATTCTTTGCAACAGTTGCTAGAAAAGTTATCTGCCGAACAAAAGCTTTCAAATAAAACTCCAATCAATGATTTGGCAAAGCTGTTGATGACGGAAGTTTACGGAATCGTCCTCAGTTGGTGTATTTCTCCGAATACGGTTGATCCAGTGAAGGATATTAAAACCTTTTGTGATTTGCAATTAACAGCTTTAATGAATGAGTATCTCAATTAAAACTTTGACTAAGGTCTAAGTTTTTCTTTTAAGCAAAAAGTGACTTGAAGTCATAATTAGGAGGACGCATATGATAACAATGGGACGTGGAGCCGTTTCAGATGGCAAAGATACTAATGAGAACCAAGCACCAACTAGAATTTTAGAAGGAAACAAAACAATAATCATTTATTTCTCAAGAAGTGGTAATACTGAGAAACAAGTTAGGCTAGCACAAAAAATTCTCAAGACGGATGTTTATGAACTAGTCATCACGAATCCTTATCCGTCCGACTATCAAACAACTGTTAATCGAGCAACGCAAGAACGTGAGAATCATGATTGGCCTACATTAGAAGGAAAAATTCCTGATTTATCAAAATATGACACGATTTTGTTAGGTCATCCAATTTGGGCAATGACGTTGGCTAACCCTATGCGCACTTTCTTGGAAAAATATGGTTCACGATTAGCCGATAAAAGACTAGCTTCATTCTCAACGAATGCTGGTTATGGATCTGGTGATACACAGGACTTATTACATCAACTAACACCGGATTCTACAATAATTTTAAACAACTACACAGTCGAAGATACGCACGCACTACAGACTGAACAGAGGTTTATTAAATGGTTAAAAAAAATAAATTAAGAAGGTTAAATCTTGAATAAACAAAAATTTGGAATTGCTTTACCAATCATTCTGTTAACATACTTTATGATTCTCTTGGACAATTCAATTATCTTTACAAGTACAGCTAAAATTGCAACTGATCTGTCACTTAATACTCAAGTATTATCATGGATTACGAATGCATATGCTTTAACATTTGGTGGTTTATTACTTTTCTCTGGTAAAGCAGGAGATGTCTTTGGTAGAAAGCAAGTCTTTTTAGTTGGGCTAGTTATTTTTAGTATTAGTTCATTATTTGTTGGATTATCAACTAATGCCGCAATGATTATTTCAATGCGTGCTATTCAAGGCATTGGCTCATCAATTTTGGCCCCTAGTACCTTAGCTTTATTAATGGATAACTATACCGATAATATGCGTACCAAAGCAATTGCTTATTATGGTGCAACTGGTGGTTTGGGTGCCAGCTTTGGATTGGTTATTGGTGGTATTATTACTAGTTACTTCTCATGGCGCTGGGGTTTCTTCCTCAATTTCCCAATTGGTATTGCAATGTTTCTTCTATCATTAAAGTATTTGGAATCTGAAAAAACTTACAGTGAAAAAATCGATATATGGGGTACGGTCTGGTCAGTATTTGGTATCTCGGCATTAGTCTATAGTATTGATGGAACGATTTATCGTTTTGGGGCTTTAGTAATCGCCGTAATCAGTTTGGTATTGTTTGTTTGGCAAGAAACACGTGCTAAAGAACCTATCATGCCATTGACTCTATTTAAAGACCCAGAGAGAAGTTTTGCTTATCTAGCTAGATTCGCTTATGTAGGGTTTGCACTATCATATTTTTTCTTAACTCCTTTAGCTATGCAACGTGTTTATGGATTCAGTCCTTTACAAGCAGCCCTAGGATTTTTGCCTGAAACGATTCCACAATTCTTGATGGCAACTGTTTTGACACGTTTGTCACTGAAGGTTAGTAATTCTAAACTTTTGATGAGTGGAATGGTCATTACTCTTATCGGAACGACTGCTTCAGCTATCATTGGTGTTCAATCAGGTTATATCTCGGCAATCGCTTTGCCAATGGTTGTTATCGGAATTGGTCAAGGGTTAGTTCTTAGTCCCTTGACAGTTTCAGGTGTAGCTAATACAACTCCTGAAATGAGCGGTTCAGCTTCCGGTGTTGTTAATACAGCACATCAAATCGGTGGTTCAGTTGGATTATCAATCATAGTCACCTTGACAAGTCAGTACGTCCAGCCAATTGTTTCATACAATCATGCTATCATTTGGATTTCAGTTTTAGTATTGATTGCGATGATCTTTTCAATTGGTGTTTTGAAAGTACATCATGAATAAAAAAAGAATGAGTCAAAAAAATTTTTATTACCATTAAGTAAGTCGTCGATATTGATATCTTTTTAGTCTAAATATTTGCTCCAAGCATCACTCATAGTTTGTAAAACAGCAATGATGTTCTTTTTTTGAGTTTTTAAATAAGCTGCATAAAAATCTACATTGCTTGCTTCGTCGCTAATAGGAACATTGACCTGATCATTATCTTCAAAGTTTCTGTCTCGATTAAGTTTAGAAATATTAGTGGTGAAATAAGGAAAGTCAGAATATTTTGTGATCTCGCGAAAAGCCTCTTGCTGATCCTGATATAAAAATTTTGCATCCGGAATACGATCTTCAGTGATTTTCTTCCAAATACCAATATCAGAAATAACAATGAAACTTAGTCCCTTCAAATCATCGAAAGAAACCGATTTTTTATTAGCTAATAGAGTAAATTGATTTAAATTCACGGATAGTTTTTCAGCTCCTATGTAACGTGATTCAATTTTGTCAGTCATAATTTCTTGATTAGTTAGGATAAGGGAATAATTATGATTCAATAATTCTTCAGTAACTGATTCAGGTTCTAATAGTTTATCAACCAAAGCAATATTCTGGTTAGGTAGTTTTGAATCCAAATGATGCAACAGCATTAAAGGACCCGGAGCAACAGCACCAATTCGGATGTTCTTATGGTTATAGTCGTACTTTTGTATGGTATCAATAAAGCTGTTGTTTTGATCAATGACCTTTTGAGCTTCCTTGGCTGCCAATTCACCGGTTTTGGTTAGTGAAATACGATTAGGTTGACGGTCAAAGATTTCGACATCTAATTCTTCTTCTAACTTTTGCATTCCTCGTGTAACGGTCGGTTGAGTAACCATCAAATGTTCTGCAGTTGCGGCCAAAGTTCCGTATTCTTTAAACGTTACGAGTTCTTCCAATAAGTAATTATCAATCATTAATAACACCTCTTAGTATACGCCACTTGCATACTAGCATATACATCTAGTAATTTTCAAATGATTTGCTAAGACATAGAATAAATACGTAAATTAATTACAGAGGTACAAAATTATGAAAACAATGATTCTATATTATTCTTGGTCAGGCACAACGGCTCAGGCAGCTAACTTGATGCAAAAAGTTACTGATGGCGATCTAGTGGAATTAAAGGTGGCTAATGGTACTTTTTCTGACAATATAAATGAGACATCGGATCTTGCAAAGAAACAGAGAGAGTTAGATGATTTGCCAACATTAATGAATAAAATACCTGATTTAAAGGGTTATGATCTAATACTGATTGGTGGTCCCGTATGGAGTGGATTAGTTTCTACACCAGTTCGATCATTATTAGAACAAATATCTGAATTCAAGGGTACAGTTATTCCGTTTTATACAAGTGTTGGTAGTGATCAGAACTATGAAGATGATTTTAAAAAATTCGGAGGAAAATTAAAAATAGAAAAGGGATTAAGAATGACTTCTTACAGTTCGGAAAAAGAAGAAGCTTCTAAATTAAAAAATTGGTTTAACAGTTATAAAGAATAAAGTTTATTTCGGTTAAAAGATGACCATTGGTCATTTTTGAAAAGGAGATATTTTGAGTAGAAATAGGAAAATACTAGTTACTCTTGCCTTACTTATGTCAAATGCCATGGTAGGACTTGACGGCACAATTGTTAATACAGTATTACCAGCAATTATTAGTGACCTCCATGGATTACAATTCATGGGATGGATTATTGCTATTTTTTTATTAGGAATGGCGGTATCTACACCACTTTGGAGTAAGTTTGGTGAAAGAAAAGGAAATAAAGTTGCTTATGTAACTGGAACGGCCTTATTTGGTATTGGGGCCCTGTTACAAGCAATTTCTCCAAATATTATTTTATTTATCATTGCACGTGGATTGATGGGGATTGGTGCAGGTGGAATGAATACTATTCCGTTCATTATCTATGCCCAAATGTTTAAAAATATAAAACGTTGTGGACAGGTTATTGGTATAGCAACGGCAAGCTTTAGTACAGCATCTATTGTGGGTCCATTAGTTGGTGGTTGGCTAGTTGAAGTATTAAGTTGGCATTGGGTATTTTTAATTAATATTCCAATAGCTATTATTTCAATTTTATTGGTTCTAATATTTTTCAATATTCCTGAGAAATTAAATAAGAAAGATATTGATTACTTAGGAGCAGTATTAATGGTTTTAGGATTAGTGATTATTCTTACTGGTATCCAATTCATTGGTTCAATGAGTTCTTGGTTAATAGGAGTTTTATTAATAGTTGGTATTGGCTTATTAATAGCTTTAACATTTGTTGAAAAGAAAGTTAGTGATCCAATTCTTCCTGATCGATTGTTTAAGAATAAGGAACTGATGGTAGATTTTTCTTTATTTGCTTTATTATGGGGATCATTTGTAGCTTTCAATATTTATATTCCTATGTGGGCTCAGGGAATTCTTGGATTAAGTGCGTTAATTGGGGGAATGACACAAATACCTGGTTCAATAACTAATTTTATCGGTTCAGAAATAGGTCCAATTTATCAGAATAAATTAGGTAAAAATGGAATTGTTGGATTGGGAACAGCCGCATTTTTAATCAGCTTTATAGGTATGTCGATTGCTAATGTGAATACTAGTATTGTTTTCTTATTGGTAATGGGAGCTCTTGAAGGTTTGGGATTAGGATTGTCGTTTAACGTCCTACAGATTGCAGTTCAAGAGGATGCAGAAACACAAGACGTTCCAGTAGCAACATCGTTTGCATATTTAGTTAGAATATTGGCCCAAACATTTATGTCCTCAATATATGGTGTAATTCTTAATCACTATTTATTTAAAGGTATTAAACAAAGTGATGGAAAAATTACGATGCATATGATGAATAAATTAACTAATTCTCAAACTGCTGGTCAATTACCTAAAATACTATTACCTTCAATGAGAAAAATTTTGTATAACGGGATTCATTATATTATGTTAACGACAATTATATTATTACTAGTAGCGGTAATTGTGTTAGCTAAATCATCGTTTAAATCAAAACAAGGGGATAGATAAAAGAAAGGAGAAAATATATGCGATCAAGCTTAGGTCCAATAGTAGGTAAAATTAATAATAAGAATATTTACGCTAATCAGTTATTAAGAAAAAACAATGCGATTTGGGAAGGTGGACGTTATACACCCTCAGACGGTAGTGACACTCAGAGTGGAGGAACAGTTAAAAAATTGACTCAAGATGCTAAAAGTATCGTAATTTATTGGTCACGTTCAGGATCAACTGAGTTATTGGCAAGCAAGATAGCGTCTATTACTAATAGTGATATTTTGCAAATAACCTTAAAGGAACCTTATCCAGCTGATTATTTAAAAACCAGATCTCGAGCTAATTTTGAACGAGAGAATAACATTCCTCCAGAACTGAATATGGAATTACCCAAGCTTGATCAATATCATACTGTATTTTTAGGATATCAGACCTGGGCTATGACATTGAGCCAACCGATGAAGGCGTTTCTGTTGAAATATGGTTCAAAACTATCAGGTAAAGTAATTGCTCCCTTTGAAACTCAGGGTGGTTTTGGAAGAGGAGACAGTATTGATATTATGGAAAGAATTGTTAAACAAAAGGGTAGCTCTAATAATCTGTTTGAACCATTACTGATGGTAAATGGTAATATGGTGGATCAAGCGGATGAGAAAATTGAGCAATGGATTAATACTTTTGAAAAGTAAGATATGTCAGAACTTTGTAGTTTTGTTAGTATTGAAATAAATCTAATAGAATTGAAGAATAAATATGGGAAAAAGAGAAGACAATGCGATTGCAATTAAGAATAGGTTATTGGAAACAACGGATAATTTGATTCAGAAATATGGTTATCAAAATGTTTCCGTGGCGGATATAACCAAGGCTTCTGGAATTGCAAAAGGTACTTTCTATAATTATTACAAGAAGAAGAACGACATTATTAATGATCTTGGAAAAAAACACTTTTCAGAGATTAATCAAAAAATCGATACTTTGGCACATGATCATTCGGCTGTAGAAAGTATTGGATATTATTTGAAACAATATGTAAATATTATTACTAGAGTGGGTGTTATTAGAGTTAAGACGTGGATTCAATTTATTATTATTCCTAATGATGATAAGACAAAACTGGATTATGATTTATTATCATTAGTTAAGTTGATTCAAGGCCTAGTAAATAATAATAAATTGTCTCCAAATACCCCAGTTAAACATTTAGCCGACTTTATTTTGACATATGTCAATGGAGTGATTTTTAGTTGGACTGTAAATGAACAAAAAGATCCAGATAAAATAATTCATGATTTTTGTGAATTAGAATTGGTTTCTTTATTAAAACCATATCAAAAATAATAAAAATGGAGAATATTAAATATGAAAGCAGCAACCTTTGTAGAACCAGGAAAAGTAGAAGTAAGAGAATACGATAAGCCAGAAATTCAAGAACCAACCGATGCAATTATTAAAATTGTTCGTGCTTGTGTCTGTGGATCTGATCTTTGGTGGTATCGTGGTATTTCAAAGCGTGAATCAGGCTCGACCGTGGGGCATGAGGCTATCGGTATTATCGAATCCGTCGGTTCAGAAGTAAAAGATGTTAAAGTTGGGGATTTTGTTATTGCTCCATTTACACACGGCTGTGGTCACTGTGCTGCTTGTCTAGCAGGTTTTGATGGTGATTGTTTGAATCAAGAAGCTGGTGGCAATGAAGGTTATCAAGGTGAATACTTGAGATTTGTTAATGCTAACTGGGCTTTAGTTAAGATTCC
This sequence comes from Companilactobacillus bobalius, assembly GCF_009764355.1. Next base: position 447,355 of record NZ_LNUA01000032.1, on the reverse strand, counting down.
TGGTCAACCTGAAGATTACTCTGATGATATGCTTAACAACTTTTTGGCCTTAGCTGATGTTATGGCTACTGGTTTCCACGCCGCAACTAGTGCTGAAGTTAAAAAAGGTGATACCGTCGTGGTTATGGGTGATGGTGCCGTTGGTTTGAGTGGTGTTCTTTCAGCTCATTTGCTTGGTACTAAGAGAATTATCGCTATGAGTCGTCATGAAGATAGACAAGAACTAGCTAAAGAATTTGGTGCGACGGACATCATTCCTGAACGTGGTGATGAGGCAGTTGAAAAAGTTATGGAATTAACTGGTACAGGGGCCGATGCTGTCCTTGAATGCGTCGGAACAGAACAATCAGTTGATACGGCTGTTAAAGTAGGTCGTCCCGGCGCGGTTGTTGGTCGTGTAGGTGTACCTCAAAAGTCTGAAATGAATACAAATGAATTATTCTTTAGAAATATTGGTTTACGTGGTGGAATTGCCTCAGTAACAACTGATGATAAGAATGTTTTATTAGATGCTGTTTTGAGTGGCAAGATTAACCCCGGAAAAGTCTTTACTAAAAGATTTACACTTGATGAAATTCAAGACGCATATGAAGCAATGGATAAACGTACAGCTATCAAGTCCCTTATTATTGTTGACAAGAGTATATAAAATAAATTAAAGGCTCTTAGCAGCCTCATTAGTCATTAGAATCAGTTGAGCTCTTTTTATTTCAATAAGTAGTAGTAAACGTTGAATGAATATTAGCATATCTATCTAATGATCTTCAAAAAAACTATCAAGATCATAGAATAAGACTCATAAAGTTAGTAACAACGAGGTGGAACAAATAAAAATTTATAGTCACAAAATATTAAGGGGAAAGTCAACGGAATATATCACATTAAATAATGGTGTAAAAATGCCAATGCAAGGTCTTGGTGTTTTTAGAATAGATGATCCAAACGAATGTGAGAAAACTGTCTATCAAGCATTAAAGGCCGGTTACAGATACATAGATACAGCAACAGCTTATCAGAATGAGGGTGCAGTCGGACGTGGAATCAAGCGTTCTGGTATACCTCGTGAAGAATTATTCATTGCCACAAAGCTGTGGGTTACTGATGCTAATTATAATGATACTAAGAATGCTTTTGAGAAATCATTAAAATTATTAGGCCTAGACTATTTGGATTTATATATAATTCATCAACCATATAATGATTACTATGGTGCCTGGAGAGCTATGGAAGAATTATATCAGGCAGGAAAAATCAGGGCACTAGGAGTAGATAACTTCCGTCAAGATCGTATGGCTGATTTTGTTCATTTTAATAAGATCAAACCTCAAGTTAATTATTTAGAAACACATCCGTTCTACCAACGTACAGAAGAACTAGAATATTTGAATTCAGAAAATATTGTCCAAGTCGCTTGGTCACCATTTGCGGCTGGAAAGTTCAATGTATTCAAGGACGATACTTTGAACAAAATCGCTGAGTCTCATGGCAAAAGTGTTGGGCAAATTATTTTACGGTGGTTGTTTCAAAGGGGAATTGCTTCAATTCCTAAAACAACACATATCGCTAGAATGAAAGAAAATATGAATATCTTTGATTTTAATTTATCAAGTGAAGAGATGAATAAAATTCTTAAACTCGATAAAAATAATTCAGTTGCCGGCAATCGTGAAACTGCAAAAGAAGTTAACAACTTCTTTGATGCCTTCAAAAACATATAATAAGATCATATCTCAATTTTTATATAATTAATGTAGTTGGATTGGCAAAGGGTATATTAATAATTAAAATAGGCTATCTAAAACAGTTTAGATAGTCTATTTTTATACACAATCAAATAATCACAAACAACTTGACTCGAGACATAATTAAGCACAATCGATAAATTTCAATCATTAGTCGAATGTAATCCTTTAGTATTATCTGATGCTTGAGATTGTGGAAGCATCAACAAAGCGAGTAACTAAACTTAACATCATTTTATATTCTCCATACATCAAACGTATACTACCATGTTTATCTAGTAATTTTTTTATTAGTACGATGGACATATACTATATTCATCGCTTGAGAGAGATATAAAAAAATTTTGGAAGTGGAACAGTATGAATATCGTATTAATGTTATTACCTGCTATTGCTTGGGGAATATTACCGTTAGCAGTTGCTCGAGTAAATGGAAAACCAATCAACCAGATCTTTGGTACTGCCATTGGAACTTTGATTGTCAGTATCGTTGTATTTTTAATCATGAGACCAAGTATTTCAATTACTAGTTTTATCTTGGCCGCCTTAGCTGGTGGATTTTGGATTATCGGTCAACTTGGTCAATATAATGCTTATCGTTCAATCGGTGTTTCACAAACGATGCCAATTTCAACAGGATTGCAGTTGATTGGAACAGCCTTTATCGGTGTTTTAATTTTTGGTGAGTGGGCTTCAACTAACGCCAAAATCTTTGGTATTATCGGAATTTTATTATTGATTGTTGGAGTTTCACTTACAGCCAAGAAGGACAATAAAGCACCCAGTAATAATCAGACAAGAACTGTGATCATGTTGGTCTTAACAACAATTGGTTTCTTAGTTTATAACTCAATTCCAAGAGCAATGACTTCATCAGGTTTAGCAATCTTTTTACCGGAATCGGTCGGCATGGTAATTGCAGTTCTACTTTATATTATTTTTACTCGTCAACCTCAAGTCCTAAAAGAAAAAGCTAGTTGGCAAAGTTTGCTAGCGGGATTCATTTTCTCGATTGCATCTATTACATATATTTTATCGGTTCGTGATAATGGTGTTAATTCAGCTTTCGTCATTTCACAATTGTCAGTTGTTCTATCGACCGTTGGTGGAATGGTATTTCTACATGAATCAAAAACTAGACATGAATTACTACTAACAATTATTGGTTTGATCCTAATTGTTAGTGGAGCAATCGTAACAACTATTTTTTAAAACAAATTTATTGGAGGAATTTTATTATGTATGAAGATCTAAATAACAAAGTAGCAGTAATCACAGGTGGTTCAAAAGGAATTGGAACTGCTATTTCAGAACGTTTTGGCAAGGAACGCAGTCGGTCGTTATCAACTACAACAGCGATGAAAATGGTGCTCAAGAAGCAGCAGACAAAGTAATTAAAAATGGTGGTAAGGCTGTGATTGTTCAAGCCAATGTTGCCACTGAAGAGGGTAATGCTTCATTATTAAAGGCTGCTCTCGATAACTTTGGTGGCTTAGATGTTTGGGTCAACAATGCTGGTATGGAAATTAAATCAGCTACTCATGAATTATCCTTAGATGATTGGAATAAGATGATTGCTGTTGATCAGACAGGTGTTTTCTTAGGTTCTAAAACGGCTCTAGCATATTTCAAGAAGAATAATAAAAAGGGTAATATCATTAACATGTCTTCTGTCCACGAACAAATTCCATGGCCAACGTTTGCAGGTTACGCTGCTGCTAAGGGTGGAGTAAAGATGTTCACTAAGACGATTGCCATGGAATATGCAAAAGACGGTATTCGAGTTAATGCCATCGGACCTGGTGCTATTAATACTCCAATCAATGCAAAGAAGTTCGCCGATAAAGAACAATATGATCAAACTGTATCAATGGTTCCGATGGATCGAATCGGTAAGCCAGAGGAAGTTGCAGCCGGTGCTGCTTGGTTGGCTTCAGATGAATCAAGCTATGTAACTGGTGTAACACTATTTATTGATGGTGGTATGACACTTTATCCTGCTTTCATGGATGGACAAGGTTAATTTAAAATCGGCCGTTTAGAGTTATCAGTAAATATAAATTAAACAATTCAATTTTAAACAACTTATTTTAATTAATGTTATGTAACCTTAAATGATGCAGATATTATAACTATAATAAAATAGGATTCGGTATTGGAAATTTCACAATACTGAATCCTATTTTATTTGAAAAGCTTATAGAGAATATTATTATTTGATTGAGCTTCCGTTATCCAAAATCAATCTGATCAAGCATTGCTTCACGGGATTCCTGATCAAGTCCTAAATATGCTAAAGTCATCTGCTGACTACTATGGTTCAACAATCTCATCACTAAACCAATGTTGTAATTGGATTGAACGTACACACGATAGGCACCAGTCTTTCTCATTGTATGTGTACCCAAATAATTAATATTCAACAAGTCACCAGTTTTAGCCATTACCTTATAAAATTGTTTTTCGGTTATATGTCGTTCTGGTCTTTGCATTGACGGAAACAGCCATTCAGAATTCACTTTATTCTCTAACAGCCATTTTTGATAAATCAATAGATCACGAGTAATAGGTTTTAAATATAACGTATTGGGCTTGCCAGTTTTTTTATCATGGATAAAGGCTGTTTTCTTTAACTCATCATATTTGTCAAAGACATCGTTGTACTTCAAAGCTAAAACATCAGAGACTCGGAGTAGGGTAGCCTTGCCAGTTTGAAAGATCGTATAATTTCTGCGACCATATTTAAAATTTCGTAATAACGTATCTTGTACTTCACTTAAAATGTTACTGTCTTTGATTGGTAAAACTAATTGCTTCATTATTTCTCCATTCAGAACAATTGATAGTGATTTTAGAAGCCAATTACTTAAAATGCCGGTTTAATAGGCTTCTTGGTTATAGGGACTATTATTTAGTATATTGAATAAATAACCCCTAAGTATTAATTGTAATTTTTTTAGCTTGCTACGTCAATGTTTTGTAGGGGCTATTTCTTACAAATAGCCCCTGTTTTTGACGAGAAAAAGTAATTTTAACGAATCTTAATTCTACGGTCCAGTTCATTCTTTTAATGACCAACTATATATTCTCGTTTCGTAGAATGCGTCTGTCAGCATCACTGATTTTGAACAGTAAAAAAGACCCATTAGGGTCTTACTTCATAAAAATTGAACATATGCATAGTCAAAATATAGATTTTAATATTGCACTTATAAAAAAAGACCATCCTAAAAAATATTAAAGGATGGTCTCCAAAGCTACATTTATTTAAATTGTCTCTTTTTTCTAATATGGAAAAGAAGAAACATATGAACAAAAAGCTTTTCATGCTTCAAGCATATTATTTATGTAACGCAAATCCCACTTAGGGTTAGGCAACTGCTTCATTAAGTAAGGATACCTATTTTAAATTAAACTGTCACATTATTTCTTTTAGTCTTTAAAGTTAAACAAAGCTTGCTTGTTTATCTTAAACTTTAACGGACTTGTAATCTTAACAGATCACAAAAATGATATTCTTTTCTTCCCAAATCTAGGGGAGAAACATATGGACAAAAGAGGTCTTATGCCCTTAGCACATTGTTATAGTAGCACCACTGCATAGCAGATTAAACAATTAGGAATGGACGGTTCGAATATATCATCACTCATTAAGTGAAGCACGTAATCTCTTTACAAATAATTGATCAACTTTCGATAGGACAGTATTCTTTTTCCAAACCACAGTAATAGGTTCGGTTATCTTGGGTTCTAACGGCCGAAAAGTTAATACTTTACTATCGTTGTCACTTAGAAGATGATCAAACGTCAACATATATGAATGACTACTTTCCACTAATAGTTCGGCGTTAAACGCTAGGGTGAAGGTACCCATAATATTCATCTTAGGACCAAGGTTTCCCCACCAATTGTCAAAACGATTATTTGTCTTTGCCTGTGAAGAAATCAGAATAGGCAATCCCAATAAATCTTTTGAAGTCACAGATTTTTTAGCAGCTAACGGGGCATCTTGACGCATAATCACACCCCATTGATCTATCTCGGGAATCTGTAAATAATTAAAGTCACTTAAGTCACGTTCACCCATGAATACAGCAAAGTCCAGAGTACCGCTGTTTAATTTACTCTCCATCTCATTAGCGTCACCACTGATTAAATGCACCTTAACATCAGGGTAATCTCGATTAATATTCCCCATAACGTCAATAATTCTTTTCATTCCAACACTTTCACCGGCACCAATCGTCAAGTCCCCACCAATCACTTGATCAGTTAAAATATTGGCGGTAGTTTTATCTGCCAAATCAACAATCTCACTAGCCTTTGAACGAAGATATTCGCCTTCGGACGTTAAGGTTATTTGTCTATGTCCACGAATAAACAATTGGGCACCTAATTCATTTTCCAAATCAGATAACTGTTTAGAAAGTGCCGGTTGGGAGATAAGCAATTTTTCGGATGCTTTAGTAATATTTTTTTCTTGAACAACAGCTAAGAAATATCGTAAAACTCGTAGTTCCATTTGTTTTTCCTTCTATAACTTTTATTTATGTTTATTCATATTTTAGAAGTATTTCACATAGATAGCAAATCATTTTATACTATAGTCATTCAGTTGAAAGGAGCAATTAAATGACATGTCAAACCGACCTGTTTAAGGTTGACCAACGATTAGTTGAACAGAATCAACGTTTACTGCAACATCTAAATACTGGTCGAACTTGTTCCCAAGAGACTAATCAATTGCTAAGTGAAATATTCGGTTATCAATTGGATTCGACTAATGAAATTAGATTACCATTTCATACTGATTACGGTCGCAATATAAAACTTGGAAAAAACATTTTTATTAATTGTGATGTAACTATGGTCGACATCGGAACTATCAAAATCGATGACAACGTAATTATTGGTCCTAACACAACTTTGCTGACAACAGATTACTCTACTAAGTCAAAAAAGAAACCCATCGTAATTGAAAAGGGAGCTAAAATTGGTGGACACGTAACTGTTTTACCTGGTGTCACTATTGGTAAAGAAGCTACCGTTATTGCCGGCTCAGTTGTTACCGCTGATATAGCCGCCTATAGTGTTGTTACTGGTAATCCTGCAAAAATTATAAATAAAGGAGAAAGATAAATGAGTATTGAAAATAAAGTTATTGTTATTACTGGAGCCTCAAGTGGTATAGGAGCTGCCACAACTAGAGAGTTAGCTAAACATCATGCCAAATTAGTTATTGGTGCCAGAAGATTAGATCGACTAAATGAATTAAAAGCCGAATTCCCTGATGAACAGATCATAACTCAAAAGGTAGACGTAACTAACTTTGATGAAGTACAAGCTTTAATAGATACAGCCAATAATGAATTTGGACGTATCGATGTCTTATACAATAATGCTGGAGTAATGCCCGTTAATGCATTAATCAACCGTGCTCGTGACGAATGGCAACAAATTTTAAATGTTAATATCATGGGTGTGCTAAATGGAATTGCGGCTGTTCTACCAACTATGGTCAAGCAAAAGTCAGGCCATATTATTGCAACTGATTCCGTAGCTGGACATGTAGTTGTTCCTAATCTAGCCGTCTATAATGGTTCCAAGTTCGCAGTTAGAGCAATTATGGAAGGGTTACGTCAAGAACAGCACAACAACAATATTCGAACAACTATAGTTTCACCGGGGTCAGTTTCTACAGAATTATATAAATCAATTAAAAATCCTGATAATCAAAAAGCCGAGATTGAAGTAGAAAAGCAAATTGGTTTGTCAGCCCAAAATATTGCAAAATCAGTTACTTTTGCCATTGATTCACCAGACAACATGGATGTAAATGAAGTTATCATTCGTCCAATCAAACAAGATATATAATAGAAGAAAAGAGAAAATAAATTATGAGTAAATTAGCAAATGATACAAGAGTTTTTAAAATTAATCCAGAAATTGACGTTCAAAATGTTCGTTTCAAAAATCGTTTTGGTTTCATTCTAGCCGGACATCTCTACCCACCATTAAACTTTGATAGTAACAAGAAGTATCCAGCAATCGTTATCTCAGGACCATTCGGTGCGGTCAAAGAACAACCAAGCGGTCTTTATGCTCAAACATTAGCTGAAAAGGGCTTTGTTACTGTAGCTTTTGATCAATCAACCACTGGAGAAAGTTCTGGTAGCGTTAGAAATGTCGCCTCACCAGATATTTTTGTCGAAGACTTCTCCGCTGCCGTTGACTTCATTGGACTTCAGAAGTTCGTTGACCGTGAAAGAATCGGTGCTATTGGTATCTGTGGTTTAGGTAGTCATGTTTTAACTGCAGCGTCAATCGATGTTCGTATCAAAGCCGTTGCCACATCAGTTATGTATGATATGTCAGATTCTATGTGGATGGGATTAAATAATTCTAAAACTGAGAAACAACGCGAAATCGAAAAACAAACTTTGGCAAATCAACGTTGGAAGGATGCTGAAAAAGGTATACCTGCTAATGGATTACACGAATTGCCATTTGATGGAAATGACAAACCACTTCAATCAGATACTTTATTTCCAGAAAACTTACCAGCTAATGCTGACTCTGTAACAAAAGAATTCTTTAATTACTATCGTGGTCGTGCTTTCCATCCCCGTTCAGTTAATTCAGCTTCAGCTTGGACTGCCACAACTCCATGGGGTTACTACAATTTCCATTTGCAAGAACATATTGAAACGATTTCTCCACGTCCAGTCCTTATCGTTACTGGTGAAAAAGCTCATTCACGTTATATAGCTGAAGAATCATATAACCGTTTGAAAGATCCAAAAGAGTTAGTTATTGTTCCAGGTGCTACACATACTGACTTATATGATCAAATGAATTTGATTCCATTTGATAAATTTGCTAATTTCTTTAAGGAAAACCTTTAATTAGTTTTTCTTTATTTACAAACAGGCCTATAAAAATACTGCTATTCTAAGTAACCATTATTAGGATAGTAGTATTTTTAGTATCAACTGTTAGTTAATACTATATCAATTATCAGATTCTTCAAATAAGTTAATATCCGACTATACTAGTATTTGTAATCAAGGAGATATGAAAGAAAGGAAATGAGAATGAACAAAAAGTTAAAATACATCATCCGTACTTTACTGGTATTCGGAATTTTATTGATTATCAGTATCAAATTTGGACCCAAAGATGATATCTCGGCCAGCAAGAACAACGTAAATACTAGTCAGGTACATAAAATCACTAATCAAGACATTGTCGGCACCTGGGTCAATCATCACAACAAAGATCTTCATCAAAAAATTACTTTTACTAAAAATCATAAATGGAAAGAAAATCAACATGGTATCACCAATATTTATTCTGGTACCTGGAAGATAGTCGGTAAACGAACAATTCGGCTTGCACCATATGATGAAAAAATTGTTTTCAATAAACACAGCAAGAAACAAATGAACGTCGTTAATTACAATCATATTTTAAACAAAAATTAGGAGGACATTAATATGTCAGTAGAAAATAAAGTCGTTGTTATTACAGGAGCATCATCAGGTATTGGAGAAGCCACAGCTAAACTATTAGCTAGGAACGGTGCCAAAGTTGTTTTAGGAGCTAGACGTGAATCTCGTCTTCAAGAAATTAGTCAGGATATTATCGAAGCCGGTGGACAAGCTGCTTATCGTGTTACCGATGTTACTGAACCTGAAGATTTGAAAGCTTTAGTTGGCCTAGCCAAAGAAAAATTTGGAACTATCGATGTTATTTATAACAATGCTGGAATTATGCCCACATCCCCAATCAGTGCTCTAAAGGTTAATGAATGGAACGCCATGATTGACGTTAACTTGAAAGGTGTCCTTAATGGCGTGGCAGCAGTTATGCCCGATTTTACATCTCAAAAACATGGTCAAATTATTACAACCTCATCCGTTGCTGGTTTAAAGAGTTTTGTTGGATCAGGTGTTTACGGTGCTACTAAATTTGCCGTTAGAAATTTAATGGAAGTCATCCGTATGGAGAGCGCTCAAGAACACACTAATATCCGTACTGCTACAATTTATCCAGCTGCCATCAATACCGAATTACTACAACATATTACTGATAAGAATGCTAAACAAGGAATGGACAAGCTTTATCAATCAGTCGGTATCACACCTGACGCCATTGCCCGTGTAGTCAACTTTGCTATCGATCAACCGGAAGATGTTAACGTAAATGAGTTTACTGTATACCCAACTAAACAAGGATAATTAAGGAGAATAAAATGCAAAACGTTATTTTATTAGGCGCCACAAGTAATATTTCTAAATATTTGATTCCCATGCTGTTGAAAGAAACTAATGTTCATCTGACATTATTCGCTAGAAATGCTAATAAACGCTTAGCACAATTCAATGACAATTCTCGAATAACACTCTTCGATGGTAACTGGAATGAACTAGAGGACCTCAAGCACGCTATTGCCGGACAAGATATAGTTTACCTAGCCACAGGACACTTTGTAGAGGCAAATCAAAATGTCGTTCAAGCTATGAAACAGAAAAAAGTTAGTCGTTTGATTGTTGCCGGTGGTCTCGGTATTTACGATGAAGTCGCTGGGAAATTCGGACAATGGAATGCTCGTATGATGGGAGATTATACCATTATCAAACAAGCCGCTGCTGTTATTGATAATAGTGGATTAAACTACACTTTCTTTAGAATGACATGGCTTTATAACCAAGATGGTAATTACAACTATCAAGTAGTTCCTCAGGGTCAACCGATGAAGGGAACTCAAGTAACACGTCAAGCTGTTGCTAAATTGATAACCGATATTGTTAAACAACCAACACTCTACGTTAAACAAAGTATCGGTGTTGTAGAACCAAATACTGAATGGGACAAACCATCTTTTTATTAATTTGGGAGAAAATAAATGACAAAAGTAAAATTAATTATTAATAATCAAGAATTGACTGCCAATTTTGACGACAACGATACATCTAGAGCCATCATGACTCATTTTCCATTAAAAGTATCAATGATGAACCTTTACTCACGTGAAATGACTTATCGTTTTAAGACAGCTTTGCCTGCCAAGAAAGCCAAAACTAGCGGTTATGAAGTAGGTGATATTGCCTATTGGGCACCACGCCATAGCTTTGTCATCTTTTACAAACAGACCGGCGAAGTAATCGGCGATTTACAAAAGATTGGTCATATTAAAGATGACATCTCCTTCTTTAATCAATTGGGAGATACCGATATAGAATTCTCTATAGAATAGGAGAGAACATCATATGAAAAAAGTATTGATTTTAGGAGCTTACGGTAAGATTGCTCGTATTGTAGAGAAAAGGCTTCTAGATAACCCCGATTATCAATTAACTTTGATTTTAAGACACGCTAATCGTTTGGATTCTTTAAAGAATCACAATAATGTAACCGTAATTGAAGGGGATGTCAGCAACAAAGACCTTTTGACAAAGATAATTGCTGGTCAAGATCTAGTTTATGCCAACCTCAATGGTCAAATGGAACAATGGGCACAAAACATTGTTTTCGCAATGCAACAAAATTCAGTAACACAGTTAATCTGGATAACTGGCTCTGGACTTTATCACGAAGTGCCTGATCCTTTTGGTTCATGGGTTGAAAATTATGTTGGACACGCTTCAAAAGAAGACACGAGACGTGCCGCCAAGATTATTGAAAGTAGTCAACTATCATATACCATTATCCGTGCTGCCTATATGACTGATGATGCTGAAATTGATTATGAACTAACTAAAAAAGGCGAAACCTTTAAGGGAACTATGATTTCCAGAAGTAGCATCGCTGACTTTGTTATTAAAATCATTAATGATCCTGAGAAATATCAACGTGAAAGTTTTGGTATCAGTAAACCTGGTACAGATAATATGCTTCATCATATTCGAGAGATTGAACACGATCTCTAATCATCAAAAAATCCTTACAGAATAATTGTAAGGATTTTTTATATTGCTTTGTTTTTTCCAAAACAGTAAGGTGGTTTTAGAAGTTAAAATCAGAAAGGTAAACAAATGACTGAAGATTTGAGAGTAATTAAAACAATTCGAGATATCCAAAATGGATTTATTCAAGTATTACAGGATAAAACTTTTGAAAAAATTACGGTGAATGACATATGTACTGCCAGTCTAGTTGGTCGCAGTACCTTTTACCATCACTATCAGGATAAGTATGATCTGTTAGCGCAAATGAATCATAATCAGACTGAAAAATTCAATGATCTTCTTTCTGACAGGATAGAACAATTAAGTCAGGATGAACTGTTACTTAATCTATACAACAGTCTTATTCCAGATAGTAAAGTAATCACTACACTGGTAGAAATATCTGATGTTAAGGATAATTTAAAAGCTACTTATTTTAAACTTTTGAAACAGTATTTTGTTAAAGTGTCATCACAGATTAAAATAGAAGTTCCAAATGATTTTTTGAGCGACTTTTATGCTAATAGTGCTTTAACAGCGATTCTTTGGTCACTCAAACATGGTCATCAAGAAGAAATTTCCAAATTCATGAATGGATTAGTTAAAAAATCAATAGGGTAGTTCTATGATTTGAGAATCAACTTTAGGATCATGGTTAGCAATTGCGGCTATACACCTTTTACTATGAGCTTGTTCGCAAATCCAACCTAAGGAAGTTATGGCATCCTTTCGACTAGTACAGATACCTGGTGTCAGCATTTCTTCCCATGAACGGGCAGCATATCCAGTATCTGCTGCTAAAAGGACATATTTACCATCATTGCCTTTAACCATAGTTGCCGACATTCCTGTGGCGTGACCTGGCGTATGGATTTGTATAATGCTCCCATCACCAAAAAGATCAAAACTTTCACCAAAGGGACCAATATCAGAATGATCATACTTGTAGGTCTGCACATTAACCCCTTTCCATTCGTGAGGTAAGTAAACCATTGGTAAACGATTAGCAATTCCCCATTCTGGTTGTGATACAAGAATATTTTTAGCATTCTTAACTTGCTTCAGGCCACTGACATGATCGCAATGTAAGTGACTCAACAGTAAATAATCTATGTCTGAAGGTTTATAACCAAGTTTTTGAAGACGTTCATCAACTGACCAGCCTTGGGGAAGATAACCGGTATTGATTTGTACCTGTGGTCCTAATTCTTTCCAGTTACTCTGTCTAACCAACTTGTTCCAACCCGTATCGATTAGAATCAGTCCTTTAGGATGTTCAATTAGATAGCTAGAAACGGGTAACACAACTTGATTCTTTTCTGAACGGAATAAACCGGTAAAAGCTAAAGGATTACGATATTGACCATTAAAGGGTAAAGCCTTGTCCACTTTTACTAGTCCTGTATGTAATATATGAATTTTAATTGATTGTTTGTTAGTCACTTTAAATACCTCGATTAATTGATGTCATCATCATACAAATTAAAACTCGCTTTGAATACAAGCAGATTTATCAAATCTGACAGATAAGAGACATTCTGAATAATTGTGTTTCATAACAAACAGATTTAGGCTATTTGATTAAATGAAACAATTATTAAGGAAGATATATTTTGATCATTAGAATTTTATTAGTTACTTATTAACACTATTAAGATAAAATATTATATATTAATCATATAAGGAACAGTTAATTAGTTTTTAAATACTGTACTGAAAGGGATGTGAGAAAATTGGTCTTTCTAACTTTGATTAAATATCAAAATACATCAGATAGATATAATTAGGAGAAATATTAAATGCTAGATGAAAATTCGTACCAAAACGATGAAGAATCCCAAGCGGATCTTCCCCCGAGTCACAGGGAAAAAATTTGGAAATTAAACGAAACACAATTACACAAGATATACGGAACTGACCTTGAAAATGGGTTAACTGCTATTGAAGCTGAAAAGCGCCTCAAAGAGAATGGTAAAAATGAGTTAGAAGCCAAGAAAGTTTCTAAATTCGTTCAATTCATTAAGCAATTCAACAATAGTATCATCTATATTTTGGCCGCCGCAGCTATTATGACTTTCTTAATGCACCGTTACTCCGATTCAGTTGTTATCGGACTTGTTATTATAGCCAATGCAATCATCGGTTATATTCAGGAACAGCAAGCCGGTAATGCTCTAGAAAAAATTCGAGAAATGCTGGTCTCTAAGAACTTTGTCTTCAGAGATGGCGAGAAATTAGAATTAGATGCTCGTGACTTAGTTGTTGGAGATTTAGTCAACCTAGAAGCCGGAGATGCTGTTCCAGCTGATATGCGACTAATCTCCGCCGATAACTTAAGTATCCAAGAATCTGTTTTAACTGGTGAGACTAATCCAGTTAATAAGATTGAAGAATCAATGGATCAGGACAAGTTACCCTTGGCCGAACGTCAAAATATGGTCTTTGCTTCAACTGCTGTTACCAGTGGTTCTGGTCTAGGTATTGTTATTGCTACTGCCGGTGATACCGAAATTGGTAAAATTCAAGATTCCGTTGAAACAGTTAAAGAGAAACCAACACCACTAATGCGTAACTTGAACTCATTGGGCTTCGGTTTGTCAGTTGCCATTGTAATTACTGCGGTACTCTTGTTCGTGGTTGGGTACTTCCTTGATACTTATAGCTTACCAACCTTATTGATCTCAGTTATCACTATGGTCGTTGGTTCTATGCCTGAAGGATTGCCTGCAAGTACTTCAGTTGTTTTAGCTATGGGAACACGTAAGATGACTAAGCGTAAGGTAATTGTTAAGTCATTACCCGCTGTTGAAACTTTAGGTGCCGTTGATATCGTTAATACTGATAAGACAGGTACTCTAACTAAAAATGGAATGACTGTTAAAAAAGCTGTCACGGCAGAACATACTTTTAGTATTACTGGTGTCGGTTATGATGCTAACGGTAGTCTTGATTTCGATGGTGAATTGGAATTAGGTACTAAAAAATATGACTGGCAAAAAGATGAAGGTATGAAATGGTTAGTCAATATTGCTGGTCAAACTACCGATGCTCAATTACATTTTGAAAATAATCGTTGGGAACTAACTGGTGAACCGACCGATGGCGCCTTAACTACACTTTATCGTAAGTTGACAGGTAAAGACCCTGAAGTAAATGAAATTGATTCATTACCATTTGATTCAGCCTTTCGATATTCAGCTCGATTAGTCGATTTTGAAAATCAAAGGATTCTCATGGTTAAAGGTTCACCAACAACTATCATCAATGCTTCTAAACAGGGAACTGATGAGAATTATTGGAATGAAAAAATCACGGAACTATCAACTGACGGTCTTAGAGTTGTAGCTTTAGCCTATAAAACAGTTGATTCATCTGTCGACAGCATTTCTAAGGATCTTATTGAAAACCTTAATATGGCAGGGATGGTTGGAATCATCGACCCACCTCGTGAGGAAGCTAGAAAATCAATTCATGAATTAAGAATGGCCGGTATAAAGGTCAAGATGATCACCGGTGACCATCCTGATACAGCTTCTGCCATTGCTAAAAAGTTAGACCTAGATTCCGTTGTTAAGGCTATTACTGGTCCAGAAATTGACGCTATGTCTGATGAAGAATTAAAAGATAAGATTGACGACTATAATGTCTTTGCACGAACAACTCCTGCTAATAAATTACGTATTGTTAGAGCTCAACAGGCTAATGATCACGTTGTCTCCATGACAGGGGATGGTGTCAATGATGCACCAGCCTTGAAACAAGCAGATATTGGCGTTGCTATGGGTATCAAGGGTACCGAAGTTGCTAAGGAATCAGCTAACATGGTTCTAGCCGATGATGATTTCTCCGATATCGTTGTAGCCGTACGTGAAGGACGCCATGTCTTCGATAACATTCGTAAAACAATTCGTTTCTTATTACCAACTAGTTTTGCTGAAGGTTTAATTGTTGTTATCAGTATTTTAATGGGACAAGAATTACCACTTTATCCAGCACAGTTACTTTGGATCAATATGGTTTCAGCTTTAACGATTCAATTTGCGTTCATCTTTGAACCACCAGAAGCCGGAATTATGGCACGTGGTCCGAGAAATGTTAAAGCAGGGCTGTTAACCAAATTAGATACCTTCGAAATAGTTTATGTTTCTCTATTGATTTCCGGATTAGGTATCTGGGCCTTCGATTTCTTAACTGGTAAAGGTTTGCCAGCAATCGTAGGTAGTACAATGGCATTGAACATCATTATTTTTGGTAAGATCTTCTATCTATTCAATTTGAGAAATGATCATCCGGTCGTTTCTAAATACTTCTTCCAAAATAAGATGGCATTCATAATCGTTGCAATCCTAATCGTTCTACAGTTAGGAATTATCTACTTGCCATTTATGCAATCAATTTTTGAAACAACTAATATTAATTTCTACTACGGCTGGTTTATCCCAATCATGGCTGGTGTTATTGTTCTAGCCATTACTGAATTAGGTAAATTCATTCGCTTTAGAGTTTTGAAAAAAGCAATTCACTAACAAAAAATCACTCTCAATTTTATCTATTTTTAGATTGAGGGTGATTTTTTCTGTAATAATCGTGTTATCTTCATTAAAAATTCTTCAACATTGCTACCAGGTAACTTTGTAGTCAGAATACCATAGGGCACATGAACATCAGTCTTTAACGGTATTGAAACAAGATTAGGGTGGATACTCTTCCATGGTGTTACTGTGATCAGAGGAATATTTTCTTCAACTGCTTGATTGAAGGTATTCATATCATACCGACCAATGGTTTCTACTACTTTAATCTGTGGATACTTATCATTGATTATTTTTCGTAGTTGATCGTTAGTATCACTAATTCCCATTGGCACACTTAATAAAGATTTTCCCTTGAGATCGTCAAATGTTATTTCACTTAACCTTGCCAAGGGATTATCACTTCTTACAGCAATACCAAAATCATATTCTCCCAATGGAAGAGCCTTGAACGATTGTTTCAAAGTTGCATTATCAAATGTTCCTACTATTAAGTCGCAACTTTTTCCTAGCATAGCGTATTCACGGTTTTTTGATTGCATATCTTCTTGTAACTGCACAATTCGGACCTGAAAATCCGACATTTGTGTGGTTATTTTTTTCCAAATATCCATAAAAGGTTCCGCCGGATGCAAAATCGAAGTCCCCACGGTAATAATATTTTGTCCTGAAAGGGATGCTTTTCTAGTTTCTTCGACGGCCGTATCCAATAAACTTAGAATCTGTTTGACATAAGGTAAAAATCTTTCGCCCTCAACCGTCAATTCGGTTCCGGTGGCTTTACGTATGAAAAGTGTCAGATTCAATTCACTCTCTAAACGATTAATCTGTTTCATGACTGCTGTTCCCGAAATAAAACTTTGTTCGCCAGCCTTGGTGAAACTACCATACTGACTAACTCTAACAAATGTTTGTAGTTGTGTAATATCCATTATTGTAGTTGTCCTCCACGGTCAGTATAAACCTATAGTTGATAGTACATCGATTATTAAATTTTTCAAATATCTATTGATCCTTATATACTAGTAATTGTGAGCAAGTAAGATAATAACGGTATAAACAAAAAGTTAAATATAAGGAGAAAATTAAATATGAAAATAACAGTTGAATTAAATAATGGTTTTCTACCTGATAAACATAGCAAGCTTTCAGATATTCCTGTTCAAAACAATATACTGAAAGATTTTAGTCGTAATTTTACTGGTCCACATGGTAAGAATACTTGGTACTTTCAGTTTTACACATTAAATGATGATTATGTGATAAATCATTATGCTGGACCAGTCCCACCGGATAAACCACACGCATATACACTTACTGTTTATGCATTAAATAAATCAACGGACTTGGAAAATGGATTTTTTTACAATCAATTTAGAGATTCACTGAAAAATAAAATCATTGATCAGCAAGAAATAAAATTATTAGCAAAAAACTAGGAAGGTAAAATGATATGAATAATTTCAATAATAAAGTAGTAATTGTTACAGGAGCAAGAACAGGCATTGGCTTGAGTGCGGCAACATTATTTGCTAAAGCAGGAGCTAACGTTATTCTAGCCAGAAGACATAAGCCAAAGAAAAAAGCACAAAGATTAACGGAACAAGGCTATTCAGCAATTTCTTTCGAATGTGACGTATCACAAGAGTCTGACGTTAAAGCCATGGTTGATTTTACAGTTAAAAAATTTGGTCACCTAGACTACGCTTATAATAATACCGGTATTCAAAGTCCAGTTACTAAAACTGAAGATTTATCTTTAGATGAATATAACAAAGTCCTAGATATTAACTTAAAGGGTATTTTCTTATCTATGAAATATGAATTAAAGCAGATGAGCAAACAATATTCTAAAGATGCAATAGTAAATTGTTCTTCCATGGAGGATTAGTTGGAACCGCCGGAAGAACTGCTTATCACGCTTCTAAACACGGTGTTTTGGGATTAACTAAGAGTAGTGTTCTGGAATATGCTAAAGATGGAATTAGAATAAATGATGTTTGCCCTGATATTATTCATACACCGATGGTTGATCGTATGGATGAAACTGAAAAGGGTGAAATGGATGATCTTATTAGAGAAATTCTAATTGGCAGGCTAGCTCATCCTGAAGAAGTGGTTCAAGTAGTTTTATTCTTATGCAGTGATGCTGCTAGTTACGCAATTAGACAAGATAAAAATTTTCAAGTTATATATTATTGAGGACACAGTTTAATCAATCAGTTAAGCTCAATATGCTTATTGAACATATTGAGAATTTTCTTATCAGTACTATGGGTAATGACGAATAGTGTCAGATTGGGACGATTCGTCAATAGACGCATCACATCTTCGGCTCTACTTTTATCCAG
The DNA here is from genome assembly GCF_009764355.1 of Companilactobacillus bobalius. The sequence continues at coordinate 428,780 of NZ_LNUA01000032.1, read as the reverse complement.
AGCTGAAGTCCCTTCATCCACAATTAACATGACTTTCTTCCTAATAAAAAAGCGTGCCAAGGAGATTCGTTGCATTTCTCCACCTGAGAGTACATTACTAGTTTTACCTATTTTAGTATCCAAACCATCTGGTAGTGAAGATATCTTGTCAAATAATTGAGCACTACGTAATGACTTCAGCACATCAGCATGACTGAACTTGTTATCATATAGAGTTATATTATTTACAATACTGTCATTGAAAATATGATAATATTGTGGTTGTATCCCAATTACATTTAGTAATGAATGATTACTTAGAGATGAATATCTATAATTGTTTAAAGTTAAAGAACCATTGTAATTTTTTAAATGACCGCTTAATAAATTAATTAAAGTAGTTTTCCCACTTCCGCTTGGCCCAGTAATCAAAACTTTATCTCCATATTCAACGTGAAAATCGGGATATTTAATAGTTTTCCCATTCTTAAAGGTATATGACAAATCATGAGCCGTAATTGTCTTTACATCGTTGAAAGTTATTTTAGTGCTATTACTATCATATGAATAAGGACTTATTGCCCTTTTCAATTTATCTCGTAATCCTGTTCCTGATTGTAAAAGAATAATACTGTTAGTCGCTATTGAAACAGCTCCAAAGAGTTGAAAGGCTAAATTTCCTGCACTCATTACAACCCCCAGGGAAACAACCCCATGGATAGCCAAAATACCTGCTAAAGAAATAATAGATGCTTGTGAAAGTATATTGATAAAAGCACCAAATTGAATTGCTGTTTGTTGAGCCCGCTTTTGATCAACATAGGAATTCTCTAAATCATCAAAGGCTGGTCTAGAATGTTTCCAGAGTTGGATAATAGCATTATTCCACAATAGATCTTGAGAGCCAGCAAACCAATCATTAAGAGTTTTAAGGAGATCATTGTTACATTCCGAAATTTTCTTAGTTGTCTTTTGAAGACGATGGCCGACTAATTTTGGAGACATTATTAAACAGATTATCATAATAATTGATAATAAAAAAAGGGACCAATGCAAAATAATTAAAGCAGTTGATGCGAAAAGAATTCCAAAAATACAATTAAATAACTTAAAAAATCCCTGTAAATATTGTTGATCATAAAGTAAGATATCACTGGTTAACAAATTAATTGATTTATCAGTAGAAATTTTATCACTAAAGGACTTGATAATCTGATTATCAATATATTTATTACGAATACGGTGATTTTCTCGTTGAATCAAAATCTCCTCTAATACATTTTTATAGTATCCAGTCATCCAGAAAAGTAAATAAAGAAGAATCATAATCACCAGCTTTTTAATAAATAAATTTAGTTTATGAGCCACAATTGCATTAATTGCATAAATTAATATTAAATTGGAGCTAGTTTGGATAGCACTGGAAATTATTGCTAAAAAGATAACTAATACGGTCATTTTGCGGTGGTTGTCCATCATTGTCTTAATCATAGTAACATTAACCTCATTTAACAGATTTTGAATTATATATTTTTTCTAATCATGAATAGAAATGCTATTAAATAATTATTTTAACGACTTATTATAAGAACAAGGTCCATAATCCACAATAAAGCAGTTGTGAATTATGGACCTTTAATTTAATGATTAAAACAAATATATGTGTACAAAGATTAGCAATCTACAGTATTCTCACAAAAAATAGAATCATAAAGTTTCTTATCTGGGGTGTTTGTTATTTTGATTCTCTGACCTTTATCACTCATATCAGGTAATAAGGTTAAAATAATTCTACATGAATTTTCATTGTCTTTGATAACTTCTTGCTTTTCAGTTAATAATTTATTTGTCATCTTTAAGTATCTCCTAATTCTTTAATAAGTTAAATAATCAAACAAAAATAATAGAAAATATCTTCCATTTGATTATTTAATACTGATTATAATCAGTGTAATCAAATAATAAAGCATTTTACTTTATAAAAGAATTTATTCAAGATATTATCTGGGTAAAAAGCAAGGGAGAATCAAGCCATGAAACATTTTTACTCACCTAAGAAATTAGTAAATTACAACATGTATAGTTCCCAATTTTTTACTTATGTAAGTTTTAAAGAACAAAACATAAGGGATGATTTTTGGAAAATTCATATTTCTAGCAACATAAAAGAGTATCCTGATATATTAAAAATAGTTATACCTGAACTCGTTAATAGGAAAATTAATTTTAAATTTATTAACGAGTTTAAGAATGTACAATTGTTCCTAAGTGATCGCATCCCTGAAGCACAACTAGGAAAACTAATTACAATCTATCCGAAAAATTTAAATGAATCTAAATTTCTTTTGGAGTTTTTAGATAACAAATTAAAAAAATATGCAGGCCCACAAATATTGACAGATTGCTCGTACAAATCGTCTAAAAATGTTTTTTATCGTTATGGACAAATTAAACTAAACACAAAGGATGGAAATATAATATTTGGTCCAGACGGTGAAGAATTCATTGATGACAGAAAGCCATATTTTCATTTGCCAAGTTGGATCAAGGATCCATTTCAGGATTCGGCATATTTTGAAGGTGGGAGATTATTAAAAAAATATCTGCTTAATGGAATTATTAAGAAATCGAATTATGGAAATGTCTATATTGGTAAATCACGATTTAATAATGAACAAGTTGTTGTCAAACAGGCTCGAAAATATATTGATAATCAAGGAAAATTAAGAAATCGCGAGAACGAATATCAATTATCAATACTTTTAAGAAAGAAGGGATTTTTAAATGGTCCAATTCCGATAGAAAGAATTGAAGAAAAGTTTTCCTTATTTTTCATTTATAAAAATAAAACTAATGGCTCATTATCAGGGTTTCAAGCAAATAAAGGGCCATCTGTTGCTGAAAATAAAAGTAAGGCATTAATAAATATATTAGCAATCGAACGCTCATTACTAGTCAATATAAAAAGAGTTCATCTATTAGGGTACGAAAATATTGATATCTCCGATAAGAACATTGGATGGGACGAAAAAAATACATACCTATTAGATCTTGATTCTTTGAAACGAATTCCAAGTAAAGATTACTCTAAGGTTCCAATATATTGGTTAACTTCATTTGAAAAAGACAGCAATGCGTTAAAAGATATTCGACGAGCTGGACTACTATTCATGTATTTATTTGGTGATTTCAATTTTCTCGCATCATCAACCGATGATATTTATAAAGCTCTTTATATGATGTTAGAAAGATGCTTTGAAATGAGAATCAATCCTCAAGTATTGACCTTTTTGGTATACATTATGACATCTAAGAACCCAACTATAAATAAAAGTATCCTTTTATTAGATGATGCCATAAACACACTAAAAAATGATACAGCGGATTATAACCCAGAAAAAGCTTTAGAAGATATCGTATATAATTCGATAAAGAATGAAAAAATTCTTCTTGGATCCAATCAAGTTTTATTATTCAAATTAATGAATAATATTTCTGAAAGAACTTTGATTGAGTATATTAAAAATGAATCACTAGGCGATTTAAGTATCGGTTTAAATGGTATATCAGGTTATTTGTTGTTAATTAGTGAATTCCCAGAAGATAAAAAACTAATAGCTTGTAAAAATCGATTAATAAGGGAAATTTTAGACAGAAAAGTTAGCTTCCAGGGGAAAACAAATCTATTATCATACTCTGATTATTTAAAAATATCCCCATACCTTTTTGATGGCGTTAGTGGTTTCTTATTTGCAATTTGTCATTTCAATTGTTATCAAGAAATTATTGATGAATTTGTAGATACAATTAACTCTGACTATTCAAAATCAAATGCTATTTGGAATGGTATGGGTGGACTCGCATTAACAAACTTGCTCATTTTTATTAAAAGTAATAAGTTGGACGATAAAAAGAAGTTAAAGACCATTGAGAAACAACTTTTTAATTCAATTCAATATCTTATTATAAAAAATGGTAAATTTTATTGTATAGATTTTTATTCAAATAAATTATTTACAGATAAAAATCACGGTCCAATAGATCTTTTCAAAATTATCAATGTTTTTTTCAAATTAGAAAAATACGGATTATGAGAAAACAATCTGTTGAACTTATGCGAAAAGCATTCTTGGCTATGCCTTTAAAGGACCAGTTGAGTACACTAAAGCGTGTGAAACAAAAAATCACCTGCTGTGTGGGTAGTCGTTACTTCATTATACAAAATCATTTTCGTTAGTTATAGGATATGTAAGTACTGAAGTCAAACACTTCAAAAACTAAAGGAGACGCTTATTATGATAAATAAACTCAATAGCTTTGCGCATACCAAATGGAATCTTTTTTATAATAACAATTGAATTAACAACTCAAATAATTTACTAACATTAAATGAAATAGGAAAACAAATACACACAGTTATGCCTGACTATATTTATGTAATTAGACATATTAATTAAACCGACTTCAATTCTTAAGTATCCATTTCAAAGTATATTTTTATTTACAGTTTGGAAATACTTGACCGTACTACCTAACTTAAGAGGAACAAATCCATAACGAGAATATTTATCTATAGTTTTTGAATCGACTTTCTTTAGTTGTGGTTCAATGAATTTAAATATATCGCTATATTCACTTGGCAACCCTGAAATACGTTGCTTAAGATTTAAAGTTAAATCAGCTTGTAATAATGCTGACCTTAAACCGAGCATTATCTTAATATAATCCTCATCATTGTTTAAAGCCGTATAATACTTCAATAATTCTTTTCTAAACCCTTCATATTTATTATCTTGAACATTATTGTAAGCAGTATCGATTAAACGCATTAATTCTGTCTTTTCATCAGCCATAATTTCATTCTCCTTCAGGTATAACCATTTTTCTTCATGAATAGGGTGATCGGACCAATCATTATTTACTTTCGATTCACTCAAATCAAATTTGAATTTTCTGTATAGATTCCGCGCACCCACGAGCTCATCAACTGTCCAAAGATAGACTTCATCAATACTATCCAATTTAACTTGATCCATTAAGGTGTCCAGCAATTTGGTTCCAATCCCCAAACCCTGATAGTCAGGATCAACCGCGAACCAACGTAATTGATATTTTCCAGTTGTATCTAGCACTAGAGAAACCGTTCCAACTCTTCGATTGCCTAACTGAGCAATCCAGATAAGACTTTTTGATATGTCATCCGTCAATTCAGCTAAAGCTTGTAAGACATACTTATGAAAAATTGGATTGAACGGTATTTCGGTAGAATAAATTCGACTATGTAAATCAGCAATAAAACCCAAATCAGTCATATTACCACGACGAATCTTAATATTTTCTGTTTGTTGAAAAAGCGTCTGTGTTTCAGATACGTCATCAGCAATAATTTTTAAAACAGAAGGATTATAATCCTTAAAAGCATCCTTTAAGTAAGCTCTCGCTTTGTCAGCAAGTTCTTTATGTAACTCTTCACCAGAATCAGTTAAATCCAAAAGATAATGTCGTCTGTCTTCAGGATTGAGAGTGCGCTTCAAAATGCCTTTTTTCTCCAGCTTTGTCAACATCTTACTTAGCTGACCTTTATCAAAAACCAGTTCATTTTGAATATCGGTAGCTGTACTAGACTGATGGAAGTGTAAAAAAGCCATAACTCGAGCTTCATTCATTGAAGGAAAACCTTGATATAATTCCTTTTCAAAACGATTAAAGTAATTAGCATAGAAGCGATTGAAATCTCTAATTCTTTCAATATCTTTATCCATAAAAATACCATCCTTTACAAAGTTAGTATGGAATAATTAGTTGATATATTCAACTGTTGATTCTGGAAACTATATTTGAAAGTTTTTAAAAAAATTCATTTTGTACATGTAGAAGCAGGTTTCGAATTTAACTAAAAGTAAGGAGGGCAACATAATGACTATACTATTTTAGTTTAAGCACTTTAATGCCGGATTTATATTGTAAATCTTGGGAAACATTACTTAAAATTTGTACAAAATGAGTAATACATACTATAATATGAGTATAAATAGCTACTAATTGAGTATTAATTTTATAAAAGGCGGTAATTATACTATGATGGGAAAACAACACGAAACTCCCAAGAAGGCCAGAATTCAAATTCAAGTCGATCAAAATCTTAAGGATAATGCTGAAGAGGTTCTCAATAATCTGGGTATGACACCCACGGCAGCAGTAACAATGTTGTTCAAAAGAATCGTTGCTACTGACTCTTATCCTGTTAATTTGGCTTTGACTGATCGAGAAAGAGCTAGTAATGAATTATTAAAAACCGTTGATAAATTACCCGTAAGAGAAATCAAATCTAAGGATGAAGCAATGAGATGGTTATCTGATGATGAATGAGAATGACCTGATAACAATATATATTTCTTTTGACAATAATCCCGGTGGTAAAAGAAGGCCCGTTTTAGTACTAAAAGATGAAATGAATAAAATACTTTCATACAGAATAACTTCAAAGTACAAAAACAAGTCAGAAAAAATAAAACGACAATACTATAAAATCGCCGATTGGCAAGAAGCAGGGTGTAATAAGCCCTCATATATTGACATAGGCAGCTTAGCAAACATTAATAAAGAATACCTTGGAAAAATAAAAAGAATTGGTAGATTATCCATTAGAGATATTCAAGGACTAAACCAGTTTATTAAACAATATAATATGACTTAAAAGAGCATCAGATTGTGAATTCTTCATTCCAATCTGATGCTCTTTTAATTCATTGCTAATAATTATTAATTAGAAGATAATTAAGACTATGCCACCAACCAACATTAATATATAAAAAATTAATTTATCTGACATGATTTTCCTGCCAAATTGCTTTGAGTTACTAATATTACCAACAATAGCAAAAATTGCTAAAACTATTAAACCTATGCCCAAAAGTATAGTCATACAAAACCTCTACATTCTTAAAAAATTTTCAATAAGTCATTTATTAATAAATATATTATCTTACTTTTTCAAGTTAAATAAAATAACTTTTTCAAGTTAAATAAAATAAAAGAACAAATACAAATAACTTTAAACTCATTTCATTGTCCATTAAATACTCTGAAAATTTCAGTATTTAGAGCCTCACTAGTTGAAGCTCTATTTTTAATGAATTTTCAAGTAAAATCAATTCATTTCTCAATACGATTTAATAAAGAATCATGTATTTAATTGATTTTGCGGAGTAGAGTGTATAAATTCTATACTAATTTAAATGCGTCTTGATAATAGTATAAATGCTATCAATTCCGTACTTTTTTATGTCATCTTTTTCGGAAGATGAATGTTTATTATATAGTAACTCATCAACTAGAGCAGATATATAATCGAAAATAATAATAGATAAAAGTCTAATTTCATGAACAGCCGTGTTATTGGCATAGTATAAAAAATACTCATAGATCAAATCCGTAATTTGGTCATTATGTTTCTTCCGCAGATCGAATACCTTGGGCACGACAAAAGACAACATCTCAATTTGTAAGTGAAACTTTTTATCTTCCGCCTCAATTAACTGATCTATTAAATAAGATAACCAAGATTTAGTATCGGTTTTAAACGCCTGAAAGGATTCTTGATTATTTATTTTCTTCAAAATAGGCAAAAAGGAATTATTATAATCATTCAAGAGTTCAGCTAGAATATCATCTTTGCTAGAAAAGTATGAGTAGAGTGTTCCTATTGAGACCCCAGCTTGTTTTGCAATTTCATTCGTTGAAACCTCAAAATAATTTTTTTCTATGAATAATTTCTTTGCTGTTAAAAGAATTCGATTCTTCTTATCTTTACCTCTTTTTTGAACAGGGATTCTGGTATCTTTTCTTTTATCCATTTCTTCACTTCATTTATATTTTTTTGTAGTAATTTAGTATATCACATAAACATGAGTTTTAGCTCATGTTTATTGCAAATATTCTAATTAATATTACTTACGAAATACTGTTTTTAAGCTTATTTTTTGATACTCTTATTCAAAAGATGAGCTTTTGCTCATATATGAGGTGATATATGAAATTTACTATCTTAAGTTATTCAGGACCATAGAAAATCAATCTATTTAGCAACATTTTTGTGCTTTGAACATATTTAACGTGAGTAATAACTCGTAAAAAAAGAACAATTACTGAGATTTACCATGGAGGAATGATTTTGAATAGAAAAATAAACATAACAATAGCAATGGCATTAGGAATATTTCTTGTTATGCTCGATACAACGATCATGAATATAGCATTACCAGCCATACAAAAGGGAATTGAAGTTGATTACAATCGGCTTTCTTGGGCCTTAAATATTTATACGATTATATTTGCTACATGTACAATTCCTTTAAGCAAATTTGGTGATACTTTTGGAAAGAACAAAACCTATATTGTCGGATTAGTTCTATTTGGACTAGGCAGTTTATTTTCAGGTTTTGCTACCACATTTGTATATTTGATAATCGGACGAATCTTTTCTAGCTTAGGAGCTTCAATCTTACTTCCATTAGGTAATGCTATAGGTTTATCTACTTGGAATATAAAGGATCGTATCAAAATAGTTGCTATCTTAGGATTGACTCAAGGAGGGGCTGCTGCAATAGGGCCAACGTTAGGCGGAGTCATCACTGATTTCTTTGGTTGGCATTGGATTTTTTTAATGAATATTCCAATTGTTATCATTGGAATATTTTTATCTGGTATTTCTTTAAACTTTAACAAGGATATAAAATTGAAAGAAAAAATCGATTGGGTAGGTAGTCTCATCTCAATGTTGAGTTTATACTTTCTAACACTTAATTTGATTAAACTAAAGGATTGGGGAATTCAAGATCCTAAAACCATCATGTGCTTTCTAATTAGCATAGTTTTAATAAGTCTTTTTATATTTGTAGAAAGAACTGTAAAGCATCCGATGATAGATCTAAATTTATTCAAAGTTAAGGATTTTTCTGCATCTGCAATTGTCGCTTTACTAGCACAATTTTTTTATATAGGAGTCGTGGTCGTCATTCCAAGCTTTTTAACAAATGTGGATCACAAAACAGAGTTGGAAGCAGCATTAATTTTATTGCCAATGTCTTCGACTGTATTTGTATTCGGAGGATTAGGCAGTCTAGTCATCAATAAATTAGGACCAAGATTATTAGTTCTTGTCGGTATGATTAGTATATTGTTGTCGTACATTTTGATTGTAATGAATGGAGCAACGAACTCTACTTGGCTTTCTATGGCATTACTTATACTAGGTATTGGTTTTGGGGTAATTACAGGTCCAATAAATGTATTGGCCGCTTCTAATTTCAGCGGATCATTACTTACATCGTCACAAAGTGTCATTAGTGTGGTAAGACAAATAGGCTCGGTTTTAGGCGTATCCGTATTTTTATCAATGATGAGTTCAAATCTAAAGGTTTTAAGGATTATAAATCTAACTAAACTTAATCATGCATATCTATCGATATATAATATTTGGATTCCTGTTTTAATATTGTTATTACCAGTTATGTTTTCATTTCCAACAAAGAAGAAATATTTAGTAAGGAAATAAAGCATTACATGATATATATGTTAGATATGTGAACAGGAACATATATATCATAATTTGTCGGAGTATAGGTTTAAATTACAATTCAAAATACAATTTGTTAATATATGTTACTCATCACATAAATGTTGAAATCCTTGGGTTAGTAGCAAATTTTTATTTTTTCGTAATCTACGTGTTGCTTACGCATATTCTATGATTATGTTGATACATTTGTACTTAAAAAACTCCTACAGGCTTTACAATAGCAATCGAAAAACACCTCAATTATAATAAATTAATTGAGGTGTTTTTGTTTTTTTATTTAACCAATTAAAAAGATATATTTGATCAAATCAGTATATATATGGAAAAGAGTAGAATAGCTGAAATTAGTAAAATTATGAGAATAGAATACTTTTTAGATATTCAAGGTTACATAATATGTATTATATGAAGTTAAGTATTTGAAGAAATATTAGCTTTAAAATACGACTTCTTAACAAAGAATTTAAATTAATATATAACCACACGAAAAAAGATCAAAGAGCTGCATTATCTTTGATTTCAATAACCATTATCTAACTGCTAATCGTTTTCCAAATGTTTTAAATACGTCAAGACATCAGATTTATAATTATATTTAGCAATGATTTCATTTAAAGCATCATTATTATGAGTAAAAGCTTTGCCTTCAGTGAAAATACGTTCATATAATTCATAAAATGGTAATTCATTAGTCTTAGCAAATGCCAATTCATCATCAATTGAATAAGAGACTTTTCTGAAGTCAATTCCACGATAACTTGTCTTATCAAAAGTTAAAATGACGTACTGAGCGCGTCTGTCAGCACTGAACTTATCCCAGGCCGTATACGGTTGTCCAATGGAGCCTGGATTGATAATTAATTGATCTTTGCTGCTAGTTCGCATTAATTGGTGATGTGTATGACCATAAATAGCAATGTCAAAAGGCTTATCAAAAAGAAGCTCATCAAAGTTCTTTTGCTCAGCATAAGGTAATAGCTCGTGACCAAAATTCTTTTTAGGGTAATTGTGAGCCAAAACAATATTAAAGCCACTGATGGTAGTTTGACTATAAATAGGCCATTGACGCATCTCCTTTAGGTACTTGGAGTCTAGGTGATTATAAATGTACTTATATAATTCAACAATATAGGTAGTTTGTGGCTCATCAATATAGGCTTTGCTAATAGGTAAAATATCCTCAAAAAGAAAATCGTCCCAGTTTCCCCTCAATTTAATAGGGGCATTTAATGAATCAAGTAATTCAAGAATTGAATTTGTTCCTGGGCCGGGCATTAATAGGTCACCCAAAAACCAATATTCATCAACACCCTCTTTTTTTGCATCTGCAACTACCCTCTCAAATGCTGTAAAATTTCCATGTATATCTGAGATAATGGCAATTTTTTTCGTCTTAGTTACCTTCTTTTTTTGTTTTTTTAATTTATGTTTTCGTAAAACATTTAATTTAAAATATGAATTTAAAAAATCTTGATGTTTGAGAGACGTTCTCAGACATCAAGTTCATTATTTTTAGTCAACAACTCATCATAAAAAGTCATTTTTAGTCTCATATATGGTCCATAATATGGCTTTTCTTCCCCATTAAAGGATCTATAAGTCTTTTTAAGCTTTTCTACTTTTAATAAACCCTATTATACCAACATTTACAGAATTTATATTATTTCTTCTGTTTTCGTAAAACATTTAGCTTAACTACTCTATTATTTAATTATTAAACCTGTAATTCATTCTGATACTGTTCTATTTCTGAAATGAATTTTTCACCGTATTGCTCTAATTTGACTTTTCCTACCCCACTAACAGCCAAAAACTCTTCACTATTAGTTGGCATACTTTGACACATATTCTTCAAAGTCTTATCAGAGAAGATCATAAACGGTGCTATGCCTTGCTCACGAGCCAAATTCAAACGTAATTTACGTAATTGTTCAAAGAGTTCCTCATCGAAACTACCATCAGCAACGATTGATTTCGATTCTGCGGCCACCTTCTCTTCTTTTCTTCTAGTGACAGAAGTTTTTCCCTTCAAAACATCTAAACCTTTATCAGACAACAGTAAAATAGGATATTTTCCTCCACTGCTCTTTAAAAAACCATTTGCAGTTAAAAAATCCAATAGACGACTAGTTTGTTTCAAAGTATTGTCTTTAAAAATGCCAAAAGTAGATAATTTTTCAAAATGACGCCAATCATTAGCTACATCGTCTTTTCCCACCAAAACTCTTGTGATCATCTTCTTACCATACTTCTGATCCATCCTTACAACACAACTCAAAGCTTTTTGTGCATCCGCAGTAATATCAACTATCTCACGATTATCCAAACAATTTGAACACTTACCACACGGTTCTGTATTCTCCTCACCAAAATAATCTAGAATGAATTTCATTAAACAAGATTCAGTTTCGGCATATTGACTCATCTTAAATAACTTATTCTTTAGGCTTAATTTATAATCGTCATCACCTAAAGACTTATCAATAAAGAAACGATGTAGATTCAAGTCAGCAGGTGCATACAACAATACCGCTTCAGCTGGTAATCCATCACGTCCCGCACGACCAACTTCCTGATAGTAACTTTCAATTGTTCCCGGAATAGAATAATGCAAAACATAACGCACGTTAGTCTTATTGATTCCCATTCCAAAAGCATTTGTAGCAACGATAACATCTGTACGATCATAAAGAAAATCTTCTTGCTGCTGATGACGTTCTTCATCACTCAAACCAGCATGATAGCGTCCAATACGAATACCTTTACCTTGAAAATAATTATATAGATTATCAACATCTTCACGTCGACCAGCATAAATAATTCCCGACTCTTTTGCATGACTTTGAACATAATCAGAAACAAATTTTAGCTTATCAACACCACGTTCAATCTTTAAGGTTAAATTAGCCCGTTTAAAGCCAGTTTTAACGATATTTTGCTCTGGTATATCTAAGATGCCTGCCAAGTCATCTTGAACCTGCTGTGTAGCTGTAGCCGTCAATGCTAGCCAGGCTGGACTGCCAGGTAGCTTCTTCAAAGACGGTATCATCTCTAAATAACTACTACGAAAATCATGTCCCCAGGAAGATAAGACGTGAGCCTCATCAATAGCAATCAATGATATATCTAATTGTGACAGCCAACTATAGAATTCATCATTAACAATCTTTTCAGGCGCCACAAATAGCAATTTGACAGCACCAGTTTCGATATAGCGCATGCGTTCTTCACGATCATGCCACTCAACGGTACTATTCAAAAAGGTCGCTGGAATACCAACTTCATTCAAACTGTCAACTTGATCCTTCATCAAGGAAATCAAGGGCGAAACGACCAAGGTCACTCCAGGTAAAACAGTGGCCGGTAGCTGATAACAAATTGACTTACCACCACCGGTAGGCATTATCCCCATAGCCTTTTCACCGGATAAAACTTTTTCAATTAATTCTTTTTGGCCGATTCTAAATGTATCATATCCAAACTCTTCTTTTAAAATGGCTTCTAAATTCAAGGTAAACTACCCCTCAGACTGTTTAAAATCAATTAAAACAAGCATATCACACTTGGCAAATAGAACTTATTTTTTAATTGCTAAAATAACTGTATGTTCGATCTTAATCAAATCCGACTCAATCTGTTTCTGATCATCAATTTGCAAAATCCGCTGACTCTGTAAGAAATATAAGAGAATTTGCCCAATAACAGTTCTCAGGAGCTGCAATAGATCAAGATCATCCCTCAGTTCACCAGTCTTAACCAATGGTTTCCAAACATTATCGATAAATATATCTTTCATCACCTGAATTTCATTAAAGAGCATATTCTTAATTTCATCATTGATCAGAAGCTGTGAAATCAAAATAATTGCCGCATCTTTATTCTGAACTAAGAATTGATAACGATTAAAAACAATGAAATGGATTAAGCTCTCTAAATCATCCCCATTATTTTGTAGTTCTTGAGCAAATGATTTACCATATCCTGGCAATATATGTTCAATCAATGGTTTTACTATAAACAGCAATAATTCCTCTTTTGATTTGAAATACTTAAAGATTGTAGCTTGACTCATTTTAGACATCTCAGCAATTTGCGCCGTTGAAGTCCCGTCATATCCCTGTTGAGAAAAAAGTGTCACAGCCGCCTGTAGGACACGCTTCTTACCATTAGGCATCTTCTCTACAGCTAACCAATCGTCTAAATCCTGAAATGCTTTCTCCATCTAATCAAACCTTTCTATATTTCTTCAATCCTAAGATATTTAACACCGTCAAAATGACTAAGAATCCCAATAATACTACTATAGGTATTACTATCCGTTCAAACCCATCTCCTGACATAACTATCCCAGTTAACGCATCACCCGCATATTTTAAAGGTAAAATATAAGAAATCACTCTAACGCCTTTAGCCATCGTATCTAATGGAATGATTCCTGAGAAAAACACCTGAGGAATAACTACTAATGGGATGAATTGCATCATCTGAAATTCTGATTTAGCAAATGTCGACATTAAAATACCGAACGCTAACGCGACTAATGCTAAAACGAAGTTAATTAAAATTACGTAAAAAATACTGCCGACGACTTCAACATTTAAAGCCCACACAGTAAATAGGACAATCACTAGTGTTTGTAGAATAGCAATTACGCCATAACTGAGCATATATCCAAAAACAATTTCCGATCTTTTAACCGGCGTTGCCAACAATCGACTCAAAGTACCAGATGTTCGTTCATTCAATAAAGCCATCCCTGAAATCAAAAACACAAAGAAGAAAACGAAAAATCCCATTAAGATAGGTACTATTTTATCAAAGAAATTTGTCTTCGAGTTTCCATAGACGTAACTATTATGAATTTTGGGTTTACTTACCGACTTAGTTTTATTCGCCGGTATTCCCAGAGCCAATTGCAATTTTTGTAATTGGTGTTTCATCTGCTTTATTGAATTGAGTAATAAAGCACTGTTTAAAGCTAATTTAGTAGCATTAGTCTTACTGGCGTCGACGTTGCTATATTTGACGTAAAAATTATTATCGCGATAGTTAATTACGGCATCGACTTTCTTATCTTTTAAGGCCTTTTGGGCCTTTTTGGTTTGGTCATATTTAGTAATTGACACGTGACTAGCCTTATTCAAGCTCTCGTTCAAACTAGTGCTAACATTTACAGTTGCTACATTAACATCAGTCTGTGAATTAACAGAGAAAACTAACTTCATCAAAAAGAGAATTAAAATAGGTGCTAGAAACATCAATGCCAATGTTCTTTTATCTCGAAATAGTTCTTTAATAACCCTTTGAGCAATCATTAACGTTCTCATTTTTGTTGTGCCTCCGCTTTTAAAAATACTTCTTCAACCGAATCCACCTGATAAGCTTGTTTCAGTTTGGTAGGAGTATCATCGGCAATAATCTCTCCGCCCAACAAAAGAGCCACCTCATCAGTTAATTCAGCTTCATCCATAACATGTGTCGTTACCAGAATCGTCTTTCCATCATCCCTTAATTTTTGCAACTCAGACCAAATCTGTTTACGTAATGCCGGATCAACCCCTACCGTCGGTTCATCTAAAATTAAAATTTGGTTAAACCCTAGTAAAGCAATGGCTAAAGACAAACGACGCTTCATTCCACCCGAATAACCACTAACACGTCTATCCAAGTCGATCACTAAATCAACTACTTGAGCTACATGTTTTATCTGTTCTATAACATCCCGTTTATTTAATCCTTTCATGTCAGCATAAAACTTAAGATTTTCTCGTCCTGTTAATTGTTCATATAGGGCATCTGTCTGAGCCATATAACCTATTTGACCTAATAATCTTCGATTAGGCATCTTTTTATCAAAAATCATTGTCGTTCCAGAATCTGGTACTTCCATTCCTAAAATAATCTTGATAATAGTTGATTTGCCAGCACCTGAAGGACCAATTAACCCAATAATCTTACCCTCTGTGATTTGTAAATTGACATCTTTTAAAACCAATTTTTTATCAAAACTCTTAGATACATCATCTATGGAAATAGCTGTTGTTACCATCTATAGTCACCCCTGAAGAAAAGTATAGTGAGTAAGTATTTACTCACTTAAATTCAAGGGTAAGTTTACCCTATGACTACTGGAAAGTAAACCATTATTAATTAATTGCTCCTTCCAAAGTTAATAGCTCCCGTTTCATTGCTAACCCTCCACGATAATTGCCCAATTGTTGATTCTTGGTTATAACCCGATGACATGGAATAACAATTAATACAGGATTCTTACCTACAGCAGATCCAACGGCACGAACAGCTTTAGGATTACCAATTGACTGTGCAATCTCTGTATAACTGCTTGTTTGACCATATGGTATTTTCTTTAACTGATCCCACACTGATTCTTGAAATTTTGTTCCAGAAATATCTAATTTTAATGAGAATTCTTGTCTTTTTCCTAACAAATATTCTCGAATTTGGTTCGCATATTTATTTACTATTTGTTCAGCGTCCATTAACTCGGTTTCTGGATAAAATCGTCTTACTTCTTCAAAATCTTGATCACGGGAACCAACAAAAGACAGTCCCTTTTTGGTAGCTCCAATCACATACTTATGACCTCTGATTGAATATACATGATAATAAATTTTAGTAAACATTTGTTTTTCCTCTTTCAATTTATTAAAAAATTATTTCTATTTATTGTTTTTATGTTAAGTATTGTGGTATATACCCGTTTTTTATTGAAATTATGTTTCAGGAGTTATACTATATATGAGTGATTAAGCGCTTTCAATGAATTTAAATCTATCTATATCATAAGTAATTTAAGCGCATTAGCAAGTATAACTTATATCTGTATCATCCTTACTTGCTAAAACATCAAGGAGGAAGATTTAATTATGGGGTTATTCTCTAGAAAAAAAGTTGATGAATTTGTTGCACCCGCAAATGGTAAATTAATACATTTGGATAAAGTTAGTGATCCAGTCTTTTCACAAAAGCTTATGGGAGATGGTTTTGCTGTTGCTCCATCAGATGGTACAATTGTAGCACCTATCGGCGGTGTGATTGGCACAGTGTTCCCTACTAAGCATGCTTTGATGATTACTTCTAAACATGGTCTAGAGATCATGTTACACTTAGGAATCGATACAGTTGAATTAAAAGGTAAACCTTTCGAAATGTTTATCAAGGAGGGTGAAACTGTTAAAACTGGTCAAAAGTTAGCAACGATGGATCTTGAACAAATCAAAGCTGCTAAGAAAGATTCCTCAATCATGACTATCATCACTAATTCTGATGCTGTCAAAGAAATGGGTACTTTCGAGGAAAAGGACGTCTTGGCTGGCGATCAAGCTTTAGATGTAACAATTAATTAATACAGTATCATCCCTTAGTGACAGTAATCATAGATTGCTGCCACTATTTATTTGTTCAAAATTAGACTAAATTTGGTTAGTCGTTTTAAGTAACGGTATAATATTGACAAAAGGAGGGTCTCAAATGGTAAAAATCCCCTATTTAACTGGTTTTGAAGCTCATTTAAAAACTAGGCATATTTCTGACAAAGCACACACTGAATATTTGAATTCATTAACTGACTTTTTCAATTACACAATTCAACACAATACAGAATATAAAATATCTGAAAGTATCCAAGATGTCCACGAGATGGATGTCCGTCTTTTTAAAGACTTTATGCTCGAGAATTTACAGCTTAGTCCTAGTACAATCAACAAAGTTATCAGTAATCTTAATGTTTACTTCAAATATCTCTTTAGCGTCAAGAAAACGCCTGAAATACCGACCTTAAATATTAATAGTGTTGCTGTCCCCAAACAAACTGATTTTCCTACAGTTGTTTTCTTAAAACTACCTGAATATTTAAAATCGGATTTGAGTGTTTATACGAGACTATTAATTTTAATCATTTCTAAGGGTTTTAACTACAAAGAGGCCTTGGCACCCGATTTCTATCGTAAATTCAATCAACTGACCTTTAACCCTGATGAACAGAAGTTTCTCGACATTTATAAAACTTACATTGAACCTTTCAGATCATTTTGGGATGATCAAAATCTTTTTCTAAGTCGAAATAAGGCCGCCAATACACCATTATTGACTGTTCCTGCCTTACATCGTGATCTCAAACGTGACAGTGAATCTACGGGCTTAGATTTGTCACCTAAGAAACTCTATACAACCTTTATCCTATTAGCCCTAAGTACTAAAGAACTTTCTGACGACCAACTACGGGCTTTAGATGCTCTAGATACTGCTTCGGTTCTTTACTACCGTCGACTCAAACGAGAAACCAATTTTGATATTTAATAACGAGGTTAAAAAATGAAAAATATTGCTGTTTATTGTGGTGCCTCTACTGGTAACCAAGAAATTTATACTACTAGCGCCCAAGATCTTGGTCACTGGTTGGTTCAAAATAATTATGGTCTAACTTATGGCGGTGGCATTCCAAATATTCTGAATGTCGTCGCTGACAGTGTTTTATCTGATAATGGTTTTGTTCACGGAATTATCACGCAACAACTCTTCGACCGTCATTTAGCACACACTAATTTATCAAAATTGGATATCGTTTCAACCATGTCAGAACGTAAAGAAGCCATGTTACAAAATTCTGTTGCTAATATTGCTTTACCCGGTGGTCCTGGAACTCTTGAGGAAATCTCCGAAGCCTTTTCGTGGACTATCATCGGTGTCAGCTCACATCCCTGTATCTTTTTTAATGTAAACCACTATTATGACAAATTGGAAAGTTTCTTCGATGAAATGGTTGATCAAGGATTTATGGAATCTGAAACTCGAAAAACTCTGCTATTTAGCAATTCTTTAACTGAAATTCACGACTTCATTCGAAGTTATATCCCACCAAAATTACGTAAATATCAGAAGTGATTTCAAGAGTTTTTATTTAACATTTTTTTCAAAAGGAAGTATATTATAGCCGTCAGATAGAAATAGACAAAAATATCTGGCGAAAATATTCTCCTTAGATATATACATTACAAATGTGATTTTCTCATTAATACTACTTATAATAAATATCCTCCCAATTTGTATAGTATTGAGATACAAATCAATTAAATTTATAAACTCTCTGATATAAAAATCAATAAATAAACAAAACACGCCGAATTAATTTTCGACGTGTTTTTTAGTTTATTTTAGAACAGCCTCGCGTTTAGGAATTGAAGGAAAAGCTCCTAATTTTTGAACTGTTAATGATGAAGCTTTACTTGCATAGACAATTGCATCATGGATATTAGATAGATCTGGATTCAATTCAGATGCTAACGCACCAATAAAGGTATCGCCTGCGGCCGTGGTATCAACAGCCTTGACTTTAAAGGCTGGAATTTGTTCTGACTTACCGTTTAGAGAAACAAATGAACCCTTTGATCCCAAAGTAATAATTACACCACTGATTCCTAAATTATGATAAAAATCAGCAGACATTTTCAAAGAATCCTCGTCAGTAATTTTAATACCTGAAATTAACTCACTTTCCGTCTCATTAGGAGTAATGATATCTGTCAATTTTAAGAGTTCCTCAGGGATGTCTTTAACGGCGAGTCAATTAATACATCGTTTTACCTTCTTAGCCGTATGAGCAACTTTAAAGGCAGCAATAGCAGCTGGGATTGGTGTCTCGAATTCTGTAACAATAAAATCACTCTGCTTAATCGTATCTTGAGCTTGATCAACATCTTCGGCAGTTACCAAAGCATTGGCACCTGCTTGATAAATAATGGAGTTCTGACCTGATTTTTGTAGAAGAATATATGATTGCCCCGTATCTTCCTTCGGAACTACTGTAACGTGTTTTGTATCTATATGATCCTCTTTTAAGAGTTTCAACATTAATTTTCCATTACCGTCATCCCCAACACGACCAATGAAACTAGTATCTGCTTCTGATCTGGCCGCAGCAACAGCTTGGTTAGCACCCTTACCACCACCAGCTTTCGAGAAGGAATTCATTTTTATAGTCTCACCAGGTTTGGGTAAGTTATCGATATGCATGATACTGTCAACGTTAATACTTCCGATTACAACTACTTTATTTGCCATTTTGCTCTCCTCCAAAAAAGGGAACATGAAGTAAATTCATATTCCCCTTTAATTCATGTTGATTACTATTTATTTAAACTATCAGTTGTAACTAATTTCAATGGTGATTCAATATTCTTTTTAACTTTTTTACCATTGAAATGATCATATGCAGCTTGTAGTGCTAAACGTCCCATTTCTTCTGGTTGTTGTGCTACTGTTGCAGCCATTTTACCTGACTTGACAGCCTTGATACCATCTTCTTCACCATCAAAACCAACGATAGCAATATCTTTGTTAGCTGACTTGACAGCTTGAACAGCCCCTAGAGCCATTTCATCATTTTGTGAGAAAATTCCTACAATATCTGAATTTCCTTGAAGAATGTTTTCTGTAGTGCTCAAACCTTTTGCACGATCAAATCCAGCTGTTTGTTTAGCAACAATATCTAGTTTACCTTTAGCATACTTGTCAAAACCTTTACCACGTTCACGAGTTGCTGAGGCTCCTGGGATTCCTTGTAGTTCAGCAACCTTAGCATTGTTACCCAACTTCTTGATCAAGAACTCAGCGGCCATCTTACCACCTTTAGTGGAATTAGAAGCAACTAAAGTCAAAACCTTTCCGCCCTCGCTAGAACGATCAACGGTGATGACTGGAATACCCGCATCATTTGCGTCTTTAACAGCCGGTGTAATAGCTGATGAATCTACTGGGTTAATGATCAAAACATCAACCTTTTTAGTAATTAAATCTTCAATATCATTATTTTGTTTAGCTGTATCATTTTGTGCATCAGAAACTTGGACATTGGTTCCATTTTTCTTAGCTAAATCATTGATCCCCTTCTTAACGGAAACAAAGAATGGATTGGACAAAGTTGATAGTGAAGCTCCAACTTTAATGTCCTTAGGTTTCTTAGTCTCTACTTTAGAATCACTTGATCCACCTGAGTCAAGACCTGACTTTCCACATCCTGCTAGAGTAAACATAGCTAATGCAGAGATACTAACTGCTAAAAGTACACGCTTTAAAGATTTCTTCATAATAGAAAATCCCCCTTAATATGATTAATCATTTGATGAACGTCTATCTAGTAGTACAGCAATCAAAATTACAATACCTTTAACGATCTGTTGATAGAAACTGGAAATTCCCAACAAATTCATACCGTTATTCAATGTACCAATTATCAAGGCACCAATTAAAGTTCCAAAGATTCTACCTTTACCACCAGCCAATGACGTACCACCTAAAACAACAGCGGCAATAGCATCCATTTCATAAGATGTCCCAGCATCCGGTTGGGCAGAGCTCAAACGTGAAGTTAAAATGATTCCAGCTAATGATGCCATCAATCCAGAAATAGTATAGATCCACATTGTAACAATTTTTGTCTTAACACCAGCAATGTAAGCAGCTTGTTCGTTGCCACCCAAAGCATATGTTTTACGTCCAAATGTTGTCTTATGTAACAAGACATATAAAATTAAATAAACAATTGCCATAATAAAGATTGGAACTGGAATTCCTAACAAGTAGCCACGACCCATAAATTGGAAAAGAAAACTGTTATTCATCTTGGCCCCAGTAATAGGATTACCATTTGTAAATACATATGTAGCACCGCGGAAAATGGTCATAGTTGCTAATGTAGCAATGAATGGTGCGGCTTTACCATAGGCAATCAAAATCCCATTTAAGAATCCTAGAAGTCCACCCATTAAAAATCCGACTAGCAAAGCGACAATTGCTGAAGTGCCACTGGCCAACATTGAGGCCGTTACCGCACCAGTTAAAGCAAGGATTGAACCAACCGACAAATCAATACCACCAGTTAAAATTACAAAGGTCATCCCAAAGGCAATTACGGCATTAATTGATACTTGTCTCAATAGGTTTAATAAATTACTAGGTTGAATAAATCCTGGACTCAGAGCAGTAACCAAGATAATCAAAATAATTAAGGCTACCAAAGGTCCTAACTTACTAATAAACTTTTTGAAATTAAAACCACTTTTTTCGCTTTTCTCAGCGATTTTAGTTTGTTCTTCCATCGTTTGATCCCCCTGTCGCTAAAGTCATAACTGACTCTTGTGTTGCTGTCTTTGTATCTACGATTCCTGTAATCTTACCTTCATAAACGACTGCAATTTTATCACTCATACCTAAAACTTCTGGTAAATCACTTGAAATCATAATAATAGCAACATGCCGATCAGTTAATTCATTCATCAAGTCATAAATTTCACGTTTAGCACCAACATCAACACCACGAGTAGGCTCATCTAAAATCAACACTCTAGATCCTGAACCGACCCATTTAGCCAAAACTACCTTTTGCTGATTACCACCGCTCAAACTACCAGCACTAACATCAGCACTTTGAGCCTTAACCGTCAAACGTTTCATTAACATATTTGTGAAATCGTTTACAGATTTGTCATCAATAATCCCGTGTTTAACAAATCCACCAATCGATGGTAAAGCAATATTGTCACGCAATGAGTCATTTAAAATCAGACCTTCATCCTTACGATTCTCTGTTAAGAAACCAATTTGATTTTTGATAGCCTCCTGAGGCGAATGAATATGCACCTCCTTACCATCAATCAAGATTTTACCTTCGTTATGAGGATCAATTCCAAAGATAGAGCGCATGATTTCTGTTCTTCCAGCACCCATCAATCCAGAAAATGCTAAGATTTCACCTTCGTGAACTCGAAAATTAACATCACTGAAAACACCTTTTTCCGATAGGTGCTGAACTTCAAGCGAAACTTTACCAAAATGAGGGTCACGGTCCGGATAGAAGTCTCCAATTTCACGTCCAACCATATCTTTGACTAATTGTTTCATATTTACATCTTTAGTTGAATACTCATTAATAGAAATACCATCACGCATTACTGTTACTTTATCCGCAATTTCAAAAATTTCTTCCATACGGTGAGAAATGTAGATAAAACCAACACCTTGTTTTTTCAAATCACGTACTACTTCAAATAGTTGTGCAATTTCATTTTCAGTTAAAGCTGCAGTTGGTTCGTCCATAATAATAATCTTAGCATCCGTCATCAAAGACTTGGCAATTTCAATCATCTGCTGACGCCCTACGCTCAACGTTCCAATTGGCTTATCGACATCAATCTTGGTCCCCAATTTATTTAAATAGAATCTAGCTTGTTCATGCATTTTGCTTTCATTCATAATGCCAAATTTGTTTTTTATTTCCTTATTAAGAAACATATTATCAACAACTGACATTTCCAAAAAATTATTCATTTCTTGATGGATAAAAGAAATTCCATGTTGTTCCGCATCAAGCGGACCATTAAATTGTGTT
The DNA here is from genome assembly GCF_009764355.1 of Companilactobacillus bobalius. The sequence continues at coordinate 405,816 of NZ_LNUA01000032.1, read as the reverse complement.
TGCTTACCATCGACATAAATTTCTCCGCCATCATCATCATAAAGGCCAGTAAGAATATTCATTAGTGTCGATTTACCAGCACCATTTTCACCCATCAAAGTATGAACTTCTCCAGATTGAACAGTGAAATTAACACCTTCCAAAACTTTATTAGTACCAAAGGCTTTAGAAATATTTTTCATTTCAATCTTCATAAAAAATCACCTCCGGTTAAAATGTGACTCCACTCTCTAAAATGATATTTGAAAACGGACTAGCTTCACCAGTACGGATGAAAGCCTTATTAGTACTTAATCTTTTTTTCATTTCATCATGTGGAATAAATTCGATTGGTACATCGATCAACTTTTTGATATTAGCCAATTGTTCAGGATTCTGCGTTTTAATTTCCTCTGCCAAATATACCTTTTGAATTTGTAATTCTGAAAGTACATTCTGTAAAACATCAATAAAGCTAGGTAAACCCTTTTGAACGGCCAAATCAATTTTCTTTGTTCCGGCAGGTACTGGCATACCAGCATCTCCAATTGACAAAGTATCAAAATGACCCATATCGGCTATCACTGCGGAAATCTGAGTATTCAAAACTAAACCTTTTTTCATCAGTTCGTCCCCCTCTTAAATCACTTTTCTTGTTGAATCTCCAATTTTTAACTTAGTATTTAGAATAATTGTCTTCTTTGCACTACTGGGATTTTTGATTCGATTAATTAATAGTTCTACCACTTGTTCACCAATTTCATCTATTGGTTGGGCCATAGTCGTTAAACTCGGCGTCAAATATTTATTTAAATTAATATCATCGAAACCAACGACTGAATAATCTTCGGGTATTCTCTTGTCCAATAAATTCAAGCCCTTGTAAACACCCATCGCCACATCATCATTAATGGCTATAACAGCTGTGGCATTAGTCTGAACAATCTTATGTGCTGCCTCAACACCACCTTCTGGTCCAAAAGTTGCTCTAAAAATCAACTCCTTTTCAATTCTCAAATTATGATTTTTAAAAGCTTTTTCGTAACCAGTAAAACGTTTTACTAAGTTCATTGTCAACGATTCAGGTATTACAAAAGCGACATGCTTATGACCTAGAGATAATATATGTTCCGCAATCTGTTCTCCTGATACCTCTTCATTGATCAAAACCCGATCATCATCAATATTTAAATCAGCTTGATCAGTTAGTACCATGGGAATATTATTATGCGTCGATAATTTATCAACAATTTCTTTAGATGCTCCTGGAGCCGCTAAAATCAAACCCTTTTGTGTTCCTGAAGCAAATTGCTCAATAAAATAATCGATATTCTCTTTAAAACCGTTGACACTAAAGATTTGAGGAAAATAACCCTTAGGGATGGCAGCCTGCTCAACACTCAATCCTAAACTAGCAAAGAAAGGATTCATAATATCCGGAATCACAATGCCGATTGAATTGGTTCTCTGTCCTACCAATCCTCTTGCATAATAGTCTGGATAATAATCCAGCTCTGTCTGAGCTTTATGAACTTTTTCTTTTGTTTCTTCACTAAAGCGATCACCTTTGCCATTTAGAATTAAAGAAACTGTTGTGACCGAAATATCTGCTTTATTAGCAACATCTCTAATCGTTGTTTTATGATTTCTTTTCAAAGTGAAACACCTCTCAAACCAGTAAACCGTTTTACTTACGCTTACGAGCACATCATATCTTGTTGTGTAAGCGCTGTCAATAATATTTTTTTATAAATCTCAAAAAAAGAGTCTTAACCCTTTCAGATCAAGACTTAAATTATTTTTATATGAAGGCTGTAATAATTCCGGCCACGACAACCAAGATCAATCCAGAAATAACCATGATCATTTCTTTATGTGTCTTTCTTTCATGCAGGATATAGATACCACCAAGTGTTCCGATAATAACATTCATTTGTGAAAGCGTAAATCCAGTAGCTAATCCATTCACATCTTTACGTGATGAGATCAAATATGTCAAAGCGGCAAAAGCAAAGAAGATACCACTAATAATATTCAAATAAGTACTCTTAGATCTATATGGTTTAGCTTGTCGATTACTCTTTGTAATAAAAGCAAAAATAGTTGACGCAACTGCCATACCTAAAGCCTGTGGCAAGAATGCTTGGAAACTATCAACGTAAACAGCTTGTGGAAATGCTGAATATCCAACATAACCGATCGTAGCAATTAGTACCAAAGAAATACCTTTAACAACACTTGATTCACTCTCAGTAACCTTTTTCTCACTATACGTAGTTAGATAAACTCCAATAATAATTAAAACAATTGAGAAAAAGCCGATCAATTTAGCCGTTACTGAAGGCCACTCTCCTAGAACCACGACACCCCACAATGAAGTACCAATCAATTGAAAACCAGTTGAAACCGGCATTGTTTTAGAAACACCCATTTCACCAAAGGCGTAGAATACCAAACTTTGAGCAATGGACCAACAAGCACCAGATAAAAATGTGAACAAGAAATTCTTACCTGTCAATAAAGGTGTTTGCATAGCAACTGCAACAACAATAGCAGATAACAAAGTACCATATGTAGCACCAATAATTTGATTGACTGGCTTCCCTCCGAACTTCCCAGTCATGATTGGGAAAACACCCCAACCGATCATTGGTAAAAGACCAATTAAAATATTTATTACATTCATTAAAAAAAGACTCCCTCTAACTCTAAAATAAAAGTAAATTTTCAGCAATGTTGCCATTATATCAAACTTAAGAATACGTTTTCAAGAAAAATGTTCATTTTCATTAATTTTATTATCAATATTTAGGATTCGATAAACAAATTTGACCATTGACAACAATGGCATTTCTTTAGATCATTTCATTATTCTGCATAAAAATAATTGTGAAAACGTGTGTTTTGGTTTCTGATAGTCTACTTTCTTATAATATAACGATTTCTAAAAATTCTAGCTACAAAAAAAATAAGAAACCTTCAAAAGGATTTCTTATCTTTTTAAAATCATAATATTAAATTAAAATTTAGCATCCAATGGAGGAACAACTTGCTTCTTACGTGATACAACACCAGGTAAACTAGCTTTGTTATCTGAAACCTTAGTATTAAGTGCTTCTTCAAATGTCTTGATAGCACTATCGTCTCCGATGATAATACCTGTTGTATCGCTTGTTAAGATATTTGTAATCAACAATACAAATAAGTTGTAACCCTTGTCAGCACTTTCAGCCTTAATGTCTTTAACAAAGTCAGCTTCACGTTTTAGAGTATCGTCAATATCAACAGTATTAACTTGAGCAATACGTACGCTATTACCCTTCATATCAAAGCTCTTAGCATCCATATCAATTAGTTCTTGTGTTGACTTGCTGTCAAGATTTGTACCAGCTTTCAACATCTCAAGACCGTATGATTCATAATCGATGCCAGCTGTCTTAGCTAGGCTCTTCAAAGCAGCTCTATCTTCATCAGTTGTTGTAGGTGATTTCAATAATAGAGTATCAGAAATAATTGATGAAGCCATCAATGCAGCAATCTTAGCAGGTACTTCAACATCATTTTCGTTATACATCTTCCAAATAATTGTACTTACACAACCAAGTGGCTCTGCACGATAGTATAGAGGCAATTTTGTTTCGAAATTAGCAATTCTATGATGGTCTACAACGTGTGTAATTTGAACATCATCGATGTCAGGTACACTTTGTTGTTTTTCATTATGATCAACTAACATAACTTTTTTAACTTCACCATTAATGGCTGAGATGATACGTGGATATTTAGCATCAAAATGATTATAAACAAATTTTGTTTCTAGGTTAGGTTCACCCAAAGCAACAGCTTCAGTATTGTATCCTAATTGATTTTGTAAATATGAATAAGCAACGGCAGCTGAAACTGCATCTGTATCAGGATTTCTGTGTCCAAAAACTAATTCTTTTTCTTTTGGCATGAATTGTGCGCCCCTTTTTAATATTTATCTTGAAGACTTAAGACGATCAACATAGCTCATCTTATCTAAGAAATTATCCCATTCATTGAGGAAATCTTCAATTCTTGGAATCTTTTCTTTGTCCTCTCGATATACAAATGATAAATCACTTGTTATAGCTGGTTCAAGTGGTGTTTGATAAAGTTTAAACATTGATTGATGCGCAATACAAAAACTCAATGGCAAAACCGTATAAACATCAGATGATTCTTGTGCAAATTTCAATAATTGATAAGGTGCCGAGAACCGAGCAATAACCTTAGGAAAATCGACTAAAGCATCTCGATATCTTTCACTGATCAATTCATAAAAATAATAACTCTTCAAATAAGTAGCCCAAGGTTTAGCTGTGGCGTCTTTATAACTAACGCTCTTCTTTTTATTAATCTTTTCATCATTATGAACCAACATAATATTATCGCTCATAATCTTCTTAGACCGATAAATCTTCCAGCTCTTAATACTTTTATCAGGTAAATACATAATAGCTAAATCAATTTTATTATTTTGAATGTTATCCCAAAGTTCCTTACGAGTTAATAAATTTAAATCAATAACAACATTAGGATTAACTCGATTGTACTCGACGATAAAATCTTCAATTACAACTGATTCAGCGGTCGACAAAAGTCCAATACTAATTGTACCAGATCTTTCTGAGGACTCTTGTTGAATTTGATCAGTTACATCATTGATCAAGTCAAACATTTGATGCGTTGACTTTAAAAGTAAAGTACCTGCATCGGTTAAATAAATCTTCTTACCGATACTGTAGAATAGTGGCGCCCCAACGACTCTTTCAATCTTTTTAATCTGTTGCGTCAATGCGGGTTGTGTGATTCCTAACAATTGAGCAGTTTTTGTATAACTCATATTCTTAGTTAATTCATCAAAATAATTTAATGCTTTAGAACTAAAAACACGTCTCGATTTCTCATCTAACAATAAGAAGATCCTCCTAATTTGTGAAAGTAAAAATTAATGTAATCAATAAGATAATAATACTATATAAAATGAAAATCTGTTATTTATATCACTCATTTTCTAACATTTTTTTCACAAATCTGAGTGGAATACCATCCGTTTCTGGATCCATAATAAATGAGCCATTGGAATAACGGTCAGCATTCTGATGTATTGACGGATCAATTTCAATTTCTTTATTCGAATCAGTTACGATTGATAGTTGTATATCATTACTAATATTCGTTACTAAACAAATACGATGTGGTTGACGTTTCAATTCTCTGAGAGTTAGAACGCCACGACGAGCACGACTAGTTACAGGTATTTCAGACAATTTCATTTGTTTATATGATCCACGTTGAGTTAAGACTGCAATTTTATCATTGTCGTCATCAGCCAAGAAATAACCAGCTAATTGATCATCGTCTTTCAAACTAACAAATTTAACACCCATTGCTTTTCCACTAACAACTGGCACTTCTTCAATTGGAAAGGCTGAAGCATAAGAATGCTCCGTAAAGACATAAACCAATTGTTTAGAATCATTCGGTACATAATAGACATCCATTACTCGTGAAGTATCGGCCTTCAATTTGCAATACTTGGAAGCTCTAGATTTGTAAGTTCTTCCTGGTAATAAATCATTAAAAGCTACTTGCTTGATGTAGTTCTCATTGGTCCCTATCAAGAAATTACCAGTTTCTTCTTCTAGCTTCTTGAAAACAAAAGCTTTAAGAATTGATTCATCTGTATCCAATCCAATTTCTTGAGAAAGATGTGAACCGGTATCCTTCCAACGACTATCTTCAATTTCAAAGATTTGTCGATAAATCAAATTACCTTTGTCAGTGAAAATAAAGACATGATCCAATGTATTAACATTTTCATCAATAATTGGATAATCTTCATTCTTCAGACCATTATCACCAGCGTCAGAAGCTTGATAAGAACGTAAGCTACTTCGTTTAACATAGCCATCATGACTGACCAATAGACGAACATCCTCACTGGCAACCATAACCTTTGTATCAACTTCGATCTCAGCCACTTTAGCTTCAATCTTAGTACGACGCTTATCAGCATAAGTATCACGTACTTGTGTCAATTCCTTTTTGATTAATGTCATCAAAGTAGTGTGATTATCAATGATTCCATTCAAATGATCAATTTGCTTATGAAGTTCTGCATCTTCTTTTTCCAATTCCGTTACATCGGTATTAGTTAAACGATATAGCTGCAAGGAAACGATTGCCTCAGCTTGTTCATCACTGAATTTATAGCTCTTAATCAAATTATTCTTAGCATCAGATTTATTCTTACTAGAGCGAATAGTCTTAATAACTTTATCCAGAATTGATAAAGCCTTAATTAAACCTTCAACAATATGAAGACGCTTCTTAGCCTTATTCAAGTCAAATCTACTACGACGTAGGACGACGTCTTCTTGATGTTTAATATATTCCTTCAAGATTTGAATCAAACCGACCTGTTGAGGACGCATGTCAGCAATGGCAACCATATTAAAGTTGTATGAAACTTGCAAATCAGTATTTTTAAACAAATAGTTCAAAATACCATTAGCATCAACATCACGTTTTAATTCAACAACGATCGACAATCCTTGACGGTCACTCTCATCACGTACTTCCGCGATTCCTTCAACCTTTTTAAGAACACGAATTTCATCCATCTTCTTAACTAATTGGGCTTTATTAACTTCATAAGGAATTTCAGTAATAACAATTTGAGACTTATGTCCACGGATCTCTTGAATTGAAGTCTTAGAACGAATATAAACACGTCCACGACCATTGGTATAAGCATCTTTAATACCTTGCTTGCCCTGTAAAATACCACCAGTTGGAAAATCTGGACCTTTAACGATCTTCATCAATTCGTCCAAAGTAATATCAGGGTTATCAATCATTTTGATTGTTGCATCAATAACTTCACCCAAATTATGAGGTGGAATCTCTGTTGCATAACCAGCCGAAATACCAGTAGCACCGTTAACTAATAAATTAGGAAAACGTGCTGGTAAAACCTTGGGTTCCTTTTCAGTATCATCAAAATTCCACTCTTCATCAACGGTATCTTTGTTAATATCACGTAACATTTCAGTCGAAATCTTACTTAAACGTGCTTCTGTATAACGCATAGCAGCCGGTGGATCACCATCCATCGAACCATTGTTACCATGCATTTCAATTAAAGGATTACGCAATTTCCAATCTTGAGACAAACGAACCATAGCCTCATAAATTGAAGAATCACCATGGGGATGAAAATTACCCATGACGTTACCAACACCTTTGGCTGATTTACGAAAACCTTTATCGTAAGTATTACCATCCAAGAACATTGAATAAAGAATTCTCCGTTGAACGGGTTTCAAACCATCACGGATATCTGGTAACGCTCTTTCTTGAATAATTGATTTTGAATATCTCGCAAATCGATCTCCCATGATTTTTTCGAGCGAGATATCTTGAATTTTAGGAGAATTTTCAGTCACTATGTATCACCTATTCCTTATTCAATAAATCGTCAACGAGTTTACTATCAATTGGATCAGTATCATCATCAACTTTTTCCAAGATATTGTCGCCTTCTTCAGTTCCATTGAAACGAACATTATCTTCGATCCAATCACGTCTAGGCTTAACTTTATCCCCCATCAAAGTTGTTACACGACGCTCCGCCAAAGCAGCATCATCGATATTAACTCTGATCAGGATACGATTTGTTGGATCCATTGTTGTCTTCCAAAGTTGATCGGCATTCATTTCACCTAAACCTTTGAAACGTTGTAATTCGTAGCCCTTACCCATCTTCTCAATGCCTTTTTGAAGCTCATCTGGAGTCCAGGCATATTCAATCTTAGTCTTAGCACCTTTACCCTTTTGAAGCTTGTAAAGTGGTGATAAAGCAATATAAACGTGTCCAGACTCAACTAGGGGACGCATGTAACGATAGAAGAAGGTCAACAGCAAGATCTGAATATGAGAACCGTCATCATCAGCATCAGTCATGATAATAATTTTGTCATAATTACGATCTTCTAATTTAAAATCAGCTCCAACACCGGCACCGATTGTATAAATCATAGTATTGATCTCTTCGTTTTTATAAATATCTTCTAATTTGGCCTTTTGAGTATTTAAAACTTTACCACGTAAAGGCAAGATAGCTTGAAACTTACGGTCTCGTCCTTGTTTTGCAGAGCCACCGGCTGAATCACCCTCGACAAGGAACAATTCATTCTTATCAGGATTCTTAGATTGAGCAGGCGTTAGTTTACCAGAAAGTAAACCGTCGGTTTTTTTATTCTTTTTACCGCTACGAGTACTCTCACGAGCCTTACGAGCTGCATCCCGGGCTTCACGAGCCTTTAAAGCCTTCTTAACTAACATTTGAGCTTGTTCACCATTTTCCAATAGATAAAAGCTCATTTGTTCATAAACTAGTTGATCAACAGCTGATCTAGCTTGAGGAGTTCCTAATTTACCTTTTGTTTGACCTTCGAATTGAAGAATTTCTTCAGGAATTCGAACGGAGATAATAGCTGATAGACCTTCACGAACATCGCTACCTTCCAAATTCTTACTATTTTCCTTTAGCAAACCTACTTTACGAGCATAGTCATTGAAGGCTTTTGTCAAACCAGACTTCATTCCGGCTTCATGTGTCCCACCATCAGCAGTACGTACGTTATTAACAAACGAGATGATGTTCTCTGAGTATCCATCATTGTATTGGCCAGAAAATTCAATTTCAATGTCAGAATTAGTACCCTCAACATAGAAAATTCCGCCTAAAGCATCTTTTCCCTCGTTCAGGTACTTTACAAATGATTGGATTCCATCTTCATAATGGAAAATATCTTGTTTTTCTTCTTCACCACGTTTATCAGTGATAGTAAATTTAACACCTTTTAGTAAGAAAGCTGACTCACGTAATCTCTCAGCTAACGTATCGTAGTTAAATTTAGTTGTTTGAAAGATAGTAGCATCAGGTTTGAAACTGATGGTTGTTCCACTATCTTCTTTGGTAGTACCAGTCTTTTTCAAGGTTCCAACTGGGTGACCACCATTTTCAAAACGTTCTTCATAAACTTTATGATCACGAACAACACGAACTGTCATCCATTCTGACAAAGCATTCACAACTGAAGAACCAACACCGTGCAGTCCACCAGACGTTTTGTAACTATTTTCTGAGAACTTACCACCGGCATGTAAAACCGTCAAAATTACTTCAATAGTTGGCTTCCCGCTGGCATGCATACCTGTCGGCATTCCACGTCCATGGTCTACAACAGTAATACTGCTATCCTCATTGATAGTAACGTTGATTTCTTTACCAAATCCTGATAGAGCTTCATCGACTGCATTATCGACAATTTCATATACCAAGTGATGTAAACCACGTGAATCAGTGGAACCAATGTACATACCTGGTCTTTTTCGTACAGCTTCTAATCCTTCAAGGATTTGAATTGACGAATCATCATAAGATGATTTTGGCATTTATATCATTCCTTTTCATTTGCTACGTAGTGCAATATTTCAATATTATAACACTATTACCTTAACACGAATATATGTTCGTACATAAGAAATCTTTTAATTTCTAGTAAAATAGTGGATAATGTCTAGGTTGGTATTTATAATTCTCTAATAAAAGCACCATAGAAATACAATATACCAAAAAAATAAAGCTAAGAGAGTGATTTTTTGATGAAACTTCTCATTTGTGCAATATTAGCCTACTTAATTGGCTCATTTCCAACTGCTTATATCGTTGGAAAAGTTTTCTTTCATAAAAATATTTTTGATTACGGTAGTGGAAACGTCGGAACTACCAATGCTTATCGTGTTTTCGGCAAATTTGCCGGAACAGTTGTTCTAGTTATCGATATTTTGAAGGGAACCTTAGGTGCATTAATGCCAGTTTTCTTTAATTTAGATCGTCATTGGATTCTATTTATTGGAATTTTTGCCGTAATTGGACATTGTTTCTCTATTTTTCTTAAATTCCGCGGTGGAAAAGCCGTTGCAACCAGTGCAGGAATACTTTTGGCTTATAATCCTCTACTATTTGTCATCTGTTTTGCTTTTCTTGCCATAATCGTTTATACAACCAGTATGGTTAGCGTTGCCAGCTTGACTACAATCTTATTCTTTACGATTGCTACTTTATTCCTTCACGATTGGATTTTAACTACCGTCGCCGCTATTATTACTGTCATTATTTATGTGCGTCATATTCCAAATATTAAGCGACTGCTCAAAGGAAAAGAAAATTTAGTTCCAATTGGTTTGAGATATAAGAAGCAACAAAAGGAACAGCAAAAATAATTACTACTTCTAAAAAACGACCATTTAAATTGGCCGTTTTTTTCTTTTATTTTCTTTAAATTCAACGTCAAAAGTCCTAGTTACTGATAAAATATGATTAAAGTGATTAGCACCGTTTAGGGGGAACATGACAATGGATAAAAAATATCCTAGTAGATCCGAATATCGTCGTTCTAATGGTCTTAAAAAATCTTTCTATCAAAGATGGTGGTTCTGGATCATAATTATTCTTTTAATTGTTGGTGGAGGCGCTGGCGGTTATTATTTATACTCTCATTCCCAAGAGAATGCTTCGAATGTTCAAAAGAAAAATACTACTTCAAAGGCTAAACCTAAAAAGAAGAAAAAATCAGTAACTGCTTCAGGGATAACTTTAAAACAGTACAATAGTATTTATATCAGTGACAAGGATGGCCTATCCTTAGATGTTTTAACGAAATTCTTCGGTAAATCAGTAACTAGTACTGTAAGCAAGGTAAATGATAAACAGACTAATATGGAAACGTGGTCTAAAGTTGCCAATGGTACTAAGGATTCCAAACTGGTCGTACAATTTTACAATGATCATGCTATTGAAAAGATTATCTCTGGTCTTACAGTTAATCGAAGTTCTAAGATTAGTTTAGCTGATTATGCCAAAATCGATAACAATCAAACAACTGATCAAGTTACTCAAACACTTGGAAAACCTAATTATTACTCTGAAACAAATATCGATGGTACTACAAATACAACATATAAGTATACAACCGGATTAGATGGCGAAGATGGTGCTAATTGCACGATCAATTTCACTAATGGTAATGTTAGTGGTAAAAGTCAAACAGGATTAAAATAACTTTTACCACTAACATAAAATCGTTTTATCCTGCGCTTATAAGTTGAAAATCCCCATATTTATTCGGGCGTTAAAACATCCTATAGTAGATAATTTACTATGAGGTGTTTTTCATTGCCTAAAAAAGAGAAGGACAGTTAATTCCAGATTCTAAATGAATCATGAAATTAACTGTCCTTTTATTTTTAATATCCAAATCTATTTCACTGATATACTGAAATATGCTTCAAATTGTTCATTAGGTGCTAAACGGTTAATACCGTATTTGGTCTTCAATTGATTTTCACTGTCGTTTTTATCGGCAATCCCCCACCAGGGTTCGATACACATAAAATTGCCTTCTGTGGGATATGAGGACCACATACCAAAGAATTTAGCGTTACCTGTATCTAGGATGACCTGACGTTCACTTTTATCACTTGAAATTGTCACTTGTGTGGGTTCATTCAAGCGATAAACGATTGCATCATTAACAAAAGCTTCATGACTCAATGGGAAATCTTGATTATCAACTTTCTTTTCATTGTTAAGATCAATATTTCCTGTTTCTCCATTAATTGGAATCAAAGTTCTGGATTCTTTGGGATCAACTTTGACAGTAAAGTCTTCATAATTAAGTCCCTTTTCAAAAGGCACTGAGAATCCGGGATGTGCACCAATTGAGAAGTACATATCTTCTGATTCTTCCAAACTATCAACTAAGTAGGAAATTTGAAGTGTTCCCTTAACTAATTGATAAACGATTCTTAACTTAAAGTGATATGGGTATTTTTCCAAACTGGCTTCACTTGTTGTTAAACTCAAAACCAATTTAGAATCTGATTGAGAATCAAGTGCAAATTCTTGATCTCTGGCAAATCCATGTTGTGTCATTTGATATTCCTTATCATTAACATAATAATGATTATCTTTTAAACGACCAACAATTGGGAATAGTACTGGAGCATGTCTTCCCCAAACATTAGGGTTAGCTTGCCACATGAATTCTACCCCTTTAGTATTCTTGACACTGATTACCTCAGCACCTAGAGACTCCACCTTAATTGTTAAAAAATCATTTTTTAATTGATAGACTGTCATAATTGCCCCCTATAGAATGTAACGTGAAAGATCTTGATCGCTGGCAATCTTACCAACTTGTTCACGAACATATTCACGTGTAATAGTAATATCTCCCATTTGCATATCTGGACCTTCATAAAGAATATCAGCTAAGATCTTCTCTAATACGGTTGAAAGTCTTCTTGCACCAATGTTTTGGTTACTATTATTTAACTCAAAAGCAATTTTTGCAATCTCTTCAACTGATTCTTTAGTAAATGTTAAATGTATTCCATCAGCTCTTGTAAGCGCAACATATTGTTTTGTTAAAGCATTATCCGGTTTAGTCAAGATTTGAATGAAATCATCTTCAGTCAAGTCTTGCAATTCAACACGAATTGGGAAACGTCCTTGCAATTCAGCAATCAAATCACTTGGTTTGCTTTCAGCAAAGGCACCACTGGCAATAAAGAGAATATGATCAGTATCTACTGGACCATACTTTGTATTAATTCGTGAACCTTCAACGATAGGCAAAATATCACGTTGAACACCCTCACGAGAAACCTCACCAGAAGTCTTTTTATCTCCGGCAGCAATTTTATCGAACTCATCAATAAAGATAATTCCGTTATTTTGAGTTCTTTCAATAGCTTTTTGATAAATTTCATCATGATCAACACGTTTTTGAGATTCTTGTTGAATCAATAACTCACGTGCTTCTTTAACAGGTAAAGTTCTAGTAATAGTCTTCTTAGGCATTAATGAATCCATCATGCCGCTCATATCAAGACCCATTTGTCCCATTTGATCATCCATAGGACCAACTTTTTTAGACTCTTCAACCTTAATAGTTACTTCTTCATCTTCAAGCAAGCCCTTATCTAATTGTTCCTTAACTGACAAACGTTGATTGCGAATATCATCTGTAACCTCAGCATTAGCATCAGGATCGTCGTCAACTGTATCGGCATTATTAAAGATATTGCCTAAAGCTTGGCCTCCACCATTTTGCATGTTGTTAAGCATACTCATGAAGTCATTGTTATTTTGTTTTTGTTCCTTTTTAACACCAGGAGCTAATAATTTAACTAATTTCTTATCAACGTCACGACGAACTTCTGGTCTGATATCATCAAATTTTTCCTTTTCAACCATTGAAACGGCAACACTAACCAAATCACGAACCATTGATTCAACATCACGACCAACGTAACCAACTTCAGTAAACTTAGTAGCCTCTACTTTAACAAAAGGAGCATTAACAATCTTAGCTAATCTACGGGCAATTTCAGTTTTACCAACACCTGTAGGTCCAATCATCATTAAGTTCTTAGGTGTGATTTCTTGTTGTAACTTTTCAGGTACTTGCATACGACGGTAACGATTATATAAAGCAATCGCTACGGCCTTTTTAGCATCAGTTTGACCAATAATATAGTTATCCAATTGAGCAACAATTTGTTTTGGTGTCAATACTTCTGTCATTTATTAATCCTCACTCTAATTAAAATTTATCTGAAATAATATTCTCATTGGTAAAGATATCGATTGAAGAAGCAATCTTGATAGCTTCAACAGCCATTTCTTGGGCGTCCATATCTTTAGCATGGCGTTGCATAGCGATGGCAGCTGCTTGAGCAAAATTACCACCTGAACCAATTGCTACAACATCTTCATCCGGTTCAATAACTTCACCACTACCAGAAATTAAAAGAAGATTATCTTTATCCATAGCAATTAACATAGCTTCAAGTTTTTGTAGAGTTGGATCTTTGCGCCAATCTTGTGCCAATTCAACTGCAGCACGTTTTAGATTGCCTGAATAAGCCTTTAATTTCTTTTCTAACCAATCTTGAAGTGTAATGGCATCAGCTACACCACCAGCAAATCCAATGACAACTTGATCATCAAAAATGCGTCTTACTTTATGAGCTGAGCCCTTCATAATATATTTTTCACCTAATGTAACTTGGCCATCACCGGCAATTGCAGTGTGTCCATCATGTTTTACAGCAACTATTGTAGTCATTTATTTACCTTCTATCTTGGAAAATATTTTTTATAATCTTTTTGCAAATGTTCCATTGTCACGTGCGTATATATTTGCGTCGTTGACAAGCTGGCATGTCCTAATAATTCTTGGACAGTTCTTAAATCAGCACCATGTTCCAACATGTGTGTAGCAAAGGTATGACGAATCATGTGCGGATGAATATCAGCTGTTAGGCTGGTTTTCTTGATAATTTGATTCAAGATATACTCAATTCCTCTACTTGTCAAACCTTTACCACGACTATTTACAAAAACATATTGGTGATCCTGATGATTCTTTTGCATTAATTTTTTACGACCATCATTGAAGTATTTCTCTAACGCATTTTTGGCATAACTTCCAAAGGGAACATAACGATCTTTGTCCCCTTTACCATGTATCAAAACAATATTGTTAGCGAAATCAAGCTGGTCTAATACTAGATTAGCACATTCACTCACACGCATGCCAGTGGCATAGAGCAATTCTAACAAAGCTGAATTTCTCTGGGACAGTGGATCATCCCCTTTAACTGCTTCGAACAGTTCTTCCATTTCTTTTTCGTAAAAGAAACGTGGCAGTTTGCGGCCTTTGTGACGTATTTGTACTAAATCAAAAGGATTCTGCTTAATGAACTTATTTCTTACTAAAAAGTTATAGAAAGAACGTAAAGCCGAGATTCTTCGTGCCACAGTATCGGTAGCATAGTTTTCTTCATCTAAATATGTCAGGTAAGTTTCAACATCAACTCGTCCAATTTTAGTGAATCCAGTAAAACCACCATTTTTAGACAAAAAAGAAACAAAATTATCTATATCTTCTAAATAAGATTTTTTTGTTTCTTTTGAGTAATGATGATTAACCATTAAATTATCAACAAATTTATCGATTAATTCTTGTTCTATCATTTATTTTTGAATGTCCTCTTCATAATCACCGTTTGGACAGAGTATTTGACGACCACCCTTAACCTTCTTTTCAACTAAGTAGTGACCATCTTTTGGACAATCACGTCCAACTGGTTTATCCCATGAGACGAAATCACAATCCGGATATCTTGAACAACCGTAAAAAATACGATTCTTCTTAGATTTTCTTTCGATAACTTGACCTTTTTTACACTTAGGGCAAATTACACCGATTTCCTTAACGATTGGCTTAGTATTACGACAATCTGGGAAACGTGAACAAGCATAGAACTTACCATAGCGTCCCATTTTAATTACCATTGGGGCACCACAGATATCACAATCCATACCTGCTGGTTCATCTTTAATTTGAACTTTTTCAATCTTATCTTCAGCAGATTCAAGTTCTTTAGCGAATGGCTTGTAGTAACGATCAACTACCTTAACCCAATTCTCTTTACCTTCTTCGATATTATCTAATTCATCTTCCAAATTGGCAGTGAAGTCGATATTTACGATATCAGGGAAATAACTTTGAATTAAATTGTCAACGATCTCACCAAGTTCAGTTGGTTCAAAACTCTTACCATTCAATTTAACGTAATAACGTCTCTGAATTGTATCAATAGTTGGAGCATAGGTTGAAGGACGGCCTACACCATTCTCTTCCAAAGCCTTAACTAGTGAGGCTTCAGTAAATCTTGCAGGTGGTTGTGTAAAGTGTTGAGCTGGATCGTTAGATTGCAACTTAGCTTTGTCACCTTCAGAAATTTCTGGCAAGATGTTATCTTTCTTACTGTTTTCAGATGTACTTTGATAGACCTTACGATATCCTTCAAACTTCATCTTAGAACCATTAGCTCTAAACATAACGCCATTTTGAGAAAGATCAACTGTCATAGTATCAAAAACAGCTGGTGTCATTTGACTGGCAACGAATCTTGACCAAATCAAGTCATACAAGCGATATTGATCACGACTAAGAACGTCTTTTAGGGACTTAGGTGTTCTCATAGTAGATGAAGGACGAATAGCCTCATGGGCATCTTGAGCCCCTTCTTGGTTTTTATCCTTACGTTCTTTGACAGCTGCAAATGGTTCACCATATTCTTCATGAATAAACTTCGAAGCTTCTGCTTCGGCAACTTTAGAAATACGTTTGGAATCAGTACGCATATAAGTGATTAAACCTACGGTACCTTCCTTACGTCCCAAATTGATTCCTTCATACAATTGTTGAGCAATCATCATGGTTTTTCTAGTCTTAAAGTTTAGACGCTTGTTAGCCTCTTGTTGTAGCGAACTAGTTGTAAATGGAGCGGCAGGGAATCTCTTACGTTCCTTTTTAGTAACCTTATCAATTTCAAAGTCATTCTTTTTGTTGACACGACCTAATACTTCTTGAACTTGATCATTATTTTTTAATTCAGCTTTCTTTCCATCTAATCCATAGAAATTGGCTTTGAATTTATCTTTGCCATGTTTGAAAACTGATTCAATTGTCCAATACTCTTGAGGAACAAAACTCTTAATTTCATTTTCTTTTTCAATTACAAGTTTCAAAGCGATTGACTGCACACGTCCAGCACTCAAACCCTTTTTAACTTTAGCCCAAAGGATTGGGGAAATTGAATAACCTACTAATCGATCCAATACACGTCTGGCCTGTTGAGCGTCAACCAAATTCATATCAATTGATCTTGGAGTTTTAAATGCTTGTTTAACTTTATCTTTGGTAATTTCATTGAAGACGACACGATTTTTACCATCATCTTCTAATCCTAATAAGTGGGAAACATGCCAAGCAATAGCTTCACCTTCACGATCCGGATCGGCTGCCAGGTAAACTCGCTTAGCTTTTTTTGCTTCCTTCTTTAAATCTTTAATAACTGGACCTTTACCACGAATAGAAATGTACTTTGGCTCATAGTCATGTTCAATATCGACACCCATTTGACTCTTAGGTAAATCACGAACGTGACCTAAACTAGCAACTACGTGATAATTACGTCCCAAATACTTCTCAATTGTTTTTGCTTTTGATGGTGATTCAACAATCACCAAATTCTTTTGTGTTGATGGCACGCAAAGTGCTCCTTTCCAAAATGAATCAATTAAAACTGTTCAATATATTAATCACAGAATTTTATTTTGTCAATTCAAAAGATAAATTTATCTTCCAAATATAGTCTATAAATCATTGAAATTAATCAAAGGGATGGCACCCTCTTCAATTAGTTTATTACAACCAGCTGAAAGGTTAACATCGATTCTACCGGGAATAGCTAAAACATCCCGATTGTTCTCTAAAGCCAAATCCGCAGTAATTAAGGAACCACTGCGTTTCTTAGCTTCAGTAACAACAACCTTTTGACTGAGACCGGCAATTATCCGGTTTCGTTGAGGAAAATGCCAAGGTTCGATTTTTGTCATTGGTGGGTATTCAGTAACAACCAATCCCTTTTTCATAATTTCCGCTTGTAAGTGAAAATTCTCTTTAGGATAAGTTACATCTAAACCACTACCAACCACTGCAATCGTCTGTCCCTGATTCTTTAGTGCGGCCTGATGAGCCCAAGAATCGACTCCCTTAGCTAAACCGCTCACAATAGTATAACGATTTACAAGTCGTGGAACAAGACCACTTATACAACGAAAACTATAATCTGATGCTTGCCTAGCACCAACGATTGCGATGCACTCAGTTTTAAGTAAAGCAATATTCCCCTCAAAAAACAAGAGTGCAGGCGGATTATAAATCGTTCTTAACAATTCTGGATACTCAAAGTCCAAATAATTTATAGCCTTTAACGAACCGATCTTCTGCTTATCAAATAGGAAACGAAAGCGTTGAAACTTATCCAAGCCCCACTCCTGTTTTAATAAATCAAAGGATTCAGTTATTAGGTTAGCACTATTTATAGATTTTTTTATAATTTTTAGCATTATTTGATTCGAAATCATTCCTGTTAAACGACATTTAATCAAAAAGTTAGTTAATTCAGTCATAATAAAAACATCACTCCCTTAACTTAAATTACGAAAGTGATGTTTCTATTTTAATATAATTTAGAAATTTTTCTAACAGGCGAAAAACTCAAACGATGAATTTTAGTACGACCAAACTCATCTAAAGCCTTCAAATGTTGCTTTGTACCGTAACCGTCATTATTTTCAAAGCCAAACTCTGGATAGATTTTACTATACATCGTCATCAACTTATCACGTGAAACTTTGGCAACAATACTAGCAGCGCCAATACTCAAGGACTTGGAGTCACCTTTAATCAACTTTGTTTGAGGTATGTCAACAGGAATCGTCATAGCATCAACTAAGATATGATCAGGTTTCAAATAAAGATTATTAATTGAATCTCCCATCGTCAATTCCGTTGCATGATAGATATTTTCTCGATCAATTAATTGCGGACTACCCACTGCTACACTGATATCTATTGCTTGCGCACAAATCAATTTATAAAGCTCATCACGCTTTGCAATCGACAACTTCTTAGAATCATCAACCTCATACAAAGTATTATCGGGTGGCAAAATAACAGCAGCTGTGACAACAGGACCTGCCAAAGGACCGCGTCCTACTTCATCAACCCCCGCTACTGCTAAACCATGATCCCAAAAAGGCTTTTCGAGAAACTCCTTTTTGTGAAACTTCTCAATTAGTTCTTTTTGTTTCAATTGCTTCTTATAATATCGCTCTAATAATTTTTTAATTCCGCTACGTTCATCTTGTGAAAATTTATTTAATAATTCTTCACTTAAATCAGTTTGTTTCAGAATATTTCTTGCTTCGGCAATTGTATATTTACTCTTCATAAAACTCCCCAGGAATATCAAATGTAAGACGTCCTAATTTCAATTTTCTAACGTCATCGATAATTCTTCTGGAAGCACGATCATAGTCATCCTTATAACCAAATTTTTTCGTCAAATTCATCAATACTTCTGGTGTTGTATGGTTAAAAATATCGGACTTATCTAATTTGTAACTTTCAAGCAATTGATCCATGTAGTGAGTTTCCATAAAATTAAGCGCATAAATAGCCACATCATCGGGTGCGTAAATTTTGTCCTTAATTGCACCTGACAAAGCCAACTTCATCCCTACTTTAGGATCATCAATTTTAGGCCACAAGATACCTGGAGTATCCAATAAATCAATTCCAATATTAGTTTTTAGCCAATTTTGATTTTTAGTTACACCAGGTTTATTACCAGTAATAGCCACATTTTTTCCAACAAAGCGATTCAAAATAGTAGATTTTCCAACGTTAGGAATTCCAATACACATTGCTTTGATCCGATAATTTTGTACACCATTACGTTCATAACGGTCAATCTTATCTGACAATTCTGAACGAATCAAGCTTTTAATTTTACCTAGACCTTTATTGTGCTTAGCATCTAGTTCAATCGACTTAGTGCCTTCTTGTTCAAAATTGAGTTTCCAATCGGCTGTAACCTTAGGATCTGCCAAATCTGATTTATTAAGAATAATAATATGTTTCTTTTGGTCAATTATTTGTTCTAAAACTGGATTTCTGGATGAAAAAGGTAGTCTTGCGTCAACGATTTCAAGTACGATATCGACTAATTTTAGACGATCCTGCACTTGGTTCTTCGCTTTGTTCATATGTCCTGGATACCATTGTAATGCCATTGTCTTCACCTATTTTCTATCTATTTCTTGATACTTTTGATATACCTCATCAAAAATTGACATACTGGGTAAATAACCTGCATTCAATTCTAAATAATCTGAGATTTTTTGATAATTCTCCTCATGTTTAGGAAAAGATTGATCATGAAATGCGTTATTTGCAAATTCTGCATCTGGTTCAACACTGTCTGCGTTTCTTAGTGTCATTAAAAATTCATAAAAACTTCTTCGCATCTTTGCTCCTTTCTATTGATTGTCGGTGATCTTTGTATTCATTACCTCAAACGATAACTTGTCATGCTTCAAATCAATATTCTTTGCACGAATGCCATATCCCTCTTTGGTAGTAAATTTAGTAAATTTCAACAACATTGTCTTATCTTTGCCGTTAATGCTTACCCAATCAGGGGTCTTAAAACTATTCTTAATATAATTCATTACAAAGGAAATTGGCAACGATAAGTCCCCAATCTTCATTTCTTTAGCCTTTAAGAGTACATCCCCGTTAGTTTTAGCATATGGTTGCATCAAAATTGTAAAGTGAATTTTGGCTCCTAAAAACTTAATAGCACCAGATAATTCAGCATCCTTTTTCAATATTAATTGATATTCCGTCTTACCATTATTCAAAGTATTCTTTAAATAGTATTGAGCCATTTTATTGGCTTCTTCTTTGTTCATATTAACGGTAAAAACTTTATCATCATTATTGATTTTAGAACTGACTTGATAATTCTCAGTTGGTGAACTAAGTACTTTAGTACCCAAATAACCAAATCCCACTACTAAAATTGCTACTAAAGCAATAAATGCATATTTCCAATAATTCTTATTCTTCATAATTATTTAAAAAGCCACTCCTTTTTCGTAACACTAACTTCATCGAACACTTTTTGCGTCATCATATCGTAACCAGTTCCATTAGGATGGAAGTGATCCTTCTTGTAAAGATAAGGATTAGTTCCGGTCTTTTTAACCTTATTATCGATAGTTTTATTTTGATATAAATTATTAATATCAATGAAATAGGTTTTATTAAATCCACTAGCCACTTTGGCAGATGCTTTGTTCCAGTTAATGAATGCTATTTTAGCATTTTTTACATTCGATAAATAGATACTAAAAGGATTATAAATACCTATTAGATAAATTGGTGCCGATTCATTATAATTTCTCAAATCAGTCAATAATTGTTTTAATCTTTTGTCGAATTTAACTTGTTCATCAGCAATGTCACCCGCTGTCAGATCAATTCCTTTACGTTGCAAGAGGTGCATGAAGTCATTACCACCAACTGTCACCGTGATAATATCAGCCTTGGGTAGATCTTGATGCATCTTTTTATCAGACTTGATACGAGCCATAATTTGGCTACTAGTATCACCTGAAACACCATAATTATGCGACTGTGTGGGAACATTGAACTTCGACTGCACTTTTGACTGCAAACGAGTCACATAGCCACCACCAGCTTTGGAAGAATCACCAACCCCTTGTGTCAGTGAATCTCCGACTGCAACAATACTGATTTGCTTCTTTTTAGGAATAACTTTTTTCTTTGGTTTTATTATTTTCTTGGTTGTTTTAGTTACTTGGGCAGTAGACTGCTCACTTTGATTATTGTTAGTGAAATAATAAGCTCCACCACCAACAGCTATCAATATTAAAACTACGACTATGATCCAAATACTTTTCTTCTTCATTAATTAATCCATCTTTCAAAAAAAAGCTGATGCATTCATCAGCTTTTACTCTGTATAAAATTCAATTGCAAAGGCTCCAGAACCAGCATGTGTAGCAATAACTGGACTTGTCACTCTTATAAGCAACGGCACATCAGGAATAATTTCTTCCAGCTTAGCCTTTAGCTCATTAACATAGTCCATCTTGTCAACATAAGAAATTCCTACAGCTTTGATATTCTTTAAACCTTTGATTTCTTCCATTACGTTATTCATATATTTTTCAATTGTCTTGCGACCACGACCACGCTTAACAATATCTAGACTATTATTCTTTACTGTTAGAACCAAGTTAATATTCAACAAAGTTGAAAGTGTTCCAGCAAATCTGCTCAAACGACCTCCACGTAGAATATTTTCAATACTTGTTACACCCATGTAAAGATAAGTATGCGCACGAAGCTCATCCAAGGCCTGTTTAATTTCCTCAACAGATTTACCTTCTTGGGCCATTTGAGCGGCTCTAATTACTTGGAAGCCTTGGGCACGATCTGTAAATTCTGTATCGATGACTTCCATATTACGGTCAACCATATCTTCTACTTGTCTAGCTGCATTAATGGTACCACTAATGGCTGGTGTCATAATCAAGGCTAAGATATCCGTATAATCATCAGGAACCTTATCAATAACATCCATAAAAGTTCCAATTGATGGTTGAGATGTCTTAGGTAAATCCTTTGAAGAATCCATTTCTTCAACGAATTTTTCGCGTGTAATATTAACGCCATCAACATAAGTTTTTTCGTCAATACTAATTGTCAAAGGAACGACACTAATATTATACTTTTCTATTTCCTCTGGTGTTAACTGTACCGATGAATCGGTAAGGATCTTTACTTTGCTCATTTTATCCCTCTTTCATAGGGTTTTGTTTCCTATTACTTTTAATTATTATAACAAACTTAATAGGGTCTAATGATAAATAACTAATCATTTTACTAAAATAAATATGCTGAATCTTTATTAATTATACAATACCATAACCATATGAAAAGCCTTCTAAGACGTTTATAATAATTATAGTAAACAGTCCAAATAATTGAGGTTTTAACATGACGAAAAAACACAACTTTTCTAGAGCTTATTTAATTACAGATCAAGTCTTCAGTGCTGTCACTCATGGTATCGGCATCATTTTAGCAATTATTGGTGCCATATTCTTATTGATCAAAGGGTTTCAGCAGGGAAAGCCTTTGAACATCACAGCCTATTTTATTTACGCATTCACTTTGTTCTTCTTATATCTAAGTTCAACCCTATTCCACAGTTTATACTTCACTAAGGCTAAAGGCGTCTTTCAGATATTCGATCACAGTTCAATTTTCTTGATGATTGCAGGTACTTATACACCTTACTGTTTGATTGCTTTACATTCTACATTTGGAATCGTTATTCTAGCATTCATTTGGCTATTAGCCATTGGTGGTATTCTCTACAAAATCTTTAATGTTGGTCGTTTTAAGTATTTTGAAACATTGCTCTACGTTCTTATGGGCTGGGCTATTATCGTCGCCATGAAGCCACTCTACTATGCAATTGGCGGAACCGGTATTGCTTTGTTGGTCGCTGGTGGCGTTGCCTTTACGTTAGGAGCTTGTCTCTACTTAATGAAAAACATTAGATACATTCACGTAATCTGGCACATTTTCGTTATGATTGGTACAGCTCTAATGTACTTCTCAGTATACTTTTACGTAGTTTAAATTTTGTCCCAAGTCTCGAAGGTATATGGATAGATATTCTTATCATCCATATGGCCTTCTTTTTTTTCGACTAATTTAAACTTACTGTAGTCGATTGAACACATTTTAGTGTCACCTGTAAATTCATGATCAATCTTAGTCAGATATAGTCTATCAACATCGTCTTGGAATAGCTTAAAAATACCACTTCCACCGATAACCATAACTTCATCATCAGATTGTACATATTTTTTCAAGTCAGCCTTATCATTGATTAAAACTACAGAATCAGGTACCTGATAATCAGGATTTTTAGAAATAACAATATTTAGTCTCTTAGGTAAAGGACCATTAGGAAAACTTTCAAAAGTCTTTCGTCCCATAACGATGGGATGATTGATCGTTACATCTTTAAAATGGTGTAAGTCATTAGGTAATGACCATGGTAAGTGTCCTTTTTCACCGATGATGTGATTCTTATCTTCAGCCCAAACAAAACTTATCATTTACAGTTCCTCCTAAACAGCCACTGGTGCCTTGATGGCAGGTTGTGGATTGTAGTCATTCACGATTATATCTGAAGCTTCTATTTCGAAAATACTCTTATCACTCTTGATCTCTAATTGTGGTCCCATAGCTGGTTTACGACTAAGTTGTTCTTTAACTTGATCCAAATGATTCAAGTAAATATGAGCGTCACCTAAAGTATGAATAAATTCTCCTACTTCTAGACCAGTCTCTCTTGCAATCAAATGTGTCAAAAGCGCATAACTAGCAATATTAAAAGGTACCCCTAAGAAGAGATCCCCACTTCTTTGATAGAGCTGGCAGGACAGTTTACCATCATTTACGTAGAATTGGAACAACGTATGACAAGGTGGTAAAGCCATTGTTGGCACATCTTCTGGATTCCAAGCACTAACAATCAAACGGCGTGAATCAGGAGTTTTTTTGATTTGATCAATCACATTTGCAATTTGATCAATAAAACCACCATCACGTTTTTGCCAATGGCGCCATTGAGCTCCGTAAACATCCCCTAAATTACCGAACTTTTGAGCAAAAGCATCGTCAGTTAAAATAGCTTGATCAAACTTGTTCTTTTGAACTTTATACTCTTTGGCAAAATCAGTATCCACTAAACTGCGACGTCCGAAATCATTCATATCAGGTCCAGTATAATCAGTACTTTCAATATAGTTCTTAAAAGCCCATTCGTCCCAAATATGATTGTGATGTTCCAATAAGTATTTAATATTAGTATCGCCATGCAAGAACCACAATAGTTCACTCTTAATCAAACCAAAAGGAATCTTCTTAGTTGTCAAAAGAGGAAATGATTCTTGTAAATTAAAGCGCATCTGATAACCAAAGGTACTAATCGTTCCTGTTCCTGTACGATCACTTTTCTTGTGACCTTGATTCAAAACATATTGTAAAAGATCTAAATATTGTTGTTCGTTGTGCATTTTCTTCTCCTAGGCAAATTGACTTAAATATTCCCAACGTTCCATCAGTTTTTCTTCTGCTTGGTTCTTTTCATCAAGTTCTCTTTGATAATCCATTAATTTTTCGTAACCATTGTCTGGATTATTCAATTCATCTTGTAAGGTGGATATTTCAGAATCCAATTTGTCGATCTGAGGTTCTAACTTTTCGTACTCTTTTTGTTCTGCATAAGTCAGCTTTTTCTTAGGCTCAGCTTTTTGTTCTTGTTCAGCCTTTTGCTTAGCTTCAACGTGCTTTTGTTCCTTAGCCTCATGATGTTGAGCCTGTTTCTTAGCAGTCGCTCTTTGTAAGTAGGCTGAATAAGAATCATAGCTCTCTTCAATTTGACCTTGGCCTTCAAAAATCAACAATTTATCAGCAATTTTATCTAAGAAATAGCGATCATGGGATACTGCCAAAACAGTTCCTTTAAAGCTACTCAAGTAATCTTCCAAAATTGTCAAAGTTTCGATATCCAAATTATTAGTTGGCTCATCAAGCAAAAGTACATTTGGTTGGTCCATTAGAATGGCTAGTAAGTATAAACGACGTTTTTCACCACCGGATAGCTCACGAACAAATGCACCCTGCATTTGATGATCAAACTTAAAGGTATCTAGCATTTGTGAAGCTGACATGTGTTCACCGTCAGTATTTCTCACACCTTGGCCGATACTCTCCAAATATCTAATTACACGCTTATCAGGATCCATATCACGCGTATGTTGTGTATAGTAGCCAATCTTTACTGTTTGACCAGTTTTTATCTCACCTGAATCCAATGGGATTTGCTTATCAATAGCATTCAAAAAGGTAGTCTTACCAGAACCGTTTGAACCAGTTATCCCAATACGGTCACCACGTGATACTAGATAGCTGAAATCATCTAAGATAATGTGTTTAGCAAATTTCAAATTAGCATCTTTAATATCAAAAACATCATTACCCAAACGTTGTTGGGCAATATCGATTGACATTTCTTTTTGAACATCTGGTTTATCTTGAAGATCTTCTTTTAAATTAGTAAAGCGATCTTTTCTAGCTTGCTGTTTAGTTCCACGAGCTTTAACGCCGGCACGCATCCACTTCAATTCTTGTTTGTAGAGTTGGGTTTTGTGATGTTGTTCTGAAGCATAAATGTCTTCATTATCGGCTTTTTGTTGAAGATACTTCTCATAGTTACCGTCGTATTCAGTTATGTTACGATTTTCAATTTCAAAAATTCTTGTAGCAACCTCATTTAGGAAATAACGATCATGGGTTACAAATAGAACGGATCCTTTATACTTACTCAAATATGCTTGCAACCAGTCAATTGCTTCATAGTCCAAATGGTTAGTTGGCTCATCAAGGATTAAAAGATCAGCTTCAGAGATTAAGGTCTGGGCTAAAGCCACACGTCTTTGTTGACCACCAGATAATTCTGAAATCTTCTTGTCCAATTCTGTAATACCAAGCTTATTCAAAATCGATTTAACATCTGATTCCATCTGCCAAGCTTCAGATGCGTTCATCTGCTCCTGTAACTTGAAGAATTCATTTTGAATCTTAGTATCAGTCGAATTAGCGTTAAACTTAGTCAATGAATTTTCATATTGACGAATTAATTGGAATTTTTCGCCACTACCATTGAAGACAGCATCAATAACAGATGAATTTTCATCCAAATCAGGTTGCTGCTTCAAATAAGAGATTTTATAATCTTTTGGTTTATCGACTGTGATTGTATTCAAATCACTATTATTAACAATACCGTCCAAAAGTGTTGTCTTACCAGTACCATTTAGGCCTAAAAGACCAATTCGGTCACCTTCGTTAATTGTAAAGGTAACATCCTTAAAGAGTGTTCTTTCTCCAAAGGATTTTGATGCATTAGTTATATTTAAGGTTTTCAATTAATTTTCACCACTGTAAATAAAAAATTCCTCTACCCATGTAGATAGAGGTATCAAACTTATCAATATTTATTATCACATGTAACCCGTCGATTGTAAAACCTCTTAGTACTCTTTTAACTGATCCAATGCATAGTATAGCTGTTGGACTCCGCCAAACCTGACTAAAATTTTTTCACGTTTTTCATCAAAATAAACGACTGCCCCAATTTGATCTTTCATAGCATCTTTTTGATCAACAATTTTAACCATCGATCCTATTTTTAAATTCCCCATATTAATTTCTCCCAATAAAATACGGAACACAAGTCAAAATAAATTAACCAATGTCCCGTATTTTTAATTATAATTCTTCTTTATATAAGTCATATACCGTATTTTCTGGATCAATTGAAATAAATAAGTTTCCACTCTTGCTTGAAATTGTTGAAGTTTGATAAGCATTGTCTAAGCCTTCAGCATCTTTTTGCTTGAATGGGAAGTAAATCTCCATTGGTTCCTTGCCTTCGTCATCTTCAAAAACAATGTCACACTTTTCGATATCTTGATACTTAATAATACGGTTGAACATACCATCTGCCAAAGCAGCTGTAGAAACATCAGTATCCTTAATGTAGTCAGCTGCAGGTAAAATTTCAATTCTAAAACGTTTACATGGGTGAATCTCTTGCATACGTCCACCCGCGATACGTCCATAACTTGTAGTTACACGAGAAATCCAAACATCACTCATTTCTCCATGATTAACTGTCCAAGTATCATCATTTCTGAAGTAGAATTTCAATTCTTTAAAAACATGCTTAGTCATATTACCACCCTTTCAATCATAAAATACTTACTGATTTCATAATAACACAGGGTTATTGATTACTTAACAAATAATGTCTTAATTCATCAAAATTATTGTAAACGTTTCCTTCCACGACAGCACGCTCTATTTGAGACATTGATTTTCCAATAATTGGACCTGGTTTTACACCTAGAATCTCACAAATATCTTTTCCTGTAATAGCTAAATCATGACTATTTTTGATAGAAATTTGCTCTACTTTTTGTTTTAAATCTACATAATCAAATTCAATTTGAAGCATTTGGCAAAGTTGAAGCACACGTTCAAAATTATCCAAGCCAAATTTATAAATATTCCACAAATCGTAATCCTGATTCTCAAACAAATGCAGCATATCCAGACTATTCACACTAGCCTCACGAACCTTATTGGAAACCTTCCAATCACGTAAAAATCTGTTGAATTCGGGATGATTCATATTTAAAGCGTAGCCAATTGCTGTCCAAGCTGCATCCTCATCGACAAAAGTACCCTCAGCATTCAATAATTCAGACAATTCCACCCGCTGGTCTTTGAAACCAGGACAATACTCACTCAAATTCAACTTGAGAAAGTCAGCAAAACCAGTTTTCCACGATTGACTCAATAGCAATTTAACGAATTCTTCTCGAATACGTTCAATTGCTATTTTGGACAACAATGGTGCATTATCAGCCACTGCCTGAGCCGTTTGAGCTTCAATTTGAAAGTTCAATTGGGCTTGGAATCTAACTGCTCGCATCATTCTCAAAGCATCCTCGTGAAATCTAGCTTCAGCCTGACCAACTGCTCGAATGATTTTCTTGTCCAAGTCTTTTAACCCATCGAACTTATCAATCACATTACCATTCAAATCAACTGCTAAAGCATTGATCGTAAAATCACGGCGCTTTAAATCATCAGCTAGTGATCTCACAAAAGTTACTTTATCTGGACGACGATAATCTTGATAACCGGATTCTGTTCTAAAAGTAGTAATTTCATATGACGCATCATTCAATAATACCGTGACTGTGCCATGTTGAATTCCGGTATCAATTGTACGTTTAAAAATTTTCTTGATTTCTTCCGGATAAGCACTTGTAGCAATATCGACATCGTGGATCGGTAATCCTAAAATATGGTCGCGCACACTTCCCCCAACGAAATAAGCCTCAAATCCGGCTTGCTCAATTTCTTCTAGTACTGGTAACGCCTGTTTAAAATCTTCAGGAAGTTGTTTGATTTGCATATTTTTACCTCACATAATCATAAAAGTCTTTATTTATTATATACCAATCATGAATGTTACTAAATAAAGACCTTATAATGCGGTTAAAATTATAAAAATAGCCTCACTAAGATATACATTGATCCTAGTGAGGTTATTACTAATTTCTATATTTGATCCAATAGATTATGCATTTCTTCATTATCAGGATCTTGTTTCAAGTACAGTTGAATGGCTGGCTTGAGAACATCATTATTACCCGTGCTACGAAGGATTTCAATTAAATCTGATAAGTAATCCAAATTATCCTTAAAATCGTCGAGAACTAGCAAAATATTCTCCTGAGCCTTATTTACATCATCAGTTTCAAATTCTGATTTGGCTAGATTCCAAACCAACTTAGGATTATTACTGATGTCACGACCGTTCAATAAATCAAGATTACTCTTGAATTGGCCTTTAGTTACATAATAATCACTCAGTTTAATTACCAAAGGCAAAGGATTCTCTACTGTTTGAATTCCTTTTTCAAGTATCTTGATTGCCCCGGTTGGATCTTCCGCAGTTCCAGCATCAAAAGCTATCTGATAAAGATTGTCATCTAGTTCATTCAAATTCAAACCTAATTGTGCATACTTGAAGGCATCGGAATTCTTCTTAATGTTCAAATAATCCTCGGCCAAAATTGAATAAGCAGTTGGATAATCACGGTTCGTCTCCAAAAGTTTTTCCAAGATACTGATTGACTTGTTATAGTTTTTAACTTGATTATACAAGAAGCCTAATTGGAATTGAGCGTCCTCATTCAACTCAATCGCATTCAAATCTTCATAAACGTCAATAGCTTCTTCATACTGACCATCCCCAGCAAGGGAACTGGCCTTACGTAAAACAATTGAGATACCAGAGTAATTTTTAATGCCCATATCTAATAACATATCGTAATATGTCAAAGCTTTACTGAATTTATTCTCATCAAAATAAACTTCAGCTAAAGCAAACTTGAATACTTCTTCATCAGGGAATTCTCTGATACCACTTAATAGTTTTTGTTCACTAACTTCATACAAACCTTGAGATTGATATATATCGGCTGAAACCAGCAAATTTTCGGCATATGCTGGTGAATCGGGCGTGATTTGAGAAATATAGCTTAAAGCTTGATCGGTATCTCCATCAGACACAGAAATCTCCGCTAAACGAGACAAAATTTGCCCTTCAGTTGGATACATCGTTAATAAATGGTCATAGACAGTCTTAGCTTGGACGGATAAACCACGGCTCATCAAAGTCTCTGCAAGTGAGAATTGAGTTTGGTCATCATCTTGTACAATTGATTCTTGAATTAAAGAATCAACTTTCGAAAAGTCACCATCATCAATTGTTTCTATAACTTCATCTGCTTTACTCAAATTGTTACCTCCATATTTTTGCGTAAAAAAAGACGGTCTAATGACCGCCCCTAATTAAAAAGAATTATTTAACTGAATCCTTCAAAGCCTTACCTGGTTTAAATGCAGGAACCTTGCTTGCAGGAATCTTAATTTCTTCGCCAGTTTGTGGGTTGCGACCCTTACGAGCAGCACGTTGACGTACTTCGAAGTTACCAAAGCCAATCAATTGAACTTTGTTGCCTTCTGATAAGTTTTCTTGGATTGTTTCAAAGACTGCATCAACAGCTGAAGTTGCATCCTTCTTTGTCAAACCAGTTTTACTTGCTACACTATCGATAAGTTCAGCTTTATTTGCCATATGTAAAAATACCTCCGAAATTTGTAAAAAATTTAGAACACATGAACTATTTGAATGCGTTCATTATTCTATTTACAAAACTACCATAGGAATGTCGATGTGGCAAGCATTTAAGCCGTTTTTTACGATAATTTTCTTTAAATATAAATATATTTATAAAAGCGTGTAAAATAGCACCGTTTTAGGCTCTATTTACGTTTTCTTGGCAAGATCTTAATTGGTGTTCCTTCAAAGTCAAATGTATCTCGTAATTGATTTTTCAAGAAACGTTCATATGAAAAATGCAATAATTCACTATCATTAACGAAAACAACGAATGTTGGTGGTTGAATAGCTACTTGTGTCATGTAGTAAATACGTAATCTCTTACCATTAACTAATGGTGTTGGTGCAATTGAAGTAGCACGCAACAATAGATCATTCAGAACAGCTGATTGAATTCGACGGTGACGGTTATCGAAGACACGTGTTACTAATTCTGGAATTTGATCTAAACGTTGTCCCTTAATTGCTGAAGTAAAGAGAATTGGAGCGTATGACAAGTATTGGAACTCTGCTCTAATTTGGTTTTCAAAGTCCTGCATAGTGTGAGTATCTTTCTTCAAAGCATCCCACTTGTTAACAACGATAATAACACCTTTACCAGCATTATGAGCATAACCAGCTACACGTTTATCTTGTTCACGAATACCCTCTTCAGCATTCAAAACAACACAGACAACGTCAGACTTATCAATTGCACTCAACGCACGCAATACAGAGTATTTCTCTGTATTTTCATAGACCTTACCACGTTTTCTAATACCAGCAGTATCAATCATTGTAAAGTCTTTGTCGAGCTTCTCATCATGATACTTAGTATCGACAGCATCACGTGTCGTTCCTTGCATATCAGAAACAATAACACGCTCGTCGCCTAAAATAGCATTAACTAATGATGACTTACCAACATTAGGACGACCAATAAAACTAAATTTAATTGATTCGTCATCTATATCTTTATCATCATTAGGAAATACCTTTACGATTTCATCCAACAAATCACCTAAACCAGTTCCCTGTGAACCAGAAATAGGATTAGGATCGCCAAATCCTAGTGAATAAAAGTCATAAATATTCTCACGTTGTTCTGGATTATCAGCCTTATTAACCGCTAAAACAACTGGTTTCTTAGTACGATAAAGGATTTTTGCAACATCCTCATCTTCCTTAGTAACACCATTTTGTCCATTAACGATAAAGACAATAACATCAGCTTCATCAATCGCAATTTCAGCTTGGTTCTTGATTTGCACTGACATCTTTTCTCCGCTCATTTCAATACCACCGGTATCGATCAAACGGAATTCCTTTCCAAGCCAACTAGCACGTGAATAAATACGATCTCTAGTTACACCCGGTGTATCTTCAACAATAGATAATCTTTCATTAATTATTCTATTGAAAATAGTAGATTTACCAACATTGGGGCGTCCTACTAACGCAACTACTGGAACAGCCATAATCTGCCTCCCTACTTATGTTCATTAACAATTTCTGTAACTTTTTTAACAACTTCTTCAATGGTCATATCTGATGTATCAACTTCGATAGCGTCGTCAGCCTTTTTCAACGGCGAAATTTCACGATGTGAATCCTTGTAATCACGAGCAGCAATTTCATCTTGCAATTCTTTCAAAGGTGTATTGATGCCACGTTCAAGGTTTTCTTTATAACGTCTTTGCGCACGTACTTCTACACTAGCAATTAAGAAAATTTTTACTTCGGCATTAGGCAAAACAGTCGTTCCAATATCACGACCATCCATTACGATATTAATGTCGTTTGCCATGTCTCGTTGCATTTGAACTAATTCCGTTCTAACTTCTTTGATTGCTGAGACTTGAGAAACGTTATTAGTTATCTCTTCTGTTCGAATAGCATCTGAAACATCCTCATCATCTAAGTAAACGTGTTGACCATCTTCTTTATTAAGAAAATGGATCTTGTGTTCAGACATTAACTTCAAAATATTGAAAGTATCACCATACCCTACATTATTCTTTTTTGCAAGTAATGTTACTGTACGGTACATCGCACCAGTGTCGCAATAAACAAAATCTAAATTTTTAGCAATTAATTTGGCAATAG
Organism: Companilactobacillus bobalius; assembly: GCF_009764355.1. Next base: position 373,287 of record NZ_LNUA01000032.1, on the reverse strand, counting down.
TACTTTTACCAGCTGAGGCTGGTCCATCGATTGCAATTTGCATCTATTTTTCTCTCCTTAATAAAAGGGCCCAGACAAAATTGTCAGAGACCCTTAATTACTTAATCTATTTTACTCTTAATGTTGTACCTGGTGTCAATGTACCAACATTACCATTCAAACTCTTCAATTGAGCTGTTGTTAAATTGTTGTTGTAAGCAATTCTGAACCAGTTATCACCGGCCTTAACAGTGTAATATGAAGCTCCACTATTAGCATTACTATTTGATGTAGTGCTTGAAGTATCTGAACTGTTGGAACTATCAGTACTATTTGATTGGCTAGCTTGTGATTGTGAATCTGAGCTTGTTGTTGAATTGGCTGTATTGTTATCACTTGCTGTAGTGTTACTACTATTTGAAGTAGTACTGTTGTCATCATTTGTAGCATTTGAGTTAGAACTATCATTATCTGTTGTATCAGAATTATTATTACTATCATTACTTGAAGAATTGTTGTTGCTTGTTGACTTCTTAGTTGTTGTCTTCTTGGCAGCTTTCTTCTTAGGTGTAGCTTTCTTAGTAGATTTCTTCTTTTTCTTAGTTGACTTGTCTTTGTTTTCTACTGACTTAGCAGATTGAGTACTATCCAAGTCGCCACTACTACTACCTTTAACAGCATTGATAACCACTGGTGTAAACATAATAATAATTAAGGCAATAACCAAGGTAACAACTAAAGTATGATTACCACGTTGTTTTTCTTTAGTTACAGCACGTGACACATGTCCATCATCGTCAGTATCAGTATCGAAACTGTTTTCCCAAGGCTTACTACTCTTCTTATCATCATCTTCAGCTTCATCATCAACTGAATCTTCTGATTCAGATTGATCAAGTGCTTCGGGTGCTACTGGTGTAGGTATTGGTGTTTCGGGAACAGACTGATCGTCCTCTGGTGCTGAGTCATAATTATTATCGTCATAATTTGGTTCCGGATTATTATCCTGTTTTGCTTCGCTTAAATGATCTTGGCTTTCTTCAGATTGAAGATGATCTGCAGACTCCTGATTCTCATTTATTGTTGAGTCATCAGTATTTTCTTCTACAGGTGCATCATTAGAAGTTTGATCGTCAGAAACCGCACTAGTAGGTGTAACTTCATCACTTGTGCCATCACTAATTAGATGATATTTCTTCAAATCTTCGAGACTAACGGATCCCTCAAGTCCTTGTGTGGATTTAGGAACGCGAGAATCGCCAGACATATTGTTTTTATCCTTATCGGCCATTAAAAACCAACCTCCTAATTTCTATCTCTTAAAGCATATCATAAAAGTTTAAAATTTTTCTTTAAAGATTTATAAAATTCTGTTAGTTTCTCATTTTATTGAGAAATGTCCTTTGATACGTGGATAAACAATCATCGTAGCCGCTGAAATGATCAGTGCCTTGACAATATTAAATGGTACCACACCTGTTGCCACATATTCGGCCAAACTCATATTTAGTTTCATTCCAATCACGTTCATATAAAGTGGCATTACAACGAAGTAGTTCAATAATGACATAATAACCGTCATTACAACTGTTCCTGCAATCACTGCCATAACCTTCTTATTCTTCTTCCAGAAGTAATTGAAAGGCAATAACAAAGCAACTGACCCCACAAAGGCGGCTCCATTACCGATCAAGCCTGCCACACCACTACCTGTGACGATTACGTGCACCATTGACTTCAGTAATGCAATTAAAACTCCACCTACGGGACCAAATGCAAAAGTTCCAATCAGTGTTACTACATCACTTAAATCAACTTTCAAAAAAGGTAACCAAAACAGAATTGGAAACTCGAAAAACATCAGAATCGTTCCCAATGCTGCAAAAACAGCTACTCCTATTACCTCATGCATCTTATCTAAACTTTTCCCCATTAAAATCAACCTCTCCAATTGATTTCCAAAGAAAAAAGACCTATTTTGGGCACACCAAAACAGACCTTAACCTTCTGTTTTCTTTCATCTAGACTTTACTATCGGTATTGGAATCTAACCAATTCAACCAGCAATGCTGGGTCGCGGACTTTACCGCCGGTCGGGAATTTCACCCTGCCCTGAAAACCAATTATTTAATTTTATACTCTCAATATAGCAGAACGCCTGATATAAGACAACTGTGGAGTTTTTCTAACATCGATACCATTCCATTATTAAGTACCCAAAAAGTACGTTTTGGCAGTCTTTTTGCGGTTCAAAGGAATTAAATTTTATCTTCAATTTTTCCAATATTCACTAAAAATGTGCCATTTTATATATTATCCAATGAATCCAGACCCTTGTGTATACTTAATAGGTAGATATTCATCGTTAGCAACTTTATAGCACCATCCAATTCAACTTAGAATTTTCATCTCGAATAATGGGAAATCCAATCGAAACACCGCTCGACTTAAGAAATTCTCCAAAATTTGTACCAACAGAACATATGTCATAGTAACACCCGACATCGGTAAATATTTTTTGCTTTTGCCATACCCCAACAGAAATAAACCCAATCAGTGCATTGAAAAGTATTTCCTTTTGAATCAAACACGGGCATATCAGTGATGATACCCAATGTTTTGATAGCACTAGTAACTAAGTCACATTGTGGTGAAATAAAATTAACCACCTACTTAATTGAATTCTTAATAATTTCATCTGAATACTTATCTACATCAAGTTGCATACCAGAATCATGCATGACGTGTTGAAACAGATAATTTCTATCTTTCAGATCATTTTCGAAAGCTTGAATGTACTCATATCCATCTTCTGATTCAGTATTGGCGTAGATATCAGATGACATCTTATCTCTAGATGGGTATTTGGCTACTGACTTCCACAAATTACCATGACCGACATAGTAACTCTTCGAATCTCAATGTCTGATGTATCGTTCCAGTCTTGTGGATCACCACTAAGGTCGTTTAATACAGGAATGTTTATTAGTCCTACCCGGTTCTTGATGATGTGAACCCATCACATCATCAGATGGAACAGCACCGGAGGTTAAAAGACGATTGGTCTTAGTAGTGTCATTGTTAATATATTGTATCCATAGGCGATTCTTAACATTTTTTGCATGGCATTATCTAATTTAGTTTTGACGCTTTCAAAGTTTTGCTTTGTTTCGTCATCATTAGAACCAACAAATAGTCCAGCAAACGACAATGGCAACTTCATACCTCAACCATTTTAGTAGCTAAGTTAATTAGATTCCAATGCTGATTCTCAGCTTTCAACTCTTCAAGTCGGCTGTTTCAGTATCAGCTTTTTCTTTACCAATCATATTGGCTTCAGCATCATGTTTAGCATTAGCGTTCTTGATTAAATCAGGAATACTGGCAACCTTTTCTTGCTGTTTATCATCAGATACCTCCCTAGACTCATTGCCGTTCGTTTGACTATTTAGGTTCAGGAATTATCCTCCTGCTTTAAGCCCGTCGGCTTTAATTTCCATTTAGAGTCCGTTAACTATATCTATGGCTTTTTAACGCCTGATACACGTCTGAAGGCAATAAAAATAGACCTTGCAATCGTACAATTTACGTACGCACAACGCCTCGTTAAATGATATTGTTTAACTATTAAATATTTAATGAAAGTTGGCAAAATAATGAAACCCACCGATTGGATAAGTGCTATTTCTGCAGTTACTTCCGCTTTAGCAGCGATAATTGCTTTATATATTTCTAATTCTAATTCCAAAAATAATAAAAAGTATTTACTCAAGCAACAATTGGAAGATATTATTTTGATTTACCGAGTTATAAATAATTTTTTAGACACTAATATTTTCGCAATAAAAAACAACACCTCCATGGGGCAAATAAAAACTTTTTTATTCATATCCGTTAATGACTATAATAATTGGTTAGATAACAAAATTTTGACAGCAACTAATAATAGTCAACTGGAATTATTGCGAGTTGGCCGATTAGCTTCATCCAATTCATCTGGTTCATCCATAGAGTCATTAAAATCACTAAAAAAGGAATTGGACTCACGATTCAAACAGTACCTCGACGAAACAACAGACGAATTTATCAAATCATAGTTTTTCAAGTTCTTCACTAACATCGTGATCAACTTGTATCCCAATCATCGTTATCATTAACCTCAATAACAATACATTGACAATTGTAATGCATCAAAGGAAAACTAACACCTTCTTCAACATCTTCAACATTAAATACTTGACCATCTAGCGCATCACAATCAACACATGTCGTTGGTGATACGAGTGAAACGCATTTATACTTTTTAACATGACTCAATTCTAAATCCTGTAGTCTAGTTCGATTCATTGCTTGAGCGGTAGCATTCCGAATCATACCAGCAGCACGACCCATTTGCCCATTCGTTGCTTTACTTCCACCAGTCAAGATGTCGCCACTTCATTCTTCCAGTTAATAGCACTCTTGGGGGCTTTTAGCAGTCTTCTCAGTAACTTCACGTACTTTTCTTAATGTCTGCATAGTTTGATAAAAACATCCCAAAATCAACGTGACTATCTAATACAGCATTATGAGTTGACTTGTATAAATTGGCATCAACATCATCAATAACTTTAGATTAAGTATATTGATACATGTGTTCAATCTCAAGCACAAGTTCATCCTGCTTAACATAAATTTTTTGAGCAATTCTAATCGCTTGAATTTTCGTTAGTTTCATTTGCATCTACCTCATCAGAATCATCCTCACTGCCATCTGAATTATCGTTTAGCTTTCTGTTGAACAACTTATCAACTGGACTACCTTTAAGTTCTTCATTGTGTTGATTCTTGAGACGTTCCTTTTCAGCTGTTTAATTTACTCCGGTAATCGATTCAACCATATCCAATACAGTCTCATCCGATACTTTTCCAGTATTAACAAGTGAAGTTACGTTCTGCATAATCTCGGTATCATTCTTAGGAAGGTTCGGCGTATAAATTGAATTGATATTCTCTACTATATCCGCACTAGAAATACTTTCTAATCTGCTCCCCAGTAGTTTCCAAGTAGTCTCCTCAATCCACGCGTATATAGTGATTCCTGATTGTTATCCCAAAGCTTACAAGTCACAGTAATGCCTGAAGCATTAGATGCGAAATTAACATCTGATGTATCAGGCGTATTTGTGTCCTTATGATTCCCATATTGAAGGCATCAATATATAAAACTCCTTAGTTAGATATGTGCTGTTGGTGGAATAACAATTTGTGTTGAGCTAATATCGTCTTTTACGATTGCTGGCTTTAACCAGATTTTACCTTTATGAGTATGTACATCCGGAGTTCGACGATAAATAGTCCTTCCATCTTCATCAAGCATTGAATCATCATTGATAACGTCAAATATTTCTTGTGGCATCTTATATACTGCTCGCTTGAATCAAGTGCGAGAAAAGTCTGCCACTTAACATATGGACAGTCCTCTTATTCGAATACGGAAGACTTGAATATATTCCATCACATTATCTTCAATTGCCATTAGTTCGCCTTTCTTTCTTTAAAATCCTAAGTTGTCTAAATAACTAGCTTAATCATTGATTGATGGTGCTGATGCTTCTGTTTCCATTGACATGATCAATCCAGTAAAACCAGTCAAAGTATCGGATGCATCATCGTGTAGATTCTTTACAACCATTATTAGATTCAATTCCAGCAAGGTTAGCCCTGTTTCGATAGTAGCTTTCATTTACTAAGAATTTAGTGACTTACATAGGTTCTCGTGTCATGACTTACATCTAAGATATAAGGTTCTTACTTGTATATCCCATAAACGATTGATAGGCGTTTCAGTTAGTACACGTCCAGCTAAATCACCACTGGCCCACCGTGTCATGATTATCAATACTTTGCCACCTTTTTCCAAACGTGAAAGCACTGTATCAATATATCAACGGTAGATATCATCTAAACGATTAGCGTTATTAGCTTCTTGAGCTAACTTGATAAACATCATCAATAATGATTAGATCAGCGCTAAAACCAGTAGCTGTACCACTTGGAGACGTAGCAAGATAATTATTAACTGAATCGCCTTCAAGACTCCACATATTCATAGCAGCGTCGCCATATTTGTATTTGATATGAGTGTCTGGGAAAATATCATTATAAACAAGAATACTGTCATCGGCTTTAACTTCTTGAATCATATTACGAACTGACTTGGAAAACACAGTGGATAATGTTTCATTATATGAGCCTGTCATAATTCTTTCGGTGCTATCCCCACCAAGCAGCCATTCAACCTAATCAGTAGCTATCAAAGACTTTCCATGACGTGGTGGCTCATTAACTATTAGCACTTGATCACCACTAGTTAAAAAATTTTCTAAGTCATTACATAAATCAACTAGATACTTACGATTAGGCTTATAGAAACTTCGCATTCTCAATTTCACGATCAACAACAGATTTACCTTTTTTAGGGTCTCCCAAATCTCCCGTTTCTTATTTTTCCAACGATACAAAGTGTAGTTCCAATACCAATATTATATGCCTCATCGGTTAAGCCATCCCTTGCCCAACCTTCGAGCTGTATCAACCCTTCTGATGTAACCCATTTATCAATCTCAAACTTAGCCAACGCCATCACCTGTTTTCACAATTTTATAAAATGGAAAAATCTTCTACTTGTTTCTTTGTTATATAGTTAATTTATAATCAAAAAAGGAGGTTCCAAAAAATGGAACATTATAAATACAAATTCACATACAGATCCAAAGTTACTATAAAAACTATGCCAAATGTAATATTGTTTTTCTCGGCTCCAATAATAGCCTTTTCTTCCCTCTTTATACAAAGAATTCCTCAAAATAGTCCAATAATCGCTTTAGCGTGCTTTATCTTGATTTCTTATTACGCTTATTTAGGATATTTTTTTGCTGTTATGAAAATAACTATCAATTCATCATTTAAAAACGTTGATGATTTATGGGATATACTCTTGTATGTATCCCAAATATTTATATCCATTTCTGCTATTTTATTAGGTATAACAATATGGGCGATAACATCAACTGTCTTTAATAATATGCTTGCTCAGTATGCCCAAGTGTTCTATCTGTTATTTTACGTTTTTCTTATAACTACAGCTTCATGCCTTACGTTTGTACTTATTTTACCTACAAAAAAAACAAGGATAAAGCTTTAAATTCTTTTGTTTTTTGAAGTTACTTTTTGTGACTTCTTTTTTGCTCCGGTTCACGGTCAACATCACCAATTATCTTAGCTTTCATTGGTGTCATCAATCCACATGATGTTTTAATCATCTTCATGGAACCAAGCTTCTAAACTCATCATTAGACTTCTTTAAAATCTTATCTGCCTTGCGATTAGTATGCCATGCAATAATTGCCATGATAATTCTCCAAATATCTATTACCACTAGCCTAATTAGCAATTGACTAAATAGCAACCCACCATGACCAACTAATACATCCTAAAATCTTTGCTACAAAGAAAATGAGTGTAAATAAAGCAAATATATTAATCCACCAATATCTTTCTGGTTCTATCTTCATTTGGTTTGCTAATTGTTCCTCCTAGCTCAAGCTCCTCTAATAATTGATTATTTTTTGTACCTCCAAGACCAAATCTCTGCTTAAAAAATGTAGAATGAATTTCTTTTACACTGTTCGATTCAAGCAGTTCAATGACATCCTTAACGTAATCTTCATTATCTTTTATATCGTTTCCTACAAAATAAAAAAATCACATCAGCCGATGTGATTTTTTATTTACTAATTTATTATTTAGTCTTCTAAATCTTTATATACTGAACCTTTATAATAAAAATTACTAATTTCTCCTTTTTTACGATAATTTTTATCATTTTCTGACCAAGTGTTAATTGCTAATTTTACTATTTTCTTTTCAAATGGAACGAAAATAGCTAATTGATTTTTTAAAATAGGAGGACACAATTCATCCGAAATTCTTGATTTATTTATATTGACAGCAACTATCGGTAATTTTAATCTTATTGCAGTTTCAATCTCCCATTTAACAAACTTGGTTAAATACTTTGTGTGTTCACCTATAATTAAAATAAACATTTTTGAATTGGCAAATCTATCTCTCAATGAGGCCTTAATGGACTCCTCTTTACTAGAATCGCTAGCCGTATGCAAATCATGCGCATTATAGAAGTTAAAATCATCATTCTGAGCTTTCCACGCCAACATCAAATCATAATATCTAATGTCATTATCCCCATCAAAAGCAATATAGATTTTATTTTTGTAAGCCATTGAACATACCCCTTATTTTATAATAATTAATACCTTTATTAGTATTATCATCCATAAGTATAATCAATTGTGCAGGTTTCTTAAATTTAATTCGTCTTAAATAAAATGTCCACAATATTATTTCTAAGATTTGATTTGATGTATAAGTATTATTATCCAATCTCGTTATTCCACTGCCTAAAAGAGTTATAACTACTGTCTTTCCCGCATATATTGTATTAACCTCATCCCAAAAATTAATAAGAAACCTTATGTACTCCTGTATTGTCAAATTTGCTTTATTTTCATCATCAAAATGTGTCATTGCTGTGAACATAGTATTGTCATTATACTTAAATATAGTCCCCAACTTATATTTTTTCTTTTTGCCATTTGATCTGTCCCTATTTGTTCCAACTTCATTCTTTTTTAAATGTTTATCATCTGAAACTCTCCTATCCAGTTCATCAATATCGGAAACCTCTTTAATAATAACCTGACCGTTTAATGATGATTTAGAAATAATTTCATTATCAACTTTTGTATCAAAATATTCATTAAAAGCAAATATTCTAATAGTATCATCGTTTATATACTTGCCAGAAAAAATATCACCACTCTTTATTTCTATTGTCGATTCATCATATTTTAATACCAAATCACTTATTCTATTGGCACTAAGCCACTCAAGAATATAAAACAGAAAACAAATAATAAAAAATAAAATAAAAATATGATATCTTGTCTTTACACTAAAATCAAAAAAGCCGACAGCCGTTCCTACAACTCCAAACAAAGTCCCAACGGTACCAGCAGCTTTTAATAAGAGATTGCGATCAAACATACTTACTTTAAGCACAACATTTCACTCCCCTCATGGAATATTATACATATATCATATTACTTATTGCGTATTGAAAAATAATAAACAACAAATTAATGTCACTGTGGTCCACAGAGTACTATCCCATTTTCTAAAAAAATGGATAATAATAAAAAAATATACTAACAAATAGGCACACTCTATTGATCACTTTATAATTCATGGCTAAATTCCCCCAATAAAAAAAGAACCACTCATTGAAGTACAATAAAAAATTAGACATTTTTATAAGTTTTAAAAAATCTTGGATTGTTCCCCGTATTCTACAGGGACAATCCATTTTTTTAATTCAGTTAGATCATCAATATTATACCTATAAAGACATTCTCTTTTGAGCAGATTAAAGAAACTCTCAATTGGGGCATTGTCGTGACAATTGCTCTTTCGAGACATACTTTGTTTAATGCCCATTGTTTTTAAAGCACCTCGATAATATTTAAGTTGATAATGCCATCCTTGCTCAGAGTGAAGAATTGGCTTTAAAGAGGGAACTATATTTTGCTTCAGCTTTCTAGAGTATCTAATATTATAATTTATTAGGGCTCAAACTTATTGAACAAGATAATATTTTGCTGCTAACTTAGTCCAGCATGGCTGGATAATATAACCCCCACTTGTCTTTGCGCAAACGGATTTGAGCTACATCTGTATGTAATACTTTTAATAGTTCTGTCTCAATGAATTTCTGTTTGATTGTATTAGGAGTTAATTTTCCAAGGTTACCTTTATAGGAACAGTAGCCAGATATATATTTTGTAAAAATAACTACTTTTAATTTAAGTTTAGTCATTAAATACCGAATTGTTTCTAGAGAATTCTTGAATCCGACCTTGAGAGACTCTTTCCAGATTCGACGATAACCGTAGGTTGAGTTTGAATCGTGATATGTTTTAACAATGAACTCTTTTAGTTGAGCGTATTTATCTGTTTTACTAAGGCGTTCATAATAAGCTGATCTTGGCAGGTCGATCTTAGTTAATAAGTCGTTCAACTTGTACTTTTTAAGTAATGATTTGACTAATTTTGGTTTTTCGAATTGGAATCATTTTCCCGCAAGGTCTTTAGTGCTTTTAAAATATCAGGGTCCATTTCAGCATCATGTTTTAAATCAAGAATTTCTTGTTTAAATTTCTCTTTTCTTGGCTATTAACGGTCATCTCCCTCTGGGACGACTCCTTATTTCATAAATTAACTTGACTAGGTGATATCTTGAAATAAATTGCCTTATCAAGGCGACTGATCTCATGTAATTTATAATATTCTATCACGGATAATTTGAAATCTTGAGAATATTCTTTATAGGATTTCTTAGTTATCAAATAATTAAGTCCATTCGCCTCCGCTTCATGGATCCAGCTATAAATCGGTGATTTATTGGGCATTCCATATTTTTTTGATAATCCAAGTATAGAAATTTGTCTATCAATACATTCATTTACTAATTTAACTTTGAAATCTAAAGAGTATTTGGTCATAAAAAAAGTGCTCCTAAAGTTGTTAGATTAGGTCTAACAATTTTAGGACACTTCAATACTCCGCCATCGGGAAATTTATCCATAATTACTTTGGAGATACCAAATTAAAAAGTTTAACAAATCCTCAAGGGATATCAAATACTTTGTAGTTGAGGAAGCATATAGAATTAGAGATTATTATTTGAAACACGCATCTATGTCTGCTATAGGTAAATATGAAATTGCCTTATCTCTTGTTACCGGCATGCGCTATGGAGAAATCATCGGTTTAACCTGGAAGGATATTAATTTTGATAAACATACTATTGATATCAATAACACACATGGCTATAAATATCGAACCGGATTTAAACCAACTAAAATCCATTCTTCTATCAGAAAATTGGACATTGATCCTATTACTGTGAAAATGTTAAAGAATCTTAAATATGAGTAAAAAAAATTATTTTTAAAACAAAAATTTCAAAATAAAGATAATTTAGTGTTCATAAATTCTCAGCATCATGTTCCTAATGATGGCTCTGCAAATATGATTCTAAACTATCTTCAAACAAAATTAAATACAAAACCAGGTAATCATCTTACTCTCCATACTCTGCGCCATACGCATGCTTCCATATTGATTTCAAGAAACGTTAGCCTTGAATATGTTTCAGAACACTTAGGGCACTCCAGTACTTTGATGACCTCAAAAGTCTACGTTCATCTTTTGAAAGATAAAAAGCTATCAATCCTTATCAGAATTATCCAGATGAAATCGTCAAACAATTAATTCTATATAAGGATTGATAGAACCTATACTTGAATAGCTACTATACTTCCAGATGAATCAATTATTTCAAAAATATGATTTGCATCATCAAAGGACATTTTTTGATAACCAGTACTATAGATACCATGTAAATTATCTAAGTTTTTATAATCCGGTCTTTTATCTGATCCGTCTTCCCACATAATATTAATTGTACAATCATATGAAAAGTATTTATCCACTGTCACAGTGTATAATCCAGAAAAAACAGTAGAGCCATTCTTATATACTGTGATATTTTGTTTTCCCAGAGAACCAATTGAACTTATTAATTTTTTTGCTGCATCAACTGATTTAAGCGCTTCTTTTGTTGATAATCTATTTCCCAAAATCATTTCTCCTTCAAATTATTCTTAACATGTATATTATATAGCCACATAAATATTTATACTATATTTCAATATGCCAAAAATGTGCCACTATCTACTAGCTATTTGCAATGATATAACAACATAAAAAAGACCCGAATGCTGATAATTCAACATTTGGGTCTTTTGCTAATTATTTAACTATTATGTATGTTTCAGATAAAAACTATCGGTATTGTAATCTAACCAATTCAATTATTAACGATTATCTTGTTTCAACTGAGCGACTTCTTGTCTTGTCAAATCACGGTACTTACCAGAAACTAAACCGTCAAGAGTTAAGAAACCATAGTTCTCACGAGCCAATTTTTCAACCTTATGACCGACAGCATCGAACATATTCTTAACTTGATGATTATGTCCTTCATGGATAGTTATTCTAACGATTGAAGAGTTTTTCTTCTTATCCTTAGACATGACCCTAACTTTGGCACGAGATGTTGTATAGTCCTTAAACTTAATTCCAGACTCTAATTTCTTGATCTCTTCAGTCTCTAAAATACCTTCAATTTTAGCAACATAAGTCTTATCAACATGGTAACGTGGATGCATTAAATGATTGGCAAATTCACCATCATTTGTTAGTAACAACAAACCTGAAGTATCGTAATCTAATCGACCAATTGGGTAAACACGTTCTTGTACGTCTTCTTCCAACAAGTCAGTAACTACCTTTCTACCCTTATCATCCTTAACGGCTGAAATCACTCCACGAGGCTTGTACATTAGAATGTAACGTTTCTTTTCTGTTTCTAGAGGCATCCCGTCAACTTCCACTTTATCGCTGTGGTCAACTTTGATACCCATTTCGGTAACTACTTTGTTATTTACTTTAACATGGCCTTTGGCAATCAATTCTTCTGATTTACGTCTAGAAGCGACCCCGGCATCAGCCATGAATTTTTGTAATCTAACTTTCTCCATTTATATCTCCTATATCGGAACTATCCTCAAAATTTTCTATTTTTGGCAATTCTTTTAAATCTTTGATTCCAAAATAATCGAAGAATTCATCAGTTACTACATAAAGATTAGGGTGACCAGGAACGTCCTTTTTCCCATTTTCTTTAATTAATTTTCTCATCAATAAAGTATTCAAACTACCAGAACTCTGTACTCCTCGAATCTCATCAATTTCAATTCTCGTGATTGGTTGACGATAAGCAATAATCGACAACACTTCGAGCGCTGCTTGACTCAACTTAGTGGCCAAGCCAGTCTTAAAGTACTTGGTTAATAATTCATTGAATTCATTTTTAGTAACTAATTTATAATTCGAATTAAATTCAACTAACTCGACCCCAGAATCGACATCGGTCATTAATTTTACTTTTAACTCTTCAATATTCTGTCTTAAGGCTGCACTATCTATTTCCAAAAGTCCAGCGAGATCTCTTTCTTTAATACCTTGATCTCCGGCCACAAATAATAATGCCATTATTTTTGCTTGATACACATTAATTCCTCAATTCAATGAATAGTTCACTTTGAAAACCATCCTGACTAACCGAAACTAATTGTTTACTGGCTAATTCCAAAATGGCCATAAAGTCGGTAACTATTTCTTCAATATTATTATTTAATTTCAAAAGGGCTCTAAAAGTCATTTTTTTAACTGATCTCAATTCACCCATAATATTATTAGTTGCATCTTCAATTGACAAAGTTTCATTTTCAATTGTTTCAATTTCTGGTTGATGATTCTTTTGAGCACGTAACAATTCAGAATACGTCGCTGCTAAATCATCTAAAACTACTGAACCAGGTTTTAAAAATTGATCCAATTGTTCTTTAGGTAAACTGACTTCCTTATCAAACTGTTGCTTTCTAACTTGTTCTTTTTCTTCAAAATAAGCCGCAACTCGTTTGTATGTTTGATAGGTTAAAAGTTGAGAAACCAATTCATCACGCGGATCTTCTTGAATTTCGTCTTCAATTTCATCCGGTGCTTGTGGTAACAACATTTTACTCTTGATCGACATCAAAGTTGACGCCATGACCAAATAGTCACCTGCAACATCCAACTGTAAAACTTTCATACTATTTAAATAATCAATATATTGTTGCGTAATTTGTGCAATTGGAATGTCATAAATATCGACTTTGGATTCTTTAATCAAATGCAATAATAAATCAATTGGACCTTCAAAATCAGTTAAAACTAAATTCAATTTTTGCATTAGCTGTTTTCTTTTTCTTTCATATCTTTTTCTAATTTTTGTTTATTTTGACGCCACTGTTGAATCTGTTTACTCAAGTTAAAATTCCCCAAAATCACTAAATTAGGAAACTTCTGTTGAATATCGTCAAAAATTTTAAAAACATTACTCTGTGATCGATATGAAGGGTTCAATGAAACGTATTCGATAAAGACAGTATTATCCGAAAATGATAACGCTACAATACCTGAATAATCTTCCATATTACTCTTCCAAAGATATAACTGACGGTTTTCATCTTCAGAATAGAGCTGCAATTCTTGCTCCAGATTGTTCAGATCCTTGAGGTCACTGATATAAGATAAAAAGCCCATAGCAATCTTCTTATTTTCATCACTATATTTACTAAGCATCCCTATCCCCCTATCTAAGCTCTTGGAAAGGCCTTGTTATAGACCTGTTTCATTCTCGTTTGATTAACATGCGTATAAATTTGTGTCGTTGAAATGTCGGAATGTCCCAATAACTCTTGGACAACTCGAAGATCAGCTCCATTTTCTAATAAGTTGGTGGCAAACGAATGTCGTAAAGTATGCGGTGTAACATCCTTTTTAATTCCAACTTGAGCGATATATTTTTTGATCATACGCCAAATTGATTGACGAGTTAATTTCTTACCACGAAAGTTCAAAAAAACTTCTTTCTGTTGACCATATTTAGCCACTAAATCTTTTCTAGTTTCCGCAAAGTATTTTTTCAACCATTTAATTGCTGTATCGCCAATTGGCAAGAGGCGTTCTTTGTTTCCTTTACCCAAAGTCTTGATCAATCCTAAGTCCAAATGTAAATCATCCATACTCAAATTGACCAGTTCACTGACACGTAAGCCAGTCGCATACATCACTTCAAAAATTGTCCGATCTCTGATACCCAAAGGCGTCGAAACATCTGGCGATTCAATCAACGAGTTCACTTCGTCCATCGACAAAACTACTGGTAAATGGCTTCCCTTTTTCGGAGCATCCAATTCATTCATCGGATTGGCATGAATCTTGTCAATAACTTCCATCCACTGATAGAAGCGTCTCAACGAAGAAAACATCCGCATCTGTGAAGTCTTGGACTTATTTTCCTTATCTTGACTAACAAAAAATTGTGTTACAACAAAATGATCTTCTGGATAAAAAGGTATTTGCTTCTTTTCCAAAAAACTACTGAATTCTAATAAATCTTGTTGATACGAAACAATTGTATTTTGTGACAGTCCTCGATCCAACCGAAGGTAACGCTCATAATCAGCAATCGTATCAATCATCTTTTGGTTCTTAATTGATAATTTCTCACTCATAATTGTTACCTCTATTTGAGATAAGTGTAGCCGTCTTTTTGTTCAATCTTCTTTTGTTTCATAAGATTACCCAAAGCACGCTTAAAACTACCCTTACTGATACCAAAGTATTCTTTAATATCATCAGGATCACTCTTATCAGTATAAGGCATTTTCTTATCACGAGAATGTTCCAAAACGGCGACGATCATTTGAGCATCCGGAGTAATTTCTTCATAAGCACGAGGTCTCATTGATAGATTCAAACGACGGTGACTAGTACCAATAACACGAGCTTTAACATGTTGACCAATATGTAGTGGTTGTGATTGTTCTTCCACATGAATGAAACCAATGTAATAACTTTCCGTCATAACAAAGGCACCACTCTCTCTAATAGCGATGATCGTACCTTCTTCGTCCTTATTCTTAACGTCAGCACCAGGACTACGAGCAATCTGCGTATAAAGTTCAATATCGGCTAATTTACCCCAAAGTCTTCCCTTGTGATCAATATCCAATTTGACCATTAAACTATCGCCCTTTTTAGGCCATTCAGAATGTTCAAAAGGTAAATCATCTAAAGAAACAACAATATCTTTATCATCCAAACCAATGTTAACAAACACACCAAGATCGGTTCTAACATCAGTTACTTCAGCAAAATCCCAAACGCCTTGCACAACAAAAGGTACTACTGTCGTCATTTTATTTTTGTGGGCTTGATTCTCATAAAGAAAACCACTAATTTCGTCACCCAATTCAGGGATCTCTGTTAATTCATTTAAGTCTAAAGCAAACGTCTTACCGTCAATTTGAACAAAGACTTCATCTTTGTTTAAATCGGTCACAATACCCGTCAATACTTGACCATACATTTCTGTTATATCCATATTCACCATACTCTTTATTTTAATTTTCTTTGCTATTATATTTTACCAGTTTACGTTACATAATACTTTTAAGATTTTAATATTTTCATAAATTAATTCTTCTTTTTAAAATCCCTACTATCTCATGAAGAGATTGATTTTATTTTCACGATAAAAATTTATAAAATATAGCTCTTTAATAGCAAAATTTTTAAAACCTATTTGAATTATTTTAAATATTGTGAAATAATTTCTTATGTAGTAAACGTTTTCAAAAGTATTTTATTTTACGGAAGAGGGTTCCTTGTTATGAAAATTAAAGCTGCTGTTGTTGATAAAGTAAATGATCCATTTGTTATTAAAGATGACGTTGAATTGGCCGATCTTGAGGACGACGGTCTACAAGTTAAAGTTGTTGCATCTGGTATTTGTCATTCTGATGAAGCATTACGTAAAGGTGATGCCGCCTTTAGTTTTCCAGTTGTTTTAGGACACGAGGGTTCAGGAATTGTCGAAAAAGTTGGTAAAAATGTTAAGAACTTCAAACCTGGTGACCACATTATTATGTCCTTCTATTCATGCGGTGAATGTGACAATTGTTTAAAGGGTAAACCAACACAATGTCGTAATTACGCTAAATCAAATCTTTCAGGAACACGTCCTGATGGCACTGATCACTTCACTGAAGATGGCCATCATGTTAGTGATATGTTTAATCAATCTTCATTCACAACTCATACAGTAATCTCACAGAGAAATGCTGTTAAAGTTCCTAATGACCTTGATTTGAGAAAATTAGGACCTCTTGGCTGTGGCTACGTAACTGGTAGTGGTACAGTCTTCAATACCCTTCAACCAAAACCTGGTGATACGATTGCTGTCTTTGGTACAGGTGCCGTTGGCCTAGCAGCTATGATGGCTGGTAAGATTTCTGGCTGTGTCAGAGTTATCGCTGTCGATATTGTTGATTCACGTTTGGAATTAGCTAAGAAGATGGGCGCTACTGACGCTGTTAATAGTAAGAACGAAGATGCTGTTGAAGCTATCAAGAAGATTACTAATGGCTTAGGTGTTGACTGGGCTGTTGATACAACTGGTGTTGAGAAAGTTATGGAAGACTCTATTGCTGCTTTAACACAAGGTGGTACAACTGCAACTATTGCGGTTACTCCACATAACATTACTTTGAGCACTTGGAACGATCTCTGTGTTGATGACAAGAAGATCGTTGGTGTCAATATGGGTGATTCAATTCCTCAAATTGATATTCCTCGTCTAATCGAATTTTATAAGATGGGTGTTTTCCCATTTGATCTAACTGAGAAGTTTTATGACTTCGACCAAATCAATGAAGCTGATGCTGATTCAGTTAGTGGTAAGACTATCAAACCTGTTTTGGTTATTGATAAAGATTACAAACCTGAAGCATAATAATTCATCAAACTCTCCAGTCCTTTTTTAGGATTGGAGAGTTTTTATCGGCTTATGTTTTCGTAAAACATTTAATAATACAAATTAACATGACATTTGTCATATTAACTAATGACATTGCTTACTATTACTGTACAGCCAATTCTCTTAAAATAAAGTTATTCAATTAAGAGACGAGGTTAATCACATGACTATTTTAGAAATTCAACATATAAACAAATCTTTTGGCAAAAAAATTATTTTAAAAGATATCAATCTTCAAATTGAATCATCGTCCATCATTGCCTTAGTTGGTGCAAATGGTGCTGGAAAAACTACTTTAATCAATATCATTCTAAATCTGATTCCTCAAACTTCTGGTCAAGTAAAATTTCTAACTAATGAAAATTGGAAACAAATTACCGGCGTCATGATGCAAGACAACATCGTATTACATCGAATCACTGTTAAAGAGATTATCAACCTAACTCGCAGTTATTTCGATAAGCCACTTTCTTACGAAGAACTCCTAAATATCTCTGGTCTAAAAGATCATCAAAATAACCTAATGACTGGACTCTCTGGTGGTCAAAAACGTCGGCTGGCCTTCGCATTGGCATTGGCCGGTGATCCAGAAATACTTTTCCTAGATGAGCCTACCGTCGGCATGGATAGCAACGCCCGGAATGATTTTTGGCAAGAAATTGATCGATTGAAAAAATCCGGTAAAACAATTTTTGTTACCAGTCATTATCTAGAAGAACTAGAAAATATTGCAGATCGATTCTTAATTTTACAAAACTCAATCATTGCTTTTGATGGCACAATCAAACAACTTCGCAGTCGTGAAGGTCAAAGTTTGGTTGAGTTCGACAGTGAACTGAATCAAATAGATTTTAAAAATTTGCCAGATGTAATCTCAATCAATTTGGTTGGACATCACTTTCAAATCATCACTAACAATGTTAATCAATTAGTCACTGAATTGACCCCTTACTTAAAGGCGATTGACAATCTACAAGTAAAACAAAGTACTCTAGATACGCTATTACTTAACTACAAGGAGAATAATCATGAATAAATTTATCTTTCAAACTAAAATCAACTTCAAACGTATAGTTTTCAGAAATAAGGCTTTCTTTTTCTTCGATATGTTACTACCAATCGTTTTTTATATCCTGTATACTAAAATTCTCGTTAGTAATGTTCCTGCTAGTTATCTCAAAGCTTGGAATGAAGATTATTTAGTTAGTATGATGATTTATGCATGCATGTTAGGTGGCATTATCACTACAGCAAATACACTTTTAGAAGACGAAATGTCTAACTTTAAATTATTTGTCACACTAAGTCCCCTTTCAAACTTTCAATACTATGGATCCATGGCAATTGTACTTATCACTTTGAATTTAGTATCCTCTATCGCACTTACTGCTGTAGCAATGATCGTCAATCATGTCAATATCTCAATTGGTCTACTATTTGAATTAATTTCAATCAATCTTCTAGGCACTATATTATTAATTTTAATTGGTGTACTGATCTCATTTGCTAAAAAGCCCAATACTGTTAATTTGCTAACAAACTTGATAGTATTTCCTTTAGCAATTCTAAGTGGATTGTGGTGGCCTATTAATATCATGCCTACTTGGTTACAAAATATCGGTAAAGTAATGCCCACTTATCAATTATCAGTCATCGATAAAAACATTCTACATCAGACAACTCAACACATTGGTCCTTTCATTAACCTGTTGATTTGGTCCCTCATTATTTTCTTAATTCTATTTATAGTAAACAAAATTCAAAAAGAAAAAGGACTTGTTACGCAATGAAGAATTTCATGCAAAAACACATTTTATTCCCAAAAAGATTGGGCTTTATGCCCTATTTTTGGGTTTTTTCGTTATTTCTTATGGCAACTCAACTCTTAGCTCATGAACCCCATTTCAACTGGTGGCATTTAACCTTAATGATTATTTTTCTTAAATTTTATCGTGATGGCTACTGGATTAATCCATATCTATGGCTAGATCTTCTCGTACAATTATCTATTGCTGTTTATTTTGTCATTTTATTTCCCGACGGAGGTGGCACTCTCTTCATTTATACTGCATGGGAAATCGGTTCATTACCGTTGAAATCAAAAAAATTCTTTCAATATTATGCTATGTTTCTAATAATTTCACTAAGCTGCATTACTTCATTTGTCCTTTTAAGTCCAGTGATGAATAGTTATGGATTCATAGGTGTAATTATTACTTTAACTTTTACAATAGGTTCACCCCTTGCTGCTCGATCATTAGCCAATAGTTATCGTCGTAGCTACCAAGCAAAGAAAAATAATAAACGTTTAGAATCAATTATTAAACAAAATGAGCGTGACAGAATTGCTAAAGACTTACACGATAACATTGGTCAATCTTTTTCCATCATTACCCTCAAGGCTGAACTTGCTTCTAAATTAATCGACAAAGATCCTACAAAAGCCCAGCAGCAGTTACAAGATATATCTAAAACTTCTCGTGAGGATTTAAATTTGGTTCGTAAAATAGTTGCTGACCTTAATGAGAAAACCATTGCCAGTGCCATGATCGAAGAAGAAAACAATTTACAAGTTGCTGATATAAGGCAACATTCGGTTAATGAAGAAATATCTGCCAAATGGCCAAAGACAGTTCAACATGTCCTTTCGGCAATTATTAAAGAAGCCACTACCAATGTCATCCGATACAGTAAAGCTAATATGATGAATCTTATTTTTGAGGAAGATCAAAACAATTATTTACTAAGAATTCAAGATGATGGCATAGGATTTCAAAAATCGGATGATCGTCAAACATTTGGTTTAAATGGTATGAAAACACGTCTTAATAAAATTGATGGTAAACTTGAAATAGAATCCAAACGTGGTGTAACACTAAAAATATCTGTTCCAAAAAGGGAGTAATTATGACATCCATTTATATTGCTGAAGATCAAGAAATGCTTAACTCAGCACTTTCTGCAATCCTTAATTTAGAGGATGATTTTACCGTTATTGGTAACGCAACTGACGGCCAGACAGCACTTAAAGAAATAATTTCTTTAAAGCCAGATGTAGCAATTCTCGATATTGAAATGCCTCAAATGACTGGTTTGGAGGTCGCTAACGAACTTCGTTTAACAAAACAGGATTTAAAAATCGTCATCCTTACGACATTCGCTCGTAAAACTTATTTTGAACTAGCCGTAGCTGCCCAAGTGGATGCATACCTTTTGAAAGATGGTCCTACTGATAAACTAGTTGATACAATTCATAAAATTTTAGACGGTCAAACTATTTATGATTCAAATTTGGTTTCAACCATTTTAACTGCAGTGAAGAACCCCTTAACTCCTCAAGAATTGAAAATCATGAAAGAATTCTCTCAAGGAAAATCAACCCAAGAGATCGCTGATAGTGTCTTTCTCTCTAATGGAACAGTCAGAAACTATATTTCCTCAATTCTTAGTAAAACCGGTACTCACTCTCGAATTGAAGCCCTAAATGTGGCTCAAAAAAATAATTGGATTGATTAATCCTTTTTTATTTAATTATCAAAGTTACATAACATTTCTACTCCGAAGTTAAAATAAACCTAACAAAAAGGATGGTTCACATGAGCCATCCTTTAATTTATTCTGGATTTTCAATTTCTGAGCTATGAACATTCTCTTGCAGTCTTTGCAATAAAACGTCCGCAATACCTCTTACTTGCTTATCGCCATCACGTTGTGACAAACGATAACCTACAAAGTATGGAGATACTACATATCTAGCCTCGATCTTACAAATAATTTTTCGACCAACTTTATAGAAGAACAAGTTGTAAGAATCAAACTTACCACCATAAAGGTCATCTAAGACATATTTAACTGTTACACGTGTAAATTCAGCCAAATCGTCAATATATTTAGGATTATTGATGACAACATTAAATTCTACAAAACCCATGATTGGTTTTTCCGAAACATTGACATTAATATGTTTTGAATTAAATACATCCATTCCAGTAAAATTCTCGGCCTCAATATGTTTATATCCATCAACTTTATCTAAACCTATCACTTGGAAATGTGGATGGCGCAAAGACCCGCCGGACATAGGTCCAAAATTTTTATACAATAAAACACTCTTGTATTTTTTACTCTGAATCATTTCATTCCAACAATTATAAACAAATTCAAAAACTTCTCGATTTTTGGCAACTGAGTAATTGGAAATATCACCATAGTGATCACTAGATTCAATTAACACCGTTTGATTAGTATCTTTAAGTGTTTTAAATTTATTCTCTAACCAAATCATGTCCCCCTTTTGTTCAATTATATTAGTTAAGTTTTCTCGATCACAGAAAGGACAATAGTCTTTCTTTTTCTTAATATCTCGTGGCTTCCCTTTAGCCTGCTCAATCTCAAATACTAAAACATCTCTATTTGACAATTTTTCACCTCAGTATCTTTATTAATACGATATTAACGCAAACACAAAAAAACTGAAAGAAACTCGTCAGTTTCTTTCAGTCAATTTATGTTTTAAAGCGTGTTTAATTTCATTTAAAAATTAAAGTGAACGTGAAGCACCCTTGTATACAACACCACGTCTTGAATCAACAGTAACAGTGTCACCATCTTTAACAAGTGATGTAGCATTCTTAGCACCAACAACAACAGGTAGACCCATAGCAATACCAACAACGGCTGCATGTGATGTCAAACCACCGTTTTCAACAACAACGGCACTAGCTTTTTCAAGAGCTGGTAGGTAATCTTTGTCTGTCATCTTTGTAACAAGAATGTCGCCTTCGTTAACCTTCTTGTTAGCTTCTTCAGCTGAGTTAGCAACTACAACGTTACCAACAACTGATTCTTCACCAACACCTTGGCCTTTAACCAATGTTGATCCAATTAATTGAACCTTCATCAAGTTAGTTGTACCTGTTTCACCAACAGGAACACCGGCAACAACAAGAATTAAATCGCCTTCCTTAGCAAAGCCAAGTTCTTGAGCTTTCTTAGCAGCTAAGTCAAACATTTCATCAGTGTTTTCTGGCTTGTCAACAACAACTGGATCAACACCCCAGTTAACTGTCAAACCACGTTGTGTAGTTTCATCAAATGTTAGAGCTAGGATATCAGCACTTGGACGGTATTTAGAAATCATACGTGCAGTGTAACCTGATTTAGTAGCTGTAACAATTGTATTGATGTTTAGTTCTTCAGCAGTTCTAACAACTGATTCACCGATTGATTCTGTAACGTTTGAACCCTTGTAATCTTCGAAACGTTGGATTGCAAGTGAGTTGTTCTTGTCTAATTGTTGTTCTGTACGTTCGTCGATACGAGCCATAGCAGCAACAGCTTCAACAGGGTAGTCACCATTAGCACTTTCACCTGAAAGCATTGTAGCATCTGTACCATCAAGAACAGAGTTAGCAACATCAGTAACTTCGGCACGTGTAGGACGTGGGTTTTCTTGCATTGAGTCAAGCATTTGTGTAGCTGTGATAACTGGTTTACCAAGAGCGTTACACTTCTTGATCAATGATTTTTGAACGAATGGTACGTTTTCGAATGGAATTTCAACACCCATGTCACCACGAGCAATCATCAAACCATCTGAAACTTTAAGAATAGAATCGATATTGTCGATACCTTCTTGTGATTCGATCTTAGGGAAGATTTGTACGTATTCACAGTGTTTTTCTTCAAGGATTGCACGAATATCTAGGACATCTTGAGCTTTACGAACGAATGAAGCTGAGATGAAGTTAATACCTTGTTCCAAACCAAAACGAATATCGTCTGAATCTTTTTCTGTGATACCTGGTAGACGAACTTCAACACCAGGAGCATTGATACTCTTTCTTGAACCGATCATACCATCGTTTTGAACAACAGTAACCAATTCACGGTTCTTGTCATCTTTTTCAGTAATCTTCAAGTCAACAAGACCATCATCGATCAATACGTGACCACCAACATGTGTATCATCGTATAGACCAGGGTATGTAGAAGCAATCTTTTCAGGAGTACCTGTTAATGAGTCATCCATTGAGATACGGATTGTTTGACCAATCTTAGCTTCAAACTTGTTACCTTCTTGAACAGTAGTACGGATTTCAGCACCCTTAGTATCAAGAACGATACCTACAGTTTTACCTGTAATCTTTTCAGCTTCGTGTACCATTTCCATACGAGCTTTATGTTCTGGATGATCACCATGTGAGAAGTTGAAACGGAAGATGTTAGCTCCGGCTTCAATCAACTTAACGATTGTGTCAACATCGTTACTGGCAGGTCCAAGTGTACTTACAATTTTAGTTCTTTTCATCGAGAATCCCCTTTTCTTGTTTTCATCGTTTATTGTAACAAATTAAAACGTTATATGCTTAACTTATCTGCTTAAAGATTCATTTAAGTCATATAATGATAAATCAGGTTTGTGCTTGCTATCGAACAAATCAAGAATGTCATGAGAAGTAATCTTGTTGTTTTCGATACCAACAGCAAGACCACCCTTGCCGTCAAGAAGTAAATCAACAGCATAAGCACCCATCTTACTTGCTAAGACACGATCCTTAACTGTTGGTGAACCACCACGTTGTACATGTCCTAAGACAGTAGCACGTGAATCAAAATCACCATACTTATCTAATTCCTTCTTGAAGTCATCGGCATGCATAACACCTTCGGCCAAAACAATAATCATGTTCTTGTTACCGTTTTGACGGCCTTCTTTAACTTCTTCAGCAATTTCCTTGATGTCAAAATCACGTTCTGGAACGATAATCTTTTGAGCACCACCGGCAACACCAGCCCAAAGAGCCACGTCACCAGCACCTCTACCCATTACTTCAACAATAAATGTTCTTTCATGGGAGCTAGCAGTATCATGCAACTTATCAATGGCATCAACAGCAGTAGATACGGCTGTATCAAAACCAATTGTAAAGTCAGTAAATGGAATATCGTTATCAATTGTTCCTGGTAGACCGATTGCGTTGTAACCATGTTCTGTTAAACGCAATGCACCATGGTAAGAACCATCTCCACCAATAACAACTAATGCATCAATTCCAAATTTCTTTAATTGCTCAATACCCTTGAGTTGACCTTCTACGTTAGCAAATTCAGGATATCTTGCAGAATACAAGAATGTACCACCACGTTGAATACGGTCAGATACGTCTTCGCTTGTTAGTGGGAAAATATCACCAGCAACCAAACCAGCATATCCATAATTGATACCAAACACTTCGAGTCCTTTATCAATGGCTCTACGTGTGACTGCTCTAATAGCAGCGTTCATACCAGGGGCATCTCCACCACTGGTTAAAATACCAATACGCTTCATTTGTTCACACTCCAAAATTATTTGTTTCTAAAACAAAACCTAATCAAATATAACATTTTTATAGATTAGTTTGTAGAGCTGAAAACGTTTTTCAAGCAAATTTGTTAGTCTTTTTTTAAGAAAACACTTTTTTCGCCTAAGAAATTTTTCAATTGGCTCTGCACTTTATTATTAAAGCCTATCCAACGATTAGATTTCAACAGTAATGCTTGCTTCTTTTTATCCCGATAAATAATAACTGGCATTTTCCCGGGGTAATGTTCGATCAAACGATACAGTTTCTCTAAATTATCAGGCGTATCAAGATTCTTCGTAACTCGAAGATAGAGTTTTTCACTTGGTAATTGAACAGTGTATTGTTTAGGATCACTTAAACGATCAGCAATGAATTCTAAATCTCCTCGTTGCCCCACATTACTGTGACCATCGAACAAGAAAATTTTACCATCTAATTCCATATTTTCAATTCTTTGAAAAACTTTAGGAAAAATTGTCACTGATATACTACCTGACTCGTCTTCAATTGTCATGAAGCACATTCTCTGACCTTTTTTAGTTCGTATAACTCGTAAATTTTTAATTAATCCCAAAATTTTTACAGAAATATTCTGAACCATTTTCAATTCAGATATCTTCTTAGTAGAAATATTCAGTAGCTTATTACGATACCTTTCAACCGGATGTCCAGAGACGTAGACACCTAAATACTCTTTTTCTTGATTAAGTCTCTCTGTCAAAGTAAAGTCATCAACTTCATGTTTCTTCGGATCCAGAACATCAAATAGTGACAAATTACTACCTGCCAATTGAATACTCTCTATCAAATCTCGAAAGTCATACAGTAATTCCTTGCGGTTTTTATTGAATGAATCAAAAGCTCCTGCCAAAATCAATGGTTCCAAATAATCATTCTTAACAAATCTTGGATCTATTCGTTGCAAAAAGTTTAAAGCACTCGTAAATGGCCCATTCTTTTCTCGTTGTTCAACAATCGATTGAGCTAAATCACGACGCATCCCTTTAACACTCAACAATCCAAAACGTATTGCTTTATTAGCTGAGCTAAATTCATAGGAACTCAAATTAATATCGACATTCAAGATTTTAATTTGTTGATCTTTGGCATCTTGCACATAAGTTGAAACCTTATTCTCATTATTCAAATTAGAATTCAACAGACAGGCAAAGAACGCATCCGCAAAATGGACTTTAATGTAGGCTAACCAAAAAGCAATCATCGAGTATGCAACCGCATGGGATTTATTAAACCCATAATTACCAAATTTCTCGATATATTGATAAACCTTTTCGGCTGATTCCTTACTATGCCCTTGGCCGACAGCACCATTAATAAATTTTTGTCGATTTTCTTCAATCAACTGTTCATTCTTCTTACTAATAGCCCGACGTAAAATATCCGCGTCTGCTAAAGAGAAATTAGCCATTTGCGACGATGCCTGCATGACTTGCTCTTGATATACTAGAATGCCATACGTTGGTCGTAACAAATCCTCTAAAGACTTATCTGGATATGTTACAGGTTCTTGACCATGTTTTCGGGCAATAAATGTAGCAATATTTTGCATTGGACCGGGACGATACAATGCATTAGTTGCCACAATATCGTCAAAACTAGTCGGTACAAGCCTTCTTAAAACACTTCTAATACCATCTGATTCAAATTGAAAAACTCCGTCTGTAGCGCCTTTCTGGAATAATTCCAGTGTCTTAGGATCATTTAAAGGTATTTTCTCTGGAATAAATTCACGACCATAATCCTTTGAAATTATTTGAATAGCTTTATCCAAAATCGTCAAATTCTTTAAACCTAGAAAATCCATTTTCAATAGCCCAACACTTTCGACATTATTTTTTGTCTGTTGTGTTAGATTAATGCCATCATCTTCAAGCTGAACCGCCACAATATCAGTCATCTTTTTCTTACTTAAAACAATTCCTGCTGCATGTTTGGAATAATGACGTGGAATACCTTCTATTCGTTTGGCCACTTGATAAATCAATTCATTTTCTCGAGAATTATTAACCAAGTTTCTCAAAGTGCTTGACTCATCAAAAGATTCTTGTAAAGTTATATTCAATTTCTTAGGAATAGCATTCGACCACTGCGACATTTGAAATTGTGTTTGACTGAAAGTTCTAGCGATATCACGTAAAGCCATCTTAGCCGCCAAGGTTCCAAAGGTGATAATTTGTGCCATATGGTCAGAACCATACTTGTCATGCATATACATAACCATTTCATCGCGTCGATTATCAGGCAAATCTAAATCAATATCTGGCATATTCACTCGTTGAGGATTCAAAAATCGTTCAAATAACAGATCGTATTTAATTGGATCAACTTGAGTAATACCCAAACAATACGATACTAACGATCCAGCCGCAGAACCACGTCCAGGACCAGTTTTGATTCCGACCTCATGAGCATGCTTGATAACATCCCAAACAATCAAAAAGTAGTCTGAAAATCCCATTTTATCAATGACACTTAATTCATATTCCAATCTTTGAGCATATTCATCAGGAATTTGACCCACCAAACGTTTATTCAATCCTCTTTGCGTCAATTCTGTTAAAAATTGAATAGAAGACTTTCCATCAGGTGTTTCAAATTCAGGCAATTCTGTTTCTTTAAATTCAATCTCAACATTACACTGATCGGCAATATAACTAGTATTTTCTACTGCACTTGTCATATCAACTTCTGCAAAATCAGACATAAAATCGGCCGCTGGGCGTAAATAATGATCCCCTGTCTCTACAACTTGCTCTAAATTGTCAAAATGCTGTCCTGTACGCAAGTAATTGACTACTTGGTAAGCTAGATGGTCATCCGTCCTAACATAGCGTACATCGCCTAAGGCTGCCAATTTAAGTCCATTCAGCTTAGATACATCCTTAATAATTCGAACATTATCGAGTTGTCCTGAATAAAGTCCTACACCTAAATAAAGTACTTCTTTATCAATTAACTTCAGCAGCTTTTGAACATAGGCTCTCTTATCATCGATTGCAATAATTTCTGCACCACTTGCGGGAGTAATCACAAAAAGATTCTCTAGATACAATTTTAAAGTCGTTAAATCTAGAGGTTCTTTAGACGACATGACTGCTGAAGAAATTTTAATAAGATTTTGATAACCACTATTATTTCTTGCTAATAGAATTAAAGGATAACTATTCTGGTCATCAATCAAACCTTGTGCTTCAATTGTCAAACCGATAATAGGTTTAATTCCCGCTTTGTTAGCATATTTATAAAAATCTATTGAACCATATAAATTATTAATATCTGTTAGAGCAATAGCTTTATAGCCTAGCATCTTTGCTTGATCAACTATTTCGGTTAATTTAGCAGGACTATGCAAAAGACTGTAGCTACTGATTACTTGTAATTGGGCTTGCAATTTAACGCCCCCTTTGTTTAAAATTATATCAAAATCAAGCAGAAGTTTATTGGGTAAAAATCCATTTTGTGCTAAACTACTTGAGAAAGTGAGATGGAAGAAATGAGATATATTGCTGTAATTTTCTGGTCAATCATGTTGGGACAAGTTGCCGGTTTTATCGGTGGTGCCCTAAACCAACAAACTTACAATACAAATTATTCTATCATTGTTAGTATAGTATTCGCTGTCATCTTCAGTGTAATTCCATTGATGCTCGACAGTTCTGTTAAAGAAACAAAGACCGAAAAAAACGCTTAATTCAGTTTAAGCGTTTTTTTGTGCCATTAAAACTTCTAAATTATAACTAAAAAACTTCAACTCAATTTTCAGAGTTGAAGTTTTTATTTTGTAAGTAAATTAATACTTAGTGATGTACATATAGAAATCTTTAGTCGTCAAATTAATATTATAATTAACTCCCTTAGAAGTAATTGTATCCATTGAAGTCTTAGTAGAATTCTTGTCAGCATTCTTAGTTTGCTTAGCAAAATCCTTTAAAACCTTCTTACCATCAGCTCCTAATAACTTGGAAACGATCATCAAATCTGTAGCAAAATTCTTTTGACCAGTCTTAGATTTGAGATCTTTATAAGAGAACTTTGTTGCAATTCCCATTAATTGGTTATTTTGAACGTTATAATACCACTTCGTTCCATCATTCTTCTTATGCGTTATAATTCCATTTTTAGAAATTAATTGTAATTGATCATTTTGTTGTCCTAATGATAGCAATGTATAATTATACGATTGCGCAAAAGTCAGGTAATCTTCAAGTGCCTTAGCTTTTTTTACTTTAACTAACTTAGTCTCTGTCTTGTTACCATTCACAGCTTTGATCCTAACATTCTGATCACTTGCTGAAACAGGTACAGAGATAGCAAAATGTCCACCGTCTACAGCTACTTTCTTAGTTTCGCCATTAACCGTATAGGTCAGCTTCTTATAATTACTAGCTTGGCCTTTAACCACAGAAACTAAACCATCCGCACTATATGACTTCTTAGTCGTTGATAAATTTAATTTTGAACACCCTGAGAGCATTAAAAAGAATAGCGGAATAACCAACAACAATAAATACTTTAATCTTTTCATAGTTGTTTCCCCATCCAATTAAAAATATTAAAAAAAAGCCAAGACCAATTGACTTGACTTTTAATTAAGCTTCTTTGTTATCACTGATAACTTTTTCACCCTTGTACATACCTGATGGTGAAACGTGATGACTTAAACGATATTCACCAGTAGCAACGTCGAATTGCATGTTTGGTGTGTTCAATTTAATATGTGCACGTCTTTGACGTTTTCTTTGTTTTGATGATTTTCTCTTTGGAACTGCCATATTTAAAAACTCCTTTATTTATATTACTTAATCAAATCTAACGTTTAATATAATACTATCATAAAAACATTAGAGCAAGCAAAAATCCTATTTTGTTTGCTTTTTTACATTATTTTCCTTTAAAGCATCCGCAATTTGGTTATCATGAGAGACTTTTACGTTGGAAATTTGTTTTTGTGCATGACGATTAAGTTTATTTTCTTTCTTGTTACCTGTATTAGCTAAAAGCAATGTGATTACTGCTCCCAAAAGCAACGAAACAATAATTAAAATAATTAATGGCAACTTCACTCTTGTAAAACCAAAACTGACTGTAACTGGATCTACATTCAACACAGCAAAGATTACCACAATCAAAGCTATAACTAATCCAATGACGAATCTTGATTGTTTACCATTATTATTACTCATTTTTTAACCCTCTATTATTTGCAATTTCCAAGTGTTGAAGCAAAATAATCCCCTAAACTTGGTGCTAACTTATAAAGTACTGCAGCTAATTCCATATAACGTGGACGATTGATTTCACGTTTATTTTTGTTAAACGTATCAACTATTTCCCAGGCTAATTTATTTGGATCAAGTACAAAGTTCTTCACTGAATCAAGATAGTTTCCGTTATGATCGGCTACAGAGAAGAAATTGGTTGCTACAGGGCCTGGATTGATAGTCGTTACAAATACACCTAGTGGCTTCAATTCTAGTCTTAGACCGTCTGAAAATGCGATTACAGCTGCTTTAGTAGCCGCATACGCTGCTGATTTAGGAGTTGTGATCTTTCCAGCCATTGAACCAACGTTAAAAATGTGCCCACGACCATTATCAACCATTTTGCTAGCAACTAATCTAGTCATCAACATTAAACCTAAAACATTCACACGAAACATTTTTTCAATCTTATCAAAGTCTGTCTCTAAATAATTAGAGAAATCACCAAAGCCAGCGGCATTAACCAAGACATCAATATCATCATTGATCTCAAAAGCCCTTTTTACTCCATCAGTGATTTGTTGCGGATCACTCATGTCAACACTCAAATATTCATGACGAGCACCCTCTGCACCTACACGAATACATTCATTCTTTACCTGCAACAATTTATCTTCATTACGAGCTACTAAAATTAGATTAGCACCGGATTTAGCAGCATTGATAGCTACATTCTTACCAATTCCGGAAGATGCTCCTGTAACCAAAACTGTCTGATTCAATAAATTAACCATTGTCATCCTCTTTTCTATTTGAATGGAACTTCAAACAAATCAAAATCACTAGCCACTTTAGTATTCTTAAAGATTCTTTGAGCTTCTCTTTGCAAAATTAAAGCACCCCTACCAGTATATCTAGCAGAAATATGTGTCAAAATCAATCCTTTTGCATGAGATCTTTTGGCTACTTCCGCTGCCTGAGTGGCAGTTGAATGGAAATAATTATAGGCTAGTTTCTTTTCATCGTTAGAAAAAGTTGATTCGTGAACAATTACGTCCGCATCTTGTGACAACTTATCAATCTCTGGAGTATAGCGAGTATCAGAAATGATCGTAACAACCTTGCTTGGTTTATCAGGACCAATAAAGTCCTTACCATTCAGAACTGTACCATCTTCTAGAGTAACTGTTTTACCAGCCTTCAATTGGCCAAAAATTGGACCATTAGGAATATTGTACTTTTGTAGATCATCCACCAATAATTCACCAGTTCTTGGCTTTTCAACAACACGATATCCAAAGCAAGTTACTCGATGCTTCAATTCACCAGCATATACGATGAAAGTTTTATCATTGAAGATTTCTCCACCATTTTTCATCTCAATATATTTGATGGGATAACTTAATCTGCTGCCAGTTACCTTTAGAGAGGTTTCAACGAATAGTTTTATCCCAACTGGTCCATATATTTCTAGAGGCGAATTTCCACCTTGATTAGAACGACTGGATAATAAACCTGGCAAACCAAAGATATGATCTCCATGTAAATGAGTGATAAAAATCTTTGTAATCTTTCTTGGCTTTATCGCTGTTTTTAAAATCTGATGCTGTGTAGCCTCGCCGACATCAAACAGCCACACCTCGTTCCTTTCATCCAGCATTTTTAGAGCTGTACTTGAAACGTTGCGACCTTTTGATGGAACGCCAGCGCCTGTTCCTAAAAATTCTAATTCCATAAAAAATTCCTATTCTACTTCTACTTTTTATCCAATGACTTCAAAATTTCTTTAGCCACGAAGGATGTGTAATACATTGAACCATCTGGATTAGGATGGACATTATCATCATAGAACCAATCAGTATGTCCATTTGAATATCCATTCCAATCAATCACGGTCAAATTCTTATACTTGCTTTGAGCTTGGCTCAGAACACCATTAACAGTCTTTTCCCATGGTCTTGTTGGAACATGGACATTGATCCAGTAAACATGACGTTGTGGACCAACTAATGACATGATCTGTCCAAGTTGTTGCATATTGAATGGTCCATTAGTTCCTAAACCAATCAAGACATTAGGTGCCAAGACTCCTTGATCTTTGTACTTTTGTAAGATATCTAGACTGGCTGCCAATTGACGACTTACTGCCGCATCAACAACAACCTTCTTGTCATCAAATAACTTCAAGAAATTATCTGAACCATCAGCCATAACTGAATCACCAACAGCTGTTAATGGTACATCCTTTAATCTCTGTAAGTCGATCTGTGTTAAACCATACTTTTCAAACTCAGTATTAATTGGATGATCTTTAGCAGCTTTCTTATATCTAGCATAATCAGCAGCTGACATCTTACCTGTTGCATTCTGTTTCTTTTTAGCTTTTTTCAAATTCTCAATGGCTTGTTGTTTCTTTTTCTTATTAGCTTTTTCATTCTTATTAATCTTATTAGCCAATTGACTGTGATTAACGTTAGGATTTGGTGCACTAACTGCTTTAACCACACTGTAACAACCAGTAATACTGATTAATGCAATTACTAGAGCCAAAACACGTTGAATTCCCGTTGAAGATTTGAAGAAATTCTTAACGTCGCTCCACTTAGCATGAGCTAAAGGTTGTTCGACAAACCTGAATGAAAATTCAGTTACTAAGACAATTAAAATAACTTCAATCACCGGATATAAAATCGGATGGTCTGCAACATTTTTAAATTTAGATTCAAAAAAGATCATAACAGGAAATTGGTATAGGTATAATCCATAACTTCTTGAGCCCACATAATGGAAGACCTTGTTGGATAACAAACTATTCCACATAGAATCTGGATGAGCTACGACCGCAATAAAGATACATGTTGTGACAGAGAAGATGAACATTCCACCACGATAAAGGAAAGGATCAGAATCTTTAATTGTGAAAATCATCAATAGCATTAAAGCCAATGACAATAAACCAACAATATTCAATTTCCATTTATCAGACTTTTTAAGACCCTCTTTTAGTTTCTCGGCAGGCCAAACTAATGCCAAGCCGCATCCCAAAAGAATAGAGAACAATCTTGTGTCAGTACCATAATAGATTCTACTTGGATCAACACCTGGTTTAAATAAAATTGCCATCCAAATTGCTGATGCAATGGAAACAATCAAAGAGAAACCAAAAATACGACCCTTTTTAACATGGAATTTACTAAACAAAATCAACAGAATTGGCCAAATAATATAAAATTGACCTTCAATAGACAATGTCCATAAATGTGTAAACGGTGATTCATTATTGGCAAATCGTTCAAAATACGACTGACCATTAAAAATTTGCCACCAATTATAAACATTCAAAACATTTGTCACAAAAATCTGATCGAAATGGTATAGCAAGTTCTTCAAAAACAAAACAATATATGCACCGGATGCCAATAATACAAATAGCATTCCTGGGTACAATCTTTTTACTCTTTTTAGATAAAAATTACTTAATGAAAACGAACCACCATAATCTACAGTATTAAAGAAATGATCTGTGATTAAGTATCCAGATATCAGGAAGAAAATTGGAACTCCCAAATATCCACCGGAAAAAACATTAGGATTTAAGTGATACATGATAACACCTATAACCCCTAAAGTACGTAGTCCATCAAATCCAGTAATAAATCTTCTTTTCGGTGATTTATTCATTATTTCTAGCCCCTAAATAAATTCAAAAGTAAAGTCAAGAATTGTAACTGAATCACCTGATTCGGCCCCTGCCTCAATCAAGGCATCTTCAATACCCATTGACTTCAATTGTCTAGCAAAACGCATGATTCCATCTTGATGATCCAAATTAGTTCTTTGAAGGAGCAATTCAACTCGATCACCCTTAACAACAAAGCTATGTTCGGCATCTTTTTCAATAGTAAATTGTTTCTTCTCTGGCTCAAAATTGTATTCCTTAGAATCATCAGCTTGTACATCAAAGTGAATTGGTTCTGCTTTAGATAGTACTTCACTGGTATGGTTCATTAGATCTTTAACACCAGTATGTTGAATACTTGAAATAGGGAAAATATCGGCATTGGCATCCAATTTCTCCTTAAATTCTGCCAAGCGTTCTTCAGAACCAGGAATATCTAACTTAGTTGGTACAATAATTTCTGGACGTTTCAAAACATTTACATCGTAATTACCTAATTCTTTACGGATAGCTAAATAATCATCGTAAGGTTCACGACCATTGTTAGGATCCATATCAACTAAATGTAGGATGACTCTAGTTCTTTCAACGTGACGTAAGAATTGAATTCCCAAACCAACACCATTAGAAGCACCTTCGATCAATCCCGGTAAATCGGCAATAACAAAATCTTGACCATTTTCCAACTTAACCATCCCTAAATTAGGAGATAAAGTCGTAAAGTGATATGCAGCAATCTTAGGCTTAGCTGAAGTTGCTACAGATAATAAGGTAGATTTCCCAACAGATGGGAATCCAACTAAACCAACATCCGCAATCAATTTCAATTCGAGCTTCAAATGCTTCTCTTGACCGGGTTCACCGTTTTCGGCTACTTCTGGTGCTTGGTTCTTAGAAGTAGCAAAGTGAATATTACCACGTCCACCATCGCCACCTTTAGCAACGACTAATTCTTGATTGTTTTCAGTCAAATCTCCAACTAATCTACCACTATCTTCATCATAAACTGATGTTCCTGTAGGAACGACAATGTAAACTGGATCAGCCTTGTGACCATACATTCCTTTAATTTGGCCATTTTGACCAGGTTGAGCTTTAAAAATTCTCTTATATCTAAAGTCCATCAAGGTATTCATGCCTTCATTAGCCTTTAAAATTATGTCGCCTCCGCGACCACCGTCTCCACCTGAAGGTCCGCCAAGTGGTACATACTTTTCGTGGCGGAAGGCAACAGCGCCGTCTCCACCCTTACCAGATTTTACGGTGATTTTAACGTTATCTACAAACATTAAAATCCCCCTTTCTAAACTTAATTATCATTTCTAAATTTTAGCACAAAAACATACTTCATAATACTTTGAAGTAGAATTGATTGTCCAGTAATTTATTAATTGGTTAATATCTTTTGGAAGATTTTGAAAGATTCTGAGTTTTTATGATTGATTTTGAACGAATATGGAGGTATTATATTTTTTGCGAGGTGATGAAAGTGCTTACTGAAGAAAGACAACAAATTATTTTAGAACAATTAAAAATACACAATATTGTCAAACTCCACGATTTAATTCCATTAACGGGTGCTTCTGAATCTACCTTGCGTCGTGATTTGCAAGATCTTGAGAATTGTCACAAATTATTACGAATTCACGGCGGTGCTCAAAACGTCATTTCATTACATGAGGAACCAGCCCTTTCCCAGAAAGCAGCTGTACATATTAATGAAAAGAAGTTGATTGGTCAAACAGCCGCAAGTTTAGTTAGAAATCATGAGGTAATCTTTTTAGATTCCGGAACCACCATTCAATTCATGATTCCTTACTTAATAGAACATAACGACTTGTTAGTCATTACCAATAGTGTCGATAACGCTTCGATGTTGGCCGATTACAACGTGAACACATTTCTTCCTGGGGGAAAGTTAAAATCATCTACAAAAGCATTGATTGGTGCGAATATCATTCAAACACTTGAAAAGTATCATTTTGATCGTGCTTTTCTCGGTACTAACGGCTTTTCTATTGACGCTGGCTACACAACGCCAGATCCTGAAGAAGCAGCCATTAAGAGTTTGGCGATCACACAATCGAATCAATCTTATGTACTATCCGATAGTTCCAAGTTTTCGCAAGTTAGTTTTAGTCGTTTTGCAACTTTAGATGAAGTTCCATTAATAACAAGCAGACTATCAGAAAAAGAAGCTAATGCTTTGAAAAAATTTACTAAGATAACGGAGGCAATCTAGTTGATCTATACAATTACAGTTAATCCTTCAATTGATTATGTTTTGCAATTGAAGAATTTAAATACTGGTGAAGTTAACCGTACTCAAAACGATGTTAAACTTCCTGGAGGAAAAGGAATCAATGTTTCTAGAATCATGAAGGAACTTAATATTGATTCCACAGCACTTGGTTTTGTTGGTGGTGCCACAGGTTCAATGTTTGAAGAATTACTTTCTCAACATAATCTAAAGACTTCCTTTACTAGAGTTAAAGAAGACACTCGTATCAATGTCAAAATCAACGCTACTGAACAAAATGAAGAAACTGAAATTAATGGTGCCGGTCCTGTCATCAGTGATGAAGAACAAACTAACTTCATGAATAACTTAAGTGAAATTGGTAAAGGCGACATCGTTGTCATGGCTGGAAGCCTTTCCAGAAATCTCAATACTAATTTTTATTTAGATATTGCTGAAAAGATTCAAAAACAAGGTGCTGAATTTATCATTGATACTACTGGTCAAGCTCTCTTGGATACTTTGCCATTACATCCATTAGTCGTAAAACCAAATCACCATGAATTAGCTGACTTATTCAACGTTACTTTCAAGGATGAGCAAGAAATCATTACTTATGCTAGAAAGCTTTTGGACAAAGGAGCTAAGCACGTCCTAGTTTCTATGGCTGGAGATGGTGCTTTACTGGTTACCAAAGATAAAGCTTACAAGGCTAATGCACCTAAGGGAACTGTTATCAATTCAGTTGGTGCTGGTGACTCAATGATTGCCGGATTTGCTGGTACATTCATGGAAACAAACGATCCTATCGAGAGTTTCCACATGGGTGCTGCTTGTGGATCAGCTACTGCCTTCAGTCAAGACATAGCTATTAAAGAAAAGATTGACGAAGTTTATAAGGAAATTTCTATTACAGAAATCTAATTGAGGGGGACTCTTAATAATGGACTTAAAGCAACTATTGTTAAAAGACGCCATGATTATGGACTTGAAAGCTACTACTAAAGAGGATGCCATTGAAGAAATGGTTGATAAGTACTATCAAGTTGGCGTTATTGATGACAAAGAATTATACAAAGCAGATATTTTAAAGCGTGAAGCACAAACTAGTACCGGTATCGGTGAAGGAATTGCCATGCCACATGCTCGTGATAAAGCCGTTAAACGTGCTACAGTTTTATTCGCTAAAAGTGCTAAGGGTATTGATTATAAATCACTAGATGGCCAACCAGCCTACCTATTCTTTATGATTGCTGCTCCAGATGGTGCTGACAATCTTCACTTGCAAGCTCTTGCCGCACTATCATCACTTCTAATCAATCCTGAATTGGTCAAGAACTTAAAGAATGCCCAAACAGCTGATGAAGTTCAAGAATTATTTGACAAGGCTATGAAGGAAAAAGAAGCTAAGGATAAAGCTGACGAAGAGAAAGAAAAAGCTAAAGCAGCAGCTGCTGCTCAAGCTAGTGATTCTGATGACAAGAAACCTTACGTCGTTGCTGTTACGGCTTGCCCTACTGGTATTGCTCATACATACATGGCTGAAGCTGCTCTAAAAGAACAAGCTGAAAAAATGGGCATTGATATTAAGGTTGAAACTAATGGTTCCGAAGGTGTTAAGCACAAGTTAACTGCTGACGAAATCAACCGTGCCGATGGTGTTATCATTGCTGCTGACAAGAAAGTTGACATGCCTCGTTTTGATGGCAAGCACTTAGTTAACCGTCCTGTTAGTGATGGTATCAACAAAGCCGAAGAATTAATCAACTTAGCTGTTGAACAAAAGGCTCCCGTCTTCCATGCTGAAGGTGGTGCTACCGCAGAAAAAGAAGACACTGAAGAAAAGAAGTCACTTTGGTCAAGAATCTACGCTGATTTAATGAATGGTATTTCTAATATGCTTCCATTCGTTGTTGGTGGTGGTATCTTAATGGCCATTTCCTTCCTATTGGAAAACTCCGTTGGTGCTCATTCACAATGGTTCCTCTTCTTTAATAATGTTGGTAATTACGCCTTCAGTTTCTTGATCCCTGTTCTAGCCGCCTACATTGCGGTTTCAATCGGTGATCGTCCTGCCTTGCTACCTGGTTTCGTTGGTGGTTACATGGCTTCCCAAGCTACAGCTTCTGTAGTTAGTTCCAAGAGTCCTGCCGGTTTTATCGGTGGTCTTCTAGCTGGTTTCATTGCTGGATGGGTTGTTGTTTTCTTAAAGAAATGGCTCAAGAATCTACCTCATTCATTAGCTGGTCTTAAGACTATCTTGATTTATCCAGTATTAGGATTGCTCTTCACTGGAGCTATCATGTACTTCGCTGTTGATCCAATCTTTGCTGTTGTTAACGCTGCTATTACTCACTTCCTAGAATCAATGGGTACTGGTAATGCCGTTATCTTAGGTACATTGCTTGGTGGTATGATGTCTATCGATATGGGTGGTCCTTTCAACAAGGCTGCTTACACATTCGCCATTGGTACATTTACTGCAACTCAAGATGGTGCTTTGATGGCTGCCGTCATGGTTGGTGGTATGGTTCCTCCTCTAGCTATTGCTATTGCAACAACATTCTGGAAGAACAAGTTTACTGAACAAGAAAGACAAGCTGGTCTTTCAAACTATATTTTAGGTTTATCATTCATTACTGAAGGTGCTATTCCATTTGCTGCCGGAGATCCATTGCACGTTATCGTATCAAGTGTTATCGGTTCTGCTATCGGTGGTGGCTTGACACAACTATGGGGTGTTAATGTTCCTGCTCCTCACGGTGGTATCTTCGTTACACCATTAGCTAACAAACCATTACTTTACTTATTAGCTGTTGTTATCGGTGCTGTAATTTCTGGTGTTATCTACGGTGTTTGGAAACCTGCTAAAAAAGAAAATAAATAAATCCCGTTATAAACGGACAAAAAACTATTTAACTGGCTGAAAAGTTAGCTAAATAGTTTTTTTATTTAGAAGGAATTACTAAAAGCCTCCAATTGGAGCTACTACTATAAATCTTCTTTAAGCAAACTATATAGATTTTCATCATGAAAACCATCGTCCAATAATTCGTTTTGGCGTAATGTTCCCTCCAAAATAAAGCCCGCTCTTTTAGCCACCGCATTACTAGCTTCATTATCAACAGCTGCTTGGATTATGACACGATTTAACCCATAATCTTCAAAACCTAAGTTAGCAAAACATTGTACTGCTCTTGTCGTAATACCTCTCCCCTGAAACTTCTTACCCAACCAATAGCCAATATCAGCACTAGCCCGTAAATGATCAAACTGATTAAAACTAATCATTCCAGCAATTTCATTTTGATACCAAATTATAAGGTTTAGTGAATCATTCGTCCCCATATGACGGTTAGTCATTTGTAAAAACTCAACTTCATCATTCGCCACTTTGGTTAGCTTTAACCATGGTAAATAATATTCAAAATATTCTCGTTGCCCATCCAACAAGTTGAATAACTTGGGACCGTCAATTTTAGGTCTTGGTACTGCCAATTTAATATCATCTGATACTTTGCAAGATAACATCGTACTTACCTTCTTTATCTTAATTAATATTATTTTTATCCTTTATTTCGGATAAAGCAAAAATTTTAAAAAATCTAATCTTAAAATATATGAGATAAGAATTCAGTAGTTCAACTCGATTACTGAATTCTTATCCTTTTTTATTCTCATTAGCTTTTATAATTCTTTTCCCATTATCTGAAATAATTTTCCATAAAACAATTTTTGAATTGCCATTTTTTGTTGATATAACACGTTATTTAGCGCTTACAGAGTGATTTTCTCTGTTATACTGAAACCACTTACAAACCTAATGGTTTGAAAATTCCCTACCACAAAACGCAAGGAGTTTATTATGAAAAAGAAAACAATCTTACTATCAGCCATTATTTTAGGAGGTTTTGCGGCCCCAATCGTACAACAATCGGTTGTTAACGCACAGACTATCCAAACTGAAGTTGTTCAGAATACAAATAAACAGGAAGGTGAAAGTACTAATAATCAAGAACCACGTACTAACAAGATTAAATTAAGCGATAAAATCTCATCGGATCAATTAAATGCTGACACCAGCATCGTAATCCCTTCTACAAATAAAGATGTTAATACTAAATTAGATGATATCTACGTTAATCTTAATGACAAAGAAATTGCTGAATTAAAGGCTAATAAAGAAACCAATTTCCAAGTTGATGACTTAGAAATTACTACTAGTTGGGGAGGTTCTCTTAGCTACGAAAGCGTTAGTTCAGACATGCAACTACAGTATGACGACAGTACTCAGACACTTTCTCTACTAGATGATTCTAAAAAAGTTAATCATATTACCTACGAACTAATGCATGGCGATGCCAATGTTCATTATATTTTCAAAGATACTGGTGAAGAAATTTATCAAAAGATTCATGATGATACTCTTGGATCCGGTGAACAAGATTTCACAGTTGAAGATTTAGTCTCTCTCCAAAAGGACTATTTATTAAAGGGACATTTTGACGCTGTTTCTATTGATTTTGATAATATTGCTAATGTCGTGAACCCTTCAAATCCGGCCGAAATAAGTTTTAAAGAAGAGCCAATTGTTAAAGAATATGATCCTGACAAGATTAACAAGGACAATGCCGAATTTACTGTTAAATTAGAAAAAGCTGAACCGACTATTTTTAATTTAAATGTCTATTTGGACGGTAAAATTTTCTCCAAGCAGAGCCTTACGGCTGATATTTATACAAAGCTTTCTAAGCAGACTGGTGAAAAATTACCAGATCCATCAACAGCTAAACTAAATAATAATAAGACACATACTGACGTGAATTACTCTTATTTCCCACAATTGGGTGTAACCACGATGTCTGGTAAGGCCTTCCATCAAACTATTTTTGACGTTGGAAATAACTGGATAGATGAACCCACAACTGAAGATTTTTTTAATCAAGCTCTACATTATTATATTCGTGACATGGATATACACCATTTATTTGCTGGCCGTAAACAAACCATCTCTATTTACTATGAATCAGATGGTTACTCTGAAGAAGAAGCTAATTCTACCGTAACTTCTAACGTACACATCAATTCTAATCTTGGATTGCAAACGGTTCTAAATGTTACCGGTAAAAAAGGTGAAACCATTCTTGTCGATGTACCTCAAATTGAAGGTTACGAATCGGATAAAAAAACTGTTACCGCCAAGGTAAATGAAGACGGCACTATTACTACTAACGAAAAAGTAAAATATAGTTTAATTAAGGATGATGAAGGTGCAGGTTCCACTAAGCCACCAATTACTAATCCTGAGCCAAGTCCTAATCCGACTCCAGATCCTAGCCCAGCTCCAAACCCTAATCCAGCTCCAAACCCCAATCCGGCTCCAAACCCTAATCCAGATAAAATGAATGGATTCGTTGGTACTATGAAACAATACGTTAAATTGTACCAATTGGAAAAAGGCAAAATGAAGCCTATTACCAACAAAGAATTGGGTAAGCATTCTGATTGGAAGTTTGATCAAACTATTAAGGTAAATGGTAAAATTTACTACCGCGTTGCCACAAACGAATGGGTTGATGCTAAGACCGTTTATCGTTACCAAGTTGAATCAGGCATTGTTGAAATTCTGGGTTACTTGGTTCTTCAGGATTGCCTGGTTCTTCTGGGTTACTTGGTTCTTCCTTATCCTTTGCATAATAAACAGTGGAAATACGACCGTATTGCCTACTTAGGCGATAATGAAGAAAAGTACTATCGTGTTGCTACTGATGAATTCATCGCTCTTAACGATGTTATTAGAAAATAAGTCGAAAAAAAACAGCCCTTTTACGGACTGTTTTTTTAATTATTTCATTTGATTATGTTCTTTTAAATATTTACGTGCCCAACTGAGATATTTCTCATCTTCAGCAGCATCTTGTGAGGTTAAAATCTTGGGACCATCTTCTGTAATAGCCAAAGTATGTTCATATTGTGCAGACCATGAACCATCAGCACTAGCATAGTAGATCCAATCATCGTTAGGATCCTTCAATGAGCGATCAACAATTTCCCATGTTCCCTCATTAATCATAGGTTCAATTGTAATTGTCATACCATTCTTAAGACGTAATCCTTTGCCTGGTTCACCATAATGCAAAACATCAGGTTGTTCATGCATTGTTGGTTGAATACCATGTCCACAAAGTTCTCTGACATCCCCGTAACCATGTTCATCTTCAGTGTAATGTTGAATAGCATATCCAATATCACCTAATCGATTACCCTCAATACTTTGAGCAATTCCTAAGTATAGTGACTTTTTAGTAACTTCCATCAAATCGGATGTTTCTTGACTAACTGAACCGACGGCATAACTCCAGCAAGAATCACTTTGATAGCCCTTATAGCTAACGGTCATGTCTACTTTAACTAGGTCGCCCTCTTTTAAAATCAAATCCTTACGTGGTGTACCATGTGCAACTTCATCATTTACATCCACACAAGTAGCATATTTATAACCTTCAAATCCCTTTTCAGAAGGAACTGCACCATGACTAACAATATAATCATTAGCAAATTCCTCAATTGAGTATGCTGAAATACCAGGTTTAATCATATCACGTAGGCCTAAATGGACTCCGGCTAATATTTTACCTGATTCACGCATACCTTCAATTTCTCGTTCTGATTTCAATGTAATCATCAAATCTCTCCCTTTTAACCTTTATGATACTTCTTATGAAAATCTGTACTTGCTAGCGTTATTTTAATTGTTTGTGCCGTCGTTTTAGGAATTCCCAGATCAGTCAGTTGCTCAACAGAAGCCTCTTTCATCTTCTTAACCGACCCAAACTTCTTTAACAATTTTGTTCTTGTCTTAGGACCCACTCCCTGAATATTATCAAGTTGCGAAGATAAAGCATTTTTGCTCCGCGTCTTTCGATGGAAAGTAATCGCAAAACGGTGCACTTCATCTTGAATTCTCTGTAGTAAGTAGAAACCTTGACTCTTACGGTCTAATGGTACCTCAATTCCCTCTTCACCGACAATTAAATGTGAAGTATTATGGTGATCATCCTTGACCATTCCCGCTACAGGTATATTAATTCCTAATTCATTAGTGAGAACATCCATCACAGCACGCAATTCGATGATACCACCATCCATCAAAATCAAATCTGGTAAAGGATCATCTTCCTTAATTAAACGTGAATAGCGTCGATAAATGACTTCGCGCGTATTGGCTGCCTCGTCAGCACCTGACTGATGTTCAACCTCACCTTTAATTTTATTCTTTCGACTTGAACAAATACATGGACGGCCATCTTTAAACATCTCCATTGCTGATACCGGATTGGTCCCCTGTATATGTGAGTGGTCAAATGATTCAATGATATGACCATAAGGCAAATCAAGTGCCTCAAAAATCTGTTTCTGAGCACCATAAGTTTGGTTATTATCCAATTCCATTAATCGGAACTTTTCTTGACGCCCTTAACATTAATAGGAATCCGCCATATCCATTAGATCTCGTTTTTGACCACGCTGAGGTGTTCTAAATGGAATATTTAAAACTTGAGACAAGGTATCTTTATCTAAATTATCAGGCACCAAAATTTCTTTAGGCAAAACCTGATTTCGACGATTATAGAACTGTAGGATAAAAGAAGATAACTATCTTGAACTGAAGCTGATGTATCCTTTACATTTTTTCTCACGCTTCATTAAACGAGCTTGACGAATAAAGAAGATTTGAATTGAAATCCAACCTTTTTCGACATAATAATTAAAAATATCTCTAGGCGTACTATCATTAGAAATGATTTTTTGTTTTTCAACTGTAGTTTCAATATATTTAATTTGGTCTCTTAATTCGGCAGCTCTTTCAAATTCTAGTTTTTCTGAAGCCGTTTCCATACGATCTTCCAGTTGATGTTTAATCTCACCAACGTTACCACCTAAAAACTTTTTGATCTTTTCAATCTGTTGATCATACTTTTCTTTAGGAACCGTTTGAAAACAGGCCCCTAAACACTGCCCCATATGGTAGTACAAACAAGGCCGACCTAAGTTCCCCTGACATCTGCGTAATGGATAGACTTTTTGCAAAAAGTTTAGGGTATTAGAAGCTGCCCAAACATTAGGATAAGGACCGAAATA
This sequence comes from Companilactobacillus bobalius, assembly GCF_009764355.1. The sequence continues at coordinate 329,063 of NZ_LNUA01000032.1, read as the reverse complement.
GTAAGCACCATCCTTCTTAACCAAGCCTGTAATCTCCATCTTAGGATCACGTTCGTTAGTGATTTTAATGTATGGATAGCCTGTACCACGTTTTAATTTAATATTGTAATACGGTTGATGCTTTTGAATTAAAGTAATTTCCAACAAAAAAGCTTCCTTATCGTTGGAAGTAATAATTGTTTCAAAATCACGAATCTCTGATACTAAGCGAGCAGTCTTACCCTCATGTGAACTCTTAAAATAAGAACGTACCCGATTACGTAAATTTTTAGCCTTACCCACATAAATAATTTTAGAATTAATGTCCTTCATTAAATAACATCCAGGACGTGGTGGTAAGAGGCTTAATTTATGTTCAAGATATTCAGTTGCCAATAAATATCCCTCCCTCTTATAGTCCGAACTTATTTAATCTTAAGTTAATCTGAATAATTGTCAAATGAAGTGACATATTTGGTTAAAGATACCTATCACCATAAAAAAATTAACTAATTTAATTTACCTAAATAATTGTTATTCTTTTTGAAAGGCTATATAATAACAATAGATATAAAGAAACCTGAAAGGGGCTGATACCGATGGGCTTAACAGTGAAACGCGAAAGTGATTTTGGCAGTTTGTTTGATAAGTTTGCCTCTCTTCCCGATGATGTAAAAGAAAACGAAAAACGCGTAGATTCCGCAGATAAGAAATCTGCTAAGAATAAAAAGGAATCTAAAAAGTAGTAATTAAAACTTCTCTTGTTTGATGTCACTTCTCATAAGTGAAATGCCATTTAATTTTTACTATTTCTTTAAGAACCCTTTTGATATAAAATGTGTGCCCTCCATTTTGGATATTTGCCATCCAAAACTTGGAGGGTTTTTTGTGTTCAAAAATAATAGTCCCAACAACTTAGCTTCAAGTTATTGGGACTATTATTTTCACCTCTGCATAAACTGTTTCCTGACAATTGAGCTTACAACTAGTCTGGAAGTACTTCTGATTCCATTTTTCTTAAATCGATTAATTCTTGAAACATCAAATATTCAAAATTATCATCTAAGATGCTACTGTATAATTTCATGATTTCCCCTTATTTGTTTATTTTTAATTGTATGAAATTAGCAGCTATCACGGGACGTCTAATTTGACGACCCTTTTCATTGATATAATTGTCGACTGAAAGAACTTCACCGTAGAACTTTACAGTGTCATCTTCCTGCAAGCTACTAATATTTCTAGCAAAATTTGAGTCGGTGTATCTTACCTTGCAAACTCTTGAAGCGTCATTACCGTCTAATGCCACTAACATATACTTATCTTCTGGATCTAATTTTTTAATATGTCCAAATTGAAAAATCTTCGATCCAAAATATAAAGTTGTATTCTCATATAAATTGTCAAAAGAAACATAAGAGTATTTTTTACTCTCATTACTAAATTCCGAAATACTCTTCTGCTTATGCTTCGTTTCACCTACTAAAATAATATTTTCACGGTTACTGCCAATTACTTTATTTTTTGATAGCAACAAATAACCTATTAGTACTAATAACGTACATAAAAAAGCAATTAACAATTTGGATCGTAAAATTCTTATCATTTAATTCCCCCAACTACAAAAGATAGCAAAGGTCTAGACAAATTACAACGAATTATCCAGACTAAAATATTTAAATAAGTCATCATTAAAAATGAGCATAAAAAAATATCTCTAAGTTAATTTAGGGATATTCCTACTTTATTAAACATTAATCGTTTCCACCTTAATAACATTCTCATTCATTGACAATCCTTCAACGATGTCAACATAATCAATATTTTTTCCAAAATCAATTGAGTAAACATTAGTATAGATCTTCGTATCATTGAAATTAGATACGCTAAACCTTACACCCTCAACTGTTATATCATGTCTTTGAAAATACTCATCAATAAATTTCTTAGTATCTAATTTGTGTTTATACTCAATTTTCAACTTCCGGACGGGACTGATCTTGATAATTTTCTTCAAGAAACCCAAAACTGCATAAACCACTAAGAAACCAACTATAGCAATTATATAATCACCCATACCAATAGCGATTCCTAGACAAGCAACTACCCAAAGACTGGCAGCAGTTGTTAATCCACGAATCGAGTGATGTTCCACAATAATTGTTCCAGCACCTAAAAATCCAATGCCACTAACTACCTGAGCTATTAAACGAGCATCATCAGCTCGCAAAACGCCTTTATATTGTGGATACTGACGTGCCATCTCCAAAGCATCAAACCCAATATTCTTTTGTATCATTGCAATGATACAAGCACCTAAACAGACCAAGATATGTGTTCTTAAACCGGCAGGACGATGTTTATATGCCCGATCCAATCCAATAATACCTGAAAATATCACAGCCAATAGAAGTCGAATTACAACATTTAGCACACTTAACTGGCTCAAAAATGATCCCTCCAATATTCTCATTAAACAACTCAATTATTATAACATTATTACCTGTTTTTTTAATTATTACTATTAATAAACATATCGGTTATCTGTTCAGGACTAGTAGCCTCATTTAATGCATAACGAAAATTTGGTTTTAATAGCAAAAGCGAAATACTGGCTAAATACTTTACGTGCAAAAAATTGGGCTCAGTCTTAGGAATTAGTAAACTGATAGCCATATCAATTTTCTCGTCATCCCACATAATTGGATTATTAAGTTTTATAACTAACATAGTCAACTCTTTAACGGAATCATCAATAATATGAGGCAAAACAATGCCATCACCTAAATTAGTTGACACCTGCTGTTCACGTAGCAAGAACTGCCCATATATTTTCTCTTCATCCAAACCAGATTGTTTCTCACAGGCAAATTGGGCTAGATAATGTAATAACTCGTCCTCAGAAGAGGCAGAAACATCCACTCTGACATTTTGTGACTTCAAGATTTGCGAGAAATCACTAGTCTCCTCTTCCTTACTACGTACTTTATTTTGAGGATCATTAATATCATTAGTTAAAATAGTATTATTGTCCTTTTCTTTCTTGCTAAAAGCATTTCTTAACTGGTTCCACAATGATTGATGCATCATACAACCTCCATAACAAAAAAAGTCAAAACCTCAAATAGAGTTTGACTTTTAGGATCTTAGTTCTTCTAGCCAAATAGGCAAAACTTCTGCCAACTGACGATAGGTACGATCAAACTTATGATCATACCAGGGATCTTCAATTACTGCAGTACTATTCAAGGCTTCATAAGCCATACGGATTTTATCTCTATCAGAAATAGGTGCCATTTGTTTCAAATCAGCAATATTTTGTTCATCCATACCGATGATCAAATCAGCCTCATCAAAATCCTGAGTAGTTATTTGCTTAGCAACATGCTTAATAATAGGAACGTTTCTTTTCTTCAGTTCAGCAATAGCCCCAGGATGAGGAAAATTTCCAATCTCATAAGTTGATGTAGCCCGTGATTCAACTTTAATAAGTAATTCAGAATAATCGTCATCAACTAACTGTTTCATCATCATTTCTGCCATTGGCGAACGACAGATGTTTCCTAAACAAACGAAGATGATTTTTTTCATAATTATAACAATCCTAATCTCTTCTTAACTTCATGTAGTTGAGCTTCTAGAACAGGATCTTTTCGACTCAAAACGTCCAACATATTTGGTTGTGACTCCTGTCGAGGTTGAGAAACTTCTTCAGCCTTCTTTGTTGGCTTTGCCTGCGATTTCTTATACTTTCTCACCCACGCAGCTACTTGTTGGTATGAAATTCCGTACTTCTCACCAGTAGCCTTATAATTGTTATCATGCTCTACCGCATATTGGGCAATTTCTTTTTGTTGACTAACATTGTAATTCATACTAAAAACTCCTAAATAGCTTATTACAAAAAATTATACCATAGAACGCAATACCCTTATTGGTATAACAAAGTTTAGCGTATTGAAACCACAAAAAAATGGCAGCTCAGGGAGGAACTACCATCAATTTCATATTCTTATAATTATCTAACAAAGATTTAGCACAAACCCTTGTCTATAAATAATACTAACATAGTTATATATAATTATAAGTAAGTTTACAAAAGTCGACAATTTTTTATAAATCAGTTTCTCACTAAAAAAAGGCCTCTCTACATGGCCTTTTTCAGTAAATGGGCTGTTTAAACACAACTATCCCATAAATTTCTAACCCATTTTACTTATAAAAAGTGATAATTACATAATATATTTACAAAATTGAACACTACATTGATGAGATATAGCATTTTAATTTACTAATATAATTAATCCTTTTTCCCCAATAGCCAATTCATTAATATCAATTGACAAATTATATTTTACTAAAATGGGCTAGACCTGTATACCATATTATATTTATAACTAAAAATTATTATCTAAATATTTTTAAAGATTTCCATCAGTTGTTTTAGAATCTGATTACCAATCATATTGTGTCGATAAACAAACAAAATATAAAATGATGGTAAATCTAAATCATTAATATGGATTTCTTGAATTCCTGGAACATCTTGAATAGCTGTCTCAGTAACAAAGCTAAAGCCCTTATCCTGCTTAACTAAACTTAACATCAAGCGATAATCGTTTGTTTTAAACATTGTATGAGGCTTGACATTATAGCGTTCTATAATTCTTTCTAAAACTTGGCTGTGAACAGATTTTTCATCCAATGAAATAAAATCTTCATTAAATAGTTTTTCAACCGAAGTAATATTAGAAACATCTCGATTTGCTGAGGCAATGAACTTAAAATGATGTTCTTTAATTAATTGATAATCCAGCTGATCTTCCTGTGGCAAAATTGTTGATCCTAATAAGGATAAATCAATTTTGCCATTTTTTAACTCTGACAACAATTCACGAGAACTGTCTCTTCTAGGCACAATCATATTCAATAAATTGGCATCCCGTAGCTGATCAAACACTTTAGGAATAACATAATTACTAATAATTGGTGGCCAGCCCATAACAATCTTCTGACGTTTAATTCTTTCCATATCATCATTAATCAAATCATCTTCCAACAAGATTTTATTTATATGAGACAACAGTTGCTCCCCAGCATATGTCAATGACAGTGAATTAGCATAGCTTTTTCGTTTAACTAAAGAAATTCCATAAGTATCTTCCAACCTTTTCAATGAATAAGTAATAGTTGGTTGACTAACGCTAAAAAAATTAGCCGTATCGGAAAAACTCTTAGACTCTGACAATTTCTTGAAATATTGATAATCCTTTATATTCATATTTGCACCTATAAATTTTATTTATTGAAGACGATATATTTGACTATATTTTTTATTATGTTTTATAGTACCATACGAAAGTTATTTACGAACACCAATAATAAATATGCCATGTGGACTATATATAAAATTCATTATCTGTAAATTTATTTTATATAATACGATATATAATCGTATATCAATTATTATAGTGTTTACTTGTATAAAAAATTAATTAGGAGGAATTAATTCTATGAAATATGAGGGTTTAGATTTATTAAATAATCACTTCTTAAATAAAGGTACTGCCTTTACTAAAGAAGAAAGAAAAGAAAATCATCTTGAAGGCTTGCTTCCACCATTCGTTCAAACTTTGGATCAACAAGTTGAACAAGCTTATGAAAACTATTCAAACAAGAGTACGTTCCTTGATAAGAGAATGTATTTGATGGATTTATTCAACGAAAACATTACTTTGTTCTATAAACTATTCAGCAAACACGTTTATGAATTCATGCCTGTTGTTTATGATCCAACAATTGCTGACACAATTGAAAATTACAGTCATTTCTTCTTAGATCCACAAAATGCTGCTTTCCTATCAATCGATGATCCTGATGACATCGAAGCATCATTAAAGAATGCATCTAAGGGCCGTGACATCAAACTTATCGTTGTTACTGATGGTTCGGGCATTCTTGGTATTGGTGACTGGGGTGTCCAAGGTGTTGACATCTCTGTTGGTAAATTGATGGTTTATACAGCTGCTGCTGGTGTTGATCCTAAGTCAGTTCTTCCTGTTGTTCTTGATGTAGGTACAAACAGAAAGTCATTACTTGACGATGATTTATACATGGGTAACCATCACGAACGTGTTACTGGCGACAAGTATTACAACTTTGTTGACCAATTCGTTGAAACTGCTGAAAACTTGTTCCCTAACATGTATCTTCACTTTGAAGACTTTGGTCGTAGCAATGCTGCCAATATCTTGAACAAGTACAAAGATCAAATTCTTACATTTAACGATGATATTCAAGGTACAGGTATTATTACTCTTGCTGGTATCCTTGGTGCTTTGAACATTTCTAAACAAAAGCTTACTGATCAAGTTTACCTATCATTTGGTGCTGGTACTGCCGGTGCTGGTATTACAAAGAGAATCTTTGACTCAATGGTTGAAGAAGGTCTATCTGAAGAAGAAGCTAAGAAACACTTCTACTTAGTTGATAAGCAAGGTCTATTGTTCGATGATACTGAAGGCTTAACACCAGAACAAAAACCATTTACTAGAAAACGTAGTGAATTTGCTAACGCTGACGAACTAACAAACTTGGAAGCAGTTGTTAAAGCTGTTCACCCTACAATTCTTGTTGGTACATCAACACAACCTGGTACTTTCACTGAATCAATCATCAAGGAAATGGCTGCTCACACTGAACGTCCAATTATCTTCCCATTATCAAATCCTACAAAACTTGCTGAAGCTAAGGCCGAAGATCTTTTGAAGTGGACTGATGGTAAAGCTCTTATCGCAACTGGTATTCCGGTTGATCCAATCGAATACAATGGTGTAACTTACAATATTGGACAAGCTAACAATGCCTTGGTGTACCCTGGTCTTGGTCTTGGTTCAATGGCTGTTAACGCTAAATTGCTTAGCGATGGTATGATCAATAAAGCTGCTCACTCATTGGGTGGTATCGTTGATCCTACAGAACCAGGTGCTGCAGTATTGCCTCCTGTTTCAAAACTAGATAAGTTCAGTATTACTGTTGCCGAGGGTGTCGCACAAGAAGCTATTGACGAAAAATTGTCATCTGCTACTGATGCTAAGAAGGCTGTTGCTGACCTTAAGTGGGAACCTAAATATTAATATATAAATTTGTCAAATAAAGGGGAATTATTTTTATGGCTGCATTTATCACTTCACTAGAGAGTGTTGCTGAAATCGTTATTGTTATCGCCTTAGGATACTGGTTAAGAGGATCCGGTCGTCTAGGTGATGAATTCAAGGGTAATATTTCATTTATTATCATGAAAATTGCTTTACCTGCTTCTATCTTCGTTTCTGTTCTTAAATATTTGAACAGAGATAAATTAGCTAGTTTATCTGGTGGTTTAATTTTTACCTTCGCCAGTTTTACTCTAGGTTACATCGTAGCTTGGATCTTAACTAAAGTATTCCGTATCAGAAAAGGTCGTCGTGGTACTTTCATTAACATGTTCGTTAATGCTAATACTATCTTCATTGGTTTACCATTGAACATGGCTCTATTTGGTACAAAGAGTTTACCTTATTTCCTTGTTTACTATGTTATGAACACAATTTCTACTTGGGCCGTTGGTATCTTCTTCATCTCAAGTGATGATCCAACAGTTGAAAAAGGTGCTAAGAAAGACTTTAACTGGAAGAAACTTCTACCTGCTCCACTTGTTGGTTTCTTAGTTTCATTAGTCTTCTTACTACTAGCAATTCCTGTTCCAGAATGGATCAACAAGACTTTAGACATGGTCGGTGGTATCGTTACACCTATGTCACTTATCTACATTGGTATTATCTTAGCTGATGCTGGTTTGAAATCTATCAAATTTGACCGTGATACAATCCTTGCCTTAGTCGGTAGATTCATCATTGCTCCTGCTTTGATGATCAGTATCATCTTGTTAGGTAAATCAATGATGGGTACTAACTTACCTGCTCTAGAAAGTAGCTCATTCATCATTCAATCTGCTGCTCCTGGACTTGCTGTTCTACCTATCTTGGTTGACCAATCACATGGTGATGTCGACTATGCAACAAACCTTGTTACAACTTCAACCGTTCTATTCGTTATCGTTGTTCCAATTCTTATGCAAGTAGCAAACTTGATCTAATTAAGAACAATTCACACATTCAAAACCTCCTATAAATACCTTTTCACATTCATTTAAAGATTGGGCTTTCCGTGTTCATTCTTTCAACTGATTTTTATATCTAACACATAACAAAAAAGCTCCTGAGCTTGGAATAATCCGAGTTCAGGAGCTTTTTTAATGGTCACGCTTTTTGAATACTTCAATTAGATGTTTTACCAAATTATATTCAGTATTAACTGACATCATCGTATCCTGGGCATGGGTGAATAAAACAGAATACTCCAGTTTCTCACCTTCCGCCTCTTTCTGTATCTTGTCTGTCTGCAATGCATGTGCCGTTAAGAGCTTTTCATGAGCTTGCTTTAATAATTGTTCAGACTCATCATATTTAGCTTCTCCGACCAAATCTAGAGCCTGCATGATAAATTTTCTAGCATCTCCTGAAAAAATAATCATCTGCATTGTTTGGCGTAAATCACTATTATTTTCTGCTTCATTCATCATCTTATTTACCTGTTTCCTTTTTTACTAATTCACGATCATACGCTTTGAAAAAGGGATACCAAATCAAAGTCGCTACCAAAAAGATAATTACTACTAGAATGATTGAACCAATTGTATGTCCATTGATCCAGGTATTAATTGGAAATGGCACATACCACATTTGAAAGACCGCATCAGGTATTCTACCTAAACCAGTTTTTAGTCCTATCCAAACGATAATTGGCAAAATAACACCTTGAATCCACATCGGAATCATCAGATAAGGATTCCAAACAATTGATCCAAAAACTACTGGTTCATTGATATTAAAGATACTAGGAATGATAAAAGCTTTACCCAAAACTTTTAGACGCTGAGATTTGGCTAAAAATAACATCATTAATACTAATGGCATCGTACAACCGACCCCACCGATCCATAAGTATGTTGAGAACATTGTCTCCCCAGTAACAATATTCTGTGCTCCATGGATCTGATTAGCTTGAATAGCGGCTAAATAAACTGGTGTTGTAATTGGCGTTAGAATCCAAGTAGAAATTCCCATTGAATAAATTAAACAATTGATCAACATAACTAACACAAAACCAGGTAAAGTTTCTACAATACTAGCCAATGGAGAAAACATTTGAATAATTACTTGATAAACATTTATTTTCAAAACATTAACTAATATAAAGCCAACAGTAATCACGATACCTATTGGCAGCATCGAATCAAACCAAGCTGTTACAAAATCAGGGATTACTGTATCTTTAGCAAAGAAACTGAATTTACCAAAGAATTCCATAATTAAAGCTGTAAAAATACCACAGACAATGGCAACAAACATTCCTCCAGCCCCAAAGTGGCTGAATTCAAAAGTAGCGCCACCATCTTTAGACATCACTGGATTGGTTAATAATAAAAATAAACCTAATGATGTTAAACCGGAGATAATTCTCTGCTTAGGCAGCTTCTTTTTCTCCATCATGTTGAATGGAATTAAAAATGCCACAAAAATCGAAATAATACCAAAAGTAAAATTACTGATACCTGATAAATCAGGCCACCACTTCCAAATATTAGCGAATAAGCCCAAAAAGGTAATCACTGAACTAACTAGAATAAATGGTAACGTTTGAAGAATTGAATCTTTTAAAATACTGATCCAGATATTCCGACTGATTCGATCCATCTTTGGTGCTACTTTCTCTTTAAAGATTGCCATAAAACTGTTCATTATTATTTCAAATCCTTTTCTCCGTTTTTAGTTGAGTACACTTTGAAGATGTTCCAAAGCTTGCTTTCCATCTAACATTGCATAATAATCAGGATTCATTAGAATTACTTTCTTTTTGGTACCAGATACCACCTGCTTAATTTCTGCTTCCATAAAGGATAAGTGTGGACCAATCATGATAACGTCAGTTTCATCTAAATAATTCTCCAATTCAGCTTCACTACGTGCTTGAATTTGGTAGTCTAACCCTTGTTTTTTTGCAGCTTTGCGCATGCTGACAGCCATAAACCCTGAAGATGCACCTGTACCGCAAACCAATAATACTTTTAAACTCATATTCTCTCCTCAATTGACTAATTTATTTAATGCATTTATTCAATTTAAAGAAGTTAAAAATAGAAGTCAAATTTACCTTTAATAATTCAATCTTCAAGAAATGGCCTTAAATCAACAAAAAAGGCCAACAACTGTCATAAGATTTCGACAATTATTGACCAAAATATCGGTAAAATATTCTATTTTTGAGGTGAAATCAAACCAATCAAACGATTAACTAAATCCGCAACCCGCTTGGAATCACTAGCAATAGCTGCCATATCTCGTTCTTTGACCATAGTATGTGTCACTAATAATAAACTGACAGAATCAGTATCATCATTAAATTTCCCAATTGACAGGTTCACATTATGATCATACATTGGAATGAGTCCTTCTTCGACTTTAACTATCTTTGAACCTTCAGGCATACTCAAGATATAGCTTTTAATTCTCTTTAAGCTAAATTTATCCTGATAAAAACCATAAATAACTGTTAACTCATTCATGATATATTTGATTTCATTATTCATACTTAATCCACTCCCATTAAAATGAAACTGTCTTTACTTATAGTATCTCTCTTATTTCTATAGATTGACAAGGATGATAGGCTTAATTTTCAACACTTTGTTTCAAAACATTGTCAAAACTGGCCCCATAAGTTTCACCAAAAAGATTTAAGTGAGCCAATAAGTAATAAGTTTGATACCAAGGTACTCTTTTTTGCCAATCTTTATCTAAAGGATACAAGTTTTGATAACCCTGATAAAATTCTTCATTGAATCCTCCAAACAACAAAGTCATGGCAATATCCATTTCACGATTGCCAAAGAAAACATCAGGATCAAATAGAATCGGTTGTTGATCCTGTTGAAATCCGACATTACCATTCCATAAATCCCCATGCATCAAGCTTGGTATGATTGGATGAACTTGGTAATACTCTATTAACTTTTCCTCAAATAGGCGCATCATTTTATCTCTTTCATCGTTCCACAAATTCTTCTTCTGAACCTCATTGATTAAAACGTTTAAACGTTGTTGAATATAAAAATCTCCCCAGTTAGCACGCCAAGTATTGATTTTGGGATTCTTAGCATTCAAAACATCATGTCCCAAGCCGAAACGTAATGAATGGCGTTGATGCATCTTTTTTACACTATGTTTATAATCCAAGAGATTAGCCAAACTAAAAAGAAAATAATTCAATATAAGTTCCCCACTATCACAGAAAGTTCCGCTTCGAACAACTTTAGGAGCATTGGCAACTGAATTGATCAAATTGAGACTCTCGACTTCATGATCAAAAAAGCTCTCGTTATTATCGGGCTTCTTGATATGGTCATAGCCACCCGAATCAGCAATTATCTTAACAATTGAATTTACCAATTCACGATCAAATGATTGTACTTCCTCAATTTTGCCCAAATCTAGTTCTTTATACCAACTTTCATCTATCAGCATTAATATCCCTCTTATTCTTTTAGCCTCTGATATAATGATAACTAACTACTACATTAATGAGAAAATTCATCTTGAGGTACATTTTGAAAATAAAAATAATTTCTGAAAGATCCGACGATTTAATAAATCAACTGACAAATGTCTGGGAAGCATCCGTTGTGGATTTTCATTCCTTTTTAATTGATTAAAAGAAACATGAACAATATCTTTCTCCCCCATTTCTCTTACTTTAAAGCCCAAATTATCATCACGCAGAGAACGAAAAACCTGTGGCTTTTATGGGCATTTCTCATCAGGAACTTGAGATGCTGTTTGTCGCTCCTGAATTCCGCGGTCATGGCTTAGGTAAACAATTAATTAACTATGGTATTAAAAATTTTGATGTAAACAAATTGACGGTTAACGAACAGAACCCACAGGCTATCGGATTCTACCAACACCTTGGATTCAAAACTTATCGAAGAACTGAAACTGATGATGCCGGCAATCCTTATCCCATTCTATACATGAAAAAATAGAGAATCAAAAACAGCACTTACTTAGAGACGTAATTATGTACGTTTATTCTAAATAAGTGCTGTTTTCATTTTTTATTTGGTATTCTTAATTAAGCGAGCAATATTCTCAGAAACTTGCTGTAGGTTCTTATCAGTATCCTGAATAGCCTTTGACAATTCCTCTACACCAGGTACACAAGTAAAAATTGCATCAATTCCTAAAGGATAAAGCTCCGATATCTTTTCACCAACAGAACCGGCAATTGCAATAACAGTAGCTTGAGGATTAACCGCTTTAGTTGCTTTAGCAACACCAATTGGTGTTTTACCAAATTTGGTTTGAAAGTCAATCTGTCCTTCACCAGTTACTACCACGTCAGCATCTTTTACTTTGTCTTTTAAATCAGTGTAGTCAACCACAATATCGACTCCTGAACGCATTTCTGAATGAGTGAAGGCCAATAATCCAGCTCCCAATCCACCAGCAGCTCCCGCACCAGGTACTTGTTCCAAATCTTTTCCAAGGTCTCTCTTTAGAACCTCAGCATAATGAGACAAAGCCTTATCTAAGAACTCGACCATTTCTTCACTAGCACCCTTTTGAGGACCAAAGACATGACTAGCGCCATTAGGACCCGTTAACGGATTTGTTACATCAGAAGCAATGACAACTTTTACATCAGCTAGTTCTGGTAACATATCTGTAGTGTCGATTTTATCTAGTTTTTCCAACATAGCACCACCATATTGGAGTTCCTGACCTTTTTCATCCAATAAATCCGTCTTACTTTGAATGATATCACAAAGCTGAATTTTTTTGACAAAAAAAACGCCAATTCCGATAATAATAGTCTTTGCGCCCTTTTGGATAGCTGACTTTATCAATTCACCAGTTCCAAAGGTTGTTGTAATATAAGGATTTTGAGTAAATTGATTAATATACTGGATTCCACTTGCTTCGGCCATTTCAATCACAGCCACTTTACCATCATCAATCAAGCCATAGTGAGCTTCTGTCTTATACCCCAAAGGATTAGTTACTTCTTCAGTAATAATTTGCCCATTTTTAGCATCTACTAAAGATTGAACGGTTCCCTCACCACCATCAGCCATTGGCACATCAACAAAATCTGCCTCTGGATAAACTTTAGCAAATCCCTTATGCATCGCAGTAGCGACTTCTTTAGCTGTTAATGAATTTTTATATGAATCTGGAGCCAAAACTATTTTCATCATAATCCACCTCTAGAACAAATTTCCATACATTAATGTTGCTACAATCGTCATTGAAAGTCCAACTAGCATTTCCCACAAAACAACGCTCATTCTTTCTTTAAAGTGCATGTCAACGGCTTTGGCTGTTACGTGGAAATAGTTACCATGTGGTAATTGATCGATAACAGTTGCTCCAGTATGAACCATCGCTGCGGCTCCTGTACCAGAAATACCAAAGGACATGATTCTTTCTCTCAAATGGTTCATCAAAAACCCTTGCGTAAAAAAGGTCGAAGCTGTTGCTGCGGCCATTAAAATACCGGCAATTGGAGCCAAGAAAGTTCCGGAGATTCCAGAGATGACGACGATAATCCTAACGGTTTGTGGTAAATCAGATGCTGAAACTAAACCAGCAATCGCACCAGCACCTATCAAAATCAGCACTACATCAGTCATTCGTGCTAATCCACCGGTCATATATTTCAAAAACTTTTTACGTTGTCCCATCGCCAAAGTTCCGATTAAACCGGCAATCGGTAAAATATACATTGCATCTAAGTTGAATGAAGCTAAAGCTTTAATTCCTAGAATGTCACCTACCGGAGTAATCAAAAGTAGAATAACAGCTACCAAAGGTGTCACAATTGCTGCCTTCAAACTTGGTAAATCTTTATCCTCTTTAGTTTCAAACTTATGCTCTGCTGACACGAAAGTTCCTTTATTTTTGATCAATGTTGCCAAAAGTACTGTTACGATCAAACCAACGATAGCTGGTACAAAATCTGCGATCATAACTTGTGAAAGTTCAACATTAAAACCCTTAGCAGCCGCAATTGTATTAGGATTAGGTGAAATGATATTTCCAGCCTTACCACCACCAGAAAGAGCTACTAATAATGAAAGTTTACTGTAATGCATCTTCTGCCCAACTTCTAGAGCAATCGGTGCCACAATCAATACAGCTACGGGAATAAAAATCCCTACACCTGTTAAAACCATCGTCGATAAAGCCAACGCCAAAATGGCCAACTTATCACTAAAATGATTAACAATATTAGATGCAATTACGTTAGCTGCACCTGATTCCATCATAACTCCGGCTAAAACTCCAGCCGCAATAACACGGATAATCGTCCCCATAACACCAGAACTACCTTTGACAATTACATCGGTTGTCTGTGAAAGATTCATTCCTCCAATTAAGCAACCAACAATTGCCCCAAAAATTAATGCATAAATAGGATTAACCCTGAATAAAATCAATCCAATTGCTAAAAGCAAGCCTAACAAGGCTGCCCACCAAGCAATAACCATTTTTAAATATCCTCCTCAAAAACACGGTAATTGTTAAATATTGAACAATTATTAACTTTTGTATAATACCTTGATAAATTTTCTAAATCAATGTACACATGCACAAAAATAATTGGATAATATATTAAAAAATAATGTGATTTCTTGATAAATCAATGTTTTTAAAATTTAAAATAATGTAAAATATTTATATGCACAAATAATGGATTTAAGCTTTTATGTAAGTTTGCTTAATCTTTAACAAGGATAAAATTATGAAATTAGACCCCAAATTAGCTCAATCCATTGTTGATCGAATGATGGAAAGCATCCCTTATAATATTAATATGATGAACGAGAAAGGTTATATCATCGCTAGTGGCAATAAAGAGCGTATCAATACTCTTCATATTGGTGCCATTGAAACTATTGAAAGTGGCAAGACTAAACCTATGGTTGAATCCTTTGGTAAATTCGGTCAACCTGGTGTGAACATCCCAGTCGAATTTCAAGGTAAAACGATTGGCGTTATTGGCATTACCGAAAATCCTGAAAAGGTTACTCCCTTAGCCTCTCTACTCAAGGTATCAACTGAATTACTGATTACCCAGATCAATAGCTCTAAGGCCGAAAATCAACGTAAGGAATCACTGAATCATTTTCTTTATCAATGGACCACTATCGACAATATTTCTGAAAATGCTGAATTAAAATCTCGAGCTCAAGCTTTGAATATCAATCTAGAATTAAAACGCTATGCCGTTATTCTCGAAACAGATAATCAACCAACGATTTTTGAAGGTGACTTCTACTTCAGTAAGACACCGCATCAACAATTGATTATTACTCGTAATACCGAAAATTTAGAAAAGTACTTAAAATTCAGTCAACTTAATCAAATCGTGATTGGCATCAGTAATCAAAGTACTAATTTAAAAAAAGCCGTTCAACAAGCGATTGATACTATTAAAGTTGTTTATGAATTGCAATTGACCGATATTTATTATTATCACCAAATCAGCTTTCTAAATAAATTACTCCAAAGTCAGCTCCACTCGGCCAAAATCATCAATAACTTTAAAAATTTGCTTAAAACCAGAGCCGGAACTGAATTAATTGATACCCTCGATTGTTATTTCAAATCAAATGGTAATGTGACCGACACTTCAACTAGATTGAATGTTCATCGAAACACGACTAATTATCGGTTGAACAAAATTTCCGACTACTTCAACCTTGATTTGCATGATATTACAGACATGTTAGAATTGTATACCAACTACTTACACTTTAAAAAATATCTTTATGAGCATTAATTTTCTTTACTATTTATCTCATAACTAGACTTTTTTAAGAATTATGTTTACCATTTTCACGAATACTAATAATTAATATTGCGAGGCTTAATAATGGTATTAATGGATCTTAGTTATCGTACAAATTACTTACATACTTACTTTAAGACTTCCGTAGTTATTCCTGATACTAATGAACCAGATTACACAGTAGTCTGGTTACTACACGGCTATACCGGCGACAGCACTGCTTGGAGTAAACACGTCTATATAGAGGAAATTGCTCGTAAATATAATATGGCCATCATCATGCCTGACGGATTAAATTCCTTTTATTCTGATTCCAAATTCATTCCTTATTATTCTTTCTTTATGGATGAATTTATCCCTAAAATGCAGAGCATTCTGCCTATTTCTAAAGACCCCGCCAAAAATTATATAGTCGGTTCAAGTATGGGTGGTTATGGTGCTTTGAAATTTGCTTTTAAAAATCCAGACAAATTTGGTAAAGTTGCAGCTTTATCACCTATTACCGATATTGAACATTTTCGTGATAATCCTAAGTGCCCTATGGCAAAAAACACCTTTAATGCTATTTTTGATAGTCCCGAAAATATTGCCAAAAATCAATTGATCAATATCTATAATAATCGTCAACCCAAATTACCTATTTTAACTCTCTGTGGCGATACTGATTTTATGCATGAAGATAATGTCATGTTTAAAAACTTCCTATCTATTCACGCCAAAGGTCATTACACTTGGATGCCAGTTGAGGGTGATCACTCCTGGAAAGTCTGGAGTAGTAACATTCAAAATATTTTCGACTGGCTATCGTAAACCCTCTATAAATATATTCATAAAATGATATTATGAGTATGAAATCTTTATTATGGAAGAAGCCTTTATCATGCAAAAAAAATATCTTACTTTCGACTGCTATGGTACTTTACTAAATGAAAATAATACTTATGATGAAATTGAAAAACTTGCTCGTCAAATCGGTGTCGATCCAAAACGTGCTCGCCAACGTTTTCAAACTTACCAAGATGATCGTAATAATATGCATCCCTATTTAGATTACGATTTACTTACTCGAAATAATCTAATTCATCTAGATTACCAATTTGGTTTAGAACATCAATTTGAAAAGTACTTTGTTGACGTGCTTATTGCTCATCAAAACTTAAAACCATTTCCAGAAGTGATCGAAACATTACGGACTCTTAGTGACCGTGATTATCAACTTATCATTATGTCAAATTCTTCATGGGATATTATTGATAAAAATGTTCAGAGTCTCAAAGTTCCATTTGATGTTTGGACGGCTGAAGATGTTCACGCATATAAACCTGATCTACATTTTTTCAAAACTGTTGAAAAAGAATACGGCTTTACTCCTGAAAATCATTGGCATATTGCCGAAGGTTACGACAGTGACATTATCTCTGCTGACCAACAGGAATTGTTAACTATTTGGGTCAATCGTCCACAGATTGAGGCGTCAACTTCCATTCAACCAACGCATATGGTTACTGATTTGGCAGAAACATTAAAATTCCTAAAATAATTGATAACAAAATACCAACCAATTTACTTCTAATATTGGTTGGTATTTTTATATAAAACATAACTGCTGTTCTATAATTAACGTAATAACGATTATTAGAAAGTGAGGTTTCTTCATGAAATACATTACATTTAATCATCAAAATACTTCCGCTATCGGTATTGGCAAAATAAAACATACAAAGGGCAATCAAGCCCAAACCGAAAGAAAACAACAAACAAAAAGATTTGGTTTAGATCATGGCATTAACTTAATTGATACCGCCGAAATGTATGGCGAGGGTTTTATGTAGAAAATTTTCTACAAACAAATGAAAGATTATCATCTTGAAGATTCAAAATTGGTTTCGAAATTATTGCCTTACCATGCCACACCAAAACTAATTGAAACAAGTCTCAAAGCGAGTCTTAAGCGGCTACAAACTGACTTAATAGAAAAATCAATCAATATTATGAAATTAACAGCAAATATAAAGAATTATTCTTAAGTCATACAGTCAAACATGAAGCAACTAATTTCGAAAAAAAGGGGACTTTCTAATTTTGATTTGGCCGACTTAAAAGAACTAACCAGTTTGGAAAACGGTCAAAACTGCCGTATCAATGAGGATCTTTACAATATTGGTAGTCGGGGGATTGAATATTCAATTTTACCATGGCAAAAACAGCATGACATGTCCTTTGTCGGATATTCACCATTTGGTTCCGATGGTAGCGAGTATTTAAACATTAAACCAGTTATCAAGAAAATGGCTCAATCTAAAAATATTTCTATTCACCAATTACTTTTGGCTTGGGTTATTCGAAATCACGATTTACTTAGCATCCCTAAAACTGGTTCAGTGGCACATATGCAAAGTAATCTAGCCGCAATCCATGTTCAATTCACAAAAGATGAATTGGAACTTTTGGATAAAAGTTATCCTAAACCTACTCAAGAACCATCTCTTGAAACTATTTAAACAGAATTTATCAACAAATAGAAAAAGGTGCTTATATTAACCATTTAGCTTTGGTTGATATGAGCACCTTTTTTAATTTTAAAATAAAAAGATATGTTATGTCCCTAAATTATTTTTCTTATTTCTAACTCTAGATTTGCCATTTCTACAACATCGACTGCACATTCAGAACCCTTGTTTCCTGACTTACCACCAGCCCGATTGAGTGCTTGAGCCATATTTTCTGTAGTCAAAATACCATACATTACCGGAACCGATCCATTTAGTGAAGTTTGACTGACACCTACAGCCGATTCAGCGCAAACATAATCAAAGTGTGCCGTCTCACCCTTCACAACTGCTCCTAAGGCAATGATTCCATCAAATCGTCCACTTTCAGATAGCAGCTTAACAATTCGAGGAATTTCCATTGCTCCGGGAACTTTGACTACGGTAATATTCTGTTTAGCAACATTCAGTTGCCATAATTTTTCCTGAGCACCTTTTAATAACTTGCTTGTCACGATCTCATTGAATTTAGCCACTACGATAGCTATTTTTAGATTCTCACCGTTTAATTGTCCTATAATTTCTGGCATTTTATTTAACCTCACTTAATAAATGATGAAATTTCTGTTTTTTGGTTTCTAGATAATGTTGATCATGAACATTAGGTTTCATCTCTAATGGTACACGACTAACTTCAATCCCCATCTGTTGCAATTGCTCAATTTTATCGGGATTATTAGTTAGCAATGAAACAGATTTAATTTTCAATTGTCCCAACACAGCCGCTGCAATCCGATAATTTCGTTGATCAGCGGGAAATCCTAATTTTTCATTAGCTTCAACCGTATCTAATCCTTTATCCTGCAGTTGATAAGCTCGTAACTTATTTATCAAACCAATTCCTCGGCCTTCTTGATTCAAATAAATCAATGCTCCAGAACCGTTCTTCTCGATTTTTCGTAAGGCACTTGCCAACTGTTCACCACAATCACAGCGTTCTGAACCTAAGACATCACCAGTGAAACACTCTGAATGGATTCGCGTTAAAACGGATTTCTGCTGCGCAATTTGACCTTTATAAATTACTAATACCGGCTCATCTTTGAAAGTGAATGACTTCAAACGAAAATGGCCATACTTAGTTGGTAAATCAACATCTGAAACTTCAGTCAAAACATTGTTATCACAGGCAAAACGATAATTAACAATATCTGCAATTGTGATTAGAGACATATGATGTTCTTGGGCAAAAGCTTTTAACTCTGGTCTACGAGCCATTTTGCCATCTTCCTTAACAATCTCACAAATATAAGCAACTGGTGATGCCTGAACTAATTTGGTTAAATCCACTGCTGCTTCAGTATGTCCATCACGTTCTAATACACCATTGTCTTTCGCGATTAATGGAAAAATATGTCCTGGATGATAAAAGTCTTCAGGATCATTAGAAGTTGCCAACTCTTTAAGAGTCTTTGCTAGATCAAAAGCTGAAATTTCTCTTGTCGTTGTCTTGGAATCCGTACTAATTGTAAAAGCTGTATTAAAGGCGTCATGCGAGTTCGTCATTAAATGTAGGCCTAACTTTTTGGCACGACTCCCGCAATCGGTTAGTTTGTTAAATTGCACACAATTTAAAAAGTTTTCTAATATTGTTCTAAGTTTACAACAATAAACTATTATATTGCAATGGACCTCAGCTTCACGTTATGTTGAATCAGCCCCAATAATCATCCGCGGACTTTACAATTTATTTATGAAAACAGAAATACTTTTAGTCAAAACAAAAATTGTCATTTTGAATCCCCCGTTGAAAAGCTTGATTAATGTATTTTCCTAAAATATCCGTTTCCAAATTGACCGTCTGTCCAATACTTAAAGCACTCAAAACAGTTTCTTTGCTGGTATAAGGAATAATTCCAACTTGGAAATTTTGTTTAGTTACTTTTATCAAAGTTAGACTGACACCGTTAATGGCAATTGACCCTTTCTCAACTAGATCTGGTAGGTATTCTGGTGCAATCGAAAAAGTCAGTAAGGTTGAATTCCCAGCAATTTCTTTTTGAATTAATTTACCCGTGGTATCAATATGTCCCAAAACAAAATGACCACCCATCTCATCAGTAGGTTTCAATGCTGGCTCCAAATCAACCTTTTCATCAGGAGTGAAGTCCGCAATATTAGTTCGTTTGACTGTCTCTGGCATAACCTCAACTTGAAATTGCTGCGCCTCTTGATTCGTAACCGTTAAACAGATACCGTCTATCGAAATACTGTCTCCCAAATGAACTGATTCCAAGTGATGCCCAATTGTCAAAATAAAATTGTCTTTAGATTCCTTTATCGCTATCACTCGACCGATATCCTTTACTATGCCTGTAAACATTAGTCTATCCTCCACGTTGTTATTTTTAGATTAGAATCCAATTTTTCCACGTTTAAATCGCTAAATTGCATGGAGGGTATTTTTTTATCCCATATAGCCGGCAATCCATGACCAAAGACCTTATTAGCCAAATAAACTACAATTTTATCCACCAGACCTTGCTCCACAAAATCAGCCTGAAGATGACTACCACCCTCGATCAATACTGACTCAGACCCTTTTTAGTAAATAATTCAATAACCTTTTGCGGATTCCACTCGCCAACAAACACTTGCACATTCTTAGGCAGTTCATACTGACTTTTAGTTGTGCTAAAGAACCAAATTGGTTCCTGAGATTGAAACAAACGACTGTTCGAATCAACTGTATTGATATCTCGCACCATACCCGCCCGAATTGGTGGAAACATTAACCATTGCGAACATCGCGTTAATCTCGGGTTGTCAATCTTCAATGTATTTTCACCGATTAAAATCACTTGATTCTGACTACGTAGTTTTTGAGAATCTTCATAAGACTTTTGATTAGAAATTAAAGATCTAATTTTTTTATCTTGATTAACTTTTCCATCCAAAGTCATCGCATACTTTACTGTAATCAGCGGTCGTTTATTTTTGTAAAAAAAGTTGTAAGCAGTATTCAAATTTGTCGAAACATTAAGGTTCTCAACTGTAACATTGTGATCTTGTAAATATTTGATTCCTCTTCCACTAACGATTGGATTAGGATCGACTTGGCCAATCACCACTTTTTTAATTCCCACCTTAACAATCTTTTGAACACAAGGAGGAGTTTTACCAAAGTGTGAACACGGCTCTAAAGTTACGTATAGCGTTGCTCCTTTAGCTTCAGATATATCGGCCAAGTTCTTTAAGGCATTAACTTCAGCATGTGCCTGGCCAAACGTTTCATGATGACCCTGACTCAATATTTGGTTATTCTTAACCAAAACGGCACCAACTTGTGGATTTGTCCACGTATTCTGTCCCTTTTTAGCTTCCAAAAAAGCCAATTTCATAAATTTTTCCAATTCTTATTCACCCCACAAAAAAAGCCCCGCAATTATGTTTGCAGGGCTTCCAAGATAAGCTAAATAAGACCTCATACGAGAGCAGTCCAAAAAAGACTTATCAATAGCATGAAATATTATTTTCTTCTACCATCCTGACTTTACAGTCGGTTCTAGACTTTCACTAGATCCACCGCTTGCGCGGGTCACGGACTCCAATTTCTAAGAATTGTTACCGTCGGTCGGGAATTACACCCTGCCCCGAAGAAATCTATTCAGTTTTCAAAAACGATAGTACTATAAAAATATTATTTTGACAAATATAGTTTTATTATATTTTATTTAATAAATTAAAAAATGGAATTATCGAGATTGCTTGATTCAAAACTGATAATTCCACTAAGTTTATTTTTATTCAATTATTTTTGTTTAAATCGAACCGCTTTCCATTCTATTTGGATTACCGATACGAATCTTTATCTGCAACAAAACCTGCTTTACGCAAGTTAGAAAGAATCTTAACTGAACCGGGTTCAGCTTTGCCCCCTGAATACTGGCATCTTCCTTTTCAATAGCCTCAATTACCCCATCAGAAGCCGTCGCTACAACCCTTAAAAAGTCAGGAACTTCTTTAATCGCTTGGTGATGACGAGAATTGACAAAAACATTGTCACCAATAGTTTTATACAGTTTAGAGTTATAGTCTACTCTTACAAAATGAGTTGGTTGATCTCCTGGAGCTTGTTGCTTGTGTTTAATCAATCTACCTGAATACTGAGTCCCCAAATCCTGATAAATTGTTCCACCTAATGCGACATTAATCATTTGTGCACCGCGACAGATCCCAAAAATAGGAATTTTTTTAGCGACAGCGGTCCTGATCATCGCTATTTCGAAACGGTCACGATTCCGATTAGTCACACCTAACTTAGGAATAGGTTCTTCTCCCATAAAACTAGGGTCGATATCTGGTCCACCGGAAAAAATAATTCCATCCATTCTCTCAATTAATTGATTTACTTTATCGACTGGTAGAATTGGCAATCCCACGGGAATACCACCTGCCATTAACACCCCATCAACAATTGGTCGTGGTACGAAGTCCATCAATTTTTGGTTTATTACGTCAGTCGCCCCTAAATAAACATCTGCAGTAATACCAATTAATTTGCCCATAGAGTTGAACCCCCTTTTTATAATTTTAATTGTAAGATTAGCACTCTAAATTAATCTGTCAAATATTTTGTTAATAATATTAAATAAATACTAATAAAAGTCTAATAATTTCACCTATTATTTAGTATAATAAAGCTGATTCATACAATCAATATTAAAGGCTTTCTAATCTTATAGACATTTTGGACAGAATTACTACTATTTTCTAATGAAAATCGATAAAAAATAAAAAATCCAACAATTTAAAATTTAATTGTCAGACCTTTTTCAAGTTTATTTTATTTTTAATGGTTCCAAATTGGTTTCAATTGTAGCCAATGGTGATTCAACTTCAGCTAAAGTGGCGGCCGTATAGGCACCCTCTACCAAGGCAACATCATACTTATGAATCTTTTTATCAGTCATTTCCATCAGCATTTCAAGATTCATTTTTGAACTTCCTAAATCATAAAATGCCAAAATTTCATCACCAGTATTATCATCAACTGCTTTTTGAATTTTTTCTAAAGATGACCCTATTTCATTATCATCAGTTCCCCCAGCCGTGGTAATCGATAGATCCGGTGCAGCTTGAGAAATTAATTTTTTTACACCCTCAGCAATTTCAAATGAATGCGAAACGATCACTATTCCATATTTCATTTTTATTCTCCTAACACTTCGAGTAAGGCCTCAAATAAATAAGCACTTGATTGTGAACCAGGGTCCAAATGGCCTTTAGATTTTTCTTCCAAGTAACTAGCACGGCCTTTAGTAGCGACCATATCTTTTGTAGAATTTAAGGCATTCTCAACTACACTCTTAGAAAGGTCATTGGACTTCAGTGATTCGGCAACTGGTTGCCAAACATCGATCATGGTTTTCATACCAACATCAGATTGTCCACGACGTTTCAAACCGTCGCTACCTACTTGAACTAACTCAGCCAAGTCAGTTGTTTCCTTAGCTTTTTTTGACATATCCAAGAATGCTGTTCCATACAAAGGACCGGGGGCTCCACCAACTTTTTGAATCATTGCAAAAGCAACTGTCTTATATAACTCAGCTAAATCAGCTGGTTCTTTCTTGGCGAGTGCATCAGTGACTGCTGCCATCCCTCGAGCCATATTGCTACCGTGATCACCATCACCAATAGCCGTATCCAATTCGTTTAACTCAGACGTATTAGCCTCAACTTTTTCAACAAATAATTCAATCCATTTCTTTGTGTCTGCTAAATTTAATTCCATTAGTTTACTTCCTTTCTACCAACCAATTGTTGTTACAGGTTCTTTTAACATTTTGATCCAATCATCGTCAGCCTTCATTATTGTCAGCGAAATACCCTGCATATCTAAAGATGTCACTTGATTGCCCACTTTACTGAAACCAACAGAAATCTTATCAGCTGCTAATTCATTTAGAACATCATTAGCAAAAATATATTGTTCCATCAATGGCGTAGCACCCATACCATTAATTAGTACGGCAAAGTGACCTGTCCGGTCAGAAAATTCACTCATGATTTTTTTAATTAATTCGTGGGCTAACTCTTTTGATGGTTGAATCTTCTCAACTGAATAACCACGCTCATTATGAATACCAATACCATATTCAATTTCATCGTCACCCAGCTCAAAACCAGGATGACCGACAGCTGGTACTGTAGCAGCATGTAAGGCAATTCCGACTGTTTTGGTACTGTCAATCACCTTTTGTCCTAAGTTAGCCAAGTCATCTAAATTCATTCCTGAACGAGCAGCAGCGCCAATAATCTTTTCAACTAAAACTGTTCCCGCTACTCCACGTTTTCCTTGAGTGAACTCACTATTTTCTACTGAGATATCATCATTCACGACAATCGACTTAATCTTGATATCATCAGCTTCAGCCATTTCCTTTGCCATATCAAAGTTCATGACATCACCGGAATAATTTTTCACAATTAATAAAACACCTAAACCTTGATCAACGGCCTTAATAGCTTCATAAATTTGATCAGGAGTTGGTGAAGTAAAGACCTCACCAGCAACGGCAGCACTTAACATTCCATCACCGACATATCCAGCATGTAGAGGATCGTGCTCTTTCAATCTAATTAATGATTGAGAGAGTTTTTTTGGTATAGTAAAAGAAAACTCTATTCTCACAACCGCAGTTGTACCTTCAATCTGTTTCACTAAATCACTATTAGCTTTTACAAGTCCTGAGATCATTTCAGGAACAATGTCCTCAGTTTTATTAATGATTTTTTTCATAATTGCCTCCCGTTAGCGTTTTCAATACTTCTTCATTATATTACTTTTCCGTAAATCCTGGCAAAAACAAAAGAGCCTAGAAATTAATTCCAGACTCCTCTACAAAGCAAATTTTTCAATGGCTAATCCAACACCATCATGATTATTATCGGCAGTTACGTAATCACTAACAGCCTTAGCACCACTAGTAGCGATTTCCATAGCAACTCCCTTGCCGGCTACTTTTAACATAGAAATATCATTATCACGGTCTCCCATAGCCATGACCTGACTTAAATCAATCTTCAACTGAGTAGCCAATTGTTTAACGGCCTCACCTTTATTGACGTCCTGACGAAAAATCTCTAAGAAACCAACTCCTGTCCGTACAACAAAATAGTCTTGATCAAAACGTTGATGAACCATTTCTGAAATTTCATCCAATTGTTGCTCAGGTCCATTGATAATTGCTTTAACAATTTCAAAATCAGCTGGCAACTCTTCAGGCTCACGAATATAAAGGCCATTATCATTCTCAAAAGCCTGTGTAATAGTATATTTATCAATTTTTTCTACATGGCTAGTATAAGTATTACCTTTATCGTCAACCACATTGTAATGTAATTGGTTCTTCTTAATAAAATCGACGAACTCACGATAAAATTGGTTGCTCATTGTTTCTGGATCTTTATGTCTTTTCCTACGTACTGAACGTTCGAAACCTTGACACCGGTAAAACCTTTGATTCTCGCCACTAATACCCAGTGTTTTAGCATAACCTGTGATTGCATTATGTGTTCTACCTGAACACAAGACGACCTTGATTCCCTGTTTTAAGGCTTGTTTGATTGCTGCCTGATTTTTGGCAGATATTGTTTTTTCAGTCGTTAATAATGTATCGTCCATGTCCAATGCTATCAGTTTGTAACTCATCAAAAGCCCCCTTAGTTTAAAACATATTTCTCAATCGCTTGACCAACGCCACTATGATTATCATCACCTGTAATTTCATCACTAATCGCTTTTACATTTTCCGGTGAATTGTCCATAGCAACTCCTAATCCAGCAAATTTGATCATTGGAATATCATTATCTAAGTCTCCAATAGCCATAACTTGTTCAGGCTTTATTTTTAGATGCTTAGCGAGTTTTTCCAAAGCTTTACCCTTATTGACTTCTTTAGGAAAAATCTCAATATCACGTTTACTTGTGACAACGACGAAGAATTTAGCATCATATTCTTGATGAAGTTTTTCGGCTGTCTCTTCTAAATTACGTTTATGAGTGTGAACCATGAACTTGGTGATTGCCAAATCTGTATTCAGCATACGTTTCTCCATCCATTCCTGATAAGAATCATAGCTATTACCTTCAGTGTCGATCAATACATAATTAATCTTCTCAGACTTCAAATTACGAGCAATAGCCTCACAAGCATTGTTTTCCATTACTTTTTTATAAATAATCTTTTTATCTAAACTCTCGATAATATTACCACCAGAGTTGATCATATATTGATCTGCTCCAGAGATACCCAATTCCTTATAGGCATAAGCAATACCATCATATGCACGTCCAGAATTAAGTACTATCTTAACCCCTTGTGCCAAGGCTTTAGAGATGGCGGCCTTATTTTGCTCTGTGATTTCTCTTTTATCGTTTAATAGCGTACCATCCATATCAAGTGCAATTAATTTATAGTCCATAATGTTCTCCTTGCAATAATATCCACTTATTATTGTAACCCTTTACACAAACAAAATGATTTAAAAATTTAAACAAAAAAACAGATATTTATTAGAGTTAATAATGTTTCTCTAAATAGATATCTGCTTTTTTATCATTATTCATCAACTAATTCATTAACAAAACAATCATAATAAATTTGCATCATCATTAGCCAATCACTATATTTCAACCATTCGTCACCTTTATGAGCAATTCCTTTTTGACCAGGAAAAGAAGGTCCAAAAGCGATAATGTTAGGCATCTCTCGTGCATAAGTGGCTCCAGTAGTTGTCACAGGCTCACCATTTAGACCAGTATCTTTCTCATAAATTTTTGAGAATTCCTGCATATAAGACAAATTCTTATCCTTTACGGTAGATGGAAAACTACGATTAATTTTTAATTCCATTCCTTCTAGAAATTGACTCTTAAGTTGGTTCAAAATTTTATCCTCAGAAATAGTAACGGGGTAGCGCATTGAAATACTAAAATTCAATTCATCAATCCCCTTTTCTAAATCATAGAATGATAATTGGAGTTCTCCCGAATCTTCATCTCGATAATTCAAGCCCAAATTTTCACCATTATACTGATTGCCTATTTTTTCATTAATCCATTGGAATAACTTACCTGTCTGTCCGACTAAGTCTTGATTACTCTCAATCAGTTTTGGTAAAACATTTTCAGCCATATCCGGAGCATTACTAGGTGCTTTCTTACCGTAGTATTCAGTCTTTTTACCATTAACAGTAATAGTTGCATAATCAGGTAAAAAGCTATGATCAAATACACCTTCAAGTAAATCAATTTGTTCTAATGATCCATCTGTAATTGGCAAGGTTACCGTTAAATCGACAATACCTCTTTCTCCATAAACAATTGGAAATTTACAATCAGGTGTAAAGCCGGCATACGGTGGTTTTTGTTCCTTTAAAAAGAGAGGAATATCACGGCTTCCCATCTCTTCATCAGTTCCAAACATAATTCGAATTCTTTTACTTAAAGGTATTTGCTGCTTTTTAATTAAATACAGTGCAAATAAAGTTGACAGTAATGGGCCCTTATTATCTAGCACACCTCGCCCATAGAAGTATCCATTTTTTAAGGTCAGATCAAAGGGCGGATAATTCCAATCATCTACAACATCAACCACATCAATATGACCTAGAACTCCAAAATAATCGTCAGTTTCCGGTCCATATTCAGCCCAACCTACACAATCACTGGCCTGACCAGTTCTAAAGCCCAATTTTTCGGATAAATTTAGCATATATTCCAAAGCGCGTTTAGGTCCTATTCCAAATGGAGCTTGATAAGTTTTATTGCCATTAACACTTGGAATTCTAATCAGTTCTTTGAAATAAGTTAGAAACTCGTCTTTGGATTCTTCAAATAATTTTTGAAAATCTGTTCTAATCTCTTTCAATTCTCTTCTCCTTAAATATTACTAAAGTCAATATCCACATCTTCTGCCTCTTCAGCAGCCGCTTCCTCGTTCAAATACTGTTTATCCAGCATCTTAACAAATGGTCCACAAGATCCTTTACCAAGCATCAATTCAAATAATTGCAATAGAGAAGCCAACCAACTTCCTGTCGAAAGCCATCCAGAAATCAATGGTGGTGTTGTCCATGGCAACATAACCCCATTAGTATAAGGAATCCAATGTAAGCTAAAGACAATTCCGGAAATTAAGGTATTAACAACAGGCACAATAATAAATGGAATAGCAATAATAGGATTCAAAACCACTGGTAAACCAAAGATCAAAGGTTCGTTAATACCAAATATTCCTGGTACAATAGCTAACTTACCGAGCTCTTTAATTCGTTTTGATCTACATACAAACAACATTACGATCAGAAGTGACAATGTACTACCGCCACCACCGTAAGTTGTGAAAATATCAATAAATTGTTGTGTATAAATATGAGGTAAAGCATGTCCACTTTGGAAGGCTTTGAGATTATCTTGAGTCAAAACAAAGAAAATTGGTGACCAAACACTATTTGTAATAGTTGGTCCGTTAATACCAAAACACCAAAGTAATGATGCTAAGAAATTGTAAAGCAAAACTGATGGCAATGAATTACCAACGTTCTTTAATGGTGCTTGTAACATTGTATAAATAAAGTTATAAGCTGTACCAAAATCAGTCAAGCTAAAAATAATTCTAACTAAAAAGAATGCCAAAATTACAAAACCACTTGGTAACAAAGCATCAAAAGATTCGCTTACTGCTGGTGGAACACCATCGGGCATTTTTATAGTCCAATTACGTTTAATAGCAAAACGGAATAATTCAACACTGACTAAAGCTGTAAACAAACCTAAGAAAATACCATTAGGTCCTAAATAAATTGTTTGCACAGCACCAACTGTCTTTTTACCAACTTCAACTGTAGTTGGCGTCATAATCAAGAATGAAACAATTGCTACAGCACTGGCATGAACCGCACGTAACCCACGGTTTTTACCATATGCATAAGAAATACCGAAACATGCTAAAAGACCAGTAAAACTGAATACAGAATCAGAAACAGCACTAAACCATTCTGTCCATTGGGGACCGAGAATTCCTGTCCAAAAATCTGCCCAACCTGGAATTGGAAAGTTTCCGATCAGTAGGAAAATTGAGGTAACAATAATTAAAGGAGTAATAATTAGAAAACCATCACGTAAAGAACGTAAAACTACGTTGTTGGCTAACTTTGTCGCCACAGGCATTAATATTTGCTCAAATTTCTTTTGCATGAAGATCATTCCCTTCTAAAAACAATATTTAGTCACAAATTCAGTTATATCTTCTTTCTTTACTTTTTTGGCACATAGTTCAATCCCATTATCAATCGAGTCCGATAAACCAGTACCACCCTTTTTGGGCATTTTAACGATATTCAATTTATCTTTATACTCAGAGATAATATCGGCATTTTTTTCTTGAGCCACCATTGCCACAACCGGAATCTCGGAGTTACTTTCCACTGCATATCCTACTTCGCAAGCCATTTTTGCAAAGTCGCTATAGTCATAGGTTGGCCCAACTAATAAAACATCTGGCTGCATTTTTTGACACATGCGAGTGATTTTTCCTTGAACAATATCCTTATTAGCCTCATAAAATTCTGTCCCACAGAAAAAAGTAGCCATAATTGAGGAATTTTTCTTTTTTAAAGTTTTATCAATCGTATCAGCCGCACCCATCGCCAATTTTTTACCGCCTAATTCAGTATCGGCTTTTTCTTTGCCACCTAAACCTGCTTGAATTTGGTCTAACAATATAATCACTTTCATTTTCCTAACCTCCTAACTAATGATGACGATACAAAATATTATGAAAACTATATTTATCAGATCGATAGTACGATTCGTCATGTAAAATTGGATATCCATCAGCTGAATATGATGTCGTATGAACTAAAAAAGTTGGTTCTCCTGACCTATTTTGCAAAAGTTCACTAATTCTACCTTCAAGAATAACTGCCTCTAACTCCTGACTGGCATAGGCAATCGAAACATTTTTTTCAATCATCTTAAATAAAGAAGTGGATGCCGTCTTCTCAGTTAGATCAGGTACAAAGCGCTTTTGTAAATATATTTCTTCATGTGTCAGAGGTTCCCCATTACCCAGTCTTAATCGCTCTAATTTCCAAAGTGGTTCATCACCTTGCAATTGAAGTTGCTTTTTTATCAGAGATGGTACCTCTTGGGCTGTCTCCAAGTCCAAAACAACGGTTTCTGGTTTCATATGCTGTCTTTTGGCCACTTCACTAAAACTATATAGGCCATTTAATCCACTAGAAATTTTCTTAGTTTCTGGTGGCAAAATAAAAGTTCCCCGATTGCGATCTTTTACAACTAAATCACGTCTTTGTAACTCCTCTATGGCTTTCCTAATTGTTAAACGTGAAGTTTCAAAACGAAACGACAATTCATTTTCTGCTGGTAATTTTTGGTGAATTCCAAATTCACCATTCTTGATATCTTGTTCTAACTTATCGGCTATTTCACTATATAAATACTTCATAAAAACTCCCTCTTAATCTATCGGAGCCTTGATTCTTTTTTCATAAGCATCTAACCACTCTTGAGGAATTGGATTGATCTTAGTCTTATTACTATCTTCTGGATAAGCAATTTGTATCTTCGACAACATCATGTCAATACCCACGGCAAAAGTGAATTCAACATTTGTTGCTACACCCCATTGTCCGTCTTTATTAAGAGCAACCAATGAGAATTCACCTGCTTTACCATAGCGTTTCTTCAATATGACCGCAGGTGGCAAAATTATAAGGTCACACGCTTCTTGTGGACTTAATCCAGTTCCCATCAAACGAACGATTTCATAAAACTTCCATCCCTTCATGATATCTTCTCCTAGTCCTTGAATTCCCCCCGCTACAATAAAAAGCACTCAATGAGTGCTTTTTTAATTTATATATTATTATGAGTATTTTATAGTCAAATTACAAATCGTTTTACCGAAATATTGAAAATTACTATAAGTCTATTATATAACAATAGTCCACAACCCTACAGTATCGTGACCATCATAGGGGGATAAATTCTTTTCGGCTATTTCTTTTTTTCTTTTTTCCCATATTTTTTTAGCGCGATCGGTCAACATGTTTTTCCGTTCAAAACCACTTTGTGATGCATATTGAGTGGCGCCCTCTCCTACCATGACGCTATTAAAATGCTCATGACTTAACCTTTTGGCTACCGAAATCGGATTCTTAATATCACTGATTCCCATCACGGCTCCAACTTCAAAAGTATCGCCATTCATAAAGGCTAAATCCATTTCCACCAAACCATTAGCATTGGGTAAACCACCATAACCAACTGATTTAAAAAAGGGATAGTCTTCAACTTCTTTAATAGCTTCTTCTACAGCATCTGAACTTTTTCCATTAGTCTTTAAAAGGTCCATGCCTTTACACAAACCCTCATAAGCCATTCTCCAAGTACCAATCATTGCATAAGTCATTTTATCGCTCCTTTTTGTAATCGATTTCGCTTTTAGTATAGTCAGGATTGTATATACAATCAAGAAGTTTTTTAAGCAAATTTGTAAAGAAATAATTACAATTGGTCTATTTAATTAAAACGAAATATTTTTATAAAAAAATCCTGAATACTTTTAATAAATATATTTCTTAAAAATCAGATTTCATAAATCCTAAATATCCTAGTTTAAAAGCAACTACAATCTGTTTCAAAATTATTTTTATATAAAAAAATAGCACGTATCCCTTTTTTGGAAGCGTGTTATTTTCTTATATAAGTAAAACACGAACATTTTACTATTTATTTACACAATCATTCATGTTATTCTAAGGACAACAAATTTTAAGGAAGTGTTAGATTATCACCTATCAAATTGTTTTTGAAGGCCCTATTGTATCTTCAGCAACGTTTGACAAGGCGGATTTTACACCAAAAGTACTTATATGTGTAGACCAGTCAGGCATTATTGACCGTGTAATTTCCGTTGAAGATTCTGATTATCAATCTGTCAAACAACTTGCTAAGCAACAAAAGATTCTTCATATCTTACCGCCTGGTAATTATTTACTACCAGGATTCACTGATTTACATATTCACGCTCCACAATGGCCTCAAGCTGGTTTGGCTTTGGATCGGCCACTTCAGGAATGGCTCAATACGTATCCTTTTCCATTGGAATTCTGCAAAATAGACTTAGCCAGTGTTTGAAATGGATACCGAAACCTCATTTCTGAACTTTTAGCAAATGGAACAACTACTGGTCTTTTCTTTGGTTCGGTTGATACTGATGCTAATTTAGTCCTTGCTAAAGTATGTGCTCAACTAGGTCAAAGGGCCTTTATTGGGAAAGTTGCAATGGATAATCCAGAACAAACCCCTGATTTTTATCGTGATAACTCTTCTCAAGAGGCCATTAAAGAAACTAGACGTTTCATTGAGGAAATTCTTAGACTTCAAAAGCAAACTAAGGCCGAAGTAACTCCAGTTATCACACCGCGTTTTGTTCCTAGTTGTACGGACAATACTCTCGCTGGCCTAGGAAGATTAGCAGCTGAATACAATCTCCCCATCCAAACTCATTGTAGCGAAAGTATCTGGGAAGATCAGTATGCTATCAATCGTTTTCACAAAAGAGATGCTGAAGTACTGAATCAATTTGGCTTACTAACTGACAAAACAGTTTTGGCCCATGGTACTCAACTAAATGACAGTGACCTAGAACTATTTCACAAAAAACAAACCGCTTTGGCTCACTGTCCAATTTCTAACGCCTACTTTGGCAACAATATCATGCGTGTCAAAGCAGCTCACCAACAAAAAGTAAAAGTTGGTTTGGGAACTGACATCTCTGGAGGGTTCTCTCCAAGCCTTTATCGAAATATGCAACAAGCAATTATGTCATCTCAAACTTTACAAGATGAAACTAAACAAAATAGTCGTTTAACAGCTGCAAATGTCTTTTATCTAGCAACGGTTGGCGGCGCTTTAGCTCTTCATCTCAAAACTGGTCAAATCAATTTGGGATTCAAGGCTGACTTTTTTTCCAAATCATAGTGTTCCTCCATTAGTAATAAGATTACTAAACAAGAAATCTTTGAAAGACTGATTTATCACACTAACAAAGAGAATATCAAACAGGTTTATGTATCTGGAAAATTAGTTCACGATAAACTAGGAGAAGAAAATGGAAAATAATAAAAGTAATTTATTAGTTGGACCAGATGATAAAATTTGTCTAGGCAAAGCTGGCTTCTTAGTAATCAATAACGTCTTAGCAATGGATATTTACGTACCCCCTATCATTCTTGCAGGAATGATGGCTATGGGCTTAGGAGATCAAATGGGACTTCTACAGTCAACCTTCTTAGCTGCTGGTATTGGTACAATCTTACAAACCTTCGTCTTCATGAAAATGCCTGTTTCACAAGGTCCTTCGTTTGTTCCACTAGGATGCCCCGCTGGTGTTGTTTTAACCTCTTGTTGCTTTAAAGGCAACGTTATGGTTAATATCTCCCATGATTTATTGATAGTTCGTTTCCAATATAATATCTTAGGTGCCAGTGTATCTTTCCAAAAAATCATCAATAAATTAGTCCCCGCTATGGTCGGTGGCACTATCATCACTTGTGTTGGTCTTTCATTAATTCCTACAGCTTTAAACAGTAATATCTTCAACGCTCCTGGAAATATCGATAAAAATATTATTCTAGCTTCTATTACAGCTTTAACATTAGTTATTTCTGTCGGAATCAGTTTGAAATTTCCTAAGGTTCGTCGTTTCTTCAGAACTAGCTCAATTATTTTAGCTTTAGTAATTATATATCAATAGCTTTAAAATAAAACAATCTTTTTATGCCAACAATTCTTGATTGCTTTCAAAAATTAATAGCTTTGTTATTATATACTAAGTAAGAGTTAAGTTTTCTGGCCTTCAGCTATCAACACTTTCATTATCATCTATGCCGTAATTACTACTGAAACAACTGGTACATGGTTCGCCATGGGTGCCGTTACTAATCATGAGATTACTGACAAACAATGGAACCATGGTATTATCGGTGAAGGAATAAGTTGTTTAGTTGCTGCTCTTCTTGGTACAACACCTGTTACAGGTTACTCAACTAATGCTGGTGTGATTTCTATTACTGGTGTTGCTAGTAAACGAGTTTTCCTTTTCGCCGGAATATGGTTCTCCATTTTAGGATTCTTCAGTAAATTATCTGCTTTCCTAGCCGCTATTCCCGCACCAGTTATCGGTGGCGTCTTCGCCATTATCACCGTTACTATTATGTTAAATGGTTTAAACGTTATCCGTGGTCTTGAAACAACTGATCGTGACCTTTATATTATCGGTCTACCAATTGTTTTAACATTGGCCTTAGTACTCTTACCCGCTAACGTAACTAAGAATGCTCCACAAATTCTTCAATACTTACTAGGATCACCAATTGCCGTAGCAGCTATTGCCGCTATTGTTCTAAATCTGGTTATGCCTAAAAGTAGTAAAACTTCAAAAGTAGAAACCGCTGCATAAAAGTAAATGGCACCTATACTAGATTTATGAAAAATCTAATATAGGTGCCATTTTTTAATTTTAAGCTACTGTAATTCTCATACGACCATTTCTCTTGGAACGATACAGATTACTATCAACTCGTGTATAGAAATCATTAGGTTTCGTATCCTTTTTCGAAATCATCGAAACACCAACAGAAATTGTTATCGAAATATCCTCACCATCAATATTAACATCTAAGTGATTCAAAGCTGCAAAGATTTCCTTAACGATTGGTTCCGTAGAATCCAAATCATATCCTGGAAAAATTACGTTGAACTCTTCACCACCAGTACGATACAACTTAACATTTGGATCATTAGCATTGATAACTGTATGGACTACATCAGCGACATGTTGCAAAACCTTATCGCCAGCTAAATGACCATAAGTATCATTTACTTGTTTAAAGTGATCAATATCAAACATCATCATCGACAAGTCCAATTTATTTCTTGCACTACTGTCGAACAAATTGTTTATTTCTTCCGTATAGGCGGCATAATTTTCAGTTTTAGTTAACGCATCATGATTAGCAAATTGTAATAACTTTAATTTTAATTGACTATCACGCAAAATCATCCCTACATAACTATAGAGTAGAGCTTCGAAAATAACTAAGTAACTCCATTCTTCTAGGAACGTTGCTATCGGCAATGCAAATTTAATTTTCATGCATAACCACAACAATCCTCCAAAAACAGTACCCATTAACATATAACAAACAAATGGGTGACGGTACTTTTGACGACGACGTAATTTATTTAATGAGATATAAAAAATCATTAAAATAAATCCATGAAGCCATGATTCCCAATAACCAATTGAACCATTAAAGAACATGTACAGAACCATAATTGGAAAAAAGAAATATGTTGAAACTTTTATATTCAAGAAATAGGCACAGAAAATTAATCCTATCAATTGAAAATTCATAAATTGCCACGATATGGGTGTTCCCACTAAGGTGGCCTGCATACTAAAAATAAAAATCAACATATACAAAACTCCAAATATGGAGTTTAATGAATCATCATCTATCTTAATATTCTTAGAATGTAGCAACGTCTTTAATCCATCATAGAGAACTTGATATAACGTAAAGACTCCCAAAATAAAAAAAACACTTGTTACAAATGGTGATACGTGCCACACAGACCATGTCAAGGACGCATAACCCTCCTTAGGAATTTCATTTAATAATTTATTTAATTTTTATAAACTTTTATATTTATGCTAGTTAATTTTAGCATAAAAAAAACCGTTATTTCATTACAATCATAGAAATAGCGGATTTTTTTAAAAAGCAGTAATTTGCATACGACCATTGTTCTTAGAGTGATAAAGGTTACCATCTACTCGACTATACAAATCATTAGGTTGAATATCTTTTGCTGAAACAGTTGAAACACCCATCGAAATAGAAATATAGATCTTTTTACCATTAATATCGATTGGTAAATGGTTTAAGGCCATAAATATTTCATCCACGATATCTTTAGTTGATTCCAAATCATATCCCGAACTGTTATGAATGCCGGTAACCCCGCCAGTTCGATAAAATTTTACTTTCGGATCGTTAGCATTAATAACTGTCAGTGCAACATCCGCAACGTGCTGCAAAACTTTATCTCCTGCAAGGTGACCATAAGTATCATTCACATGTTTAAAATGATCAATATCAAACATCATCATGGAAAGATGTAATTTGTTTCGTTGACA
The DNA here is from genome assembly GCF_009764355.1 of Companilactobacillus bobalius. Next base: position 292,339 of record NZ_LNUA01000032.1, on the reverse strand, counting down.
GGATTCAAACTCATATTGAATCTCAGTCGTATAAGCAGCATAATTTTCAGCTTTAGTTAAGGCATCGTGATTAGCAAATTCCAACAAATGTAATTTCAATTTGCTATCACGTAAAATCATATTCACATAACTATAGAGCAATATTTCAAAGATAACTAAATAGAACCATTCCTCGTAGAAAGTAGTCAACGTCAAATTAAATTTAACCATAACGAAAAACCACATTAGACCACCATAAACAATTCCTACCATCATGTATCTAAATGAACGATGACTTTCACTTTGAATTCGATTAATATAATTGAACGATTCATAACTCATAATCAAAGTCCACGCGTGGCACCATGACTCCCAATAGCCTATTGAAGAATTAAAGATCATATAGACTAATATAATAGGAATAAAGTAACGATAAGGAATATGGATGTTCAAAAAATAAGCACAGAAAATCAATGCAATTATTTGAAAGTTCATAAATTCCCACGAAACAGATTTTCCTACAATCGTTGCCTGCATACTAAAAATAAAAATTAGCATGTAAAGAATACCGAATACATCTTTTAACTGATCATCAGTCATTTTTACATTTTTAAAATGAAATAACGACTTAATCCAGTCATACAGGACTTGATATAATGTGAATACACCTAAAATGAAAAAAATACTGGTAATGAACGGCGATACTTGCCATACATGCCATGTCAAAGAATGTAACCTCCCAATAGTATTTTCCTTCTATTAACTTATAAACCCATGACAAGCGTACTATACTTTTTTTATTTTTTCATTAATTATTACATATTTTTTATGAATTTTATTCTATATATTTTATTATATTTTGGTCCTTACCAATTTTAGAAATAGTCGATCAACTGAGGTCTTTCGGAAACAAAAACTTTTGATAGGCTATTTATCTTACTTAAATCCCCTTTAACTGTCCCATAATCAGCTAAAGAGTTTAAATTACGATAGCCAAACATTGCCTTAGTTAGCGTCTGGATTGTTAACTCAAGATCAGCTCCTTCACCGTCGGCATCACTTAATTTTACTTTGCCATCATTAATCTCTAAAGCCCAAGTATGATCATTCCATTCCAAAGTATCTTTAACCCTAAAGTAGATTTTTTCTAAAGAATTTACCTGAATTGGATAGCGTTGTAAAAAGTCCTCCAAATTAACAATTCTTGCCATCATATAAGGAGTAACTGTTAAATTTGTTGTATAAGGATCATCTAAAATATCTGATTTAAAATCTGGATTTGGTGATTCATAAACAAACTTCGAAAAAATTGATTGATGCTTAATAACAAATTTGGCTAATAACTGACGACTTAACGGATTGAGGTTGATCCATTCGTGTATATAAAAGGTTTGATCTTGGTTGTAGTAAATTAAATAACCAATCAAAACATCATCGTCATCGTAGGCTAGAGCGGCCTGGTAATCGGAATGCTTATCAAGCATATGATCCCACCACCATTTTGAACGATTAACTCCACCCAAATCATTGTGATCTAAATACATTTTCTTTAGTTCATCAGGAATATCCTTGATGGAGATTCTTTCAACATAGCCGTGCTCAGCATTTTTGATTCTAGGCAAACTTTCACTCTTGATCTCAACTTGTGTGTGATCAAAGACCTGTTCAAACCCAAAACGACGATAGTATCCAAAGGAAAATGGTGCTAAGAATATTGAAAGATAACTTTTCTTATTTCAGTACAGATAATAAAACCTAGTTAATTTACCAGCACCACCTTGACCGCCAAATTCAGGCGCACTCATTACATCCCCAATACCATTCATCTTATAGTCAACACCATGAAAATTGACTTCAAAAGGAATACTAAATAAAAAATAAGCCAATTTTGAACCATTAATAATTTGTCTAGCCTTATTTGCATCGATTCTTACTTTGAAGACACGTTTACGTTGTGATGAGTCTTGACGATTAAAGGAATACAAATATAAGTCATAAAACTTATCGAATTCATTTTCTCCAAGCAAATATTTATTCATAATTTTCTCCCTATAAAAAAATACTATTCATCCGAGAATAGTATTTCTTTGTCTTATTCAGTTAACTTAAAACTACTCCAAGGCTCTATGTATTTCAACAGAAAAGCCTCATCAGAATTCAAATGACCAATAACATTACGTCGTCCATCATTCTTAAATATTTGAATAATTGTAAAAAAGCATTATTTATATTGTCCATATTTTTCATTAACAATAATGATGTATCCCCGTTTAATATCATCGGTATCATGAGCAGGAAAGTCACGATCACGATAATGCACTCTAGTCATAGTACTACGTAACAAGTAATCTGATGCATCGCCACGATAGACGTGAGTAGACTTCAAGATAACCTCTTTTTCTAATTCAGTAGCATTTTGAGAAAAATCCACTTTCAAAACTGGATATGGTGCATAGAAAGCTTTTGAAGCTTCCTCTAATTCTTCATCAGATGCATAAGTGTTACCGATAATCACATCATCAACTACACCACTTAGCAATAAATGTTTAACTTGAGTAGCGATTGGTAAATCACGATCATCTTCCAAAGTTGGTAAACCATCTTTGGCTTTACATGGTCCAAAGGTTGCTTGATGTGAACTTACAAAGGCAGCAGAATGGATGCTCCCTCAATATTAAAAATTTATCCTGCTAATGAAGAAAACTTCCCCCAAACCAGTATATCTTTGAGGATAGAAATTATGACAACCTAGTAAGTTGTTTTTATCTGGATGATATGAAATGATATTGTCCAAGTAATGAGTACCAGAACTCATATTTATTTATCTTTTCACAACATAAGGATCCCGTGTCATTTTAGCCTCTTCCATACCAAACATTGTTAACGAAGATAAATCAGCATATTTCAATGGCAAAGGGAAAAATGATAAGTCATCGTAACTGATGTTCAATTCCTTAAACAATCTAGGATTCATATCTACAATCGTAACGAAACCAAGCTCATTTCCATAAGCAATCGTTTCTTTGAAACGATTGATAGTCTTATCCTTGTCATCACCCAACTCTAATAATGAAGCAAATATTCTTGAATAACCTAGTTTACTAGCTGTATCGAGATATTTTTTATCTTCCTCTAGGGTTGAATGTTCAGGATATAGTGACAATCCAAGTATTCTCAAAACGAAACCTCCAAAAAATTAATATTAAGCTTCAGCGTTCTTTGGATCTAATTCTTCAGCCAACTTTTCTTTATCCATTGACTTGAAGAAGTAGAAGTACATCAAAGTATCAAGAACGATATTGATAATTTGCATTACAGAACCAGAAATATGTCCAGTTGCAATGAATCCTGATAGGATTGGTGGAGTTGTCCAAGGAATGTAAACACCCATTGGTCTTGCAACCAAGTTAGTAGCCATACCAATATATGTTGTTGTTACGTTAATCAAAGGTGTAACAATAAATGGAACTAACATCTTGTAGTTCATAACAATTGGTAGACCGAAGAGAATAGGTTCGTTAATATTGAACAAAGCAGGTCCAGCAACCAACTTACCTAAAGTCTTAAGTTCCTTACTCTTTGCGGCGAAGGCTAACAACATAGCCAAACCAATTGTGGCACCAGAACCACCCATGTGAACGAAGTTATCGAAGAATGATGTTGTAACAATATTTGGTAGAGCTTTACCAGCAGTGAAAGCTGCGTGGTTTTGGTTCAAAGCTGTTAACCAGATAGGCATCATAACACCAGAAACAACGTTAGCACCGTGAATACCGAAGATCCATAGGAAGGAAATTAGGAATTCAGCTACTAGAGCACCAGGTAATGTGTTACTCAAGTGACTTAGTGGTGTTGCCAAGAAGAATGAGATGATATTTGGAATACTTTGCATTGGTGTTGCTTCAACACCTAAACGAATTACCCAAACAAGAGCCAAAACAATGAAACCTGGGAACAAAGCAGCAAATGAGTTACTTACTGCAGGTGGAACTGTATCAGGCATCTTAATTGTCCAGTTCTTGTGAACCATCCATACATAAAAGTCGGTAATGAATAAACCAACAATAATAGCTGTAAATAAACCAGCTGAATCAAATTGTGTCAATGGAATCCACAATGCGCCAGCTTTATCTGTCTTCAAAGGAATAGTAAGTACGAAAGCACCCATTGAAACGATTGAAGCAGAGATTGGATCAACCTTATAACTCTTTGCCAAATTATAAGAAATGCCAATAACAGCAATCAGACCCATAATATGGAACGATGCGTTAGTTGGATATTGTAAAACGGTTGCCCAATTCTTACCAAAGACACTAGCCATAAAGTCCAAATAGGCTTGAATTGGAAATTGTGCGATAATCATGAAGACTGATCCAATGATGATCATAGGAACAGCTAATGTCATATTACTTGCCAATGCAATCAAATTTCCAATTGACCATTATCAGCCAAACTGAGGAATAACCTTGTCGGTGATAAAACTGTTTTTTTTCTTTTCAGCCATGAGCAAAACCCCCTCAAAAATAAAATTTGTTACTAAGCAGAAACACTGTTATCCGCTTACAAATACTATTGTAAACCTTTTCATCAAAATGTATATGTTTTTATAAGTAAAATAATATGTTTTAATCTAAAAAACATGTCACTAATCTATGACATGTTCCGAAAATCTATTATCTACTTGGTCTACCATCTTATGGTAAGCACAATTAGAAATTTGTTCTAAGGTATAAACAATAGGCACTTGGGTCGTAACATTGATGTTTCTTATTATACGTGAAGGCGTATCATACGTCAGTGCAACCTGATTTTTTTGATTTATTTTTAAACAGGTATTCCTTATAATCTGTTTTTATTAGGTATCCCTGATTTTATAATAACGAGCTTGTTACAATACTTCATCAGTCTCACCAGAAATAGATACTAAAACTAATAAAGTCTTGCTGAAATCACGATTGGAGAACGGTTCCGGTTGGAACGGATCAATGATCGGTAATGAATAAATACCATAACTAGATAAAATACTAGCTCCATATTGAGCAATGCGCCCACTGTTGCCTACTCCAAAGAACAGAACCAGGTCAGCAGCGTTAATCATATCGGCAGCTTGTTCAATTTTGTTATCAAATGGTTCTTCATCGGCAACTAATTGGAAAAAGTTCTTGATTGGTTCCATGCTGGGATCCTGCTGTGCTTTAGAGGGCTGTTTCAAGCTTTGCTTTAAGGCAAATTTGAACTCTGAAAAGCCACTGTAATCCATTTTCTTGAGAAATCTCAAAATGGTTGTCGTTGAAACATGTGCGGCATTAGCCATGTCTCGAATAGACATTGGATTTAGCTATCTGGTATGCCCGATGATGTACTTATAAACGATTAATTCTAATCGATTCAACTCATGAACTTTCTGATAAGGAAACATGTTTTTTTCACCCTCCTTTTTATTGGTATATATCATTTTTACTAAACTAGTTTCAGTATACATGTAACAAGTTACATTTTCTAGCGATAAAAAAAGCCGAGACAAGTGATTTAGTCGTTGTCTCAGCTTTTTTGTTAGATTCAGTCTAAGTCTGATCCGTTCGAACGGATTACTTTTTGATACCAATAGAATGAATCTTTCTTTGAACGTTCAAGTGTTCCGTTACCTTCATCATCTTTATCGACATAAATGAATCCGTAACGTTTGGACATTTGACCTGTTCCAGCAGAAACTAAATCAATGCAGCCCCATGGAGTGTAACCCATAAGATCTACGCCATCTTCATTAACTGCTGTAATCATTTGTTTGACGTGGGCACGCAAGTAATCAACACGATAATCATCATGGATACTGCCATCTGATTCAACTTTATCATATGCACCAAAACCATTTTCAACGATCATCACTGGCTTGTGATAGTGTTCAGTCAACCAGTTCATTGAATATCTCAAACCAACTGGATCAACAGGCCAACCCCAATCATTGTACTTAAGGTTAGGATTCTTAACTGCTTCACGATCACCAACAAACTTAAATTCAGGATTGTCATCACTATACTTAACAGTCATAGAATTATAATAACTAAAGCCAACATAATCAACTGTTCCTTCACGTAAAACAACGCGATCTTCAGCTGTAATATCTGGTCTTAGGTCATGATTCTTGAAGTATGCTTCCATACCAACTGGATATTCACCCAAAGCTTGAACATCAGCCCACCAGTAACGTCTTTGCATAGCTTTTTCAGCCAATAAGATGTCCTTAGGATCTGATGATGCTGGATAAACTGGAGTAAAGTTGACCATATTACCAATTTCAAAATCAGGATTGATCTTGTGACCAATTTTCACTGCCAAAGCACTAGCAACGACTTCATAATGTGATGCTTGATACATCAAGGCTTCACGTTCTGCTTCAGATTCGTTATTTCTAAAAATCAAACCAGAATCAGTTGCAATAGAGAAATCATTTGTAAAGGTTGTTTGATTGTTAATTTCATTGAAAGTCATCCAATACTTAACCTTATCCTTGTAACGTTTGAAACAAACTGTCGCAAACTTAACAAAGAAATCAATTACCTTACGATTTCTCCAACCACCATATTCTGTAACTAAATGATATGGCATTTCAAAATGTGACAAAGTAATAACTGGTTCAATACCATACTTTAAGCATTCATCAAACATATCATCATAAAATTTCAATCCTGCTTCGTTAGGCTCATCTTCATCACCATTGGGAAAAATTCTTGTCCAAGCAATAGATGTTCTAAAACACTTAAAGCCCATTTCGGCAAACATTTTAATATCATCTTTGTAATGATGATAAAAATCAATAGCCTCATGATTAGGATAATTTTTGCCAGCAATTATGCCATCAGTAATCTCACGGGGTTTTTGATAAGCACCAGCTGTCATAATATCCGATACACTGACACCTTTGCCGTCAACATCCCAAGCTCCTTCGAGTTGGTTTGCAGCAACGGCTCCTCCCCAGAGAAAATCTTTTCTTAATCCACTTTTTGTTGTTTCAGTCATATAAAAGCCCCTCTCAACTATATGTCTAGATCTTTACCATTTGATTCAATTACTTTTTTATACCAGTAGAAGGAATCTTTTTTAGAACGTTTCAAGCTACCATGACCTTCGTCATCTTCGTCAACATAAATCATTCCGTAACGTTTCTTCATTTCACCAGTACTTGCTGACACAAGATCAATGTGACCCCATGGAGTGTAACCAAGTAATTGAACGCCATCTTCTTTAACAGCCTTTTCCATTTGTAAAATATGATCATGGAAGTATTGAATACGGTATGGATCATGAATACTACCATCATCCTCAACCTTATCGTAAGCTCCAAAACCATTTTCAACGATGAACAAAGGTTTATGCCAACGAGTTGTCATCCAATTCATAGCATATCTCAATCCAACTGGATCAATTTGCCAACCCCAATCTGATTTCTCAACGTATGGATTTGAAACCAAATCATCATGTTCGTCATAATCAAAGTGAGTTTCACCTTCATGTGCCTTCGTTGCAAAGGACATGTAGTAACTGAAGCCGACATAGTCTACTGTTCCAGCCTTAATTGTTGCTAAATCGCTAGCCGTGATATCTAAATTATAGCCTTTACGAGCCCAATACTTTTGAATCCATTCAGGATAGAATCCTAAAGATTGAACGTCACCAAAGTAATAACGATATTGCATAGCACGTTCAGCTTTCATAATATCAGCTGGTTTAGATGTCAATGGATAGATTGGACACATAGCAATCATGGAACCAACTCGTAGACTTGGATCAATTCTATGAGCAATTTGAACCGCATCAGCACTAGCAACAAATTCATAATGAGCAGCTTGGAACATCTCTTCTTCCCAGTTGTCATTCTTATCTAGTTGCAAGCCGGAGTTTTGAAGCAATGGATGTGGATCTCGCCAATCAGTTTGATTATTTATTTCATTGAATGTCATCCAATATTTAACTTTATCTTTGTAACGCTTGAAACAAACTTCAGCAAGATGGACCAATGAAACGTTTATAAGCATCAGCAAAGGCTCCTTCAACTTTTTAACAAGATGATATGGCATTTCAAAATGTGACAAAGTAATAACTGGTTGAATACCATATTTCAAGCATTCATCAAACATATCATCATAAAATTTCAAACCAGCTTCATTAGGTTCCGTTTCATCACCATTGGGAAAAATTCTTGTCCAAGCAATAGATGTTCTAAAACATTTCAAACCTAATTCAGCAAATAATTTAATATCTTCTGGATACTTGTGATAGAAATCATTACCCCAATGATTAGGATAAATTTCTCCATCCTCGACACCATCTGTGACTCTTCTTGCAACACCTTTAGCACCAGCTGTCATAACATCGGCAATACTTACACCTTTGCCACCCTCATTCCAGCCACCTTCTAATTGGTGTGCTGCAACAGCGCCTCCCCAAAGGAAACCTTTGGGCATTTGAATTCCCTCACTCATTTAAGATTATTCTCCTTCTTTAGCAAGTTTCTTATATAGATCAACAATTTCTCCGGCTAAGTCTCTAAATGTAATAGCATTCATAATATGATCTTGTGAATGTACCATTAGCAAAGTAACTTTAGCGTGATCACCATTAGCTTCTTTAGTTAGCATATCTGTTTGAGAATTGTGAGCGTCAACTAAGAACTTGTCAGCTTCCTTCAATTTTTGGTCAGCAACTGTAAAGTGACCTTTTTTAGCAGCATTGATAGCTTCAAAAGATGAACTCTTAGCATTTCCTCCATTAATAATTAGTCCCATAACTGTTTGTAATTGTTCATCATGTTGTTCTTCTGCCATTATTCTGTTCTCCTCATTAATCTAATTTTATATTTTTATTAAGCGCTTACTTTATCTTTAAAAAACGAAAAGGGTGCTAACATGCGCCCTTTTTGTGTGTTTTATAAATGAATGATTATTTGATTAAGCTTAAAGCTTCTCTTAGAACCTTTTCACCGTTCATCATTCCGTAATCTTGCATGTTGATAACTTCAACAGGAATTGTCAACTTCTCTTTGAATTGACCTTCTAGATATCTAACTTGAGGTCCAAGCATTAAAACATCAGGATGTTTTTCTTCTAGTTTTGCATCAGCATCAGCAGCGGCAGTAGCGAAGATTTCAGCATCAACGCCGTCACTTTCAGCAGCTTTTTGCATCTTTGATACTAGTAAACTTGTTGACATACCTGCAGCACAGCAAAGCATAATTGTTTTTTCAGCCATAATAAAATACCCCTTTGAATATAATATTTATTTGTTTTTTATTTAAAACGTTTACTTAAAACGCTTTCATAGAACAATTAGATTGTATAACTAGTTTCAACATTTATCAAGATGTTTTTATCAAAAAACATCTTGAATTTATAAAAATACTCTCAAATCATTTATAGAACGCCAAATAATCAATCTTTTAAAAAATAAAACAGTGACTACTTGAGAAATATTTTTCTCGAATAACCACTGCTATTAATTAAATTCTTTATTTAAAACTCGCCTAATCATGGTTGCTACACCGTCTTGATTATTAGTATCAGTAACATTCCATGCTACATCCTTCACTTTATCAATTGCATTAGCCATAGCTACACCATAACCTGCTTCTTTAATCATATCCAGATCATTCCCATAATCACCAAAACACATAAAACTAGTCATGGGAATTGTTTCATACTCTGAAATATGTTGCAAAGCCGACAATTTTGTTACATCTTGCCCATTAATTTCAAAATAATCACTACCCGATCGACTAATAGTTATTGGTAGAGCTGTAAATGATTCTAGTTTTTTTTGTAATTCATGCAGCCTTTTAGGTGGGCAGCTGAAACAGACCTTATAAATGTTTAAATCTTTCTGGTCATTCAACTTCATCAACTCATTTACAGAATGAGCCTTGAAATGATGCCGCCCCATCCCCTCAAAGTATGTATTCCAATGACGATTGGGATCATAGATATAAGTATCATTAAGCCCATCCAAAACAATCTTAAACTTACTAAATTCTGCACGTTTCAAAATTTCCGCAATCACGTCATGATCTAATGGTTGATCAACAATCCTTTTACCCTTGGCGTCAACTACGACTGCCCCGTTTAAAACTACACGATAACCTGGTATTTTTAAATCTTTTTCAAAAAATTTATTAACGGAATGTAAAGTTCTCCCCGAACAAATTGCAAACACAATTCCGGAATTGACCGCATCGCGAATAGCTTGCACGTTTTGGGCAGAAATTTTACTGTAACTATTCAACAGTGTTCCATCTAGGTCAGTTCCAATAAATTTAATCATTAATTAAGTAACCCCTTACATAAATCTCAATTACACTAATCATACGACACTAGTTACTAAAAAAGAAGTCTCTTTCTAACTAAACTAATCACACGCAACTAATACTTTCTTAAAATCAGCTAAGAAATTAGGATACGAAATATCGATTGATTCGATGTTTTTTATTTTAAAAGATGTTTCCGTAAGAATTGATGCCACACAAAGCATCATGGCTATCCGATGATCATTATGACTATCTACATCGTCCTTAACTTTAATTGATTGTTCACCGTTTATCACAATTGAATCATCGTTTACTTGCATAATTATTCCTAATTTAGCCAATTCAACACGCATATTTCTGATACGATCACTCAATTGTAAGTGGACATCGTGAACACCTTCTATTACTGTCTGACCTTCTGCCTGAGAAGCTAACAAAGCAATCAAAGGTATTTCATCAACAATAAATGGAACCTGTTTAGCGGTAACTGTCGTCCCATGTAATTTTTTAGACTTAATCACTAGATCACCATAAGGTTCAACACTATTAATCGAGTGGCTTTCCAATATAATGTTAGCACCCATTTGTTGAGCAACATTCAATAAACCAATCCTTGTAGAATTTAATCCCACTTTAGGCAGTCTGATTTCACTACCCTTTGACAACAAGGCTCCTGCAATATATGGTGCTGCTGAAGAAAAGTCCCCCGGTATCATTAAACTTTGACCAGTCAAATGAGTATGCTTAGGATTGATCGTAATAATATCTGGTTTAGCATCAACATCCGCACCGAAATAATTAGCCAAAACTTCTGTATGGTCCCTTGTAGGTAATTTTCGAATAATCGTAGTAGGTGTTTTAGCATAAATACCTGCCATTACCAATCCACTTTTTATTTGAGCACTGGAAATATCTTGTTGATAAGTAATTCCCTCTAACTCTTCACTACCATGCATTTTTATTGGCAAATAATCAGCCGATAGCTTTTGAAAATTAGCACCCATTTGTTGTAATAGCACTACTAATCTGTCAATTGAACGCTTCTTTAAAAAATCACCGCCATTGATTGTATATTCATTATTACTTGTTGTTAAAACACCTAGCAAAAGACTTTCCAAGGTTCCAACATTATCAATATCCAATGGATGATCTAACGGCTTGAACTGATGGCTGACACCTTTAATAATCATGTCATTATTACTCATCTCAGTATGAATCTTAGCTCCAAGCTCCTTGAAAATCTTTGTCGTCACGGCTAAATCATCTGAATAGGAAAAATTACTAATCTGTGTAACACCGTCTGCTAATGCACCAAAAGTAATCGCCCGATGCGCAATACTCTTATCACCCGGTACGATAACTTCGCCTTGAAATTTAAATTTTGCTGCTCGTGTATTATAATCAAACATTTTTATTACACCTCAATATGTCTAAAGGATCATTCTCATAATCCGTGCCTTCTTATGTTACGCTACCTAATTTCTTCATATAAAACAAATTTTTTGTCCTGAAAACAAAAAAAGACATTTATTAGAATCCACGGTATACACGCTTATCCAGTAAATGTCTATTTTATTAACAACGAGTTAAAGCAAAATCTTATTTAACACACAAACGATAAATTGCTTCTGCAAAAATTTCCATAGCTTTCTTCATGTCAGCCTTACTCCAATTTTCATTAGCCTGATGCATGAAATCCGGAGTTGTTGGTAACATTCCACCAAAGGCTACACAATTGTGCATTGTTCTGGCAAATGTAGCACCACCGGAAATAGCTGGTTGTGATTTAGTATCGCCAGTTAAATCTTGATAAGTTGACATCAAGGTCTTAACTAGTTCACTGTCAGTTGGAACATACAATGGTGCAACATAATCAAAGTTTTCATACTTCATATCAAATTTAGCAACTGCATCAGAAATCTTTTGAATTAATTCATCATGTTCAATTTTTACAGGAATTCTCAAATCAATTTGCATTCTTGATTCTTCAGGTGTGATCTTCAAACTAGAGATATTGAAAGTCAGCTTACCAGAAACATCATCAGAAATATCTCCTAAAAGATTGGTTCCATTTGCAGCTTCACCAAAGGCTTTTAAGAACTTCAATACGGCGATATCTGGGAAAACATCGGCCAAAGCAATTCCTAATCTAACTACAGCATTAGTTCCTTCGGGAGCATTCATGGCATGAACTGACTTACCGTGAACCTCAATTGAACCATCATGCTCTTCAGCTTCAAAGTTATGTTCTTGCAAGGCTTTTAAAACTTCAGCTTGTTTAGGACCACTATAAACAGCCTTTCCGGGAACAGCGTTAAAAGCATTTTCTAAGTCCAAGTTCAATTCATCTGATCCTGGTCCAACTAAATAAGATTGTTGTAAACCTTTTTCAGCATAAATTAATGGGAATTCAGCATCGGGAGCGATTCCTAAGTCAATAGGATCTTCTTTTTTATTATATTCAGCCAAACATCTCCAAAGAATCTCTTCATCGGTTCCAAAAATTACTCGGATTTTCTTATTAAATTTGTATCCCTTATCAAGGATTGCCTTGATAGCATAAATTGCAGCCATTGTAGGTCCCTTATCATCCTGAGTACCACGACCATACAATTTATCATCTTTTTGAGTTAATTTATAAGGTTCAACATCCCAAGCCTCTAAGTTTCCAGCTGGAACTTCATCCATATGACCAACAATACCAAAGGTCTCATCGCCCTCACCGATATCAGCATATCCATAATATCCTTCATGATCTTCGTAAGTCTTAAAGCCTAATTTTTCAACGATAGCCAACACTTCATCCAAAGCCTTTTTAGGACCTTTTCCAAATGGTGCCTTTGGTTGTGCTGGTTCATTATATGAAGGTACACTGACAATTTTAGCCAAGTCAGCAATTGCCTCTGATTGAATTTCGTCTGTAATAAATTTTTCCATTACTAATTTCCCCCTCAATTACTAAATTATTGCGCAAATAACTAGGAATACTGCTACGACAACAAATAGAATTGCCATCAGTTTCCACATGTACTTAAACCATTTAATAATATCAACGTGTCCAATGGCTAAGGCTCCCATAACTACTCCAGAAGTTGGTGTAATCAAATTGACCCATCCAGAAGCAGCTTGATAAGCAGTAATGACTAATGAGCCGTCAACACCAGAGAACTTACCTAATGGACCCATAATTCCCATTGTAGCAGCAGCTAAACCTGACGTTGAAGGAATCAAGAATGACATTGGTATGTAGAATATATAAGTTAAAACAATAAAGACACCAGCTGACAAACTTTGTAATCCAGTCTCACCAGCATGTAACACTGTAGCTGTGATATAACCATTGTTCATAACAACTTGAATACCACGGGCCACTGCTACGATAATGGCAACACTTAGAAAATCGTTCATTCCACCTAAAAAGGCATCGATGAATTCTGATTCTTTCATACGGAAAACAAACATTACTACAACTGACATCATAAAGAACAATGTCGTAATTTCTGTGAAGTACCAAGTTCCTAATGGAGCTAGATCTTTACCAATCAAAGCACCCAAGAAAGGAATATTAGTTAGCCACTTAGTAAAACTATCAAAGAAAGTCCAATGTTCATTCAAACTTGACCATGGAATCAAACTGACAATCATGATCAAGAATGTTAAACCAAATAACCAAAGAACTGCCTTTTGACGTGATGACAATTTATCATCAATACTACGTTCAGGCATTGAAAATTCCTCTAGATCTTTTTGACGACGATCAAAAACATATGACTGTGATGGATCTTTTTTAATCTTATCGGCATAACGCATTACATAAACAATACTAATAACCGTCACAATAACTAATAAAATCAGTCGTTGGATTAATCCATCACCTGGTGAAATACCTAAAGTCTGTGATGCAACTCCTGTGGCAAAAGGATTAACAGTTGAAGCTAAGCATCCAACCTGAGTTCCAATTAAAGCAATCGAAATAGCTGTGATCGAATCATAGCCAACCCCAATCATGACTGGAATTAAAATCGGATAAAAAGCAAATGCCTCTAGCCCCATTCCATAATTGGCTTTTACAATAGCAAATAATAACAGCAAAATTGGAATCAAGGCTTTTTCTTTACCACTGTATTTTTTTACGGTGGCGCTAATTCCATCATCTAGTGCTCTTGTCTTATTTACTACTCCTAAAAAGCCACCAATAACTAGGATGAACAACGATACTGAAATGGAACCCTCAGTTTCCGAAGTTCCGACCATACCATTAATTGGTGCTAAGAAAACATCCCAAATACCTTGCGGACTACTTGCACGAGCCTTATAAGTTCCTGCAACAATATTGCCAGCCTTAGTGGTAGCGTATTCTCCAGCAGGAATAATCCAAGTCAAAATTGCCACTAGAATTATTAGGAAAAACAATATTGTATACGCGGAAGGCATTTGCCATTTTTTGGCTTTTTTCCCCATAAACATTATCCTCCTCTATCTATGTGATATATATGTAGAATATACGATAAATTTATCTATTACAATGCTTTCTCAAAAAATAGTTTTAAATAAAATTCCTATCACTCCGCTTGTGATAGCGCTTGCAAACCGTTACAATATTCTTAGCTTCTAAGAAAGGATAACGCCAATGATTGAAAAAACTGAATTTGGAAAAAAAATTAATCGTCGTCCTTTAATAGTCAGTATATTACTTAGTCTGATTATCGGAGGATTGGGATTTTTTATTAGCTTCTCGGTTGCTCTTGGTTTATTTCTAGTTGTCCTTTTTTTATTAATCTTTATTTATTATCCTAATAATCTACCCAAAATGTTTGGGCATTGGCAGTTAGAAAAACACGGAGTATCCTACTACAAACTAATTTCTTATCATGATCGTTTAAAGATGATTTTTTTACCTGATCGTATTGATTACCAATTTATCAGTTTTTCCCAAGTTAAAAAATGTTACATCGTTGAAAGTGATAAAAAATATGATTTACAAAACATTCTCACTATTAATCCAGCTAAACAGTCTTTTTTCCCGTGGCTGAGAAGGCCATTTTATCTTGTTTTAGATCTCAACAAGGGGAAAATCCTGCTAGATTTATCCTGGAATCAACGACATGATCCAAAAAACACTCTTTACCGAGTTAGCAATGTTTTAGAAATCATCACTAAAAAAATCAATTAAAAAAGTCCAGTGTAGCAACCGTTTTTGGTTACCACACTGGACTTTTGTTATATAAAGACAAACCTATTTAACTTTAATTCGTCCAGACTTAGTTTGAACATTCAATTGATACTGTGGATTATCCCCCACGGTACCCTCCTTATATTCCAAACGATCATGATGCAAACTAGTCCTTGGTGCCCTGACTTCAGCTACCTTAGACTGCAATTTAAAGTTATAAGAATCTCTTTCAGGCATCGAAACCTTAACCGTTCCTTTAGTATCATTAACGACAATATTTCCAGAAACCATTTCAAAATCCAATTGAACATAACCCGTTGAACTTGATACACTGCCAGCTCCGCTTAGAGAAACAGCTTTGATCATGCCACTATAAGAGTTCAAATAGAATCGACGACTTCTGATATTGTCCATTTTTATATCGCCATTACGTGATTGAATAAAGAATCCCTTTTCAATTTTCAAATCATCCAATACTATTTTGCCTGAATTATCAGTAATAAATAACTGTTGACAAGTCATATCGTGCAACAAAATTGAACCATTGTGATTCGATATGATCACATCACCAATAAAGGTTTTAGGAATAAAGATTTGCAGCTCAAATTTTAATGTTGGAATTCGAGGATATTTTTCCTGATTGATGGACAAACTGTTACCAGTAACATCCACTTTAAACATATATTTTAAATTGCGACGTGACATTAATTCACGTACAACAAATTTTTCTCCATCAGTCGACATTACTTTCTCCCTAGCGTTGCTCCCTCCAATATTCAATATATCAACGTCAAACGTCGGAATAAAGTGTTGATTTACTATCTTTTCAATCATAATCAATACTTCCTAATCTAAGTATTATCCTCAAAAATTCTCTATGAGTATAAATTAATATTGATTAAATTGTAAGAAAGATGTCCCCAACTATCCAAAACGTCAAATTCATTATGAAACTTTGATAATACCCGATTTTGCATGAACCGTTAGCTGATATTGTTATAATTAATGTGTCATGATCTATGAGAAACGGGGGATATATTATTATGTTTTCTAAAATTAAAAAATATGCAAACTTACGCTTTGAGCTTCTAGATCAAACTTGTAAGAGTCATCCTCAGGCATCTTCAACTTGACCGTACCACTATTGTTCTCGACATTTACATCACCAGTAACCTTATCGAAATTCATATGAACAGTACCCGACTTTACCATGATATTACCGGCACCGCTGAAATCAGTTCCTTTGATCGAACCGCTTCTGGAGGAAATATCAAATTTAGGTGTTGCCACGGTATCCATATTAACTAAACCACTACGATCATTGATAGCCAATTGTTCTTTAGTCAAAACATGATCCAATGTTAATTTACCTGAATTTACATCAAGTAATAAAGTTTGGCTTTCAAAATTATTCAAGTAAACTGCCCCACTGTGACATTCAACAACTGCCCTTTCCAAAGCCTTCATACCCTGAACTTGTAAATTACCACTATCATTAATCACTTGAAGTGTTTTGACATAGGTTTTAGGAATCAAAATTTTCACTCTAATCTTTAATGACAAAAAATGTGGAATTTCACCTTGCTTAATACTCAATACGTTATCAACCAAATCTGTCTTTACTTGGTAATTAGGATTTGTACGTGACATGTATTCACTAATTTTAATTTTGTCACCATCGGTAGGCAAAATCTTTAAATCGGCACTCTTATAGTTAATTCTGATTTTGTCCAGATCCGTATAGTCAAATTCATACTCATCAGTTAAAGGCAAAGTTTCAACATGGACTTCGGTATTAAAATTATCATCATTGAAGTCGTCATCAACGTCAAAGTCCGCAAATTCTTTATCAAAATAACTATCGAATTTATCTTTACTTTTTTTAAAAGGTTTCGTATTACCTTTAAAATTAATGCCATTATCATTGATTACTAAATTACCAAACTTGATTCCATCATCGTTGATTTTAATAGTTTTACCATTATTGACTGTAATACCATCGTCATTGATGTTGAATAACTTACCATTATCAATGCTAATACCCGAATTATCAATATTAAAGGTATGTCCTGCAGCATGTTTATGATGTTCATTTTGATGATTATCATTCAACACTTGGTTAATCACTTCATCAATATCACCGAATTCTTTAAAAGCTTTTTCAACAGCGGTTGCTGGAGTCACATCAGCACTTAATTTATCTTCTGCAGACGACATCAAATCAGATGACAATTCCTCTTTCAAATCACTTAATTCAACAGTTTCAGGATAATCATTAAAAATCTTATTTAGTCTTTGGTTAACTAATGTCTTTATTTCTTCATTCATGATCATTTATCCTTCCTAAAATCAATTCATCGATTACTTTCTTAGCAAAATTCCAAGCTTCAATATTATCCGTTAGGGTTTGTTTCCCTTGAGTAGTTATCTGGTAATACTTACGACGTCCACCTTGAGTTTCATCACCCCAATAGCCAACAATGTCACCATTTTTTTCTAACCTTCTAAAAACAGTATAAAGAGTAGCTTCATTCAATTCATAATCATCGTGGCTCAATTCTTTAACTCGTTTGGCTATTTCGTAACCATAACTGTCGCCTTGATTAAGAATGTTTAAAACAATCGTAGCAGTGTGTCCACGAATAATATCTTTGGAAATTAGTGGTTTCATTATTTCGTCTCACCTTTTTTCTATGCCAATAATGTATCACCAATTACTATGTGTGTCAAAGTAATTTATTCAAAACAGTATTTTATTTACAAAAGGTCTAACTAAAATTACCCTTTTACCCTAATCTGCCTTACTATTAGGGTAGTAAGATTTATTGAAAGTTCATTTATGGAAAAATATTTTTTACTTTTCTACTGCATTGAATAAGTAAAAAATTATATAATGATTAAAATACATTTATAAGGGGAAATTTCATGATTATCGTTGCTTTATCAGCTGTTATTCTGCCATTAATCCTTTTAGGAATTATCAATATGCCCGCAACTAAGGGAATGTCGATCAGTGCTTTCATCGTTTTGTTGGAAGGTTACTTTCTTTGGAAAATGCCGACCAAAGCACTATTAGCTTCTATTTTTCAATCAATTCACAAAGCTCTACCGATTCTTTGGATTCTTTTCGGTGCTTTGATGATGCTCAATATTTTGCAGCACACCGGAGCAATTGATCGAATTAATGCCGGATTTCACACCTTATCGGCTGACATGAGAATTCAATTAATCTTAGTTGCTTTCTTATTTGGAGGACTGATTGAGGGTGTCTCTGGTTTTGGAACTCCAGCTATGGTTACTGCTCCATTGATGATTGCTTTGGGTTTTTCACCTATGGCAGCTGTCACATTAGCCTTGATTGCCGACTCCACACCGGCTTCTTTTGGTGCTGTCGGAACACCTTTAACAGTCGGTTTAAGTAACGCTTTGAATCAATTCCTGATAATGTTTAGAGCTTAAGTTATTGATTAAGAATTAGATTTCTTTGCTGGTACTTTTATGCCTTTGATGTTGATCTTCATTCTTGTCTTTATCTTCGGCAAAAATGACGGACATCAAAGAAAAGATTTCTTAAAATTAGTTCCTTGGTCCTTATTTATCGGACTAGTCTACAGCACCTTTGCTCTTTTAGTTTCATTTGTACTCAGTTACGAATTTGTATCCATCTTAGCCCCATTCGCAACTATTATCATCACTATTTTGACTATCAGATTAAAATTCTTATTGCCTAAAGATAGCTTCACCAATCCGTGGACCACTTCAACTAAAACAATTGCTTCCGAAAAGAAGATGTCTTTGTTAACCGCTTGGTCACCATACATCATTGTTATCCTAATGCTCTTAGCTACTCGAACAATTGCTCCATTAAAAGTCTACTATTTATCAACGATTTTTAAGTCGTGGTTTATCAATTTAGGATTCTCACAAGTCAATTCCTTTATTTTCTATTTATCTAAACGTATACCTCTTGAATTGATTGCTGTTATCTTTGGCTTGTTAATTCAAGTTAAATCTTTGAAGAATTTCTTCCCCATTGCTAAAAAAGTTGCTCTGTCAATGAAATCAACTGCCTTAGCTTTGGTTGTAACCTTGATCATGGTTCAAATCTTTACTAACTCTGAAATCAATTTAGCTAAACTGCCTAGCATGCCTATGTATATCGCCGAAGTTATTTCCAAATATCTTTCCGGTATCTGGATCATTATTGCTCCATTCCTCGGTCAACTAGGTTCATTTGTTACTGGTAGTACAACTGTTTCAACCTTGACCTTTGGACAAATTCAAGCTGATATTGCCTCCAATGCTAATGTCAGCAAAGAATTAGTTTTAGCAGCACAATTAATTGGTGCTGCAGCTGGAAATATGATCTGTGTTCACAATATTGTTTCTGTTAGTTCTGTCGTTGGACTCAGTGGTCAAGAAGGTAACATTTTACGTAAAACTGTTTTGCCAGCTTTGTTATATGGACTTCTAGTTGGTATCGTTGGTTTCGTCTTCACCTTATTTATGTAGACATCAAAAATTCCGAATTAAGAAAAATAATAGTTTTTCCTAAAGTCAGGTAAAATGCAGTTGTGCTTGAATTCCCGTCTTCCGTAAGAATTAAAAATGCATTGGAACGCTATGGGCGTGACTTGAAGCTAATAATTTTACCTTCGGCAAAATTATGGATCTCCAAGATCAGCCTTATTGTAGGCGGCAAAGCCGCCAACAATAATTTCATAGCTGAATGCATTTTTAATTCTTACTCCAGACTAGACAGTATTTCTTTCATTTTCCTGAGGTAAGTATATTTAATACGTAAACCTACAAATTAATTTAATCTAGTAGGACAAAAAAACAGCCTCTATTAAGGGATTCAAGTAAAGAATCTTGAATACTTAATGGAGACTGTTCTTTTTGATTTAAAATTTCTTTTGGGTTAAAAATCTTAAAACACTGATAATACTAAAACCAAGAAACTAGTCGATAGTAAAAACTGGAATAATCCTTTTACTTTTTCAGTGCTTTCTTATACCTTGATTAACCCATTCAATGCTATTCTTATCACAAATGATTTTACGGAAGTGATCTTATGGAAATAGGTTCTCTAGCTGAATGGGTTGAAAGTTTTGCCGAAATCTTGGCCGTCTCAATTGCACTCTTTTTGCCCTATTACCAAAAACGTAGGGCTAATAAGGAAAAAAATCAGCAGGCAAAACAGATTATCATCAAAACTTCGAATAAGCTTCTACATCAAACAAAAATTCAAGAATCGCTTCAATTTGAAGAACTGACAAAATTTGTTTCAATCTACTTAGTATTGGCTACAAACGACACCACTGTCACAATCATTCAATTAGGAGACGCTATTCTCAATGTTATTGGTACTTCTGATCAACTATCGGCTGAGCAGCAATCTCAAGTTGGTAAATTAATTGACGATTTGAATAAAATTAAGATCTAAAATTTATTCAGTAACAAATTTTTCAATCGTATTCCCTACACCATCATGGTTATTATCAGTTGTTACATAGTCGCTAACAGCTTTTCCTCATTCCTGTGCATTACCCTTTTGAAATCATATTTTACAGATCAAAAATTATCACAATTAATAATTTCAAGATCCAAATAATCAAGCTATTTCCAAATCAATCTCTAATTGTTTAGCTAAATGTTTCACCGCTTCGCCTTTATTGACATTATTAGGAAAAATTTCCAGATAACCAACTCCTGTTCTTACGACAAAGTAATCACTGAATCGTCGATTGATAAAGTCAGTGATCTCATCCAAACGTTGTTCGTTACCGTTGATGACTGCCTTGGTAATTTCAAAATCGGCTGGTAAATCCTCTGGTTCTTTGATATACAAACCACGACTATTCCCGTAGGCCATGGCAATCGTGTAATCATCGATAAATTCAAAACCACTTGTGTAAGTATTACCTTGAATATCCAAAACACAGTATGGTAAAACATGTTCCTTAACAAAACTGACAAATTCACGATAAAAATCATTACTAAGTGTTTTCTGATAAAAAATTTTACCACTCATATTTTCAATAATTGCCCCACCATTAGTGATCATATAATTATCATCACCATCAATCCCGAGACTGCGTGCATAATCATACATGGCCTTGTGCGGACGGCTTAAACAGAGAACGACTTTAGTTCCTTTTTTCATGGCTCTTTGAATCATGATTTTATTTTTCTCTGAAATCTCTTTTGCTGTCGTCAAAAGTGTATCGTCCATATCAATGGTAATTAATTTGTATCCCATAAAATCTCCCTCATCACACAAATAAAAGTAATTTTAACTGTTAAATATATTTAGAGCTACAAACTTTGGACGATAAAATTTTTTCCATCAAAAAAAGACTGTTTAGATAAGAATCCCTATCTGACAGTCTTTTTGTTTACTCTTCATGAAAAGATGCGCCTGAATTGGCATCTAATTCAACTTTTTTATCTTCATTAATATCGGTAACTTCAACATCTTGTGAACTATGACTTGGTACTTTGGCAACGGGAGTGTAATCCAAATTACGTACCACATCATTGATAGATAGATGACGATTGATTTTTTCCAAAAGAGTTGGTCCGTTATAGATGAAACCTGTGTAAACTTGTACTAAACTGGCACCTGCTTCTAGAGCTGTCTGCGCATCCTCAGGTGTAAATACACCGCCAGAAAACATAATTGGTAGCTCTGGAAAGGCTTGATGAATTGCTTTAGTCAAACTCAATGATTTAAGGAAAATTGGCTTACCACTCAAGCCACCACCTTCATTACGATTAGTTGACTTTAAGTTGTTATAAACTTTGCTTGGATTGGAGGCTGTATTAGTTAAAATAATACCATCCATTAATCCTTTTGTTTCATTGATCAATTCAATTAATTGCTCAGCAGTGATATCATTTCCAAATTTACAAAAAACTGGTTCCTTAATATGCAGATTATGGATTTTTTGCAATAATCTCTTGGCAACTGGTATCTCTTGTAAAGTTGTTACACCTTTTTGATTAGGGCAACTCTGATTCAAAGCTATATAGTCGGCAAATGAATGAATCTCTTTGATATCGTCCACCATTTCATCAACCATTTCTTCACTACTTAAACCATGTCCAGGAGCCACACTGATACCAATCGTGACATGTTTAGGAGTATTGGCCAAATGTTTTCTGGTTTCTTCAATTCCCAAATTATTCAAACCCATACGATTGATGATAGCTTGATCCTCTGTTAAGCGAAAAATTCGTTTCTTAAGATTACCTGGTTGATTTTCTCTAGTTACACTACCAATTTCAACAAAACCAGCACCTAGAGCACCTAAGCTATTATAAAATTCAGCTTTCTTATCAAAGCCCGCACCTATTCCAATTGGTGAATCGAAATTTACACCTTTAACGGTAACCGTTCCAATTCAGCGTTTTTTGATTTGAAACATTGTTTGTAAAGCTTTGGGATAGCGATTAAACATTTTTAATCCATTGGCTACTAAGTGATGATCAACTTCTGGATCTACTTTAAAAATTAATGGTCGAACTGTTTTATATAAATCCATTATTTACACCATCCTTCGGGATCTTTATACCATTGCTCTAAAAGTTCGGTATCACTTTCTTCAATATAATCCTGTTCCTTAGCCACTTGAATCAATGTAGGAAAATCAGTCAGAGTAAACAGCTTTGTTCTAGCTGCTACAAAATTAGTGGTACTTTCTGGTAAATCATAAGAGAAAATAGCAACTGTACCGATAACCTCGGCACCTGTTTCACGAACCGCATCGACTGCCTTTAAAATACTGCCACCGGTTGAAATCAAATCATCGATCAATACAACTTTGTCACCAGCTTAAATAATATTTTGATTTTGGCCTTTTTTACCGTGATCCTTTTTCTTTGGACGAACATAGCTATTTTATTAAGCTCAATGGTTTCTTTCCACAGAACCTTATTGATTCCCGCCTCCTGCAATATATCCGAAATGTTCTACCTCAGGATATTTTTCTTTAATTAGAAGAGCAAGATCTTCAGCAATGGTTTGACGAAATTTCGGATAAGCAATGAACTAGCATGCTTCATTATAGATTGGTGATTTAATCCCGCTGGCCCAAGTAAAAGGCTGCTTTGGACTTAATGTCACCGCCTTAATTCTTAATAATTGACTGGCAATATCGATTGCTATTTTTTTATCCATTACTTACTCCACTCCTTTTCAATATTCACATAAGCGTTGTACTCATCTTTAGCTTGAGTAATTGGTCGTCCTACTACAATAGCATCGCTGCCTAACTTCTTAGCTTGGCTAGGTGTCGCAACTCGTTTTTGATCGCCTCCCTGAGCTGATTTGGGACGAATTCCAGGTGTAACGCAGATAATTCCTTCACTAGTAGCTTCTTTAATCATTGGTACTTCTAAAGCGGATGAAATAACACCATCGGCTCCATTGTTGAAAGCTAACTTAGCCAATCTTGTAACATAATCTTGGGATGGCAATGAAACTTGTAACTCGTTCGTCAATTCAACTTGCCCTAATGAAGTCAACTGCGTAACAGCCAACAGCTTAGTATTAGAACCTGATAAACCTTCTTTTTCTTCAACTAAGACATCCTCACCTGCTCCATAATGAATCGTTCCCACCTGAACATCCCACTTGGCAATCATCTGACAAGTTCTTCTAACGGTGTTAGGAATATCGTGCAACTTCAAATCGAGAAAGATATTGTAGCCTCGTTCTCGCAAACGCTTGACGAAAGGATGGCCATACTGGCAAAACATTTCTAAGCCGATTTTTAAAAATAACGATTGATTCTTAGGAAATTGATTCAAAAAATTAATACATTCAAAATCATCTGCAAAATCTAATGCTACTATAACTGGTTTATCCATTTTTACCCCTCGTAGTTGTTTGTATAAACTGCTTTGCCATTCACATAAGTGGCCTGAACTTGACCAAATACCGATTGTCCGATAAAAGGACTGTTAGTCCCTTTAGATAAAAAGTCAGCTTCATTAATCTTATAGTCTTGATTCAAATCAATAATAGTAAAATCAGCTTTCTGATTTAATCCAATTGTTCCCACACCCTTTAATCCAAACAACTGAGCTGGTTTTACCGCCATTAGTTCAACTAATTTTTCCAGACTGATCAATCCCGTTCTAACTAAACGTGTATACATTAGTGGGAAAGATGTTTCAATTCCGGTAACGTTATAAAGTATCTTTTAAGTTGCTACGCTTTTCTCTTCTTTAGCATGTGGTGCATGGTCAGTCGCAATCATATCGATCGTACCGTCTTCTAGTCCGTCTAATAATGCCATTTGATCTTTTTTCGAACGTAGCGGTGGATTCATTTTGAAATTAGCATCATCCGTCATGATATCTCTATCGCTGAGCAATAAATGATGTGGCGTCACTTCACAAGTAACGTTGATACCTGCATCTTTAGCCATTCTAACTAAGTCAACGCCATCTTTAGTTGAAATATGACAAACATGGTAATGTACACCTGTTTCCTTAGCCAAGACTAGATCACGGGCTAACTGTGAAGTTTCTGCTACCTGCTTGATTCCGGGCAAGCCTAATCTTTGTGAAGCAGTTCCAAAGTTGATCACACCATGATTGAAAAGATCTTTATCCTCGACATGTGCTGCTAAGTGACTGCCAACAGCTTCAATTCTTTCCATTGCGGAGTACATGGTTTGTGCATTCATAATTCCATGACCATCATTAGAGAAAGCAAAAGCTCCTAATTGATCTAAAGCTTCAATATCAACTAATTCGTCACTAGTTTCATCTTTTGTTACTGGGGCATATTGCAAAGTATTGATCAAAGAATTATTTTGATTTAATTCCAACTGTTTTTGAAATTTCTCTGTGTCATCGGGCACTGGAATAACATTTGGCATGGCCCCAACTGTAGTAATACATTATAAGCATTAGACATAGCCTAATTCAAGTCTTACTCTAATACACGTAAGCAAATTGATTAACTCAAGGACAAGGACAAAGATTGTTACGGGAGAAACCAATCGTTGTTTAGCATCGATTACTTGAACATTATCAGTCGATATCTCTTCAGCAATCTGCGTAAATTTACTGTTTTCTACTAAAAGATCTGCTGGATTCAACTGTCCTTGATAGTACAACTGTGCATTCTTTATCAATGTTTTCATTATTTAGCACCTTTCAAAACTGATTCAATCATTGCCATTCTGACAAATGTACCATTGATCATCTGTTTAAAAATATACGATTTATCACATTCCACAACGTCATCCGCAATTTCAACTCCGCGATTAACTGGAGCTGGGTGCATCAACATGGCATCGGGTTTCATTAGATTAACTCGGCGCATATCTAAACCATATTTCTCAAAGTAATCGGCTTTAGAAAAATCTTGGTTCTCTTCGGCTGATAATCTTTCATGTTGAACTCGTAAAAGCATGACTACATCCATTTCTTTACAAAGATCATCCACAGTTTTGTGAGGTCCCATAGCCTGAAATTCTGATGTATACCAAGAATTAAGTCCACCAAAGTAAACTTCTGAACCTAATTGAGTTCTATACTCAGCATCAGAGTGTGCTACTCGTGAATGGCTAAGATCACCGATGATACCTACTTTCAAGCCATCCAAACGGCCAAAGTGTTCATAAATTGTCATCAAATCAAGTAAGGATTGGGAAGGATGTTGACCAGCACCATCACCAGCATTGATGATTGGAATACCAAAATTACGATTTAAAAGTTCGTTATAATATTCATCTTGACTATGACGGATAACAGCTAAATCAGCTCCAACGCTTTCTAATGTTCGACAAGTATCATAGAAAGTCCTTCCTTTCTTAGTTGAGGATTTCTCAGCATCAAACCCACTTCGGCATACTCTCTCTTTAATTCCCGCGACTTGAAAGCTTGATTTAGTTCTCGTACTATTTTCAAAAAACATATTGACGGCAAATTTACCTTGACCAATCGTAGATTGTCGACCATTTTTAAATTCCAAGGCTGCATTGAGATAATCTTGAACCTCTTGGTTGGATAATTGTGACATAGAAAGTATATTTTTCATTGTTTTCCTCCAAATTAAAAGGGGTAGCTGTCAGTCCAGCTACCCCCAAAAAGTTTAGTATTATCCCTTAAACCTTTTAGACCTCACTGGATCTGATTAAAAGTTCCCTAGTTTTTTAAGTAAACAAAAAACTCCCTATCCCACAAGGAAAGGAAGTTTACACTTTTTCTGTCAAATGTAGTCAATACCTTCCAAGCCTCACAGGACTCGATTAAAAGTTTTCGTTGCAAATAATATAAACGATTTTACATTTTCAGTCAATGGTTTTATTTAATTTTTGCTAAGAAGTACTTCTTCTTACCACGACGAATAACAATGTATTTGCCGTCAAATGATTCTTTAGGATCAATTTCAAGAGTTGTATCCGTCAACTTCTCACCGTTGATTCTGATAGCACCATTTTGAATATCCTCACGTGCTTGACGCTTCGATTTATCAACGTTAGCAGCAATTAATAGGTCAACTAAGTTAATTGGATCTGCAGCAATTTCTTCACTAGGAACACCATGGAAGGCTTCAGCAACTTCTTCAGTTGTTAGTGCTTGAATTTCACCTGAGAACAAAACATCAGTAATCTTTTCAGCTGTCTTCAAAGCTTCTTCGCCGTGAACAAATTTAGTTACTTCTTGAGCTAATGTCTTTTGAGCTAAACGTTTTTCTGGAGCTGTCTTAATAGATTCAGCCAATTCATCAATCTCTTCTTTAGACAAGAAAGTAAACTTCTTCAAGAGATTAACAACATCTTTATCGTCTTGGTTGAACCAGAATTGATAGAATTCGTATGGTGAAGTCTTTTCAGGATCAAGCCAAACAGCACCACCGGCAGTTTTACCAAATTTAGTTCCATCAGCCTTCAATAACAAAGGAATTGTCAAAGCGTAAACTTTAGCATCTTGTCCTTCAGCCTTATGGATCAAATCAAGTCCAGCAGTCAAATTACCCCATTGATCACCACCACCAACTTGCAATTGAACATCATGTTTACGGTATAGTGTCAAGAAATCAAGTGATTGCAAAATTTGGTATGTGAATTCAGTAAAGGAAATACCTACTTCTAGACGACTAGATATAATTTCCTTATTAAGCATTGTATTAACGTTAAATAATTTACCGTAATCACGTAGAAAATCAAGAATACCAATTGGTTCTGTCCAGTCATAATTGTTAACCATTGTAAAATCACTGAAGATATTGTTGACTTGATTGCTCAAGGCTTCAACATTGTGATTAACTTGGTCCATTGTTTGCATAGGACGTTCAGCTTTTTTACCACTTGGATCACCAATAGAACCAGTAGCACCACCAATAACAACGTATGGATGATGTCCAGCTCTAGCAAATCTTTCCAAAGTCATAAATGGCAACAAATGACCAATGTGCATTGAATCTCCAGTTGGATCCATTCCACAGTACAATGAAATATCCTTTTCATCGATTAAGTTACGTAGACCTTCTTCATCAGATTGTTGATTGATCAAGCCACGCCATGATAATTCATCAATAATATTCATAGATCTTCCTCCAATAATTTATCCCCGTTATAGAAAAAAAGCGCCCCTGCAGTTATGCAGGGACGCTTATGCGCGGTACCACCCAAATTCAAGTATTACTACTTGCTCTTTACTCCTATAACGTAGGACACGAATTTTAGTTTCGTATTTGATAATCTACCCTGCTTGACTCTCACCAAATGTCAATTCTCTGAACACCGAAGTAAATTACTACTTAGTTTAAAACCAAAACTATTTATAAATATGATGATACACAGGAGTGATATTTTTTTCAAGCTCTTTTTTAGAAAAGCAAATGTTATTGTATAATGTAAGTGCTTTTATGGAGGGGAAAACATGAAAAAAAAGCTTTATTTAATGCGTCATGGACAGACACTTTTTAACGTTCTATGTAAAATTCAAGGCTGGTGTGATTCACCACTGACCGACAAGGGTATTGAACAAGCTAAGACGGCTGGAAAATACTTTAAAGATAATCAAATCGAATTTGACGCTGCTTTTTGCTCGACTGCTGAAAGATCTAGTGACACATTGGAATTGGTTACAGATATGCCTTATACCCGTTTAAAAGGGTTACGAGAGATGTCTTTTGGTAAATTTGAGGGTGAACATGAATATTTGAATCCTAAAATCACTGATGCTCAAAAACAATATGGTGACTTTTTCGTTCAATATGGTGGTGAAAGTGCTCAACAAAATAAGGATCGTGTCAAAAAGACTCTACTTGATATTATGAATCAGGACAATAAATCGGTTTTAGTTGTTAGCCATGCTGGTTCCATTATGAATTTTACTAGCCAATGGACTGATATTGGTAAAATAAAGGATAGTGGCTTTGGTAATTGCAGTATTCTAGAATTTGAATTCGAAGATAATAAATTTACTTTTAACAAGATTATTAATTTTAATTAGAATAATTATTATAAAAAATAGAGATGGTAATCAAATCACGATTACTATCTCTATTTTTGTTACATATGTTTTTCAATCCAGTCCCAGACTTCTTCTTTACCATACTTAGTATCAGAACTAAATAATTGTAGATCGTCGGTTTGATTGATTTGCATTGCCTTCTTGACTTGGCTAATAGTCTTATTCCACTGATTGCCCTTAACCTTATCCATCTTCGTAGCTACAATTAGCGTAGGAATATGATAATAACTGACAAATTGATACATTGAAATATCATCTTCACTAGGTTGATGACGACCATCAACTAAAATAACTACACCTTTCAAAACATCACGAGTAGTCAAATATTCTTCGATCATGACACCGAATTCTTCACGTTGCTTCTTGGAAACCTTAGCAAAGCCATATCCGGGAACATCAACAAGATATAATTGATCTTCGATATTATAGAAGTTAAGTGTTTGCGTCTTACCTGGCGTACTAGACGTTCTCGCAAAGCTTTTACGATTGATAAGAGTATTTATCAAAGAAGATTTTCCGACGTTAGAACGGCCTAATAAGGCTATTTCTGGATATCCTTCACTTGGATACTGTTTTGAGCTTACGGCGCTCAAATTCATTGATACATTATTTACCTGCATAAAAAACCACAATGAAGTAATTTTACCATAAACAAAAAAAGCTGCCCACTAGGCAACTTCTCCATTTTTAAGAATCAATTCTGGTTCTTTGATTTTTCTAACAGCTTCTTTAGTTACTTTGACACTTTCAACGTCATCACGTCCAGGAATATCGAACATGGTATCAAGCATTGTTTCTTCAACAATAGATCTCAAACCACGAGCACCGGTATTTCTTTCGATTGACATCTTAGCAATTTCCTTCAAAGCACCATCAGTAAAGATCAAGTTGACCCCATCCAAGCTTAATAGTTCCTTGTATTGCTTAATAAGAGCATTCTTTGGTTTTGTTAGGATATCGACCTTATTCCCTTTTCATATTAACAAAAATAATATCAATTGATGTTCATACTATAATTGTTAATACTATACTTGTCAATATGAAAAATTAACAGGGATGATCTGTTGCATTAAACTCTTCTCTTCGGCAATTGTTGCTTGTTGCTCAGCACCAAAACCAATCGTCTTATCGCCTAAACGATTCTTAACAATTTGTTCGATACCGTCAAAAGCACCACCAACGTTATAGAGAATATTAGTTGTATCGATTTGAATTAATTCTTGTTGAGGATGCTTTCTACCACCTTGTGGTGGCACACTAGCAATTGTTCCTTCAAGAATCTTTAGAAGTGCTTGTTGAACCCCTTCACCAGACACATCACGAGTGATGGAGACATTCTCGCTCTTCTTAGCAATCTTATCAATTTCATCAATATAAACAATACCATGTTCGGCCTTATCTACATCGAAGTCAGCATTTTGCAAAAGTTTCAAAAGAATGTTCTCAACATCTTCACCAACACAACCAGCTTCAGATATTCTTTTAAAACCTGCAATTGCAAATGGCACCTTCAATATACGAGCCAAAGTCTGAGCCAAGAAGGTCTTACCGGAACCGGTAGGTCCGATTAGAGCGATATTACTCTTTTGTAACTCTGTTTCACCATCTTTAAGGTGTTCCATTTTATTAATTCTCTTGTAATGATTATAAACGGCAACTGATAATGCCCTCTTCGCATCAGTTTGTCCAATTACATAGTCATCAAGAATTTTTTTGATTTCTACAGGTGTTGGAATATTTTCAAGATCCATTGGTGTTGAATCATTTAATTCTTCATCAATGATTTCTTTACATAAATCGATACATTCATTACAAATGTATACACCTGGTCCAGCAACAATTTTCTTAACTTGATCTTGCGTTTTACCACAGAATGAACAGCTAATTGTGCCAGTATTTTCTGTACTATCAAACATAGTTATTCTCCTTCAATAGTTCCAATTACTTTGAAAGTCTAGCATTGTAATAACTTTGAGTAAAGTAATTAGTTTGAAGCCATCGTTTTTACAAAAAAAGGAAGCCCAGTGGCTTCCTTTATTTTAGTTCAAAGAAACATTATTTTTCAACAGCTGAGTCAACGATTAATTCGATGGCTTTCTTAGCGCCGATATCATGGGCAAGCATTTCATCACTAAGTGCATTTCTTACAGCGGATTCTTCCATCTTGTATTCATCTGCTAGTGACTTAACTTCACTCTTAATTTCGTCTTCTGTTGGCTTGATGTTTTCTTTAGCAACGATTGCTTCGATAACTAAGTCAGTCTTTACACGTTCTTCAGCATCTTTAGCAAATTGTTTCTTCAAGCTTTCTTCGTTTGTACCTGTCATTTGATAGTACAACTTAGGATCGATACCTTGACGACGTAGGTTAGCCAAGTATTGGTTCAATTGGTTGTCAACTTCTGTATCAATCATAGCTTGTGGAATGTCATCAATCTTGGCATTCTTAACTGCTCCAGCAATTGCTTCTTCTTGAATGTTTTCTTCAGCAGTTTCTTTCTTTTGATCCTTGATTTCGTCATGAAGTTTTGTCTTCAATTCTTCAAGTGTATCAACGTCTTCGTCAACATCCTTAGCAAAGTCATCATCTAACTTAGGTAATTCTTTTGACTTAACTTCATGAATCTTTGTCTTGAAGATAGCTTTCTTACCAGCAAGTTCTTTAGCTTGGTAATCTTCTGGGAATGTAACATTTACGTCAACATCTTCATCAGCAGCATGACCAATCAATGCATCTTCAAATCCAGGAATGAATGAACCTGAACCTAATTCAAGTGAGTAGTTTTGTGCACTACCACCATCGAATTCTTTACCATCAACAGAACCAACATAGGCTACTTAGCATATGTTTCAGGATTATATTCCTTAACATTGAAAATCTAGTTCAGCTTGTTGTTTTTGAAGGTCTGTTAGACGATCTTCAACATCAGCCTTCATAACATTACGTTTTTGCTTCTTAACTTCGATGCCCTTGTATTCACCAAGTTCAACATCTGGTTTAACTGTAATAGTTGCAGTAATAGCCCATGGCTTGTCTTTTTCCATTGATTCAACACTGATTTGTGGTTGGTCAACAGGTTCTACTTTAGTTTCATCAACAGCACTTTGGTATGCATCTGGTAGAACAGCGTTCAATGCATCTTCGTACAATGCTTCTTCACCGTACATACGGTTAAAGATTTGGCGAGGAACTCTTCCTTTTCTGAATCCAGGAACATTTAAGCTCTTCTTAACACGATTAAAAGCAGTATCTAAACCTTTTTTAATTGTATCTTGGTCAATTTCAAATTTTAATTCACCAGTATTATTTTCTTTTTTTGTAAATTTAGCCTTAGCAGACATTTATATTATCCCTCCGGTATTTCAACGATCTCATACTTTGTAATATTACCCTAAAATGGTGATATTGTAAACATTTGACGTTATTTAATAGGTTTTTTAAGACATCATTCGTATATTATATGACACTTTTTACGATTTTTAAATAACTTAGCCGTAAAAAATAGCCATAAAAAAAAGAGCTGGATTAACCAACTCTTTTTTAATTATCATTACCACTTAGAAATTAGTCTAAGATTTCTGTAACAACTCCGGCACCAACAGTACGGCCACCTTCACGAACAGTAAATCTTGTACCATTTTCAATAGCAACTGGAGCAATCAAATCAACTTCGAAAGTAACTTGGTCACCAGGCATAACCATTTCTACACCATCTGGTAGTTCAATAACACCAGTAACATCAGTTGTATGGAAGTAGAATTGTGGACGGTAGTTTGAGAAGAATGGAGTATGACGTCCACCTTCTTCTTTACTCATGATATAAACTTCACCCTTGAACTTGTTGTGAGTTTGGATTGAACCTGGCTTAGCAAGAACTTGTCCACGTTCGATTTGATCACGGTTAACACCACGTAGTAAGATACCAACGTTATCTCCGGCTTCACCTAAATCAAGAGTCTTACGGAACATTTCTAGACCAGTAACAGTTGACTTCAATACTTCTGGCTTCAAACCAACGATTTCAACTTCGTCACCAATCTTAATTTCACCACGATCAATACGACCTGATGCAACAGTACCACGACCAGTGATAGTGAAGACATCTTCAACAGGCATCATGAATGGTTTTGTATTATCACGTTCTGGTGTTGGGATGTATTCATCAACAACATCAAGTAATTCTTCAACGTGTTTAATTTCCTCTGGGTTTCCTTCAAGAGCCTCCAAAGCTGAACCACGGATAACAGGAATGTCATCCCCTGGGAAATCGTATTTTGATAGAAGTTCACGAACTTCCATCTCAACAAGGTCTGTTAGTTCTGGATCGTCAACAAGATCAGTCTTGTTCAAGAATACAACGATGTATTCAACACCAACTTGGCGAGCAAGCAAGATATGTTCACGAGTTTGTGGCATAGGACCATCAGTAGCAGCAACAACAAGGATAGCACCATCCATTTGTGCAGCACCAGTGATCATATTCTTAACGTAATCAGCGTGTCCTGGAGCATCGATATGTGCATAGTGACGCTTTTCAGTTTCGTATTCAACATGGGCTGTGTTGATAGTAATCCCACGTTCCTTTTCTTCTGGGGCCTTATCGATATCAGCATAATCTTCAGCCTTAGCTAAACCTTTGTCAGCCAATACTTTAGTGATTGCAGCTGTTAAAGTAGTCTTACCGTGGTCAACGTGACCAATTGTCCCAATATTTACATGGGGCTTTGTTCTCTCATAATGTTCTTTTTCTGCCATTACAAAGAATCCTCCTAAAATTTCATTTCATAAGATTGATCCAAAGAAAATGTTCTTTAGACGACTCTTTACTGAAAAATTATACTACTTTCAGAGGTGAAAGCAAAGTAATTCAAAGCAAATCCCCCAAAAATAATATACTCTTTGGATTATACGGGGAGTAATCGGAATTGTAAATACTCAAAGCAAAAAAAGTTAATTTTTTTCACTCTTGAAAGGCATTTATTAGCTCATCGAACCTTTTTAGCCAATTATTTACTTCTTTTAACCCCTGATTATCACTTATTTGTGATTCATCAACTAAACGATACCTTAAATATCATACTTTTGTCCGGCTTGAGGGACTTTTTATTATGGCCTCAACAACACAATATCGACGTGCCGCGTACAGTGACAACTCACCTTTAAAGTTTTCTAATTGCGAATCATTTTCGTCAGTTAATAATTTTTCTAATTCGTCGCACATTTTCAAATAGACATCAGTTGACATAATAGGCATTAAGTCACTCGGATTGCAAGTTTTATTTTCACCATAGAACGAAATATCTATAGTTTCATCGATCCCTAGTTTCAATAAATTTTCCAGAGCTTCACTCTTTAAAAGCGGATGTAACAAGGGATTGACTAATAAAATCTTTGCATCCTTTACATAATCACTCTTGTTAAATTGTCGCAAACTTCTTAACAATTGAATTTGTTTTGGAGTTGATTCTGTAACGATAGAATAAAGTCGTTTAGATAATTGTTTCTTCTCTGGCTTGAAAGAACGTTCGTGACGATCTTCTGCTACTTGTATTCGTTTCGTTATATCTTCTACAAACTCTGGCTTAATATGTGGCAATGTCTCTATGTCATAAAAATTTAACATTTGATTAGCTAATAAGAAATCATCATTTTCTAAAATGATATCCAAAGCTAATTCAGCCGTTTCTGGTTCACTGAGGTAATAATTAAAATAATCTAAGATTACTGCTTCAAGGTCGCCAGGCACCTGACTCCCACTTCGAAATAGCTTGTCTAGTCACATACAATTTACCGGCTGATGCATTGCATACGCTTCCACGTATAAATCCACTGCTTCAGACCAAACGCCCTGTTCAAAGGCTTCTTCCGCCTGATCAATAATTTTTTTTAGATTATCTGAATCGTCCATACAATACCTCAACAATATCTAACTAATTAAATCAGTTTATTTTTTGGCTTTTCTATGTCTGTTCTGGTTTACTTCCATGATTACAGGAAGAATTACCGGGTGACGATTAGTTTGTTCATACAAGAAGTGATTTAACTTGTCACGGACATCTTGTTTCAAATATCATTTATCTAATTTAAAAATATCTTGCATATAATCTTCGTTTTAAATTGACCCTGTCATCATTCTTATAATAAAGCGATAATACTTGTAATAAATTATTAGGAGTCTCTATGCGTAAATCAAGTCTATTTATTTTAACCTCTTCTTTTTACGATCAATTGTAGCTACCGCAATGAAAACATAGTCTTCGGCCAATAATTATTGAACCCGTAGAACGATACTTCCAATGTCGCCAACACCTTTTCCGTCGATCATAGTATCTCCGGCATCGACAGCCTTAGCTTGATAGAATTGTCCATTTTCATAATTCAAAACATCACCCTTTTTAGTAAGGAAAATATTTTGATAAGGAATGCCTGTTTCGTGCGCAATTCTTGCATGTGCATCCAAAAGACGATATTCCCCTTGAACAGGAATAACATTCTCTGGATTCAAAAGATTGATCATCAATTGCAGATCAGTCTTATTAGCATGGCCTGAAGAGTGTTTGTCATCACTCAATGCTTTAACTTCAGCTCCTGTACGATAAATAGCATCTCTAGCTTTGGCAACAGTTGTATCCATGGCATGTGAAGGAGTTGTAGCAATAAATACTAGGTCTCCTTCTTCAATTTGGAACTTCGTCTTAGCTGCTGGATTAGCCATCTTTCGAAGAACCTTGACTGGTTCACCCATTTTACCGGTTTCAACAACAACTAATTTATTATTATCAAAACCTTTTAGTTCCTTAGGTTTTAAAATTAATTCTTTATTAGGAATCTTCAAATAGCCTAAGTTCATAGCCGTTTTAACAATCTTTTCGGCGTCCGTTCCTGATAGGAAGACTCTTCTACCTGTCTTATCAGCTGCATCCAAAACTTGTTGCATTCTTTGAATGTTTGAAGCCACTTGAGCCACAATAATACGGCCATTGTGATAACTAAACGTATCCAAAATATATTCATAGATATCACGTTCATTAGAATTTTCATAAGGTGATTCAGCATTAGCAGAGTCACTTAACAAGGCTAGAACACGTTCACTACCGATTTTAGCAATACGGCCATAATCAGTCTTATAAACTGGTACAGCAGCTTGATCAAATTTAAAGTCACCCGTATAAACAATTTGACCTTCTTCAGTCTTGATAACTGTTCCTAAAGAGCCTGGGATTGAATGGGTTGTTTTAAAGAATGAAACTGAAGCCTGTTCAAAATCAATAGCTGTGTTTTCATCGATAACGTGGAAATCTGAGAATTTCTTACTGCGACTGTCATTTGAACAAACAATCTTAGCTAGTTCGATCGTCATTTCTGAACCAAATACAGGAATGTCGTAATCACTGATTAGGTATGGCAAAGCACCGATTGCATCTGCATGACCGTGTGATAGGAAGATACCCACCACTTTATCAATATTTTCCTTGATGTAAGTCATATCTGGTACAACAACATCAATTCCGTAAAGATCATTATCAGGATATTGTAAACCAATATCCAAGATATAAATCTCGTCATTTACTTCTACTGCGTACATATTCTTTCCGTTTTCACGTACGCCACTTAACAAAATTATTTTAATTTTTTTGCTCATTTTCATCTCTCATTTCATTAAAATAGCATAGATCATAATATCCTATTGTGATTTTTAAGTCTTTTAAGACTATTTAAGCTATACCTGTTTGTTATTCTACCATACGAGAGACAATATATAAAAAAAAGCGAAAAAAAAGAAGCCTCCCAAACGGGAAACTTCCTAAATTGATATTAACGACGTAGACCTAATGATTTGATCAAATCATGGTAACGTTGAACATCCTTGTTACGTAGGTATGCCAATAGGTTACGACGGTGACCAATTTTCTTTAATAGACCAACATATGAGTGGTGGTCTTTCTTGTTAACTTTCAAGTGATCGTTTAGAGAATTAATATCATAAGTTAAAACAGCAATTTGTACTTCTGGAGAACCAGTGTCTCCATCTTTACGTGCATATTGTTTGATAACTTCATTTTTCTTTTGTTTTGAAATAGCCATTTCATTCACCTTTTCCTTATATATTTAGCCAAACTATGTCTGCGTTGGTGATTCGTCAAACAGAGCATGGTTAACACAACTAACTAATTTACTACATAATGTAGAATATTGCAATAGTGTAAAAAAAATCGACATTTCATTGCATTGCCAAAGCTAATTATGTATAATTCTATGTATTGAGTTTTAAGCTTACTAGGTAATCGGAGGTGAAATTGATGCCACAAATTAAATCAGCTATGAAACGTGTAAAGACTGCACAAAGTGCAACTCTTCGCAATGCTTCACAAAAGAGCGCTATGCGTTCAGCTATCAAAAACTTTGAAACTTCAGCTGCTAACAACACTGACAACAAAGAAGATATGTTTAGAACAGCAGTTCGTGCTATTGACATGGCTAAAGCTAAAGGCCTAATCAAGGCTAACAAAGCTGCTCGCGATAAGTCAAGACTTGCTAAATTGAATTAATCTTAAGCGACCTATATTGGTTGCTTTTTTATTTCTCAAAAAAGGAGTTCAGATATTATTCTGAACTCCTTTTTATTATGCAAATTTTGCTATAAAGAGATCAAATAGTAACTCTTTGTCCCCTTGTCCTGACTTAATCTGGTAATCTAAGTTCACTAAGTCCTGATACATAACTATTAATTGCTTCATATCCAATCGCTTAGACTGTCGATGCGACAATTTAACTCGATAAGGATGCAATTTGAGGTTCTTAGAAATCGTGGCTTCAGTTAAACCTCTTTCAGTTAGCACCTTAACTTGAATCAAGAGACGCAATTGAGACATTAAAATAGCAATCAAAAGTATTGGATCAATCTTTTGCAATAAGAATTGATGATATAGTTCCTCGGCCTGATAAATATTCTTATTAAGAATTTGATTCATTAAGTCAAAAACATTATCTTCTAATGATTGTGGTACTAGTTCCTCTACTGCCTGTTTATCAATTCTTTTCGATTGTAAAGCATACATCTTTAATTTAACCAATTGATTCGTTATCAAAGAGTAATTACTTTTGGTTTTATTTATTAATAAATCCAAGGCTTCCCCATCAATTTGATAACCATCAGTTTTTAAATCATTTTGAATCGTCCTAGTTAGAACTGGTCCCTCCATCTGACCAGCATCGACTACTGCCGCTATTTTCTTTAACTGCTTAACAATCTTCTTTCGAGCATCTAGTTTCTCATATGAGGCAAAAATCACCATGATTGTTGAAGGAGTTGGATTCTGAATATATCTCAATAATAAGTATGTATTTTGTTCAACAGCATTTTTAACACGTTCCGCCGTTAAAAAATAAGGGTTCTGGGCAAAAACTAATCTTTTTTCACCAAAGAAAGGTGCAGAGATAGCTTCATTAATCATGTCATCTAATGATGTTTCTTCTAAGTCAAAACTGGAGAAATTCATATCACGTTCTTCAGGAGACATAATATTTTTAAATGATTTCTGAATATCTTTAATGAAGACCTGTTCCGCACCGGTAATCAAATAGACATTACTCAAATTACCTTGTTTTAAATTATTTTTTAATTCTGTTATTTTCAAACGAGTCACCCTTTAAAAAAGTTGTTATCTTTTCTCTATTACTGAAAAAATCGTAATACCAAGATATCATACCATAATCAGCCGTGTTTAAATATTTTACCTGGTGATTTTCTAACCGTTTCAAGGTTTCTATATTAGGATGTCCATAGCGATTATTAATTCCGGCCGAGATTAAGCCCAACTTTGGTTGTGTTTTTTCCAGTAACTCATCCCCTGTTGCTGTTTTTGATCCGTGGTGACCTAACTTTAAATAGTCAACTTTGAATTGATAATTTTTCAATATCTTTTGTTCCGAGGGAATATCTAAATCTCCCGTAAAAAGCCAATTTTTATCTTTAATTCGTGCCAATAGCGTTAAGGAATCACTGTTCTCTCCTTTTCCCTTCACTTTTGGCCAAAGAACTTGCCAATTTATAAAACCAGTTTTTATAACATCTCCTTGTTGACGACTCTTGAATTCAATTTCTGGATGAGTTCGAATGACATTTTGAATTCGAAGATTTTGATTCAAACCAATACCGAAATTAACTTGCCTAACTGGAAATTTATTCAATAAGATATCTAAGTTACCGATATGGTCAACATCCTTGTGTGACAAAAAGAGTATGTCAATTTTAGAAATTCCTTGCGACTTTAGGAACGGAATTGTACTGTGTTCCAGAATAATGTACTCAAAATAAGTAGATTCTCAATATCGGGATAACTCTTGTTATTCTCCCAATTAGAAATAAAAAGTCTTTCTTATTAAAGGTGTTGTTACCAGAATACTATCTCCTTGACCTACATCAATTATATTTACTGATCCACTCAAGGGAAATTTATTGATCATTATGCAGGCGGCAAAGACAATTAGATACTGATACAAATACTTATTAAGAATACTTTTACTTTCAATGTAGAAAAGACTTATTATCACCAACAAAATAACTGATAAAATAGCCAATTTACCCGTCACCAATATAAATTGAGCACCATTGGAAAAATAATCTAAAAATCCATACATACCTTCAAATAAATCATTTACATTATTCCAAATTTTTAACTTAACCGACAGTGCCGAAATAAAGGTCAAAGGCAATATTACGTAAGTAAATAATGGAATAAAAATCAAATTGACCA
This sequence comes from Companilactobacillus bobalius, assembly GCF_009764355.1. Next base: position 252,632 of record NZ_LNUA01000032.1, on the reverse strand, counting down.
ATAAAGTTAACAAATTAAGCTGATACGTATAGAAACATATTATCGGTAAACTAACTAAATTCATCTTTAATGTCGCACAAATGAATTTAGTGTTCTTATACAGATACATGATGGCAAAAGCCAACAGAAAACTAAGCTGACCACCCATAGTCGTTATAGCCAATGGATCAACAAACAAGCATATCAATAGTGTCACGCTAAAAATATCAAGACTACTTAACGACCAACCCAATTTTTTAAATACAATTCCAACCATTGCCAAAACAACTGCACGCCAGATGCCACTCTTTGAACCTACCAAAATGCCATAGCTTGGCAGCAAAAATAACATTAACGTATCAATTAGTTCTAATGGAATCTTCAAAAAAGATGTCAATTTTCTAATTAACGTCAGAATAAGTAACACATGCAGACCCGATAAACTAAAAAGATGAATAATTCCCAAAACACTCAAGATTTTTAAAAAATCTTTATCTGCAGGATCAGTGTAACCAACTATCAGACTTTGGGCATGAATTCATAACCACTTCGGTAATTGTGCTAAATATTTAATAATATGTATTCGTAAAGCATTTATTTTACCTTTGAAATTTTGTGGTTGGTACTCTATAAGATTTTTGAATTCTGTGATTTCTGCTTGATAATGAATACTCTGCTTAGTTAAATACTTGGCGTAATTAAATTCACCAGGATTACGTGATTGGGCTATCGACTCTATTTTCTTAATTTGTGGCTTTGTTTGAACCATATGATCTAGCTTTTTCCAATACCGTTGTTCACGTTGTGTTTTTATTTGATAAATGAATTTCACTGTTTCATGACTAGTTTGTAATTCACCCGTTAGTAAATCTCCATTGATAGAAATTGAATCAGGCGTTACTACTCCACTCTGTATTTGCGGTACAGTGGTCGGTGGCTTTATCAACCGACAACGTACGGCAAAAATTACGGACAAACTTATAATCAATAGGTTAAGATTTTTATTTTTAAGCAAAACAATCCTTACTATTAATAATAGTAGAAAAATGATGAATAATTTATTCTCAAAATAAATAGTTATTAATAAAATTATTACCAATGCGGAAAAAATCAACTTACCTTTCATTATCTTAAACTGTTAATTGATCTTTTAATTTAGATAAGCTCTTCTCACCAATTCCTGAAACATTAGTTAAATCATGTAACGTTTTGAATTGGCCATGTTCTTCACGATAGGCAATAACTTTTTGTGCCTTTTTAGGGCCAATCCCAGTTACATTTTTAAAATCATCAACTGTTGCTGTATTAATATTTACTATCTTTTTACCTTGAGTATCACCTGATAAGTTTGTATTGGCAGGAGCGCGCGTTTTCTCACCTTTAACCGGGATATAAATTTGCATCTGATCGGCCACTCTCTTAGCCTGATTGATCTGTCTCAAATCAGCATTGGCCGCAAAGCCACCAGCTGTCTGTATCACTTCCTGTACAATCGCCTTATCTTTTACGTGATAAACACCTGATTTTTTAACAGCACCTTGTACATCGACAACTATTGTTTGTGGTTCTTTTATTTTTGAATCAATTTTACTCTTTTTGATCTCATCTTTTTGAGTTGCTAATTCCTGCTTAGGTTCTACTGTACTAGTCAGGGTTGTTTTGTGGAAAAGAAAAAAATATCCTCCTACAACTAAGGCTACGATACTCACTAATAAACCAATTTTTTTATTTCGAACGTATTGATAAACTTCTTCCATTTCAATCACCTCGAATTAAATTACGAAAAAAAACAGCCCTTATTTGGACTGTTTCGTTTTTTCGAGATAATTAATTGCATCATTTAAATTCTTTACAGGTACAATCTTCATCTTTGTATGAATTTTCTTAGCGGCACGTTTGGCTAAATTATAATTATTAACGTAACCTGGTTCATATTTCTTAATTTCTTTTGTTACAGGATCGTCAGGAGCAAAGAAAATTGTTGCACCCATTTCTGAAGCTGCATAGACCTTCTTCTCAATCCCACCGATAGGACCAACAGTTCCATCAGGGGAAATTGTTCCAGTTCCGGCGATAGTACGACCGGCCTTTAAATCCTTATTGCTGATCTGTGAGTAAACCTGCAAAGTAAACATCAATCCTGCTGAAGGACCACCGATACTACCAGCATCGATCTTTGTCGGAGGATTACCCTTGGCCTCTGTATTATCAGTCAAAGTGATTCCCAAACCATAACGTTTGGTATCTGCTAATTTAACCAGTTTACCTGAAGCTGATTTCTTTTTACCATCACGCACAAAATTAATTTTGACAATAGATTTTTTATCTTGCTTCTTAACATAATTGATAAATTGAGCTGAATTCTTAAAGTGATAGTTGTTAATAGAAGTTATCGTATCGCCAACTTGCAGTTTATTCTTAAAAGCAGAGTTATTCATGATGTCCATAATGTAAACGCCTAGATACTTTTTAGTAAATGGCTTTCCTGCTTTAGAGTATGCTGCCTGTATCGCATTATTGGTTGCTGATTTCATATAGTACTGTTGAACTTGAAAATATTGTTGACTATTTTCATTTCCCATCAATTCTTCTTGCGAATAGATGGTTTCGAAATCATTTCCCATTGATTTCAACAGCGTAAATGGAGTTCCACTGACAATTCCAACTGTCGTTAGTAGCAAGTTTCCTTTTTTCTTATCCTGCTTACCATTGACCTTTACAAATTGAGAAGTATCTTCGGCACTACCTGGAACTTCTAAATAATAACCTGTTGGTGTAAAGAAGAATGCCACGACAATAATAAAAATAAATATAGCACCAAAGATTTTATTTCTAGTTTTGTTAAATCTCAAAATAGTTTATTCCTTCCTCAATTTCTTTATCAATTCTAAAGCGACTGCTTGAGGTACAAATTCGGATATATCGCCACCAAACTTGGCCACTTCTTTCATCATTGATGATGATATCGTAGCATACTGATCATTTGCTAGCAGGAATATCGTTTCAATATTTTTGTCTAAAACTTTATTAATTGAAGCCACACCTGATTCATAACCAAAATCATCAGGATTACGCATTGAACGAACCATAAAACCAGCTCCTAGTTGACGGGCCAAATTGGTTGAAAGCTCTGATTTACCATCTACAACTGAAACATTACTTAAATCTTTAATTTCAGCCTCAATGAAGGACTTCTTTTCCTGATAGGAGAATAAATACTTTTTTGATGTATTAGTCATAGGTGCTACATATAATTTATCAAACAATTTTGAAGCACGACGAATTATATCCAAATGACCGTTGGTAATTGGATCAAAACTTCCTGCATAAAGGCCAATTCTTTGCGACATACTTACCCTCCAAACTGATACAGTGCAACCTTAGTATCTTTATAATTCTTTTCTTTAAGTAAATCTATTTTGTCAAAATTAGTGAGATCAATATCATAATCCGTCTCGTCAACAATGATAGCACCAGGATTTAATAACTCCTCTTCAACCATATCTTCGATGATCTGTTCTGTAATCTTCATACGATAAGGTGGGTCCAAAAACACTAAATCAAATTTCACTTGATCATCTTTAAATTTAGTTAAAGCCTCAGTTGCTGCAGTTTTCATAACCACAAAACTTTCATTTGCACGAGTCTTATCAACATTTTCTTTAATTGTACTAATAGCTTTATAGGCCTTATCAACTAAATAAGCCGTCTTATAGCCACGTGATACAGCTTCGATACCCAAACTGCCTGTTCCTGCAAACAAATCCAAAGCTACGCCATCCTCAACTAAATATGGTGTTAACATGCTAAAAACAGCTTCCTTAACCTTAGCTGATGTAGGACGAGTGTTATTGCTAGGAACTGCCTTTAAATTCAATCCACGAAACTTTCCTGATACAACTTTCATTAATTTTCCTCTTGCTTACTTTCAGAAGTTTTTAAAACATAATGTTCATCTAATTCTTTTCTATGAGCTAATGAAACTCTCTTTACATAATTTTTAGAATTCAATTCTTTTCTAACTTCCGCAACTCGATTGGAATTTACATACATCATCACATATTTCATTTTAGGGGAAGTGTAGTAAATTGTGCCATAGCGCTGCAACTTCTTCCGCCATTTAAGTGAATAAACCCAAACATACAAAGCCTGGCGTTCCACTTTTTTAAACATAAAATCACCTTGTTCTTTCAAATTTATTCGTGGCATCCAAGTTAAGGACGATTCCCAAAGCAATCGACAGTATTAACATACTAGATCCACCATAACTGATAAATGGCAAAGTAACACCAGTTAGGGGAATCATACCTAGTAATCCTCCTACGTTAAGTATTACTTGTGTCAACATCATTGTCGCCACTCCATAACAAACTAAAGCATTATAATTTTTCTTAGCACGAACACCGATAAGAATTATCCGTAAAATAATCAATGCCAAAAGCGATAATACAACGATATCACCTACTAGACCTAACTCTTCACTGATAACAGCCAAAATGAAATCGGTATGTGGTTCTGGCAAATAACCACGTTTCTGAATCCCATTACCCAAACCAACTCCAAAAACACCACCATTACTAATAGCATAAAAGGAATTAACTAACTGTGCCCCAGCATGCTGTTCCAATTTAAAGGGATGTTGCATCGCTAGAATACGTTGATATTGATAATGACTAGTAATAATTGAAGGAGCTAATTTAAAAATACCATAGATTGATAAGCCTAAGAAGGCCCCTAAGCCCACACTCAATCTAACGATATATTTACCAGGAATTGTTGAAGCACCCAAGAGAACCCATGTAATTAGTGAAATAACGATAGCTCCACCAAAGTCCGGTTGTATTAAAAGTAAAATAACAATAATTGCCACTACTAACACTGGAGGTAAAACTTCAAAACCTATTTCTTTCCAATTTTGATAGGACAGTAAACGTTCTTGTTTACTGGTTAATACAAAGGATAAATACAAAATCAAAACTAATTTGGCCAATTCCAATGGCTGATAATTAAAAGGACCAATTGGAATCCACGCTACCGCACCATTAACACGCAAGCTAGGAAATAGCTTACCCAAAATCGGTAAAGCTGCCAAGGACAGTACTGTGAAAAGCAACGCATATTTAATAAAATGTCGATTTTTAAAAATCTTAGCTTTGAGAATAAAATTGAAATAACATAAAAATAATCCCAACACTGCAAAGATAGCCTGTTTAATTAAGTATTGTGTGGTACTTCCACCAGAAACTAATGAATTGTAAAAACTGGCTGAATAAACCATAACGATTCCAATACCTAATAGGATGATATATGGAATGACAATCCATAAGTCAATTTTTTTTAATTTTTTCACATCTTAGCTCCTAAAATCTAATAATAAGATTATACCACCAAATAATACCAGAAAAAAACTGTCCTACTCTGTCTTTTTGGCATAAAAAAAGAAGCTAAGGAAATCTATCCTTAGCTTCTTTAATAATCTGATTATTTAGACATTTTTTTCGTTTTGTCAAACTTCTTACGTTCGTTTGTGTTCAAGATCTTCTTACGTAATCTAACACTCTTAGGTGTTACTTCACAAAGTTCGTCTTCGTTTAGGAATTCGATTGATTGTTCAAGTGACATTGCCTTTGGAGTCTTGATAGCAGCAGCATGATCTTTACCAGAAGCACGAGTATTTGTAAGGTTCTTACCCTTAGTAACAGTAACAGCGATATCTTGATCACGACTACTTTCACCAACGATCATACCTTCATATACATCAACACCGGCACCAATGAACAATGTACCACGACCTTCAACAGATTGTAGTGAGTAAGTAGTTGATGGACCTTGGTTGATTGAAACCAAAGCACCAGTTCTTCTACCTGGGTTCCAGTTTCTAACAACTGGTTTGTATTCTGAGAATGTATGGTTCAAAATACCATAACCACCAGTCATTGATAAGAACTCTGTTGAGTAACCGATCAAACCACGTGAAGGTGCTGAGAAGATAAGTCTTGTTTGGCCATTTCCAGTACTTTCCATGTTTTGCATGTCACCTTTACGTTGTGACATTGAGTCGATAACTGAACCAACATATTCATCAGGTGTATCAATAGTTACCTCTTCAAAAGGTTCGCACTTTTGATTATCAACTGTCTTGTAAATAACTTCTGGACGTGATAGTTGTAATTCGAAACCTTCACGACGCATTTCTTCAACAAGAATTGACAAGTGAAGTTCACCACGACCTGAAACTAGCCATGAACCAGCTTGGTCTGTATTTTCAACTTTAAGAGAAACATCAGTATGTAGTTGTCTTCTTAAACGATCTTCGATCTTTCTAGCAGTAACTTCTGTACCTTCACGACCAGCGAAAGGTGAGTTGTTTTGCAAGAATGTCATTTGTAGTGTTGGTTCATCAATACGTAGCAATGGAAGTGCTTCTTGATGATCAACTGGTGTAACAGTTTCACCAACATAAATATCTTCCATACCAGAAACAGCAATTAAATCTCCGGCTTTAGCTGATTGAATTTCAACACGGTTCAAACCAAGGAAACCAAATAGCTTTGTAACACGGAAGATCTTTGTTTATCAATTCATTCCAATCACCGTAACGAAAAATACTTCGTAAACATTGCCAAAATGATTGCGTCCAATACCGATACGACCAACATAGTCATTGTAATCTAGCAAGGCAACTTGGAATTGTAGAGGTTCATCTGAGTTGTCAACTGGAGCTGGAATTGTCTTCAAAATTGTATCAAAGATTGGGTTCATTGTGTGTTCTTGGTTAGCAGGATCATCTGAGTAACTTGATGTACCATTAATAGCAGAAGCATAAACAACTGGGAAATCAAGTTGTGAATCGTCAGCACCTAATTCGATGAACAATTCAAGAAGTTCTCACTGTCTTTCATATACTCACTAGCAATGTATTTACATATTAATGAAGAAATTTGATCAATATTCTGTTGATTTTTTAATTCGTTAATAAACAGACCAAGTTTGGGGTATTGTACCTTCATATGCATCGACAACTAGAAGTACACCGTCAACCATCTTCATGATACGTTCAACTTCACCACCGAAGTCAGCGTGTCCTGGGGTATCCAAGATGTTGATCTTCTTGCCGTCATAATCAACAGCAGTATTCTTAGAAAAAATTGAGATTCCACGTTCTCTTTCAATAGCATTTGAATCAAGGGCACGATTTTGAAAATTTAATTTTTAATCCAATGTAACTGATTGTTTTAACATTTCGTTAACTAATTGTTTTTCTTTGAGGTCAACGTGAGCGAAGATCCCACATATTCTAATATCTTCTCTTCTCTTAGTCAAATTAGTTCTTCCTTCCATAAATACGTGTTTAAATTACTAGCAATAAAAAAACTGTGAAACTTCTCACAGTTCACTAACGCGTTTTGACTGTCGTCAGTGCTTCAGAAACAACTTTCTGAGTACCAACTATTACGACTTGTGATTTTAGCATATTTATTGGTGCATCGTCAATACTTACTACACTCATACCTGCAGCTTCACATAAGACACGCCCGGCAGCCAAATCCCATGGTGCTAAGTATGACATATACATGACTTCTTTTCCAGTCAAGAGATGACCAAAAATAATTCCCGCACTTCCATAAACTCTGAATTCGCTACTTTTTTTAATGACTTCCTGAACATTAAATTTATTAGAACATTTTGTCTGTGCCGAAACATCGACTAAACCTATAATGAAAGAAAAATTTCTTGGACAATATATTCTCTCATCATTAATGAACAAGCCAATTTCTTTACCGCCATGGTAAATGTTATTACCCATAACATCTATAATAGCACCAATTAATGGTTTGCCATCAATGTAACAATGCCTAAGCCCAATAAAATATCAACTAAGCTTAGCAAATTATAACTACCCATCGATTGGATCGACAAAAAAAACTAGACCCGACATATCTGTTACTAAATCACCATATCCTTCTTCACTAACAATCGTAGCTTCTGGAAAAACTCTTTTAATCTCGGAATTAATATAGCGTTCAGTTTTTTTATCAAAATTTGTTACTAAATCATTTCGGTTCTTTTTTGTATCAACAGATTTCTTTTTTAAAGCATCATCCCTCAAACTCTTACCCACATTTTGTAAAAGTTCTACTAGAAATTTATCTATTTCCTTACTGTCTACTGTCATTGTGAATCCTTACTTTCTCGCCTTTTTTTGCTGTACGACACTTTTTAAACACTTGATAGATGGAATAGCCCGATTCAAACTCAAATTCTTTATCTAATTTTTTTTGCTCCATTTTCATTGGAACCACTTGTTGGAATGAGCGATATTTTTGCAAAAATTCATCACTTTTTATACTTGATTCATAGGCCTTTTCAACCGCATTATACAAAGCAATCACTTTAACAATCTCATCTTGTGACCATGTCTCATCAAGAGGATAACTGTAATTATGCATTGATAGCTCCCTTCATTTTTACTCTACTATACAAAAAAAGCGATACAATTGCATCGCTTTTTTATGGAAATAATTAATTTAGTATACGAAAAATCCTCTTTTCGGTTTCTAAACGTTCTTCCCTTTTTTCTATTAAATGTGTGTTGGATAACCGATTAAAATATCGGCAGCTTCTTGAATAGGTTCACCCAAAGTTGGATGTGGATGAATTGTGAGAGCAATATCCTCAGCATTAAGTTGACAATTAACAGCTACACTTAATTCAGAAATCAAGTCACTAGCTCCTGGTCCAACGATTTGACCACCTAGTAAAGTACCTGTATCTTTTTGAGCAATTAACTTAACAAATCCTTCAGCGGCATCAAGTGAAACAGCACGTGCATTTCCGGCAAATGGGAATTTAGCTACTTTGACATCAATTCCCTTATCCTTAGCATCTTTTTCTGTTAGACCGACACTAGCTAACTCAGGATCAGTGAAACAAACAGCTGGAACGCCAATATAGTCGTTAGCTGTATGTTTACCTGAAATTGCTCCAGCTGTTGTCTTAGCCTCAAAGACAGCTTTATGATTAAACACTGGACCTGGTGTAATATCTCCAATTGCATAAATATTATGGATTGGAAGTTAATGTTATGCGTCTACTTCAACTAAACCTTTTTCAGTCAATTTGACATTGGTCATTTCAAGTCCAAAATTATCAGTATTTGGACGACGACCAACGGTTACCATACAATAATCAGCACTGATTGTTGTTGGCTTGCCATCAACTTCATAAGTTACTTCAACCCTTTCGCCCTTGTTTTCACTCTTTTTGGCCATAGCATTTGGAATAAATTACCGACCCTTCTTTTCAAGGTTCTTCTTAACGATTGAAACCATATCTTTTTCAAAGTTAGGAATAATATTAGTATTGCCTTCAAGAATAGTTACGTGTGAACCCAAGTCAGCATAAGCTCCAGCCAACTCTGTTCCGACATAACCACCACCAATGATGACGAATTCCTTTGGAACTTCTTTCAAATTCAATCCACCAGTTGAATCGATAACACGATCATCAAACTTGAATCCTCTAATTTCAATGGGGCGACTACCATTTGCTAAAATCAAGCATTATTTATTGGTTTTTTACTGGCCGCCATTATCCATAAATTGTCTAGGACCACTTGGCATAACTCTTAGTTGTGTATCGCTATCTAAATAAGCTTCGCCGTTGATCAATTCAACATGATGCTTCTTCAAAAGCATTTGTACACCGCCAGTCATTCTGGCAACAACTTTTTCATCTTTCCAAGCTTGAGTCTTAGTGAAGTCAATTGTGGCATCACTAGTTGTAATTCCATAAGTTGATGAATCTTTAGCTTGTTGGAGTCTATGTCCGGCTGTGATTAAAGCCTTTGATGGAACACAACCAACGTTTAGACAAACACCACCAACGGTATCTGACTTTTCAATAATAGTAACATCTTGTCCTAATTCTGAAGCTCTGATTGCTGCAACGTAACCACCAGGGCCGGAACCAATAATAACGGTATCTTTTTCTATTACGTTTTCTGCCATGTTAACTAGCCCTCCATTAATAACATATCTGGATCATGCAACAATTTCTTCAAGAGATTCAAAGCATTTTGTGCTAAAGCACCATCGATCAATCTGTGATCATAGCTCAATGATAACTTCAACATGTTACCTACTTGAATGTTGCCATCTTCATCAACATAAGGTTCTTTAGCAATCTTACCAACACCAAGAATTGCTACTTCTGGATAATTGATAACTGGTGTAAACCAGCCGCCACCAATAGAACCGACGTTACTGATTGTAATTGAACCGCCTGACATCTTATCCATACTCAACTTGTTGTCATAAGCAGCTTGTGAATTTTCAGTAATTTCTTTAGCAATTTCAAACATACCTTTAGAATCAACGTTCTTAACATTTGGAACATAAAGTCCATGTTCTGTGTTAGTTGCAATACCAACATTGTAATAATGTTTGTAGACAATTTCTTCAGTAGAATCGTCAATTGAAGCATTCAATTCTGGGTATTCTTTCATTACAGCAACTAAAGCTTTTACGATATAAGGTAAGAATGTTAAATGGATACCTTTATCAGCAGCAATTGCCTTATATTTCTTACGGTTAGCCATTAAAGCACTTACTTCGACGTCATCAAAACTAGTTACATGTGGAGCTGTGTGTTTGCTATTAAGCATTGCCTTAGCAATAGCTTTTCTATGTAATTCGTGCAAACCGGCCGCTTTATTAACTGTACTCTCACTAATTAGTTCAGTATTATAACCAGACGTTTGACTCGATAATTCTGCTGGTAATGATTGTGCTGCTTGAGGTGCGGCACTACCGTCGAATGAATCTACATCAGCTTTAGTAATTTGTCCGTGCTTGCCACTAGGTGTGACCTTTGCCAAATCAACACCTTTGTCACGAGCATATTGACGTACTGAAGGCATTGCTAAATAGTGAGCATCAACTGATCCAGTAGCTGGACCGGAAGCAGCTTCTTCTTTAGGTGCACTTTCAGTTTCTTTATCGGGCTTTTCAGTTTCCTTGTCATCTTTAGCTGGTTGATCATCGTCAGCTGTATCGGGAGAACCATCATCGATTACAATCAAAGTGTCACCGATTTCAACAGTATCTCCCTCTTGAGCAACAATTTGTTTAACAGTACCAGCAACTGGTGAAGGCAATTCTTCAACTGATTTGTCATTTTGAATTTCTACTAAGGAGTCATCTTCTTTAACTGTGTCTCCTTCTTTTACTAGCCAGCTGGCGATCTCACCTTCGGCCATCCCTTCACCTAGCTCAGGTAATTTAAATTTGTAAGCCATAGTTGGATTCCCTTCCTTCGATTAATTAGTAGTTGAGAATTTCATTTACTTTTTCTTCAATTTCTTTTGCACGTGGAATCCAAGTGTCTTCACCTAAGGCAAATGGATATACACTATTTGGAGCCGCAACTCTACCAATTGGTGCATCAAGAGAAAGAACCGCATCTTCGGCAATAGCTGAGGCAACTTGTGCACCCACACCAGCTATTTTTTGTGCTTCTTGAACAATAACTACTTTATGAGTCTTTTCGATTGATTTGAAAATTGTATCGGTATCAATTGGTGAAACTGTTCTAAGATCAATAACTTCAACAGAAATATTCTTCTTTGCCAAATCATCAGCAACCTTCAAGGCCTCATTTACTTCAGCACCGTAAGCTACGATGGTGATGTCATTACCCTCACGGGCAACATTAGCCTTGTCCAATGGAACTGTATACTTGCCATCAGGAATATCATCTTTCATTGAACGATATAACTTCAAGTTTTCCATGAATAGCACAGGATCGTTATTTTCAACTGAGGAAATCAATAATCCTTTAGCATCATATGGATTACTTGGCATAACAACGCGCATACCTGGAGTACTTGCAAAAATATTTTCCAAATTATCAGCGTGCATTTCAGCAGTATGAGTACCACCACCATAAGGTGTACGAATCGTTACAGGAGCTGTCTTTAATCCATCAAAACGGAAACGCATTCTAGCTTCTTGACCAATAATTTGATCAACAGCTTCAAGATAGGAGCCCATAAATTGAATTCTTAACGCCAGCATCCTTAAAGTTATACCTAATAGGAGCTTCATTGCCGTAAATCCTGATTCAGCTAAAATGACGTCGAAGACACGATCTTCACCATACTTTTCCTGAAGTCCTTGAGTCGTTCTGAAAACACCACCGTTTTTACCGACATCTTCACCAAAGATCAAAGTTTTTGGATCATCTTCAAGAACAATGTCTAAGGCGTCTGTAATTGCTTGAATGTAAGTTTTCTTAGCCATTTTTACTTCGACTCCTTTGCTTCAAATTTAGCGATTTCTTTCTTCATTTCTGGAGTTGGAATTTCAAAAGTACGTTTTAACATATCTGAAACTTTATCTTCAGGAACTGCATCAGCTTCCTTGATTGCCTCTTTAAACGAAGCCTTATATTCATCAACTAATTTATCTTCTTGTTCTTCAGACCATAAACCTTTGTCTTCAAGAACTTTTCTTAATCTAATTAATGGATCCTTATCGAACCATGGTTGTTCTTCAGCCTTAGTTCTGTAACGTTTAGGATCATCACCAGCACTTGAGTGAGCACCGAAACGATATGTCAAGGTTTCAATCATTACAGGACCATTGCCAGCTGTAATGTACTCACGAGCTGCTTTAGCCACAGCATAACAAGCTAGGATATCCATTCCATCAACTTGAACGCTTGGAATACCAGCGGCAACAGCCTTTTGGGCTAATGTTGGAGCAGCCGTCTGTTTTGCACGTGGTGTTGAAATGGCAAAACCATTATTTTGAACAATGAATAGTGCAGGAACCTTAAAGGCACCAGCAAAGTTCATTCCTTCGTAACTATCACCTTGAGAAGTACCACCATCACCAGTATAAGTAAATGCAATGTCTCCTGAACTAAATTACTTTATTCCCATAGTGTATTTAAAGATAGAAATAATTTAAATCTTTTCATCATAATTGACCTCTAATATCCAAATTTATTTGCTACTTTAACCAGTTGTTGCATTCTTTGTGTTTCCAGCTTGGGTTACTGTAGCGCCATGTTGAATCAATTGTGGTACATCACGATAAGCTGGAAGAAGATAATCATTCTTCTTCATTGCTAAAACAGTTCCCATCTCAGAAGCTTCCTCACCTTCAGTCGGTGCATAGAAACCCATCCGACCTTGACGAGAGAAGTTCATTGTCTGTTCATGCAATGCACGCTCCCATACCATCTTTTTCATAAACTCAACTAAATCATCATCTGAAAATGAATCAAAGACTTCTTGATCTGTTATCTCAGCTTTTTCATTCAATACTTGAATGGGTTTTGAAACATTCGATAAGTTATTTTTAAGTGCTTCAAAATCAACAATTGGTTTATTTGCCATTCTCCACAGTCCTTTCATAAAAACTTGCCCTTGTGAAACCTGTAAGGGCTTTCATATATTTTTAGTCTAACATTGATCACTCAAAAAACAAGTAATTTAGGCATTCTTTGAACATAAATAAATTTATAATAGTTTGTGAAAATGGTCACTATTTTTCCAAATCTATCTCATTTTCTGAAGTTCCGGTATTTAATTCTGAAACCATGGCATTTAGTGAAACAGTCGCCATGTTTTTAACAGCCTTAGTTGTATAGAAAGCAATATGTGGTGTCAAAATAAATCTTGGACTTTTAATTACTTTATCTAATACATCATCAGAAAATTCCTGATCACTCAAATCGGAATTAAAGACACCAACTTCTTTTTCATAAACATCCAAAACAGCTCCATAAAGCTTACCTGAAGCTACAGCATCATATAGATCCTTCGTATTAATCAAATCGCCACGTGCTGTATTAATGACGATAGCATTATCTTTCATCTCGGCAATCGACTTACTATTGATCAAAGTATGGCCTTTACCAAGGCTTGGAATATGCAACGTTACGACATCTGATTCTTTCAATAAAGTATCAAGATCATCGACGTACATTCCTTCTTTTTCTAATTCTGGATTGTGAAATTTATCATATGCAATAACTTTTGCTCCAAATCCTTGATAAATTTTTATTGCAGCACGACCAATTCTTCCGGTTCCAGCGACACCCACTGTAAGCTGATTGAGCTCACGTCCGATATCAGGAGCCCATTGAAAATCATGTTAAACCGCTTTTCTGATCATATGTTTTAGATTTCTTAGTAATGCCATCAAACCTGTAACTGAATATTCCGCAATAGCTTCTGGTGAATAACTAGGTACATTAGTCAAACGAATTTGATTTTTCTTGAGAGCTGCAAATGGGACATTATCGACGCCGACATTTCTAAGCGAAAGGACATGGCAATGAACTTACTTCATTGCAGCGACCTCGATCTAAACGTATGGCAATTGCTGATAAGCAACAATCCCGTCATAACCCTTTGCTAGCTGAACGGTCTCAGGCGTTAGTAAATCGGAAACGATTTTTACTTCTATATTGTTCTCTTTAGACCATTCCTCAATATATTTTTTTTCATCTTCTCTGACACCAAAGTCAATTAATCTCATATAAAACCTCCAGTAGCAATATTTTATGTATCTTCGTGTAACCGATAACATATAAGAGTATTTTATCATGCTCCCCCTTAACAAATTAAACAGAAGCAGACAGAAATCGTTTTCTAAAAATTCTCAAGCAGGTTTTTTCTCAAATCCTTCTATTTTTATCGAAAAATAATCTATAATGGATATACTGAAGTATTTTTATACAATTAAACATTCGGAGGAAACTATGTATTTTATGAAAGATATCGTCCGTGATGGCGATCCCGTTTTAAGAAAAGTTGCAGCAGATGTTAAATTCCCATTAAGCGATGAAGACAAAGCTTTAGCCGCTAATATGATGGAATATCTCGTTAAGAGTCAAGATGAAGAATATGCTGAAAAGCACCAATTACGAGATGGTAGCGGTTTGGCTGCTCCTCAAGTTGGTGTTTCAGAAATGATGGCTGCTGTTTTAGTACCAAATGAAGAAGATCCTGACAAACCTCTTCTTAAAATCACTCTGATCAATCCTGTTATTGTCAGAAACTCAGTTCAAAAGGCTGCCTTGTCTGAAGGTGAAGGTTGCCTTTCAGTTGATAAAGACGTTCCAGGATTCGTACCACGTGCTGATCGTATTACTATTAAATATGATGATTTTGAAGGTAATTCTCAAACACTACGTGTTAAAGGTTACCCTGCTATCGTTTGTCAACATGAAATCGATCATTTAAATGGTCACCTATATTACGACAAGATCGACAAAAAAGAACCATTTACACTTGATCCAAGTACTGTTGTAATTTCTTAATACAGCCTTCAAGTATACTTACTATTTTATATATGGTAGAATTGTGCTATCTATTGATTAACGCACAAATGGACTAGAAAAAACGTCAAATGAAACTGACCTGTTTCATTTAATTCGATTTAAAGGAGAAATTTATATTGATTTATAAAGTTTTATATCAAACAAGCGAACTAGATAACCCCCGTCGTGAATTTACACATTCACTATACATGGATGCTGAATCAAGCATTGCTGTACGTGAAGCAGTTGAAAAGAATACCGACTATAACATTGAATTTATTCAGGAACTCGACGAAAAGCATTTGGAGTACGAGAAAAAGAGTCCTGAGTTTAAATTAACGGAGTTTTAGTTAATGTCATTTAAAGTTAAAAATAATGAAGTTGCCGTTTTTGCCATCGGGGGCCTTGGTGAAATCGGTAAAAATATGTACGGAGTTCAGTATCAAGACGAACTGATTGTAATTGATGCCGGAATTAAGTTTCCTGAAGATGAACTTCTTGGAATTGACTACGTCATTTCCGACTACAGTTACTTAGTAGAAAATAAGGACAAGATCAAAGGATTATTTATCACTCATGGTCACGAAGACCACATTGGTGGTATTCCTTATCTTCTCCAACAACTTCCAAATATCCCTGTTTACGCCGGTCCATTGGCATGTGCATTGATCAAGGGTAAATTGGAAGAACACGGATTGTTAAGAACTACAGAAATGCATGTCTTGCATGAAGATGATGTTATCAAATTCCCTAAGACAAGTGTTTCCTTCTTCAGAACTACCCACTCTATTCCTGATACCTTGGGTGTTGCTGTCCATACGCCACAAGGCATCATCGTTGAAACTGGTGATTTCAAATTTGATTTGACTCCAGTTGCTGGTTTACCATCACCTAACTTACAAAAGATGGCTGCCTTAGGCCAAAAAGGTGTCTTATGTTTACTATCAGATAGTACAAATGCTGAAATTCCTACATTTTCAAAATCTGAACGTTCAGTTGGTTTGACGATTCATCAAATATTTGAAACTATCAGTGGCAGAATTATCTTTGCTACCTTTGCTTCTAATATTTATCGTATCTCGCAGGCTGTTGATGCAGCTATCCAACAAGGACGTAAGATTGCTGTCTTCGGACGAAGTATGGAACAAGCAATTGAAAATGGTCGTGAACTTGGTTACCTTAATATTTCTGATGATATGTTAATTGATCCACATGCTTTGAACCAAACACCCGCAAATGAGACTTTGATTCTTTGTACCGGATCACAAGGTGAACCATTAGCCGCATTGAGTCGTATTGCTAACGGAACACACAGACAGATTACTATTCAACCTGGAGATACTGTTATCTTCTCAAGTAATCCAATTCCTGGTAATACTATCAGTGTTAACCATTTGATTAACCAATTATCAGAAGCTGGTGCTGAAGTTATTCATGGTAAAGTTAATAATATCCATGCTTCAGGACATGGTGGTCAAGAGGAACAAGAGTTGATGCTTCGCTTGATGAAACCTAAGTTCTTTATGCCAATTCACGGTGAATATCGTATGTTGAAGATTCACACTGAGCTTGCTGCTTTGTGTGATGTTCCTCAAGATCATTCATTCCTTTTGGAAAATGGTGATGTCTTAGCTTTAACTAAGGATAATGCTCGAGTTGCAGGTCACTTCCCTGCTGGCGACGTCTACGTCGATGGTAAGGGTGTTGGTGATATTGGTAATGTTGTTATTCATGATCGTCAAGTTCTTTCAGAAGAAGGAATGGTCGTTGTTGTAGCAACTATTGATTATCAAAAGCACATCGTTCTAGCTGGTCCTGATATTCTTTCACGTGGTTTCGTTTATATGCGTGAATCAGGCGAATTGATCAATCAAGCACAAAAACGTGTCTTCCATTTGATCAAGAATGCTTTTGACGATGACGAAAATAAAGTAACTGAAGCAATTCTTAAACGAGTTATTATTGAAGGATTACAAGAATTCCTTTACAAACGTACAGAGAGAAATCCTGTTATCCTTCCAATGCTTATTGGAACTTCAATCTAAATTCAATTTTAAAGTAGATCACTTGATCTACTTTTTTTATTTAAAGGGTTACAAAATGGAAAAAACTGAAAAAATCGAAATAATTTTAAATCATCATGCTGGAAGTGGACGTGCTCAAAAGGCCTGCAACAAAGTTACGGACTTTCTAAAACAAATAGACATTTCGTATGAAATTCATTTAACTAAATGTGATGGAGACGGTCAAAGAATTGCTAAACAATTAGCTGATCTTCAAATAGCTGCAGCTAATTCAATGCCGTTGATTGTATGTACTTTAAACCCGACTGTCAACGGTGTTAAATCCTCTAACTATCCCGATACTGCTTTAGGCTATATTCCCGGTGGTTCCGGTAATGACTTTTGTCGTGGTATTAAATTAAAGACTAAAGATCCGGTCATTTTAATGCAAGCTATTCTCTCTTTAAAAAAACCGCGAATGATTGATGTTGGGAAAGCTACTAGCAAAACATTTTCTCATTATTTCATCAACAATATCGGAATCGGTTTTGATGCCAGTACCGTCTATTACACTAATCATTCAGAAAGAAAATCCCTTTGCATAAATTTAGGATTAGTTTCAAACCCCTATTTCACTAATCTGTTAAAAGTACTCAAACGTCAGAAAGCTTTTGGACTGGACGTCAATTATCAACAACATCAAAAGCACTTTGATTCTGCTTATGTCGTTGTTGCTACTAATCATCCCTATTTTGGTGGTGGCTTTGCTATTGATCCTACTGCTACTCCCTTTAATCATCATTTGAATTTAGTAGTAGTTAAGAAGATCAGTACACCAAAACTTGTTAGATTGCTGACCAGATTATTGACAAACGGCTCACACCTACAGGATAAAAACGTTTGGCACATTGAATGTTAAAAACATGAGTTTAAGAATCCTTATTATCGATGCGACCAAATGGATGGAGAAGAATTAAGTCAACACGAATTTGACTTTAATTTTGAAACCAGCCAACATCCATTTTGGTTGCCCATAAAAAATAACGCTTAATGTGATTACAAGTCACACTAAGCGTTATTTTTTTCGAGAAAACTATATGGAGTTACATCATCCATACCTATCATTGGATCTATGGAATTGTTCATTACCATATCCAAAGTTAAATGATAATCCTTTGGTTCTAGAATTTCCTCTTCTTCAGTTTCCTCTTTTTTAGGTTTAATTTTAAAAGTAGCAAAGATTCGTTCCTTTAATGTTGTTTGACGTTCATTCGATTGATCACGAATTGATCTTTCAAATGTTGAACGATCACAGTAATTAATTAAATTGTTACAACCAGCATAATAGATGGTATATAACAAATTACGACGTAACATCCTTGACTCCTCATTAACCAATGGCAAAATAACCATTTCAAACTCAGAACCTTGTGCTTTATGAATCGATGTACAGTAAGCCAAAGAAATATTAAGCCAATCTTTGCGATCCAATGAGACTTCATTCCCATCAAAATCAATAATTAATTTATCAACATGATCAGTGTTCTCTTTAGCTAAAATTATTCCGACTATTTTACCAATCTCACCATTAAAAACATTATCTTCTGGAGTATTGACCAAATAAACGACTTTGTCATTAATTCGATACTTCGTATTACCAACGGAAACTTCTTTGCGTTTAGGTGCCATTGGAATAACAACGTTTTGAATGACAACGTAAAAATTAACACCCCAATAAGCACCTTAGTACATTGGAAACAAAAATTGAACATCAGCAATATCAAAGCCACGGTCCCCAGATTTACTGATAATTTGGGACAAAACTTCGGGAACATTACGACTATTGCAATTAATAAAACTTCGATCGCGTTTAATATTCTTTAACTGGTCATCAATAATACCTTCAT
Organism: Companilactobacillus bobalius; assembly: GCF_009764355.1. Next base: position 233,407 of record NZ_LNUA01000032.1, on the reverse strand, counting down.
TGATATCATGTGCCAATTGGATAATAGTTGAATCCTCATCTTGACGGTGAATTTCATTCAAAATTGTTGTTGGGAAAGCATCACTATTGATCAAATCTGAAAAGACCTGTCCTGGTCCTACTGATGGCAACTGATCCTTATCCCCTACCAGAACAACTTGTGTTCCCGGTTGAACTGCATTGATCAGCGTTCTAAAAAGTTTTGTATCAACCATAGACATCTCATCAATGATCAGGTGATATCATCGTTTTATTAGCGGAATTGTAATACGGTGCTGAATGATAATTTTGATATAACTTAGGAATTCCTACAACTCCCATAATTATTAAAATACACCCGTGCCAAAATATTCTTGCCCCGTTGGCGCAGCTAAAGCAATTGCGTAATCCTCTGAACTAGGATCAAGTGTTGCATCATTTAATTTGGCATAAGACGACACAATGGCATTAATGATAGTAGTTTTACCAGTTCCAGGACCACCAGTTAAGAGAAAAATTGAATGAGTCAACGACTGTTCAATAGCCTTTTCCTGTGATTCATCATATTGAACTTTAAAAGTCTTCTCCACGTGCTTCAATTCTTTTTTGAATTCGTGCTTAGTCCATTCCACACCCTTGAAAGTATCAGTAATCATTTTGAGTGATTGAGCAATTGACCATTCACTGTCAGATAGACTCTTTTCGTAAACATGTCCATCCTCAACTGCCAGCGCTCCATCATTGACTAATTTTTTCAACCCTGACAATAATTTTTTGTTCAAGTCTGGAGTCGAATTAGCATTCAAAACACCACTTGCTCGTTTGATCAGGTCATCTTGAGACACAAAAGTATCACCGGTTTCATTGATAATCAAACTAACCATTTGTATCAATGCACCCTTAATTCTTCGAGGATCATCGCCTGTAATACCCAAACGTTTAGCCAATTCATCAGCACGTTTAAACCCGACACCCTTAACGTCTAAAACTAATTGATATGGATCTTCTGTAATCTTATCCAATGTCTGAGCACCATATTTTTGAAAAATACGAGCACTCAAAGTAGTACCAAAGCCATAGTTATTCAATTGGTACAAAACTTGTTCCGTCAAATGGTTCTTAGAAATCTGTTCAACAATGTTATTAGTTTTTTCTTCACCTAGCTTCAAAAAATCTAGAGCGTGAGGATCCTGCAAAATTTTATCTATTGCATTCTCCCCTAGTTCATCAACAATCTTCTCAGCCTTCTTTTTACCAATACCGGGAAATTCATCGCTAGAGAAGAAACTAATCAGTTCTTTACGTCCGCTGGGACGTTGTCTTAATGATTCCCCACCAATTAGGGATTTACCGTATTTTGGATGGTCAACCATATTGCCTTCAAAACGATATTCCTCTTCCTCTGAAATCTCACCAAAACTACCAGTTACGACAATATCATTAGCATCCCAATCTGTATTGGTCTTTTTAATCTTAATCGTAAAAATTTTGAATAAATTCTCAGGGTTCTCGAAGAAAATGGCTTTAACGGTACCGACAAAATACTGCTTATCACTTTCAGTCATTCTTCTCTCCTTGTTGTTTGATAAATTCTTGTAAATCGGCTAATTTCTTTTCGTGTTTCAAATAATAGTCCTGATCTAGCTTTTTAGACTCATTTAAATAATTTTGATAGTCTTGCTTAAGATTCATCGCACACAATGCCATATTAAAGTAATGCTTAGCCTCTGGCTGGATTTCATTAGCTGTCTTGTAAAAACCTAAGGCCTCTTCAAAATTACCGTTAGCGAGCATTAATAAAAATTATAATTCATTAGCTTGTAAATCTTTGGGAGCTTTTTCAGCAGCTGTCAAAGCATACATAATTGCTAATTGACGTTTCCCTTGCTGATCCAGCGTTTTAGCCATCATAAAATAAGCTTCAAAAGCATAGTTATCATCAATCAAATTTTGAAAAATCTGATTAGCTTTATCATACTTATCGGCCAAGTAATAAACATTTCCCAAATTATAAAGTAAATCTTGATTATCCTTAAACATTTCTAAGGAGCGAGCTAAGAGTTCTTCAGCCTGCTCCAAGTCTTCAGATTGCACTAAATAAGTTGATAATTGTAAAATTTCTGACAATTGTTTAGGATTCTTATTCAAATCAGCAACTAGTAATTTAATTGCTTCTTGTTTATTGCCATCGTTAAATAATTTTTCTGCTTTTTTATCCATCTAATACCTCAAATCGTATCGGAACTCTCTAGTTTCTTATGTAAGTATCCTGTTTCATTCCATTCGACCAAATTATATTGGCCATCTTTATATTGTAAATGGGTCAAACTTGTATTTGACAATCCACCATCTTTTCTAATATCGTCAACATTTGTTCCTAATAATGACTGAATCATCGTAACTAATGCAGCACCGTGACTAACAATCACAACACTACCTTTTTCGTGGTTAGCCTCAACAATTCTTTGTACAGCGCCGGTGGTTCTTTGAGCCACCTCTTCAAAAGATTCCCCACGAATCAAATCATAATCATAGTCTTTAGGTTGATGTCTAAAAGCATAAATAACTTCTGGCATCTCACGTTCTAACTCTGAAAACTTACGACCTTCCATAATACCTAAGTCAAATTCTCGTAAATCATCAACAATGGTCAAGTCAACGTCACGATGTAAATCTTTAATCAAAGTTTCAGCTGTTGTTTTAGCACGTGGAAGTGGACTTGAATACATATGATCAATTTCCACATCTTCCAGACGTTTAGCTAACAAACCAATATCATGCAAGCTTTCTGACAACAAAGGTGAATCCCCATGTCCACCCTGATATTTTCCCTCTAAATTCCATTGGGTCTTTCCATGTCTGACAAAATACAATTCCATTTTTCTCTCACCTTACAAAGTTAATTAATTACAATTATGGATTTTTTAGTATCTTTTTTCAAGTTAAGCCCAATTTTTACAGAAAATAAAAAACACCTATTAAAGATGCACACATATTATTCATGTGTATACAACCTCTAACAGATGTCTATTTTTTATCATTAAATGTATTGTAACTTCTTTGCAGCCATGTAAGCAGCATCGATAGTAGCACCACCAAGGCACTCCTCGCCATCATAGAAGACAACTTCTTGTCCCGGTGTGATAGCACGAACTGGATTATCGAACTCAACATTAACCTTACCACGATTTAACCCATAAACTGTAACGCCAGTATCCTGTTGACGATATCTGAACTTAGCTGTGGCATGGAAAGTATCGCCATAATCTAAGCCTGTGATAAATGAAAGATCTGAAGCCTCTAGATGATCAGCATATAATCTAGGATTATCATATCCTTGGTCAACATAAAGAACATTCTTCTTCATATCCTTACCAACAACGAACCAAGGCTCGTTAGACTTACCGTTACCACCAATACCAAGACCTGATCTTTGACCGATTGTGTAATACATCAAACCAGCATGATCCCCCTTAATCTCTCCAGCAGGTGTCAACATCTTACCAGGTTGTGCAGGCAAGAACTCACTCAAGAACTTACGGAAGTTTCTCTCACCGATGAAACATACACCAGTTGAGTCCTTCTTCTTAGCTGTAGACAAACCAGCCTCTTCAGCAATACGACGAACCTCTGACTTTTGCATACCACCAATTGGGAACAAAGCCTTTTGAAGTTGATCTTGTTGAACAGTACTTAGGAAGTAAGTTTGATCCTTGTTAGCATCACCACCACGTAACAAATGAACAACGCCATTGTCATCGCGGAATGATTGAGCATAGTGACCCATTGCAATATAGTCAGCATTTAGTTTGTTGGCATAATCCAAGAAAGCCTTGAACTTAACCTCTTTGTTACACATAACGTCAGGATTAGGAGTTCTACCCTTACGATACTCTGCTAAGAAATATTGGAAAACACGGTCCCAGTATTCCTTCTCAAAATTAACTGAGTAGTAAGGAATACCAATCTTGTTGGCAACCTTAGCAACATCTTCATAATCCTCAGTTGCAGTACATACACCGGAGTCATCTGAGTCATCCCAGTTCTTCATAAATACTCCGATAACCTCGTAGCCTTGTTGTTTCAAAAGAAGTGCACTAACTGACGAGTCAACGCCACCACTCATACCTACTACAACACGCTTCTTCTTATTATCCATTTTAAAACCTCATTTATTTTGCTAATACGTTTTTTTCTTTCAAAAAGTCCATTAAATATCTATAATCTTTGATTTCTTCTTCGGAATCCTTCAATTTGAAGATATTAATATTGTGCATACCGCTTTTATCGGTAATTGATAGCTTCAAACTATCTAAATCTTTACTAACAACAGCTTTAACAAAAAATCTAGCTGCATATGGAGAAGTTCCATTAAGTGGATGTTCCAAACGGAAACCACCTTTGTTAGTTTCTTTAAAACCACTATCCATTAGTGAATAACGTTTAACCTCAGAACTCAATTCATAAATCTCTTGATCTCCAAGTACTTGAGCTTGTTTTTTATCCATATTTATCATCCCTTATAAATAATCATTATTAATTATAAGTTTGAATAAAATTAATTAATTAGTCAAGTCGGAAACGATATCTACTAACTTATTTGTAAATTTAACAATTTCAGCTTCAGTATTGTCCTTACCAAAACTGATTCGTACTGAATCATTGATCTTAGGACTATCCTCGCCAAACATTGCTACTAAGACATGTGAAGGTTCCAAACTACCGGCTGTACATGCAGAACCACCAGAAATAGCAAACCCTTCAAGATCCAAGCGAGTCAACAAGACTCCACGATCAACACCGGGCAAATACAAGTTCATTACATGATTCAAAGCATGACTGTCAGTAGGTCCATTGATTCCAAAAGGAATGTTGTTTTCCTTTAAAATTTCTTGAATCTTCTGTTTGAAACCAAAATAACGTGTCTGACGAGCTTTCTTTTCATCAGGAGTAATCAATTGAACTGCCTTAGCGAAACCAGCGATAGCAGGCTCATTTTCCGTTCCTGCACGGCGTTTAGTTTCTTGATCGCCACCTTTAACAAAAGATGGAATATGAATATCGTCATTAATATATAAAAAGCCGATAAACTTAGGACCATTGATTTTATGTGCTGATGTTGAAAGCATATCAATATGTTCAGCTTTGACATCAATATCTTCCATGCCATAAGCCTGCACAGCATCCGTATGGAAAAAGGCTTGATGATCTTTTAATAATTCACCAATTTCTTTAATAGGATTCATTGAACCTACTTCATTATTACCATACATAATCGTTACTAAAATAGTATCGTCACGTAAGGCATCTTTAACTTGTTGAACAGTGACTTCGCCACGTTCATTAGGTTTAAGATAAGTAACTTCAAAGCCAAGTGATTCCAAGTAGGCTAATGGTTTCAAGATAGCTTCGTGTTCAATCGCTGTTGTTATAATATGTTTTCCTAATTTTTGTCTAGATAAAGCTGTTTCAATGACAGCCGTATTATCACTTTCGGTACCACCACTTGTAAAGACTACTTCTGAATCTTTTGCATTGTTATTTTAAGATTCAAAAATTTAATTTTCTGCTACAAAGTCACCCGTTTGAACATACTCATAATTGGTAGCAGAAGCATTACCAAAATTGTTTGCCATTTGGTCGCTGATCACATCGACTACAGATGTAGCCATTGGTGTCGTAGCAGCATTATCTAAATAAACAAATGCCACAATAAATCCCCTCTATTCTTGGTCTAAAAAGTTCAGCAACATTGTTACTGATTTGCGTCCGGCTTGTAAAACAAATTCGTCAAAGTTTACACTAGCACTTTCGTCACCAACATCACTCATTGAACGAATAACAACGAACGGTGTCTTGAATTGTGTACAGACTTGAGCCACAGCTGCACCTTCCATTTCAGATGCTAAAGCATCTGGGAATGACTTTTTAATTGTAGCAATTTTTTCAGCTGCGTCAATAAATTGGTCTCCTGTTACGATCAAACCAACACGTGATGTTAAGCCAGTTCTCTTAGCAGCAGCTGCAATTTTTTCAACATAAGTCTTATCTGCATTAAAGTAAAGCTCCTGTTGAGGTAATTGACCAACTTTATAACCAAAACCAGTTGCATCAACATCGTGATAAGCCATTTTGTCTGAAATAACAACATCACCGATATGTAAACCTTCACCGATACCACCAGCTGAACCTGTATTAACAATAAAATCTCCCCAACAGAATTAATTATATTTATTAATACTTAAACATAATTGTTCTTTACCAATTCCACTTTGAGCTAGATAAACTTGATGATCTTTATAATTACCGATCGTAATATCTACTCCAGCTACAGAATCTTTTTTAACATCAGTTAAAGATTCTTTCATTAATTTGATTTCTTCTTCCATTGGAACGATTACGCCAATTTTCATACTTTACTCCTCAAATAAAAAATAATATTAAAAACACTAAGATAATTAGGCCGAATACTGTAATAATGGCAATATTTAGCTTTTTTTTCAAACGATTTGTCTTATTATCAAAAGATTGCATTTTTTCTTCGATAATTTGCCCTGTAAGTTGTCTTGCATACTCTTGTTTTCAATTTCGTCGTTCTTGCATACGCATCTTTTCTTGTTGTTGTTCAATCTGATCAGCACGTACTACTGTCTGCGGTTGATCAGCCGATTTAGTCTTTGAATGATAAAAATCTTTCAATTTAGAAAACATTTATTTTTCCTTTGCTTCCATTAATTCCCAGTAAGTAACTGCGTAGATTGATTTGGAATCACAAATAACTCCTTTGGCAATTTGTTCTTTAGCTTCAGCTAAAGTTAATTCCTCTACATTTAAGTGAAATGTAATTCCACAACTGATTATTAGGAATCAATCCTAAACTAATCTTCATTGCAACACTGAAGAAATCAAAGTACTTTAACCAACTCCAATTAGCAATGTTATGCACTGTTGTTACTAGAATTGGACAAATCACAATGAAAATTGAACCAATCGTAGGGCAAGAAGTTTCAAGTCGCTACCCTCGTCCTCATCAATTTTACCGGCAGGAATTTCTAAAGTTTCTTGTTCTAAAGGTGTACGCCACTGTCTGACAAAGACCATCTTACCAACCTACAGAACGAGATAATAACATCCCTGTAACTATTCTTGCAAAAAAGTAGACTAGGCTTAACACAAAAATGGCAAAACAACTTGCTCTACATCAACGTCAAAAATCTTGCCTCCGAACATTCTCTTCTTAGCAACAATCTCTTCATAATATCTTGAATCTTCTTTACTCATTACTTGACCTTCCTGACTTTATTAATCTTACGACTGACATCACAATTGCAATTAAGCAAATAACTACTGCAAATGACATTGTAACACGCATCCCGTCAATAAAAATATCAGGTCTGCCTTCAACGTAAGTAGTGACTGACCTACCATAGAATTTACTCATCGATAAAAATAGAACTGTCGTAGAAACTGAAACTCCGATTATCATACCTAAATTACGTGATAAGGCATTCAAACCGCCAGCAATTCCTAAATCTTTAGTTTCAACTGAACTCATGATCATTGTATTATTTGGTGCTTGGAACAAACCATTACCCAAGCCATTTAACCCAATACACAATAAGATAAACCAGATCTCTGTTTTCAGACTAAAAACTAAATATCCTAATTGAGCCAATTCAATCACGACTAAACCAACAATCGTTAAGACAATTGGATTAACCTTTGCTGATATTTTACCAGAAATAGGCGCAACTACAACCTGTACTAGTGGAAAAGCCATCAAGATATAACCTGCTGTTGAAGCAGCAATACCTAAAGCATTCTCCAAATAAAATGGCGATATCCCGTTCATGATGCAACTATGTCAAAATATAAAGAATCCTGCTACTAGCCCTAACGTAAAATTGTGGTTACTAAAAATTCTTAATTCAATCATCGGATTGGCGACTTTTTTCTCAATCATTAAGAAGATTCCAAAGAAAATTATTGCAGCTATAAAGGCAACGATAATATAAGGATTGGTGAACCCAATCGATTGACCAATAAAGATAGCTCCAAAGAACAGTAACAATGTTACAAAATATGCTGCAAAGCCAGTTTTATCAAATTTAACCGGATTAGTTTTTTCAGACTTAGGCAAATTAATATAGCCTAGAATCAACGCCACTAAACCAATTGGAATATTGATCCAAAAAATGTAACTCCAGTGGAAATGACCCAGGATCAAACCACCGATTCCCGGTCCGGCAATTGCACCGATAGAAACAAATGAACCAATGTAACCTAGAGCATAACCACGCTCTCGCAATGGAAAGGTTTCAGTAATAATACCATTATTGGTAGCCATGGCCATTGAAGCACCAATAGCTTGGACTACTCTACCTACTAACAACATCACTAGATTATTGCTCAATCCACAAACGATAGAACCAATAATGAACATTACCGAACCGATTTTAAATACTTTTATTTTACCGATTGAGTCAGCTATTTTTCCAAACATCAATAAAAAAATACATCTAAAGACTAGGTAAATAGAAACGATCCACTCAGCCATATTCATTTCAATATTCAAATTCTTACTGATGACTGGCAAGGCTATATTCACTATCGAACCGTCAAGCGTTGCCATTAAAGTAAAAATACCAACCGAGATCAAAATCATCCATCTTCTTGGATTTGCTTGCTCGTCCATATTTCTTCTCCTATTTTCTTTTCAAAGAAAAAGAAAGCACTATTCAGCGCTTTCTTCTTTTTTAATATTAATATTAACAGCTTGTGGCCCTTTATAACCAGGTGCAATCTCAAAAGTAACATCGAGACCTTTTTCAATATAAAAGTCCTCACGGTTAAGAATTGAGTCTGCAAAGAAGAAAATATCTTCTTCTCCATTATTTATAAAGCCAAAACCACGGTCCTTATTGAACCTTACTATTTTTCCTGTGAACATTAGTCACCATTCCTAATCATCAAAGCCCTCAGTCTTTGTTTCTGGATACTCTTCAGCAACAATCTTAGCACATCTAGCACAGAATGTTGGATAATTACTATCACTACCAACGTCAGTCTTGATCATACGACATCTTTGACAAACGTCTCCTTGAGCTTTTTCAACTAAGACATCAGCAAGTTCATACTCATCAGCATTTGCTAATTCTTGATCTGAAAGTTCAAATTGAGAAACAATCAATAGTTGACCAAAGTTACTATCAATCTTATCAAGAACGGCCTTTAAGTCAGCACTTGGATGAACAGTTACCTTAGCTTCAAGTGATTTACCAATCATCTTGTCAGCACGAGCAACTTCTAGTGACTTCAAGACGTTGTCTCTAAAGTCCATAAATGTTGTCCAATCACTTTCAATTTCGGTTTGATCGGGGATATCTTCAACTTCTGGCATTTCTGCTAATTGAACATAATCCTCTGGTTCTTTAAGATACTCCCAAACTTGTTCCATAGTATGTGGCAAGATTGGTGTCAACATCTTAGCTAATTTAACAACTACATCATAGATAACAGTTTGCATTGAACGACGAGCATGTGAATCTTCGGCATCAATATAAACAACATCCTTGGCAAAGTCTAAGTAGAATGTTGACATTTCATTAACGATAAAACTAACAATTGATTTCTCAACATCAGCAAAATCATATTTGTCATAATCTGCCAAAACATTCTTAACTAAGTCATTCAACTTAACCTTGATATATTTATCTTCTGGACGAAGATCACTATATGCAACAGCATTAGTCTTTGGATCAAAGTCAGTTGTGTTAGCTAACATGAATCTGATAGTATTTCTGATCTTACGGTATGTTTCAGAAACTTGTTTAAATGAATCAACTGAAACAGAAACATCAGAACTTGAGTCAACTGAAGCAACCCAAAGGCGGATAATTTCAGCACCGAATTGTCTTTCAATATCACTTGGTGAAATAACATTTCCAAGTGATTTACTCATCTTAACGCCTTTTTTGTCCAAAGTGAAACCTTGTGACATAACAGCCTTGTATGGTGCAACACCATAAGCAGCTATAGAAGTAACTAGCATCGAGTTGAACCAACCACGATATTGGTCAGAACCTTCAAGAATCAAGTCAGCTGGGAATGTTAAGTTATCACGTGTCTTAGCAACACCTGAATGAGCTGTCCCAGAGTCAAACCAAACATCCAAAATATCAGTTTCCTTAGTAAACTTACCATTTGGGCTACCTGGATTAGTATAACCTTCTGGAAGTAGGTCCTTAGCATCCTTTTCAAACCAAACGTTAGAACCATACTTACCAACTAAATCAGCCACGTGGTCAACAGTTTCTTTAGTCATGATTGGATCGCCATTTTCAGCATAGAAAATTGGTAGTGGAACACCCCAAGCACGTTGTCTAGAGATTACCCAATCACCACGGTCACGAATCATATTGTAAAGACGTGTTTTACCCCATGCAGGTTTGAAGTCGATTTTTTCGATTTCATCAAGAATTTGTTGTCTAAACTTATCAATTGAAGCAAACCATTGTGGTGTAGCACGGAAGATAACAGGTTTCTTTGTACGCCAGTCATGAGGATAACTGTGAGTGAAGAAACTAAGTTTCAATAGTGAACCATTTTCCTTCATACGTTCAGTAATCATCTTATTAGCGTCATCGTAGAAGACACCTTCATATTCTGGTACTTCATCTGTGAAACGGCCTTGTGCATCGATTGGTGAGAAGACAGGCAACTTGTATTTCATACCAACAACAAAGTCATCAGCACCAAATCCAGGAGCTGTATGAACTAAACCAGTACCATCATCAAGTGTAACGTGGAATCCAAGAATTAATTCTGATTCACGGTCATAAAATGGATGTGTGGCTGTTAAGCCTTCAAGTTCAGCACCTTTAAATGTCTTAAGAATTTCAACATTCTCCCAGCCTAGTTGTTCTTGTACGAATTGAATTCTTTCTTGAGCAACGACGTACTTCTTACCATCAGCATTAACTTCTGCATAAATGAATTTAGGATTTACACAAATAGCCTCGTTAGATGGAATTGTCCATGGAGTTGTTGTCCAGATGATGAATGAAGCATCACTGTCAACTACACCCTTACCATCACGTACTTTGAAAGCAACAAAGATTGATGGTGATTTGATATCTTTATATTCAACTTCAGCTTCAGCTAGAGTTGATTCAGATGATGGTGACCAGTAAACAGGTTTCTTACCACGGTAAATGTAGCCTTTATCAACCATTTCACCAAAGATTTCTAGTTCAGCCTTTTCAAATTCAGGTTGATAAGTAATATATGGATGATCCCAATCAGCTGAAATACCTAAACGTTTGAAACCAGCCATTTGTTTCTTAACTTCGCCTTGAGCAAAATCGTAACACAACTTACGATATTCAGACATGCTCATTTCCTTACGCTTAACACCTTTTTTAGCCATTTGTTGTTCAATTGGAAGACCATGAGTATCCCAACCAGGAACATAAGGTGAACGGAATCCGTCCATTGATTTGTAACGAACGATAATATCCTTTGAAACCTTATTTAGTGAATGTCCCATATGGATATCACCATTAGCAAATGGAGGTCCATCTAGTAATTCAAAGGTTGGTTTACCTTCGTTTAATTTTTGTCGCTTTTCATAAAGTTTGTTTTCTTCCCAAGCCTTTTGCCATTCAGCTTCCTTGTTTGGCAAATTACCACGCATTGGGAACTTAGTTTTACCTAAGTTAAGAGTATCTTTTACTCGCATTCTTTCACCCCTTCTAAAATAAAAAGAACCCATCCAATTCTAGGACGAGTTCTCGCTATACCACCTATTGGTAAATTAATATACGGTTTTTTAAGAGCCGATATACCTAAAGGACTTTTACTAACCTCACACCATTTGCTAGCTCGCTGAAAAAATTTACTTTAAGCACTTATTCTCTTAATTTTCCTTCGAATCACCATCAGAGTCATCTTGAAAATTGAACGTAGGTTCATTTTGTTGATGATTAATCGTATAAGATTCATCTGGTTGGTCATCCTGAATATTATCATTATAATTCATTTGATCTGAGTTTGAAACCTGATCTTGCATATTTTCATTATTTTGTACATTAGGTTGATAATCTTGAGCGGTACCATCGGCTTGATCACCAATTTCTCGTTTTAACTTTTCAGTAGATGTACTGTCATTAAGCTTAGACCACTCAGGGTTCTCAACCATATCAAGTTGTTGTTTAAGCATTCCTTGAAGTCCTTGACGGAATGAGTTAACTGATTTTTTCAAATTATCCGTCTCAATCGTAACTTGACGAGCGCGATCAGACGCATCTTGTAAAATCCGATTAGACTTATCAGTTGATTGATTTAGTAAATCACGAGCCTTTTTTTGTGACTCTTCTACGATAATCTGTGCTTCCTGCTCTGATTCAGACTTCACTTTTTCGGCTGCTTCTTGAGCTACCAAAATGGATTGATTCAAAGCATCCTTCATATCAGTGAAATATTTCAATTGGTCAGTAGTATCTTTGAGTTGTTTCTCTAATTCAGCATTCTTTTGTAACGCCAAATTATAATCTTGAGCTGCTTGTTTCAGAAAGTCATTCACTTGGTCGCGGTCATAGCCTCTAAATTTACTATCAAATTCTTTATCATGTATTTCTACTGGTGACAATACCATAACTTCACGCCCCTATTATTTCTTAATAACATTTACGAACAAAATATATTTATTATTCTTTGAACGTCCCATAATGTCGTTAATTCTTATTCTACCAAAACCTCTTACACTAAGTGTATCAGTTATTGTAATAAATGAACTAGCATTCTTATTAACAGCCCAATTTATTTGAACTTTTCCATGATCTACCAACGCTTTAGCATTTTGTCTAGATAAATCGTAAACGGTGGCAATGATTGTGTCCAAACGTAATGATTGAACATTAATTGTCTCATCCGTTGATTCATCTCTTGGCAACAACAAATCCTGAAAATCTTTTTCCATCAAATGTACTTTGAAAGGACCAATTTTTTTAACTTGTTCCTCAATATAATCACTCATTGACTTGAAAACAAAAAATTGCCAGTTCTCACCGTCTGTAATAATATCACCGAAACGATCACGATCAATTTATGAATTAAAAAAAGTTTATTTAAGCAAACCGAGATGTAAATTAGCAAATTTCTCTGGATAACGAATTTCGTACATAGAAACATCATAATCCGAGTCCTTAGGTACAAAATAGTCAGGAGCAATTATTCCCCTGACCCTTTCAGCATTATCATATCCACCAAAATAATGTACAAATAAATCATCGTACTTATTAATCAGATTGTTTAAAATTGTTTGCTCTCTTAAATTTAAAAAATCCGTCAATTGTGGAGTATACATCGTTTGAGCCTTCAGCAAAAGGTCGCTCATTTTATCAATTTAAGTATTTTCTTCAGTATAAAAATCAAGACCACCCATGTCCTTTTTTTTATTATAAACAGAGTCAAAGTTACAAAGATCACTTTCTGCAATAATCGTATTAATATTATGGCAATTATTGGAGAGAAATCAAAAAGGCCAATACTTGTTGGTATGACTCTTCTGATTAGATTTAAGAATGGATTTACCATTGAAGCAACAAATCTTCCAAAAGCAGAGTTATATAGAGCTGGTACGAATGACATCAAGCAATATACGAATAAAATAAATTCGTACAATTCAAACGCCCAACTAATGATAAATGGTAATCCACTTACAATTCGATCCATATCTTTCCTCGACTTACTATTCGTTTATGTCTGGTATACTTCCATCGATTTCAAACTTCGGTGGTGTGCAAAGAAAGATCTTTTCCCCAACACGTTTAATCTCGCCATTTAAAGCAAAGATAGTACCAGTTAAGAAATCTACGATTCTCTTTGATTGTTCATCATTGACATTATTAAAATTAACAATCACAGCTTTATTATTCAAAAGTTGTTTAGCAATAACCTTTGCGTCAGAATAAACTCTGGGTTGATAAATAGCAATCTTACTATTGACCGCCGCACTTCTACTCTCACTTGCTGCACTCATTGATACGACCTTTTCATTGTTTGAATAATTTTTTTTAGGTTGAGGCGTTTCGACTGGTTTCTCTTCAAAGTCTTCATCGTCATTAATTCCAAAAAAACTGCTTAGTTTTTCAAATGCCATAAGAAAATCTCCTTTTATTTATTGTTACGACGTTTAAAGATTGGAGGAGTTGAATCATCGTCATCATCGCTTAAATCGATAGTTTCAGGCTTTTGGAAAATTTCAAAATCTCCCTTTTCACCAGAAACATCTTTTGACTTAGATGCGTCACGATTAATATCCCAAGCGGCCAATGGATCATTGTTATTAGCTTGTTCCTTTGGCTTTGCTGGTTGTTCATCAGCATTATTATCAGTTGCTTTATTTTGGTTATTATTAAAAGCAGCTCTTGGATTATTTAAAGGACGTCTAGCTGGTTCACGCTTCTTATCTTCACTTTCAACGCCTGTAGCAATTACAGTAACCTTAACTTGGTCACCCAAAGTATCATCGATTGAAGTACCAAAGATAATATTAACATCTGAGGTAGCTTGTTCGGAAACAATTTGTGCTGCATCTTGAGCTTCAAACAATGACAAATCAGGACCACCAGTAATATTAAGAAGAACTTGTTTAGCACCATCAATTGAAACTTCAAGTAATGGTGAAGAAATAGCCTTCTTAGTTGCTTCAGTAATTCTGTTTTCACCGTTAGCTGTACCGATACCCATCAAAGCTGAGCCTTGATCAGACATAACGGCCTTAATATACAAAAAATCATGCTTATCGTAGGATGCCATGGTAAAAAGTGCAGAAATACTTTGAACACCTTGACGTAAAACATCATCAGCAATACTAAATGCTTCACCCATTGGTGTCTTCTTATCTACGATCTCTAATAATTTACTGTTAGAAATGATAACTAATGTATCAACATCTTTTTTAAGTTCTGTGATACCGTCGGCAGCAAAACGTGAACGTTTAGCACCTTCAAAGGCAAATGGACGTGTAACAACGCCGACTGTCAAAGCACCACTTTCTTTAGCGATATTAATGTCATGGATGAATTCTGTCCATTCTCCTTGTTCCATTTGAGAATAAAGCCCCCAATGAATAAACAGTCCAAGTCCCATATGTTCATAATTTTTAATTCTCTCTACAGGCATACTCATCATTACAAACTCCTTTTTGGATATTTGCCATTAGGATAACACATTAGGTTCCAATTTTTCAAAGGATTCTTTTACAATGATAATCATTGATACATAGGGATTATTTGCAGTGATGAATTGAAATTGCTTTCGCTTACTTAAGGCCATACGATTTACGGCATTACCACCAGCGCCACCGACACCGATAACCTTAATTACCGCTCCCTTATTATTGGTTGAGTCTAAAGTATATTCCATTAAGGAGTTCCTCCTAGTTTAAAATTGTATTTAATTTATTTTTATTAATCAAAAAACTTACTCCAAAAGTCCTTAAGCTTCGATGTCTTCTTGGTCTCATCGAGCTTAGAAGTCTCTTCATCAGTAGCTTTAGGTTCTTCATCATTTGTGATATCAAAAGTGGAACACCAGCTAACAGCGGCTTGAACAGGTTGTTGTGACTGAACTTGTTGTGGTTGTTGAGGTGTGTTATGGCCAATAGTTGCGCCATTAACAACATTATCAGCAATCACGCCAATATCATTCAACCTAGAAGCATAGGTCACTAAACCTAAGCCCAATGAATATGAAGGATATCTCATACCCATTTGTGTTGGGACATAACTTCTTACTTTTACATCAAAAATCTTTCGAGCTAGATCCTCAACATTAGGTGTTGCAGCAACTCCACCGGTCAATACAATTCCACCGGGAAGTGACAAGGCTCCAGCATCCTCTAATGGAGCGTAATTGCCTGTAAAAATGTGAAACGCACCGTCTTCAATAATTTCAGACAAATACTCTTCAGAAATTGTCTCAGGCTCATTTTTACCAACCACTTCAACACTGATATTCTCCTCAGTTGATGCTTGAGCTGATGAAGCATTACCATAGTAAAGTTTTAATTGATTAGCATTTTCTACTGTTGTATTCAAAACCACCGAAATATCATGAGTGACATAATCTCCACCTTCAAAATCAACTGTAGACAATTTGAGATTATGATCATGAACAACTGAAGCAGTCGTCTGACCGGCACCCATATCGATAATTACGGCTCCAAAGTCACTTTCACCATCATTTAATACAACTTGACTTAACGCCATCGGAGAAATAACTTTATGAATAATATTTAGACCAGCCTTTTGGATGGCCTTTTTCGTATTATGTACAATTGTTTTCGGTGCAGTATATATGATTCCTGTCATTTCCAAACGTACACCAATCATTCCGCGAGGATCACGAATATTATTGAACCCATCAACAGAAAATTGTTTAGGAATTAAAGAAACCACTTCTCGCTCACTAGGTAAGTTTTGAACCATTGCAACCAACATAACTTGTCTGACATCATTTTCAGTAATTTCTTTTGATTGGGAACCAACCGCTATCATTCCCTGACATTTTTCAATCTGTAACATATTAGCCGATATACCGACTACAACGTCACGAATTGTGATATTTGCTTGTGTTTCGGCCCGCTTAACAGCCCGTTTTATATCTTCTTACATAAAGTCGATAAATATATCGACAAAAATGATAACTCCTTGTGATCGTTCGCTTCCTACGCCAACAACACTTAATCTGTCATCTGACGATTCAGCAACCACTACTTTTACTGAATTTGTACCAATATCAAGACCTACAAAAAACTCTGAATTGTCCATTAATCGTGGCAGCCTCCCTTACCTAGAAAAAATCTATTCACTAAAAAATTTTAACACAAAAACGATTAGATTAAACCTATTTCTTATCTTTAAAGGGATAAGAATAGGCTCCTATCTCCAAATCTATAACGCCCTTCTTTTTCATTTGGGCAGCCATACCTGGATAATATTTTAATTTAGTTTTAACTGTTCTCATATCCGCAATAACTTTATTGCCATCATTCATATCAATTTTAATCCTATATGGATTTAACTTAGTCGGAGAATTATAGATTTCTGAAATATTCGTTTGTACACTACTTGGTAATTCAGCATATAAATTAGCAATTTGCTTTAGGCGCTTAGTCCCAAAATTACTATATGTTGGATAATTGCCAATCGGGGCACTCATTTTTTGATTTATCACATGACCATTATTGATAATGCGGTAATAATAGCCATTCTTATTGATGAATCCTAACGTTGGATACTCTTTAACATGTATCGTTACATCCCGCATATTTCTTGTCTTAATTGACATCGACTGAATTGATGGTAACTTCTTCTCAGTTTTTTCTGTAATTGATTTATGATGTATCAATAGATTCAACAGCACTGAATTATCATCGATCTTAGTTGCATCAATAACCTGCTGTGCGCCTAAATCATTAACACCTTCAACATTAATGTTTCTAACTTTACTCAAAGGCGAACCAAAATAAGCAATAATAATTATGATAAAAACTATTAAAAATATCAATCCATTTTTACTTATCCTAATTCTTTTTTTTAATGCCATCAATATCAATCCTTATACTACTTATTTACCAAGTCAGTTAAAATCTTGATCAAACGATCAGCTGCATCAGGAACACCGATTTTTTTAGACTTATCGGACATTTCCTTTTGAATTGATTCACTACTCATAATCTCATTGATCTCTTTAAAAAGAGAATCTGGGGTAAGATCTGATTCAGGAATCAACTTAGCAGCACCGTGGTTTGAAACGGAAAGGAAATTTTTTGTTTGATGATCATGCGTTTCTGATGGACTTGGAATAAAAATTGCAGGAATTCCTAAAGCAGTAATTTCAGCAATACTTGTTGCACCGCTACGACCAACAATCAAATTAATGTCAGGAAGAATTTCTGGCATATTATCAATATATGGTAATACTGAAATATTTGCACTCATTAGGTACTTAGAATCGATTTTTTCGACCACATTGTCATAATGTACACGTCCTGTTACAAAAAGAACTTGATAATCGGCAGCTGCAAATTTATCCATTGCGGCTATTGTTGCTAAGTTAATTGGCTTAGCACCTCTAGAGCCACCAAAGATCATAACTTAATTCTTTTCAGCTGCTAAATTAAATTCTTTCAAGCGATCATTCTTCTGAATATTGACTACTTCTTGGGCTCGAGGATTACCAGCAAACACTAATTTCTTCTTTTCACTGAATTGATCAACTGCATCTGGAAAAGCAATGGCAATCTTATCAACAAAATGTGCTAGAAATTTGTTCGTTACACCAGCAATAGTATTCTGCTCATGTATAACGGTAGGAATATGCATGGTATGTGCTGCGTATACGATAGCACTTGAAACATAACCACCGGTTCCTACAACGATATCAGGTTTAAATTCTTTGATAATTTTTTTAGACTTACGAATGCTTGATAAGAAGAGTTCAACAACTTTAACATTTTCAAGCGTTAATTTCCGTTTGAAACCACGAATTTCAATTGTTTTAAAATCGATTCCCGCATTCTTAACTATCTTGCTCTCTAGTCCCTTTTTTGTTCCAACGTATAAAACATCCTCAATCATGTCTCTTTCCTTGAGGCGTTTAATTAAAGCCATTGCCGGATAGATATGGCCACCTGTTCCACCGCCGGATACGATTATACGCATTTTTGTCATCTATTTAACTTCTCCCTTTAAAGTTTCAACTTCTTGAATAAATTGGTCTCCACGTTGTTCGAAGGTCTTAAATTGATCCCAACTAGCGGCAGCTGGTGAAAGTAAGATTACATCCCCATCATCACTTTGCTTATAAGCTTCGGGAACGGCTTCCTTAAGATCGTTAACTTTGACAATATTAGAAACATCAGCCTTTTCAGCAGAAGCAATAACTTTATCGGCTGTTTGACCATAAACTACTAAATTATTAACTTTTCCCTTAAGAGAAGGAATCAATTCATCAAAACCATTACCACGATCAAGTCCTCCGGCTATCAAAGTGATAGGTTTTTTAAAGGCTGTTAAAGCGACGATTGTGGCTTCAACATTTGTTGCTTTAGAGTCATTATAAAATTTATGTCCACCAAAAGTATCGACATATTGTATTCTGTGCTTGACACCAGTAAATGATGATAGAACTTCAACAATATCTTCGTTTGAAACATCATACATTTTAGCAACGCTGATTGCAGCCAAAGCATTTTGTACGTTATGTTCTCCAGGAATTTGGATTTCATCAGTATTCATAATCTTTTCGCCATTGCAATAGATGACGTCATCTTTAGCGTAGGCACCATTAGCAAGTTCCTGGTTATCTGAGAATGGCACTATAGTAGCATTTGATTGATCGGCTAAATTACGCCACTCCTCAGTATTCCAATTAACAACAAAGTAATCATCCTTAGTTTGGTTCTTAGTAATATGCATCTTGGCCTTAATGTAGTTAGCACGGTTCTTGTGAAAATCTAAATGTGTTGAATAAATATTATTTAATACCGCTACATGTGGACGTAAGCTAATTGTTCCTTGAAGTTGGAAACTTGATAACTCAGTTACTACAACATCATCTTTGGTAGCCTTTTGAATAACATCAGAAATAGGAATACCAATGTTACCAGCATAATATGAATTCTTAAACTTAGGTGAGTGCTTCAACATCAATTGAATTAAAGTTGTAACGGTAGTTTTACCATTAGTACCGGTTACAGCAACCATTGTAGCGTCTGAATAACTGTAAGCTATTTCTGGTTCTGTAATAACAGGAATGTTCAATTCTTCAGCACGTTCAACTAATTCATTTGAATAAAATATTCCAGGGTTCTTTACTAAGTAATCATAAGAATCATCAATCAGACTCTTATCATTACTTCCTGTAATAACATTAAACCCATCATCAATTAATGCCTTTGCTTCGGTATTCTTTTCTAGCGGATTAGAGTCAACAACTGTTACGTCTGAACCCATTTTTTTTAAAAGTTTAGCAACCGCAAAACCACTTTTGGCTAAGCCTAAAACTAAGATTTTTTTATTTGAATAATTACTTTTTGTTTTCATTATTATCTTTTACTTCCTATACGAATAAAATTAAATAAATTGCAGAACAAATCAAACCAACGATCCAGAATACGATATCTATCTTCCATTCACTCCAACCCAACATTTCAAAATGATGATGAATTGGTGTCATCTTGAAAATACGACGATGAAAAACTTTGAATGAAAAGACTTGAAGCATAACACTCATAGTTTCAACTACATAGACAAACCCAATCAATAATAGTGACCAGTAATGACCCAAAAGAATCGAGATAGCTGCTAAACCGGCACCCAAAGCTAATGAACCTACATCACCCATAAAGATCTTAGCTGGCTTGTGATTGTACAATAGAAAAGCTAATAAAGCACCTACAACTGAGAAACAAACAATTGCAATATCAGCACGATTTTGGTTCAAGGCAATAATTCCGTATGTAGCATAAGAAATTGTTCCTAAACCACCTAATAGACCATCCAAACCATCAGTTAAATTAGTAGCATTAGAGAATCCTACCAACCAGAAAAGTGTAAACAGAATAAAAATCACGGCTGAATCGATTGACAAAACACCAGGAATTGTAAAGTTCATTGGCAATTGATCGCCATTATAAACGTATAAGAATATTATCCCAACAATAATTTGTAAAAGTGCTTTCTGCCAGGCTCTAAGTCCAAGATTTCTCTTCTTGAAAACTTTGATGAAATCATCAATGAAACCAATACATCCATAAAGCACAATAACAAAGGTCGTAATTAAAAGTGAATGAGTTAGTTGACCCTGCCAAGCACCAACCCAGATATTTGTAATTAAAGCGGCTAAAATAACTAAAAGAGACATATTGCTTGGTGTCAAAACTATTTTCTCATGCAATTCCCAAAATAGCCCACGAATTGACTGACCCTCTTTATGAGCAACTAAATAGCCAATCAGAAATGGCATTAAGATTGCCACAATTACAAACGAACTAACTATGTCGAAAACTATATGACTAATTTCCATGAAAATCCCCTTATTTTATTTATTTTTCAATGTAACTATAATTTTACCACTGTCATTTATCACATGACCAGAGCTGACAGACTGTTTAACAACATATCCGTCACCTTTTGTCGTGACTTGCTTACCAGTAATCTCGGCAAACTTCAAAACATCATTTTTGGACCAACCTGTAAGATCTGGCATTGTCATAGCACCATTAGTTAACAAGACCATTCTCTGTCCAGGCATAACCTTCTCACCACTCGCAGGTAATTGTTGAACAACCTTGTTACCAGTACCGATGACACCTGATTGCAATTTAAGACTACTAATTTTACTCAAAGAATCATTTGTTGACTTATCCAATAGACTTGGAATCTCAACATACTGACTACCTGCTTGGGTACTATTTGTCTGAGATTTACCTTGATTTACCAGGCGTTTAACTAGTGGATTAAAGACTTCAGATAGAATCTTCTCAGGTGATTCTGTCATCTTCTGTGGTTGTCTCATCGTTACATAAACAATGTAATTAGGATCATTGTAAGGGATCATCCCCGCAACCGAGAAAATATAATTATTACTACCAGTCAAATACCCACCATTTGGAGAGGCAATCTGAGCTGTACCAGTTTTAACTCCAACCTTGATACCAGGAATATTGTAAACAAGTCCTGTACCACAATTCTTCGTACCAACTTGACGCATAGCCTTTTGGACCTGCTTAGCCGTACTCTTTTTAATTGGTTGTCCGACTACTTGTCGCTTAAAGCTTTGAGTAGTCTTACCAGTATTAGTATTAACAACTTTTTGGACTATCTGCGGTTTAATCATCTTTCCACCGTTAGCAATTGCTGAAAACGCCTGTAACATTTGAATCGTATTTACATTGACACTTTGTCCAAATGAAGTCATTGCTTGATCACTGGCATGTTGGAATGAAATACCACCAGCTACTTCACCTGGCAATGAAATATTCGTCTTAGTACCAATATCGAAACGGCGCATATACTTCATCCAAGTCTTTGATCCCATCTTCTGTTCCAGCTTAACCATTCCGACGTTAGATGATCTTGGAAAGGCCTCTGATAAAGGTATATAACCCCAACCGGCATTATTCCAATCACTAATTGTTCTTCCGCCTACTTCAACTGAACCAGACTTATATAGTTCATCTGGATCATAATTACCGGAATCAATTGACGCCGACAAAGTCAAAATTTTCATGACAGACCCCGGTTCAAATTGATCTTCAACTAGGGTATCACGCCAACTATTAGCTAATCCCTTACCAGTTGTTGGATTAAACGTTGGTCGTTGGGTAGCTGCCTCAATTGCACCAGTTTTGGCATTCATAACTAAAATCTGTAAATTCTTTGGTTCATATTTATCAGATATATCCTGTGCCAAAATTTCAGCATACTGTTGAATTTTACTATTTAAAGTCAAATAAACATTCGACCCATCGATCGATTGCTTCTCGTTTACTTGAGAATTAGGCAATTCATTACCATTAAAGTCAACTTTAGTAATTTTCTTACCATCTTGACCAGATAACAATTTATTGAAATACTTTTCAATCCCCATCACACCACTAATATTACTATTCTGATCATTAGCATCGTCAGCCTTAGTAATACCAACTAAGTTAGTGGCAAAAACACCGTTAGGATAAGACCGTTTTGGAAATTCCACAAAGCTGGAATCATTATAACTTTGGGCCGCAATTTTACGTTTGATTTCTATTGATAAATTACGACCAGCTTGTCCAAATTCTACTTGGTACTGTTTCTTATTTTGAGGAGTTAAATATTTAATCAATTGTTTTTCAGAAAGTGGTAAATACTTACTCAACGCTTTGGCTGTTTTTTCTTTATCAACCACATAATCAGCTTTACCTGTGGCCGTCTTCGACTTATGATTTACAATTGCGTAAATATTATAAATCGTAGAATCTCCCGCAATCATATCACCATTAACATCAAGGATATCGCCACGTTTAGCATTAACTTTCGTTACTTTTTCATATTTAGCTTTAGTTCTTTTTTCTAGATTCACTCCATCATATTGTTTACTCATAGAGATATAAGCGAATCTTTGGATAAAAAGGATAAAAGAAAAGGCAGTCACAATCAAAATTAATATACCAACTATATAATGATTGCGTCTTGCCTTATTTTTTAATAGTTTTCTGAACTTACTCATCTTGATATATTCCTTACATTATTATCGCTCATTTTTAAATTGTGCTTTTTAGCGAAAGAAGAGAACCGATCAAAACTGCTTAATTCAGAAATTTCTTGTCTTAAATTAACATTGCTCGTATTAGTCTTAGAGATTTGATTAGTAAGACTATCTAACTCATTTTGAGAAGAAGTCATCGAAACTTTTATACTAACTAAAGCTACCATTAATGCCAACGTTAAAAGAGAGAGACCTACGATGGAAACAGTCTCAAATTTTGACAGTTTTACACTATGTACTTTAGGAGCTGCTTGAACAACCTTCTCAGGCTCTGGAGCAACTTGATAGTCTTGTAAATTTCTAGCTGTACTTTCTTCTCTCATATTATTTCTCCATTATATCTTTTCAACAACGCGTAATTTGGCACTATGTGCCCGATTATTTTCAGTTAATTCCTTATCGTTAGGCAGAATTGGTTTTCGTGTTATCTGTTTCAAAACTGGTTTAATGTCATCTGGAATGACTGGTAATCCGCGTGGAACATCAACGTGTGAATTATCCTTAAAAATATGTTTTACAATTCTGTCTTCTTTTGATTGAAAAGTTATAACGCTTATTCTACCCTTTGGTGCTAACAATTTAATTGCTTGATCCAAGGATCTCTCAAGAGAACCCAATTCATCATTTACCGCAATTCTAATTGCTTGAAAGACAATTTGAAATGCCAAACCGCCTGTTCTTCTAGCTGCTGCAGGAATGGCATTCTTAATAATATCAGCTAATTCCAATGTAGAAGTAATACGATGATCCTCACGTGTTCTTTCAATGGCACGGGCAATCTGTTTAGAAAATTTTTCATCACTGTATTTGTAGAAAATACCGACTAACTCACTATATGACCAGTCGTTAACAATTTTCTCTGCATCTAAGTCTTGTCTTTGATCCATCCTCATATCAAGACGAGCGGCCTTCTTGTAACTGAATCCTCTGACTGCATCATCAAATTGTGGAGACGAAACTCCTAAATCGTAAACAATCCCATCTACCTCAGTAACACCCAAATCCAACAAACGTTCTTGCATATTCTCAAAATTATCACGTATTAAAGTTAATGTATTATCACCAATGATGGTTGGATCGTTTTGAATACTCTCACCGACCTTAATGGCAGCCTCGTCACGATCAAAAACATAAAGATGGCTGTGGTGCATACGGCTCAATAATTCTTTACTGTGCCCTCCACGGCCAAAGGTAGCGTCTACATAAATACCATTATCATGTGGATTTACCTCATCAATAGTTTCTTTTAAAAGTACTGTTTTATGTTTATATTCGTTAGAAGTCAAAGTCTGTCATTTTCTCCGATATTTCTTCAAAATTATCTTCAGCCTCTTGGCTAAATTTATTCCAGCATTCCTCATCCCATATTTCAATACGGTCAGAAACACCTACAATTACACAATTCTTATTTAACTTAGCAAATTTGATCAACGGAGTCGAAAGATTAATCCGACCCTGTTTGTCAAATTCTACCTCTGCAGCTGCAGAATAAAAGAATCGGGTGAAGGCTCTTGCATCCTTCTTAGTTAGTGGTAACTTATCCAACTGAGCTTCAAGTTTATCCCATTGCTCTAGAGGATAACCAAAAAGGCAGCCATCCATTCCACGAGTTATTACGAACTCATCACCAAGTAGTTTTCTAAATTTAGCAGGTACAATAATTCTGCCTTTATTATCAAGTGTGTGATGAAATTCACCCATGAACATGGATATCACCTCAATTCTTTAACACTTCCTAATTTACCACAAATCACCACAATTAACCACACGATATTTGACAATCGGTCTAAAGTAGTTAAGAAACTTGCAAACAGTTGGTAATTATACATTTACGAGGGTGGGGAGTTTTCCCAAAATCAAAAGAGAAAACCATTACAATATTGCATAAATTTCCTTTGTGAAGTACCATTTCACTATATATAAATTAGGTGGTGGAAGTTTTGGACGAAAAGAAACCTAAAAGCACATTGACTAAAATTATTCAAATTGTTGTTTGGTTGATGATTATTGTCACAATTGGTGGCGTTGTTCTTGGCTCAATTATGAGTTTTATTTAAAAGAGCGCAAAAAAAAGAGTCTAACCTGAAAAATTCAGGTTAGACTCTTTTTAATTAATTTCTTGGAATTATCAATTGTTTAAAGATTCGATTTAATAAAACAGCTAGGACAATCAACATGATCATATTAGCTATAAAGCTACCTCCATTGATAACTAAGGAATAAATCCAAGGATTCATTGATTTAGGTGCATATGAACCCCAATAGATACCACCAGCAATAAAGTGCAAGAAGTACTTAGCTAAAAAACCAATTGCTGAATAAAAGATTATCAATCCTAATGCATTTTTACCATTTCTAATAGCACGTTGAACTCTAACACTTCCTAAACCAATCAAGCCCACAACACCAAAAGCCAATGGATATTCAACAAAACCTTGAAGTGGATTCAAAACTCCTCCACCTAATCCCCTAAGGAACATATCTAATAATCCCCAAACTAAGCCGGCCATTAAACCAGGCTTTAGTCCTCTTCTTAAAGCATAAATGGACATTGGTATCAATCCATAAACAAATTCAACTGAGGAAACTCCCGTGGAATGAGGTATATAGGACAACCCCATTGCCAAAGCGGTAATGATAGCCCCCTCTGTCAAAACAATTAATTCACAATGGATCTTAGCTTTATTAATCATACAAAAAAACTCCCTTCTGATTTTTGTCATCACAAGAGAGTTCGAGCTTCTGCTTGAACAACACTATTCCTACGCATGTATTAACATAACAGGTTTAAAGGGTCTGAACGATTACGCTCACTCTCAGCCAAAGGCTCCCCCTGTGTTGACTTATATTATTTAAAAACATTGTACCATAGGACTCATTTTTTTCCAAAGACACGGCCCCAGAATCCAACCTTTTTAGTTTCAGTTGATAGATCTAAGGGAATACTCTCTCCCAACATTCTTCGAGCAATATTCTGATAACTGTGACCTGCACTGCTATCACGGTCAAAAGCCACTGTTTGCCCAGCATTAGAAGCCGAGATAACCTTATCTTCATCCATAACAATTCCTAATAATGGAATTCCTAAATGATTAACAATGTCATCAATTCGCATTGATGTACCCTCATTAATCATATTCTTACGGATACGATTGATAACTAAATGCGGTGTTATCGGCATGTTCATATTTTCTTACTCTTCAGTCAGTTCTACAACAAGTTTAGTGGGATACAGTTGCATCTGTCTCTTAATGATAGCCTTAGCCATTGTTGAAACAGCATTTTGAAAGCCATACTCAATCCCAGCTGGACAATCAATCATCACAAAATCAAATCGTTGCTTCAATTCATCGATAATCTGTGCTAATGAGTCTTTGTCTAAAACGTATTTATCAGCAAACTGTGATGCCGCCAATAAATATAAATTGTCTTCAAATCTAGGATCTCGCACCAAAGCTTGAGAAACCACTACCCGATGTTGAGCAACATCCACAATATCGTAAACAACTCGATTAGTTAGTCCCATTACTAAAATAAAGTATTAATTCTCTACAATTTTGATATTAAACGTCTATACTTTAAGTATACTATAAGTTAGAATAAATAAATATGCGGTGGTAGTTGTTTTGCCAACTCCACCTTTTCCTGAAGTTACAACTATTGATATTCCCATAGTTAATCTGTCCTTTTTCTTAAATCATTTATTTTATCTTTGTAATTCTTTAAATCGTCAACACTAATAGCGTGTAAATCATTGATAAAAGCAAACTTGCCATCCTGAAAATCTTCACGATTATCATCGGTTACAATTTCAATAACATCAGCAATTCGTAATTGATCGATACCCTTCAGATTACCAAAAATGGCTGCATTAGGATTATCGGGAAAACCAGCTTGAACGATTCCACTGACTTCTCCCAAAATATAGATAGAACCAGTCGCACATATTTGAGCATCACGATGTAATGATCCCAAAAAAATCAAATCACCTTTATACTCTAATCTTTGACCGCTACGTACAATTCCGGATTCAACATTAGTCTTGTTAGCATCAAATAACTCTTTAACGTTTTTTTTATCTTCAACATCTGATTCAATATCCTTTAATTCTAATTGTGGATATTTTTCAAAGAATCCTTCAATACTTTCCTTTTGTTGACTAGTAAATAATCGCTTACCGGTTTTAATAGTAAAACTAATAGCATCATCATTTTCATTGGTTGATTTAACGTTTTGTTGCATAATTAACTCTTTTAGTTCTTTCAACGCATCGTCATAATTGGCATTTTCATTAAAAATAACTGAAAATCCATCTTTACCACCTTTTAAAATGATGTCACTCATTTACTATCCCTCCGATATTTCACCAACCAGGCAGACATATTTGCTAATGGAATATAGATAACAAAGAAAACAACTATATTCCACAACAACGTTGGTCCCAACGTATACGTAATGAAATCAAAAACATCTGTACTTGTTTGCTGCAATAATTTTTCTAACAAATAGATTCCCGTTTGTAAAAAGGTTAACGACAAAAAATAAATGGAAATATCATATCCCATATTATTTTTAATCAATAAAAATCTGAAATGATCTATTCCCACCATTAGCAGTGGCAACAGAATTGTATATAGTCCAATGATTCCATAATAGTAAGAATCATAAATAACCCCAAAGACTATACCGTATATGATCAACTGACGACGATCCTCAATCCTCATCGTTAACATAACGACTGCCATTAACATGATTTGTGGCAAGATCACTATTGTTTCATGATTCATATTATTCAAAAAGGCCCATTTTATTAAACCATCTAAATAAAATGCAAATAAAATGAATAATACTTGTCCAAAAATCTTTCGTCTTTTAATATTCATTAATTCTCACCATGAACCGAAGACTTAATGACTGTTACAACAGTAAAGTTACGCAATTCAGCGGCTGGGGTAATATAAACAGAATTTGTCATCCCGTAATTATCTTTCTTAATCCCATAAACTTTACCTATGTACAATCCACGAGGTGTCAAGCCACCTAAACCTGATGTAATTACGCTTTGGCCTTTTTTAATATCTTTTGTAGAATTAACGTTTTCCATCACTAAGTCACCAGTAGAACTATCGTAACGACTAACAACACCAGTAACATTTTTATTATCACCTAAAATTTCGGCAGCAAACTTATCATTCAATTCATTATTAGTTGAAATCAATTCAACCTTAGAACTGACCTTGTCTACTTCGATAATTCTACCAATTAAACCTTTTCCAGACATAACCGGCATATTCTTCTTAATACCACTTGTTTGACCACGATTAATTGTTAAGTAATTTTGCCAACTACTTGGTGACCGCGACAAAACAGAGGCATTAACTGTACTGTAATCAGTGAGTGTACCATTAAGTTTTAACTCTTGTTTTAACTTCTTATTTTCATCTTGAACTACTTCTAACTTAGCCTGATTTTGTGCTAACTCGCCAATTCTGGCTTTTAAACGTTTGTTTTCAGAATATGTGTTGTACAAATCAGAGAATTCTGAGGTAGCATTTTTTACAGCATTAGTTGGATATGCAAAAACTCCACCAACAACACTGACGACATCATTACCAACCTGTTGAACAACTGGCGGTGTACTCTTTTTATCACGAATATTAACCGTTACCGCCAAAAGTCCAAAAGTAACAATAATAAGTATCATTAAAATAATCAATTTTTTATTTGAAAAAAACTTTTGCATTGCTTCCTCCTAGTAGATCAAATAAAAAAAACGGGATTTATCCCGCTTATTTTTGTAGTAATTCACATGATGTAGACGAAATGGATGAAATAACCTCAACAAGCGATTATATGGTTAAAGCTTTGGCAATGAATACGGGAACACCCGTTGCTTCTGAGATTACTTCTGGTAAATGATGTAACAATGCTCCACCACCAGTTAAAACAATACCGTGATCGATAACATCAGCAGCAATTTCAGGAGATGTTTCTTCAAGAGTCTCTTTGATTGTTTCAATGATTTCTTGAACATTTTCATGAATTGCAGTTGCAATATCTTCACCAGTTAATTGAACTGTCTTTGGCAAACCTGTAACAAGGTCACGACCACGAATTTGCATTGATTCAATCTCTTTAGCCTTTTCGATTGAGGCTGAACCGATTTGAATCTTAACATCTTCGGCAGTTCTTTCACCAATTTGTAAATTATAATTTGACTTAATATAAGCTGAAATTGAATCATCAAACTTATCACCAGCAACTCGAATTGAGCGTGATGACACAATTCCACCTAGTGAAATGGTAGCAACATCTGTTGTACCACCACCAATATCAACAACCATATTACCGGTTGGATCCATAACAGGAAGTCCAGCTCCGATAGCGGCTGCAAATGGTTCTTCGATTACATATGCTTCACGAGCACCTGCATGTTGAGTAGCTTCGATAACAGCTCTCTTTTCAACTTCAGTAACACCACTAGGAACACAAACCATTACAGAAGGTTTTGAGTTATTTGCTGTTTTTTCGATGAAATACTTCATCATAGCAGCAGTTGTGTCATAATCAGCAATTACTCCGTCACGCATCGGACGAATGGCAGAAATACTACCAGGTGTACGTCCAATCATTTCACGAGCATCTGAACCAACAGCAACGATCTCTCCATTTTTATTATTTTTCTAATTAGCATCTTCGTCCCTGAACCCGATTCCTTTTCCTTCAGCATAAACTAAAGTATTTGCAGTTCCTAAATCTATGCCAAGCTTCTTTGATCCAATACCAAACAATTTATTTCTCTCCTTTAAAGTACACACCACATTTTACGCTAACCAAAATTATATCATACAAAATAATGATTTAAAGTATGACCAATCATATCCTAAATTAAATTTAACTTCTTTAAACTAGAATACGATTTTCTCGTAATAATTAAATGATCTAATAAGTTTATTCCCATTAAATTGCAACACTTCTTCAGCCGTAAACTAAACTCTTGATCATTCTTCGAAAACATTAATGTTCCGTTTGGATGATTGTGAGTTTTATTTAATTTTGTCGCTGCAATTTGAATTGCCTCTCGCAGGATATCCCTTGGATGAACAGTTGCCTGATCAATTGTTCCAATGAAAATAGTCTTCTCATTAATGACATGATAACTATTATTCAAGTAGACCGCCATTAGTTTCTCTTGTGGAGTACTACCTATTATATTTATTAAATGTTTTCCAATATCGTCTACTGAAACGATTCGTTCTGATAACTTATCTGATTGAACTTTTCTAGTGCCCAATTCGATTGCCGCTAAAATCTTACAAGCTTGGGCAACACCAATTCCATTAAAAGCCATTAGTTGTTCTAAATTCAAATTTAAGCCATTCTTATTTGAAACAATTTTTTCTGTTAAGTCCAAAACGTTATTTTTCTTAGTGCCATTGCCAATAACAACAGCCATTAATTCTTCATCTTTTAAGGTGCTGACACCATAAGCCAAAATTTTTTCTCTTAAATTTATCATCATACTTGAAATTACGCAAAATAGTTTTCCAAATCCGAGATTAAATAAAAAGATCCCGTAATGAGTAACATTTGTTGTTCATTTAATTGCTTCACTATTTTCTGTAATTCAGTATGATAATTTTCAATAAAAGAAACATTCTCATAGTTTGATAAATTATAATCACCAGCGACAGCGGAACGTTGCATATCAAGTGTTGTGATATAGATATGCTTCACTCTTGGTGCTAATTCTTGAATAATCTCACTGCGATCTTTATCTTTCATTCCAGCATATAAGACAATTATATCTTTATTTTCATAATTTGTAGTCAAAGAATTAATTAAATTATAAATTGCCGAAATATTATGTGCTCCATCCATTAAAATTAATGGATTATTCTGTACTATTTAGTAATACTTGTAATAAAGATTCAATCAAAAGATGTCCTTAATAAGTTTCTCTGACACCTCAATTTGGTGTTTTTGATGATATTGAACGTAAGCACAAATTGCAATAGCAGCATTCATCGCAGTTGTTTTTTCAAAGCCATCACAAGATATCTCTCTTATTGTTACCTTATCGTCATAATATGTAAATGATAATTTAAAATTTTTTGTCTTAAAATCGTTAATTCCAAAATCTCGGCCAAATTTATAAAGCGGACTCGACATTTCCACAGCAGTATTTGCAACTATTTCTTTTATTGAGTCCTGCAAAAAACCAGTTACGATTGGTCTATTTTTCTTAATGATTCCAGCTTTTTCAAAAGCTATATCTTGTAAAGTAGGACCAATTAGCTTCTCATGATCCAAGTCTACTGAGGTAATCACTGACACAACGGGTGTAATAACATTCGTTTTATCATGACGAGCACCAATGCCAGCTTCAATCACAGCTACATCGACACGACCACGAAAATAAAAATACCCCAAAACTGTAACAAATTCAAATTCTGTCAATGGAATTGAACCAATTTTTTCTATTAAATAATTTACATTATCCAATAAATCTTGATTGGAAATGTACTGATGATCTATCTGAATACGTTCATTAAATACTTTTACATAAGGTGAAATAAACAAACCAACTTTTTTGCCATCAGCTTCTAACAAATTGGCCAAAAAATTACTGGTTGTTCCCTTTCCATTCGTACCCGTAATATGAATCGTCTCATAATCATTTTGTGGATTATCCAGAACTTTTAAAGCTTCCTTAATATTGTCCAAATTATTCGTACGATGAAATTTTGGTAATGAGTGAATATAGTTAATTGCCTCTTTATAACTCTTTAACAATGTAAAATCACTCCTTTTCAAAGAAAAGGGGTTGGACATTTGCCAACCCCTCTAATTATATACTCAATTTTATTGATTATCTTTCAATTGTTGAATTCTTTGTTGAACTTTTGCTTGACGAGATTGATAGTCAGCCAATTTTTCTTTTTGTTCGTTAACAACTTTTTCAGGTGCTTTTTGAACAAAGTTAGCATTGGAAAGTTTCTTATCAAGACGTGTAATTTCTTGATCTAACTTCTTCATCTCTTCATTTTGACGAGCAATTTCCTCATCGATATCGATCAATTCAGCCAATGGAACGTAAAGTTCAGCATTAGTTGTAACTGATGTCATAGCCAAAGCAGGTGCAACAATATCAGTAGCAACCTTCAAATCCTTAGGATGCATGAAACGATCAATATAATCTTCGTTATTCAAAATAACAGCTTTTACATTTTCATCCTGTGGTTTGATCAAAATATCAACGGCCTTAGACATTGGTGCATTAGCTTCCAAACGAATCTTTCTCAATGACTTGATTAAGTCAATCAAGATATCCATTTGATCCATAGCTTCGGCGTTGTCTAATTCAGCGTGATATTCAGGATACTTAGCATGCATGATTGTCTTACCGTTATGAGGCATTGTCAACCAAATTTTTTCGGTAACAAATGGCATAATTGGGTGCAACAAACGTAATGTTTGATCCAAGACATAAGTTAGAAGCATCTTCTTTTGCTTCTTAGCTGCTTCATCATCCCCTGTTAAAGTAGCCTTACTCATTTCAATATACCAGTCACAGAAATCATTCCAGATAAAGTTGTAAAGATTACGTTCAACTTCACCGAATTCAAACTTATCTAACAAATCATTAACGTTCTTAACTGTTTGATTCAATTTAGCCAAGATCCATTTATCAGAAAGGTCATAGTTTGTAACTTGAGATAGATCATCCATTGCTGGAGTATCATCGTCAAGATTCATGATAACGTAACGTGAAGCATTCCAAATCTTGTTGATGAAGTTCCATGAAGCATCCATCTTGTCATAACTAAATCTAGTATCTTGACCAGGTGTTGTTCCATTCATAACGAACCAACGTAAAGCATCAGCACCGTATTTAGCAATAACGTCCATTGGATCAATTCCGTTACCAAGTGACTTACTCATCTTACGACCTTGTGAATCACGCATTAAACCATGGATAACAGTATTATCAAATGGTTTCTTACCAGTAAACTTCAAACTTTGGAAAATCATTCTAGAAACCCAGAAAGGAATAATATCGTAACCTGTAACCAAAGTATCAGTTGGGAAGTAACGTTTGTAATCTTCTGAATCATTGTCAGGCCAACCCATAGTAGAAAATGGCCATAGAGCACTTGAGAACCATGTATCTAGAACATCTGGATCTTGATCCCAGTTTTCGATATCTTTAGGTGCTTCTTCACCAACATATGTTTCGCCAGTCTTTTTATTATACCAAGCTGGAATTTGATGTCCCCACCATAGTTGTCTAGAAATAACCCAATCATGAATATTTTCCATCCATTGAGTAAAGGTTGTTTCAAAACGGTCAGGTACAAAATTAACTTTGTTATCACTCTTTTGATTCTTCAAAACTGTTTCAGCAAGTGGCTTCATCTTAACGAACCATTGTGTTGAAAGTCTTGGTTCAACTTGAACACCAGAACGTTCTGAATGACCAACACTATGTACATAAGGTTCGATCTTGATCATGTCATCATCATCTTGAAGATCCTTAACAATAGCTTTACGAGCTTCGAAACGATCCATACCATTATACTTGCCGGCATTCTCGTTCATTGTACCATCAGCATTCATTGTGTTAATACGTTTCAAATCATGACGATTACCAACAGCAAAGTCATTAGGGTCATGGGCAGGTGTGATCTTAACCATACCAGTACCAAAGTCTTTATCAACATAGTGATCGGCAATAATAGGAATCTTACGATCAACTAATGGAACAACGACTTCTTTACCAACAATATCCTTGTAACGTTCATCATCTGGAGCTACGGCTACAGCCACATCACCAAACATTGTTTCAGGACGAGTTGTGGCAATTTCAATAAAGCCAGAACCATCAGCATATGGGTACTTAACGTGATAGAAAGCACCTTGGTCATCCTTATGAATAACTTCAATATCAGATAAAGCTGTTTGAAGTTGTGGATCCCAGTTGATGATGTATTCGCCACGATAAATCAAACCTTCGTTATACAATTGTACGAAGACTTTACGAACAGCCTTTGATAAACCTTCATCCAAGGTAAATCTTTCACGTGAATAATCAAGTGATAAACCTAATTTACCCCACTGTGATTTGATAATCTTAGCAAATTCATCTTTCCAGTTCCAAACCTCATCAACAAACTTATCACGTCCAAGGTCATAACGAGTTACACCTTGTTCACGTAATTTAGCTTCAACCTTAGCTTGAGTAGCAATTCCGGCATGATCCATACCTGGAAGATATAAGGTATCAAAGCCTTGCATACGTTTATAACGAATTAATGTATCTTGAATAGTTGTATCCCAAGCATGTCCCATGTGTAATTTACCAGTAACATTTGGTGGTGGGATAACAATTGAATAAGGTTTAGCTTTCTTGTCACCAGAAGGTTTAAAATCATCGTCATCTAACCATGTTTGATAACGGCCTTCTTCGACTTCTTGTGGATTATATTTTGTATCCATGTCGATTTCTCTCATAGTATTTCCTCCATAAATTAGATATTTACTATTAATAATTAAATATGGGATTGATTAAGGATGCCGTCCTCCGCAACAAAACTGATTGGGCTGGAACGCCATGGGCACGACTTGAAGCCAATTAAGATTCACAATTGTCTCCAAGCTCGGCCTTTTTCTAAGCAACTTCATTGCTAAGAAAAATTTCATGGCTGAACCCATCAGTTTTGTTACTCCGGACTGAACGGATCTTCCTTTTTATAACTTGTTTGAAAATATTCTTTATTTCCCCATATATAGAACTTTGAGCGGTTAAGTTGTCTGTGTTTAAACAGAAATCTCTATACGGACGTCTTTCGGCGTCCCCATAATAGACTCTAAGTGGCTTCGACACTAAGAGTCTATAAAAAAAGAGCCCTCATCCGAATAGGACGAAGGCTCCGGGTACCACCTATATCTTCAGCTTGTTTCATTAGCTCACTCAACAGATAACGGAGGCCCGATCATTTTTATATGATAGCTCACAGACAACAATTACTCAGTTTGATTTGGCAATTCTCAACAACATGCCTTCTCTGAAATCTAGCTGAATAACACTCCTGCTCAAAGCTGATATCATGATGATAAATCATAAATTGTGAAACGTCAATCAGATTTATTTTTTCTATAAAAAAATTTCTTGATAAAACTCACAACATCTTGAATAAATTTAAATTTTATTAGGCAACTACATAAGCTGAACTAACCCATTCGTTAGTAGCAACTCGATAATATTTTACGCCATTCGTGTCTTTTCAATACTTGGACGTGTTTTTGGTGATGGTGGAGCAAAAACAGTACAACAGTCTTCGAATGGTTGGATTGATAGATTAAACGTATCAATTTTTTCAGCTAATCGAATAATCTCAGTCTTATCCATTGTTGCTACAGGACGTAAGATTGGTGTTGTTGTGACATCATTGATGGCAGCCATACTCTCTAGTGTTTGTGAGGCTACTTGTCCTACGGCTTCTCCATTAAAAATAGCTAGACCGTTCTCTTTTTCACGAATCAAGTCAGTCAATCTTAGCATGAAACGACGTTGGATTGTCATTAGATATCCTTCAGGAACGCCGGCTTTGATTGTTTCTTGAATTTCAGCAAATGGTACTTCAATAAATTTGATGTGACCACCAAAGGCTGTTAATTTCGATGTTAATTCTTTGGCTTTATTCAAAGCTTGTTCTGATGTGTATGGTGGACTGAAGAAATGGACCATTTCGATATCAACACCACGTTTCATAGCTAAATAACCAGCAACGGGTGAATCAATACCACCTGATAGCATCAACATAGCTTTTCCAGCAGTACCAACTGGTAATCCACCAGCACCTTTGACTGTTAAGTATGATAGGTAGATTCCATCTTGTCTTACTTCAACAGAAATCTTGATATCAGGTTTCTTCATTTCAACATCAATACCAGGGAATTCGTCACAAATAGCATCCCCTAATTGTAAATTAACTTGGTTAGTATCAAGTTCATAAGTGTGATCTGAACGTTTTGTACCGACTTTGAAACTCATACCAGGCTTATAGGCCTCATGCATCATTTCAATAGCTTTTTTCTTAACATCTTCAAAATTACGTGACACTTTAACACTCAATGAGAAAGTTTGAATTCCAAAAACATTCTTTAACTTCTCCATCACTGGCTTAGCATCAGTACCATTCAATTGAATATGTAAACGATCACGATGTGGTTGCATTCTTAAATCAGGATAATCATTCAAAACTTTAGCTACATTACCATGAAGACGGTCAATAAAGCTCTTACGATTCTTACCCTTAGTTGATAGTTCGCCGTAACGAACCATAATCTCAGTATATTCCATTTAAATCTCCTAATTCAAAATTTGGAAATGATCATGAACTTCATCCAAATTCTTGATAAATTCATCCATTTCAGCTTCTGTATTACTCTCATCTAAACTGACACGTACGGCACTAGTTGCAACATTTTCTTGCACATTCATTGCCTTTAAAGTACCTGATTCCAAACCTTTCTTGGAAGAACAAGCACTAGTTGTAGAAATATAGATATCACGATCTTCAAAAGTATGAACAATCGTTTCGCCACGTACACCATCAATTGTGAAACAAATAATGTGTGGTGCAAAATCATCAGCTATTTGTGAGAAGACGTGAACGTTATCCAAAGTATGCAAGTGGTTAACTAATTTTTCTTTTAATTGCTCCATCTTGTCAGCCTTTTGAGCTTCATTTTCTTTCAACAAACGAATAGCCTTTGCCATACCAGCAATTGCAGGAGTATTCTCTGTACCACTACGAAGATTAGACTCCTGCCCACCACCAGCCATTAATGGTTCAAGCTGTTTGCCTTCCTTCATATAAATAAAGCCAATTCCACGAGGAGCATGGAATTTATGACCTGAGAAAGTATAGTAATCAACTCGAGGGTCCATAAACTTAGATTGAAGATTCTTACCAATTGCTTGAACTGAATCGACATGGTAACTGATACTTGGATAGTCTTTCAAAACATTAGCAATTTCATGAATTGGTTGAATTGCACCGATTTCGTTATTAACTGCCATTGTTGAAACCAAGATAGTATCGCTACGAATAGCCTTCTTCAAATCGTCTGCACTGATATGACCTGTTTTGTCTACAGGTAAATAAGTTACTTCAAAGCCGAGTTCTTCTAATTGGTGCATAGTATTCAAAACTGAAGGATGTTCAATTTCAGTTGTAATAATATGTTTACCAAATTCACGCTTCTTAAAAGCTGTACCCTTGATGATCCAATTATTCCCCTCAGTACCACCACTAGTAAAAACAACTTCGTCTTGTTTAAAGCCTAATAAGTTCGCAATTTGTTTGCGAGATGTTTCCAATAATTCATATGCTTTCAAACCCAATTTATGCAAACTTGAAGGATTACCAAAGTATTCCTCACTGGCAGCATTATAAGTTTTTAGTACAGAATCATTAACTTTTGTTGTTGCACTGTTATCAAAATATATCATTTCTGCCTCACCAAAACAAAAAGGCCTTGCGGCCTAAAATTTTATCTCTTATAACTTAACACAAAACTACATCATTATGCATTAATTGTTTCTTTTATTCGGTCAACTGAACCAGATTCAACACTCTCTAAGGCTTTTGAAATAACTTCAACTGCCTCATCATAATTATAATCAGTATCAAACAAGGCACGTGCACGAATTAATTGATCACTAAATTCGGGATTCTTATTAGCGTAACGATTAGCATACTGTAACAATTTTTCAGACAAGAGAACATTATATTTTCAATGCTTAGTTTTTTCGACTAAGTTGCTCAAATCTTCCTGTGTCACAATTACTTGTTTGCTAATATCTTCCATATTAATCTGTTTAGCATCTAATTCATCATAAAGCTTATTAATTTCGTCATAAACCATATAGAAATAATCCAAATAATCATCAGGCAAACCATTCAAACGTA
This sequence comes from Companilactobacillus bobalius, assembly GCF_009764355.1. The sequence continues at coordinate 195,129 of NZ_LNUA01000032.1, read as the reverse complement.
ATTGCTTAATCATCTTCTTTTGAATTTCCAAACGCTTAGCATATTCATCCACACTATTACGGGCAATACGTTCGCTAGACAACATTTGGTTAAGATCATCATTAATTGATTTTTCGCTAGCTTCAATATCATCCAAGTGCTTAACAATTTCTTTAAAATCATCCCTGACTTCCGAGAAAATAATCTTCTTATCAGCAATACCTTGTACATCAGCATCATATTCTTGGCGAACGTCATTTAATGTTGCAAAGTTATCGTTGAAAGTCTTCATAGTTTTATCAGCTAAGACATACTCTTCTTCCAATTTTTGAATACGTTTATCCAAACGGTTATGTTGAAAGACGGCATGATTCAAGTAATCTAAAACAGGCTTTTGTTCCTTTAAAACTTCTTTTTTACCATCTATTTCTAAGGTCAAGGTTTCATATAAATCGTCAATACGCTGTTTAATATCTTCATTATTAGTATTAACCGCATCAAAGTTCAAATCACCCAATTTGTTGTTGGACTCTTCAATCTCATCTTGAACTTCCGAAATTTGTTGAATAATATCATCTTTAAATTGGAAATATTGTTTAACTAATTTTTGATAAACAAACTTTATCTCATCAACTTGTCCAGGGAAAACTTCATTTAAGTCATGATACAAAGGTTCGATGACTTTTAATTGGTCTGTGATCAAACCTAATTTAAGTTTCACATCATCTAAGTATTGGCTAGCTTCAATGTGATCACCTTTATCAGTTAGTTGCTTCTCTTGGTCTAATAAATTAGCAATCTCTGATAATTCATCCTCTAACTTATCAGTTGCAGGTCCATAACTAAAAGATTGGGTTAAGACTTGTTTTCGTAAAGTTTGATATTGCTTTTGTAATTCTTCACTGTGAGTCGCATTTAATTCATTGCTAGCTAATAAATCTTCGAAACCTTTAGAAACTTCGCTGATTTTTTGCTCAAAATCAGTAACTGCTGCACTGACCTTTTTCAACTCATTAGCTGAACCAAACACCTTAAACTCAGTATTTTTATATTCAGCCGCCCTCATTTGTTTCAAAATATCAGTAAGCACTCGATCAACTTGCTCACGGTAACTGTCTTTTAATTGGTTGAAACGATCTTTGCTGGCACCAGCAAGTTTCATCTCTTCCAATTTCTTGATTTTTTCATCTAAAGTAGCTTTTTTTAAACGATCCGTTTGATCCTTTAACTTATTTAAAGTAGATGCGTTCTTTCTTTGCAAGAACCACATATACCACAAGAAGATCAATACGATCACTATTATTCCAATAATAATTGCAAACACTTTTACACCCCTAATGACAATTGCGTCTTATCTCAAAGAAATTATACCAAATATTATTACTATTATCAGAACTATCAACTTTTCATAATAAAGTTTTAAACTATTCCCTCCAAAAATTTACTTTGACAATTGGTATCAATCACGTTACACTAGTCCTCGTGTAAAATATGCAGCAAAGAGCGGCAAGAACGTCAACATTTATCGACGATTTAGTTCAACAAGTAACCTGTGAGCTGCACATGGCGAAAATTGTAACGATAACTGCACGAATGCTGTGCTCTAGTTAATTATTTTACTCCAGACAAACATTTTGGAGGAATTTATTTATGTCAAGATATACAGGACCTCGTTGGAAATTATCACGTCGTTTAGGAATTTCACTTTCAGTAGCATCTGAGGAAATTAACCGTTTAATCTATGCCCCAGGTCAACATGGACCAAACGGTGGCCGTCGTAAGGTTTCAGAATACGGTCAACAATTAGCTGAAAAGCAAAAGTTACGTTTCATGTATGATGTTAACGAACGTCAATTCCGTAACCTATTCAACCGTGCCGGTAAGATGGAAGGAATTCATGGTGTTAACTTGATGATTCTTCTTGAAACAAGATTGGATAACATGGTTTACCGTTTAGGTTTAGCAAGCTCACGTCCACAAGCCCGTCAACTTGTTAACCACGGTCACATCACTGTTGATGGCAAACGTGTTGATATCCCTTCATACGAAGTTAAGATTGGTCAAAAGATCAGCCTTCGTGACAAGTCAAAGAACCTTACAATTGTTAAGGCTAACCTTGAAAACGTTGTTGGTCGTCCTGGTTTCGTTACATTTGATGATAACGAAATGACAGGTTCTCTAGTACGTAACCCAGAACGTGACGAACTAGAACCAAATATCGATGAATCATTGATTGTTGAATACTACAACCAAATTCTTTAATATTTGGAACAAATACATCCACTCCTTGGTGGGTGTATTTTTTTTACAAAAAAAGAGAATGCCTATTTGGCAACCTCTTCATTAAAAAGAACCAAGTACTTACTCAACTTCATGAACTTATCTTTCAAAAGCTGATCATAATCTGCACTTGATACTATCGGATCATCCTTTAAAAGTTCAAATCCCACTACTAAGTCACTAGACTTAACTTTTTGATAATGCTTAATTACATCGCCAAATTCAGCAGCATTCTTTAAAACACTGGAAGTGTGATCATTTGACACTCCCCAGCCTTCTGATATGATTTTATCTTGATACTTTTCTAAAATCGGATAGTAATTTACCCTATCTCTAATATCAGCCAATAAACTAAAAGTTATAAAGTAACGATCTGGCCATAAGCCAAATTCCAAATGTGGTGTCTTTTTATACCCTTTTTTGTCTTGGTTGATAGCTAACCAAGTATCAGGAGGTGGATTCTTTGTCCGACGTTGATGCTTAGCTATCTTTAAAAAGAACTTCTGATGATATTCATCTTCAAGTGCCTGAAGCAAGTCTTGACCTAAAACCTCAAATTTAGGATCAAGATCTCTTTTAATTAACTCCAAACGTCCACTCAAGGTGTCATCATTGAAAACTTTAAAATCATTTTTATCAAACATGTTCTCAATCCTTTGTTGTAGAATATATACATATTAATTATATAGGAGGAATTATGCAAAAACCATTAGCATATCGCATGCGACCTACTAATATTGATGAAATTGTTGGTCAACAACATTTAGTTGGTCCCCATAAGATACTTCGCCGAATGGTTGAAGCTAAAATGTTATCTTCAATGATTCTCTATGGTCCTCCTGGGATTGGAAAGACCAGTATTGCCAGTGCAATTGCCGGAAGTACCAAATATGCTTTCAGAAAATTAAATGCCGCCACTGACAGTAAAAAAGATTTACAAATTGTAGCTGAAGAGGCCAAAATGAGTGGAACAGTTGTCCTTTTATTGGATGAAATCCATCGTCTAGATAAGACTAAACAGGATTTTCTTCTTCCACTACTGGAAAGTGGCTCCATCATTTTAATTGGTGCAACTACTGAAAATCCATATATCAATATAAGTCCTGCTATTCGCTCTCGTGTACAAATTTTTGAATTATATCCTCTTACTAGTGATGATCTAAAAAAAGCTGTCAGAAGGGCTCTAGAGGATAATAAGAACGGTTTAGGCAAGTACGATGTCAAACTAGATGAGAATGCTCTAAATCTATTGGTCAATTCGACAAATGGTGATCTACGAAGTATTTTAAATGGGCATGAGCCGTCTGATCTTTCAACAAAAAGTGATGAAAACGAACAAATTCATATCGATTTACAATCAATTGAAGAGTCAATTCAACGTAAAGCTATCTCAGCTGATAAGAATGGTGATAGCCATTACGATGTCATTTCCGCCTTTCAAAAATCGATCCGTGGAAGCGATCCTAATGCTGCATTACTTTACCTTGCTCGACTTTTAGAAGCTGGTGAATTAACATCTGCTATCCGTCGGTTACTAGTTTGTGCCTATGAAGACGTCGGTTTAGCTAATCCACAAGCATGTGCTCGAGCTGTTCAGGCTGCTCAAGTAGCACAAATGGTTGGACTACCCGAGGCTAGGATTCCTTTAGCAGATGCAGTAATTGATCTTTGCCTCTGCCCTAAATCGAACTCAGGTATGGTAGCTATTGATGATGCACTAGCAGACGTACGTGATGGTAAAGCTAGTTCAATTCCTGACGATCTGAAAGATGCACATTATTCAGGTGCCAAGAAATTAGGTCACGGACTCGAATACAAATATCCACATAATTATCCTAATTCTTGGGTTGAACAACAATATTTACCTAACAATCTCATTAACAAGAAATATTATCAACCTAAGAACACTGGTAAATATGAACAAGCATTAAATCTTCGAATGCAACAAATTCAAGAATGGAAAAAGAATTCAAAACGAGGTTAGAATAGTTATGATAATTAAAGTTTTAATGATATTTTTTATTATTTTTTTGTTGGCATTGGCCTACACATTATGGTCACACAGTGATAAAAAGTTTTTAATCTACTCACCTAACGAAAATCTTACTTTAAAAAATATCATGCGTTTCACTGCTGTCCTATTAATTTTGGTTTCTATCCTAGGAATCGTTGTCCTTTTAGTCGGTACCAAGGAAATGAATCTAATAACATTGTTATTGGGAAGTCTAATTGCGGCAGCCTTTTCAATTTATTTAGCAAATATTCGCTGATGACTGTATTTATCGGCCTCAATCAACTAAAATAAAGATATAAAAGCAGTAATAATACTACACTAACGGGGTGATACTTATGTTACAACAATATAAAAACATTCTCGTACCAATCGATGGTTCATTTGAAGCTGAACTAGCATTTAAGAAAGCTGTGGAAGTAGCTAAAAGAAACAATGCCGCTGTTCATTTGCTTCATGTTATTGATACTAGAGCTTTTCAAAATGTTTCTAGTTTTGATTCAACAATGGTTGAACAGATCACTGAAAAGGCTAAGGATACTGTTAAAAGTTATGTTAAGACAGCTCAAGATGCTGGCCTAAACGAAATCGACTACAGTATTGAATATGGCGCTCCTAAGGCAATCATTGCCACAGACTTCCCTAAGAAGTTAGGTGTCGACTTGATTATGATCGGCGCTACTGGTCTTAATGCTATGGAGAGATTGCTAATTGGTTCGGTTACTGAATATGTAACAAGAACTGCAGCATGTGATGTACTTGTTGTTAGAACTGACTTAGATAACAAGACTATCAAGAAACCTAGAAAATAAATCGTAAACAAAAAGGAGTGATTCTTTCGAATCACTCCTTTTTTATTGGAATTTAATAAATTATTTATTTTTTAAAAGATATTTAAGTGCATATCTTTCACTTTAGATTTTAATTTTTCAAATACTCTTTTATCTTCACTCACACTAGAAATCACATATGCTTTAATGTAATCTTCATCGGCCTTTTGACCTTCGCGTGTGCCTGCTTCTGCTAAGTAACAATACATTTCATCAAGCTTGAAAAGAGTTTGTTCTCTTCTAGCAATGAAAATACCTTCATTAGCGTATTCCATAGCCTTTTGATTTTCATCCAGCTTTAATGACAAGTCAGACATATTAGCATAAATCAAAATACTATCATGGTAATTTTCATCACCGATTTTATCTAAGCTTGATTTGATTAAGTCTTTAGCTTGATCATAGTAAACTTTAGCTTCATCAAGTGACTTTTTATTGATGTATGCCTTGGCTGTAAATATGTCGATTAGAATATCATACATATCCACATTAGCAATATTCACATTCATTGCGCGATTGAAATCAAAGATGGCCTTGTCGTAATTCTTGCTTGTGACATATTCAATCAAACCATGGAAGAAGTGAATTAGCTTAATTTCTTGTTTATTGTTGACATTGATGTTGTTAAGCTTACCCAGTTTATCACTAATTCCATCGAAATCATCTTGATAGAATGACTTCTTAATATCACTAATTATTGAATAGATTTGACTATCGTCATTAACAATTACAAGGTTCATTGTGATACCCAGTCTCTCACAAATGCGAACCAAAATTTCCATACTTGGAATCTTGTCTTTTTTTTCAATCAGGCTGACAGTTGCCTGTGTACAAATGCCATCAGCTAACTCAGATTGAGAAATACCTCTGAGTTTTCTGTAATGACGAATCTTTTCACCTAAGATTTTCATTCTAAACTATCCCCATTCATTTATTAATTCCATGGATAATTTAAACAGTTATTAAAAAATGTTGCAAGAAATAAGCAACAATAAAAAGATAAATTTTAAAAATTTAATTATTTACTTCAAAGAACCAAGCATCTTTTTCAGTACCATTTAATAATTCAGGATTATCATTTAATTTATCATTAACCTTGACAATCTTGCCGCTAACCGGTGATTCTAGCTCAACTACAGCTTTTTGAGCCTCAATCTCACCACTAGATTCGCCTTTTTTTATGTCAGAATTTAAATCAGGTAATTCAACATATTTGACATCACCTAAAGTATCTTGAGCTTCCTTAGTGAGACCTATACGAGTCGTATGCTCACCTTTTTTTATCCAAAAATAATTCTTTTTATCACTCATAATTAATTCCTACCTTTGTTTAAAAGTACCGTTTTCAAACATGTAACTCTTATGATGGAATCTCATTGACATAATCAATCCAATACCGATCATATTACCTAATAAGGCAGATCCACCTTGCGAAATAAATGGCAATGGAATACCCGTCAACGGTAATAGACCTACACTCATACCAATATTTTCAAATACGTGGAATAAAATCATCATAATAACACCAGTTGATACGTAAGCATAAAATTCATTCTTTGTATCAAAAGTTACTTGAACCATTTGGTAAATTAGCAAGAAGTACAAGAGAATCAAAATACAAGAACCAACAAAACCAAAGTTTTCACCAACAACAGAGACAAAGTACCTGCTTCATTTCTGTGAGACATAAACATTAGAAACGTTGAAGCCTTTACCAAATAATTGTCCAGAACCGATTGCCTTCATATTTTGCCAAATCTGATACCCATTTTCTGAAGTATCAGCCGAAGGATCACGCCAACTATCAATTCGGGCAAACTGATAAGATCTAAAGCCAAAATGGCCTAGGATAGTTCTTCCCATTATCAGAGTAGCAAATAATAATGCCGTACCACCAACGACAGCTACGATCAGGAATCCTACTAAAAGAATCCGCCAATCAATACCTGAAACCAAAATCATTCCACCTAAGATGGCTACGAAAACCAAAATAGTACCAAAATCATTTTGTAACTTCAAAAGCACCATAACAGGCAATGTCCACAGGAATAGTTTTCCAATCAACATAAAATCACTCTTGATAGTATGTGAATATTCACTGTTATGATTTGTGATTACTTTACCCAGCATTAAAATAAACGCCGGTTTCATAACTTCTGATGGTTGGAATGTAAATGAACCGATAGCAAACCAACTCTTAGCACCAGTACTTGCAGCATAGGAGCGACTGTAAAAAATCAATACTAAAAACAGTAACGCCAATCCTGCAAAATACGCCAAGGTGGCAACTTGCCACAACTGCTCCGCATCAAACTGCATCACCACTGCTACTATAACAGCACCGATAGCATACCAAACTATTTGTGAAACCACATTCTTCAATGGGTTCTGTGAATCTTGAATCGTTGCTACATAGATTGACATTAATCCAATCATAGCCAACATCATTACGGAAAAAATTATTCCATAATCAATTCTTGAATCCACGTCATTCTTCTTATTTTCATTTCTTATTTGCATATCTACACCTATTAATGATTATGTAAATTATATTGCATCAACAATTCATTAATTGCATCGTCAAGTTTGACCGACTTAAAGGGAGTATCGTTGCTCTCTACAAAAGAAAGGTAACGTTCAGCCTCCTTTTTAATCGTTCCAATATAATGTTTACCATCCCAAAGTTCATAAGTTTCGGGATCACTACTGATATCTTTTAAACTAATTTCTACTGATTTCTTTTTTCTAGACATTGAATCTTTCCTATTCTTTGTTATGAAATTTTTTTGCAATAATTTCATCTTCATATTTTTCCGGATGAGGATTTCTAAAAATGGTGAAATTATCTGGTACGGGATCTACCCCACCACGCACAAAGGGATTACAACGTAATATTCTTGCAATCCCCATAACAGTACCTAAAATTCCACCGTGCTTTTTCACCGCATCAATAAAGTAAGATGAACACGTTGGGTAATATCGACAACTAGGTGGCAATACTGGAGATATGAATTTTTGATAAATTCTAACGATTCCTATTAATATTTTTTTCAACATATTATTTTAGGAAATCAAACATATGCATCCAGGTTCCTGGCCATAAAACAGCCAGTGGATTAGAACCACCTAAGGCTGATCCAATCAACATACCCAAAACTAAAAAAATTAGCATTAATAATAATACCCAACCTATTTTCTTAAAAATATCACGACGATATTCTTTACCAAAGTCTCTTTTCATTTTTCACCCTAGTATTTTTTATGTTTTTCGATATTCTCTAACAAAACACCAGTACCCAAGGCAACCGAGTCAAGTGGACTATCTGTCAAAAGTACGGGTACTTGTAACTTTTCGGAAAGAAGCTTGTCAAGGTTCTTCAACAAGGCTCCACCACCAGTTAACATAATACCACGATCAATAATATCTCCAGATAATTCAGGAGGAGTTTGTTCCAAAACATTTCTGGCAGCATCAACAATTTGATCTACACCGTCAGATAAAGCGTTTTGAACTTCTAATTCATTAATCGTAATTTCTTTAGGCAATCCAGTTACGACATCAATTCCACTGGCAGAGAATGTCTTACTTTCGTCAGCATCCATGACACAACCGATTTCCATCTTAATTTGTTCAGCAGTTCTTTCACCAATAATAAGGCCATGGTTTTGCTTCACAAAGGCCTGAATAGCGCCTGTCATCTTATCACCCGCGAAACGTAATGAACGGCTTGTAACGATATCTCCCATTGAAATAACGGCAATATCACTAGTACCACCACCGATATCAATAACCATATTTCCTTGTGGCTTAAAAATATCAAGACCAGCACCAACAGCAGCTACCTTGGGTTCAAGTTGTAGATAAACTTTTCCCCCACCAGCTTGTTCAGCAGCTTCAATGATAGATTTTTGTTCTACTGGTGTCACATTAGTAGGTGCACAAATCATAATCGTTGGCTTAGCAAAGCGACTTCTCATATTCAATTTATCAATGAAATACTGAAGCATTTTTTCAGTAATATCAAAGTCAGCTATTACACCGTCTTTCAATGGACGGATAGCTTTAATATTGGCTGGTGTTCTACCAACCATCATATAAGCATCTTTACCAACTGCTACGACATCATTATTATTCGTATTAATTGCTACGACAGAGGGTTCGTTTAAAACAATTCCCTCGCCTTTTACATCAATAAGTACATTTGCTGTACCCAAATCAATTCCTAGATATTTCGACATACTATATCCTCCAAAATCTAAACACAAAAAGTATATCATAACCAGCTCAATCATTAAATTGCCAATAAAAAAAGAAAGTGGAAATCCCACTTCCTTAAGTCAACTTTAAGCCAATTTTGTAACACTTGGTATTGTATTCAATACTAAACTTTCTCGACCAGATTCATCGATTGCTACACGTCTTATGTTAGCACCTAAGTCTCTTAACTTCTCAGTAAAATGATAATATCCACGATCCAAATATTGAAGGTTAGAAACTCTTGTCTCGCCTTCAGCAACCAATCCTGCTAGTACCAACGCTGCAGCAGCACGTAGGTCAGTAGCGGCAACATTAGCACCACTCAATTGTGCAGGTCCAAACATAATAACTGAATTACCTTCAATTTTATAGTCGGCCTTCATCTTCCCAAATTCTGGGAAATGCATAAATCTATTTTCAAAGACTGTCTCTGTCATTACAGTTGTTCCAACGCTTAACAATTGAGCCAAAGTCATTTGAGCTTGCATGTCAGTTGGAAAACCTGGATGAGGCATTGTCTTAACATCAACTGGTTTCAATTGATTAGAACCAGTAATACGAATTCCTTCGTCGTTCTCATCAATTTTAACGCCCATTTCAATCAATTTAGAGATCAATGGACGATTATGTGCAGCCACAGCATCCTTGATGAAAATATCACCATTTGTAACTGCAGCAGCTACCATAAAAGTACCAGCTTCAATTCTATCTTGCATAATTGAATGTTCACAACCATGTAAACTAGATACACCGTTAATACGAACTGTGTTAGTACCAGCTCCTGTAACGTCAGCACCCATTTTACTTAAAACATTAGCTAAATCTACTTATTCATTTAACTTTTTTAATATAACAATAGATGTTTCACCATCAGCAAGAGTCGCAGCCATCATAATATTTTGAGTAGCACCAACACTTGGAAAATCTAAATAAATATTGGCGCCATGTAGTCCATCGGTAGTTGCATCGATATAACCACCATTTTGATTAAATAAATTCGTTAACATTTCAATTTGCTCAAAATGTAGCGCTATTGGTCTTGAACCAATTGCACAACCTCCGTGCATAGATTTATACTTATTAGTATAGGCTACTTTTTTAGGCCCTAAAACAACAATTGAAGCACGCATTTTATCAACTAGGTCTTCAGGAGCTGTAGTGGATGTTCCTTCACTCGTATCAACCGTTAAAACTTCATCAATTTCATCATATGAAACATTAGCATTCAAAGCTTTTAATACTTTGGACATTGTAATTACATCTGATAACGGAGGGATATTTGTCAAAGAGGTTTTTCCTTTTGATGCTAAGATAGTCGCCGCCAAAATTGGTAAGGCAGCATTCTTTGCACCTTCAATTCTTACATTTCCCTTTAATTGCGTAGGTCCATTTACGATTATTTGTTGCACAATATTCTCCTCCAAAACCTGGAATCATTTAAAAAACAAGGCTATATTCTGAGTTAAACTGAAAATACTCATGAAAAACGAACTTACAGTGTAACCCAGAGCGATTGCAATAAACGCTACAAGTAATTGTAACATTTTAGGATTGGTTTTGTTATATATCTTTTTCCAATCCACCACTTGTAATATATTAAAACTGATCCATATAAAAATGATATGGCTTACAAGCGTAATTATTGCATTTATTCCTAAATTTGTCATTTTATAAACCTCACTTTTCTAAATAATAACATTTTATTAATAATCACGTTTATCCATACCAAATACTTTAACTTAATTTAAAGTACAAAAAAGACTGAGTCTCCTCAGTCTTTTTTATTACATATTAATTACGATGTGAACTTACGTTAATTCTATTAATAGCCTTACGTAAGGATACTTGTGCACGAGCTAACTCATCAATATTGTGCTTTTCTTCAGCAGATTTGATAGTACTTTCAGCCCTTTGCTTAGCATATTTGGCACGTCTTAAATCAATATCTCTAGCTCTTTCGGCACTATTAGCCACGATCGATACTAGATCATTACTAAACTCCAAGAACCCGCCATTTACAGCAATTGAGTCTTCATGGTGAGGCTTGTCGACACGACGGACACGAACTTCATCAATGACCAATGGGGCAATAATTGGGGCATGGTGCGCCATGACACCAATTTCACCATCAATGGTACTCAAGACAACGAGTTTTGCATGATGGTCGTAAACAACACCATCAGGAGTAACAATATTGACCTTCATAATATTACCAGCCATATCATTTCCTCCTTCTGTTAATTGGCAACTGCTTCAGTAGAGTTGTCATCGTTGTTTTCTTCATCAGCTGGTGTCCAGCCCATCTTCTTAGCTTTAGCGAGCACGTCATCAATTCCACCAACACCATTAAAGGCGTCTTCAGGAACATCGTCATACTTACCATCTAAGATAGCACGGAAATCTTTAACAGTTTCTTCAACAGGAACATAAGATCCGGGTACACCAGTAAATTGTTCAGCAACACTGAAGTTTTGTGACAAGAAGAATTGAATACGTCTTGCACGAGCAACAACAGTCTTTTCTTCGTCAGATAATTCATCCATACCCAAGATAGAAATAATATCTTGTAATTCGTGATATCTTTGAAGAACCTCTTGAACTTCAGTAGCAACATCATAATGTTCTTGTCCAACAACGTCGGGGTCAAGAGCAGATGATGATGATGCCAAAGGATCAACGGCTGGGTAAATACCTTGTTGTGTCAATCTACGTTCCAAGTTGGTTGTAGCATCCAAATGGGCGAAGGTTGTAGCAGGAGCAGGATCAGTATAATCATCGGCAGGAACATAAACGGCTTGAATTGAAGAGAGGTTTATCGTTTTTGTAGAAGTGATTCTTTCTTGCAATTGACCCATTTCTGTAGCCAATGTTGGTTGATAACCAACGGCTGAAGGCATACGACCAAGCAAGGCAGAAACCTCTGAACCAGCTTGTGTAAATCTAAAGATGTTATCGATAAACAATAGAACATCTTGTCCTTCAACATCACGGAAGTACTCAGCAATTGTCAAACCTGTTAAGGCAACACGCATACGAGCACCAGGTGATTCGTTCATTTGACCATAAACCATGGCTGTTTTAGCAAGAACACCGGATTCCTTCATTTCATAATAAAGGTCATTACCTTCACGTGTTCTTTCACCAACACCAGTAAATACTGAAATACCACCATGTTCTTCGGCAATATTATGGATTAACTCTTGAATTAGAACGGTCTTACCAACACCGGCACCACCGAACAAACCAACTTTACCACCACGAACGTAAGGTTCGAGTAAATCGATAACTTTGATACCTGTTTCAAGAATTTCAGTTGATGTATTTAATTGATCATAAGCAGGTGCAGAACGGTGAATACTGTTTCTTGGGAAGTCAGCAGGAAAAGCTTTACCTCCATCGATTGATTCACCTAAGACGTTAAACACACGACCCAATGTTTCTTTTCCAACTGGTACAGAAATAGGACCGTCAGGATTAATTCATTCAGCACCTCTTTGAAGTCCGTCAGTAGAACTCATGGAAATAGCACGCAAGGCGCCATCACCTAATTCTAGAGCAACTTCAAGGGTAATCTCTGATCCATCGCTTTTCTTAACTTTCAAAGCGTCGTTGATTTCTGGCAAGTTTCCGTCAATAGGAAACTCAACATCGACAACTGGACCGATTACCTGAATAACTTTACCTTTGCTACTCATTAATTTGGCTCCTTTCTAAACTATTCAAGTGCAGCAGCACCACCGATAATTTCAGTGATCTCTGTAGTAATTTGAGCCTGACGAGCACGATTATAATGTAGTGATAAACCTGCAATAAGGTCATCAGCATTATCACTAGCACTCTTCATAGCTGTTACAGAAGCAGCATGCTCTGCTGTTTTTGCATCCATCATTGCTCCTAAAACTAAACACTCAATATATTGAGGCACAATTGCAGATAGAACTGCTTTAGGGTTTGGTTCTGTGATGTATTCACTAGCAACTTGTTGTTCTTCAGCAGTAACATCATCAGGTTCTGTTAATGGCAAAAGTTTTTGAGTTGTAAACTTAGAAACTAATGAATTAACGTGATGATTATGACAAATGTCAATTTCATCAAACAATTCAGCTTGATACATTTGCAAAATTGTTTTCATGATTGGTGTAATGTCTTCAACAGTTGGAATATCAGGTAAACCTGTATATTCATAAGCAACGTCAAAGCCACGTGCTTTGAAAAATTCAGTACCAGTTGCACCTAAGGAAATGATAGTAAATTTACTTTTATCACCATGATATTTCTTTTGGAAAAGATCCATCATTGCTTTTAAAATATTACTATTGTATCCACCAACAAGACCACGGTCACTTGTAATGACAACATATGCAGTCTTCTTGACTTCACGAACTTTTAGAAGACTGTTTAGACTCAAAGGATCAGTGGAATCATCTGCAACAGATAATTCTTTAAACACATCAGCAGCTGTTAAATGTCTAACAATATCTTCAACCTTTTTTTCATACAATTGATAAGCAATAGATTTCTTTTCAATACGAGAGAGTTTAGCACCAGAGACCATTTGCATGGCCTTTGTTATTTGACCGGTTTTCTTAGTAGAAGAAATTCTTCTTTTAATATCCATAAGGGACTCAGCCATTATTTAAACCTCCTGTATTATTTTTCTTGCTTGCTATCTGAATCTGACTTAGAAGCCAAGAAGTTTTCTGTAAATTCACTTACAGCTGACTTGAAGGTATCTTCATCAGGTAATGTACCTTTTTCTTTGATTGTTTGTAAAAGATCTGAATGGTTTGCATCGAAATATTCAGAAAGTGAAGCTTCATATTCTTTGATATCATCAACATTGATTTTATCTAGGAATCCTCTTGTCAAAGCAAACAAAATCAAAACTTGTTTTTGAACAGCAACTGGGGAGTGTACGGGTTGTTTTAGAACTTCCTCTGTACGACGTCCACGGTCTAGTTTTGCCTTTGTAGCTTCATCAAGATCTGAACCAAATTGAGCGAATGATTCCAATTCATGATATGAAGAAAGATCCAGACGTAAAGTACCAGCAACCTTCTTCATAGCCTTAATTTGGGCATCTCCACCAACACGAGAAACAGATGTACCAGCATCAATAGCTGGACGTGTACCTGAGTGGAACATATCACTACTCAAGAAGATCTGTCCATCAGTGATAGAAATAACGTTAGTTGGAATATAGGCTGACACATCACCGGCTTGTGTTTCAACGATAGGTAAAGCAGTCATTGAACCGCCACCTAAATCGTCACTCAACTTAGCAGCACGTTCTAGCAAACGTGAATGCAAGTAGAAAACATCACCAGGATATGCTTCACGCCCAGGTGGTCTACGAAGCAATAGCGAAATTTCACGGTAGGCATTGGCTTGCTTGCTTAAATCATCATAGACGATCAAAACATGTTTACCATTGTACATGAAATACTCACCCATTGCGGCACCAGAGTATGGTGCGAAATAAAGCATAGGTGCTGGTTGACTAGGACCAGCTTCAACAACGATTGTGTAATCCATTGCTCCATGCTTTCTTAAGGTTTCAACTTGGGCTCTAATTGTTGATTCCTTTTGACCAATTGCGACATAGATACAAATCATATCTTCATCTTTTTGATTAAGAATAGTATCGATAGCAATTGATGTTTTACCAGTTTTACGGTCACCAATGATCAACTCACGTTGACCACGACCAATAGGAACAAGTGAGTCAACGGATTTCAAACCTGTTTGTAGAGGTTCGAAAACTGACTTACGTTGCATAACACCGGGTGCAGGTGACTCAATAGGTCTAGTTTTGTCAGTCTTGATCTCTCCAAGACCATCAACAGGTTGACCCAAAGAATTAACGACACGTCCAACCATCGCATCACCGACGGGAACTTCCATGATACGACCTGTTCTCTTAACAGTATCGCCTTCACGGATTTTATCGTAATTACCTAAAATAATGATACCAACATCATCACTTTCAAGGTTTTGAGCCACACCAAAAGTACCGTCTTGGTTTTCAAGGAATTTGCTATCCATAAATTTTTCAAGGCCATTAGCACGAGCAATACCATCACCGACGTATGTAACTGTACCTACTTCATCAACTGAGAGTTCATTTTTATAGTTCTTTAACTGTTCTTTGATCAGCGAACTAATCTCTTCAGTTTTGATGCTCATTCTTTTCACCTCGAATTAATTATTAACTAATAGCATGTTCTTAATGTCATTAAATTTCTTAACAACACTACCATCGACAACTTGGTCTCCAACACGGATTATAACGCCACCAATGATATTTGAATCAACTATTTTCGTTAAATTTACTTCATTTACTGAAAATCTCTTTTTAATCACGGATTCAAGATTCTTAGCTTGTGTTTGATCCAATTCAATTGCTGTTGTAACTGTTGCTTCAACAATTCCATTAACTTCATCGTATTTTTCGATGAAAGCATCAGCAATATCAATAACACAATCCATACGATTGTTATCAAACACTAAACCTAAGAAATCTTGCATTAAAGAGCCAAATTGACCCTTCAATGTATCCAAGATTTTAAGCTTTTCAGTGCGAGAAATAGAACGGCCTGCTAGAGCAAAACCCAAACCAGGATTTTCCTCATAAACTTGCTTCAAAGCTTTTAAATCTTCGAGCATTTCTTCTACAGACTTTTGTTCTTCGGCAACTTCAAAAAGTGCCTTAGTATAGCGTTTTCCCACTTGCTTATTACTTAGTTTCATTAACCGTCAACTCCTTAATATAAGAGTCGATTAGTGACTTTTGATCGTCAGCATTAAGCTCTTTAGAAATAACTTTAGAAGCAATTTCCAAAGATAAGTTTGCTATGTCTTTTTGTGCTCCAGCCATAGCATCTTGTTTAGCTTTATCAGCATCAGATTTAGCTCTTTGTCTCTCTTCTTCAGCTTCGCCGTGGGCTTCAGTTAAGATAGACTTCTTTTGAGTCTCTCCACTTTCCTTAGCTTTATTAACGATTCCAACTGCTTCAGCACGTGAATTTTTAAGTGCATCTTCACGTTCTTGAGCCAACTTTTTAGCACGAGCACGTTCTTGATCCGCATAATCAAGGTCACCAGTGATTTTTTCAGATCTGGCGTCCATCATTTTTGTGATTGGACCCCAAGCAAAATGCTTAACCGCAAGTGCCAAAATGATGAAAGAAACAAGAACGAAAAGCATGTCTCCCAAAGCTACTTGATTGGCTCCGAGAACTAATAAACCTGCCAATATTCTTCACTCCTTCCTATCAAATAAATACACACATAAAAAAGGCGATTTTTTATTGATCGCCGAGTCATCATATGTATTAGACAAAAAGAATAACGAACGCAATAGCAATAGCAATGATAGGAACAGCTTCGATAAGACCAACACCAATGAACATTGTTCCTCTTAGTTTATCAGCTACTTTGGTTGCCATCTAGCTAACTTCAAGATTTTTTGAAATAACAAGTCCGTTACCGATTGATGCTCCAAGAGCAGCGATACCAGCTGCAAGAGCTGCCGCAATATCTTTCATAATTAAAAATTCCTCCAATAAAAGTTATTCTTGTTCCAGTTTACGTGAAATATAGACCATAGACAATGTGGTAAATACATACGCTTGGATGGCTCCAATAAATACAGAAAAGCCTTGCCATACCATGGCTAATGGTATTGCTGCGACGAATGTAACAGCGCCAACGCTTTTTGCAACAGTTCCAATAAGTGCAAGAAGTACTTCACCGGCAAATATATTACCGTAAAGACGTAGTGACAATGTTAGGAAGTTTGTAAACTCTTCCAGAAGGTTAATTGGTAGTAAGAACTTTACCGGTCTCGCATAATTGGATAAGTAACCACCAAATCCAAATTTCTTCACAGCATAGTAATGTGAAAGTAACAATGAAATCGTAGCGAGTCCCATTGTAATTAGTGGATTGGTTGTTGGTGACTTAACGTATGTGAAACCTCCAACCTTTACTTGAAAAATTAATCCTAATTGGTTTGATACAAAGATAAATAGGAATAATACAAACGCATAAAGGTTAAAGCGTTTCTCTTTTTAGCCAGATTGATCCGTTTTTACAATACTGTTAGTAAAATCAATCCTTGCATGATATTCATTCTGTGCCTTACCTGGCCTCATCGTGATCTTACGTGATAATGCAAAGACCAAAATGAAAACAAGGATCGCAGAGATAAGAACTGATAAGTCATTTGCAACATTGAATCTTAACCCTAAGAAATCAATAAACTTATACTTATCATCCAATAATAACCCTCCTTTCTTCGCTTATTGAAAACAATTGATACCACAAAATAATAACACTAAATTTTATATATTCAAACAATGAAATTGTTATTTTGTCCCAAATAATCTGTCACCGGCATCGCCTAATCCAGGGAAAATATAACCACTGTCTGTAATCTTTTCTTCTTGTTTAGCAGCATCGCCTGCATTCAAAATATCTTTAACTTCAGTACCATTTAATCCTTCTGGAGCAGCAACTAGAACAACTAAACGCATATGTTTGGCACCACGTTTCTTCAATGCATCGATAGCCATGTTAGCAGAACCACCAGTAGCGAGCATTGGGTCAACGATGAATAATTCACGTTGATCAATATCGCTAGGAAGTTTTACAAAGTATTCATGTGGCTTCAGAGTTTGTTCATCACGGTACATACCGATATGACCAACTTTAGCAGCTGGGATCAATTCAAGAACACCATCAACCATACCTAAACCCACTAAATCTTTATCATCATTCGTTTCAGTCAATAATCGAGCTGTATCATGTGAATCTAAACCCATTGGTGTTTCAACAACAGCATCTTTTAAAGGTAAATCTCTTGTAATTTCATAAACCATCAATTCACCAATTTCATTAGCAACTTCACGGAATACTTTTGTACCAGTATTCTTATTTCTGATAATTGTTAATTTGTGTTGAATTAAAGGGTGGTTCAATACTGTAAATTTAGACATTTTCTGTCTCCTTAGTTTTTATAATGTGTGTTACCCGCTGATTTATTCAAACGATTGCTGTAAGCCTCACCGTGATCCGCATCGGGGAATCCTTGAGCAAGAATGAATTTTACATGATCAGTATCTAATTGGCGTAAGCCAGCAAATAGATCCCTGGAAGCACTAATGACATCATTTCCTAGTGAAAAGGTCTTGATTCCAGCTGGTACTTCTTGCAAAACTTCATCCACTGCCATGACACCCATTGGAACATTTTTGGCCTGGTATTGTGTGATTGCTTGTTTAAAGTCACTCTTATCATCAACAATAATAACTTGAGCACTTGGTGCATAATGCTTATATTTCATCCCTGGTGCCTTTGGAACCTCGCCGGCTTTGACCTTATGGTGATCACTATTAACGTTGTCAATGACCTTCAAAAGGTCCTTATCCGTTATCATCCCTGGTCTCAAAATAGTTGGTACATCAACAGACAAATCAATTACTGTTGACTCAACACCGATCTTGGTTGGTCCATCATCCAAAATAGCTGCAATTTTACCATGTAAATCATGATAAACATGCTTAGCCAAAGTTGGGCTTGGTTTACCACTAGTATTAGCAGAAGGGCCAACAATTGGTTTGCCAAAAGTCTTGATAAGGTTCAATGTTGCTGCATTATTAGGCATACGAAAGGCAGCAGTCGTCAAACCACCTGTGACAGCTTTTGAAAGCTTACCGGGTTGAATTGGCATAATAATTGTCAAAGGACCTGGCCAGAATGCTTTCATTAGTTTTTCCGCCAATGGTTTGTAACTGTTGTCCGCATATTCCCAAACCATCTCTGGTCCAGAAACATCCAGTATCATTAAATGATCACTTGGACGTCCTTTAGCAGCATAAACCTCTTTGACTACATCAGGTCTTGTTGCGTCAGCTCCTAAGCCGTAAACAGTTTCAGTGGGAAAAGCCACTAACTGTCCATCGGCTAAGAAATCTGCAGCTTCTTGAATCTGTGTACTCTCGAGTATCTCAGTTTCCAATACTACATCTCCTTTTTAGCTTTTAGATATCGGTAATTACCACTTATATCTTTATGAAATTCTACAACATAATTGGGTAGATTATCACAAAAAATTTGATTTATTGCATTTTTTTGTCTAAATCCAAATTCCATATAGAGAGTTCCATCATCTGAAAGATAATTATCGACTACCTTTACAATGTTCTCATAGAATTCTAAACCATTATCTCTTCCATATAAAGCTAAATCCGGCTCATATTTAATAACACTCGGATCCATGTCCTTTTTTTCGTCCTCAGCAATATAAGGTGGATTAGAAACAATCACGTCAAATTGCTGTGGCTTGATCTCTTTGAATAGATCACTTTGTTGAAAATAGACATTATTAGCCTGATAGTTATCCGCATTCAGTTTAGCCACTTTAAGTGCTTCACTCGAAATATCAGTCGCTAAAATATTGTCATCGGGAAAAGCCATTCCCAAGCTGATAGCAATTATCCCTGATCCTGTTCCAATATCACAGATAGATTCGTTCTTAGCTCTATGATCATCGATAATCTTTTGCACCATCTCTTCAGTATCTTGTCTCGGTATCAAAACATTCTCGTTAACTGTGAAATTACGATTCAGGAAATAAGCGTACCCTAAAATATATTGAACCGGTACATCCATCCCTAATTTCACAACACCATCACGAAATTTACGCATAATATCATTAGGCACTGCTTCATTACGATGCAATTGTAATTGCGTATAGTTAAAGCCACTTAACTCTTCCATTAAGTACTGTGCATCTTCTGGAAACTTATTTTGCTCTTTTAACAATAAAAAAGCCCTTTTCAGGGCGTTAGAATAACTTAGCTTCTCCACTTTGAATTTGCTCCAACTTCTTGGTTTGGTCGTCAACAATCAAGGCATCGATAATTTCTTCAAGTTCGCCATTCATGATTCTATCCAATTTGTTCAAAGATAAACCAATACGATGATCAGTCACACGATTTTGAGGATAATTGTAAGTTCTGATACGTTCAGAACGATCACCAGTACCGACAGCTGACTTACGTTTTTCATCATATTCACTTTGATTTTGTGATTCATAATAATCATAAACACGATTTTTCAAATCTATTATCGCCCCTTATATGATTTGGTGTGTGTGTATGCCCATAAACTAAATACGGCAGATAGAATGAAGATCAAGGGTCATACGAACAGCTGATGAGGTCTTATTGATATGCTGACCACCGGCACCAGATGAACGATAAACATCAGTACGAATGTCTTTAGGATCAATATCAATATCAACTTCGTCATATTCAGGCATAACTGCAACAGTTGCTGTTGAAGTGTGAACACGTCCCTGTGATTCAGTAGAAGGAATTCTTTGAACACGGTGGGCACCATTTTCATACTTCAATTTTGAATAAACACTGTTACCTGTAATCATTACAGCAACATCTTTGTAACCACCAACTTCAGTATCAGTTTCATCGATGATATCAAAATTCCAACCTTGTTTTTCAGCATATTTACTGTACATACTCAACAAATCAGCTGCAAATAAACTGGCTTCATCACCACCAGCGGCACCACGAATTTCCATGATAATATTCTTATCATCGTTAGGATCCTTAGGAAGCATCAATAAAGTGATGTTGTGTTCAACCTCATCTAGTTCCTTCTTAGAAGAATCCATTTCTTCTTTAGCCATTGCAGTCATTTCTGGATCATCAGTTTCGCGTAAAATTTCATCGCTATCACTGATGCTCTTCTTTAATTCTTTATAGTGCCTGAAAGCAGCGACAACATCACGCATATCAGCTTCTTCTTTTGAGTAAGCCATATAACGCTTAGTATCGTTGATAACTTCAGGATCACTCATCAATTCTTGGAGTTCCTGATATCTTTCAAGCAATGTTTCTAGTTGTTCAAATATTTTATCCAACTTAACAATCCTTTCTCTTATTTATTATCTAGCATTGGAGGATGGTTGTAATGACGGCGACAAACTGGATAGTACATTTCATTGCCACCAATTGAAACTTGTTCTCCCTCAAAAACTGGTTTGCCATCTGACATACGCATATTCATTGTAGCTTTTTTTGTACAGAACCAACAGATAGTCTTCATTTCTTCCAACTTATCTGCATAAAGTAGTAAATATTTTGTACCTTCGAATAACTCATTGCGAAAATCATTCTTCAAACCAAAAGCCATAACAGGAATTCCTAAATCATCAACCACTTTAGTTGCCTGTAAAACTTGATCCTTAGTCATGAATTCACATTCATCAATCAATATACATGATGCATCAGGATTTTTTTCCTTCACGATCTCAAAAACATTAGAATCTTCCTTGAGAGCAATCGCTGGACGAGTTAATCCCATACGACTCTGTATTTTTCCAGTACCTGAACGAGTATCCATAATACTTGTCATCAAAATAACTGACTTACCCTGTTCTTCATAATTATGCGCCACTTTTAAAATCTCAATCGATTTTCCACTATTCATAGCACCGTATTTAAAAAATAATTGAGCCAATTTTACGCCTCCAAAATTATATCCTTCAAAATTATAACGAAAAAACTGTCTCTTGAACACATTAAACATTTTTCAATTTCAAACAAAATCGCATAAAATACTTGTGAGGTATGATAATATTGTTTTAATTAATTCAATTTGGGGTTTTCATAATGACATTTAAATCAGGTATTGCAACATTAACAGGAAAAACATCTTATTTTATTTTAAGCAAATTTTTCAATGGCGTTGTTGAATTCAACCTTTTGTGTAGCTTCATTATTGATCCTGATATTTTAAAGAGTCTTGGTAAGGATTACGAATTGATCGTCGTAACTGGTACCAACGGCAAAACTTTGACAACATCTTTAATCAATAAAATGTTGATTCAAAAGTACGATGATGTCTTAACAAATCCAACCGGTTCCAACATGATTCAAGGTATTGTAACTAGTTTTGTTACTCATCACAAAAAAAGCAAGAAACCTTTGGCTGTTCTAGAAGTTGATGAAGCCAACGTTCCTATCATTTGTAAATATATTAAACCTAAGTACTTTGTTTTAACTAATATTTTCCGTGATCAAATGGATCGTTACGGTGAAATTTACACTACTTATCAAAAAATTCTCGACGGTATCAAATTAGCACCAGATGCCACGATTATTGCCAACGGTGACGCTGCTATCTTTGCTTCTAAAGAATTGCCTAACAAAGTTATCAATTACGGTTTCTCTGACAAAGGACATGAGAACGAGGACTTCAAAGCACCTACTAATACTGATGGTGTCCTCTGCCCTAGATGTAATCATATCATGCACTATCATATGATTTCTTACGCTAATTTAGGTAGTTACTTCTGCCCTAACTGTAATTTCAAACGTGGACAACTGAAGTATCAAGTAACTGATATCTCAACACTACTTCCTAACAAAACTGAATTTGAAATTGACGGTAACAAATTTACCATGAATATCGGTGGTAAATACAATGTCTATAATGCTCTAGCTGCTTATGCTATTGCTTCAGAAATGGGAATTGGTGTCGAGCAAATTCGTAAGGCCTTTGCCTATGATGAAAAAGTTTTCGGTCGTCAAGAAACTATTACCGTTGATGACAAAGACGTTAATATCATTCTAGTTAAGAATCCCGTTGGTTTGAATCAAGTTATTGAAACCGTACTAAGTGATCAGGAACCTTACTCATTGGCCTTTCTATTAAACGCCAACTACGCTGACGGTATTGATACTAGTTGGATTTGGGACGCTAACTTTGAAGACTTTGATTATGATAAGTTGCCATTAGTTATTACTGGTGGTAAACGTGTCAAAGATGTAACTTATCGTTTCAAAATTGCTGGTCTCAACATGGACAAGAATATTGAAACAGTTGAAATCGAAGATTTTGTTAAACAAATTCCTAAGATACCAACTAAGAAAATCTATGTTCTCGCAACCTACACAGCTATGTTAGGACTACGTAAGGTTCTAGGTGATCAAGGATACATCAAACAAAAATAATTTTAGATAATCAAAAAAGCAATCCTCAAACAAATTAAATTTTGAGGATTGCTTTTTATTTACTCTCGTTCAAAAATGATTCCAAAATTGTTTCACGACGTCTCAAAAATATTTGGTTATATTGACTAGGATGAACTCGATTAGTCATTACGACCATTGCATTCTGATGTTGATAATCAACTGCCAAAAATTCACCCGTATAACCTGTATGGAAAAGAACGTGTCCTGAGCCATCTGGTTTCACATCCCAACCTAATGAACGTCCAGGATTTAATTCAGTGTAATTATGATATAAAAATTCTTTATCTGGTTTCAACATATCACCGGCAAATTGCATAACATCATTCAAAGTTGCAAACATACCAGCTGATCCACAATGCTTGCCTAATTGACGAGCCTTAGGATCATTAGGAATTCCATAAAGCATCTTGCCATCAACTGGATAAGTTGGTACACAACGAGCTGGATCAGGTTCAAAAGTAGCGTCCTTTAATCCTTCCGGCTCAATAATATATTTCATAATGGCATCTTGGACTGGCATTTTATAAAACTTCTCTGCAATCAATCCGAG
This sequence comes from Companilactobacillus bobalius, assembly GCF_009764355.1. The sequence continues at coordinate 171,158 of NZ_LNUA01000032.1, read as the reverse complement.
AAAAATCAAGCCAGTATCCGTGTAAACAACTTTTTTATTAAAAGTATCAGTAACTGGCAAGGCTAATAATGCTTGAATTAGTTGATCACAGTTTAAAGCATCTCGATCAGGGATAAAGCCTTTAATACCAGAAGTGTGTGTAATCAGATGAAGCAGTTCTACCCGATTATCCTTAAACTCTGGTAAATATTTGCTGACAGGATCATGCAAATCAATCAATTTATCATCTAACATCTTCAAAACTAATGGTACAGTTCCCATTACCTTAGTTAATGACGCTAAATCGTGCAATTCGTCGCCTTTGAGAGGTGTTATCTCTGGCACCCATGACTTATTGCCATAAGTATATTTCTGCGTCTGTGACGAGTTTATGAAGCCAAAACTAACTCCTGGAACAACTTGCTTATTCACTAAATCAATAATTTGTGCTTTCGTCTCTTCAAAACTTGCCATAAAATCCTGCCTCTCATAATAAAAAGTATAAAAAAGAACGTGCTATAAACACGTTCCAATTATATATCTATCTTTTTTACAAAGCGACATTTCCAGCGAATTGTGAATTATAAAGATCTGCATAGAAGCCGTTCTTAGCCATAAGCTCATCGTGGTTACCTGTTTCAACGATTGAACCATGATTCATCACGATAATTTTATCGGCATTTTGAATTGTTGAAAGTCTGTGAGCTACAACGAAACTTGTTCTGTTCTTCAACAAACGTTCCATCGCATGTTGAATATGTAACTCAGTTCTAGTATCAACTGAACTTGTTGCTTCATCCAAAATCAAAATCTCGGGGTTAGCTACAAAGGCACGAGCAATAGTAATCAATTGTCTTTGTCCTTGAGAAATATTTGAAGCTTCCTCATTCAAGACTGTATCGTAACCCTTTGGTAATTGACGGACAAAGTTGTCAACATGGGCTGCTTTAGCAGCTTCAATGATTTCATCTTTAGTGGCATCTTCACGACTGTATTTCAAATTATCATAGATGGAACCGGTAAAGAGCCAAGTATCCTGAAGAACCATTGCATAATGACTTCTAACTTGTTCACGAGTCATATTACGGATATCTTTACCATCTAACTTAATAGAACCGCCCTTAACATCGTAAAAACGTTCTAATAAATTAATGATAGTTGTTTTACCAGCACCAGTTGGTCCAACAATAGCTATCATCTGGCCTGGTTTGACATCTAAGTTGTAGTCTTCCAAAAGGATTGGTTTGTTCTCATAACCGAATTTCACATGATCAAGTGTTACTTTGTTGTCAGTTTCAACATCTGGTACATCAACCTTATCATTTTCCATTTCGGGTTCATCCAAAATTTCAAAAACACGTTCGGCTGAAGCAACAGTAGCTTGAATCGTGTTAGTTAAGTTAGCCAATTGTGAAATTGGTTGTGAGAATTGATTCATGTATTGCAAGAAGGCCTGAATATTACCTAATGAGACATTACCATTAGCAACTTGAATACCACCATAGATAGCTACTAGGACATAACCCAAGTTATTAATGAAAGTCATCAAAGGCATAACAATACCAGAAATCATTTGAGCCTTCCAAGAAGCCTTATAGAGTTTAGTATTCTCTTTTTCAAACTTATCGATTGATTCATCTTCATGATTAAAACTCTTAACGACAACATGACCAGCATAGTTTTCTTCAACTTGGTTGTTCAAGAGACCTAGAGAAGCTTGTTGGCGTTTGAAGAATTTTTGTGATTGTGGAGCAATAATACCTACAACAATTAAACTTAAAGGAACTGTTGCTAAAGCAATCAAGGTCATTTGCCAACTAATTGTGAGCATCATCCAAATAACACCAATGAAAGTTACGGTACTAGTTACCAACTGAGTCAAACTTTGTTGCAAGGTTCCGGCAATGTTATCCATATCATTGATAGCACGTGACATAATATCACCATTAGAATGAGAATCGTAATAAACGATTGGCAAACGTGCCATCTTTGACTTCAAATCACGTCTTAACTTATAAACAGTTCGTTGTGAAATACGAGTCATAACAAATTGTTGAATAAAGTTGAAAACAGCTGAAGCCAAATACATCAAGATAACAATTAAAATAATATGTTCGATCTTACTAAAATCGATTGGTAGACCATTGATTTTTATACCAGCTTTTTGTTGGGCAACACCCGTCATCAAACCTTTATAAATTTCAGTTGTGGCCTCACCTAAAATCTTAGGAGTCTTAACCTGGAAGACAGCTGAAGCAATCGCCAAAATCAAAACAAAGATTATTCCGATTATGTAACTGGACATATACTTAGCCAGACGGCCTGTTGTTTTCCAGAAATTCTTAGGTTTAACAACAATTGCCGGGCCACGTCCTGGACCATGTCCTACTGAAGGGGATTGATTATTTTTATCAGCCATTACTTACCCTCCTTTATTTGAGACTCGATAATTTCTTGATAAGTCTTATTATTTTCTTTTAATTCAGCGTGAGTTCCCAATCCGACCATCTTACCATCATCCAAGACAACAATTTGATCAGCATCAGCGACTGTTGAGATACGTTGACCGACGATAACAACAACACTCTGACTAATTTTTTCATCATTTCTCAAGGCAGTTCTTAAGTTCAAGTCAGTCTTGAAATCAAGTGCTGAGAATGAATCATCAAAGACATAGATCGAAGCCTCTTTGACCAAGGCTCTAGCGATAGCCAAACGTTGTTTTTGACCACCAGAGAAGTTTTCCCCACCTTGTTCAACTTCAGAATCCAATTTGTCATCCAATTCTCTAACGAAATCAGCAGCTTGAGCAACTTCTAGAGCATGCCAAATTTCGTCATCAGTAGCATCAGGTTTACCATATAGCATATTGTCACGAACAGTTCCCTTAAATAAGTAAGCCTTTTGAGGAACCATTGAAACTTTACTATTGATATCTTCAGTACTCAATGCTTTGACATCCGTTCCATTGATACTTACAACACCTGTTTCAGCATCGTAGAATCGAGGAATCAAGTTGATCAAAGTACTTTTACCTGAACCAGTACCACCGATAATAGCTAGAGTTTGTCCCTTAGTCATGTTAAAGTTCAAATTAGATAGAGCTAATCTTTCAGCCCCATTATATCTAAAGTTAACATCATTGAAGCTAAGAGCTGGCTCGTCTTTAAGCTTAGCCGGTTTAGCCACAACATCAATTTTACTTTCTGTTTCAAACACTTCTTGAATACGAGCAGCTGAAGCTGAAGCACGAGGAACAAATACGAAGACCATTGATAAGATCATAAAACTCATTAAAATTTGCATAGCATAAGTCATGAAGGCAATCATATTACCAATTTCCATTGATTGGTTAGCAATGTAATGAGCACCTAACCAAGTGATACCAACATTAGTACCACTCATGATCAAAGAAACGATTGGGAACATCAATGCTACGATACTGAATACTTTAACCGCATTGTTAGTGTAATCTTCGTTAGCGTCGTTAAATCTATCTTGTTCAAATTTAACTTGTCTGAAGGCACGAATAACTCCTATAACTGACAAAAAATCAAGGAAAACCAAAATTGAGAAGATGATAAAAATGATTATTTATTTAATAGCAGGCACCGTTTTCATGATTCAGTGTTTCATTATGTTTTACATCTACATTACCCAGATCAAAAAGATCTTCGTCATTTCAGCGTTCTTTTGATAAGCCATGAAACTTGCACCAATCAACATAATTGGTGCCATGATCATCATTCTTAACATCATGATCATTACGTTCTGAATTTGGACAACATCATTAGTAGTTCTAGTCGTCAAAGATGAAGTCTCAAATTTGTCGAATTCATCGTGTGTAAAGTATAATATTTTTCTGAATAAATCGGATCTTAACTTTCGACCTAATCCTTGTGACGCTTGTGACGCCATCAAGACATTACCAAACGCTGCTATAACGGTTATAAATGATACGACGATCATTTTCATACCAGCGCTGACGATGAAGTCAGTATCACCAGTAATAACACCCTTATTAACAATGTCTGATGTTAGATTAGGGATATATAACGTTGCAATAACTTGGAAAATCATAAAAATGACCGCCGCAAGCACTTGCCAAACGTTGATCCTTCCTCGAGCAATCTTGAACATTTATTCACTCCCTTTAAAAAACTCACATAGCATTATAGTATTAAAGCACTAATTCTCAAATAATTCTAATAATTATCCTAAATAAGGTGGCTTTTTAATGAATAATTCTAAAAATAATTATCAACCTATAAAAACTATATTTCATATTATAGCCTTCTTGGCTCTATTTTTATTAGAGCAACTCCCATTAAGTATTCTGACATTGACCAAAAAGCAACTTGGATCAAGTTATCAATCTTATTTGAAAATTGCACCAATTATAACTATTATATTGCTAATTGTCGCTGCTATCATAATTATTTTTGTGTTTAAACGTGCACAAAAGTTTCCTACCCAAAAATTCACTAAAAAAACTTGGTTAATTATCCTAATTGCGACTGTTTTAATCGGCTTCATTAATTTTGCTACTGTTCCTTTTATGAAGAGTAGTAATGCTAATGTCGAAGCTTTACAATTGATTGGTAAAAATAATATAGCTATTCTGGTCATCTTTAGTGTAATTGTTGCACCAATTTTAGAAGAAATAATTTTCCGTGGTATTTTTATGAATTGGTTCTTCGTTAATAGTCCATTAATATCCGTTTTGTTGAGTGGTATCTTCTTCGGTTACGTCCACGCACCTTTTGGAACTGGAACTGATTGGATCTATGCCCTTTCAAAAGTATTGCTAGGTATCGTTCTAGCAGGTGTTTATTATCGAACTAAGAATATTAAAGCTGATATCACCGTTCACTTTCTCAACAATTTTCTTGCCATCTTCAGTGGTTTAGCTATTTCAGGGGTTATCTTACTATGAGAAACAATCAACAATGAAAATAATCAAACTTACAACTATTGCTCCAATAAAAGGATTTATTAAAAAATTAGGAAAAGTTACTGATGGCCAGTGCCAGAATTACTGGTTGGATTATTATGGAATATGCCGGCTTTGCCAGTGCCATTTACACTATCGTCTTGATTGGAATGTTGATCTATATATTGATAATTAAGACGAAAGATAAAAATAATTAACAATTATTATTGACACCATCCCTACTTTATAGGTAAAATAATGATTGTTGTTTAATTGCCCGTTGGTCAAATGGTTTAAGACGCCTCCCTCTCAAGGAGGAGTTATGGGTTCGATTCCCATACGGGTGATAATGAATTTTACAAGTTGTTATAGGTTGTCAAAACCTTGTTAAAACAACATTTTAATTTTTAGTTCTTCATTGATTATCACTTATTTACGACAAACTGGAGCCATGAGTGAGTCACGAAGAAATATATGAGCTTGCACGGCACTTGAACATCGACTTGATCGATGTTCTTTTTTTATTACTAAATATTACAGAAAGAATTTTTATATGAGTTATATTTCTAATTTCATCAATAATTATCACAATTTAATATCATTAATCGCTTCGCTTGCAACTATTATTATTGCTTTTTTGGCGTACCAAACTAGTAAAAAAACATATAATAACTCTTTGCCAAATCTTATATTCAATGATAAAACGCCTACAATTATCTCAAACAATGGACATAATTATTTTCAATTTAAAACCACCCTCCTAAATGATGGTAAAGGTACTGTTATGTGGGGGCTTGTTTTTTTAAAGATAAAAAACAAAAAAAACATATATATTTCCCAACCGATATTTAATTTAAAAGAAAAACAAACTGTTGAAATTACAATACATGATGCTCTGAATAATATTATAGACAGAAACTCCATAAGGCCTGATAAATCAATAAGGAAATCAGGTAATATCAAATGAATTTACTTACATTCAACGCCCTAATCAGATTTTTAATCGAAATAACAACTGCAATTCTTATCATTACTATTGACCTAACAAAATATTCATTACCATTAAATATCTTGATTGGAATAATTCTACCAATAATTTTCTTATTATGGAGGTTATTCGTGGCACCTCATTCCTCAAGACAGGGTTCTACAATCTTACAAATTTTTATTGAACTAATAGTTTTTGGTACCTGCACTTATTTGACAGTATCCAAATTATCTATAATAACTGGATTAACTTATTTATTAATCACATTTCTTAATACCATAATAATTCATATAGGAAACACATTATCATGAAAAAATTTGCATTGGTTATATGATATCTATTTTCTCATAACAAAAATAGACAATTAAACTAGTTAAGACAAATTGTTACTCCACTCAATCCTTACGGCTTTACAATATATTGTTCTAAAGAGTAAGAGACTGGAGGTAATTAATCATGGCACCCATTGAAGACAAGACTTTCCGTGGTTATGAATTAATAATTATGAGAAATACTATTATCAATATTTTAACAACAGATTCAGTTAATATGATTATCAATTACCAAGTTGATCCTGATAAAAATCAACGTCCCATTCAACCTAATTTAATTAATAAACATAATTTTTCCTGAAAATTTACATACACATTTACAAAACTTTACAATAATTGAACAGAAAATACACACTACTTTTATATCATCTACTTATAGATTATTAATTAAAATAAGTAGGTGTTAATATATGGACAACTTAGGGGACATATTAAAAGAAACTCGTCAGCGTCGACAACTTTCGCAACTGGAAACAGCTGAAAATATTTGTTCTCAATCTACCCTTTCTGAAATTGAACACAATAAATACATCCCTAATACACAATTGTTAATCAACTTATGTCAAAGACTATCGATTAACTTTGACGATTTACTTTTAGCACAGAATTTTAATAGTAGAAACTACCAACTACTAAAAACTTATCTGAATCGTCCCACTGTTATCGAATCAGTTCAAACAGGAAAACAGACGCAAGCCTATTATTTCTATTTAGCTGTATGTGATCTACATTTAGAACACAATTTTGACAGCTCTAAAGAACTTTTAAAATTATCCCTAGCCAGTGCTGGTCACAGTCGTAAGCAAACTACCTTAACTCGTATTTGTAATATCACTTTAGCCTACGTCTATGCTAAACAAGGGTTACGTACTTCTGCTATTAGACAGATTGAATTATCTCAAAGAGATCTCGATGAAATTACTTACGATGAAAATCTTAATATTGTTTATTTTGTTGCTGCCCTCTCCTATCTTGCACTTAACAAGTACGATCAGGCCATTGAAATGGTCGAAAAAGGTATCAACTTTACCCGTCAGAATAATTCCCACTTCATGTTATTAGATAGTATCTATTTGATGGCCCACATCACAGAGAAAATTCAAACTAGATATCATAAATTAGGAAATATTAAAAAGCACGATATTTTCAACGATTTCATTCGTGAACGATCCTACGCTAAGGCCAATTAAAAAAATACTTATAAATGTTATACTTTCTTTAAAAGGAAGGTATAAAAAAGATGGATGATGATATTGAATTATTACTTGAAAAGCTTCAAGCAATTGCTCAATCAGGTAAACATTACGGTAAAGATGTTTTTGACTTAGAACGTTATCAACAATTAGAGGATGTCGCTAAGAAATTGACAGCACAATTAACTCACAATGCGACACCTGAGAATCTGAATATCTTTTTCGATGCGGATACTGGTTACGTCACACCAAAAGTTGACGTTCGTGCCACTACTTTTAAAGACGATAAAATTCTTTTAGTCCGTGAAAAAAGTTCTGGTCAATGGTCCATTCCCGGAGGTTGGGCTGATATTGGTTACTCTGCCAGTGAAATCGCCACTAAGGAAACTTTTGAAGAAGCTGGCGTTCACACTAAACCGCTTCGTTTAATTGCTATCAAAGATATGCAAAAGAACCATTATCCTAAGAAAAATCTCAGTTACATTTACAAACTGTTCTTCGAATGTACTCCAACTGAAGACGATATTCACAGTGGCGTTGAAACTTCTGAAGTCAAATACTTCACACTCGACGAAGCTTTGAATTTAAATCTCTCATTGGAACGTAATCTCCCTGAAGATTTCAAAATGGCTTTTAAATGCCATCACTCTAAAGATTGGCAAACTTATTTCGACTAAAAAACGCCTCAATTCGTTTAGGAATTGAGGCGTTTTCTGTATATCACAAGAGATGTGCATCTTTTAATAATTCTTCAATATAAGTTCCATGAATCTTCTCCATAACTTTCTTCTCTACCAAACGTTCCTTAAATGGTAATTTAATATCTTCAAGTTTCTTCTTACCATCTAAGTAGTAGATAGCACGCATCAGTGTACGGACATCATAAGCTGAACCAAAGACTTCAGGAACACCACGATCAACATTCAACAAAGTGTAAACAGCTTCCATAGCTGTTCTAACTGAATATTCTGTTGTGAAGACTGTATCACGGTCTGTTTCTGCAAAGTTACCAATAAAGGCTAGGTTCTTTGATCCTTCTGGAACAACTAGTGGACGATCTCCAAGCTTTCTTGGCATGAAGTATGAAGTGATATATGGCATATGTGCAGGAATAGTGCTTGCATGATTTTCAGCAATATCCTTAATTTTGTCGGTTGGAACACCGATATGATAGAGCCACTCTTCACATAATTCATCACCAGTACATTCAGTGATCTTCTTATTTACGAAATTACCTGGTTTATCTGAGAATAGTCCATAAACCCAAACAACCAATTCGTTATCCTTTTGTCTCTTAAAGTGTTTTTGACGACTGATGGAATATCCATATAGCCAATTAGAATCTTTGATACTTACTGGACCACTGGTTACGATTGAACCACTATGTGGATCTTTCTTACTAATTTTTTCGATATATGGTGTTACTTCATCATCAGTTAAAGTAATTGTTCCAGAAATAGTCCAGTTTGCTTCAGGAATATTCTTACAGAACTTATCTGGATGACCAAAAGCTTCATCTTGTTTAGCTAAGTTTTCCCATAATTGCCAGCTGCTACCTAATTCATACTCAGTTGGTGCTGGATGAGTCTTGTCACCATAAGTTGTACTCTCGGTAATTGAACCATTTGTTACAAAGACTAAATCATTTTCTGTCAAACTGATTGTGCTATCTTTGTCATCAGTTGTAAGGTCGATTTCTTTAGCCACTTTAGAACCATTTGATGTATCAACTTTAATATTATTTACATGAGTATTGTATGTAAATTGAACACCTTTACTCTCCAAGAATTTAATCAAAGGTTGAATTAATGATTCGTATTGATTGTATTTAGTAAATCTCAATGATGAAAGATTTGAAAGTGAATCGATATGATGACAGAAACGCATCAAGTAACGTCTCATTTCCATAGCACTGGCCCAAGGCTCGAAAGCAAACATTGTTGACCAATAGAGCCAGAAGTTAGAATTCAAAAAGTCCTCTGAGAAGACTTCGTTGATCTTTTTGTCACCTAAATCTTTTTCAGGTGTCATAACTAAATCAAGTAATTCCTGAACTGCCTTTGGTGTTAAAGTTAAATCTCCTTCAGTTGGCAATTCTTTACCTTGCTCTTGAATAACTCTGCCATGTGAGAAACTAGGATCTTCTTTATTCAACCAATAAAATTCATCCAAAACAGATGCATCAGGATTTTCCAATGAGGGAATTGATCTAAACAAATCCCAAAGTGTTTCGAAATGAGGTTCCATCTCTCTACCACCACGGATGATATAACCCTTTTGTTCATTCCAAATACCATCCATACTACCACCAGGTAGAGCGAGTTCTTCTAAGACATGAATCTTGTCGCCTTTCATTTGACCATCACGTACGAGGAATGACGCAGCTGCCAAACCAGCTAATCCAGAACCAATAATGTATGCTGACTTATCATCAACACCAACTGGTTTCATTGGTCTAGCAAATGCTTCATAATTTCCGTTACTTCTATACATAAGAACCACCTCTTGAATTATTAGCTTTCTTAGTTGAAATCGTTTACAGCTAGAATATAGTTCTTATATTTCTAAAATTCAATAGATATTCCAAAATAATATTATTATTTGAATTCTTTATTTTCTAAAAAATGAGACAATATAAAAAAAAGAGTGGTATTTGAGATAATCTCAAATATCACTCTCATTTTAAAATTCCTCATAAACAGCGGGATCTTGATCTTTATTACGCCCATCTGGTTTAGTCAATGAATTAATTTTATTCATATCAGTATTTGATATTTCAAAATCAAAAATATTCATATTCTCTACTTGTCTAATTGGAGATGATGACTTAGGAATTGGCACAGTTCCCAATTGATGTTCCCATCTTAAAATAATTTGGCCAACTGACTTATTATATTTCTTACTTAGTTCAATCAAAACAGGATTCTTCAACACTGAACTGGCACGGCCAAGTGGACTCCAATCCATTGTGACAATCCCATTATCCTCATCAAATTTACGCATATCAGCTTGATTAAAATATGGATGCAATTCAATTTGGTTAATAGTTGGTAGAATACCCGTCTCTTCTTTTAATTTATTCAAATGTTCGGGCAAGAAATTACATACACCAATCGATTTAACCAAACCAAACTTTTGCGCATCAATTAAAGCTTGCCAAGCTTCAACATACTACCCACGTTTAGGATTAGGCCAATGTAACAAATAAAGATCAAAATAATCTAAATGTGCTCGGTAAAGTGATTCTTGCAAAGCAGCAATCGCATCATCATAAGCATAGTATCTACCAGGTAATTTAGAAGTCACAACTAATTTATCACGATCAATACCACTTTCAGAAATAGCACGACCTACAGCACCCTCATTTTCATAATTATAGGCTGTATCTAACATTCGATACCCATTGTTAATTGCAGCAACGATACTTTGAACACCTTTACGTCCATTCAACTTGTAAGTTCCAAAACCTATTTCAGGTATTACTTGTCCATCATTTAATTTGTACATCAACATTCACTCCTTTATAAGTCAATATTAACGTAACTCTTTTTAATCAATCAAACAATTAATTTATTTATTGCATAAAAAAAGGCCCTACATCAAGATGTAGGACCAGAAACCATTCCATAGAAATCTTTGGAATGTATGAAACAGTTTTGTGCGAATAGGCTATACCCGCACTTCCTATAGTAACACACTATTACTAAACTACCAAGCTAATCATTAGCAATTTGATAGATTTGTTTAACAAATGGTTTGACATCGGCTGCTTTTCTAGAGTAATTCTCCAAAGCTATAACTGCAGTCTTCCCATCATCAGAGATGTGAACTACTCCTTGGAAACCATATCCCCAGCCGTTAGCATAGTTATCATCTTTACCATGATACATACCACCACCATAAGTACTAATACTTCCGGGAACAAATAATTCATCACGTGATTTCTTTGTCAACATGGAACCATTCATGATGTACTCTTCAGCTTTATACAAATCACCGACACTCATGAAGACTTGTCCAGTACCTAATTCATCATATTCATAGTATCTCTTAGTATAGAAGATATTTTGATAATCCATCTTGATCGACAAAGGATTAGGATTGTTATAGCCAATTGCTTTAACAACATCTGGTGAATAATCATAAGCAAAAATTGTATGTTTAAGATTCAACTTATCTGTATAAGTTTCCGTGAATAATTGTTGATAAGTCTTACCAGTCATCTTTTCCAAAATACCACAAAGTAGATTGAAATTAATAGCTTGATAATTCCACTTATCGTGTAATAAACCGATATATTTTGTATTCTTAATATCGGCATTTATAATTTCTGAATCTGACATGACTCTGTATGGTCCGACGTCCCCCTTCAGCATTAAGCCTGACGTCATAGCCATCATCTGTCTGAGTGTTATGTTATTACTACCTGGAACTTCGGGATAAAATTGTGACAATTTGTCATTCAAGCTCAATTTGTTTTCTTGAACTAATTTCATGTCCATTGCCGCCGTTAAATTCTTCTGAATCGAATCTATTTCATACGATGTTTCATCATTGTTGTAAAGATTAGTACCGTAATTAGAATATCCTCGACTAGTTTCAAATATCGGTTTGCCATTCTTTACAACCAATAAACTACCGGAAAAACCTTTTTGATCAAGAATCTTATTAGCTTTTTGAGCAAATTCATCGGTGTAATTCGTATCAACCGAACTATCTACACATGCAGTCGATGGTGCAATACCAAGCAAGGCAGATGAAAGCATTAAAATGGGTAAAAACATTTTTTTCATAATATTCACCTTAAAACCTGTTTGAATACCTTCCTTAATTGTTAAGTATAGATTATTTTTCAAAAAATTAATAATATTTTAGTCAAAATTTTCAATATGTCTACTTTCACTAGAATCATTGCAATATGGTAGAATATAGCCAATAAGAAATGAAGGAGATTTAAATGAAAACAATAATAATAATTGCCATTATTTTAGTAATAATTGTCGCCTATGCAGGTATGTACAATAGTTTGGTAAAATATCGCAATCGTGCTCGTGAGTTCAGTTCTCAAATCAATGATCAACTAAAACGTCGTACTGACTTGATTCCTAACTTGGTCGAAACTGTCAAAGGTTACGCTACACATGAAAAGGAAACACTAGCAAATGTTGTTGCTATGAGAAACAATGTTATGAATTACGAAAGACTCCAAGATAAAGTTGAGGCCGATAACGCTTTGACTGGTGCTTTAAGACAAGTTTTTGCTTTAGCTGAAAGTTATCCAGATTTGAAAGCTAATCAACAATTTTCACAACTAATGGAAGAACTTTCAAATACTGAAAATAAAGTTTGTTATGGACTTCAATAAAATCTCTTAATTTATCTTCTGGAGATTCAATATAGAGATAGTCTTGGAATCCTAACACTTTGGTTATTTCATGGATTAATAAACCTCCACTTTCTCCAAATCCCTGATGCTGAAAAAGCTGCACCTAAGGTTAAATTTTAATCAGGTCTTCCTTTATCTTATGACCCTGATTTTCTTTATAAACGTATGTTCTACCTTCAATATTTACTATTCCTGTTGTTACTAGCGGCTTTAGGTAGCTTTATCGGTGCTTATTTCTTTGACAATATCTATTCAGGTATCGTCATTGCATTGGTAATTGCTATCGTCTATACACTGATGATTTGTCCTTTGCTTTGAAACTGTATCTCACTTAGTCCATCTTCAATATGTTATATTTAGCTGGCATTATCTTTAATTACAATATCATTTCCATATGCTAGATTAAAGGTAATCAAACGGAAAGGAAATGAGATTTTACTTATGAAAGCGCCTAGTCCCAATGCTTTTGCTACCGGACGTGATCCCCAACATGCCGCTGTGGCTGTTACCAGTGGCCTTTATCAAATGATGAACCGTGAAGAACTCGAAGGCGTTTTAGCTCATGAGATCTCTCATGTTAAAAATTACGACATTCGAGTATCAACAATTTCCGTAGCTTTATCTTCAGCCACCATTTTGATTTGTTCAATTATCGGTAACGCTTATCGTTGGTGGATTCCTATGGACCGTGACGATCGTGATAACAATAATTCTGGCGCCATTCGAGTTGTTCTTTGGCTAGTCGGCTTAGTCTTCGCTATTTTGGGACCATTGATTGCTAGTTTAGTTCAAATGGCTATTTCCAGAAATCGTGAATACTTAGCCGATGTTTCCGGCGCTGAATTGACTCGTAATCCTCAAGGATTGATCAATGCCCTGGAAAAATTAAAAGAAAGCACAAAACCGATGCGTCGAGTTGATGATGCAAGTGCCTCTCTGTATATCGATGATCCAACTAAAAAGAAACATTTCTCAGGACTTTTCGATACTCACCCACCCTTGGATGATCGTATTGCCGCCTTGAAAAAAACTTTTGAATAGTACAAAAATAGCTCACTCAACTTTTATGGTTGAATGAGCTATTTATTTACAATCAAATAAAATCATGACCAACAAATCCTGTTTTATCGTCATCAGTAATAGGACGAATAACCTTACAAGGATTGCCAGCAGCGATAACTTTATCAGGAATATCATGTGTCACAACGCTACCTGCACCTATAATCACATCATTTCCAATTGTTACTCCTGGAAGAACCGTTACATTAGCAGCTAGCCACGTACGATTACCTATTGAAATTGGTTTAGCAATACATCCACCTATCTCACGCTCTTTAGCATCAAACAGATGATTGCTGGTATACAAACCAACTTTAGGTCCGAATAATACTTTATCTCCAATCGTTACTTTGGCTCCGTCCAAAATCACACAATCATAGTTTGCATAAAAATCATCACCGACAAAAATGTTACGTCCAAATTCACAACGAAAATTAGGATTAACAAATGGTGCTTTACCTGCTTTACCAAACAATTGACGGACTAATTCTTCTTTCTTCGCTTCATTACTTTCATTATTAATTTTAGTAGTTAACTCCGTTGATTTGGCTCTGGCATCAACTAACAATTGATCTAAATCATCATATGGTTGTCCAGTAGCCATGTATTGAAACTTTTCATCTAAATTCATTATTCTCCCCCTACTTTGCACATTAATACTTATTAAGCAAATTTTATCATGAATTAATATAATTTCTCTAATTAATCAAGGTAATTCCGAATTAATTTTTGCAATTTTGGAAATAATGTTCTAGATTTCTGAAAATATATGATAAAATCATACATGGAGATTTCTAAAATCTTCATAGTAAGGGGAACGATTTTATGTATATGTTATTGCTTGTTTTATTAGGTGCCATCGTGTTGTTTACAACATTCATGGTCAAGCCTAAAAAACGTCTGCACCGCAAACTGGTATCTTTAGGATTACTACTGATTGTGGTTGGTGGTTCAGGTGTTTACGAATCCTACCAGAACAATGGGATTGGAACTGGCGATAACCCGAAGCAAGTGGAGAAAAGCAAAACTTACTCGAGTTCTAGTCTGGCCAATCTGAATTACAATGGTAGCCAAGAAATAGAAGTTAATAACAATACGCCTACTTTTACAAAATCCGAACTAAATGTCTCAAATGGTCCCTGGCAAGAATTTGCTGATTTAGATAATCTAAACCGTGCAATTCAAGCTGATGCACTATTAAGCAAAAGCTTAATGCCTACCCAAAAGCGCGAAGCACTTTATGTTAATCCAACTGGTTGGCACAACAAGCGCATCAAGGGTGGCTGGCTATATAATCGTTCACACCTCATTGGTTATCAGTTAACTGGACAGAATAATAATCCTAAGAACTTGATGACCGGTACTCGCTCTCTGAATTCACCAGAAATGCTCAAACACGAAAACGATATTGCCTACTACCTAAAGCAAAATCCTAGCAACTTTATCAGATACCGGGTCAAACCGATATATCGTAATGATGAATTAGTTGCACGTGGCGTTCAAATGATGGCTGAATCAATGACTTCATCAGGTCAACCAGATAAAGCAGTATCTTTCAATGTGTATATTTTTAACGTTGAGAATGGTGTTAAGATTAACTATAGCGATGGTACAAGTGTAGTTAATAATAATTATTAAGGAGATGGTCGTAGTGCAATATAGTACAGGAGATAAAGAAGTTTTCGATCTAATCAAAAAGGAAGAAGAACGACAAAATAGAAATATTGAGTTGATTGCTTCCGAAAACCTTGTTTCTGACAATGTTAGAAAAGCGCAAGGATCAGTTTTAACAAACAAATATGCTGAAGGTTATCCAGGGCATCGTTACTACGGAGGTTGTGAATATATCGATCAAATTGAATAAACAACTGTTGCTCTGAATAAAAAATTATTCAACGCCGAAAAATTAAGAACTGGAGTCCCTTCACCAACGATTTGATAAATTAAAATTCCCCAAGCAGTTCTAAAACCTGGTGACTCTGTTTTAGGTATGGATCTTAATGCTGGTGGTCACTTGACACATGGCTCAAAGGTTAACTTCTCTGGTAAAATGTATAACTTCCATTCATATGGTGTTAACGCTGAAGGTTTCATCGATTATGATGACGTTCAAAGAATCGCTGAAGAAGTAAAACCAAAACTTATCGTTGCTGGTGCTTCTGCATACAGTCGTATCATCGACTTCAACAAATTCCGTGAAATTGCTGACTCCGTTGGAGCTTATCTAATGGACGATATGGCACACATTGCTGGATTAGTTGCTGTTGGTTTACATCCAAATCCAGCTGGTGTTGCTGATATCGTTACAACAACTACTCACAAGACTCTTAGAGGTCCTCGTGGTGGTATGATCCTTGCCAAAGCTGAATTAGGCAAAAAGATCAACTCTGCTATTTTCCCAGGAACTCAAGGTGGCCCACTAGAACATGTTATTGCTGGTAAGGCCGTTGCTTTCGGTGAAGATCTTCAACCTCAATTCAAGGATTACATGGAACAAGTTGTGAAAAATGCTGCAGCTATGGCCAAAGTTATCAATGATGCTGACAACCTATCAGTTCTAACTGGTGGTACAGACAATCACTTGCTAAACGTGGTTCTAACTGAAACAGATATGAATGGTATGGAAGTTCAAAATCTTCTTGATACAATTCACATCACAACTAACAAGGAAGCCATTCCTAATGATCCATTACCTCCTAAGTACACATCTGGACTACGTTTAGGTACTCCTGCCATCACATCAAGAGGCTTTAACGAAGAAGATTGTGAAGAAGTAGCACGTATTATTGTTGACGCTATTAAGTATCACAATGATCCTGAAGAATTAAAGAAATTAGATGCTCGTACAAAAGCACTAACAGACAAGCATCCTATCAAATAGTAATTACTAAAACAGAGCTGAGGCTCTGTTTTTTTGTTGACATTTTATTTTGCAAAAGTTATTATAGGTTTAAACGTTTAAACCTATAAAATTAAGGAGATCAATATGGCTGAAGAAACAATGAACCTTTTTCGAAAAGGTATGCCCATCTTTGGTATCTTTCAAGATGAGAATCGTCAAAAAATAATTTTGCTACTATGTAAAAATAAGGAATTAACCGTCAATCAAATCACTGAGCAAATTAACCTATCACGTCCGGCCGTCTCCCATCATCTTAAATTAATGCTAGATGCCGGTGTCATCGCTGTAAATAAAGTCGGGAAAGAACGTTTATACCGTGTTTCATTAGATGACACAGTTCAACTGCTCAAAGATTTAACTGTTTCACTCGAGAATAGTATTTCATCCAAGTAGGATGAAATTTATTTTTTGTTCAATAGGTTCAAATGTTTAAACTCATTATTAGGAGAATATTATGACAACTATCTTTACACCTTTAACTTTGAAAAATGGTACTACTATTAAAAACAGATTTGCTAAGGCTGCTTTAAGCGAAACCTTAGGTGACAAAAACTGTCAACCAACGAAAGAACTTATCTCCCTTTATCAAAAGTGGGCTCAAGGCGGCACTGGTCTTCTTATTACCGGAAATGTTATGATCGACCGCAATGCTCGTGGTGAATATGGCAATATTGTTGTTGATCGTCAGCAAGATTTGAATTTATTAAAGAAATGGGCTCTAGCCGGAACCACGAATGATACCAAAATTTTCATGCAATTAAATCATCCCGCTTAACAATCCCCCAAGACTATCAGTAAACAACCAGTTGCTCCTAGTGCCGTTCCCATGACCGGTTCTAACGGCTTTGCTTTCAATACACCTAGAGCTTTAAGCATTGAAGAAATTAAACAAATTATCAATAAGTTCATCGAAGCTGCGGCAATTGCACAACAAGCTGGCTTCTCAGGAGTCGAAATTCATGCGGCTCACGGATATCTTTTGAACCAATTTCTTTCACCAAATAAGATTAATCCCGCTGGTGAATATGGTGGCTCGTTATGAAATAAAATGCGTATCTTAACTGAAATTTATACTGGCATTCGTGAAAAAGTCGGCCGTGACTTCCCTATTGCTTTAAAAATCAATTCATCCGATTTCCGTTCAGATGGTTTCTCTAAAGAAGATTCACTTCAAGTAATTCAAAAGATGGATCAACTAGGTATTGATTTGATTGAAATTTCTGGTGGTAATTACGAAAATCCTAAGATGCAAGGAATCGGTAAAGGTGCTTTCTTCATCGATTATGCTCAAAAAGTAAAACAGACTATCTCAACTCCAATTGTTGTTACAGGTGGTTTCAATACATCCACTGGTATGGAGAATGCCGTTCAAAATAACGAAACTGACTTTATCGGATTAGCCCGTCCTCTAGTTATGGTACCTGACTTGCCTAACCAATTAAAATGGGGTAATTTAATTGGTAAAAAACTACATCATTTAACTACTGGTTCAAAAAAATTGGATAAAAAAGTAGGATCATTGATTGGTTTAAGTTTCTACCAACAACAAATGTTGCGTATTGCTGAAGGTAAAGAAATTCAACATACAACTAATGCCTGGGGAGCTTTGCTGTTCTCTCTCAAACATCAAGGATTATCCGCTTTAATGCCACAACGTGATAAGGAGTAAATCATGAAAAAAGTTCTAGTTGTTTTAACAAATACAATTGAATATAAAGGCACTGACCAGGCTACCGGACTCTGGTTAGGTGAAGCCACCGAATTCGTTGATGAAGTGACTAAAGCTGGATTTGATTTCGATTACGTTACAAACAAAGGCGCATTCGTTCCTCTTGATCCTCGCAGTTTCAAATATACCGACAAATCCACTATGGCGATTTACAGTAGTTCTGATTTTCAACAACGAGCTTTAACCAACTCGCTAAAACCATCAGAAGTTCATCCCGAAGATTATCAATCTATTTATTATACTGGCGGACACTGGGTTATGGGGGAATTCCCTACCAATCCCGAATTGCAAAGTATTACTAGGAAAATTTATCAACAAGGCGGCTTCGTAACTTCTGTCTGTCACGGCATTGCTGGCTTACTCAACGTTAAAGATGATGACGGCAATTACTTGATCTCCGATAAAAAAATTACTGGCTTCACGACCGCTGAGAATATTTTAGCTGGTAAAAGAAAAGATGTGCCATTCCACAAGCATCTTTATGGAACCAATGAATATGTGAACTTTCAAAAGAAACGTGCCTACAAAGAATTTGCTATCCAAGATGGTCAACTTATCACCGGACAAAATCCTTTTTCCGCTAGAGCCGTTGCTAGAATATTAATTGAGAATAATTAAAAACAGCAAAAAAAGCCCAGAAGCAAACGCTTCTGGACTTTTTGTTTAGCTACGGATAAAGGGGTTTATCACGTACTCCTAAGTAAATACGGAGGAAATATTTGGAATCATCTGATTCCACTTAACAGTATATGACTTGCCAGTGTCACTATATGTCAAAATCCCACCTTATACGAAAATAATTGTATAAAGTGGGATTTTTTTTTAACATTTAATTTCTATTTAGAATAGTTATTTAACATCTCTTGATGCAAGCCATTCATTAGTGGCGACACGATACATTGTTTGACCGTTAATAGTTGCAGTTTGATCAGTTAACCAAGCTGTGTTTGCGCCTAAGACACGGTTAGCAATTTTTGTACCATCTTTTGTAAACAAAGCTGATTGATTTTTAGTAGTTACAACGCCTAAATGAGACTCCTCGTTCCCGTCTCTACTATCAACCCAAGTGTTAGTACCTACACGATAATATGTTTCTTCATAATTATACATTTTACGGTCTACCTTCCATGAAGAACCGGCAGGTAATGTTACAAACTTAGTTGTTCCAGGAATTGAATTTGGCAATCCTGTATCATCACATGTAATCGCTGGTTTTGTGAGAGTAATTGTCGTTGAATAAGGCTGTCCTGATTTTTTATTTTCATTGATGGTTGTTGCATTAGTTGGTTGGTACATTAGGCCAGCAAAGTATACATCCCCATTGTCTTCAAGATCCACTTCATAATCATTATAAAGTGGCTTGTAGCCATCAAACTCAGGTGCAGCAAGATTGACTGTACCCGTAGAACTTACCTTTATACCATCAAGCGATACGGTTAAACCATTACCAGTTGGATGAGCATTTTCCCCACTCGTTAGGATACTTCCATGAATAACTCCATGTAAAGTATAAGTTCCATCACCATTATCCGTATAACTAGCATCAGGTTTTACATAATCGCTTTCTGGGCTAGTGGCTGCATGTACATTAGTTGTTTCGATAGGTGCAATAACTGGACCAGCTGTTAACAACAATGCTGCAATTGTAATCCCCATATATTTAATTTTTTTATTCAAAATCTTATCCTCCCTAACAATTTTATTTACTACGTAAGATTAGCACATGGTCATGACACGATATGACAATCCAAGGTTTCCTACGATTATATTTCTAAAAATCATTAAAAATGTGATTATTTTTTATTCTGATTATTTGCTCCCCAGAGTTTTATCAAAAATATTCTGAATAAAATTATTGAACATTACTTGCAGAAACCCATTCATTTGTAGCAACACGGTACATTGTTTGACCATTGATTTGAGCTGTTCTGTCAGTTCTCCATGCAGTATCAGCACCTAATACACGATTAGTAATCTTCTCACCCTTGCTGTTGTACAAAGTTGTTTGCTTATTAGTTGTTATAACAGAATCGATTAATTTTATTTCCAAACCATTGTCAACTTTAACCCATTCGTTTGTGGCAACACGTAGATAAGTTACACCTTTAACAACCTTCTTCTGGTCAACCTTCCATGCCGTGTTCTTTCCAAGACTAACGTTTGTAATCAATGTGCCATTATCGTTGTATAATTGAGTACCTGTTGTTGGTGTATATACTGAGCTATATGATGTAGCTGGTGTTGTTGTCTTATCGTTATTCTTGTTTTCATCAGTAGTTGTTGAAGTACTTGTATTAGTGTTTGAACCGGTATTTGCTGTATTTCCTGTATTCGTGTTTGAACCAGTATTTGTTGTGTTGCTTGAATCAGCATCTGGTGGCAATACAACCACATCTTTAGAAGCTACCTGTTTTGAGTTGTCTTTCAAGAATCGGTCCGAATCGAAGCCACCGCTTGCATTATGTTCATTATCATCCGTAGAAGCATTATCATTTTCTAGATTAGCAGCATAATGAACACCAAAATGGAAAGTTACGCCTTTACCACCCTTTTCTTCCAAAAATTGATTAACTTCAGATGGAAATAGATTTCTTTTTACAGAACCATCATTTGCCGTTGCTGTAGCAAATACAATGTAGTGTTCATTATCAAAGAAAAGATCACTTCTATCCTTGTTATCATTAAAATTCATGAAAAACTCATCTTTATTATGATCATCGGAACTAAAATATTCAAAAACATCAGATTGTGGTGTAAGATTCTTAGCTCCAAAATAAAGCCATCCATCTGAACCGTGTATATAAAACATAGTACCATCATCATTAGTAATTAGAGACATATCTTTAGTAAGTCTAAAGCTACTCTTCATTTGACTTTCCCACTTTTGACCATCGGCCTTCTGTTTAGGGGTTATGTCAGTAGAATTAGAAAGTTTCTCTTGTCCTTCACTATTTGGAAACATTGGTGAAACATCAACAATTTCATTTGACTCTGGCGTAGTTGATGTCTCTTTACCGTTCTTAGTGTAAACTGGAATTCCATTTGGAAGGGTTATTCCAGTAACTTCATTTGTGTTTGGATCTCTTTGAATTCCAAAAGTCACGAATTCCTGGTTTACGGAATAGCCTTCGAAATACGGCATTATTGCTTTTTCATTATTACCATATACATCTCCATTAGAATTGCCATCAAATTCGACTCTATAAGTGATTTCAATTTCTTTACCATCTTTCATAGCTGGTAAAGAACCAGATATAACACCTGAATTATATCCGCCTTCATCGTAATCTACATTATCAACTTTATATACGGTTTGATTTGAAGTTGTAGTTTTGCTGTCAGTGGCTTTCTCATCAGAAGTTGTTGCAGTAGCTGTTGCATTTACAACAGTATTGGTTGAATCATCTGTGTTTGCCTTTGTATCAACACTTGTTGAATTATCAGTATCTGCCTTTGTATCAGTACTTGTTGAGCTTTCTGTATCTGTACTTGTATTAGTGTCTGTAACATCATCAGTCTTAGTATCAGTAGCACTTGTACCTGCCTTAACACTGTCATTTACTGTATCTGCTTTAGCAGTAATCTCTGTTGCAGAATTGAAAACTGGTGTGGCAATTGGTGCGACAGTCAACAATGTTGCAGCCGCAATCCCCATATATTTAATCTTTTTGTTCAAAATCTCATCCTCCATAACATTTTGTTTACGATGAAAGATTAGCATATGCGGATGACACTATATGACAATTCACGTGTTCTACTAATTATTTTTTGAAATTTTATTTAATTTCTTTTAAAGTCTTGGCTAGATGATCTAAATTATCTAACAAGGCTCTTTTTTCGTCTTCAGACCAATCCTTTAAAGCTGAATCAATCATTTCAACTCTGGTTTGATCTAAAATCTTTTTCAATTTTTCTCCAGATTCTGACAAAACAATCGAACGTACTCGAGCATCTTGTTCTCCATCTTTAGTGGTAACCAGTTGTTTTCGTTCCAATTTATCGATTTGTCGACTAACACTAGAGTGACTTTTGCCTAAAAGATTAGCTAAATCAGAGACATTCGTTGGTTGCATACGACCGATAGTCGGATTATTGTTAAATGATACTGCTTCTAAATCGACTCCAGCTTGTTTGATAAAAGCCTGATCACGGTCAGTCCGATTAAAAAATGAAACGATACTTACCAATGACTCAATTAATTGATTATCCATTATTTCATCACCACCACTGCACGAGGGTTCAAAGGTGCTTGCCAAGCTTGTTCTATATCTTCTAGTTTGAATTCATTCACCGGCATCTCAATTTTTTCTTCTGCGGCCCAATTAAATACACCATTGATAGCCGAAAGTAGCTCCGACATTGAGGATTCCTTAACACAATTTTACTGATTATAAGTATAATATCTATTATTTTATTTATTTTTTATATAAACGTACTTTTATCTATAAGTTGTAATATAATAAGTTTGTTGGAAGAAACCCAAAATATGCAATAATATTATATCTGTCATAATAGCCAACGCACTATCTCCCCAAAGATAATCCAATACAACGTCAACACCATCTTTAAATACTTCTGCCAAATCATTTGTTAATTGATTAGTTTTATCAGGTTTGTCCATATCAAATGCAACTGCTTTATCAGCTTCTAGTTTGACCAACTTCGTTGCATTTCTTCCGGTTTTTCACTTCAGCAATGATCCTAAATGATATTTTTATCGTTAACCAGCATACGAATGATAGTAGCTTTGCTGTGCATCAAGTGTCCGCATCCAATCAGGAGAATGTGCTCGACTAACCAAATAATGTTCATTCGGATGAAGAACAAGAATTTAGTAATACATAATTACATCAACAAATCCATCCGGTAGAGCCACCATCAGCCTCTATTAAGTGATTCATTGTTCCGCTAAGGTCCCGAAAGGTGCATTAGTAGCTAAGAAATAAACTCTTTTTCCATCAACCTCACCTACTCCATCTGTCCCAGCTACATTTGGATAAACATGATCGGCTGAATAATGATTTCCTAGAGCTCTCATTTTAGTTAAATTACTTAAAGCTGATGCCTTAACATTTACAAGTACATTTTTCTCTTTAGACTTTGGTTCTTCGAATGTTGAATAAACTGGTGTAGTTCCTTTTTCTGTAACGATTGCTGCTTTCATAAATTAATTACCTCTTTATTTTTAAATTTATATTCAATATATTATGTGTGTTTTGCACTTAATTAAAATAACACCAATAGGTGCAAAATGCAAATAATTTAAAAAGACAAACCTTTAAAATGAGCTACGAGGGATGCCTTTTTATGTGTGAAGAAAAAACTGGATATTGAGATTAATTTTTTTGAGGAACTAGGAAAAACGACATTTTTTTGTCGCCCACTAATTGTAATATATCCTTGAATTGTATTAAAAGAATATAAATTTTGTAGGGGGAATATGATGGATAAAGTTGTCAAAGGTAACACAATGGAAGAATCACTGTTGAAGCTCGATCAAGATTGGGAAAAGAAATATGATGATTTTTTAAAAGAAAATGATAATTCTCGAAATTTCTTTCGTTTAGTAGAAATGCAAAGGTTTGAGATAAAACATAGTAATTTGTTGGCTTGGCTGTTGAGAGCCAATGAATCACATGAATTGCATGGAATCTTTATGAAATACTTTATGGAGCGACTCGTTTCCAAATATCCTTCTTTAAAGAAAACAATCGGTGATATTGAGAAATATGATTTTGATGATGTAACAGTAAAAAGAGAATATAAGGATATTGATATCCTGGCAAGAAGTGAAAACAGTAATTTTAATCTTATTATAGAAAACAAGATTGATAGTGGTGAACATGATGAACAATTATCAAGGTACGAAGAAATAGTAACTAAGGAATATGCGGAGTCCAAAAACGTTTATGTCTATTTAACGCTAAATGGTGCCCTTCCATCCATAGAATCATGGAAAGCTTTTTCTTATCGGGATGTTGAAAGTATCATAAAAAAAATATTAAAAACTCAAAAATTAGATACTAAAATCAAATTTTTCTTAGAGGATTATTTACAATTAACAAGGGAGAATACAGGAATGGTTGAAGATGAAAAAGAAAAATTAGCAAGAGAATTTCTAAAGAATCATAAGGAAGCATTAGACTTTATAAAGAATTATAGTAAAAGTGCTACAGAAAGATTTGTTGAAATACTTAAAGGGACATGTAATGAAAGCTCAGAAATTGAATTTACTGAAGATGCTTCAAATAAAACATATATTAGATTTAAGACAGACAATATGAATAAAATGACACAAGACGACCTTGAAGGAAAAAATAAAACTTGGAGTGGCGCAAAGTATTTTTACGAAATGCTCATTGAAAGCACACCTAGTTTGCAACTTTCAATAAAAAAAGCGAATGAGAATAAGGCAACTGAAAATCTTGTTAAAGTATTGAGGGCTAATAATGATATTAGTTCAGAGAGTAAACATATTGTTAAGAAATTTACGACTGACTATAGTACTAAAGTCTTTATCGATGATTTGTCGACTTTGAGTCCAGATGAAATGAAAAAAGCAAGTGAAGAATTTTTATCCAGTTTTGTAGCGAAAATTACCGAATTTGAAAAACCATTAAAAGAACAGTTAGTAAAGAATGACTAAAATAAAAAGCATCCCTTTTCACATTAAATGTGGAAAGAGATGTTTTTTACTGTCTAGTTTAAATCGTTAAGCACTTCATTCGTCTCGTTGTTTTCACCGTTAGAGACTAACAGTCATTAAATTCTTTTGTGTCAAACCATGTATTGCTATTAGTAACTTTTTCATTTTCTGACTTTACATTGTAAACACAGAAATTTTTTATCGTCCATTGTGTTTCTCTTTTTCTTTTTAATGGATTAGTTGCATATAGCGGATACACCTTAATGGAGATCTTTGTCTTCATCGTATAGATTCAATGATTTTTTCAGCAGATTTTTCATATCATTTTTGACGGACTCTGGCCCAATTATTTTTAAAATAGGTGCTTCACTTAGCAACCACATCTTTACTCCGTCAGAATAATTAACCGAAATTTGAATCTCTGATACTGGAAAATCAAATTCATTGTCCTTCTTCAAATCTTTGTGAAGAACTATTGCACTAGGAAACTTGTCTAAAACATAATTTATATATCCATGGTATTCAAAAGTAATAGTTTTTTGTTCCCCCTCATAGGCTAGGATATTCTTTTGATTTATTTGTTCATGATCCTCCATAATACTTCTGTATAACTTTGTATTTTTACCTAATTCGGAGACTTTTTTATCTTTAATCCAATCTATTCGATAGGTTTTGTATTCTTCCTTATCAAGGTTAAAGCCACGTAGAAAGAAATAATAATTGTTGAATAATAGATGTACTGGCATGATCTTTTCACGTGTAATTATCGGATCATTATTAAATTCTTTGTTGATATAATCAAATTCAATTTCGGTGTAATTTGAAATATTGTTTTCTAACTCCCAAATAAAATCTATCCTCCCATCTTTCTCACTGATGAAACTTTTTTTCAGTTTAGCTTCCAAGACGGTATTTTTAACATTCTTTTTAGCTCTATTAGCTAAAAGATTAAGTAAATGATTAGATAAATCAACAGTTTCAGTATTATTTAAAGCTCTGTTGGCGACTAATAATTTTGTAAGAACTAGTATTTCTTTTTGATTGGGAAGATTCTCTGGTGAAATATTAAAAAGATTACCGTTTAAATCACTCTCAATATCGCCTCTATAATTGATTTTATATGTTAATTGTTCTTTGCCTCCTACTTTTCTAATATCTTTTAAGAAAACAAATCTTTCGTCCAAGAAATCATACTCTTCAATGACTTTTTGCAATTGAATTTCTTGTCTACGTATCTTTTGCATCAACGAATCAGGTTTGATTTTCTTTTTATTATCAGTAGTTTTTTTGCTTTTCTGTAACTCAATCATTATTTCTGAATTTGTTAGTGGCTTTGTCGAATCCAAAAGTAGAACGAATAAATCTAATTCTTTTGCCATTCTCCTAGCAACTCCTTATATATATATATCAATCTTCTAATACTAATTATACAAAGTAACTACGACAAATTTTGTCACTTTACTTTGTATTTGATATTTTTATTCTTCAGGTTGGTCTGATTACTTTTTTATAGGTATATATTAAAATTGAAGAGATTTAAAATGACAAAAAGATTAATATATGATTCAAGATTTATAGACTATTTGGAATAGTACAATGAAACAAAGTCCATTTTGTACTAACAAATGCCTATGACATAACATAACAATTACAGTGCTTCATTTATTTTTTTATAAAATTTACGCAAAAAAAATAGACCTTATCAAAATTGATAAGATCTATTACTTTTTAATCGGTTGCGTCAGCTGTATCAGTGACTTTACCTTTAGACTTATGTTCATATCTATAGTAAAGCGTAAATCCAACTAGACCGAAGACAACTGGTCCAATAATTGTCCAAAGAGCATCTGTATATGCGCCTTCCATAATTGGTTGGAGCAATGTAAAGATAATGGCAAAAGCCAAAACTAAGAAGACAACTGTTGTCACAGTCCACATAGCTTTTTTATTCTTATAGAAGAAATATGGTTTTTCAATATTCTTATTCATATTAAAGAATGGATATGCACCAACTAAGAATAAGTATGGAACGGTTGTAGAAACATTAGCCATCAATGTCAAAACATTATAAAGTGCTTTAGCATTCTTACCACCCATATCAACGATTAAGATAAGGACGATAACAACAGCGGCTTGAATCCACATTGCATAAGCAGGCATACCATGTTTATTTAGCTTTGTAACTTTTGAAGGCCACAAATCCTTTGGTGTACCCAAGATGAATGACTTCAATGGTGAATAAATCAAAACAAAGAAAGCACCCATGTAAAGAACAAACATATCGAAACCGGTAAACCTAGCTAACCATTCACCTAAGGCGATGGCAGCGGCACTACCTAAACCAATATGACTACCAAATTGGTAACCAAGATTACTCATCATAACGTAAGTAATATTACCTAAGTTAACATTACCTTTAGCAATAACGGCGTTCCAGTTAGTACTCATTGACCAACAGAAAATAGTTAATGAGTAAACTAAAGCCATAATAACGGCCGCAATTAAAACACCACGTGGGAAATCCTTCTTAGGATTCTTCATACTATCAGTAACACCACCAACGGATTCCAAACCACCGTATGCAAAGATTGCATAAACGATAAAGGAAACCATCCCTAGTGGTGAAGCAAATGCAGGATTAGCAGAATGGATAAATGTGTCTAAACCATTGATAGGTTCAGCTGTGTGGAATCCTGACATAAACAAAACTGCCAAACTTAGAACAAAGAAAATAACTTGTAAGGCAATTGTCATAATTCCACCAAAATTAGAAATCTTGGAAATTTTATCAATACCTTGTGAAGCTGTGTATGTAACAAATACGATCCAAAGAACAGCTAGAATACCAATAACTTGTGTAGCACTTAATCCAAATAATCCCCATGTTTGTGTGGCATCATGTCCTGCAAACATTGTTGAAAGTGGAATCCAAACTTTTGAAGAAGTTGACACTAGCCAAACTTCCCATGAAGCTAACCACATAAAGGTACCGATGAATGCCCATTTTGCACCAACGGCTCCTTCGATCCAGGAATAAATTCCACCCTTTGCTTCATTAAAGGCGGCACCATATTCAGCTACCATGAATCCTACAGGTAGGAAGAATAGAAGTGCAGCGAAAATGTACCAAATAATACTTGCCAATCCCATTTGCTCGTAAGCAACAGTAGTATTAGCGAATCCAAAGATTGCCGTGAAAATCATCATTATTAATCCAAATAATGTGATTGTTTTTTTCGGCGAATTGCCATCATTCATTTTATAAAACCCCTCATTTAATTTTCAATGTACAAATTTTTACAAATTCATATCTGTCTTGAAGTTAAGAGGTGAAAAATCAGTCGAGTCCGTAATTAATTGAGCGATTAGCTCTTTATAACCATCAATTGAAAGTTTTGCCATTTCAAATGAAGCTTTTGTTAAATAATTAGGTAATTCCTCATCATCTTTGCTTGAAGCTTGCTCATCAAAATCATGCAACTTTTTACGTAACGTGATATTGATAGCCTCTTGCTTGTCTTGGAACATTTTTCCAAGTTCTTTGTAATGACTGTCTAGTAAAACTCCAGCCAATTTGTAGGTCCAATAAGCTGACTTACTGTCGTATGGTAGTTCTCCAAGTTTGTATTCTTCAGGAGTATCTGTCATTCCCATATAGAAAGGAACATAGATACTTTGTGAAGCTACACCCATGGCTAACCAGTGCACACAAGCAATTTCAGGAGCCATATTAGGTCTTACTTGTAAGACATGTGACTCTTGTGTTTTAGCCAAACTAATTGGACGGAAACGTTTGTTATCCTTTGACTCATTCAATGGATCATAAGGCGTCTTTTGGAAATGTGAAGCCAAGTAATCTTGAGCATCATCGACACTCAATAAACGATTAGCCTTTTTGATAAAAGACAAGTTTTCACTTTCAGGACTTTCATCCGTCTTACCAGAAAACTCTTGTTGGCCCCACCAAACCCGTGGCGTACTATAAATCTCATCGGATAAAGTATGCGTTCCAAAAATTTCTCTAAAATTGAACGTATCTGGTTTAGCATTCAAGTGATTGTCAGAAACAAATTTTTGAATATCCTTGTGATATAAGAAATTCTTTTCATCGTCAAAGTCAATCTCTTGAATTGCTAATTGGTTGGCTACCACAGCGTAGCTATCGTCGGGAATGCGCTGTGCTACCCAATAGTGACCTGATCCACTTTCGAAATACCAAACCTCATCTTTGTCAGAGAAAAGGACTCCGTTAGTTTCACAAGTTCCGTATTTTTCAATAATTTCACCTAAACGCAAGACACCTTCTTTAGCCGTCTTGATGTAAGGTAAAACTACTGTAATCATAGCTTCCTCACCAATACCATTTATTTCAAGAGGATCTGCACCTAAAACACGTTGGTTAGAATAAGCACTTTCGGTAGCACTCATTCCAACTCCGTATTCATTAAAGCCATCCTCTTCGAATAGTCCCTCTTTTGAGGTCCATTCAGGAGTAGCGGAATATTTACTGCGAATCTTAGGTAAGTCCATTTGAAAATCATTGGCTTGAGAAACAAATTTTTGTTGCTCAGTAAATTCTTTATGTTCATGAATCACAAAATGTTTAGGCCAAGATGCTTTTGCATCCTCGTTTCTACCAATAATAGTAGAACCATCGACAGTTGCACCCTTACCAATCAAAATACTGGTACATGCAGATAAAGAACTCTTGTTATACTCTAATGCCATCAAATCACCTTACTTAAATTTTACTGCGGTACCATATGCTGCAACTGTTTCCATATCAGCCCTGATAGAATCGGAATCAAAACGCATCATGACTACAGCATCAGCACCCATATCAACTGCATTTTGTCGCAAACGACTAATTGCAATATCACGAGCTTCTGTTAGTAGTTCAGTGTAAGCTTTAATTTCGCCACCAACGACGTTTTTGAATCCAGCACCGATATTCTTAACGACGTTCTTTGATTGAGTAGTCAATCCGAAAACTTCACCAATAATTTCGTATTCATGTCCTGGAATATGCTCAGTTGTAGTTACCAATATCTCGTTCTTATCCATTGATTCACCTCACAAAAATATTTATTTCACTCCATTAAATAATGTAACACATTCAAAAGGAATTATGAGTGGTTATTTAGAAATTAATTACACCTATTTTAAGGAGATTAAAAGTTAATAATAGCTCTCTCATTAAATGTTAGCGTTAACATTTAAAGCCTTATATTATGATATACTTTAATTGAAAATATTACTTAGGGGGGATTATTTTGCGTACAAGAAGACAGATGCATAGAAAACCATTCTATAAAAAGGGTTGGTTTTGGATCATAGTAGTAATTTTTATAGCAATTATCATACCCAAAGGTGGATCTTCTAAGGAAAAAGCCAGCTCAAATTCTGACAAGGGACAAAAGGAAGAAAAAGTTTTAAAACCAACAAAGACTTCAAATAAAAGCAAATCCACTTCCTTAGCTAGCGAAAAAACTTCTACCAGTAAGGAAGAAAAGAGCAACGATGAACCATCTGTTCCTACAGAATACAAAAATGCTCTAATAAAAGCACAAAGTTATTCATCAACGATGAATATGTCTAAAGCAGGAATTTACGATCAATTAACCTCTTCTTCTGGAGAAGGATTTAGTGAAGAAGCTGCTCAATATGCAATGAATAATTTGAAAGCCGATTTTAATCAGAACGCTCTTAAAAAGGCCAAAGATTATTCTGATACACAATATTTATCCAAACAAGCAATTTATGATCAATTGTCAGCCGATGCTGGTGAAAAATTTACAGCTGAAGAAGCACAATATGCTGTCGATAATTTAAAAACAGATTACAATAGAAACGCCTTGAAGAAAGCTAAATCATATCAAGATGACATGAGTATGTCACCTGATGCAATTAAAGATCAACTAACCTCTTCTGCCGGAGAAAGTTTCACACCTGAAGAAGCAGATTATGCCATTCAACATTTAGGTAATTAAAAAAACTACCCGTTTTCTATGTATAGAATTCTATGCATAGAACGAGTAGTTCTTTTATTTATCAGTCTTCTTATTTACTTTATGAGCAACTTTATCAACCGCTTCATCTACTTTATCCTTGGCTTTACCAACTGCTTCTTGAACTTTACCCTTTAATTCCTGTTTGTCGTTACCAGAAGCTTTGCCTACGGCTTGATTTGTTTTACCTTTAATTGCATCTTTTTTACTATCAACACTCATAATAAAACTCCTCTCATATCTTTAATATGATTAAAGTTTAGCAAGTTACTGGTTGATTCAGCAAATTAGAAGCTCTCACGCCAAAAAATTGATCAATTAATGAATTGTTGCAACTGCTTGACAGATAAAATAAGTCACAGCTATAACAATACACAACTTTAAAATAACCACATTACGATCAATTCTTTCTGATCTTCTTCTTTTGCGTAATTTATCAATTCTTGTCATTTGTTACACCCGCTTTCGTTCTTACGGTTCTATTTTATAATACTTAAATTGTAATGGTCATTTCTTAAAGAATCCTTAAGTAATTATTGAGAGTAAATTTAATTACTTATGATTAGAACATCACATTTCCATATTGTTCTAAAACTTGCTCATTTAAGCTTTGTAAGTTCTCTTATTCATGTCTTCAAATCCTTTAGCAATCAAATTTAGATAATACTCTAGTGAACTTTTATTAGATTCACCCATATCAGTATTGTTCATTTCTTGCTTCATTTCCTTAATTAAAAAATCTAAAAGAAATACTATTCCTCCATCCAAAACAATATTATATTCATTTAATTCAAACAAAAATTTACTCATGTCAAGGACTAAAATTCTAAACGAGTGACTTGTTATATTCCCATTATCTGACAACTCTTCAAAAATTATTTTTATCGATGAAACATTATTTCCAATAAGTACAGGATCTGTATCCTTATTGATATTAACTAACAATTTACCTGCCATCCCTAAATTAGTATTCATAGAAATTGAAATTTGATTTTTCAACGAGAGTTCAATCTTTTTGTTTTCTTTTAAAGACTCCTTTAATTGAGATATATTTTCTTTAACCTCACTATTAGCCTTATTAATATCATCTATTTTAAAATCATCTTTAAATTCAGATTTCATTTTTTCTATTTGTTTATTCGAGAATCTAATCTGTAAATACCCAAGTATAACCAATCCTAGTGAAATAATTGCAATAAAAGTCCCAACAACAACCATCAAATCATTATGTTGCTGACTAATTGTATCTAAAAGATGCTGAATTAAATCCTTATCATTCATATATTTTTTCTCTTTTCTAAATAAGACTTCAAGGCTAACTATAAATAATTGTTTTTTCATTAGCCTCATCTAATCTGAACAGAACATAAAAAAACTATGAATTCACAATATATATAAGAAGGCTATTTCAAATCAAAAAAAAGAGACTGCAACTAAGTATTCATCTTACGTGAATTTTTAGTATCGGGCACCAAACCGGGTACCTTTACAGTCTCAATAGTTAAAAAGCTCAATATAATGGTCTTTTTTATTCAATTTTATTGGGCATATTGGGAACCTACTTAGTGTTTTGATAATCTTTGATACGTCCCTAAAAGCCTGTAAAATAGGCCTTCCTAGCAAATACGATTACGATAGATAACTATGCGTAATTAAAAGTTGTGCCACAATTTGTGCCACAAAAATATATAGTGAGAGCAGAGTTTAATCGCCAGTCTTAATTGACTAGCGATTTTTTTGTATAAAAATAATTGAATTAAATTTTGTATATCATTGACTTTACACTGTTAACAGTGTATTATAGTACTTGTAAGGGAGGTGATAAAGATGACAAGAATGGAATTATGGAAACAAAAAAGAACCCTAACAATCGAGCTGTCGGTCAACATCTTCGGATTGATAAAGTTCTCCATCAAGTTTACAAAGGAAAGCCCCTAAGGGGGTTACCCTTTGTGTACTTAAATTATAACATTTAAGGAGATTAACATCATGAAAAAAACATATCAAGGTAAAAATACAATAATGACTTTTGAGATTAATAAACCTACTAAGTGGTATCAATGGTTAGTAATAGCATTATTTATTGTAGGAATAATTTATTTGGTGGTGAAATAATATGACTGAAAAATTAACAGAGGCTCGTAGTAAAGCAAATCGTAAATGGGACGAAAAAAATAAAATTAGAACTGGCTATCTCAGGCATAAAGCTAGAGCAAAAAGTTTTATAACCAAAAGTCCCAAAGACGGTGCCACTAAACCTAATGAATATTTAAACGATCTATTAGACATGAAAAAATTATTGGATAAAAAAATAAATGAACTCAAATAAAAAAAGCCTCCCACCCTAACTGACTAAATAGAGTGAGAGTCTTTTTAGTAAATGACCTTCTAATACCTACAAAATAAAAAAAAGCCCTCACCCAATAATTGAGTGAGAGCTAAGTCGAAGAACCATAAGAATCTTTCTTTATTGTTAACCATTATTGAAAAAAAGTTAATGTCTTACTTTCCTCAGCACGCTTATAATATATCAACAATCCGTGGATATGTCTTTATACAGTTTTTAAAAACTGTTCGAAAATCGAACACTTTTCTATTTCTGTGCAACAAAATTATCCTTTAAATCCAGAACCTTGAGCATACTTCAAAGGTAGATACATATCCGTGGCAATCTTGTAGCAATATCCCACTTTAGGTACATTTACGACTGCTGCATACTTCCAAGCTGAACCACCATCTAAGCTAGTACCTACAACCTCACCCTTAAGGTTTACAGCATGCACAGGGATGTCGGAATTAATCAATACTTTACCTTTAAACGTTGTGATTGATTGTGGAATGTAAATATTTCCACCAATGCAATATTGTGGTTCTCCATTAATCATCTCAATACCTGCTGATACCCAACCTGTACCCGGTGCGATGTCAGTGGTTTCGTTAGCTGAACCATCGAGCTTGTAAGTAGCATAAGCCTTCACATTGCCCTTGAGAGTGGTTACAACATTATTGATGTTAGTAAACGTCTTCTTAGGTTCTACCACATCCGCAATTCCATAGGCGATATCATGAGCAAGTTGTTCGTGTGTAATACCCCAGAATGGTTCTAGATAGCTTTCAACTGGATCAGTATGTGAACCCCAGATATTTTCTGAAATCCATTTGTGTGTTTTGATTCCATTGCCTGAAGCGTCTAGTACGCACGGAATATCGTATTGCTTAGCTTTAGCACGAGCGAAGTTAACGAAAGTTGCATAGTCTTTCTTGAACGTTGCCTTATCAGTAGTTCTAGCCAATTCAATTTGTACTGGTGAATTGGCATTAGCATAGCTACCAGCTCCCCAAGCTTGGTATCCATCAGCACCTACACGGTAAATCTTACCTCCATCTCCCATAACAATTTGAACATAAGTTTGAGTTCTTGCCCAGTTATTTTTGAAGTAAGAAGCATTGGCTTTAGCACCAATGTTAGTTGTTTCGTGTAGGACAATGTATTTACTGTTTGTTGCTTGAGATGAGCCTTCATTAGCTCCTAATTCGTATGTATTATCGATATTAAAATTCATTTATTTATCTCCTCTTTCGTTATCGTTTTCCTGTTTTGGTTCCTGGTTTTCCATATCCTGACCGAATTTATTTAGCCGGTCTTTAATAAACCGTGGTAGCGGCAACCCCATTTGACCTATATTTTCTACAATCGAAGTTGCGTACATAAATATCCACAGACTTAGAACTGAATCCCCTAACCATTGGTAGTTAATCGCGATTGACCATGGATAAAGCAACGCAACTAGTAAAATAATCGTGAAGTGTATTGCCAACCCTTTCTTGCCAATCGAACTATCCACACAATGAGTAATGATTGATTTTGCAATTCCTGTAATCACATCTGCAATAATCAAAATAAATAGTGTATTTAGTAAAGCGTTACTTCCCACGTGTTCGATAGCAAACTGCCAATCAGTGAATCCTGCGTGTGGTAGTGGTACTGGTGTTCCGTACATATATATTTCATCTCCTAATTTTTTGTACTAAAAAAGGAACTAGCTTTTTAGCTAATTCCTGTGATTTTTATTGAAATATCTTTACCAGCCGAATCTTTTCCTGTAATTGTTTTACCGTTCAAAGAATCTAGTGTTGTTAGTTTAATCCACGAACTCCAAGCTAAAGGATCCCCACGAGTTCCACGCATATATAATGCAACTGGCGTATCAACACAATCGTAATATATTTTCCAAAGCCTAAATTAACAACCGATTGTTCAAAGAATTTAGCTTCATTGATCGAATCGGCAACACTTGAAGCTAGAAAATAATGATAGAAACCAACATTCATTCCAGCTGCTAAAGCATTCCGTGCTTGATTGGTAGATTTAGGATTTAAATAGTTATCTCCATCAGGACTACCTTGGGTAGTCTTGATCATAATACCAGATACGCCAGCATTAACTAACCCCTGAAAGAAGCCTAAATTATCAGGTTGAAAGCTAGACACATCTGCAAAATATTTAGTCATATTAGTTTCTCCTTAGATTAGTAGATTTTGAATATGTTGGTGTTTTAACTTCGGTCAAATCAGATTGAACGGTATTAAGATCGTTAGTTTTATCTTTCGACGTGTCATATACTAGTCCGAGTGAACCCGCTATAGTTAACACCGTATTGACAATTCCCATAGCTTGATTTAATTCTTCTCCTGTAATCTCCCAGCCAAATAGATGCCCAACTTGTTGTACCAATACTCCTACAAGTGACAATGTGGAAACCCACCAAACTGCTGAATGTGTATCTAAAGTTAATTTATTTTTCAATTTTTATCACTCCTATTTCTTAGTTTCTCCAAATTATCTGTAATCCAATTTGGAAGTGGAATACCCATAATTCCTAAATTTTCTACAATTGAAATACCATATTGACCGATAAAAAACATTAAGAACAGGTTTGCATAGTTGGCTAATCCCCAACAATCTACTAAAGGATAAAAAATAACTGCTATACCGGCTATAACAGTATGTTTAATAAGCCCTTGTCTCCCCGTAGTTGAGTTTACTCGCTCATTAGAGCTCTTAAAGAATCCTTTTAAAAATCCAGTAGCTAGATCAACTAAAATAATAATAATGAATGTTGTGAACCAAGGATTCTCAGTCAACTTTTCAGCAGCAACCCACCATTCCATAAACCCGATGTGCGGTGCTGGTGTTGGTGCATACATATATATTTCATCTCCTAATTTTTTTGTACTAAAAAAGGAACCAGTTTTAGCTAATTCCTGTAATTTTTATTGAAATATCTTTACCAGCCGAATCTTTTCCTGTAATTGTTTTACCGTTCAAAGAATCTAGTGTTGTTAGTTTAATCCACGAACTCCAAACTAAAGGAGTCCCACGAGTTCCACGCATATATAATGCAACTGGCGTATCAACACAATCGTAATATAGTATCATAAATTAATCCAAGTGATCCAGCTATAACCAGCAAAGTATTTACAATAGCCATAATCTGATTAATTTCATCATTAGTAATTTCCCAGCCAAATAAATGGCCAACTTGTTGGATTAATACTAAAACTAAGGAAGCCATAGATAACCACCAAGTTTTATTTTGATTTTTAATAGTTAATTTATTTTTCATGTGAATTACCTCTCTTAATTCGTGATACTGTTATTTCTTTTATTAATATCCTGATTTCATCATGTTTATGTACATTATCGTCTAGTTCTTCAAAATGTCTCCTAAATTCATCATGTTCAAATTTTGAATCATTTTTAAAATCCTTAATTTCACTAGACAATCGATCCATAGAATCAGATAAAGGTTTAATAACCAATCGATTAAACACCCATACTAGAGCAGTGCCGATTGCCACTTCTATTGATATAGCCCTTGTGGCATCTTCAATCGTATTGATTATCATAAAATGTGGTTGTCTAGTTCGCCTTCTTTCTGATTTTTGTACTAAAAAAGACTAGCCGAATGGCTAGCCCTCTTTAGTTGCTTGATATTCTTTTCCAGTAATGTATTTATAATCATCTTTAGAGATAATCATAGGAACATAACCAAAGATGTCGCTTTCTTTCATTGTTCCCCATCCGAATTCAATTTTTAATGCTTCTGTCATTTTTAATTACTCCTTTTAAATTATCCCGACCGCCACCACTACCAGCAAGGGAGCATGCTTTTATCGACTACTTAGCTGTGATAGTTTCGGCGGATTTCAAAAACTTATTGATGTTTTCAAGACCCGAAATGTAGTTAACTGAAGTATCATCAAGCTGTACGCTAGGGATTATTGAGATATCAAAGCCACATGTAGTGATTTGATTATTGATCATGAAGGAGGCGTCCTCTTGGACAGCTTGATTATCCATGGCCGTCTTACCTTCCTGATAACTCTTATCCTTTCCTTTGCCATTTAATTGATCATTAGAAACAATTGTCCCATCGGGCTTTTTGGCTTCAACAGGCGTTTTGCCTGTTGATTTGTGAACTAATTTATTATCAGATTCTCTGACCGTCCATTCATACATATTTTCAATAGAAAAGGCTAGATCACTATTTTGGATTAGTGTCCAGCCCTTTTCAGTTGCCTGCATTTCAGCAGCGATATTGCTTGTATTGTTTACGCCCACCATCCTTTCCTGAAGTATCATAAATTAATCCAAGTGATCCAGCTATAACCCGCAAATTTATTACAATTCACTTGAATTACTGGAATTTTGAAATCACCATCCGTGTAATCACCAAATATATGTGCAGTAAGATTAATACTAAGCGTAAGGAAACCATAGATATTAATTGATTTTTATTTTGATTTTTAATAGTTAATTTATTTTTCATGTGAATTACCTCTCTTAAATAGAGTATGAATTTGCTCTTTTATTGAAACAATATCTTCATCATGTTTATGTACATTATCGTCTAGTTCTTCAAAATGTCTCCTAAATTCATCATGTTCAAATTTTGAATCATTTTTAAAATCCTTAATTTCACTAGACAATCGATCCATAGAATCAGATAAAGGTTTAATAACCAATCGATTAAACACCCATACTAGAGCAGTGCCGATTGCCACTACTATTGATATAGCACTTGCAGCATCTTCAATCGTATTGATTATCATAAAAATACTTCCAACAGCTGAACCACTAAACAGATTTAAAGTGGATGGCAATTGTGATACTTGGCTTGAAGAAGTTCCACCACCAGTAGTTCCTCCAGTAGTAGTTCCACCAGCGTTACCGCCTGTACTTCCACCTGTTGAACCGCCGCCGCTTAGAAATATTTCTGGAATATCAATCCGATTGGTAGAAGCATTTGCCACAAATTGATTTTTTAAATTACCGTTTTGATCAACGATTCCGATTTTATAAGGCATATTTCCAACCGTTTGACCGAGCAAATCTATATCTTGGTTTTCCATTATTAAGACCCCATTTCACTATTCATATTTTGTAGTTTGCTTCTGATTGACGTATTCATAGTTTGGCTAACATCAACTTGGCCACTTGTAATCATTTGCGAAATTAAATTTTGAGCATTGCTTGCAGTCACAAGATTGCTGGCTTTGATTTGATTTTGCAAATCAGATAGGGCTTGAACATTAGTTTGATTTTGAGCCTTTAAATCGGCCATTTGGCTTTGTATATCGTCAATTTTCTTTTTTACAATAGCTACATATAAAGCGACGTAATAAGCAAGC
This sequence comes from Companilactobacillus bobalius, assembly GCF_009764355.1. Next base: position 132,308 of record NZ_LNUA01000032.1, on the reverse strand, counting down.
TGTTTTCTACCAGTCTCAATCAAATCATGAATCATCAGCAAAGCACGTTGAAATTCTGAAATATAGACGGAAAAACGGTGTGGCATAGCATTTTGATTTCCAATTATTTGCAAGTCAAAATCTAACGTAGTAATCGCTCTATCACGATCCACACTTTCAATAATGAAATGAGCTGACTTAAAGTGTCCTTTTGCTTGAGCAATAATTGATTCAGGTTGCCAAGTGATAATTCCTTCTGAAGCTTGAGAAGTTTCAAAACCAACATCAGAACGAATATAGGCACCACTTGCATCTGTTCCTTCAAAAGTGATTAGCTTATCTCTTAGCGCATTACCATCACCAACATATCCGCTTAAATCTTCTATATCTGCATTAGGAGTTAGGAAATTAAGTTCAAATTGGTAGTTTCCTGCCAATCCTTGCACCATGTAAGCAGGTTGAAATTTGTGTCCCAAAAATAGTAGTTGAGACCAACCTTCAGGCGTAATATGGTTACTTTCATCAGTAGTGTATTGTGTTGGCAGATATGAGGCCTCAGCTAAATTGGTACAAAAAAATAGTGCTTGAGTCGTCGGTAAAGCACTATCAACAGAATCATAATCATAATTTTCATATGATCCAGGGAAAATGTTATCTTCCATTATTTATCCTCCATTTCATCATCCATTTGGTGTAACTTACTCTTCCAGCTGTAAGCATCGCTAATACCATAATCACCAGTGTAATTTGGTGGACGATATCCATTTGGATTTGGATTACTAGGAAATCTTCCTTCGATATTTTTCATTCTCGTTTCTAATTCCCCGAGTTTTTGATCGACTTCCGATTTTTTGGCATAAGATTCGGAAATTGATTCAGACAATTCATTGCTTATTTGGCTTAGTTTATCCGGAGTAAATTGTTGGAAAAAATTAACCAGCAGCTGGATATTTGAATCCTCAACTGCTTGGTTCTTCAATACAGTATTGATTGCATTTTCGACTTCTTCGATATTATAAGTAGTTGAGTGGAACATCGAAGGGCCGATTTGTTCTTGAGTTAGCCTATCCAAATGTAGCTCGTTTCCATCAATTCCTTCCAATGAAGCAATTTCTGGAATGGATAGTTGCGTATCTTTAGTAATATCTAGCAGCTTATATTTTTGAGCGATGACATTACCATCATCATCTTTTCCAAGAATTTTTAAAACATAGCCACCAGAATCGTCGAAAATCTTTGTGCCCGTGTCGGCCGTTTTGTTGATGTGCATTCGATTCAATCGACTGTAATTTACAATTTGCATTGGTTCCATTAGCTTCCCTCCTTATTTAATTTAATTTTATTTATTTTGTCATTCATACTCTTTATAGACTTAGTTGCTTCACTAAGTTTGGCTTCTTGCTTTTTAAAAGCTTTATTAAGTAGGACATTGTTTCGATTTGCAAGACGAATCTTATCAGACATTTCATAATTAATATCACGTTTGGATAGTTTTGAATTATCAAGTGTGACGGTCATAGGGCTGTTGTTTGTCAACGGATTACCACTGATTCCATTTAGTGTGATCATTGTTTTAATTCCGAGAGGTTCAGCATTCAAAAACAGCGTATCGCCAATATTCAAACTGTCATCTTGAGCTGACAAGTTAACAGTCAATTCAACTACTGGTTCGGTTTGCATTACTGAATCAGCATACTTCTTCATCTGTTCTGGATCTTTAATTTGGTCATTAGTAATATCTTCGCCGATGATTAAACCGTGCTTAGAACGTGAAGCTAAGCTGTAGTAAAAGAACGGATTAAAATAGTATTTTACTTCGTCCGTATCTGCCTTTGCTGTATCATCGGTAGCTGCTTCGGTTGATTTAGGCTCAACATCTGTATCACCGTCAAAGTTGATATCATCAGCACAAACCCATTCGTTAGTTGCTACACGATACCAAGTTTTTCCGCCATAACCATCTGATACGGTTCCATCGATCTTCCATTGACTGCCGTTAGGTAGTGTGCGACCAGAAATTTCATGTTGACCAGAATATGGAGAATCATAAATTTTAGCAAAAGCTGGCGTGATAGTAGTTTCCTTGTCACCAGTACCAGTGGTTATGTCAGCAGCCTTAATAGTACCTTGACCCCAGACTTGCTCGATAACTTGTTGTTCTGGCTTGACATCTCCAGATTTATCAAATGAGAAATATTTCTCACTTACCCATTCGTTTGTGGCAACACGATACCAGACAACACCGTTAATTGATACTTGCTTATCAATAGCCCATTTACTACCATTTGGTAGTTTTTGACCGGTAAAGTTATTTCCTACCGGTGAGCTATAAACGGGTGCTCCACCATCTTCCATAGTTGAAATAGTTCCCCGAGCATTGCCAGTAGAAGTTGCTGCCGATGTGCTAGATGAGCCAATAGAATCGCTTGTTGAGGTTCCATCAGCTGTTGAACTGTGGGAATCATCAACTGTGGCACCATACAGCATAGCTCCATTGACTATTGAAGTTGAATCTACCGATAACTCAATATCGTTGGTGTTATGAGACCAGATGAATTGTCGGTTGGTAGCAATCTTATACGAATTTTGATCATAGATTAAAACCGTTTTTCCATTTGGAAGCCAACGTGCTCCATATGAATCAACGGCTTTTTGAATTGCGTCCAAACCAGAACAGTTACCCCAATCCGTAATATCAATAGTGGGAAAGCTTCCATTAATTTGGTATGAATAGCCTGAATTGTACTGACTATCAAAGATAAATTTCATCATTGAATCAATGGAATAGCTTTGGCTTCCCTTGTTAACTTTGAACTGCCTAAAATTTTGAATACCAAATATTTCATGTGTTGCCGTGACATCTTTAGTAACAAAATCATCAACGTATTTAGACACACACTGCTTGATTTGATACTTTTGACCGTCAAAAATGATATAAGCATCGTTCTTCAGCAGGTCGAATGAAACGCCATTATCTTTAGTTAAAAACGCTGTAAAAGATAACTGAAACGTTGAACTAATCTGATAATCTATTTGAAATGTATCCTCGTTAAGACTTGTCAACCATTCTTCTTTCTGGCCGTTGAATGATCGAATGTAAATTTTATGTCCGTTAAAGGCTAGCATTAGAAATAGATGAAGTAGAATTCAAAGGCGACATCTGAGTTTGACAGGCCAGAAATTTCAAACTCGTTATCACCTTTTACTAGTGAAATTGTTCCATGATTACTATTGATTCCGTCCGGTTGACCGTTTAGATACGGGTCAACACCGTCTAAAATCAATTCATCGCTTAAACCTAAAACACGGTTATAAGTGAATGTTTCGCCGGTACTTTTATTGGTCAGGGTTGGCGAACCACTTCCCCTAATATGAATTTTTAGATAATGGCTTTGCCCCAATGGATCAATAGCCATTGAGCTTGGATTATAAATAGAAAACTTCTTTTCTTTGGACTCAAAGGATATATCCCTATTGGGTATTCCCATGCCGTAAGAAAAGAAGTTTTTATTTTTATCAAATACTTCTAAAGAAGTTGCCACTGACTCCCGTACTCCCGTGTAATTGTTAAAAGTTAGAACAAATGTACCCTGTCTCTCATTGAAATACGTTGGCGCCATTGGCTTCAACTTTACTCGATATTTAAATGTGGGTTCATTACCAAATACAATCCAAAACTCGCCACGAGACAAAAAGAAATTTTGTAATTCAGCAAGTATCATAGAAAACTCAGCTCTACTATCCCCCTTAACTTCCCAAGTAGTTGAAATATCTCGACTATCAAAGCTAGATGATGTGAGACGCTGACCGTCTCTAGTGTTCATCTTTTGCCAATTTTCAACAGGATTAGCTATTGCTGGGTCCCAGTCATATAAGTGAGCACCAAATAAATCCTCATCATCGTAGTAAGATGTCCAATCAATTCCATCATTACTAATGGCCAACTCAAAAGGATCAAGCGGCAATCTTGAAGGATTGTCATGGCCGTTTGAAAAACCATAAGCATGAGGCTTGGGATTTTGAAGTGTCTCATCTTTAAATACTTTATTAGTCAACTATTGTCTACCTCCTTGTTGATAACTATATACAGCCGTTTCTCTGGCGTTTTGTCTGTTCATATTGCTACTTGTTCTAGCGATGTTAATTTCAGGAGCAAAGTTCTTACCTTCAATAGAACCTAGTAGATTAATGACAATATCCAGTTTTTGACCAAGGTCAGCGCTGATATTGCTTGTTAAATTTGAGGCTCTAAATTCTGGGTGATAATCTGCCATTCTCCCCATTAAATCTCCTATTAATGGGATAGCTGATGGCTTAGCAGGATTAATTGCAAATTCGTCACCAGCTTCACCGATAATGGCATTAGTAGCGCCAAAGACATGTCCACCGTTAGCCATTAATCTTGGACCAGAAGGACCACTAGCTTGACCGCGCCATTCGCCATACTTACCGTTATAGCCCATACCCATATCAGAACGCCATGTAGCATCATTAAACAGTGCAATTAGTTGATCTAACGGATTCCAAATATTCTTGTGTCCAGGCATAGCGTAATTATTAAATGTTGGGTCAATATACTGCAAAATTCCTTTTGATGGTGTACCGGCTTTAGCATTATTATCAGTCAAATTAATAGCGTGTGGATTACCGCCAGATTCATTGCCGATAATACGTTCAATCATATCTACATTAAAATCAGTTATCTTCTGGTGCATGTAAGCGGCGGCAGCCTTAATCATTGGACCGTATGCAGAAGCGGGTCTAGCACCACCAGCACCACTAAAGTCTAAATCTGCTAAAGTCTTTTTAAATGGCTTTGCAATAGCCTTTAAGAAACCATTTGAAATAGCATTTCCAAAACGACTAATAAACTCATTTCCACTAAAGCTAGCCTTTTCAAAGTAAGGCTTCTTTAAAAATGGAACTGGGTCTTTTTTTAATTCGTCCAAATGCTCAAACAAATAATCTGTCATATCTTCAGAGGCTTTATTTACATCGCCCTTACCTGAAGCATGGTGCGGTAGACTAGCAACCATTCCCATAAATTGCTCTGATAAATTATGTGGAAGAACTGCTGTATCAGAACCCAAGTAGCGAACTTCTTCACCCTTTAATCCGACGGGATAAATACCATTTTTCTTGTCATAAGCCAGTTCGTATCCTTGCTCACCAACCACTGCCAAATTTCCTTTTGGAGTACCAGAAGTACCTGTAGCATACTTAGCTAAACTAAGTGACTTGCCACCAAATTCAGTGATAACTGAATTGATTCCACCAATACCTTTGTTAACGTTAGTTATAACTTTTCCTAATGCGGTACTAGCTAGTCCCGGTAAAGAATTAAATGAAGTCTTAAATTTGCTTTTAACAGATGAAAGCCATGACTTCCAATCTTTTAAAAATTCGGATGAGAAACTATTTTCATCTTTAATAATTGAAGATGTCTTCGATTGAAAATTTTTCTGAATTCCCTTTAGGGCATCACTTTGATCAGACTTAGCATCCTTCCAAGCATTTTTCCATCCTTCCTTGAAAGAAGTATCGAAAGTTGATAATACGGACATTATGTTATCAACCGCATTTTTAAATGATTTATCAAATGTTATTGAACTAGTAGCTTTATTAGCTTGTTTAATCTGATTCTGTAACAAAACTCCTAGATTATTTTTAGATAATGTTTTCGACAAATTATCGAAGCTTTTACCCAAACGTTCAAAGGGATCGCTTTTATCATAGGATTTAATAAATTTGTTTAATTCGCTAAATGCCTTGGTTACTTGTTTGATAGGTGAAGTGAACTTAGTCCATGATTTAACATTCGCCTGAATAGATTTATCAAGCTTACTAAATAAGTCAGCAAGTTTTCCCTTAGATAATTCTTTTTTGAGATTTTCTAAATATTTATCGATTTTACTGTTCTTTAAAACAGAATTTAGGTTCTTTAAATCTTTGCTAAAATCTTTAAACGGATCTTTTTTCATCATTTTTCCAAATGAATTTAGAGAACTAAAGGATTTGGACACTTTTTGAATAGGCTTAGAGAATCTGTCCCACTTTTTAGTATCTTTAGAAAGGGATTTTGTTAGTTTGTCAAAATCTTTAGATAACTTCGACTTCTTAATATTCTTATCTAAATCATTTATATATTTAGATAATTTACTCTTCTTAAGGTACTTTTCAAAATTATTTAAATCATTTTTTATAGTTTTGAACGGATCATTTTTACCAATTTTGAATTTTGAGAGACTATTGAAACTTTTCGCTACTTTGCCAAAAGGCTTGGTCATCTTATTTAAAGATTTGTATGTACCACTAAAACTGGTTTCTAGCTTGTCTAAATCCTTGGCTATTCCAGAGCTTTTAAGAGAACTCTTTAATGAATTTAGTGCCGCTTGATATTTCTTTACAGCACCAGCCATCATTTTCACATTTTCAATATCTTTTTTACTGATTGATTTTTGAGAAGCTACTTTTTTAATTTCAGTTGAGGTTATGCTGGTTTTATGTGTTTGACTTTTTGACGACTTATGTGTAGCTTGAGGTTTTTTGATATTTTTAGGATTCCATATATTTTTCCAATCCGTTTGGATTCCTTTAATCATATTACTAAAGTTTTTCTTAACGTCTGGAATTATTTTGTCAAAACGTCCCATAAAAGAATCTTTCCCAATATCCCATAAATCCGCTAATCCGTTTATTGCTGCTCTACCAACAGATGCTATTATTCCTAATTTATTTTTGAAGGCACTAATTGGAATTTTAATTAAAAAATGTAAAACAGGATGGTATTTTTTTAAACTGGTCATATTTTTAGACCATTGTTCTTTTGCTTGAGCAAAATTATAGCCAACTTTTTGTACTATGTTTTTAGGCTTATGTTTAGATGAATAGTCATTATAACCTGTTAAGAAGTTACTAGCTCCTAGACCACCTAATTTACCCAACGCCTGTCCTATCATGGCACCTAAAGCTGGTTGCCCAAAATACGCTCCGATTCCACCTCCAATGGCGGTACCAATACCAGAACCAATTCCACTAAACTTTTGATCTTGATTTTTAGATTTAATTCCTTTATATAAATCAACTGCTCCAACTACAGCAGTAATACCACCGGCAAATTTCATACCAGCACTATTTCCTAAGGCTTTAAACTTCTCTCCGAATCCATTAGCTTTTTTTAAATCATTAATGCCAATAAACTTACTTACATCAAATGATTTTCCGGCTTTACCATTTCCAAATAGCTTGGACAACAATCCACCATCTTTAATGCCGATACCAGCAATCTTTAATAATGGATCAAAGACACCCTTAGCCATTTTAAAGCCCTTAATTGCAACTAGTGCTCCAGCAATAGCTTGAATTGACTTCTTGTGTTTAGCAGCAGCACTTAATAGGCTTTCAAATGTCTTCAGAGGATCGGCTGAATCCTTGGCATTTTTATCAGTTAACCCAAACATATTAGCAATGGTTGTCATGATAGACTTCATATCATTCCAAACAGCTTTACCAAAGATTGAAGCTATCTCACCGACATCTTTACCAATTTTCATAATGGTATCTTTATGACCATCAACATATTTAATAATGTCACCAATACCATTTAAAACAGTGGCTGTGGCTGACCCAATAGCTTTTGAATACTTTTGCATCGCATCATCTGATAAAAGATCACGAATAGCACCACTTGCCGATTTAGTAGTATTGAAGGTTTGTGACATAACATCACCCATTAATTTGCTAAACCTTGAATGGATATACATTCCCATCCCCATGTATGATGTCATAGCCTCTTGAGTACCGCCAGAATATTTCTTGCCTAGATATTCAAGAGTTTCAGTGAATTGTGTAGCACTAAGTTTACCAGCCGCTGACATAGCATATAGCTGTTTCATGGACTTACCAGTAGCTTTTTGCAAGGCTTCACCAAACATAGGGAATCGGTTAATCATGACGGCCATATCTTCTGAACTGGCTTTACCGCCGGCAACAATCTTAGCAAATTGCTCACCTGATTCAGCTAGTGCATCATTTGACATATGTAGAGTTGAACCCAAGGCGATAAATGAATTAGTCCAGTCCTTAGTTTCAGCAACATTTGAATGAACGTGGTAGAACGACTGAGACATTTTGTTGATCGTATCAGCTGCATAAATAGAGTGCTGTGACAAAGAATTAATATAATCAACTAAAACTTTCCCATCTCTGGGTGCTTCCGTTGTCAGTGAAGTCCAAACGGTCTTCATCGTATCTTGTTCCTTGTTGTACTCCATACCGGCTGCAGTTGCTGATTTCAAGCCACTTGTTAGCTGCATTAGTCCATTAGAAATCAATTGACCAGCAAAGGTACCAGCTATTATTTCTTTAAGATGACTAAATTTCTTTGTAGCAGTATCAACTGATGAAGTATTAACATTGATATCTTTTGTAACAGGCTTAGACATTTCATCAATCGCACTTTTGATTTTTGAAAAGTCGCCTTGATTGGCGACAAAGTCTAATTGAGTGCGTGCTTCTTTTGGCACCTTATGAAACATGTCCATGAAGCTGTTATAGTGCCGTTGATCTGCTATGAAATCAAGCTTGGTTTTCTTCTCTTTAGGTAAAGAATCGTAATCTCGTTTAGCGGCTTCAAGTGCTTGTTTATCAAACTTTGTTTTTAACTCTGTTTGAATATTTTTAGGTAAAGTATTCAAATAGCCTTCAAAACTAGAAAAGCCACTGTGATCGGCAATGGCTTTTAGCTGAGTTTGAATATCCTTAGGTAATCCTTGAATTTTCTGATCAAAGGTAACGATTTTCTGCTCATCGGCAGTAACATCGAGTTTTACGTTCTTATCCTTGATGTTGTCCATTGCTTGTTTAACTCTCTGAGCAGTCGGAGTTAACTGATCTTTACCAAGAAAATTAATAACTTTGTTTACTACGATATCTGACATCTATTCTCGCCCCCTTTCCATGACCAGATCATGAAACGCTTTTGCACTGATTTGTTTTCTTTGAATGTCGTCCGACTCCTTGCCGAAATTGTTAGCAAAATCTTTAACCTCGAAAAGTGAAGATTCAATTGATCGATTTTGTGTTTCAATATCTTCAATCAGACCTACTGGTCTTACCATTGAGGATTTAAGACGTTCATTCTCAAGATCGTCATATTGAGCAAGCAACGCTCCACGACACAAATCATTAAATTCAAAGGGAGTTAACTTCCAAAAATCATCAATATTTGTAATACCGATAATTCTTCTAGCTCTACTTATCTGCTCATCCAAATCAAATTGATTTACTTGCTTGCTTCCTTGATTCTCTTGTTTGCTTCCTTCATGTTTTCTTCGAGTTGATCGATTTGAATTTGAGTCATTTCTTTTTCTTCGGTTTTTACCGATTTCAATTCCAAACTCTTCTTCATACCTTTGATCAAACGATCTCCGTATCTCATCCACTCGCTTATTTTCGCTTTTAAAAAACCTGCGTCAATTAGTCCCTTAATGATTTCGCTAGTAACTTCGTGGATATCGTCAAATCGACCATCTTCACTTAATTGATCAACCAACTCATCTTCTTTAAGCAAATTCCCAGCAACAGCCTTAAAGAAAGTAATCACTGAATCTACATTGTCAGAAAATAAACCATCTAAAAATGAATTGAACTTGTCAGTACGTTTATCCTTGTCTTCACCAGCAATATTTTTGTATAAAAGGTAATTAAAAGTAGGTGTGACTATTCCTTTTTTTGTCTCTAAAGTTAGCATTTTAATTTCTCCTAATAATTTAATTCCGACCACCACCGCTCAAGCATGTGAGTATGCACTTTATTAGATACTAAACGGTCGGCTTAGTATCCGAAGATACTGATGATCCTGTACCTGAACTTGTATTTGAACTTCCTGAATTAGATGTATTAACCAGTTTAGAAGCTCCAGGGCCCATGACATCTTCACCAGTTGTTGTATCTTGAACTGTAATGGTTTCATCATCGACAGTATTATCAACTGTTTTCCCATTTTCTGTACCAATGTCACTTGGATGTGCCCAGTTGTAATACTTATCTAAGTCATCAAGTACACCATCTTCAAAGTCAGATTCGTCCAATTCAAAAGCGTTCTCATCAGAATTAATTGCTCGTTCAACACCATTTACTTCAAATTGAAGATTGGATGTAACGATTCCACCAAGTGCTTCAGTATTTGGCAAGTTAGGAACATAAGATTGAGAAAATTGTGCTTGAACTTTGCGATTTGGTTTTGTTCCATGAAGCGTATTTAAATCAACACGCCATAAGCCGATTAATTCACCTTTTTCCCATGCTGCATATAGATCCCAATAGAGATCTTTTCCATTGTTGGCAGGATCATCAAAAATAACATCTACTGTTCTTTGCTGATTAATAGCGCCAACACCCTTAGCCGTTCCACGCTTAGTGGCGTTCTTTACCACCGCTCGTGTGTTAGTACCTGATGTAGCACCTTGTTGACCTAAAATATGTGCCTTATTAGCTACTGGCTCATGCATAAAGCGCTTATACAGATAGATGATTTTATCTGCATCGCGGCCTTTAAAGGCCTTTTTGAATTTGTTTTCTGGTTTTGTATCGTCAGCCATTTTATTTCCTTCTTTCCAATTTTTGGGTAAAAAAATAGACATTTACTTTTGAAATGAATGTCTAAATAAATGATTTTTCTGTTATGTTGTAATCTATTGTGATTGTTACATGCCTCAATGATTGTGAAGTTGAATTATCAATAACTTCAATTTCGTTATGTGCAACCGATTTGCAATTATAATTCGATAATCTTAGATACATTAAATAATTTCTGATCATGTAACATGTATCCATCATCAAGCCATGATCATTGTCAACATCATCAAAATAATCAACATACAATGTATAACTCGATCGTTGTTCATTTTTAGCACGTTGACTATCTTCTGTTGATCCAGTTGAAACAATAATTTGAGGATAACTGTTGCTATCACTCTCTCTAGAATCAAAAATCGGTATGTTGTCTACTATGATGTTGATAGTTTTAATAGCTGATGTAACCATATCTCTTTGTGGTGAAATCAATCTCATCACCTACTTTATTGAATTTTTGATAATCTCATCAGAATACGTGTCTACATCAAGATCCATACCAGAATCATGCATAACATGCTGAGCCGGATAATTTCTATCCTTTAGGCCATTTTCAAACGCTTGGATGTATTCATATCCTTCTTTGGATTCAGCATTAGCGTAGATATCAGATGACGTCTTATCCTTAGATGTGTGCTTAGCAACTGACTTCCATAGATTACCGTGACCAACATAACCACTCTTAGAATGATATTCACGTTCTCTGATAAGCTTTTGAGCACCATCAACTTCATCATTAGCAATCTTATCAACGGCTTTAGGCACATTGACTTTGAGCCGTGCTTTATCTTGAAGTATTAGCTCTGCCAAATCGGAGTTGCCAGACTGTTTTAGTGATCTAGCCATAGCGATTAGTGGATCACTAAAGTTATCCTTAGCTTGAATTCTGACTATCGGTACGTGCTCGTTATTCCAACTCATAGCTTCGCTTCCGTTCCAACAACATATAATGTCGTTCTGCTCTTATGGTGTCTAACTTGTTTAACAATATACTTAGGAGATTGTTGCTTTTCGTCGTATTCACCCTCAAAAGCGACATAGTCAGCCGTTTCAGGGCAATTCAATCTGATTACCCATGACTTATCGTATTGCTTACCAAGGACATTAATTTGCTCCTGTGTTCCATTCAATTCTGTAACTCTCGCACCATAAAATTTAGTCGCTACCAAAAGTTTAGTGTGATTGAGTATATCATTATTAGATTTACCAATTTTTCTAATTAAATAAATAGTAGGTCTAATCAAACGTCATCACACTCCCACGATGGTCATTTTCTTCAAGCCCATCTTTGTATTGGTTCAGTAAATCAAAGTAAGGTGACAAATCAGTATCAGAGAATGTCAATGACATTCCTTCTTCTGTAATTGACTTAGTACCCTCATAATTCTCTTTAGTTACTGCATTTTGAGTAACCTTTTGAACTATGACAGTTAGCTTAGAATCAATATCATCAATATCCAGATACAACTTAATTTCATCAATTGCATTCTCAATATAGATTTTAATTCTTGGTATACGTGGATCATCAGTTTGTATGTCATTGATAACTTCGATATTAGATAATACTGCATCGATGACAGTATTATCTTGAGTTTCGCTCATGAAATCACCCCATTACTTGCTTGATGAGGAACTTGATGAAGAACTTGCGGCGGCCTTCTTAGCTTTGGTATTGATGTTAGTTACGACATACTTTGGATCAATCTTGAACTGGTACGCAACAACACCGATATTACGTGGGTCAGTCACTATCTTGTAATAAGGCACGGTGGCATTTTCTAATGTAGTAACTGTTAGTCCAACATATGATTGAGTAATATCATATCCTAAACCATTCGGATGCATTGAAACAATACGACGATTAATCAATGCTGATTGACCACCTTTTCCAAGTGCGTCACGTGTTACTTCAACCGCATTTTGACTAGCTGGTGCAGTTGAATAGCGCAATGCACCGTCCGTCATTGCATACATAATTGTTGTGCCATCTGCATCTAGTGGAATATCGTCATCTTCAACGATCGGAATACCATTGTAGGTTGTCAATGGGGTTCCACCTTGTGATGGTTGAATATCGGCAATTAAGTTTTGTTCACGCATTGCATATACAGTAGCTGAATTGACTACCAATCTTGTTAGTGTTGGAGTAGCAACATCACCCATTCTAGATAGAGCAGCTAAGTAGTTGCCGGCTGATAAGTCTTGAACGGTATCAAAGCCAAATGACTTACTTTCTTTTAAATCATCTAATAGATACATGTTTTTGAGCATTGCAAGAAGTAATCGTTGATCTTGTCGTTGCCAGTAATTTGAGAATTTAGATGTGACACGTCCTTCGACATTTGCACCTGATACTTGTTGAGAAAAGTCTGTTTCACCAAATGCTTTGGCTTGGTAAAATTTGACGGCATTATGTTCGTCACTAGTGATACCTTCAACAGTAATATCGTCAGTATCATTCCAGTCTTGAGGTTCACCACTTAAATCGTTCAAAACCGGAATATTCATCAATCGACCGGGATCTTGTAGATGTGCGCCCATCACATCATCGGCGGTAACCGCACCAGATGTTAAAAGACGATTAGTTTTAGTAGAGTCGTTAGTAATGTATTGTGCCCATAATTCAGGAATAACCAATTGTCCTAAAAATGTTGAGCCAGTAAATTGTGGCATTTAAATTTCCTTCTTTCTATTCGTTTAAATATTCTTTTTTAATTAGATCAGGATTGTCCATATAAACCTTTGTAAGCTCTTCAAGGCTCATATCTTTTAAATCCTTATCAAGTGTCACTGTCGCTTTACCCGTGGCAGTTTGAGGTGTACTTTTGCCCTTGAGACGTTTCTCAACACCTTCTTGCACAGCGTTATCAAATATTGTTTTCACATTATCAAGGTTTTGTTGAGTTTCTTCATCGTTTGACCCAACAAACAACTTTGCAAATGATTGTGGTAGTTCCTTATCAGCAGCAATCTTATAGGCTGACTCAATCAAAGTACGATGTTCGTTTTCTGCTTGTAATTCTTCAAGTTTCTTCTTCAAGTCAGCAGTTTCAGCATCGGCTCTTTCTTTATCAGTCATCTTGGCTTCAGCATCGTGCTTTGAAATAGCTTCTTTAATCATGTCAGGAATATTGGCTACTTGGCCTTGCAAATCCTTGATAATTTCATCGGCTTTCGCCTTTTCCTTTGCCTTACCTTGGCTGATAAGTTGATCGACCTTTTCTTGTTGCTTATCATCAAACTTCACTTCTACATCAGCGGGTTTTTTTGGGTCTTGTTGTTTGCTTGGATCATTAATAATTTCAGTCATTGAGTTATCCTCCCGTTTTAAGCCCGTCGGCTATTTTTCCATTTAGAGTCCGTCGACTATATCCATGGCTCTTTAATGCCTGACACACGTTTGAAGGCAATAAAAAGATGACTATTAAAGTCGTCTATAAATCATTTAATTCATCCGCAACATCATGATCACTTGTATCCCAATCATCGTCATCATTAACTTCGATAACTGTGCATTGACAATTTGGGTGCATCAAAGGGAAATTAACACCTTCTTCAGCGTCATCGACGTTGTAAATGTTGCCATCCAAATCAGAACAGTCAGCACATGTTGTTGGTGATTCAAGAGAAATATATTTATATTTTTTAACATTTGTTGATATAAAATCTTGTAATCTGGTTCTATTCATAGCTTGAGCAGTGGCAGTTCTGATCATGCCTGCTGCACGTCCCATTTGACCATTAGAGGAATTATCTCCGCCAGTCAAAATGTCCTTAATGTCTTTAGTCCAATTTAGAGAATCCTTAGGACTCTTAGCAGCCTTTTCAGCCACTTCACGAACCTTTCTTAATGTCTGCATAGTTTGCTTATTAACTGAAGAAAACATTCCAGAATCCACATGACTATCTAATACAGCATTTTTAGTAGACTTATAAAGAATTGCATCAACGTTTTTACTTTGCTCGGCAATATGCTGATGATTCTTGATCACGTTCTTCGCCTGTGCATATGTTGGTGCATTGACAACATTAGGAATATTCTCGGTGGCAACACCTAAATGAATCTTCTGTGCCATCGACTGTCTGACAATATCTTGAGTAACTTTTGCCATCAACATGTCACCATTAGACTTCAATTTATTATCGCCAAATGCCATCTTGATAAGATTCTGATCATCAGAACTAGCATTATAAAATGTATCTTTCAAATTATTAAGGAAGTCAGCAATTTCATCAGGATTAGCTTTAGCTGACCATGATTTATTAGCTCCAATAAACGCATTAACATCACTAATAACTTTTGATTGAGTATCACGATACATTGATTCGATTTCTTTAACACGTTCATCTTGTTTCCCGTAAATCTTTTGAGCAATACTAATCGCTTGGCTTTTCGTCAGTTTCATTATCAGTTACCTCATCATGGTTAGAATTGTCGGTGTCATCACCATTATCATCTTGAGGTTCATCAGGCTTTCTAGGAAATACATTATTAAACGGATTGTTATTATTATCATTTTCATCTTGTTCGTCAATACGCTGTTGTTCGGCATCATTACTTACGCCAGTAATCGGTTCAATTTGCTCACGAATAGTCTGATCTGATACCTTACCAGTATTAACCAAAGCAGTAACCGTCTGCATAATCTCTGTATTATTTTTAGGCATGTTAGGAGTATAGATAGGATTGATATTCTCAATCATTCCAGCATTCTTAATGCTTCCCAATGCTTGCCAATAATTTCCAAGCAATCGTAAACGTCTCATCAGGCCACGTGTATATAGTGACTCTTGATTAGAACGTTCCTGATCGTTGCCCCATAATTTGTAAGACATAGCAACACCCGATGCATTTGACGCAAAGTTAGCGTCGCTTGTGTCGGGTGTATTTGTGTCTTTGTGGATCTCCATGCTAAGAGCGTCGATATAAAGCTTCCAGCCGTCTGAGTTTAATTCTTTAGTTAGATATGAGGCAGTTGGTTGAACAATTTGACTGTTATCATTGATACCATTCTTAACCAATGCTGGTTTCAACCAAATCTTACTTTGACGCGTATTGATTTCAGGTGTCTTCCTGTAGATAATATTGCCGTCTTTATCGGTCAATGGTTGCCCATCAGCGCCGACCCACGGAGTTTTAGGAACATCTATATCACCTGTGATCATCAACATAGCATTGCTGAAATCTTCTTGCGAGTTTGCCATTTCAGACTTGCTCTTGTCGATTGAATCAATAGTATCAAGCTTATATTCCCAGTCACCCATACGCTCATCGTTATTGATATATTCGGTTAATGGAACTGCGTCAAAGCTATGTTCTTGATTATCAGATAATATTAATTGACCATCAAAATTTGATGTGGGCTTATAAATAAAAATATTAGTATCCGTATAAATAACCGTGTACCAATAATCTTGTTCATTGAAATTTACATTGTAATAATAAACTCCAAATAAAGAATGCTGTTCTATTGACGAATCATAAACTACAAAGGCATTTGCAGGGTCAATAGGGCGTAATGCAACTTCGTTGGTATTTTCACGGACATATACCAACTCGTAAGCACGTCCCATGATAGACAGGTTCTTACCCATTATTTTTTCGTGATACGATTCATCATTCTTGGAATTGAACTCATTGATTAAATCTTTGAGATTATCTTCGTCAGTTTCAGATGTTTCAGCTTGATCGTTATATTGAAATTTAATATCATTGCCAAATCTATAACCAGTTTTTATTTCCGTAATGAAGTGAGCAAATCCACTTGCGATACGATTATCAGCACGGTTATCTGCTTTCTCACTATCCCAGTAATGGATATCATTGTCTCCAATGTAATAGCGATACAGAGTCAGTAATCTTGGTACTTGTAGTGCTTGATGTTTCTCAATAAATTTAGTTGCTAATTCGCCTAACTTAACAGGGTCGTCCTTGATAACGTCAAACAACTCGGCTGGCATTTTATATTGCTTGTTTGAATCAAGTGAGAAACGTCGCCCGCTGAGCATATGAACTGTTCTTTGATTCGGATAAGGCAAGCTTGAATAATACGCCATTTGATTATCTTCAATTGCCATTGGATCACTCTCCTTTCTCTAAAGCCCCAAGCTATCTAAATAACTAGCCTGATCATTGATTGATGGTGCAGATGTTTCTGTTTCCATTGACATGACTGATTCAGCAACACCAGTCAAAGCATCGGATGCATCATCATGTAGATTCTTACCAGCACGTTGATACTTCTTGATTGCATCAAAAAAGACTGGGAAACGTAGCTTCCAGTCCTCGGGATAATGCACGTGTTCTTCTACCCAACTTGAGTTAGATAGGATACGTGCATCTTTATTTTGACCATTATGGAACCAATTGATAACAGTACGGTTAGTCTTATACTCATTCTTTAACTTGGTATCAACTTGTCTGGCAAATCCTTTACCACCATTGTTAGATTCAATTCTAGCAAGATTAACTTTGTTCCGATAATAACTTTCAGTTACTAAGGATTCAGTAACTTCCATAGGCTCTTGTGTCATAACTACATCCAAGATATAGGGTTCCTGCTTGTACATCCCATAAACGATTGATACAAGATAATCACTACCCTCATCAGCCGTATCACAATAAGCATAAATGCCACTAAATTCAGGTTGTTTCGTGTAAGTATTGAACTTCTGATATAAAGCACCTTTTAAGTCAATTGGTTCTTGCTGATAGTTAGCTGCTGCAATCTCAGGAGACATAACAGCAATCTTCTGTTTATACTCATCTAGTGACAAAACATCATCACATAACATTGAGCCATCGTCCTGCTTAGCCTTCATATTGATATGCTTGACCTTATAGCCAGCCTTAGGCATCTCAGTCAACACACGTCCAGCAAGATCACCACTAGCCCATCTAGTCATGATGATCAATACTTTGCCACCCTTTTCAAGACGTGACAGCATTGTATCGACATACCAACGATAGATATCGCTCAATCGATTAGCGTTATTAGCTTCTTGTGCTGACTTGATAACATCATCAATGATAATCAGATCAGCACCGAATCCGGTAGCAGTACCACTTGGAGATGTAGCAAGATAATTATTAACTGGATTGCCTTCAAGACTCCACATATTCATTGCAGCATCCCCATATTTAATATGAGTGTTTGGAAATATATCGTTATAAACTAGAATATCTTCATCGGCTTTGACTTCTTGAATAGTATTACGTACAGACTTAGAAAATACAGTTGATAGCGTTTCATTATATGAGCCTGTCATGATCCGTTCTGTACTATCTCGTCCTAGAATCCATTCAACGAAATTAGTAGCCGTTAATGACTTGCCGTGTCTTGGAGGTTCATTGACTACTAATATTTGAGTATCATTGGTTAGAAAATCCTCCAAGTCATTACACAAATCGATCAGGTATTTTCGATTAGATTTGTAGAACCCTGGCATCCTCAACTGACAAAAATCAAAGAAATGGCGCCGTGCTAACTCAATCTTTGCACCACGTCTGATTAGCTCACTTCTGTTCATGAGCAATCTTTTTCAACTCGGCATCAGTAAGATTTGCATACGGATTATGAACATTTAAGCCACCAGATAACTCAGTTTCATGTTTATCACGCCATTCATCAGGTTTACGATTCTTTAACCAAAAAATAGCAGCAGTCGTATCAGGTGGAATCTCTTTTTCAACTAAACCAAGTTTGATACGTCTGGTAGTTTTCACACCTTTGATAGCAGCATCTTTAATTTCTTGTTTAGATGCTTCAGGATGCTTCAGCTTCCACTTGTTTTCGTAGTCACGTCTTCTAACATCAATTAACTCATCGTCAAGTGGGACTACTTTATATTGAGTCTCAGTGGCAGTAAAACCCTTGGCACGCTTGAATAAGGCGTTCTCAATTTCACGATCAACAACGGTTTTTCCCTTTTTTAGGGACTCCACAATCTCCAACTTCTTGTTTTTCCAATTGTAAAGAGTAGAAGTAGAGATACCAATATTGTGGGCAATTTGTTCATCAGTTAAGCCGTCCCTTGCCCAACCTTCCAATTGAATTAATCCTTCTGGAGTTGTCCACTTGTCAATTTCTGACTTAGCCAATGTAATCACCTACTTTCTAATTATTTTCTTTTTATTAATATGCTTTTTCTTTTTTCGTTCTTCTTTATCAATATGGCCGATTATTTTAGCCTCAACAGGAGTCATATATCCGCATGATGTCTTAATCATCTTCATGGCTAAACACCTTTCTATTGCCGTCCTCATCAATCTCGCCAAGTATATTTCTATGTACTAGCACGCTGATCAATTGGTCATTAGCATCATCATTAAGCCCTAAAACTACTTTGAGATAGTTATTTCCACAAACATCACTACCGCGAATTAGATTAATGGCTTGCTGAACGGTATCTTCATTAATAAGCAATTTAATTACATTGCTCATTTTCGATCACCTCCCAATCGTCAGATAACATGTCTGTTTGACTGGCTAACCAGCCTAGTTGAATTTGATTAGATGTTGTTTTAATTGCTAATAAATCAGTGATCTTTGCCGTATCTGCATTGATACAAGTTAATTGAGTGATTATGCTATTTTCAAATCCATCAACATGCTCATAGTCATCAAATCTAGCAGCGTATGCTCCATAAACATCTTCGCCTTTTACTAGAAACACAAATTGATCTTTGCCATTCCAATTTTTACGTGCCACTCTCTTACCTTGTTTTAATTGTCCTAATGCTTCACTAAATGTCATATTTTTTCCTCCAAAATAAAAAGGCCAGCCATAATTGACTGGTCTAAAATTAATAGTTTGATTAGGATTTGAACCTATATCTTGCCCTTATAAGGAGCCTGCTCTAACCAATTGAGCTATCAAACTAGTAAAAACGTGGATATCCGGAATCGAACCGGATTGCTAAGTCTTAAAAGTAAGTTAGTATTCGAAATAAATTAAAGGAATGTCTACAATTGCTGTGTGATAAACGAAGATCAGGGGAGAAATTTTGCTTAACAGTAGCCATACATCCACGTAGCATGATCAGCTTTATCATCACTGATCATTGAGAGTTAAACCAAATGTGTGGGCCATTTAAATAGGTGGCCCTTCCTATATTTGCTCCTTTTGAAGCGGTAGAGTAACCGCATATCTGATTCTTTCTACGATACCAATATTACTCAGAAGTACTCCGAATGTCCTACGGAGTTTATCCACTCAAACTCCACTATTTTCGGTCTTCATAACATTTACTTCCATGTCGTAGTAGTCACTAAATGCATCAGCAAAATATAGCATAGCCATTCGTTTGCATTCAAAATATCTCGATGATTCGTATTTCGATTGTTCCAAAGCCGAAGTATTACCTTCACCATACAAAAAACAGTATTTCATAATCGTCTTAAAGTAATGGTTATCTGGTCCATCAGGCATACGATCAACTACTTTATAAGTGGCTTTGACCAAATCTATTGCCCACAGTTGCCCCATAATCTTGTCCTCTTGCGTGTTTCTGGTCGTTCCTGACGTTCCAACAGTATCAAAACTGGGTGACTGTATCGACGCGATATTCATATGTGAACGGGCCTTCAATCTGGGAAACTCATGCTCAAAATAGTATTTAACGTTCTTAATTGTTTGATCTTCATCTAGTTCTGGAAATAATCCCATTAATACAGCCCCCACGTTGTGATATAATTGATTTGCTAAGTTCAATCAGCTGCTCACTTCTTGTGTGGGTGGCTTTTTTATTTTGTCCTAATAATGCAAATGATCATTGATATAAAGATTATCTGTACAGCCGTGAACTAAAGAGAACTCTAGCCGTTCCTTACTAGAAATATGTAGTCTCACAAGATTGCCAACTTTCATATTTCCAAATCCACGATCAATCCAATCCTTCATCTTAATATAGTGTGAGTGGGAGTGGGAATCGAACCCACAAGCGCATTAACTAGTATACGTTTCACCATGTCACACCTTATAGTCAGGCATGGAATCGAACCACACACCACCGTTTTTACAGCGTTACCCTTTGCACCACTGACTACCGTTGTTGTTTTACAAATTAAAAAAAAGAATTAAAAGCTCTTTCTTTTAAATTTTATGATTGCTTTCCGACAATCAAAGCTTCGAGTAGGGTTTGAACCTACAGTCTTTTGGTTACAACCAAACGCTCTACCGTTGAGCTACCGAAACATAAGACTGGGATTAACCAGCCAAATTATACCCGAAAGGAGGATTTTAATATGGAAGCTGCCATTTCCCTTTATTCAAAACATTAGTCTCAGCCCAAATTGCTTGATCAGGAATAAATTCTTTTACTAATTTCATTTTTCCACCTCATAGCCGTCGAATGCTGCTAAATATAGTTTCATGACTAAACCTCCAAAGCAAATGCCATGTAGCGTGGATCAATAGCTTTGATTTCATCTTCAGTAAACTCATATTTATATCTTTCTTCTGGATAATCGCTCCAATCAAATGTTCCGTTTTCTTCTTCAATTAAAAATGGATATTTAGATTTAGCAAGGAATACATAATACTTTTTGAGCCCTGGAAATTTGGCGGTGCCGGCAAAGTAA
This sequence comes from Companilactobacillus bobalius, assembly GCF_009764355.1. The sequence goes on along the minus strand of NZ_LNUA01000032.1, from coordinate 111,111 downwards.
TCGATCACATCTTGGACTAAATGGTTAATAGCTGAATCATCATATTTGTTATCCATCAATTTCTTATACTTCTCTCCTAAGGGAGATTCACATCGCATATTGCCCGTCCCACATGTACGAACATAATCATCATTAATTAAAAAACATAAATTAATTACATTATAATGACCTGATTTTTTACATTTTTCTAATTGTTCACGTTCCTCTTTAGTCCAAGCCTTTAAAGTTCTTTTCTCATTCATTACTTTCTACCTCGAATCCATTAACTATTGCATCAACACAAATCTGGTATCTCCAAGGGTCCCGATTGATCCATTCCCTTAATGTGGCCTCATTGTCATCTGATAATGCACCACTAAAAGCGACTTTTGCCAATAAATACAATTGTGCACAAATGTCTCCATAATTTTTGTCAGTCCACAATTTGAAGAACTGTGGCATTTTGGGTTTCTTATCCATCACATCAAGTTCTTCGGCCAATTGTATTGATAGCTGTATTGCTTCGTGCCACTCTTTTGGAGTTTTAGCACTTCTGACAGCAATTGAACCTAAGAAATCAATTTGAGATCTCATCGTTGTTTTGTTCATAATCTACCTCTAACTAAAGTCACTAAGACTTAATCGTCCTAATCTAATCATTTCCAGCTTGGCCACGTATTCTTGATTAGCCTTATCAACAAGTTCAACGTCCTCATCACTAATGTGTAGAGCATCAGCAATCTCAATAGTCGGATACTTGTTACAACGCATTTCGTACACGGCGCAATTTAAATCTGTAATCATCTGCTGATCTCCAATGAAATATCTCTAAGAATTTTATTTTTAACTTGGTTTGGTAACTCACGTTTCGCGTTATGAAAATCGGTGGATATATAATGACGTCCCAAATAATTTCCAACACTTTCAAGGCTGCCATTGAATCGTCTATATACTATTTGACACTCGTGTCTGTATATTTCTTCGTAATTCATAGTTAAGTCTCCTATTCATGTGCTTTGGCAATTTCCCAAAGGAATTCACTAGATACACGCTGTCTGTGTGTTCCTGTACCTTCACGCTGTGTATAAAGTTTTGACCAATTTTTATCTGGAACTAAGACCTGATCAACTTGCCAAGGTATTATCATTTTTTCATACAGCTCTTGGCCAAACTCCTTTGTGGTTACTAAATAATTTTTATCTCCATAAAATGTTAATCCATTGCCAGATTTAAAATCTGCCATACACGACTTGACCTCGTAGCATTCAAATCTGCCTAATTCAACACTATTGAAATCAGTAACCATGTCAGGCGTGTACGGCTTAAAACCAACAAAATCAATTCTTCGTTCATTTTGCATCCCTTTATCAAAACTAACTTCTGAACTCCAATACATATGGTTAGAGTTCAATCGCTTTTCAACTAGCTTGCTTAGTTTCTCTGTTATTTCTGGCCTAATACTCAATTAATTCTCCTCCTCAAATCCGAATAATAGTCGTTGCCGGTAGCCATCAAGTGTCCAAAATCACTAACGTTAAAAATATGGCCATCGTTAATCTAAAGCTATTTCCGAACTAATCAGTATCAATGATTGCAACATCCTCCGGATAAACTTTTCTGATACAACGGTTACTAATTGCAACTAAATACACTGTCTTATATTCATAATCAGATTGAATAATTTTTTCTGGATTATATGAATCAAGCCCATACTCTAGAACCATCCATACTTTTAAATTTCTGACCCCAATTAAAATACCTTGTTCTTCGGCTTCTATACGTTTGTACTTTTCTATGAATAACTCTTCATCAAGACCGTGTACATACTCATCCAACGACTGCCTATCGCTATTAGGATATTCAATGGGCTTCTTATTCAAATGTGCATGTATATTTACTTTTGACCCGAAAACAAACTTATTTTTCATTAGTTATCCCCTTATTCCGACCGTTGCAAAATATGCAAATATCGAGTTTAGAATGGCAAATCGTCATCTGAAATGTCTATTGGCTTGCTGTTGTCAGCAAACGGATCACTATTCGTTTGATTTGCGTTCGAATACGTTTGATTTGCGTTTTGTTTCTGTTGGCCATCTGCACCTTTACCGCTAAAACCGTTGCCATTACTTGGTTTATTCTGCTGGCTATCTGTTGGTTTTCTGTCACTTCTAGATTCAAGTAATGAGAAATTATCAACAACAGTTTCAGTCACATAGACACGCTGTCCTTGCTGGTTCTCATAGTTACGTGTTTGAAGTCGTCCATCAATTCCAACAAGTGAACCTTTGTGGGTGAAATTAGCAAAGTTTTCAGCTGCCTTTCTCCAAATAACACAATCAATAAAATCGGCTTCACGCTCACCTTGAGAATTAGTGAATTGTCTATTTACGGCCAGTGTAAAACTTGCTACTGCTGCACCATTAGCTGTGTATCTTAATTCAGGATCACGTGTTAAACGACCAACCAATACAACTCTATTTATCACTGTATTTCACGTCCTTTAGCTTATCTAGTAGCAATGCTTTCATATGAATTCCGGAATGATCAACATGATGTTTATCAAGATATTCCTTAATTTCATTGATAGTGCTAAATTCATCGGGAACATTTTCTTCCTTGGTTGAATAGACAATACTGTCAGTAGAATCATTGTTGCTATTGCTAAAATTGTGGTCCTTTTCTATGTACACATCTTCAGCCCTGTATGTCATACCTCTGGCATCCTTAGCGCCCCATTCAACATTGGCTGGTCTAAGGAATAATTTAACGTGACAACTGGGACAGTACGTGTATCTCAATCCCATTCGTACTTCGTGAACTCCAACGAATCCACATTTACGACAGCGTATAGATGCTTTTACATTCGAATCAAATTTGTTAACTGGTCCTTCTGATTTTTTCGTGTCCATCACATCAGCATGATCAGTTTGAGGTTCTTCATCGTCTTCCTCAGTAACCGATAAATCATCGTTGCTATGAGTTACCAAGTTGTAGACCTTAAAGAAGTCTTGAAACTCTAAATCGTTTGTTGAATCAAGTTTCAAGTTCATATCTTCCGTACTAATTTCTAATTTCATAATGTTTAGCTCCCTGTTATTTAGTTGTTGCCATTTTTAAAAAATCTTGAAAAAATAAAGAATAAAATTACTATTCCGATAGCTGCTCTCATGATAATTGCCTCTTACTTTCATATCCGAATAATTGATTTGGCGTGACGTCCAAAGCTTTACAGATTTTCTCAATATCAGTAATCTTGATTGACTTGTACGTTCTCTGTGACATATGAGCTATGGTCCAATAATTGATTCCTGACATTTCAGATAAATCCCTTAGCGTTAAATTTCTTGGTATTAACAAACCTCTCAAATCAAATCTAATCACTTTCAGCCACCAACTTTCTAAGCTCAGCATCGTAACATTTCCGCAAGCTGTAGGCATTAAGAAGCGAGCCCTCAAGTTTCAGCATTAGAAATGGACTTGAAAATAAATCAGAATAATTTTTTCTAAGTTGATCCATGTGTTCAAATTGGTGCTGTAAATTATCAATTGCTCTTTCCAAGTACACACTCTCTTTGGATATTTCGTCTATAACTGTCTGTCTTTCATCTGAAATGGGTGTCTGTGAACGCCTATATATCACACTTTTTGGCTTAACTTGTAACATTTTCTTCATCCCTCAACTTCTTTAATCTATCTTGTAAATTGCTCGAGTCATCCGAAGGTTCTTTAGCTTTCAATTTGTCCCAATCAGTTGCCTGTTCTTTAGGCTTATGGCTGAAATTCTTGTAGCTTCCTTTCGGCTTGCGTGACTTATTTTGATATGACTTGATATTGTCCAAATCAAATAAACTATGATTAACCCAGTCATCAAGTATCTTGGCTGTATAATTCCAATACCGCTTGTTATAACTAACAGCAATGCTAATGGCATACTGGATAATTTCAGAAGCCTGTTGATCAGTTGCCCCACCTTTAGTAAAGTCGTTGACTGAATCAAATAGCTGCTGCTTTGCTGTCGGTGACATAATTCCGAATTCCTGTTGGTACATTTGGAAAAGTGGAACGAATGTATTGTCGTCATCATGATTATTATTTGATTTAGTTTTATTTACTTTACTTTTATTTACTTTACTTTGTGAGTTAATGTCGTCATTAACCCCCTTTGAACTAGGGTTAATGTTTACATTTACTTCATTTGAACCATTATTATTGTCTTCATTTATTAAATAAGGCATTTTCCCACGATTTTTTCTTCTTTTTGTGGCTTCTAAATATGTCTGTTGAATATTGACGCTTGTTAGAACCTTAGCCGAGCTGTACAGGTCTTCATTAAAGAAACCCCACGCAACCAAGCGGTCTACAACTTGATTTGCTAAATCTTTGCTTACACTAGCATCGTTAGCAATCTTCGATTGTAATAAATCACTCCACACAGCAAAGTATCCTTTTCGGTATACCGTACATAGCAGCTTGACCACTACAATCTCGCCTTTAATTCCAAACATTCCAGAAATTCCACCTATAATTTCATTGTCAAAAAAATCAACCGGGAAGGGAAAATAGTCTAGTCCTTGTTTTGAAGGAGCTGCCATATATAACACCTCCTCCTATTCTATTAAGTCATCCATATCCACGATGTCATTTAGTATTGCTGTGGACTTGCAATAATCACAATGTTCACATCTTGTGGGCTTAACAATGCCATTTCTAACATCTTCAATATGTTCTTGTACTCCATCAATCTGATATTCCGCTTCTTGTAGCCTTTCATCCGAAATAGATATAATTGCTTTAGCTGGCACTTTTTCCTTCGTGACAGCCACAATATAAGGTACACACATAACTCCATATTGCTGATAAATTAGTTGCTGATAAACGTACATTTGAAGTTGATAGTTGTATGCCGCTACAAAGGATTCCCAAGAATGCTCATCGTTGTTCCAATACTTTTTATTGATATCTCTCGTTGTTTTCAGATCAATGAAGTAACCGCGTTCAAGATTTAAGCAATCAATTTTGCCTTTCCAATCAATGTCATTAATCTTTCCTCTAACAATTACTTCTTTGCGTCCCTTGTATAACTTTTTGAACATTTTGTCTGATGATAATGTGTCTATCATTGTTTCAGCCTGTTGATAGGGGGCTCTTAGCGTCCCTGAACGTGTTACAATATCGCTTTTGTGTTGATCAATGAAAGCTTGGTGAGCCTTGCTACTCTCAAAATATGAATGTAAGTAATTTCCTACGATCAATGGAGTAGAATCAGAATCGGGCTTATAGTTCAATTGAAGTTCCGCGAATGCTTCAGCTTCACATGACAGAAACTTTTTAAAAAAAGTAGGTGACTGATAGTATCTGTCGGTTGAAATATTATAGTAAGTTTTCTTGTTTAAAGTCTTGGCCTTGTGTCTCAGTTTCACTGTTTTGAATCTTTTCGTTTCCATCATCATCAATCGCCTCTACACTGTTGTCTGTATTTGTTTTTGTGGTTTTAGGTTTCAATCCTAATAGTTCATTAACGTTCTTTTTAGGCTCTAGGTTTGATTCAGTGCCATTAACTTGTTTAGGGCTACTAATATCTTCGTTACGCTTATCATCTTCTGTATACATAGCCCCTAAGTCTTGAGGAAATGCCTCACGTAAAGCGTTGACCATTGCAGTTTTACGAATCATTGTTGATGGCATTGAAGCCCATGTAGAAGATGGTTGACCATTTTTTGTTTTCTCAAATTCATGTAATGATATTTCAATTCTTGTAGGTGTTAGTCTATCCTTGCGATATACTTCAGCCCAGCCACCTACCAATTGATCTGTGGGTAGTACAAATGCGCCTTTCGTATAGTTCACCTCATTATTTCTTAGGACAATACAGCCAGCTTTTATGCCGTCATAATTAACATTTGATTCAGCACGTTTCATGAAAGCTTCCTTAGAAACGATAATTTGTGCTGGTGCTGATCCGAATTTAATAATGTATGCTTCATTTAAAAAAGGATTTAAATGTTGATATCTGCATAGAGACATAAACATCATGGTTTCTTGTGGTGTAATCTTTGAATTTCCTTTAGTTATAAAGTTTTGAACCATATTAGCAGTTAGTTTTATTTCTTCGCCATTGACTTCATAGCTAATTACTTTTTCTTCTTTTGGAGCTGTCATTTCTTGCATTAGTATTCCTCCGCCATATCTTCTTTAATTGACCATTCTTCTTGCTTACTTTCATATAGTGACTTTTCAGCATTAACAGAGTCTTCGTCGGCTAATTGAGTGTCATAATTTGAATCATGCATGTTTAAAGCCCCTTTTCGTGCTATAATTTTCATATAAAATATTTATTTAAACCTTGGACTCTCTATTTAGTAGATAGAGAGTCTTTTTTTATGACCTCAGGCGTTCTGTCTGTGTACGTCTCAACCTTGTTTGGAACGTCTGGGCCAAAGAACCAATCATCTAATTTCTTCCAAAACTTTTGTACGCTTTGAATCGTATTTTCATCGAAGTCGAATAGGTTCATAAAGCCATGTTCCTTAGATGCTGCATAACCGAAAACATAGCCGGTTCCTAAAGTAACGATCAATAATCCCATTATTTACACCTCCTTAAAATGTGAAATGGTATGTATATCTTCCCAGCTCGGCGCGCTTAAGCTCTGCTTTTAATCCTGCTTCCGACCACTCCCACAAAATTTCTTCAGGAATTTCCGTTTCAAATGATTCTTCCATCGTTGAAAATCCTTGCTTAATTAGTAGTAATGTCTTTTCTGGAACTTGCTCAACCTTAAAAGATGTTCTAGCTAGTTTTCTTTGTTTCTTGTATTCTTCTGGATCAAACATTTAAATTTCCTCCGATTTTGCAAATTCCTTTTTATGTTCCAATACAAACTTTCTGAATTCGGGTGCTGAAAACTTCCAAGGGCTACCAGAACCAGTAGAATATCTAACGCACCCACCCTTATCCATATCTAGGACATCACGGTATCTTTCTAGTTTTTTTACTAAAGTTGGGGCTGAACAACTAGCAATTTTACATGCCCAAGGAAGCAATTCGATACCCTCGTCAGCAGGCTTGCTGATCAAATCCTTCAGTTTATCTTTTCGTACCCAAGCCAGTACGTATCCATCTTTTTCCGGAATACCAAATGGTAAAGTCTCTGGTTCTTGCATTTATTTCACCCTCTTTCGCCTAATGCAACTTGTTTAAGTGATATGTGGTACCTATGTGACATTGCTGTCGCACATGCTTGCATAATCGAGCTTGTTCTGAGCATTTTGAATATTCCAAACTTTATTACATTCTCATCAGGATTGCTTTTGCTTATTTCCTTGAGTGCATTTTCGATTGCACGATCACTATTCAAATCTTCAATCTTCGTGCCTATCAGCAATGATGATGTTTCTTGGTTATAATTATTAGAAATATTTAGTAGAACCGGTGGCAAGTTGAATAGATAACAGTTAACTGCTAACGAGAACCTTGTATCATCGATTTCATTTGATAAATTAACCAAATATTCATCTTTGATTGGGGTACCCTTAAACCATTTACCAACAGTCGTTTTTGACGTTCCTGCTATTGCGGCCAAATCGGTATCACTAAAGTTTTGACGATTTTGCATTTCTAAAACTTCTCGTACTATATTTATATCTCCCACTACTTATCACCTCCTTTAAGGACCTTTCGTATTCAGACATAACGTCTATAATTTGAATAAGAAAGGTGGTGAAATTTATGGCTTATATACAACCAATAAATAATCTTAAAAAATTAAATCTGAAGTATAGATATGATTTTTCTCATAGTAATATGATCATAAACGGTGGTCCTAATGCTAGTACTGCCACGGAAATAGTTATTCAAAAAGCAGAAGACTTTCATGCTGGTTGGGATAAGAGCATACTCATATATCAAAATGGCTTTATTATTTATACCGAAATGGAGCACGAAGATTCAGGCGCTTTAAAATCAACCTACGTTTATACCAATCTAAAATTGCAGAACATATCAGACAACGAGAGTATGTATGAACCGCTATTCCCTGAACAGAATTAATTTGAATTTCTCCATATCGTCCCAGCGATAATTGAGTTAATTCGTATTGATCTGTTTTATAAGTAACAATCTTGCCACCTTTAATTAGGTGGCTTTTTTTTATTGTCTTCATCCCTATCACCTCCTTTAAACACCTTTCGTATTGAGACATAACGTCTATAATTTGAATAAGAAAGGTGGTGATTACTCTTGATAAATCCATTGAGCAAAGAACTTATTCTCCCTGAAGAAAGAAGAATCCTAAAAACTCTTAATAAGAAATTTAAAAATCCAAACGTTAAATATATGACTTATGAGGAATTAAATGTCGAACGTCAAGATTATTATTTAAATTATCTACGCCATAGAAAACTAGTAAAAACTGTTGACTATCCTGATAGTGATCTTCTTGATCATCGTTCCATTGGCATTGCCCCAACAATTGAAGGAAAGCATTATTTTGAATGGACCTCTGAAAAGTTCAAAAAAATATTAATTAACAGTGTGGCTTTACCAATTGCTGTAACAATAATTACCAACATTCTTATAAAAATTTTTTCCTTTTTATTCAAATAATAAGTTGAATATCAACGTAGTAATAACTGACACGACTATGGGAACCACTACTTCCCAGAAAGTGTCTTTTTTCATCAATCTCACTCCCTTCTCGTTTATTTGTCTCCGTACCCTGTCTACAACTGAAACAGCTTATTAGTAAACTTGAGTTAACGATTAGACATGGATGTGTTAATCGGTTTTTTTGTACTCTTAATGTGTAAATATTATTCACTACATTTTGTAGCTAAAAGCTGTAAAAAAAATATCTTCTTTTGGAACGTTGAAAATATCTTCAATTTGTTGCATGAATTTTGGAGACGGCGTACGTCTCCCTGTTTCCCATGCACTTATGGTTCTTTGTGATACATTAAGCATTAAAGCAAGATCAATTTGTTTCATATCTTTATTTTCTCGGATCTCTTTTAGCTTATTCGTATTATTCATTGAATCACCTCCTAACTACGTTTTGTAGTTATTACAGTTATTATAATAAACTACGTTTTGTAGTATGTCAACATGAAAACACTACTTTTTGTAGGTTCTTTTTATACTACATATTGTAGTATCATTAATACTAAGAGGTGACAATATGTTCGGTCAAAAACTAAGAGAACTTCGTGTTCAAAATGGATATACCCAAGAGACACTTTCAGATAAAATTGGGGTGTCCTCTAAAACAATTGGTGCTTGGGAACGTGGCACAAGAGAGCCATCTCTATCCACAGTTGACAAACTAGCTGATATATTTAATGTCTCTACTGATTATTTATTAGGTCGTAATCAGACCCCCGAATGGGCAACAAAAAAAGATACTCTTGAGCTTAGAAACTTCATTGATGAAAATTCCCAGGGTGGAATGACTTTTGATGGTGAGGACTTAACTAAAGAGGAAAAAGAAAAAGTTGAAATTGCCATGACTCAAATTTTTTGGGAAAAACTTAAAAAGATTAAGGCAAAGGAATCAAAGAAAAATGGGGAAAACAAGTGATTTAAATAAGCTTGTCTTCACCATCGGCCAAAGGTATGGCACCTTTGATCCTTTCACTTGGGCGGACAAGCTAAATTTAGATATTCAATGGAAAGAACTATTACCAAAACCATTGGCAAAAACGGTCTATTTCTTTGATGTACCAGTAATAATGATGTCAAATAATATCAAATATTCAAATCAACGTTATTTTGTTTTGGCTCACGAAATTGGACATGTTCTTGAGCATAATGGCCTAGCAGCCTACTACGTATCAAATAAGGTTCATGAACGTAAAACTGAGCGTGAAGCAGATACCTTTGCTATGGCTGTGGTTACTAACCTTTATATAGAAGAGAATGGTCATTTACCTGATACTTATTCAGATTTGAGACGGAATTATGGACTACCAAATTTAGAAAATTAGCTTTACAAATATGGGAGATGAAATTATGACACTAATCAGTAAAGCAGATATCTACGCTCTTTACCAACTCAACGGTAAGAAAGATGATTATGAATTGAACGAATTTACTTGGCAATCAATTTTCAATATGTCTCCAAATGGAATCATAGACAAATTAATTGGGAATGGATTTGTAGAATTGGTAAGTGATCCTCAAATTGCACTTCCTCAATTACTCGTCCCTGACTTGAAATCAATTTTGAAAAATAAAGATTTGAAAGTTTCTGGTAGAAAAAAAGAGTTAGTGACTCGCATTTTAGATAATTTAGACGCTACAGAAATAGATGAATATATTCATTTTAAGACGTTCAGACTTACAGACACAGGTTTCAATCTACTCAAACAACATTCAGCAGTCCCAATTATCGCAAAATATTACGATAACGATATAATCACTTTTAAAAATGCCGAAATAGCAGGTATAAAAGAAACTGAAGACGATCCAAAAGAAATATTACATAATCTTACCGATTATTTTTATCATATTTATCTAACTAAAAATAAATGGCACAAACTATATCGTGTTTTACTTTCCAAAGAACAAACTGGACGACACCTTGATAATTCTGATGAAAAATTAAATATATATCTTCAAATAATATACTTATGCATTTCTGGTCAGACTTCTAACTTTGACGATAGTCATCTACAGGAAAGATTTCAATACGTTGATTCATTAGATGATCTTAAAAGCTATTATTGTGAAATTCCTGAGTTCTATATTGATTCTATTCAAAAAATCCAATCAGGAACTGGTATCACTGATCAAGAAATAATTCAAAGATTAAAAAAGATAGAACCTATTTTTAACAATATGGAAAATATATTTTCAAATAATGAAATTGAGAAATTATTACTTTTTAGCTTACAAGGAAATTCTACTGAAAAAATCAACTCAATTTATGTAAGGACATTTAATAGTCTAAAGAAAAAGACTATTTCGACAAGGAACGTTCATACAATCACTAATGATGACTTTACTAAGAAGGTCTTAATCACAGAAAAGAATAAAATTGATGATCTTTTTAACGAGAAGATAAATAGTGATGCTTCGTCTGTCGGTAGGAAAAAGAAAACCAATCCTCCTAAACATAAAAAATCTGTTTGGTCCCAACTAATTGACTCTTTAAAAAAGCTATAGGAGAAATTATGAAAATTAAACAATTATTATTAGCAACTGCAATCGGAATTGTATTAATCAGTACTGGTTCATCTACTGTTTCAGCAAGTAATACTTCTAACTTTAAATCCAATAGTAATGATAATACATATCTTGCGATGAATAAGAAAATTCTTGGATCAAAGCATATTACTAAATTAGTAACTACTGATAACGGCTACAAAATCATTGGATTAAAGGGATATAATTTCAAAACTGCCAAAGAATATAACACATTTATGAAAAATGAGTACAAAATTATTAAAGCTACTAAGAATTATTCTGTTCCAGGTATCGGATTTGCTCAGATGACTGAAGATAAACAGTTTATGGCCACATATAAAATCGATAAAGCTCATTCCTTAAAAATCAGTAATAAAAAATTTAAGAAATACCCTAATTCTCTGTTAAAATCAGCAACAAGCTATTATGTTGACCCACTTTTTCAACAGCATTCTAAAGGATTTAATCTTGATCAAGTTAAAAAAGATGGTCCTAATAATGATAATGGTGAAAATAACAATACACAGATTCTTATGAACATGTAAGTGAATTTGATGCCAAAAAGAAACAAATTTTGGGTATATAAAGTTAATCAAGGTATAGGGGGATATAAATTGAAAAAAATAATAACATCTGCTCTGCTAATTGCTACTACTCTTTCACTAGTAGCATGTTCAAATAACAAGTCAGCCAGTTCTTCTGCTGAAAAAAAGGATAAGACTACCCTAGTTTCTAAGAAGAAAACTGACAAAAAGAAAAAGACTTCTTCAACTAAGAAGAAGTCCCCTAAGAAAAAGTCCTCTAAAAAAACTGATCAAAAGAATGCCGATGAAACTAATCAACAAGCAAATAATCAGACTAATACGCAACAAAATAACACCAATCAACAAGCTCAAAATCAGACCTCTAATCAATCTCAACAAGCTTCAGGTACAAGTACCAATAACCAACAGCAAACATCTCAAAACGATCAAAATACACAGCAACAATCTAGTGGTATTTCTTATGATGAAAATACTTTGACAGGATTCGTTAATAAATATGGTGAGTCCCCTGCTGCTTATAAAGTTGACCACGGCATGTCTACTTTACAAGCATTGCAAAGTACACCAGAGAATATGAAAACATTTGGCGAACAACAGTTACAGACAGGTATGGAGCAAGGGTATATTGATGAGAATGGCAATAGCACTGGTTCCAATGGATACGGACAATAAATTTCATAAGGGGGATTATATTATGAGCGATAATAGTGAACATAAAGAGATTATCTATTTAGACAATGTAGAAATGTCATCCACATTAGCACAATTAGATCATGGCTTAATGGAATCAATTCAAAGAGGAAATTCATCATCAAATACTGATGAAAGTTCAAAAAGTAAAAATGGTGATTTGGGTGCTAGTGCAGTACTAAAAGCTGAATTATCTGCAAGTCGGTCATCTTCAGAATCAAGAACTGAATCAGAACAAAAATTCGTTAACGTCGTTTTTAACGATTATCAACTTGATATGTTAATTGATGATTTAATTGAAAAGAAGATGATTGCCAGCGTAGAAAAAGCTGGTGCTGGTGAATTTGTTAAAATAAATTCTGACTTTGATTTCTTTGACTTCAATATTCTTGCTGGATTAAATCCACAGCTTTATGTAATATTCATGAAATTAACGCATCAATCCTCTGAGTCCATAAAAGATACAAAGATTGCTTTTAAAAACATTCAAACACTTGGTGAAATTTTTTCAAGCATAATGCCTAATACATACCTGATAAAAACAGATGGCTCTTTATCTATGCTAGAAAGAAATAATTTCAGAATGAATCAAGGCCAAATACAAATGTTATCTGGATCAAATAGAAAAATCACAATTATAGGTATAGTTGAAAATACTGCACTAACTAATGATCGTGGTATGGATAAATTTGCTAGTGGTGACTTAAGCAAAATCGGTGGTATAATGCCGAGTTTTGCTGATACTATGCTACAAAGTATAGGTATATTAAATAACGGCGATAAGCTAATTAAGCCCATCGCCGCATACTTATAACTTAGAAAACCACTTATCATTCTCCTTCTTCAATTTTTGATGGTTTTTATTCATTTCTTTTAATTCAGAATTTACTTTTTTATTAAACTTTTCTTCTTCACGAGATAAATTGTGATAATTATTAATTACTTCGTGTATCAACTTTTTCACTTTATTCATCTCCTAACGATATTTAATCTAAGTAAATAATACTTACCTTATTTCATTAAATCAAGATATTTGAAAAATATTAAGCCTTTCTTGGCTTTTTATTTTTAGCGTCAAAAGAACGTATGTGCCCCTAAATTTACAGTAATCCCTTAAATGTCAACTTAGAACGCAAAAAAAGCTTAAATATGGCTAAATCATTAAATAAATTTACATAAGAAAGGCGCTTGTAAACATGGCAACAATTCATAAACGCAATGGAAAATGGGAATATCGTGTTTCCTATAAAGATCCTACTACTGGCAAATATAGAAATAAAACAAAGGGCGGTTTCGTCAGGAAAACAGAATGTGAGGAAGCCGCTAGGAAAATTGAATTGCAAAAATCAAATCATGCTAACTTAGCAAAGCAAGATATGCTCTTCTCTGACTACTTTAAAGAATGGGTAGAATTATATCGCATTAAGGGCAAATCACATTCTACGGTTAATAGATACTATTTTGCGATAGATGTAATCAAAAAATACTTTCCAAACATGAGACTAGTTGATGTTACTAAAGCAGACTATCAGCATTTTTTAAATGAGTTTGGCAAAACTCGCACAAAAGTAACCATTAGCAAATATAATAGCTTCTTTAGATCTATGTGTGAAGATGCAATAGCTGAACAATTAATCTATACAGACTTCACTAGAAATACAACCATTGTTGCCGGTAAGGAATCAAAAAGCCCCGATGAAAAATTTCTTGAACCTGATGATTACATAAAACTGATTGAAGTTGCTAAAATGCGTACTTCTATTAATGATATATCATCAGCTGAAGTATATTTAGTAACACAAACAGGAATGAGATACGAGGAATGCGCGGGGCTTACTTGGAATGATATCAATTTTAATAAAAAAGTAATTCGTGTCAATAAAGCCATCGAAAATGATACCCGCAATCAAAAGGCCACTAAAACACCTGCTGGTGTTAGGTATGTTGATGTTAGTAGTGACTGCATTAATGTACTTAAAAAGCTCAAAATTGGTCAGGAAGAATACTTTAATAGAATTAATTACACTGATCCTTACAATTATGTTTTTAGAAGCAGACGTAAAGAAACTCCTACTTCTCAATCAGTCAATCAGCAGTTAAAAAAATTGCTAAATGAAATCGGTGCAAGCAAAATAATTAATTTCCATGGAATTAGACATACTCACATATCCTATCTACTTGATCAAGGCTTTAATCTTAAATATGTATCAAGACGTGTCGGTCATAAAACAACTGCTACTACATTAAAATATTACACTCATATGTTCGATTCAACATCGCTTGAGCAAAGTAGTGATCTTAGAAAATTATTTAACGGCATTGAAGAAACTAATAATAATGATTAGTATTAATGCAATATTTTGCGCACACCTTTTTTGCTGATTTTTTCCTGCGCAAAATGGGACAATTAATCTTCTGCTGCGCAAAATTCTGCGCAAATAACATTTAAATTCTCTTACATTTTTTATAAAGCAAAAAAAGAGGAACACCGTTAATTCGGTGTTCCTCTAACTATTTTTGAGAACTTTTGTTCTCTTTTATTCTAAAAAAGGAGAGTACAGGATTTGAACCTGCGCGCCTGCTATAAAACAGGTTCGTCGGATTTCGAGTCCGATGCATTACCACTCTGCCAACTCTCCATAATAAAGGCCTTTAGGCCCCTTTTACTAGTATTGCATAAGAGTAAACATATCATACCCTTTTATTTTATCACGTCCGTGCAAATCAGTTAACTCAATTAAGAAGGCTGTTCCAACTACGATACCACCTAATTTTTCGATTAACTTAATTGTAGCAGCTAATGTGCCACCAGTTGCCATTAAATCGTCAACAACTAAAACTTTTTGACCGGGTTTAATAGCATCCTTTTGCATGTACAATGAGCCTTGACCGTATTCTAGGTCATATGTGACCGAAACAGTCTCACGAGGCAATTTACCCTTCTTACGAGCAGGAGCAAAGCCAATACCCATGTTATATGCTACCGGACATCCCACGATAAAGCCACGTGCTTCTGGTCCTGCAATCATTTCTGCACCACGACTTTTAGCATACTCAACAATCTTATCGGTTGCTGCAGCATATGCCTTGCCATCAGCCATTAATGGTGAAATATCTCGAAATAGTACACCAGGTTCTGGAAAATCTTGAACATTAGCAACATATTTCTTAAAATCAATATCCATTTTTAAAATTCCCCATTCAACCTAACAATGGCAATCATAATCACTCATCCAAGATAAGAGATCGTCAAAGTTGGATTCAATTAATATTTTTTCAACTTCATTGCGTTGTAATCTCTTCAAGTATGTCGGAGATTCAATCAATTCGCGTTGTTGTGAAGCATCAGCTTTTTCAACAAAGCCATTTACCATTTTAACAAAATTTAGCTCAAAAAACACTTTTAAATAAAAATCAACGTCATTTTTTTCAAAATTTAAGTATTTTGCGACTAAATCCATCTGATTTACCTGAATATTTTGGTGAGAATAAATATATTTCAATAATTCTTTCATTCTCAACATATCAGGTTTCAAATAACCACTAGCCAAATTCGTATGGAAGAACAAAGCTGTATGTTGTGACTTATTCTTCTTAATGAATTCCTTAAACAGATCCATATTATGTGGGCGATCATAAATCAAAATGTTATCGCCAGAAACATCTTCATCATAACGAACCATATTCACTTGTAGCTTAGAACGTTTAGCGGCTTCATAATAAGCTTCATTGAAGAAAACCACATCATCGAAATGGTTGATTATTTCAGTTGATATACGTTTATTTCGATAATCGAGATAAACCTTTTTCAACTCTTGCACTTTTTGAGCAGCTGGTGAGACTTGAAAATCATCCAACATCAATTGGAGATTCTTGCGTCCAGCCCACTCATTAATACCTAGTTCACCATAAACGTCGCAGACATCAGTTTCCTCTTCTTGAGATTTCTGATACATCCCAAAACCAATTGCATCAACTTGATGACTCTGATCAGCCACTTGAGTCTTCAAATGCGTACCATCTTTACCAATTGAACGAATCTGAGTTAACTCAGCATTGGTCAACTTAATTACTGGTTTAGGGTTACCCATTCCAAATGGTGCCAAACGATTGATCTTTTTGATCAAGTCAAAGTTCAAATCAGCAATCTTCAAATCAAGATCATACTTTTTAACTACGGGTGCATGTGGATCAAAGTCCTGTTTAGCGGGTTCAGCCTGTATCAATTCAGTCAGTTTATCCAGTTGGCTTTCCTCAATTGAAAAACCACAGGCTTGTGCATGCCCACCAAAAGCCGTGAATAAATCACGATATTGATCCAATGCTGTAAACAAATTGAACCCCTCAGGACTACGACCAGAGCCTTTCATTACACCACTATTCTCATCAAACTGCGTTGCCAAAACTGGCTTATTTTCTTGATCCATGGCACGACTAGCCACAATTCCTAAGACACCTTGATGCCAACCATTACCCTTTAAGACCAGTACACCATTATCTTTTTGAGCCGCAATCTGATCTTGAGCATCATTGAAAGCGGAGTCAACTAGTTCTTGTCGATGAGAGTTGATATCTTCAGTTTCGTCAACAATTTCTTTAGCAAAATTTTCATCACCCGTTGTCAACAATTCAACACCAGACGAAGCATTGTCCAGGCGTCCTAAAGCATTGATGCGGGGTGCAATTTTAAAACCGATATCCTCTTCTGAAATATCGTTAACTTTAATTTTACATTTTTTAATTAGTGCACTTAAGCCCACATGATGATTCTGACGCATCTGTCTAAGGCCTTCAGAAACAATGACACGATTCTCGCCTTTAAGAGCCACTGAGTCGGCCACAGTACCAATTGCTGCTAAGTCTATTAATTCCAAAGCTTCGTCACCTAAAAGGGCATCAGCTATCTTAAAAGCCACTCCTGCACCAGATAAGTATGGGCAGACATATTCTGCACCGGGAATTGTTGGATGAACGATTGCATCAGCTTCCGGTAACTCTTTAGGTAAATCATGGTGATCAGTCACAACAACTTGAATTCCCTGATCTTTTAAATATTTGATCTGATCTTTACCACTGACACCATTATCGACCGTAATCAATAAATCAATTCCCTTATCAGCTAACTCCTTGTAACGATCCAAATTAGGACCGTAACCATCTTTAAAACGATCTGGAATGTAAAAGATAGGTTTAGCCCCCAATTTTTGTAAAGTTAACTTCATAATCGAAGTACTTGTAACACCATCAGCATCATAATCACCATAGATGGCAATTTTCTTCTGTGATTGCACAGCATCATCGATTATTTCCAGGGCCTTGTCCATATCATGCAAACCAAATGGATCCTGTAGTTCATCTACATTGCTATTCAAAAAGGATTCAATCTCTAAATTGTCAGTTATACCTCTTTCTATCAATAACTGAGCTACGATATTGTCGACCCTTTTATCTGTCGCAAATTTTTCTATTTCTTGTTTTGAGGGATTTTTACGCTTTCCCCAATTTATTAATGTCAATCCATCACCTACTGTCAATTAATTATAGCAATTTTCGAACGTAAAAAAAAAGCCTTGAAAACATCATTACAATTTAATTTTGTAAATTCTGTTTTCACAAGCTTTTAAGTTACTATTAAGAAAAGACGGCTAAAGTAGCTTTATTCGCTGGTTCATTTCTAACAAGTGATCCTTGTAGAGCCCAACGATTGGTGCCTCCATCAGCACATGTGATCAAAGTTAAAATATTTTGCCCCTTCACATCATCTAATAAATAAACCGCTGTTGGTGGAACAATTTTCTTATAGTAAATTTTGTAAGTATAAACTCGTTTCATATCTGTAATATAAGCTAAATCACCTATTTGAGCATTTTCCAGTGGTGAGAAAAGTGCACCTTTGTTAGTCATATAATGACCTGCCAAGGCATAATTGTTCTTGCCCATTTTCTCGTCTTCTTTCATCGTACCACCACCGGTTGATAGAGCATTATCACTCAAACCAACAACGATTGGTAAACGAAGATTAACTGACGGAACTGACATTTTTCCGATTACTGCGGCATCATTATTAACAGCAGCCTTAGCTACCTGACCAGCGGAAATAGGCTTCACCTTGTTAAAATCAAATTGTCCTTTTTTCTTTTGATTTGCTTTAACCTTATCAGCTGTCAAACTGCTTAAGTTATGATTAGAAATCTGCTTAACAGCATATTCCTTAATTGGTTGATTAAAAATCAACGCTAGAGCTATCAAAAGAACAAGGATAGTTCCAAAAATTGAAAAGAATTTCTTCATCTTTTTCATTCCGTTCCAATAAATTTACAATATGCAATACAGTTTTAATATTAAAGCATCTGTCCAAAAAAGTTAAGTCCTTAATCTTTTTCTAAAAACTTCAATAATATCAACATTTAAAAGCTTATAAATAAGCTATAATGTAGTTATAAATGAATCTGGAGGTAATTTTATGAGCATTCTTGTTTTAGGTGGTGCCGGATACATTGGCTCACATACAGTAGACCATTTGTGCGAGCTTGGTTACGACGTCATTGTAGCAGATAACTTATCGACTGGTCATCAACAAGCTATCAATCCAAAAGCTAAATTCTATCAAGGTGATGTCCGTGATAAAGAATTTTTGATCAAACTATTCCAAAATGAAGATATTACTGATGTCATTCACTTTGCGGCCTTTTCAGTTGTTCCTGAATCAATGAAGGACCCTCTTAAGTATTTCGACAACAATACAAGTGGTATGATTTCATTACTTCAAGTAATGCATAATTTTGGCGTTAAACATATTGTCTTCTCATCAACTGCCGCAACTTATGGCGAACCTAAACAAATTCCTATTAAGGAAACTGACCCTACCGTACCTACTAATCCATATGGTGAAAGTAAATTAGCCATGGAAAAAATCATGCACTGGTGTGACGTAGCTTATGGTATTAAATTCGTTGCCTTGAGATACTTCAATGTTGGTGGCGCAAAACCTGATGGTACAATCGGTGAAGATCACAATCCTGAAACTCACTTGATTCCTGTTGTCTTGCAAGTTGCTGCTGGACAACGTGATGAATTGACAATCTTCGGTGATGACTATGATACTAAAGATGGTACTAACGTCCGTGATTACGTCCACGTTGAAGATTTAGCCGAAGCTCACCGTCTAGCTATGGAATATCTCCGTAGTGGTAATGACAGCAATGTCTTTAACCTCGGCTCATCTACCGGATTCTCAAACAAGGAAATCCTTGAAGCAGCTCGTAAAGCTACTGGTAAGGAAATCCCTGCTAAAATTGGTCCAAGACGTCCCGGTGATCCAAGTACTTTGATTGCTGATTCAACAAAAGCCAGAACAGTTTTGAAGTGGCAACCTAAGTATGATGACGTTGAAAAAGTTATCAGTGATGCTTGGAACTTTAAGTCAAAACATCTAAATGGTTATGAAGAAAAATAATTAATAAAAAATGTCGGAATTCTAATTTGAATTCCGACATTTTTAAGTGACCAATAAAAATTAATTCTGAACACTTTAATTACTTTTTGAGAACAGTTAATAACGGGTCTGATCCACTTAAAGTATGTACTGCCAATGGCGGTTCTTAAACTCAATCTACCATCCAGTTGATTTGATAAACAACTTTATGTGTGCCTTTATAGAATGTTGTAGTTAAAATTATTAATTAATATAGGAAAGGAGGTATACAATCATTAAAAATATTATTGCTTTTGTCACACATCATCCAATACCAATAATATTCGTTATTATACTGTTAATAATAATAGTATTTTTTTGGAAAATCGAACCCTTTCTCAATAGAAACCAATATATGCAAAGAGGAAAACTGATATCTATGCTATCGGATAAGAAATTTCAATATTATGATAAAAGTGATTTCTGTACAATGATATTTAAGAAATCAATTCTGGACTTAAATAAATATTCAAGAACATATTCATCACTAACGCCTTTAAAAAGAAAAATAATGGTTAAGAATCTTAAGTCCATGGATAACGATACATTAGATCAGCTGTATGTAGACTGTGTTAACTACCTAAGCAACCCTTTTCACACATCAAATTCTATTTCTGTCAGTTTAATATTTGCCGTTATTGCTATATTCGTATCTATAACCATCTCTACACACGAGGAAATCTTAACCATTATACTGATGACTCTTACATTCTTCATGTACACTAGATTTAATCACAACAGAAAAGTTTATTCATACGAACTTTTCATAATTGGCTTGCTACATTCTATTAATCATGATAGATATCCTTTCCCCTAAGAAAATAGAACTATTATTTTCTCAACTATCTGACATAATCAGTTAATAACAACATAAAAAAGCACAAAATATTGGAATCCGGTTTAATTTGAACTCCGATATTTTGCACTTTTTTTATTTTATTATTTTACCAATACATATGTTTAAAATAAATATTCCAAATCACTACCAGCAGTTGGATAAGCTAAGATTTCTTTCTTAACATCAGCATGAGTCATCTTCTGTTCAATTGCTTTTGTTAAGAGATTGATCATACTGTCGGCTTCATTGCTTAGAACCGTTGCACCAATAATTTGAGATTGATCATTCAGCACAATTCTGATCATAGCCTTAGGTTCATTGGTATGGCTGTATGTGAACCAGCTAGTTACATCCTGATCAACCACCTTAGTACCATTCTGTTCACCAACTTGAGCTAGTTTAGGCGTTCCATAAACAACCGTTGGTATCAATGGAATCTTGATATCATCTGTAGTCTTTCCTGAAATAACATCACTAACATAGCCAGCTTCAAAACCGGCAACTGGTGTCAATTTAGGAGTTTTTGTTGAAACAACATCCCCAATGGCAAAAATTTTATCATTGCTTGATTGCAACTTTCCATTCACAACTACACCATGGCGGTCTGTTTTGACATTAGCCTTTTCCAAATCGAGAATATCTATATTAGGAATTCTTCCTGTGGCGCCAATAATCAAATCACTAGTCAAACTGAAATCATCTGCCTTCAATGTTAGTTGTCCAGCTGATTTTACAACTTCTTTCGTATCAACATTGAAGTGGAATTTAACGCCCTTAGCTTCCAATTGATGAACTAACTCTTGAGCATATTTCTCATTGAATGCTTTCAAAGGATGATCATTATGGTGAACTACATGAACCTCCGCTCCGGTTGCATTAGCAATTGTAGCCAATTCGAAAGCAATATAGCCCGCACCGATAATTGTAATTGTCTTAGGCATCTGTTTGAGTGACAAGAAGTCGGTACTAGATAAAAGATACTCTTTACCAGGAATATCTAAATAACTAGGACGTTGTCCTGTCGCGATAATAAAGTGATCGGCCTGATAGGTAGACTCATTAACACTTAATTCTTTTTCTGAGACAAATTTAGGTGAGCCATCGATAGCTGTAATACCAGCATTGATGGCTCCTTTTTTACTTCCAGCAGACACTGGATCAGTAAAACCTGCTTTAAACTTCTCTAACTCTTCCCAATTGACATAAGGAACATCACCAAATCCCCTTCCCTTCAATTGAGTCATTCTATCTCTGGCCTCAACGGCACTTAAAAGAACTTTCTTGGGATCACAGCCACGGTTAGGACAAGTTCCACCCCATAGATTATTTTCAATCAAAGCTACATTTTGACCAGCTTCACTCAAATCATAAGCCGCCGCTAAACCACCTGGGCCAGCACCAATGATGATCGTATCAAATTTTTCCATATGAATCCCTCCAAATAAAAAAGCACTTATAATGTAAACACTAATTACATTATAAGCACTTATCTAATTTTTGCCGTCTTCTTTGCCTCGGTTAAGGTTCAAAACAGCCATGAAGGCTTCTTGAGGAATAGAAACTTTTCCGACTTCCTTCATACGCTTCTTACCGGCCTTTTGCTTATTCAATAGCTTATCACGACGGGTTCTATCACCACCATAAAGTTTAGCAGTAACATCCTTACGATAAGCCTTAACATTGGAACGAGCGACTACCTTATTACCAATAGCAGCTTGAATAGGAATTTCAAACATTTGACGAGGAATAACTTCCTTCAATTTAGCAACGATGTCACGACCACGCTTTTGAGCAAAGTCCTTATGAACAATAAAGCTCAAAGCATCGACGGGTTCACCATTAAGCAAAATATCCATTTTAACCAATTCACTTGGTTCGTAATCATCGACATCATAATCTAGTGAAGCATAACCTTTAGTATTTGACTTCAAATCATCGAAGAAATCAAAAATAATTTCTAGCAATGGCAACTTATAAACTACGTTTACCCGATACTTATCCAAATAATCCATTGTGACGAACTCGCCACGCTTATGTTGACAGAGTTCCATAACGGGACCAACGAAGTCTTCGGGAACCATAATTTCAGCTCGAACAAATGGTTCACGAACTTCTTTGATCTCAGAAACATCAGGTAACTCAGCTGGATTATCGACTACGATTTCCTCACCGTCAGTCGTTGTTACATGATAATCAACTGATGGTGATGTGGTAATCAAATCAAGATCAAAGTCACGTTCCAAACGTTCTTGAACAACATCCATATGCAATAGTCCTAGGAATCCAACACGGAAACCAAATCCTAAAGCTTGGGATGTTTCTGGTTCATATTCCAAAGCAGCATCATTTAATTGTAATTTATCTAAAGCTTCTTTTAAATCTTCATATTTAGCATTGTCTACAGGATAAAGTCCAGCATACACCATTGGTGTACTCTTACGATATCCGGTCAAAGGTGAATCAGTTGGATTATTGGCAAGTGTAACTGTATCACCAACTTGAGTATCCTTAACGGTCTTAATACTTGCAGTAATATAACCTACATCCCCAGCCATCAAATAATCACGTTTAACGGCTTTAGGAGACATCACACCAACTTCTGTAACTTCGAAGGTCTTCTTATTACTCATCAATTGAATCGTGTCTCCGACCTTTACAACGCCTTCTCGAACACGTACATCCAACACAACGCCACGATAACTGTCATAAACAGAATCAAAGATCAATGCTTTGAGTGGTTTATCCAAATCACCTTCAGGAGCTGGTACATCAGAAACAATTCTTTCAAGCAATTCGTCGACACCAATACCAGTCTTAGCACTCATCAAAATTGACGATTCGGCGTCTATACCGATCATCTCTTCAATTTCTTCTTTAACTTTATCAGGTTCAGCTGAAGGTAAGTCAATCTTATTGATAACTGGTACAATTTCCAAGTCATTATCAATCGCTAAATAAGCATTAGCCAAAGTTTGAGCTTCAACACCTTGAGCAGCATCAACCACCAACAAAGCTCCCTCACAAGCAGCTAGAGAACGTGAAACTTCATAGGAGAAGTCCACATGTCCTGGAGTATCAATTAGATGGAAGATATAGGTCTTACCATCTTTTGCTTCGTATTCAAGTTCTACCGCGTTTAACTTAATAGTAATTCCACGTTCACGCTCCAAATCCATATCATCTAGGATTTGGGCTTTCATCTCACGTTTTGAAACAGTCTTAGTTCTTTCCAAAATTCGATCAGCAATCGTTGATTTACCATGATCGATATGCGCTACGATAGAAAAATTACGAATTCTTTTTTGTCTTTCTTTTAACTTATCGAGATCTAAATCCATAAATTATTCCCTTCTATCAGAAATTTATCATTCTTTCTATTTTACACTATTGTACTACTATGTTCTATATGTAAAAAAGAAGAGACCAACGGCCTCTTCTTTTTTATTTTTATTCGCCTTTAAAAGCATCTCTTACTTTGTTGAAAAAGTTACTATCTTTTTCTTTAACTTTGTCGCCACCAGCTTCAGCAAATTGTTTCAAAGCACTACGTTGTTCACTAGACAACTTACGAGGTGTAACGATATTAACTGTTACCTTTTCATCACCGATACTCTTACTGTTTAGAACTGGAGCACCCTTACCACGTAATCTGAATGTTGTTCCTGTTTGAGTACCACTTGGGATATTCAATTCTACAGGACCATGAACTGTATTAACTTTGATCTTATCGCCTAATGTAGCTTGTGGGAAACTGATATTTACTGATGCATAAATTGTCGAACCATCACGTCTGAACTCCTTACTTGGAGCAACGTGAAAGACAATATACAAATCACCATAAGGTCCACCGTTTGTTCCGGCTTCACCTTGACCATCTAAGCGCATTTGTTGTCCATCTTCAACACCAGCTGGAACTGTAACCTTAAGTTCATGCTTTTCATTTACCTTACCTGAACCATGGCAAATGTTGCACTTTTCTTTGATTTCTTTACCAGTACCATTGCAGACATCACAAACAACTCTTGTACGCATACGGCCAAGTGGAGTTTGACGATCTACTTCAACATAACCTGAGCCATGACATTTAGAACATGTTTCTGGATGTGTACCAGGTTTAGCACCTGAACCACCACAAGTTGAACATTCCTCTTCACGATTATAGGAAATGTTAGTCTTTTTACCAAAGACACCCTCTTCAAAAGTCAAATCCATGCGATATTGTAAGTCGGAACCTTGTCTTGGGGCATTAGGATTTTGACGAGCAGCACCGCCGCCACCAAAGAATTGGCTAAAGATATCTTCAAAGCCACCGAACTGATCACCAGCACCGGCACCACCGAAGCCGCCAAATCCACCTTGGCCACCATTCATACCGGCAGAACCATATTGATCATATTGAGCACGCTTTTGTGGATCCTTTAAAATTTCATAAGCGGCATTAACTTCCTTAAACTTTGCTTCAGCATCAGGCGCTTTATTCAAATCAGGATGATACTTTTTTGAAAGTTTACGAAATGCTTTTCTTATATCGTCATCAGAAGCGTTTTTATCAACGCCTAGTACGTCATATGGATTTTTATCTGCCATTAAATCACCTTTGCATGACAGGACATTTGAGTCCTATTCCTTTTTAACGCTCAAAAGAGCAGTTATGTTCTTACTATACCATAATTGGTTTTAGTAATTAAACGACTGCTCTTTATCACAATTATTATTTCTTATCTTTATCAGGATCTACTTCTGAGAAGTCGCCATCAACTGTATTGTCATCGCCTGACTTCTTATCATCAGCTGAACCTGTACCAGCAGCACCTTTATCGCCACCAGCTTGTTGTTGTGCTTGTTGAGCTTGTTGATAAAGTTTTACAGAAAGATCTTGAACAATCTTGTTCAAATCGTCACGTTTCTTCTTCATATCTTCAAGATCACCTGAGTCTTGAGCTTTCTTCAAAGCATCACGAGCATCTTGGGCTTTCTTGATTTCATCGTCAGAAACTTTGCCTTTAACGTCTTTTAGAGTCTTGTCTGTTGCAAATAATGTTTGTTCAACGTCATTCTTAACATCGACTTCTTCCTTACGTTTGTTATCTTCCTCTTCGTGTTCCTTAGCTTCTTTCATCATCTTATCAATTTCTTCATCACTCAAACCTGATGAACTCTTGATAGTGATCTTTTGTTCCTTGTTTGTTCCCATATCCTTAGCAGAAACATTTACGATACCATTCTTATCAATATCGAATGTAACTTGGATTTGAGGTACACCACGAGGTGCAGCAGGAATATCTGTTAATTGGAAACGACCTAAAGTCTTATTGTCAGCAGCCATTGGACGTTCACCTTGTAGGACGTGAATATCAACAGCACTTTGATTATCGGCAGCAGTTGAGAATACTTGTGACTTGCTTGTTGGGATAGTTGTATTTCTATCGATCAACTTAGTGAAGACACCACCCATTGTTTCGATACCAAGTGATAGAGGTGTAACATCAAGTAAAACAACATCCTTAACATCACCAGAGATAACACCACCTTGGATAGCAGCACCAAGAGCAACAGCTTCATCAGGGTTGATTGAGTGGTCTGGAGCTTTGCCAGTCCATTTAGCAACAGCATCTTGAACAGCAGGAATACGTGTTGAACCACCATTTAAGATAACCTTGTCAATATCTGAATTTGTAAGATTTGCATCTTTCAAAGCATTGTCAACAGGAATCTTTGTTCTTTCAACAAGATCTGATGTCAATTCATCAAACTTAGCACGTGTCAATGTTTCTTCCAAGTGAAGTGGACCATTAGCACCTGATGAAATAAATGGAAGACTGATTGATGTTTGAGCAACACCTGATAAGTCCTTCTTAGCTTTTTCAGCAGCATCCTTTAATCTTTGAAGAGCCATCTTGTCTTGTCCCAAATCAACGCCATTCTTAGCCTTGAATTGTTCAACTAACCAGTCGATGATCTTTTGATCAAAGTCATCACCACCAAGATGTGTGTCACCATTTGTTGAAAGTACTTCGAAGACACCGTCACCTAATTGAAGAACGGAAACATCAAATGTACCACCACCAAGATCATAAACAAGAACTTTTTCGTCACCCTTGTCATTATCTAGGCCATAAGCAAGTGCTGAAGCTGTTGGTTCGTTAACGATACGTTGAACGTTCAAACCAGCAATCTTACCGGCATCTTTAGTAGCTTGTCTTTGTGAATCATTGAAGTATGCAGGAACAGTGATAACAGCATCTGTAACTTTTTCACCTAAGTAGTCTTCTGAGAACTTCTTGATGTGTTGTAGAATGAATGCTGAAATTTCTTGTGGTGTATATGATTTGCCGGCTACAGTAACCTTGTAACCTGCTTCACCCATATGACGCTTGATTGATGAAACTGTATCTGGGTTAGTGATTGCTTGACGCTTTGCAACTTCACCAACTTGGATTTCACCGTCTTTAAAAGCAACAACTGAAGGAGTAGTTCTTGCACCTTCTGGGTTTGTAATAATCTTTGGAGAACCGCCTTCAAGAACGGCTACAGCAGAGTTTGTAGTACCTAAATCAATACCAATAACTTTTGACATAAACCTTAACCTCTTTTAATTTTCTTATTTAATTATTTACTATTGAGCAACAACGA
This sequence comes from Companilactobacillus bobalius, assembly GCF_009764355.1. The sequence goes on along the minus strand of NZ_LNUA01000032.1, from coordinate 83,771 downwards.
CCATTGCTGGACGAAGTACACGATCTTCTAATTTATAACCCTTTTGTAAAACTTGAACGACTGTATCCTTCTTATGCTTATCATCAGCAGGAACAGTTTGAACAGCTTGACTATCTGCTGGATCGAATTTCTCACCAGCATTGTCAATAACAATCACATGGTTATCTTCCAATGCCTTAGCCATATGTTGTTGAACCATTTCAATACCTTTTTTAAGTTGCTTACTGGCATCATCGTCAGCATCAACTGCCAAGGCACGTTCAAGATTATCAATAACGGGAAGAATCTCAGTTGCCAATTTTTGACCATCATACTTAAGAATATTAGCAACTTCTTTACTATGACGCTTGTTCATATTTTGAAGTTCAGCTTGTGTTCTTAAGAGATTGTCTGACAACTCATCATTCTTAGCCTTAAGATCTTTGATTTCTTTATCTTTAGGATCAACCAAAGCATCCTTTTTAGCTGATTTTTTATCAGCTTTCTTATCAGTCTTGGGAGCTGCTTCTTTAGCAGTCTTCAAATCTTGATCTTTTTCTTTATCTGCCATTACTTCCTCCTAAATTTCAAGAATCATCATACCTTGAATAATAATCAATTAATCTTTTGGCTAATTCAACTCTGAACTCACCAAGTAAACCTATCAACTGTGAATAATGCATTGTCGTTGGCCCTAATAAAGCAATAACACCTTTACCATGATGACCAACATCATAATTAGCAGTAATAATACTGTAATTCTTCAATGCATCACTCCCAAGTTCACTTCCTAAACGAACCTTAATGGCATCGTCAGAAATACTTGGATCAATCAATTTTCTTAAATCAGTACTTTGATTGATGATTGAGAACAACGATTGAACTTGCGATAGATCATCATTATTAGCATAATTTAACAAATTCAATTGTCCATCAACGTAATACTTCTCAGCACCAGCCTTCTTAAAGAGCTGATCCATCATATCCAACAAACCATCAGTTGAATACATATATTCGGAAAGAATTGCTGGAACATCGGTATGAAGCATCTGAACAACTTTAGGCAAAGGCTGTCCAACTAACTTATCGTTTACAATGTTAACAATCTTTTCAATTAATGAAGTATCAAAATCATCATCGATTGTATAAATATTATTCTCAACATTATTATCACTTGTGACAATGATTGCCATAAGTTGATGTGGATTCAAGGGAACGATTCTAAAACCTGTTAAAAGAACTGAACTGCTCTCCGGTCCTAATGTGATTGCTGTATAACTAGTTAGATGAGATAAAATCTTGGCAGATTGTTCGATAATATCATCAATTTGATGATATGTTTTACCAAAGTCATCGTCAATTCTCTGTGCTATATCTTGCGGTACACTAGTTGGTTGTACCAGATGATCCAGATAATAACGATATCCCATCGCTGAAGGAATTCTGCCTGATGAAAGATGAGTTTTCTCGAGGTAACCCACTTCTTCAAGCACTGCCATTTCATTTCTGATTGTCGCAGAACTTACATGAAAAGGTAATTCATTCATCAATGTCTTCGAACCAACCGGCTGGCCGGTATCTGTGAATATGCGCACGACTTCTCTCAAGATTGCATCTTGACGTTGTGATAGCATTATACCGTCCTCCTTTTTAGCACTATTCATACCTGAGTGCTAACAATGTAAAATATAACAATCTATCCCTATAGTGTCAAGTATGCACGCCCAATTTTTGGAATTATTTGCTAAAAAGTTTCAGAAATCAAAAAAGAGAACTCTTGATGACATCTCTATTGTCATTTACTCAAGTTCTCTTTTTTTTTGGTAAAACTTTAAGCGAATTAATCTTATCTAATTCCAATTGTTTGACTAAACCTTTTGCTCCATCAAACTTAACTTCACCACGTAAATATTTAACCCATTCTAGTGCCACATGCTCACCATAAATATCAGCGTCAAAATCGAAAATATTAGTTTCAATTGTAACTCCAGTATTCTCTTTGAAGGTTACATTATAGCCCACAGATGTCATCGAATTGTACCAAGTATCGCCGACCTTAATTCTTGTGGCATAAACCCCAATTGAAGGAATTAACTGATTACCCTCGGTTGCCAAATTAGCTGTTGGATAACCTAAAGTTCGACCTCGTTGTAATCCATGAACCACCGTTCCCTGATTCTGATAAGTGTAGCCTAAAAATTTATTGGCTTCTTCTACTTTATTCTCGGAAATAAATTTCTTAATCGCACTAGAGCCAATCTTTTGATCATCTAAAACTTGTTTTGGTACAGTTACAATTTCAAATTTATTGTGTGAGTACTGTGGCAAGGTCTGCATATTGGCAACATCTTTCTTCCCATACGTATAATCAAAGCCAGCTACGACAAATTTAGCGTTTAAATCAATCATATATTGATCAACAAACTCTTGAGGTTTCAATTGTGCAAACGTCTGACCAAATTCAACAAAATAGAGCTGATCAACTCCAAGCTTTTCTACTAACTCAGCTTTTCGGTCCATTGTCGAAAGATATTTATAATCGTTTTCGTATTGATACACCGTTCTGGGCGAACGATCAAAGGTCAATAACACTGATTTTAATCCATGCTTCTGAGCAAGCTCTACCCCTGTTTTGATAACCTTTTGATGACCAAGATGTACCCCATCAAAAAAACCCATGATCAAAACTGTGTCCTCAGTTGGACGTTGCTGCTTGAGAAGCGGATGTTTAACTTTAATAATCTGCATTTTCAATCTCTTTTATTTATTATTTAATAACATTAAATCTGGAATCCACATATTTCTTACTTTATCATACTTGTAAAGTGCTTTGGTTACTCCTGCTCTTTGAACTCGCAAACGATCTTCTATATCTGAATCGATTTCCGGTTCTAAGAAGCCGCCATGCGATACACGTACTTCCCACTCTTCATCTGTTAATTCATGCTTAGGGACATAGCTCAGGACCTCATCAATTGATTTTAAAAAGCTTGTATCATTGTTCTCAAGCATCTCTTCAATTTGTCTCAAAGTGAAGGTCTCCCCAATTGAAAAGCCAGCACTCTTTACTCGTGTAAGTTGGGACATAAAAGCGGGATATCCTAAGATGCGACCGAATTCAACTGCTAATGTTCTTACATATGTGCCCTTAGAACACTTAACATGAAACCTCAATGTTTGATATCCTGTTGTTTCATCGTAAATTGAATCTCCCATAATATGGAAATCATAAATATGAATCTGTCTCTTCGGACGTTCGACTTCAAGCCCAGCACGAGCATATTCATAGAGTTTTTTGCCATTAACTTTGACTGCCGAAAACATTGGTGGAATTTGTGTTAGATTCCCTGTCATTTGTTGGAAAACTTTCTGTAGATTTTCACTCGAAATTGGCTCAGTTAATTTCTTCTCTTCAACCGTGTCGCCTTCACGATCTTCAGTTGTGGTTGATCTACCTAAAGTTATCTCTCCCTCATATTCCTTAGGAGAGCCTGTCAGAGTATTTACTAACTTAGTAGCTTGCCCTACACAAATAGGCAAAACTCCGTCTACCAATGGGTCCAGGGTCCCCGTATGGCCAATTTTCTTAGTATGCAATACTTTTCTTAATTTATAAACATAATCGGAACTTGTTTGTCCGATTTCCTTATTTAATGGAATTACTCCGTCCATAATAATCTCCGTATCTAAATTGTCATTAACAATGATTTTACTAGTATTTTTATATAATGAAAAGAAAGTCACAAAAAAAGATAGGAAATCCATTTCGGGATTTGCCTATCTTTTTTATATCAAATTGTATTAACGGTTTGCTTCATCCTGATGCAATTTAGCAATCAATTTATCAATCTTTTCACCATAGCGAACTGATTGATCTTGCTTAAATTCCAATTCAGGTACTTTATACAACGTTAAGTTTTGACCCAATTCTCTTCTAATTAGTCCAGTAGCTTTATCTAAGCCGGCTTGAGTTTTTTCAACATCACTAGCTTTTTCAGATAAGATACTAAAATAAATGGTTGCTTGTTGCAAATCACCAGTCATTTCAACACCAGTTACTGTAACCCCTTGAACTCTAGGATCACGAACACGTTTTAAAAGAATATCGTTAACTTCTTTTTGAATCTCTTGTTCAACTCGACCAATTCGATGTTTTACCATATTCTCATCTCCTATTTAACTGGAACTTCTTCCATTACATAGGCTTCAACTTCGTCACCAATCTTGATGTCGTTATAATTCTCGATTGTGATACCACATTCGAATCCAGAACCAACTTCCTTAACGTCATCCTTGAATCTCTTAAGTGAAGCAAGTTTACCTTCTGTGACAACAATACCATCTCTGACAAGTCTTACACCACTATCACGTTGAATCTTACCACTGTTTACGTAACAACCAGCAATTGTACCAATCTTAGAAACATTGTATGTTTCGCGGACTGTTAAGTTACCAATAACTTTTTCTTCATAAACTGGTTCTAGCATACCCTTCATGGCAGCTTCGATTTCATCGATAGCTTTATAAATAACTCTATGTAGACGAATATCAACCTTTTCATCCTTAGCTTGAACCTTAGCTTGAGCTGTTGGACGAACATTAAATCCAATAATGATGGCATTACTTGCAGCAGCAAGGTTAACATCACTTTCAGTAATAGCACCTACGGCTGAATGGATAATGTTGACACGAACACCCTTAACTTCGATCTTCTTCAAACTTCCGGCAATGGCTTCAGCAGAACCTTGAACATCGGCTTTAATAATAACGTCGACTTGTTTAAGTTCTCCTTCTTTCATTGTCTCAAATAAGTTATCAAGTGTAACAGGGTTAGTGTTTTGACGTTCCTTTTGAAGAGCACGACTAGCACGTTCTTCACCGGCTGCACGAGCTGTCTTTTCATCATCGAAGACAACAAACTTATCAGCTGATTCAGGAACATCATTCAAGCCAGTAACTTCCACTGGTTCTGAAGGTTTAGCAGCATCGATTTCTTTACCATTGTAGTTTGTCATTGTTCTGACACGACCAAAGGTATTACCAACAACAATTGGATCACCAACATGCAATGTACCTTGTTGTACCAATAGTGATGCAACTGGTCCACGGCCTTTATCCAATTTAGCTTCAATAACTGTACCAATGGCTTTTTGCTTAGGATTTGCCTTAAGTTCCAAAACATCAGCTTCAAGTAGAATCATTTCTAGCAATTCGTCAATGTTTGTACCCATTTTAGCTGAAATATCAACAAAGATAGTATTCCCACCATAATCTTCAGGAACAAGATCATACTTCATTAATTCTTCAGTAACATGTTGTGGGTTAGCACCCGGCTTATCGATCTTATTGATAGCTACGATGATAGGGTCATTTGCGGCCTTAGCATGGTTAATAGCTTCAATTGTCTGTGGCATAACACCATCATCAGCTGCAACAACTAGAACAACGATATCAGTAATATCAGCACCACGAGCACGCATATTAGTAAAGGCAGCATGTCCTGGAGTATCCAAGAATGTGATCAATCTGTCTTGAAGACGTACTTGATAAGCACCAATATGTTGTGTGATACCACCAGCTTCGGAAGCTGTAACATGTGTATGTCTCAAATGATCAAGCAAGGTTGTCTTACCATGATCAACGTGACCCATGATAGTTACAACTGGTGGACGTGTTACTAGATTTTCACTTGTATTAACTTCTGCATCAAAGTACTTGTCAATATCAGCAACATCTTCTTGTACTTTTTCTTCAGCCTTAATACCATAATCAGCGGCCAACAATTCAATAGTATCCTTATCCAAGGACTTGTTTTGGTTAATCATAATACCAAGCATGAATAACTTCTTAACAATTTCAGCTGGTTCTCTATGGATTAACTTACCAATATCTTGAGCGTTCATACCAACAGAGTAAACAAGTGTTTCTGGTAATGGACGTTCCTTTCTTTGTGGCATTGGCTTCTTAGGCTCGGTACGTTGACGTTGTTGACGTTTACGTTCCTTTTTCTTTCTACGACTACCAAATGGGTTAGCAAGATTTTGCTTGTGTCCAAAGTCACGATTATTATTAGTTGGTTTTGCCTTCTTGTATTCTGGCTTTGGAACATTAGTATTTGCTACATTTGCCTTTGGAGCTTCTTTAGCTTTAGCAGCTACATTGTTATTGTTGTTAGGTCTTCTGTTTTGGGAATTGTTACTGTTGCGATTATTGTTATTGCTATTAGTACTGTTGTTATTATGGTTGTTATTGTTGTTTCTATAACGGTTTTCAGTATTAGGACGGTGATTGTTCTTATGATTATTATCACTACTACTGTTGTGATTATTGTTATTGTGACTGTTATTTCTAGTTGGATGACTAGGAATACGACTAGCATCTTGAATATTTGTCTTAAATTGTTCTAGATACTTGTTACCAGCACTTTGTCTTGGACGTGGAGCTTGTCCTTGTGTAGTAGAACGATCACGTCTGTTATTGTTGTTACGATTGCGATTATCACGTGATTGAGAATTACGGTTATCATTTCTTCTATTCTCATTATTGTTGTGATTATTGCGTTCGTTACGGTTGTTACTGTTAGTACTATTATTGTTATTACTATTGTTGTTAGCATTATTACTATTTGGGCGATGGTTATTGCTGTTTGGACGATTACCATTGGAGTTGTGATTATTATTGCGATGGTCAAAATGACCCTTACCCTTATTAGCATCTCTTCTTACAGCAGTAATCTTAATCTTAGTTTTGTGATCACCTGAATTTTGGTTACCACTTTCATGTTTCTCACCTGTAGATTTTTGCACATGATTTTGTGCATGATTATTGTGTTGAACAGGGGCAGGTCTACTACCATTATTACTTGTGTTGCTTGGTTTTTTACCACTCTTTAAGTTACTTACAATTTTCTTTTCGTCATTTTCATCTACTGATGACATATGGTTCTTCACATCCATACCCAATTTTGTGGCAGCATCAAGAATTACTTGATTCTCAACACCATTTTCTTTTGCAATAGTATAAATTCTCTTTTTGACCATCCTATCACTCTCCTTAATTGTTAATTGTCCATAATATCTTTTAACCTTTTAGCAAATCCAAAATCTGTTATTCCCATAACTTTTCTGTCTTTTCCAATAGCAGTTTTTAACGAAGCACTATCTACCGTATCGATTACTGGTACTTTATAGTAAGTCGCTTTATTATGTAAATCTTTCATTGTTCGCGGACTACAGTCACTAGCCATAATAACTAGCTTTACCTTGCCATCACGAATGCCGTTTATTGTTAGTTCTGTTCCACTGATAAATTTACCAGCTCTAACAGCTAACCCTAAAAAATTATAAAATGAGTTCATTAATGTTTCTTTCCTAAATCACCAAAAAGATCCATTCTAGCCTTTTGATGATCGACAAAATCAAATAATTCATCATAAAAATTCTCTGGTACTGCATGTGAGAATACTTTTTCTAGTGATTTTTTAGATTTTGCATTTTTAATGGCTTCAGGATCTAATCCAACATAAGCGCCACGGCCGGCTTTCTTTCCAGTTGGATCAATAGAGATGTTACCATCCTTATCCTTAACAATCCTTACCATTTCTCTTTTTGGATACATCTTATTCGTTAAAATATCTTTACGCATAGGTATCTTACGAGTTGGCAAATCTATCACCTCTCTTATTCTTCTGAGTCTGTTGAATCGTCTTCGTCATCTACATCTTCTGAATCATTTGCAGCAGGATTCTGTGCATCATCAGCATTAGCAGCATTTTCACGAGTCTTTTCAATATCGATCTTGCCACTTTCAACATCATTGATGTCAACATCTTGATCGTTATCGTCAACAAATTCAACTTGTGATTCAGGCTTGATATCAATCTTGTAACCAGTCAATTTAGCAGCTAAACGTGCATTTTGACCTTTCTTCCCAATAGCTAATGATAAATGATAATCAGGTACAATTACAATACATTGTTTCTTATCATTTTCATCAAATTGAACGGCAATAACTTCAGCAGGGTTCAATGCATTAGCAATAAAGTCGACAGGATCATCAACATATGGCACAACATCAATGTTTTCACCATTTAATTCATCAACAACTGCTTGTACACGGGCACCCTTAGGACCAACACATGTACCAACAGGATCAACATCAGGATTGTCAGATTTTACAGCAATCTTAGTTCTATCTCCAGCTTCACGAGCAATTGAAACAATTTCTACAGTTCCATCATATATTTCTGGAACTTGTTGTTCAAATAGTCGTTTAACCAAACCTGGATCGGTTCTTGATACAAAGACTTGAGGTCCCTTTGTAGCATTCTCAACCTTAGTTACATAAACACGAATTCTATCACGTGAATTGTAAGTTTCGCCAGGCATTTGATCATTCTTAGACATAACAGCTTCAATCTTACCAAAGTTGATATAAACGTATCTATTATCACTACGTTCAACTGTTCCTTGGATGATTTCATGTTCATATTGGCTGTATTCATTATAAATGATATCACGTTCAGCTTCACGAACACGTTGCATGATAACTTGTTTAGCAGTTTGAGCCGCAATACGTCCAAAATCTTTTGGTGTTACTTCTTCTTGAACGTGGTCACCAACTTCATAACCTCTACTCTTCTTTTGAGCATCTTCGAGACTAACTTCCAAACGATCATCTACAACATCTTCAACGACTTCTTTAACCGCATAAACATGTATATTACCCTTTTTAGTGTCAAATTCAACATTAACGTTTTGAGCTTGATTATAATTTCTCTTATAAGCAGCTACTAGAGCAGCTTCTAGTGATTCAATAACATATTCTTTTTTGATGCCCTTTTCGCTTTCAAGCGCATCAAGTGCTTCAACCATTTCTTTACTCATGATTTTCTCCTTAGAATTCGATTGCAAGTCTGATCTTAGCAATGTTGTCTCGACTAATTTCTACTTGTTTCCTTAAATTCTTAACTTTAACGTTCAAAGTTATCTTAGTATCCGTTACCTCTAATAAAGTTCCCTCAAAAGCTTTTTGACCATCTTGTTTTTGATAAAGAGAAGCATGCACATAGTCGTCAACATAATCAGTAAGACTTTCATCATTCTTTAAGGGGCGCTCTGCACCTGGAGATGAAACCTCTAAGTAGTAAGCAGGTTCAATTGGATTCAATTCATCCAACTTCTCACCGTACTCTTCACTAATAAGCGCGCAATCATCGATGCTGATACCGCCCTTCTTATCTGCATAAACTCTCAAATACCAATCTCCACGTTCATGAACGAACTCCAAATCAACAAGAAAGAAATCATGTTGATCCAAGATTGGTTTTAAAATGGCTTTTAATTCTTCAACTTTTGTATCCAAGGACATTCCTCCAAAGTAATCGGCAATAAAAAGAGTGAGCATTTCTGCTCACTCATTAATCAGTAATTAACTAGTAGTTAATTTAACATATATTTAATATTAAAGCAACTTATAACAACCATACCTAGAACAATGATAACTGATTTTCGTCTGGCATGCCATCTAAAACATGATTTTCTGTCATATATTCAATAACTGTCTTTGAAACTTTACCACGAGTTCCTAAATCCTGTTTAGATAGGAATGGTTGTTCTTCACGTGCAGCCACAATCTGTTTAGCAACGTTATCACCCAATCCAGGAATAGCATTGAATGGAGCCAATAAAGTTTTATCATCAATAATTTTAAAATCAAAGGCATCCGATTTATCCAAATCAACCATCTTGATTGTAAAACCACGTTCCAAACATTCATTAGCTAATTCCAAAACTGTCAAAAGATTCTTCTCTTTAGTAGAAGCATCCATCCCTTTATCATTGATAGCTTTCATTGAGGCCTTAACGGCATCTTTACCCGTTGTCATCGCAACCAAATCAAAATCATCGGCACGAACTGAGAAATAAGCACAGTAATAATAAAGTGGATGATGAACCTTAAAGTATGCAATTCTTAACGCCATAATAATATAAGCTGTCGCATGGGCTCTAGGGAACATATATTTAATTTTCAAACAAGAATCAATATACCAATCAGGCACATCAGCATCTTTCATGGCTTGTTTCCAGTCATCAGGAATACCACGTCCCTTACGAACATGCTCCATAATTTGGAAGGCCATCTGTGAATCCATACCATAGTGAATCAAATCCATCATGATATTATCACGACAACCGATAACTTCCTTCAAAGTCACAACACCTTTATCAATCAACTCTTCCGCATTACCTAACCACACATCAGTACCATGTGATAATCCAGAAATTTGTAGTAATTCGGCAAAAGTAGTTGGATGCGTTTTTTCCAACATCCCACGAACAAAACGTGTACCGAATTCAGGTACACCCAAAGTTCCAGTCTTTGAGAAAATCTGTTCAGGTGTTACATCTAGTGAATCAGTTCCTCTGAATAACTCCATAACCCCAGGATCTTTGACTGGCAAGGTCTTAGGATCAATTCCTGACAAATCTTGAAGCATACGAATCATTGTGGGATCATCATGTCCCAAAATATCAAGTTTCAAAATATTATCATGAATAGAATGGAAATCAAAATGAGTTGTTTTCCACAAAGCAGTTTGATCATCCGCTGGATACTGAATTGGCGTGAAGTCAAAAATATCCATATAATCTGGCACAACAATGATACCAGCCGGATGTTGACCAGTAGTACGCTTGACACCAGTTGAACCCATAGCCAGACGTTCTTCCTCAGCATTACGGAAATTCTGACCAGTTAACTCTTCATAATTTTTAACATATCCAAAAGCCGTACGATCAGCAATTGTACCAATAGTACCAGCTCTAAATACGTGATCTTCCCCAAACAATACCTTGGTATAGTTATGTGCTACCGGTTGGTAGTCACCAGAGAAGTTCAAATCAATATCAGGAACCTTATCACCCTTGAAACCAAGGAAAGTTTCAAACGGAATATCCTGGCCATCTTTTTTCATATCTGTACCACATTTTGGACAAGCCTTGTCTGGCAAGTCATATCCTGAACCAACTTCACCTTTAGTAAAGAATTCAGAATACTTACAGTTAGGACAACGATAATGCGGTGGCAAAGGATTAACTTCAGTAATACCGGTCATAGTGGCAACAAAACTAGATCCAACGGAACCACGGGAACCAACTAAATATCCATCTTTATTAGATTTATAAACTAAACGTTGAGCAATTAAATAAATAACTGAGAAACCATTTCCGATGATACTCTTTAATTCACGATCCATTCGCTTTTGAACTAACTCTGGCAAGGGATCACCATAAAGTTCATGCGCTTTGTTCATCGTTAAACTACGAATTTCATCTTCGGCTCCATCCATCTTAGGAGTATACAGTTTATCCTTAACCGGAGAAATTTCATCAATCGAGTCCATAATCTTCTTTGGATTATCAACAATGATCTCTTGTTCTGTTTGTTGATCCATATAATCGAATTCATCAAACATTTCATTAGTAGTTCTAAATTGAACATCAGGCAATTCCGGTCTACGAGCTAAAGCATTACTCTTCACGGCTTTAATAACAATATCTCGATAAACTTTATCATGTGGATCAAGATAATGAACATCCCCTGTTGCTACAACTGGTTTGTCCAATTCTTTACCTAATTTAACAATATTTTTGATAATTTCTTGCAAAGCATCTTCATCTTTAATAATTTTAATATCAATTAGATGTTGATACAGAGTCTGTGGCATAACTTCCAAGTAATCGTAATACTGTGCTAATTCACGAGTATCGTCATAACCCTTTTGCATCATACTAGTAAAGACTTCACCGTTTTCACAGGCTGATCCAACAATGATACCTTCGCGATACTTATTTAACAGTCTTCTAGGCACACGAGCTGTTCGGTAGAAGTAACGTGTCATTGAATAAGAAACAATCTTAAACATATTCTTCAAACCAGCTTGAGTCTTGGCTAAAAGAATAGCATGACTAGGACGAGCCTGTTTATAAGCTTCTTCTCCACCAACGTGGTCGTTTAACTGGTTAACATTTCTAGTTCCAAACTTATCTTCCAATTCATCGAACAACTTATACATTAAGTAACCGGTTGTTTCAGCATCGGAGTCAGCTCTATGGTGATGTTCCAAAACAATATGATAACGTTTAGCCAAAGAATCCAACTTATGATTACGATACTCTGAATGCAAAGTTCTCGACATTTCCAAAGTATCAATAACAGGCATTGCTAGACGTGGACGACCCATTCTTGTTAGGGCCGCATTCATGAAGCCCATATCAAAGGTAACATTATGACCTACTAAAATATCATCGCCAATGAAATCCATGAATTCTCCAACAATTACTGTTTCATCTGGCGCATCCTTAACCATATCATTCGTGATACTAGTCAAATTAGTTGTTACTTCTGACAAAGGATGACCCGGATTAATAAATTTATCAAAGCGGGCAATTACTTCACCATCTTTCATCTTAGTAGCACCAATTTCAATAATTGAATCATAGACAGCAGACAAACCGGTTGTTTCGGTATCGAAGATAACATATTCTGAACCATTTAATGCTTGATCTCGCAAATTGTAAGCAATCGGATTACCTTCATCGACTAAATCAACTTCCACACCGTAAGCAATTTTAACGCCAAATTTTTTACCAGCATTATACGCTTCTGGGAAAGCTTGCAAAGCACGATGGTCAGTGATGGCAATTCCTGTTTGTCCCCAATCACTAGCACGCTTGATCAAATCAGTTGCACTAGGAATAGCATCCATTTGACTCATGTTAGTGTGAGCGTGCAATTCAATTCGCTTATTTTCATCTTCAGCTGTATCTTTACGCAACTCATGTTTGATTACATTGATATCATTAGCCATAATTACTAATTCACGAGAGAAATTATCCTCTTGAACGTTACCACGAACCCTGATCCAAGAACCTTCATCCAAACTGGCAAAGAAATTCTCATCATCCTCACCATTAGAAAATTTCTTGATACTGAAGGATGATGTGTAGTCAGTAACTTTCATAATCAAAAGTGATCGACCAGATTTCAACTTACGAACATCAATGTCAAAAACATATCCCTCAACGACTTTATTACGATCTTCCTCAATAATATCAACCATTTGAGTGATTTCTTGATCATCAGGAATCTTACGACCAACTTTAGAAACATTACCTGCTGGTTTCGCCGCCTTTTTAGCACTAACCTCTTTAGCCTTAGCTTGAAATTGCTTTGTCTTCTCGGCATTAGCAGCTTTCATAGCCTCGGTCTTCTCTTGATACTTGGCCTTATCGACATTTGTTCTAATTCTAAAATCAGGAAAACCAAGGCTACTGTACTCAGACTGTAATCCATCAATAACTTTGCCATCGACAAAATCAGCCATAAAACTATTGGAAACATCTAAAAAGACTTGACCGTTTTCAACATGTGGCGGTGTTTGACTAATTTTATCTAAAACCATTGGAGATTGGACATTGCAATCATTCAAAACATAATTCCAATAGTCCTTGATATCACTTTCAGACAATTCTGAATCAGTTGTTTTGATTTCAAAATCAATCTGTGCAATACCATCAAAACTAGCCTTTAGTGCTTTAACAAATGTCATGAAATCATTGAATGGTAACACGCGTTTAAATTCAAAAAAGAATGTCCAGCGTTTACTGTTCTTATGTACTTCAAGTTTATTTAATTTTCCATCGATAAACGCATCATTAGATGGTAATAAACTATCTAGCTTGATTTGTTTAACTAAAATTTCAAAAAGTTGTTTTGTATCTGACATATGACATATTCTTTCCTTCAAAAAATAAAAAAAGGCCTAAGCCTCATTACTGATTCTTAAGCAATATTTTTACTGAATTTACTAATTCATCTTTACTTACTTCAATTGTCTCGCCAGTACTTCTAATCTTTAGTTCAACAATTCCATCGCCAGCTTTTTTACCAACCGTGATTCTAATAGGAATACCAATTAGATCTGAGTCAGCAAACTTAACGCCAGGACGTTCTTTACGATCATCAAGTAAGACGTCATATCCTTCATTTTGTAGCAATTCAACGATTTCGTCACTTAATTTACCTTGAACATCGTTGTTGTACTTGATAGGAACAACATGTACTTGGTATGGAGCCAAACTAACTGGCCAAATAATACCATTTTCATCACTGTGTTGTTCGATAATGGCTGTCAATAGACGAGAAATACCAATACCATAACTTCCCATGATCAATGGATTAGATTTACCATTTTCATCTAAGAAATTAGCACCAAGTGCCTTAGAGAATTTAGTACCTAATTTGAAGATATGACCAATTTCGATACCACGTGTAAATTTGATATGACCATGACCATCAGGTGAAACTTCACCTTCCTTGATAACACGGAAATCTCTAAATTCTGGTGTTTCGTCAACAATATCTTCAAAGTTAGCATTGAACATATGAACATCAGCCTTATTAAAGCCGACAACGAAGTTCATCAAACCAACTAATGAACTATCATAAAGTACTTTAACCTTATCATTGATACCTTTAGGTCCAATGAATCCAGGTACACTACCGAAGACGTCCTTAACTTCGTCAGGGGTTGCTTCACGTAAGAAGTCAGCACCAAGATAGTTCTTTAACTTAACATCATTAACATCGTAATCTCCACGAATCATAACCATAACTGGTTCATCATCAGCCATGTAGGCAACAGCCTTCATAATTCTTGATGATTCAACCTTCAATAATTCTGCCAAAGCATCAATTGTATGCACATCAGGTGTATCAACAACTTCTGCTTCTTTCTTGTCTTCAACTAAGTTCTCTTCCATCTTACTTGCAGCCATTTCAAGGTTAGCTGAGTAATCACTATCGTCTGAATAGGCAATTGTATCTTCACCAATTGAAGCAATAGCGGAGAATTCTTTAGAATCAGTACCACCCATGGCACCGGCATCACCGATAATAGCACGATAATTTAAACCACAAATATCAAAGATATTACGGTAAGCTTGTTCCATTTGATTGAAGATAACATCAAGTTGTTCTTTGTTAGCTGTGAAAGAATAAGCATCTTTCATAATAAATTCACGGCCACGAAGTAAACCGTTACGAGGACGATCTTCATCACGATACTTCATTTGCATTTGATATAAAACAAGAGGTAATTTCTTGTAACTATTCAAACTTTCCTTTACAACACTAGTAAATGTTTCTTCATGAGTTGGTCCCAAGATGAAATCACGTTCGTGACGATCCTTAAATTTGAATAAGTTATCGCCATAAGTTTCATAACGACCACTTTCTTTCCAAAGATCTGCTGGCAAAATTGCTGGCATACGCATTTCTACGACATCAATTTTTTCCATTTCTTTACGAACAATATTTTCAATTCTTTGGATAACTGACCAAGCTAATGGTAAGTAAGCATATACCCCTGCAGAAACTTGTCTGATATAGCCAGCTCGCAACATCAACTGATGACTTATTGCCTCAGCATCTGAAGGAGTTTGCTTCAGTGTTGGAATATATAATTTTGATTGTTTCAAGTTCTTATCCCCCTATTTTATAAAGAAGCGCTGAATATCATTCCATGTAACAGCAATCATCAGCAAGACTAAAATTCCGACACCAATCAGTGTAATAACAGTCTCATACTGTTCTGGAATAGGTTTTCTTCTAATTGCTTCAACGATATTCAATAAAATCTTCCCACCATCTAAGGCTGGAATTGGAATTAAATTAACAATACCTAGGTTCATCGATAGCATCGATGTAAAGAGAATAATATTAATAATACCTTGTGATGCCACTTTTGAAGTCATCGAGTAGATCCCCACCGGACCAGATAATTGATTAATATTAAAACCACCAGATACCATCTTGCCTAATGCATGGAAGACCATTACAGTCGTTCCCCAACTATATGAAAAGCCATATTTGATTTTAGCCAAAATGCTAGAATCGGTCTTTGGCATAATACCAATAAAGCCATAACTTTGACCTTGCGACTTAACGGACTTAGGAGTTAATTTAACTGTTCTAAGTTTTTTATTTGATTCAACTTTTAAAGTAACTTTCTTACCAGGGTTATTTTGAATGTTAGTTGATAAAGCAGTCCATGAACCAGTTTTCTTGCCATTAACACTCACAATCGTATCGTTAACTTTCAAACCTGCTTCTTGAGCAATTGAATTTTTTTCGATATGACCTAATTGATTAGTAGCAACACCATTCATCATGAAAGCAGCTAAAATAGCTGCTAAAACTGCTAAAACGAAATTATTGAACGGACCTGCGAAATTGGTAATCATTCGCTTCCAAACAGAAACGGACTGAAGTTGAACATCGCGTGGAGCGATTTGAACCTCAGTACCGTCTTCCTCAACAATTGTTGCATCATGATCAACTGAATATTTCTTCACGACAGTTTCATCGCCATTTTCGTACCCTTCAATTACCAAATCATCAACTAAATCTGATTTAGATATTTGAACGGGGACCGCATTTGCATCATAAACCTTACTGGAAGTTATTATTTTTATTACTTTATCTTGATCATTTAATACTAAAGATGCCATCGTTCCTGGTTGAATATCAGAATCATCTTCTTGAGCGCCGGCCATACGAACATAACCACCCAAAGGTAATAATCTCAAGGTATATGTCGTATGATTCTTGCGATAAGCGACGATTTTTGGACCCATCCCTACAGAAAACTCACGAACCAAAATTCCTGATTTTTTTGCAGCATAATAATGTCCAAATTCATGAACAATAACTAATATTCCAAAAACGATTATAAATGTAATTATCGCGGTCATTTTAACCTCCACGAGATGCTTAGACTAAACCGAATATGTGTAACAAAGGTAATACGATTAACATACTATCGAATCTATCTAGAATTCCACCATGTCCTGGCAAAATATTTCCTGAATCTTTAACTTTATAATATCTCTTATAAGCTGATTCAATCAAATCACCCATTTGACCCATGATTGATAGGACAAAGGCAATCATCAACATTGTTGTCATTGAATACTCTTGAGGTACAAAGTACATGTAAACACCAGAAAGAACTAAGGCCATGATGATACCAGCAATTGTTCCTTCCCAAGTCTTATTAGGACTGATTGCAGGCCACAATTTATGCTTACCAATTTTTCTACCAAAAGTATAAGCAAAAATATCAGTTGACCATACAACAATCAAGGCATACATCAATAATCCTAAACCTGGATCTGAATTTCTTACAGCTGCTAGATAGTGGAATCCTGTACCAATGTACAACATTGAAACCACTGAAACACCTGCATCCTCAAAGTTAAATTTGTTCTTTGTTAATACTGTAATAATTAATAAAATTACCGCAAAAACATAGAATAAATCTAATCTTGAAAAACTTTTTGGAAACCATCCTCGATAAAAGCCGTTAGGAACTACTAGAGCTAGTGTTCCCAAGATAGTTACTAAGAAGTCAAACGAAACGATGATACGTTTACGCATGATATAAACTTCAAAAACACCGACTGCGGCTAAAGCTGCGGCTGCAACTTCTAGCCAAACTCCACCTGCAAGCAATATGGGAATAAAGATTGCTAGTGCAATAACGGCAGTAATGACACGTTGTTTCATAATTTTCCCCCAAACTAAACAGATCCGTAACGACGATCTCTTCTGTCAAATTCTTTAATATCCTCGACTAAATCATCAACCGTAAAATCGGGCCAGTAACTGTCGTCAAAGATCATTTCTGTATAAGCTAATTGCCAGAGCATGAAGTTAGAGATTCGTTCTTCTCCACTAGTTCTGATTAGCAAATCAGGATCGGCTAACTCTTTTAAATGATTAGTCAGCAAATGATCTGCAAACATAGCATCGTCAATATCGCTTGGATCTATTGAACCACTAGCCGCTTCGATTGCCAAATTTTTAGCAGCATTAACAATTTCAGCACGACCACCATAATTAAAAGCAAAATTGAGGATCATTCCAGTATTACCCTTAGTATCCTCAACTGCTTTTAAAACTACTTTTCTGGTTTTGTCAGGTAAGTGATCAGTAAATCCGGTTACGAACACTCGAATATTTTCTTTGATTAGATCTGGCATAAAAGTTCCAAAGAAGTCTACCGGTAACTTCATCAAGAAGTTAACTTCTTTGCTAGGTCGACTCCAGTTTTCAGTAGAAAAAGCATACAAGCTCAAAACTTTAACTCCAAGATGACTAGCTGCTGTAGCAATCGTCTTGACATTGTTCATACCTTCTTTATGACCGGCAATACGAGGTTGGCCTTTTTTCTTAGCCCAACGTCCGTTACCGTCCATAATGATAGCAATATGCTTAGGAACTGATATGTCTGAATCTAACTGTCTCTTACTCTCTGTCATAAAGACTATTATCCTTCAGTAATTTCTTTTTCTTTGGCTGCTGCTAATTCGTCAACTTGTGCGATAGCTTTGTCAGTAACCTTTTGAACTTGATCTTCAACATCATGGAATTCATCTTCAGTTACATCGTTAGCCTTTAATTGCTTCTTAAGATCGTCCATAGCTTCACGACGAACGTTTCTAACAGCAATACGGCTTTCTTCGGCCTCTTTACCTACTTGCTTAGCAATCTCTTGTCTGCGTTCACCAGTAAGCTGTGGGATAACCAAACGGATAACCTTACCATCATTAGCAGGGTTCAATCCTAAATCAGATGAATTGATAGCATGTTCGATATCATCCAATGATGATTGGTCATAAGGTGTGATCATCAAAACACGTGCTTCAGGAATATTAATTGAAGCAACTTGATTCAATGGTACATCAGTACCGTAATATGAAACCTTAACGTTACTCAAGATAGAAGCATTAGCTTTACCCGCACGGATATTAGCTAATTCTTTTCTAAGAACGTCAATTGATTTTGACATATTTTCTTGTGCTTTTGTAACAGCTTTGTTAGTCATCATTACCACCCTTTATTATTGTTCCGATATTTTCTCCTTGAACAACCTTCTTAATGTTTTCAGCTTTGTTCAAGTTGAATACGATCAATGGAATATCATTATCCATTGACAATGATGAAGCAGTTGTATCCATAACTCCAAGATTCTTATTAATAATATCAAGTTGTGTTAATTCTGCATACTTCTTAGCATTAGGATCCTTCTTAGGATCAGCTGAATAAACACCATCAACGTTGTTCTTAGCCATTAAGATAACGTCGGCTTCAATTTCAGCGGCACGAAGTACAGAAGTAGTATCTGTTGAGAAGTAAGGATTACCAGTACCACCAGCAAAGATAACAACACGACCTTTTTCTAGATGTCTGATTGCCTTTCTTCTGATGTAAGGTTCAGCAACCTGGCGCATTTCGATTGATGTTTGTACACGTGTTGGGACACCAATATGTTCCAAACCATCTTGTAAAGCAAGTCCATTCATAACAGTGGCCATCATACCCATATAATCTGCTTGGGCACGGTCCATTCCCATTTCAGCACCTGTTTCACCACGCCAAATGTTCCCACCACCACAGACGATGGCAACTTGAACTCCTAGATCATGAACACTCTTAATTTGTTCAGCTATTGTTTTGATAACTGGTGGATTAATACCAAAGCCTTTCTCACCGGCTAAGGCTTCTCCAGAAACTTTTAAAATCACTCTTTTATACTTGATATCAGGCATAAGTTCTCTCCTTTAATTTTGCTACTAAATATTTTAACATATTCGCTACACTAAATTTATCCAAACACTATTTTTAAATAAATTTTGTGTGGATACAACCCTAAATATAAAGAAAAAGCCGTTTAATTCAAAATGAATTAAGCGACCTTTCCAAAAAATGTTTTTAAATTACTTCATTTGGTTCTTTACTTCTTCAGCAAAGTCTTCTTGTTTCTTTTCGATTCCTTCACCGACTTCGTAACGAACAAATGAAACAAGTTTAGAATTCTTTGATTCAACGAATTGTTGAACAGTCATGTCTGAATCCTTAACGAATTCTTGGTCAGCCAAACTAATTTCTGACAAGAACTTGTTTACACGGCCTTCAACGATTCTTGGGATAATCTTTTCAGGTTTACCTTCAGCCTTTGTTTCTTCAGTAAAGATAGCCTTTTCGTGTTCCAAACGATCTGCAGGAACTTGATCACGATCCATGAATTCAGGGTTGATAGCAGCAACGTGCATAGCAACATCCTTAGCAGCATCTTCATCGCTACCTTCAAGAGTAACGATAGCACCGATCAAACCACCATTATGTAGGTATGAGCCGAATACTTGTGAGTCTGTCTTATCAAGAACCTTGAAACGTCTCAAGGAAATCTTTTCACCAATAACAGCTGTTAAGCCTGTGATGGCGTCGTTAATTGTTTGGTCACCAATCTTAAGTGCCAAAGCTTCGTCCATTGTCTTTGGTTCGTTAGCAACAATAGCCTTACCAATTTCGTTTACAAGATTGATAAATTTGTCGTTTGATGAAACAAAGTCAGTTTCTGAATTAACTTCGATGATAGAAGCTTTGTTACCTGAAACTTCAATATGTGTTAAACCTTCAGCAGCAATGTTTCCACTCTTCTTAGCAGCTTTAGCTACACCCTTTTCACGAAGTTTGTCGATAGCCTCTTGCATATTACCGTCAGCAGCAACCAATGCCTTCTTAGCATCCATCATACCAACGCTTGTCTTATCACGTAATTCTTTAACTTGAGCAGCAGTAATTTTAGCCATTAGTAATCCTCCAGTCGTATAAATAAAGCCATCTTACTCAGATGACTCTATTTTACGCTTATTATTATTTGTTATCTTCGTTATTGTTCTTAGCTTCTGCTAAATCTTCAATAGATTTTGCATCGGCAGCATTTGAATTTTCATCTTTGTTGTCGTCTTTAGCGAAGTCTGCATCTGTAACAGCTTCTTCACCTTGCTTACCTTCAACAATAGCATCTGCCATCTTAGATGTAATTAATCTAACGGCACGGATAGCATCATCGTTTGAAGGAATGATAACATCGATAGGATCTGGATCTGTATTTGTATCAACCATAGCTACGATAGGAATGTTAAGTTTCTTAGCTTCGTTAACAGCAATGTTTTCCTTATGAGGGTCAACAATGAACATAACATCAGGGATTCTTGGCATATCTTCGATACCACCAAGGAATTTCTCTAACTTAGCTTGTTGCTTTGTAAGTAAAGCAACTTCTTTCTTAGGTAGACGATCAAAAGTACCATCTTGTGACATTGCCTTGATGTCCTTTAATCTCTTGATACGTTTTTGGATTGTGTTCCAGTTAGTCAAAGTACCACCTAACCAACGATGGTTAACATAGTATTGGCCAGCACGTGTTGCTTCTTCAGCAATAGCATCTTGTGCTTGTTTCTTTGTACCAACGAATAGGAAAATACCATCATCACCGGCAACGGCCTTCATATAGTTGTAAGCATCGTCGATCATGCGTACTGTTTTTTGTAAATCAATGATGTAAATACCATTTCTTTGTGTAAAGATAAATGGCTTCATCTTAGGGTTCCATCTTCTTGTTTGGTGACCGAAATGTACACCGGCTTCAAGAAGTTGTTTCATAGAAATAACTGACATAAAAAGTTCCTCCTGGTTTTTACCTCCACCTAAGTCATGTCTAGTTGAAACACGTCTGTGCACCAACAACTAAATCGTTAAGTGTGTGTATTCAATACAGCTAAATATTATAAGGGAATATTATTACGAAATCAAGTAGTCGTTCCAATTTATTCCATTACTTTTTAATAATGCCTCTTTTTGGGAGCGTGATAGCTTTTTGATAGCAATCTCCCGCTTTAAGGCCTGCGATTTATTTTCTAATTCTTCAGTGTACATTAATTTAACGGGTCGTCTAATTTTAGTATACTTAGCACCTTTTCCAGCATTGTGTGTTGCAACTCTCTTTTTTACATTATTACTTGTACCGGTGTAAAAAGTTTTATCACTGCATAGCAATATATAGACATAATACTTACTTGTTTCCATTAATTATCTGATTAGCCTCTTTAGTTAACTGATGATTTTCATCATAAATTGTTAAATCTGGTTCAACTTTTAATGACGCTTCTTTGACTGTTTTAATAACATCTAATAAAACCAAATTAGCATCTTTTTGCGAACTAGTTCTGACAAAACGTATGCGCTTTGGCTGCAATCGCTGCTGCAACATTAAAGAAAGTAGTTCACTCAAACGCTCTGGTCGATAAACTAAATATGCATGAGAATTCTCTTTTAGTAAAACCTTAATTGCATATAAAACATCTTCCAAATTAGCCTTCAATTCATGACGAGCAATCGCCAACACTGGATTTTCTTTCAACGCTGTTTGATCTGAGACTTTAAAATATGGTGGATTGCAAACAATCATGTCGACCGTATCATGATCAATATATTTTTGAACATTCTTCAAATCATCATTAACAAGATGTACTTGTTTTTCCAGACTATTATCTTCAATACTTTTTTGAGATAGATTGGCCAGTTCTTTTTGGATTTCAACCAAATATATTTGAGCTTTAGTTTTAGAGGCCAATGACAACCCAATGGCTCCATTGCCTGAACATAAATCGACTATTTTTCCTTTTTTAACAGTTTTAGCAAAATTATAAAGTAAAATAGTATCGAGATTAAATGAATAAAGTTTTTTATCTTGATTAATAATTATTCCGCTATCCGAAATAATATCTTGAGAATAAATCGACATGTTGCACCTACTTTATGGTATTTTAAATAAGTTAAGATTATTTTAGGGAGAATGATAATTCTATGTTTTATAAATTTATCCGTGTAATAGCGAGAGGCATTGTTTTCATTTTAAATGGCCGTTATAAAGTCGTGGGTAAAGAAAATCTACCCGACAAGCCCTTCATCTTAGTAGCTCCACATCGTACTTGGTGGGAACCAATTTTCTTTGCATTGGTGATTTCTCCACGTGAAGCTACTTTTATGGCTAAGAAAGAACTTTTTAAGAATCCTATTTTAAGATTCATTCTTGTGCACGCACACGCTTTTCCTGTTGACCGTGCTCATCCAGGTCCCTCAGTAATAAAAACGCCAGTTAAAGCCTTAAAAAAAGAAGATAAAGTTTTAATCATGTTTCCATCAGGAACTCGTTACTCTGAACAACTAAAAGGCGGAGCCTCACTGATTGCTAAACTTTCAAAAGCCCCATTAGTTCCCTTTGTTTATCAAGGACCTTTATCTTTTGGTGGTTTAATGAAACATAAACAAATTACTATTGGTGTAGGACCCGAAATTGACTTTGATTTCAAAGCCAAACTTGACGAAAAACAAACTAAACAGGTCAACGACGATATGGAAAAAGCTTGGGATAGAATTGATGACGAAATTGATCCATCTTTTGAATATATCCCACCTAAGAAAAAAAACAAGTAATTATATAATATACTAAAAATTGAATATATTAAAATAGCCCTGGTACTCCAGGGTTTTATTGTATAAAAATGGACATGAATTATTCACCTATATATTTAAACTACTGCAGCTAAATATATATAAGTGGATTCATGTCCATATTTTTATTTCCGTGGAAACACTGCTCTTATTTTTGATACAGATAGAAATTCCATTAAATCATTCCCTATATCTATAGGGATCACTACAACGTGCTGGTCGTTTACATCGACATGATAGAATCATCCCTATATACATAGGGAGCACACTAAGAAAAAGCCGCTATATCAACATTCTAAAATTAGAGAATCACTTATTTTTATCAACTTGAAAATAAGGTTCTCAATTTCTTAAAGCATAACTTTCCTTTCTATTCTAAGCAACTCTTTTTCCATATTTCAATAACCAATAAAAACATTCTAAATCCATTTGCTCATTGATTTATCACAAAAACTACAATTCTAAAATATCGGTTCAAATAAAAAAGATAGAAGTAAAATTTCAAATGAAATTCTACTTCTACCTCTTCATTTATTAAATGGAGTTCTT
This sequence comes from Companilactobacillus bobalius, assembly GCF_009764355.1. Next base: position 59,816 of record NZ_LNUA01000032.1, on the reverse strand, counting down.
ACCAATATCACGTCGGTAAAAAATATTTGTTTGATCCATTTTTTCTAGTTCTTGATAAACTTTTTTCTGAGCATCTTCAACTGATTCAGCCTGTGCCTGCATCAAATATAAACGGCCACCGTGACTAAACAATTGCTTTTGCTCTCGCTTCACAGCTGCATAATTGATTGTTAATGAACAATTCTTAAAATTGTCTCTATCTCCCAATGAACCAAATACAGGTTTTGTAGGGTAACCCTTGCTGACAGCAAAAACACCTAAGTTTAGACCTTTTTGTTGCCATTTTATTGATTCAATCTTTTTATGATTTAAGATGGAAAAAATCATTTCAGATAAATCCGACTCTAGGCGTGGCAAAACTACTTCTGTTTCGGGATCACCAAAGCGAGCATTAAACTCGATAATTTTGATACCCTTCTTTGTCAAAATCAAGCCAGCATAAAGGATTCCAGTATACTTGATACCTTGATCATAGAGTTCTGTCACAAATGGTTTCAAAACAGTTTCTATGGCTTCTTTCTCAATATCTTTAGAGATATTAAGAACTGGACAAACGGCTCCCATACCACCAGTATTAGGTCCCAAGTCACCGTCAAGAATTTTCTTGTAATCTTGTGCCAATGGCATCGGATAGAAACGTTTATGATCAACAAAAGCCATCAATGAAAACTCTTCGCCTTCAAGAAATTCTTCAATCACAACTTTCTTGGTATCAAATTTATGTTCGGCTAATAAATCCGTTACTGTTTCAGTAGCTGAAATCAAATCATCAGCGATAAAGACACCTTTCCCAGCAGCTAATCCATCTGCCTTAATAACAATTGGAAAGTCAGGAATTGACTTCAAATACTTTAGAGCATCTTCTAATTTTGTAAATTCCTGATATTGAGCAGTTGGAATACCGGCGTCTGCCATCAATTTCTTGGTGAAAGTCTTAGACCCCTCCACTTGAGCTGCTTGCTGATTTGGTCCAAAAATTTTCAGATTTTGACGTTTAAAGAAATCCACGATTCCGTTGACTAATGGTTCCTCCGGACCTACAACTGTAAAGTCAATGAAATTGGTTTGAGCGAAATTTGCCATTCTTTCAAAATCATTTTCTTCTATTGAAATGGTTTTGATTCCAGATAACTTCATTCCGTCGTTACCAGGGGCACAAAAAACAACATTCTGAGTGTTCTTTAATAAAGATTTGCAAATAGCATCTTCTCTTGCTCCAGAACCGATAACAAGTATTTTCATTAATAAACCTCTCTAGTGTTTGAAGTGTCTTCTACCAGTGAAGACCATGGCAATACCATATTTATCAGCCATATCGATTGAATCCTGATCTTTAATTGAACCACCTGGTTGGATAATAGCTGTAATGCCGTGTTCAGCAGCATAATTTACACAGTCATCCATTGGGAAAAAGGCATCAGAAGCCATAATTAATGGTTTGTGTTCCTCAGCTTGTTCTTCTTGTTCAATCGAAATCTTCACTGAACCAATACGATTCATTTGTCCAGCACCAATACCAAGAGTCTTATCAGTTGTTGAAATAACAATCGCATTACTCTTAACATGCTTAACAACTTGTTGACCAAATAGTAAGGCCTTCATCTCTTCAGGAGTTGGGGCTTTTTTAGTTACAACTTGGAATTCATCTAAGTTATCAACTGTGGTATCTCTTTCTTGAACTAGAAGACCACCCATAACAGAAACATATTCATATTTATCAGCAGCTTGAGACTTAGTAAAGTCCAAAGTCATTAAACGAATATTTTTCTTAGATTCTAGGATTTCCAAAGCTTCAGGTGTAAAACTTGGAGCAATAACAATTTCCAAGAAAATCTTATGCATTTCTTCGGCGATTTCTTTAGTTACCTCACGATTAACTGCAACAATTCCACCAAAGATTGACATTGTATCGGCTGTATAAGCCTTACGCCATGCTTGATAAATTGATTCATCATCCACACCAACACCACAAGGATTCATGTGTTTCAATGCAGCTACACAAGGTTTGTCAAAATCAGCGACAATTCTTAAAGCAGCATCAGCATCCTTAATATTATTGAAGGAAAGTTCCTTACCATGTAATTGTTTGGCTGAAGCAATCGAATATTCACTAGGCATAGCACTTTGATAAAAAGCGGCCTTTTGATGTGAATTTTCACCATATCTTAATTCTTGGTGGAAATCATAACCTAATACTTCTACATCAGGGAATTCTTCACCATTAAGATCTGATAAGTAATGAGCAATAATACTGTCGTATTCAGCAGTATGCCTAAATGCTTTGGCGGCTAAGCTTTGTCTTAGAGCTAGATTGTCTTCATCATTTTTAATACTTGCTAGAACCTTTTCATAGTCGTTAGCATCAATAACAACGTAAACACTCTTGAAATTCTTCGAAGCTGAACGAATCATTGATGGACCCCCGATATCGATTTGTTCAATAGCCTGGGCCGGTGTAACACCATCTTTAGAAATTGTTTCCTTAAATGGATAAAGATTTACACAAACTAGATCAATCATTTGAATATTCAATTTTTCTAAAGTCTTCATGTGTTCAGGGTTATCACGTTTAGCCAAAAGACCTGCATGAACCATTGGATGAAGTGTTTTTACACGTCCATCAAGAATTTCGGGAAATTTAGTTACCTCGTCAATTTCAGTAACTTTTACGCCATTTTCTTGTAACTTCTTGTATGTACCACCAGTAGAAATAATTTCAAAATCATTTTCAATTAATCCTTTAGCAAACTCAACAACTCCGGTTTTGTCAGAAACACTAATCAAAGCTCTTTTCATTATTTACTTACCCCATTATTTTTTATTAATAAATCTCGTACTACTGTACGGTACATTTGATGTTCAGTCTGATGAATTCGACTTTCTAAACTAGCTTCAGTATCATTCTTTAATCGCACAACTTTCATTTGCTTAATGATAGGACCGGTGTCGACCCCTTCATCAATATAATGAATTGTTACACCTGTTACAGGTTCATTAGCCGCATAGGCTCGTTCAATTGCTTCTAATCCAGAATATTTTGGTAATAATGATGGATGAATATTAATAATACGATTAGGATACGCACCCAATAAGACTGGTGTGACCACACGCATGTATCCTGCTAAAAGAATGTATTCAATCTTTAGTGGCGCTAACTTATCAATAATCGTTTGCTCATATTCACCGCGATTAGCATAATCAGATAATTGATTTACAAACACAGGAATATGATATTTTTCAGCTCGTTTGATTACATGAGCATTTGGTTGATCACAAACCAATAATTCAATTTCTAAGCCTAGATTTCTTAATTCATCTGATCCAGCAATGGCTTCAAAATTACTCCCATTGCCTGAGGCAAAGATGGCTACTTTCATAGCTTATCTCCTTTCAAAATCAGATTAGCTGAATCCTTTTTAATAACTTCACCAATTGTATAGGCTAATGTTTCGTGTCGATTCAATTGTTCTAGAACTTCCATTTCATTCTCGGAATCAACTGCTAAAACCATCCCTAGACCCATATTGAAAATATGATACATATCGATAGTTTTTAATTTGCCATATTTCTGTAAAGCTTGAAAAATTGGTAATTCTGGCCAAATATCGACATTGATTTCGGCAGCCAAATCTTCAGGTAACATCCGAGGAACATTTTCAAAGAATCCTCCACCTGTAATATGAGCGGCACCATTGATAAATTTTTGAGCTAACAATGGTACTAATTCATGAGAATAAATCTTAGTTGGCATTAGTAAAACTTCACCTAAAGACTGTCCTGCAAGTTCAGGTAAATTTGTATTCAAGTCAAAATCATTTTCTCGGAAGAAAATTTTTCTAACTAAAGAATAACCATTGGAGTGTATCCCACTTGAAGTGATTCCAATTAGAACATCGCCTTCTTTGACATTCTCTTTACGTAAAAGTTCATCTTTTTCACAGATACCCACTGCAAACCCAGCAATGTCATAATCACTCGCGTCATATACTCCAGGCATTTCAGCCGTCTCGCCACCAATTAGAGCTGCGTCAGCTATTTGGCATCCATTAATAACACCTTTTAAAATCTCTTCAACTTTTTGATCAACTTTGCCTGTTGAAATGTAATCTAAGAAATATTGCGGAATAGCACCTTGAGCCAAAATATCGTTGACACACATGGCAACACAATCGATTCCAATCGTATCCCACTTTTTAAACTCATTAGTCAGTAAAAGTTTGGTCCCGACACCATCATCACTTGAGACCAATACTGGTTGTTTAAACCCAGCTGGAATTTCGTAGATGCCACCGAAATTGCCTATACTTTTGCTTTTAGTCTTCTGTTTTACAAATTGAGAAATCTTATAACCAGATTCCACGTTCACACCAGCATCTTGATAGGGATTTGACATAAAATTCTCCTTATTTTTTAGATTCGTAATCGTATAAGTAGGTTGGATAATCACCATTGAAATACGACATATCTAAACCTGAATATGGTGCATCAGCGTTTAATCCAATGGCATCAATCAATCCATCTTCACTCAAGAAACGCAATGAATCAGAACCGAAAATTTGGTTCATTTCTTCAATGCTCTTATGAGCTGCAATTAATTCACTTTTTTCTTGAATATCAATTCCATAGAAACATGGATGCATGAATCTTGGTGAAGCAATTCGTAAATGAACTTCCGTTGCACCCGCATCCCTTAACAACTGCACAATATAAGCACAGGTTGTTCCACGAACAATTGAATCATCTACTAAAATGACGCGGCGACCTTTAACAACACCTTTAACAGCAGCCAATTTTTGACGAACACTTTTCTCACGCAATTCTTGTGTAGGTTGAATGAATTCTCGACCCATATATTGATTCTTGATCAAGCCCATTTCATAAGGTAAACCACTGGCCTCGGCGTAACCACTAGCGGCTGATAAAGATGAATTAGGAACACCAACTACGATATCGCCTGGTGCAGGATACTCTTGAGCTAAATTGGCCCCCATACGTTTTCTAGCCGAATGAACATTAATTCCAAGAATATCGGAATCAGGACGAGCAAAGTAGACAAATTCCATTGAACAGATGGCTAATTGTGTTTTAGTTGTCCAATGATCGATTTTCATTCCTTCGTCAGAAATTGTAATCAGTTCACCTGGTTGCACGTCACGAACAAAAGTTGCTCCAACTGCATCTAGAGCACAGGTTTCACTGGCAACTACGTATCCACCATCTTCCAACTTTCCAATTGATAGCGGACGGAAGCCATGAGAATCTAGGGCCAATATCAAGGCATCCTTAGTTAAAAGTAGATAAGCAAAGCCACCTTGAATTTTGTTCAATGCTTCAACCATACGATCACGGAAGGTTTCTTGTGTTGATTGCTTGATCAAATGTACCAACACTTCTGAATCAGAACTTGATTTAAAAATGTGACCTTGGCGTTCTAATTCTTTTTTCAAAGTAATCGCATTAGTTAAGTTACCGTTGTGAGCTAACGCTAATTGACTATCAGTGAAATCAAAAAGTAGTGGTTGAACATTCTCAATCTTATTTTCACCAGCAGTAGAGTAACGCACATGTCCGATAGCCGACTCGCCGACTAAGTTGTTTAAATATTCTGGTTTGGAAAAAACTTGTGTCAACAATCCTAAATTACGATAAGTACGCAATTTTTTACCATCATTGGCGACAATTCCTGCACCTTCTTGACCACGGTGTTGCAAACTGTGGAGTCCTAAATAAGTTAGGTAATTAGCATTCTTAGCTCCCCAAACACCAAAAACACCACATTCTTCGTTTAAACTTTTTACTTCATCAAGCACGCAATCGCCTCTTTCCAGTTATTCAATGCTTTCTTTCCATCGATTGAAACTGTTTCATCTTTAGTTGTGACTTTGAAAATAGAATCTGCTGTAACTTGACCTAAACAATGGAAATCTCGTAAAACTAGATTTTCAAAATTAGTTTTATCTTCTGGTTTAACAGTTACTAAGAAACGTGATTGTGTTTCTGAGAACATTTGAGCAGAAGTTAAATTAGTTTCAATTTCAAAACCTAATTGTCTGTCAAAAGCTGCTTCTGACAAGGCTACTGCTAAACCACCTTCACTCAAATCATGACAACTGGCAACTAGCCCTTGATTAATAGCTTGACGTACTAAATCTTGATGAAGTTTTTCTTCATTCAGATCCAATGGTCGTAAGCCACCTTTTATAATTCCAGTTTGTTGCAATTGGATCTCTGAACCATTGAAATCATCAAATGTATTACCAAGTAAATAAATCAGGTCTCCAGCTTTTTTAAAGGAAGCTGTAGTAACTTTTTTCATATCATCAATCAAACCAACCATCCCGATCATAGGACTAGGATAAATTGCTTCATCGTTGTATTCGTTATAGAGTGACACATTACCAGAAATTACTGGCGTATTGATTTTTTCACAGGCACTGGCAATTCCTTCTACACTCTTATCTAATTCCCAGAAAACTTCAGGATTCTCAGGATTACCATAATTCAAGCAGTCAGTCACACCAATAGGTTCTCCACCACTTGCAACAATATTACGTGCAGCTTCCATAACTGTGATTTGTCCACCAACATATGGATCTAAATAAACATATTTAGAATTACTATCGTTGGTCATCGCGATAGCCTTTTTTGTACCTCTGATACGAGTTACCCCTGCATCACTACCGGGTTGAACCAATGTATCTGCTTTAACTTGTGAATCATAAGTTTGATAGAAATGTTTTTTACTAGCAATATTAGGTTGCTTCAAAAGCCTTTGCCATGTATCTGTTAGCGAATCAATTTCTGGCACAAAGTGATAATCACGATACTCTGCAATACGTGCCGGTTCAACTTCTGGACGATCATACTCAGGTACATCCTCAGTCAAACTACGAACAGGAATATCAGTTACTAGCTCATCATGATGATAAATTTTATATTGTTTGTCCTCAGTTACTTCACCAATCACGACAGCATCTAATTCAAAGTTCTTAAAGAAGGCTAGAACGTTATCCTTAAATTGTGGTTTCACACAGAGAACCATTCGTTCTTGTGATTCAGACAACATCATTTCATAAGCTGACATTTCTGTTTCACGTTGTGGAACATTGTCTAAATTCAAAATCAAACCACTATCGGCTTTAGAAGCCATCTCTGCGGTAGATGATACTAATCCAGCAGCACCCATATCTTGAATTCCCAGAATCCAATTAGGATGTTTTTCAATAATTTCAACACAAGCATCCATCAATAACTTTTCAATAAAAGGATTTCCCACTTGAACCGCTGAACGCTGTTTATTTTTAGTATCCGTGAATTCATCTGAAGCAAATGTTGCACCATGAATCCCATCACGACCGGTTTTAGCACCAACATAAACAATCAAATTACCCTTACCACTAGCTGTACCATGTTTAAAATCAGTCTTATTCAATAGACCAACACACATAGCGTTAACTAAAGGATTATTTTCGTAACAATCTTCAAAAGATATTTCGCCACCAACAGTTGGTAACCCAATGCAGTTTCCGTAACCACCAATACCGGCCACTACTTCATTGACTAAATGTTTAGTTTGACCATTCTTTAATGGACCAAATTTCAAACTGTTCAACAACGCAAAAGGCTGAGCTCCCATTGAAAAAATATCTCTGATGATACCTCCAACACCAGTAGCCGCCCCCTGATAAGGTTCAACCGCTGACGGATGATTGTGACTTTCGGCCTTGAAAACAACCGCCTGACCATCGCCGATATCCAAAATACCAGCATCCTCACCTGGACCAGCCAACACGCGGTCACTCTTGTTAGGCATCTTTCGTAAAACTTTTTTGGAATTCTTATAAGAACAGTGTTCACTCCACATAACTGAATACAATCCAGTTTCTGTGTAATTAGGAAGTCGATTCAAAATCTTTTCACAGATCAATTCGTATTCTGAATCACTCAATCCCCATTGTCGATATAACTTTGAATCCTGAATTTGCTTAGCAGTAGGTTCAGTCATTAATTATTCACCCTTACTTGATTGATTATTGATTGGAATAGCTTAAGCCCATCAGAAGAACCTACGATATCTTCCAAAGCACGTTCCGGATGAGGCATCATCCCTAAAACATTTCCTTGTCGATTCATCACACCGGCAATTTGATCAACACTTCCATTAATATTTTCGTCATAGCGGAAAACAATTTGATTATTAGCCTTTAATTCCATTAAAGTTTGATCATCACAGTAATATCTACCTTCGCCGTGTGCAACTGGTATACGAATCTTTTCGTTTTTAGCATACTGATTGGTAAACATTGTTTGGTCATTCATCACTTGCAACGTAACCGTCTCGCAGATAAAACGACTCTTTTCATTCTGAATTAGAGCACCAGGCAACAAATGTAATTCAGTTAAAATTTGGAATCCATTGCAGATACCTAAAACGAATTTTCCTTCATTGGCAAAACGAACAATTTCACTAATTATTGGAGCGTGGACAGCAATTGCGCCACTTCTCAAGTAATCGCCATAAGAAAAACCGCCTGGAATTAAAACACCATCAAATCCTTCTAAACTAGTTTTGCGATAATCAACTAGTTCTACGTCTTCTTTAATACCTTCTTTAATGGCATAGTACAGATCCATATCACAATTGGAACCCGGAAAATTAACAACGGCAAACTTCATTATTCAGCCTCCAAGATCTCATAGCGATATGTTTCGATATTAGGGTTAGTTAATAAATTGTCACAAATCGCATCAATATCCTTTTCTAATTCAGGATAATCCTCAAAATTCAATTCGAAATACTTTCCCATATGGACAGCGGATACCTTGTCATAATCCATAGTTTGAATAGCAGATTTAATCGCCTCACCTTGGGCATCTAGAACAGAGGGTTTGAGTGTTACGTAAACTTTAACTAATTTCATCATTTGCTCCTATCGTGTTGTCAATCTTTCTAAAACTGAGTGGTACGTCTTAACCAAATCACCTTCATGCTTACGGAAAACATCTTTATCCATTGAATGATGACTTGTTTTATCCCAGAGACGACAGTTATCTGGTGAAAATTCATCTACTAAAATAATTTCGTTATTAACTTTTCCAAATTCCAATTTGAAATCAACTAAATCAAAATCACTTTGGGCAAAAAACGGAATCAACAATTGATTGATTTCTAGTGTCATTTGTTTAATCGTGGCTATTTCTTCTTTGTCCGCAATATGCAATGCATGAATCTGTGATTCATTGATAAAAGGATCATCTAAGGCATCACTCTTGTAATAGAATTCGATGATTGGTTCTCTCAATTCCAAACCATCTTCAAGATGGAACTTACGTACAAAACTACCTGAACCGATATTTCTTAAAACTACCTCTAACGGAAATACTTCACTCTTTTGAACTAATTGTTCATGATCTGATAAGTTTTCAATTAAATGAGTTTTAACACCATTTTTGATCAAATAATCAAATATCAAAGTAGAGATGCGGCAATTTAGTACACCTTTACCAGGTAATACTTCTTTCTTTTTACCGTTAAAGGCTGTGGCTTGATCCTTATAGACCATCAAGAGTTCATTCTCTTTATTTGTTTTATAAACGTTCTTAGCTTTACCTTCATAAAGTAAATTATCTTCAGTCATGATTTACACATCCCAAATCGAATTTTTTTCAATTGAATTCTTTGTTTCTCGCAAATCATCACTCAAAATCGTAATGTGACCCATTTTGCGATTGTTCTTACTCTCGGCTTTACCATAATCATGGAAATACCATTCAACATGTTTTGATAAAGCTTCCTTAGCTGGTTGTAAATGCTGTCCTAACAGGTTAACCATGACCGCCGGTTGTAAAAGTCGAACTTTGGGCATGGCCAAATTGCAAACTCCGCGGATATGAGCATCGAATTGAGAAATATTACACGACTCAATTGTCAGATGTCCTGAATTATGTGGACGTGGAGCAATTTCATTAACAAAGACTTCATCAGTGGTAGAAATAAAGAATTCAATGCACATAGTACCGACTAACTCTAAATTTTGAGCTAATTTTTCACCAATTTGATAAATTTCATTTTCAGTCTCTGTACTAATCAATGCTGGACAACTACTTAAGTGCAAAATATTATGACGATGAATATTTTCAATAACTGGGAAAATAGAAGTTTGTTGAGAACTATTACCTGAAACAATAATTGAAACTTCCTTTTTCAAAGCTATTTTCTTTTCAACGATACAAGTCCCATGCATCAATAATTCTTCAATATCGGCGTAACAAACATTTTCAGGATCTTCGACCAGAATTTGCCCTTTACCGTCATAGCCACCACGAGTCGTCTTTACAATTACTGGAGCCCCTAATTTTTCAACGGCACGATGATATTCAAAAATGTTATTGATAACAACATGTGGAACTGCTGAAAACCCATTTTCTTCGATAAAATTCTTTTCAGAAACGCGATCTTGAGTAATCGTCAATGCCTTAGTGCCTTGAGGCACTTCTGTATATTTCTTCACTTCATTGATCGTTTCAGCGTCAACATTCTCAAACTCATAAGTCAAAACATCACAACGTTTGGCCAATTCAATCAATTGAGCTAAGTCGTCATACTCAGCAACAATCTGATCATCAGAAACCTGTGCCGCCGGGCAATTGGGTGTGGGATCAAGAATAATAACTTTATAACCCATTTCTTTTGCTGAAAAAGACATCATCTGTCCAAGTTGACCACCACCGATAATACCGATAGTTGCACCTGGTAAAATTGTTTTAGTCAAGATCTTTCCCACTTTCTAATGATTTGTCATGCATGGCTTTAGTGTAGCCATCCAAAGAAAGTTCATAATCATGATTTTCTAAGGCGCAAATCTTTGTTGCCATGATAGCTGCGTTCTTAGCCCCAGCTTCGCCAATAGAAACTGTTGCTACCGGAACACCTGCTGGCATTTGGACAATTGACAATAAAGAATCCATCCCTTTTAAGTATCTGGATGGTACTGGAACACCGATAACTGGCAAGCTAGTTGATGAAGCAATCATTCCTGGCAAGTGAGCAGCGCCCCCCGCACCTGCTACTATCACTTTAAAATCATTGGAACGTGCCGATTTTGCAAAATCCAGCATCTCTTGAGGAGTTCTATGTGCTGAGATCACTTTGACTTCATAACTGACCTGCAACTCTTTCAAAGCATCGATTGTGTTTTGCATAACTTGCAAATCCGAAACTGATCCCATAACTACTGCTACATCACTCATTGGTTTTCCACCTTTCTGTCTTTGGTAACCAAATTCTATCAAGTTATGAAAATTCTTTCAATACAAAACACGTATTTAATTCATTTATTTTTGTTTATTATTCGTATTTACCGTTTTCATTTAGATTATTTTAGATATTATTAATATCATAGTTCGTAAATAATGAACATTTGATTTTTTAGATAAAAAATAGGCGATACACATATTAAAATGGCTCTTTGTCAAATCGTATTGATGAATAGTTTTTGTATAGAAGGCAACCTCATGTAGGTTGTCTTTTTTTATGCGCAAATGAGTCTTATTCTCTTAAGAAAATGGTCAAGATTTCTGAAGCCATAACTGATATGTTTGAGTTTTTTTATCTTTCCAATGGTCCCTTCAAGAGGACCATTGGAGTACGGCATTGTGCAACTATTCTTTACATAATTTAAATTCTTACGTAACGTTGAAATAGATGTATCCATAGCGGTATTATTCTTTTTATATCCATAGATGGTTTCTTTGAGTAATGATATATCGTGTTCATGTATCGCTTTCTGAATACCTTGATAAATATCATAAGTATTTTTAAAAACTGGTAGATTGTCAGTGGCTATATCAATAACGTTTCGCGTTGTAGTATATTCGTTGATTCCAAAAATATATTTTACTTTCTTGTCGTCTACATCTGCCTCAGGCAGATGATAGAGACGCCAATTAGACTTAAGTGCTTTATACAAACGGGAATGTTTATCATTTATTTTTTTAAGACAACTGATTCTAACTTGATCCAATGCCCGGCTACATAGCTGAACTATATGAAATCTATCAACTATTATTTGAGCATTGGGAAAAATTCTATGAATGACCGACTGATAATTAGCATTCAAATCAATAGAGACAGTCTTAACGGCTTGCCGTTCTGACAAGCTATAGTTATTTATAAAGTGTTCAATAACTGTTTTAGAGAGTCGATCATGAATCAGCTCAATTAGATGATGTGTTTGTGCATCAATAGCTATAAAAGTAAATATACCGTTAACTGAACGAAATTCATCAAAACACAGGTTTTTTGGAAGACAATCACATCTATTTGGTAATTTGGTATTGTCATATAAGACTCTGCTTACTGTATTTACTGATACTCCGATGATCTTAGCTATTGATGTTAAAGTAAAGGATTCCTTTGCCATAACGAATATTCTGTTTTGAACTTGTTTAGTCATAGTATGATTTTTGATTAATAAATCACTGTGGGCACCGCAGGTGCCACCACAGTTCTTACAAATATAACGTTGTTTATTGAGCATCAAATGATACTCAATACCGTTAAAACTGGCTAATCTAGCATTAGTTTTTCTTTTTCCATTTTTGACTAATGAATTTAAACCACATTGTGGACATCGATACAGTTTATAAGTTAAATCAGCGTTTACGATCTTTATATGCTTTATAACGCCACGATTTTTAATCGTAGCGTCCTTGACTGAAACATTACTTATATTATTGTCTTTTATATCGAGTGCACATAGTATAGAATTGTCTTGGGACATTATTGTTTTCTCCATGTTTGATTGGGTTTGGTCGCTTAAATCTTAACATGAGAACAGTGATGTTCTTTTTTTATTTTCTAGAGATTAAAAAACTGGTATTGATTATTCATCAATACCAGAAAGTATAGAACTAAACTAACTCGACGGCTGACCAAACAGCAGCACGCCAATCCCAACCAGTTGCCATTAGTGGTCCGATAATTGGAGGCATTGTCCAAGGTACCATTGCTACTGGCGCATTCATTAATCCTAAATGAATCAAAAGATAACTACCTGTAGCTAAGATCAATGGAATTACGATAAATGGAATCATCGTCAAAGGATTCATAACAATAGGAAATCCGAAAATAACTGGTTCATTGATTTCAAACAAAGCACCTGGGAATGCTACTCGTCCAAGATCACGATAAGTTTTACTCTTTGAGAATAACATCAAAACAACCAAAGTAATTGTGGCACCAGTACCACCAACGTTAACCATTAAACTAGAAAATCCAGCGGCTGTGGCATAAGGAAGTGGTTGATGATGTGCAAAGGCAGTTCCGTTAGCAGCTAAGAATTGTAAGAAAATTGGATCAGCAATTCCCTCTAAAGTCATATCACCATGAATACCACAAACCCAAAGCAAACTTACCAAGAATGTGTAAACCAAAATACCTGGCAAAGTATTCATTGCGAATAGTAATGGATGGAAAATTGATTGAATAACCAAATTAATATCAATATGTAGTGGCATACGGATAAACCAGAATAGAACTAAGATAACGAAACCTGGTAATAATGAAACAAATGAATTCGAGACAGCTGTTGGTACACCATCAGGTAATTTGATAATAATATTTTTCTTAATAAAGAAGTTAAAAATTGTAACTGATATCATAGCAGTAATAATTGCGGTAAATAATCCAGATGATGAAAAATTATTAGTATCTAATTTGAACTTATCATTAAACGAAACGATGACAAAAGCCATAGTTGAAAGTCCAGCACCGGAAATAGGATCAACTCCCAATTCCTTAGATAACTCATATCCAATCCCAATTGCAGCTAATAATGAAATAATTCCAAATGATCCATTAACGGCTACACCAATCATATTCATATATGGTTTGATGAAATTAGCCCATGCAGTAATTGGTATATTCCCAACAATTAGGAATACACTACCACTGATAATAGCTGGTAATGTCAAGACTAACCCATTACGTATGGAAACTAGATATTTATTGTTTCCGACTTTTGACATCGGTGGCATGATTTTATTTTGAAGCCAATCCATAAAGTTTTTCAAAAGCCTGTACCCCTCTTTCTGCCGTAAAATAGTTTTACAACAAGAAAAGTATATTCTTGTAAGCGCTATTATTCAATAGGTATATACCATTTTTACTAAATCATTGACATATTGTCAAAAAACTATTCATTTTTATTAATTTATTCGCCAATATATTAATATATTCATACAGACATTCAAGAATTTTTCTCATCTTCTCGAATTCTTCATACATATTTGGTTTAATAGAGTTTAAGGAGGATAAAACCTTGAAAAAGTTAAATATCATTTTATTAGGACTAGTTTCTCTAATCACAGTTGGGATTTTCTCAACTCAGACTGTCAAAGCGGACGATCTAAGTGATCAACCCGTAATGACTTTGGGAACTTCGTTAACATCAAGTCAGCGTCAAGGAACAATCGATGCCCTTTCTTCACAAGTTAGTGGAGATTACAAAACTATCACCGTTACTGGCGATACTTTAGTGAAATATCTCAACCCTAGTGGTAGTAATTTCACAAGTAACAGTGGTGTTTGGTCATCAGCCTTGATTCAAAAGACTTCATCCGGTTCTGGTATTAATGTCAAAATCGTTGATTATAATGGAAAGAACAATATTACTACCATTACAGCCGACCAATATCGTAATGCTGCCGTAACTGCCGGTATCAGCGATGCCAACATCTATGTAACATCAGCTACACCAATTGATGGTTCTGGTGCTTTAGCCGGAATCTACGCCGCTTATGCAAATAGTGGTGATACCTTGAATCAAAGCCAAGTTAACGCTGCGCAAAAGGAAATGAATGTCTTAAGTAATATTACCGATGCGAATAAAGGTACTGATGGATATTCTGATAAACAATTGAACAATGCCGTTGCCGGTATGAAATCTGATTTGGCAAACAAAGGTGACAATATTACTGTTAACCAAATCACAACAATCGTTAATAACAACTTACAAAAGAATAATCTTCAAAACATCATCAACGATACTCAAAAACAACAAATCATCAACTTGATGGTACAAATCAGAGATTCTGGTGCTTTGAAGAATTCAAACTTTAAACAACAAGCTCAAAAATTAAGTAGCGATATCATGAGTAAAGCTAAAAATATTTTCAATAACTTAAATACTCAAGAGAATCGTAACTTCTTACAAAGAATTTGGGACAGTATCGTTTCATTTTTCAGTGGTTTGTTTAAATAATCTGTAATACGCAAAGAACTCGTACGTAATTTGATAACGTACGAGTTCTTTTTATTTCTTCAAAATTCTAGCTTCATATGGTCCGAGGATTTCTCCATTTTTACCATCATAATTAGTTATAACTGTTTTAAAATCAACATATTTATTCAATGTCTCTACTTTTTGCGTCTCACTAGATAGATTAGCAATCACAAGCCATTGCTTATCGTCCAGTGTTCTAGTGTACATAAAAAT
Source organism: Companilactobacillus bobalius (assembly GCF_009764355.1). The sequence continues at coordinate 44,319 of NZ_LNUA01000032.1, read as the reverse complement.
ATTTTTATCATCTGGCAATAGCAATTCAAAAGTACCATCTTTTAAAATTGGTTCTTCATGCCGTAATTTAATTAGTTCCTGATAATATTTGAATACCGATTTATCAGATCTTAAATCATTAGAAACATTCAGTTCCTTGTAGTTAGGATTTAACTTAAACCATGGTTTTCCTTTAGTAAACCCAGCATTCTTACTGTCATCCCATTGCATAGGAGTACGGGCATTATCACGACTAATCTTTCTAGCAGCTTTCAAAAAATCGACATCGTTAATAGTTTTTTCTTGTTTTACCAGTTTGTCGTAGTTAGTTTTTAACTCTATATCCTCATAATCTTCTAGTTCAAAATGAGGATTAGTCATCCCTATTTCTTCACCTTGATAAACAAAGGGTGTACCTTTCAATCCATGCAATACCGTTGCAAAAGCAGTCGCTGATTCATAACGATACTTAGTATCATTTCCCCATCTAGAAGGCGTCCTAGCACGGTCATGATTCTCAAAGTAAAGTGCATTCCAACCATGGCCGTCTAGCGTGTTCTGCCAGTTGGATAGAGTCTTTTTAAGTTGAACAATATCAACAGGTTGAATTGCCCATCTACCATTTACATCCCCCGGTTTACGATCCACATGCATATGTTCAAAGGTAAATACCATATTTAATTCTTCACGATCAGGTTCAACTAATAATCTAGCATCTTTACTCTTACTATCCGGGGCTTCACCAACACTCATCATGGAAAATGGTTTAAACACTTCTTGATTCATTTCATGAATGAATTCATGCATTCTTGGTCCGTTATTTTGATTGCCAACAACATATTGTAAATTATGTGGATTAGGATTATTGGGAAAATCCTGATTTTTAGAAATAGAAGTAATAACATCCATTCTCCATCCATCAACTCCATGAGCTTTCCAGTATCTCATAACGTCATAAATAGCTTGTCTAACTTTGGGATTTTCCCAATTAAGATCCGGTTGCTGCTTACCATAGTAATGAAGATAATATTGCTTACGATTACTATCATAAGTCCAAGCTGAACCACCAAAGTTAGATCCCCAATTGTTAGGTTCACTACCATCTTCTTTAGGATCTCTCCAAATATAAAAATCACTAAAGTAATTATCTTTTGATTTACGACTTTCTTCAAACCAAACTGATTTATCAGAAGTATGGTTGGCCACCATATCCATAATAATTTTAATATTCTTAGAGTGCGCATCCTGCATTAGTTTTTCCAAGTCAGAGTTATCTCCAAACATTGGATCAATCTTTCGGTAATCGGCTATGTCATAACCATTATCAATTTGTGGTGATAAATAGCATGGACTTATCCACAAAGCATCAACGCCTAATTCTTTTAGATAATCTAGTTTACTGTCAATTCCTTTCAAATCACCAATGCCATCATCATTAGTGTCAAAAAAACTCTTAGGATATACTTGATAAATTACCGCGTTCTTCCACCATTCTTTATTCATTAAACAACACCTACTAATGCTAATAAGATTGAAATAACAATTGTGCCAAGAATTAACCAATTAATTGAAACGTTCTTTTTCTTTAATAACCAGAAACATAATAGTGTAATTGCTAAAGGTAAAATACCTATGAAAATTTGATTCAACATTTGTTGTGACTTAAGAATAGTTTTGCCACCAACAACCATATTCCATTTCAAATCGAATTTAACCATGTTGCTAGTCATAGCACCAACCATCATCAAACCAACAATACTTGCGGCTTTTGTCAAAATATTGATTAGGCCCTTTTCATACAATTCACCGATATAATTTGATCCCAATGTATATCCAAGTTGACCACCATACCAACGAACTAGTTGTACAGGAATGTTGAATAATAGCAAGAAAATAATTGGCGCAGCAATATTACCATTCTTAGCCAAACTAATTGCAATACCTGCGGCAATTACTCTCAAAACACCCCAGAAAATAGAATCCCCAATTCCTGCCAAAGGTCCCATCAAACTGGTTTTAATGGCATTAATAGATTCAGCATTGAAATCATCACTTTCACTATTTTGCTTTTCCATGGAAGCTGTAACTCCCATGACGAAGGGAGCCATAGCTAGATTAGTATTGAAGTATGACATCTGACGAACCATAGCTTCTTTTTTATCTTGTTCTTTCTTGTAGAACTTATTAATGAATGGCAGCATTGAATATTCGAAACCTGAAGCTCCTTGCTTAGCAGGAGTAACGGCTGAATATAAGGTAAATGAGCGCCAATACATTTGTCTCATTAGTTTCTTTTCATCTTTTGACATATCTTTCGATAATTTACTCATAATATCCTTCTCCTAATCATTAACTAAAGAAATCATCATTTTCCTGTTCATCTTTTGTTTCAGTAGTAGTTGTATTTGTGGTAGCAGGTCTTGCTGCAACCTTTTCTACAAGTCCATGCAATTGATAGTCTCTTTGTGCAACTAAGATGGCAATAATAGCTCCCATAACAGCTACAGCAATAAGTGGCATCTTCAAATATGCAACGATTAAGAATCCTAAGAAATAAAAGGCTGAAATATTCTTATCCCAAAGAATCTTCATTAACATTGCCATACCAACGGCTGGTAATACATTACCGGCAACCGTCAATCCATGAACAATAATAGTAGGAATCATCTTTAAAACTCTTTGTGTAGCTTCTGAACCAAATAACATTGCAAAGAATGGAATCAATGAATAGAGGAACCATTGCAAAGCCCACAATCCAAAGTGCAACCTGACTATTCCTTTTTGATTTCCTTTTTCGGCCATACTATCGAACTTACTTGCAAATGGACCGACAACAGCAACATAAATCAAAGTTTTAATTTGTAATCCAATAATACCTAAAGGAATTGCAAGTGGTAGTGCAACTCCCAAACCACCATGCATCATAATGGCGAAAGCCACGGCTAAGGCACTAGCAAGTCCTGGTTCAGCGGCACTAGCACCACCAATATTAACGATACCCATAAAAATAGTTTCAAGAGATGCACCGATCATCAAACCAGTTTTTACATCTCCCAATAATAAACCGACCAATGGTCCAATAACGATTGGTCTTCCTAGCATTGAAAAACCTAATAATTCCTGACCACCTACGGTTAGAAAAACAACTATGGCAACTGCAAATGCTTCATACATGTCTATTTCTCCTCATCTGTGATAATTTTATAGATTCATTTTCTTGATAAAATCAGTAGCTTTTTCTTTTTTATCTGTTGGTAGATTCTGTAATGCTGTTTCAGGATAGATTTCAACTAACTTCTTCAAAGATTCGATTTCTGGTTTAGTTAACATTACAAATTGTGTCAAAGTTGTCTTAGGATCGGTTGATGCCTTACCAACGTTACCTAAATTGACATATTGAATATCGGAAACCTTTTCGGCCAATTTTTCAGCATCTCCGACAGTTCTAACTAAAACAAATAATTTCATATTTTGTGCACGTGGATCATTCAATAATTCAATAGCACTATCAACTGTTTTAATAATCACTTTAATACCTGATGGAACAGCCATCTTCAAAGCCATTTGTTGTGTCTCATCACCAGCTGTGGCATCGTTGGCAACAACAATCCCATCAATACTCATTTCCTTTGACCAAACCATTGCGATTTGTCCGTGAATTAATCTTTCATCAACTCTCATAATTTTAATCATTATTATTTCCTCCTAATTGAAAAAATCCTCATCATCATTTTTTGAATCATTATTATTTAATTCGACAGTTCCTAAGCTATTTCTGCCAACTTCTACAAGTTTCTTAATATATGTTGCGTTTACGTCCTCTTTGGATAAAATTGCTTCAATTACAACTGGTAAATTAAATCCATAAATAATAAAGACGTTCTTATTATTTTGTGCTTTGACAGTCAATCTTTGATTAACACTGCCACCCATTAAATCTGTAAAAATAATTACTTTATCATCATCTGCGAATGTATCGAATAATTTATCAATAGTTTCATTCAAATCATCATTCTTTTTTGTATATGCCGAAATGTAACTGACATTGTCATTATGTCCGGCGAAAAGTTCAATTGTGTTCTTCATGCCTTCGGCCATGCTGCCATGTGAGGCAACGACTATTTTTTTCATCTCATTACCCTCCTCACTTTTATATAAGCAAGTTACGTGCCAACTTTTATAAAAGCCGTTAAATAAAGCTTTTTAATTGTAAAAAAAATAAGTGCTTAATTTTGATTAAGCACTTACCCTGTTTAAATATAAAAATGTAATAGCTGATACATCAACGATATCTCATAATCGTTAACCTGAAAATTGTACTTTAATTCGATACCCTTAAATATCGTTTTAGAAACAGAATAAAATTCTTTTTCCTTATCTCCTTCAAATGAAACGCTTGGATTCTCCTGTTTACGAGAATTTACTAGCATTCGCTCAATCATCAATGACAAATGCATATACAGATTCAATTTGGTTTTACCATCCAAAGAAATATCATAATATTCTTGGTATCTCTGGGTAATAAGTTGAACCTCATCAATAACAACATCTGGATTAAGGAATTGTAATCGATCTTTTATGCCTTCAATTGTAAAGAATTTTAGCATCTTATTCATCAATGCTTCAATATTAGGCTTTTGTTCTCCCGAATTAATCAACAACTTTTCAAATCTAGCATAGCCATCTTTCTCCATAATGTCGTAAATATTAATGATATCAATGTCTAGATTCGTATCAATATCAGTTGTCGTCACAACAAATTTAGTTTTATCAAAGAATTTTTGTTCATGATTCTCTAAAGTCTGTTTCAAATCCTTATAGTCCATCGTTATAATTTCGAACTTATTGGACAAGCTTTCTAGCATCATCCGCTTGATTTCTTCTGACAGACCCACACCTGACATACAGGAAACTACAATATTAGAATTATCGGAAAGCCCTTCATAATATTGAGTACCACAAGCCTCACCAAATTTATTAGCTGCTCGAGTAATTTCTTTAAATCCGTCATTACGTTGAATTCTTATTCCAACATCAAGAGCTGTTGCCGTTGTAACATTATTAATAACCAGCAATTCGCAATTAGAGTACTTTTTAATTTCCGAGAACATCTGCGTCAAAGAACCCATATCAAACAGCACAAAAATCCCTTTATGATCTCGATCCTTTTGTTGTCTAATATACTTTTGCACGTAGTTATTAATCTCATGAATGGAAATATCGATTGGCATATCAAATGCCTCAAAAATATAATTACCACACAAGTTATTAACCACGCTTTGAATACTTGTAGCAGTGCTATCTCCATGTGCCAAAATAATTCCTGTATATTGGATACTCTCAATTTGATTAATTTTATCTTTAAATAATAAAACTAACCAAGGTATATTGAACTCTTCAAAATCCTTATCTTCACTAATTCCTTTTAACAATTGTTTATAAACATACATAGTCCGTGGATAGAGTTCTTCAAAATCACTATTAAGTTCGGTCATATTAACCTTTTCGTAATCTGTAAAGTAATACAATGACAAGCCAAAACTAATCTGCTTAATATCTGCATCTGATAACTGCAGTTTAAGTCCATATCGTTTATTTAATATCGATTCAATTCCTATCTTTAACTTATAACTAATGGACTGAATCAAGTTTGTATCCATTAAATAATCAAGCTTCTTTAAGAATTTCATCAACAATAAAATTTGATTAGAAATTGTATCCTTTTTAGACGTTGATTTCTTCAAGGCCAAGTGCAATTGATTAATCAAATCTATTTCATTATCAATTGATTCAGTACGATCATTAATGTCAGTGTCTTTATCAATAACTATGTAATTGTCCTTTTCCGAAGAAGAACCTATATGAATATCTTTACCCTGATAATTTTCTGTATATGCTGAAGCACACAACAATTTAACCTCATTTTGCATAGCTCCAACATTACCCGAAGCATCGTTTTTCGTTAACTCTTCAATTACCTTATTAGTTATATAAAAACGACGATCAATCCTCACGGCTTCTTCCTTGAAAGCATTCGTAATCAACGCTAATCTTTCAGTCAGTGGACGATCTTTAAATGCTGGTAAAGAAACATGCAATGGAACTCTTCGAACAAAGGTCTTCAAAAGAAAATTATCCAAATCCTCTGTTGTAGCAAATATAAAACGAACATTTACCTTATGAGCGTTCTCATTCTCACCTAAAGGATAAAACTTGCCTAAATCTAATAGGGAAAACAACTTCTCTTGGCTTTCCTTAGGTAGCCTATGTACCTCATCTAAGAAGAAATAACCATTATCAGCCTGATCAATTAATCCAAGCGTATCTTCATTTGCCCCAGTAAAAGCTCCCTTTTTATATCCAAATAGAACTGAGGAAAGTAATTCCGGATTGTTAGCATAATCTGCAGCATTTAATGTCACAAATTTAGCATCGTCGGAAATAACCTTCATTTTTTTAGCTTCATTATAAATATCTTTGGCTAAAAAGCTTTTACCGACACCACTAGGTCCAGTAATAATTAAAGGAAAACCATTGGGAGGATAAACTATTGATTCCTGACACTTTTTGACAATGTCCTTTAAACTTCCAGAATGACCAATCAAATTTTGAAAAGGAGCATCATCTTTAGCAATCTTCCATAATACTGGTCTACCACTCTTCTTAGTTAATTTTCCTTCCTTATAAAGTTGAGACAAATAGATACTAATGACATTTCTACTTAGTCCTGCCGCATCGGCAATGGTCTTAGTATCAGTCCATTCATCTCCATATTCCTCTTGAATCACCTTATATACTTTATCTACTGATTTTGTCATTGTTCACCTTTTAAGCACTATAAAAATAATTAAGCACTGTTTTCAATCATGCAAGTGCTTACTTTTAGTTTAATCTTTTATCTTTAATTAAGCACTTATATTTATCTCCGAATAATCTTTGATTTAATTGCCACTATATTTACAATTAAACTAATTATAATTTGGTAGAGGTAAATACGTATGGACATAAAAACATATTGGAACAACTTCAAAACAGAACATCCCGAAGTCACAACTAACGATTACGAGGCCTTCTCACTAGGTGGCGAAGATGACATTGAGGAACAAGACTCATTAGCTAATCTCATCAAAAACGGTATTAAAACCGCTACAACTTCAGCTTATGATCTCTACAAACAAGATGAAACTGACCCTTTACCGCAAGTAGGTGAATACGGAATTATTTTAGATGGACACAATCAACCAACTTGTATCACCAAAACAGTCGTTGTAGAAACTGTCCCTTTTAATCAAGTCTCAGCCGAACATGCCTATCACGAAGGCGAAGGTACTCGTGGTTTAGATGAATGGCGTAAAGATCATTGGAAATTCTTCAAACAAGAATATGCCGACGAACACCATCCTTTCAATGAAGAACTTCCCTGTGTCTGTGAAGTTTACAAAGTAGTTTATAAATGAAAAGAACAGCTTCCATTAAGTATTCAAAACATATGTTATGTATTTGAATATCTCTTAATAGACGCTGTTCTTATTTATTATTTAGATTTTACAATAGCTAATAGGCAAAGCAGGATTTAGTTCGGAACAACAATTTTTACATTTTATCCATTGTTTCATTTAACAAAGCATCAACACGGTTGTTCCCCACATTGGTTGCGTGTCCTTTAGTCCATTCAAAAGTCTTCTTAGGAATGGTTGGCAAAAGTTGATCCAACTCGTGCCACAACTCAACGTTCACCGGTGTACTACCATCGGCTTTTTTGAAGCCTCTTCTCTTCCAGCCATTGAGCCAATTTTGAGTAATAGCGTTGAGGACGTACTGAGAATCTAAGACAAATATCGCATTTTGTTGGTTGATTTTAAGCTCATTTAATCGTTTAATACTCTGAATTAGGGCCATTATCTCCATGCGATTATTTGTCGCTCCAAATTCTCCACCAGTTCCTTCATATATCTGGCCTTTGTTATTGATATGATAGGCCCAAGCGGCTTTATCAGAATCCTTAACATGACCACCTTTAAAGTTACCATGATTTCTGGAACCACCGTCGGTATAAATAACGATGTCAAAATCTTCAATATTAGAAACTTTGTTGGCAGATTTTTTAGTTGTCGTTTTTCTACTATTATATGAATCTTTTCCATCAATAAAAGCTTGTGCTTGCGCTTTATCAGGAAAACTTTTATATCTAGCTCCGGCAAAACCATCGACTTGAGCCTTACAGTCAGCCCAGGTTGAATAGATTCCAGGTTTCTTACCGCGTCGTACTGCATAATATTTTTGCAATGTCATACCTCATTTGGTTAATTTTTCTCAATAATAATTATATAATAATATCTTGTTGGGGTGAATTTATGAAAAAAGGGCAATGGCCGATTCTCTATATCCACGGTTTTCGTGGTGGAGACTATACGACCAAGAAAATGATCGAATCCGCTTTAAAGTGTAACGGTAAACAAAAAGACCAATTTCTCAAAGCAATCATTGATTGGAAGGGAAAAGTCACATATGAGGGAGTTTGGACTGAGGATGAACATCCCATTGTCCAAGTTGTTTTTCAAAATAAATGGGTTGGCAGTAACCAGATGGCATATTGGTTAACCAAGCTATTATTTAACTTACGCTTAGAACATGAATTCACAACTTATGATGCAATTGGTCATTCACTAGGTGCCGTTTCATTGGTACTGGTCAATTTGAAGGAAAAAATGCGTCCCTACATGCCTAGGTTGAAAAAATTAGTACTCATCGCTGCACCGTTCAACGGAATTATTGGTTTGGGAGATCTTCCCAACATCAACCGAATCAAGCCAAACGGACGTCCAGCTTTTATGAGTCCAACCTACTTTAGAATTTTTATGAATGAAAAAAGTATCTCAGACGATTTACGCGTTTTGAACATTTTTGGAAATGTCGGCGATCACTCTAATAGTGACAAATACATTTCCGTTACATCTGCCAAGTCTATTTCTTACATTCTCAAACCGCGAGTAAAAGAATACACCGAATATCTTATTAAGGGCTCTAATGCAGAACACTCAATGCTTCACGATGATTCAGAGATTCTAAAAATGGTCAACGGGTTTATTTATTATAATCCGCTGTCATAACGTTATATAATTATATTACTACTACAGTTTTAACAGAGATTTGGAGGGGATTTCTATCAAAGCTTGGGAATTATTTAAATTAGATTTAAAGAGGACATTAAAATCCAAGCCCGCAACTTTATTGATGCTGGCACTGGTTATTTTACCGTGTCTATACTGCTGGTTTAACGTTTGGGCCCTATGGGACCCTTATTCTAACACTAGTGGTCTAAAAGTTGCCGTTTATTCAGCCGATACGCCAGTTGAAGTACAGGGTCAAAAAATTGAAATTGGTGATCAATTAATCGACAACCTTAAAAAGAATCATAAACTAGGTTGGACTTTTGTCAACTCCAAAAAGGAATTAGACCAAGGTGTCAAAGATGGTTCTTACTACGCTGGAATTTATATTCCAAAAACTTTTTCTAAGGACATTATCAGCTTCTTATCTGGAACTATTAAGAAACCGAAGCTGGTCTTTAAGGTAAATCAGAAAATCAATGCGATAGCCCCGAAATTGACTCAAACCGGGGCAACAACCTTACAAAACACAATTTCTTCTGAATTCGTGGGAACCATCAGTAAAACTATTACACAAGCATTGAACAAGTCGGGAATGGATATCAAAGATAACCTTCCAATGTTAAGACGATTCGAATCCTTGCTAGTCACAACTGATGACAACATCCCTGAATTACAGGACATTATGGATAAAGTTCAAAAAGCTAATACCCTAGTACCTAACTTGAATCAAAAATTGAATCAAGTTAATGACATGTATGGATATTTGCCATTATTAAATGAGGATGCTAATAAATTAGTTAATGTTAATAATATTTTGCCATTAGCCGATGTTGGTGGAACTGCCGCTAAGCAACTAAATAATAAGATTCCTGAAATCCAAAACGCTGGTACTCAAATCAACGAAGTGGATACGGACTTTGGTAAAATTTCTAGCTTAATGAGCTCCAGTATCACTCAAGTCCAAAACGGACTAGAAGTTATCCAGAAAGTTCAAAACGTCATGCCTGAAGTTCAAAAATTAGGCGAAGATGCTAAGAACGCTACTGATAAGACAACTTCTGAATTGATTCCTAAGATTCAACAAGCCTTACCTGTTATCAAGACAACCATCGATACTGGTTTATCAATGGTTTACAACCTTGGTAAGCAAATCAGTACTTCTGCCGAGATGATCAATACTTTAATCGACAAGATCAAAGAAGATCCAACTAACCAGCAGTTGAAAGAACAATTGAAGACCGTTATTCAAAACATCGCTACCGACTCAACCCATTTGGCAAAAGTCAGTCGTCAAGTTGCTTCAGCTTTAACTGATCTCCAAAACTTCTTCAACCGCCTAGCTGAACAATTAGGTAAGGATAAGTTAACTCTACTCGACAGACCTATTCAACATCTAAACGATTTAGCTACGTTGAACGATACATTAGCTACAAAAGCTAATGATATTTTGAACAACTATGACAGCTTAGATACTTCTGAATTGCAAAGTAAGCTAACTAATTTACAAACACATGCAAACCAAGTAGCTGACGGCGTTAATACAATTAAGAACATCAACATTATGGATTCAGTTTCAACAATCGTTACTGATATCAATAGCTTCTTGAAGGAACTTAGTTCCACACTAGGATCTTTCAACACCGATATCATCCCATCAATACCAGGACTCTTGAACAATACTGAAGGTATTTTGAACACTGCTTTAAGTTACCTTCAAAAGTATCAAAAACAATTGCCTGCTGTTGGTAACGAAATTCATGACGCTAACCAATTATTGAATGGTAATATGAACAACATCGTTACCGGAATTGGTATGCTAAATGATTTCTATGACAACGATTATCCAACTTTGAAGAACAAACTAGCTAAGGCTACCTTCTTTGTTCAATATGAATTGCCATCAATTGAAAATGAGTTAACTACAACTTTGAATTTGGTTAACTCCAAGACACCAGAATTAGAACAAGCACTATCAACCGCTAACGACTTTGCCGAAAATGATTGGCCACAATTGAAGAAAGACATTCATCATTCCGCTACCCTATTGAAGAAGGGCAAGAAAGACGTTGACCTCGGAGCCATTATTAGATTAATGAAGTCCGACGCCAACAAAGAATCTGACTTCTTCTCTAACCCAGTCAAATTGAAGCAAGACAATCTCTATGACGTACCAAACTACGGATCAGCCAGTGCACCATTCTACTTAGCTCTCTGTATTTGGGTTGGAGCATTGTTACTATCCAGTGTCTTCACCGTTCACTTCAAGTTAGACGAGAAACAACAATATCTCTACACATTCAAGCAAAGATTCAATGGCCGTTACTTAACATTTGGTTTCTTAAACCAATTACAAGCAATCTCCGCAGCCTTAGGTAACCTATTCATCTTGCATGCTTATACCAAAGAGAAGATATGGTTAGTTGTCTTCTGTATGTTTGTAAGTTTCGTCTTCATCTCGATACTATATTCGTTAGTCCAAATGTTTGGAACCGTCGGAAAAGGACTCGGAATTATTATCCTAGTGCTATCAATTTCCGGAGCCGGAGGAAACTTCCCAGTAGTACTATCAGATGGATTCTTTAGAGTAATCAACCCATATCTACCATTTACATATGCGGTAAATCTAATAAGAGAATCAGTCGGTGGAATATATTGGCCTAATGCAACCAAAGATATTATTATATTGTTAGCATTTGGAATTGGGTTCTATCTATTAGGATTACTATGTACAGAACCATTGAAGCCATTTATGCATAAACTACATAAGAGTGCTAAGAAGAGCATGATCATCGAATAAGAGGGCGGAGCAAGGGCGGTTAGCCTCCGAGGATTTGCCTAAGTATTGGAATCGCACGCGGCACCATGTGGGCAATTTCAATACTGTAGCAAACCGGAAGAGGTTGCCCTTGTGGAGCTCGTTTCAAATAGAGAGCGGAACAGTTCCGAGCATTTGCAGGACTTTGCGAATTAGCCGCGAAGCAGGTAGTTCGTGAAGTCAGACAAAGCACAAGAATCTGGCCTGTGGAGCTCGTTTCCACTATTAAACATAGAACAATGGTTATTCCAAAAAAGAACCACAAACCACAATAAGAAAAAGGGAGGGATAAGTAATACGACCAACCACCGTATGAAATTTTTTAATGACAAACCAAAAAATGCGCGATTATCGACCTTTTATCACAAATAACTTCTGCTGGGACTTTCCCAGTCGCTTTAATCTAAAAGAAGTTAGTGAGTTTCTAGATGAGGATATCGACCCCACAACCGAATATATCTCTAATACCGCTAAAGTTATCATGAAGAACGATGGTATTTACTGGTTTATTCAAAAGAAGGATGCCAAGCAGATCTCAGCATTGATCAGTCTCAGTGACCTTGATTTGGAAAAACATTCAGCAGCATTGATGATAACTTTCAAAGGTCTAACTGATGATGAAAAGAAAGAAATCTCCGATCGACTACTCATCTTCTTGCGTGATCAAATCTTATTGACAGATATTGAAATTAACGACTTGGACCACCTAGTTCAAGAAAACTTCACAAATAATGGTTATACTATCTTTAACAAAAAGTTATTAAAGAGGAGTTAACAATATATGTATACATATGGTTTCTTTGGTCCCAGCTATCTCCTGATAATTATTGGTCTTGTTATCAGTTTATGGGCATCATGGTATGTAAATCATAATTTCAAAAAGTATGATGAAGTTCCTAGTCACCACGGAACTAGTGGTGCTGATGCTGCTAGATTTATTCTTGATAATGCTGGGCTTCAAAACGTTCAAATTCAAAGAGTTAGTGGTAAGTTAACTGATAACTACAACCCTACTAATAAAACGTTGAATCTTTCTGAATCTACCTACGATTCAACTTCTGTTGCGGCTATCGGTGTGGCAGCCCATGAGTGTGGACATGCCATTCAAGACCAAACAAGTTACGCCCCTATGAGATTGAGATCAGCTTTGGTCCCTGCTGTAAATCTTGGATCTAACTTCTCAATTCCAATCATCTTATTAGGTGTTATCTTGGGTGCAAATCAAACTCTGATTCAAATCGGAATTTGGTTATTCGCTTTAGTTGTTTTGTTTCAAGTTGTCACTCTACCAGTTGAGTTCAATGCTTCTGGTCGTGCCGTAAAGATCTTAAGTTCCAGTACACTTGTCGATAGTGACGAAGTGCCAATGGTTAAACAAGTTCTTTTCGCCGCTGCTTTAACTTATGTGGCCGCTGTTATCTCAACTGCCTTACAACTATTACGTTTGATACTAATTTTCGGTGATAACAGAAATTAAGTAAAAGTCGCGAAAGCGGCTTTTTTTATTACCAAATTATATTCAATAATTAGATTTTATTAGTATTTTGAAGTAAACTTTCTTTATAAATAAATAGAGGGGAATTTATTTTATGATTGATACTTGGATCATCTGGCTAATTCTCATAATTCTAACAGTCAATACTATATCCGCACTTATTACTGTTTTCCATAGACCTCGTAATATCGTTACTACTTGGGCTTGGATTTTAGTTCTTGTTCTACTACCAATTTTGGGGTTCCTTATCTATGCATTTCTGGGACGTGGGATTGCTCAAGAAAAGATATTTAATATCAGTAAACAAGAGCACTATAGTTTAAGCCAGCTGAAAAGAATGGCTATTGCCGCTCAAAAACGTCCGCAAAACGCCTCACGTTACGATGAGACACATTATGCGGACCACATAATAAGATTCTTCAATGAGACTGAAGAAGCACCGTTAACTCGTCATAACGAGATCAAACTTTATTTTGATGGACAAGAAAAGTTCAAGGGTATGTTTGAGGACATCCGTCAAGCTAAAGAAACCGTTCATGTCGAATACTATGCTTTTATTAAGAGTGACATTGGAGACAAATTTCTTGATCTCTTAACACAAAAAGCTAAAGAAGGATTAGAAGTCCGTATCCTATATGACCCATGGGGTTCTGGTGGAACTAAGCCAAGATATTTCAAGGAATTTCAAGCTGCTGGTGGTGAAGTCTTACCTTTTATCACTTCTAAAAATGTCATTGCTAAAACTCGTTTGAACTATCACTTGCACCGAAAGATCGTTGTTATTGATGGTACAACTGGTTGGATCGGTGGGTTTAACGTCGGTGACCAATATGTCAATACGACTGAAAAGTTTGGTTATTGGCGTGACACCCACTCCAGAATTTTTGGTGCCGCTACCCTCTTGTTACAGGAGAGATTTTTCCGTGATTGGAATGCTTCCCTAGACCGTAACGCTGAACCTTTAGCTTTCTTGGAAAAATACTTTCCATCCGATAAATTTAATTCTGATGCTAATCTGCCAATTCAGATTATTTCTGATGGACCCGATAGTCGTGAAGAAATTTTAAAAGACGGATTCATTGATATGATTGTCAGTGCTAAGAAGAGCGTTTGGATTCAATCGCCTTACTTGGTACCAGATGATGCTATGTTTACCGCTCTAACAATTGCTGCCCGTTCCGGAGTTGATGTCAGAATCATGATTCCATGTATGCCTGATCATCCCTTCATTTATCGTGCAACGCAATACTATGCCAATTTATTGACTACTTATGGTATCAAGATTTACAGCTACCAAAAGGGATTCTTGCACGCTAAGACTTCTGTCTTTGATGGCAAGATTTGTTCCGTTGGTTCAATGAACCACGATTTTAGAAGTTACTCGCTAAATTTTGAAGCTAATGCCTTTATCTACGATGCTAAAGTGGCTCATCAAATTGCTCGTTCATTTGAGAATGATATGAAAGATTCACTATTATTAACTCCAGAAATTATTAAAGAACAAGGAATGTGGCTTCATTTCAAACAACGCTTCTCTCGTTTGTTATCACCTATCCTTTAAATTCAACTTACGTAAAGACACAACCGATAATATCTTGGTTGCGTCTTTTTTTATTAGACTTTTTTTAATCATTCTAACTTTTATTAAATAATGCGTGCTAAAATAGGGAATAAATTTAATAATTAGGAGGAAACAGAATGGAATATTTAAAATTAATTGGAATCGTTATTATTATTCTTGGCTTTGCTTTCAAATTAGATACTATAGCTGTTGTTGTCGCTGCCGCTCTGGCAACTGGTTTAGTTTCTGGTATGTCCATAACTCACGTACTGACAATCCTTGGAAAAGGGTTTATGGATAATCGTATGGTTTCACTATTTTTCCTCACTCTACCAATGATTGGTGTCGTTGAAAGTCATGGTTTGAAGCAAGCTGCCGTCAACGGTATTAGCAAAATTAAAAATCTTTCTGCTGGAAAAATATTCAATCTTTATTTAGCAATTCGTGAAATTACCGATGCTATGGGTATCGCACTTTCTGGTCAAGTTCAATTCATCCGTCCTTTAATCAATCCAATGGCTCAAGCCGCTGCTAGTGTCAAAAAGCCTTTAACCGATAAACAAGTTGATTTGATCAAAGCTCGTGCCGCCGCAACTGACAACTTTGGTAACTTTTTCTCACAAAATCTATTCATCGCTTCAAGTGGTGTCCTCTTAATGTCTAGTACCATGAAATCACTCGGCTATACTGCCACACCAGCTAACATCGTACTTTACTCAATTCCAATGGCTGTCATCACGTTCTTAATTACCGCTTATTACAACAGACGTTTTGATAAACAATTTGAAGTCTAATAAGCGAGGTTAAATATATGAATGTTAATAATATTCTAGAAATCTTCTACGTTCTAATTGGTTTGATTATGGTCTTCGCCAGTATCGAATCATTCCGTGACAAAGATAATTCAGCTCGCATTGGTACCGGATTATTCTGGTTAATCATGGGCATTATCTTTGCTGTTGGAAAATACTTACCTAATCTTGTCATCGGTCTCTTGATTGTTTTTGTGGGTGTACTTTCCTTACTCAAGCAAATCAAAGTCGGTAAGCTAAAGGAAGTTAATAAAGAAATTGCTGAAAAATCAGCTAAGCGTTTAGGGGCTTGGTTATTCTTCCCTAGTGTTGTTCTTGCTATCTTCTCTATTCTAATCAGTCAGTTCACTAAATTAGGCGGTCAAGTCGGAATCGGTATTGCTTCAGTAATTGCCTTGATTATTGCTATGATCATATCTAAAACTGATGCTAAAACTACTTATCATGATAGTGAAAGAATGGTTCGTTCCGTCGGAACTGCCGGTGTATTGCCACAGTTGTTGGCTACACTAGGTGTTATTTTTACTGCTTCTGGTGTTGGCGATGTTACTTCCAAAGCCATTTCAGGTGTCTTCCCAGCAGGTAATCACCTCTTAGGAGTAGTCCTATATTGTGTCGCTATGGTAATTTTTACCATGGTAATGGGAAATGCTTTTGCTGCCTTTGCCGTTATTACAGCTGGGATCGGTATTCCCTTTGTTGTAGCTCAGGGCGGTAACCCTGCTGTAGTTGCTGCATTAGGTATGACATCTGGTTATTGTGGTACTTTAATGACACCAATGGCTGCTAATTTCAATTCTTTACCTGTAGCATTGCTAGAAATGAAAGATAATCTAGGCGTCATAAAACAACAATATCCAATTGCACTAACTCTATTAGTCGTTCAAATTATATTAATGTACTTTTTAGCATTTTAAGGAGGAAGTTTTATTATGAAAATTCTTGTAACTGGTTTTGATCCCTTTGGTTCTGACAAAATTAATCCGGCTATTGAAGCTGTAAAGAAATTACCCGATACAATTGCTGGAGCTGAAATTATTAAAGTAGAGATTCCAACTATCTTCAATAAATGTGCTGAAGTCGTTCATCAAGCTATTCTTGATAATAAACCCGATTACGTTTTGGACATTGGCCAAGCTGGTGGTCGTTACGCTTTAACACCTGAAAGAGTTGCCATCAATTTTGACGATGGTCGAATTAAAGATAATGCTGGTTACCAACCTCGTAATCAACCAATCCATGAAGATGGACAGACTGCTTATTTCACACAATTGCCCGTTAAAGCTATGGCACAGGCGATTATCGAAGCTGGAATTCCTAGTCAAGTTTCCACAACCGCCGGAACTTACGTCTGCAACCACATCATGTATCAAGTTCAATACATGATTGATAAAGAATTCCCTGACTTAAAGGCTGGTTTCATGCACATTCCCTTCTTGCCTAATCAAGTTTTGAATCGTCCTGAAACACCTTCTCTTTCACTAGCTGACGATGTTAAGGGAATTACTGCCGCCATTACAGCCATTGTTGAGCGCGATGGTAAAGGTGATATTGAAGTTATCGGTGGTAGTTTGAATTAAACGCTATCAAAAAAACAAAAAAAGTTCTAAACAAAGAATTTACTCTTTGCTTAGAACTTTTTTACTATAGATTACTTGATTCATAAACCTTGTGAACGACTCTTTGGTGATACAAGTCGTTTCCTTGTCCCCAGAAAATAAAACTTAGCGATACGTAGATGATCGCAAGTAGAATATTTGTAGCGTTGAATTGCATTAGGCTAGATAACATCAACCAGACGATAAATCCAATTGATAGTACCGGCACAATAGCTCCTAACCATACATGTGAATTATTTGCTAAAACATATTTCTCAAGAATCAAGGAGGCTATTGAACCAATCACAAAAATTGTCCCTAACATAATTACACCCCCTGTAATTAACTCAGCGATAAATATGATAACACTATTTATTTTCTGAAATAAAACCATATGTCTATGAAAACGTCTCCAAGAAGTAATTCCGGACAAATTTAGCCGGCAAGTGGATAATAACGTTTAGGGGGATATTCACTTTGTACAAACAAATTACGATTTATGACTTATTAGATATACTGCACCAAAAATTGGGCGAGCAAAACTGGTGGCCCGCTGAAAATACTGAAGAAATGTTAACTGGTATGATTTTGATTCAAAATACTAACTGGAAAAACGCCGATCGTTCGTTAGCTAATCTCAAGCAAGTAACCAACTTTGAAGTCGATAAAATGCTAGCTGTACCACAAGATCAATTGCAAGAATTGATTCAACCTAGTGGCTTCTTTCATAATAAAGCCATCTACTTACGTTCTCTACTGACGGCCTATCGAAATAATTTTGCTGATTGGGAGAAACTCCCTACCAACTTGTTGCGTAAACGATTAGTTGCTCTCAAAGGCGTTGGCAACGAAACAGCTGATGTCCTATTACTCTACTACTTTCATCGTCCTACCTTTGTCGCTGACAATTATTCCATGAAGTTATTCCGTCATTTGCATACTTTCATTGAAAAACCAACTTACATGCAATTGAAAAATGCCGTTGAACGAGATTTCAAATTAACATCCAAGCAAGCTGAAGAACTTCACGCCTTGATTGATGAATTCGGTAAGCTCAAAAGTGACTTCTTCGACGATTATCAATTACGTTTACCATATTTAACGCCCAATAATACTGTAAAAGAATAGATGAATAACGCCATTTTCATGAGTACTTAACTTGTGATACTCGGGCCTCTTTAGCAATTTCTGCTATAGAAGCCTTTTTGTTTCTGATATCCTCCAAAAAGATCGTCAAAATGATTTATTTCCAACTTTCCTTCTTATTGACATGCTTATTTTCTGGCTCTAATATACTCGATAAATAATGAACTATTCAGGAATATATATTTCATTTTTAGGGGTAATTATTATGGATAATGCAAAAATTCCTACTTTACATATTGAACATCTTCAAAAGAAATTTGGTAAATTTGAGGCCTTAAAAGATATTACTTTCGACATCTATCCGGGAGAAGTATTTGGCTTCATTGGTCCAAATGGAGCTGGCAAGTCGACTACCATTCGTACTTTATTAGGTATTCTACGCGCTAGTGGTGGCAAGGCTACTATTTTTGAACAGGATATGTATTCAAAGATGCCGTTGCCATTCACCGTCGACTTGCCTATGTTCCTGGCGATGTTTATCTTTGGCCTAATCTCAGTGGTGGTGAAATTATCGATCTTTTTTTAAAATTAAGCCACACTAAACATTCGGCAAAAACTGACCAATTGATTAAATCCTTCCAATTAGATCCAACTAAGAAAGCACGTACTTATTCTAAAGGGAATCGTCAAAAAGTAGCGTTAATTGCTGCATTCTCAACTGATGCTGATTTCTATATCTTCGATGAACCGACGAGTGGTCTTGATCCTTTAAACGAAGAAATCTTTCAAAAAGAGGTTCTCCAGTTAAAAACTAAGGGCAAAGCAGTTCTTTTATCCAGCCACATTCTCTCTGAAGTGGAGAAAATGTGTGATCGTATCGGTATCATCCGAGAAGGCAAAATTGTTGAGACCGGTACTTTGGAACAAATGAGACATCTAACTAGAACCATTATTAAAGTTCAAACCAAAGCAGCTATACCCGATATTCAAAACCTAACGGGAGTTCACAATGTGAATTTTGATAATAACGGCGTTACAACTTTGGCGGTTGATTCAGAAGAACTTGATAACATCATGAACTACTTAGCTCAAAAACAGATTCTTTCATTACAAGCAACTCCACCTACTCTTGAAGACTTATTCCTCCGTTATTATGACTCGAATGAGGTGTCAGATAATGCCAAATGATAAATTTCAAAAAACGCTTTTTCTTACTCGATTCAACTTAAAACGTGATTGGGTGAAACTTATACTTTGGGCCATCATCCTTATTGGATTGTTCGTTGGCGTAGCTAGTAAATTCACTAACCTCTATGGTAATAAGTCCTCAATTGATCAAATAATCAAGACTCTGAAATCACCCGCTATGATCTCACTCTTTGGTAAAATGCCAGCTGGTCCTTATACGACTGCCGATGTCTTTGCTTCAGAAATGACTGTCTTTATGGCTATCGTTACTGCCATCATGAACTACTACTTCGTTATTCGTAATACTCGTGGTGAAGAGGAAAACGGCATTCTAGAAATGATTCAGGCCCATTCCGTTGGTCGCTTGTCTAATCTTTCAGCAACTTTACTAGAAAGCTTTATTTTGAATTTTGGAATTGGTTTGGTTTATGCCTTGGGGCTGGAGTTTGCCAATCTGAATGGAACCGATACTAACGGTAATTTTCTTTTAGGACTAGGATTGGGTGCTTGTGGTTTTATGTTTACCAGTATTGCTGCTGTAATATCCCAATTGACGGATAATGCACGAACGGCAACCATCCTCTCCTATATAGTTTTTGGTCTCATGTACCTTCTACGAATGATCACGGATGTGACTAAGCCTAGTTACACTTGGTACGTTCCTATGGGTTGGGTAGAAAAATTCTCAACTTACAAAGATAATAATTGGCTCCCAGTTTTCTTAATGTTACTACTATCGATTTTTCTAATATTGATTGCCTTCACACTTAATGGGCATCGTGATATTGGTTCAGGATTAATTGCCACTAAACCTGAAAGAAAGGAAGCCAGTGTCTTATTGCGCGGACCGTTTTCCCTACTTTGGCGTTTAAATCGACTGAACATCTTAGTTTGGTTCTTTGGTGTGATGATCTTGGGTGCTAGCTATGGTTCAGTTTTCAACACTATCGGGGATATTGTCAAAACCAATCCCATGTTCAAACAATTACTTGATACTAAGGCTATCAATGCGGCCAATATCTTAATCATTAAGCAGTTCCTATCGATTCTAATGATTGTCTTCGCTGTTCTTGCTTTAATTCCGGGAATATCTTTGATCAACTATCTCAAGACTGGAGAGAACAAAGGATACTTAGAAATTATCCATTCAACATCAACCAGTCGTCTCAAACTCTATGCTTCAACCATCTTGCTTGCTACAATTACTAGTTTGCTGATCTTTCTAGCTGGAAACTACGGTCTCTATGCCAGTGGTAACGCCGTTATGAAGCAACACTTAGTCTGGTATATTTTCATGCGTGGATTCTGGGGTTACACTCCTCCAATTATGATTTTTCTCGGAATATCAACCTGCTTAGTCGGTTGGCTGCCAAAACTCATCACTTTAAATTACGGATATTTGATTGCGGCTTTCTTCGTTCAATACTTTGGAAAACTGCTCAAATTGCCCGACTGGTTAAATAAATTAACACCTTTTGGATATATCACTAAAGTTCCCGTTAAGAACTTTGATCCCACTACCTTTTGGTGGCAGTTATCAATAGCAGTTATTTTAATCATTATTGGTTACTTAGGTTATCGACGTCGTGATTTGATTATTAATTAAAAAACTCTCAACTTTTCGGCTGAGAGTTTTTTACTCATTCCAGTAATCGGTCAACGCATAAAGATTCTTAAATTCAATATTATCCTTTAGCTTTTTAAATTCAGGATTATTCAAAACAAATCGTTTCTTATCTTTAACCCACAAATTAGTTCTTGGATTCTTCAATAGATAGAATTGATCAAATTTGATTCCATACTTATTACCATAAATACTTTGACGAGTTGAATCATAAGCCTCACTAGTCATCTTGAAGGATTTAAAAGAACCAATTATCACACTTCCTATCTTAGGAACAGGAATATCTTTTCGAACCATTAATACTTTTTGGTCCGGATCGAATTTTTTATTCAAGTATTCACCTTCAATACTGCTAAAAGCATATTTGGCCTTTGTTATACCGCTTCTAAAGACAGTGTAAATACGCTTATTTTTGACTGACTGGTCGCCATGCCACACTTTTTTAACCAATATAGTTGCTTTCGTCTCAACCATTTCTGACATAGGCTCTAAATTTAATATCACTCCTTCAAAAATAGTTGGATTACCAGTGTAAAAATGATCTTTCAACGAAAACTTATCCTCATACTTTGAACTATGACCATCTTTAGGATTCTCATAATTCATCTGTATCTTTTCTAACAAGGACAAATTATCATGATAAGCAATCTGAGGAATATCTTTAGTTAACCTCTTCCATTGGACTTCGTTCTTAACCAACTCTTCAGAATTCTCACTTTTATTTGCTTCTTTGGTTCCATTAAACTTTGTAATATTTATAGCTAAAATAATTATCAATAAAAATATCAAAGAAATACTAATTTTTTTCAACCTTCTCCACCACCTCCTCAATCAAGTTATCAAAAAGATGTTTAAAGATTGTATAATCGAAATTTGCGTAAACGTTTCCAGTGACATATTATTGAGCTAATGAGTTTTTTTACGAAAGGATGATTCTATGTTTAAAGCTTCAGATAGTCGTTATCAAGGAAAACATATTCGTCATGCTGGTAAAACTGGTTTGATGTTGCCACCAATCTCACTTGGACTCTGGCATCACTTCAGTAGTGCTGATCCATTGAGCGAACGTAAACAAGTTATTTTGCATGCCTTTGACAAAGGTGTTTTCCATTTCGATGTTGCTAACCATTATGGCGACGGCACTAAAGATGGTTTAGGCAGTTCCGAGACATTGTTGGGACAAATCTTAAACAGTGACTTGAAACCATACCGTGACGAATTAGTTATCTCAACTAAGGCCGGTTATGAAATACACGATGGCCCTTATGGTGTTGGGACTTCAAGAAAATCATTGTTACAAGACATTGATGGTTCCCTAGAAAGACTTCAATTAGACTATGTTGATATTTTCTACGCTCACCGTTATGACGATACAACTCCAGTCGAAGAAACCGTCAGAGCCTTAGATGATATTGTCAAATCTGGTAAAGCTCTATATGTTGGAGTTTCCAATTTCGAAGTTCCTGAAATGAAACAAGCTATTAAGATGTTTAAAGAATTAGGCACACCATTTGTTTTGGATCAAATGAGTATGAATATCTTGAATCATCATGTTGAAGATAGTGGTCTAATCGATGTCCTTAAAGATGCTGGTGCCGGTGCTATCGCTTATGGACCTCTATCCGAAGGATTATTGTCAGATAGATATCTTAACGGTATTCCCGAAAGCTTCAAGATTCATCCTACTAACGAAGAACTCTTCGCAGATGGTAAAGATGCTCTAGTTAAAAAACTAAATAAGCTTAACGACATCGCTCAAAGTCGTAACCAAACGCTTAGTCAATTAGCACTAGCATGGTTATTAAGAGATCCTGTTGTTGCCAGTGTCATCATTGGAATAACCAACGTTGATCATTTAGATGACAACCTCAAAGCACTAGATAATCTTGATTTCAGTAGTGATGAAGTATCAGCTATCACAAACATTCTTTAATAAAAAAGAAAAATAATTTAGTCTAATAAGACGAAACGGCCTCAATTAAGAAATTCAAGTAGAAGATATATCTTGAATACTTAATTGAGGCCGTTCTTTTGATTTAATTTCTATATTCGTAGATTAAAAATACTAAAATATCCATAATACTAGAACTAAGGAACCAGTCGGTAGTAAAAAATTTGTGGGCCCTCAGTGGTGCAATTTTACTTAGCTTGCGTAGCAAGGTTAGTAAAAGACCGAGCTTCAAGATCCATGATTTCGCACAAAGTGCGGAATTATTAGCTTGAAGTCGTGTCCACCACGTTCCAGTGGCCCACAGATTTTTTGCGGACGACGGCATATTTCAACCATATTAGTTGGTATTTAGCTACAACCAAATTTAAGAAAGAACCGTAATTTGATTACCTGCTATTATTTGTTTTAAACACAAAAGATTTTTATCACTCAAATTGAATTATACGATCAAACATAGACTTCTCTTGTTCAGAAATTTTATGTGCAACTTCAATAACCGCAATTTGAGGATTTTTCAATATTGTATTGTGGATTGCCAATGATAATTCTGGATCCAAAGCACTAGTTGCTTCATCTGCCAACAGAATTGGTCGTTTAGAAAGTAATGCTCGTGCAATCTCAATTCTTTGAATCTGACCACCAGAAAGATTGGCTCCATTTTCACCAACTTGATAATCCCATCCTTTTTCCCCAACTAAACTAAATAATCCTGATTTTTCAACCACTTCTTCCATTTCAGAATCAGTTACTTTTCTCCCCAAAGAAATATTGAATTTCAACGTATCATCAAAAATGAATGGTTTCTGATTTACATAGCTGAAACTGTCATGAGCCTTTTGCCAATCACCTGTTACGTCCATTTTATCAATATAAATTTTTCCATCGTTAGGTTTGAGTTTACCCAGTATTAATCTCAAAAGAGTCGTTTTCCCCCAACCACTAGGTGCCATCAATAAAACTTTTTCATTCGGATGTACTGAAAGTCCCAAATCCGAGAATAAAGTCTTATCTTTAAGTTTATAAGTTAGATTATCAACATCCAATCCTGTAAACTTCGTATTATTAACTGATACAGGTTTTGCTTCATCAAATTTCAAAGCTTTCTCAACTTTATCCCACATGGGTTTAGTTGATTGAATTGAATTAATCTGTTGAAAAATATTGATAACTGGATTAACAAAATCATTGGAAAGCTGAACAATCATGACCAAAGTACCAGCACCGATATGACCTTGGAACATCAAAATGGCACCGACTAAGAAAGGAATAATAAAACTAAAAATCTCCGCTACGGCCATAATAATTTCACCCGCTACGGCTTGAGTATAATTCAAACTCTTAAGCGCATTTTCCATTCTCTTAGCACCATCAACGACTCTACCGACGATTGGGATTTGAACATCATACAGATCAGCAGTTGCGGCACCATTTAAACCATCGCTGACATTCTGGGTATAACTAGCATTAGCCTTTTCCCAAGCTTCTGATTTGGATTGAATCTTTTTGGTAAAGAATTTCTGAACAAAGCCTGGAATTACCGTTGTAACGATGAATAGTAATGTTAAAATCCAAGAATTAAGTAAACCAACTGTGACTGAGACTACAAAAGACATGAATTCAGTAATTATGGTTAATTCGTTCAATATTTTTAAAGTTTCAATTTGTTTAACGTCATTCGTCATCAGACTCAGACCATCTTTTTGCGAATCATCCTGTTGTTCAATCAGGTAGGCCATTGTCTTTGCTTTCAAATGTACATTGATGTCTTTGACAATATCAAATTTGAGGTAACGATAGGCAAAATTGAAAAACATAATTAGAATAATTGCTAAAGCACCACTTGCTGCGACTGTTATTAATTGTTTGACACTTCCTTGCCGATATTGTGCCATGTTCAACATGATCTTAGTAATATAAGCGATGACCACATTTCCAAAAGCATACACAATCGATAGTAGAAAGTACAAAATCATCTTCCCTTTAGAAGTGAAACGTAACGATAAATTTGCCATAGTTCCCCTTTTCCAAATATCATAACGAGAGATATTTTGCTTCACTTAGCAATCAAGTATTAAAAACATTTAATAATCAATACCCCACAAATACCAATATATAAACATCATCTTGATTTAATTATATATTCTACTACTGGATAATTAGAATTCAAGCAACCATATTAAATTATTTCTAATTACGAATTGTACAAAAAAAGCAAGCCTCAACAGGTTTGCTTTTTAATTTATTGAACCGAAAGTAATATTGGTTGAAATCAATCCATAACCCAGATTCAAATCACGCATTTCTTTTTCACTAGGGTTATGTAACTTATCCTTTATATATTGATACAGTGCTCGATTATTCCTAGGCAATCCCATAGGAACAATGTAATTGTCGTGGCAACTTTGGTAAATATCGGCACATACCTCAACTTCTTTTCCACCAGCTAACAACTTTTGAGCAGCTTTCAAAAGTGAATCCTTGTACTCTTTAGGTTGCTCAGAAAGATCCTCATTATATGCCGTATCGATTAGATCGAACAATTCTTGATTCTCCATACTCACATCCCCAATCTTTAACTTCTAACTATATTATAAATCATGCCAAATATTTCTCACGTTTATACGGCTTTTCCCAACGTTAATATCCTTTTAAATCAAAGGATTATTATTTCTACTATAATTAAACCTATCTTCCTTTTTATCAAAAAAGAACACGGGGTTAGCAATTAATATGAATAAAGTAAATTACAGAGTTTTTCCGATAATACTTATATATATGTTTGTCACAGAATTTCTTCTGAAGATATTAGAGCAATTTTTAAGTCAAACTACTTCAAGTTTGATATTCACAGCACTTCATATTCTTATATGCATATCTTTGATCTATCTATTAAGAAGTAATTTCAAAGATGATTTGAATCATCTATTTAGAAGTTTTAAAGCCATATACATTATTCCAATATTTGTGGTTCTAGATTTGGCCTATCAAATCATAATTCAAAATATCATTCCAGCAAATCCAAGTAATCAAAGCGGATTAGAGAAAGGCGTACATTCCAGTGGTTCTATTGGCGTCTTAATACTATTCATTCTTATCGCTATTACCGGCCCAATAGTAGAAGAGGTAATTTTTCAATATTTTATTCAACATACACTACTCAAAGGATTCCTCTCACGATTCAATTTAAATAGAAAAGCAATCGCCATTATTAGCATCGTAATCACAACAATTCTATTTATGATATTTCATATTAACAAATTGAGAGACATACAAAATATTTCTTTCCTACAATATTCTGATTTGATTTTCTTCGCTATCATATACGAATACTCAGATGATAATTTAATGTATCCAATACTCATGCATATTATTTTAAATATAATTGGATTCATTTCGATATTATAAATAATTACTATAGAAAGGATTCCATGCGTAAATCTCAAAAGATCAACGAAATAAAATCATTAAACAAATTACTCAAAGAACTAAATTCATCTCTACCTCCCAATGCGGACAATCTCAAGTCCACAATTCAAAAAGTATACCTTCAAATAAATAAGTCCGATAACGTCAGTAAAAATTATAACGAAATTCACGATGCCCTTATTACTTTAAATAACGCATTACAGCAGGCTGCTCTAAAGAAGACATACCACTTCAGTCCTGAGCAAAATAAGATTATACATGAGATTAACTCTGTAGAACACAAGTCATTTTGGCAACAAATTTCTACTGTAATAAATGGTCCAGCATTCTTCCACTCCTAAACTATTTAGCAACCCAGTAGCTAGAGTTATCACACAATTATTAAACAACTTAATTAGATTGGTAGTGAATTATGACAAACACAATAAGGTTCCCTAAAAAACAAATAATCTTTTTTGTACTATTAGTAATATTCGACAATTTTATATCCAGACCAATTTTTGATTATTTCAAAATAGATAATTGGCAACATATAATTGCATTTAAACTGGTTGAACTTATATTTGGACTAATTCTAAATAATTTGATATTTCGTCAGAAAATCTACTTTAAATTATCAGTTGGTAAGAATACTAAAATATTTTCAATAACGCTCATATTGATTTCAATATTGTCATCAATATCTAATACCAATCACCTTTTTATTTCGTTACTTATTGGATTATGTGCAGCAATCCCCGAAGAATGCTTATTCAGAGGCATAGTCCTAGGTAGTCTCTTAAATGATAACAATAAAAATATGGACAAAAGAAAGTTACTATTCTGTTTAATTATATCTAGTATCTTTTTTGCCCTTTATCATATCGGAAATATTCATTCACAGAATTTGACCATGACTATAATGCAAGTATTTGAAACATTTGGAATGGGTTGTCTATTTGGCGCCGTATATATACGTAAGGGAAGTATTTTGCTATCTTTCTTACTACATTTCTTCATAGATTTCACTGGAACTATTGGAAACGGACAGATAGTCAATAATTCTCCGTCCCAATATAAATATTCTATCGTTATCTCCCTTATATATATGCTTATCTTTTCCATCATTGCCTTCAATATCTTAAGCATTGATAACAAATCAAAGTGGGAACTGCCTATTAGAATCAGACTTTCAAACCAATAACAAAAAATACTCTTAAAGTCATCAGACACAGGTCTATTAACTTTAAGAGTATTTTTACTATCCATTAACGACGAGGCATTTTTTCAAACAAACCGTAAAATTGAGATTTATCATTAAAGTTTGCTCGATTTCTACCATTGAGTCCCGATCTCTTTGAGAGGTCGCCCAACTCAATCAAAAGATTATCTTCTTCCCTAGAAAAATGAACTCGACCGAAAGCTTCCATATATATGTAATTTACCAGTCTGCTTAACCAAGCTTCAGGATTATCAACTGTATCCAATTTCATATAAACCTGACTTAATACATCCGTGATATTCAATAAATATGGTGATTGATCTGGATGCTCATGTAAAGCGTCATATAACTCGTGAATAACTTTCTTCGTTGTTTTTATATCTAGCATAGACATCTCTCCCCGTGTGTAATTTAGTTAGCGAACCAAGTCAGTATCGACATAAATCCTTTATATTTGTTAGCATCATTTTGCAAAAATTTTGATAGTTCAACAATTGATTTAGGCGCTTTTAAACCATGCGTAAATGTATAAGTACTAATTGCATGTTCCAATTTAGTTGCCACTATATTTTCAGCATCGCCTTTACCTAACTTGAATTGTGCGTTACGTAAAATTTCAGTTAATTCTTCATTATTTTGTACAGCTTCATCGTTCAATGATGAAGTTATTAAATAGTTTAGTTGCGATTCCCGACTTTTTAACATTTATATCCCCCAATTCTTAACTTAAATAACTACTGTTAAAACCTATATATCCCAAGTTAGTTCCAATAGGTTTCATCTTGATCAAAATTGGATTTACTACATCATAAAAGTGAGAAGCATCAGGTGTTAATCCTTTATTCTTTAAGTCTAACTGTTGAAAACTTACAATTATTTGGTTGAGGACAGCTACAGTATATCTTCCCTTTTCCAAATCAGCTTTAGCCATGAGTCCAATCTTACGTTCGTCGTCAGAAATATTAGGATTCAAAACAAAATCATAAAGCTCACTCAATAAAATCTCTTCTTCTTTTTCATTTTTATCAGGCATAATTAATCCTTTCTTGGTCACTTCTTACAATAATTTTAATTCAGTTTTCAGATTTTTTGTGAAAAACATCCTCAAATACCGTTATCAACATCCTCAATGAAAAATTTGTTATTGGTCAACTTCTCTTTTCATTGTTACGATATAAATATACTTTTTTTCACTGGGGGGGAGTGATGAGCATTGATTACTGTGGA
This sequence comes from Companilactobacillus bobalius, assembly GCF_009764355.1. The sequence continues at coordinate 15,243 of NZ_LNUA01000032.1, read as the reverse complement.
TACTCGATTGTTTATTTTAAATATGTTTATATCATATCTCTTTTATTTTTTAGCATTTAATTCTGTTTATGACATGAAATTAATTCCACTTTACAAAAAGATACTCTTTCTTCCCGCCTTTTATTTTGCCGCCATTTTTATTGCCGTATTTGTCAACGACACCGTCTATTTAGTGCTTCTAGTAGTCATTTACTTCTCTTTAAGAAACAAAAATTCTAACAAATATTACCTGGTAAATTCCATATTGCTGGCACTTCTATTCGAATTCACTTCTTCAATAATTGCTTCCGTTATTATTACAAAAATCTATCTTGTTTATAAAATAAACGATTTATTATTAATAACTGGTACGCTCTTGATTCAGCTTATTATTTTGCTAATAATCATTTTTATCTTTAAAAAGCTTAAGTTGAATAGTATCATTCAAAATTTCAGTTCACCATCCCTAAGCATAGTTCTAACCTATTCTTCTATGGTCATACTTGCCTTTATGTATTTCATCCAAAAATTCAAAGCTTATTTAGACTTAACAACAGGTATTCTAATTTTTCTGATTGTCCAAGGAATCGCCATTGCCTTCATTTTCATTCATGAGAATGTCCGTCAAAAAGAGATTTACGAAAAGAAATTGATGTCTGAACAATTAGATAATTTAAGCGATTATACTAAACAACTCGATAGTGACCAAAAAGAAATGCATAAATTTCGGCATGATTACAAAAACATTCTTAATAGTTTAAACGAAATTGCTACCGTCAATGACAACAACGACTTGAAAAGCTCACTAAAAGAATTGGAGGGTTACTCGACTACATACTTCAGTAACATTTCTATGGATGACTTCAAAGATTTGGAATACATCTCCAATCCCTATATTAAGTCACTTATGATCAGTAAATTGAAAACCATCAAATCTAACAATATCGACTGCTATTTTGAATGCAAAAGTGATATCGACAATGTGCGTCTTAATATTTTTGATCTCATAAGACTAATGGGAGCTAGTATTGATAATGCCATTGAAGCTGTTAAAGAACAACCAAGTGGCAAGATCCAAATTATCCTGATTAACACTGATGGACAATTAGAAATCTCGATTAAGAACACTATTGTCAAACACATTTCCGTTTCTAAAATTGAACAATATGGCTTTTCTTCCAAGAAGAATCATGACGGGCTTGGTATGATTAACATCCAAGATATTAAAAAGAAGTATAAAAACCTTTTGGTTTCCTACAATACCCGCAATAATTGGTTCAGCATGCAATTTACCATTACAAAATCAGGAGGGAAAAAATGAGTTATCCTATTATTATTTGTGAAGATAATCCAATCGAGCTGAAACAACTCAATACTCTGATTGAAAACTATCTCCTCTTTCATAATAATTTCTTCGAAATTGAACGTACCGCTCAAAGCCCTCGAGATATTCTTCAGTACTTACGAACATCCCAACCTAACCGTGGAATTTACTTTTTGGATATCGACTTACAAGCAAAAATTGACGGTATCGATTTGGCAAAAAGAATTCGAGAATTTGATGTAGAAGCCAATATTATTTTTACTACTACGCATGAGGAGTTAGCACCAGAAACTCTCAAGCGAAAGGTTGGTGCCATTGGTTTTATCGAGAAACAACAAGACCTTGAAGCCTATCGTGACGAAATTTATGACGCACTTGCTTATGTGGAAAAATTAATAAAAAAATCATTAGAATATCATCAGCAAAACTTTGTCTTTGAAATTGGAACACAAATATTTAATTTTAATCAAAATGAAGTTTATTCAATCGAATCGTCCAAAATTCCTCACCAATTAATTTTTATATCCGATAATGGTCAATACGAATTCTATGGCAAACTCAATGATTTAGAAAAGAAATACACTTTCTTATTTAGAATTAGTCGTTCCTGTCTTATCAATCCAATCAACATCAGACAGATTGATTTTCCATCCCGTCAAATTCTATTAAAGAATGGCACCACTAAAAAATTTTCTATGGGGAAAGCTACTAAATTAAAAAAGAAACTGCAATCCATCACTAATATTTAAAGAAAAAAGGATTCGGGCAATCACGCTTGAGCCCTTTTATTTTTACCACTTTCAAGACATATAATCCCCCCATCCAAGACATTTTAATTCTAAATAATCACACAGTTGTTAAGATTATCAGTATAAAGAATCAATTATGATACGGGGTGAATATTATGAAAAACATATTTAGCACACTATTCATTATTATTGGTATCTGGCAGTTTTTCGCAACGATAAATTATTTCAAAACTCTCAAAACATCAGGTGGCAAATCCACATCAGCATTTTCACCGATGGCAATTTGGTTCTCATTTATACTCGCAATCATTTTTATCATCTTGGGACTTGGTTCACTCTTTAATTGGCTCTAAAATTTCTTAACAACACAGGGAGATATCATGCCGCAAAAAATAATCCAACTAATACTCCTTTTACTATTACCGATATTTATACAGCTAAATGCCTTAACCATGGTCTCAAAATCAGGCAATATCGTCTTTACACTAATTATGTTTGGAGCTATCTTATACGTGTTAATCCGCATTGCCAGAAAATACGATTTACCATACCAGCACCTTCCTCACAACTATCTTCGAAAAAACTAAGAATATTTACAGTAATATCCTTTCACATCAATTATTGAATATAATATCGACAACCCTATTTTTCTTATAAAGGAGGTGACAAAACAAATGGCTAAACTAACTTGGTTTGCTGGTGGCAAAGATCGTGGTGATGAAGCAATTGCTATCATCGATGACTTACTTAATAATTTAAATACCGATGCCAACAGACAACCTTTACAAGAGGTACTAATCGAATTCAAAGATGAACTAGAAAAAAGAGAATCAGCCGTTCCCTACATCTTAAGTAGGATGAACATATCAATTTCTAACGCACTTCATAAGAACAAAATCTCATTAACAGAAGAACAACAATCTAAATTACAAAAATTAACTCAATTATCAAATATAAGATACGGCTATTAAAATAAACGACGTCCATTCAGATTAATCAATCCACAAAATTAAAGTGAATTGAGATTCCTGAATAGACGTCGTTTTTTAATTCTAAATTTAGAAGCAGAATCCAGTCTGGAACAAAAAATCATTAGCTTCAAGTCGCGTCCGCTACGTTCCAGCGGCCCACAGATTTTTTGTGGAAGACGACATATTTACCAACTAAAAAAGACCTCAAACGAGGTCTCTTCCATTTCTATATTTGTCCAACTTCAACTGAAACTTCATTGGATAACTTTTTATCTAAGAATTTTTGAATCTCTTTATATGACGTATTAAAATTCATTTCCACTTGTTGTGGTCTCTTCGTGTTAAAAATAACTGCTACTTTTGGTTTACTACCTTGCAACTCGATTGGTATCAAAGTTACGTGAATGATCTGCGAGTAATCCAAAACGCCCGAATAGAATCCATTGATGACGATTTTCTTCGAACCAATTCCTCCAACACCATTCATAATGTTAAGTAACATGAATAAAGCAACCATGATGATGTAAGATAATTGATTTGTTGGTGAGAAAAGTAGCCATGCCCCAATGAAAGCCGCAAAAATCAGCGATGAAACCTTATAAATTGACTTGATTTCAATTTGGGACTGCCAATACACATTGAAGGCTGCACCAAGGAAAAAGATGATATCAACTATTATTAAAATTACATTCATTTGACTTTATCCCTTTTCTAAAAATTTAAAATATTGTTCCCTACCATTTCCATTACACTTATATTGTATCGTAACAATGTGATAAATACATGAAGTTGCGTATTAGAAACGTAAAATTATGCATTTACACATAAATATTTGTTTATTATTAATATAATTGGCACAAAATTATTATCCCATGTCACCATCTATCCCTAGAAAACACGGCTTTTAGTATTATTTTGTTAAGTTGTCCTAATTATTAAGTTTACTGGGTTTAAAAGACACCTCTAACATGATATTATATGTTGAGAATAAAAAGGGGGAGAACAGCTTGAGTGAAAAAAATAAAAAACACGAAAGCCTAATTCATTACGCTAACGGTCCTTCCTTGGAAGAAATTAATGATACCGTTGATGTTCCGACAGACGCAGGTTTCTTTAAAACCTTGTTAGCATATAGTGGACCAGGTGCTTTGGTCGCCGTGGGTTACATGGATCCCGGTAACTGGGTAACATCTATCGCCGGTGGTGCCCAATTTAAGTACAAATTACTATCCGTTATCTTGATTTCTAGTTTAATTGCGATGCTACTACAATACATGTCAGCTAAACTAGGTATCGTGACCGGAAGAGATTTGGCACAACTAACGAGAGATCGAACTAGTCGAGTCGGAGGATTCTGTTTATGGATCATCACCGAATTGGCTATCATGGCAACCGATATCGCCGAAATTATCGGTTCAGCGATTGCCTTGAAATTGCTATTTAATATACCGGTATTATGGGGTGTTATCATCACGGCTTTTGATGTTCTATTACTATTGGTCTTGATGAAACTAGGATTCAGAAAAATTGAAGCTATCGTAGCCACACTTATTATGGTTATTCTATTAGTCTTCTTGTACGAAGTTATTTTGGCTAAACCAGATGTTGGTCAAATGATGGTTGGATTCATCCCCGAACCTAAAATTTTACAAAATCAGAGTATGCTTTATCTATCATTAGGTATTGTTGGTGCAACAGTTATGCCTCATAATTTGTACTTGCACTCATCTATTTCACAAGCTAGAAAATATGACCGTGATGATCCAAAGAGTGTTCATCAAGCCGTTAGATTTTCAACTTGGGATTCAAATATCCAATTAACATTAGCCTTTGTCGTTAATACTTTACTATTACTACTTGGTGCCGCATTGTTCTATGGTACAAATAGTGATTTGGGACGTTTCGTTGATCTATTTAACGCCCTTCAAAATCCAAAGGTTGCTGGTGCAGTTGCTAGTCCCGTACTAAGTATTTTGTTTGCCGTTGCCCTATTGGCATCTGGTCAAAACTCAACTATCACTGGTACACTTTCCGGACAAATTGTTATGGAAGGTTTCATCCACATGAAGATGAAACTATGGGCAAGACGTGTTATTACTCGTCTTCTATCCATTATTCCAGTTATCTCGTTTGCCATTATTTTCCATGGTAACGAAGCTAAGATCGAATCACTTTTGACATTGTCACAAGTATTCTTGAGTGTCGCTTTACCATTTTCAATTTTTCCATTGATCAGATTCTCCAGTAACAAGAAACTTATGGGTGAATTTGCCAATAATAAATTTATTGAATATCTAGGTTACTTTGTTGCAGTGGTGCTAACTATTTTGAATATTTGGTTAATCTATACAACATTTGTACCAACCGCTTAAAAGTTAAAGAGCAGTTTCTTCGAAAATGAGGGAACTGCTTTTTTTATTTACTCCTTATATCAAAATGGAAGTATACTTCCATTTTCTTTTTCAAACCTTAATTGTAAATCGATCCTCTAATCTGGTATCATTTACCCAACAATACAAATAGAAAGCAAGGAATACTGATTGAATGCATTAATAAATATGTACGGTCCATTCTTTGATCTTCATAACTGGGCAACTGTTATTGAATCGGGGGAAGATTGGTTAGTTATCTTATCATTGGTAGTCATGGAGTGTATGTTGTCAGTCGACAACGCGGTAGTTTTGGCCGCTCAAACACAATCACTACCTAACAAAGTTGAACAGGAAAAGTCACTATTTTACGGACTATTCGGTGCTTACATCTTTAGATTCTTAGTTATCGGTGTCGGGGTCTACTTGATTAATTTCTGGTGGATCAAAGTCTTTGGTGCCGCCTACTTGTTCTATCTCTTCTTAAATCACTTTTTCTTCAGTAAGAATAAAAAAGTTGAGGTTCCAACTGAACCTAAAAAAGAGAATGCTCTAGAAAAGCATCTTCACATTTCCAGATTCTGGCAAGTCGTTATCTCAATTGAATTAATGGATATCGTCTTCTCAATTGATTCTGTTTTGGCCTCATTGGCTATTTCTAGTAATCCGGTTATCGTCTTAATTGGTGGTATGATCGGTATCTTAGCTATGAGAGGTATCGCTGAACTAATCATGGGCTTGATGAGTAAGATTCCTGAACTAAACGGTATGGCTTACTTCTTGATCATGTTCATTTCGGTAAAATTATTCTTGTCGATTCCAGCAATTGACATCGAAATACCTAATCTTGTCTTCGTAGGTGTTTTAGTTGGTGCCATCATCGTTACCCTAATTATTCATATAATCAACAACAATAAAGCTCCCAAGAGCAAGAAAAAATAGCCTCCGTCAGGAAGCTATTTTTTATTTTGCAATTTTGAATGTTTCAAACTGTAAGTGAAGTAAACGACGATTCCAATCAAGATCCAAATTCCAACACTGATTTTAGAAATAGCTGGCAACATCAATAAGAAGTATAAACTAGCTACTCCAGCAAAAATTGGTAGGAATGGATACCAAGGCATCTTGAAACCTGTATTAGGAATGTCTTTACGATGACGTAACGGAATAATACCGAAAGAAATAAAGACGAAGGCCAACAAGGTTCCGGCATTGATCAATGATGTTAATTCAGTCAATGGTACCAAGCCGGCAAAGAAAGCTTGAACTACTGTCGCTACTAAAATGGCATTCTTTGGAACTGAATATTTGAAGTCGACTTGTCCCATTTTCTTAGGCAACAATCCATCGCGGCCCAAAGCGTAAACTAGACGAGATCCACCAAAGAACATCGTCAACAATGATGTGAAGATACCAACTAAGGCGCCAATGGTGATCAGTTTATTCCAAGTATCGAGATGTACGACTTTCAACGCATAAGCGGCTGGATCATCAACGTTTAAGTCCTTATAATTGACGATTCCGGTTAAAACAAGTGAGAAGGAAACGTACAAGATTACTGCGACAATAACTGTTCCTAGAATTCCTTTAACCATATCCTTTTTCGGATTAATGGTCTCCGCTGAATTGGCTGCCAAAGCATCGAATCCAACGAAAGCAAAGAAGACTGTAGCACAAGCTGTCGAGATTCCACCTAAACCAAAGGGTTCAGTATGGAACTGTTTAGGATAGAATGGCACATAATTGCTAGTCTTAATATAGAAGAAACCGACCACAACGAAGAGGACGATAATCGCTACTTTGATAACAACCGCAACGTTTTCAACTTTCTTAGAAAGACTGGCACCGTGGGAAATGATGATAGCAATCAATAAGACGATCAATGTGGCTGAAATATTGATTCCACCACCTTCCAGAGGACCTGCCGATAAGAACTTAGGTAGATGTACTCCAAAAGCTCCCAAAATATTGTTGTTAAAATATGAAGCAAAACCAACTGCTTCCGCTGAAACGGTTAAGAAGTATTCCAAAATCAAAGCCCAACCTAGAATCCAGCCGACTATTTCACCGTAAATAATGGAACCAAATGAATAAGCCGAACCTGCGACAGGCATTGCCGAAGAAAATTCAGCATAAGCCATGCCGACTAAGCCAGAGACCAGTGCAGCAATCAAGAATGCTATTGCCACCGCTGGACCGGCATGTAACGCCGCTTCATGTCCTGGTAAGATAAAAATACCAGTTCCGATTACGGCTCCAATCCCAAGTGACAAGAGATCCCTTGCCCCTAAACTCTTTGTTAATCTCGAATCCGCCTTGATATAAGTGTCGACGGATTCCTTCTTAAAGACATTTTTCATAAATATCTCTCCTTAAATTACACAAAAACAAGTAATTTACATTAAGCCTAAATTTTACTACAATTTTTTTCATAAAAAAAGATAATTTGTGCATAAATCCTGTACACACGTCTAGTTATCGCTTACACATTGAAATAATTATCAGGGTAAACAAAAAATGCAGGAAGCATTAGTAAGAATGCCCCCTACATTTTTATTACTCTTTTCCATCAATACGATATTTCGTCGGTGCATAGCCAGTGTACTTTTTGAACGTCTGACTAAAGTAGCTCAATCTAGTAAAACCTAATGCATCCGAAATTTCATTAATACTGTTATCTGATTCCTTTAAGAGAATCATGGCTTTTTGAATTTTTCGGGCATTCAAATACACCGAAAAACTCAAACCTGTTTCCCTCTTAAACAGTTTACTGAAATAATAATCCGACAAATAAACTTTGCCCGATACTTGATCAAGTGTTAAACGCTTATCTAAATTATTATCAATAAACTCAATTGCAGAAATAATCGATTCATTTGAAGTCGACAGATGTCTGATTCTCTTCAATGCACCACTCTCATCATTTTCGAGATCATCGATAGCTTCGTCGACATCTAGTGAATATTTAATTATGAAATCATCAATTCCTCTCTCCTTGATGATCAGCTTTGATACACTCTCAAATAAATATCTTAAATATTCAACTTGTTGCTGTAATTTTTGAATTACTACAATATTACTCGGATCAGTATTTTTCAAAATATCCTGAGCAACACAAATTTTTCCTATTCGTTGATTGATTATAGAAATACGCAACGGTGCATCAGCATATTCCATATCATACTTACATTTGTTAATACTCAACTTAGATAAGTCTCTAGTTTTATTTACCCGTGTTAATTCAGTTTTCCTCGTTAGTTTACCAAAAATTCCAGCCTGTAAATGATCCTCATTGTTTAACACAAAAATAGCTATATCATTGGTCTGTGCATATGATTGCAACAGATGAATCAATAACTTATCACTACTAGATAATAAAGATTGCAAATCAAATTCTTCCATAATTGTTAGCCAACCAATCTACAATACTTAAATATTCGAATTTAGATATTCCATTAGCACTACAGCGTCATTATGTTCTTCATCTTTTGCACTATATAGTATCAGTACGTCTTGTGTTTGAAGAGCCTCTTTTAAGGACTTTAGAAATTCTTTGGTATATGGATTATTGTTAATCTCATCTAAATATTTGTTCTTAAATTCTAAATATTTTTCAGGATCATGTCCAAACCACTTACGCAATTCTGCTGATGGGGCTATCTCTTTTGCCCATAAGTCAAGGTCTGCACGTACTTTAGACATACCACGTGGCCAAAGCCGATCTACCAGCACACGATACCCTGCTGGTAAATCTTTGTCGTAAATACGTTTCATAACTAATTTAGTCATCTTAACATCCTCTTCTTTACTAAGTTAATTGTATCACATAATATACGGTTATTTTTTACTTACTTTTTGCTAAAATTAGCACTCGTTAATTAAGAGTGCTAAATTCTTGAACTTCCATAATTCAGGTTTTATACTGTATTTGTAATTAAGGGAAAGGAAGTAATAAAATATGGCAAATGAAATTATGGACCGTAACGATTTAATGAGAAACTGGTTTAATAGTGACTCTTGGATGAATAGTTTTCCATCTATATTTGACAATAATTTTCCCGAAGATTCAACATTAAAGACTGATATTAAAGAAAATAATCAAAATTATGAAGTACACGTTGATCTTCCCGCAGTTGATAAGAAGAACATTGATATTACGTATGATAATAATGTTTTAACTATTAGTGGTCACCGTGACAGTTTCACTGATCATAATGATAAAAATGGTGATGTAATTATGTCTGAACGTTCAAGTGGTCATTTCATGAGACAATACAGATTGCCACAAGTTGATCAAGATAATATCAAAGCTACATATAACAAAGGTGTTTTGGAAATCACTCTTCCAAAGATAAATAAGGAAGTAGATTCTGGACATCACATCGATATTGACTAACGCTTTAAGCTTATTTTTTTGGAGTTCCATTAGCACTCGTACTCGATGAGTGCTAAAAAACAAATTTATTCTTTTAAAAAGGAGTTAATTATTTATGGTAAATGAAATTATGAATCGTAACAATTTAATGAGAGACTTTTTCAATGGAGACAAATGGATGACTAGTTTTCCATCATTATTCGAAGATAGTGCTTTAGAAGGTTCTAATTTGAAGACTGACATTAAAGAAACAGATAAAGATTATGAAGTACATATTGATATGCCAGCTTTTGATAAGAAGAATATCGACATCAATTATCAAGATGATGTTTTGACCGTTAGTGGCCGTCGCGACAGCTTTAATGATCATAACGATAAGAACGGCGACATGATTATGTCCGAACGCACAAGTGGCCGCTTCATGAGACAATATCACTTACCAGCAGCCGACGTTGAGAACATCAAAGCTAACTATGACAATGGTGTCTTGAAGGTTATCCTCCCTAAGTTAGAAAAGAAAACTAGCTCAGAACACCATATCGATATTGACTAATATAGATGCAGTTCCTATTTAGGTTTTAAAACATCTAAGAAACAAAGCCGGATTTAGTCCGGAACAACAAGAAAATTGGCTCAGCCATGAGATTTATCTTAGCAATTTATTGCTTAGATAAAGGCCGAACTTAGAGATCCATTATTTTGCACGAAGTGTGAAATAATTAGCTCCAAGTCGGCCCATGGCGTTCCAGCCAAATTTTCTTGTTGTGGAGGACGGCATTTTATATGAATTCACAAAATCTTCACATTTTATAAATATTTAATTCATAAAGGTTGAGTATTATATAAATTGTAGATGAGAGATATAGATAATCCCTTTTCTCACCCCCCTATAACATATATATATTTAATCCCCTAAATAAAAAGTACCTTTCCCCGAGGTACTTTTTTTATTGTCTTTTACGTGCCAGTTGGTAGTAGTTAGTCGTAAAATACGATATACTATTCCTTGCAGAGTAGTTTTTTCTGCTCTCATGGGATGTAACTTTAAAAGTTACAAAAGGACAAAGAATTTATAAAAATATAAAAGACTTATCAACTATGGGCTATCCAAAAATGCTTTACAATTTTCAAACAACTATGAACTTCTGATAAGCCAGTAATATTAAACTGTAGATAAGAGCCAATACTCTTCTCTCATCCCCCCTATAAACAATATTTAATCCCCTAGAAAAACACCCTTTCCGAAAAAAGGGTGTTTTTTATTTGATATTTTATATTAAATTAATGCTCCTCGTAAAATAAATTCGGCAGGAATCAACTTCTTAACGACTTCTTTTTCAAACAGAGACCAAAAAGCATATTCACCAATTTCATTCAACTTATGATCAATCGTTGAAAAATTCATTAAGTAACTATAATCCAAATTTTCTTGGCCGATAACTGGAACATCAATTTGCATTTTCTTTAATTGATAAATAATTCCAGCCGCAACTTGATCGCCATTGGCAAAAACTGCATCCAGATTTAGATTTTTAGCAGTCAACTCCTTAGCAGCCTCAATTCCGTCTTTAAAAAACTGCATATTTCGAACTAATAATTTTTCCGGACACTCTTTTCCAAATACTTTGCAATAAGAATCGACCGTTGATTTAGCACTTCGACTCGTTTGTTCGTTACGACTTACCGTAACGCCTATATTTTGAAATTTTAATTTCTTTAATAATCCAAAAGCATCTATATAAGACTTTTCCCGATCAGTGTATGCGCAAGAAATGGGGTAATCCAAGGTATCTTCACAACAAGTAATCGAACCGTATTTCTGATATTCGACAATTGTTTCAAATGGAATGGCTCTGGAAGTAAAAATCAGTCCATCGAATGCTTGATGCTTCAACATTTCTAAATATTTAATCTCACTTTTAACATTATAATGAGAAGGCAATAAAGTAACTTGATAGTTTTCTTTGAAGGCGGCCTGAGTGATAGCGGAAACTAACTTTTGAAAATAAGGATGATTACTATAAGGCATAACGACACCAACACGGTAAGTTTTGCCGGTACTTAAGGCTCTAGCAATATCATTAGGATGATAATTCAATTCCTTCATTGCCTTGAGAATCTCTTCTTTAGTTTCGGTAGCAACATAACTTTGATTATTGATGACTCTTGAAACAGTTGAAACTGAATGACCTGAAAGCTTGGCGACATCTCTGATATTTGACATTTTGAGCACCCCTTTTAATTGTTAGCTTGCTACAACAGTTATAAAATAATATTTCTAAATAAATAGAACTTCACAAAATCTTCACATTTTCAATATAATTGGTTCACACTTATTGGTTATAGTATTACTTGTAGATGAGAGATATCTCATCTCATCCCCCCTATAACATATATATTTAATCCCCTAAAAAAATAAAAGAACACCTTCCCCGGGTGTTCTTTTTGTTTTGTCTAAATACTTTTAATTGCCGAATGAATAGCCGCTGCTTTCATCATTAAATCAGTAACTTCGATATCTTTGAATCCGGCATCTTGCATCATCTGACATAGTTTTTTGATACTGACAAAACGATTAACTGAATCATCTAGGTACTGATAATCAGATTTATTCTTCGCAAAAACTTTTCCCATTAAGGGCATTAACTTATTAAAATACAATTTCCAACCAATTTTAACTACTGGCGTCTCGACTTTGAATGCTTCCAGACAGATCAACTGCCCACATGGTTTCAAAATGCGATAGATTTCACGCAGTACTTTATCGGCATCAGGCACATTTCTTAATCCAAAACCGATTGTGACTACATCGAAACTATTGTCTGCAAAATTTAATTGCATGGCGTCACCAGTTTCCAAAATAATATTAGTTAACTTGGATTGAGCAACTTTTTGTTGAGCCAATTTAAGCATTTCTTGACTGAAATCCACACCAATAATTTGAGCATGATAAAATCTTTGCCCTAACATAATCGTCCAATCAGCTGTACCACAACAAAGATCCAACACTTTTTGAGGATGATTGACGATTTTTTCAGTAGCTTTCTTACGCCACTTTTGATGTGTTCCCAAACTCATAATGGAATTTAATTTATCATAGTTGCCCGCGATGTTATTGAAAGTCGTTTGAACATCCTTTTCGGGAACTTTATTAGTCAGACTCATTGTCTACCCTCTAATCGATATTATTTAAACGTCCATAATACATTAGATACTTCTTGCCACTAGCGGAAACTTTATACTTCGATACACCACCGTTATCAGGTTGAATGATGTTTGAAATATCTTTAGCACCAGTTGTGACTTTAACAAATGAACGACTAACGAAACCGTGACAAACTACCAAAATCTTCTCGTCACCTTTTTTAGCCATATCATTCATGAAATCTTCAACACGTTTGTAAACATCAGCGTATTCTTCACCATTAACGGCGTACTTAGTATAATTTGGTAACAAATATTTGTTTTCATCAAAGGCATCTGGGTGTTTTACGATCAATTCTTCTTCTCTCAAACCATCCCATGAACCATAGTCGGCTTCAACTAGACGTTTATCTTGTTGAATTTCGTGTGCTCCTTGATTCAAAATTTCAGCTGTTTGCATTGCACGCTTCATTGGACTTGCATAAACTTCATCAAAATCAGTGATATCAATATGCTTTTCTAATTCCTCAATTTGCTTGATACCTTTGGCGTTTAGGGGTTTGTCAGTAGACATTCCGTTGATTCGAGCCTCAGAGTTAGTGTCCGTTTCACCATGTCTTACAATATATAATTCAACCATAAAAATCTCCTCTTTGTTAACGCTTAAATTCTCCTTTTAGTATTTCATTATTGACTTTACAATGCAACTCAATTATATTAAGTGTAATTAAATAAATGATCCTTTAAATTTTGGTCCCGTGAGGCTAATAAGGAAACACGTTCAGTCTTTTATTTCGCATACACGGGATAGGGGACTATTTTTTTACAAAAAAATACTAAGGGGATGTTTTTTTGAGTAAAAACGAAGAACAATATCGTAATCCAGACGCAGTTTTGGATGTCTATGAAAAGCCACCGTTAAGCAGTTGGGCTTTCCTATCATTACAGCACTTATTCTCAATGTTTGGGGCCACAGTCCTTGTACCTCTACTAGTTGGATTGGATCCAAGTATTGCCTTATTCAGTTCCGGTGTCGGAACTTTGCTTCACATTTTGATTACACACAGAAAAATTCCAGCTTACATGAGTTCTAGTTTTTCCTTCATTGTTCCGATGGTCTCGTTAATGAAGACGGTTGGTTATCAAGGAGTCGCTCAAGGTACTATCGCTGTTGGTTGTGTATACTTGATTGTTTCTATCATTGTTGGTTTTGCCGGTTCTGCTTGGATCGATAAAGCTTTACCACCAATCGTCGTTGGTCCTATCATCGTAGTTATCGGTATGTCAGTTGCCGGAAGTGCCGCTGATAATGCTATGATGAACGGTTCACATTATGACTTGAAGTATTTCGGAATCGCTATGTTTACACTTTTCCTAACTGTTCTTTTGAACATGTACCTTCGTGGTTTTTGGAGTAATATTGCTATTCTTCTAGGTATTGTCGGAGGATACGTTCTCTCTGTCTTCTGCGGTATCGTTGATTTCTCTAAGGTTGCTTCAACACCTTGGTTCAAACTACCCGCTTTTGATATTATGTTTGCTAACTACATGCCTCATCAAATCTACTGGGGTGCAATCCTGAGTTTTGCGCCAATTGCCTTCGTTACTATGGCTGAGCACTTGGGACATATCATGGTACTTGATGAATTAACTAATCGTGATTTCTTCAAAGATCCCGGTTTACACAAGACACTAGCTGGTGATGGTACAGCTTCAATCGTTGCCGCCTTCCTTGGTGGTCCTCCTGTTACATCATATGGTGAAAATATTGGTGTTATGGCTGTTAACAAGATTTTCAGTGTCTACGTTGTTATCGGTGCTGCTGTTTTCGCTGTCTTGTTCGGATTTGTTGGTAAATTAAGTGCTTTGATTCAAACTATTCCTGGACCCGTAATCGGTGGTATTAGTTTTATGCTATTCGGTGTTATCTCCTCAAGTGGTCTAAGAATTCTGGTTGACAACAAAGTCGACTTCAATGAAAAACGTAATCTAATGATTGCTTCTGTTATCCTCGTTATCGGTATTGGTAATGCATACTTACAAATGGGTTCCTTCCAATTCACTGGAGTTGGTGTTGCCACAGTTGTCGGTATCGTGCTTAACTTGATTCTTCCTAAACATGCCCTCTCAGAAAATTGGGATGAAAAGAAAGATGATTGGAAAAATAAAGAAGATGCTTAAATCTCTTTGATTTTAAAAGGTCCAAGATAATGCTATCACTTTGATGGCAATATGAAGTGCAATAAAAAAGTTAGACATTTTTATAAGTTTTAAAAAATCATGGATTGCTCCCTGTATTCTACAGGGGACAATCCATTTTTGTTTAAAGAAA